>CAVSJJ010000001.1:0-432481 GCA_963728395.1 uncultured Actinomycetota bacterium
AGCCGCCGGCGCCTCGAGCGGCGCCGCCGCCATCCCGGCCGGCGCCGGACCCCCCGTGGCGTCGCCCGCCGTCACGGCGTCCGCCGCGCGGCGCGTCTGCCTCGCGACCGGGCCTCCTCACCCATCGGAGTCGTTGGCCTGTGGTGCCGGCCCGGGCCCACCGCCCAAAAAACAACATGGCCCGCCGAAAACGGCGGGCCATGGTGAAAGTATGTCCGGCTGCGTCCTACTCTCCCACACCGTCCCCAGTGCAGTACCATCGGCGCTGAAGGGCTTAGCTTCCGGGTTCGGAATGGAGCCGGGCGTTTCCCCTTCGCTATGACAGCCGAAACTCTATGGAGATGTCAGTCGTTCCCGACCGTATCTCGGGAACTGCACAGTGGACGCAAGCAGCAAATGTGAATCAAGTCATCGGCTTATTAGTACCAGTCAGCTCCATGCATTGCTGCACTTCCACGTCTGGCCTATCAACCCAGTAGTCTACTGGGAGCCTCTCGGGGTAAACCCCATGGAAACCTCATCTTGAAGCGTGCTTCCCGCTTAGATGCTTTCAGCGGTTATCACTTCCGAACGTAGCCAATCAGCCGTGCCCTTGGCAGGACAACTGACACACCAGAGGTTCGTCCATCCCGGTCCTCTCGTACTAGGGACAGCCCTTCTCAAGTTTCCAACGCGCACAGCGGATAGGGACCGAACTGTCTCACGACGTTCTAAACCCAGCTCGCGTACCGCTTTAATGGGCGAACAGCCCAACCCTTGGGAGCAACTCCACCCCCAGGATGCGACGAGCCGACATCGAGGTGCCAAACCATGCCGTCGATATGGACTCTTGGGCAAGATCAGCCTGTTATCCCCGGGGTACCTTTTATCCGTTGAGCGACGGCGCTTCCACAAGCCACCGCCGGGTCACTAGTTCCGACTTTCGTCCCTGCTCGACATGTCTGTCTCGCAGTCAAGCTCCCTTGTGCACTTACACTCAACACCTGATTGCCAACCAGGCTGAGGGAACCTTTGAGCGCCTCCGTTACCTTTTAGGAGGCAACCGCCCCAGTTAAACTACCCACCAGGCACTGTCCCTGATCCGGATCACGGACCGAGGTTAGATATCCAGAACGACCAGAGTGGTATTTCAACGTTGACTCCACAGACACTGGCGTGCCTGCTTCACAGTCTCCCACCTATCCTACACAAGCCGTACCGAACACCAATACCAAGCTATAGTAAAGGTCCCGGGGTCTTTCCGTCCTGCTGCGCGTAACGAGCATCTTTACTCGTAGTGCAATTTCGCCGAGTTCGTGGTTGAGACAGTGGAGAAGTCGTTACGCCATTCGTGCAGGTCGGAACTTACCCGACAAGGAATTTCGCTACCTTAGGATGGTTATAGTTACCACCGCCGTTTACTGGGGCTTAAATTCTGAGCTTCGACCCCGAAGGATCTAACCCGTCCTCTTAACCTTCCAGCACCGGGCAGGCGTCAGTCCGTATACATCGTCTTGCGACTTGGCACGGACCTGTGTTTTTAGTAAACAGTCGCTTCTCCCTGGTCTCTGCGGCCCTTCACCCTAGGAGCAAGTCCTCATCAGGCTCCGGGCCCCCCTTCTCCCGAAGTTACGGGGGCATTTTGCCGAATTCCTTAACCACGATTCACTCGATCGCCTTGGTATTCTCTACCTAACCACCTGAGTCGGTTTGGGGTACGGGCGGCTAGAACCTCGCTAGAAGATTTTCTTGGCAGCATAGGATCACCCTCTTCCCGCTATCGCGGTCACTATCAGGTCTCAGGCACATGAGGTGCGGATTTGCCTACACCTCGCCCTACACCCTTAGACGTGGACAACCATCGCCACGCGGAGGCTACCTTCCTGCGTCTCTCCATCGCTTGACTACTACTAGTTCGGGTCACGCGCTCCACCAGCGTCAGTCCGAAGACGTCGGCCGGCTTCAGGCGCTTAGCATCACTAGGTTCGTCAGGGGCGGTTCTTCGCCGGTTCCGGAATATCAACCGGATGTCCATCGACTACGCCTGTCGGCCTCGCCTTAGGTCCCGACTTACCCAGGGCAGATTAGCTTGACCCTGGAACCCTTGGTTATTCGGCGGACGGGTTTCTCACCCGTCATTCGCTACTCATGCCTGCATTCTCACTCGTGTGGCCTCCACGGCTGGATCACTCCGCCGCTTCCCTGGCCACACGACGCTCCCCTACCCATCAACACGCTTGGACCGTGGATCCGCAGATGTCACGGCCGGGCAATATGTCAATGCCACAGCTTCGGTGGTGTGCTTGAGCCCCGCTACATTGTCGGCGCGGAATCACTTGACCAGTGAGCTATTACGCACTCTTTAAAGGGTGGCTGCTTCTAAGCCAACCTCCTGGTTGTCAAGGCAACTCCACATCCTTTTCCACTTAGCACACGCTTAGGGACCTTAGCTGGTGGTCTGGGCTGTTTCCCTTTCGACTACGGAGCTTATCCCCCGCAGTCTCACTGCCATGCTCTCACTTACCGGCATTCGGAGTTTGGCTAACGTCAGTAACCTGGTGAGGCCCATTGGCTATCCAGTGCTCTACCTCCGGCAAGAAACACATGACGCTGCACCTAAATGCATTTCGGGGAGAACCAGCTATCACGGAGTTTGATTGGCCTTTCACCCCTACCCACAGCTCATCCCCTCAGTTTTCAACCTAAGTGGGTTCGGCCCTCCACGACGTCTTACCGTCGCTTCAGCCTGGCCATGGGTAGATCACTCCGCTTCGGGTCTAGATCCAGCGACTCATTCGCCCTATTCGGACTCGCTTTCGCTACGGCTTCCCCACACGGGTTAACCTCGCCACTGAACACTAACTCGCAGGCTCATTCTTCAAAAGGCACGCCGTCACCCCACAAGGAGGCTCCGACGGATTGTAGGCACGCGGTTTCAGGATCTATTTCACTCCCCTCCCGGGGTACTTTTCACCTTTCCCTCACGGTACTTGTCCGCTATCGGTCACCAGGGAATATTTAGGCTTAGCGGGTGGTCCCGCCAGATTCACACGGGATTTCTCGGGCCCCGTGCTACTTGGGATGGTTCTCTGGAGTTCACGCCATTTCGTCTACGGGGGTAGCACCCTCTGTGCCGGACCTTTCAATGTCCTTCGACTATGACGCGAATTTTTGACTCCATGTCGGTCTGTCAGAACCAACTGAGAAGTCCCACGACCCCGACCATGCAACGCCTGACAGCTATCACACATGATCGGTTTAGCCTGTTCCGCTTTCGCTCGCCACTACTCACGGAATCGCGGTTGCTTTCTCTTCCTGTGGGTACTGAGATGTTTCACTTCCCCACGTTCCCTCTACCCACCCTATGTGTTCAGGTGGGAGTGACTGGACTTGCCTCCAGCCGGGTTTCCCCATTCGGAAATCCTCGGATCGCAGTCTGGTTATCGACTCCCCGAGGCTTATCGCAGATTCCTACGTCCTTCTTCGGTTCCTGGTGCCAAGGCATCCACCGTGTGCCCTTATTAACTTGAGCCACAAAGATGCTCGCGTCCACTGTGTAGTTCTCAACATACGGGCGGGTCCCCCACCGGATCCGGCGCCTGCCGAGCAACAGCTCGGCGGTTCGTCCGCGGAGGGGGTCCTCACCGGCAAGCCGGCCTTCGAGTCAGGCAGTTTCGCCCGAGCCCTCAGGACCCAACAACGTGTCAGGCGCCGACCCTCGCTCATCTCGCGTTCCACGGCCAAGGCCAGTACTAGCAATGATGTGCGCGAAGCGGCGCCAAATAATCGATGTTCCACCCTTGAGCACCTGCTGCCCGACAGACGCGGACAGACCAGGCTCTGGACCGCCAGAGGCGGCCAGCGCTCCTTAGAAAGGAGGTGATCCAGCCGCACCTTCCGGTACGGCTACCTTGTTACGACTTAGTCCCAATCGCCAGTCCCACCTTCGACGGCTCCCTCCACAAGGGTTGGGCCACCGGCTTCGGGTGTTACCGACTTTCGTGACTTGACGGGCGGTGTGTACAAGGCCCGGGAACGTATTCACCGCAGCGTTGCTGATCTGCGATTACTAGCGACTCCGACTTCATGGGGTCGAGTTGCAGACCCCAATCCGAACTGAGACCGGTTTTTTGGGATTCGCTCCATCTTGCGATTTCGCAGCCCTTTGTACCGGCCATTGTAGCATGTGTGAAGCCCAAGACATAAGGGGCATGATGATTTGACGTCATCCCCACCTTCCTCCGAGTTGACCCCGGCAGTCTTCTATGAGTCCCCGCCATGACGCGCTGGCAACATAGAACGAGGGTTGCGCTCGTTGCGGGACTTAACCCAACATCTCACGACACGAGCTGACGACAACCATGCACCACCTGTATACCGACCTTGCGGGGCACCCATCTCTGAATGTTTCCGGTATATGTCAAGCCTTGGTAAGGTTCTTCGCGTTGCATCGAATTAATCCACATGCTCCGCCGCTTGTGCGGGCCCCCGTCAATTCCTTTGAGTTTTAGCCTTGCGGCCGTACTCCCCAGGCGGGGCGCTTAATGCGTTAGCTGCGGCACGGAACTCGTGGAATGAGTCCCACACCTAGCGCCCAACGTTTACGGCGTGGACTACCAGGGTATCTAATCCTGTTCGCTCCCCACGCTTTCGCTTCTCAGCGTCAGTTATGGCCCAGAGACCTGCCTTCGCCATCGGTGTTCCTCCTGATATCTGCGCATTTCACCGCTACACCAGGAATTCCAGTCTCCCCTACCACACTCTAGTTTGCCCGTACCCACTGCAAGTCCGGGGTTGAGCCCCGGATTTTCACAGCAGACGCGACAAACCGCCTACAAGCTCTTTACGCCCAATAATTCCGGACAACGCTCGCACCCTACGTATTACCGCGGCTGCTGGCACGTAGTTAGCCGGTGCTTCTTCTGCAGGTACCGTCACTTTCGCTTCTTCCCTGCTGAAAGAGGTTTACAACCCGAAGGCCGTCATCCCTCACGCGGCGTCGCTGCATCAGGCTTTCGCCCATTGTGCAATATTCCCCACTGCTGCCTCCCGTAGGAGTCTGGGCCGTGTCTCAGTCCCAGTGTGGCCGGTCGCCCTCTCAGGCCGGCTACCCGTCGTCGCCTTGGTGAGCCGTTACCTCACCAACTAGCTGATAGGCCGCGAGTCCATCCCAGACCGAAAAACTTTCCAGACGGTAGAGATGCCTCTCCGTCTCGTATCCGGTATTAGCTCCGGTTTCCCGGGGTTATTCCAGAGTCTGGGGCAGGTTACTCACGTGTTACTCACCCGTTCGCCACTGATCGCCCGGAGCAAGCTCCGAGGTCACCGTTCGACTTGCATGTGTTAAGCACGCCGCCAGCGTTCGTCCTGAGCCAGGATCAAACTCTCCGTTGATGTCTTGCTCCGTCCGACGCGAACGCCGGCGGAATCAAAGAACCCGCGAAGGGTTGTTTCACTGACTGAGCAAGAACGACTAGCTTGAGTTAGTCATTCGTTGTCAACCAAAGGATTTTCGTACGAGACGGTGCGCCACCAGGTCGGACGACCCGGTTCGCTGCCCCCTCGTGACGAGGTTATTGGCATCGATTTTTGACACGCTGTTGAGTTCTCAAGGTTCGGACGCACACCATCCCCCGGACCTCGGTCCGGCGTTTGGGGCAACCACTCCAACTTACCCGCGTCCATGCTTGGGCGTCAAATCCGCTCCGTGGAGCCGGATCTGGTCGCGCTTGGATCTCTGCGGGGCACCCACTGTAGCAACCTTGCGGCCGCCGTTCCAACTCGACGTCGGCGGTGGGGGGTCAGCCGTCGGGACCGGCCTACTTCGGGCGGTTTCGCACCGCCGCAGTGGCGTCCGTTCCTCCCTCGCGGGCTGACGTCGTAGACAGTAGGGGACGCCGAGACCGCGACACAAATCGGCCGCATCCCGGGCGTGTCGCCCCCGGGGGACCACGGACATCGTCGCAGGTCAGCGGCCTGGCGTGGCCGGAGTCGGCCGGCACCGGGACCTCAGGAACCGGCCCGCCGGCCGGCGGCGAGCGATCTGCGTCCCCGGCGCAGGATGACCACCGTCCCGTGGAGGAAGTCCTCCTCGGCGAGCCGCCGCTCGGCATCGCGCGTCCGCTCGCCGTTGACCAATGCGCCGCCCTCGGCGATCGCGCGGCGGGCCGCGTTGCGCGACTCGAGGAGTCCGACGGCGACGAGGGCATCGGTCAGCGTGGTCCCCGGCGCCACCTCTCCCCCGGGCAGCTCGGCCGTCGCGTCGCGCAGGGTGGCGGCATCGAGGGCGCGCAAGTCCCCCCTGCCGAACAGCGCCTCGGAGGCCGCCTGCACGGCGGCGGTCGCCTCCTCCCCGTGCACGAGGGTCGTCACGTCCGCGGCCAGCGCGCGCTGCGCGGCCCGGCGGAAGGGCTCCTCGGCGACCTGCCGCTCGAGCTCGACGATGTCCGTGCGCGAGCGGTCGGTGAAGACCTTGAGGAGGGTGATGACCGAGGCGTCCTCGACGTTGACGAAGTACTGGTAGAAAGCGTAAGGGCTCGTCAGATCCGCGGACAGCCAGACGGCGTTGCCCTCGGACTTGCCGAATTTCACCCCGGCCGCGTCGGTGAGCAGCGGGGTCGTCAGCGCGTGGACGGCCACCCCCTCGGTGCGATGGATCAGGTCGACGCCGGCCGTGAGGTTGCCCCACTGGTCCGAGCCACCCGTCTGCAGCGTGCACCCGTGCGCGCGGTAGAGGTGGAGGTAGTCCAGAGCCTGGAGCAGCTGGTAGCTGAACTCGGTGTAGGAGATCCCCTCCTGACTCTCGAGCCGGGCGGAGATGGCCTCCTTGCGGATCATCTGGTTCACCCGGAAGTGCTTGCCGACGTCGCGCAGGAAGTCCAGGGCGGACATCGGGGCGGTCCAGTCGAGGTTGTCGACGAGGACGGCCGGGTTGTCGCCGTCGAAGTCGAGGAACGGCTGGACGAGGGTCTTGATCCGGTCGACCCAGTCGGCCGTCTGCTCCTTGGACTTCAGGACCCGCTCCGAGGTCGGCTTCGGGTCCCCGATGAGCCCGGTCGACCCACCGACGAGGCAGATGACCCGGTGACCGGCCCGCTGGAGCCGGCGCAGGACCACGAGCTGGACGAAGTTGCCGAAGTGGAGCGACGGAGCAGTGGGGTCGAACCCGCAGTACGCCGTGATCGGACCGCTCGAGAGGGCCTGGCGCAGCGCGGTCTCGTCGGTGGTCTGCGCCACCGCTCCGCGCCACTGCAGCTCATCGAGGATGTCGGTCACGATCGTCGCCCTCCTTCGTCTGGACCGGCCGGGCCGGCGGTGGGACGGCACCCGGTATGCCTCCGGCCCCAGCCTGCCACGGGCCCGACCGGCGCACCGCCGTTGTTCATCCGGACGAGGCGGCCCGCGCTCGCTCCGGGCCATCGGGCAGACTCGGCGCCATGACCGCCCCGACGACACCACCGGACCGACCCGACGCCGTCCTCACCCCGGACCTGCCGGCGGGCACCGGCCTCGCGGCCTACATCGCGGGCCTGCCCAAGGCGGAGCTGCACGTCCACCACGTCGGCTCGGCGTCACCGCGAATCGTCGCCGACCTCGCGGCGCGGCACCCCGACTCGCCGGTGCCGACCGACCCCGAGGAGCTCACCCGGTTCTTCACCTTCACCGACTTCGCCCACTTCATCGACGTCTACCTCGCCGTCGTCGACCTCATCACGACACCCGAGGACGTCCGCCTGCTCACCTACGAGGTGGCTCAGGAGCTCGCGGCACAGCGGGTGCGCTATGCCGAGCTGACGATGACCCCCTACACCTCGGTCGTCCGCGGCATCCCCATCGAGGCCTACACCGAGGCCATCGAGGACGCCCGGGTCGCCGCCGAGCGCGACCACGACGTCGTCCTGCGCTGGGTCTACGACATACCGGGCGAGCTCGGCCTCGCCTCCGCGGACGCCACGGCGACGTACGCCGTCGAGCACGGACCGGCCTCGCTCGTCGGTTTCGGCCTCGGCGGCCCCGAGATCGGCGTTCCGCGCCCGCCGTTCGCCCCCCACTTCGAGCGCGCCCGCGCCGCCGGGCTGCACAGCGTCCCGCACGCAGGCGAGACCACCGGACCCGAAACGGTGTGGGACGCGCTCGGCCACCTCGGCGCGGAGCGGATCGGGCACGGCACGTCCGCGGCGCGCGACCCTCGTCTCCTCGAGCACCTGGCGGAGCGGGGCATCCCCCTCGAGGTCTGCCCGACGTCGAACGTCGCGACTCGCGCGGTCGAGCGGCTCGAGGACCACCCGATCGGCGCGATGCGCGACGCCGGCGTCGTCGTCACCGTCAACAGCGACGACCCGCCGATGTTCGGCACGACGCTGAACCGCGAGTACGAGGTCGCGGCGGCCCTGCTCGGTCTCGACGCGGCCGGCGTCACCGACCTGGCCCGGGCGGCCGTCGACGCGAGCTTCGCGCCCGAGGACGTGCGGGCGCGGCTGCATCGGGAGATCACGGCCTACGCCGCAGCGGCCACCGACGGCTGAACCCGTCTCTCCGGCGTCCCCGGCGTCCCCGGCGGCGGCGTATCACCCGCGCCGCCGGCGCCCTCCTCCCCTCATCGGCACCAGTCGCGCGCCCGGGGGGCGCGCGGGGAGGAGACACCACCATGTCCGAGATCGACGCGTCCACGTGGACGACCGACCAGCGCGCGCAGACGTGCGCCATCGCCCCGAGCCCGGAGCTGAAGGAGCGATGGGCCAAGGAGCTCGCCGCCACGGGTCGTCGCCGCAGGGCGGACGGCGCCGCGACCTTGCGCCTCGAGGGTGAGCCCAAACGGCTGGGCTTCAACGACGGCGTCATCATCCCTCCCGAGGCATTCCCCGCGGGGACGCCCGACACGACGATCCGGTCCGCCGCCCTCGACCGCGCCCCGCTGCGCGGCACGGTGCGGGTGGCGGTCGTCCTCGTCGACTTCTCGGACCAGGCCATGACGGCTACGACCGGCCATTTCGAGGACCTCTTCTTCTCGACGGGCGTCCTCCCGCACGGCAGCGTCAAGGAGTACTACTCCGAGGTGACGAACGGGCTGGTCACCCTCGACGGCACCGTCGTCGGCCCTTATCGGATGCCGCAGACCCTCGCGTGGTACGCCAACAACGGCTCGGGGATCGGCAAGGGGGGCACGGCCTTCCGCTCCCCGCAGCTGGCCCACGACGCCGCCGTGGCCGCCGACCCCGACGTCAACTTCGCGCCGTACGACAACGACGGCAACGGCTACGTCGACGCCTTCATCGTGGTCCACGCCGGGCCCGGCGCAGAGGTCACCGGCAGCCTCGGCGACATCTGGTCGCACAAGTCGACGATGTCGACGGCGTACAACACCGACGGCACGAAGATCTACGGCTACCTCACGATCCCGGAGGATGCCAAGATCGGCGTCTCGGCACACGAGCTGGGGCACCTGCTCTTCGGCTTCCCCGACCTCTACGACACCGACTACTCCTCCGAGGGCGTCGGCAACTGGTGCCTCATGGGCGGCGGCAGCTGGAACGGCGGGGGCGACCTCCCCTCCCACCCGAGCGCGTGGTGCAAGGCCAACCAGGGCTGGGCCAGCGTGACGAACGTGACGACGAACGGCCCGGTCACCGTCGAGGCCGTCGAGACGAGCCACCACCTCTTCCGGCTGTGGAAGAACGGCGCCAGCGGCTCGGAGTACTTCCTCCTCGAGAACCGGCAGAAGACGGGCTATGACCAGGCGCTGCCCGGCGACGGCCTCCTGCTGTGGCATGTCGACGACGCGAAGACGAGCAACAGCGACGAGACCCACTACAAGGTCGGCCTGCTCCAGGCCGACGGGAGCCAGGACCTCGAGCACGGGACGAACCGCGGCGACACCGGCGACCCCTTCCCGGGATCGGCGGACAAGACCTCGGTCACCCAGGCGACGTCGCCGAACACGAAGTCGTATGCCGGCGCGGACACGTGCGTGTCCGTCAAGTCCATCCCCGCCTCGAGCGGCGCGATGACGGTCCAGCTCACCGTGTCCTGCAAGACCATCCTCAAGGAGGTCAAGGAGGTCAAGGAGGTCAAGGAGGTCAAGGAGCGCTTCCCGGACCACAAGACGATCATCAAGGACCTCAAGGAGTCCACCCACGACAAGCACCTCCTCAAGGACACCATCAAGGACGTCAAGGAGGTCGCGAAGGAGCTCAAGGAGGTGGCCAAGGAGGTCAAGGAGGCCGGCTTCGAGAACTGGCCCGGCCGACCCGGCGGCGGCGGGTACGCCCCCGACCAGGCCGCCGACCCGGGCGTCGAGGCGCGGCTGAGCGCCCTCGAGGCGGCCGTCTTCGGCGGCGCCGAGCAGCAGGGCGGCCAGGTCTTCATCGACGGCTCGCTCCGGCCCGACCTCATGGGTGCGCCCGGCTCGGCCGTCGTCCCGCCGGACGACGCCCAGGGCAAGCGCCAGCTCGACGCGCCGCCGAGAACGCCGTGACCCACCCCCGCGTGGTCCTCGTGGTCGCCGACGTCGGCGACCACGGGGGCCGGGCCGCAGCGCACGAGGCCGCGGGGTTGCTCGATGCTCTCCCCGGACGGCGCGTCGCCCTCATGACCGGCGACCGGCTCGCCTCGGCCGGGTGGATGCTGCGGGTCGCCCGGGACGGGGCAACCCGCTCGGTCCTCGACCTCGGGGAGGATGCCTCCGGCCGGGTCCTCGTCGACGACGACGCTCTCGCCGCCGTGTGGTTCCGCTCGTCCTCGCGCCGACCGGGCGAGGTCCGTCGGGCAGGCCCCGACGCCGACTACGCGAGAGCCGAGACCGACGCGCTCCTCGTGGCCTGGCTCGCCTCGCTCGGCACACGCGCCGTCAACCCCCCCGACGGGCTCAGCCCGACCGGGCCGTCCTGGTCGCCGGCCCGGTGGCGCCGCCGCGCCGCGGAGGTGGGGATGCCGACGGCACCGGACGGCATACCGACCCGGTCCGTCCTCGTGGCCGGCGGGCGGGTGTGCGGCGCCCACGACGCCGCCGAGGCGGCTCGGGCGGCGGCCCTGGGTGTGTGGTCGGGCTGCCGTGCCCTCGACCTCCTCCTCACCGATGCGGGTGAGGTGACCTCGGTCTCGACCGTCCCCGACGTGACCGGTGACGAGCGTCGCCGGGCGGCGGCGGACCTCCTCCTCGGGCTGGCGTCATGATCCTCCTCGCCGGCTATGGATCGGACCCCTGCCTGGCCCGGACGGCTCGGGCCGCCGAGGAGCTGGGCGTCGAGTACGTCCTCCTCGACCAGGAGGAGCCCTTCGCCTGGGACCTCACCGTCACCGAGCAGGGCACCGCCGTGGGCGGCCGGGTCAGCACGCGCGGCGTCCGGCTGCCGCTGTCGGACATCGACGGCGCCTATGCGCGTCCCCTCTCCCCCGTCGACACGGGTGAGCCGGGGGCGGTGCAGCGAGGTGAGCGGCTCGGCCGCGACCTCGTCACCTGGCTCGACCTCGCCGACGCCGTCGTCGTCAGCCGTCCCGGCGACATGCACTCCAACTCGAGCAAGCCGTTCCAGGCGGGGATCATCGGCACGGCCGGGTTCGACGTGGCCCGCTCGCTCGTCACGACCGACCCCGACACCGTGCGGGCCTTCGCGGCGGAGGTCGGGCCCCTCGTGTTCAAGTCGACGAGCGGCGTCCGGTCCATCGTCCGCCGCCTCGACGCGGGCTACCTCGACCGGCTCGACCGGGTCCGGGCGCTGCCGACCCAGTTCCAGGAGTGCGTCGAGGGCATCGACATCCGGGTCCACGTCGTCGGGGGCGAGGTGTTCGCCACCCGGATCGTCTCCGAGGCCACCGACTACCGGTATGCCGGCCGCGACGGTCTCGACGCCGATCTCGAGCCGACGACACTCCCCGACGAGGTGGCGCAACGCTGCGTCGACCTCGCCGGGCTCCTCGTGCTGCCCCTGGTCGGGATCGACCTGCGGATGACCCCGCAGGGGCGCTTCGTGTGCTTCGAGGCGAACCCGATGCCCGGCTACAGTTACTTCGAGTCCCACACCGGCCAGCCGATCAGCGCGGCACTCGTCCGGCTTCTCGCCGGCGAGCCCGAGCCGCCGACGGCTCCCTCGCGGAGGTCTCGCCATGGTCAGTCCGATTGAGAACCGCGCCCTGCTGACGGGGCGGGTGCTGGGCCGGGCCGCCCATCCCACCGTGGGTCGCTGGGACGTGCTACGCGTGTGGGTCGAGGAGGTCACGGACGTCGCCGGGTTGCCCAACCTTCTCGCGGAGACCACGGGCACCGAGATCGAGGTGAACGTCGAGCGCGACCGGCTGCCGGAGGGTGCGCTCGACGGCCGCCGGCTGCATGGGCCGGTCCGCCTTGCCGGACCGGAGACGGTCCTCGCCCTGCCGGCGGCCGCGGGCGCCGGACCGCTCGAGCTCGACGCCCCGGGTCACGAGGACGAGGGCCCGCGCCCGGTCCTGTGACGGAGCACACCGGGGCGGTACGCGCTGACGGTCGGCTCTCCCTCGATCCAGAACCGCCACGGGTAGGCCGCGGCGTCGCCGCCCGGGCCGCTCACCCCGACGCGGGGCCCGGTGCGGACCGTGGCCGGAGCCACCGGGTCGTCCGGGGAATCCAGCCGGGTCGCCCCGCGCGGGGCGCAGAGGTCGAGACCGTTCTCATCCCGGGCCAGGGCCAGGGACCGGGTGAGCCGGGCCGGGCCGCGGGCCCAGTCCCGCTCGCGCACGCCGTCGCGCCGGGCCGCGACGATGGCCCGACCGGACATCACCTCCCCGGCCCGAAGCAGCACCGCGGACGCCCGTCCGGCGGGGCCGCAGACGACGTTGGCGCACCAGTGCATGCCATAGGTGAAGTAGACGTAGAGGTGGCCGGGTGGGCCGAACATCACCTCGACCCGCGGCGTCCGACCGCGGAAGGCATGCGATCCCGGGTCGACGTCCCCGGCATATGCCTCGACCTCGGTGAGCCGCACGGTCACTCCGCCGTGGGACAGGGAGGCGCCGAGCAGCTCGGGCGCGACGTCGAGGACGTCGCGGTCGAAGAAGTCCCTGGTCAGCCGAGCCACCCGCGCAGGCTATCCGCAGGTCGCGACACGGCGGAGGCGGGAGATCGCTCCAGGGTCAGTAGCCTTGTCCGGTGCCCCACCCCTCCCCCGACACCGCACAGCCCACGACCGCCCCCACGCGCCCCGCGCCGGCGAGGGACCGCATCGTCGCCCTCGACGGTCTGCGCGGGGTCGCCGCCCTCCTCGTCGTGCTCTACCACATCCGACCGGAGCTGGCCCGGCTGCCGCTGCCGCGGTGGGTCTTCGACTTCCTCCACGGGGCGGGGGTCATGGTCGACATCTTCTTCGTCCTCTCCGGCTTCGTCCTCGCCCGGCTCATGCTCCGCGCCGAGACATGGGGCGACGCCCGCCGATTCATCGAACGGCGGGTCCGGCGCTTCTTCCCGCTCCACCTCACCGCGCTCGCCATCTCGTTCCTCACCCTCGCCGTCATCATCGCCACGTACGTCCACCGGGGCGCCGCCGAGGCCAACTGGCCCTCCTGGGTCGAGCGGAACAGCACGCCGTGGGCGTGGCTGTCCTCGCTCTTCCTCCTCCAGGGCTGGGTCGGGCCGGACCGGGCCGGATACTCGCCCGCCTGGTCGCTGTCGGTCGAGCTGTGGCTCAACGTCGCATTCATCATCGTGATGGTCCTTGCCGCCAAGATCAGGGCGCGCTGGCTCGTCGGCGCCGCCTTCGCCGCCGCCGGCGTCGCACTCCTGTTGTCGGTGAGCTACAAGACCTCGAACACCGTCGGGGCCACCGGCGTCGGGCGGGGCCTGGCCGGGCTCGGGCTCGGCGTCGTCATGTACCAGCTGTACGTCCGCTACCGCGACCGGGCGCTGCGATGGGCCGGCCTCGGCGCGGTCATCGCCATCGTCGCCCTCGTCGACCTCGTCCTCAGCGCGACGTTCGTCTTCCGCCACCAGTACCTGCCGGTGACGGTCGTCGCGGCCATCGCCGTCTTCATGCTCGCCGTCCCGGCGACCGGGCCCATGCACGCCGTCTTCTCGACGCCCGTCATGCGGTGGCTGGGGTCCCGCTCGTTCGCGCTCTACGCGCTTCACATGCCCGTCATCGTCGCCTTGCGTGCCCTCGGCATCGTCCTCCACACGCCACGGGCCACCTGGCTCATGTGGGTCACCGGCCTCGGCGTGCCCATCTTCGCGCTCGTCGCGGCGGATCTCGGGCACCGCTACGTCGAGCGCCGCTGGGAGCGTCGTCCCGCGGTGGTGACCAGGCCGGCCGAGCATCCGATGATGGAGCAGCTCGACTCGATCGTCGTCTTCGTCCCCCGCGCCCATTCCGAGCACGTCCTCGAGGCGCTCCTCGGGTTCGAGACCGTGGACGGCTCCCGGCCGCACCGAGCCTTCGTCAGCGAGGGCCGCGCCGCGGTGTCCCCGGTGCGGGACGGCGACGGGGACCCTGGCGTGACCCCGCCGCTACCGGAGCCGGAGGACCGTGTCGAGGTCACCTACCCGCGTTACCGCCGCAACGAGGTGGTCGCCGCCATGCTCGCCGCCCATCCGTCGCAGGAGCCGGTCTTCCACGTCGTCGAGCACGCCACGGTCCTCTGATCACCGCGGCCCGCCCCACCGGCCTCAGCCGGCGCCGCCCGAGGCGGGCCGCTGCCCGCTCCAGGCCCGGCCCCGCCCGGTGTGTTCACGCACCCGGGTCAGCTGCTCGGCCACCCGCACCGGTGCCGTCCCACCCTTGGCGTCTCGGGAGGCGAGGGAGCCCTCGACCGACAGCACGGCGCGCACGCCGGGCGTGAGGTGGGGGCTGATCGACGCGAGGTCTGCGTCGGTGAGGTCCCACAGCTCGATGCCGCGCTCCTCGCACTCGCGGACGCAGGCCCCGGCGACCTCGTGGGCCACCCGGAAGGCGACCCCCTGCCGCACGAGCCACTCGGCCACGTCCGTGGCGAGGGAGAAGCCCTGCGGCGCCAGGGTGGCGAGCCGATCGGTGTCGAAGGCGAGGGTCCCCACCATCCCGGCGAACGCCGGCAGGAGCACCTCGAGCGTGTCGAGGGCGTCGAAGACCGGCTCCTTGTCCTCCTGCAGGTCCCGGTTGTAGGCGAGCGGCAGTCCCTTGAGCGTCGTCAGCAGGCCGGCGAGGTCGCCGACGACCCGCCCCGCCTTCCCCCGCGCCAACTCCGCGACGTCGGGGTTCTTCTTCTGCGGCATGATGCTGGACCCGGTCGAGAACGCGTCGTCGAGGGTGACGAAGGAGAACTCCTTCGTCGCCCAGAGGATGACCTCCTCGGCGAGTCGGGAGACGTCGACGGCGACCATGGCCAGGACGAACGCCAGCTCGGCGAACACGTCGCGGGACGCGGTGCCGTCGATGGAGTTCTCGACGGCGGCCGAGAAGCCGAGCTCGGCGGCGACCGCCTCCGGGTCGAGACCGAGGGAGGAGCCGGCAAGCGCTCCGGAGCCGTAGGGCGACACCGACGCCCGCACGTCCCAGTTCCGCAGCCGGTCCACGTCGCGAAGCAGGGCCCAGGCGTGGGCCAGCAGGTGGTGGCTCAGCAGGACCGGCTGGGCGTGCTGCAGGTGGGTTCGCCCCGGCATGGGCACGCCGAGGTGCGCCTCGGCCTGACCGAGGATCGCCTCGACGACGTCGAGGACGAGGCCGGCGACGATCCGGCCGTGGTCGCGCAGGTACATCCGGCCGAGGGTCGCGATCTGGTCGTTGCGGGAGCGGCCGGCCCGCAGGCGGCCACCCACCTCGGGCCCGACCCGCTCGATGAGACCTCGCTCGAGGGCCGTGTGCACGTCCTCGTCATCGGGGAGCGGGGCGAACGCGCCCGACGCGACGTCGCGCGCGAGGGCGTCGAGGCCCTCGAGCATCACCTCGAGCGAGGCGTCGTCGAGCAGGCCGGCGCGATGGAGCACCCGGGCGTGCGCCCGCGAGCCCGCGAGGTCGTATGCCGCGAGCCGCCAGTCGAAGTGGGTCGACCTCGACAGGTCCGCAAGAGCGGCCGCCGGCCCGGAGGCGAACCGGCCACCCCACAGGCTCACCCGGTCCTGGCTCGTCCCCGACGGGGCGGCGGGGCGAGCGGGGGTCTCGTCGGCGATGGGGCTCACGCGTGGTCCTTCCGTGCATACGACATGAAGCGGGAGGCCGTGCGACGGCTGGCCGACGGCCCCGAGGTGATGACCATGATCGTGTCGTCCCCGGCGATGGTGCCGAGGACGTCCGGGACCTCCTCGTGGTCGATGGCGGAGGCGAGGAAGCTCGCCGCGCCGGGGGGCGTGCGGAGGATGACGAGGTTCGCCGAGACCCGCGTCGAGACGAGCAGGTCGGCGCACCGCTGGCGCAGCCGCGCCGACACCTCCTCCCCGGCCGGGGCGGGGCGGACCGTCCGGTCGCCACCCTCGCCGGGCACGGCATACACGAGGGACTTGCCCGCGCGGACCTTCTCCGCGCCCAGCTCCACGAGGTCGCGCGAGAGGGTCGCCTGGGTGACCTCGATCCCCTCGGCGGCCAAGAGGTCGAGCAGCTCGGACTGCGAGCGCACGCTGCGCCGGCCGAGGATGGCGACGATGAGCTGCTGGCGGGCCGTCCGGCTCGTCGAGACGGTCACGCCGGTCCACCTCGCGTCCCGGACTGCTCGAGCAGCCAGGAGATGACCGCCTTCTGGGCGTGGAGGCGGTTCTCGGACTCGTCCCACACGACCGACCGGGGCCCGTCGATGACCTCGGCGGTCACCTCGTAGCCGCGATACGCGGGCAGGCAGTGGAGGAAGATCGCGTCGCCGTCGGCGTGGCTCATGAGTCCCTCATCGACCCGGAACCGCTCGAACGGGCCACCGGGTCCCTTGCGGGTGTCGCTCTCGTTCTCCATCCCCATCGACACCCACGTGTCGGTGGCGACGACGCCGACCCCGGCGACGGCGTCGACGGGGTCGTCCGTCACGGTGACCGAGCCGCCCTGCTCGGCGGCGATCGCCGTGGCCCGCTCGAGGATCGCCGGCTGCGGCTGGTGGCTCGCCGGGGTCCCGATCCGCACGTGCATCCCGGCGAGGGCACAGCCGAGGAGGTAGGAGTGAGCCATGTTGTTCGCACCGTCGCCGAGGTAGGCGAGCGTCTGGCCGGGCAGGTCACCGCGGCGCTCCTGGACCGTGAGGAGGTCGGCGAGGATCTGGCACGGGTGGAAGTCGTCGGTCAGGGCGTTGATGACCGGCACGTGGGCGAAGGACGCCATCTCCTCGATCCGGTCCTGGCCGTAGGTCCGCCAGACGATGGCGACGGCCTCGCGGCCGAGGACGCGCGCGGTGTCGGCGATGGACTCCCGGACGCCCACCTGCGCCAGATGACCGTCGATGACCATCGGGAAGCCGCCGAGGTGGGCGATCGCCGCGGTGAAGGAGACCTGGGTGCGCAGGGTCTGCTTGTCGAAGAGGACCGCGATGACCTGCGGGCCCTCGAGGCACCGGTCGGCGAAGGGGGTCGCCTTGAGGGCGGCGGCCCGGCGGAGGATCTCCCTCTGCTCGGCCGCGGTGAGGTCGTCGTCGCGGAGAAGGTGTCGGACGGTCATGAGGCCTCCTGGGCCGAGAGTGCGGTGTCGAGGAGCCCGGGGAGGGCGTCGACGAAGGAGTCGAGCTGCTCGGTGGTGACGACGAGCGGTGGGGCGAGACGGATGGCGGACGGGGTGACCGGGTTGACGAGGAAGCCGGCGTCCCGGGCGGCGGCGGCGACGGCCGGGGCGATGTCGCTGGTCAGGGCGAGCGCGCGGAGGAGGCCCGCACCCCGCACACCCGCCACCGCGGGGTGGCCGAGGCCGGTGACGAGCCGCGCGACCCGCTCCCCCATCTCGGCCGCGTGGGCGAGCAGGCCCTCGGACTCGATCGTGTCGAGGACGGCGATCCCCGCGGCCGCCGCGAGGGGGTTGCCGCCGAAGGTCGACCCGTGCATGCCCGGCGTGAGCATCCCGGTGACCGCCGGGCCGAAGGTGACGAGCGCCCCGATCGGCACGCCGCCGCCGAGGCCCTTGGCAAGGGTCATCGCGTCCGGGACGATGCCGGCCTGTTGGAAGGCGAACCACGTGCCCGTCCGGCCCACGCCGGTCTGGATCTCGTCGACGACGAGCAGGGCTCCCGCGTCCGTCGCGATGTCGCGGGCGGCCCGCAGGTATGCCGGGTCGGGCACGATGACGCCCGCCTCACCCTGGATCGGCTCGAGGACGAGCGCCGAGGTCTCGTCGGTGACGGCGGCGACGAGGGCGTCGACGTCGTCGTACGGCACATGGGTGACGCCGGGGATGAGCGGCTCGAACGGCTCGCGGTAGGCCGGCCTGTGGGTGAGTGCGAGCGCCCCGGTCGACCGGCCGTGGAAGCCGCCCTCGGCGGCGACGATGCCGGCGCGGCCCGTGCGACGCGCGAGCTTGACCGCGGCCTCGACCGCCTCGGTGCCGGAGTTGGCGAAGAACACCGCCGAGCCCTCCGGCGCGCCCGCGTGCTCGAGGATCCGCTCGGCGAGGCCGACCTGGGCCCGTGAGGTGTAGAAGTTCGAGATGTGGACCATCCGGGCCGCCTGCTCGGCAACGGCCGAGACGAGCGCCGGGTGGCCGTGACCGAGCGCGTTGACGGCGATGCCGCCGAGCAGGTCGAGATAGCGCCGGCCGTCGATGTCCCAGACCCAGGCTCCCTCGCCGCGGTCGAGAACGAGCTGCGGGACCCCGAACACCCCGAGGAGGGCATGCCGGTAGCGCTCGAGCACCGCCTCGGCGGGCGTGGGTGCCGGTGTCGGCTCAGGCATGCGCGGGCTCCTCGTGCTCGGGGACCTCGTCCGGTTCGATGACGGTGCCGATCCCCTCGGAGGTGAAGACCTCCAGCAGCAGCGAGTGCGGCTGCCGACCATCGATGACGTGGGCCTGGGGGACGCCGTCCTCGACGGCTCTGACGCACGCCTCGAGCTTGGGGATCATCCCGGCGTCGACCCGGGTGAGCAGCTCCCTCGCGGCGCTGACGGGCAGCCGGGACAGGAGGGAGTCCCGGTCGGGCCAGTCGGCGTAGACGCCCTCGACGTCGGTGAGGACGACGAGCTTGCGGGCGCCGAGCGCCGCGGCCAGGGACGCGGCGGCGGTGTCGGCGTTGACATTGAGGACCTGCCCGTCGACGTCGAGGTCGGGAGCGATCGTCGACACGACCGGGATCCGCCCGGCCTCGAGGAGATCCTGGACGGCGGAGGGACGGACGACCTCGACGTCGCCGACGAGGCCGATGTCGTGGTGCTCGCCGTCGACGACGACCCCGCGGCGGCGGGCGCCGAAGAGGTGGGCATCCTCCCCGGAGAGTCCGACGGCGACCGGTCCGTGCTGGTTGAGCAGACCGACGAGCTCGCGCCCGACCTGGCCGGTGAGGACCATCCGGACGACGTCCATCACCTCGGGCGAGGTGACCCGCAGTCCACCCCGGAACTCGCTCTTGAGCCCGAGCCGGTCGAGCATCGACTTGATCTGCGGGCCACCACCGTGGACGACGACGGGGCGCAGGCCGGCATACCGGAGGAAGACGATGTCCTGGGCGAAGGCGGCCTTGAGGTTCTGCTCGACCATCGCATTGCCGCCGTACTTGACGACGACGAGGGCACCGTGGAAGCGCTCGAGCCAGGGGAGCGCCTCGACGAGCGTGCTCGCCTTGGCCTGGGCGACCCGCAGCGCGGCAGCGTCGATGGCACCGCGCAGGGTGGAGGTGGTCTGGGGGGTCATCCGGGTTCCTAGGTGCTGTACGCGGAGTTCTCGTGGACGTAGTCGTGGGTGAGGTCGTTGGTCCAGACCGTGGCGCAGGCCCCCCCGGCGTGGAGGTCGATGACGACCCGGACGTCGCGGCCGCCGAGGTCGACGAGGGACCGGTCCTCACCGACACCGCCGGCCCGGCAAACCTGGACGCCGTTCATCTCCACGTCGAGCGCCGAAGGGTCGAAGACCGCCGCCGTCGTGCCCACCGCGGCGAGGACGCGCCCCCAGTTGGGGTCGTTGCCGAACACGGCGCACTTGAACAGGTTGTTGCGGGCGATGGACCGGGCGACCTCCAACGCATCGGCCTCGGTGGCGGCGGAGCGTACCTCGATGGCGATCTCGTGCGCGGCGCCCTCGGCGTCGGCGACGAGCTGTCGGGCGAGGTCGCCGCACACCTGGGTCACGACCTGGGCCAGCTCCGCGGCCGTCGGCGCGACGCCGGAGGCGCCGGAGGCGAGCAGCAGCACGGTGTCGTTCGTCGACTGGCACCCGTCGGAGTCCACCCGGTCGAAGGTCACCGCCGTCGCGGCCCGCAGGGCACCGCCGAGAGTGGCCGCGTCGGCGACCGCGTCCGTCGTGACGACGACGAGCATCGTCGCGAGCGCCGGCGCAAGCATCCCGGCACCCTTGGCCATGCCACCGACGCTCCACCCGGTTCCGGTCGCGACCGCCTGCTTGGTCACGGTGTCGGTCGTCATGATGGCGGTGGCGGCGGAGGGCCCGCCGTCGGCGTCGAGGGCGGCGGCGGCCGCCACGACCCCCGCCTCGATCCGCTCCATGGGCAGCAGCTCGCCGATGAGCCCCGTGGAGCACACGGCCACGTCGCCGGCGCCGACCCCGAGCGCCGCGGCGACGAGCTCGGCGGTGCGATGGGCGTCCTGGAAGCCCTGTGCCCCGGTGCACGCGTTGGCGCCGCCGGAGTTGAGGACGACGGCGTCGACCCGGCCGTCGGCGAGGACCTGGCGCGACCAGGTCACGGGGGCGGCGACGACCCGGTTCGAGGTGAAGACGCCGGCGGCGTGCCGGTCCGGCCCGTCGTTGACGACGAGGGCCACGTCCGGGGCCCCGGATGTCTTCAGGCCCGCCGCGACGCCGGCGGCGCGGAACCCCGCGGGGGTGGTGACGCTCATCTAGCCGATGCCTCCGATCAGGGTGCTGGGCGTGACGATGAGCCCGGCCTTGCGCCATGCCTGCCCCGCCGCGTCGATGTCGGCCGTCGGGACGAGGATCCAGTCGGTGTCGAACGTGGACAGGGCGAGGATGCTGATCCGCGCCGCCACGAGTGGGTGGAGGATCGAGTGCATGATCCCGATCATGCCGAACTCGAGCGGCCCGGCGATCTCGACGGCGCGGAAGGGACCCTCGCGGCGCGGCCCGTCGGGCACGAGGTCGGCACGGCAGACGAGTGAGGTCTCCTCGGCGGTCCGGGTGATCGAGCCGATCGGTCCCGGCGTCCAGTCCCATCCCGGGTCCTCATCCGGCCCGAGACGGACGACGAGGAGGTCCTCCGGGTGCGTCATCAGATGCAGCGGTGTCCGGCTCACGGCGCCACCCCCGCGACGGGCAGGCCGGTCGTCTCCGGCAGGCCGAGGGCGAGGTTGAGGCACTGGACGGCGGCGCCGGCCGTGCCCTTCGTCAGGTTGTCGACGGCGGCGACGGCCACGACCCGGCCGACCCGTTCGTCGAGCACGACCTGGAGGTGGACGCTGTTGGAGCCGAGGACGTTGGCCGTCGACGGCCAGAGGCCCTCGGGCAGCAGGTGGACGAACGCCTCGTCGGCGTAGGCGTCCTCCCACGCGGCGCGCACCGACCGCCCGCTCGTCCCGGGGACGACCTTGGCGGTCGCCGTGGCGAGGATGCCTCGGGACATCGGCGCCAACGTCGGCGTGAACGAGACGGTCACCGCGCCGGCCCCCGCGGCGGAGAGGTTCTGTTCGATCTCGGGGGTATGCCGGTGCCCCCCACCGACGCCGTAGGGCGACATCGAGCCCATCACCTCCGCGCCGAGCAGGTGCGGCTTGAGCGCCCTGCCGGCACCGCTGGTGCCCGACGCCGCGACGACCGTGATGTCGTCCGACAGCAGGACGCCGGCGGCGAGGCCAGGTGCGAGGGCGAGCGACACGGCGGTGGGGTAGCAGCCGGGCACGGCGATCCGCCGGGCGCCGACGAGCCGGTCACGCGCCTTCCCGCGGGCCCCGACGAGCTCGGGCATGCCGTACGGCCAGGACCCGGCATACGGGGTGTCGTAGAAGGCAGCCCACGCCTCTGCGGAGGCGAGCCGGAAGTCGGCGCCGCAGTCGATGACGACGACGTCCTCCGGCAGCGCCGCGGCGACGGCCGCCGAGTGACCATGCGGGAGGGCGAGGGCGACGACGTCGTGGCCGGCCAACGTCTCGACCGAGGTGTCGAGCAGGACCCTGTCGCCGAGGGGCGTCAGGTGGGGGTGGACCGACCGGAGCGGGGCGCCGGCGTTCGACGACGCGGTGAGCGCGCCGATCTCGACCTCCGGGTGAGCGAGGAGCAGCCGGAGCAGCTCACCCCCGGCATACCCGCTCGCACCGGCGACCGCAACAGTGACCATGGTGCATGACTATACACAAGGAAGAAGGAGTATTCACGCGCCGTCGCGCCTGCCGGAGGGGTCGGGGGACGCGGCGGGTGCCGGCCGGGTCCGCGCAGCTACGTCAGCGGGTCGTGCTCGCCGTAGCCGCGCAGAGCGATCGTCCGCGCGTCCGCGCCCAGGCCCTCCTCGGCGACCCGGGCCAGGGTGTCGAGGTCGTCGGATCCGGCGCGGACCATCCGGCCGGCCCACGGGTCGAGACGCCCCTCGGCCATGGCGAGCGCCATGGCCGTCACGTCCTCCGGAGCGGTCCAGTCCGTACGGTCGCGATGGATGGTCATCCCCCGGGTCAGGTCGGTGACGACGACCCCCGGCGAGAGGTCGAAGGCGTGGATACCGTGCCGCGCACCGTCGAGTTCGGTCGAGCCGGTCAACCGGGCCAGGGCCGCCTTGCTCACGCTGTAGGCGGAGGAGAGCGGGCGCGGGGCGGTGGCCGCGGCGGAGTTGAGGTTGATGATCCGCCCTCCCCCGCTCTCGCGCATGTGTCGGCCCACGGCGCGGGTCAGCAGGTAGGCGCCGAGGACGTTGACCTCCATCGTCCGCCACCAGTCCTCGGGGTCGGAGTCGAGCAACCCGACCTCGGCATCGATGACGCCGGCATTGTTGACGAGGACGTCGATCCGGCCATGCCGGGCGAGGATGTCCTCGACCCACCGCTCGACCGCCCGCCGGTCGGTCACCGGGGCGACCGCCGTCGACCCGCGCTCGACGACCCAGCCGGCGGCCTCGAGTGCGTCGGCGATGTAGCGGCCGATGCCGCGCGAGGCCCCGGTGACGACGGCGACCCCGGTCACGTCCGCTGCACCGCCCCGACCCGTTCGGCCGCGGCGGCGGTGGCGGCGTCGCGCAGGGAGCTCACCTCGTCGGTGACGAGGGTGCGGTCGGCCGCCCGGAAGCTGAGCCGGTAGGCGAGCGACTTCTTCTCCGGACCCACCTGGTCACCGCGGTAGACGTCGAACAGCGTCAGGGCCTCCAGTCTTTCCCCTGCGCCGCTGCGCAGCGCCGCCTCGACCTCGGCCGCCGGGACGGCCTCGTCGACGACGAGCGCGACGTCGGTGTGGGCGACGGGGTAGGTCGACAGCGCGCTCGCCTGCACGGGGGTGCCGGTGGCGACGACGAGGGCGTCGACGCTCAGCTCGCCCGCCACCGTGCGCGGTGGCAGGGACAGCGCCGCGCACACCGTGGGGTGCAGCTCGCCCGCGAGGCCGACGACGACGCTCGGGTCGCCGGCGAGGACGACCTCGACACAGCGTCCCGGGTGGTACGGCGGCTCGGCTGCCGCCCGGACGAGGAGGTCGAGGCCGAGCGCGCGACCGGCCTCGACGGCCCAGCCGACCGCGTCCGCGGCCTCGAACCGACGCGCCTGGCCCCAGGGACCGGCCGGCATCGCCTCGCCGGCCGCCGCGACCGCCACGTGGCGCGGCTGGTCGGGTACCGCCGCGAGGATGGCCTCGACCGTCCCGTCGTCCGGGCGCCGGTCGACGCCGACGACCGGCGCGGCCGGCTGGTCCGGCCGGCCCCTCGTGACCAGCCCCATCTCGTAGACCGCGACGTCACGCGAGCCCCGCGCGAGGTTGCGCCCGAGCGTGTCGAGCAGCGTGTCGAGGACCGAGGTCCGCATGAGCGGTGCCTCGTCCTGCAGCGGGTTGGCGAGCCGGACGGTGAGCCGGCGCGGGTCATCCGCGGCATACCCGAGGGCGTCGAACCGCTCCGGAGCCACGAACGGGTAGGACAGGACCTCGACGAGGCCCTGCTGCGCCAGGGTGGCAGCGATGACCCGGCGCACCCGCTGGCCGTGGGTGAGTCCGCGGCCGCCGACCGCCCGGGGCAGGACCGACGGGATCGCGTCGTAGCCGCGGACCCGGGCCACCTCCTCGACGAGGTCGGGCCCGTCGGTGAGGTCGGGGCGCCAGCTCGGCGGGGTGACCAGGACGCTGCCCGGCTCGGCGCCGGGAGCGAGGGCGCAGCCGATGGCCTCGAGCGTCGCCGTCACCTCCTCCGGCGGGTAGACCAGGCCGACGTATGCCGTCGGCAGACCGAGATCCATGGTGATCGCCTCGCGGGGGGCCACCTCGCCGACGTCGGTGCCGCCGCCGTCGACGGCTCCTCCGCCGAAGCGGACGAGCAGGTCCGCCGCGAGCTGGGCGGCGGTCCCGGCGACGGCCGGGTCGACGCCCCGCTCGAAGCGCTTGGACGCCTCGGTGACGAGGCGGTGCCGCCGGGAGGTGCGGGCGACGCTCACCGGGTCGAAGTGGGCGGCCTCGAGCAGGACGTTCGTCGTCCCGGCGGAGACCTCCGAGAACTCCCCGCCCATGACGCCGGCCAGGCCGAGCACACGCTCGCCCCCACGGGTGATGACCAGGTCCTCCGGGTCCAGGGCGCGCTCGACGTCGTCGAGGGTGCGCAGCGTCTCGCCCGGGCGTGCACGACGCACGACGATCTCGCCGCTGAGGTCGTCGAGGTCGAAGGCGTGCAGCGGCTGTCCCAGCAGCATCATGACGTAGTTCGTCACGTCGACGGCCAGGCTGATCGGCCGCATCCCGACCTCGGTGAGCCGGCGCTTCATCCAGGCCGGGGAGGCAGCCGAGGCGTCGATGCCGCGCACGACGCGGGCGACGTACCGG
Organism: uncultured Actinomycetota bacterium; assembly: GCA_963728395.1. GTDB lineage: Bacteria > Actinomycetota > Actinomycetes > Actinomycetales > Dermatophilaceae > CAVSJJ01. The sequence goes on from CAVSJJ010000001.1 coordinate 24,996, forward strand.
TCGCACCCGGGCACCCCGTGCAGGGGCGCCTCGTCGACGACGCGCACGGCATACCCGTCGCTCCCCGGCGGATCGACCGGCACGGCATCCGCCGACGCTGGATCGTCGAAGGGTGCGCCCGTCGCGAGGGCGTACTCCCGGGCCACGCCGCGCATCGAGAAGCAGTAGCCGCGGTCCGGGGTGACGTTGACCTCGACCGTCTCGCCGTCGAGCCCGAGCAGCGAGAGGGCGTCGGAGCCGGGCACGAGACGCGCGAGCGCCGCGTCGTCCCCGGTGAACCAGTCGGTGAGGACGATGATGCCGTCGTGGTCCTCGCCGAGACCGAGCTCCCGGGCCGAGCAGATCATCCCTGCCGAGACGTGTCCGTAGGTCTTTCGGGCCGAGATCTCGAACGGACCGTCCGGCCCCGGCAGGGTGCCGCCGGGGAGAATGACGGCGACGAGATCGCCGGGCGCGAAGTTGTGGGCACCGCACACGATGCCCTGCGGCTCGCCGGTCCCGTTGGCGGCCCCGACGTCGACCTGGCACCAGTTGATCGTCCTGCCGTTCTTCTGCGGTTCGGGGCGCATCTGCAGGACCCGCCCGACGACGAGTGGTCCGCCGACCTCACCCGAATGCAGCTCCTCCTCCTCCAGGCCGACGCTGACGAGGCTCTCGGCGATCTCGTGCCCGGTGACTCCGGGGGCGACGTGCGCCAGCTCACGCAGCCACTCGACGGGAACGCGCATGTCAGATCTCCATCCCGAACTGGCGGGAGAAGCGCACGTCCCCCTCGACGATGTCGTGCATGTCGGCCACTCCGTGTCGCAGCATGAGCGAGCGCTCGATGCCGAGGCCGAAGGCGAACCCGGTGTAGCGGTCGGAGTCGATGCCACTCGCGATGAGGACCCGGCGGTTGACCATCCCCGAACCGCCGACCTCGATCCATCCGGTGCCGCCGCAGGTACGACAGCCGACGTCCTCGCCATGGCAGATCCAGCAGCGGCAGTCGATCTCGGCGCTCGGCTCGGTGAACGGGAAGTACGAGGGCCGCAACCGGGTCACCGTGTCCTCGCCGAACAGCTGGCGGACGAAGGCGTCGAGGCTTCCCTTGAGGTGGGCCATCGTGATGCCCTCGTCGACGACGAGCCCCTCGAACTGGTGGAAGACCGGGGTGTGGGTCGCGTCGAGCTCGTCGGTCCGGAACACCTTGCCCGGGCACAGGAGGTAGATGGGCGGCTCGGTCTCGAGCATCGTGCGGATCTGGACCGGCGAGGTGTGCGTGCGCAGGACGAGGCCGGAGCCGGGCGGCTCGACGAAGAAGGTGTCCTGCATCTGTCGGGCCGGGTGGTCCGGGCCGAGGTTGAGGGCGTCGAAGTTGAGCCACTCGCTCTCGACCTCGGGGCCCTCGGCGATCTCCCAGCCCAGGCCGACGAAGATGTCCTCGACCCGTTCCGCGACGAGCGAGATGGGATGACGCGCACCGATCCGGCGCCGGGGCACCCGAACGGTGAGGTCGAGTGCCTCCTCGGTGAGGATGCGCGCATCCCGCTCGGCCTCGAGCTCGGCCTGCCGCTCGGTGAAGGCGCGGGCGACGGCCCCCTTCGCCTGGCCGACCCGCTTGCCGGCCTCGGCCTTGGCGCTCGGCGGCAGCGCCCCGATCTCCCGGTTGGCCAGGGCGAGTGGGCTCTTGTCGCCCTGGTGCGCGCTGCGCGCCGCCTTGAGCTGCTCGAGGGTGCCCGCGGCGGCCGCCGCGGCGAGCGCGGCCGCGGCGGCGGCCTCGACGGCCTGGGGGTCGAGGGCGGCGACCTCGACGGGGTCGTAGCTGGTGTTGGGTCCGGACATCGCTTCCACTTCTCGCTGTCGGTGCGGCGGGCCCGAGTCTAGGGGGCGCGCCGAGGGGTCCGAGTCAGCCTTCGGGCGGCCGGATACCGGTGCGCGGCTCAGCCGCGCGCGGTCCCCGCGCCCGAAGGCACGGTAAATCGCCGCGGGGCGCGCAGCGGGATGTCACGGCGGTCGCTCACCCGGGTAGCCTCTCCCGGCCCCGGGTCCGTCGCAACCGCGTTCCACCGCGTGGGCGGGGCGTGGCACCGGCGCGGCCGCGGTGGCCGACGTCAGGCGTTGGTCGCGGCCCCCTGCGGCGTCGGGAGGACCAGCGGCTGCGCGCGGCGGCCGAACCGGGTCGCCGCGAGGCCGACGACGGCGACGGCGAGACCCCCGAGGGCGACGGCGGCGAACCCCGCACCCGGATGTCCCACGTGGTCGATGGCGAAACCGGCGAGGGGCGCGCCGACGGCTCCGCCGGCGGTGAGGGCCGAGCCATGCCACCCCATCGCCTCGCCACGCGAGAGGGCCGGGACGATCCGGGTGGCCTGGTCGATCGTCGCCGTGATCGTCGGCGCGCAGAACAGCCCCGCGACGAAGGCGAGGGCACCCAGCGCAGACATCGAGCCGGCGAGGGCGAGGGGGAAGGTGACGACGGCGAGGGCGGCGAGCAGCCACGAGGCGGCGATCGAGCGGTGCAGGGCCCCGTAGAGGAGCCCGCCGACGAGGGAACCGAGCCCCCACAGGGCGAGGATGATGCCGATCGCCGAGGGCGAGCCGAGCACCCGCACCGACGCGACGATGGCCAGGTCCGAGCCGGACAGGACGAGGGTCGCGGCGGCGGCGGCCGCGAGGACACCGATGAACGGCAGCCGCAGCCAGGCGCGCCGCGGCGCGGGCGACGCGTCGGCCCCGACCTCGCCCGAGCCCTTGAGCCGCGGGTTGACGACGGCGAGGAGGATGCCGCCGGCGACGCCGAGCATCTGCACCACGAGGATGACCCATGACGTCCCCCACTGGGCGGCGACGGCGATGGCGACGGCCGGGGCGACGATGTAGGACACCTCGATCGCCGCGCTGTCGAGCGCGATGGCGGTGCGGCGGTCCTCCTCGGCGACGACGGCCATGACCGCCTGGCGCACGATCGAGAAGGACGGGAGCGCGAACGCCTGGGCGACGGCGACGAGCACGAGCAGCGCCCAGTAGCCGACCCATGGGGCGATCGACCAGGCGACGAAGGCCACGGCGACGGACGGGACGGCGACCCGGCGCAGCCCGACCTGGTCGAGCAGCCGCCCGCGCCAGGGGCCGCTCACGGCGGTCGCGATCGTCGCCACCGCCGCGACGAGACCGGCCTGGGCGTAGGTGCCGTGCAGGGTCGTCACCACGTGGACGGTGACCAGGACCGAGATCGCGAATGCCGGCATCCGCACAAGGGTGCCGAGCAGGAGAACCGCGCGCAGCTCTCGGACGCTGAGGGCCCGCTTGTAGGGGGCGCTCGACAGAACGGTCACGATTGATGACCATGTCAGCGCTTCCCCGCGCGCGCGAGGGGCTCGCGGGAGTCTTGACCGTTCTCACGCGAGATTTGACTCATACCGAAAATCGCCTTGACCGACCCTTGACCATGTCGGTTCCCACGGCTGGTGAGCGACGTCGGAGACGGCACGAGATCCGGTGCTCGATCCCCGCGCGTGAGGCCGGCAGCCGGCGGGTGGCAGACCGAGAGCTCCCGACGCGCCGCTCAGGCGGGCTCGAGGGCCGGGCGCGGGAAGGTCGCCAAGATCAGCGCGCCGCCGCCCGGCGCCTCGTCCACGAGCACCCGTCCACCGTGGGCCTCGACGAGCCCGCGCACGATGTAGAGGCCGAGGCCGGTGCTCCCTGCGGTCCGGCCGTGCCAGAAGCGCGAGAAGACGACCTCACGCTTCTCGACCGGTATGCCGGGGCCGTCGTCGGACACCGCGAGCGAGACCCCCCCGTCGGCCGGGCGACAGTGCAGCCCGACCGTGCCGTTGCCATGTTTGAGTGCGTTCTCGACGAGGTTGGCAAGGATCTGGTCGAGCCGGTCCGGGTCGGCCCAGATCTCCTCCCCGCCGTCGGCGACGTCGATGGCGAACCGGTCCGGCTCGACGCCGGTCGCGGCATACCGCTCGACATGCCGGGTGAAGGCGGAGCGCGCGTCGAGCGGCTGGGCGTGGATGCGGAGCCGGCCCGAGTCGATCCGGGAGACGTCGAGCAGCTCGGTGATGAGCCGGGTCACCCGGTCGGCGTCGGCCTCGATCGTCTCGAGCATGAGGCGCTTCTGCTCGTCGGAGAAGCGGTCCCAGCGCCGCAGCAGGGTCGAGGAGAAGCCCTTGACGCCGGTCAACGGCGAGCGCAGCTCGTGCGAGATCGTCGAGATGAGCGCCGCGTGGTCGGCCTCGGCCCGGCGCCGCGCCTCGGCGTCACGCAGGGCGCAGACGACCGACTGGACCGGCTCGCTCCGGCCGGGGCGGAGGTAGCGGGCGGTGAGGAGCACCTCGTTGCCGTTGGGCAGCAGGAGGAGCTTCTCGCGGTGGCCGGTGCGGGTCCGCAGCCCGGACCACGGGTCGGTCAGCGCCCACCAGGAGTCGCCGTTGGAGTCCTGGAAGGGCAACGCCTCCCGGATGTCGCGGCCGACCACCGACTCCCGCGGGAGGCCGGTGATGCGCTCGGCCGGCTCGTTCATGAACCGGACGGTCGGCGCCCCTCCGACGGTCGTGATGATGCCGTCGGGAAGCAGCTCCGCGGCGTCCACCGCCGTCGACGGGAAACGCGACGGCGTGGGAGGGGCCATGTGGCGAATCTACCGCGCGGGTGGCTCGGGCCGGTGCAGGGACGAGGCATAGAGGCACAGCGTTGCGGCCATCGCGAGGTTGAGCGACTCCGCGTGTCCACGGATCGGGACGGCGACGACGTCATCGCAGGCCGAGCGGACCCGCTCGTCCAGCCCCCAGGCCTCGTTGCCGAGGACCCACGCGTGCGCCGGGGCGAGGTCGGCCTCGGGCAGTGACGTCGAGCCCGCGGCGTCGGCGGCGAGGAGGCGGATGCCGTGCGAGCGCAACGCCCCCAACGTCTCCTCGAGGTCGAGCCCCGTGACGACCGGCAGGTGGAAGATCGAGCCGGCCGTCGACCGGACGACCTTGGGGGCGTGGACGTCGACGGATGCCTTGCTGACCAGGACCGCGTCGGCCCCGAGCGCGTCGGCGCCACGGATGACCGTGCCGGCGTTGCCCGGGTCGCGCACGTGCGCGAGGACGACGAGGAGCCGGGGAGCGGCGGCCAGGACGTCGGCGAGCGAGGTGGGCGCGTCGCGCAGGACGGCGAGCAGCCCCTGCGGGCTGTCGGTCCCGGAGAGGGCGACCATGACCTCGTCGCTCACCTCGTGGAGCCACAGCCGCGCCTCGCTGGCGACCTCGACGATCTCGCGGTGCCGCTCGGCGGCGTCGGCGGTGACGTACACGTCGAGGACCCGCTCCGCGGCATACCGCACGGCCTCGCGGACCCCCTGCGGCCCGTCGACGACGAACCGACCGGTCCGGACACGGACCGCGCGCCGGGCGAGCGCCCGGACCGACCGGACCCGATCGGATCGGGGGTTGGTCAGCACGAGGGCTCCCGGCGCGCGGTGGATGGTGCGGTGCCGCGAGGGTTCCGGCTCAGCCGGCGGCCTGCGCGGGGACGTTGGCGCGGGCGATCTCGACGAGCGCGGCGAACGCGGGCTCGTCGTTGACGGCGAGCTCGGCGAGCATCCGACGGTCGACCTCGACGTCGGCGGCCTTGAGGCCCTGGATGAACCGGTTGTACGTCATCCCGTTCGCGCGGGCCGCGGCGTTGATCCGCTGGATCCACAGCCGACGGAAGTCGCCCTTGCGGGCCCGCCGGTCGCGGTAGGCGTAGCCGAGGCTGTGCTGGACCTGCTCCTTGGCCTTGCGGTAGAGGCGGGACCGCTGGCCCCGGTAGCCGCTGGCGCGCTCGAGAACGACCCGGCGCTTCTTCTGGGCGTTGACCGCCCGCTTCACGCGTGCCACGTGAGTACTCCTTGCATGTGCAGTGCTGGTTCGACGGGGTGGCCCGCGGCGCTCAGCTGGGAGCGGCGGCGCGGACGGGGCGGGTCACTTGCCGAGGAGGCGCTTGACCTTGGAGGTGTCGGCGGGGCTGACGACAACGTCGTTGCTGAGCCGCCGCGCCTTCTGGGGGGTCTTCTCGTGGAACTTGTGGACGTGGCCGGCCTGCTGCCGCATGACCTTGCCGGAGCCGGTGATGCGGAAGCGCTTCTTGGCGCCGCTGTGGGTCTTGTTCTTCGGCATGAGGCCGATCTCCTTCGTGGGTGGTGCGGGTGGTGCGAGCTGGGGGTATGCCGTGCGCTCACTCGGCCGCGTCGGCGGCGGGCGCGTCGGCGGCGGCCGCGTCGGCGGCGGCCGCGTCGGCGGCGGGCGCGTCGGCGGCGGCCGCGTCGGCGGGGACCTCGGTCGTCGGCTCGGCCGGCTCGTCGCCCTGGGCGGGCTCCGGATGGCGGCTCGAGGCGGCGGCCTCATCGCGGCGGCGGCGCTGCTCGGCGCGGGCCTCGGACTTCTTCTTCGTCGGGGCGAGAACCATGATCATGTTGCGGCCGTCCTGCTTGGGCGCCGACTCGACCGTGCCCAGCTCGAGGACGTCCTCGGCGAGGCGCTGGAGCAGTCGGAAGCCCAGCTCGGGTCGGGACTGCTCCCGCCCGCGGAACATGATCGTCACCTTGACCTTGTCGCCGCCCTTGAGGAACCGCTCGACGTGGCCCTTCTTCGTGCCGTAGTCGTGCGGGTCGATCTTGGGGCGGAGCTTGATCTCCTTGATGACCGTGTTGACCTGGTTCTTGCGTGCTTCTCGGGCCTTCATGGCGGCTTCGTACTTGTACTTGCCGAAGTCCATGAGCTTGGCGACCGGGGGCTTCGCCATGGGGGCGACCTCGACGAGATCGAGATCCGCCTCCGCGGCGAGGCGCAGCGCGTCCTCGACGCGCACGATGCCCACCTGCTCGCCGTTGGGGCCGACCAACCGCACCTCGGGAACCCGGATGCGGTCGTTGATGCGAGGCTCGCTGATAGTGGTACTCCTTCGTCGGAACTGGGGCCGACCGCACCGACGAGAAGAGGCTCCTCGCCGCCGACGCGCGAGAAGCCTCACCGAGTCATCGACCCGCGGCGCCGACTGCTCGCGACCACCCCTAGCAGGGCGTCGCGACGAGCGTCGCAGACCGTTGAAAGACCCGGCGACCCGAGGGTCGGCGCGGGTGGAAGCGAGGCTTCTCTTGCATGCCGCCCCGCATGGGACGGCCGGTCAGCAGCCAAGGCTACCAGCGCCGGCGGCATACCTCGAATCCGCCCGCCCCGGGGTCCGCACTTTCCCGCCCGATACACGCCACGCTGACGAGGCAAGACTTCTCTTCCCTTGCCCGGCAGGTGTTTCTAACTCCGGGCGGAAAAGTTCGGCGGGGACGACGCAGGACGGGACGACGGCGGGGGCCGGGGGTCAGACGATCCGGAAGGCGAGGCCGTCGACGCGGGCCCGGAACTCGCCGTCGGCGGCCAGGCGCTCCCCGACCCGGGTCGCGACGGCGCGGACGGCCTCGGGGTCCAGGCCCGGGCGCAGGGTGAGGACGACGCCCAGAACGCCCCGGCCCGCCGGCCGCCCCTCCTCGACGTCGTGCTCGACGACGTCCTCCTCGACGAGGACGGCCCGGGTCACCGACCCGGAGACGAAGGGGTCGAGGTGCGGTGGTAGCCAGTCCCGCTCCTGGGCGAGGGCCCAGACCATCGACGAGCGCAGCACCGCACTCGCCGGTCCGGCGACGTCGATGACGATGACGTCGCACGACTCGGTCACCGCCGCCCGTCCCGCACGAGCCGCCGACACCGGGACCGGGCGGGCGGCCGGGTCCCAGCGAGCCAGGCTCTCGAGACTGGTGAATACCGGCAGCGCCCGCTGCCCGTCCGCAGCGACGAGGGTCACCGACGCCATGTCGGCCCGGTTGTCGGCGGGGCGGCCACCCACCTCGCCCGACTCGGCCAAGCGGGCGAGGACGGGCACGAGGAAGCGTGCCCCGCGGACCGCCGCCATGACGGCCGCCTCGTCGCCACCCTCCGCCAGCGCGGCGGCCAGCTCGGGGTCGGCGGCGCCGACATCGGCCCCGGCGTCGCTGGAGGAGAGCACCCGGTCGCTCCACGGCACGCCCGCGGAGTCCCGGTGGGCGTGCTCGGGCCCGGACCGGTCACCGCCGGTATGCCGCGGCCCCGGCCCCCCGTCCGCCCCGCCGGTCACGCGCGGCCCGCGACGTCGAGCGCCTCGGGCAGGGTGAACGCGCCCCGGTAGAGAGCCGAGCCGACGATCGCCCCCTCGACACCCGCGGGGACGAGCCCCCGGATCGCCGCGATGTCCTCGAGCGTGGAGACCCCACCGGAGGCGACGACGGGTCGCTCGGTACGGGCGCACACATCGGCCAGGAGGGCGAGGTTGGGGCCTTGGAGCATTCCGTCCTTGGCGACGTCGGTGACGACGTAGCGGGCGCATCCCTGCGCGTCGAGCCGCGCCAGGGTCTCCCAGAGGTCGCCCCCCTCGCTGGTCCAGCCCCGGGCGGCGAGGGTGGTGCCCCGCACGTCGAGGCCGACGGCGACCCGGTCCCCGTGCTCGGCGATGGCCCGCGCCGTCCACGCCGGGTCCTCGAGGGCGGCGGTGCCGAGGTTGACCCGCCGGCAGCCCGTCGCCAGGGCCCGCTCGAGCGACTCCCCGTCGCGGATGCCGCCGCTCATCTCGACGTCGATGTCGAGCCGGCCGACGATCTCGGCGAGCAGGTCGGCGTTGGAGCCTCGGCCGAACGCCGCATCGAGGTCGACGAGGTGGAGCCACCGCGAACCCTGCTCCTGCCAGGCCAGGGCGGCGGCGACCGGGTCACCGAACTCGCCACCGCTGCCGGCGACGCCCTGGACGAGCTGGACGGCGCGGCCGTTGGCCACGTCGACCGCCGGCAGCAGCTCGAGGGTCGGCGCGTCGGATGCGATGTGGGTCATGACTCTCCTCCGGTCCAGATGCGGTCTCCAGTCTGCCGAGCCGCCCGCCGCTCGCGTCGGGCGCGTCCGTCCCTCAGCCCTCGTCGTCGCGACCACGCTCCGTCAGAGCGAGCGCACCCAGTTCCCGAGGAGGGCGAGGCCGGCCTCGCCCGACTTCTCGGGGTGGAACTGGGTCGCGGCGAGCGGCCCGTTCTCGACGGCGGCGACGAACCGCCCGCCGTGGACGGCATACGTCACCAGGGGGGCGCGGGCGGCGAAGCTCCCGGTCGGCTCGGCCATCGTCCACTCGGGCACGGCATACGAGTGGACGAAGTAGAAGCGCTCGTGCTCGACCCCCGCGAAGAGCTGCGAGCCCTCGGCGACCTCGACGCAGGACCAGCCCATGTGCGGGACGACGTCGGCGGTGAGCCGAGAGACGGTCCCCGGCCACTGGGCCATCCCCTCCTGCGGGGCCTCGCTCGGCTCGGTCGACCCCTCGAACATCACCTGGAGACCGACGCACACCCCGAGGACCGGACGGCCGCCGGCGAGGCGCCGGTCGATGACCCGTGGGCCGTCGGCGGCGCGCAGCCCGGCCATGCAGGCATGGAAGTTCCCGACGCCCGGCACGAAGAGGCCGTCGGCGGCCTGCGCGGCATCCACGTCGCCGGTCAGCGTCACGTCGGCCCCGACCCGTTCGAGGGCACGCACCGCCGAGCGGACGTTGCCACTGCCGTAGTCGAAGACGACGACGCGTGGGCTCACCGCGCTCCCTCGCCGAGGCCGGCACGGTGGGCAGCGTCGTCGGCGACGAGGGCGTCGAAGGCGCGCACCGACCGCTCGGTCGGCTCGACGAGCCGGTCCTCGGCGCAGGCCCCGGACAGCAGGAGGTCCTCGCCCGGGAGACCGAGGAGTCGGATGACCTCGACGAGCAACTCGAGCGCTCGACCGGAGGGGTTCTTGACCGTCGAGACGATCGCCCCGGGCCGGGTCCGGGCACCGGCGGCCGCGATGAGCTGGTCGGGGGCGAGCAGCGGCAGGTCGGGAGCCCGGCGTATGCCGTGCCCCGGCTCCCAGACGAGCCAGCGCTGGTCGCGACGCAGCCTCCCCCGCTGGACGCTGACGACGCCACGGTTGGTCATGACGAAGAAGCCGATGGCGGGCCGGGCGCCGCTGGGCACCGGCCGGGCGGCCAGCATCTCGAGCCCGATGTCGTACGGCGCGGCGGCCCGGGAACGCTCCTCGGCGAGGGTCACCCCGGTCCAGCCGCCGTCGAGGGCGCTGACGTGGGTGGCGACGAGGCCGCGGCGTGCCCAGCGGGAGACCCGGTCCGCCCCACCCCGCACGAGGAGGAGGCCGTGACCGGCGCCGGTGTCGTGACCGCGGTGCGCCATGGCGTCAGAGTGCACCCTTCGCGCTCGGGACTCCGCTGACCCGCGGGTCGACGGCGACGGCCGTCCGCAGCGCGCGGGCCAGCGCCTTGAACTGGGCCTCGACGATGTGGTGCGGGTCCCGGCCGGCGAGGACCCGCACGTGGAGGGCGAGCCCGGCGTTCATCGCGAAGGACTCGAGGACGTGCCGGGTGAGCGACCCGACGTACGAGCCGCCGATGACGACATAGGCCTGCCCGTCGGGCTCGCCGGTGTGGACGACATAGGGACGGCCGGCGACGTCGACGACGGCCTGGACGAGGGCCTCGTCGAGGGGGACGGTCGCGTCGCCGAAGCGGACGATCCCGCGCTTGTCGCCGAGCGCCTCCCGCACCCCCTGACCGAGGACGATCGCCACGTCCTCGACCGTGTGGTGGGCGTCGACGGCGAGGTCGCCCGTGGCCGAGACCCGCAGGTCGATGAGCGAGTGCTTGGCGAGGCTGAGCAGCATGTGGTCATAGAACGGCACGCCGGTGTCGACCTCGCCCCGGCCGGAGCCGTCGAGGTCGAGGCTGACCTTGACCGAGCTCTCCGAGGTCTCGCGGGTGAGGTCCGCCGTGCGGTGGGCGGCGGCGGTCACGTCGCTCACGGTGTTCCCTCCCTCGTGCGGTCCGACATGAGCTCGGCGAGGGCGTCGAGGAACTGCGTCGTCTCCTCGGGCGTGCCTGCCGTAACACGAAGATAGTGGGAGATTCCCACATCTCGGACGAGAACGCCCCGATCGAGCAGGGCGAGCCACATCTCGTGGCTGTCCTCGAGCCCGCCGAACAGGACGAAGTTGGCGTCGCTCGGCACCGGCTCCAGCCCGAGGGACGGGAGCGTCGAGACGATCCGGTCGCGCTGGTCCTTGATGACTCCGACGGTGCGCAGCATGGCGTCGGCGTGGCGCAGTGCGGCCAGGGCAACCGCCTGGGTGAGCGTGGACAGGTGGTACGGCAGCCGGACGAGTCGGAGGGCGTTGACGAGCTCGGGGTCGGCGGCGAGGTAACCCAGCCGTCCCCCGGCCAGCGCGAAGGCCTTGCTCATCGTCCGGGTGACGACGAGCCGGGGCCGGCCCTCAAGGAGGGTGAGCGCGCTGGGCGTCCCCTCGCGGGCGAACTCGGCATAGGCCTCGTCGACGACGACGATGGCGCGCGGCGCAGCCTCGTAGACCGCCTCGACGACGGCCAGGGACAACGCGGTACCGGTCGGGTTGTTCGGCGAGCAGAGGAAGACGACGTTGGGGTCGGCGTCCTTGGCCTGGCGGGCCGCCGACGCCGGGTCGAGGTCGAACCTGCCGCTGCCTGGCACCCCGCGCAGCCCGTCGACCCATCCGGTGCCGCTCGTCGAGGTGATGATCGGGTGCATCGAGTACGCGGGGGTGAAGCCGAGGGCGACCCGACCCGAGCCGCCGAACGCCTGGAGCAGGTGGAGCAGGACCTCGTTGGACCCGTTGGCCGCCCAGACCTGCTCGGGCTGCACGGCGGTGCCGGAGCGGCAGAGGTATGCCGCGAGCGCCTGCCGCAGCGCCGCGAACTCCCGGTCGGGGTAGCGGTTGAGGCCCGGCACGACGGCGGCGACGCCGGCGACGATGTCGGAGACGACCTCGGTGGGCACGGGGTAGGAGTTCTCGTTCGTGTTGAGGGCCACCGGCACCTCGAGCTGCGGGGCGCCGTACGGCGTGAGGCCGCGCAGATCCCCCCGCATGAGGTCGTCGATCTGGGTCATCGGGTCGGTCCTTGTCTTCTCGGCAGGCGGGGCGGCGTGGGCCCGCGGGGTCAGAGGATGCCGCGCTCGCTCACCCGAGCTCGGGCAGTCGGGCGATGATCGCCTCGCCGTGGGCGGGCAGGTCCTCGGCCCGGGCGAGGGTGACGACGTGGCCCCCGACCTCGCGCAGCGCGGCCTCCGTGTAGTCGACGACATGGATGCCGCGCAGGAAGGACTGGACCGACAGGCCGCTGCTGTGGGTGGCGCTCCCGCCGGTGGGCAGGACGTGGTTGGACCCCGCGGCGTAGTCGCCGAGGGAGACCGGCGCATAGGGCCCGACGAAGATCGCCCCCGCATTACGGACCCGGCCCGCGACGAGCGCGGCGTCCCGGGTCTGGATCTCGAGGTGCTCCGCGGCATACGCGTCGACGACGGCGATCCCCGCGGCGAGGTCGTCGACGAGGACGATCGCCGACTGCGGCCCGGCCACGGCCTGGGCCACCCGCTCGGTGTGCTTGGTGGCGGCGACCCGGCGCTCGAGCGCCGCGGCGACCCGGTCGGCGAGCTCGGCGCTGTCGGTGACCAGGACCGCCGCGGCCATCGGGTCGTGCTCGGCCTGGGAGACCAGGTCGGCGGCGACGTGCTCGGGGTCCGCGGTGGCGTCGGCGAGGACGGCGACCTCGGTGGGGCCGGCCTCGGCGTCGATCCCGATGAGCCCCTTGAGCAGGCGCTTGGCGGCGGCGACGTAGATGTTGCCCGGGCCGGTGACCATGCCGACCGGCTCGCACTCGACCCCCGCGCCGTCGGCGGCGTCCACGAATCCGTAGGCGAAGGCCGCGACGGCCTGGGCGCCGCCGACGGCATAGACCTCGTCCACGTCGAGGAGGGCGCAGGCGGCGAGGACGCTCGGGTGGGGCCAGCCGTCGTGGTCGCGCTGCGGCGGGGAGGCGACGGCCACCGAGCCGACGCCGGCGAGCTGGGCCGGGACGACGTTCATGACGACGCTGCTGGGATAGACGGCCAGGCCGCCGGGCACATAGAGCCCGACCCGGTCGACCGGCACCCAGCGCTCGGTCACGGTACCCCCGTCGGTGACGACCGTCGTCGTGTCGGCGCGTCGCTGGTCGGCGTGGACGAGCCGGGCCCGGCGGACGGCCTCCTCGAGCGCCTCCCGGACGGCGGGGTCGAGCCGGTCGAGCGCGGCGGCGAGGACCTCCCCGGGGACCCGCAGCGCGGGGGGTCGGATGCCGTCGAACCGCTCGGCCGCGGCATACAGGGCCTCGGCGCCTCGGTCCCGGACGTCGTCGCAGATCGGGCGGACCGCGGCCAGGGCCGCCTCGACGTCGACCTCCGCGCGGGGGAGCACGCCGCGCAGCTCGCGGCGGCCGAGGGCGCGGCCGCGCAGGTCGAGCACGGGAATCATGCCCCCGAGTGTAGGTGCGGGCCGCTCCCCGGCCCGCCGGACGTCCACCCCACGGTCGCCCTCGGCGGTGTTCGCGCCACCGCCCGGAATGGCGGACGACCAGGCGAGCACCCCGTCCGGCGCACCGCGGGGTCAGGCGTCGTAGAACACCTGCTCGGCGGCCTGCCGGGCCCGCCGGGCAACCCGTCGGTAGCGCTCGGCGAGCTCCTGACCCGAGCGCGGGGCCAGCCCGAGGATCCGGGCGATGCCCTCGGCGTCGCGCAGGTCGGTCGGGAGGGCGTCCATCGGCCGTCCCCGGAACAGGCTCCCGGCGTTGCGCATCCGGGAGGCGAGCCGCCAGGCCTCGGCGAGCGCGGCGGCCGAGGCCTCGTCGAGGATCCCGAGCGCCTCGGCGGCGGCGAGACCCTCGAGCGTCGAGGTCGTCTGCAGCTCCGGGTTCGCCGCGGCGTGGTCGAGCTGGAGGAGCTGGACGCACCACTCGACGTCGCTCAGCCCCCCGTGGCCGAGCTTGAAGTGGGTCTTGCGGTCGCCGCCCCGCGGCAGCCGCTCCGCCTCCATCCGGGCCTTGAGGGTCCGGATCTCCCGCACCTGCTCCGGGGCGAGGCCACCGCGCGGCCAGCGGATCGGCGCGATGAGCTCGCGGAACCGCTCCCCCAGCTCGGGGTCCCCGGCCACCGGCCGGGCCCGGAGCAGGGCCTGTGCCTCCCAGACGAGGGACCACCGCTCGTAGTAGTGCCGGTAGGCCGCGAGCGATCGCACAAGGGGGCCGTTCTTGCCCTCCGGGCGCAGCGCGGCGTCGACGTCGAGGACCGGGTCCGGCCCGGGCCGGCCGAGGAGCGCCATCAGCTCCTTGACGATCTCGCTCGCCTGCTCCTGTGCGGCCGGCTCGTCGACACCGGGCAGCGGGTCGTGGACGAAGACGACGTCGGCGTCCGAGCCGTAGCCCTGCTCGCGGCCGCCGAGCCGGCCCATCCCGACGACGAGCAGCCGAGTGAGGGGTGGCGCCCCCGTGCGGGTCTCGACCTCGCGCAGGCACACCTCGACGGTCGTCTGGAGCAGCGCCGCCGTCAGGTCGGTCAGGGCGTGCCCGACCCCGTCGAGGGAGAGGGCGCCGGTCAGGTCCGCGACGGCGATCCGGAACAGCTCCGAGCGGCGGATGCCGCGCGCGGCGTGGATGGCCGACACCGCGTCGTCCTTGCGCCCGGCGGCCGAGCGCATCCGTCGCTCGATCTCGCCCTGGGCCCGCGGCTGGAGACCGGCGGGGTCGCCGAGGAACTGGACGCACTCGGGGGCGGACTCGAGCAGGTCGGCGGCATACCGGCTGCGCGCGAGGGTGTGGGCGAGGTTCTCGGCGGCGGACCCCTCGTCGCGCAGCAGCCGGAGGTACCAGTGCGTCGAACCGAGCTCGTCGCTGATCCGGCGGAAGGCGAGGAGCCCCGCGTCGGGGTCGGCCTCGTCGGCGAACCAGCCGAGCATGACCGGCAGCAGCTGGCGCTGGATGGCGGCCCGGCGGCTGACGCCGTCGGTGAGTGCCTGGAGATGGCCGAGCGCCCCCCGCGGGTCCCGGTAGCCGAGGGCGGACAGCCGCTCGCGGGCGGCCTCGGGCGTGAGCCGGACCTCGCTCGTGCTCAGCCGGGCCACCGCGGACAGCAGCGGCCGGTAGAAGATCCGCTCATGCAGCCGCCGGACCTCGCGCGCCTGGGCCCGCCACTCGCGGACGACGTCCTCGGCGGGGTTCCGGCGGAAGCCGAGCGCCCGGCCGAGCCGGCGCAGGTCCGGGTCCGACGTCGGCATGAGATGGGTGCGGCGCAGCCGCGAGAGCTGGATGCGGTGCTCGAGGGTGCGCAGCAGCCGGTATGCCGCGTCGAGGACGGTGGCGTCGTCGCGGCCGACGTAGCCCCCGGCGCTGAGCGCCGCGAGCGCCTCGAGGGTCGTCCGGGAGCGGAGCGAGTCGTCGGCGCGACCGTGGACGAGCTGGAGGAGCTGGACGCTGAACTCGACGTCGCGCAGCCCACCCGGACCGAGCTTGAGCTGCCGGTCGGCCTCGGCGCTCGGGACGTGCTCCTCGACCCGGCGCCGCATCGCCTGGACGTCGTCGACGAAGTTCTCCCGGGAGGCGGCCTGCCAGACCATGGGCTGGACGACGGAGAGGTACTCCTCGCCGAGGGCCCGGTCCCCCGCGACCGGACGCGCCTTGAGCAGCGCCTGGAACTCCCACGTCTTCGCCCAGCGCTCGTAGTAGGCCCGGTGGCTCTCGACGGTGCGTACGAGCGGCCCCTGCTTGCCCTCCGGGCGCAGGGCGGGGTCGACCTGCCACAGCGACCCGGCGGACGTCGAGGCGGAGCAGACCCGCATGAGGCGGGTCGCCAGATCGGTCGCGATCGCCAGGGCCTCCTCCTCGGGGACGCCGTCCGCCGGCTCGGCGACGAAGATGACGTCGACGTCGCTGATGTAGTTCAGCTCGCGGCCCCCGGTCTTGCCCATGGCGATGACGGCGAGGCGGCTGCGCTCGGCCGTCGCGGGCCCGACGCCCTGCCGGGCGATGACGAGCGCCGCCTCGAGAGCGGCCTCCGCCAGCTCCGCGAGGGCGGCCGCCGTCACCGGCAGGTCACCGACGGGGTCCTCGCTGGTGAGGTCGAGCGCGGCGATCCCGAGGATCTGCCGGCGGTACTCGATCCGCAGCGCGTCCATCGCCTCGCTCTCGGCGCGACCGCTCACGGCGGCCACGAGGTCCTCGACGCGCTGCTCGGCGGAGCATCGCTCGGCGGAGGCGGCCGAGGCCCAGTGCTCGGGGTGGGCGACGAGGTGGTCACCGAGCGCCGCCGAGGCGCCGAGGACCGCGAGCAGCCGCTCCCGCGCCGTTCCGGGGCCGTCGAGGGCCCCGACGAGGGCGTCGCGGTCGGGCAGCGACCGGGCGGCCTCCATGACACGGACGAGGCTGAGCAGGGCCAGGTCGGGGTCGGCGACCCGAGCGAGCCCCTGGGAGATGCCGGCCTCCTCGACCCGCTGGGCGTCGTGGACGAGCGGGGCGAGGGCGGGCTCGTCGAGCAGTGCGTCGGCCCGCCCGGGGTCGGCGAACCCCAGCCGGGTCAGCGCGCCGGGGACGGACTCACCGCGGGGGACGCTCACAGCCTGGGAAGGTAACGCTCCAGCTCGAAGGCCGTCACCTGGTTGCGGTAGTCGTCCCACTCGGCGCGCTTGTTGCGGAGGAAGAAGTCGAAGACGTGCTCACCGAGCGTCTCGGCGACGAGCTCGCTCGACTCCATCGCCGCGATCGCCCCATGGAGCGAGGATGGCAGCGGCTTGATGCCCATGGCCCGCCGCTCACCGTCGGTCAGGCCCCACACGTCGTCCTCCGCCTCCGGCGGCAGCTCGTAGCCCTTCTCGATGCCCTGGAGACCGGCCGAGAGGATGACGGCATACGCGAGGTAGGGGTTGCACGCCGCGTCGAGGGTGCGCACCTCGATCCGGGTGCTGTTGCCCTTGCTCGGCTTGTACATCGGGACCCGCACCATGGCCGAGCGGTTGTTGTGACCCCAGGTGAGATGGGCCGGGGCCTCGCCGCCGCCCCACAGCCGCTTGTAGCTGTTGACCCACTGGTTCGTCACGGCCGTGATCTCCGACCCGTGGGTGATCAGGCCGGCGATGAACTGCCGGGCCGTCTTGGACAGCTGGTAGGGCGCGCCGGGCTCGTAGAACGCGTTGGTGTCGCCCTCGAAGAGCGAGACGTGGGTGTGCATGCCGGAGCCGGGATGCTCGGCGAAGACCTTCGGCATGAACGTCGCGTAGACGCCCTGCTCGAGCGCGACCTCCTTGATGACGGTGCGGAAGGTCATGATGTTGTCGGCCATCGTCAGCGCGTCGGCGTAGCGCAGGTCGATCTCGTTCTGGCCGGGCCCACCCTCGTGGTGGCTGAACTCGACGGAGATGCCCATCGACTCGAGCATCGTGATCGCGGCCCGCCGGAAGTCGTGGGCGGTCCCGTGTGGGACGTGCTCGAAGTACCCGGCGGCGTCGACCGGCCGCGGGGGCTGACCCGGCTCGAAGCCCCGCTCGAGGAGGAAGAACTCGATCTCCGGGTGGGTGTAGAAGGTGAAGCCCAGGTCGGCGGCGCGGGTGAGGGCCCGCTGGAGGACATGACGCGGGTCGGCCATGCTCGGCGTGCCGTCCGGCAGGGTGATGTCACAGAACATCCGCGCGGTGCCCGGCGCGTCCCCGCGCCACGGGAGGACCTGGAAGGTCGACGGGTCCGGGTGGGCCAGCATGTCGGCCTCGAAGACGCGGGCGAACCCCTCGATCGCCGAGCCGTCGAAGCCGATCCCCTCGGTGAAGGCGCCCTCGAGCTCGGCCGGGGCGACGGCGACCGACTTCAGCGTGCCGAGGACGTCGGTGAACCAGAGCCGGACGAACCGGATGTCCCGTTCCTCGATGGTTCGGAGGACGTACTCCTGCTGTCGATCCATGGCCCGCATCCTGCCCTATCCGTGTTTCGGCCCGGTAACCCCCAGCCCTCCCCCGCGCCGCTCACGCACTTTCCCGCCTGAGGCGGGAAAGTGGCACTTCACCCTGGAACATTCCCCGGGTGAAGTGCCAGGTTCCGGGGTGAGGTGGGGCCGGTATGGCGCGCCACGACGCCACACGGCCCCGGCGGTCTCCCGCCGGGGCCGTGGGTCATCGCGGCACTGCGATGGCGCTGACCTACGGTGCTACGACCGCGGCCACTGGACCCGAAGGGTCATGTTGTCGCCGTGCTGGGCCCGGACGATGATCTTCACGCCCGAGGCGGCGACCTTCGTCGACGCCTGCGGGTTGTCCGCCGTCCAGTACTTGTTGGCGTAGGCGTCCCAGAACATCGGGATGCCCGGGCGCGACGGCACGGTCATCTTGATGCCGTTGTGGTGGAAGGACACCGCGTCGGTGCGCTCCTTGCCGAACGTGGCGTCGAAGGGCTGACGACGGTTGCTCAGCTGGTAGCCGTCGCTGAAAACCATGTTCGCCGGCCGCGCGTCGACGGGGAGCACCTGGCCGCCACCGGGGTGGGCGGAGGTGTTGTTGTCGCCGTACTCGCCGTTGGCGAACCACACGAGCAGACCGTTCTGGTACGGGAACCGCTCGACCCAGTTCGGCTTCGTGTTGAGCCAGCCGAAGTTGTACGGGCCGGTGCGCAGCGTGTCGTCGTAGCCGGCGTAGACCCGGTTCTCGGCGAGGTAGTACTGCGGCACGGTCTCGGAGGTCGTCCCGCCCATCCGGCTCCAGCCGTCGGCGGTCCAGCCGTTGTCGCCGTTCTCGACGTCGTCACTGAAGACGGTGGACCCGTCGGCGGTGATGGTGATGTCGTCGATGAACGGGCCCTTGTAGTGGACGCCGCCATCGGTGGCGTACCGGAACCGGAACATCACCGACTGTCCGGCCCACGGGGTGAGGTCCCACGTCTTCTGCGACCACGAGGTGCCGTCCTCACCGGTGATGGGGTCACCGGCGTCGGTCCACGAGGTCCCGCCGTCGGTGCTCACCTCGCCGTAGAGGTAGTCGTAGTCCGTCTCGATCTCGTACCACAGCCACGCCGACACCGACGCCGTGCTGGCCCCGGAGAGGTCGATGCTGCGGGTCAGGGTCGAGTTGAGGCCGTCCGCGGAGCCGCCCCACCACTCACTGCTGCCGCTGTGCGGGGTGTTGTAGTCCGTCGTCACGGTCTTGTCCGGCAGGGTGACGACGAGGGCCTGTGGGCGATTCCTCGCGTCACGGTCGGCCGGGCCGAGCCGGACGGTCTTGTTCTCGCCGTAGTCGACGGTCTGGTAGTCGAGCCAGCCGAGCTGGAGCTTCTCCCAGGCGCCCATGTTCCCCGGGGTGGTGCCGATGGCCCACCCGCCGTGGTTGAGCCAGGAGCCGGAGCTCATCAGCGTCCAGAACCCGGTGCTGTTCTCGCCACCGCCGGTGTCGTAGAGGTCGGGCAGACCGAGGTCGTGGCCGAACTCGTGGGCGAAGACGCCGAGGCCGCCGTTCTCGGGCTCGGTCGTATAGTCGCCGATCCACATGCCGGTGTCGCCGATCGGCACGCCACCGAGGAGGTTCCCGTCCGGACCGGTCTTGCCGATGTTGGTCGAGTAGGCGTACCAGCGGTGCGACCAGATGGCGTCCTCGCCCTCGGCGCCGCCGCCGGCCTCCTCGCCCTCTCCGGCGTGGATGGCCTGGAAGTGGTCGATGTAGCCGTCCGGCTCGTTGAAGTTGCCGTCGCCGTCGTAGTCGTAGCGGTCGACCTGGTCGAACTGCTTGAGGTAGTCGGCGATCTGGCCGTCGTCCTTGCCCTGGGCCTTCTGGTCGTCGTACCAGGCCTGGGCGGTGTCCCTGACGTAGTTCCAGTAGCCGTCGGACTCGCGGATGCTGTTCGAGCCGTAGCGCGCCTCGTTGTAGGGCACCTGGACCCAGTCGGAGACGTCGCCCTTGGCGAGGAACCGACCGTTCGACAGCGTGGTGTAGAAGTCCTTGAAGGACTCACCGGCGCCGAACATCATGTTCTCGTAGTGCGCCTTGTTGAAGTTCGGCAGCCAGAACGTGCTGTTGTCGGCCTCCGGGCCGCTGCTCCAGCCGCGCACCGGCTCGGGGATCTGGTTGTGGACCGGACCGGCGTCGCCGCCCGTCCGCGGGTCGGTCTTGTCCCCGAAGTCGGTGAGGACGGTGAAGATGCTCTCCTCGCGCTCCACGGGATAGCTCACGTAGCGGTTCTTCTTCTTGTGGCCATCGGCGTCGGCACCTCCGGCGAGCGTGATGACGCGTTGGCCTCCACGGACCTCCGTCGTCGCCTCGCCGTTGACGAGCTTGGTGACGGCCTCCTCACGCAGCTTGCGCTGCGCGTCTCCCAGGGGGTTCGGCAGGTCGTGCTTGCGGTTCGCGCCAACCGGGTCAGAGACCTGCGGCTGGGGCTTCGCGATCGCGGGGCCGGAGCCCAACGTGACCGCGAGTGCAGCGGCGGCGACTCCAGCGATCGTCGCCACCCGTCCTCTGTGGTTCATCCTGTCCCTCACTTAGTCTCCCTGCCGTCCTTTGTGTCGGCTGGGCGTTTCGTGAATGTTCTCCGGATCCGGAGCAACCCGGACAACCTAACCGGACCGGCGAGGATCGGCGCGTTGAAGCGGGCCCGAATTCCGGCGACGGCCCGGAGCGGCCCGCCTAGGATTGCCGCATGACCGAGCCAGCGAGCCCGTCCACCCCCGGCCCCGAGACCACCGCGCCCTACGGCACGGGCGTCCAGGCCGCCCCACAGCGGCGCGTCCGGATCCCCCATCTGCTCCAGATGAAGGAGCGCGGAGAGCGGTGGGCGATGCTCACGGCATACGACATGTATGCCGCGGAGATCTTCGACGAGGCCGGCATCCCCGTCCTTCTCGTCGGCGACTCCGCCGGCAACAACGTCTACGGCTTCGAGACGACAGTCCCGGTCACGGTGGACCACCTCGTGCCGCTGTGCCGCGCCGTCACCCAGGCGGCGAAGCACGCCATGGTCGTCGCCGACCTGCCCTTCGGCTCCTACCAGGCCAGCCCGCAGCAGGCCCTCGCGACGGCCACCCGCTTCATGAAGGAGGGCATGGCCCACGCGGTCAAGCTCGAGGGGGGCCGGGCCATGGTCCCCGAGATCGAGCTGCTCGTCCGGGCCGGCATCCCCGTCATGGGACACATCGGCTTCACCCCGCAGAGCGAGCACGTCCTGGGCGGCTACAAGGTGCAGGGCCGCGGCGACCACGCCGAGAAGATCCTCGACGACGCCGTCGCGCTCGAGGAGGCCGGCTGCTTCGCGATCGTCATGGAGATGGTCCCCGCCCCCGTCGCCGAGCGGATCACCAAGACCGTGGGCATCCCGACGATCGGCATCGGCGCCGGGCCGCACTGCGACGCCCAGGTCCTCGTCTGGCAGGACATGGCCGGTCTGCGGGGCGGGCGGGCCCCCCGGTTCGTCAAGAAGTACGCCGACCTGCGCGGCGTCCTCGGCGAGGCCGCCAAGGCGTATGCCGCCGACGTCGCCGCGGGGACCTTCCCCGACCTCGAGCACTCGTTCGAGGCCTGAGCGCCGCCGATGTCCGACACCGTCATGACGAACTCTTCCGACGAGCAGCGCCCCCCCTTCGACCACGTTCCGCCGGTCGACCCGTTCACCCGATGGAGCGAGATCGCCGACGGCTCGGGCGGCGCCGCGGCATACCAGCGGCGGTTCGACCGCCTCGAGGAGTCCGGCGTCGACGTCCACGGTGAGGCCCGGCTCGTCGCCTCGCTCGTCGCACCACCGGCGCGGGTGCTCGACGCCGGCTGCGGCACCGGCCGGGTCGCGACGGCCCTTGCCCGGTTCGGCTACCGCTGCACCGGGGTCGACGCCGACCTCGAGATGGTCCGGGTGGCCCGGGCCCGCGACCGGGTCACGCCGTTCATCCATGCGGACCTGGCCTCGCTCTACCTGCGCAGCCAGGCCTTCGACGTCGTCGTCCTGGCCGGCAACGTCATCCCGCTCCTCGCGCCGGGCGCACTCATCCCGGCCGTCGAGCGCCTCGTCGCCCACCTGACGCTCGGGGGCGTCGTCGTTGCCGGGTTCGGGCTCGACGAGGCGCATCTGCCGCCCGGCTGCCCCGTGACGCCGCTCGAGGCCTACGACGCCGCGATGTCGTCGGCCGGCCTCGTCCTCGACGAGCGGTGGTCGACGTGGGAGAAGGACAGCTGGACGCCTGGTGACGGGTACGCCGTCTCGGTGCACGGCCGGCCCTGACCGCTTCGCGGGCCCCGACGGCCGCGCGGGGCCCGGGCCGACGCCCCAGGGACCGTCAGTCCTTCTCGCCCTCGTTCCAGCGACGATCCTCCTCGTCCCACGCCTCGGTCTTCTCCCGGGCGGTCTGGAGCGCCCGTCCGGCCTCCTCGGCGCTGTCGTACGGGCCCATGACGTTGGAGTTCTGGCCCCGGGTCTCGTCGGTCTCGACCTCCCCGGTGTCGACGTTGTACCAATAGGCCATCGAGGGTGCTCCTTCGCCGTCCGGGCCGGGAGGTCGGTTCGCGCCACCGGCATCGCTGCCTAGACTCCACCGTATGCCGGTCTCGCACGCAACCCTGTCCCCGGGCGAGGTCTCCCCTCGCCGCCCGGTGCCCGCGAGCATCGCCCGACCGGAGTATGTCGACCGGGACAGTCCCGAACGCTACACGGGGCCGGAGGTCAAGGACGCCGAGACGATCGAGCGGATGCGGGTCGCCGGCCGCATCGCCGCCCGGGCGATGGAGGCCGCCGCCGCCGTCATCGCACCGGGAGTGACGACCGACGAGATCGACCGGGTCGGGCACGAGTTCATGCTCGACCACGGCGCCTACCCCTCGACGCTCGGCTACCGCGGCTTCCCGAAGTCGCTGTGCACCTCCGTCAACGAGGTCGTCTGTCACGGGATCCCCGACGCGCGCCCCCTCGAGGACGGCGACATCGTCAACATCGACGTCACGGCATACCTCGCCGGTGTCCACGGCGACACCGACGCGACCTACCTCGTCGGCGACGTCGACGAGGAGTCCCGGCTGCTCGTCGAGCGGACCCGCGAGGCGATGTTGCGCGGCATCAAGGCCGCCGTGCCCGGCCGGCAGATCAACGTCATCGGGCGGGTGATCGAGAGCTACGCGCGACGATTCGGCTACGGCGTCGTCCGAGACTTCACCGGCCACGGGATCGGGACGGCCTTCCACTCGGGGCTGATCATCCCCCACTACGACGCGGCGCCCGACTACGACACCGTCATCGAGCCGGGGATGACGTTCACGATCGAGCCGATGCTCAACCTCGGCACCGCCGAGTGGGACCTGTGGGACGACGGCTGGACCGTCGTGACGAAGGACAAGCGCCGCTCGGCGCAGTTCGAGCACACGATCCTCATCACCGAGACCGGCAACGAGGTCCTCACCCTGCCGTGAGCAGGGCGGACGGAAACGGAGCAACGACGTGGCATCGCAGGGACTGCCCCTGGGCATCGACGTCGGCGGCAGCGGCATCAAGGGCGCGCCCGTCGACCTGGGCAAGGGTGAGCTGGCCTCGGAGCGGTTCCGGATCGACACGCCGGCGACGTCCACCCCCGAGGCGGTCAGCGACGTCATCCAGCTCGTCGTCGAGCACTTCGACGACGTGCGCGGTTCCTCGCCGATCGGGGTGACCGTCCCGGGCGTCGTCACCCGCGGGGTCGTCCGAACGGCCGCGAACATCGACAACTCGTGGATCGACACCGACATCGAGGCGGTGCTCGAGGAGCGGCTCCACCACGACGTCGTCGTCGTCAACGACGCCGACGCCGCCGGGGTGGGCGAGCTGCACTTCGGGGCCGCCAAGGGGCAGGACGGGCTCGTCGTCGTGACGACACTCGGCACCGGCATCGGAACCGCACTGCTCTACAACGGCGTCCTCGTCCCGAACTCCGAGCTGGGCCACCTCGAGATCGACGGCCACGACGCCGAGACGCAGGCCGCCAGCTCGGTGAAGACGCGCGAGGACCTGTCCTACAAGGAGTGGGCCAAGCGGCTCCAGCGCTACTACAGCCACCTCGAGAACCTCATCTGGCCCGACCTGTTCGTCGTCGGTGGCGGGGTCTCCCGCAAGTCCGAGAAGTTCCTCCCCCTGCTGGACCTGCGCACGCCCATCGTTCCCGCCCAGCTGCGCAACACTGCCGGGATCATCGGTGCCGCCGTCCTCGCGACCCACGCCCAGGAGAGCCGCGGGCGGCACCGGGCCGAGTGACCCGGGCGCCGCGGACGCTACTCGCGCAGGCCGACCGGGGTGCCCCAGAGCCGGTTGCAGGGACGCCAGGTCCCATCCGGCCAGTAGCCGTAGCCGAGGGTCTGCCAGACGGTGGGCCGGTGGTCCTCGCCCTCCATGAGATGAACCTCCATCGACCGCTCGGTCCCCCCGCCGAACCGGTAGAGCCCGTCCGGCCACGGCTCGAGGAGCACGCGGTGTCGCCAGGTGGGGCGGAAGACGGGCATCGGGACCGCCAGCGGGTCGGGGGCGCCGGTGGCGTCGGCGGACACGGAGCCGATGGGCTCGAGGACGGCGTCGGTGACGTTCATGTCGGACCTTCCGAAGCTGTGAGGCCGATGTCGCTCAAACTAGGACCCAGACCGGGGCCGCAGCGCCGATCCGGCCTCGACTCGCCGGTTCGGAAGAGGCGAAGTGGCCGTTCAGCCGACCGGCGTCTGCTGATAAAGGGCGAGCCTCCACCGGCCGTCCTCCCGGACGTAGACGCTCGTCATGACGCCGGTGAACGCCTTGCGACCGTCGCGGTAGCCCGTCCCGGTGTATACCAGGGCCCTCGACTCCTCGCACACCTCGACGGTGCGCGGCTCGTCGATGTCGTAGGACTCCCAGGACGCAGCCCCGTGGAGTGAGTCGATGACCTGCTCCTTGGACATGACCGTCCCGCCGGCGAGGACCATCGTCCCGTCGTCGGTCATCAGGTCGCCGTAGAAGGCGGCCCCGCTTCCGTCGCACAGCGCGTCCCAGCCGCGGCGTTCGAGCTCCAGCAGATCGTCCATGCCGCCCGACTACCCTGCCGTCCCGAGCCCGAAACGAGGAAGGACCGGCCCGGACCCGCTCCGTTCCCGCCGACCGGCTCAGGCGGTGAACTCGACCGCCCCGGCGCCGGCGAGGTCGCGGATCTCGGTGTCGGCGCCGCCGAACCGTGCCGCGTGCCCGAGGTAAAGCTCCCGCCCGGCCGGGGCGAGGATCCGGTCGTGGATGGGCACGGCATACGGGGCGTTGTGGGCCCGGAGGAACGCGGTCATCTCCTTGCTCGCCTGCCACGGCGCGCTGAGCGGGAACGCGAGGACGTCGACCTCCCCGAAGTCGGCGTCGAGGGCGTCGCCGGGGTGGTAGAAGCTCGGCTCGCCCTCGGCGTCGAGGCGGACGCCGACGTTGGTGATGCGCGGCAGCTCCTCGTGGATGACGGC
Organism: uncultured Actinomycetota bacterium; assembly: GCA_963728395.1. Lineage (GTDB taxonomy): Bacteria > Actinomycetota > Actinomycetes > Actinomycetales > Dermatophilaceae > CAVSJJ01. The sequence continues at coordinate 50,327 of CAVSJJ010000001.1, forward strand.
ATGGAGCCGGCCATGGGGGGTGAGGGTGGCGGCGCCGACCCGGTGGGCGGCCGAGATCGCCTGGGCCATGACGCCGAGGTCGCCGAGGATCGGCACGCTCTCGCTGTCGGCGAGGACGACGGCATCGGGGTTGGCCCGGGCGAGGTCGGGCAGCCGGTCCCGGTCGAGGTGGTCGGGATGCTGGTGGGTGACGACGATCGCGTCGAGACCGGTAACCTCGCGCGGGTCGTCGGAGAAGTTGCCCGGGTCGACCATGATCCGCGCGTCGGCGATCTCGACGAGGAGGCAAGCATGGCCGAGGTGGGTGATCCGCATGCCTCCACCGTATGCCGCTGCCCCACCCCCGCCGCCACCCCCCTGCACCCCGGTTCGAGGTATTCGGGTCCCGCTGGAGGGCCCCCGAATACCTCGAAGGAGGGGGTATTCGGGCGGCGGGATGGGTGGGGGACGAGCCGGCCTGTAAGCCGGGTTCTGTTCCACGGTCTCGTTGCCGAGGCCGCAGCGACGGTCATCCATCTGGGACGGCCGTTGCCGACCGTCTCTAGCGCCCTACCCGCGTGCTCGGGCGGGCCGCCCTCGAACGCACGCTGTCTGGGCTTGCTCCGGGTGGGGTTTACCGAGCCGACCCCGTCACCGGGGCCGCTGGTGGTCTCTTACACCACCGTTTCACCCTTGCCACGTCATCGGGCTCTCGCCCGCTGCCGTGGCGGTCTGTTCTCTGTGGCACTGTCCCGCGGGTCGCCCCGGGTGGCTGTTGGCCACCACCGTGCCCTGTGGAGCCCGGACTTTCCTCGACGACCGCGGCCGGAGCCGCGAGCCGCCGCGACCGTCCGGCCGACTCGTCCGAGGTGAGTCTAGGCGAGGACCAGCTCGATCCGCCCGGTCGCGACGTCGGCGGACTCGACCCGGACCGTGACGGTGTCGCCGAGCGGCGCGCCACCGGTGGCGAACCCGAGGATCGGCAGGTCGGTCAGCTGGACCTCGACGCCCCTCTCGGCCGTGTCGACGACGACCGCGCGGTAGGTCTGTCCGCGGCGTCCGACCAGCACGGCGGCCTCGACGGCGTCGTTGCACGCCCGCTCGACCGAGCGGGCCCGCCGGTCGGTCTCGGCCATGATCTCGGGCAGGTGTGGCAACGCCGCCCGAACCCACCCGGGGACCTCGCCGTCCCGCGCGATGGCCTCACAGACGACGAGCCCGAACCGGTCGACGAGCCGCCGCAGCGGTGCGGTGACGTGGGCGTAGGCGTCGGCGAGGGCCGCATGCCCGACCCGCTCGGGCACGGCCCCGTCGAACGGGGTGTAGCCGGCTCCTCGGAAGAGCGCCGTCGCCGCGTGGATGAGGGCGAGATGGGTGGGGTTGCGCCGGTCGAGGCCGCGGATGAAGTCGCCGTAGGCCTGCTCGGCCGGCCAGGTCGCCCCGAGCGCCTTGGCCTGCCGCCGGAAGCGGCGCACCGCGCCGGGGTCCGGGGCCGGCATCGTCCGAAGGATCCCGACCTCGGCGTGGAGCATGAGGTCGGCCGCGGCCATCCCGGTGAGGAGCGAGATCTGGGCGTTCCACTCCTCGGCCGGCCGCGGCGGCCGGAAGTCGAGGGTGAACCGCCCGTCGGCCCCCTCGCGGACCTGCTGCTCCGGCATCGGCAGGCTCGCCCCGCCGCGCAGCTGTTCCTGACGCACCCGCGCCCCGCCGATCTCGCGCAGGAGCAGGAGTCGCTCGTCGTCGGTGCCGGCGTCGAGGGCCTCCTGCACCGTGTCGTAGTCGAGGCGCTCCCGGCTGCGGACCATCGCCCGGTAGACGTCGGTGCCGACGAGCTCGCCCTCGCCGCCCAGCCGCAGGTCCCAGACGTAGGCGGGGCGGTCCTCGCCGGGCAACAGGCTCGCCGCCGCCTCGCTGAGGATCTCGGGATGGAGCGGCACCCGCTCGTCGGGGCAGTAGATGGTCTGGCCACGTCGGCGGGTCTCGGCATCGAGGGCGCCGTCCGGGGTGAGAACGCAGGTCAGGTCCGCGATCGCATAGCGCACCCGGTAGCCGTCACCGTCGCGCTCGAGGCACATCGCCTGGTCCAGGTCGAGCGAGCCGGCCGGGTCGATCGTCACGAACGGGACGTCCGCCTCGTCCCGCTCGGGCCGGTCCCGCGGTCCCTCGACGGCGGCCACCGCCTCGGCGAGGGCGTCGGCCGGATAGGTCTCGGCCACCTCCAGCTCGGACCGGACGGCGGCGAATCGCCGCAGGAGATCCCGGCCCGCCCCGTCTGGCGTCGTGGCCCGGGAGGGTCCGAGGCGGACATGGCGATGCGGCATACCGACCAACCTACAAGCGCACCCAGCGAGGCCCGGCCGGGCGCCGCCTAGGGTGTCCTCGTGCTGATCCTCCTCCCGCCCTCGGAGTCCAAGCGCGGGCGGCGCCGCGGCCGACCGTTGGACCCCTCCACCCTCAGTCACCCCGGCCTGGCCGACACCCGCCGACGGGTCGCGACGGCCCTGCGCGAGGCCAGCCTCTCCCCCGACGCGCCGGACCTGCTCGGGGTCAGCCCGGCCCTCCTCGACGAGATCGCCCGCAACCTCGTCCTCGACTCGTCGCCCGCGACGCCCGCCGGAGAGGTCTACACCGGCGTGCTCTACGACGCCTTGGACCTCGCGTCGCTCGCGCCGGCCGCCCGCCGCCGCGCGACCCGGTGGCTCCTCGTCGTCTCCGCGCTCTACGGCGCGGTGCGCCTCACCGACCGGATCGCGCCCTACCGCCTCGCCATGGGGGTGAGCCTGCCCGGCCTCGGCCCCCTCGCCGCGGTGTGGCGGCCCGAGCTGTCCCGGGTCCTCCCCGCGGACGCCGGCCGTGGTGTCGTCGTCGACTGCCGGTCCGCCGCGTATGCCGCCGCCTGGCCCCCCGCGGGCGACCTCGCGACGCGGTGGGTCACCATCCAGGTCCCAGGGGCGAGCCACTTCGCCAAGCACACCCGCGGGCTCGTCGCACGTCACCTGTGCATCGAGGGCGCCACGCCGCGGACCGTCCCGGCCCTGGCCGAGGTCGTCGCCAGGGCGTTCGACACCTCGCTGCACTCCCCGGCCAGGCCCGGCCGGGCCTGGGTCCTCGACGTCGCCCCGCCGGCCCGGTGACCGGGGTCGACCTCGCAGGGATGACGACCCGCCTGGGACCCATCGTCGTCTTCCTCCTCACCATCACCGTCGCCGCCGAGATCGCCCAGCTCGCCGGGGTGTTCGACGTCATCGGCCATCGGGTCGCCCGATGGGGCCGGCACCGGGTGTGGCTCCTGTGGCTGCTCTTCGCCGTGTTCGCCGTGACGTGCACCGCCTTCCTCAGCCTCGACACGACCGCCGTGCTCCTCACCCCGGTCGGGCTGGCCGTCGCGAGCCAGGTCGGGGCCTCGCCGTACCCGTTCGCGCTGACGACGCTCTGGATCGCGAACACGGGCTCGCTCTTCCTCCCCGTCTCGAACCTCACGAACCTGCTCGCCCTCCACCACGCCGAGCTGCTCGGCCTCGGCCACGCGGGCTACGTCCGACTCGCCTTCGCCCCGGCGACCGTCGCGGTGGCGGTCACCCTCGGCATCGTCGCCCTCCTCTTCCGTCGCGAGCTGCGCAGCCGGTATGCCGTGGACCCACCGCCCGCACCGCACGACCCGGTGCTGCTGCGGATCGCCCTCGTCGTCACCGTCGCGGTGGGGCCGCTCTTTGCCGTCGGCCTCTCCCCGGACTGGGTCGCCTCGGGCGCCGCACTCGTCCTCGTGCTGGCCGTCCTGTGGAGGGACCCGGCCACCCTCCGCCGGGTGTCGGTCCCGCTGCCGATGGCGGCGGGGTTCGTCGCCGTTGCCCTCCTCGTCGCGTGGGCCGAGGTGCACGGCCTGCACGCGTGGCTCCAGTCCCTCGTCGGCTCCGGCGAGGGACGAGGCGACCTGCTCAAAGTCTCGGCCTCGGCTGCGATGGGCGCCAACCTCGTCAACAACCTCCCCGCCTACCTCGCCCTCGAGCCGGTAGCGGCCGAGGCACCCGCCCGGCTCATGGCCCTGCTCGTCGGCGCCGACGTCGGTCCCCTCGTCACGCCATGGGCCTCGCTCGCGACCCTGCTCTGGCTGCAGCGATGCCGGTCGGCGGGGGTGGCCCTGCGTCCGTGGCGCCTCGCGTCGCTCGGGCTGCTGTGCGCCGTTCCGGCCGTCACGGCGGCGACGGTCGTCATCCCCCGCTGAGCCGGTGCTCTGCCGGGTCAGCCCAGCGCCACGCGCAGCGCCCGGTCGAGGTCCTCGAGGAGGTCGGCCGGGTCCTCGAGGCCCACCGAGAACCGGACCGTCCCGTCGGTGATGCCCACGGCCCGCCGTGCCTCGGGGGACAGCCGCCGGTGGGTGGTCGTCGCCGGGTGGGTCGCGAGCGACTTCGCGTCGCCGAGGTTGTTCGAGATGTCGATGACGTCGAGGGCGTCGAGGAGGGCGAAGGCCTCGTGCCGGCCGCCGTCGATGTCGACGGTGAGGACCGTGCCACCGCCGAGCATCTGCCGCCGGGCCAGCTCGTGCTGCGGGTGCGTCTCGAGCCAGGGGTAGAGAACCCGCCGGACACCGGGCGCCGAGGAGAGGTGGATGGCGACCTCGAGGGTGGATTCGGCCATCCGACGGACCCGCAGCCCCATCGTCTCCAGCCCCTTCGTCATGACCCACGCGTTGAACGGCGAGAGGGCCGGCCCGGTATGCCGCATGAGGTTCCGGACCGGTCCGTCGATGAACTCACTCGGGCCGAGGACCGCGCCACCGAGGGCCCGGCCCTGGCCGTCGATGTGCTTCGTCGCGGAGTAGACGACGATGTCGGCGCCGTGCTCGAGCGGCCGGGAGAAGACCGGGGTGCCGAAGACGTTGTCGACGACGACCTGGGCGCCGACCCGGTGCGCCAGGTCCGAGACGGCCGCGATGTCGACGAGCTCCTGCATGGGGTTGCTCGGGGTCTCGAAGAACACCGCCGCCGTCGGCCGGTCCAGCGCCGCCTCCCACTGGGCGAGGTCGGGACCGTCCACGAACGCGGTCTCGACGCCCCAACGCGGGAGGATCTCGTCGAGGATGACGAAGCAAGACCCGAACAGCGCCCGGGACGCGACGACCCGCGACCCCTGGCCACACAGCGCGGCGAGCGAGACGAAGACCGCCGACATCCCCGATGCCGTCGCGAAGCACGCCGGGGCGTCCTCGAGCAGCCGCAGCCGCTCCTCGAAGACCGCGACCGTCGGGTTGCCGTAGCGGCTGTAGACGAACCGGTTGCTCTCGCCGGCGAAGGCCGCCTCGGCCTCTGCGGCCGAGCCGTAGACGAAACCGGAGGTGAGGAAGAGCGCCTCGGCGGTCTCGTCGAAGCCGGTCCGGGCCAACCCACCACGCACGGCCAGGGTGTCGGGTCGAGGGCCGGCCGTCTCGCCCGGACCGTCCTGCGGCGGCACCGGCTCAGCCCTGCTTCCAGGGCAGGCCGTCGTTCTTCCACCCGGCCAGGGCACGGTGGCCGCTCCGGTCCGCGGGGCCCTCGAAGCCGTCGCTGACGTTGTACGCCGGGCCCATGCCGGCGTCGGTGGCGGCGGACGCGGCGGCCCGGGAGCGGACGCCACTGCGACACAGGAAGTACAAGGAGGTGCCCTCGTGCAGGCCGAGCCGCTGCAGCTCGGCGACGAAGCCCCGGTTGAGCTCGCCGGACGGGAAGTGCTGCCACTCGAGGAAGACGACCTGCCGCTCGGCGGTGCTCAGGTCCGGGATGCCGACGTAGCTCCACTCCGCCTGGGTGCGCACGTCGATGAGGACAGCGTTGTCATTGCCGGTCACCGCGGCATACGCCTCCTGCGGGGTGACGTCTCCGGCGTAGCTCATAGCGGCACCACCCCGCGCTCCTCGAAGCCGCTCGCGAGGACGACGGCCTGCGCGACGACGATCCGCTCGCCGTCGTACGTCAGGGCCGGGCCTCCGTGCAGGCGGTAGCCCTCGGCGAGGGCCTGGCTCACGCGGCGACAGAAGTCCGCGTCGTCGGGTCCGGTCAGGAGCCGGTACGGCAGTCGCTCGTCCATGACCGCAAGCCTAAGCACCCGCGCTCCACGAGCCACAACCCTCGCCCCGGCTCAGCGGCCCATCGACCTCACCCGGGAGATGTCTCGCCGCAGGCGAGGCGTCAAGGCGGCGCCCGGGGTCAGAGGCGGTTCGTGAAGGCGACGGACACCTCGCCGCTCTCCCACACCTCGACGGCCGAGAGAGACCCGGGCGCGGTGACGAGCCGCCAGGCCCGGTCGTGCGGGATGCCGAGCAGGTCGGCGAGGATGACCATGATCGGCTTGCGGTGACAGACGACGACGCTCGTCCCGCCGGACGCGAGGACCCGGCCGAAGGCGGCGAGGACCCGCGCCGCCATCTGCTCGTGGGACTCCCCGCCGGGCCGGGAGTACGCCACGTCGTCGCGGAGCCGGACGAAGGCCTCCCGCTCCTCGGCCAGCAGGTCGCGGACCGACCGACCGTCCCAGTCGCCGAAGGACTGCTCGTCGAAGTCCTCGTCGATGACCGGGTCGACGCGCAGGGCCGCGGCGACGGCCGCCCCGGTCTGCCGGGCCCGGGCAAGGGAGGAGGTGATGACGCGGGCCTCGCCGTCCTCGACGAAGGCCGCCACCGCCGCGGCAGCGGCCCGGGCCTGGGCGCGCCCGACCGCGCTGAGCGACGGGTCGGGTCCACCGCGGCCGTCGAGCCGGCCCGTCGAGGTGAAGTCGGTGACCCCGTGCCGGACGAGAACGACCCGGGTCGGGGTGCCCCGCCCGCCCATGGCGGCGACGTCGCCGCCGGCGAGTGGCCGGTCGGCCGGCGCCGGTGGCGGCGGCGGGATCTCGTCGAGGTCCGGCTCTCCGCCGAACACCCGGTCGACGATGCGGCCGTCCATCGCGACGTTGGAGAGGGCGTCGGCGGCCTTGTTCTCCGCCCTGGGTATCCACCGGTAGGTCACCGCTCCCCCGGCCCGGACGATCTCGCCGACGACCTCCCGGGCCTCGAGGGCGAGACGGCGCATGTCCTCGTGCTTGATCTTCCAGCGACCGGACATCTGCTCGACGACGAGCTTGGAGTCCATCGCGACGTCGATGACGGCGCCCGGGTCGATCGCCTGGGCGGCTCGCAGGCCGGCGATGAGCCCGCGGTACTCCGCGACGTTGTTCGAGGCCGTGCCGAGCGGCTCGGCCCGCTCGGCGAGCAGCGCGCCGGTCCGGGGGTCCCGCACCAGGGCGCCGTACCCCGCGACCCCTGGGTTGCCCCGCGATCCCCCGTCCGCCTCGACCGCCAGCCGTCGTCCCATGCTCGTGCCCGTCGTCCTTCGCTGTCGGAGGGTGAAGAGGTCGTATGCCGCACCCGGGCCGGTGTGACAGCCGCGGGCGCGCCGGGTCAGAGCCCGGACTCGGGAGTGCGCACGAGGATGCGGCGGCACTCCTCGCAGCGGAGCACCTCGTCCTCGGCGGCCGCCCGGATCCGGTCCAGGTCCACCTGGTTGAGCTCGAGCTGGCACCCGCCGCAGCGGCGACGGTTCAGCGCCGCCGCCCCGGTGCCACTGGTGGACCGGATCTTCTCGTAGAGGGTGAGCAGGTCCTCGCCGACCGCCCCGGCCAGGTCGCCGCGCGGCGCGCCGACCTCGGCGGCCTCGGCGTCGAGGTCGGCGAGTGCGGCGTCACGCTCGGCGGCCGTCGCCTCGAGCCGCTGCTCGAGGTCAGCCATCCCCCGCTCGAGCTCCCCGACATCGTGCTCGAGCGCCTCGGCCCGCTCCATCACCTCGAGCTCGACGTCCTCGAGCTCGCCCTGGCGACGGGACAGCGACTGCAGCTCGTGCTGGAGCGCCTGCAGGTCCTTGGCCGTGCCGACCCCGGAGTCCAGCCGGGACCGGTCCCGGGCGGCCCGGTCGCGCACGAGCTGGACGTCGGCCTCGGCCTTGGCAACCTCGCGCTGGACGTCGTCGAGCGCGGCCCGGGAGCGGATGAGCTGGTCGCCGAGGACGGAAGACTTGCCAGTCAGGTCGGCGTGGACCGCGAGCTGCGGCAGGTGGGCCCGGGCATGGGCGATCTGGTCCAGCCGGGTGTCGATGGCCTGGAGGTCGAGGAGCCGTTGCTGGCGCTCGGGCTCGGCTTTCACGGCATACCTCCCGGCGGTTCGGCACCGACGGTGAAGTCCCACGGGTCGGTGCGCACTGTGCTGATGTGGGTCTCCACCCTAGGCGAGCCGCCCGCCTCCTCGGCAAGCGCCGCGAGGAGATCACGTTCGAGGGTGGCGAGCCAGAACGCCTCGCTCGACCAGTGGCCGGCGTCGACGAGGTACGGCGGGCCGCCGCGCCACTCCTCGCGGGCCTCGAGCGCGGGGTGGTGGCGCAGGTCCGCGGTGACGTAGACGTCGGCGCCGCTCGACCGGGCCTCGGCGAACAGGTCGTCCCCGGCGCCACCCATCGCCGCCACCCGGCCCACCGGGGCCCCGGCGGGGCCCGCGACCCGGATTCCGCCCGCCGCCCGCGGCAGGGTCGCGCGCAGGCGGGTGGCGAGCTCCGCGAGCGAGACGGGCTCGGCCAGGTCGCCGACCCGGCCGAGGGGCCGGCCCTCGACGAGCGCCAGAGGCTCGGTCGCCGTGAGCCCGCACGCCTCGGCGAGCGCGTCGCTGACGCCGGCGCTCGCGACATCGGCGTTCGTGTGGGCGACATACAGGGCGACGTCGCCGACGACGAGGTTCGTCACGCTCGCGCCCTTGGCCGTGCTCGTCGCGATGCTGCTGACCCCGTGCAGGAGCAACGGGTGGTGGGTGATGAGCATGTCGGCCTGCGCCTCGCGGGCCTCCTCGATGACCGCGAGGGTCGGGTCGACGGCGAGATGGACCCGGTTCACCGGTTGGTCCAGGTCGCCGGTGACCAGGCCGACCCGGTCCCAGGACTGGGCCGTGCCCGGCGGATAGAGGCGTTCCATGGCAGCGACGACGTCGCGCAGCGTGGCGTGCATGTGGGCCCGGCCGGGTTCGAACCGACGACAACCGCGGTGTAAGCGCGGTGCTCTACCAGCTGAGCTACAGGCCCCTCGGGCGGGTGCGTGCCGGTGTGGCCGGGCCCGTCCCGGCGGTCATTGTGTCAGGAGCAGGACGGCGCCGGGGCCCGCTCCGGGCCGGGGTGGGACCCGGGGGGTCGACGCAGCCGCCGGCTCCTCAGAGCTCGGCCAGCGCATCGTGGTAGCCGCTGAAGTCCCGGGCGGCGCCGGGCGGGTTGACGAGGGTCCAGCGGATCGTCCCCTCGGCGTCGACGAGGAAGGTGCCGCGGACCGCCAGGCCGGCCTGGTCGTTGAAGACGCCGTAGGCCTGGGCCACCTCGCCGTGCGGCCAGAAGTCGGACAGGAGCGGGAAGAAGTAGCCCTCCTTGTCGGCGAAGCCGCGCTGGGCGTACATCGGGTCGCAGGAGATCGCCAGGATCTGGACCTTGTCGGAGACGAAGGCGCCGAGGTTGTCGCGGATCTCGCACAGCTCTCCCGTGCAGATTCCGGAGAAGGCCATCGGGAAGAAGACGAGGACGACGTTCTTCTGGCCGCGGAACGAGCTGAGGGTGACCTCCTCGGCGTTCTGGTCCTTGAGGGTGAAGTCGGGGGCGGTGTCGCCGACGGACAGTGCAGCAGTGTGCTCGCTCATGGCTGCAGTCTGCCAGGGGGGACCGGCGGTTTCCCGCCGAGGGGTCCGGAGGACTCGCCCGGTGGGCGCGGGGCGGCCGCACGGGTCAGTGGCGGCCCTTGGGGGACGCGAGCTTCGTGGCCCGCCAGGCATCTCCGGCGTTGGCGCTGCCGCCACCGTGGAGACCCGCCGTCACGGCGGCATCCTCGATCTCGCTGGCCTCGACCTCCCCGGACTGCCCGGGCTTGGGGGTGACGAGGACGACGAACCCGCCGTCGCCGAGCATCCCCACCGTGTCGACGAGGGCGTCGGCGAGGTCACCGTCGTCCGCGCGCCACCACAGCAGGACCGCGTCGACCTCGCCCGTGTAGTCCTCGTCCTCGAGCTCGGAGCCGCAGGCCGCCTCGAGGGCGAAGCGGAACTCGTCGTCGACGTCGCCGTCGTAGCCGAACTCCTGGATGACGATGCCTGAGCCGATCCCGAGCTTGTCCACGCCCCCGTGCACGGAGCGCGCCTCAGGGGCGTCGCCGGTGGACGGCGCGTCTGGGGCGTTCACGGTCTGATCACCTCTCCGGTCGGTGGTGCGGGTCGGACGTGCTGATGCCATAGTCCACTGGGTTCCGACCGGTGTTCGCAAGAGGGAGCCGAACCTTGCGTGCCCGGCGGGCCCGGGCCGCCTCCTCGCCGAGCAGCCGCTCGGCCTCGGCAACCGACAGGTGCGGCAGGCCGGGAGAGACCGGGCCCGGGGCCGAGACGAACCGGACCGAGGCCAGCCCCAGGGCCCGCTCGACGACCCCCTGGGTCAGGGTGAGGGACTGGATCCGGGCGTGCGGCGTCACCGTCGTCGACCGGGTGAACCGCCCGCGCCGCACGATGACCGAACCGTCCGAGACGGCATACCCGTTGCGCCGCCAGCTGAGCGGGTCCAGCACCCGCGAGCGGCGGCCGGCCGCCGTCCACCCCGGCTCCCCTCCCCGGCCGACGGCGGCGACGGCGAGAGTCTGCTGCGGGAGCGCGGCGTCGAGCAGGCCGACGACGAGGAGGACGTCCTCGAAGGTGCCGACGGGCAGCACGGTGGTCGTGTCGCCCGCCCCGCGCTCGCCATGGACGCCTGCGACGTTGACGTGGACGCGCCACCAGCCGAACGGCCGCCACCACAGGGGCTGGAGGATCTCGATGGCCTGGACCCGGTGGAGCGGGATCGTCGTCGTGCGCAGGTCGGTCAGCCCGTGGCGCAGCCGCAGCCCGGCGGGAAGACGGGCCAGCGAGAAGTTCCCGTGCTTGAGCAGTTCGCCGACCCGGTTGCCGCCGATGCCGAGGACCGCAGGGACCAGGCCGGTGAGGGCGCCGACGGCCCCGGCCCCGGCGGCCCCGGCGGCCATGATGACGAGGATGACGAGCACCGCCGTCGACGTGTGGAGGATCGTCGCGAGGAAGAGGCGGCCGTTGGGCACCCCCAGGACCGGCCGCTCGCCGATCGACTGGTCCGCGTGGGCGGTGAGGACACCACCCCACCCGTCGGACAGCGGGACCCCCTCCGGCGGAGCGGGTATGCCGCCCGCCCGGCCCGCGGGGCCGGCCTCGTCGCTGCGTCCGGCGAGATCAAGGAGGTGGTCGCGCACCTCGTGCGAGCGTTGCAGACCGAGGAAGGACAGCGTGAGCTGGGAGTCGCGGCCGCCCGCGGACTGGACGACGACCTGGGCCAGTCCGAAGACCCGGGCGAGCAGTGGCCGGCTGATCTCGACGGCCTGGACCCGCTCGAGCGGCACCTGTCGGTGCTGCCGGAACAGGATGCCGGCCCGCAGCTCGACCTGACCAGCGGCGACCCGGAAGCGGGCGAAGCGCCAGCTGAGCCACGACCCGGCCGCGATGAGCGCGACGAGGCCGAGTGCCCCGACCCCGAACAGCAGGGGGTGGGCGAAGACCTCGTCCGCTCCTGCCTCACCGCCGTACTGACCGCCCTGCTCGCCGAGGCCGAGCGCGCCGAGAATCGCCCCGAAGCTCTGGCTGACGACCCAGGTCAGCATGGCGAGCAGGACGAACCCGCCCCTCAGCAGAGGGGAGAGGGGGTGCAGGTGCTGCCAGTCCCACGCGAGATCGGGGCGGGAGGGGGCGGGCTCGCTCACAGGCCGGCTCTCTGTGCCTCGCCGCGCGCCGCGAGCCGGCCGCGCAGCGCCTCTGCCTCGGCGAGCGGAAGACCGGGGATGGTGCCGCCGCTGGCCGGGGAGGCGGTGTGGATCTCGACCGAGGCGATGCCGAAGGCCCGGGTCAGCGGCCCGCTCTGCAGGTCGACGTACTGGAGTCGGCCATACGGGATGCTGACCAGGCTGCGGAAGAGCCGGCCGCGTCGGATGACGAGCTCCTCCTCCAGCTCGACCCAGCTGGCCGCACTCACCTGCCGGACGACGACCCAGGCGCCCCAGGCCCCGACGACGACGAGCACGACGAGACCGAGCAGCGCCCAGGTGCTGACGAGCACCGCGAGCACCACGACGAGGACGAGCAGCGGCAGGAGGACGGCTGCGAGGCCGATGAGCCGCACCGTCGCCAGGGAGCGGGACACCGGGCGCCACCGCAGGTCCTCGCCGAAGAGGGTGACGTCGACGTCCCCGGACGTCGGCCGCGGCTGCGCCGGGACTGGTGCCGCTCGATCCGGGCCGGGTGCGGGTTGGGGCACCGGCGGCAGGGCGTCGCTCATGCGACCAGTCTGCCCGACGGATCCCATGGGCTCGGCCGCCTCTGGCTCGGGTCAGGCGAGGAAGTCGGCGACGATCCGGTTGAAGTCCGCGGCGTGCTCGATCTGGCTCCAGTGGCCGCACCGGCCGAAGACATGGAGCTGGCTGTCGTCGATGAGCCGGCTCAGCCGCAGGGCGTTCTCCAGCGGGATGACCCGGTCGTCGCGGCCGTGGACGACGAGGGTGCGGTGCGGGAGTGCGCGGATCTGCTCCTCGGGGGTCGCCAGGCCGTCGACGCCCCGCTGGCGGGGGGCCGGGAACATCGCGGAGAAGGACTCCTGGAAGCCGGGTCGGATCGACGCGGCATACCGCAGCCGGGCCAGCTCGTCGGTGACGAGGCCGCGGTCGAAGGCGAAGACGTCGAGCAGCGCCCGCATCCTCTCCAGCGACGGCTCGTAGCCCCAGACGGCGTCGAGCCCCTCGGTGATGGGGAAGGACACACCGATAGAGCCCATGAGGACGAGCCGGTGCACCCGCTCGGGCGCGTGCACGGCCATCGAGATCGCCAGTCCCCCGCCGAAGCTGTTGCCGACGATGGAGAAGCGGTCGATCCCGAGGGCGTCGGCGAAGCCGAGCAGGTGCGCCCGCCAGGCGTCCAGCCCGTAGGCGAAGCCCTCGGGGCGGTCGGTGAGGCCGAAGCCGACGACGTCGGGCGCGTAGACACTGAACCGCTCGGCGAGCGCGGGGATCGTCAGCCGCCAGTTGGAGTACGCCGAGACGCCGGGCCCCGAGCCGTGGACGAGCAGGACGGGCGGTCCCTCGCCGGCCCGGAGGTAGTTCGTCGCGATGCCGTCGACGTCGACGTTGTGGCCGAGCTCCGGGTCCTCGCTCGTCGGGGTCCCGGCCGGTGCGGTGGTCGTCATCCCTGCACGGTAGACAGCGGTCGGTGCGGCGGCCCAGGACCGTTCCGGAGACCGCAACGGCGGCGCCGCCGCCCCGGGACGGGGCCGGGGTCCGGTGCGGCGGCATACGCTGCGGGGATGGGACGACGGACCGCACGAGTGCCCACGACACGCCTGGACACCGGGACGGGAACGGTCGTGCGCCGTCCGGACACGATCGCCGTCGAGGAACCGCTCGAGGTGCGGGTCGGCGGCGTGTCCGTGACGACGACGATGCGAACGCCCGGCGACGACTTCGATCTGACGATCGGGCATCTGGTCACCGAGGGTGTGCTGCGCGGCGCCGACGACGTGCGCGGGCTCATGCACTGCACCGACACCGGACCGGACGGGTCGCCCACCTTCAACGTCGTCGACGTCACCCTCGCCCCAGGTGTGACGCTCCGGGCGCCGCCCCGCGCGCGGACCGAGACGATGACCAGCGCGTGCGGGGTCTGCGGCAGCGCGACGATCGACGCGATCCGGACCGCAAGCCGGTATGCCGTGGCCGACGCGGCGCTCGACCTCGACCCGACCGTGCTGGCCAGCCTTCCCGACCGGCTGCGCGCGGAGCAGGCCACGTTCGACCGGACCGGCGGCGTCCATGCTGCCGCCCTCTTCGAACCCGACGGGACCCTGCTCGCCGCCCGCGAGGACGTCGGGCGGCACAACGCCGTCGACAAGGTCGTCGGCTGGGCCGCCCGCGAGCACCGGCTGCCCCTGACCCGCGCGGTACTGACCGTGAGCGCGCGGGCGAGCTTCGAGATCGTCCAGAAGGCGCTCATGGCGGGGATCCCGGCCGTCGTCGCCGTCTCCGCACCGTCCTCGCTGGCCGTCGAGCTGGCCACCGAGGCGGGCATGACGCTCGTCGCCTTCGCCCGGCCACCGCGGCTCGTCGTCTACAGCGGAGGGCACCGGGTGGCCCCGCCCGGCCACGGGACTGCCGACCAGGACTAGTCACCTGGGGCCGCGCGGGCGCGTCGCGCGCTCGGACGGCCGGCGCCGGGGCCCCTATACCGTCCGAACGGATGGTTTTCCCCCATTCCCCCGTGCGGGGGCAGCCCCGTTCCTACCATGGCGGGCATGAAGTCGGCACGGTCGTGGGCCTTCGCCGCCAGCACGGTGGGCGCGGCCCTGATGTGGCTCTATGCCACAGCTGCGTTCTGGACGCAGTACCTGCCGGACCAGCGCGCCCTGCCGACCGTCGTGGGCATCGTCATCGACATGCCCCACGCCCAGCTCGCCCGGACGATGGCCGCGGCCATCGCCGTGGCGCTGACGACCGTCGTCGGCTTCCGGCTGTTCCATACGACGGGGGCCTTCCTCGCCGTCTGGATTGCCCTCTTCGGGTTCCTCGCGCTGTACTTCACGGCGCCGAAGCGCCCCGCGGAGCTGATCTACCAGGCCCACCGGGCGGACTTCAGGCAGGTCGCGACCCTCGCGACGACCGGCGCGCTGACGGACAGGACGGCCTACGGCACCGACCTGTCCCTGCGGCTGAGGTACCTCTCGACGACCGGCCGGGTCAACTGGGTCGGCGGCTCGCTCTTCGTCCCGCGTCGGGTGATCTTCCCGAGCAACTCGGCCGGCTTCTGGTACGTGCCCAAGGGCAGCCCGCTCGGCAAGGACATGTTCGGCACCGAGTGCTCCGACCCGGTCCGGCTCGACGGCCACTGGTGGGCCTGCGGGCTGCCGTCCTAGCTCGTCCCGTCACCGTTCGGTCACCGGCGACGCCCGGCCGGGCGCGTCGCCGTGAGCCGCCCCGGCATACCTGGCGGTGGCCCGACAACTCTGGACGGAATTGTCGCCTCCCAGTGTGGGGTAGGACACTGGTGTCGATGCGCCGCACCCAGGGCGCTCCCTGTCTCCCCTCACAGAGAGGACCGCTCGTGACGTTCCGCGAGGAAGCCGGACCCATCCTCAACGGCATTCCTGCCCATCTCCCCGACACCGACCCCGGTGAGACGCAGGAGTGGCTGGAGTCCCTGGACCAGGTCCTGGACGCGGGGGGACGCACCCGCGCCCGCTACGTCATGCTCCGCCTGCTCGAGCGGGCCCGCGAGAACCAGATCGGCGTCCCCTCGCTGTCCGCGACCGACTTCGTCAACACGATCGGGCCGGAGCAGGAGCCATGGTTCCCCGGCGACGAGGACGTCGAGCGGCTCTACCGCCGGATGATCCGGTGGAACGCCGCGGTCATGGTCCACCGGGCCCAGCGCCCCGGTGTCTCGGTGGGCGGCCACATCTCGACGTACGCGTCGGCCGCAACGCTGTACGAGGTCGGGATGAACCATTTCTTCCGCGGTCCGGACCACCCGGGCGGCGGCGACCAGGTCTTCTTCCAGGGCCACGCCTCCCCCGGCATGTACGCCCGCTCCTTCCTCGAGGGAGTCCTCGGCGAGGAGGACCTGCGCGGCTTCCGCCAGGAGAAGAGCCATCTCGTCGACGGCCGGGTCCGGGCCCTGTCCTCCTACCCGCACCCGCGGATGATGCCGGGGTACTGGCAGTTCCCCACCGTCTCGATGGGCCTCGGGCCGCTCAACGCCATCTATCAGGCGCAGTTCAACAAGTACCTCCACCACCGCGGCATCAAGGACACGGGCGAGCAGCGCGTGTGGGCCTTCCTCGGCGACGGCGAGATGGACGAGGTCGAGTCCCGCGGCGCCCTGCAGATCGCGGCGTACGAGGAGCTCGACAACCTCACCTTCGTCGTCAACTGCAACCTCCAGCGCCTCGACGGCCCGGTCCGGGGCAACGGCAAGATCATCCAGGAGCTCGAGGCGCAGTTCCGCGGCGCCGGCTGGAACGTCATCAAGGTCATCTGGGGCCGCGGCTGGGACCCGCTGCTCGCCGCCGACCGCGACAACGCCCTCGTGCACATCATGAACACGACGACGGACGGCGACTACCAGACCTTCCGCGCCAACGACGGCGCCTACGTCCGCGAGCACTTCTTCGGCCGCGACCCGCGCACGCGCAGGCTCGTCGAGAGCTGGAGCGACGCCGACATCTGGAGCAAGCTCAAGCGGGGTGGCCACGACTACCACAAGGTCTTCGCGGCATACCAGGCGGCGACACACCACACGGGGCAGCCGACCGTCATCCTCGCCCACACGATCAAGGGCTACACGCTCGGTTCGTCGTTCGCCGGTCGCAACGCGACGCACCAGATGAAGAAGATGTCGGTCGACGACATGAAGACCTTCCGTGACCTCCTTCGGCTGCCGATCAGCGATGCGCAGCTCGAGGAGGACCCCTACAAGCCGCCCTTCTACCACCCGGGCTACGACGACCCCGCCATCGAGTACATGCTCGAGCGGCGCAAGGCGCTCGGTGGGTCCCTCCCCCAGCGGCGCAGCAAGTACACCCAGCTGTCGCTGCCCGACGAGGACGCCTACCGCCAGGTCAAGAAGGGCTCGGGCAAGCAGCAGGTCGCGACGACGATGGCGTTCGTCCGGCTGCTCAAGGACCTGATGCGCGACAAGGACTTCGGGAAGCGGGTCGTGCCGATCATCCCGGACGAGGCGCGCACGTTCGGGATGGACAGCTTCTTCCCGACCCTGAAGATCTACAACCCGCACGGCCAGAACTACACCCCGGTCGACGCCGAGCTCATGCTGAGCTACCGCGAGTCGACCGAGGGCCAGATCCTCCACCTCGGCATCAACGAGGCCGGCTCGGCGGCCGCCTTCACCGCGGCGGGCACGTCCTACGCGACGCACGGCGAGCCGATGATCCCGATCTACATCTTCTACTCGATGTTCGGGTTCCAGCGCACCGGCGACTCGATCTGGGCGGCGGCCGACCAGCTGACCCGCGGCTTCCTCATCGGGGCGACGGCCGGCCGCACGACCCTGACCGGGGAGGGCACCCAGCACGCGGACGGCCACTCGCCGCTGCTCGCCTCGACCAACCCCGCGGTCGTGTCCTATGACCCGGCCTACGCCTACGAGATCGCCCACATCATGCGCAGCGGCCTCGAGCGGATGTACGGCGAGAACGCCGAGAACGTCTTCTACTACCTCACCGTCTACAACGAGCCGATCGTCCAGCCGGCCGAGCCGGAGGACGTCGACGTCGAGGGGATCATCCGTGGGATGTACCTGCTCAGGCCCGCCGACACCACCGACTGGCAGCACACCCCGGCCCGCGCGCAGCTGCTCGCCTCCGGCGTCGGCGTGCCGTGGGCGCTCGAGGCGCAGGAGCTGCTCGCCAACGACTGGGGCGTGGCCGCCGACGTGTGGTCGGTGACGTCGTGGGGCGAGCTGCGCCGCGACGGGCTCGCCAGCGACGAACAGGCGTTCCTCCACCCCAAGGGCGAGGCGCGGGTGCCCTTCGTGACCGAGCGGCTCCGGGACACCGACGGGCCGGTCCTGGCCACCTCCGACTACATGCGCGCCGTCCCGGACCAGATCGCCCAGTGGGTGCCCGGCGACTTCGTCTCGCTCGGCGCCGACGGGTTCGGGTTCGCCGACACCCGCGCGGCGGCCCGGCGCTTCTTCCACATCGACGGCCCCTCGCTCGCGGTCCGCACCCTCCAGGTGCTCGCCCGCCGCGGGGAGGTCGAGCCGTCGCTCGCGCGGGAGGCCGCCGAGAAGTACAACCTCCTCGACGTCACCGCCGGTGCCTCCGGCACGGAGGGCGGCGACGCCTGAGCGGCCCGTCCCCCCGGAGAGCCGCCCCCCGGATGACCGGGGGGCGGCTCTCGCCGTCGGTCGCGGCATACCGAGCAGCGGACGCCACCCTCGCCCGGCCCCGGCCGGCGCCTAGGCTGGGCCCGTGTCCAAGGTCCTGACCTCCCTGCCGGCCGGCGAGCGCGTCGGCATCGCCTTCTCCGGTGGCCTCGACACCTCCGTCGCGGTCGCCTGGATGCGTGAGAAGGGGGCGATCCCGTGCACCTACACCGCCGACCTCGGCCAGTACGACGAGCCCGACATCGACACCGTCCCCGGCCGGGCCGGGCAGTACGGCGCCGAGATCTCTCGGCTCGTCGACTGCAAGAGCGCCCTGGTCGAGGAGGGGCTGTCCGCCCTCGCGTGCGGCGCCTTCCACATCCGCAGCGGCGGCAAGGTGTACTTCAACACCACCCCGCTCGGCCGGGCGGTGACCGGCACCCTCCTCGTACGCGCGATGCAGCAGGACGGGGTGTCGATCTGGGGTGACGGGTCGACCTTCAAGGGCAACGACATCGAGCGGTTCTACCGGTACGGCCTGCTCGCCAACCCCCGGCTGCGGATCTACAAGCCGTGGCTCGACGCCGACTTCGTCGGTGAGCTCGGGGGACGGGGCGAGATGAGCGCCTGGCTGACCGAGCGCAACCTGCCCTACCGCGACAGCGCCGAGAAGGCCTACTCGACCGACGCCAACCTCTGGGGTGCGACGCACGAGGCGAAGACCCTCGAACACCTCGACACCTCGATCGAGACGGTCGAGCCGATCATGGGCATCGCGTTCTGGGACCCCGCGGTCGCCATCGAGGCCGAGGACGTGACGATCCAGTTCGCCCAGGGTCGCCCGGTCGCCGTCAACGGCGAGTCCCTCGACCCCGTCGCGCTCGTCCACGAGGCCAACACGATCGGCGGCCGGCACGGGCTCGGCATGTCGGACCAGATCGAGAACCGGATCATCGAGGCCAAGTCGCGCGGCATCTACGAGGCTCCCGGCATGGCGCTTCTCCACATCGCCTACGAGCGCCTGCTCAACGCGATCCACAACGAGGACACGATCGCCAACTACCACGCCGAGGGCCGCCGGCTCGGCCGGCTGCTCTACGAGGGGCGCTGGCTCGACCCCCAGTCCCTCATGTTGCGCGAGTCGATCCAGCGCTGGGTCGCCTCGGCGGTGACCGGGTCGGTGACGCTGCGGCTGCGCCGCGGCGACGACTACTCGATCCTCGACACCCGCGGCGAGAACTTCTCCTACCACCCGGACAAGCTGTCGATGGAGCGCGTCGAGGACGCCGCCTTCGGCCCGGTCGACCGGATCGGCCAGCTGACGATGCGCAACCTCGACATCGCCGACAGCCGGGCCAAGCTCGAGATGTATGCCGCCCAGGGCCAGCTCGGCGTCGGCCACGTCGATCTCGTCGGCGAGCTCGAGCCCGGCGGCGCCCAGCAGATCGCGGCCAACCCGGCCGCGGCGACCGACGAGGACGACGCCGCCCTCGACCGGGCCGCGATGGAGTCCGGCACCGACTGACCCCCCGGCTCGAACCTCCCCGGCACGAACCTCCCCCGCACGAACCTCTGCTAGCAGAGGTTGCTGCCGGGCGGGGGTGTTGCAACACCCCCGTTCTGCACGAAGGTCTGCTAGCAGAGGTTCCTGCAGTGGGGGTGGGGGGGGTTGTAGGGCGAGCACAAAAGGGGGCGGGCCTAGACTGCGCCGTATGCCGCCCCGCCGCCGGTCGAGCGCCGTCGCCGAGGAGACCCCGCCGGAGGTCCTCGACGTCCCGGCGCGGCGTGCGTCGGCCGAGACCCGCCGCCGCGTCGAGCAGTCCGCCGGGGCGCTCGGGGCCGCCGCGGTCCAGCAGATGGAGGCCGACCACGAGTGGTACCGCGCGCTCAGCGCCGAGGACCGCTCCTGGGTCGGGCTCGTCGCCCAGGCCGGCATCCGCTCCTTCATCGACTGGTTCACCGGCGGGCAGCCACCGCTCCACGTGACGGCAGACGTCTTCGGTACGGCGCCCCGCGAACTGACCCGGTCGATCTCGCTCGCCCAGACCCTCGACCTCGTCCGCACGGTCGTCGACGTCGCCGAACGCGAGGTCACCGCCCTCGCCGGCGGGCGCGACGAGACCCAGGCCCGCGAGGCGGTCCTGCGCTACAGCCGGGAGATCGCGTTCGCGGCGGCGGAGGTCTACGCCCATGCCGCAGAGGCGCGTGGCGCGTGGGACGCCCGGCTGGAGTCCCTCGTCGTCGATGCCGTCGTCCGCGGCGAGGCGGACGAGTCGATCCAGTCCCGGGCCGCGGCCCTCGGCTGGGGGTCGACGGCCCAGGTCACCGTCATCGTCGGTTCGACCCCTCCGGGAAGCCCCGCCCTCGTCGTCGAGGCGGTCCACCGCGCCGGACGCCGGATCGGCGTCGAGATCCTCCTCGCGATCCACGGGCGCCGCATCGTCTGCATCGCCGGGCCCGTCGCCGACGACATCGAGGTGGCCACCGCGCTCGCTCCGGCCCTCGCCGAGGGGCCGATCGTCGTCGGCCCGGTCGTCCCCCACCTCTTCGCGGCCGGCCGCAGCGCCCGGGCCGCGATGACCGGCCATTCGGCCGCGGCGGCCTGGGCGGGGGCACCGCGCCCGGTCCGCGCCGACGACCTGCTCGCCGAGCGTGCCCTCGTCGGCGACCAGCCGGCCCGCAACGCCCTCGTCTCGCGGATCTACGCCCCCTTGCGGGACAGCGCCGGCGGAGCGCTGCTGGCGACGGCCGCGGCATACCTCGATGCGGGGCTCGGCGTCGAGGGCACGGCGCGCGCCCTCTTCGTCCACCCCAACACGGTGCGCTACCGACTGACGAACATCGCGAAGCTGACCGGCTACGACCTCGGCGACCCGCACGACGCGCAGACCGTCCGGCTCGCTCTGGCCTTCGGCCGACTCGGTACACCCTTGTAGGAACCCTCCAAATCGGGGCGGCGACATTCGTCGCGTCTCATCACGACACCCGGCCGTCCAGGGCGAAAGGCTGAACGGGTGCTTGTCATCGTCTGCCCTGGACAGGGCTCACAGGCTCCCGGCTTCCTCTCCCCCTGGCTCGAGATCCCCGGTGTCGCCGACCGGCTGGGTTGGCTCTCCGCCGTCGCCGGGCTCGACCTCCTGCGGCACGGAACCGAGTCCGACGCCGACACGATCAAGGACACTGCGATCGCCCAACCGCTCATCGTCGCGGCCGGGCTCGTCTCCCTCCTCAGCCTCTTCGAGCACCCCGCCGACGGCTTCCGTCGGGTCGGCGCCGGCGCCGGGCACTCGGTCGGCGAGATCACTGCGGCGGCCGCGGGCGGGGTCATGTCCGCCGAGCAGGCCATGGTGTTCGTCCGCGAACGAGGGGCGGCCATGGCCGCCGCCAGCGCCGTGCGCCCCACGGGGATGAGCGCCGTCGTCGGCGGCGACTCCACCGAGGTCGTCGCGGCGATCGAGCGGCACGGGCTCACCCCCGCGAACATCAACGGCGCCGGCCAGGTCGTCGCGGCCGGCACGATGGAGCAGCTCGCCGCCCTCGCCGGGGACGCCCCCGCCCGGGCGCGCGTGATCCCCCTCCAGGTCGCCGGTGCCTTCCACACCGAGCACATGGCCCCGGCCGTCGACGCCCTGGCCGGCTATGCCCGGGCCATCTCCACCCACGACGCCCGGGTCCCCCTCGTGTCGAACAAGGACGGTGCCGTCGTCCACGACGGGCGCGAGGTTCTGACCCGGCTCGTCGGCCAGGTGAGCAACCCGGTCCGCTGGGACCTGACGATGCAGACCTTCGCCGACCTCGGCGTCACCGGCATCATCGAGATCCCTCCGGCCGGCACCCTCGTCGGCCTGGCGAAGCGGGCCCTCCCCGGCGTCGAGCTGCTCGCCCTCAAGACCCCCACCGACCTCGAGGCGGCCCACCGGATGGTCCTCGAGCACGGCGAACCGACCCAGGCCGCCCAGGACCCCACCTGGCGGCTCGTCGTGGCGCCAGCCAAGGGCACCGTCACCGTGGCCGCCGCGGGGACCGAGACCGGCGCCACCGTGGTGGCCGGGACGGTCATCGCCACGGTCGGCACCCTGCGCGACACCTATGACGTCACCGCGCCGCACGGCGGCCGGGTCGTCGAGTGGCTCGTCGAGGACGGCGATCCCGTCTCCCCGGGCCAGCCCCTGCTCCGTCTGCACCCTCTCGAGGGCTGAGGAAGGCGACCGATGTCCACTGCCACGATCACCGCGCCCCAGGGCGCCCGTCACGCCCGGATCTGGGGTGTCGGCGGCTACCGTCCGCGCCGGGTCGTCCCCAACGCCGAGATCGTCGACGCGATCGACTCCTCCGACGAGTGGATCCGCGAGCGGTCCGGCATCATCGAGCGCCGCTGGGCCGGCGAGGGCGAGTCCGTCGTGGAGATGTCCGAGGCGGCCTCGCGCGACGCCCTCGCCATGGCCGGCATCAACCCGGAGCAGGTCAGCGCCGTCATCGTCTCGACGGTGAGCTTCCCCTATCAGACGCCCGCCGCCGCTCCGCTGCTCGCGCACCGGCTCGGCGCAACCGACGCCGCCGCCTTCGACATCTCCGCCGCCTGCGCCGGCTACTGCCACGCCGTCTCGCTCGCCAACGACATGGTCCGCGGCGGCAGCGCCGAGTACGTCCTCGTCCTCGGCGTCGAGCGGCTGTCCGACTTCACCGACAAGACCGACCGCGGGACGGCGTTCATCTTCGCCGACGGCGCGGGCGCCGCCGTCATCGGCCCGTCCGACACCCCCGGCATCGGGCCGACCGTCTGGGGTTCGGACGGCGGACAGTGGGACGTCATCTGCCAGCGCGACAGCTGGATCGACGTCCACGACCACAAGCTCGACTGGCCCTCGATCGGCATGCAGGGACAGTCCGTCTTCCGTTGGGCGGTGTGGGGCATGGCCCCGGTCGCCCAGAAGGCCCTCGACCTCGCCGGGATCAGCGCGGCCGACCTCGACGCGTTCATCCCCCATCAGGCCAACGTGCGGATCATCGACGCGATGGCCAAGCAGCTCGGGCTGCCCGCGGACCTCCCCATCGCCCGCGACATCGCCCAGACCGGCAACACCTCCGCGGCCTCCATCCCGCTCGCCACCGAGCGGATGCTCCGCGAGGGTGCTGCCCCTCGCGGTGGCCTGGCGCTCCAGATCGGCTTCGGGGCCGGTCTGGTGTATGCCGCGCAGGTCGTCGTCCTCCCCTGACCGCCCCGACCGGCTCGGCACGAGCCCTCGAACTCCCGTCGGCCCACGGGTACCCGGGCCAAGCATCACCACCAACCGATGGGTTTCCGCGAACGACGTGGACCCGACCGATGAAGGAGCACACCATCATGGCTGCTAGCGAGCAGGAGATCCTCTCGGGCCTCGCCGAGATCATCAACGAGGAGACCGGTCTCGACCCGGCCGAGGTCCAGGCCGACAAGAGCTTCACCGACGATCTCGACATCGACTCGCTGTCGATGATGACCATCGTCGTCGCCGCCGAGGACAAGTTCGGGGTGCGCATCCCGGACGAGGAGGTCAAGAACCTCCTCACCGTCGGCGACGCCGTCGGCTACATCCAGAGCAACCAGGGCTGATCGAGACCGGCCCGGGGGCGGCGCAGGGCCGCCCCCGCCGGCCGGGTCCGCACCGGCACCCCCGGCATACCCCTCCACGTTCCGGCACACCCTGCCACCGGCCGGGCCGCGACAGGCGGCCGACGCAGCGCCACACCCCAAGGAGCGAGACCCAGATGAGCAACGAACGCCGTGTCGTCGTCACCGGCCTCGGCGCGACGACCCCCGTCGGGGGAACCGTCGCCGAGACGTGGGACGCGATTCTCGCCGGTCGGTCCGGCGCCCGCACCCTCGACAACGACTGGGCGGAGGCCTACGGCCTCCCCGTGACCTTCGGCGCGCCGGTCCACACCCGGCCCGAGGAGGTCCTCGAGAAGGTCGAGATCCGCCGGATGGACCCCAGCGCCCAGTACGCGATGATCGCCTCGCGCGAGGCGTGGGCGGATGCCGGTGAGCCGGACGTCGAGCCCGAGCGCTTGGGGGTGGCCATCGGCACCGGCATCGGCGGGGTGTGGACCCTGCTCGGGCAGTGGGACACCCTCCGCGAGCGCGGCGCGCGCCGCGTCTTCCCACTGGCCGTGCCGATGCTCATGCCCAACAGCGCGAGCGGCAACGTCTCGCTCGCGCTCGGCGCCCGCGCCGGCGCCCACACGACCGTCTCGGCCTGCGCGTCGGGCGCCGAGGCGATGGGCTTCGCCGCCCAGATGATCCGGGAGGGCCGCGCCGATGTCGTCGTCGCCGGGGGGACCGAGGCGGCGATGCACCCGCTGCCGTTCGCCGGCTTCGCGGCGATGCAGGCCCTCTCCACCCGCAACGACGAGCCCGAGAAGGCCTCCCGCCCCTACGACACCGGTCGGGACGGCTTCGTCCTCGGCGAGGGGGCTGCGGTCATCGTCCTCGAGTCCGAGGAACACGCCAGGGCCCGCGGCGCGCGCATCTATGCCGTCCTCGCCGGACTCGGCATGTCGGCCGACGCCCACCACATCGCGGCCCCGGAGCCGGAGGGGGCGGGTGCCTCGAGGGCCATGGTCGAGGCGGTCCAGACCGCCGGGCTCACCTCCGCCGACATCATCCACATCAACGCGCACGCCACGTCGACCCCCGTCGGGGACGTCGCGGAGTCCAACGCGATCCGGCGAGCCTTCGGTGACACGGCCGACGGGATGTGCGTCAGCGCGACGAAGTCGATGACCGGGCACCTCCTCGGCGCGGCCGGCGCGCTCGAGGGCGTCCTGACCATCCTGTCGGTCCACCACCGGGTCGCTCCGGCGACGATCAACCTCGACAGCTTCGACCCGGAGATCCGGCTCGACGTCGTGCACGGCGAACACCGCACCCTGCCGGACGGCGACATCGCCGCGCTCAACAACTCGTTCGGCTTCGGCGGCCACAACGTCGCCCTCACCATCACGAGCGCCTGATGGCGCACGCACCCAACAGCGCGTCCGCGCTCGCCTCGGCATCGGCGAGGCCGAAGGTCGACCGCGAGAGCGACCCCCGCAACCCCGTCCGCCGGCTCACGGCCTTCTTCGACCCCGGCACGCTCGAGCTGCTCACCGAGGTCGACGACTCCGGCATGCTCGCCGCCCGCGGCACGGTGCGGGGCGGCGACGTCGTCGCCTTCGCCTCGGACGCCACCGTCATGGGCGGCGCCATGGGCGAGGTCGGGTGCGGCGTCATCGTCGCCGCCTACGAGCACGCCCTCGCGGCGGGCGTCCCCATCGTCGGCATCTGGCACTCCGGTGGCGCCCGCCTCCCGGAGGGGGTCAGCTCGCTGCACGCCGTCGGCGAGGTCTTTGCCGCGATGACGAGGGCCTCGGGCACGATCCCGCAGATCTCCGTCGTCGTCGGGCCGGCGGCCGGGGGTGCCGCATACGGCCCGGCCCTCACCGACATCGTCATCCTCGCCCCCGAGGGGCGGATCTTCGTCACGGGGCCGGACGTCGTCCGGTCGGTCACCGGTGAGGCCGTCGACGCCCTACGCCTGGGTGGCCCCGAGCCGCACGGACGCCGCTCCGGCGTCGTCCACGTCGTCACCGAGTCGATCGAGGAGGCCTTCGAGCGGGGCCAGGACCTGTGCGCCCTGCTCGGCGCGCAGGGCGAGCTCGCCGTCGGCGAGATCGAGGACATCGACCTCGCGGCGACCTTCCCCGAGTCGGCCAAGCGGGCCTACGACGTGCACCCCCTCGTCGCCGACGTCCTCGACGACGGCGCGGAGCAGGTCGAGCTCCACCCGCGATGGGCGCCCAACATCGTCACGACGCTGGGCCGGTTCGGTGGTCGCACCGTCGGGGTCATCGCCAACAACCCGATGCGGCTCGGTGGCTGCCTCGACTCGCCCTCGGCCGAGAAGGCCGCGCGGTTCGTGCGGATGTGCGACGCCTTCGGGGTGCCGATCGTCGTCCTCGTCGACGTGCCCGGCTACCTCCCCGGCGTCGGTCAGGAGTGGGACGGGGTGGTCCGGCGCGGCGCCAAGCTGCTCCATGCGTTCGCGGAGGCCGTCGTCCCTCGCGTCACCCTCGTGACCCGCAAGACCTACGGCGGCGCCTACGTCGCGATGAACTCCCGCTCGCTCGGGGCGACGAAGGTGTTCGCGTGGCCGACCGCCGAGGTCGCCGTCATGGGCTCGATCGCGGCGATCCGGATCCTCCACCGGCGCCGGCTCGCCGAGATCGACGACGCCGAGCGCCCGGGCGTCGAGGCCGAGCTGGCGGCCGAGCACGACAAGCTCTCCGGAGGGCTGGACCGGGCGGTCCAGATCGGCGTCGTCGACGAGATCGTCGAGCCGAAGCGGACCCGGACCGCCATCGCCCGGGCCATCGCCGCGGCCCCGCAGCACCGCGGCATACACGGCAACATCCCGCTCTGACCGGCTCGCTGGTAGCCGCGCCCGGGGAGCCGCCCCTCGATCCGCCGCAATCTCATCCGGACCCTGCTGCAACAGCGCTCCGATGAGATTGCGGGGGGTCAGAAGGGGCGGGAGGGCGCTCGCCCTTCCGCTGGGGACCACCCTCCCGTCGTTCTGTCGAGCTCCCGGTGGCCTAGCCGACCTTGTGCAGCCAACGCACCGGGGCGCCCTCACCGGCATATCGGAAGACCTCGAGCTCGCGGTCCCAGTCGGCCCCCAGCAGCTCCTCCATCATCTCCGTCATCGCGTCCGGCGAACCCTGCGAGAGCATGAGCACCTCGCGCAGCCGGTCCTCGTTGATGACGGCATCGCCGTTGGCCGCGGTCCACGTGTGGTGGATCCCGAGGCTGGGCGTGTGCGACCAGCGGGAGCCGTCACAGCCGGGGCTGGGCTCCTCGGTGATCTCGTAGCGAAGGTTCTCCCACCCGCGCAGCGCCGAGGCGAGTCGAGCCCCGGTGCCGGTGCCGCCGCTCCACGACAGCTCGGTGCGGAGCAGGCCTGGACCGGCAGGCTGGGCCGTCCAGTCCAGGCACACGCCGGTGCCGAGGACGGACTCGATCGCCCACTGGATATGCGGACACAGCGCCGCGGGGGTCGAGTGGATGAACACCACCCCGCGGGTCATGGTGCGCGGCATTGCGACGGACATCCGGGCCTCCTTCGGTGCGAGGGACGTCTTCCCCAACGCCAATGCACCTGTGTCGGTCCGGCCGTGCTGCGGAGGCGGCGAGCGGCCGCGTGGGCCGGTCGGTGCCTCGGTATGCCGTGGCTTCGCTGTGTGGGCGCGGATCACCGCGCCGGTTGTGTTCGCCCATTGTGCACCACCGAACGCTCAGGCACCAGGCGCCACGGACGACACGGGGGTGACCTATTGCCTCAGCAGTGCCGGGCCGCCTCAGCGGTGCGGGTCGCCCAGGGGGCCTCGCGCGCCCTGGTCGGGGCGAGGGCTGGCAATCCGCCGCGCCAGACCCCGCGAGGGGTGGCAATCCGCCCCTTCAGTGGCCCCTGATGGGGCGGATTCCCACCCTTCGGTGGTGGGTTGGGGTCAGGCGGCCGGGTCGGGAGCTCTCGCCCTGGCCGACCGGACCGTTGAGCCCCTGCCGTCGCCGGCCGCTCCAATGCCGGCGCGGAGACCGACGATCGCCTTCGTGTTCGTCTGAGTGCTTCGTCGCATGGGGTGGAGGCCACCACCGTCGGGGCCCGCGCTGTGTCGACACTCGCGAGAACGGAGGGGCGGGCCGTGCCTTCGCCGCATCGGCCGCCGGTCTGTGTCGGCCCCGTGCCGCCGCTGTCCGGGCGGGTGCGGCCGGTAGGCTGACCGCCGGTCCGGACCCGCTGTTGCTCTCGTCGGGGGTATGCCGCCTCCGGCCCGAGGGGCGTTAGCTCAGTTGGTCAGAGCAGCGGACTCATAATCCGTCGGTCGTCGGTTCAAGCCCGACACGCCCCACTGCACTGCTAGTCCTTTGAACTGGGAAAATGCGGTCCACCATGATGCGGAGTCCACCTGGCCTGGAGGCACAGGGAGCAGTTCTGAGAGCAGAACGAGTCGGCTTTTCAGCGTTCGGTTCTGCCCTGATTGACACACAGGACCGCCGCCCCTACCCGGCGTCGGTCCTCTTGGCCGCCTCGGCGACCCGTGTGTCACATACCGTCGAGGGCCTGGCCGATGACCTGGGAGGCTCGGTCCCGGAGACCGTCAGTTGAGTGTTGGTATGAGTCGAGCATCCGCCGCTGCGACCAGCCGAGGACGTCCATGACAACCCGGTCGGGAACACCGCCTTCGAGCATCATGGTCGCGGCGGTGTGCCGGGCGTCGTGCACGCGGACGCGCTCGACCCCGGCCGCGTGCAGGATCTTCTGCCACATGTCCCAGTCCCTCTTGGCGCGGATCGGCTGCTCGCCGATGCCGAGCAGTAGCCGGTGCTGCTCACCGGTGATCTCGTCGGTCCACAGGTGTCCTCCGGGCTCGGCGTTCATAAGAGCGCCGATCGCGTCGGCGATCACCGGCGGCATGGGGACTTCTCGCTCCTTCTTTGTCGTGGAGTGCAGGCCCGACTTCGTGTACCACAGCCGGGTCGTTCCGGCTGGTGTGCCCTGTGGGCATCGGCTGCCGCCGTACCGGCCACAGGGGTAGACGGTACGGACTTTGCCGGTGTCCGGGTCGGTGACGTCGATCCCGTCGCCGCACCCGTGCTTCGGCTTCTGATACTGAAGTTGTGAGTGGACCTGGATGGTCATGCGGGTCAGGTCGACGTCAGCGGTGCCGAGGCCGAGCGCCTCGCCCTGGCGGAGCCCGAGGCCGATCCCCAGGAGCCACCGGACGTGCCAGGTCTGACCGGCGTCCTTTGCCACGGCGAGGACGGCCCGGACTTCGTCGCGGGTCAGCGGACGGGTCGCCCGGCGTTGGGCCGCCTTGCGGTTGGGCGGGTTGGGTAGTTTCATCCTCGAGGCCGGGCTCCTGGGGATCTCGCCGTGATCGACCGCGTCCGCCAGGCAGGTACGGACGGCGCGGTGGACGGCCTCGACTCCGCCGACCCGGACGCCCTCGGCGTACATCGCGCGGTACATCGCGCCGAGGGCCCGGTCGTCCAGGTCGCGCAGCGGGATCGCCCCGCAGTGGCGGACGAGCCTCCGAATGGCAGGCCTGTAGTTGGCCATGGTGCTGGGCGCGGTTGTGTGTTCGACCTCGGCGAGCCACTCGGCCGCCCACGAGGCGACGGTGTGCTGCGGAGGCTGCGGCGGTTTCGCGTTCTCGATGTCGGCGACGGCCTGCCGCAGTGCGGCCAGCGCGGCCGTCCGGGATCGGCCGGAGCGCTTCGGGCGGACCGCCTTGCCTGTGATCGGATGCCGGATTGGCTTGGACTGGGCCGTCCAGCCGCCGCTTACCTTGTCCTGCCAGAGGGCATGTTCGCCATTGGCGCGGCGACCGGGCCGTTTGCGGGGGTAGGCGGGAAGCGATTCCGGGGTTTCCGGCATGCATCTGACGTTAGCGGACCGGCGGCGTCCTGCTGGTAGGGCACTTGCGACCTCGCGCCTCGACGGATCACACGCCGTGTACAGCAGTGTGATCCGTCCAGGTGTGGCTTTCGGGAGTGGTTAGGCAGCCCGCGGAGAGCAGTCCTGGCCGGAGATGGTGGGCAGGCCCGCGATATAGGCATCCAGGCCCTCTGCCGTGATGCGGGCGTCGGCGCCGAGGAGGACGGCGGGAAGTGCTCCTGAGTTCATCAGGCTGTAGACCGTTGTGCGGCCGACACCGAGGAGGGTAGCGACCTCGGGGACGCGGTACAGGCGGCGGACGGGAATGGTCTGAGTTGGCTGGATCGTGCTCATGGAAGTGCCTCTCGTGTGGTCGTTGGCGCGGACCCATGAGCCATCGGCATGCTGCTGGCAATGCTGGAACCGGAATTTGTGGCAACTTCATGCCACAGCGTTCAGCCCCAGTGGCAGACTCATGCCAGCCGATGAAGCCCACTCCGTTGGCCCAGAGAGACTTCGACGTCCCGACCGCTCGGCGAGTGGGCGCCCTGGCGCTGCCATGTGTCGCGTTGAGGCCGTGCTGTGCCAGGCCGCGGGCGGTGGGTGCCACCGCCCGCGGCCTGTTGTCCTCTGGCTACCACTGCCAGTAGGCGTTGTTGCGGGGCGACCGCATAACTAGTCCTCCCTTCTGATTGACTTCATGGCCTCGCCGTTGCGACCACCGGCAGCGCAGCCTCTTGCCCCGGGCTTGAGTGGAGGTCCAGGTACCGGGAAGAGGACGCCGCCGATTGAGGAGACCTCGGTGGAGCCTTGCCGTGACTCAACGATAGCAGTCGCGTAGTTGCGAATACCGTTGAGCCACAACCGTATACGGTAAGTCACGCCATCTCCACGGGGACATCGGTGACGGCAGGCGCTGGGCAACCGCCTGTGTCCTCAATCAGTCAAGCCGAGACTTGCTGTCGGGCCACGCGCCGGGCTCAAGGGCTCGACTGCGGACAACCTGTGTGCGGCGTGGGGCCTCTCCGCACCCAATGGACTCCACGAGCCTCGCGAGACGCCGAGACCTTCCCGCGCCACACCCGGGACTACCTGGCTTTGGCCCCTCCGGGTTGGCGGTGCCGCCGGTGTCGGCGGCAGAGCACGCGCACGACCGGACCCATCCCGTCGCAGCCCCTGACTGTGCGGCCCTCCGACCGCACGGACGGCAGGCACCCGACATCGATTCGTGGTTACCGACGGAGTAGAGCCGGTCTTGGCCGCAAACTGTCAGGGTGACGCCGCAGTTGGCGGATGGACAGGCAACCGGAAGGTGTCAAGCTGGTTGAGACACGTCTCGTCACGCGGTCTGTATGAGGGCCTCCTGCGAGGGCTGGTTGATCCAGGCGAGGGCGGGCAGCTTCGGTGGCTGGGGTCGGCGGTTCCCGAAGCGTTCGGGGTGAGCGGCGTAGGCGGCGTTCAGGGTCTGCTGCCGCTGGGCGCGGACCTCGGTCGCGGTGCCGAAGTGCACTGAGGCCGGGGTGTGCAGGCCGATCCCGGAGTGGCGGTGCTCGTGGTTGTAGTAGCTGAAGAAGTGCTCGCCGAACGCGCGGGCGTCGGCCAGAGAGCCGAAGCGGTCGGGGAAGACCGGGGCGTACTTCAACGTCTTGAACGCGGCCTCGCTGTAGGGGTTGTCGTTCGAGACGTGCGGGCGGGAGTGCGACCGGGCGACACCGAGGTCGACCATCAGCTGGGCGACCGGTTTGGAGGTCATCGAGGTGCCCCGGTCGGCGTGGATCGCCTCGGGGATGCCGTGCACGCCCATGGCGTGGGCGAGCATCTCCTTGGCGATCTCGCTGTCCTCGCGCGCCGCGATGGTCCAGGCCACGACGAAGCGGGAGAAGATGTCGAGCACGACGTACAGGTCGTAGTAGACCCCGCGCTGCGGGCCGCGGAGCTTGGTGATGTCCCAGGACCAGACCTGTCCCGCCCTGGTGGCCACCAGCTCAGGCTTGGTCCTGGCCGGGTGGGCGGCCTGGGCGCGGCGCTCACCGGCAGCGTCGTGGGCGCGCAGGATCCGGTGCATCGTGGACATCGAGCACAGGTAGGTGCCCTCGTCCAGCAGCGTTGCCCACGCCTGGGCCACCGACTTGTCGACGAACCGGTCACTGGTCAACACGGCGAGCACCTGAGCGCGTTCGGCGTCGGTGAGCGCGTTCGGTGGCACCGGCCGAGCCGCGGGCGTCGGTGCCGGCCGGGGCGTCTTGGCCCGGTAATGGCTGGCGCGCGGGCGACCCAACAGGTCGCAGGCGGTCTTGACGTTGGTGCGGGCCGCGAGCTCGTCGACGAGCGGGTTGATCACCGCGGCGACCGCCTCGGCGGCTCCGCGCTCTCGGAGAGCGTCTCCAAGAGCGCGTGTGCTTTTCCCACCAGGTCCAGCGCCGCGCGGGTCCGGGTCAGTTCGGCCTCGGCCTTCTCAGCCCGGGTCCGTAGCTGCTCGATCTCCCGGTCTCGTCGGTCCTTCGTGACCGGGCCCAGCCCGGAACGGGCGCCGGCCTCGGCGGCCTTGCGCCACTCCACGATGTGGGAGGAGTACAGGCCCTCCCGGCGCAGGATCGCACCCCGCTCGCCACGGTCCGCGGCCTCGTACTCGGCCAGGACGTTCGCCTTGTACTCAGCGGTGAACGTGCGGCGCTTGGGCCGGTCGGCTCGAGGTCCCATGCCCCCATCATCGACGGAGGAATCGGCCAGAGTCATCGTCATCGGTTACTACTCGTTTCTCGCCCCGTGCAAGGGAAGGACTCAGCGGATGTGTCTCACCCCAGCCTGACGCACAGGGAACTCCTCGGATGTGTCGATGGCGCGGAGCCCTGGACGGTTGCGTGGGCGGGGAGACAAACCGTCCGAACGGATGACCCCAGAACACTGACCGGCCCTCACCGACCTACATCGGCACACCAGACCGCCGACTCCAGCAGCCACCCAGGCACCGCCAACCCCGGTGCCCATCCTCCAACTGCGCTGTCAATTGCCACAAACCTCGCCGTGTTCGTTCAATCTGCGCGTTCGAGCGCCCGATAACCGGCGGCGAAGACAACCTGACCGTCCACATCGCCGGAGATCCCTCATGACCCACCGCATGATCTCTGTTCCGCGTTCGCTGGCGCGCCGCGCCTCCCCCACCGGAGTCCCGGTCAAGAAGGAGCACGTCCTGACGTGGCTGGCGCTTCGGGACATTGTGATGGCGCTCATCGAATGTCCCCAGGTCTGATCGTTGATTGTCCTCACCTGGTGGCGGGGTCAGCGTAGTGGTTGGCGGGTGCCGGTGGTGGTGGCTCGTAGGGCTTCGCCTCGGGCGTGGTGGGCTCGTAGGCGGTAGGAGTCGCCGTCGAGGTTGAGCACGACGGAGCGGTGCAGGAGCCGGTCGAGCAGGGGGGTCTGCTGCACGGACTGGTGACACGTTCGGTCACGCAGCCTGAGTGGCTGGCGTGGTCATGATGGTCTCGAACTCGACGGGCGTCAATCGGCCCAGCGAGTCCTGTCTCCGGCGTCGGTGGTAGGTCTTCTCGATCCAGGTCACGATCGCGATCCTGAGCTCCTCGCGGGTGGTCCAGGTCTTCTTGTTCAAGACGTTCTTCTGCAACAGGCTGAAGAAGGACTCCATGGCGGCGTTGTCCCCGCACGAGCCGACGCGGCCCATCGATCCGACCAGCTGGTGGCGGGTCAGTGCACGCTGGGCCTTCCTGGATCGAAATTGCGATCCTCGATCGCTGTGGACCACGCAGCCGGCCACATCCTGGCCGGCGGCCTCGCGCATCGCGACGGCGTTGTTGATCGCCGCGACCGCGATCCTCGACTTCATCCGGGAGTCGATGGAGTAGCCCACGATCCGGTTGCCGCACACGTCCTTGACCGCGCACAGGTAGAGCTTGCCCTCGTTGGTCCAGTGCTCGGTGATGTCGGTCAGCCAGAGCTCATTGGGTGCCTCGGCGCTGAACTCGTGCCGGGTGCGGCCCTTGTCGTCGACCACGGCGCAGCGGTCGTCATGGACTGGTGGTCCCGGCTTCTTGCCCTTCCCACACTTCTTCTTCCCGAACGAGGACCACCAGCCGGCCTCGGAGCAGATCCGCCACGCGGTCCGGTCCGCCATCGGCTGGCCGGCGTCGCGGGCCTCATCGGCGAGGAACCGGTAGCCGAACTCGGGGTCATCGCGGTGAGCATCGAACAACGCGTTGGCTCGGTAGGCCTCCTCAACCTCGGCGTCGGTCAGCGGTGACGCCAACCAGCGGTAGAACGGAGCGCGGGCGAGGTTGAGGACCCGACACGTCACCGCGACCGGCACCCGAATGGGGGCACCGGCCGCGGCAAGGTCACGGACGAGCGGGTACATCATTTTCCCGGCAGGTTGGCCTGCGACAGATACGCCGCTGCTCGTCGCAGGACCTCGTTCTCCTGCTCCAACAGCCTGATCCGCTTCCTCAGCTCACGCTCGGTCGCCGGCTGGGCCGGGTCGGAGACCCGGACGCCGTCGTCCCGGTCGGCCTTGCCGAGCCAGGTGTTCAGACACGACTCGCTGATCCCGAAGTCGGCTGCGATCTGCTTGAGATGCACGCCAGGTTCACGGTTCCGGGCAACCCGGATGACGTCCTCGCGGAACTCTTTGGGGTAGGGCTTGGGCACAGTGCACATCCTCTCCCGCAGCACCTCTCGGCACCGCAGCTGATGTGTCACCTATTCGTGCAGCAGACCCACCCCATCCCGGCGCGGGCTGATGCGCGCCTGAGGTTGCTCACCGTCGCTGGTGTGAACTACAGTTGACACATGGTCGAGGTCATCCGATCCGGAACGTTCGACCGATGGCTCAGCAAACTCAAGGACCGGCGCGCGGCCGCGCGCGTGCTGGTCCGAATCAACAGACTGGCGGCCGGCAACCCCGGAGATGTCAGACCCGTCGGGCACGGCGTCTCCGAGCTGCGGATCGCCTACGGTCCCGGCTACCGCATCTACTACCTCCAAGCCGGCGACCGGGTGATCCTGTTGCTCACCGGCGGGGACAAGTCCAGCCAGGACGCCGACATCCGCCAAGCCCACCAGATCGCCGCCGAATGGAGAAGAGGCCGACCATGAGCAACGAGACCTTTGCCCCCTTCGACAGCGCCGACTACCTCAACACCTTCGAGGACGTCACCGCCTACCTCGAAGCGGTCCTCGAAGACTCCCCCGACGACCCCAAGGCCATCGCCGCCGCGCTCGGCGCGATCGCCCGCTCTCGCAACCTCAGCCAGATCGCCCGCGAGGCCGGCATGAGCAGAGAAGGCCTGTACAAAGCCCTCTCGGCCGACGGCAACCCCACCCTGGCCACCGTCATGAAAGTGGCCCACGCGCTCGGGCTCCGCCTGCACTTCGAAGCCACCGCCTGACCGCACCCGGCGGCAGCAACGCGCATTCAGCTTGCGCTCAGGACCTGCCCCACACCACCGCCAGTCGACCACCCTGACGACGGCATAGGTCGGACGGGGATATTGGGAGCCCTTGAACCGGATGCCGCGCAACGCGGCGCCGGGCGCCCTGGCACTCTGGCGGCCCCTCACTCCCGGAGGTCAGCCGCCGAACTGTTGCGCCTGCTCGAACAACTTCTGCGCTGCGGCTCCGACCTGCTCGGCGTCCCTGCCGTCAAGGCCGTGGGCCAGCTCGATCGCCGCAACTGCAGCGCCCAGGAAGACCCGCCATGGCAACGGGTCGGGGCCACCGCCCTTGGGCTGGGGGATGTGGTGCGGCCAGCCGGTGCCGCACCAGTTGTCGATGTCTTCGGCGAACTTGGAGAAGCTGCCACCGACCGCGGCCCGCTCGGCCAGAACCGACACGAGTGCCGCACCGATCTCCTGGGAGGCAAGGGTTCAGTGCAACCTGCCCGAACCGCCCCAGTGGCCCGCCGCCGACGACCACCCAGATGTACGGGTTCCGTAGGGCGAGGAACCGAAGAAAGCTGTCTGACTCATAGAGGTCCATGGTGTCTTCTTGGTGGGTGTGACGTACAGACCATGAGGAGCATCCGGGCCGCCTCGTGATACGGCGCCAGCGCTGCTCATGCCCCCGCGCGCCCCCTTCCCCAACCCCTGCTGGTCTACGCCACGCAGGTGCTGGCCCGTGATGGCCAGCTCCTGCATGGGTTCGGCGAGTTCTGCTGAGGCAGCCCTCGCGTACACCGCCCACGCGCATCGGCCATGAACCCGAGCGTCTAACCTGCCCCACTTCGGCGAGTCGACCTGCATGTCGTCCTCGTGGAAGGTAAGTCGCCACGCGTGCGTGATCTGCAACGGGTAGGCCACGTTTGGGAGGCCGACTCGGCGCTCACTGGTGAAGATCGATGGCCTGGTGCGCCCTCGCGGGAGCCTCAGGCGATCCCGGACTGGCTGGCAGTTCACTTCCGGATCCGTGCGTCTTCCCGGGACTCTGTCCGACGCGGTCCGGCGAGGGCTCGCGCTACGGAACGAGGATCGCCCGACCGCGGATCCGACCGGCGTCGAGGTCGTCCATCGCCTCGTTGACGGCGTCGAGCGGGTATGTCCGGGTGTGCATGGTGACTCTGCCCGCGGCGTTGAGCGCCATGAGCTCGACGAGGTCGTTGTAGGAGCCGACGAGATTGCCGATGACGTTCCGCTCGGTGGAGATGACATCGATCGCCGGGACCTCCACGGTGCCGCCGTACCCGATGACGAAGTCGCTCCCGGCCCGCCGGGTCATGGTCCAGGCGTCCGCTTCGGCGCCCTGCTCGCCGACGAAGTCGAGCACCACCTCGGCACCGTTGCCGTTGGTCAGCTCAAGGACCTTGGCGACGTGGCTGCCGTCGGCGAGGACCATCTCGTCGGCACCCATCTCCGCGGTGAGGGCGAGGGCATCCGGGTTCGGGTCGAGGACGACGATCCTGGTGGCGCTCATGGCGCGCAGCGCCTGGATCCCGATGTGCCCGAGCCCCCCGGCGCCGATGACCACGCAGGTCGAGCCCGGGAAGAGCAGCGGAAGAGCCTTCTTGACCGCGTGGTACGCCGTGAGGCCGGCGTCGGCGAGCGCGGCCACGGCGGCTGGCTCGACCCCGGGGGCCAGCTGGACAACCGACCGGGCAGAGGTGCGGATCCGCTCTGCCATGCCGCCTTCCGTATCGATCCCCGGGAACTGGCTGGCCGTGCAGTGCACGTCGTCGCCGGCGCGGCAGGCTCGGCAGAACCCGCAGGTGATGAGCGGGTGGAGGATGACCGCGTCGCCCGGAGCGAGGTGATCCACAGCGGACCCGACCTCGCGCACCCATCCGGCGTTCTCGTGTCCCAGGGTGTAGGGCAGGGCCACGTTGGTCTTGGGTGCCCACTGCCCTTCGACGATGTGCAGGTCGGTCCGGCACAGCCCGGCCCCGCCGATGTCGACGATGACGTCAAGCGGACCGGTGAGCTCCGGCTCCGGGACCTCTTCCACCACAGGACGCCGCGTGTACTCGTGCAGCCGGACCGCCTTCATGACCACTCCTCGCGATGTCGCGGAGCGGTAGCCCTCGCGGCCCGCCCCTGGTGAGAGCAAATCATCGGGAGCACCCGTTGACCAGAGACGGCAGCACCTTGTGGCGCACATTTCCGGGGTGGAACACTTCTTCTGTCGTCCAGAGGACAACCCACGAAACGGAAGGGGGACCGCAATGTCGCGGACTCCGGAAGAGGTCTTTGCCCACCACGGCCAGGTGCTGGGAGCCGGTGACCTGGAGGGCATCCTGGAGGATTACAGCGAGGACTCGCTGTTCATCGTGCAGGGCAAGGTCCTTCGGGGGCTGGAGGGGGCCCGGGAGGTGTTCACCCAGTTGCTCAGCGACGTTCCGAGCGCCCAGTGGACCCTCTCCACCACGTTCGCCGACGACGTCCTGTACCTCGAGTGGGCCGCCTCCGGTGAGGGCTTCAAGGTCGACGACGGCATCGACACCTTCGTCTTCGCCGACGGCAAGATCCGCGTGCAGACCGTCGTTTACCACGTCCAGCACGTCTGAGGTACCCGAGCTGGCGTGTCCGGCGTCGTGGGGGATGGTCGACCCTCGGCGCCCAAACCTGGCTGCCCGGGCGCCCTGCGTCGACAACGTGGCAGCAGCGTGCCTGGATTGCAGTGATGGTGGCGTCGGCCGCGCGTAAGTGGGTGCGGGCCGCTGGGATCGCCGCGTCTTTCGCTGGCGATCGACTACGGCATGATTCCCACTGGAGCAGGTCGCGGTGGGAGCAGAAGCCGGCCAGGACCGATGAAGCACTGGCGGCTCGATCGGAACTCTCAGACGCCAACACATTCAACGGGCGCAGCGTTCGCTGGAATGTCGCCAAACTGGTCGGCGAGTACGCGCGACACACGCTCACGCCGACATCATCCGAGAACGCATCGACGGCCAGACCGGAGATTAATCGCGCGTAGCCAAGGCGTCGGAACTCAGTCTCGACGGTCTGCAAGGGCTTGGACGCCATGCGTCCTTCCGCCGCGAGCGGACTCACTCCGGGTCTGCGAAAGTCGCCCCACTCGACTGGGCACGGGAGGGCGCCTCTC
The DNA here is from genome assembly GCA_963728395.1 of uncultured Actinomycetota bacterium. Lineage (GTDB taxonomy): Bacteria > Actinomycetota > Actinomycetes > Actinomycetales > Dermatophilaceae > CAVSJJ01. The sequence goes on from CAVSJJ010000001.1 coordinate 88,241, forward strand.
GCCCGCAGCCGGTGAGAAGATCAACCATCGCCGTCTCACGGGTGATACGCTGAACACATGAGTGCGTCCGCTGAGGAGAAGCGCGTCTCCGTCCGCGACATCCGCAACCACGGCGGTGATGTGCTCGCGCGCGTCCAAAGCGGTGAGACCCTCACCATCACCAGCGACGGCACACCCGTCGCCGAACTACGACCCCTCCCGCGACGAAGCCTGTCTGCCGCGGAACTGGTGGCTCGCCGTCGACGCCTTCCCCGGGTGGACGCCACCGCGCTGAGGGACGACATCGACGCGCTCCTGGACCAGTCGCTGTGACCACCGAGCCACCCGATCGCGCGGTCCTGGACACCAGCGCGGTGATCCGCCTGGCCGAGGTCGACCCTCGGCGCTTGGCCACCGAGTCGGTCATCACGACCGTGACCTTGGCGGAGCTGACCGTCGGCCCGCTGGTTGCCGGCAGCGCGTCCGAGCGAGCCGCTCGCCAACGCCACCTCCAGCAGGCCGAGACCGACTTCGGCGAACCGCTGCCCTTCGACGCCGAGGCCGCTCGAGCCTTCGGCCCGATCACCGCGTCGCTCCGCGCGGCGGGTCAGAAGCATCGAGCTCGCGCATTCGACGCCATGATCGCTGCGATCGCCGTGAGCCAGGCACTACCCATCTACACCTTCAACCCGAAAGACTTCGCAGCGACCGGTGCCGAGTTGGTCGACCTCGGCGCGGAAGCCGAACACCCCACCCGCTGAACCACTCGACCCCGCCGCTGCGCGGGATGGAGCCCGGCCGACCTGCCCCCTACCGGCACCCCTCTGATGTCAAGAGGCTGGTTCGAGCGGTCTCGAGCTCGTGCTCTTCCGTGTCGTGGTGGTCGGGCGTACGGTCGTGGGTGCGGGTCCCGGGAGTGGCTGATCCGAAGTGCCGGTGTGCGGGTGCAAGCCGGTCGCGCTGGAGTTAAGTGACGCCCCGCTGTGCCCTCCCGGGCCCGTGTCCACGTCAACGACCGGCTGGGTCGTGGCGTCGGCGCGGAGCTGGGGGTACAGGGCGTCGGAGATCCTGCGTTTAAGGCAGCGCATGGCTTCGGCCTTGGTCTTCCCGGCGGGAGCTTGTGCCGGTAGTAGGCCCGCCCGTCGGTGTCGTGGCGCAGCTGGGAGGCGGCGGCCATGTGGATCATGTGGTTCATCCGGCGGTTCCCGGCGCGGGAGAGCCGGTGCCGGACGATCTCCCCGGACGAGGCTTCGATGGGGGCGGTGCCGGTCCATGAGGCGTACCGGTTCCGGTCCGTGAACCGGGCGACGTCGCCGGTGTCGGCCAGCACCCGGGCGGCGACGACCGGTCCGACACCGGGAAGGTCCATCAGGGTGGAGCCGGACGCGCGGACCATCGCCTTGAGCTCCTTGGTGAGGGCCTTGGCCTTCTTCTCGATCACGACCAGCTCGGCGATCTCCTCCGCGGCGAGCCGCCGGCGGGTCTTGCCCGCGACGTCCCTGGGTTTGACCGTGGCGAGGATGGCCTTGGCTTGGCTGGTGCTCATCTTCTTCGACTGTCCCGGAACCAGTTCCGCCAGGAGCCGGTGGACCCGGTTGACGCACTGGATCCGGGCCCGGGTCAGCTCGGCGCGCCGGTCGACCAGCAACCGCAGCGCCTCGAGCTGGGTGTCGTGGGCCAGGACTCGCAGGTTCTTGGTGCGGGCCGCGACCACCGCGACGGCGTGGGCGTCGTGAGAGTCGGTCTTACGGTTGTGCCCGGTGTCCAACGCCCTGGCCCCGCGCCGAGAGCTTGGCCGGGACGTCCACGACGTGCTCCCCGTCCGCGAGGAGCCGCTGCGCCAGCGGGCGGCCGGCGCCGTTGCTGCCCTCCACCGCCCAGGTCCGCTCCGGATAGGACGCGACGTGCCGGCGCATCCCCGCGCAGCCCGTCTTGTCGGTGCCGAACCGGCCCGTCGCCAGGACGCTCTCGTGTCCGTCGAGGACCTCGATGGTCGCCGACAGCTTGTGGGGATCGACCCCGATGAACACTCTCGCCATGAGTTTCACCTTCCCGCCGTCACTGTTCGGTGCACACCGGGCGGGCAGTGCTACGACGAGCAGGGCAGACCCCTCTTCAGCCACGCGCCGGCAACGGTGCCCGACGGGAACGCAAACCGATAATGAGCCACACCGATCGACCTGGTGGGCAGCCGCATGGCGAGCTTCCCGCCGAGCACCTGGACCGAGTCTCGCCAGACACCGGCCCTGCCGGAAGTCTCCGCGTCGCAGCGACGACGCGGTCCGCGAGGCGCGCGCCGAGCTCGTCCGGGCCGTCAGGCAGGCAGCTGCCGGCGGTATGACTCAGGCTGAAATCGCTCGCGAGATCGGCCGGAGCCAACCCGAGGTCTCACGACTGCTCCACTTCCATGGCACCTCTCCCCTGGCCATGAGGCTGCGGGCGGCACGGGCGGAGGTCCTGCGCACCCTCCACGCTGTCGGCGGCGACAATGTCCGCGTCTTCGGATCCGTCGCCACCGGCGAGGACCGCGCCGACTCAGACGTCGACCTGCTCTTCACCATGGGCCGCCCCTTGAGCCTGATCGAGTTGGGTCAGCTCGAGGAGCGCGTCGCGGCGGTGGTGGGAGCGCATGTCGACCTGGTTCCCGACAGCTCGCTTCGGCCCGCGCTCCGGGACCGTGTCCTCGCCGAGGCGGTCCCCCTGTGAGCCGACGGCTGCCCAAGGATGCGCTGCGAGACGCTCTCACTCACTTCGCCGTCGTCGTCGAGCACGGCAAAGGTGACCTCGATGACCAGAAGACCATCGACGCGATCTGCATGCGCCGCTCCGCCGGCATCGACGCCCTCGCCGGCATGACCCCCGGCGAACGAGAGGCGCTCTTCGGCAAGACCTGGCACCAGATGTGGGGCATGCGCAACCGCATCGCCCACGGGTACCTCCTCGTCGAGCCGGCCATCGTCCGCGTCACCCTCGAGCGCGACCTACCGGGATGATCGACGCCGCCGAGTCCGCGCTGGCGCGACTTCCCTGAGCTCGAGGGTCCATCCGCCGGTCCGACGACCCGGGCAACGCGAGCGGCGGCGACGCCAACCGGTTGGCCGGCTCGCGGGAGCAACGCAGAGAGCCGTGGCTCATTCGTGGCACACCAGGTCGAGAATGGACCCTTCGGGGCCTCCACCAACCGCACCAACTGAGCACGCAAACCGTTGCGGCACAGCCTGTTCAGCACTTCATGGACGCCTCACAATCCGTCGGTCGTCGGTTCAAGCCCGACACGCCCCACGCGCCGAACCTCCCACTCCCGGCGCGGCACCATGCGATGTCCGGTGCCTACCGGCCCCGGTCGCCATGGGGGTCGGGAGGTCAGACCAGCGACGCACACTGCCCGATCGCATGCCGGCCGACGACGTTGACCTCACCCGGAATGAAGCCCCCCGACACTCCCGGGGTCAGCTTCCGGCAGATGAGGTTGCGCCCGACGGCGTTGCGGACGACGTAGACACCGGGCGCACCGGGATGCTCGTCGATCACCGCGATGCGGGTCAGCGTCGCGTTCTTGTGAATCGAGTTGAAGAGCACACCGAGCCACGAGGTCGTCTGTCCGCTCACCGTGAGATTGCCTCGGATGGTGTTGTTCTTGATGGACCAAGGGATCTCGCCGCCGCCCCCGATGAGGGTGACGTTCTTCTTGACCGTGATGCCGTTCAGCAGAACGGTGTCGGCCTGGAACGCCTTGACGTTGCCGTAGACGGTGATGGTGGAGTGCCCGTCCGGCTCGACGATGCATTCGTGCCCTGAGTTGCCGGTGTATGCCGGCGATTGGCAACCCAGACCGAGAAGGGACCCGGCTGCCGCCGTGACGTTGTGTCGAACGGTGATCATCGACGGCGCGCTCTGCGCATCGAGCACGGCACCGGGTCGGACCTCGACGTTGCCGATCACCCGGATCACGGCATCGGCCGGGACACTGCACACCCCCGTGACGACGATGCTTGCGTACGTCCCTGACGGGATGTCGCCACCAGAGCACCTGAGCTCCTTCGCTCGCGCCGACCCGGCCGCCATGGCCGGATCGGCCGAGAGCGCCAGCGCCGCCGTCACAGCAAGGGATCCCAGGATCCGCGCACGTGTCCGGGTACGCCCGCTGCCTGCCCCTCCCGACCACACGCCTCTGCCCATTGCTTCTTCCCCTTTGTCGCGAGGCCCCCGCCGGTCGGCCGAGGCCGAGCGAGGTTAGCCTCGCCTTCGTCGAGGCCTCCGGCGGTGGCGGATAAGTGCCACGGAGCGGTGCCCGGTCAGCTGCCCGGTCGAGCCCCCTGGTCGCACAGGCGATGCTCCTGGCGCCCATGCGATGCCCCCGCCCGCGCACCAGGATCGACGTGCGCGACGGGGGCATCCTTCCGGGCGGGCCGGCGCGAGGGTCTCGGCGAGCTCGGGCCTCGGTATTCAGATGTGGGGCATCCGGCGGGGCCGGAGCGTGCCGGGCGGACGTGAGTCGGTGTCCGTGCTGGTGATCCCCAGGTCGGCGGCCCAGCCCGCCACCTGAGCCGCGACGCGGGACTCGGACCGAACATGCCGGAAGGCGCGGCGAACGGCTGAGGGCCCCCGGACCCGCTCGGCCCACGGCATACCGCAGGCAGAGACCTCACGCCCCTCACCGTCCCCCCGGTCCGGGCGTCGTGCGGGCCGCGGCGGGATCCCGACGCGCGTCCGTTGCCCTCCGGCCACCTCGGCGGGGCAGGATTGGTCCATGGGACGCGTGCTCGCCTGTGGGCTGGCGACGGTGGACGTCGTCCAGACCGTCGCTGCTCCTCCGGGCGCCAACGACAAGATCGTCGCCTCGGCGGCCATCGTCGAGGGGGGTGGTCCAGCCCTCAACGGCGCCGTCGCGGCGGCGCTGCTCGGCGCCTCCGCCGTCCTCGTCTCCGCCGTCGGCGACGGGCCACTGAGCGGCGTGGTGCGCGCCGACCTCTACCGGTATGCCGTCGAGCTGGCCGACTGCGGGCCCCCCGGCTACGATCCACCGCTGTCCACGGTGCTCGTCACCGAGTCGACGGGCGAAAGGGCGGTCGTCTCGCACAACGCCCTCGGCGCCGAGCACTACCTACCACTCCACGACAACGTCCTCGACGGGGTCCGGGCCGTCCTCGTCGACGGTCATCACCTGCCCCTCTGCCGAGAGGTCGCCGTCCAGGCGCGGCGCCGCGGCATCCCCGTCGTCCTCGACGGCGGGTCATGGAAGCCCGGCCTCGAGACCCTCCTCGGCGAGGTGGACATGGCCGTCGTGTCCGCCGACTTCACGGGCCCGGCCGGCGATGGCCTCGACGCCCTCTTGCGCTACGGCCCCACCTTTGCCGCGCGCACCCACGGCGCCGGTCCGGTCACCTGGCGGGCCCGCGACGGGTCGTCGGGGACGCTGCAGCCGCCGAGCGTCCGGGTCGTCGACACCCTCGGCGCGGGTGACGTCCTCCACGGTGCGATCGCCGCGCGGCTCGCCGATCACGGCTGGGGTGATCCGGTTGCGGTCCTCGAGTACGGCATTCGCGTCGCGAGCCGGTCGGTCGGGTATGCCGGGGCCCGTGGTTGGGGCCGCCGCGACCCCGGTGCGGGCCGCGCGGCGGGGTAGGACATGATCGTGGCGTGACCGACTTCGACGCCGAGGCCGCGACCTGGGACGACCAGCCGTACCGGGTCGAGCGGGCCGAGGCCATCGCCACCGTGATCCGCGAGACTGTGCCGCTGGGCACCCATCTGACGGCGCTCGAGTACGGCGCCGGGACCGGGCTGCTCGGCCGGGCGCTCGTCGACGACCTCGGCAGCGTGACCCTCGCCGACGCATCGGCCGGGATGACCGAGGCCGCAACGGTGAAGGCGGCCGCCCATCCGTCCGCAGACAAGCTGCGGGCGGTCCGGCTCGATCTGATGAGCGACCCGATTCCGACCGAGCGGTACGACCTCGTCCTGTCGGTGATGGCGCTGCATCACGTGCCCGACGTGCCCGCGCTGCTCGGCGCCTTCCACGAGATGCTCACCCCGGGAGGCGTCGTCGCTCTCGTCGACCTCGAGGCCGAGGACGGCTCGTTCCACGAGGGGGACTTCGAGGGCCACCACGGGTTCGAGCGCGACCGCCTCTCGGCGTGGCTCACCGGCGCGGGTCTGGCCGACGTCGCGTTCCGGCACGCCTACACGGTCGAGAAGGAGGTCGACGGCGAGGACCGCTCCTACGGGCTGTTCCTCGTCACCGCCCACCGCCCCTGACGAGGCGCAGGTCGCCCGGCCGACTGGTCGCGGCGCGCCGGTCGGGTCAACTGGGGTCCGCACCCACCAGGTCCACCGCGCGGTGCAGCCACGTCGAGGTGACGACCATTCCCACCCTCTGGTAGAGCGACAGCGCACCGGTGCGCGAGTCGGTGCTGAGGGTCGAGCGCGTGGCGCCGTGCTCGCGAGCGGCGCCGCTGGTCGGCCCGGACCGCCAGCCGGTCGACGAACCCCTCGGTGCCGTCGTCGGTGAGGACGAGCAGGGCGGCCCCGACGACGCCGCCGCCGGCGTCGTCGACCGCAACCCGCAGCCGCCACGGCTCGAACCCCGGCCGTCGAACCGTCGCAGACGCCCAGACCTCGAACGGCTCGCGCTCACGCTGCGACCACTCGAGGAAGGCGTCCTCGAGGACGGCCCAACAGGCCTCGTACTCCACTGGCTCGGCCGCCCGCACGCTGTACCGCGGGGGCAGTGGACGGTCGGGGATCCTCGCCCCCTCCGGCACCTCGAGGACCCAGCTGGACCAGCGGACGTAGTAGCCCAGATCCTCCAGCAGCCGGTCACCCGGCGACCCGGCGGGGACCGGCATCCCGATGACCCGGCGCCCGAGCGCGGTGGCCCGGATCTGCATCCATCGGGCCAGGGCCGTCCCGATGCCCCTCCCCCGGTATGCCGGGTGGACGGCGGCGTCCCCCCGCTCGCGAGCCGAGACCTCGCCGTAGCCGACGAGGACGTCACCGTCGAAGACACCGACGGTCGAGGCGGCGAGGTCGGTGCCCGGCCGCTGCCAGTCGGCGACGATGTCGGCGTGCTCGATGACGACCTCGCCGAGGTCGGCCAGCTCCTGGGCGGCCATCAGCTCATAGACGGCCCGGGCATCGACCTCGCCGAGCGGGCGGGCGACCAGGCCCGCGGGGAGGTCCATCGGCGACGACGAGGTGGGCACGGGCGCAGTCTGTCCGGTCGCCGCGGGGGTTGTCGCGGGATTTCCCACCCGGTCAGCTGTCGAACCCGACGCCGAGCCGGTCGAGCACACCGAGCCACGCCCCCCGACGTCCGGTGCGGTCCTCCGCGGCGAGGGCGGCGCGGGTGGCGCGGACCGCGGCATACCGGAGGGGCTCGGGCGGGAAGGGCACCGGCTTGCGCCGGACCATGGCAAGGCTCGTCGTCCCGGTCGGCTCGCCGCCCAGGAGGTCGAGCGCCACCCGGGCGCCGAACCGGCTCGCGCCCACCCCGAGGCCGGTGTAGCCGGCGGCGTACGACAGGTGGCCGCCGAAGGCGGTACCGAAGACCGGCGTGAACCGCGAGGTCGTCGCGATGACCCCACCCCACCGGTGGGTGAAGCACACCCCCTCGAGCTGGGGGAAGATCTCGAAGAAGTGCCGGGCGAGCAGGCCGTGCGAGGCGTCGGACTGCTCGAGGTCCGGGTCGACCCGACCGGGGAAGTGGTAGTTGGCGTCGTAGCCGCCGAAGAGGATCCGGTCATCGAGGGTGCGGCGGTAGTAGTGGAACTGGTTGCCGGCGTCGGTGAGGCCCTCGCGCCCCTCCCAGCCGATGGCCGCGAGCTGGTTCGTCGTCAGCGGCTCGGTCATCAGGACGTGGTCGTACACCGGCAGCACCCAGGCGCCCACCCGGCGCAGCGGTGTGGTGGACACGTTCGTCGCGACGAGGACGCGGTCGGCGCGCAGACTCCCCCACTCGGTCCGCACCCGAAGTCCGGTGCCGTCGCGCTCGACTCCGACGACGCTCGTGTCCTCGTGGACCCGCACGCCGAGCGACTCCGCGGCCCTCGCCAGGCCCCACACCAGACGGGCCGGGTCGACGAGGCCGACGCTCGGGTCGACCCACCCCGCGAGATAGCGCGGCGAGTCGACGCGCGCCCGCGCGGCCGCCGCATCGAGATACTCGCCGGGTTCGCCGTGGGACCGGTGCAGCTCGTACCCCGCCCGCACGCTCGCGACCTGGTGCGGGACGAGCGCGAAGGTGATCTCGCCCGGCACGTGGTAGTCGGCGTCGATGCCGTATGCCGCGATCGAGTCGGCGAAGCCCTTGATGTTGTCGGCCGCGAGGCGCTGGAGCAGGGAGATCTCGCCCGGCCACTGCGCCACGCCCTGGGCCAGGCCGTGGGTGAGCGAGGGTGAGACGAACCCACCGTTGCGGCCCGATGCGGCGATGCCGAGCCGGCCGGCCTCGAGGACGACGACATCGGCGGACGGGTCGTCCTCCTTGGCCTGGACCGACGCCCACAGGCCGGTGAACCCGCCCCCGACGATGACGAGGTCTGCGCGGTGACCAGCGCCGGTGAGGGGGCTGCGAGCGGGTGGCCGCTCCTTCGGCCGGTCGGTCCAGTAGACCTCGGGGCGGGCATCCGCGAGGGCAGCCCTCGCCGCCGACTCGATACTCATGGGCCCATCGTGCATCGTCCCGGCGGAATTTTCGACGCGCGGCACGGAAAAAGAATCCGCGGCGCTGTCCCCCTGACGTCCAGGCACCCGCGCGACGGAACCAAGGTCTCGATTGGGTCTCGGGCGCCGCGGGGGCTCCCCTTCCGGGTTGACCATCCGGACGTTCGCTGGGAGGTTCTGACGATGGGAACCCCTCTCGTGGCCCTGCGCAAGGTCAACAAGCACTTCGGCGATCTCCACGTGCTCAAGGACATCGACCTCGAGATCGAGCCCGGCGAAGTGGTCGTCGTCATCGGCCCGTCGGGCTCGGGGAAGTCCACCCTGTGTCGCACGATCAACCGCCTCGAGACCTTCGAGTCCGGGGACATCGAGATCGACGGCAGGCCACTGCCCGAGGAGGGCAAGGACCTCGCCCAGCTCCGCGCCGACGTCGGCATGGTCTTCCAGAGCTTCAACCTCTTCGCGCACAAGACGATCCTCGAGAATGTCACCCTCGGCCCGATCAAGGTCCGCAAGATGAAGAAGGAGGACGCGGAGAAGCGCGCCCTCGAGCTACTCGACCGGGTCGGGGTCAAGGAGCAGGCGGACAAGCATCCCGCCCAGCTCTCCGGTGGCCAGCAGCAGCGAGTGGCCATCGCCCGGTCACTGGCGATGGACCCCAAGGTCATGCTCTTCGACGAGCCGACCTCGGCGCTGGACCCCGAGATGATCAACGAGGTCCTCGACGTCATGACCCAGCTCGCCAAGAGCGGCATGACGATGGTCGTCGTCACCCATGAGATGGGCTTCGCCCGCCGCGCCGCGAACCGGGTCATCTTCATGGCCGACGGGCTGATCGTCGAACAGGCCGACCCCGAGACCTTCTTCACCAAGCCGCAGAGCGAGCGCGCCAAGGACTTCCTCGGCAAGATCCTCACCCATTGAGCCCGTCCCGCTCCGAGCCGGGACACCTGAGCCAACTGACTGAACGCGGCATACGACCGTAGGCCGCTGAACCAGGAAGGGAACCCAGATGAAGGCACGACGGACCATGGCCCTGGCCGCTGTGGCGGCGGCGGCGCTCGCCCTGTCCGCCTGTGGCGGCGGCAGCTCCGCAGGCTCCGGCGGAGGCGGCGGCGGCGGAGGTGGCGGCGACAGCATCAAGATCGGCATCAAGTTCGACCAGCCCGGCCTCGGCCTCAAGGCGGGCGACACCTACAAGGGCTTCGACGTCGACGTCGCGACGTACATCGCGGACAAGCTCGGCTACTCGGCGGACCAGATCCAGTGGGTCCAGGCGCCGAGCGCCCAGCGCGAGACGCTCATCTCGACCGGCCAGGTCGACCTCGTCGCCGCGACCTACTCGATCACCGACGAGCGCAAGCAGAAGGTCTCCTTCGCCGGGCCGTACTTCATCGCCGGCCAGGACCTGCTCGTGCGCGCCGACGAGACCGACATCACCGGCCCCGACAGCCTCGACGGCAAGAAGCTGTGCTCGGTCACCGGCTCGACGTCCGCCCAGAAGATCAAGGACACCGTTCCGGGCGTCAACCTCCAGGAGTTCGGGACCTACTCCGAGTGCGTCGCCGCCCTCAACTCCGGGACGATCGACGCGCTGACGACCGACGACACGATCCTCGCCGGGTATGCCGCCCAGGACCAGTACAAGGGCAAGCTCAAGGTCGTCGGCAACACCTTCTCGACCGAGCGCTACGGCATCGGCCTGAAGAAGGGCGACACCGAGCTGTGCCAGAAGGTCACCGACGCGATCACCTCGATGATCGACGACGGCTCGTGGCAGAAGTTCGTCGACGCCAACCTCGGCCCGGCCGACTACAAGCCGGGTCCGGACAACCCGCCGACCCCGGACGCCTGCTCCTGACCGACGCCCTCCGGTCCGCCGCCCGCATGACTGCGCGGGCGGTGGACCGGGGGTCCGCTCCAGAAAGAGGCCCGCGTGGGCGACATCCTCACCAAGTACGACATCCTCGGCGCCTTCTGGGTGACGATCCAGCTCGCCGTCCTGTCGGCGATCGGGGCGCTGGTCATCGGCACGGTCTTCGCCGTTCTGCGCATCTCGCCCGTCGCGGCATTGCGCGCCATCGGCACGAGCTACGTCAACATCTTCCGGAACACCCCGCTCACCCTGCTCATGGTCTTCAGCGTCCTGGGGCTGACCTACATCGTCGGGTTGGCCTTCTCCAACGACATCAGCCGGAACAACTACATCTGGGCCATCATCATGCTGTCGGTCTACCACGGCGCCTTCGTCTGCGAGGCACTGCGCAGCGGCGTCAACACGATCCCGACGGGACAGGCCGAGGCGGCGCGCTCGATCGGACTGACCTTCGGGCAGTCGCTGCGTGAGGTCCTTCTCCCCCAGGCCTTCCGGGGCGCCGTGGCGCCCCTCGGATCGACGCTCATCGCCCTCATCAAGAACACGACCGTCGCCGCGGTCATCCTCGGGACGCGCGAGTCGGCCGGGCTGCTGGCCCAGATCACCGAGAACGAGGGCGCCAGCCTCGGGACGTTCTTCATCTTCGCCCTCGGGTTCGTCATCCTCACCCTTCCACTCGGGATCTATCTCACCCGGCTCTCCCAGCGCCTGGCGGTGCAGCGGTGAGCGCCTCGGTTCTCTTCGACGCGCCGGGGCCCCGGGCCCGGTTGCGCTACGCCGTCCTCAGCGTCATCGGGACGGTGCTCATCCTCGCGGCCATCGGCTTTGGCGTCTGGAAGATGGGCCAGGCGAACCAGCTCGAGGGCTACATGTGGAAGCCCTTCGTCTCCGACTCGCAGGTGTGGAGCCAGTACCTCCTGCTCGGCCTGTGGGGCACGCTCAAGGCCGCCGGGCTCTCGGTCGTCTTCGCCGGCATCTTCGGGACCGTCTTCGGGATGGGCCGGCTCTCGACCAACCGGTGGGTGTCCGCGCTGAGCGGCGTCGTCGTCGAGTTCTTCCGCTCCGTCCCGGTCCTGCTCATGATGGTCTTCGCCTATTTCGGCTGGTTCGCCCGGAGCAACTGGCTTCCCAACGACCTCGCCCCGCTGGCCGCCGTCGTCCTCGGGCTGACCCTGTACAACGGGTCGGTCATCGCCGAGCTCGTCCGCTCCGGCGTGTACTCCCTCCCCGCGGGGCAGGCCGAGGCGGGGCTGTCGATCGGCCTGACCCGGGGTCAGACCCTCCGCTCGATCCAGCTTCCCCAGGCCCTCACCGCGATGCTGCCGGCCCTGATCAGCCAGCTCGTCGTCGTCCTCAAGGACAGCGCCCTCGGCACCGTCATCACGTACCAGGAGTTGCTGACCTGGTCCAAGACCCTCGGCTCCGCCTACGCCAACACCGTCCCGGCCTACCTCGTCGCGGCCGCCCTGTTCATCCTCATGAACTACTCGCTGACGAAGGTTGCCGCCCTCGTCAAGCGGCGCCTCTCCATGCGCGGTCGGTCTACCGGCCAGGACCGAGGCGCGGTGGGCGGCCAGCCGGACAAGGAGTCCGGGGTCGCCGGTGAGGTCCAGTACGTCGACCCGACGAACGCCGGCTGAGCACGGCATACGAGCCGCTCGGCTGCACGACGGCCCCGGACCGCACCGGTCCGGGGCCGTTCCCCTGCTGCTCCCCCGGTTGGACTCGAACCAACAACCTGCCGGTTAACAGCCGGCTGCTCTGCCAATTGAGCTACGGAGGAAGGTCTGCCACAGGATCGCTGCGGCAGCGCCCGGCAACGATAGCAGGGCATCGACCACGGCGAGAAAACGACGCCGGCCCCACGGAGGTACCCGGCGTGACGTGCGCGACATCGGGCCGGTGGGAGCCTCCGGGGGGTCTTAGACCCCCGTTGAGACGGGAGAATGGCCCGGTGACCACCGAGCGCGAGGACCTGCGACGCTTCGCCTGGCTGTCCATCGCCGCGGCCCTCGCGACCATCGCCCTGAAGTCGGGCGCGTGGCTGCTCACCGGGTCGGTCGGGCTCCTCTCGGACGCGGCCGAGTCGACGGTCAACCTCGTCGCTGCCTTCGTCGCCCTCGTCGCGCTCACCATCGCCGCCCGGCCTGCGGACGACGGACACCACTTCGGGCACACGAAGGCGGAGTACTTCTCCGCCGCCGCCGAGGGGCAGATGATCCTCGTCGCGGCCGCCGTCATCATCTGGTCGGCCATCCAGCGGCTGCTCCACCCCCAGCCGTTGGACAACGTCGGGGCCGGTCTCGCGATCTCCGTCGTCGCGGCGGTCGTCAACGGCGTGGTGGCCTGGGTGCTCATCCGGGCCGGGCGCGAGCACCGCTCACTCACCCTGACGGCCGACGGCCGGCACCTCCTCACCGACGTGTGGACCTCGGCGGGCGTCGTCGTCGGCGTCCTCCTCGTCGCCGTGACCGGCGTCGACCGGCTCGACCCCGTCGTCGCGCTGCTCGTCGGCGTCAACATCATCGTCACCGGGTGGCGGCTGATGCGCCAGTCGTTCGCGGGGCTGATGGACGCGGCGCTGCCCGGCGAGGAGTCCGCCGCCATTGCCGAGGTGCTCACCGGTTTCGCCGGCGACGACGTCAGCTTCCACGGCCTGCGGACCCGTTCGTCGGGACACCGGGGCTTCGCCGAGGTGCACGTCCTCGTCCCCGGGGCATGGTCGGTGCAGCAGAGCCACGACCTCATCGAGCGGGTCGAGGCCGCCCTCGCCGAGCGGGCGTCGAGCGTCTCGCTCGTCGCCCACGTCGAGCCGCGCGAGGACCCCCGCTCCTACGACGACTTCCCCACCGAGGTGCCGGTCCTCCCGGTCGAGCGGCCCCCCGACCCCACCTCGTCCACCCCCGCTCCGGGCCAGGAACTCACCCAATAGGGAAGTTACTGCCCACCCACCCCTCCCCGACCAGGCCACCCCCGGCCAGGAACTCACCCAATAGGGAAGTTGTTGACTGGCGGGGCGACGGGTGCTCGACGGAATGACCGGAAAGCCGGACGAACGCGCGAGCACCCGGCGCGGCGGCGATGGCGAGCACCCGGGGCGGCGGACTCAGCGGCCGACCTGCTCCTTGAGGGCCGCCAGGGCCGCCGCCGTCGCCTCGGCGACGCCGGGGTCATCCGCCCGTATGCCGCGGCCGAGGATCGTCTGCCCGAGCAGCCGGTCGGTGGCCAGGTCGCGCCGCACGACGACCCGCGCAGACCGGCCCTCACCGAGATCGACCGCCTCGGACAGCACGACGGAGGCCTGGACCCGCTCGCGCAGCGCCTGGAGGAACACCGCGCCCTCATCGATCGTCCAGCGGGAGCGCCGCTGCCCGTCCACCCACGTGACCGTGAGCGCCGAGGTGTCCCGGTTCCAGCGGCCCGCGTCGACGAGGTGCCACGGACGGGCCAGGACGACCTCGCCCCCGGCCGCGGCGTACAGGTGCGTCGTCGACACGACGAGGACGGCGCCGGCCGCCTCGTTCGCCCACTCGAGCACCCGCTCTCCGCGCGCGAGCGGCAACACGCTCGCGACGCCGGGCGGGAGTGCCGGGCGACGCCAGGGCGCCCTCACGTCGTCAGCCCCTCACGCAACCGCACGCGCTGCAGCTCGAGCCCGTGCAGCCGGGTCGAGTGCTCGCGCAGGGCCTCCGGGTCGGCGCCGGGGTCGCTCTGCAGCCGGCGCACCGTCGCCAGGGCGTCGGCGATCTGCCGGCCGAGTGCGGCGTCCTGGACCCCGACGACGAGGGACTCGAAGTAGCGGCGCGGCGGCAGCCCGGTGGACCGGTCGAAGCGGGTGGGGAGCGGCGCGACGGCGAGCTCGGCGATCAGCGGTTGCACGGCGAGTGGCGCCGCCTCGGTCACCGCGGCGGCCCAGGCGGCCTCCGACGATCCCGCCACGCGCGTGGCGGCGATCCGGATGCCGTCGAACACCGCACGGTGCGCGGGGGCGGTGAACGCCTCGGGGTCGACGGCGTCGATCGTCGCCGCGCCGAACTGCGTGGGGTACTGCAGCAGCGCCTGGAGCAGCTGTCGCTCGGCAACGACGAGCGGGTCGCGCAGATCCGGCCGTGGGAGCGCCGCGCGGCCCTCGGTCTCGCTCGGCTCGGGCACCTCGTCGGTGCTCGCCGGACGTCGGTCGGCAGCCTCCGGGCCCCCGGCCCGCTGGTCGTGGGCCGAGATCCGACCGGCCCGCGCGACCTCGGCCGCCACCTGCTCGACCTCGACACCGAGCCAGCCGGCGACGGACCGGACGTACTCGGGCCGCAGCGACGCGTCGCGGATCGAGCCGACGATCGGCGCGGCCGCCCGCATCGCCTGGACCCGCCCCTCGGCCGTGGCGAGGTCGAAGCGGCCGATCGTCGTCCGGACGGCGAACTCGAACATCGGGACGGCATCCTCGATGAGGTTGCGGACCGCCTCGTCGCCCCGCTCGACGCGCAGCTCGCACGGGTCCATCCCGTCGGCGGCGACGGCGACGAAGGACTGCGACGCCCAGCGCTGGTCCTCACCGAACGCCCTCATCGCGGCCTTCTGCCCGGCGGCGTCGCCGTCGAAGGTGAAGACGACCTTCGCCGGGGCGAGCCCGGCCTCGTCGCGCATGATCCGCCGGAGGATCTTGATGTGGTCCACGCCGAACGCGGTGCCGCAGGTCGCCACCGCGCCCGCGACGCCGGCCAGGTGGGCGGCCATGACGTCGGTGTAGCCCTCGACGACGACGGCGGTCCGCTCGCTCGCGATGGCCTTCTTGGCGGCGTCGAGGCCGTAGAGGACCGTCGACTTCTTGTAGATCGCCGTCTCCGACGTGTTGAGGTACTTCGCCGCGATCCGGTCGTCGTCGAACAGCCGCCGGGCCCCGAACCCCACGGTGTCACCGGTGATGTCGCGGATCGGCCAGACCAGCCGACCCCGGAACCGGTCGTAGAGGCCCCGGCTCCCCCGTCCGGACAGGCCGGCAGCGGTCAGCTCGTCGTCGGTGAAGCCCTTCTGCCGCAGGTGGCGCGAGAGCTCCTCACCGCCGCGGGGCGCGAACCCGACCCCGAACCGCTCGGCCGCCCGCCGGTCGAAGCCGCGGGCGCGGAGGAAGTCGCGGCCGGCCCGCGCCTCCTGCCGGTCCACCAGCGCCGCGGCATAGAACTCCTGGGCGACCCGGTGCGCCTCGATGAGCCGGGTCCGCCGGCCCAGGCCGCCCTCCTCGCGGCGCCCGCCGCCGGGCCCCTCCTCGTACCGCAGCTCCATCCCGACCTTGGCGGCCAACCGCTCGACGGCCTCGGTGAAGGTGAGGTGCTCGACCTGCTGGACGAACGAGATGACGTCGCCGCCCTCACCGCACCCGAAGCAGTGGTAGGCGCCGACGGCCGGCCGCACCGTGAAGGACGGTGTCTTCTCGTCGTGGAACGGGCACAGGCCCTTGAGCGAGCCGACGCCGGCCGGGCGGAGCGTGACGTGGTCGCGCACGACGTCCTCGATGGACGACCGCTCCTTGACCGCCGTGATGTCCTCGGCCCTGATCCGACCCGCCACGCACCCTCCTTGTCGACGGCGAGTCTAGGTGAGGCCACCGGCAGCGTCCGCCGCGTCCCCCGCGAGGATCTGCTCGCGGAGGATGTCGGCGTGGCCCGCGTGCCGGGCGTACTCCGCGATGAGGTGGGCGTAGATCCAGCGCAGGGTGAGCGGTCCGCGTCGGTTGTGCAGCGCGAGATCGTCCAGATCGTATGCCGCGGCGAGCTCCCGGGACTCGGCGCAGGCCCGGCGGAAGTCGGCGAGGGCCCCGGCCACGGTGTCCTCGTCGTCGAGGGCGAAGCTCTCGTCGACCGTCTCGGGGATCCCGAGCTCGGCCCGGGTGCGGCCACCGAGCGCGACGGCGAACCACACCCGTTCGACGAAGGCCGCGTGGCGCAGCACCCCGAGCGGGGTCGTCAGCGACGGCACGAGCCGCCGCCGGGCCTGCTCGTCGCTCAGCCCGTCGACGGCGGCCGCGAGCTGGACCCGCTGCTCGTCGAGGAACGCCTCGAGGGTGGCTCGCTCCTGCGCCACGAGGACGCCGTCGGGTCGCCAGGGCGGGTCGGGTGCCATGCCGGGACGCTACCCCAGCGCCCGCCCGCGCCGGGAATCCTCTTCAACCAAGTGGTTGACCAACTGCCCGACCGGCCGTACCGTTGGTGAACCAGTTGGTTGAAATGGAGGTGCCACATGCCGACCGCGACGCTCGAGCGGGACACGTCCGACCCGCTCTCCCTCGCCTTCGCCGCCCTCGCCGACCCGACCCGGCGCGACCTCGTCGCCCGGCTCTCGGCGTCGGACGCGACGCTGAGCGAGCTGGCCGCCCCCTACGCCATGAGCCTGCAGGCCGTCGCCAAGCACCTCGCCGTCCTCGAGAAGGCCGGCCTCGTGTCCCGGGGCCGCGAGGCACAGCGCCGCCCCGTCCACCTCGAGGCCGAGGCCCTCTCACCCGTCGCCGACTGGCTCGAGCGATACCGCCAGGCGGCCGAGGAGCGCTTCGCCCGCCTGGACGACCTCCTCGCGACCCTTCCACCCGGGCCCGACTCCCCACCGGCCGGGCCGCCACACGGCACACCCCATGACGACCAGCCCACCGACCAGGAGGACCGATGACCGACTACCGCCAGGCCCACATCGAGGCCGACCCCACCGTCCCGCTCATCCGGATCACCCGCGACTTCGCGGCGACGCCGGCCCAGGTCCAGCGGGCGCACACCGACCCGGAGCTGTATGCCGCGTGGGTCGGCCCCGCGGACGTGAGCACCCGAATCGTCCACTGGGACGCTCGGTCCGGAGGGAGCTTCGCGTTCACGAACGTCCGCGGCGAGGAGGAGTACTCCTTCCACGGCTGCTTCCACGAGGTCTCCCCCATCCGGATCGTCCAGACCTTCACCTACGACGGCTGGCCCGAGGGCGTGTCCCTCGAGACGCTCACCCTCACCGACCTCGGCGACGGCCGGACTCGGCTCGTCGCCCAGTCCCTTGTCGACAGCTTCGAGGCGCGGGACCAGTGGTTGGCGAGCGGCATGGAGACCGGGGTCAACGACGGCTATGCCAAGCTCGACGGCCTCCTCCCGACCCTGCCCTGACCGCGACCCACCCACACCAACGGAGACCACGATGACCATCACGACCTGCCTCTGGTTCCAGGGCGACGTCGAGCAGGCGCTCGAGCGCTACACGAGCGTCTTCCCCGACTCCGAGGTCCTCTCGCTCGAGACGATGCCCGGCGAGCCGCCGACCCAGCTGGCCGAGTGGCGGATGCTGGGGACGACGTTCCGGGCCATCAGCCAACCGTCGGACTTCCGGTTCACCGAGGCGACGTCCCTCAGCGTCACGGCGGCCGACCAGGAGGAGGTCGACCGCTACTGGTCCGGCCTCCTCGACGGCGGCGGCGAGGAGTCGAGGTGCGGCTGGCTGAAGGACCCCTTCGGCGTGTGGTGGCAGATCGTGCCGGCCCAGCTGCCCAGCCTGCTCGGCGACCCCGACCCCGCTCGGGCGGCCGCGATCCGCGAGGTCTTCTTCACCCAGCGGCGGATCGTCGTCGCCGATCTCGTCGCGGCGGCCGACGCGGCACGGTCCTGATGCGGCAGGGACAGGCGCTCAGCACCACCGTGTGTGCAGCTCGAGGGCTCGGACGTCGGTGAGGGACGCGACCTGGTCGACGACGACGCGCAGCGCCGCGGCGTCGGACTCGGCCGCCTCGAGGTCGGCGCGCAGATCCGGGTCGAGCCGACCCGGGTCGGTGCGGTACGCCTCGACGAGGTCGCGGACGATCTCGCGCTGCCGGGCCATGAGGGCCACCCGTTCGTCGGCGAACATGACGAAGTGCGCGGCAACGGCCTTGAGCACGGCGCACTCGGCCCGGGTCGGCACCGGGACGACGAGGTCGGCGGCATGGCGGGCGTGCGGCCCGGGTCCGTGCCGGTCGCGGGTCGCCACCTCGACGGCAAGGACGAACCGGCCGATGAGCCGGGAGGTGATGTCCTTGAGCCCGGCGAGGTCGCGACGCGACCCGGCGTATGCCGCGGGCAGCGCCCCGTCGCCGAGGAGCCGGTCCAGCGCGGCCCCGAGGTCGTCGGTCGCCAGGTCCGGCGCATAGACGCCGACGGCGACGGCCAGCACCCCGGAGACGTCGTCGGCGTCCCGGAGCCGGCGCGGGTCGAGGCGGCGGGACGCGATGGCGTCCTCGACATCGTGGACGGAGTAGGCGACGTCGTCGGACCAGTCCATGACCTCGGCCTCGAACGCCCGGCCGCCGCCCGGTGCGCCCTCGCGGAACCAGGCGAAGACGGGCAGGTCATCGACGTACACCCCGAACTTGCGGGTGCCCTCGGGGCCCTCACCGCGGCCCCAGGGGTACTTCGTCGCGGCATCGAGGCTGGCCCGGGTGAGGTTGAGCCCCGCCGGCCGGCCGTCGGCGTGGAACCGCTTGGCCTCGAGCCGGGTCAACAGGCGCAGCGTCTGGGCGTTGCCCTCGAAGCCGCCGATGTCGTCGGCGAGCGCGTCGAGCGCCTCCTCGCCGTTGTGCCCGAAGGGGGGATGGCCGAGATCGTGCGCGAGGCAGGCGGTGTCGACGACGTCGGCGGAGCAGCCGAGCGCGGCACCGAACTCCCGGCCGATCTGGGCGACCTCGAGGGAGTGGGTGAGCCGGTTGCGGACGAAGTCGTCGCTGCCCGGCTGGACGACCTGGGTCTTGGCCGAGAGTCGGCGCAGGCTCGCACTGTGGATGAGCCGGGCCCGGTCGCGGGCGAAGTCGTCGCGGTCGGCGCGCTTGACCGCCGGGTCCTCGGCGACCCAACGCTCCCGGTCGCGCGCGGCATACGTCACGGGCTCACCCTAGGGCCGGACCGCCCTCGCCGCCGCGGCCGCCCGCCGCCCGGCGGGCGCTCAGCTGGCCCCCATGACGCTGCCGAGGCCCGAGAGCATCCGCTCGACGCTGACGTGCGGCAGGAGGTGGTCCCGCAGCGAGGCGACGGCGCCGGACCGGACGAACATGATCCGCCCCAGCCGCCGGGAGTCGCCCTGGGCTCGCTCGACCCGGTCCCGCTGGCGTCGTTCGAAGAGGTCGAGCGCGAAGGTGATGTGGTCCCGGTCCATCCGGGACAGCTCGTCGACGAGCGCCGCGGCGGAGTCCATCGCCATCGACGCACCCACTCCGGCGGTCGGCACAAACCCGGTGGCGGCGTCGCCGAGGAGGACGACCCGACCATGGCGCCAGTCGCGGCACCGGCCGTCGACGAACCGCCAGAAGAACGGGTCCGGCTCGGCGCGGATCGCCTCGAGGGCCGCGCCCACCCGGTCCCGGTCGTGCTCGACCCGGGCCTCGATCCGCTCCGCGAGGGTGCCGGGGCCGGACTCCTCGATGTCGTCGACCGGCCCGCCGAGGAAGACCCCGGTCCGCCCCCGAACGGGGTAGGTCCCGAGGAACGTCCCATCGCCCCACCACTCGTCGTAGGCGGGCTCGGGGTCACCCTCGAGCCACGCGACCCATCCTCCCCAGCCGGTGTCGACCTCGTCCCACGCGTCCTCGCCGACGACGATGGCCCGGGTCTGGGAGTGCAGCCCGTCCGCCACGACCACGATGTCGTAGGTCCCCATGGAGCCGTCCGAGAACGAGACCTCTGCGACGCCGTCGCCGTCCTGGCCGACGCCGAGCACCGTCAGGCCGTGGCGCACCGCGTCATCGGGCAGGGCCTCGAGCAGCATCGAGAGGAGGTCCTCCCGGGCCACCCCGCGGTAGGAGCCGTAGGAGGCGTTGATCGACTCGAGGGGGTAGTCCTGCAGGACGGCGCCGTCCGGCCTCCTGATCCGGTAGTGCTCCATCTCGATCGACCGGTCCTCGTACCCGCTGCGCAGGTCCAGAGAGTTGAGGACCCGGCCGCCGAGCGGGAGCAGCCCGAGCATGTACCCGGTGCCGGTGAACCGGTCCGCCGGCTCGCGCTCGATGATGTCGGCCCGGACCCCCTGGCGATGGAGCAGCGCCGCACAGGTCAGCCCGGCCACCCCTGCTCCGACGACGAGGACCGAGCAGTCCTCCATGGCGTACCTCCTTGTCGTGCCGCGCGCCCCCCGGGGCACCTACCCGGGGCGGGCCCGGCATAACAGGGCCCTGGTCAGCCGGGCGGGCCGACGAGGGGGACGGTGCCCCGGGTCGCCTCGAAGATGAGCGAGGTCTCGACGTGAACGACCCCCGGACGGGTGGCGAGATGGTCCAGGACCAGGTCGCGCAGCGCGTCGGCGCCGGCCGCGGCGACGTGGACGAGGTAGTCGTTGGCCCCGCTCGTGTTGTACACGGCGAGCACCCCCGGCACCGCGACCGCCGCGTCGCGGAACGCCTCGACCTCCTCGCGGGTGTGCCCCGCGAAGCGCAGCGCCACCATCGCCTCGACGCCGAACCCGACGGCCTCGGGGTCGATGTCCGCGTGGATGCCGCGGACGACCCCCCGCTCGCGCAGGCCCCTGACCCGGTCGGCGCACGTCGACTCGGCGATGCCGACCGCCCGGGCGAGCGCCGCGTTCGAGCGCCGGCCGTCCTCGGCGAGGGCCGCGACGAGCGCCGCGTCGATGGCATCGAGTGCAGGACGCGGCCGCGGGCTGGGACCGGGGCTGAGCGGCGCGGAGGGGGCCACCCGCATACCGTATGCCGTCCGATCCCCGGTGAACCAGCGCCGCGAATGATCTCCACCGCGGATTCTCCGGAACCCTGGCCCGACGTCCGGCGGAAGCCCATCCTGACAGTGACAGCGTCGTCGAAGGAGGCCCACCCATGACCCACCCCGGCTACCACCCCGAGAGCGCGCAGCACACCGATACCACGGCCGTGCACGCCGGTCGGGACGATCTCCATGAGCTCGGCGTCCATGTGCCGCCGATCGACCTCTCGACGACGTACCCGCTGCACGACATCGAGGCGGGCGGGCACGCCTACGACGTCCTCGGCGCGGGCGAGCGCCCCGAGGCCGGCATGCCGCTCGTCTACCAACGGCTGTGGAACCCCGGCGTCGACCGCTTCGAGCGCTCGCTCGCCGCCCTCGAGGGGTGCGACGAGGCCGTCGCCTTCGCCACCGGCATGGCCGCCGTCACCGCGACGCTGCTCGCCTGCGTCGTCGAGGGCACGCCGCACATCGTCGCGATCCGCCCGGTGTACGGCGGCACCGACCATCTCCTCACGACCGGCCTGCTCGGCACGAGCGTCACCTGGGCCACGCCGGAGACCGTCGCCGCGTCGATCCGCTCCGACACCGGGCTCGTCCTCTTCGAGACCCCCGGGAACCCCACTCTCGACCTCGTCGACATCGCCGCGGTCGCCGAGGCGGCCGGCGCGATCCCGGTCCTTGTCGACAACACCTTCGCCACCCCGGTCCTGCAGCAGCCGGCGGCCCATGGGGCGACCCTCGTCCTGCACTCGGCGACGAAGTTCATCGGCGGCCACGGGGACGCCCTCGGCGGCGTCGTCGCCGGGCCCTCGGAGTGGACCGGGCGGCTGCGCCGGATCCGGGCCGTCACCGGGGCCCTGCTCCACCCGCTCGCCGCCTACGAGATGCATCGGGGCATCCAGACCCTGCCGGTCCGGGTCCGCGCCGCCCAGGAGGGGACCCAGCACGTCGTCGCCTGGCTGCGGGACCACCCGGCCGTCGACCGGGTCTTCTACCCCGGTCTCGACGACCCGACCGGCATCGCCGCCCGGCAGATGCGCGGCCCCGGGTCGATGGTCGCCTTCTCGCTGCGCGGCGGCTATGCCGCGGCCTCGACCGTCGCCTCGTCCTGCCGGCTCATCACCCACGCCGTCTCGCTCGGCTCGGTCGACTCCCTCATCCAGCACCCGGCGGCGCTGACCCACCGGCCGGTGCCGGAGGAGGCCCGGCCGCACGCCGACGTCCTGCGGCTCTCGGTGGGGCTCGAGGACCCGGCCGACATCATCGCCGACCTCGACAAGGCCATCGCCCAGGTGGGTTGAGGGTCAGCCGCCGGAGACCGACAGCTCGGCCTGGCCGACGGCGGCCCGCTGGGCCTCGTCGAGCTCGCGACTGGCCAGCCAGTTCTCCGGCAGGGCGACGACTCGCGGGGAGCCCGCCCGGCCGCGCGGGCCCTCGGCCGGCTCCCCCGGCCAGGGCGCGTCGAGATCGAGCCCGCCGACGAGGTCGTCCAGCGCCTGGAGCGACTCGACGAGGGCGAGCTCGTTGCGTAGCGTCGGCCCCGCCGGGAAGCCCTTGAGGTACCACGCGATGTGCTTGCGGATGTCCCGACAAGCACGCCGCTCGTCGCCGTCGTAGAAGTCGACGAGGTATGCCGCGTGCCGGCGCAGCGTCGCCGCCACCTCGCGCAGCGTGGGCCGGACCCGGGCGTCCGACCCGGAGAACGCCGCCGCCAGGTCGCTGAACAGCCACGGCCGGCCGAGGCACCCGCGGCCGACGACGACGCCGTCGCAGCCGGTCTGCTCGACCATCGCCAGCGCGTCCTCGGCCGACCAGATGTCGCCGTTGCCGAGGACGGGCACGCTCCGCACGGCCTCCTTCAGCCGGGCGATGGCGCTCCAGTCCGCCCGGCCGGAGTAGGACTGCGCCGCCGTGCGGCCGTGCAGCGCAACGGCTGCGGCACCCTCCCCCTCGGCGATCCGGCCGGCGTCGAGGTAGGTGAGGTGGGTATCGTCGATGCCCATCCGCATCTTGACGGTGACGGGGACCCCGCAGGGGTCGGCCTCGCGGACCGCCGCGGCAACGATCGCCCGGAACAGCTCGGTCTTCCACGGCAGGGCCGACCCGCCGCCCTTGCGGGTCACCTTCGGCACCGGGCAGCCGAAGTTGAGGTCGATGTGGTCGGTGCGGTCCTCGGTGACGAGCATCCGCACGGCGAGGCCGACCGTCGCGGGGTCCACGCCGTAGAGCTGCACCGACCTCGGCGTTTCGTCGGGGTCGTGGCCGACGAGACGCAGCGTCTCGGGCTTGCGCTCGACGAGCGCCCGCGAGGTGACCATCTCGCTGACGTAGAGGCTCGTTGCGCCGCCGGCGCCGCCGCCGTCCGCGCCGGACTCGCGGCACAGGCGGCGGAAGGCGCGGTTGGTGATCCCGGCCATCGGGGCGAGCACGACGGGCGAGCCCAGCGTCAGCCGACCGAACCGCAGCGGTCCACGAACGGGCCGCCGCGCTGCCGGGGTCACCTCGGCATGGCGGCGGGTCGGCGTTGTCGTCGTGGTCGTCATGACCGACCCATTGTCACCGAGGCCACCCGGCCACCGAAATCGAGGGCCGGGCGGGAAGGGTGCCACCAGCCAACGGGGCGGCTACGGCGACAGCGACAGCTCGCCGACGAGCCAGCCGTCGCCGGTCGAGACCGGCCCCACCTCACTGACCCTCCAGAGTCGCCCGCCGATGACGTCCCAGGCCAGGAGCGTGACGGCGGGCTGCGCTCCGCCATCCGGGTAGGTCGTCGCCGTGACGAGGAGGACGTCCTGGGGCCCCCAACCGAGGGCCCGCAGCGCCTCCTTCGGCACCCCCTCGACATCCGGTGCGGCCAGGACCCGGGCATGAGGCGTCGTGTCGAACTGCACGGCATATGCTCCCTGGGTCGAGCCGACGACCTCGCGGACCCCGCTCGAGAGGCCGGCGGCGGTTGCCGACCAGCCCTCCAGGTTGGACAGCGTCTCGCCCACCCAGCCGGACACCGCGCCCGGGACGGCGCGCCGGTCGGCGCGGCCGCCATCGGCGCGAGCGCTCTCCAGCTCCGGGTTGCCGTCCGCGTCGAGCACGAGCCGGGCCGGGCCGGGGAACGCGACGGCCGCCCGGGCCACCGAGCCCGTCCTCGAGTCCACCTGCCAGGACTGCGTCGCGGAGGCCACGACGAGGTGCCGGCCGTCGCGGGCCCAGCCGCCCGAGACGAGACCGCCACCGGGCACCGGCCACGCCGTGGTGGTGCCGGTGCGGACGTCGAGCACGGCGACGGAGCCGGGCCGGACGAAGGCGACCGCATGCCGGTCCGGGGCGATGGCGTGCGCGCCGAGGTAGGGGTAGCGGCGCCCGTCGGAGGCCGTGAGGGGCTGCAGGGGCAGGGCGTCGACCGCGACGTAGGGGCCGTCCGTCCGGTCGGGGACGTAGAGCACCGGCAGCAACCTCGTCCCGTCCCGCCGCAGGAGGACGGCCCGGACCGGCTGGTCGACGCCGCCGAGATCGGACAACCGCGGCAGGACCGCCTCCGGCCCCACGCCGAGGTGCACCGGCAGGGCGAGGTCGGCGGCGCTCGGCAGGCGTGGCAGGGTCGCCAGGCCGCCCGGCGGGGGCAGGACATCGACCCTCACCCCGTCGACCTCGGTCGACCTGAGGACCTCTGGCGTCCAGGCGTGCCGCTCGGCGGGCCGCGGGGCCGCGTCGGGGGACGGGGCCCGAACGGCGCCGACGACGACGGCGACCGTGCCCGCGACGACGGCGAGGGCGAGGCCGGCGACGCGGCGACGCCGGGTGACGCGGCGCCGACCCTCGGCCCAGGCCGTCTCGGCGAGGTCGGGCTCGGGGATCTCGGCCGCGAGGTCGCGCAACATCGTGCCGATCGGCGTGGTCATGGCCGGCCTCCTCGGGTCGTCGCATCCGGGCGGGGGGCGTCGTCACGCTCGAGGAGGTCCGGCATGACGCAGCGCAGGCGCTCCAGCGCCGCGTGGGTCTGGCTCTTGACAGTCCCGACGCTCACGCCGAGGACGGCGGCCGCCTCCCGTTCGGAGCGGTCCTCGACGAACCGCAGGACGAGGACCGCCCGCTGCTTCGCGGTGAGCGCCGCCAGGGCCCGCTCGAGGTCGACCCGGTCGGTCACCCGGTCGGCCCCGTCCGGCCGGCGGCCGTCCGCGCCGCCCGCCGGCAGGCCGAGGACCTCATGGCGCCGCCGGCGCCACGCCGAGACGGCGTCGCGGTAGAGGATCGTGCGGACGTAGGCGTCCGGGTGCTCCCCCTTGAGCCGCGGCCACCGCTCGGCGAGCTTGACGAGAGCGCCCTGGAGCAGGTCCTCGGCGAGGTGCACGTCGCCGCAGACGAGGTATGCGGCGCGCAGCAGCGCGTGCTGTCGGGCCCGGACGTACTCGACGAAGTCCGGGTCGACGGCATACCGGCCGGCCACGCGCGCCACCTCCTCACGATCCCTTCATCGGAGTGAACGCGCCAGACCCCCTCGCAGGTTGGCCCGGCACCGGCACCGGCTCAGAGCCACCCGTTCTCGTCAGCGATCCGGGCGGCGTCGGCCCGGTTGCGCCCGCCGGTCTTGCCGATCGCGGCCGAGAGGTGGTTGCGAACCGTGCCCTCGCTGAGGTGGACCGACTTGGCGATGTCGGAGATCGAGC
This sequence comes from uncultured Actinomycetota bacterium, assembly GCA_963728395.1. Taxonomy (GTDB): domain Bacteria; phylum Actinomycetota; class Actinomycetes; order Actinomycetales; family Dermatophilaceae; genus CAVSJJ01. The sequence continues at coordinate 114,121 of CAVSJJ010000001.1, forward strand.
CGCCATGCCGGGCGGCGCGCAGCAGGTCGGCCTCCCGGCCGGTCAGCGGGGACTCGCCGCTGACGAGCGAGTCGGCGGCCAGGGCGGGGTCGACGACCCGCATCCCCGCGTGGACCCGGCGGACGGCGTCGGCGAGCGATCGCGCCGGAGTGTCCTTGACGACGAACCCGTCGGCTCCGGCCTGCAGTGCGCGCCGGAGGTAGCCCGGCCGTCCGAAGGTCGTGACGACGAGGATCTTCGTCGACGGGGACGCCGACCGCAGGTGCGCCGTGGCGGAGATCCCGTCCAGGCCGGGCATGTCGACGTCCATGAGGACCACGTCGGGGTGGTGCTCCTCGACGGCCGGCACGACCTCGTCGCCCCGGCCCACCTCGGCCACGACGGTGATGTCCGCCTCGAGGTCGAGGAGCGTGGCGAGGGCACCGCGCACGAGCGCCTGGTCGTCGGCCACGAGGATCCGGATGGGCGCGCTCACGGGGTCACGGCCTGCCTGGTCGGCTCCGCGCTCGGCGCGAGGTCGGGGACGAGGACCTCGATGCGGGTCCCCCTGGGGTCGGCCGGGCCGACGCGCAGCTCGACGCCGGCCAGCCGGGCCCGCTCCCGGAGCCCACGCAGCCCGTTGCCCTCGGGCACCGCGCCGGAGCGACCGATCCCCCGACCGTCATCGGTGAGCACGAGACTCGCCGGGGACACCGAGATCCGGCAGCGGGCGGCGCGGCTGTGCCGCAGGACGTTCGTCACGCCCTCCCGGACCGTCCACGCGAAGACCTCCTCGACGTCCGACGGCAGAGCCGGCAGGTCGCCCGGTAGCCGCGGGTCGATGTCGGCGCTGAGGAGGGCCTCGCGAGCCCGGACCAGCTCGGCGGCGAGGGTGATCTCGCGGTAGCCGGCCACCGCGCGACGCACGTCGGCGAGGGCCTCGCGGGAGAGCCGCTCGAGGTCGGCGACCTCGGCCCTCGCCCGCTCGGGTGAGGCCTCGAGCAGCCGGCCGGCCAGCTCGGCCTTGACCGTGATGACGGTGAGGCTGTGGCCGAGGATGTCGTGCAGGTCGCGGGCGAACCGGTCCCGCTCGGAGATGAGCGCCAGCTGCGCCTCGACCTCACGCGCCCGGGTCTGGTCGATGTTGCGCTGGAGGACGAGGACGAAACCCCACACCGCCAGTCCGGCCGAGAGCGTGCCGGTGGCCAGGCCCTGGGTGTCGGACCACGTGTGCGCCATCCAACGGTAGATGAGCTCGGCGGTCCCCGCGGTGAGGAACACCCAGGCCACCGCCCACCGCCCGAACACGATCGGGCCGAGGACGGCGACGTAGGGGGCGGTGTTGAGCCCGGCCGACCCGAGCAGCGCGACGGCGGCGACCGCCAGGGCGAGCATGGTGCCGACCCAGACCGACGTCGCTCCCCGGGTGCGCCCCCCGTCGCGTGCCACGACCGAGCGGAAGGCCCGGGCGGCGATGAGGTAGGTCCCGCCGAACGCGACGAGGACGACCGCGCCGGCATACCCCCTGGCCGTCTCGAGCTCGACCGCGTCGACGATCGGAGCGATGAGGAAGACGAGCCAGACCCCCGCGAAGAGCGGGCCCCATCGACGCGCCGAGCGCCACCGGGACTCGCCCTCCCGGACCGGCGACGCCTCGACCATGGTGGTCACGCTAACAACTCCCCGCGGGGGCGCCGGCCCGCGTGGCGGCGCGGGCTCACACCCGCGCCGTGTCCTTGCGGAACCGCCACACGGCTCCCGCCACGAAGATGCCTGCCCACCCGACGAGGTTGACGACCCAGGAGAGCTCGAAGGTGTCGTAGCCCCCGCTCGTCGTCAGGGACAGCGGCCAGTGCGCGATCGCCCCGAATCCGTAGATCGGGGTGAGCTCGGCGATCCGGCCGTACGTCGTGTCGGTCGAGATCGGGCCGGTGAAGATGCCCCCGAAGATCGACAGGATCGCGAGCACCGGTCCGATGAACTGCATCGCGTTGTCGCTCGGGAGCAGGTAGCCCATGAACAGGCCGAAGGCGGCGAAGACGAGCGAGCCGACGAGGATGATGGCCGCGGTCTCGGCCCAGGTCTGGACGGCCATGTGCGCGTGGCCCGTCGCCTTCGCGACGAGGAACGTCACGCCGGTGGCGATCGCCCCGAGGACGAGGGCGCTGATCATCTTCATGAGGATGTAGGCCACCGGGTCGAGCGGGGTGAGTCGGAGCTGGCGGCTCCAGCCGCTGGCCCGCTCGATCGAGACCGAGGCCCCGGCCGACGTCGTCGCGAGGACGGCGCCGTAGAGCGCCATGCTCACCATGACGTAGGCGCCGACGTTGGCGATCACGCCGGGGCCCATGACGTCGTCCTGGCCGCTGATCTGCGAGCTGATGAAGAGGAACATCACCGGGGGGAAGACGAGCATGAAGATCATCGTCCGGCGGTTGCGCAGCACCCGGCGCAGCTCGATCCCGAGGACGGTGAGGTCGAGGAGACCGCGGCTCGGTCGCGGCCGGGTGGAGAGGTCGATGGTGGGGGTGGACATGTCAGCGCACCTCGCTGTTCCGGGTCTCGGGGCGGTCGATGGGGTCGCCCAGCAGGGCCGCGGCGGGCTCGTCGTGGTCGCCGGTCAGGGCGACGAAGGCGTCCTCGATCCCGCGGGCGACGATCTCGAGGTCATGGGCGGGCGTCTCGGTCAGCAGGTAGCGGGCCACCGCGTCGCTGTCCTTGGCGTGGACGAGCAGCTGGTCGCCGCGGATGTCGACCGTGTCGACCCCCGGTATGCCGCGCAGCGCCTCCCGGCTGACGCCGGGCCAGGTGGCCCGCACCGCCCGACCGGAGCCGAGCGCCTTGATCTGGGCCGGCGTGCCGTCGGCGACGACCTCGCCGTGCCGGACGAAGACGATCCGGTCGGCGTAGGCATCGGCCTCCTCGAGGTAGTGCGTCGCGAAGAGGACGGTGCGGCCCTGCTCGGCGTCGGAGCGGATGCTGTCCCAGAACGCCCGGCGGGTCGCGACGTCCATCCCGGTCGTCGGCTCGTCGAGGATGATGAGCTCGGGGTTGCTGACGAGCGCCATCGCGAAGCGGACGCGCTGCTGCTCGCCGCCGGAGCACTTGCCGACCTGGCGGCCGGCGATCTCGCTCACGCCCGCCGTCTCCATCACCTCCTCGATGGGACGGGAGGTGGCGAAGAGTGCCGCCGTGTAGCGGATCGTCTCCTTGACGGTCAGGTCCTTGAGCAGGCCTCCGGTCTGCATGACGGCGGAGACGAGGCCGTGGGCGATGGCGTCGGTCGGTTCGAGGCCGAACACCGAGACGCTACCCGCGCTGGGCCGGGCCAGGCCGAGGATCATGTCGATCGTCGTGGTCTTCCCCGCGCCGTTCGGGCCGAGGAACGCGACAACCTCCCCCTGGGTGACGGTGAGGTCGATGCCCCGGACTGCCTGGACGTCGCCGAAGCTCTTGGACAGGCTGGTGAGCTCGATGGCTGTGGTGGTCATGGCGCATAGCATGCCCTGGCCGGTGACCCCCGCACTCGGACGGGCGTCACCGGCACGCCGTGACGTTTGTCAGCGCGGGTCCGCCGGGCGAGGGCGCGACGCGGCGGGCGTCAGCAGCCGACGAGCCGCCGCGCGAGCCACCCCTCGACCTGGTCGAGCGAGACCCGCTCCTGCGCCATCGTGTCGCGGTCGCGGATCGTGACCGCGCCGTCCTCGAGAGTGTCGAAGTCGACGGTGATGCAGTACGGCGTGCCGATTTCGTCGTGTCGGCGGTAGCGCCGGCCGATGGCGCCGGAGTCGTCGAAGTCGACGTTCCAGTGCCGGCGCAGGGTGGCGGCGAGGTCGCGGGCCTTCGGGGAGAGGTCGGCGTTCCGCGAGAGTGGCAGGACGGCGGCCTTGACCGGGGCGAGCCGCGGGTCGAGGCGCAGGACGATCCGCTTGTCGACCCCGCCCTTGGTGTTGGGGGCCTCGTCCTCGGCGTAGGCGTCGATGAGGAACGTCATGAGCGAGCGGGACAGCCCGGCCGCCGGCTCGATGACATACGGCGTGTACGCCGCCCCCGCCTCCTGGTCGAAGTAGACGAGGTCGGTCCCCGAGTGGGTCGAATGCGTGGTCAGGTCGAAGTCCGTGCGGTTCGCGATGCCCTCGAGCTCGCCCCACTCGGACCCGGCGAAGTTGAACCGGTACTCGATGTCGACGGTCCGCTTGGAGTAGTGCGAGAGCTTCTCCTTCGGGTGCTCGTAGTGGCGCAGGTTCTCGGCCGCGATGCCGAGGTCGACGTACCACCTCGTGCGCTCCTCGATCCAGTACTGATGCCACTGCTCGTCCTCGCCGGGCCTGACGAAGAACTCCATCTCCATCTGCTCGAACTCGCGGGTGCGGAAGATGAAGTTGCCCGGGGTGATCTCGTTGCGGAAGCTCTTGCCCGTCTGGGCGATCCCGAACGGTGGCTTCATCCGCGACGCCTGCATGACGTTGAGGAAGTTGATGAAGATGCCCTGGGCGGTCTCGGGCCGCAGGTAGTGCAGCCCGGACTCGTCCTCGATGACCCCGAGGTGGGTCTTGAGCATCATGTTGAACTCGCGCGGGGCGGTCCACTGGCCCCGCGTCCCGCAGCTCGGGCAGGCGATCTCCTCGAGGGCGACGTCGTCGGGCGCGACGGCCTTGCCCTTCTTGGTGGCCCGGTCCGCGATGGCCTCCTGGAGGTGGTCCATCCGGAAACGCTTGTGGCAGGAGAGGCACTCGATGAGCGGGTCGGTGAACTCCCCCACGTGACCCGAGGCGACCCAGGTCTGGCGGGGCAGGATGATCGAGGAGTCGAGGCCGACGATGTCGTCGCGGCCGGTGACCATGGCCCGCCACCACTGCCGCTTGATGTTCTCCTTCAGCTCGACGCCGAGCGGGCCGTAGTCCCACGCAGACCTCGTCCCGCCGTAGATCTCGCCGCAGGGGAAGACGAACCCCCGGCGCTTGGCGAGGGAGACGACGGTATCGACGGTCGAGGTGGGTGTGGCCATGGCGGACAGGGTATCCGGGGCGTCTCGGCCCCCGCGCCCCGGTTCCACTGCTCGTCGGGGCCGGTGGCCGCCCCCGCGGACCGGTAGCCTGACCGACCATGCCGTCCCCCCTGCGCCAGTCGGTCGAGCAGGCGAGCCTGCCCCTTGTCGCCCGGCTCAGCCGCCTCCCGCGCCTCGTCCCGTTCCTCATCGTCCTCGCGCTCATGGTCGCGGGGATCCTCATCCCGGGTTGGGGCTGGCTCCTCCTCGTCGTCGTCACCCTCTTCCTCGGCTGGATCCTCTATCTCGGCTGGCCGCAGCTGAGCGGCTCCGAGCGCCTCATGCGGATCGCCGTCCTCGTCATGGCGGTCGCCATCACCCTCACCCAGGCCGTCCCCCGCGGCTGAGCGCCGGTGGCACGGCGATCCCGGTTTGACGACCGGCGCCGCTCTAAATGAGAATGGTTGTCATGTTCGGTCCTTTCGTCCGGGTCGCCGCGGGTCTCGCTCTCGCCGCGACGGCCTCCCTCGCCCTGGCCGGCTGCGGCTCCTCCACCTCCGGGCGGGGTGCCGGGACGGTCTCGGTGACGGCCGCCTTCTACCCCCTCGCCTACGCCGCCGAGCGGGTCGGTGGCGACCACGTCGTCGTCACCAGCCTGACCAAGCCCGGCGCCGAGCCGCACGACCTCGAGCTGACGCCGCGCCAGGTCGCCCAGATGACCGACGCGACCCTCATCGTCTACGAGAAGGGGTTCCAGCCGGCCGTCGACGACGCGGTGGCCACCGTCGGGGGGTCCGCCGGCTTCGACGTCTCGTCCGCGGCGCGGCTCACCCTGCCCGCCCCGCACGAGAGCGGCCAGGCCCAGACGCTGTCGGTCGACCCCCACTTCTGGCTCGACCCGACGCGGTACGCCGACGTCGTCACGGCGATCGGCACCCAGCTCGCCGCGAAGGACCCGGGTCATGCCGCCGACTACCGGGCGAATGCCGCCGCGATGGTCACCGAGCTCGAGGCCCTCGACCAGGCCTTCCGGTCCGGCCTGGCCCGGTGCGCCGAGCAGACGATCGTCACGGGCCATGCGGCCTTCGGCTATCTGGCCCAGCGGTACGGCCTCACCCAGGTCAGCGTCAGCGGCATCTCGCCGGACATCGAGCCGACCGCGTCCCAGATGAGCGACATCGTCGCGCTCGTGCGCCGCGAGGGCGTCTCGACCGTCTACGCCGAGACCCTCGTCAGCCCCGCCCTCGTCGAGACCATCGCCCGCGAGACCGGGGCCACCGTGGCCGTGCTCGACCCGGTGGCCGGCATCACGAAGGAGTCCGCGGGCCGGGACTACTTCGCCGTCATGCGCGCCGACCTCGCAACCCTCGAGAAGGGACAGCAGTGCTCGTGAGTGAGCCCCCCGTCATCTCGCTGCGCGAGGCGTCCTTCGGCTACGGGGACATCCCCGTCGTCTCCCGGGTCGATCTCGACATCCACCGCGGCGACGTCGTCGCCGTCCTCGGCCCCAACGGCTCGGGCAAGTCGACGCTGATCAAGGGCGTCCTCGGCCTCGATGACCACCTCGGCGGCGCCGTCGAGCTGTTCGGGGTGCCACGGGACCGGTTCCGTGAGTTCACCCGACTCGGCTACGTTCCCCAGCGTCATTCCCTCTCGGCGTCGGTCCGGGCGACCGCAGCCGAGATCGTCGAGGTGGGCCGGCTGCCACACCGCCCCTGGTGGCGCCCGGCCTCCCGAGAGGATCGGCGGGTCGTCACCCGGTCGCTCGAGGTCGTCGGACTCGCCGACCGGGCCACCGAGGACGTCAGCACCTTCTCCGGAGGCCAGCAGCGGCGGGTCCTCATCGCCCGCGCCCTGGCCTCGAGGCCGGACATCCTCGTCATGGACGAACCGACCGCGGGAGTCGACGCCGGCAACCAGCGGGTCCTCGTCGACGTCCTCCACCGGCTCGCGGCGCAGGGCACGACGATGGTCATCGTCACCCACGAGCTCGCCGCCCTCACGGACCTCGTGACCCGGGTGGTCTGCCTCAGCAACGGTGCCGTCGACTTCGACGGGACGGCCACGGCATACGCCGCTCACAGCGGCGCGCACAGCCCTGGCGACGACCACCATCCCTACCCGGCCCCACCAGGCTCCGGCACGGTCCACGACGCCGGCGTCTCCGGGCCGCTCGACGCGACCGGGTCCGACGAGGGGGCGCGCCGTGCCTGAGCTCCTCGCCCTCGACTTCATGCGCCAGGCACTGCTCGCGGCCCTCCTCGTCGGCGTCGCCGCGCCACTCGTCGGCGTCTTCCTCGTCCAGCGCCGCCTCTCGCTCATCGGCGACGGGATGGGCCACGTGTCGCTCGCCGGTGTCGCCATCGGCATCCTCACCGGGTCGGCGCCGGTCCTGACCGCCCTCGGCGCGGCCGTCCTCGCCGCCGTCGCCGTCGAGCTGATCCGGGTCCGTGGCCGCACGAGCGGCGACATCGCGCTCGCGGTCATGTTCTACGGCGGCATTGCGGCCGGCGTGGTCCTCATCTCGATGTCCACCGCATCGAGTCCGGCCAACCTCACCGGGTACCTCTTCGGGGCGATCCTCACGACGAGCACGGCGGACCTCCAGGTCTTCGCCGTCCTCGCCGTCGTCGTCCTCGCCGTCACCTCGGTCCTGCGCCCCCGGCTCTTCGCCGTCGCCAACGACGAGGAGTACGCCCGGGCGACCGGCATGCGGGTCACCGCGCTCAACCTCACCCTCGCCGTCCTGACCGCCGTCACCGTCGTCGTCTCGATGCGGGTCGTCGGGCTGCTCCTCATCAGCGCGCTGATGATCATCCCCAACGCGACCGCGCAGGTGTTCGCGCACAGCTTCCGCTCCTCGGTGCGCTGGGCCGTCGGGATGGGGGTGCTCGCCAGCGTCGGCGGGGTCGTCGGCTCGTACTACGCGGGGACCCCGTCCGGCGGCACGATCGTTCTCCTCGCCATCGCCGTCTTCCTCCTCGCGACCACCCTCGGGGCGACCCGACGCCGGCTCGCCGCGGTCCGGCACCGGCGGGCCGAGACCCACGACCACGAGCACGGCCCCGGCTGCGGGCACCCCACGCTCACCCATGGCGACCACGTCGACTACGTCCACGACGGCCACCGGCACGCTCCGCACGAGGGCCACTGGGACGAGCACGCCGACCACGGCTCGCCGACCGACCACGGCGGGCGCGGCGACGGGGCGGTGAGCCGATGAGCGCCGCACCGGACCAGGGCGGCACGGAGCGGCGGGCGACGCGGCAGCGGGCCGCCCTCACCGAGGCCCTGGCCGGGTCGACGGTCTTCCTCTCGGCGCAGGAGATCCACGCCCGGCTACGCGCCGCAGGCACCCGGGTCGGCCTCGCGACCGTGTACCGCAACCTCCAGGCGATGGCCGCCGACGGTGAGGTCGACACGATGCGGACCGAGGACGGGGAGTGCGTGTACCGCGCGTGTGCGACCGACGCCCATCACCACCACCTCGTCTGCCGGCGCTGCGGCCGCACCGTCGAGGTCGCCGACCGCCGGGTCGAGAGCTGGGCCGCGGCCGTGGCGGCCGAGTACGGGTTCAGCGAGGTGCGGCATACCCTCGAGATCGACGGGCTGTGCGCCCGCTGCGCCACCGCGCGATAGCCCCCGGGTCGAGGTAATCCGAGACCCGCACCCGGCACCGGAATACCTCGACCCGGGGAAGGGGAGGGACACCGGCACGGGAGGTGATTCGGACTCCGGCCGCCGCCGGCGTCAGGAGGCGGACTGGACCCGCGTCAGGAGGCGGACTGGTCGCCGGCGTCCGGCCGGTCGACGGCGCCGCCGTAGCGCCGGTCCCGCGCGACGTAGGTCTCGATGGCCTGCCACAGGTGCCGGCGGTCGAAGTCGGGCCACAGCGTGTCGAGGAAGACCAGCTCGGCGTAGGCGCTCTGCCAGAGGAGGAAGTTGCTCGTCCGCTGCTCCCCCGAGCTGCGGACGAAGAGGTCGACGTCCGGCATGTCCGGCTCGGGGAGGTAGCGCGCGATGGTGCGCTCGTCGACCGCCTTCGCCTTGAGCCTGCCTCGGGCGACGTCCTCGGCGATCCGGCGTGCGGCGTCACCGATCTCGGCCCGGCCGCCGTAGTTGACGCAGAAGTAGAGGGTGAGCCCGGTGTTGTGCCTCGTCAGCTCCTCGGCGGCCTCGAGCTCGGTGATGACCGAGCGCCACAGCCGCGGTCGTCGGCCGACCCAGCGCATCCGCACGCCCCAGTCGTTGAGCTGGTCCCGTCGCCGGCGGATGACCTCCCGGTTGAACCCCATGAGGAAGCGGACCTCGTCGGGCGAGCGCTTCCAGTTCTCGGTCGAGAAGGCATATGCGGACAGATGTCCCACCCCGGCCTCGATCGCGCCCGCGACGACGTCGAGCAGGGCCGCCTCGCCCGCCTCGTGGCCCTTGGTCCGGGGCAGCCCGCGGGCGTTGGCCCACCGACCGTTGCCGTCCATGACGATGGCGACGTGGTTCGGGACGCTGCCGGGCGGGAGGTCCGGTGGCGTCGCACCCGTCGGATGCGGGAACGGCCGGGTGGTCACCGGTCCACCATACGAAGGCTGCGCAGCCCGCGTTCGAGATGCCACTGGAGGAAGGCCGTCGTCAGGCCGCTGCCCTCGCGGCGGTTCCGCGGCTCGGAGGCGTCGGCGAGCGCCCAGTCCCCGGCGAGGAGGGCCGCGAGGAGCGCCACCGTCTCCGGCGCGGGCGCCGCCGAGCCGGGGGGACGGCATCCGGAGCAGACCACACCGCCGGAGGCGACATGGAAGGCGCGGTGCGGTCCGGGCGCCCCACAGCGGGCGCAGTCGTGGAAGCTCGGGGCATAGCCGGCGATCGAGAGTGCCCGCAGGAGATAGGCGTCGAGGACGAGGCCGGGGTCGTGCTCACCGCCGGCGAGCGAACGGAGGGCGCCGGTGACCAGGAGGAACTGCTGAATCGCCGGCTCGTGCTCCTCGGTGAGCCGGTCGCACGTCTCCAGTACGGCCGTCGCGGCGGTCCACGAAGGGTAGTCGCGAGCGATGGCGTCGCCCCACGGCGCGAGCGTCTCGGCCTGGGTGACCGTGTCGAGGTTGCGGCCCTCATAGGCCTGGACGTCGATGAGCATCGCCGGCTCGAGCCGGGCACCGAACCGCGAGGTCGTGCGACGCACGCCCTTGCCGACCGCGCGGACCTTGCCGAACCGACGGGTGAGCAGGGTGATGATCCGGTCGGCCTCCCCCAGCTTGTGGGTGCGCAGGACGACCGCCTCGTCACGGTAGAGCGGCACCCCCCCATTGTCGGGGGTCGCGACGAGTTGCCGGGTATGCCGCCCCGGCCGGTCGCGCCGAGCCCCCACCGGCGGGCGCCTATCGTGGCTGCGTGACCCCGCCCGAGCCCTTCTTCGAGCCACTGCCCGCGCCCCCCGAGCACCTCCAGGACGCCCCCCGGGTCTATCCCGACCTGCCCTTCCAGGTGCCGATGAACATGGTCGGGGTCCCGGTGGCCCTGCGGCTCGGGCTGGCCCGTGGCCGGGACACCCTCGTCGTGCTCAGCCATGTCGTCGTCTACCAGCGCGGGATCACCCTCACCGTCGACAGCTGGGTCCGTCCCGGCACCGAGCTGTCCGAGGCGGGCCGGTCCTGGGAGGCCCTGCGACCCCGGTTCGGGGTCCTGCTCGAGGACGGGACGAGGGTGGGACACGACCCGCTGCTCGGTTGGCAGGCCCAGGCGGGCGAGCTCGGCGGGGCCGCCGGCCCGGTCGCGCCGGGCCTGGTCCAGGTCGACGGATCCTCCAGCCTGCTGACCACGAGCACGACGTGGTGGCTCTACCCCTTCCCGAGCGGGCTGCGGCTCGACCTCGTCGTCGCGTGGGCGGACCGGGGCATCCCGGAGTCGATGACGACGCTCGACCTCGCGCCCATACACTCCTCGGCCGTCCTCGCCGAGCCGCTCTGGCCGCTGCCCGAGCCGCCGGCGCAGCCCGGTCCGATCGGCGACGGGCGGCCGATGGGGACGGCGCCGGGCCCGGGCACCGATCCTGCGGACCCCGGCGTACCGCCGGTGCCGTGAGGCGGCATACGGTGGAGGAATGGACTATCGATACCTCGGCAACAGCGGACTGAAGATCTCCGAGATCACCTACGGCAACTGGCTCACCCATGGCTCGCAGGTGGAGAACGACGTGGCGACGCAGTGCGTCCACGCGGCGCTCGAGAACGAGATCAGCACCTTCGACACGGCGGACGTCTACGCCAACACGGCGGCCGAGACCGTCCTCGGCGAGGCCCTGAAGGGTCAGCGCCGGGAGAGCCTGGAGATCTTCACGAAGGTCTACTGGCCGACCGGCCCCGGGGGCAAGAACGACACCGGCCTGTCCCGCAAGCACATCATGGAGTCGATCAACGGGTCGCTGACCCGCCTCCAGACCGACTACGTCGATCTCTACCAGGCCCACCGCTACGACACCGAGACCCCGCTCGAGGAGACGATGCAGGCCTTCGCGGACATCGTCCGGCAGGGCAAGGCGCTCTACATCGGCGTGAGCGAGTGGACCGCGGACCAGATCCGCGCCGGGCACGCGCTGGCGCAGGACCTCGGCTTCCAGCTCATCTCGAGCCAGCCGCAGTACTCGATGCTGTGGCGGGTCATCGAGGGCGAGGTCGTCCCCGCCTGCGAGGAGCTCGGGATCAGCCAGATCGTCTGGAGCCCGATCGCCCAGGGCGTGCTGACCGGCAAGTACCGGCCCGGCCAGGCCCCGCCGGCCGGATCGCGGGCGACGGACGAGAAGGGGGGCGCCGACATGATCAAGCGGTTCATGCGTGACGACGTCCTCGAGCGGGTGCAGGCCCTGGGGCCGATCGCCGACGAGGCGGGCCTGTCGATGGCCCAGCTCGCCGTGGCCTGGGTGCTGCAGAACGACAACGTCGCAGCCGCCCTCGTCGGGGCCTCGCGTCCCGAGCAGGTGGCCGAGAACGTCAAGGCGGCCGGCGTCCGGCTCGAGCCCGAGCTGATGGCACGGATCGATGAGACCCTGGGCGACGTCGTCGAGCGCGACCCCGGCAAGACGGCCGAGACGGCGCCGAAGACCCGCGTCGCCTGAGCCGGGACCCCCACCACCGCGAGAGAGACACCTGCCCACCCCCCGCAAAGGGTGGGCAGTGTCCGTTCCGGCCCCCGCGAGGGGTGGGGATGTGCCTCTTCCGGGCGCCTGAAGGGGCACATCCCCACCTCTCGACGCCGGGGTCGAACAGGTGTTCGATCTTTGCTATCGTGAGGTGATGAACGGGCTCCAGGGCTCCCTCCTCGATGTCGCCGACGACCTCGCCTTCCGGTCGCTCGCGGGTCACGTGACCCGCACCCCGCTGGCCTTCGGCGCCTGGCTCGACGTCCGGCGCGGCTGGCTGGCGGGGGCGGACCGGCTCTTCGACGCGTTGCGGCGCGACGTGCCATGGCAGGCCGAGCGACGGCAGATGTACGACACGATCGTCGACGTGCCGCGCCTCACCCGGTTCTACGCCGAGGGCGAGCAGCTCCCCCATCCGGTGCTCGAGGACGCCCGGGACCGGCTGAGCGCCTACTACGAGGGGGAGCTCGGCGAGCCGTTCGTCACCGCGGGTCTGTGCCTCTACCGCGACGGCCACGACTCGGTGGCGTGGCACGGCGACCGGATCGGCCGCTCCCAGGGCCACGACACGATCGTCGCCATCCTCTCGGTCGGCGAGGACCGGCCGCTGGTCCTGCGCCCTCGCGGTGGCGGTCCCTCGCGCAAGGTCGCCGCCGGACACGGCGACCTCGTCGTCATGGGCGGCTCGTGCCAGCGCAGCTGGGACCACGCCGTCCTGAAGACCACCCAGCCGGTGGGCCCTCGGATCTCGATCCAGTTCCGGGTGCGCGGGGTGCGCTGAGCGGCATCGGTATGCCGCCGCGGCATACCGGTCACGGCCCCCGGGCCCGGCGGCCGGCTCGGCTCAGGGGCGGCTCGTGTACCGGGCGGGCCGCTTGTCGAGGAAGGCGGCGATCCCCTCCTGAGCATCCTCGTGGACGGCGGCCGCGGACATCATCTCGACGGCGAGGTCGTAGGCCCGGGCCTGGTCGAGGTCGACCTGGGCGTAGAAGGTGCGCTTGCCCAAGGTCCTGGACCACGCGCTCCCGCGGGTGACCCGCGCGACGAGCGCGGCGACGGCGTCGTCGAGCTCGGCCGCCGGGACGACTTGGTTGACCAGGCCCCAGTCGGCCGCCGTCGCCGCGTCGACGACGTCGCCGGACAGGGCCATCTCGAGGGCCCTCTTGCGCCCGACGTTGCGGGCGACGGCGACGAGGGGGGTGTGACAGAACAGCCCGCCCTTGCCGCCCGGAATGGCGAAACCCGCGGTGTCGGCTGCGACGGCGAGGTCACAGGACGCGACGAGCTGGCAGCCGGCGGCCGTCGCCAACGCATGCACCTTGGCGATCACCGGCTGCGGGATCTGCTGGATCGTCGTCATCATCTCGGTGCACTGGAGGAAGACGTCCCGCGCCTCGCGCAGGTCGACCCCACGCATGTCGCCGAAGTTGTGCCCGGCGGAGAAGACCGGACCCTCGGCGGCGAGGACGACGGCGAGGGCGTCGGAGCGGGCCACCTCGCGCAGCGCCCCGGTGAGGTCGGCCATCACCTGGGTCGAGAGGGCGTTGCGCTTCTCCGGCCGGCTCAGGGTGATCGTGCTCGTCGCTCCGTCGCGCTCGACGCGCAGGTTGTCGCTCATCGACCCAGCATCGCACCCCAGCCCGGGCGGGTGCTCGCGCGGGCGTCCGGGAACCCGGACGTCCGCGCGAGCACCGCGCCGGGAGAGACCCCGAGGGCAGGCTCAGGGGCGGCGGAGCGACACCTCGGCGGCCCCGTCGTCCTCGCGAGGATCCTCGGGCGCGGCCGCGGCGTCGCGCTCGGCCCGGTTCACGGCGGACATGATGGCCCGCAGCGAGGCCTTGACGATCGACTCGTGCAGGCCGACGCCCCACAGCACCCGGTCTCCCACCGCGCACTCGATGTAGGCCGCGGCCCGCGCGTCGCCGCCGGCGCTCATGGCGTGCTCGGCGTAGTCGAGGACCCGGACGTCGACACCGAGCGGCTGGAGCGCGTCGATGAACGCGGCGATCGGCCCGTTGCCGTTGCCGTGGATCTCGACCTCCTGACCCCCGTCGGTGATGATCGCGTCGATGTGGTCGCCGCCCTGGTCCGAGCTGGTGATCGTCGAGCGCACCGGGGCGAAGCGACCCCAGCGGCGGTGGGCATCGAGGGCGTGGAGGTACTCGTCCTCGAACATGTCCCACAGCTGCTGGGAGCTCAGTTCGCCACCCTCGGCGTCGGCGCGGGTCTGGACGACCTTGGAGAACTCGACCTGCAGCCGACGCGGCAGGTCGAGGCCGTGGTCGCTCTTGATGAGGTAGGAGACCCCGCCCTTGCCGGACTGGCTGTTGACGCGGACGACGGCCTCGTAGGAGCGCCCGATGTCGTGCGGGTCGATCGGCAGGTAGGGAACGCCCCAGTCGATGTGGTCGATGTCGGTGCCGGCGTCGACGGCGCGGCGGCTCATGTCGTCGAAGCCCTTCTTGATGGCGTCCTGGTGCGAGCCGGAGAAGGCCGTGTAGACGAGATCGCCGCCCCAGGGGTGGCGCTCGTGGACCGGCAGCTGGTTGCAGTACTCGACGGTGCGCCGGATCCCGGCCATGTCGGAGAAGTCGATCTCGGGGTCGATGCCCTGACTGTAGAGGTTCATCCCGAGGGTGACGAGGTCGACGTTGCCGGTGCGCTCACCGTTGCCGAACAGGCACCCCTCGATCCGGTCGGCACCGGCGAGGAAGCCGAGCTCGGCCGCCGCGATCCCCTCGCCGCGGTCGTTGTGCGGGTGGAGCGAGACGACGACGGACTCGCGCCGCTCGAGGTGACGGATCATCCACTCGATCGAGTCGGCGTAGACGTTCGGCGTCGCCATCTCCACCGTCGCGGGGAGGTTGACGATCATCTTGTGGTCCGGCGTCGGATCGATGATGTCGATGACCTCGTTGCAGATCCGCGCCGCGAAGTCCAACTCGGTCCCGGTGTAGGACTCCGGCGAGTACTCGTAGAAGACCGTCGTCTCGGGCACCGTCTCCTCGAGCTTGCGGCACAGCCGCGCCGCCTGGAGGGCGATGTCGACGATGCCGTCCTGGTCCAGGCCGAAGACGACGCGGCGCTGGAGGACCGACGTCGAGTTGTAGAAGTGGACAATGGCCTGCTTGCTGCCCCGGATGGCGTCGTAGGTGCGCTCGATCAGGTGGTCGCGGGCCTGGGTGAGGACCTGGATGGTCACGTCGTCGGGGATGTGCCCGCCGTCGATGAGCTCGCGACAGAAGTCGAAGTCGGTCTGGCTCGCGCTGGGGAAACCGACCTCGATCTCCTTGTAGCCCATCCGGACCAGGAGCTTGAACATCCGCATCTTGCGCTCGGTGTCCATCGGGTCGATGAGCGCCTGGTTGCCGTCGCGCAGGTCGACCGCGCACCAGCGGGGGGCCCTCGTCGCCACGGCGTCGGGCCAGGTGCGGTCGGGCAGGTAGACCTGGATCTGGTCCTGGAAGGGAACGTACTTCTGGCTCGGCATGCCCGAGGGCTGCTGGGGGTGGATCATTGGTGGTTCACGCCTCTGGGGGTCTCGTCGGGTTCAGCCGGGACAGCAGCGACTCCGCGACGAGGGGCGGCCGATCAGGCCCCGCCGCGGCACCGAAGCAGGAGGCGCGAGTAACGCACGGCAGCAAGTATGCCGCGCGCCCGCGCCGTGGTCCACCTCGTGGGACGACGCGCCCACGATCCGGACCGGCCCACGGCATACCGACGGAGGCGACGTCACGGACCCGGTTCAGCCTCGCAGCCGGACGGACAGACAGGTGACGCAGCCCTCCATCTTCTCGAACTCGGAGATGTCGACGGTGCGCACGTCGTAGCCCTCGGCCGTGAGCGCCTCCGCGTCGCGGACGGCGCTCGCCGCGAGGAGGAGCCGGTTCCCGCCGAGGAGGACGACATGCGAGCCCGGCTCCTCGAGCGAGGCCCGGAAACCCGGGAACGCCTCGGCGTCGTCGACGACCGGCGGCCAGCCGATGACGGTGCCGTCGGGCAGGGCCGTGCACGCGCTCTTCAGGTGCAGCGCGCGCGAGACCGGCACCGCCTGGACCCGCACCCCGAACTCCTGCAGGTGCCGGGCGAACTGCTGGATGCCGACGCCGTTGGTCCGTCCGCCGATCCCGACGTATGCCGTGCCGTCGTGCTTGAGGACGTCACCGCCGTCGAGGGTGCCGGGCTCCTCGATCCGCGCGATCCGGTACCCGAGGTCGCGCAGCGCCGACTCGACGGCGAGCGGCTCCTCGCGCCGCGAGGGCGCACCGGACCGGGCGATGACGGCGAGGTCGCCGTAGACGACGACCGGGTCCTCGATGAAGACCGCGTCCGGGCAGTCGTCGGCCGGGTCGACCTCGAGGGTCTGCCAGCCGGCGTCCCGGAGGGTGGCGACGTAGGCCCGCCACTGCCCGAGCGCGAGGTCGGGGTCGACCGGGACCCGGTCGAGGTGGGTGATCTCGCCGTCGGCGAGGCGCGGACCGGGGCGGCGCACGAGGGCGCGGGTGCCGTGCATGGGTTCTGCCTATCACGGCGCGCGGACCCCGGGGCGAATGACCCCGCCCCTCGACGGGCACAAGACGGGCGGACCTACTGTTCAGTAAGGTGAGACTTACCTCGCTGACGAGGGAGAGGAACGCAACCATGAGCGCAGACGCCCAGCACAGGAGCGGACCGGCGGGCTCCGCCCACGTCTCCGAGCAGGAGGCCCGCGAGGTCGCCGAGGCCGCGCGCGAACAGACGTGGACCCGGCCCAGCTTCGCCAAGGAGCTCTATCTCGGTCGCTTCGACGTGGAGCTCATCCACCCCCACCCGCGCGGCGCGGCCGAGGACGAGCGCCGCGCCGAGGAGTTCCTCGCCCGCTTGCGCGAGGTCCTCTCCGGCGTGGACGGGCAGCGGATCGAGCGCGAGTCTCGGATCCCCGACGAGGACGTCGCGGCCCTCGCGGAGATCGGCGCCTTCGGGATGAAGATCCCCCGGGAGTTCGGCGGCCTCGGCCTGACGATGTCCGCGTACGGGCGGGCCCTCATGCTCGTCGGCTCGGTCAACCCGAGCCTCGGCGCCCTCCTCTCCGCCCACCAGTCGATCGGGGTTCCCGAGCCGGTCAAGCTCGTCGGCACCCAGGAGCAGAAGGAACGCTTCCTGCCGCGGTGCGCCGCCGGGGCGATCAGTGCGTTCCTGCTCACCGAGCCGGACGTCGGCTCCGACCCCGCCCGCCTCGGCAGCACGGCGACGCCGACCGAGGACGGGGCGGCATACCTCCTGGACGGGGTGAAGCTGTGGACGACGAACGGGGTCGTCGCGGAGCTGCTCGTGGTGATGGCCCGGGTCCCGGAGCATGCCGGTGGGCGCGGTGGGATCAGTGCCTTCGTCGTCGAGGCCGACGCCCCCGGGATCACCGTCGAGCGACGCAACGCCTTCATGGGGCTGCGGGGCATCGAGAACGGCGTGACCCGCTTTCATCAGGTGCGGGTTCCCGTGGAGAACCGGCTCGGCGCCGAGGGCGACGGGCTGCGGATCGCCCTGACGACGCTCAACGCCGGACGGCTGTCGATCCCGGCGATGTGCGCGTCGGCCGGCAAGTGGTCGCTCGGCATCGCCCGCCAGTGGTCCAGCGAGCGGGTCCAGTGGGGCCGGCCGGTCGGTGAGCACGGCGCGGTCGCCGAGAAGATCGCCTTCATCGCGGCAACGACGTTCGGGCTGGAGTCGGTCGTCGAGATGTCGGCCCAGCTCGCCGACGCAGACACCAAGGACATCCGGATCGAGGCGGCCCTCGCCAAGCTGTGGTGCAGCGAGATGGCCTGGCAGATCGCCGACGAGCTCGTCCAGATCCGCGGCGGCCGGGGCTACGAGAGCGCCGAGTCCCTCGCCGCGCGCGGCGAGCGCGCCGTGCCCGCGGAGCAGATCCTCCGCGACCTGCGGATCAACCGGATCTTCGAGGGATCGACCGAGATCATGCACCTGCTCATCGCCCGTGAGGCGGTCGACGAGCACCTCAAGGCGGCCGGTGCGTTGGCGACCCAGGAGGCCGATCTGCTCGCCAAGGCCAAGGCCGCCGTCGACGCCAGCGGGTTCTACGCCAAGTGGCTGCCCCACCTGGCCACCGGGAAGGGAGACATGCCCGGCTCGTATGCCGAGTTCGGTGCCCTCGGAACCCACCTCCGGTTCGTCGAGCGGATGTCCCGCAAGCTCGCGCGGCAGACGTTCTACGGCATGTCCCGGTGGCAGGCGAAGATGGAGTACAAGCAGGTCTTCCTCGGCCGGGTCGTCGACATCGGCGCCGAGCTGTTCGCCATGTCGTGCGCGGTGAGCCGGGCCGAGATGCTCCGCACCACGCAGGACGGCGACCCGCGGGCGGCGGCCACGGCATACGGGCTGGCCGACGCGTTCTGCGCCCAGTCCCGGCTGCGGATCGAGCGGCTCTTCGACGCCCTGTGGACCAACACCGACGACTCCGACGCCGAGCTGTCCCGGCGGGTCCTCGCCGGCGACCTCACCTGGCTCGAGGAGGGCGTCATGGACCCGAGCGAGGGCACCGGGCCGTGGATCGCCGAGTGGACGCCCGGCGAGAGCACCGAGGAGAACGTCTGGCGGTCGGTGCGCTAGCCGCCAGGGGCCGCCGACAGGCGGCGAACAGGTTCCGCACCGGACGGACAGGTTCCCTCGACGGACGAGTTCCTCGACGGACAGGTTCCTGCAGGACGGGGGTGTTGCAACACCCCCGTTCGGCACGAACCTCTGCTAGCAGAGGTTCGTGCCGGGAGGCCGGGCGGTCAGCGGCGGGCGAGGAGCTCCTCGGCCACCTGGACGGCGTTGAGCGCGGCGCCCTTGCGGAGGTTGTCGCCGACGACGAAGAGGACGAGCCCCTTGCCCTCCGGCGCCGACTGGTCGGCCCGGACCCGGCCGACGAACACCTCGTCCCGCCCGGCCACCTCGAGCGGGCTGGGCACGTCGGCGACGACGACACCGGGAGCCTTCTCGAGGAGGGCGAGCGCGTCCTCGGGGCCGATGTCGTCGGCGAACTCGGCGTGGATCGCGAGCGAGTGGCCGGTGAAGACCGGCACCCGCACGCACGTCCCGGCGACCCGAAGGTCGGGAATGTGGAGGATCTTGCGCGACTCGTGACGCAGCTTCTGCTCCTCGTCCGTCTCGAGCGAGCCGTCCTCGACGAGCGACCCGGCGAGCGGGACGACGTTGAAGCCGATCGGTGCGGCATAGACCACCGGCGACGGCAGGGTCACCGCGTGGCCGGAGAGGCGCAGGTCGCTCGGATCGCCCGACGCGTACCCCGCCCGCAGCTGCGAGTCGAGCTCGGCGACACCCTTGCCGCCCGAGCCGGAGACAGCCTGGTAGCTCGCCACGGTGAGCCGGAGCAGCCCGGCCCGGTCGTGCAGCGGGGCGAGGACCGGCATGGCCGCCATCGTCGTGCAGTTGGGGTTGGCGACGATGCCCTTGGGGATCGTGTCCAGGTCCTGCGGGTTGACCTCGGCGACGACGAGCGGGACCTCGGGGTCCCGGCGCCACGCGCTCGAGTTGTCGACGACCGTCGCTCCGGCGGCCGCGACCCGCGGCGCCCACTCCTTCGACGTCGAGCCCCCGTTGGAGAACAGGGCGATGTCGATGCCGGAGAAGTCCGCCGTGGCCGTGTCCTCCACGACGACCTCGCCGTCGCCCCACGGCAGGGTCGTTCCGGCCGAGCGCGCCGAGGCGAAGAAGCGGATGTCGTCGAGCGGGAAGCTCCGCTCGGCGAGCAGGGTGCGCATGACCTCACCGACCTGGCCGGTGGCGCCGAAGACTCCGATTCGCATGGGCCAAGTCTACGAAGTGGTCCGTATGCCGGGCGCCCGGCTCACCATGTGGCCCGCCCGTCCGGCGGCGCGCACCCGCGGGCGCGGCCGGCCGCGGTCGAGGCGGCCGGGGCGCCCTCACGACGCGACGCGACCGACTGCGGGCAGGCCGACCTCGAGCGACGGCATCGCGAGCGGGCGCAGGCCCACCGGGTCCTGGCCGGCGCCCGCCCGCTGGAGCACGTCGTAGCCCTGGGCCGCGGCGGCGAGCGTCCGGACGTCCCGGCCACCGGCATCGCCGACGAGCTCGACGGCGACGAGGGTGTCGGCGAGCCGGAGCCGGCTCGCGGCGAGCGAGGCGGCGCCGGCCACGCCCGCGAGCGGGCGGCCGCTCACGGCGCAGACGAGCCGCTCGACCTCGGCGAGCGAGCGTGGTCCGGCCTGGAGCAGGTCGTGCACCGCCACGGCGACGGTGGCCTGCCACAGCTCGCCTGGGTGGCCGACGGCCGACCCCGAGGCGAGGAACGTGGCGGCCGCCCGGCGAGCGGCCCGCCGACTGTCGGCCCCGCCGCTGACGCTCGAGTCGAGCACCGTGACGGCGTAGTCCTTCGGAAGGCCTGCCGGATGCAGGACGACGATGCGGCCCAGCTGGTCCATGGCGTCGGTCATGATGGTCCCCTTTCCCCCTGCCGGCGAGCATATGCCCGTACAGGTAAGGACGTCCTCACTGTGCGCCTGATACGTCCGACGATGGCGCAGACACGCCGAGTGGCGGCGAACCAGGCTCCGGTCAGAATCCGAGCCGCTGGAGCTGCTTGGGGTCGCGTTGCCAGTCCTTGGCGACCTTGACGTGCAGGTCGAGGTGGATGCGCTGGCCGAGGAGGGCCTCGATGCCACGCCGCGCGTTCGTCCCCACCTCGCGCAGGCGGGACCCGCCCCGCCCGATGACGATCGCCTTCTGCGAGGGGCGCTCGACGAAGACGTTGACCCGGACGTCGAGCAGTGGGCTGTCCAGCGGCCGTCCCTCGCGCGGGACCATCTCCTCGACGACGACGGCGAGGCTGTGCGGCAGCTCGTCGCGCACGCCCTCGAGGGCGGCCTCCCGGACCAGCTCGGCGATCATCACCGTCTCCGGCTCGTCGGTGAGGACCCCGTCCGGGTAGAGCGGTGCCGGCGACGGTGGGAGATGCGCCATCAGCTCGCCGGCCACCTCGTCGACCTGCTCACCCGAGGTCGCCGAGCAGGGGACGATCGCCGCCCAGTCCCCGAGCCGGTCGATGGCGATGAGGTGCTCGGCAAGACGCTCGCGGTCGACGAGGTCGGACTTCGTCGCGACCGCGACGACGGGGGTGCGCCGATCATGCTGGATCTGCGCGAGCTCGGCCGCGATGAAGGTGTCCCCGGGCCCGATCCGCTGGTCGCTCGGCAGGCAGAAGCCGATGACGTCCACCTCGAGCAGGGCCTCACGGACGAGGTCGTTGAGCCGTTCGCCGAGGAGGGTCCGCGGCTTGTGCAGCCCGGGCGTGTCCACGAGGACGAGCTGGGCCCGGTCCGTGCTGACGATGCCGCGGATCGTATGCCGCGTCGTCTGCGGCTTGCTCGAGGTGATGGCGACCTTCGTGCCGACGAGCGCGTTCGTCAGGGTCGACTTGCCGGCGTTGGGCCGGCCGACGATGCAGGCGAAGCCCGCGGCATACGCCTCCTCACCGGCCGGGTCGTCGGTGGCGTCGGTCATCGGCTGCCGCCCCGGGCATCGGTCACCATGTGCTCATCCTCGCCGCCGTCGGCCGCCGAGGCCACCCGCTCGACGATGACGCTGGCGATCCGGTGCCGGCGGCCCGCCATCTTCTCTGCGGTGAGCCGGAGCCCGGCGATCTCGCAGACCGACCCGACGATCGGCACCCGGCCGATCGACTTGCCGATGAGGCCACCGACGGTGTCGACCTCGTCCTCCTCGATCTCCACCCCGAGATAGTCGGCGAGGTCGTCGATGTCCATCGTCGCGTCGACCCGGAGGAGGCCGTCCTCGAGCGGCTCGATCTCGGGCGTCTCGCGGTCGTACTCGTCGGCGATCTCGCCGACGATCTCCTCGAGGATGTCCTCGATCGTCACCAGCCCTGCGGTGCCGCCGTACTCGTCGACGACGACGGCGAAGTGGGTCTGGTCGCGCTGCATCTCGGCGAGCAGGTCGTCGACCGGCTTGCTCTCCGGCACGAACGGCATCGGGCGCATCAGCTCGGTGACCGGCAGCGACAGGGCCTCGGCGTCGGCGGTCGTCCGGCGGACGACGTCCTTGAGATAGAGCAGCCCGAGGATGTCGTCGGAGTCGTCGCCGGCGACCGGGATCCGGGAGAAGCCCGAGCGGATGAAGAGGTTGATGGCCTGGCGGGCGGTGCGGTCGGAGTCGATCGTCACCATGTCCGTCCGGGGGACCATCACCTCGCGGGCGAGGGTGTCCCCGAGCTCGAAGACCGAGTGGATCATCGCCCGCTCCCCCGCCTCGATGAGGGCCGACTCCCCCGCGAGGTCGACGAGGTCGCGCAGCTCGGACTCGGACTGGAACGGTCCGTCGCGGAACCCGCGCCCCGGCGTCACGGCGTTGGCGAAGGCGACGAGGGCCCGGGCGACGGGGCCGAGGACCCGGCGCAGCCAGATCGCGACCGGTGCCGCGACGAGGGCCACCCCCGTGCTGTGCTGCTGGCCGATCGTCCGGGGCGAGACGCCGACGAGGGCGAACGAGACGACGACCATGATCGCCGTCGCGACGAGCACCCGCCGCCACGTCTCGGTCACCCCCTCGACGACGGCGATGGTCACCATGACGGCGGTGATCATCTCGGCGCCGATCCGGACGAACGCAAGCACGGAGAGGTAGGAGCCGCCGTCACCGACGACCCGGGCGAGGGCCGCGGCGCCGGGCCGGCGCTCCTCGAGCAGCTCCTGGGCCCGGACGCGGGACATCCGTGACAGGGCGGCCTCGGCCGCCGCGAGCGAGAAGGCGACGACGATGCCGAGGACCGACAGGGCGATGAGACGAGCCATGGTGCCTCGTCAGCCCTGCCGTCCTCGCGTGGCGAGGAAGGTCAGGAGCAGCTGGCGTTGCAGCTCGAACATCTCGCGCTCCTCGTCCTTCTCGGCGTGGTCGAAGCCGAGCAGGTGGAGGATGCCGTGCGTCGTCAACAGGAGCAGCTCCTCCTCGAGGGCGTGCCCGGCCTCGCCCGCCTGCCGTGAGGCAACGGTCGGGCAGAGCACGATGTCGCCGAGGATCCCCTCCTCGGGGTCCACGCCGTCCCGACCGGGGCGCAGCTCGTCCATGGGGAAGCTCATGACGTCGGTAGGTCCGGGCAGGTCCATCCACTGCACGTGGAGGGTCTCCATGGCCGCCTCGTCGACGAGCCGGAGGCACAGCTCCGCCGCGGGGTGGACGCGCATCTGCTCAAGGACGTAGCGCGCGCAGGAGACGAGCTCGAGCTCGTCGAGCGCGACATCAGTCTCGTTGAGTACGTCGATGCTCACGCCCGCCTCCTTCACCGCCGTGCTCACGCCGCCCGCCGGCCGGTCGGCCGCCGCGCTGGCCCCGGCTCGCGTCCCAGCGGCCGTAGGCGTCGACGATGTCTCCGACGAGCCGGTGCCGGACGACGTCGACCGCCGAGAGCTCGGCGAAGTGGACGTCCTCGACGTCGGCGAGGATCTCGCGGACGATGCGCAGGCCGCTCTGGGTGTCACCGGGCAGGTCGACCTGGGTGACGTCGCCGGTGACGACCATCGTCGAACCGAAGCCGAGCCGGGTGAGGAACATCTTCATCTGCTCGGGCGAGGTGTTCTGAGCCTCGTCGAGGATGATGAAGGCGTCGTTGAGGGTGCGGCCGCGCATGTAGGCGAGCGGGGCCACCTCGATCGTCCCGGAGGCCATGAGCCGCGGGATCGAGTCGGGGTCGACCATGTCGTGCAACGCGTCGTAGAGCGGCCGGAGGTAGGGGTCGATCTTGTCGTTGAGGGTCCCGGGGAGGAAGCCGAGCCGCTCCCCCGCCTCGACCGCCGGCCGGGTGAGGATGATCCGGTTGACCCGCTTGGCCTGGAGGGCCGCGACGGCCTTGGCCATCGCGAGATAGGTCTTGCCGGTGCCGGCCGGGCCGATGCCGAAGACGATCGTGTGCTCGTCGATCGCGTCGACGTAGCGCTTCTGCCCGAGCGTCTTCGGCCGGATCGTCCGGCCACGCGAGGAGACGATGTTCATCGTCAGCACGTCGGCGGGGCGCTCGGTCGACTGGGCCCGCAGCATTCCGATCGAGCGCTCGACGGCGTCGCGGCCCAGGGCCTGCCCGCCATCGATGACCGCGAGCAGCTCGTCGAGGAGCCGCTCGACGAGGGCGACGTCCGCGCTGGGCCCGGAGATGGTGAACTCATTGCCGCGCACATGGATGGTCGTGTGCGGGAACTGCCGCTCGATCGTGCGCAGCAGCTCGTCACGGGTGCCGAGGAGCGCCACCATCGGCACGTCCGGCGGGACGACGACGGTGTGCTGGGGAACGTGGGGCGCGGCCGGGTCGACGGCCGCGCGGGGATCCGGACTGGAGTCTGTCATCGTCCCATCAGTCTACGTACCCCGGGTGACCGCTCGCCCCCTCGGCGATCCGCGGGACCGCGGCATGCCGTCGGGTCGGGTCCGGAGCCGGGCCGGTCAGCCGGGTGGCCAGGCGAGATCGCGCCCACCGAGCAGATGCAGGTGGGCGTGGAACACGGTCTGTCCGGCCCGCGAGCCGGTGTTGAAGACGAGCCGGTAGCCGGCGTCGAGCCCCTCGTCGACGGCGATCTGCCGGGCGGTCGCGACGACATCGGCCAGCTCGGCGGCCGCCACCTCGGCGAGCTCACCGGCAGTCGCGACATGCCGCCGCGGGACGACGAGGACATGGGTCGGGGCCTGCGGGTTGACGTCCCGGAAGGCCACCGAGAGCTCGGTGCTCGCCACGACGGTCGCCGGGACCTCGCCGCTGACGATCCGGCAGAACAGGCAGGACGGGTCGCTCGTGCTCATGGACCGACGATAGCCGTCGTCAGCGCCAGCGCGCCGCGGCCGACAGGACCGCGAGCGCGGCGGGCCCGGCGCTGGAGGAGCGCAGCACGCTGCGCCCCAGCCGGACGGGGGTGGCGCCGCAGGCGACGAGGGTGTCCAGCTCCTCGGGGCCTATCCCGCCCTCGGGACCGACGACGAGCAGGACGTCGCCCGCGGTCGGCAGCTCCCGGGTCGCGAGCGGTTCGACCGCGTCCTCGTGGAGCACGTATGCCGCGGCCGCGGCGTCCACCCGGTCGCGCAGGTCGCGGGTCGTCGCGAGCGGGGCGAGGGCGGGGCGTCGGGCCCGGCGGGACTGTTTCGTCGCGGCGACGATGACGTCGTCCCACTTCCGCCACGCCTTCGCTCCCCGCTGCCCCCGCCACTGGACGATGCTGCGCGCGGCCTGCCACGGGATGACCTCGTCGACGCCGAGCTCGGTGGCCGCCTCGACGGCCTGGCCGTCGCGGTCGCCCTTGGCGAGCGCCTGGACGAGGACGAGCCGAAGCGCGGGCTCTGCCTCGTCGCGGACGCCCAGCACCCGCAGGTCGAGGACGCCGGCGGCGACCGCCAGCACCTCGCAGGTGGCGACCCGCCCGGCGCCGTCGCCGACGAGGACGTGCTCCCCCACGCCGGTCCGCCTCACCGTGCCCGCGTGTCGGCCCTCGGGGCCGTCGAGCCGCAGCGTGGCACCGGGCCCGGCGGGTCGCAGCGCGGCTCCGTCAGTGAGATAGAGCGGGAGGGTCACGACGGCATACCGGCCGAGGTCTCAGCGCGCCTTGAAGGCGTCGCGGAGCTTGTTGAAGAGCGACCCCTCACCGCCGGGGCTCGCGACCCGTCCCTCCGGCTTCTCCTCGCCGCGCAGCCGGCTCAGCTCACGCAGCAGCTCCTGCTGGCGCCCGTCCAGCCGGGTCGGGGTCTGGACGAGGATGTGGGTGACGATGTCACCGCGGCCCGAGCCGCGCAGGTGCGTCACGCCGAGGCCGCGCAGCGTCGTGCGGTCGCCGGACTGGGTGCCGGCCCGGATGTCGATCTCCTGCGGCCCGTCGAAGCTCTCGAGGCTGATCGTCGCGCCGAGCGCGGCCGCGGTCATCGGCACCTCGACCGTGGCATGGAGGTCGTCGCCGCGGCGCTGGAACGTCGGGTGCTTGGTCACCGCCACCTCGACGTAGAGGTCACCGGCCGGGCCACCGCCGTGGCCGACCTCGCCCTCGCCCGTCAGCTGGATCCGGGTGCCGGTGTCGACCCCGGCCGGGACCTTGATCGTCAGGGTGCGCCGGGTGCGGACCCGGCCGTCGCCGGAGCACTCGAAGCACGGGTAGGGGATGACGGTGCCGTAGCCGTGGCAGGTCATGCAGGGCCGGCTCGTCATGACCTGGCCGAGGAAGCTGCGCTGGACCTGCCGGATCTCGCCCGCGCCCCCGCACACGTCGCAGGTGCGCGGCCCGGTCCCCGGCTGGGTGCCGTCGCCGCCGCAGGTCCCGCAGGTGACGGCCGTGTCGACGGTGAGCTCCTTCTGGGCTCCGAACACGGCGTCGACGAGGTCGATGTCGAGCCGGATGAGGGCGTCCTGACCGCGGCTGCGTCGCGAGCGGGGTCCGTGCGCCGTGGCCGCCCCGGCACCGGCGCCGAAGAAGGCGTCCATGATGTCGCTGAAGGAGAAGCCCTGGCCGAAGCTCGCCCCGCCCGCGGCATACGGGTCCGAGCCCATGTCGTAGGCCCGGCGTTTCTCGGCGTCGGACAGCACGTCATAGGCCTGGGAGACCTTCTTGAACTGCTCCTCGGCCTCCGGCCCCGGGTTGACGTCCGGGTGGAGGCGCCGGGCCGCCCTGCGGTAGGCGCGCTTGATGTCGTCGGCGCTGGCGCCGCGGTCCACGCCGAGGTCGGCGTAGTAGTCGTTCACGAACGAGTCCTTCGGAGGGGGTCGGGGCTGGGGTCGGTATGCCGCGGCATCGGGCCGTGGCGTCGGTCCGCGGTCATTCGTCGAGCAGCCGCGAGACGTAGGTCGCGACGGTCCGCACGGCCGCCATCGTCGTGGGGTAGTCCATCCGGGTCGGGCCGACGACGCCGAGCCCGGCCACGCGCTCCTCGCCGGCGCCGTAGCCGCTGGACACCATCGATGTCGCGTGCAGGCCGGCGAAGGGGTTCTCGTGACCGATCCGCACCGCGACGTCTCCCTGCTCCTGGGCGACCCCGAGGAGCTTGAGAAGCACGACGTGCTCCTCGAGCGCCTCGAGCACCGGCCCGATCGAGGCGGGGAAGTCCCCGCCGAACCGGGCGAGGTTGGCCGTGCCGGCGAGGACGACCCGCTCCTCGCGCTCCTCGACGAGGGCGTCGTCGAGGGCCGCGGCGATCTCGCGGACGAGCCCCCGGTCCTTCGGGTCGAGGGTGTCGGGGAGTGCCTGCAGGCCGGTCGCGGCGGCGCTGAGGGTCAGCCCGGCAGTGACACCACCGACCTCGCCGCGCAGCCGGGCGACCTGCCGCTCGCCGTCGGCGTCGAGCAGGTCCACGCTCGTCTCGAGGACCCGCTGCTCGACCCGGCCGGTGTTGAGGATGAGGACGACGAGAAGCCGGTGGGGGGCGATGGGGACGAGCTCGATGTGCCGGACCGTCGAGCGGGTCAGCGAGGGGTACTGGACCACCGCGACCTGGTGGGTGAGCGACGCGAGGAGCCGCACCGTCCGGTCCACGATGTCGTCGAGGTCCACGGCCTCGTCGAGGAAGTGCGCGATCGCGCGGCGCTCGGCGGGGCTCATCGGCTTGATCGCGCTCAGCCGGTCGACGAAGAGCCGGTAGCCGGCATCGGTCGGGATCCGGCCCGCGCTCGTGTGCGGGGCCGCGATGAGGCCATCCTCCTCGAGGGCGGCCATGTCGTTGCGGACCGTGGCGGCCGAGACGCCGAGTTGGTGGCGCTCGAGGAGCGCCTTGGACCCGACCGGCTCGGATGTCTCGACATAGTCCTGGACGATGGCTCGCAGCACGGCCAGTCGTCGGTCCTGGCTCATCGGACACCTCCTCCAGACATCGGTGGGCGCCGCACGGGACGCCGTCTCCGGCTCCGCCCGGGTCGCGGAGCGGCTACGCCAGGCTGGCACTCACCGGCCCGGAGTGCCAATTCTACGTCGAGTCCCCGCGCCTTCCCCAAGTCCTGTCCCCCGTCCCGGCGCGGCGGCCGTGATCCGGCGCCTGACACGTCTAGCCTCGGGGGCCGTGACCGACCGCTACGGGACGGACGTCCTCTCCGGCGACTGGCGCGCCCCCCGGGGCGGCCGCGCCACCCCGACCCCCGCCGAGCCCGGCCTCGTCGTCGAGGACGTCGAGACCGGCTGGTGCGGGGCGGTCGTGTCGGTCGAGAAGGCCGGGGGCATCCGCGTGGTCCACCTCGAGGACCGCCGCGGCCGGACCCGCGCCTTCCCCCTCGGACCGGGGTTCCTCCTCGACGGCGCGCCCGTCGTCCTCACCCCACCGGCAGCGGCCGCCGGGGCGCGGCTCGACGCCGCCCGGGCCGCGCGATCCCGCACGGCCAGTGGCTCGCGTGCCGTCGGTCCGTCGCGCGCGGGGGTCGCCCAGGCCTCCCGCATCTTCGTCGAGGGACGGCACGACGCCGAGCTCGTCGAGAAGGTGTGGGGCGATGACCTGCGGGTCGAGGGGGTCGTCGTCGAGATGCTCGACGGGGTCGACGACCTCGAAGGGGCCGTCCGCGACTTCGCGCCGGGGCCGGGCCGCCGGATGGGGGTCCTCGTCGACCATCTCGTGCCCGGCTCGAAGGAGAGCGCCGTCGCCGAGCGGGCCGGTCGGCTGCGCCCGTATGCCGGGCACCTCCTCGTCGTCGGCCACCCCTTCGTCGACGTGTGGCAGTCGGTCCGGCCCGAGCGGCTCGGCATGACGGCCTGGCCGACGATCCCCCGGGGGAGGCCATGGAAGGCCGGGGTCGCGGCATACCTGGGCTGGCCGCACGAGAGCCAGGCCGATCTCGCCCTGGCCTGGAAGCGGATCCTCGCCGCGGTCGAGGACTACACCCACCTGGAGCCGGCCCTGCTGGGCCGGGTCGAAGAGCTCATCGACTTCGTCACGGCCCCGGCGGCCGGCGGCTGAGGACGCCTCCCCCTGTCCGACCCTGCGGGGATCGGACGAAAGGCTGACCTTCCCTCATTCGGCGGACACGACCGGGCCGGATGCCGTCTACTGAGGCCAGCCCCGCCCCTCCTGCACGAAGGACGCACCGATGACCGACGACGCAGCCGCCGGCCCCCTCGCGGCACCGCGCCACGCCCGCCGCGCCGCGCCGGGACCGGAGGTCGAGGAGGCGACCCGGACCGCGGGCATGCTCATCCACGGCTTCCTCGCCGTCATCGCCGTGCTGAGCGTGGGAACGCTGGGCTTCGTCACGGCGCTGCTCATCTTCCTCCTCGTCAAGGACCGCAGCGACTTCATGCGCTCGCACGCGGCGAACGCCCTCAACGTCCAGATCATGACCGGCTTCGGCCTCTTCGTCGCCGTCTTCCTGTCGATCCTCGGCATGACGGCGCCGCTCGTCGCCGCCGCGGTGATCCTCGCGACGTCGGTGACGATCCATACGATGGGGGCGCTGCACGCCCGCCGCGGCGAGGAGTGGTCGCCTCCGCTGACCCCGCGGATGGTCCGGTAGACGTACCGACCCCTCGTCACACCCCGCCGGTCAGCAGCAGGCCCCCGTCGACGACGAGGGTCTGTCCGGTCACCCAGGCCGCGTCGTCGGAGAGCAGGAACGCCACGGCTCCTGCGACGTCCTCGGGGACGCCGAGACGGCGCAGCGGGTAGGCCGCGGAGACCTCCTCCTCGCGCCCCTCGTACAGCGCGGCCGCGAAGCGCGTCTTGACGACGGCCGGAGCCACGGCGTTGACCCGCACCTGCGGGCCGAGCTCGACGGCCAGCTCCTCGGTGAGGTGGATGACCATCGCCTTCGATGCGCCGTACAGGCCGATGCCCGGAGCCGGGCGCAGGCCGGCCACCGATGCGACGTTGACGATGGCGCCTCCGCGCTCGCTCAACCCCGCCGCACAGGCGCCCTGGGTCCAGGCGAGCGTCCCGATCGCGTTGACCTCGACGATCTTTCGGGCCGCATCGAGATCGAGGTCGAGGAGCGGTCCATAGGCCGGGTTGATCCCGGCGTTGTTGACGAGGAGGTCGACCGGCCCGAACGCCTCGGCGGCCGCGGCGAAGGCGGCCGCCCGGTGCTCGGGGTCGTCGGCGGCCCCGGCGACCGCGACCGCGTGCTCGGGGCCGCCCAGCTCCGCGACGGCCGCGTCCAGGGCTTCCCGCCGGCGAGCGGTGATGACGACGCGGGCCCCCTCCTCGACGAGGCGGTGGGCGATGCCGAGGCCGATGCCGCGGCTCGCGCCGGTGACGAGCGCCGTGCGACCGGCGAGACGAGCGAGGGGGGTCGTGGTCATGGCGTCACTCTCCCCGGGCGCGGGAGGGGGGTCAACCGGACATTCCGAGCAGCCGCCGCACGACCGCATCGGCGAGGAGCCGACCCCGCAGGGTGAGGACGGCCCGGCCGTCCCGGACCGCGGCGGCGCCGTCGAGCAGGCCGTCGGCGACGAGCCCGGCGACCGCGGTTCGCCCGGAGTCGTCGAGACGGTCGAGCGAGAGGCCCTCGCGCAGCCGGATGCCGAGCAAGACGCGTTCGTCGTGCCGCTGCTGCACCGTGAGCGTCTCGCGCCCGATCGCCGGAGAGAGCCCGTCGGCGAGGCGCGTGGCATACGCCCTCGGGTGCTTGGCGTTCCACCAGCGCACCCCGCCGACGTGGCTGTGCGCCCCCGGTCCGACGCCCCACCAGGCGCCGGCACCCCAGTAGCCCTCGTTGTGCCGGCAGCGCGCGGCCTCGTCCCGGGCCCAGTTGCTCACCTCGTACCACCCGTAGCCCGCCTCGCCGAGGACGGCGTCGGCGACCTCGTACTTCACCGCCTCGTCGTCGTCCTGCGGAGCGGCGACCTCGCCGCGGCGGACCCGGGCCGCGAGCCGGGTGCCCTCCTCGACGACGAGCGCGTAGGCAGAGACGTGGTCGGGGTCGAGGGCGAGCGCGGCCTCGAGGCTGGCCCGCCAGTCGTCGGTGCTCTCGCCCGGCGTCCCGTAGATGAGGTCGACGCTCGTGGCCAGCCCGGCCGCCCGCGCGCCCTCGACGGCGCGGCGGACGTTCTCGGGCCGGTGGGTCCGGTCCAGGGCCGCGAGCACGTGCGGGACCGCCGACTGCATCCCGAGCGAGACCCGAGTGACCCCGCCGGCCGCCAGTGCCGCCAGCGAGGCGGCATCGACCGAGTCCGGGTTGGCCTCGACGGTCACCTCCGCCCCGGCGACGAGGCCGAACCGCTCGCCGATGCCGTCGATGAGCCGGACGAGGTCGGCCGGGTCGAGCATCGTCGGCGTCCCGCCGCCGATGAAGACCGTGTCGACCCCGCTGGACCGTGGGCCGAGGACGCGGGCGGCCAGCTCGAGCTCGGCCAGCGCGGCGTCACGGTAGGCGAGGGTCGCCTCGAGCCCGGCGTCGAGCTCGCCGAGGGTGTAGGTGTTGAAGTCGCAGTAGCCGCAGCGGACCGCGCAGAACGGGACGTGGAGATAGATGCCGAACGTCCCGCCGGCGGCCCGCTCGAGGGCCTCCACGGGCAGCTCGCCGGAGGGCGGCGCGAGGTCGGCATCGGGGAGCGCGGGCACGCCCGACATCCTGTCATCCGGACCCCAGCGACCGCCTCGGCGTGATGCCGCACACAGTCTCCGCCGGATGTCCCCATCTGGGTTGCGGCGAGCGCTCCGGGCGACTACACATACACCTACGCGATCGCCTCGGCGAGAGCGCCGACCAGGGTCTCGACCCGGGTCGCCGAGGGCCTCGGGAACTCATACTTCCCGAGGCCCTCATCCATGCCCAAGCGCATTCTTGCTGCGAGTTCACTTGTGTCCCAACGGAATCGGCGAGTCGTCGCGACACGCCGAGAGCGCCGAGAATCGGCCGGCAGATTCTCTTCAAACCCCTTGCGGGCGATCCCACGGAGGACTAGACATACCTCCGTAGCCACCGCAAGGCGGATACGGGACCGGGGTCTCGACCCCGGTCGGATCGGGGGCCTCGGCCTCCGGTCGACGGCCAGGGCCTCGGCTCTGGGCGGGCCAGGGTCTCGACCCTGGCCAGGCGCGGACCCTCGGGTCCGGGCCGGGTCGGCGCCTTGGCGTCGACCACCGGTGGAGGCCTCGGCCGCCGCCGGAAGAGGGCCCCGGGAACTCATACTTCCCGGGGCCCTCACTCATCTCCCCGATACCGTATGCCGCGTGCGCGTCCTGTCCGATGCCGACGTCCGCCGCCTCTTGCCGGCGCCGCCCGCCCTCGTCGACCTCGTCGAGGAGGCTCTCCTCGCGCTGGCCGAGGGTCGGGCCGAGGTCCCCCCGAAGCCGGGAGTGCGCACCGACGCGAACCTGCGGGCGCACGCCATGCCCGCGGCATACCCCGAGCGGGGGCTGCTCGGCTGCAAGTGGATCGCCGTCGCACCCGACAACGCGCTGCGCGGCCTGGCGACGGCGGCCGGCGTCATGGTCGTCAACGACGGCGTCACGGGCCACCCGCGCTGCGTCATGGCTGCCGGGGAGCTGACCGCGGCGCGCAGCGCGGCCGTCTCCGGGGCCTGCGTGCGCTCCCTTGCCCCCGAGGGCGAGGTGGCCGTCATCGGCGCGGGCGTGCAGGCCCGTTCCCACCTGCGCGTCCTCGCGGCCCTGGGCCTGGACCGGGCGCGAGTGTGGGGGCGCCGGCGCGAGGCGGTCGAGGAGCTCGTGGCGTGGGCCGGCGACCACGCCCCCGGGCTGCGCGTCGACGTGGCCCGATCCCGCGAGGCGGCCGTCCGGGACGCCGCGGCCGTCGTCACCGTCCTCTCCCTCGGGCTCACCGACACCCGGCTGGTCCCGGGGTGGATCCGCGAGGACGCCCTGCTGCTCCCGCTGGACTGGGCGAGCAGCATCGGACCCGACCTGGCCGAGTCCGCCGCGGTCCTCGCGAGCGACGACGTCCGCCAGTTCGCGGCCGTCGCCGCGGAGCGCCGGGCCCTCGGCCGCTACCCCGCGCCGACGACGTGGACCGGGCACCTGTTCCACGCGCGGCGCCCGAGCGGCAGGGTCGTCGTCCAGAACCTCGGCAGCGGGCTCTGCGACCTCCTCGTGGCCGCCGCCGTCGCCGACGCCGCCGAGGCCCGAGCGACACCCGGCTCCAGCGACGCCTGAACCACCGACGGACACCCTGCTGCCGGACGGGTATGGTGCAACACCCCCATCCGGCAGCACCCTCTGCTAGCAGAGGTTCGTGCCGGGGGGGCGGCGAAGGTTCGCGCACGGGGGCCGCAGCGGGCCACCTAGGATGAGGGCGTGACGGTGCAGCGCTGGGTCGAGCTCGAGGGCGTCGTCAACATGCGCGACCTCGGTGGTCTCCCGACCCGCGACGCAGGCAGGATCCGCCCGGGTCGGCTCATCCGCTCCGACAACCTCCAGGACCTCTCGCCCGCGGCGGTCCGCACCCTCGTCGAGGAGCTCGGCGTCACCGACGTCGTCGACCTGCGCAGCGACACCGAGGTGCGCGAGGAGGGACCCGGTCCCCTGCGCAGCCTGGCCGGCGTGACCCACCACCACCACTCGCTGCTGCGGGAGGCGGGGCGCCGCGCGACTCTCGACGCCGCCCTCGCGATGCCCTGGGCCGGCGAGGACCACCGCGGCCGGCGCGACGTCTCGTACTGGGCCGGGCACTACCTCGGCTACCTCTCCGCCCGTCCCGACTCGGTCTCGGCGGCCCTGTGGGTCATCGCGACGAGCCGGGGAGCGACCGTCGTGCACTGCGCGGCCGGCAAGGACCGCACCGGGACCGTCGTCGGCATCGCGCTCGACGTCGCCGGGGTCCCCCGCGAGCAGATCATCGCGGACTACGCCCTCTCCGCTCAGCGGATCCAGGCGATCATGGACCGCCTGGCCGACCGACCGCTCTACGGCCCGGCGCTGCGGGACCAGCCGCTCGCCGACCAGACCCCGAAGCCGGAGTCGATGGCGGCCATCCTCGACGCGCTCGCCGAGCGCTTCGGCGGCTCCGCGGGCTGGCTGCTCGATCAGGGCTGGACCGGCGCCGAGGTCGAGGTCCTTCGTCACGCGCTGCGCGGCTGAGCCGCTCCCGGTCAGCCCGCCGGCCGGTCGGTGACCCGGATCCGGATGACCCCCTCGACGACGGGTGTGCCGTCGGTGCGCACCGCCCCCACCCGGACCGACACGACCTCACGGTCCCAGTCGGCCGGGTCGGTCATGGCCACGCACCGGAGGTCGCTGCTCGCCTTCGCGAGATAGGACACCTCCATCCCCACCGGGATCCAGCGCCGGTGCGCCGGGGTCGTCGCCTCGGCGAGCAGGCCCATCGCCGCCT
The DNA here is from genome assembly GCA_963728395.1 of uncultured Actinomycetota bacterium. Taxonomy (GTDB): domain Bacteria; phylum Actinomycetota; class Actinomycetes; order Actinomycetales; family Dermatophilaceae; genus CAVSJJ01. Next base: position 148,465 of record CAVSJJ010000001.1, read on the forward strand.
CGAGACCGTTGCACACGGCGATGGCATGGACGGTGCCGATGTGGTTGAGCACCGCGCGGCGCTTGCGGATCGTCACCTCGGCCCGGTGCGGTCGCATCTCGCGGACGTGGGGACGCACCGTGCGAAAGTAGGGCGCCTTCCAGGCGAAGGCGCTCGAGAAGACCCGGCGGCCGAGCGGACGGGCGGTGAGGCGGCGGTACAGCGCGTAGGTCTCCGGCATACGCCGATGTTACCCACCGGTAGAAGGGCCGGATAGGGTGCCGGGGATGACCTCGCCCCCGCCCGGCCGGCCCGGCTTCGTGCGCCCCGACCCCGCCGACCGTCCGCGCCGCGCCCGCCGCGCCGTTCGGGTCCTCATCCTCGACGAGGAGGACCGGGTCCTTCTCTTCCTCGACTCCGACCTCGGGCTCGACCCCGTGCCGCACTGGTGGGGAACCCCCGGGGGCGGCGTCGACCCCGGCGAGAGCGACCTCGAGGCCGCGATTCGCGAGGTGCGTGAGGAGACCGGGCTCGTCATCGACTCCGCCGACCTCATCGGTCCGGTCTGCACCAGGCGCGTGCGGCACGGCTACAGCGACCAGGTCGTCGACCAGAGCGAGGAGTTCTACCTCCTGCGGGTGCCCGGCTTCGAGGTGGACACCTCGGGGCATACCGAGGAGGAGCGGCTCTGCTACGTCGACGTCCGGTGGTGGGCGCGCACGGCGATCGTCGACGAGGACGGCGAGGGTGCGGCGGTGGGCGGGTATGCCGTGTGGCCGCGCGACCTTCTCGAGATCCTCGCGCTCGCCGAGCGGCCGGAGGCCTGGCGGGACGCCCCGGTCGACCGCGGCATCGCCGAGGAGTCGACGGTCCCGGGCTGAGGGCGGCGGCGGGCGCCGGGCGGCCTGCGGCTACTTGCGGACCTTCTCGCCGGGGGAGTCGCTCGAGAGCGCGGCGATGAAGGCCTCCTGAGGCACCTCGACCCGGCCGACCATCTTCATCCGCTTCTTGCCCTCCTTCTGCTTCTCGAGAAGCTTGCGCTTGCGGGTGATGTCCCCGCCGTAGCACTTGGCGAGGACGTCCTTGCGCATCGCCCGAATGTTCTCCCGGGCGATGATCCGCGCGCCGATCGCGGCCTGGATCGGGACCTCGTACTGCTGGCGCGGGATGAGCTCCTTGAGCTTGGCGGCCATCGCGACGCCGTAGGAGTAGGCCTTGTCGCGGTGGACGATGGCGCTGAAGGCGTCGACGGTCTCGCCCTGCAGGAGGATGTCGACCTTGACGAGATCGGCCGCCTGGTCCCCGTCCGGCTCGTAGTCGAGCGAGGCGTAGCCGCGGGTGCGGGACTTCAGCTGGTCGAAGAAGTCGAAGACGATCTCGGCGAGCGGCAGCGTGTAGCGCAGTTCGACCCGGTCCTCGGAGAGGTAGTCCATCCCCCGCAGCGAGCCGCGACGGCTCTGGCACAGCTCCATGATCGCCCCGATGTAGTCGCTCGGGGCGAGGACGGTCGCCCGCACGATCGGCTCGCGCACCTCGGCGACCTTCCCACCGGGGAACTCACTCGGGTTGGTCACGGTCAGCTCGGCCCCGTCCTCCATCGTCACGTCGTAGACGACGTTGGGCTGGGTGGAGATGAGGTCGAGGTTGAACTCGCGCTCGAGTCGCTCCCGGACGATCTCGAGGTGGAGCAGGCCGAGGAAGCCGCACCGGAACCCGAACCCGAGCGCCGCCGAGGTCTCGGGCTCGTAGGCGAGGGCCGCGTCGTTGAGCTTGAGCTTGTCGAGGGCGTCCCGCAGGTCGGGGTAGTCCGACCCGTCGATGGGATACAGGCCGGAGAAGACCATGGGCTTGGGGTCCCGATAGCCGCCGAGCGCAGCCGACGCCGGCTTCGCGGCATTCGTCACGGTGTCGCCGACGCGGGACTGGCGCACGTCCTTCACGCCGGTGATGAGGTAGCCGACCTCGCCGACGCCGAGGCCCTTTGACGGGACCGGCTCGGGCGAGATGACGCCGATCTCGAGCAGCTCGTGGGTCGCCTTCGTCGACATCATCGCGATCCGCTCGCGCGGGTTGAGGTTGCCGTCGATGACGCGGACGTAGGTGACGACGCCGCGGTAGGAGTCGTAGACGGAGTCGAAGATCATCGCCCGGGCGGCCGCGGCGGGGTCGCCGACCGGCGGGGGAACCTGCCGGACGATCTCCTCGAGAAGGGCCTCGACGCCCGCGCCGGTCTTCCCCGACACCTGGAGGACCTCGCCGGGGTCGCAGCCGATGAGGCCGGACAGCTCGACGGCGTACTTCTCCGGCTGCGCCGCGGGCAGGTCGATCTTGTTCAGGACGGGGATGATCGTCAGGTCGTTCTCCATGGCGAGGTAGAGGTTCGCCAGGGTCTGGGCCTCGATCCCCTGCGCCGCGTCGACGAGGAGGACGGCGCCCTCGCAGGCGGCGAGTGAGCGGGACACCTCGTAGGTGAAGTCGACGTGGCCGGGTGTGTCGATCATGTTGAGCGCGACGATCCGCCCCTCGCTCTCCCAGGGCATCCGGACGGCCTGCGACTTGATCGTGATCCCGCGCTCGCGCTCGATGTCCATCCGGTCGAGGTACTGCGCCCGCATCGTGCGCTCGTCGACGACGCCGGTGATCTGGAGCATCCGGTCGGCAAGGGTCGACTTGCCGTGGTCGATGTGGGCGATGATGCAGAAGTTGCGGATCGCCTCGGGCGGCGTCGCGTGCGGCGGCAACGCATCGGTGGCTCGGGGGGACACGGTGCGGCGGGTTCCTCGTCGACGGGGCTTGGACTGGTTCCAGTGTCCCATGCCCGTGCCGTCCGGCCGACCACGAGCGCGGCCGGGACCGTCCGCGATGACGGTGCGGCGCCGAGGCGGTCAGGACAGGCCGAAGTAGTCGCGGATCGACGCCGTGCCCGGGTCGGCGGCGTGCCCGAGGAGCGCCAGCCCGAGCATCTGCTGCATCCCCTTGAGTGTCGCGTAGTGGTCGAGCGGTGCGGCGGTCGTGTAGCCCGCCGGGGTGTAGGCCGAGGCGACGATGAACGGGACGACGTCGTGCCGCGACGTCCCCTCGTCCCAGGTGATGATGACGACGGTCCGGCCGGCGCGGTACTCCGGGGTGTCGAAGACCTTCGGCAGGTATGCCGCGGCCCACGTGTCGCCGTTCTGGATCCGCTGCGCCTGGGTCGTCTTCGACGTGCTCGTCGGCTTGTGCATGATGTGCGCCTTGTTCGGTGTGAGCACGGTGAAGGCCGAGGAGATGTCCGGCGTCGCGGGCATCGGCACGTCATTGGTCTTGCACGTCGCGGCGATCCGCGTGTAGTACGGCGCCGGGTTGTGGTTGACCGTGTAGTCGGTCGCGTGGTGGATGTAGCACGGGCTCGGCATGCTCTCGGCGAGGTTCTTCCAGTCGGTGCCGAGCTGTTCGAAGACACTGACCGAGGACTGCGGCCAGGTCTTGGGGTTGCGGTTCGACGTGATGTGCGTCGGGTAGCCCGTGTACCCCGACGTGAGCGCGATGTAGTTCGGCAGGCTCGTGTCGGGGTCGACGGTCGTCATCGCCATCGCCGTCCCGCACTGCGCCGCCAGCGACTGCAGGTACGGGGCGTTGGGGCCCTGGTAGATCTGGTCGCGCCACTTGTTCTCGAAGATGAGGAGAACGACGTGGTCGTAGCGCGCCGGCGGCGCATCGCCGGCCCAGCCGCAGACCGGCGAGGTGGCCGCTCCCGCGGGACCCTCGCTCGCCCCGGCGAGGCCCGCGAGCAGCAGGGCCGCCGCCGCCCATCGTGCCGTGATCCGCCCGTGTGACGTCATGACCCCACCCCCGAGTGCTTCCCCGCGACCCCCCGGCCGCGGACGCAGGTCTTCAGTATGCCGACCCGCCGGGCGCAATGGTGGCTTCGGCGCCCGGCCGTTGGCGATGCCTCCGCCGGCCCGTCCGCGGCGGCCCGTTACGCCGGCCGTGGACGCGACGAGGGCCCGCTCCACCACGGATGGTGGGCGGGCCCTCGTCGAGGCGGTCGGGCCTTAGAGCTGGCTGGCCCGCTTGGCCATGGCCGACTTCTTGTTGGCGGCCTGGTTGGCGTGGATGACGCCCTTGCTCACCGCCTTGTCGAGCTTGGTCGAGGCGGCCTTGAGCAGCTCGCGGGCCTCGTCGGCCCGACCGGCATCGGCGGCCTCGCGGAACCGGCGGATCGAGGTCTTGAACTCGCTCTTGGCCGCCTTGTTCCGCTCGGTCGCGCGCCGGTTCGTCTTGATCCGCTTCAACTGGGACTTGATGTTTGCCACGTGCTCTTCTCGTGCTTTCTGGTGGGTCGGTATGCCGTCAGGAGGGCGGCAGGCGCGCCTCGGGACCGGGCGTGGGGATACCCGCGCGTGAAGCGACCTGGATGTTACTCGTCCGCGCACGACCTCAAGCGCGCACGCAACAAGCAAAGGTACCAGCGCCACCGGGTGGCGGCCAAAACGGCGGCCGGCCTCAGCCGGCGCCGGCCGCGTGCTCCCGGGTGATGGTGAGGACGGCACGCTCGACGGCGTACACAGGGTCCCGGCCGCCGCCCTTGACCTCGACGTCGGCCTCGGCGACCGCCTGGATGCACCGGGCGAGCGCCTCGGCGCTCCAGCCGGACAGGGCCCGGCGCGCCTTGTCGACCTGCCACGGCGCGAGGCCGAGGTCCCGGGCGACGTCGGCCGAGCGCCCCCGGCCGGCGGAGCCGACCCGGACGAGCTGGCGCAGCTGCTGGGCGAGGACGGCGACGATGGGCACCGGGTCGACGCCGACGGCGATCGCGTGCCGGAGCAGCCGAAGTGCCTCCCCCGCGTCGCCGCCCACGGCCGCGTCGGCGACCCGGAAGCCGGTCGCCTCGACCTTGCCGCCGTGGTAGGTGAGCACGGTCCGCTCGTCGATCGTGCCCGTCGTGTCGTCGATGAGCTGGGCGCAGGCGGCGGCCAGCTCGCGCAGGTCGCGCCCGACCGCCTCGACGAGGGCGTGCACGGCCTCGCCGGTGGCCCGGCGGTGGGCCCGCCGGAACTCGTGGATGGCGAAGTCGACCTTGTCCCGGTCGCTCTTGATGGCCGCGGCGTCGATGACCCGGGCCCGGGCGGCCTTGAGCGCGTCGAGGGTCTTCCTGCCCCGGTTGCCCCCCTTGTGGAGGACCACGAGCGTGAGGTCGGGCTCGGTCGGGGCGCCCACGAGGGCCTGGACATCGGCCTGCAGCTCCTCGCTCGCCTCGTCGAGGTCGTGGACGACGAGGGCCTTGGCCCCGCCGAAGAGGGACGGGCTGGCGTGGATGCCGAGCTCACCGGGCTGGTATGCCGCGGCATACAGCCGGATCACCTCGAGGTCGGGCTGGAAGACCCGCAGGTCCTCGATGATCTGGGCGACCGCACGCTCGGCGAGGAGCTGCTCCGGGCCCGCGACGAGCACATGGGGGGGCACCGGCCGGGACTGGACCTCGCTCACGAGGACCAGCCTGCCACGGACCCCGGACGGCCGTGAGCCCGGCCGGATCGCTCCGGCCGGGCCCACGAGGTCTCCCGCTGGTGGGGCGGACCGGTTCGGCCCACCCCACCTGACGGTCACCGGGTGACGGTGATCGGTGTGCGCACGCTCGTGGTGCCGGCCACGACGTCGGCCGTCATGTCCGTCGTGAGCGACCGCACACCGGGCCGGTGGCCCTTGATGGTGAGGGTGTAGCTCAGCGACTCGCCCGGCTCGCCCGGGGTCGTCGTGATGACGTACGGCCCCTGCGGCGTGCCGGAGATCTGGTCACCAGCGGTGCCGGAGAGGTTCTCCGCACCGACGGTCAGACCGTCCGGCGAGCCGTCGGCACCGATCGCGTCCGGTGCGTAGCCGTAGGAGATGTCCTCGGACCCGTTGACCCCGATCCACATCTGGAAGGTGCGGTGGTTGGCGGCGTTGCCGAAGACGTGGACGTCCCACTGGACGGCGACCCAGGTGTTGGTCCCGTCGGTCAGCGACACGACGTAGATCCCCTTCTCGCCGGTCCCGTCGAGGTCGGTCCAGTACGGCGCGAGGACGCCGTTCGGAGCGGCCGGGTCGGGCAGGGACTGCGGGGTGTAGGCGATGTCCTGCTGGCTGTTCGCCCCGTTGATGACGACGTAGCCGTTGGACACCACCCCGATCCGCGAGTAGCTGCGGCCGCCGAAGTCGAACGCCGGCATGTCGAAGTTCTTCGCCTCCTCGTCCCCGATGGTCACCGGAGCGGTGAACTGCGACAGATCGAGGAACCCACCGACCGGGTTGTCACCGGCGGCGATCGACGGGATCGCGTCCTTGGGGGGCGCGAGGACCGTCGGACCGGCGACGACCTTGTGACCGTTGCTCCGCACGGCGTCGGCGCCAACGGCGTCGGTGATCTTCAGCAGCGGCGAGACCGTGCTGGTCGTCGTCACCGTCGCCGGGCCGGCCGCCTTGTTCTCGGCGGTCACCGTGCACGTCGTCGTGTCACGGATGGCGATCGTGTCCGGCTCGCAGGACTGGGTCAGGGTGACCGCGCCCTGCTGGTTCTTGAAGGCGACCGGCAGGTGGACCGTCGGCACCTTCTTCGCCGTGAACCGGAGCTGCCCGAAGTACTGCCCGGAGGGAGCGCTCGAGGTGATCGTGATCTCGAAGGTCTTGCTCTTGCCGGGCGCGATGGCACCGTGGCGCGGGGAGACCTCGATCGTCGTGTCGGCCGGCGCCGAGGTGTGGGCGACGAACCGCCAGGGCTTGCCCGAGACGTTGGTCGCCGTGCGGTGGACCGTCACGGTGCCCGGCATCGTCGGGACGTTGATCGACGGCAGGTTGAGGTCGAGCGCCGTGATCGGGTCCTGTCCGAGGTCCCACATGTTCTGTGCGGTCTCGTCGAAGACGACCGGGGCCTTGCCGGCCCTGGTGAGGTCGACGCGCCCGGCGCCGTCGTCGAACGGGTCGGCCGGGGTGGTCTCGTCCTCCTTGACGACGTCCGTCGTGGCCGTCGTCATGAGCGCCGACTTGATCGCACCTGGGGTCCAACCCATGTGCGCCGCCTTGACGAGGATCGCGGAGCCCGCGATGTTCGGCGACGACATCGACGTCCCGGCGATCGCCTGGAAGTACTGACCGGGCGGGCCGGCCGTCGTCTCCTGCGGCGTGGGCGTCTGGCCCGCGAGGACCTGCACGCCCGGCGCGGTGATGTCGGGCTTGAGGAACTGACCGCCCGGACCCCGCGACGAGAACGCCGCCATGACGTCGCCCTGCGCCGGCTGCTTGCTCCCGGCCGGCCACGAGGCGAGCGAGTCCGGGTGGGCCGCCATGAAGGCGAGGAACGCGGTTCCGTCGGCGAGGTGCACGGCCGGCAGCCAGTGGTTGTCGGACTCGGTGTCGGCCAGGGTCGGGTTGTAGAGGATCATCCCGACGGCCCCGCCCTCCTTGACGTTGAGGCCCTTGTCGATCCGGGCGTTGATGCCGCGCTTGCACGCGACGACCTTGCCGCTGACCGAACCGGCCGGCAGCGGTGTCTGGCACAGGGCGTCGCCGTAACCGGCGACGTCCTCGGCCATGACGATCGGCGTCGGGGTCGTCACACCGTCGGTGAGCGAGGTGCCCTCGAAGGTCGCCGAGTCACCGCCGCTCGTGACGGTGAGCGTCGTCGAGAACGCGCGCGCCAGCGTCGAGGCGGCGACGGTCGTCACCCACGGGCTGTGGTGGTCGGTCGTCCCCGCGCCCGGGCCGCTATTGCCCGCGGAGGCCGCGACGAAGATGCCGGCCTGGTAGGCGTCGAGGAAGGCCAGCTCCACCGCGTCGCCGTAGGGGTTGGACCCGCCGGAGATCGAGTAGTTGATGACGTTGGCGCCGTCGGCGATGGCCTGCTGGACCGCGAGCACCGAGTCGGAGCTGTAGCAGCCGTTCGCGCCACAGATCTTGTACTCGAGGACCCACGCGCCCGGGGCCACACCACTGATCGGGCCCTGGTCGACACCGAGGATCGGCGCCTGCTGGACGTTGTTGCCCGCCGCGGTCGTCGTCGTGTGCGTGCCGTGGCCGTCGCTGTCGCGCGCCGAGTCGGGGTACATCTCGGTGCCCGGGTTGATGGCGTTGTACGTGTCGAGGAACGCCTGGCCGCCGATGACCTTGTGGTTGCACGCGAAGACGTCGGTGGCCGGCGTCAGCGGGTTGTCACCGAAGTTGCACGGACGCGCCATCCCGCTCGGCGCAGCCGGCGGGGTGCCGAGGGCGGGGTTGTCCGCCAGCATCGGGTGCTCCGGCCAGATGCCGGAGTCGAGGTCGGCGAAGATGACGCCCCTGCCGGCCAGGTCCTGCCCGCCGAGCTGACGCCAGAGCGTCGGGGCCCCGATGAACTGGGGCGCCTCGTCGAGGGCGAGCGGCTTGTTGAGCGTGTCGTCCTGGACCGCGGCCACACCGGGGAGCGAGAGCAGCTTGCTCGCCTGGTTGGCGGGGAGGCGGACCGCGACGCCGCCGTACACGGTCGTCATGCTCTCGCCGGCGCGGGCCTTGGGGAGCTTGGACTTCAGGGCGGTGCGGAAGGCCTTGTCCATCGAGGAGATGTGGCCCTCGTAGGCCTTCTCGGGAGCGGAGCGGCCGGTGAGCTTCTTCCCGGTCACGCTCGGGCTGGTCGCCGCCAGACCCTTGATTCCCCCCTTGTACGCGGCCATCGCGTCGTAGTCGAGCTTGACGACGACGTTGACCATCTTCGAGTCGGTTCGCTTCAGCAGGGCCCTGTCTGACTCGGCAAGGCGTCCGCTCGTGGATTTCGCGCCCTCCACCGTCGAGACGGGGCTCAATGGTGTGGCGGTGAAACCGTCAGGACCACGCGTGGCAGCTCCGGCCTGCGTTGGTGCAGCGAGCAGTGCTGCCGCCAACGCCGCCGTACCCAAGCTTGCCCACACGCGTCGAGATGTACCGTGCATCTAGACGCTCCAATCAAGGGTTTTCGACACCGGGCCGGTCCGGCCCGATGAGGGGACTGTAGTGACAGTTACGCCCCCGCGCCTCCCCTGGAGCCGACTTCTTTTTCCCTGGTGGCGGCGGGTGCGATCGATTTCGCTGACCCCCGGGTAGCGTCCCGGCCTAATCGAAGCGAAGGGTCGGCGACGACGAGACCTCGAGCCCGAGGCCGTCCAGACGGGCCCGCACGAGCGCCTCGGGCACCTCGAGCGACTCGGCCAGCTCGGCCACGGTCAGGCCCAGCTCGACGCCGTCGCGCAGCTCCTCGTCGGCCTCCGGCGACCACGGGTGGCCCTGTGTGACGGCCGTGCGGCTGCCCGCTGCGGCCGGCGGGGGTTCGGCCACCGGCCGGGCCGGGCGGACCTCCTCCGGCGCCGGACGCGAGACGCCGGAGGTCGCCCCGAGACCGCGCGGGGCCGGCTCGGCGACCGGGTCCGGCGGTCCCGCGGTCTCGTCGAGGCGGCGCAGCGCGGCGAGCACCAGCTCGCGGTCCACCGTGGGCCAGAAGGGCGGCAGCGAGCGCTGGAGGAAGCCGGCATACCGGGCGGTCATCATCCGCGAGTCGAGGAAGGCGACGACGCCACGGTCCTCGGCGCGCCGGATGAGGCGGCCCGCCCCCTGGGCGAGGCGCAGCGCGGCGTGGGTGGCGGAGACCGCCATGAAGCCGTTGCCACCCATCCGGGCGATGGCCTGGGCCCGGGCCGATGCGAGCGGGTCGTCCGGGCGCGGGAACGGGATCCGGTCGATGAGGACGAGGTGGCACGACGGGCCCGGCACGTCGACGCCCTGCCACAGACTGATCGTCCCGAACAGGCAGGTCGTCGGCTCCCGGGCGAACCGTCGCACGAGGGTGGCGATCTGGTCCTCGCCCTGGCAGATGACGTCCAGGCCCGCGTCGTCGCCGAGCCGCTCGCGCATCGCCTCGGTGGCCTCGCGGGCGGCGCGCATCGACGAGAACAGCCCGAGGGTGCGCCCGCCGGCGGCCCGGACCAGGGCCTCGATCTCCTCGAGGACGACCTCCGGGGTGCCGTCGCGGCCGGGTGCCGGCAGATGCCGGGCGACGTAGGCGATGCCCTGCCGTCCGTAGTCGAAGGGGCTCCCCACATCGAGCCCACGCCACGCAGGTGCGTCCGCCCCGCGCAGGCCCAGCGTGCCCGCGACCGCGTCGAACGTCCCGCCCAGCTCGAGGGTGGCGGAGGTGAGGACGACCGTGCGGTCGTCGAAGATCTTGTCGCGCACGAGCATCGCCACGCTCATCGGGGCGACCTTGAGCACGCTGCCCCGCCGCGGGTCCCGGCTGACCCAGGCGACATCGAGCTCGCGCTCCTCCAGCAGGCGCTCGGCCGTCACGAAGACCTCCTCGACGGCGGCCCGCGCCACCTGGCGGGCGGCGTCGGCCTCCTGTCCGGGCGAGGGCTTCAGCTCGGTCTGGACGGCGCGCGCCGTGTCGCGGACCCGGGAGAGGGCGAGGGCCAGCCCCTCGGGTATGCCGGTCAGCCTCCCCTCCGCGAGCGGCTCGAGGACCTCCTCGAGGAGGCCGGCGGCGTCCTCGAGGGGCTCGCTCGTGTCGGCCTGGCGGCCGGCTCGCTTGGCCGCCGAGCGCACCGCGGCCGGGGTGAGCTCGTCGGTGATCGTCGAGGTGACGCGGTCGACGAGCTCGTGCGCCTCGTCGATGACGAGGACGTCGTGCGGTGGCAGCATCTGCCGGCCCTCGAACGCATCGATCGCCATGAAGGAGTGGTTCGTGACGATGACGTCGACGTCGCGGGCCGCCTCCCGCGAACGCTCGACGAAGCACTCGCCCAGGGCGGGGCATTTCTGGCCGAGGCACTCCTCGGCGCCGACCGACACCTGACGCCAGGCCCGCTCCGAGACGCCGGGCACGAGCTCGTCCCGGTCGCCCGAGGTCGTCCCGGCCGCCCACTCGCGCAGCCGGACGACCTCGGCGCCGAGCCGGGAGGACTGCGACTCGACCTCGGCGACGGAGAGCAGGCCGTCGTCGTCCGCGGGATAGCCGCCGGACAGCTTGTGGGCGCACAGGTAGTTGCGCCGACCCTTGACGAGCGCGAAGGTCGGGCGTCGGCCGAGGACGGGGCGCAGCGCGTCCGCGACCCGGGGCATGTCGCGGTCGACGATCTGGGCCTGGAGGGCGAGGGTCGCCGTCGCGACGACCGCCGGACGCCCCGCGTCCATGGCGTGCTGGACCGCGGGCACGAGGTAGGCGAGGGACTTGCCCGTGCCGGTGCCGGCCTGGACGAGCAGGTGCTCTCCCGAGTCGACGGCGTCGGCGACGGCGTGGGCCATCTCGACCTGGCCGGGCCGCTCGACGCCGCCGACGCCCGCGACGGCGGCGTGGAGGAGGTCGTCGAGCGGGGACACCAGAGCAGGGTATGCCGCAGGCCACGCGGGGGCGGCATACCGTCCACAGCGCGCCGGTGACACGATGACGACGTGAGCCTCAACGACGAGTCCGCCCCCTTCCCCTCCGATCTCGAGATCGCCGGCGCGGCCACCCTCCGCCCGCTCGCCGACGTCGCCGCCTCCATGGGCCTGGCCGAGAGCGACATCGAGCCGTACGGCCGCGACGTGGCGAAGCTCGACCTCGGCCTGCTCCAGGGCCTGGCCGGCCGGCCCCAGGGCCGGTACATCGTCGTCACCGCGATGACGCCGACCCCCCTCGGCGAGGGGAAGACGACGACCGCCGTCGGGCTGGCCCAGGGTCTCGCCCGCCGGGGCCGCCGCCCGGTCGTCGTCCTCCGCCAGCCCTCGATGGGTCCGACGTTCGGGATCAAGGGCGGCGCCGCGGGTGGCGGCTACAGCCAGGTCGTGCCGATGGAGCGGTTCAACCTCCATCTGACCGGCGACTTCCACGCCATCGCGGCCGCGCACAACCTGCTCGCGGCGATGATCGACAACCACCTGCACTTCGGCAACGCCCTCGGCCTCGACGAGCGGAACATCACCTGGCGACGCGTCGTCGACATCAACGACCGGTCGCTGCGCGACATCGTCATCGGGCTCGGCGCCCGGATCGACGGGGTACCGCGCCAGACCGGCTTCGACATCACCGCGGCGAGCGAGGTCATGGTCCTGGTCACCCTGGCGACGTCGCTCGCGGACCTGCGCCGCCGGCTCGGGCGGATCGTCGTCGGCTACACGACGGCCGGCGATGCGGTGACCGCCGAGCAGCTCGGTGCGGCCGGCGCGATGGCCGTCCTGCTCAGGGACGCCCTCAAGCCGAACCTCCTCCAGACCCTCGAGGGCGGACCGGCCCTCGTCCACTGTGGCCCGTTCGGCAACATCGCGACCGGGACCTCGTCGGTCATCGCCGACCTCATGGCGATCCGGGCGGGCGACTACCTCGTCACCGAGGCCGGGTTCGGCGCCGACATGGGGGCCGAGCGGTTCTTCGACGTCAAGTGCCGGGTCAGTGGCCTGGCCCCCGACGCCGCCGTCATCGTCGCGACGGTTCGCGCCCTCAAGGCCCACTCGGGGCGCTTCGACATCCGGCCGGGACGACCGCTTCCCGAGGACATCCTCGCCGAGAACCCCGGTGACGTCGCCGCCGGGATCCCCAACCTGCGCAAGCAGATCCAGATCGTCCAACGCTTCGGCGTGACGCCGGTCGTCGCCATCAACGCCTTCCCCGACGACCACGGGTCTGAGTACGACGTCATCCGCGCCCTCTGCGACAAGATGGGCGTCCGCTGCGCCGTATCGACCCACTTCGTCGACGGCGGCGAGGGAGCGGAGTCGCTCGCCGAGGCCGTCGAGGCCGCGGCGGACGACCCTGGCCACTTCGACTTCCTCTACACCCTCGACATGTCGCTCACCCGCAAGCTCGAGACCGTCGCGACGGAGATCTACGGGGCCGACGGGATCGACGTGTCCCCCGCGGCCGCGGCGGCGCTCGCCGACTACGAGCGGCTCGGCTTCGGCACGCTGCCCGTCGTCATCGCCAAGACGCACTTGTCGATCTCCTCGGACCCGCTCCGGCTCGGCGCCCCGACCGGCTGGCGGATGCCGGTCCGCGAGGTGCGGGCCGCCGTCGGCGCGGGCTACGTCTACGCGATCTGCGGTGACATGCGGACGATGCCTGGGCTGGCGCGCCACCCCAACGCGGAGCGGATCGACATCGACGCGAGCGGGGCGACGGTCGGGCTGTCCTGACCGACCGCCGTGCTCAGCGGGTCCGGTGACGGCCCCGTGTCGTCGACGGCGGATCCACGCTCACGGCGCGGCTCCGCCGGCCGCCTCCGCGACGAGAGTGCGGAAGGTCGACATCGTGAAGCCCGGCACGACGCTCTCGAGCTGGTTGAGCGGGGTCGCCGGGTCGAGGGCGGCCGGGTCCTGCGCACCCGTCAGGCCGGCGAGGGTCCCGACGGGCAGCCCGGTGGCGTCCGCGGCCTCCTGGAGGGTCATCCAGCCCTTGACGACCTGGTTGGAGCCCTCGCCGCTGCCGTCGCCCCCGCCACCGCCGGTGCGGCCCTGACCCATCCCGGCGCTCGTGGCGCTGCGACCGGTCGTGGCCCACAGGCCGGCGGCCTGGGCCGCGCCGATGACGCCGACGAGCAGGACGAGGGTGAGGACGGGCATGATCCAGCGGTTGACCTTCATCGGGTGGCCTCCTGGGCAGGGCGGTGGACGAGGTCGGACAGCGGCACCGCGGTGCGGACGCTGAGCGCCCCGCCGACCGGGCAGGTCGTCACGCAGTCGAGGCAGCCGATGCAGTCGGTGCTCACCGAGCGTGCCGTCGCCGAGACGTCGATCCCGACGGGACACGGGGTGTTGCACAGCTCGCAGCTGGTGCAGGCGTTGGGGGTGCGCCGGATCCGCAGGATGCTGAGGTGGCCGAGAACGGCGAAGACCGCGCCGGCCGGGCAGAGGTAGCGGCACCAGAACCGTTCGATGACGAGCGAGCCCGCGACGATGACGGCGAGGATGGCCAGGGCGGGCCACATCGCGCGGCTGGGCTCGAACCACCAGCGCAGGCTGAAGGCCGTGACATAGGGGTCGTAGTCGGCGAACCAGAGACTCGCGGTCACGGCGCTCGCGTAGACGATGACGCCGAGGACGACGAACCGGCCCCACCGCAGCGCGGCGTCGACCCGACGCGGGATGCGCAGCTGCGGAACGTGCAACCGGCGGGCGAGGCCGTGCAGCCCGTCCTGGAGGGTGCCGAAGGGGCAGACCCAGCCGCAGAAGGCGTTTCCGGCGAGCAGGACGCCGGCGAGGACGGCGCCGCCGAGGACGAGGTTGGACGGGTGCGTCTTGCGGATGAGCGTTCCCGTCGTCAGCCAGGTCCACAGCGTCTCGACGGCCCCGAACGGGCAGAGCGCGTCGGTCGAGGCGCTCGAGCCGCCGGGCTCGCTCGCGTGCCGGACGGCGGCGACGAGGATGAAGGCCGCGAACCCGAGCTGGACGACGCGGCGGGCGCCGCGGAGCGTGCGGATCGAGCGACGGCGGCGGACGGCGGCGCTGGGTCGTCGGGGTCGGGCGGGACGGAGTGCGGGGGTGGCACCGGAGGACATGGCCTCACCGTGGCCGAGGCGCGTGAAGCCGGTGTGAAGGAGCCGGGAAGGCTCGGCCAAGCCCGGCCGGTCCGGCTCAGCGGGTCGGCGGGCGGTGGCGCCGGTCGGTGAGGAAGGGCCGCATGACGCGGGTCAGCCTCGGCATGACGAGATACGTCATCGTCACCGTGATGAGCCCGGTGTTGACCAGGGTCAGCAGGAGGAATGGGATCCCGAGTGCGGCGAGCCGGGGCGCGAGCGCCCAGAGGAACAGCGAGGCGGTCGGCCAGATGCCCAGCCAGGTCACGAGCGCCATCCGGTGCCGGGGCGGGTGCATCGTCGCGGGGACGACGGCCGGCTCGAACCACGCCTCGAGGCCGGACAGGCGGCGGTGCTCCGGCTCCCCCTCCACGTGTTCGCGCATCCGTGCGTGGATCTCGGCCCGGTCGGCACTGGCGTCCCAGCGCGCGAGCGCCTCCTCGCTGCCGAAGTTGACGACGACCTGGTAGTCCTCGCCGGGCGCGGCGGGCGGCAGGAGGTCCGCCGCGAGGAAGCCGGGATGCCGGCTCATCGCCCGGAACATCTCGCGGACGAGCACCTCGTAGTCACCCTCGTGGCCGGGCAGCGCGCGGCGACGGGCGATCCGGGTGACCGAGCCGGGTGTCGAGGTGCGGTCTGGATCCGGGACCGGGTGCGGGGTCGGTGCCACGTCGCCCATCGTCGCGGAGGCGGCCGGCCCGCGGATGGCCCGTTCCGCTCGGCGGCACCGGTTCGAGGTATTTCAGGCCCCCATGGGCGCACCGGAATACCTCGAATGCAGGAGCGGGACGCGCCGCGGGGAGCCTGGGCGGTCCGGGCTCAGCAGCGGTATGCCGTGAGGTCGGCGGCGAGGTCGGGGCGGACCCGACCGACGATCCGGGTCCCCTCGGCGACGTGCTCGCTGATCTGCACCTCGCCCTCCTCGTGGATCCGGCTGACGAGGTCGCCCCGCTCGTAGGGCAGCAGGACGGCGACGTCGACGTCGACGTCGGGCTGCGGCAGCTCCTCGGCGATGAGGTCGCGCAGCTCTGCGAGGCCGGCGCCGGTCCGGGCCGAGACGACGATGCAGTGCCGCTCGTGCCGGCGCAGCCGGTCGATGACCTCGGGGTCGGCGAGGTCGGACTTGTTGACGACGATGACCTCCTTGACGTCGGTGGCCTCGACGTCGGCGAGGACGGAGCGCACGGCGGTGATCTGGCCCTCCGGGTCGGGGTGCGAGCCGTCGACGACATGGAGCAGCAGGTCGGACTCGGCCACCTCCTCGAGGGTGGACCGGAACGCCTCGACGAGCTGGTGCGGCAGCTGCCGGACGAACCCGACCGTGTCGGTGAGGGTGTAGTCCCGCCCGTCGGGGGTCTCCGCGCGGCGCACCGTCGGGTCGAGGGTGGCGAACAACTGGTCCTCGACGAGCACCCCGGCCCCGGTCAGCCGGTTGAGCAGGGAGGACTTGCCGGCGTTGGTGTAGCCCGCGATCGCGACGCTGGGGATCGCGTGGGCGCGCCGGCTCCCGCGCTTGGTGTCGCGGTGGGTCTTCATGTGCGCGATGTCGCGGCGCAGCTTGGCGATCCGAGTGTTGATCCGCCGGCGATCCAGCTCGATCTTCGTCTCGCCCGGGCCGCGCGAGCCGATGCCCTCGCCGCCGGCGACGCGGCCACCGGCCTGCCGCGACATCGACTCGCCCCAGCCACGTAGCCGCGGCAGGAGGTACTGGAGCTGGGCCAGTTCCACCTGCGCCTTGCCCTCACGGCTCTTCGCGTGCTGGGCGAAGATGTCGAGGATGAGCGCGGTGCGGTCGATCACCTTGACCTTGACGACGTCCTCGAGGGCGCGGCGCTGGCTCGGAGCCAGCTCGGTGTCGCAGATGACGGTGTCGGCCCCCTCGGCGATGACGACATCGCGCAGCTCCTCGGCCTTCCCCTTGCCGAGGTAGGTCGCCGGGTCGGGGCGCTCGCGTCGCTGGAGGAGCCCGGCGAGGACGGTGGATCCGGCGGTCTCGGCGAGCGCCGCCAGCTCCCGCATGCTGTTCTCGGCGCCCTCGGCGGTCCCCTCGCTCCACACCCCGGCGAGCACGACCCGCTCGAGGCGCAGCCGCCGATACTCGACCTCGGTGATGTCCTCGAGCTCGGTCGACAGCCCGGAGACACGGCGCAGCGCGGCGCGCTCCTCGCGGTCGAGCTGCTCGCCGTCATAGGTGTCCTCGAGGGGCGCGGCGCCGGGTCGGAGACCGGGGCCGTCGCCGCGGGCGGGGACGATGTCGGGTCGGGTACTCATACGACTTCCAGGGTCTCATCCCCCACCGACCGGCGGCCAATCCTTTCCGCGGGCGGGCCCGCCGGTCGGCTAGCGTGACGCCCGAGATGAGCGAGCGTCCCGACCACTACTTCACGGCCGCGCCGGCGAGCGACCCCGAGCTGCGCGACCTCACCGTGACCCTCGCCGGCGAGCCACGCCGGGTCCGCGTCGCCTCCGGCGTGTTCTCCCCCGGCGGACTCGACAAGGGCACGGCCGTCCTCCTCGAGCACGCCCCGGCGCCCCCGCCGACCGGGACCCTCCTCGACCTCGGCTGCGGCTGGGGACCCGTCGCGCTGACCCTCGCCCTGCGCTCCCCCGCCGCCACCGTGTATGCCGTCGACGTCAACGAGCGCGCGGTCGACCTCACCGCCCGGAACGCCGCCGCGCTGGGCCTCGGCGGCGTCCGGTCCGGCCGGCCGGACGGCATACCGGAGCGGGTCCGCTTCGACCTCGTCTGGTCCAACCCGCCGATCAGGATCGGCAAGGCCGCGCTCCACGACCTGCTGCTGACCTGGCTGCCCCGGCTGGTGCCCGGCGGCCGGGCCTACCTCGTCGTGCAGAAGAACCTCGGGTCGGACAGCCTGCTCCGATGGCTGTCCGAGACCCTCGGTGGGGACTTCTCGACCCGGCGCTACGCGAGCAGCAAGGGCTTCCGCATCCTCGAGGTGACCCGCGAGAGCTGACATCGCCGGTTCCGGTCGCCGCGGTGTCCCAATGCGCTGCGAGGATGCGGGGATGAGCACCGTTACGAGCCTCGGGCTCGCGTTCGTCCCGACCCTGCCGCCCGAGGCGCTGCCCGACGTGGCCCGCGCCTGCGACGCCCACCTGGACGAGCTGTGGCTGTGGGAGGACTGCTTCAAGGAGAGCGGCCTGGTCACCTCCGCCGTCGTCCTCGCGAGCACGACCCGGCTGCGGGTCGGGCTCGGCCTCATGCCCGCGCCGCTGCGCAACGTCGCGCTCACCGCGATGGAGGTGGCCACCTTGCACCGGCTCTTCCCCGGCCGGTTCCTCCCCGGCGTGGGCCACGGCGTCCAGGACTGGATGGCTCAGGTCGGCGGACGCGTCGCGTCGCCGCTGACCCTGTTGGAGGAGTATGCCGTCGCCCTGCGCCGACTCCTCGACGGCGAGGAGGTCACCACCTCCGGACGCTATGTCCGGCTGGACCGGGTGCGGCTGCACTGGCCGCCGGAGCCGGGCACCCCGCTGTGGCTCGGTGGGACCGGCCCCCGCACCCTGCGCCTGTCCGGGCGGCTCGGCGACGGGGTCCTGCTGCCCGGCGGGCTGAGCGAGCAGGCCGCGGCGGCGATGCGCGCCGAGGTGGCGGCCGGCTGGTCCGACACCCACGAGGGCGGCACGGCTCCGCTCATGCATCAGCTCATCGCCGCGACCGGTCCCGGCGCGACGGAGCGGATCGCGGGCGAGCTCGAGCGCTGGGCGATCGCCCCCGAGCCCGGCGTCGCCGTCGCGGGCGACGCCGCGGCGATCGCCGAGACGATCCGGGGCCTCGCCGAGTCGGGGGTGACCAACCTCGTCGTCCAGCCCACCGAGGACGAGCCGGACCTGCTCGGGCTCATCGCCCTCCTCGGCGAGCAGGTCCGGCCTCTGCTGGGTTGAGCCGTCCGGTCAGCGGTCCTCGTCGCGGCCGCGAGCGGGCCAAGCCACCATCGCCGAGCCGCCGCCTCGGCGGGTCGGCTCGGCCGCGGCCTCGGCGTCCCCGGGGCCGTGGATCCGGATCGCCGTCGCCGCGCCGATCTCGGGTGTGCTGGCGAGGACATGCCCCCACGAGCGCAGCGTGTCGCCCACCGCCGAGTCGGCGATCTCCGGCTCGGCCAGCTCGGTCCCGTTCCGCGAGGACAGCCGCGGCGCGGCGATCGCGTCGACGAGGCTGAGGTCACGATCGAGGTAGCCGATGATGACCTGGGCGACGGTCGTGATGATCGTCGAGCCGCCCGGGCTGCCGACCGCGAGGAACGGCCTGCCGTTCTTGAGGACGACGGTCGGGCTCATCGAGGAGCGGGGCCGCTTGCCGGCATCCGGCAGGTTCGGGTCCGGCACTCCGGCGGCGGCCGGGACGAAGTCGAAGTCGGTCAGCTCGTTGTTGAGGAGGAAGCCGTAGCCGGGGACGGTGATCCCCGACCCGCCGGTCTGCTCGATCGTCAGGGTGTAGGCGGCGGTGTTGCCCCACTTGTCGGTGACGACGAGGTTCGACGTCGAGAGACCCTCGTGCGTCTCGGGGACGTGCCGGTCGCCTCGGGCGCAGCCGTCGTAGTGGCCGTCGGGCTCGCCGAACGGGATCGGCCGCGGCTGGGCCTGGGTGGGGTCGAAGAGGCAGGCCCGCTCGGACGCGAACGCCCGCGACGTCAACTCCTCGACGGGGACGCCGGGGACCGAGCCGACGTAGCGACCACGGTCGGCGAAGGTGGTCGCCGACGCCTCGCTGAACCGGTGGAGGTACTGCGCCGTGCCGACGTCCTTGATCGAGACGCCCGTCTTGAGGTCGTAGGCAACGAGCAGGTTGAGGATCTCCGCGATGGCGATCCCGCCCGAGGACGGGATCGGCATCCCGTAGACGTCGAGCCCGCGGTAGCGGCTGTGGATCGGCTCCTTGGGGATCGCCTCGTAGGCCGCGAGGTCACCGGTGCTCAGCTGACCGCTCATGACGCTGACGCCGGGAGCAGTCGTGGGGTTCTGGGCCTCCGCGGCGATGGCCCGGGCCAGTCGTCCGTCGTAGAGCACGTCCATGCCGCGCCGGCGGATGAGGCCGTAGGTCCGGGCGAGGTCCGGGTTGCGGAAGGTCGACCCGACCGCGGGGGCACCGCCCCCGGGGAGGAAGAGGTCCGCGGTCTCCGGGAACATCGCGAACCGGGCCGCGTTCTGGGCGGTCTGGTCGTGGAAGGTCTGGTCGACGACGAACCCCTCACGGGCAAGTCGCTGCGCCGGCGCGAGGAGCCGGGACAGCGACCTCGTGCCGAACCGCTTCGCCACGAGCTCCCAGGTGGCCGGGGTGCCCGGCGTGCCGATCGACAGCCCGGAGCTGACGACGGTGCGGAAGTCCATCGCCGAGCCGTCGGGGTTGGTGAAGACGTCCGGGGTGAAGGTGCTCGGTGCCGTCTCGCGGCCGTCCACCGCGGTCACCCGGTGCCGCCTCGCGTCGTAGTAGACGAAGAACCCGCCACCACCGAGGCCGGTGCTGTAGGGCTCGGTGACGCCGAGCGCCGCGGCGGTGGCGACCGCCGCGTCGGCGGCGTTGCCGCCGCGGCGCAGGACGTCGATGCCGATCTGGCTCGCGTCCCGGTCGACGCTGGAGACCGCACCACCTCCCCCGCGCATCGTCGGGACCTTCGGCAGCTCGGACCCGTGGTGGTGGTCCCGGTGGTGCTCGCCCGGCTCGGAGGACGGAGCGGCGACGGCGGGTGCGGCGACGCTCATGGCGAGCGCGCCGGCGGCGAGGATCGTGATGACCTGGGTGCGTCGGAGGGTTCCCATTGCCGCACGGTAGGGGGCTACCCGAAGGTACGCGACCGGAGCGGATCCGGAGCGGGTCCGGAGCGGGGCCGATGCGACGTGGTCCGGCCACGTCCGCGGCGCCGACCGGTCGGCGGCCGGGGGTCAGCGCAGGCCGTCGAGGGCGACCTGGCCGTCGGCGACGAGGACGGCCGGCCCGGCCAGCTCGACCTCGTGGCCCGGCAGCCCGCGCACCCGCAACCGGCCGCCGGGGACGTCGACGGTCCAGTCCCGGGCCGGCTCGGGCTCTCCGGACCAGAAGCTCGTCGCCAGCGCCGCCGCGCAGGCCCCGGTGCCGCACGACCGGGTCTCGCCGACCCCCCGCTCGTGGACCCGCATCGCGATGTGGCCCGGCCCCACCGGTCGGACGACCTCGACGTTCGTCCCCTGCGGTGGCAGCGGGCGGACGACCGGGGCACGGGCGAGGTCGACCGCGGCGAGGCCGACCTGCTCGGGGAGGGCGAGGACGGTGTGCGGGTTGCCGAGGTCGAGCGACAGGGCAGAGTAGGGGTCACCGTCGTCGAGATGGACGAGCGCGTCGAACCCCTCGGCGTCGGCGCGCTCCGGGTGCAGGAGGCGCCACGGCCCGAGGTTGACGGCGATGAGCTCACCCTCGAACCGCACCGCATGGGCCCCGGAGCGGGTCGCGATGGCGAACTCGTCCGCCGTCTCCAGCCCCTCCCGGCGCAGGTAGGCGGCGAAGACCCGCGCGCCGTTGCCACACATCTCGGCCCTCGAGCCGTCCGCGTTGCGATAGTCCATGAACCATCGGGCCCGGCCCGCCTGGGCGCGGACCGCCGCCTCCTCCGCCGCCTCGGTCGGCACGACCCGGATGACCCCGTCGCCCCCCAGTCCGGAGCGGCGGTCGGCGAGCGCCGCCACGAGGCCCGGTCCGAGGTCGAGCGCGGCGTCGGGGTCCGGCACGAGGACGAAGTCGTTCTCCGTGCCGTGTCCCTTGGTGAAGGCGAGCCGGTCAGCCATGCCCACCATTGTCGCGGACGGCGGCCAGCAGCCGCGCCACCGCCTCGTCCACGGCGCCGGTCCGGGTCGGGTCCACCCAGTGGATTCGCGGGTCCGCACGGAACCACGACTCCTGGCGCCGCGCGTAGCGCCGGGTCGCCGTCGCCGTGCTCTCGATCGCCTCGGCCTCGGTGAGCAGCCCGTCGAGCTGCCCGAGCGCCTGCGCATAGCCCAGTGCCCGCCCCGCCGTGCGGCCGTGCCTGAGCCCGAGGGCGGTGAGCCCGCGCACCTCCGCCAGCAGGCCACCCGCCCACATCAGCTCGACCCGGCGGTCGATGCGCCGATCGAGGACCGGGCGCGGCGGGGCCAGGCCGACGACGACGGTCGGGCGGACGTAGTCCAACTCGGGCATCGTCGCCGAGAACGGCCGGCCGGTCAGCTCGATGACCTCGAGGGCGCGCACGACCCGGCGCCGGTTGTTCCGGTCGATCGCCGCGGCCGCGGCGGGGTCGCGCTCGGCGAGGGCGGCATACAGCTCGGCGGTGCTGCGGACCGGGTCCTCCCACCGCGCCCGGACCTGCGGGTCGGTCGGCGGGATCTCGAGCCGGTCCAGGGCCGCCCGGACGTACAGACCCGAGCCGCCGACGAGCACCGGGTGCGCCCCACGCTCTCGGATCGCCTCGATGTCGGCCCGGGCCTCGCGCTGGTATGCCGCGACGCTCGCCTCCTCGACGACATCGAGGACGTCGAGCTGGTGGTGCGGGATGCCGCGTCGTTCGGCCCGGGTCAGCTTGGCAGTGCCGATGTCCATGCCCCGGTAGAGCTGCATCGCGTCCGCGCCGACGATCTCTCCGCCCAGCTCCTCGGCGATGCGCAGGCCGAGCTCGGACTTCCCGCTCGCCGTCGGGCCGACGACACCGACGACGACGGGAGCGTCGTCGCCGCGCGGCTGCGGCCCGCTCACGCGTCCCGACGGGCCGGGGCGCCCTCGACGTGCCGGTCCTCGGCGAACCCCCCCTCCTCGTCGTCATCGTGCCCGAAGGGGTCGCGGTCGACGCCGGGCATCCAGCTGAGACCGGGGACGCCCCAGCCGTTGGCCTTGACCGCCTTCTTGGCCTTCTTGGCCCACCGACCGGAGAGGCGGTCGACATAGAGGAAGCCGTTGAGGTGGTCGTACTCGTGTTGCAGCATCCGGGCGAACCACCCGGTCGCGTGGTACTCGATCTCGGTCCCGTCGACCGCGAGCCCGGTGAGGCTCGCCGTCTCACCGCGCCGGAGGGGGAAGGACTCGCCGGGGACGGACAGGCAGCCCTCGGACTCCTCGTGCGGGTCTGGCTCGCCCGCGGGCGGCTTGGCGGCCACGAGGTAGGGGTTGATGACGACGCCGCGAGCCGGGATCCCGTCGTCGTTGGCCATCTGCCAGGTGAAGATCCTCAGCCCGACGCCGATCTGGGGGGCGGCGAGGCCGACGCCATGAGCGAGATCCATCGTCTCGAACATGTCCTCGACGAGGCCACGGACCTCGTCGTCGATGACCGCGACGGGTTGTGCGCGGCGGTGCAGGACGGGCTCTCCGGTGATGACGACGGGACGAATTGCCATGTCCTGGATTCTCGCAGAGCCGGGTCGGTGAGCCCGGCCAACGGGGGGCAGGGATCGGGGCGGCTGGCGCCTCGGCGTCGCCTCCGGTGTGACGCAGTCGACGTTCCGGGCCGTCGGCAACTGCGACCCCGCGACGAACCGGCCGCACTACGGTGAGCATCGCCGGTCCCGGAACGTCCCCTCCGCTCCCCTCAAAGGCCGCTCATGATCCCCCGCACCATCGCCGCCCTCGCCCTCGGGGTCGGCATCGTCGTACCGCCCCTGGCCCCGCCGCCGCAGCACCGGCGGCCGGGGATGCGACCGTGGCCGCCACCGGCGCGACCCTCTCGATCCGGGAGGCCCAGCCGTCCACCCAACCGGAGTTCCGCGCCCCCGGCGGGTTCCGCCTGTTCCGCGTCGTGCTCCGCGGCGTCACGTCCGCCGACCGCTGGATCAGCACCAGCGGCACGAGCGGCCTCGCCAGGTGCCACCGGGTCTCCTCGACGGCCGCGACCCTGACCTCGGAGTGCTGGGTGCTGCCGGCCTCGCCGGACGGCGCCTTCACCTTCACCGCCGCAGGGGTGGCCTCGGGCAGACGTGTCGCACGCGGCAGCATCAGAGTCCGCAACCTCGTCCCCGCTCCGGGACAGGTCTCCAGCGACGCCGCCCGAACGGCCCTGCAGTGCGGCGCCCGGGACGGCAGGGTCCGGCTGACCTTCGACGACGGATACATCTCCTACGCCGGCGCCCGGTCCCTGGTGTCGATCCTCGACCGCAACCACATCCGGGCTCGGTTCTTCTTCGTCGGCAGCTGGGCCCGATCCGCCTCGGGAGCCGCCGTCGTGAAGCTCATCAGGTCCCACCATCACCTGGTGGAGAACCACACCGACCGGCATCGTGCCCTCACCACCTTGTCGACGACGGGCATCCGGGCACAGATCTCCCGAGGGGTGAGGCCCAGCGGCGTGCCCCGGCTGGTTCGGCCGCCCTACGGCGACGGCTGGAACGATGCCCGGGTCGCCACACTCACCCGCTCCCTCGGCTACCACGTGTGCTACTGGTCGGTGGACACCCGCGACTGGGAGGGCGCTTCGCCGAGCACGATGGCACGCCGGGTCCGCTACGGCGACTCGGCGACCCCGCCGGTGTTCCCCAACGGCGTCATCCTCATGCACATGAACCACTTCACCTCCGCCAAGCTCACCGCCGTCATTGCGGCGGTCAGGGCGCGGGGACTGCGGTTCGCCACTGCCTGACCCGAAGGGCTGGCGCACAGCCGCAACGTGGGTCACAGTGGAGGTAGCGGGTCCACGGACCCGCCCACCTGCCCCCGAGAGGAAGGAGGACCGCATGGGTTTGTTGGACAGCGCCACGGAGAAGGCCGACCAGCTCATGAAGGACAACCCCGACAAGGTCGAGGAGTACAGCGACCAGGCCATCACGAAGGCCGGGGACGCGGTTGACTCCCGGTCCGACGGCCGGTTCTCCGATCAGGTCGACGCCGCGCAGCAGAAGGCCGACGAGGCGATCGGCGAGGGCTGACTCCTTCCCTGACGCGCGGAGGCCCCGACCTGCCCAGCAGGTCGGGGCCTTCCGTCGCCCGCCACGCGTTGCTCAGTGAGCCGGCGCGCACCCGCCGGCCGGCTCCGCGGCCGGACGACCCAGTGCCGGCATGCCGAGACTCACTGCGGGCTTGCCCGGGACGGCCGCGCCCTGAAGGCCGGCCCACGCATCACCGCCGGCCGTGCGCCGCACGGCATACGTCCCGCCGTGCACGCCCGAGTCGGCCACGAGGTGGTGCGGCGCGCCATAGGTCACCTCGACGGTGACCAGGTCGCCGGGTCGCGGCACGTCGGCGCCGTCCGGGACGGAGAAGTGGACGAGCCGGTTGTCGCGGGCGCGTCCGCTCAACCGGGCGGTCTGGCGGTCCTTGCGCCCCTCCCCCGGCGCCACGAGCACCTCGACCGCCCGGCCCTCCACGGCCCGGTTCCCCGCCCAGGAGATCTCGTCCTGGAGTGCCACCAACCGGTCGAACCGCCGCTGGACAACCGACTTCGGCAGCTGGTCGGGCAGCGCGGCCGCGGGCGTGCCCGGCCGCGGCGAGTACTGGAAGGTGAAGGCGCTCGAGAAGCCGGCCCGCTCGACGACGGCAAGGGTCTGGTCGAAGTCCTCCTCGGTCTCCCCGGGGAAGCCGACGATGATGTCGGTCGTGATGGCCGCGTCGGGGATCCGGTTTCGGACGGCGTCGATGATCGCGAGGAACCGCCGCGCCCGGTAGGACCGCCGCATCGCCTTGAGGATGCGGTCCGATCCGGACTGGAGGGGCATGTGCAGACTCGGCATGACGTTCGGCGTCTCGGCCATCGCATCGATGACGTCCTCGGTGAAGGCCGCCGGATGCGGGCTCGTGAAGCGAACCCGCTCGAGAGCCTCGATGTCGCCGCAGGCGCGCAGCAGCTTGCCGAAGGCGAGACGGTCGCCGACCCCGACGCCGTAGGTGTTGACGTTCTGGCCCAACAGGGTCACCTCGAGCACGCCCTGTGCGACGAGCGCCTCGATCTCGGCGAGGATCTCGCCCGGGCGGCGGTCGAGCTCGGGACCGCGCAGGCTGGGGACGATGCAGAACGTGCACGTGTTGTTGCAGCCGACCGAGATCGAGACCCAGCCGCTGTAGGCCGAGTCCCGTCGGGTCGGCAGCGTCGATGGGAAGGTCTCGAGCGCCTCGACGATCTCGACCTCGGCGCGCCGGTTGTGCCGGGCGCGGTCGAGCAGCGCGGGCAGCGAGCCGATGTTGTGGGTTCCGAAGACGACGTCCACCCAGGGGGCCCGCTCGACGATGCTCGCCCGGTCCTTCTGGGCCAGACAGCCGCCCACGGCGATCTGCAGGTCCGGGTTGGCGGTCTTGGCAGGTCGCAGCTGGCCGAGGTTGCCGTAGAGCTTGTTGTCGGCGTTCTCCCGGACGGCGCAGGTGTTGAACACGACGACGTCGGCGACGTCGGGGCGCTCCTGCGGCGGCAGGGTGGCGAGGTCGACGTAGCCGGCCGTCTCGAGCAGGCCGGCGAGCCGCTCCGAGTCGTGAACGTTCATCTGGCACCCGTGGGTGCGGATGTCGTACGTCCGGGGAGCCGGCGCGAGTCCGTGCTGGTCCGGAGCGTCGGTGGAGGTGGTCATCGGCGTCATGGCACCGTCCAGGGTAAGTGAGGGCGCGGGTGGCCACGAAACGCGGCCGGGCCCCGCCGTGCCACGGCGCCCGGAATCCGGCGGCGCCCCCGCTCGTTCGCCAAGGGGAACGGCTGGCAGACGGACCGACGAAGGACGGCGTATGCGCACTCTGCTCAACATCATCTGGCTCGTCTTCGGCGGGCTGTGGCTCTTCCTCGGCTACGCGCTCGCCGGCGTGCTCCTCTGCCTTCTCGTCGTGACGATCCCGCTCGGGCTCGCGGCGTTCCGAATGGCCTCCTACGCCCTGTGGCCGTTCGGCCGGGCCGTCGTGCGCCGTCCCGAGGCCGGGGCCGGCTCGGTCATCCTCAACGTCGTGTGGATCGTGCTCGCCGGCTGGTGGCTGGCGCTCGGCCATGTGTCGACGGCGGTCGCGCAGGCCCTGACGATCGTCGGCATCCCGCTCGCCGTCGCCAACCTCAAGATGGTGCCGGTCTCCCTCGTGCCGTTCGGGGCCGACATCGTCCGCGCGGCGGATCTGCCGCCCGGGCAGCGCCCGCTCCACGCGATCTGAGCGGCACCGGCGCCGCGCTCCGAGCGCACCCGCCGGCCGCCGCCCTGGGAGCAGTGCCGGCACCGCCGATCGCGGCGACGCCTCGCGCGGGACGCCGGGCCGCTCAGTCGCGCCGGTGCTCCGGCGACTCGGCGAGGACCTCTCGGATGACCCGCATCGCGAGCTCACCCGAGTAGCCCTTCCGCGCGAGCATGCCGGCCAGCCGCCGGGTCTGGACGAGCGGGTCGAGCCCGTGCAGCTGCCGCAGCCGCTTCTCGACGAGCCGCCGAGCCAGCTCCTCCTCAGCGGTGGGGTCGAGCTCGTCGAGCGCCTCCCGGGCGACGTCGCGGTCGACGCCCTTGGCCCGCAGCTCGCGGGCCAACCCGGCCCGGGAGAGACCGCGGCGGCTCTGCGCGGAGCGGATGAGCTGTCCGGCGTAGGCAGCGTCGTCGATGAGGCCGACCTCCTCCATCCGGTCCAGGACGGCCGTCGCCACCTCGGGCGCGCAGCCGCGACGGCGCAGCACGGTCTCGAGCTGGGAGCGGCTCTTGGGTGACGCGGTCAGCTGGGCGAGGACGATCTGCCGGGCGACGTCGTGCGGGTCCGGCTCGCCGTCCACGGTGGCGGGGTCGGGCGGCGGAGCAGCGCCAGCCCCCGCCACCGAGGACGACCTCGCCCCGGAGACGGCTGCCTCGTCCGGGGAGGTCGCCTCGGGCGGCGGGGGGACGAGCCAGAGGCTGCGCTCCCCCGCCGCCTGGCGGTGCGTGCGACGCATCGTCACGCTCAGAAGTCGACCGGGACCTCGGGCACGGCGGCGAGCGCCGGGGACTCCTCGACCGTGACGCCGATGCCGAGCTTCTCCTTGATCTTGCGCTCGAGCTCCTCGGTGAGGTCGGGGTTGTCCTTGAGGAACTGGCGGGCGTTCTCCTTGCCCTGGCCGAGCTGGTCGCCGTCGTAGGTGTACCAGGCGCCCGCCTTGCGCACGAAGCCCTGGTCGACACCCATGTCGATCAGGCCGCCCTCGCGGGAGATGCCCTGGCCGTAGAGGATGTCGAACTCGGCCTGCTTGAACGGCGGGGAGACCTTGTTCTTGACGACCTTGACCCGGGTGCGGTTGCCGACCGGCTCGCTGCCGTCCTTGAGCGTCTCGATCCGGCGGACGTCGAGCCGGACCGAGGCGTAGAACTTCAGCGCCTTGCCGCCCGTCGTCGTCTCGGGCGAGCCGAACATGACGCCGATCTTCTCGCGGAGCTGGTTGATGAAGATCGCCGTCGTGCCGGTCGTGTTGAGGGCACCGGTGATCTTGCGCAGCGCCTGGCTCATCAGCCGGGCCTGGAGACCGACGTGGCTGTCACCCATCTCGCCCTCGATCTCGGCGCGCGGCACCAGGGCCGCGACGGAGTCGATGACGATGATGTCGATCGCCCCGGAGCGGATGAGCATGTCGGCGATCTCGAGCGCCTGCTCGCCGGTGTCCGGCTGGCTGACAAGGAGGTTGTCGGTGTCGACACCGAGCTTCTTCGCATAGTCGGGATCGAGGGCGTGCTCGGCGTCGATGAACGCCGCGATGCCGCCGCCGCGCTGAGCGTTGGCTACCGCGTGGAGCGCGACCGTCGTCTTACCGCTGGACTCCGGGCCGTAGATCTCGACGACCCGGCCCCGTGGTAGGCCCCCGATGCCGAGGGCGATATCGAGTGCGATCGCTCCGGTCGGGATCACCTCGATCGGGGGACGGACGTCGTCCCCCAGGCGCATGACGGCGCCCTTGCCGTGCTGCTTCTCGATCTGCCCCATGACGACACCAAGGGCCTTGGCCCGCTCGTCGACGGCGGAGGCTGCCATCGCACACCTGCTTTCCTGTCGTGGTCAACGCGTCCACCGGCGACCGGTTCTCGCGGTCGGTCTTGTCGCGATCCTCGGTCAGACGCTAGGTGCCGGCTCCGACATCCGTCCGCAGCCGCCGTCGCTGCTGTGGACAACCGAGGCCGGTCCCGTCACCTGTGGAGGACCATACCGAACATCTGTTCGATCCCGGTTCCCACGACCGGCGACACGCCGGTGTCCACCTCCGCGACGAGGGGCTCCGCGGCCAGCCCGGTTGGGTCCGCGTCGCCGGTCGCCAGGGCGACCGGCGACGCGGACACAGGGGCTACCAGCCCGTCGTGCCCGGCTCCCCCTTGACCGGACCGGCGATGCGGGAGGTCATCCAGCCTCCGTAGAAGCCGCCGGGCTGCGCCTCGACCCGCTCGTCGTCGACGAGGCAGGCCTGGACCCGGCCGGGATAGACGGCCACCCGGTCGCGGAGCACGGCATACGGCCGGGCCGGCTCGGGGTAGCCCCAGGCCGCCTCTGGTGCGACGACGTCGCCGGCCACGATGTCGGCATACACCGCCCGGCCCTTCCACTCGCAGAACGAGGATCCTGCTGCCCGGCGCAGCGAGCCGGGCATGAAGGAGGAGAGGGGCAGGTAGTACGTCGGCGGGTGGCTCGTCTCCAGGACCCGGTATGCCGCCTCGGCGCACCCCTGCGTGTCGGCCACCGTCCGCCCGCCGAGGACGACCCGGAGCCGCTGGGACACCTCCTCGACCCGCGGCGGCCGGGGGTAGTCCCACACCGACTCCTGGCCCGGGCCGGGCTCGATCCGTCGTGGTCTCATCGGGCTCCTTCGTCGGGTCCGGACGTGGAGGGCGAAGTGGCTGGTGCCCGGTTGCGGGGTGCCCCGCTGCCCTCTCCTCGGGGTGGGTGTGCCGCGACGACCGACCCGATGGCAACGGTAGGCGGGTCCTGGGCCGGAGAGCGGACGCCGTGGAAGGTGAGCGACCCGAGCCAGGCTAGACAAACACCCGCCTGGCAAGACAAAAGAACCCTTGCCAAGCGGGTGTGTCGTGCATCGGGCGGGAAAGTCGAGGGCGAGCGCGGGGAGGGTGCGCCGGGGGGCCCGGGGCGATCAGGAGAGCAGGAGGCGCTCGAGTCGCCGGGCGGTGCCGACCACCCCGAACAGGCCGAGGGCGAGGAGGTAGCCGACGTGGGCGAGCAGGCCCCACCCCACCTCACCGAGCATGAGGCCGCGCTCCAGCGCGACGCCGTGGTAGAGCGGGGTGGCCCGGACGAACCACTGGAGGGCGTCGGGGTAGGTCGCCAGCGGGAAGAAGGTCGCCGAGAACAGGAACATCGGCTGGATGGCGAGGGTGACGTAGTCGAAGTCGACCCAGCCGCGCATGAACGTCGTCGCGAACATCCCGACGGCGGCGAAGGCGAATCCGATGAAGACGGCCCCCGGCACAGCGAGCAGCGCCCACCAGGAGTGAACCGCGCCGACGAGCATCGCGACGAGGAGGAAGGCGCTCGAGTAGAGCCCGCCGCGCAGCAGCGACCAGGACACCTCGCCGACGGCGATGTCGCGCGGCCCGAGCGGCGTGGCGAGCATCGAGTCGTAGAGCTTGGCGTACTTCAGCTTGAAGAAGACGTTGTAGGTGCTGTCGAAGACCGCGCCGTTCATCGCCGACGCCGCGAGCAGGGCCGGGGCGACGAACGTCGCATAGGGCACCTCCGCCCCGCCGGGCGTCGTCACGGTCCGGACGAGCGCGCCGATGCCGACACCGAGGCTGAACAGGTAGAAGACCGGCTCGGCGAACCCGGTGACGAGGGCGATCCAACCGTGCCGGAAGGCCACGACGTTGCGCTCGAGCACGCGCCGTCCCAGCCCGGCACCGGCAGGCATCGGGACGAGCGTGGACAGTCGGCTCACCCAGGCCGGCGGGGCCTTGGCAGGCGGGGTCGTGACGATCATGGGGTCAGCCGCCTCGTGAAGATCCGGACCGCGGCGAACCAGCCGCCGACGACGAACGCGACGAGCACGGTGACGTGGAGCAGCGCCCAGCCGAGGGCGAGCCCACCGGTCGCCGCCCCGCGGGAAAGCTCGACCCCGTGCCAGAGCGGGGTCGCCCAGGCGATCGGCCGCATCCACGCCGGCAGTTGGGAGACGGGGAAGAAGGTGCCGGAGAAGAGCATCAGCGGGGTGAGGACCATCCGGAAGAGGATGTTGAAGCCGTCGTCGCCGGTCTGCTTGCCGGTGTAGGCGAAGATCGGCACGGCGAAGGCGAGCCCGGTCAGCACCCCGATCGGGATGGTGAGCAGCGCCTCCCACGAGGAGAACCCCCGGAAGAGCGCCGCGACGGCGACGAAGATCGTCGTCCCGAGGGTGAGGTGACCCACGACCGCCGCGAGATGGCCGCGGAGCACCTCGCTCACCCGCAGTGGCGTGGCGAGCATCGAGTGGTACATGCGGTTCCACTTGATGTACGAGAAGACCTGGTAGGTCGACTCCCCCATCGCGATCCACATCGCCTGGGTCGCGACGATCCCGGGGACGACGAAGTTCAGGTAGCTCGTGCCGTCGACCCCCCCGGCCCGGTCATCGACGAGGGACCCCAGGCCGAGACCCATCGACAGCAGGAACAGCAGCGGCGAGAGGAACCGGCCGATGATCGACCCGCGCCACGTCCGCCGGTAGACGGTGGCGAAGTACTCGAGCGGCCCGAGGAGCCGCTCCGCGGGCGCGAGCGGTCGCCGGACGCCGTGCACCAGCCGGGAGCGGAGCGTCTCACCGGCGAGACGGGGTTCGTCGAGAGCCATCAGTCGACCAGCGTCCGGCCGGTGAGGTGGAGGAAGACGTCCTCGAGCGTCGAGCGGCGCACCAGCGAGGACAGCGGCTCGACGCCCCGGGCGTGGATCGTCGCCATCGCAGCCTCCCCGTCGTCGGCGTAGACGAGCAGCCGGTCCGGCAGCACCTCGAGGCGCTCGCCGACGCCGCTGACCTGGTCGGCGTGGTGGGCGTGGTCGTCGACGTCGAAGCGCAACTCGACGACCTCGCGGGTGGAGTACTCGGCGATGAGGGCCCGCGGGGAGCCCTCGGCGACGATCCGTCCGCCGTCCATGACGACGAGCCGGTCGCACAGCTGCTCGGCCTCGTCCATGTAGTGGGTCGTGATGACGAGGGTGACGCCCTGGCGTTTGAGCCGGAACAGCCGGTCCCAGAGGATGTGCCGGGCCTGCGGGTCCAGCCCCGTCGTCGGCTCGTCGAGGAGGAGCAGCTCGGGGTTGTTGATGAGCGACCGGGCGATGGTGAGCCGGCGCTTCATCCCGCCGGAGAGCGGCTCGACCCGGTCGCCGCGGCGCTCGGTGAGCTGGGCGAAGTCGAGCAGCTCGGCGGCCCGGGCGCGCACCTCACGCCGGGTGAGGCCGAAGAACCGGCCGTAGATCCACAGGTTCTCCTCGACCGACAGCTCCTCGTCGAGGTTGTCGGTCTGCGGGCAGGAGCCGAGCCGGGCCCGGATCGCCGGTCCGTCCGTGGCCGGGTCGAGGCCGAAGATCCGCAGCTCGCCCTCGGTGGCCGGCGAGACCGCGCCGACCATCCGCATCGTCGAGGACTTGCCGGCGCCGTTGGGGCCGAGGAAGCCGAACGCCTCACCGCGTCGGACGTCGACGTCGATGGCGTCGACGGCCGTGAAGGCGCCGAAGCGCTTGGTCAGCGCCCGGGCGCTGAGGAGGACGTCGTCGCTCACCCGGCCGACGCTACCCGGCGAGGGCGACGGCCCCATCCTGCTTTCCGGCGCGCCGCCGACCCGGGCGGGGAGCCGACCGGGTATGCCGCGGCGGACCGGCGGCATACCGGGTCACCGGCGCCGGTGGGCCTGGTCGTGGCCGAGGCGGCGCTCCTCCGGGACGTCCATGTCGTCGCACAGGGCGAGCCACACGGTGCGGGGCTTCTCCCCCGCATCGAGCGCCTCGTCGGCGGTCCGGCCGCCGAGTGCCCCGAGGACGTGGGTCCGGGCGAGCAGCCGGGCGTAGGAGGCGCCGAACTCCTCCTCCATGAGGGTCCAGAACTCCGAGAGGCGCATCCGGGCAGTCTAGGCATCCGGCCCGTCGCCCTCGCAGGACACCCGGCGCTGTCGGTCCGGGATGAGAGGCTGGGTCGACGATGATCGCCACCACCGACGGCACGGCCGGGCCAGACGGTCCGGACGCCGTCCTCGACCGGTTCTCCCCCGCGACGGCCGCCTGGTTCCGTGGGAGTTTCAGCGCGCCCACCGCAGCCCAGGCGGGGGCCTGGGCGGCGATCAGCTCCGGCCACCATGCCCTCGTCGTCGCTCCGACAGGATCCGGCAAGACGCTCTCGGCGTTCCTCTGGGCGCTGGACCGGCTTGCCGCCGAGCCGCCCCCGGTCGAGCGGCTGCGGCGGTGCCGGGTCCTCTACATCTCGCCGATGAAGGCGCTGGCCGTCGATGTCGAGCGCAACCTCCGCTCCCCCCTCGTCGGCATCGGCCACGCCGCAACCCGGCTCGGCCTCCCCGTGCCCGACACGACGGTGTCCGTCCGCTCCGGCGACACCCCGGCCGACCAGCGACGGGCCTTCGCGCGGACCCCGACCGACGTCCTCATCACGACGCCCGAGTCGCTCTTCCTCCTGCTCACCTCGGCGGCCCGCGAGGCCTTGGCCGGGGTCGAGACCGTCATCGTCGACGAGATCCACGCCCTCGCCGGGACCAAGCGCGGTACCCACCTCGCCCTCTCCCTCGAGCGGCTCGACGCGCTCCTCGACCGACCGGCCCAGCGGGTCGGGCTCTCGGCGACCGTGCGCCCCGTCGAGGAGGTCGCCCGCTACCTCGCCGGGGGCCGCCCGGTCGAGGTCGTCCAGCCGCCGGCCGAGAAGGAATGGGACCTCGAGGTGGTCGTCCCGGTCCCCGACATGACCGAGTTGGGCGAGCCGACCGGGGACCTCTCGGGTGCCGCCTCCGGTGCCGAGCGGCGCGCCTCGATCTGGCCGCACGTCGAGGAACGGATCGTCGACCTCGTCGCCGGGCACCGCTCGACCCTCGTCTTCGCCAACAGCCGGCGGCTCGCCGAGCGGCTCACCGCCCGGCTCAACGAGCTCTGGGACGAGCGGCTCGCGGCCGCGCAGGCCGCCGACGCCGAGCCGGACGCGAGCGGTATGCCGATGGCGGGCCCCCGGCGTACCGGTCTCGTCGCGGGCGGGCGCACCCCCGCCGAGCTCATGGCCCAGTCCGGGTCCAGCCACGGCGCACCGCCGGTCCTCGCCCGGGCGCACCACGGGTCGGTGAGCAAGGAGGCACGGGCGCAGATCGAGGAGGAGCTGAAGTCCGGCCGGCTCCCGGCCGTCGTCGCGACGAGCAGCCTCGAACTCGGCATCGACATGGGAGCGGTCGACCTCGTCGTCCAGGTCGAGTCCCCGCCCTCGGTCGCCTCCGGGCTGCAGCGGGTCGGCCGGGCCGGCCACCAGGTCGGCGCGGTGAGCCACGGCGTCCTCTTCCCCAAGTTCCGCGGCGATCTCGTCCAGACCGCCGTCGTGGTGGAGCGGATGCGGGCCGGCGCCATCGAGGCCCTGTCGGTCCCTGCGAACCCGCTCGACGTCCTCGCCCAGCACGTCGTCGCCATGTGCGCGCTCGAGGACTGGACCGTCGACGACGTCCATGACCTCGTCCGACGGGCCGCCCCCTTCGCGACCCTCACCCGCACCGTCCTGGAGTCCGTCCTCGACATGCTCGCCGGGCGCTACCCCAGCGACGAGTTCGCCGAGCTGCGCCCCCGCCTCGTGTGGGACCGGCTCGCCGACACCCTCACCGGTCGACGCGGCGCTCAGCGGCTCGCGGTGACGAGCGGCGGCACCATCCCCGACCGCGGCCTGTATGCCGTATTCCTCGCCACCGGCGAGGGACCCGGCCGGCGGGTCGGCGAGCTCGACGAGGAGATGGTCTACGAGTCCAGGGTCGGCGACCTGTTCACCCTCGGGACCTCGACCTGGCGGATCGAGGACATCACCCATGACCGGGTCCTCGTCACTCCCGCCCCCGGCCTGCCCGGCCGCCTGCCGTTCTGGAAGGGCGACTCGCTCGGCCGCCCGGCCGAGCTGGGCCGAGCCGTCGGCGCCTTCGTCCGCGAGGTCCTCGCCCTCCCGGACGACGCCGCCCGCGCCCGGGTCCGCGACGCCGGCCTCGACGGGTGGGCCGCGGACAACCTCGTCGGCTATCTCGCCGAGCAGCGCGAGGCGACCGGCCACGTCCCCGACGACACGACTCTCGTCGTCGAGCGGTTCCGCGACGAGCTCGGCGACTGGCGGGTCGCCATCCACAGCCCGTTCGGCGCCCCGATCCATGCCCCATGGGCACTCGCGGTCTCGGCCCGGATGCGCGAGCGGTTCGGGGTCGACGTGCAGGCGATGCACGGCGACGACGGGATCGTCTTCCGGCTGCCGGACCTCGAGCTCGACGGCGACGGCCGTGACGTCGGCGCCGAGCTGCTCGAGCTGCTCACCCTGGAGCCGGACGAGGTCCACCCGCTCGTCACCGACGAGATCGGCGGCTCGGCCGTCTTCGCCGCCCGGTTCAGGGAGTGTGCCGCTCGGGCCCTGCTGCTCCCGCGCCGCAGGCCGGACCGTCGTCAGCCGCTCTGGCAACAGCGCCAGCGCGCCGCCCAGCTGCTCGAGGTGGCGAGCCGGTACCCCACCTTCCCCATCGTGCTCGAGGCCGTCCGCGAGGTCGTCCAGGACGTCTTCGACGTCCCCGGGCTGACGACGCTCATGCGCGACCTCGAGGCCCGGCGGGTCCGGCTCGTCGAGGTCGAGAGCGCCCAGCCGAGCCCGTTCGCCCGGTCGCTGCTGTTCGGCTACGTCGCCCAGTTCCTCTATGAGGGCGACAGCCCGCTGGCCGAGCGGCGGGCCGCGGCCCTGTCCCTCGATCCCGCGCTGCTCGCCGAGCTGCTCGGCACCGGCGAGGGGCTGGCGCTGCGCGACCTCCTGGACGCGGAGCAGATCGAGCGGACCGTCGCCGAGCTCCAGCGGTTGGTCCCGGAGCGGGCCTGCCGCGATGCCGAGGACGTCGCCGACCTGCTCCGCGCCCTCGGTCCGCTGCCCACCGAGGCGGTCCGGGCCAGGTGCGACGCCGCGGCGTCGGCCACCGCGGTCGGCGGGTGGCTCGTCGACCTCGAGGGCGGCCGCCGGCTGCTCCGGGTCGGGATCGCCGGGACGCAGCACTGGGCCTCGATCGAGGATGCCGCCCGGCTGCGCGACGCCCTCGGCACCTCGCTGCCCGTCGGCATCCCGCAGACCTTCCTCGAACCGGTCCCGGACCCGCTCGGCGACCTCGTCGCCCGGCACGCGCGCACCCACGGCCCGTTCCGCGCGGCCGATGTCGCTGCGCGCTTCGGGATCGGCACGGCCGTCGCCGCCACCGCGCTCGCCCGCCTCGTCGCTCAGGGGCGGGTCGTCGAGGGCGAGTTCCTTCCCGGCGAGTCCGGCGCCACGGAGTTCTGCGACGCCGAGGTGCTGCGCCTGCTGCGCCGCCGCTCACTCGCCTCGCTGCGGGCCGAGGTCGAGCCGGTGACCACGGGCGACCTCGCCCGGTTCCTCCCCGCCTGGCAGGGGGTCGGCGAGGGCCTGCGCGGCCGTGAGGGGCTGCTGCGCGCCGTCGAGCAGCTGAGCGGCGCCGTCCTACCGGCCAGCGCCATCGAGACCCTGGTCCTGCCCGGCCGGGTCGCCGGGTACGCCCCTGCGCTCCTCGACGAGGTGATGGCCACCGGGGAGGTGCTCTGGTGCGGCCACGGCTCGCTCGCCGGCGACGACGGCTGGGTATCGCTCCACCTCGCCGACCAGGCCGCGCTCACCCTGCCCGAGCCGGCTGCGACCCCCGATGCCTCGGCTCCGCTGCTCGGGGCTCTCTCCGGCGGCGGCGCGTACTTCTTCCGGACCCTCGCCGACACGGTCGGCTCGACCGATGACGCCGCCCTCGCGACCGGCCTGTGGGACCTCGTCTGGTCCGGGCACGTCACCGGTGACACCTTCGCGCCGGTCCGCGCCCTGCTCGCCGGGGGTCGCGCCGCGCACCGAGCCGCCCGCGGCGGCCCGCGCTCCGGGCGGTATGCCGGTCGACGGGGCGGCCTGGGTGCCCTCGGCGGCCGCCCACCGCGGCCGGCGATGCCCGGCCGCTCCGGCCCACCGACCGTCCTCGGCCGCTGGAGCCTGCTCCCGGGGCGCGACCTCGACCCGACCCGGCGCGCGTATGCCGTCGCCGAGCAGCTCCTCGACCGGCACGGCGTGCTGACCCGCGGCGCCGTGACGGCCGAGGAGGTGCCCGGCGGGTTCGCCGCCGTGTACCGGGTGCTCGCGGCCGCCGAGGAGGCCGGCCGGGTCCGGCGGGGCTACTTCGTCGAGTCGCTCGGGGCCTCGCAGTTCGGCACGACCGGCGCAGTCGACCGGCTCCGCGGTGCCTCCCGCGGCACGCGCGATCGCGATAGGGGGGCCAGCGCGCGGGCCACCGTCCTCGCCGCCTGCGATCCCGCCAACCCCTATGGAGCCGCGATCGGGTGGCCGGCACGGCCTGCCCGCGGCGCGGACGCAGCGGCCGGTGCGGATGCCCTCGGCGCTCGCACCGGCCACCAGCCCGGCCGCAAGGCCGGCGCCCTCGTCATCCTCGTCGACGGCGAGCTCGTCCTCTACGTCGAGCGTGGCGGGCGCACCCTGCTCTCCTGGGCCGAGGACGACGAGGCGCTGCAGGCGGCCGCCGACGCCCTGGCCCTCGCCGTGCGGGAGGGCGCTCTCGGCCGGCTCACCGTCGAGAAGGCCGACGGTGACCGCCTGCTCGGCTCCGACCACCCCCTCGTCGCCGCCCTCGAGGCCGCCGGGTTCCGCGCGACCCCCCGCGGGCTGCGGCTGCGCCGGTGACCGGCCGTCCGGAACCGGCTCGTCCGGGCAGGAGGGACGATGCCCGAGGGTGACACCGTCTGGCGAACGGCGCGACGGCTCCACGAGGCCCTCGTCGGGGAGCCCCTCGTGCTCGGTGACCTACGCTGGCCCGGCCTCGCCGACCTCGATGTCGTCGGCGCGACGACGCTGAAGGTGCTCAGCCGGGGCAAGCATCTGTTCCACCGGCTCGACTCGGGGACGACGATCCACTCCCACCTGCGGATGGAGGGGCAGTGGCGGGTCGCCCACCCCGGGGCCGAGACCGAGCGGCTCCTCCGGCGCCAGGACGTGCGGGCGGTCCTCGGGACCTCGCGGTGGACCGCGGCGGGCCTGCGCCTCGGGATGCTCGGCGCCCTCCCCACGGCGCGGGAGGAGGAGCTGGTCGGTCACCTCGGCCCCGACGTCCTCGGCCCCGACTGGGACCCCGGGCGGGTCGCGGCGGCCATCGCGGCATACCCGGGCACGATCGGTGAGGCGCTGCTCGACCAGCGAACCCTCGCCGGGGTCGGGACATTCTGGGCGAGCGAGGCGCTCTTCCTCGAGCGGCTGCTGCCGTGGCTCCCGGCCGCAGAGCTGTCGAACGGGCAGGTCACGGCGCTGGTCGACCGGGTCCACCGACTCATCGACCTCGGGCGACGGCATGCCGTCCAGTCGAGCACCGGCGTCCACCGGGCGGGGCACGAGGCCTACGTCCATGCCCGATCGGGTCGAGCGTGCCGCCGCTGCGGGGACACCGTGCGGGTCGCCGCCATCGGCCGGGCACCCCGGGAGAGGGTCCTCTTCTCCTGCCCGACCTGTCAGGGCGGACTCGCGCCGAGCGACGATGGCAGGCCACAGCGCCCGCTCGGCAGCGGGCGTCGGTAGGAGGCTGGCTCAGGCCGCGGAGGCGGAGACCTCGCGCACGGCCGGGAGCGGCAGCGGAAGCGGCGCCGTCAGCACCTCGGTCTCGGCGACCCGCTCCGAGACCGCCCCGAGGACGTGCGAGAGGGGGAGACCCAGTGCGGAGCACACGGAGAACAGCAGCTCGGACGAGGCCTCCTTGGTGCCCCGCTCGATCTCGCTGAGGTAGCCCAGCGACACGGTGGCGGCCGCCGACACCTCGCGCAGGGTCTTGCCCTGGGCCTGCCGCTGCTCACGCAGGACGTCACCCAGCTCTCGACGCAGCAGGATCATGACGCCTCCTTCGCGCGACTCGCGTGCCGTGGTCATGTCCCACCGTACCTCCCCGCGCTCTCCGTGCGAGGGAAATGCCCCGGATGAGCCATCCGGGCCTGCGGGCGGGTGGGCACCCCCAGATCAACGCGCGGGAGGCGCCGGCTCTTCCCCGTCTCGGATCACCGCGAGGAGGAGGTCGAGCGCGGCCGCGACGGCGGCGGTCCGGATCGCCGCGCGGTCGCCGGTCAGCGCCAGCTCGCGGTGCTCGACGACGTGGCCGGCGACGACGGCCACGTGCACGGTCCCCACGGGCTGCCCGTCGGCCGGCTCCGGCCCGGCCACCCCCGTCGTCGCGACACCGACGGCGGCCCCGAGCACGCGGCATACGCCGGCGGCCATCTGCCGAGCCACCTCGGCATGGACCGCCCCCTCTCGGGCGAGCAGTCCGGCGTCGACGCCGAGGACGGAGCTCTTGACGTCGGATGCGTAGGAGACGACGCCGCCGCGGACCACGGCCGAGGCGCCGGGCACATCGGTGAGCGCGGCGGCGAGGAGACCTCCGGTCAACGACTCGGCCGTGGCGACGCTGCGCCCCTGGCCGCGCAACGCGGCGACGACCGCCGTCGCCGCGGCGGCCGGCCGGCCGGTCATCCGGCCGGGTCCGGGCGGTCCGGACCCCCCGGCCGGGCCCGCTTGGCCTCCCGCTTCATCCGGGCCCGCTCGCTCGTGCGCCGCAGGGTCAGCGCCTGGATGAGGTAGTCGACCCCGGTCAGGACGGTGAGGGCCACAGCGACCCAGAACAGCGACCAGGCGAGTGCGCCCCACAGACCGGGCACCGGCATGGCCCAGCGAGGCATGACGAGGAAGCCGAGCGCCAGCGCCTGGACGAGGGTCTTGAGCTTGCCGCCCCGGCCCGCCGCCATGACGCCGTGCCGGATCACCCAGAACCGGACGGCGGTGATCCCCCACTCGCGGACGAGGACGAGGATCGTGGCCCACCAGGGGACCCCGGCGATCATCGACAGCCCGACGAGCGCCATCGACACGAGAGCCTTGTCGGCGATCGGGTCGCTCACCTTGCCGAAGTTCGTGACGAGGCCTCGACTGCGGGCCAGGCTGCCGTCGACCCGGTCGGTCACCATCGCGACCGCGAAGGCGAGGAAGGCCCACCAGCGGTATGCCGGGTCCCCGCCCCCGTCGACGAGCAGCAGCACACCGAAGACCGGGACGAGGAGGACCCGCAGGACAGTGAGACCGTTCGCGATGTTCCACGCGCTGGGGGGCGCCGGAGCGTCCGTCGCGCTGTGCGGCTCGATCACGGGCCGCCCACCCCCTGCCGGGCCGGCGGAGGCTCGGCGGTCGGTGCGACGGACGGGGCGGCCACGAGGTCGATGCCGACGGTGTCGAGCACGACGGCGTCGATGAGGTCACCCACCCGGGGCAGCGGCCGGCCCGCCGCCACGTCCCCGGGGAACCGGACCGTCGTCGTCCCGTCGTCGGGACCCTGGTGGCCCGCCCGCCCGCTCGCCTCACCGCTCGTCGGGTCGACCTCCTCGACGAGGACGCGCACTCGCTCGCCCACGCGCTCGTCGGCGCGTTGGGCGGTCAGCTCCTCGACGAGGTCACCGACCCGTGCGACGCGGGCCGCGATCTCGTCCTCGGACACCGTGCCGTCGAGGCGGGCGCCCTCGGTGCCGTCCTCGTCCGAGTAGCCGAACACGCCGACGACGTCGAGGCGGGCCTCGACGAGGAACCGCTCGAGCTCGGCGACATCGGCCTCGGTCTCCCCCGGGAAGCCGACGATGACGTTGCTGCGGACGCCTGCCTCGGGGACCCGCCGCCGCACCTCGCCCAGCAGGTCGAGGAACGCGTCGGTGCCGCCGAAGCGGCGCATCCGGCGCAGCAGGCCCGGTGCGGCGTGCTGGAAGGAGAGGTCGAAGTAGGGCACGACGCCGGCGGTGGAGGTCATCGCCTGGACGAGCGAGGGGCGCACCTCCGCGGGCTGGAGGTAGGAGACGCGCACCCGCTCGATCCCGTCGACCGCGGCCAGCTCGGGCAGCAGCGTCTCCATG
The DNA here is from genome assembly GCA_963728395.1 of uncultured Actinomycetota bacterium. Classification (GTDB taxonomy): domain Bacteria; phylum Actinomycetota; class Actinomycetes; order Actinomycetales; family Dermatophilaceae; genus CAVSJJ01. The sequence goes on from CAVSJJ010000001.1 coordinate 188,980, forward strand.
AGCCGCAGATCCCCGAGGTCCTTGCCGTAGGACGTGGAGTTCTCCGAGACGAGGAACACCTCGCGCACGCCCTGCTCCGCAAGCCAGCGGGCCTCGGCCACGATGTCGCCGGGGCGGCGGGAGACGAAGGACCCGCGGAACAGCGGGATGGCGCAGAAGGCGCATCGTCGGTCGCAGCCGCTCGCGATCTTCAGCGGTGCCCAGGGTGCGTCGGCCAGCCGGGTGCGCACGACGGGGCCGGACGAGGGAGCGCCCGGGACCGGGACGGGTGCGGCCTGCGCGGCGGCGTCCTGGCCGGCGGACCAGCCGTGGCCGGGGGCGGCGAGCCCGGCGGCGGCCCGGTCGACGGGCGTGAGGGGAAGCAGGGTGCGCCGATCGGTCGGGGTGTGGGCCGCCGGCGGGTGACCGTCGAGGACGGACCGGAGGTGGTCGGACAGCGCGGCATAGGAGTCGAAGCCGAGCACCGCATCCGCCTCCGGCAGCTCCTCGGCGAGAGTGGCACCGTAGCGCTCCGCCAGGCAGCCGACGGCGACGACCGCCCGGGTCCGCCCGGCCTTCTTGAGGTCGGCCGCCTCGAGGACGGCGTCGATCGAGTCCTTCTTGGCCTGCTCGACGAAGCCGCACGTGTTGACGACGGCGACATCGGCCTCGCCCGGGTCGCCGACGAGCTCCCAGCCGGAGGCCTCGAGCCGCCCGGCGAGCTCCTCGGAGTCCACCTCGTTGCGCGCGCAACCCAGCGTCACGAGCGCCACGCGACGCACGTCCGAGGGGGTGGGGGCCATGCGGGACACTCTAGTTCGCATGGCGCCCGGGCCCCGACCAGCCTGGCGGCGTGACCCGGACCGGTGGTGTGCCGATCCGGTGACCCCACGCGAGCGGCCGCCGCCTATGCTGGCCGCCGTGGGGTCAGCGCCGTTCGTCGTGCCGACGCTCCTGCTCGCGGCGGTTCTGCTCGTCAGCGCCCTGGCGAAGCTCGGCGACACAGACGCCACGGCCGACGCCATCGTCTCGCTCCGGCTCCCGCGCGCGCTCGTGACGATGCGGGTGCCCCGCATCCTGCCGTGGCTGGAGCTCCTCCTCGCCGCGGGTCTCCTCCTCGGCCCCCGGCCGGGCTATGCCGCGGCCGCCGCGGCCGCGCTCGCCCTCGTCGCGGCCTACCTGGTCGTCCTCGCGCGGGCGCTGACCTTTGCCGAGCCGGTGTCCTGCGCCTGCTTCGGGCGCCTCACGCTCGGCGAGATCACCCGGCTGACCGTCGTGCGCAACGCCGTCCTCGTCCTGCTCGCGGCCGCGGCGCTCGTCGACGCCCTGAGGCACGGCTCGGTCCTCGCCCGGCTCGGCGACCTCGACGGCACGGGCGGGACCTGGGTCGGCATGGCGGCGCTGTCCGCCTCCGTCACCGCGCTCGTCCTGCACGCAGGCCGCGCCGAGCCGCGAGGCGGGGCCTCCTCGCTCGCTCCTGCGATGACGCGTCCGGCCCCGATCGTCGGCACCGTCGTCACCCGCGCGGGTGAGCGGGTGACGCTCGGTGGGCTCGCCGAGTCCGCGCCCCGGCTCCTCGTCTTCCTCTCGCTCACCTGTGGGTCGTGCCTGCGCGTCCTCGACCGTCTGCCCGGATTCGTGGCCGACACGCCGTGGATCGCCACCCACGCGGTCCTCGCCTCGGACGCGGCGGCCAGGCAGGTGCCCGAGACGCTCGAGCCGCTCGTCGACCCCCACGGTGCGCTTCGGGCCGCGCTCGGCGTGCGGAGCCCATGCGCGGTCCTCCTCGACGGCGACGCCCGACCGGCCGACGGCCCGGCCGTCGGCTTCGACGAGGTGACCGCCCTGCTCGCCCGGCTGCGCGCCGGGGCCGGAGGCTAGCCTCGCCCGGTCAGCTCCCAGGCGTCCTCGGACGGTCCCTGCTCGTCCCACTCCTCCGGGTCGTTCCACGTGTCCACGCTCTCGCCCTCGACGATGCCACCGATGACGGCGACGTCCTCGGTGCGGTCGACCGATTCGTCGGTGACGGCCCCGGAGGCGGCGCCCGCCTCGGCGGGCTGGGGAACGTCCTCGCCGCGCATGAGGGCCAGTGTCGTCGGCAGGTCGTCGGGCTTGACGAGGACGTCGCGCGCCTTGGAGCCCTCGGAGGGGCCGACGACGCCGCGCGACTCGAGCAGGTCCATGAGCCGTCCCGCCTTGGCGAAGCCGACCCGCAGCTTGCGCTGGAGCATCGACGTCGACCCGAACTGGGTGGTCACAACGAGCTCGGCGGCCTGGAGGAGCAGGTCGAGGTCGTCGCCGATGTCGGCGTCCACCTGCTTCTTCGCCGCGGCGACGACGACGTCCTCGCGGTAGCGCGGGGTGAGCTGCTCCTTGACGTGGGCGACGACCGCGTGGACCTCGGACTCGGTGACCCACGCGCCCTGGACCCGCATCGGCTTGCTCGCACCCATCGGGAGGAACAGGGCGTCGCCCTGGCCGATGAGCTTCTCCGCCCCCGGCTGGTCGAGGACGACCCGGCTGTCGGCGAGCGAGCTCGTCGCAAAGGCGAGCCGGGACGGCACGTTGGCCTTGATGAGGCCGGTGACGACGTCGACGCTCGGCCGCTGCGTCGCGAGGACGAGGTGGATGCCGGCGGCCCGGGCCAGCTGGGTGATCCGGACGATCGACTCCTCGACGTCGCGCGGGGCGACCATCATGAGGTCGGCGAGCTCGTCGACGACGACGAGCAGGTAGGGGTAGGCGGAGATGACCCGTTCCGAGCCCGGCAGCGGCGTGACCGTGCCGGCCTTGGCCGCCCGGTTGAAGTCGTCGATGTGTTTGAAACCGAAGGTCGCGAGGTCGTCGTAGCGCGCGTCCATCTCGCGCACGACCCACTGGAGGGCCTCGGCGGCCTTCTTCGGGCTGGTGATGATCGGCGTGATGAGGTGCGGGATCCCCTCGTAGCCCGTCAGCTCGACCCGCTTGGGATCGACGAGCACGAGGCGCACCTCGTCCGGGGTCGAGCGCATGAGGATCGAGGTGATCATCGAGTTGACGAACGAGGACTTGCCCGAGCCGGTGGCACCGGCGACGAGCAGGTGCGGCATCTTCGCGAGATTGGCGATGACGTAGCCGCCCTCGACGTCCTTGCCGACGCCCATGACCATGGGGTGGTCGGTCCCCCGGGCGATCTGGCTGCGCAGGACGTCGCCGAGGCTGACCTTCTCGCGGTCGGCGTTGGGGATCTCGATGCCGATGGCGGACTTGCCGGGGATCGGGCTGAGGATGCGCACGTCGGCCGAGGCGACGGCATACGCGATGTTCTTCGACAGGGCCGTGACGCGCTCGACCTTGATCCCGGGGCCGAGCTCGACCTCGTAGCGGGTCACGGTCGGCCCACGGGTGAAGCCGGTGACCTGCGCGTCGATGTCGAACTGGTCGAGGACCGTCGTCAGCGCCTCGACGACCCCGTCGTTGACGGCGCTGCGGGCCTTGTGCGGCGACCCCGGCTCGAGCAGGGCCGCGTCCGGAAGGGTGTAGGTGACATCGCCGGCCAGCGACAGCTGCTCGACGCGCTGCGGGAGGGGCGAGGTCGGCGGTGCCTCCAGAGGTGCCTTCGCAACCGTCGCGGCGCCCACGGGCGGCTGGTCGCCGGGCGTCGGCGCCTGCGCCCCGGGGGCGAGGACGCCCGGGCCGGTGGGCCGCTTCTGCCCGGGTCGCAGCCGCTTGCCCGTCGCGGGATCGGTCACGGCCGCCTGATCGAAGGCCTCGTCGCCGACCCGCGGGCCCTCGGGCTCGGGCCTGCGACGGCGACCGGCCGACCTGCCGGACGAGGAGGCGGCGCCCTCGGGCTCGGCCTCCGGCGTGCGATGGTGCGCGAGGTCGAGGAGCCGCTCGACCCGGGCGGGGATCTCCCGGACCGGGGTCGCCGTGAGCACGAGCAGCCCGTAGGCCCCGAGCAGGACGAGAAGGGGGATGGCGCCGTAGACGGACACGGCGGCCACGAGCGGACTCGAGGCGAGGAAGCCGATGATGCCGCCGGCCGCGCGCATCGGGATCGCGCCGCCCGGGGGCTCCGGGACCCCCGCCGAGATATGGGCGAGGCCGGTCGACGCGAAGGTGAGGGCGAGACCGCCGACGACGAGCCGGGAGCTGGCGGCGTCGTCCTGCGGCACCCGGAGCATCCGGATGCCGAGCGCGAGAAGGGCGAGCGGGAGCGCGTAGCCGACCCGGCCGAGCGTCCCCGCGACGACCGCGTGGACGAGGGTGCCGAACCAGCCGGTCATCCCCCACCATTCCCGGGCGGCGACCGCGACCGCGAGGGCGACGAGGAGGAGGCCGACGCCGTCGCGGCGGTGCTCCGGCTCGAGGTCACGACCGGTGGAGCCGACCTTGCGGACGACGCTCCCTGTCGCGTGGGCGAGGCCCATCCACGTCGTCCGGACGGCCCGCAGCGGCAGCGGGAGGCCACCCGCGGCCGTGCGTCCGCGCGGGGCGGCGCCCCGGACCGGGCCCCGCCGGTTCGCGGGCCGGGTGGAGCGCGACGTGGACCGCCGCGTGCGGGACGTGCTGGACGTACGGGTCGCCATGGTCCCGACGCTACGCGAAAGTCACGGGAGAAACACGTGTCACACGCGCACCAGGCGGGGCCAGCCCCGAGGTCCGGGCCGCGCCATGGTGAAGGGGAACACTTCATCCAAGGGAAATGAAGGTATCATCTTCATATGCCCGGGCACCCCACCTCCGTCGCCGTCGTCATCGGGGACCTCGTCGGCTCCCGCGGCGCGGCCGACCGACGCGCCCTTCATGAGACCCTCGTCGCCGCCCTCGACCGGGTCTCGACCGAGACCGCGCCGGTCGACCCGTTCGCCGTCAGCGCCGGCGACGAGTTCCAGGCGGCCTTCGCCCGGCTCGGCGCCGCCCTCGACGCCGTCCTGCGGCTCCGGGTGGCCCTCCTCCCGGACGTCGACACCCGGTTCGGCATCGGCTGGGGCGAGGTGACCCGGCTCGACGAGCACACCCAGGACGGCCCGGCCTGGTGGGCCGCCCGGGAGGCAGTCGAGTGGGTCCACGAGGCGGAGGACCGCCCCGGCACCCGGCACGCGCGGACGGCCTACCGCAGCGATGACCCGCACGCCCCGCTCCCCGCCGCGGTCAACGCCGCCCTCCTGTGTCGGGACCATCTGATGGGATCGTGGGACGAGCGCTCCCATCGAATCCTGAGAGGTCTCATGTCCGGACACACCCAGGCCGAGGTGGCCGCCGCCGAGGGCGTCTCCGCGTCGGCGGTGTCCCAACGGGTCCGCGGCGACGGCATCGGTGTCGTACTCACCGCGGCGGGCTGGCTCGCGGAGCTGCCATGAGTCTGCTCGGGGTCCTCCTTCTCGCCGTCGGGTCGGCCGACCTCGTCCGCGGCCGGGCGCCCCGCGCCGGCCGGTATGCCGCGCCCCTCGCCCTCGGTGCACTCGTCGCCATCCTCGCCGCCGGCCTCGGCGACCTCCGCAGCGGCCCCGACCAGCTCCTCCTCGTCCTCGTGCTCGCGACCCTCGCCGGCTGGGTCGTCCTCGTCGAGCAGGCCGGCGCGGGCCGGGCGCGGGCCGGGGCGGCCGCAGGCGCCCTCGCCCTCGGGGTCGCCCTGCTCATCGGCCTCTCCGGTGCCCCGGGCCCGATCGCCGGCCCGCTCGCCGACTGGCTCTCCTGGACGGCCGTGCCGCGCCGGCCGGGTCTCGACGCCGACCGCGCCGTCCTCGTGGCGGGCCTGTTCCTCGTCCAGCTCTCGACGGGCAACGTCATCGTCCGGCTCGCCCTCGGCTGGGGCGGCGGCCCGGACCGGCCCGGGGCTCGCCCGCCCGCGAGCCGGTTGCGCGGCGGCAGGCTGCTCGGGCCGATGGAGCGCGTCTTCATCCTCGGGCTCGGTCTCGCCGGCCAGCTGACCGCCGCGGGGATCGTCATCGCGGCCAAGGGTCTCATCCGGTGGCCGGAGTTGCAGGCGGTGTCGGCCGGCGGTGAGGACGACGGGATCGACACGGTGACCGAGTACTTCCTCGTCGGCAGCTTCGTGAGCTGGCTGCTCGCCCTCACCTCGGTCGCACTCCTCGGGCTGACCTGACCGCCGGGCGGTCACTCGATCCGGATGCCCATCTCGGCGAGGAGCCCGACACCGGTGACGGGGTCCAACCGCAGCCCCGCGACCCGGGCCTCGCGCGGGTCGACCCGCAGGCCGGTCACCTCGAGCATCGTGGCCTCCCGCAGGTCCGCCCGGGCGAAGGTCGCCGCCGTCACGTCGCTGCCGCTGAGGTCGGCCCGGCGCAGGGTGGCATCGGAGAGATCGGCCTCCCGCAGCGCACACTCGCGCATCGACCATCCGGTCAGGTCCGCCCCCGCGAAGCTGCCGAGGTCGAGCTGGCACCGCTCGAAGACCATCGGTGCGGGCGCCAGGGCCGAGGCGGTGACGACGCTCCACCGCACGGCGAGCGCCTTGCACCCGATGAAGCGACATTCGACGAAGCGCGAGTCGACGAGGTCGGCGCGGGAGAGGTTGCAGGCCTCGAACATGCACTCGGTGAAGGTGCACCGGGCCAGCCGAGCGCCCTCGAGGACGCATCCGGCGAAGGTGCACCCGTCGAACTCGACGTCCTCGACCCGCTCGCCCGGCTCCAGCCCGGCGCGGACCGTCCGCCCCGAGACGAACCCGCCCTCCTCGGCGACGAGGGCGGCGAGCGAGTCCCCGGCGGCCACGGTCAGCTCTCGATGACCGTGGGGATGATCATCGGCCGTCGGCGGATCTTGCCGCCGACCCAGCTGCCGACGGTGCGGCGGATGACCTGCTGGAGCTCGTAGGTGTCGGTGACCCCCGCGGCCGTGGCGTCCTCGAGGGCGGCCTCGAGGCGCGGCCGAACGTCGTCGAAGATGTCCTCGTCCGGGGCGAACCCCCGCGCGGTGATCTCCGGCCCGGCGGCGACCTTGCCGGTCATCGAGTCGATGACGACGATGACCGAGATGAAGCCCTCGTCGCGCAGGATGCGCCGGTCGCGCAGGAGCGTCTCGTCGGCATCGCCGACCGAGGACCCGTCGACGTAGACGTACCCGGCGGGGATCGCACCGGCGACCCGGGCCCGGCCGGCGACGAGGTCGACGACGACGCCGTCCTCGACGACGACGACCCGGTCGCGCCGCACCCCCGTCGACACCGCGAGCTCGGCGTTGGCGACGAGGTGGCGCCACTCGCCGTGGACGGGCATGACGTTGCGCGGCCTGACGATGTTGTAGACGTAGAGCAGCTCACCGGAGCTGGCGTGACCGGAGACGTGGACCCGGGCGTTGCCCTTGTGGACGACGGACGCGCCGAGCCGCATGAGCCCGTTGATGACCCGGTAGACGGCGTTCTCGTTGCCGGGGATGAGCGAGGACGCGAGCAGGACCGTGTCGCCCGGTCCCACCTCGATCTTGTGCTCGCCCTTGGCCATCCGGGCCAACGCGGCCATCGGCTCGCCCTGGCTTCCGGTGCTGAGCAGGACGATCCGGTCGTCGGCGAGGTCGCCGAGCTGCTTGATGTCGACGATGACCCCGTCGGGGACCCGGAGATAGCCCAGGTCGGCGGCGATGCCCATGTTGCGCACCATCGAGCGGCCGACCATGGCGACCTTGCGGTCGGCCTTGGCGGCGGCGTCGAGCACCTGCTGGACCCGGTGCACGTGCGAGGCGAAGCAGGAGACGATGATCCGCCGCTCGGCATGCCGGAAGACCTTGTCGATCGCCGACGACACGTCACGCTCGGTCATCGTGAAGCCCGGCACCTCGGCGTTCGTCGAGTCGACCATGAGCAGGTCGACACCCTCCTCGCCGGCCCGCGCGAACGCCCGCAGGTCGGTGAGCCGCCCGTCGAGGGGCAGCTGGTCCATCTTGAAGTCGCCGGTGTGCAGGATCGTGCCGCCCGGCGTGCGGATGAACAGCGCGAGCGCGTCGGGGATGGAGTGGTTGACGGCGATGAACTCGCAGTCGAAGACGCCGAACCGCTCCCGGCCGCCCTCACGCACCGTGAGCGAGTACGGCTCGATCCGGTGCTCGCGCAGCTTCGCCTCGGCGAAGGCGAGGGTGAGCTGGGAGCCGATGATCGGGATGTCGGGGCGCAGCCGAAGGAGGTAGGGCAGGCTCCCGATGTGGTCCTCGTGGCCGTGGGTGAGGACGATCGCCTGCACCTCGGCCAGCCGGTCCTCGATGCTCGTGAAGTCGGGGAGGATGAGGTCGATGCCCGGGTGGTGCTCGTCCGGGAAGAGCACCCCGACGTCGACGATGAGCAGCTGGCCGGCGTGCTCCAGGACGGTCATGTTCCGGCCGATCTCGCCGAGCCCGCCCAGCGGCGTGATCCGGACGCCACCCGCCGCCAGGGCCGCGGGCAGTCCCAGCTCGGGATGCGGATGGCTCATGTCAGGTCCGTCTCGGCGAGGGCCTTCTCGAGGGCATCGCGCTGGCTCGCCGTCGCCTCGACGAGCGGCAGCCGGACGGCGAGGCTGTCGATGACGCCGGTCGCGACCAGGCCGGCCTTGGCCATGATGGCGCCCTGGGTGATCGTCATGACGGCCTCGACGAGCGGCACGAGCATCCGGTGCAGCGCTCGCGCCCGGTCCAGGTCGCCGTCGACGGCGGCGGCCACCATGGCGGCGTACGGCCGCGGGGCAACCTGGCTCGTCACGCCGACGATGCCGTGCGCCCCGTTGGCGAAGTGGTAGAGGTTGGCGGCGTCGTCGCCGGAGTACCACAGCAGATCCGTCGCGGAGAGAACCTTCGTGGCCGCCCAGTAGTCGGCCTTCGCGTCCTTGACCGCGCGGATCCGCGGGTGCTCGGCGAGGCGGAGCAGCGTCTCGGGCCGGATCGGGATGCCGGCCCGGCCGGGGATGTCGTAGAGCATGACGGGCAGCTCGGTCGCGTCGGCCACGGTTGTGAAGTGCGCGACCAGTCCCTCCTGCGGCGGCTTGCTGTAGTAGGGGGTGACGACGAGGAGGCCGTGGGCACCCGCGTCGGCGGCCTGACGGGCCAGCTCGACGGTGTGGGCCGTGTCGTTCGTCCCGACGCCGGCGACGACCCTCGCCCGGTCGCCGACGGCACCGAGGACCGCGTGGAGCAGCTCGACCTTCTCCTCGTCGGTCGTCGTCGGGGCCTCACCCGTCGTCCCGCTGACGACAAGGCCGTCATGTCCGGCGTCCACGAGATGGGTCGCGAGTGTGGCGGCGGCGTCGAGGTCGAGCGAGGAGTCGGCCCGCATGGGCGTCACCATCGCCGACAGGACGCGGCCGAAGACGGGGCGTTCAGGCATGGGTGCAGGCTATCGCGCACTCGGACCGGTCGGGTCCGCCCGCCGTCGTGGGGCCCGCGGTCCCGGTTCGGCCGACACCGTCCGGTGCTAGTTTTCGAGACGTGCGCCAGTACCTCGACCTCCTCGACCACGTCCTGACGACCGGGGTCGACAAGTCCGACCGCACCGGCACCGGCACCCGCAGCGTCTTCGGCTACCAGATGCGATTCGACCTCGCCGACGGCTTCCCCGTCGTCACGACGAAGCGACTGCACCTGCGCTCCATCATCGGGGAGCTGCTCTGGTTCCTGCGCGGCGAGACCAACGTGCGCTGGCTCCACGAGCGGGGGATCTCGATCTGGGACGAGTGGGCCGACGAGAACGGCGACCTCGGGCCGGTCTACGGGCACCAGTGGCGCTCCTGGCCCACCCCCGACGGCCGTCAGGTCGACCAGATCGCCGGGGTGATCGAGTCCATCCGGACCACCCCGGACAGCCGGCGCCACATCGTCAGCGCGTGGAACGTCGCGGACGTCGACCGGATGGCCCTGCCGCCCTGCCACACGATGTTCCAGTTCTACGTCCGGCCGGCGCCCACGTCCGCGGGTCCTGGCGCCCCGGCCCTCCTCGACTGCCAGCTCTACCAGCGCAGTGCCGACATCTTCCTCGGGGTGCCGTTCAACATCGCCTCCTATGCCCTGCTGACGATGATGGTCGCCCAGCTGACCGGGCTCGAGCCGGGCCAGTTCGTCCACACGCTCGGCGACGCCCACCTCTACTCCAACCACCACGACCAGGCCCGGCTCCAGCTCACCCGGGAGCCGTTCCCCCTCCCCCGGATGCGGATCGCCCCGAAGGGGGCCATCGACGACTTCGACCTCGCGGACTTCGAGCTCGTCGGCTATGAGGCGCACCCGTCGATCAAGGCCCCCATCGCCGTGTGATCGACGATGCGGGACACCCGAGCGTGCCATGGCAGCACGACCCGCGGGCCGCGGCATACAGTGCCCCCATGACGCGCATCACCCTCATCGCCGCCGTCGCGCGCAACCGGGTCATCGGGCGTGGGGGCGAGATGCCGTGGCACCTGCCGGCCGACCTCGCCCACTTCAAGGCGACGACGATGGGTCATCCGCTCGTCATGGGGCGGGCGACCTTCGAGGCCATCGGGCGAGCCCTGCCCGGGCGCCGGACGATCGTCATCACCCGCTCCCCCGACTGGCGCCACGCCGACGTCGAGGTCGCCCACTCCTTCCCCGATGCGCTCACCCTCGCCGGCCCGGCGGACGAGCTCTTCGTGGCGGGTGGTGGTCAGATCTACGCCGAGGCGTTGCCCTGGGCCCACCGGATGATCCTCACCGAGGTCGACGCCGCGCCCGAGGGTGACACGTACTTCCCCGACTGGGACCACCGCCAGTGGGCCGAGACGGAGCGCTCACCCCACGACGGCTTCGACATCGTCGCGTACGAGCGTCGTTAGGCTGGCGCCCGTGCCAGTCCACGCCGAGACCACCGACCGGGTCACCCTCATCACGATCGAGCGCCAGGAGCGGCGCAACGCACTCAACCTCGCCGCGCTCGAGGAGCTGCACGCCGCCGTGCTCACCGGGCTCGAGGACGGCGCCCGCGCCATCGTCCTCACCGGGGCGGGCGGCCACTTCTGCTCCGGGGCCGACCTCACCGAGCTCGAGGACGTCGGCTTCACCGAGCGCCTCGCCGAAGTCCTCGAGCGCCTGACCGCGGCGCCCGTCGTCACCGTCGCGGCGATCAGCGGGTCGTGCATGGGGCTCGGGATGCAGCTCGCCCTCGCCTGCGACCTGCGGGTCGCCTCCGACGACGCGCGGTTCGCGGTGCCGGTGGCCCGGCTCGGGCTCATGGTGAGCCACTGGACCCTCGACCGGCTCCGGCGCTTCTTCGGCGAGGGCGCGGCCCGGCAGATGGTGCTGACCGGCGAGGCCCTGGGGGCCGAGGACGCCTGGCGGCTCGGCTTCGTCCAGCGCCGGGGCGGTCTCGACATCGCCCTTGCGACCGCGCGCGCGGCGGTGCCGCTCGCCCCCCTGACCCAGGCCGGGTCCAAGATCGGCTTCGACGCGCACGCCGACAACCCGGCCGAGGTGGCCCGCTACGCCGAGGCCTTCGCCGCCGCATGGTCCAGCGCCGACCTCGCCGAGGGACGGCTCGCGTTCGCAGAGCGCCGCACCCCGCGGTTCGAGGGCCGATGAGCACCCCGGGCGGGCCGACGGCCGAGGTCTCGGTGCGGGTGGCGAGCACGGCGGACGTCGACGCCGTCGGCGCGGTGCAGTCGCTGGTGTGGCGTGAGGCGTATGCCGGCGCGGTCCCCGAGACCGTCCTCGCCGAGTTCGACAGCGAGGCGTTCGCCGAGGTCTGGCGCAGGTCGCTGGAGGACCCGCCCCCGGGCGTCTACTCCCTCCTCGTCTCGCTCGCCGGCGATGTCGTCACCGGGTATGCCGCGATCGCACCGAGCCAGGACCCGGACCTCGGGTCGAGCACGGGCGAGGTGACAACGCTCGGGGTGCATCCGGACGCCCGCGGCGCCGGACACGGATCCCGGCTGCTCAACGCCTGCGTCGACGTCCTCTCCGAGGCGGGCGCCGAGCTGATCTCGGTGTGGCTCCCCGCAACCGACGAGCGAACCCGCGCCTTCCTCGTCGCCGGCGGGTTCGGTCCCGACGGCGCCTTCCGCGACCGCGTGGTCTCACCCGCGGGCACGACGCTGCGCGAGGTGAGGCTCGTCGCGCTGCCCCCGACGGCGGCGACCGGCCGCCCCGGTGGACCAGGTCAGGACGGTCCGTCCGAGCCGACGCCGTGACCGCGGGGGCCGCGAGCGAGGGCTCGGTCCCCGGCCGCCGCGAGGTCGTGCGCCAGTCCCTGTCGATCGGGATCGCGACGGGGACGTACGGCATCAGCTTCGGCGCCCTGTCCGTCGCGGCCGGGTTGAGCATCCTGCAGACCCAGGCCCTGTCGGCCCTGCTGTTCTCCGGAGGCTCGCAGTTCGCCATCGTCGGCATCCTCGGAGCGGGAGGCTCCGGAGCCGCCGCGGTCGCCACCTCGACGCTGCTCGGCATCCGCAACGGTCTCTACGGCCTGCGCACCTCCCGGCTTCTCGACGTCGGCGGCGCCCGCCGGCTCGTGGCCGCGCAGGTGACCATCGACGAGTCCACGGCCGTCGCCGTCGGCCAGGGCGACCCCCGCAACGCGCGGACCGGCTTCTGGGTCACCGGCGGGGCGGTCTTCCTCTTCTGGAACCTCATGACCTTCGTCGGCGCCCTCGTCGGCAACGCGCTCGGGGACCCGCGCCGCTACGGCCTGGACGCCGCGGCCGCCGCCGCCTTCCTCGCACTGCTCTGGCCGCGGCTGCGCAGCGGCGACGCCCGGGCCACCGCCGTCCTCGCCGGGTTCATTGCCCTCCTGACGACCCCAGCACTGCCCGCGGGGGTGCCGGTGCTGCTGTCCGCCCTCGCCGCCGTCCTCGTCGGCCTGCGCCGCGGCGGCGCGCACGAGGGGCCCCTCGAGGGCGCCGACGGGACACTGCCCGGATCGGACCCCACGCCATGACGACCTGGGTAACCGTCCTCGTGGCCTGTGCGCTGGCCTATGTCCTCAAGCTCGCCGGGTATGCCGTCCCCGCCCGCTGGGTGCAGGGCGAGCGGACCGCCCGGGTGACGACCCTGCTGCCGGTGGCCCTGCTGGCGGCGCTCATCGTCACCCAGACCCTCGCCGGCCGCGAGGGGCTCGTCGTCGACGCGCGTCTCGTCGCGGCCGGGGCGGCGATCGTCCTGCTCGCCCTGCGCGCGAACTTCCTCGTCGTCGTCGGCGGGGCGGCGCTCGTCGCCGCGCTGCTCCGGGCACTGGGCTGGGGGTGAACCCTCAGCGCACGGCGTCGCGGTAGCGGTCGGCGACGATGTCGACGAGCCGCCGGTCCGGGAGCAGCGGGGCGGTGACGACGTCGGCCCCCGCATCCGCGAGCCGGTCCTGGAACGCCCCCGGCGCGAGGAGGTAGGACGCGATGGCGACCGAGGCCGCCCCCACGTCCCGGGCCCGCGCGACGGCGGCGGCGACCGGCGGCTCGTGCCCGGCGGCATACCCGACCGACACCGGGCCGTCCCAGCGCGCCTGGAGCCGCCGGGCGGTCTCCAGGCCGTCGGCCCGGGCGCCCTCGTCGCTCGAGCCGGTCGGTGCGAGGACGACGGCGCAGCCGGGGCGGGCTCCGGCCGCGCCCAGCCGGTCCATGAGCAGGTCGACGAGCCGGTCGTCGGGCCCGAGCGCGCCCGTCGCGACGACGTCCGGGCGCGCCGCCACCGCCCGGGCGATGTCGACCCGGACGTGGTACCCGGTCGCGAGGAGGATGGGGACGACGACGCCGGACAGCCGGCTCCGGCTCGGCAGCCCGAGGACGACGTCGTCGATGGCGGGACCATGCACGTCGACGTAGGCGTCCCGCACCGTGACGCCGGGTAGCCGCTGCGCGACGGCGGCGATGAGGCCGCTGACCGCCGCCCGTCCGGCGGCGGACCGCGTCCCGTGCGCACAGCACACAAGGGGGACGCTCACGGCACCTCCCCCGAGGGCGGCGTCGCGCAGACCGGGTCGTCGAGGAAGCCCTCGGCGGCGACCCGACCGATGACGACGATGGCCGGCGGCCGGACCCCGACCCGGTCCATCACGCTCGCGGCGTCGCCGACGCTCGCGTACGTCACCCGCTCGTGCGCCGTCGAGCCCTGCTCGATGACCGCGACGGGCAGGTCGGCGGAGATGCCGTGTGCGAGGGCCGCGGCACAGATCGCCGGCAGCGAGGACACCGCCATGAGGAGGACGAGGGTCGCCCCCCCGCCCAGGGCCCCCAGGGCTGCGGCGTCGGCGCCGGCGTGGCCGGAGGCGACGAGGACCGACGACGCGACGCCACGCTGGGTCACGGGGATGCCGGCCAGTGCCGGGACCGAGAAGGCCGAGGTGATGCCCGGCACGACCTCCACGTCGATGCCGGCACGGCGGCAGGCGTGGATCTCCTCGCCCCCCCGACCGAAGACATAGGGATCGCCGCCCTTGAACCGGACGACGGTCCGGCCGGCCCGGGCCCGCTCGACGAGGATCCGGTTGATCTCGGCCTGGGGCACCGGGTGGTTGTCCGGGCTCTTGCCGACGTTGACGATCTCGACGTCCTCGGGCAGCCGGTCGAGGAGCCCCACCGCGCCGAGCCGATCGGTGACGACGACGTCGGCTGCCGCCAGAGCCTCCATCCCGGCCGTCGTCACCAGGGCCGCCGTGCCCGGTCCGCTGCCGACGAGGATGACCCGGCCGCGCCCGGGGCGACGGCGGCGCAGGTCGACGAGCCCGGACTCGATGTGAGCCCCGACGGAGTCGCGCACCGCGGCGACCCGGCGCGGATCCGGGTCCCCCGTCGAGACGACGCCGACCGCGAGGTCGCCGTGCCGAGACGACGCCGCCACGCGGGCCGAGCCCTCGACGGCGTGCCCCGCGTTGACGCACCAGATCCGCGCGGCGTCGCACCACGACGCGACCTCGGCGTTGACGGCGGGCTCGCTCGTCGCCGCGATCGCGAGCCACACGCCGTCGAGGTCGGCCCGGACCGCCGGCCGGGCCCGCAGCTCGACATCGCCGTGCCCGGCCACCCGTCGGGCGTCGTCGGAGGGGGCGGGGTCGACGAGGACGACCTCGGCGCCGTCCTCGACGAGCCGGCGCACGCGGCGCATGCCGACGGAGCCGGCGCCCACGACGAGAACCCGTCGACCTCGCAGGTCGAGCCCGACGAGGGTGGTCACGAGCGGTGCCTCGGGAGGTGGTCATCGCCCCATCGTCACTCCCGCGGCGGCCGGACACCAGCCGGCCCCCGGACGTCAGTCGGCGATGCCGAGGTAGTGCTCCAGCCCGACCGTCACGCCCGGGTGGTCCGCGACCGAGCGGACCGCGGCGATGACCCCGGGCATGAACGACGCCCGGTCGGCGCTGTCGTGGCGGAGCGTCAGCGTCTCGCCCTCTGCGCCGAAGAGCACCTCCTGGTGCGCGACGAGACCGCGCAGTCGCACCGCGTGGACGGGGATGCCGTCGACGCGCGCGCCGCGCGCCCCGTCGGGGTCGGTCTCGGTCGCGTCCGGCACCGGGCCGAGGCCGGCCTCGGCGCGGGCGTTCGCGATGAGGGCGGCCGTGCGCGCCGCGGTCCCGGACGGCGCGTCGACCTTCTGGGGGTGGTGCAGCTCGATGATCTCGGCCGACTCGTAGAACCGGGCGGCCTTGGCGGCGAAGGCCATCATCAGGACCGCGCCGAGGGCGAAGTTCGGCGCGATGAGCACCCCGAGGCCGGGACGGGCATCGACCCGAGCGCGCAGGGCGGCGACCGCGTCGTCGCCCCAGCCGGTCGTGCCCACGACGACGTGGACCCCCCGCTCGACACAGGCCACGACGTTGGCGAACGAGGCGCTCGGCACGGTGAACTCGACGACGACGTCCGCGCCACCGAAGTCCCCGACGTCATCGCCGACGTCGAACCGCCCGACGAGCTCGAGCCCGGCGGCGGACTCCACGGCCCGGCAGACCTCGCCCCCCATCCGTCCGCCCGCCCCGAGCACCGCCACGCGCGTCACCTCAGCCACCCGAACACCCTACTCGGCGGCTCGTCCGTCGAGCCCGGCCGCAGCGGTGGCAGACCCGGTAAAGAGTTGGCAAAGCGCTGTGAATGCCTTCACCCTCCTCGCGTGGCCCGGCCGCAGAACTGTCCACATTTCGAGATAACCAGGGGTAGGTTCCCGGGCCCCTGGTGCGCTGGAGTCCTTCCGGTCGCACGACTACCCCTGACGTGCATCGACGAGACGCCGATCGGGCCCGCCGCCAACGGGCCCGCCCCGGCTCGGCGCCTCATGGTCGGGTGGGCCCGCCCACCCTTTCGAGTCGGCCACCTCGCCGGTCCCCGGACCGGCACCCCAGACTCGTCGATGTACCGTGCGAGCGCCGAAGGGTGGTCGGCTCGACGGTCCCTGTCCCCTCCAGGGATCTCGCCCCACGGAAGGATCGACCCCTCATGTCCCGCCGGACCACCGCGGTGGTCATGGCTGTCTGCGCCCTCACGGCCGGCCTCTCCCTCGGAGCCGCCACGACAGCCTCCGCCGCCTCCCCCTCCCCGTCCTCCGACATCACCGCCGGTGCCGTCGTCGGCATCCTCGCCGGGGTGAGCGCCGGAACCGGCGTCGGCACCTCCTCGACCACTGCGACGGCCCCGACGCGCTTCCCCGTCACGACGACCGCCCCGACGATCCGCACGACCACCGGCACCACGAGCTCGCCGACGACCACGACCCCGACGACCACGACCGCCTCGGCGGCGACCGCGATGAAGCCGTTCGCCGCCGGCAACAACACCCGCGGCTTCGCCACGCTGCGCTCCTTCGCGAGCGCGACGGCGGTAGGCGTGACGAGCGGCGTCGTGGACGTGCCGTGGAGCGCGATCGAGCCGGCCCAGGGCGCCTACACCACGGCGCCGATCGACGCCGAGCTCGCCACCGCCCGCGCCAACGGCATCGCCGTGCGCCTCCGGGTCATCGCCGGGACGCAGGCGCCGACCTACGCCAAGCAGATCGGCGGCGCCCCCATCCCGTTCTACGACCACCAGGCCAGGGCCGCGACGACGATCGGCCGGTTCTGGACGACGGCGTACCAGGCACGGTGGCAGGCGCTCCAGCGCTACCTCGCCGCGAAGTACGACGGCGACCGGCTCGTGCGTGAGGTCAACATCGCCGGCACCGGCGCGATCTCCGCCGAGGTCATGCTGACCATGGGCAACGACACGATCCCCGGCTCCACCATCACGAACAACAGCCGGCTGCTCGCCGCCGGCGCGACAGAGACGGCGCGTCGGGCGGCGCTGATGAACGACATCACGTTCATGCAGAACACCTGGACCCACACGCACACGACGCTCTTCTGCCACCCCTACGTCTCACTCGCCCCGTCCCCGAAGGTGGATCTGACGACCACCGAACAGATCGTCGAGGCCGCCTATCGCAGCAAGCCCGGTGCCACGGTGTTCGGACACACGGGTGCGGCCGAGTCGACGTTCCGCGGGACGACCCACGGCACCGTCCTCGACATGTACCTCTTCTTCGTCGCCCATCATTACCCCTACATGGCGCAGACCCAGACCTACGGCGGAGGCGCGAAGAACGACGGCGTCGGCGACCTGGGGTACGTCGTGTCGTGGCTCGCGACCCATGGCGCGTACTCCACCGAGCTCCCCAAGGGCTGGGAGAACGACGCAGCCACGTTGCGCATCCTCCCCGGCACGACGCGGCGGATGATCGCCTCGGCCACCTCCGGGGCGGGGACAGCCACTCCCTGAAGCACGATCCCGTGCGGTGCGGTATACCGAGTTCCGTTGTGCCGCACCGCTCTTCGTGCCATTGCCCCGCACAACGGCACGCAGGAATGTGGCGCAGGCCACTCCACTTCCGGCCGATCGCGTTGCCCCACAACGTGACCGGACCCCTAGGGCCTTTTCCGGCGCGGCATCGGTGCAGTGGCCCACTGTCGTCCGTTCGGCCGATGCGCTCGTCGGGCGTCCACGGGTAACGGGAGCCCCAACAGCCGATGTGAGAGCCGGTGCCGCTTCGCCACCCTGGATGGAGTTTCTTCCATGCCCCTGAGAGAGGAACACCATGCTCGGCACGCGCGTCGCTGCCCTCGCGGCAGCCGGGTGCGTCGTCTTCTCCGGTAGTGCCGCTGCCACCGGCACCGCCGCCCCTGCGACGTCCGACAGGTCCACCGCCCCCGCCACTCTCGTCGTCGACCAGGTCGCCGCGACCGACACGATGAAGCCCTACGTCCTCGGCAACGCCAGCCGCAGTCTCAGCGCGATCTCCGGCAAGACCGCCGCGCTCAGCGCACGCGTGAACGCCGTTGTCGTCAGCCTCGACTGGAAGAACCTCGAGCCGACAGAGGGCACCTTCAACGACGCGCCGATCGACAACGCACTCGCGTCGGCCGAGGCCAAGGGGCTCACCGTCCGGTTGCGCGTCCTCGCCGGCACGATGGCGCCGACCTTCGCCAAGCAGGTCGGCGGCGCCCCGATCCCGTTCGCCGACCACCAGGCGAGGGCCGACCTGACGATCGGCCGGTTCTGGACGAGCGCGTACCAGGCGAAGTGGCAGGCCTTCCAGCGCCACCTGGCCGCGAAGTACGACAGCAACCGGCTCCTGCGCGAGGTCAACATCTCCGGCGCCGGCACGATCTCCGCCGAGGTCATGCTCACGATGGGCAACGACGTCGTCACCGGCTCGACCATCACGAACAACGACCGACTCATGGCAGCCGGAGCCACCGAGGCAGCCCGTCGCGCCGCCCTCATGAACGACATCACGTTCATGCAGCAGACGTGGAAGCAGACACACACGACGCTCTTCTGCGCCCCGTACGTCACCCTCGACCCGAAGCCGAAGTCCAGCCTGTCGATCACCGAGGACATCGTTGCCGCGGCATACGCCTCGGCACCCGGCCACACCGTCTTCGGTCACACCGGGGCCGCCTCGGACACCTTCCGCGGGCTCACCCACCCGACGGTCCTACAGATGTACGAGTTCCTCATCGCCAACCACTACCCGTTCATGGCGCAGACGCAGGCCTACAGCGGCGGCGCGAAGAACAACGGCGTCGGAGACCTCTCCTACGTCGTCGCCTGGCTCGCCGCCCATGGCGCGTACTCCACCGAGCTCCCCTCCGGCTGGCAGTACGACGGCGGAGCCCTACGGGTCATGCCCGGGACGACGCGGCGGATGGTCGCCTCGTCGACCCGCGGCGGGCTCACCTCGATGCACGCCGCCTGAGGGCGGCCACTTCGGCGGCTCCTCCCACCACCGCCGAAGACGCGAAGCGGGGCGGCATACCGAGAAGGTATGCCGCCCCGCCTGGGATGCTGCCGGGCCGCTCAGGCGTCGGCCGGCTCCTGGGCGTGCTCGCCCTCGCCGCCACGACCCCCACGCCGGCGGCTGCGGTGTCGGCGCTCACGCCGCTCGCCGCCCTCGCCGTCGTCGGCGGGCGCACCGGCGTCCGCGCCGTCCGAGTCCTCGGACGCCTCGGCGCCATCGGTGGAGCCGGCGTCGTCGCCGGCGGCCGTGCTGGCGGCTCCGTTGTCGGCGAGAACGGCCGCGAGGCTCAGCTTGCCGCGCGGGTCGATCTCCTTGAGCTCGACCTGGACCTTCTGGCCGACGCTGAGGACGTCCTCGACGGCGTCGATCCGCTTGCCGCCGACGAGCTTGCGCACCTCGGAGATGTGCAGCAGGCCGTCCTTGCCGGGCAGCAGCGAGATGAACGCGCCGAAGGTCGTCGTCTTGACGACGGTCCCGAGGAAGCGCTCACCGATCTCCGGCATCTGCGGGTTGGCGATCGCGTTGACCGCCGCCCGCGCCGCCTCGGCCGAGGGACCGTCGGTCGCGCCGATGTAGACGGTGCCGTCGTCCTCGATCGAGATCTCGGCGCCGGTGTCCTCCTGGATCTGGTTGATCATCTTGCCCTTCGGGCCGATGACCTCGCCGATCTTGTCGACCGGGACCGTCACCGAGATGACCCGCGGAGCATAGGGGCTCATCTCGTCCGGGGCGTCGATCGCCTCGTTCATGACGTCGAGGATGTACAGCCGCGCGTCACGCGCCTGGGTCAGCGCGCCGGCCAGCACGTCGGCGGGGATGCCGTCGAGCTTGGTGTCGAGCTGGATGGCCGTCACGAACTCCCTCGTGCCGGCGACCTTGAAGTCCATGTCGCCGAAGGCATCCTCGGCGCCGAGGATGTCGGTCAGAGCGGCGTACTGCGTCTGGCCGTCGACCTCGGCGGACACGAGCCCCATCGCGATGCCCGCGACCGGAGCGCGCAGCGGCACGCCGGCGTTGAGGAGTGACAGGGTGGAGGCGCAGACCGACCCCATCGACGTCGAGCCGTTGGAGCCCAGCGCCTCGGATACCTGGCGGATCGCGTAGGGGAACTCCTCGCGGCTCGGCAGCACGGGCATGAGCGCGCGCTCGGCAAGCGCACCGTGGCCGATCTCGCGACGCTTCGGCGAGCCGACCCTCCCGGTCTCGCCGGTGCTGTAGGGCGGGAAGTTGTAGTTGTGCATGTACCGCTTGCGGCTCACCGGTGAGAGCGTGTCGAGCTGCTGCTCCATCCGGAGCATGTTCAGCGTCGTCACCCCCATGATCTGGGTCTCGCCGCGCTCGAAGATGGCCGAGCCGTGCGCTCGAGGCAGCACCTCGACCTCCGCCGAGAGCGCCCGGATGTCGGCGAGCCCGCGGCCGTCGATGCGGACCTTGTCGCGCAGGATCCGCTCGCGGACGAGCTTCTTCTGCACCGAGCGGTAGGCCGCCGACAGCTCCTTCTCACGCCCCACGAAGCCCGAGCCCTCCCCGGCGAAATCGGCCTTCATGGCCGCCTTGATCTCGTCGAGGCGCTCCTCGCGCTCCTGCTTGCCGGCGATGCTGAGCGCCTCGGCCAGCCGGTCGGAGACGGCGGCCTCGACCGCGGCATACGCGTCGTCCTCGTAGTCGAGGAAGATCGGGAACTCCTCGACGGGCTTGGCGGCCGCGGTCGCGAGCTCGGTCTGGGCCTCGCAGAGGACCTTGATGAAGCGCTTGGACGCCTCGAGTCCCTCGGCGACGATCTCCTCGGTGGGGGCCTGCTTGCCCTGGCTCGTGACGAGGTCCCACGTGGCGTCGGTCGACTCCGCCTCGACCATCATGATCGCGACGTCGTCACCGGCGACCCGGCCGGCGACGACCATGTCGAACGTGGAGCGCTGGCTGTCGGAGAAGTTGGG
The DNA here is from genome assembly GCA_963728395.1 of uncultured Actinomycetota bacterium. Taxonomy (GTDB): domain Bacteria; phylum Actinomycetota; class Actinomycetes; order Actinomycetales; family Dermatophilaceae; genus CAVSJJ01. The sequence goes on from CAVSJJ010000001.1 coordinate 210,060, forward strand.
GAACGCGACCCACGTGCCGTCGATGAGGCTGACCCGGACGCCGCCGATCGGGCCGGAGAACGGCAGACCGGAGATCTGGGTCGACGCGCTTGCCGCGTTGATGGCGACGACGTCGTACTGGTGGTCGGGGTTGAGCGAGAGGACGGTGATGACGACCTGGACCTCGTTACGCAGGCCCTTGGTGAAGGTCGGGCGCAGCGGGCGGTCGATGAGCCGACAGGTGAGGATCGCGTCCGTGGACGGGCGGCCCTCGCGCCGGAAGAAGCTGCCGGGGATCTTGCCCGCGGCGTACATCCGCTCCTCGACGTCGACGGTGAGGGGGAAGAAGTCGAACCCCTCGCGCGGGTGCTTCCCCGCAGTGGTGGTGGACAGCAGCATCGTCTCGCCGTCCAGGTAGGCGCTCACGGCGCCGCCGGCCTGCTTGGCCAGCCGTCCGGTCTCGAACCGGACCGTGCGGGTGCCGAAACTGCCGTTGTCGATGACGGCTTCGGCGACAGTGATCTCTGGACCCTCCATGGGCCCTCCATTCCTGTGATTCCAAACGAACCGCGTGCATCGTCGTTGTGCACGGGGTGTGCTTCTGGTCGTGCTGGTGTGGTCTTCCCGTATGCAGTTGTGACCTTCATGCGAGAGGAGCGGCCCTCGTGACGAGGACCGCCCCCCTGGCGAAGCGTTATCGGCGCAGACCGAGGCGCTTGATGAGCGAGCGGTAGCGCTCGACGTCGACGCTCTCGAGGTAGCGCAGGAGCCGGCGGCGCTGCCCGACGAGGAGCAGCAGGCCACGGCGGCTGTGGTGGTCGTGCTTGTGCTCACGCGCATGGTCGGTGAGGTAGGTGATGCGCGCCGTGAGGAGGGCGACCTGGACCTCCGGGGAGCCGGTGTCGCCCTCGGTCGTGGCGTACTCGGCGATGATCTTCTTCTTCTCGTCGATGCTGAGCGGCATGGGGCGACGACTCTCCTTCTCTGGTGTGATGCTGCGCGGCGCTCCCGGGCTGGTTCACCGGGGCTCTCTGGATCCGCGGCCGAGTTCACGGCGGTGTCCCAGGCTACCAGCGGCCGGGCCGGCGCCCTAATTGCCCGCTCCTGGTCAAGACCGCCCCGGTGTCGCCCTTCTCACCCGCTCCGCCCCGCGGCCGCGAGGCTACCGTGGGAGGAGATCGCGCGGGTGCATCCGATCCGCGCCCGCGCCGAGCCGGCGGTCCGGTGTCCCGCGTCCGCCGCGGAGGCCCCGTCGCCGCGCCTGGTCCGAATGCCGGGACCAATCCCTTGGATTCGGACGACGAAGGTCCTTTTATGTGCCATCCTGGCCCTCAGGACTCGGTCATTTAGTCACAAATGGATGACGATCGCCCGTCGAACGCCGACGCGGGGGGCGTAGTCGACACATACTGACGCTGTACCCCGCGAAGACGCGGACGGCGATCGTCGCCCGCACTGACACACAAAGGATCAGCATGGGTAACTGGAAGAGAGTGTCGGTGGCCGCCGCCGCGGTTGCCGCCCTGGGTCTGGCCGCGTGCAGCACCGGGTCGACCGGCTCCACGAGCGCGGACACCGGCTCGACGTCGGGCTCGGACGCGACGTACACCCCCAAGGACGGAGGCGCCGGCGGTGACGTGGGCGTCTTCACCTGGTGGGCCGCCGGCTCCGAGAAGGACGGGCTCGACGCGCTCGTCAAGGTGTTCAACACGCAGTACCCCAACGACAACTTCGTCAACCTCGCGGTTGCGGGCGGGGCCGGCACCAACGCCAAGGCCAAGCTCGCCTCCGACCTGCAGAACAACCAGCCCCCGAGCAGCTTCCAGGGTCACGCGGGCGCCGAGCTGACCGACTACATCGCGGCCGGCCAGATCGTCCCCGTCAACGACGTCATCAACGCCCTCGGCGGCTCGAGCGTCTTCCCGCAGAACCTGCTCGACCGGCTGACGGTCAAGGGCAACATCTACTCGGTGCCCTCGAACATCCACCGGGCCAACGTCGTGTGGGCCAACCCGAAGGTGCTGTCCAAGGCCGGCATCAACGCGGTCCCGTCGGACATCACGTCCTGGATCGCCGACATGGACAAGGTCAAGAAGTCCGGGGTCAAGACGCCGCTGAGCATCGGTGGCACGTGGACCCAGGTCCAGCTCCTCGAGACCGTCCTCATGGCCGATCTCGGCGTCGAGGGCTACAGCGGGCTGTTCACCGGTGACACGAAGTGGGACTCCGACGGCGTCAAGACGGCGGTCAACGACTTCAAGACCCTCCTCACCTACGCCAACACCGCATCCGACGGTGACGACTGGCCGGCGGCGACCGACATGGTCATCGACGGACAGGCCGCCTACAACGTCATGGGTGACTGGGCCGTGGCCGAGTTCAACAGCAAGAACGCGACCGACGGCACCGACTACACCTACTTCCCGGTGCCCGGGACCGACGGCGTGTTCGACTTCCTCGCCGACTCCTTCACCCTGCCCAAGGGCGCGAAGAACGTCGACGGCGCGAAGGACTGGCTCATGACGGTCGGCTCGGCCGACGGCCAGAAGGCGTTCAACCTGGCGAAGGGCTCGATCCCGGCGCGCACCGACGTGCCGCCGACGGACTTCCCCAAGTACCAGCAGAGCGCGATGGAGGCCTTCAAGACCAACAAGATCGCCTCCTCGATCGCCCACGGTGCGGCCGTCTCCCTGGCCTGGAACACCGACATCTCCACGGCGGTGTCGAAGTTCTACGCCAGCCGCGACGCCGGCACGCTGGTGAGCGACCTCGCGGCCGCGGCCGACAAGAACATGGCCTGACCACCCTGCGTGGTCGAGGAACGACGAGGTCCGGGCGGGATACGGTGTATCCCGCCCGGACCCCTTCTTGCTGACGGCGGGGCCCGCTCGGTGCCGGGCTCGGACACGATGACCGAGAAGGTCAGGTCGACGACGAAGAGGTGGTCGCGGTGAAACGCGTGAGGAACTGGCTACCGGGACTGCTGCTCGTCAGTCCCTCGATCATCCTCGTGGGCATCTTCGTCTACGGGCTGATCGGCAAGAACATCTGGGTCTCGCTCAACGTCTCCCGCAACGTCGTCACCGACAAGCTGACCAACCCCGGCGGCTACAAGAACTACTCGCAGCTGCTCGCCACCTCTGGCTACCAGCATGCGCTGTGGAACCTCCTCGTCCTCACCGTCGTGTTCATGGGCGGGACGATGCTGTTCGGCCTGCTCATGGCGATCCTCCTCGAGAAGGGCGTCAACGGCGAGGGTGTGTTCCGGTCGGTCTATCTCTTCCCGATGGCCGTGTCCTTCATCGCCGCGGGCGTCGTGTGGCGCTGGCTGCTCAGCCCGGCCACCGGCGCCGACCGCGCCGTCGGGCTCAACCAGCTCTTCATCAAGCTCCATCTCCCCCAACTCCAGAACGGCTGGTGGTCGGCGGACAACAGGTTCTCGATGGCGGCGATGGCGATCCCCGCCGTCTGGCAGCTCTCCGGCTACATCATGGCGCTCTTCCTCGCCGGCTTCCGCGGGATCTCGGCCGACCAGCGCGAGGCCGCCCGGATCGACGGCGCGAGCGAGTGGAAGATCTACCGCCATGTCCTCTTCCCCCAGCTCTCCCCCATCGCCCTGTCGGCCCTGATCATCCTGGGCCACATGTCGATGAAGATGTTCGACCTCATCTACTCCATCGCCGGGCCGAACTCCTATACGGCCCAGGTCCCGGCAACGCTCATGTGGAGCCAGATGTTCGCGCAGAACGACAAGGTCGGGGCCGCCGTCAACGCCACGATCCTCCTCGCGATCGTGGCCCTCGTCGTCGTTCCGTACCTCGTCTACACGAACCGCACCGAGAAGGAGATGGGCGCATGACGACCGTCACCGATGCCCCGCCACCCGTCGCGGAGATCCCCAGGAGGCGCGGCTCGGGCCACGCCCCCGGGTCCGACGGCTCGGGCCGCATCCGAGCCCTGCGGTACGTCTTCATCGTCGTCTTCGCGTTGTTCATCCTCCTACCGCTCTACGTCCTCCTGGTCACGAGCCTGAAGAACTCCGCCGACGTCACGGCCAACAGCGCGTGGGGCCTGCCGACGTCCCTGTCCGGCCAGGGCTGGAGCAAGGCGTGGCGCGACCTCGCCCCGCCGCTCGGTCGCTCCGTCGTCCTGGGGGTCAGCGTCGCCGTCCTGTCCTCCATCCTCGGGTCGATGAACGGATTCGTCTTCGCCCGGTGGCAGTTCCCCGGCGCCACAACGGTCTTCACGCTCTTCCTGTTCGGGATGTTCATCCCGTACCAGGCCGTGATGATCCCGCTCCAGGGGATGCTCCTCGACGTGCAAGGGGTGATCCCGTGGTTCCAGGGCATCCCCAAGCTCATCGTCGTCCACACGATCTTCGGCATCCCCATCTGCACGCTCATCTTCCGCAACTACTACGCGACCGCCCTGCCCAAGGAGCTACTCGAGGCCGGCCGGGTCGACGGGGCCGGCATGCTGCGGACCTTCTGGTCGATCGTCCTGCCCATCTCGGCGCCGGCGTTCGTCGTGACGATGATCTGGCAGTTCACCTCGGCGTGGAACGACTTCCTCTTCGCCCTGTTCCTCACGACCCGGCAGAACGGGCCGGTCACCTATGCGCTCAACGAGCTCGCCGGTGGTCAGAACCCCGACTACCCGTCGATCATGGCCGGGGTCCTGCTCGCCTCGCTGCCGACCCTCGTCGTCTACATCGTCCTCGGTCGCTACTTCATCGGTGGCCTGATGAGCGGCTCGGTCAAGTAGCGCCCGCACCGCATCGGCGGCCGGCTCACAGCGCGAGGTGGGTGGGCCGGCCGGCGACGAAGGTGCCCGCGACCGGCATACCGCGCAGGTATGCCGCATGCGCGGCACCGTCGGTCGGATCGCCTGCCAGCGGGTCCGCATCGAGCAGGATGAGGTCGCCCCGCGCGCCGACGGCGAGGGTGCCCTGCCCGTCCGTCGAGGCGGCCAGCGCCTCCCGCACCGTCATCGCCTGCTCGGGGTGCCATGGCTCCCGCTCGTCGCCGCTGCGGTGGACGGCCGCCGCGACGGCGAGCCACGGGTCGAGCGGGGCGACCGGGGCGTCGGACCCGAGGGTGAGCCGGACCCCGGCGTCGAGCAGCGACCGGAATGCGTAGGCGCGCCCGGCCCGGTCCCCCCAGCACAGGTCGGTCACGTCGCGGTCGTCCCACACGTGAGCCGGCTGGACGCTCGCGGTGAGGCCGAGGGCCGCCATCCTGGGGATGTCCTCGAGGGCGAGCAGCTGGGCGTGCTCGATCGAGCCGCTCGCTCCCGCGGCGCGGACGGCGTCGAGCGCCGTCGCGACGGCACAGTCACCGATGGCATGGACGGCCACCTCGAGACCCGCGGCGGTGGCCCGGCCGAAGAGGCCGACGAGCTCGTCGAGCGGATGGTTCTGGACCCCCCGTGGGTGCTCGAGGGCGTCGGCGTCGGCATACGGGTCGCAGCAGTGCGCGGTCCGCGTGTTGAGCGAGCCGTCCGAGATGATCTTGAACGGACCCATGGTGAGCAGGCCCTCCCCCTCCGACAGGGCATCGCCGGTCGCCAGGCCGGTGGCGATGACGTCCTCGAGGTGCTCGGCATACGTCGCCCCGCGCACCCGCAGCGACCGGACGCCGGCGGCGAACCGGGCCGGCCAGGCCCGGTGGTTCGGCGCCAGCTCCATGTCGACGATGCCGACGACCCCGCGGGCCGCGGCCTGGCGCACGACCCCGAGGACGCCCGCCTCGGCGACCTGGGCGGCGCCGGGCAGGTCGGCGAGCCGGGACCACACCGGGAACCAGTCGACCTCCTCGAGGACGGTGTCCCGCGCGGGGACGCCCACGGCGGCGAGGGCGGCACTGTTGAGCCAGCCGTGGTGCCCGTCCCCGGAGACGAGGACGACCGGGCGGTAGCCGGTCACGGCGTCCAGCTCGGCCACGGTCGGCTGGCGGGACCAGGCGGCGGAGCGATGCCCCCATCCCTGGACGACGGAGTCGCCGGGGGCGATCCTGGCGAGGTGCGCGGCGACGCGGGCGGTGACGGCTTCGGGGCTCTCGGCGCCGGAGACGTCGAGCCGGGTCGAGGCGAGTCCCCACTGGGTGAGATGGACATGGGCGTCCCAGAGCCCCGGGAGCGCCCAGCGACCGTCGGCGTCGTGGACCTGCTCACCCGAGCGAGGGAGCAGCCCGGGCCCGACCTCGACGATGACGCCGGCGCAGATCCGCAGATCGACGGGACCCTCGGCGACCGCCGCCGTGAGCGGGACGAGCCGGGCGCCCCGGACGAGGGCGTCGGGGTAGAGCTCGCTCATCGGAGCCGTCAGAGGTTGATCATGTGCCCCGCGATGCCCTCGATGGCCTCCTTGACCGCCTCGGACAGCGTCGGGTGCGCGAAGACGTTGCGGGCGACCTCGTCGGCCGTGAGGTCCCACTTCTGCGCGAGGGTCAGCGCGGGGAGCAGCTCGGTGACGTCCGGCCCGATCAGATGGGCGCCGAGGATCTCGTTGTGCTCGGCGTCGGCGACGATCTTGACGAAGCCGACGGCGTCGCCGAGGCCCTGGGCCTTGCCGTTGGCGCTGAACGGGAAGGATGCCGTCTTGACGTCGAAGCCCTTCTCCTTCGCCTGCGCCTCGGAGTAGCCGAACGACGCGACCTGGGGCTGGCAGTACGTCGCCCGCGGGACGAAGTCGTAGGCCACCGGCATCGTGTCCGCACCGGCGATGGTCTCGGCGGCGACGACTCCCATCGCCTCGGCGACGTGGGCGAGCATGATCTTGGCGGTGACGTCACCGATCGCATAGACCCCGGTGACGTTCGTCCGGCAGAAGTCGTCGATGGCGATGGCGCCTCGGTCGGTCAGCTCCACACCGGTCGACTCGAGCCCGAAGCCCTCGACCCGCGGGGCGAAGCCGATGGCCGAGAGGAGCTTGTCGGCCTCGAGCACCTGCTGGTCGCCGCCGTCGGCAGGGGCCACGGTCACCTTGACGCCGGAGCCGGTGTCCTCGACGCCCTCGACCCTCGTCGAGAGCATGACCTTCACGCCGAGCTTCTTGTAGTGGCGCAGCAGCTCCTTGGAGATGTCGGCGTCCTCGGTCGGAACCATCCGGTCGAGGAACTCGACGATCGTCACGTCGACGCCGAAGTTCTTCATGACGTAGGCGAACTCGACGCCGATGGCGCCCGAGCCGGCGATGACGATCGAGCCGGGCAAGGTGTCGTCGAGGATCTGCTCCTCGTAGGTGACGACGTTCTTGCTCACCTGGACGCCGGGGAGCATCCGGGTGACCGAGCCGGTCGCGATGATGAGGTTGTCGAAGCTGATCGAGCGCTCGCCCCCGCCGGTGAGAGCGACGTCCATCGTCGTCGGTGAGGTGAGGGTGCCCCAGCCGTCGATCTCCTCGATCTTGTTCTTCTTCATGAGGTAGTGCACGCCGCGGACGATGTTCGCCGAGACCTTGCGGGACCGAGCATGGGTCGGACCGTACGACATCGTCGCGTCGCCCTCGATGCCGAACAGGTCCTTGTCGTGGGACAGGGTGTGGGCGAGCTCGGCGTTGCGCAGGAGGGCCTTGGAGGGGATGCAGCCGACGTTGAGACACACACCGCCCCAGTACTTCGACTCGACGACGGCGGCCCTCAGCCCCAGCTGCGAGGCACGGATGGCTGCGACATACCCACCGGGACCGGCACCGAGCACGACAACATCGAAGTCAGACATGGGCCCAACCTTAGTCGGAGGTCGGCGCCGCACCGACCCGGTACACCCGGGGGTGGCCGGCGGACGTCAGTGGCCGGGGAACCAGATGTCGATCTCGCGCGCGGCCGATTCCGGCGAGTCCGACCCGTGGACGACGTTCTGCTGGGCGGCCGTCCCCCAGTCGCGGCCCAGGTCGCCGCGGATCGTCCCGGCGGCGGCGGCCGTCGGGTCGGTGGCGCCGGCGAGGGCCCGGAAGCCGGCGACGCAGCCGTCCCCTTCGATGACGGCTGCGGTGACCGGACCGGAGCTCATGAAGTCCAGGAGCGGCTCGTAGAAGGGCTTGCCCTCGTGCTCGGCGTAGTGGGTGGCGAGCAGGTCGCGGGTCGCCGTGAGGATCTGGAGGGCAACGAGGCGATACCCCTTGGCCTCGACCCGGCGCAGCACCTCCCCGGTGAGGCCACGGGCGAACCCATCGGGCTTGACGAGGACGAGGGAGCGTTCGGTCACGGTCGCCAGCCTACTCAGGCCCGTCGGCCGGCTCCCCCGCGGCCGCCTCGCGCTCCGCGACGAGGCGTTCGGCCCGGTTGCCCTGGGCCATGAGGAGGACCCACAGCCCCGTGAAGATGACCCCGACGCCGATCATCGCCGGCAGGACGAGGGCCGCCAGCCAGGTGAGGAGCTGGACGAGCCAGCCCAGCGTGACCCCGTAGGGCCGGCGGAGTAGCCCCGCGGAGACGAGGCAGAGCAGGGCCAGGCCCGTCCCGACCCACAGCAGGGTGGCGGGTGAGCCGTTCCCCGACGCGTCGGACAGGCCCCGGGCCAGGGTCGCCGCGAAGAAGACGACGATGCCCTGGCCGGCGAGGACGATGGCGAGCAGCCGCCAGGTGAAGGTGCCGAGGGTGCCGTAGATCGGGAACCGGCGCATGGTGACCCAGGGTATGCCGAGCGGGTGGTATGCCGCCCTCGCGCGTCAGACCTCGGTCCGGCCGAGCAGCATCCGCACCTCGGCCGCCGTGACGACGGAGCCGGTGGCGAGCACCGCGCCGCTCACCCCGCTCTCGTCGGCGAGTCCGGCCGCCCGGTCGAGCGCGTCCGGAAGGTCCGCGACGACGGTCACCCGGTGCTCACCGAAGATGTCGGCGGCCAGCTCGCCGAGGGCGGCGGGACGCATGGAGCGCGGCGAGCTGTTGCGCGTGACGACGATCTCGTCGAGGGCCGGCTCGAGGATCTCGAGCATGGACGCGGCGTCCTTGTCGGTCAGGACCGCGAGGAGCCCGACGAGTCGGCCGAAGGTGAACGAGTCGTTCAGCGCCGTCCGCAGGGCCCGGGCCCCGGCCGGGTTGTGGGCGGCGTCGACGAGGACGGTCGGACTGCGCCGGACGATCTCGAGCCGGCCGGGCGAGCTCACCGCTGCGAGGCCGGCCCGCAGGACGTCGGGGTCGAGGCGCTGCTCCCCTCCCCCGACGAACGCCTCGACCGCGGCGACCGCGAGGGCGACGTTGCTCGCCTGGTGCTCACCGTGGAGCGGCACGAAGAGGTCGGCGTACTCACCCGCGAGCCCCCGCACCGAGAGGAGCTGACCGCCGACGGCGACCTCCCGGGCGGCGACGCCGAAGTCGGCACCCTCGAACGCGACCCGCGCGCCCACCGCCTCGGCCCGCTCCAGGAGCACCTCGGCGACCTCCGGCTCCTGGACCGCGCTGAGGACGATCGCGTCGGCCTTGATGATCCCGGCCTTCTCGTGGGCGATCTCGACCTCGCTCCCCCCGAGGAAATGGGTGTGGTCGATGGCGATCGGGGTGATGACCGAGACGGGGGCGTCGACGACGTTCGTCGCGTCCCAGCTCCCGCCCATGCCGACCTCGACGACGCCGACGTCGACGGGGGCGTCGGCGAACGCGGCGTACGCGACGGCGACGAGGACCTCGAAGAAGGTCATCCGGGGGCCACCACCGGTTCTCGAGGCAGCGTCGATCGTCTCGACGAACGGGATGACCTCGGCGTAGGCGGCGAGGAATCGCTCCTCGTCGATGCTCTCGCCCGACAGCGAGATCCGCTCCCGCATCGTGTGCAGGTGCGGCGAGGTGAACCGACCCGTCTTCAGGCCCATCTCGGTGAGGATCGCGTCGATGACCCGCGTCGTCGACGTCTTGCCGTTGGTCCCGGTGAGATGGATGACCGGGAAGGTCCGCTGCGGCTCGCCGAGCAGGTCCATGACGGCCTGGATCCGGTCGAGCGAGGGCTGCAGGTCGTGTTCGGGGGCGCGGGCGAGGATGGCCTCCTCGGTCAGGCGCATCCGCCTGGTGATGTCGAGGCGACGGGCGGCCTCACGCTGGGCGTCGTCGGGTGCGGGGCTCACGGGTCCATCCTGCATCAGGCGTGCCGCGGAGTCCGCCCTCGGTCGCCGACGGCGAGGTCCGGCGCGGGCTGGGTCCTCACGTGCCGGCGCCCTCGTCCACCCCATCGCCGGCCCCCGGGCCGCGGGCCTCCTCGCGCAGCCTGGGCTCGGTCCGACGCTCGGGGTTGATGCCCCGCTTGTCCCGGTAGAACTCGCGGATCAGGTCCATGTCGGCCACGACGTCCGACGTGGCCATGATCGTCGGCCCGAACCCGGCGGTCCGGCTCGGCCCGTCGATGAAGGCGAGCGAGATCGGCAGCCGGGCCGACCTCGCGAGCCGCCAGAAGCCGGACTTCCAGTACTCCCCCTTCGTCCGGGTCCCCTCCGCAGCGAGGATGAGGAGGAACGGCTCACCGCTGCGGGCCTCACGGACGAGGTCGCGAACGACGCCGGTGGGGTTCGAGCGGTCGAGCGGGATGCCGCCGAGTCGGGTGAGCAGCCAGGCGAGCGGGCCGCGGAAGAGCTCCTTCTTGATGAGGACGCGGGGCGTCACCCCGCCCCGCCACATGATGAGGAGCATCATGACGAAGTCCCAGTTGGAGGTGTGCGGGGCTCCGACGAGGATCCCCGTCCGGGGCACCTCCCCCACCGCGGTCCACCGTGCGGTCCGCAGGACGAGCGAGGCCAGTCGGCTCCTCATCGTGCTCCCCCTCTCGACGGGCCGGGACGAGGCGCCCGACGGCTCCAACCTACGCGCCACGCCGGAGGGCCGCAGCGCCCTCCCCGCTCTCAGAGGACGGAGCGGACGGCGTCGAGGAGGATGCGCCAGCGGGGGTCCCCCGCCGGGCCGATGTCTCGCATCCGGGAGCAGAGGAAGCCGACGGCGACGCCCGTATCGGGATCGGCGATGCCGAGACGGCCACCGGCGCCGGTGTGCCCGAAGCTGCCCGGCCCGAGCCCGGGCATGCTCGGCGAAGCCAGCTGGTAGCCGAGGCCGAAGCGGATGTCCGGCCCGGCGGTCCCGCTCTCGATGAGGGTCTCGACGCCGTCGGTGCGCGCTGCGGTGACCGCCGCGAGGGTCGCATCCGTGACGAGGCGGAGGCCGTCGACGGGGCCGAGCAGGGCGGCGTACATCCGGGCCAGCGACCGGGCGTCGGTGATGGCACCGATGGCGGGCCGCTCCGCGGCATAGTGCTCGCGGACCTCGGCGGGGTCGGTGACGTCGGGCTCCATCGGCGGGTTCTCGCGAAGGAACGCCTGGCGCTTGGCGGCGTAGCTGCCCGGCGGCGGCTGCTCGGAGGTGGGGATCATCGGGCTCGGCTCGTCCCACCGACCGGGCACGACCCGCGGAATCTCCGCCTCGGGCAGGCCGATCCACATCTGCAGACCGAGGGGCCCGGCGACGAGGTCACGCAGGTGCGCGGCGACGGTCCGCCCGGTGGCGCGCCGCACGATCTCATCGAGCAGGGTGCCGTAGGTGACCGGGTGGTAGGCCATCGCCGTGCCCGGCGCCCACAGCGGACGGGCGCCGGAGAGCGCGGCGGTCACCGCGGGGCCTCGATGCAGGTCGAGTCCGGCCAGGCCGGTCCCGAGGGGAGGGTAGGGCAGACCGGCGGTGTGCGAGGCGACCATCCCCACGGTGACGTCGGCCTTGCCCGCGGCGGCGAACTCCGGCCACAGCTGCGCCACGCGCTGCTCGGGATCGAGCCGCCCCTGCTCGACGAGCACGGCGAGGACCGTCGCGGTGATGCCCTTGCTGCAGGAGGCGACCATCATCAGCGCGTCGTCCGGCATCGGCCGGCCGAGGACCGCGTCGGTGCCGCCCCAGAGGTCGACGACCGACCCGCCGTCTCGGTAGACGCCGAGGGCGAGGGCGTCCTCGGCAGGGTCGTCGACCAGAGCCCGGAACGCGTCGGCAACGGCGCCGAAGCCGTCGGCGACCCGGGGTTCGGCGGCGCCTGCAGCGCTTGCGGGAGGCTCAATCATGTCCCGGGCAGTCTCGCACGCGCGCCCCGACCGCCTGCCCGGTGGTCAGGCCGACGGCACCGTCGTCGCTCCCCTGCTCACGCGGTCCGCAGGTGGAGCAGGACGCCCTGGGCCGGCCCCAGCAGGGGCGCCGGGAGCCCGACCACCCCGAGGACGGCACCGGAGAGCTCGACGCCCCCCCGGTGCCGCCAGGCGGGGAAGCCCCCGACGTGATGGGCGAGCCCGGCCTCCTCCCGGATCGACACGGCATACCGGCGGCCCGGGTCGAGCCCGGCGAACCGCAGGGGCGCCGGTACCGCATCCGGCGAGCTCTCGAGGCGGACGTACCAGAACACCGCCTCGCTCCGGTCCGCGGCGACGACGCCGGACAGCCAGGCGCCCGGGTCCGGGTGGTCGACCCGGACGACGTCACCACCGTGGATGAGGGGGCGCAGCTCGCGGTAGAGCCCGGTCCAGGCGCGGAGCCGGGCCAGCTCGGCCTCCGAGCAGCCGCCGATGTCCCACTCGATGCCGGCATGGCCGAACAGCGCGGTGAGGGTGCGCAGGCCGAGATCGCTCTCCCGGCCCGTCGTGTGCGCCCGTGGTGGTCCGACGTGCGCACCGACGAGCTCGGGCGGGAGCAGCAGCCCGGTCCAGCGCTGGATCGCCTGGCGCTCGACGGGGTCGTTGGTGTCGGAGGCCCAGACCCGGTCGGTGTGCTCGAGGATGCCGAGGTCGACGCGAGCGCCGCCGGAGGCACACGACTCGATCTCGAGGGCCGGGTGCCGGGCTCGCAACGCGTCCAGGAGCGCGTACACGGCGTGGGTCTGGGAGTGGACGGCCGCCGTGCGAGGTCCGCCGGGCCCGGGATGGGCGGCCTCGAGGAGGTCGCGGTTGTGGTCCCACTTGAGGTAGTCGACGCCGATCTCGCCGACGAGGGCGTCGAGCCGCTCGAGGAGGTATGCCGCGGCGTGCGGGTTGGCGACGTCGAGCACCTGCTGGTGGCGCCAGGCACGGGGCAACGCGCCCTCGGCGCCGGCGGTGAGGTCGGCGACGGTCGGTTCGGTTCGAGCGAGCAGCCAGTCCGGGTGGGCCCGGGCCAGGTCCGAATCGGGGTTGACCATCTCCGGCTCCACCCACAGCCCGAACTCCATGCCGAGGTCGTGCACGGCGTCGACGAGGGGGCGCAGCCCGTCCGGCCACACCGCCGGGTCGACGTACCAGTCGCCGAGGCCGGCGAGGTCGTGCCGCCGGTGCATGAACCAGCCGTCGTCGAGGACGAACCGCTCGACGCCGATGGACGCCGCCGTGCGGGCCAGATCGGTGAGCCGGTCGAGGCGGTGGTCGAAGTAGACCGCCTCCCACGTGTTGAGGACCAGCGGGCGCGGCGTCCTCGGATGGGCCGGTCGGGAGCGCAGCCACCGGTGGATCCGGCTGCTGGCCGAGTCCAGGCCGGCCTCGCCGTAGGCGAAGCACACCCATGGACCGGCATACGACTCCCCCGGAGCGAGCCGCACCTCGCCGGGCAGGAGCAGCTCGCCGCCACCGAGCAGCCCTGCACCGACCGATCCCAGCGTCTCGGGCAGCCGCTCGGCGCTGTGGACGTGGTTGCCGCTCCAGGCGACATGGACGGTCCAGACCTCGCCGGTCCGGAAGGCGAAACCCGGGGTGCCACAGACCAGCAGGAGTGGCGCGTCGTGACCGGTCCGGCCCCGACGGGAGGCCCGCTGGTGGGTGCCGTGCTGGAAGGGCGAGCGCTGCGGGCTTCGTTCACGGCACCAGCGTCCGGTCAGGTCGAGCAGCTCCGCGGCCCGGGCCGGCACCGGCAGCATGGTGAGCAGGCCGTCGAGCGTGTACTCCCCGTCCCCGAGGTTGCTGACGGCGTGCCGGATCCGCAGCAGCCCGTCCGCCTCGAGCCGCAGGTCGAGCACGAGGCCGAGGCCGCTGTCGGCAGCCACCGCCTCCAGGCGCACCCGGCGGGCGCCGTCGTCGTCGGTCACCGAAACCGGACCGGTCAGCACGAACCGGGGGAAGACGTCGGCGCCTGCGCGGTGCCCGGCGAGCCCCGGTGTGCCCGCCCACCCGTCGCTCTGGGACGGCAGCAGCGAGACGGTCCACGGGTCGTCGAGGCCGCTGTGCGGGAGCCCACCGACCATCGCGGCAGCCAGGACCCGCAGCTCGTCCTCGTCGAGCAGACCGAGGTCGCCACCCCAGTGCAGCACCCGTGGCAGGCCCGGGCCGGCGACGTCGAGGACCAGCGAGACCCCGGCGGACCGGAGGTGGAGCGGTGCCGGGGGTTCGTGGCGGTCGGACATGGAGGCGGTCATCCCTTCGTCGAGCCGAGCGTGAGCCCCGCGACGAACTGCTTCTGGAGGAGGAAGAAGATGACGAGCACGGGGATGGCGATGACGACCGACCCGGCCGAGACGAGGTTGAGGTCGGTGAAGAACTGCCCCCGGAGGTTGTTCAGCGAGCTCGTGATGGGGAACTTCGCCCCGGTCTGGACGAGCACGGTCGCCCAGAAGAACTCGTTGTAGATCCAGGTGACCTCGAGGACCGCGAGGGCGGCGAGCGGGGGCCGGCACAGCGGCAGGGTGATCTTCCAGAACTGACGCCACACGCTGGCGCCGTCGACCATCGCCGACTCGTACAGCTCCTTGGGCAGCGTCTTCATGTAGTTGCTGAGGACGAAGGTGCAGAAGCCGGTCTGGAACGCCGTGTTGACGACGATGAGCCCCCAGTAGCTGTCGAGCAGCATCCCCGAGTCGCTCATCCAGTACGGGAGGGGGATCGCGCGGTAGAGCCGGAACAGGGGGATGAGGAGGGACTGCTGCGGCAGGAGGTTCGCGGCCGTGAAGAGGCCGAGCATGACGATGTTGAACTTGAAGCTGAACCGCGCGAGGACGAACGCGACGCAGGCCGAGAGGAAGAGCGTCAGCAGCACAGCCGGGACGGTCACGTACGCGGAGTTGAGGAAGTGGCGGGTGAAGTCGCCCTGCTCCCAGGCGTTGACGTAGTTCTTGAACGTCCATCCACCGATCGACACGTAGCCGTGGAGCGAGGTGTAGCGGTAGTCGCGGAAGGAGTTGATCAGCGCCCAGGCCACCGGGAAGAACCAGGCGAGGGCGATGATCGACAGGAAGATGTGCAGGATGACCCGGGCGGGGGTCAGTCGCCTGTGGCGGTAGGTGCGCTGGTCGTTCGCCGGTCGGGCGACGGTGGCGGTCGTCATGACTTGTCCTCCCGCATCACGGTGGCGAGGTAGATGGCGATGAAGACGAGCGAGACGATGAGCATGAACGTCGCGAGCGCCGAACCGAACCCGATCCGGCTCGCCTCGCCGACGACGTTCTGGGTCACCAGCGCCGAGATGAGCTCGAGGCCGTTGCGGCCCTTGTTGACCACCCAGACGATGTCGAAGGCACGCAGCGCCTCGATGACGGTGATGACGAGGACGATGATGTTGATCGGCCTCAGCACCGGGAAGACGATCCGGAAGAACGTCTGGCGCTCGCTCGCCCCGTCGATCGTGGCCGCCTCGCGCAGCGTCGGGTCGACGCCCTTCAGCCCGGCGAGGTAGAGCAACATGATGTAGCCGACGTGCCGCCAGCTCGCCGCCACGAGGACGGCCCAGATGTTGATCGACGGGTCGCCGTACCAGTCGATCTTTGTCCCGAGTACCGCGTTGAGCAGGCCCTGGTCCCGCGAGTAGAAGAGCTGCCAGATGAAGCCGATGAGGGCGAGGGAGAGGACGACCGGGAGATAGATCGCGGTCTGGTAGAGGCGGCTGCCCTTGAGCTCCTTGTCCAGGAGCACGGCGAGGAACATCCCGAACGGCGTCGCGACGAGGAACAGGACCGCGAGCCAGAGCAGGTTGTGCTCGACCGCCGGCTTGAACGGCGGGTAGATCGTCACGACGTTGTGGTAGTTCGCCGTGCCGACCCACTTGATCGTGTCGAGCCCGCCGATCCCGTCCCAGTTCGTGAAGGAGAGCAGGACGGTGACGATCGCCGGCAACCAGACGAAGACGACGACGAGCAGGAGGGGGACGAGGACCATGAGGACGACGACGATCCGGTCGGTCTTCGTCAGCTGGTGCAGCCGCCGCCGCGGGGCCGGTGCCCTCCCCTGGCCGGTCTCGTGTCCGGCGGTCGTGACGGCCGGTTCGGTAGCACTCGACATCGAGGCCCCTCTCCGCCGGCCACGAAGGTGGGGGAGCACATCGGCGCCGGCATTGGCGGGTGGTCTGGGGATCGGCTGGGGGCGAGGACGTGCGATCCGCGCCCAGGGTATGCCGCGGGCGCCGCGGAAGGGTACCGCGGCGCCCGCTGAGGTCTCAGACGAAGATCGTCTTGGCCTGGGCCTCGATGTTGCTCGTCAGCCCGTCGATGTCCGACGGGTTCTTGATGAAGGACTGCAGGGCCGGGATCATGACGGTCGAGGCGAAGTCGGGCCGGGTGTCGCGGTCCATGAACTGGGCGATGTTCTTCGCCGAGCCGATCAGCTCGGCCGACTTCTTCTGGACATCGTTGTAGAACGAGGTGTCGGCGTTGCTGTTGGCAAGGACGTCGGAGGGGTCGGACTTGCCGTAGATGACCTCCGCGTCGGGGCTGCCGAGGTAGGACAGGAAGCTCTTGGCCGCCGTCTCGTTCGTCGGCTTGGCCGCCATCATGAAGCCGTCGATCGGGGCGTCGAGGGCGTCGGCGCCGATCGCCGAGTCGATCTCCGGGAAGGTGAAGAAGTCGAGGTCCTTGCCGTTGTCGACCTGCTGGGCGACGAACGACCCGAGCAGGTACGTGCCCGCCTTCTTCTGCTGGAGGGACTGGGCCGCCTCCTGCCAGGTCCGGCCGAGGGAGGCGGGCTGATGCATCGGCAGCAGCTCGGCCCAGGTCTGGAAGACCTGCTTGACCTTCGGGCTGTCCCACGACTCCTTGTGAGCCATGAGGTCGATGTGGAACTGGTAGCCGTTGATCCGCATGTTGAGGATGTCGAACGTGCCCATGGCCGGCCAGCCGTCCTTGTCGGCGAAGGCGATCGGCACGAGGCCGTCCTTCTGCATCTGGGTGCCGAGGGCCTTGAACTCGTCCAGCGTCTTCGGCACCGTGTAGCCGTACTTGGAGAAGACCGACGGGCGGTAGAACATCGCCCACGGGTAGTTGTACAGCGGCACGAAGTACTGCTTGCCGTCGTCACCCGTCGATGCGGTCTTGAAGGCGTCGCTGAAGCCGGTGAAGTCCTTCCACACGTCACTGATGTCGCCGACGAGACCCTTGGAGGCGAAAAACCGCATCCGGTAGCCGGCGAACCACGTGAAGACGTCGTCCGGCTTGCCCTGGAGGTAGTTGTTGATGTTCTCCTGGAACGTGTTGTGGTCGACCGTGTTGACCTTGACGGTGACCTTGCTCTCCTTGCCCATGTAGGCGTCGACGACGTCCTGCATCGCCTTCTTGGGCACCTCGTCGGAGTAGTTCGAGCCGAAGGTCAAGGTCCCGCTCGGAGCGCCGCCGGCCGCGGCTCCCCCGCTGCTGCTGCTCCCGCAGGCGCTCAGCAGGCCCGGGATGCCCAGTGCCGCGCCGGCGAACATCGCCCCCTTGAGCACAGAGCGACGGCCGAGATTGGCTCCGGCCACCGAGTTGGGAACCAGGCGGGCGAGATATTCCGCCTCGGTCTGGGGACGGGTCATAGCATCCTCCTTTGGCGCTACGCGGCCGAGGCCGGTGTCGTGAGTCAACACAACTCAACGAAAACTCACATGTAGGCGTCATCGTGCAGGCCCGGCCCCGTGTTGTCAATAGATGACGCGGCGTTGTCACACAATCGCCGTGTTCTGGCTGTGCCACGCACGATCCTGTCCCCCGACGAGCACCGCAGCGCCCCTCACCGGGCCGCCGGCTCCTCCCCCTCGAAGCGGAGACGGCCAGCCAAATCGAACACGACACCTCGCGCATGCTGATGGTTTGTGTTGACTTTATCGACGGCCGGGTCCACGCTGTCGAGGGTGACCATCGAGCGCGCTGCCGGACCCGCCGACCACCCCCGCCCGTGGCCCCTGCCCGGCGTCGGGCTCGGTGGCGACTACAACCCCGAGCAGTGGCCGGAGGAGACCTGGGCGCAGGACGTCGCGCTGATGCAGCAGGCCGGGGTCACCTTCGCCACGGTGGGCGTCTTCTCGTGGGCGCTGCTCGAGCCGGAGGAGGGCCGCTTCGAGTTCGGCTGGCTGGACCGGGTCATGGACCTGCTCCACGAGGGCGGGATCCGCGTCGACCTCGCGACGGCCACCGCATCCCCCCCGCCCTGGCTCTCGCGGGCCTACCCCGAGATCCTGCCCGTCGACCGGGAGGGACGCCGACTCTGGCCCGGCGGGCGCCAGGCGTGGTGCCCCAGCTCCCCGGTCTTCCGGGACAAGGCACTCGCTCTCGTCGAGGCGGTCGCCGACCGTTATGGCGCCCACCCGGCCCTGGCGATGTGGCACGTCTCGAACGAGTTGGGCTGCCACAACGTGCACTGCTACTGCGACACGTCCGCCGAGGCCTTCCGTCGCTGGCTGCAGCGCCGCTACGGCGACGTGGCCACCCTCAACGACGCGTGGGGGACGACCTTCTGGAGCCAGCACTACTCCGCCTTCGAGGAGGTCCTTCCCCCCCGGCTCGGGACGGCCATCCCCAACCCGACCCAGCAGCTCGACTTCGCCCGGTTCAGCTCCGAGGAGCTCCTCGAGTACTACCGGGCCGAGCGCGACGTCATCCGCCGGATCACCCCGGACGTGCCGGTGACGACGAACTTCATGGTCATGACGCACACCACCGGGATGGACTACTGGTCCTGGGCGCCCGAGATGGACCTCGTCTCCCAGGACCACTACCTCGACCACCGCCTCGAGGACCCAGCCCACGAGCTCGCCTTCTGCGGAGACGTCGTCCGGGGACTCGCCGGCGGCGACCCCTGGTTCCTCATGGAGCACTCGACGAGCGCGGTGAACTGGCAGCCGGTCAACATCGCCAAGCAGCCCGGCGAGCTGCTGCGGACGAGTCTGGGTCACGTCGCCCGCGGGGCGGACGCCGTGGGCTACTTCCAGTGGCGCGCCAGCCGGGCCGGCGCCGAGAAGTTCCACTCCGCACTGCTCCCCCATGCCGGGACCGACACGAAGGTGTGGCGCGAGGTGAGCGAGCTCGGCACGATCCTCGGCCGCGCCGCCGACGTCGCCGGGACCCGGGTCGAGCCGGCGCAGGTCGTGCTCCTGCTCGACTGGCCGGCCCGCTGGGCCGCCGACCTCGACAGCCACCCCTCCTCGCTCGTCCGCTCCATCGACGCCCCCGTCGCCCTGCACCGGGCCCTCTGGCGTCGCGGGGTCCCCGTCGACGTGCGTCGGCCGGGCGCGGACCTCACCGACGCCGCCGTCGTCCTCGTGCCGTCCCTCTACCTCGTCGACGACGCGGCGGTCGAGCGGATCATGAGCGCGGCCGAGGCCGGCGCCCACGTCGTCGTCACCTACTTCTCCGGCATCGTCGACGAGAACGACCACATCCGGCTCGGCGGCTACCCGGGCGCGTTCGCCGAGCTCCTGGGGATCGGCACCGAGGAGTTCTTCCCGCTGCGGGCCGACCAGAGCGTGCGGCTCATCGGCCCGGGCAACGGGCCATGGACCGGCTCGTTGTGGTCGGAGCTGACCCATCTGCGTGGCGCCGAGGCGGTCGCCGTCCACGCCGACGGCCCGGTGGCCGGGCACCCGGCGGTGACCCGGCATACGACCTCCGGGGGCGGCAGCGCGTGGTATCTCGGGACCTCGCTCGACCCCAGGTCCCTCGACGCCGTCCTCGCGATGGTCCTGGACGGGGCCGGCGTGGAGCCGCGGACCCCGGCCCCCGAAGGGGTCGAGGTCGTGCGACGCTCGGCCGAGGACCGGTCGTTCCTCTTCGTCATCAACCATGGCGAGGGCGAGGCCGCCGTCCCGGCGGTCGGCCACGACCTCGTCGCCGACCGTCCGGTCGAGGGCACCGTCACCATCCCCGCCGGCGGTGTGGCGATCGTGAGGGAGAGGCGCTGATGTTCGCCCAGCAGCGCCACGAGCGCATCCTCGATGAGGTGCGCACCCGTGGCGCGGTCCGGGTCAGCGGCCTCGTCGAGGAGCTCGGCGTGTCCGACATGACGATCCGTCGGGACATCGCCCACCTCGCCCGCAAGGGCCTGGTAGCCCGGGTCCACGGCGGGGCGACGGCGGTGAGCGGCCGCAGCGCCGAGGAGCCGGCGTTCGCCGTCAAGGCGGGGCTGCAGACCGGGGAGAAGCACGGGATCGCCGTCGCCGCCGCGCGGCTGGTCCGTCCGGGCGACTCGGTCGCCCTGTCGGCCGGCACGACGACGTATGCGGTTGCCCTCGAGCTGCGCACGATCCCCAACCTCACCATCGTCACCAACTCCCTGCCGGTCGGGGACGCGATGAACGCGATGCCGCGGACCGACCGCACCGTCATCCTCACCGGCGGCATCCGGACCCCGTCCGACGCCCTCGTCGGACCCGTCGCCGTGACCACCCTGCGTTCGCTGCACGTGGACTGGCTCTTCCTCGGCGTCCACGGCTTCGACGACCGGGCCGGCTTCACGACACCCAACCTCGTCGAGTCCGAGACCAACCGCGCCCTCATCGCCTGCGCGAGCCAGGTGGCCGTCGTCGCCGACAGCACGAAGTGGGGCGTCGTCGGCCTCAGCTCCATGGCGCGGCTGGGTGAGGTCGACGTGCTCGTCACCGACGACAAGCTCGACCCCGACACCCAGCGCGCGCTCAGGGCCCGGGTGCCGCGGCTCATCCTCACGCCGCACCGGAACGGGGCAGCGGACGGGAGCGACGACGACTCGGCGCCCCGGGGCGGCGAGGCGTCATGACCGTCGGGGCGGCCGGCGCGCGGGTGGGCCGCAGCCGCGGCCTGCTCGCCGACGGGCGTGAGATCATCTACTTCGACGACCGCGAGCCCTACGCCAGCGGCGCTGCCAGCCGCATCGTCCCCGACTCCAGGGCCCTGCGCCCCGTCGGCATCGGCTCGGTCCGGCGCCTGGACCCCCTGACCGGCGAGTGGGTCGTCATCGCCTCCCATCGCAACAGTCGCACCTTCCTGCCCCCGCCGGACGAGTGTCCCCTCTGCCCGACCATTCCCGGTCGTGCCCCGTCGGAGATCCCGGCCCCCGACTACGACGTCGTCGTCTTCGAGAACCGGTTTCCCTCGCTCGCGATGTCCTCGCCGGAGACCGAGCACTCCGTCGACGGCAACCGGCTGTGGCCGCAGGCGCCCGGCAACGGTCGATGCGAGGTCGTCTGCTTCACCTCCGACCACGACGCCGCGATGTCCTCCCTCGACGTGGGCCGAGTGCGGACCGTCGTCGAGGCATGGGCCGAGCGGACCGCCGCACTGTCGGCGATGCCCGGGATCCGCGAGGTCTTCTGCTTCGAGAACCGCGGCCAGGAGATCGGGGTGACGCTGAACCACCCGCACGGCCAGATCTATGCCTTCCCGTTCGTCAGCCCCCGCACCGAGGCCCTGCTGCGCCGGGCCGCCGAACACCGGTCGGCGACCGGCGGCAACCTCCTCGCCGACGTGCTCCGGGCCGAGCGCGAGGCGCGGACCCGCATCGTGCTGACCGGCCAGCGGTGGACGGCCTACGTCCCCGCGGCCGCGCGGTGGCCGGTCGAGGTGCACCTCGCGCCGCACCGGGACGTCGCCGACCTCGCCGAGCTCGACCCCGACGAACGCGACGAGCTCGCCGAGGTCTACCTCGAGCTGCTCCGCCGTGCCGACCGCTACTACGACGGCGTGCCGAGCCTCCCCTACGTGGCGGGCTGGCACCAGGCCCCGATCGGTCAGGGCCGCGGCCTGGCCCGGCTGCATCTGCAGCTGTTCTCGGTCCTGCGCGCGCCCGGGAAGCTGAAGTACCTCGCCGGGTCCGAGTCCGGAGCCGGCGCCTGGGTCAACGACGCCAGGCCGGAGCAGATCGCGGCCCGGCTGCGCGAGGTCTCCTCGTAGCCCACCGCTCAGGGAGCGGGTGAGGCAACGGCCGCCTCGAGGGCCGCCGTGACGACGGCGTCGACCGCCTCACGGACGACGTCACGGAACGGGTCGTAGCCCTCCATCGCGGTGTCGCCGGTGGCGAGCGGGTTGCCGTCGATGGCCAGCACCGCGCCCGCGGCGACACCGTGCAGCCCGGCGACGACGAACAGCGCGGCGGCCTCCATCTCGACCGCCACGCAGCCGGCGCGCTGCCAGAGCTCGAGGCGCGGGCCGAGCACGTCGTGCGGGTAGAAGGCCGCGTTGGAGTAGACGACGCCCCGGCGGAGGCGATCCTCGCCGACCCCGGCCGCGCGGGCCGCGTCCTCGAGGGTGAGGGTCAGCCATGGGTCGGCGACGGCCGGGTACCCCGGCGGCACGAGAAGGTCGGTCAGCCCGTCCTCACGCACGGCGGCCGTCGCGACGACCACCGCGCCGTCGTCGACATCGGGCCGCAGACCGCCGGCCGTGCCGGCGCGGACGATTCGTCGCGCCCCGCCCCGGCACAGCTCCTCGAACGCCACTCCGGCACCCGGCCCCCCGATCCCGTGGGAGACGACGGTGACCGGAACGCCGCGATACGTTCCGCCGATGCTGAGGTACTCGCGGTTGCTGGCGAGCTCGCGGGCCTCGCCGAGCCGCTCACCCACGGCGCGGGCCCGCCCGGGGTCGCCGACGACCACGACGTTCGGCGCGAGCTCGGCGACCGGGAGGCGGGTGAGGGGCAGGACGCCCTCACGGGCGGCGCGCATCGGGGACATCGTGGCTCCTGGGAGGCTCGAGGGGAACGTCCGCAAGTATGCCGCCGGGCCCGTACGTCGAGGTTCGATGCCGGGCGGCACGGTGGACACGGCCGGCCGGTGCGGGGAGGGTGAGTGCATGGCCGCGGACACGATGATGGCTGTGGTGACGACCGGCCCGGGTGGCTACGACCGGCTGGAGTACCGCTCGGTGCCGATCCCGATACCCGGGCCCGGGCAGGTGCTCGTCCGGGTTCTCGCCGCCGGCGTCAACAACACCGAGATCAACACCCGGCTCGGCTGGTACTCCTCGACGGTGACCGGGGGCACCGGCTCGGCCGCCGACGGCGACCCCACCGAACCACCCACGGACGGCGGGTGGAACGAGCCCACCCCCTTCCCGCTGATCCAGGGCACCGACTGCTGCGGGGTCGTTGCGGGCGCCGGACCCGGCACCGACGTCTCGGCGCTGACCGGCCGGGTGCTCGTGCGACCGTGCATGCGCCCGCACGGCTTCGGGTCGATGGAGACCGTGTGGTTGGCCTCCGATGTCGACGGGGCCTTCGCCCAGTTCGTCGTCGTCCCCGTCGGTGAGGTCTTCCCCGTCGACTGCGACTGGAGCGACGCCGAGCTCGGCTCGATCCCGTGCGCCTACGGGACGGCCGAGAACATGCTCCACCGCGCGGGCGTCGCCGCGGGTGACCGGGTCCTCGTCACCGGGGCGTCGGGCGGGGTCGGCTCGGCGACGGTCCAGCTCGCCGCCCGACGGGGTGCACGGGTGACCGCGGTGTGCGGCGCCGCCAAGGCCGGGGCCGTCGGGGCGCTCGGGGCCGCCCGGGTCGTGACCCGCGAGGAGGACCTCGTCGACGCGATCGGCCCGGAGTCGCTCGACGTGGCGGTCGACAACGTCGCCGGCCCCGGGGTCGCCGCCGTCCTTGAGGGCCTGCGCCGTGGGGGCCGCTACGTCTCCTCCGGCGCGATCGCCGGCCCGGTCGTCCGGCTCGACCTACGCACCGTGTACCTCAAGGACCTCACCCTGCTCGGCTGCACGGCATGGGACGAGCCGGTCTTCCCCAGCGTCCTCTCCGCAATCGAGCACGGCGAGATCCACCCGGTGCTCGCGCGCACCTTCCCGCTCGAGGAGATCGTCGCGGCGCAGGAGGAGTTCCTCCGCAAGAGGCACGTCGGCAAGATCGTGCTGCTCCCCCCGACGCACTGACCCGGCCGGTCGCCGGCGCGGGCGCCACGGGGCCCGGCCGCGCCGGTGCCCCCGCGCTCAGAGCGCGGCGACCCGGATCCGCACGGGGAACCGCTCGTCGCCTACCTCGGCGGCGGACACCCCGGCGCCCTCGGCCAGGTCGTCGAGCTCGCTGAGCACGGTGAGCGACTCCGCGAGCGTCTCGCCCCGGACGAGGTCGCCATGCACGTCGGCCGCCCGGCGCACGAGCTCACCGCCGCTGACGGCGAGGGCGATCCGGTCGGTGACCTCGAGCCCGGCCGCTCGACGAGCCTGCTGGACCGCCCGGACGAGGTCGCGCGCGACGCCTTCGAGGGCCAGGTCGTCGGTGACCTCGGTGTCGAGGACGACGAACCCGCCCCCCTGCAGCATCGCGGTCGCGTGGCTGCCGGCCCCGGCCTCGTCGACGACGGTCTCCAGGAGATACTCCCCCGCGACGAGCGCGATCCCACCGGAGACGACGGCGCCGTCCTCGGCGACCGACCAGTCACCGCTCTTGCTGCCCTTGATGGCGGTCTGGACGTCCTTGCCGAGCCGGGGGCCGGCCGCGCGCGCGTTGACCGTGAGCCGCTGGGTGATCCCGAAGTCGGACTCGTGGGCAGCGTCGACGTCGAGCACCCGGACCGACTTGACGTTCACCTCGTCGGCGACGATCCCGGCATACGCCTCGAAGTCGGCGGCACGGGCGGTGACGACGGTCAGCTCACGCAGCGGCAGCCGGACCCGCAGGCCCTCCCCCTTGCGCAGCGAGGAGGCGGCGGAGCAGACGGCCCGGACCTGGTCCATCGCCGCGACGAGGCCGTCGTCGTCCGGGAGCAGCGCCGGGTCGGGCCAGTCGGCGAGGTGGACGGAGCGCTCCCCGGTGAGGCCACGCCAGATCTCCTCGGACACGAGGGGAAGGAGCGGCGCGGTGACGCGGGTCAACACCTCCAGCGTCGTGTAGAGGGTGTCGAACGCGGCATGGGTGTCCGGCGTCGACGCCCCCTGCGAGGTGTCCCAGAACCGCTCGCGGGAGCGGCGGATGTACCAGTTCGTCAGGACGTCGACGAAGGTCCGCACCGACTCCGAGGCCCCGGGGATGTCGTAGGCGTCGAGCTGGTCGGTGACAGTCTCGACGAGGCCGCGCAGCTTGGCCAGGAGATACCGGTCGAGCGGATCGCTCGACGAGGTCGACCACCTCGCCTCGTAGCCGCCATCCTCAGCAGAGAGCGCGTTGGCGTAGAGGGAGAGGAAGTACCAGCTGTTCCACAGCGGGATGATGACCTGGCGAACCCCCTCGCGGATGCCCTCCTCGGTGACGACGAGGTTGCCACCGCGCAGGATCGGGCTCGACATGAGGAACCAGCGCATCGCGTCGGCGCCGTCCCGGTTGAACACCTCGGTGACGTCGGGGTAGTTGCGCAGCGACTTGCTCATCTTCTGCCCGTCGCTGCCCAGGACGATGCCGTGGGAGATGCACGAGCCGAACGCCGGCCGGTCGAACAGGGCCGAGGCGAGGACGTGAAGCAGGTAGAACCAGCCCCGGGTCTGCCCGATGTACTCGACGATGAAGTCCGCGGGGAAGTGGTGCTCGAACCAGTCGTGGTTCTCGAACGGGTAGTGGACCTGGGCGAAGCTCATCGACCCGCTGTCGAACCACACGTCGAGGACGTCCTCGACCCGGCGCATCGTCGAGTTGCCGGTCGGGTCGTCCGGGTTGGGGCGGGTCAGCCGGTCGACGAACGGCCGGTGCAGGTCCGGCTCGCCCCGCTCGTTGAGCGGGAGCCGCCCGAAGTCCCGCTCGAGGTCGGCGAAGCTGCCGTAGACGTCCACCCGCGGGTATGCCGGGTCGTCGGACTTCCACACCGGGATCGGGCTGCCCCAGAACCGGTTCCGCGAGACCGACCAGTCGCGGGCGTTCTCGAGCCACTTGCCGAACTGGCCGTCCTTGACGTGCTCGGGCACCCAGGTGATCTCCCGGTTGAGCTCACCCATCCGATCCTTGAAGTCGGTGACCCTGATGAACCAGCTCGACACCGCCATGTACATCAGCGGCTCGCGGCAGCGCCAGCAGTGCGGGTAGGAGTGCTCGTAGACCTCCTTGCGGAGCAGGACGGTGCCCCGGGTCGTCGAGCCGACCTCCGCCTCACCGGCGAACCCGTCGACGTACGTCCGGTTCTTCAGGTGCTCGACGACGAGCGGGTTCGCGTCGAAGACGTGCAGGCCCTCGTAGTCGGCGATCGGGTAGGTGAACCGCCCGTCCGCGGCGACGGGGACGACCGGGACGATGCCGTACCGGTCGGTGAGGAGCTTGTCCTCCTCACCGAAGGCCGGCGCGATGTGGACCATCCCCGACCCGTCGTCGGTCGTCACGTAGTCGGCGGGCAGGACGACGTGGCTGTGCGGGTGTCCCTCGTAGTAGGAGAACGGCGGGGTGTAGCGGCGGCCGACGAGGTCGCGGCCCTTCATCCGCTCCAGCACCCTGGCCTGCAGGTCCTCCTCGCTCATCGTCGCCTCGCCGAACAGCTCCTGGGCGTAGGTGCCGAGCCGCGCCTCGGCCAGGACGTAGCGCTCCGGCCGACCGGCATACTCCGACTCGACGACGACGTAGTCGATGTCCGGGCCGACGGCGGTTGCGAGGTTGCTCGGCAGGGTCCACGGGGTCGTCGTCCAGACCAGGGCCAGCTCGCCGGTCTCGAGCCGGCAGCCGACCGTGACGGCGGTGTCCTTGCGGACCCGGTAGGACTCCTCGTCCATCCGCAGCTCGTGCGTCGACAAGGGAGTCTGGTCGTTCCAGCAGTAGGGCAGGACCCGGAAACCCTCGTAGACCAGGCCCTTGTCGTGCAGCTGCTTGAACGCCCACAGCACGCTCTCCATGAACTCGGGGTTGAGCGTCTTGTAGTCGTTGTCGAAGTCGACCCAGCGGGCCTGCCGGGTGACGTAGCTGCGCCACTCGTCGGTGTACTTCATCACCGACTCGCGGCACTTGGCGTTGAAGGTCTCGATCCCCAGCTCGAGGATCTCCTCCTTGGTCTTGATGCCGAGTTGGCTCATCGCCTCGAGCTCGGCCGGCAGGCCGTGCGTGTCCCACCCGAACCGGCGGTCGACGCGGCGACCGCGCATCGTCTCGTACCGGGGGACGATGTCCTTGACATAGCCGGTGAGCAGGTGGCCGTAGTGCGGCAGGCCGTTCGCGAAGGGGGGCCCGTCGTAGAAGACGAACTCGTTGCCGCCGTTCTCGCCCTCGGGCCGGTTCCCGACCGAGGCACGGAAGGTGTCGTCCTGCGCCCAGTAGGCGAGGACGGCCTCCTCGATCTCGGGGAAGCGCGGGCTCGCGGGGACGCCGGGGGCGGCGCCGGGCCGGGCCGGCTGCGCGGCGAAGGTGGAGACCTTGGGGTAGGCCATCGTCGATGCTCCTGGGCGGTCGCGGGTCGTGTCGGTCCTGCTCACGAGGACGACGTCGCCGGGCCGGCAAGCCGGTCCGACGGCACCGCGGTACCACCTCGCTTGCCGTGCGTCGCCGGCCCACCGGGCCGGCGGCATACGGCCGCTCGTCGCGGGCTGTGACGGGCCCACCCGTCCGGGTCTAGTGAGCGGCCGGCCCGTGGGCCGTCCGCCGTTCTTCCGGAGGCTCGCCGCTGATGACGGCTCGAACGCCTTTCGGCGCAGGAGTCTACCGGCCGGGCCGCCGCGGGTCCGCCGAGTATCCGAGGAGGGTCTACAGTGGCCAGTGCCGTCGGACGACGGCACCACGCGCGCCCACGAGGGGAAGCCGGTCCAAGTCCGGCGCTGACCCGCAACCGTAGGCCACCGCAAGGTGGCGAGCCGGAATGCCTCGGGAGCGCGAGCGGCTCCCACACACCGTCGAGGAACGCGGGACGGAGCCCAGGCTCGCTGGGTCCAGCGGTCGGGGCAATCGTCACGAACCGCTCAGGAAGGGACCCATGTCCTCCGCACGCAGCCGCGTCGGCGCCGCCGTCGCGGGCCTTGCCCTGGCCTCCCTGGCCATCGTCCCCGCCGCCCGGGCCGACTCCTCCCCGCGCACCCCGCCGACCGCGTCGGCCACGGCCAGCGCCACCGCCTCGCCCGGCGCCACCGCCACCGCCTCGCCCAGCGCCACGCCTGTGGCCGGGGTCCACCTCGCCGCACCAGCCGTCACCGGCACGACCGGCCGGCAGGCCGCCGACGCGGCCCACTTCGTCGCCGCGACGCTCGCCGCCGGGGGCCACCACTACGTCTACCCCGGCACGGCCTCCCTCGACGGCGGCAACACCGTCGACGCGATCCTCGCCCTCGACGGCGTCGGGGTGGGCCGGGACGAGGCGGCCGCGGCCGCGGCATACCTCGTCGCGCACCTCGGCGACTACGTCGGGGCCGGGGGGGAGACGTATGCCGGTCCGACCGCCAAGGCGCTGCTCGCCGTCCTTGCCCAGGGCCTGGACCCGCACGACGTCGGCGGGACCGACCTGCTCGCCAGGCTCGCCGGCCTCGAGACCTCCTCCGGCCGGTTCTCCGACGTCTCGGCGTGGGGCGACTACTCCAACACGATCGGCCAGTCCCTCGCGGTCATCGCGCTGGCGCGGGCCGGGGAGACGGTGTCCGGCACGGCCGTGGCCTACCTCGCCGGGCTGCAGTGCCCGGACGGCGGGTTCACCAACGACCCCGCCGCCGAGGTGTGCGAGAGCGACCCCGACGCGACGGCGTTCGCCGTCCAGGCGCTCCTGTCGGTCTCGGTGCCGACGCTGGACACCTCGGCCGCGGCGGCGGCCGGCCTGGACTACCTCACCGGCATCCAGACCGGCGCCGGTGGCGTCGCGAGCTCGACCGGCGGGCCCAACGCCAACTCGACCGGCGTCGCGGCCCAGGCCTTCGCCGCCGGGGGTCGGGCCTCGGCCCTCGCCGCGGCCCAGTCCTTCCTCGCCGGCCTCCAGTACGACTGCTCGTATGCCGCACGCCTGCGCGGCGGCATCGCGTTCCAGGCCTCGGACCGGGCGGCGAGGAGCGCGACCGCGCCCGCTGACACCGACCTCCGCGCGACGCCGCAGGCGGCCCTCGGGCTGGCCGGCGGGACGCTGGCCGCGGTGACCTCCGACGGTGCCGTCGCCGGCACGACGGCCCCGGTCTGCGCGGCGCGGACCTCGTCCACGTCGTCGGCGGGGTCCGCCGAACCCGCCGCCGCGACGACAGCCGGGAGCACAGCCGGGAGCACGGCCGGCGACCCGGGCTCGCTCGCCTACACCGGAGCCCTCGTGGGCGGCCCGCTGCTCCTCGCGGCGCTCCTCGTCCTCGGCGGCCTCACCGCCCTCGTCACCGGGTCGCTCCTGCGTCGCCGGGGGGCCCACTCATGAGCAGACCCCACCGTCTCACCCGCTGGGCCGGGCTCGCGGCCGCGACCGTCGTGGCGGCCGCGGGGCCCATCGTGGGCGTCGCCTCGCCCGCGTCGGCCGCCGCGTGCTCGGGCACGGGCAGCGGCGTCACCGTCGTCGTCGGCTCGTCGGTCGACTGCGCCGGCGGGGTCCCGGCCACCGCACTGGCGGCCCTCCGGGCGGCGGGGCACTCGACGGTCATGGTCAGCCGCATCCCCGCGGCGCTGTGCCGGATCGACGGCGTGCCCGCCTCGGACCCCTGTGTCGTCATGCCGCCCTCGTCGGCCTACTGGTCGCTGTGGACCGCCACGCGCGGTGGGTCCTGGGTCTTCGCCTCGACCGGCGTGGGGTCCGACCACCCGGCACCCGGCACGGTCGTCGGGTTCGCGTTCGGCGCGGGCGACCCGCCCGCGGTCCGGCCGCCGGCGCCCGCCCCCGCACCGCGCGCGAGTTCGGCGCCGAAGCCCACGAAGCGCCCGACGGCGACACCGAGTCGGACGAGCACGTCCCCTCGGACCGCGGCCGCCACGCCCGAGACGACCGGCGGGGACCGCGGTTCCGCACCGACGAGTCCGGCGAAGCAGGCTCCGCCCGCGGGTGCCGCGGCACCGGACCTCGCCCGGACCCCCACGGAGCTC
Organism: uncultured Actinomycetota bacterium; assembly: GCA_963728395.1. Lineage (GTDB taxonomy): Bacteria > Actinomycetota > Actinomycetes > Actinomycetales > Dermatophilaceae > CAVSJJ01. Next base: position 240,031 of record CAVSJJ010000001.1, read on the forward strand.
CGGGACTCCGCGGCCCCGACCGCCACCGACGTCGGGCGCGGGTCGCTCGACGACGCCGCACCCGCGTCCTCGACCTCGGCGCTCGGATCGTCGAGCCCCTGGGCGCTCCTCGGCGGAGCAGTCCTCGCGCTCGCCCTCGGCGGTGCCACGGCATACGCCGTCCGGCGACGTCGCGGCTGACCGGTGCGCACGGTGCCCGCGCTGCCACGCCACGTCCATCCTGGGGCGTGGTGGCTGTGGGCGCTGGGCCTGGCCGTCGCCGCCGGCTCCGCGACGAACCCGGTTCTGCTCGGCGTCGTCCTCGGGGTCCTCGGCCTCGTCGTCGCGAGCCGGCGGGGTGACTCCCCGTGGGCGCGGGCGTTCCGGCTCTACCTGCTGCTCGGGGGCCTCATCGTCCTCGTCCGGGTCCTCCTCCACCTCCTCGTCGGGCTCAAGGTCGGCGGCCACCTGCTCCTCACGCTGCCGAGCCCGACCCTGCCCTCCTGGGCGGCCGGCATCACCCTGCTCGGGCCGGTCTACCTCGAAGGGCTGCTCGGGGCGGCCCTCGAGGGGGCCCGGCTCGGCATGATCGTCGCCGCCGTCGGCGCGGCGAACGCCCTGGCCAACCCGAAGCGGCTGCTGCGGGCGATGCCCGGCGCCCTGGCCGAGATCGGCACGGCCGTCGTCGTGTCGGTCACCGTCGCGCCCCAGCTCGCCGACAGCGTGCAGCGGGTCCTCCGGGCCCGGGCCCTGCGTGGACAGGCGGGCCGCGGGCTCCGGTCGGTCCGGCAGGTGGCGCTGCCGGTGCTCCAGGACACCCTCGACCGCTCGCTCCTCCTCGCCGCGTCGATGGACGCCAGGGGCTACGGACATCGCTCCGACCTCTCCCGGACCGCGCACCGGATCGCCGCCGTCCTCTCGCTCGGCGGGCTCGTCGGCGCCGCCGTCGGGGTCTACGGCGTCCTCGACACCGAGGCGCCCGCCGCGCTCGGGCTCCCGCTGCTCGTCGCCGGCCTGGTCGCCGCGGTCGCCGGTGCCTGGCTGGGCGGCCGCTCCGTCGTCCGCTCGACCTACCGGCCCGACCCGTGGGTCGGGCCCGAGTGGCTCACCGCCGGCTCCGGGGCGCTCGCGGCCGCCGCGGCGCTCGCCACGAGCCGTCTCGACCCGGCGGCCATGACGATGCCGCTGCAGCCGCTGGCTGTGCCGGCGCTGCCGTGGCTGGCCGTCCTGGGGGTGCTCGTCGCCGCGCTTCCCGCGGTCCTCACCCCCGAGCCGCCACGACCGCGGTCGCCGTCACGGGAGGTCCGGCCGATGGCCGCAGCCGAGGAGGTCGGGCATGGCTGAGCCGGCGGTTCACCTCGAGGGCGTCACCGTGACCTATGCCGGAGCGCACCGGCCCGCGCTGTGCGACGTCGACCTCACCATCCCCGAGGGGGAACTGGCCCTCGTCGTCGGCCGGACCGGGTCCGGGAAGTCGACCCTGCTCGGCACGATGAACGGGGCGGTTCCCCATTTCACCGGCGGCCGGCTCGCGGGTCGGGCGCTCCTGCACGGCCGGGACACCAGGACGCATCGGCCCCGCGACCTCGCCGGCATCGTCGGCGTCGTCGGCCAGGACCCGCTCGCCGGCTTCGTCACCGACACCGTCGAGGAGGAGCTCGCGTACGGCATGGAACAACTGGCCCTGCCCGGTGAGGTCATGCGCAAGCGGGTCGAGGAGACCCTCGACCTGCTCGGCATCGCCGATCTGCGCGACGCGCCGCTGCGCGAGCTGTCCGGCGGCCAGCAGCAGCGGGTCGCCATCGGGGCGGTGCTCACCGCCCACCCGCAGGTCCTCGTCCTCGACGAGCCGACCTCGGCGCTCGACCCGACGGGCGCCGAGGAGGTCCTCGCGGCGGTGACCCGTCTCGTCCACGACCTCGCCGTCACCGTCGTCCTCGCCGAGCACCGCATCGAGCGGGTCATCCAGTACGCCGACCTCGTCGTCCACGTCGGCGGGGACGGCCGGGTCACCTCGGGCGCCCCGGCGACGGTGATGGCCACCTCCAGCGTCGCCCCGCCGGTCGTCGAGCTCGGCCGGTGGGCCGGATGGGCGCCGCTGCCCCTCTCGGTGCGCGACGCCCGCCGGGCTGCCCACGCCCTCCGCTCGGCGGCCACCTCCGCCTCCGCCGCCCCCCCGCCCCCAGCGTCCCCGCCCCCAGCGTCCCCGCCCCCAGCGTCCGCGGATTCGGTCGCCCCGGCGACCAGAACCGCGGACGCTGCGGGGGCGACGGCGCTCACGGCGCGGGGCATCGTCGTCCGGCACGGAGACCTCGTCGCCGTGGCCGGCGTCGACCTCACGCTCGAGGCCGGGCGGGTCTCCGCGCTCATGGGGCGCAACGGCTCGGGCAAGTCCTCGCTGCTGTGGGCGCTGCAGGGCTCGGGGCCCCGACAGGGCGGGAGCGTCGCCGTCCCCGCCGCCGGCCGCCTCGTTGACCCGCGCGAGCAGGCCCCCGATCGCCGCCGGCGGCTCGTCGGGCTCGTACCGCAGACCCCGGGCGACCTGCTCTATCTCGACACGGTCCAGCACGAGTGCGTCCAGGCCGACACCGAGAGCGAGGCCGCGCCGGGCACCTGCGCTCGGCTCCTCGGGCGGCTCGCCCCCGGCATACCGGCCGACCGGCACCCCGCGGACCTCTCGGAGGGGCAGCGGCTCGCCCTCGTCCTCGCCGTCCAGCTGACGGCGGACCCGGCCGTGCTCCTCCTCGACGAGCCGACCCGCGGGCTGGACTACGCGGCCAAGCAGGCCCTGTCCGAGGTCCTGCGCGACCTCGCCGCCCGGGGGCGGTGCATCGTCGCCGCGACCCACGATGTCGAGTTCGTCGCCGGCCTCGCCGACCGGGTGGTCGTCGTCGCGAACGGCGAGATCGTCGCCGACGGTCCCACGAGCGACGTCGTGCGCTCCTCCCCCGCGTTCGCGCCCCAGGTGGCGAAGATCCTCGCGCCCGGACCCTGGCTCACCGTCGACGCCGTGCGAGCCGCTTTCCCGAACGGGCCGCCGCGATGAGTGGCACCTCGGTCCGTCACCCGGCGACCCACCCGACCCCGCCGACCGACCCCACCGCGGGGGTCGACGCCGTCGGCCTGCGGCCCCGATCGGTGCTCGCCCTCGGGATCGTCTCCCTGGTCGGCGTGGCGGCCCTCGGGTGGCCGTTGCTGATCAGCCCGGGCTCGGCGCTGTCGCACTCGACCCAGGCGCCGTTGCTCTTCGCCGTGCTCCTGCCGCTGCTGCTCGGCGTCGTCCTCGCCGAGGTCTCCGAGGGCGGACTCGACGTCAAGGCGGTCGCGCTGCTCGGGGTCCTCACGGCGATCGGGGCGGCCCTGCGACCGCTCGGGGCCGGGACCGCCGGGCTCGAGACGGTCTTCTTCCTCCTCGTCCTCTCCGGCCGGGTGTTCGGGGCGGGGTTCGGCTTCGTCCTCGGCGCGACGACCCTCTTCGGCTCGGCTCTCCTCACCGGCGGGGTCGGGCCGTGGCTGCCCTACCAGATGCTCGGCGCCGCGTGGGTCGGCCTCGGCGCCGGCCTGCTCCCCCGCGCCCGCGGGCGGACGGAGGTGGTGCTGCTCGCGGCATACGCAGCGCTCGCGGGGCTTCTCTACGGTGGTGCCCTCGACTTCGCTTTCTGGCCGTTCACGACCGGGCTCGGCGGGGCGCTGTCGTTCGTCCCGGGGGCGCCGGTCCTGGACAACCTCCACCGGTTCCTGGTGTATGCAGCCTCGACCTCCCTCGGCTGGGACATCGGCCGAGCGCTGACGAACGCGGTCCTCGTCGCGCTCACCGGCCGGGCCGTGCTCGGCGCCCTGCGGCGCGCCGCACGCCGAGCCGCCTTCGCCCCCCGCCAATGACTCCCCAATAGGGAAGTTACTGGCCCGCAGGGGCACCACCCACCCCGGCCGCCCGGGCAACAACTCCCCAATTGGGTGAGATGTTGGCGGTCGGGTGGGCGATCGGACCGGGGTCGGTCCGGCTGTGACAGGATCGGACGGACGAGCGCCCCCCGCCGCAAAGGCGGCCGCCCACCTGGAGGGAAGCCATGAGCCCGAGCGACCGCGGAGGGAAGCGATGAACCCGACCGACCTCGATCGCCGCGAGGGCTGGCTGAGCCGCGAGGAGCTCGACGCGGCCCGGGGCCAGCTGCCGATCCTCTATGTCGACGCCGTCCCGGTCCGGGTCGACCCGAGCGGTGCCATCACCGCCGTCGGGCTGCTCCTGCGCGTCACCGGGCAGGGCATGATCCATCGCGAGCTCGTCTCCGGCCGGGTCCTCTACCACGAGCGGGTCCGCGATGCCCTGCTGCGCCACCTCGAGAAGGACCTCGGCCCGGTCGCCCTCCCCCAGGTCCCTCCGACGCCCCAGCCGTTCACCGTCGCCGAGTACTTCCCGACGCCGGGCATCACGCCCTTCCACGACCCGCGCCAGCACGCGGTCTCGCTGGCGTTCATCGTCCCGGTGACCGGCGACTGCGCCCCGCAGCAGGACGCCCTCGACCTGACCTGGTTCAGCCCCAGTGACGCCCTGGACCCGGTCCTCCTCGCCGAGATGAGCGGGGGCCGCGGGGTGCTGCTGCGCCAGGCACTCGCCCACGCCGGCCACGCCGTCTGAGCGGCTCGGTCAGCGGCCGAACGGGTCCTCGCGCCGGGACTCCCGGTCCCGCTCGTCCATCGCGTACGCCTCCTCGAGGGTCGGCGCGCTGCCGCCGAGCCGGGCGGGCAGGAAGGCGCGCTCGGCGTCGCCCATCGGCGGGTATGCCGCCTGCTGCGCATGCAGCTGCGCCACCATCCGCTGCTGCAGGGCCGCCGTGGCCGCGTCGGCGTCGTCGCGCCGCTCGACCGTCATCGGCTCACCGACGGTGATGAAGATGTCGACATTGCTGCGGCCCATCCGCTTGGGGTGGTCCTTGGTCCAGACCCGCTGCGAGCCCCAGATCGTCGTCGGGAGGATGGGCACCCCGGCGAGCTGGGCCATCCGCACCGTGCCCGACTTGAACTCCTTCAGCTCGAACGAGCGCGAGATCGTCGCCTCGGGGAACACCCCGACGATCTCCCCCGCCCGCAGGGCATCGACGGCGGCGCGGAAGGACGACGCACCGCGCTCCCGGTCCACCGGGATGTGTCGCATGCCCCGCATGAGCGGCCCCGACACCCGGTGGCGGAAGGTGCTCTCCTTCGCCATGAAGCGCACGAGCCGGCGCGAGCGGCGGGCGACGAGGCCGGCATACGTGAAGTCCAGGTAGCCGGTGTGGTTGATCGCCATGACCGCGCCACCCGAGCGCGGCACATGCTCCTCGCCCACCATCGTGAACCGCAGACCCTGCAGGAAGAAGAGCGTCCGGGCCGTCCCGATGACGGAGATGTAGAGCGGCTCCATGGCGGCACCCTACGCCCACGTAGGTTGCGGCGGCGCGGACGCTCGCCCCCCGGAACCCACGCGCGATCGGGGACGAGGATCTGCGAGGATTCTCCGCATGACCGAACACCTCTCCCCATCTCGCGCTGCCTCCATCCCGGACCGGCCGTCGATCGACGGTCTGGAGGAGAAGTGGGGAGCGGTATGGAGCGAGCAGGCGACCTACGCCTTCGACCGTGACGCTGCCCTCGACGGGCCGCGGGAGGCGGTCTTCTCCATCGACACCCCGCCGCCGACGGCGAGCGGCAGCCTGCACATGGGACACGTGTTCTCCTACACGCACACCGACTGCATGGCCCGCTACAAGCGGATGGCCGGGTTCAACGTGTTCTACCCGATCGGGTGGGACGACAACGGCCTGCCGACCGAGAAGCGGGTGCAGAACTACTACGGGGTGCGCGGCGACGCGGCCCTGCACCACGACCCGGGGTTCCAGCCGCCCCACCGCGGCGACGCGAAGAGCCTCAAGGCCGCCGACCAGCTCCCCATCAGCCGGCAGAACTTCATCGAGCTGTGCGACGAGCTGACCGTCGAGGACGAGAAGGCCTTCGAGTCCCTCTTCCGCCGGATGGGCTTCAGCCTCGACTGGACGATCTCCTACCGGACCATCGACGAGCACTCCCGGGCGACCGCCCAGCAGGCGTTCCTGCGCAACCTCGCCCGCGGCGAGGCCTACCAGGCCGAGGCGCCGGGACTGTGGGACGTGACGTTCCAGACCGCCGTGGCCCAGGCCGAGCTCGAGGCCCGGGACTACCCCGGCCACTACCACCGGGTGGCCTTCCACGGTGCCGACGGCCCGGTCCACATCGAGACGACCCGGCCCGAGCTCATCCCGAGCTGCGTTGCACTCATCGCCCACCCCGACGACGAGCGGTACCAGGGGCTGTTCGGCTCGCGGGTGACGACGCCGCTCTTCGGCGTCGAGGTCCCCGTCGTCGCGCATTCCGCCGCCGAGATGGACAAGGGCGCGGGTATCGCCATGTGCTGCACCTTCGGCGACCTCACCGACGTCCTCTGGTGGCGCGAGCTGAAGCTGCCGACCCGCTCGGTCATCACTCGCTCCGGACGGCTCCAGACGGAGGTGCCCGAGTGGCTCTCCGGGATGCCGGGCGAGCAGCTGTATGCCGACCGGCTGGCCGGCAAGACCCCCTTCTCCGCGCGCGAGGCCGTCGTCGACGCCCTGCGCGAGAGCGGCGATCTGGACGGTGAGCCGACCCCGACCCAGCGCAAGGCCAACTTCTACGAGCGCGGCGAGAAGCCGCTCGAGATAGTCACGTCCCGCCAGTGGTACATCCGCAACGGCGGTCGGGAGGCCGGGCTCAACAGCGCCCTCGTCGCCCGCGGCGAGGAGATCGACTTCCACCCGTCGTTCATGCGGGCCCGCTATGCCAACTGGGTGCGCGGCCTCAACGGCGACTGGCTCATCTCCCGGCAGCGCTTCTTCGGGGTCCCGATCCCGGTCTGGTATCCGATCGACGCCGACGGCGAACCCGACTACGACCAGCCGCTCGTCCCGGACGAGGCGGACCTGCCGGTCGACCCGGCGGCCAACCCGCCTCGCGGCTACGAGGAGTCCCAGCGCGGCGCGCCCGGCGGCTTCGTCGGCGACCCCGATATCTTCGACACGTGGGCGACCTCCTCGCTCAGCCCGCACATCGCCGGGGGGTGGCGCCGGGTGCAGGACGACGGCTCCGTCGCCGAGGACCCGGTGTGGCCCAAGGTCTTCCCGATGGACATGCGCCCGCAGGGCCACGACATCATCCGGACCTGGCTGTTCGCCTCGGTCGTGCGCGCCCACTTCGAGCACGGGAGCGTCCCGTGGTCCAACGCCGCGATCAGCGGATGGATCCTCGACCCGGACCGGAAGAAGATGTCGAAGTCCAAGGGCAATGTCGTCACGCCCGAGGACGTCGTCAAGGAGCACAGCGCCGACGCCGTCCGCTACTGGGCGGCGAGCGGGCGGCTCGGGACGGACGCGGCATACGACATCGGCCAGATGAAGGTCGGCCGCCGGCTGGCCATCAAGATCCTCAACGCGAGCAAGTTCGCGCTCGGTTTCGGGGACGTCGAGGGTGACCTCGCGGCTGCGGTGACCGACCCGCTCGACAGGGCCCTGCTCGCCGGGCTCGCCGACGTCGTCGACCAGGCGAGCGCCGGGTTCGAGGCGTGGGACTACACCCGCAGCCTCGAGGTGACCGAGACCTACTTCTGGACCTTCTGCGACGACTACCTCGAGCTCGTCAAGGACCGCGCCTACGGTGCGCGCGGTGAGGCCGAGGCCGCCAGCGCCCGCGCGACCCTGCGGATCGCCCTCGAGGTCCTGCTCCGCCTCCTCGCGCCCTTCCTGCCCTACGTCACCGAGGAGGTCTGGTCCTGGTGGCACGCCGGCTCGGTCCACCGAGCGTCGTGGCCGGTCCGCGACGAGCTCGCCGCCGGGCGCGAGGGCGACCCCGCGCTGCTCGTGGCCGTCGGCGAGGCCCTCGCCGCGATCCGCAAGGCCAAGTCGGAGGCGAAGCTCGGCATGCGCGCCGAGGTCGCGCGGGTCACCGTGACCGGGCCGACCCGGGCGCTCGACGACGTCCGGGCGGCCGAGGGCGACCTGCGGGCGGCCGGCCGGATCACCGGCGAGGTGACCTACGCCGAGGGCGGCTCGGTCGGCGCCCACGACATCGAGCTCATCCCGGTGGCCAAGCCCGGCAGCTGAGCCGCCGGCTCAGGTCGGTGCCGACGCCCGCGGCGCCCGGGCCAGGCCGCGTACCCACGCGGTCAGCCCGGGCGAGCGCACCGGCTGGGTCCCGTCCGGGTGGACGACGAGCCATGGCACGTCGCCGCCGGATAGGCCGAGCCGGTGCCCGACGAGGGCGTCACGGCGCAGATGTGCGACCCGGCCCGTGACGGGGTCGTAGACGGCAAGCGCACCGTCGCCGTCGGCCGGGAAGATGAGTCCGGTATGCCGCGGCCGGCGGCCGTCGCCGACGTACAGCAGCGCGGGCGCCCCCTCGACGACGGCCGCGACGAGCAGCTCGTACGCAGCGGCGAGCGCCTCGGGGTCCGCCACCCGCAGCGTCGACACCTCGTAGCGCGTCCCGGCACGCGAGGCACCGCTCTCGAGCTCCCGACGCGCTCCCCAGGGAGCGGTTCCGAGCCGGGCGGGCCAGGGCAGGTGCGGGTGCCGGCCCGGACCGAACACCCCGTTCGTGCGGCGTCGAACGATCCGCTCGTAGGCGGCGAACCGGTCCTCGGCGCTCGCACCGGCCGGGGCTCCCGGCGGGTGTGGCCGGCCGGTCAGCATCCACGACGCGAAGACCGGGTCGACGAGCATCCGCGCCACGGTGAGACAGGCCGCTCCCCCGCCCGAGCCGGACCGCCGGATCGGGCCGGTGTCGCCGGCCCGGAGCCGATAGGGAGTCAGCACCGGTCCATCGTCGCCAATCCTCGGTCGCGACGCCAGCAGACGGACCGCGAGATGCCCGGGTCAGCGCCGGGTCGCGACGGCCGTCCGAGCAGGGCGTCAGGCGGAGCGCTTGCGGGTCGAGCGCTTGGTCGTGCCCTCGTCGTCGCGGCGGACGATCGTCGGCAGGACGTTCTTCAACACGACGTCGGGGGTGATGACGACCTTGGTGATCTCATCGTCGCTCGGGACGTCGAACATGACGGGCAGGAGGACCTCCTCCATGATCGCCCGCAGGCCACGGGCGCCGGTGCCGCGCGACATGGCCTGCTCGGCCATCGCCGCGATGGCCTCCGGCTCGAACTCGAGCTCGACCCCGTCGATGCTGAACATCTTCTGGTACTGCTTGACGAGCGCGTTGCGCGGCTCGGTGAGGATGGTGACGAGTGCCTCGGTGTCGAGCGGGCTCACCGTCGTGATGACCGGGAGCCGGCCGATGAACTCGGGGATGAGCCCGAACTTCATCAGGTCCTCGGGCATGGCCTCGTGGATCGACTCGGCGAGGTCCTTCGGGGTGTGCAGCTCGGAACCGAAGCCGAGGCCCTTCTTGCCGTTGCGGGACTCGATGAGCTTCTCGAGGCCGGCGAAGGCGCCGCCGACGATGAACAGCACGTTCGTCGTGTCGATCTGGATGAACTCCTGGTGCGGGTGCTTGCGCCCGCCCTGCGGCGGAACCGAGGCCGTCGTTCCCTCGAGGATCTTCAGCAGGGCCTGCTGGACGCCCTCGCCGGAGACGTCGCGGGTGATCGAGGGGTTCTCGGACTTGCGGGCGATCTTGTCGACCTCGTCGATGTAGATGATGCCCGTCTCGGCCTTCTTGACGTCGTAGTCGGCCGCCTGGATGAGCTTGAGGAGGATGTTCTCGACGTCCTCGCCCACGTAGCCGGCCTCGGTGAGCGCCGTCGCGTCGGCGATGGCGAAGGGGACGTTGAGCATCTTGGCGAGCGTCTGGGCGAGGTAGGTCTTGCCGCAGCCGGTCGGTCCGATCAGGAGGATGTTGGACTTGGCGATCTCGACCTGGTCCGGGTCCTTCTTGCCGCTTGCCTCGCCGGCCTGGATCCGCTTGTAGTGGTTGTAGACGGCGACCGAGAGGGCCTTCTTGGCGACGTCCTGGCCGATGACGTACTGCTCGAGGAAGTCGAAGATCTCGCGCGGCTTGGGCAGCTCGTCGAGGCCGAGCTCGCTGGACTCGGCCAGCTCCTCCTCGATGATCTCGTTGCACAGGTCGATGCACTCATCGCAGATGTAGACGCCGGGGCCGGCGATGAGCTTCTTGACCTGCTTCTGCGACTTGCCGCAGAAGGAGCACTTGAGCAGGTCGCTGCTCTCACCCATGCGTGCCACGTGCCTTCCTTCCGTCGGTCTCCGGTCTCGGGGCGGATGCCGTGGGCGGGCTCTCCCGGGCCGGCGGGGACAACGACCCTGACGCTACCCGCCGAGGTGCGTGTCGTCGTCCATTGAACGCCCGAGGCAGCGGGCGAGTCGCGCTTGTCCGCTCACAGCGGAACGCCGCGCCGCCGCCCCGACGACGGGGCGGCGGCGCGGCATACCCGCAGGTCAGGCTGGCCTTAGTGGCCATGCACCGCCCGCGCGCCATGCGGAGCGAGACGGGGGACACGAGGCGTCGTGGCCCCGGTCGCCTTCGGCTGCCCGGGCGGCGGCACCGGCTCCCCGGACAGCTGGGCGATCGTGCCGGGGAACAGCTCGAAGCTCCCGCTGACGTCGTACAGGACCTCGGGCGAGCCCTGGTAGTTGTACAGCCGGAAGTAGTTGCCCGGCGCGAGCGGCGCCCACGTCGACCCCGCGGTGACGCGGTTCTTCGGCACGGAGACGTTGCTGACACCTGGACGCCCCCCGGCGCCCCACGCCGTGAGGTAGGTGCCCGCGGACGGCCGGACGCCGGTGAGGTTGCCGACGAGCGCCATCGTGTCCCACCCCGCGGTCGGCGCATGGACGAGGACGGTGTCGGTGCGCCTGTTGCCGACGCTCCTCAGCCCGAGGTCGCGGCGGGTGTCGATGATCCGGCGGGGCGTGAGGGGGTGGAACCGGGTGCCGTTGTCCACGCCGTCGGACTGCGCGTACATCCCGATGATGTCGACGATGATCTGCACCGACCCCGAGGTGCGGGGCGCGACGAAGAAGACGGGGACGATCCCACTCCCCCAGTCCTGATGCGAGACCTCGGCCACCGCCATGTTGGAGACGGTGCGCCCCTTGGTGAAGTTGAGCGCCGAGGTGGTCGGCGTGCCGGTGGGCTCGGTGGCCGTGATGCTGACGTAGCCCCCGGACGTCGCCCGGGTCACCGTGACGTTGACGGCGATGGCCGTGATCCGCTCGTTGATCGGGTCCGCATCGCGTTGCCGGTAGTCCGGCGCCAGGGCGAGCGAATCCCCGCTTCGGAAGGGGCCTGGAGCGTCGGGGTCGGTGCGCGAGTCGCAGTAGCGCAGCGGGTCGCCCGGGTAGTAGTCGGCGCCGGGATAGGTGGCGGTGTAGCTGCCGGTGTGATCCGCCGCATAGAAGCCGACGACATCGGCGATGAGGTGGACCGAGCCGGCGTAGTTGTAGAAGGTCACGCCGCCCCCGGCGCCGACCGGCACGGTGACGAGGTTCGCCCCGGTCCAGCCGGCAGGGAAGTTGATCGACGAGACCCCGGGACGGGAACCGCCCGCCGGGTATGCCGTGACGTAGCTCCCGCGGGTGCCGCCGGTGACCGTGAGGTTGAGCACGACGGCGCTCATCCCGCTCGGGTACCCCGAGGCGCCGCCGACCCTGAGGGTCACCGTCTTGCCGGCGCCCACCATCCCCGTGCGCACGCCGGTGCCGTTCCTGGTGTCCATGAGCCGCTTCGGCTTGGCGACGTACTGGCCCGTGATGGAGGACAGGGAGCCGGTGAGCGAGAGCGTCGTCGAGGACGGCGCGGTCGGGTCCACCCGGTCGATGACGAGCTGGTTGGTCACCGTGCCGGTGGGGTCCGCGGTGGCCGGGGAGGCGCCGACGGGGATGGAGCAGGACTCGGTGGCGCTCAGCGTCGCCCCTGAGCAGTGGTCGGTGGCGTAGGGGATGACGAAGTCCTGGTCGGGGTCGGCGAGGATGCGAACGGCGCGGATCTGGACCGGGTCGGGGCCGTGAGCGGTCACCGTGACGTCCTTCGTCGCGGAGACCTCGCCGAGGTAGGCGTCGGAGAAGGCCAGCCGCTCGGTCACGTCGAGGCCGCCGTAGGCCGTGGGCGAGTCCATCCGTAGCTGGCCGGATGTGGCGTGGCCCTGCGCATCGCAGGTCCCGGTGAAGTCGGAGGCGAACGTGCTGGGGAGGTCGCCGTCCGTCGTGGCCTCGCCGACGGTCAGCGTTCCGACGACGTCGCAGGTGCTGCCGGTCGTCCTGGTGAGGGACAGGGTCGCGGTGGTGGCGTCCTGGGTCGTCCCGAGGGGGACCGGTCCCGTGGCGAACGCGGCGAACGTGGCGCCGCTGGGGAGGGTGAGGACGACGCGTGCGTCACCGTCGGTCCAGGTGAGCGAGTCGGCCGCGGGTGTCGTCACGACGGTGCCGTCGATGACCCAGGCCGCGCCCGACGCGCCGGCGTCGACGACGACGGCGGTGTAGGTCGGCTGACCCGCGTGGGCGGGCGCGCAGGCGAGGACGCCGAGGGCCACGAGGCCGCTGGTCAGGAGGGGAAGAGCACGACGTGGCCGCATGGGTCGCCTTCTGGTCGAGGAGTATGCCGGAGGGAGCGTACGTCCTCGCCCGACCCCTCGGTGACGCACGCGCGAACCAAGAAGTGCGACGCCGGTCACCAGGACCGGGGAGAGGGGTCAGGGGGTGAAGGTCGCCGTGTGCGGGTCGATCGAGTCGACGTCGTAGCCGTCGGACATCGCCTGGATGAGCTCGGCGGCGTCCGCGTCGGACAGGGTGGGTGAGACGCGGACGCCGACGCCGCCGGCCGGGGCATCGACGAAGCGCAGGGCGTCCGCCGGCAGCTCGATCCCGGCGAAGGACGCGATGCTCTCCGCCCGGTCCCGCAGCTGGGCGACGACGACTCCCGAGCACACCCCGTCCTCGGGCAGGCAGAGCGCGTCGCCCAGGCTCGTCGCCGCGGCGAACGCGTCACTCGAGCCGAACGGGCGCATCGGGCTCACTCCTCCTCGGAGGCCTTGCGCGAGGCGAGCACCTCGTCGATGAGTCCGTAGGCCTTCGCGTCCTCGGCGGAGAGGATCTTGTCGCGCTCGATGTCGGTGCGGACGTCCTCGTCCGAGCGACCGGTGTGCTTGGCGATCGTCGTCTCGAGCCACCCACGCATCCGGATGATCTCGTTGGCGGCGATCTCGAGGTCGGAGGCCATGCCGCCCGCACCCTCCATCGCCGGCTGGTGGATGAGCACGCGGGCGTTCGGCAGGGCGAACCGTTTGCCCTTGGCGCCGGCGCCGAGCAGGACGGCGGCGGCGGAGGCGGCCTGGCCGATGACGAACGTCTGCACGTCCGGACGGATGTACTGCATCGTGTCGTAGATCGCCGTCATCGCCGTGAACGAGCCGCCGGGGCTGTTGATGTACATGAGGATGTCGCGGTCCGGGTCCTGGCTCTCCAGGACGATGAGCTGGGCGATGACGTCGTCGGCCGAGGCATCGTCGACCTGGACGCCGAGGAAGATGATCCGGTCCTCGAAGAGCTTGGTGTAGGGGTCGAGCCGCTTCATCCCGTAGGACGTGCGCTCCTCGAACTGCGGGAGGATGTAGCGGCTCGACGGGCTCGGCAGGTGGAGGCGGCCGGTGGGGTCTGCGTTCATCGGGTTCGGGTTCCTTCGGGAGTCGTCGGGTCGCTCGTCACTTCGAGGTCACGGGGTTGTTGGCCCGCGGGCCGGCCTGGGTCGCCGTCGAGATGACGTGGTCGACGAAGCCGTACTCCTTGGCCTCGTCCGCGGTGAACCAGCGGTCGCGGTCGGAATCCCTCTCGATCTGGTCGAGCGACTGGCCCGTGTGCTCGGCGATGAGCGAGGCCATCTGCTTCTTGATGTGCAGCAGCTGCTCGGCCTGGATCTTGATGTCGCTCGCGGTGCCGCCGATGCCGCCCGAGGGCTGGTGCATCATGACCCGCGCGTGCGGTGTGGCGTACCGCTTGCCGGGGGTGCCGGCCGACAGGAGGAACTGGCCCATCGACGCCGCCATGCCCATGGCGACGGTGGCGACGTCGTTCGGGACCCACTGCATCGTGTCGAAGATCGCCATGCCGGCGGTGACCGAGCCGCCCGGGGAGTTGATGTAGAGCCAGATGTCGGCCTCGGCGTCCTCGGCGGCCAGGAGGAGCATCTGGGCGCAGATCGTGTTCGCGTTGTCGTCGCGCACGTCCGACCCGAGGAAGATGATCCGCTCCTTGAGGAGACGGTTGTAGATGTGGTCGTCGAGGCCGAACTGCGGGTTCTCCCCCGCCGCGGTGATCTCGGTGCTACTCACGCTGCTTCGCTCCTTCGGTGGCGATCGGTGCCCGCGCTCGAGTGCGGGCACCGCCTACTGTCAGTTGACCCTAACGCGGTCCGTCCCCCCGAAACTCCCCGCTGCTCGCCCTGTTCGCCCTGAGCACAACGCCGTGCCTCCCCCGGCACGAACCTCTGCTAGCAGAGCTTCCTGCCGAATGGGGGTGTTGCACCACCCCCGGCCTGCAGCACCCTGTCCGTCGGGCCGGGGCACCGCCGCGGGCGGCATACCGCCGCGGGCTGCGGCCGGCCGCCGGACGGTATGCCGGCGGCTCAACCCAGCGGCGGCCGCTCCGGCTCGCGGACGGCCGGCAGGATCGCCTGGACGAGGAGCGCCATCGCGCCGACCGCGAGGAGCGCGTGGAGGACCCCGACCCGGTCACCGAGGTAACCGAGGACCGGAGGACCGGCGATGAAGGCGAAGTAGCCGATCGTGGCGACGACCGACATCCGCGCCGGCGCCCGCTGCGCGTTGTCGGCCGAGGCGCTCATGCCGACGGGGAAGCCCAGCGCCACCCCGAGGCCCCAGACGGCGGTCCCGGGGTAGGCGAGCCACACCGGACCGTAGATGACGAGGAGCGACCCGACGACGGCAAGGCCGAACGAGACCCTCAGGACGGGGACACGGCCGTACCGGTCGAGCAACCCCGTCCCGAGGACGCGGCCGATCGTCATGAAGGACAGGAACGACGCGAAGGCGAGGACCCCGGCCCATCTCGGCAGGTCATGGCCCTCGTGGAAGGCGACCGCCATCCAGTCGTTGGCCGTGCCCTCCGTGAAGGCGGCGACGAGGGTGACGAGCCCGATGAGGAGGGTCCGCGGCTCGAGCCACGCGGACCGGAGGGGCTCGGGGTCGCGACGGAGGGCACGGGCGTCGGACGGCTCGCCGCCATCGTCCTCGCCCATCGGGTCATCCTCGGCGGCCCGCGGGAGGAACGATCGCAGGGCCCAAACCGCGCCCCCGATGACGAGGACGGCCGTCCCGAGGAGATGGACGAGGATCGAGACCCGCGCCCACGACATGACCGCGCCGACGAGGGCGCTGAGGACCGTGCCGGCGCTGAAGAAGGCGTGGAAGTGCGGCATGACGCTCCGGGAGAGGAGCCGCTCGACGCTCGCCCCCTCGAGGTTCATCGCCACGTCCCACACGCCGACGCCCATGCCGAGGAGGAAGAGCCCGACCGCGACGACGAGGCGCGAGTGCCAGACGTCCACGCCGAGACCGAGGACGAGGGAGCCGACCGTCGCCGACCCGACGCCGAGGAGGATCGTGCTGACGACCCCCAGCCGGTGGACCATCCGCCCCGCCGACGGCAACGCGACGAGCGATCCGAGCGAGGCCGCGAAGAGCGTCCCGCCCAGCTGGCCCGCAGTCAGGCCGAGCTCGACCTTGGCGTCGGCGATGCGAGAGGCCCATGCCGCGAACTGGATGCCGGCCAGGGCGAAGACGAGAAAGACACCGTTGCGGGCCGCGATGACACGGTCACGAGGCAGGGCGGCGACGGACACACACCCATTCGACCACGGGGCCGCCGGTGTGGACGGACGGGTCTCGTCAGGGGCGTGCCGCGACGACCGACACGAGCGGCGCCGGGACGGGCGCGGGGTCACCGACCCGGGAGTGGAGGACCCCGCTGGCATCGAGGGCGAGATCGGTCCACCCGGCGGCGTTGTAGATCCGGAAGCCTCCGTCGTCGGCACGCGCGACGAAGACAGAGCTGGCCCGGGGCTGACGCGCGGGGACGTTGGTCATGCTGATCGTCGGTCGGCTCGTCGTCCCGTCCCACACGGGTGAGGTAGGTCGAGCGGGTCGATCGGATCGTCGTCATGGTGGCGACGACCGCCGCGACCTCACCGGTGGCGCCGGGGACGCGGGGACGCAGCCGGCAGGAACCGGCCGGGCCGATCGGGCCGGCATAGGCCCCGGTCCCGGTCCGGGTGTCGAGGACACGTGCCGGCGCCATCGCCGCGAAGCGGTAGCCGGGAACGCTCAGGTCGGTCCAGACGCCGACGACGTCAACGACGAGATGCGCCTCCCCCGCCGAGCCGTTGGCGATGCCGATCGAGGGCCAGCCGGTCGTGGATGTGCCCAGCTCGTCGTTGACCTCGGTCGAGGTGAGGACCATGGTGGCGACCGACCCGCCGACGCGGTGGTTGAGCACCGAGCTGACGATCGGCGAGGACCACCCGTCCCACACCCGGAGACAGCCGGGCTTGCGGGCACCGGTCACGGTGACGTTGAGGGCGACTCCCCGCACGACCGGGTTGCGCGCGCCGAAGGTGAAGCGGAGCCGGAGGTCCCCCCTCGGCCGCATGGCGGAGGTAGTAGCCGACGACGTCGACGATGACGGGCACCCGGCCGGCGCGGTTGAAGAGGCGGAACGAACCGTCGGCGGCCAGTGGGATCGTCACGAGGTTGGCGCCGGTCCACCCCTTCGAGAAGTTGATGCTCGATGCGAGCGGCCACGGCGGGCCGGGGAAGGCGGTGACGTAGCCCGTGCTGGTCGAACCGGTGACGGTCAGGGGAGCCACGACGGCGGCGGCGTCACCGTTCCCGACGTAGACGTTCCCCGCCGTCTGGACGACCCGGGCGGCGCCCGCCGCGAGGGCCCTGCCCGCCGGCGGGTGTCGAGGATCCGGTGCGGGCGGGCGACGCCCACCCAGGCGCCGCGGGTCGGGTGCCGCCGGGGCCGGGGCGCCCTGTACCCCGGCGGTGGCGGCTACGGCCGCCCGGCGATCGCGCCGTCCGGCCCAAGCGCGACGGGGCGGCGTCAGACCTCGTCGACGGCCTCGACCGCGGTCTGCTCGGCCTCGGCGGCGTCGGCCTCGGCCTGGGCGGCCTCGGCCGCCTGGGCGGCATTCGCGGCGGGATCGGCGAAGACCTCGTTGAGGTCGACCGTCTCGCCGTTGGAGTCGGTGACGACGGCCTTCTCCAGGACGACGGCGAGCGCCTTGCGACGCGCGACCTCGGCAACCATCGACGGGATCTGGCCCTGCTGGTCGATGACCTGGGCGAACTGGTTCGGGTCCATGCCGTACTGCTGGGCGCTCATGACGAGGTACTCGATCAGCTCGGGCTGCTCGACCTGGACCTCGAGCTTCTCGGCGAGGGCGTCGAGGAGGAACTGGGCGCGCAGCGCCTGGCGGGTGTTCTCGTCCACCTCCTTGCGGTGCTCGTCGTCCTCGAGACGGTTCTCGCCCTCGAGGTGGCTCGTGACCTCGGCCTCGACGATGCCGTCGGGCACGGGGATCTCGACGGTCTCGAGGAGGTGCTCGAGAACCTTGTCCCTGGCCTGGACGCCCTGCTCCTGCTTCTTGGCGGCGGCGGCCTGCTTCGCGACGTCGGCACGCAGCTCCTCGAGCGTGTCGAACTCCGAGGCGAGCTGGGCGAAGTCGTCGTCGAGCTCGGGGAGCTCGCGGACCTTGACCGACCCGACCGTCACGGTGCAGTCGGCCGCGGCGCCCTCCTGCTCGCCGCCGGCGAGCGGGGCGACGAAGTCCCTGGACTCGCCGGAACCCATCCCGATGAGGGCCTCGTCCATGCCCTCGAGCATGGTCGCGGAGCCGACCTCGTAGGAGATGCCCGAGACGGAGTCGATCTCCTCGCCGTCGATCTCGGCGCGCAGGTCGATGGAGACGAAGTCGCCGCTCTCGACGGCGCGGTCGACGCCGACCAGGGTGCCGAAGCGCTGGCGCAGGTCGGTCAGCCGCTCCTCGATGTCCTCCTCGCTCGCCTCGACGGCGTCGACGGTCACGGCGATGCCGTCAGTGTCGGGGAGGGCGATCTCGGGACGGACGTCGGTCTCGACGGTGAACTCGAGGTCCTGGCCGTCCTCGAGCGGCACGGCCGTGACGTCGACCTCGGGCTGGCCGATGGCCCGCACGCCCTCGCTGTCGACCGCCTCGCCGAAGAAGCGCGGCAGCGCGGCGTTGACGGCCTCCTGGACGACGGCGCCGCGGCCGACGCGCTGGTCAATGATCCGCGCGGGCACATGGCCCTTGCGGAAGCCGGGGATCTGGATCGATCCCCCGATGGTCTTGTAGGCCGTGTCGAGGTCGGGCTTGAGCTCGTCGAACGGCACCTCGACGTGGAGCTTGACCCGGGTCGGGCTGAGGGTCTCGACGGCACTCTTCACTTCAGGCACTCCGAACTGGCGGTTGGGGTCGGTCTGGGTGTCGCTCGCGGGGCGACCGGCACCGGGTGCCGGCCGGCATACCGGCGCTGTCGGGGCATGGCCCCGGGCATGAGGCACCGGCGCGCGGACGCGGCGTGGGCTCCATGCTAGCCGCCGGGCGCCCGGAGGCCGAATCCCTCTCCCGGCGATCGCCGGTGGCCGGCCCCGGTCGCGACCAGGACAATCTCGCCGAGAAGCACCAGCACCGCGGCGAGCGGCCACCCGAGCACGAAGACGAGGTCGAACCAGCGGGCCGGTCCGTCGAGCCGGGCCCGGGTCGGGTCGTTCCGGTCGACGAAGACCGTCGTCGGGATGCGGGTGGTGTCGCCGGCGCGCTGGGCCGGGTTGTCGAGCGTGTAGTCCGTCCCGCCGACGGTGTAGTAGGCCAACCCACCCTGGGAGTAGCCCTCGACGCGGTTCCCGCTGAGGAGGACCCAGGACGGGGACTGGACCTCGACGAGCAGGCTGAGGACTCCCATGACCAGCAGAGCCATGGCCACCCCGAGCACCCGTCCGGACACCATGTCCCCACCGTGCCGGGTGGGCCTGAATGCCGGCTGGCACTTCACCCACCTGCGGTGATGCGGTGGAGCGGGTGACGGGAATCGAACCCGCATGGCCAGCTTGGAAGGCTGGGGCTCTGCCATTGAGCTACACCCGCGCGCGCTCCCCGGCACGGCCGTGGCCGGCGGATCGGGAGCAGGCGCTAGCCTAGTGGCCGCCGTCGCGGGACCCGAAATCTCCCCTCCGTGTCGTGCGGGTCCGCCCGCCGGCCGATGGGGCTGATCACGGGTGCGGGGGATGTCGTCGGTCACGGCTCGAGCCGTGCCGCGGCGTCCCGACGACGCGGCGTGCGGGGTATGGCGCAGCTTGGTAGCGCGTCCGCTTTGGGAGCGGAAGGTCGCCGGTTCGAATCCGGCTACCCCGACGAGGGCCCGGCCCGGGCCCGTTTCCCCCCGGGACCGGCCGGGGGTGGGGGCTCGACGGACAGGTTGCTGCCGGGCGGGGGGTGGGTGGGGGCGTCAGGGGCGCAGGGTGGCGCGCAGCTCGCTGATGGCGCGCCCGGCGGCCCGGCCCTTGTCCTCGAACCCGTCGCTCGGGCGCCACGCCGGCCGCTCCCCCTCGACGACGTCCCAGCGGCCGTGGGCGCGCAGCTCCCCGCGGATGTGGGCGGCGTAGCGGGCGTGGTCGGTTGCGATGAGCACCCGCCCCGCGGGCCGCAGCCGCGAGGCGAGCAGGTCCAGGGTGTGCTGCTGGACGAAGCGGCGCTTGGCGTGCCGCTTCTTCGGCCACGGGTCCGGGAAGAAGAGGTGGACCGCCGTGAGGCTGCGCGGCGACACCCGCTCACGCAGCAGCGGCACGGCGTCCCCCTGCTCGACCCAGAGGTTGGGGACGCCGGCGGCCTCGGCCGCGGCGAGCATCCGGGCGACCCCGGGGACGTGGACCTCGACGGCGAGGACGTCGGTGCCGGGGTGAGCCGCGGCGTACGCGATGGCGGCAGCGCCGTGGCCCGAGCCGACCTCGAGGACGACGGGGGCGCTGCGCCCGAAGGCCTCCTGCGGGACGAGCGGACCCGACGGGATCCGCCGGGACGGCAGCAGGGTCGCGATCCGTTCCTCGGTCAGCGGCGAGGTGCGCCAGCGCGGCGTGAAGGTCCGCACGCCGGCCTGGGGCAGGGTCTCGGGCACGATCCACCAGGGTACGCAGCGCCCCGCCGCACACCAAGGCGGGCGCGGGTATGCCGTGCCCCGCCCCGCGGGGAGCGGGGGCGGCGCTCAGAGCCGCTGGAGCGAGAACGCCGCTCGGTCGTCCATCTCGCCGGATCGGGCGGCCCGGCACACGGCGTCGGCCAGGCCGGAGCCGCCGCGAACCATGACCTGGCTCGCGACGCCGAGCATCCGGTCGATCCCGTCGTCGAGGTCGTACTGGCGGGACTCGACGACGCCGTCGGTGTAGAGGAGCAGCGCGTCGCCGGGCAGCAGCCGCCCCGAGGCCCGCGGGAAGAACACCCGGTCCATCACGCCGAGAAGCGGGCCCTGGGTCCCGACCATCTCCCAGGTCGCTGTGCCCGCGTGGTAGTGCGCGGGGGCCGGGTGGCCGGCGAGGCCGACGCTGTAGGCGCCGCTCTCGAGGTCGAGGTCGAGGTGGGCGGCCGTCGCGAAACCCTCCCCCCAGCGCTGCCGCATGAGGAAGGAGTTGGCGGCGCTGAGGAAGGAGAACGCCCCGACCGACCCGAGGATGCCGCTCAGCGCACCGGACAGCAGGAGAGAGCGGGCTCCCGCCCCCCGGCCCTTGCCGCTGACGTCGACGACGGCGACCTCGAGGCGTCGCCGGTCCGCGCTGAGCGAGGTGACCATGAAGTCGCCGGAGAAGGCGTCGCCGTTGGCGGAGTGCATCGCCGACTCGGCGAGCCACCCCTCGGGCAGCTCGGGCAGCGTCCCGTTGCGCTGAATGCGGTCACGCAGGTCGACGAGGAGGTTGTCGCCCGTGAACCCCTGGGTGCCCAGCCGCGCCCGCGACCGGCCCACGAGGTACATGAACACCATGATCGTGACGAGCGCGAGGGGCTGGAGGAAGAACGGGTCGCTCTCCCGCGGGAAGAGCAGGGCGATGACGAGGACGACCCCGGCGATCGGTGTGAAGACGACGAGGAGCCGCGAGACGGTGAGGAACAGGCCGGCGAGCACGATGATCGGCGCGAACGACGCGACGGGGACCTGCTCGGGGAAGGCGAGCACGACGAGGGCGACGCACGCCGTCGACGCGAGCAGGAGGAGGAACTGGACGAGGTCGGACTCGCGCAGCGTCGGGTGCGAACGCAGCCACCGCCGCACCACCGTACGGCGACGCCTGCGCAGCACGACGCTGACGTTGCTTCCCACTGCCCCACCCTTGACAGTCCGGTTCTTCCCGCTCAGCGTAGGGCCTCGCCGCGACGCCGGCCGGCGACTCGGCGAAACCCGCTCCGACGGGCCCTCAGCAGTGGAACGACCGCGGTCGGTCCGCGGTTCCGTGTGGCTCATCGTGGTCAGGGGAGCTGGGGCGCGACGCCCTCCTCCTCGTAGCGGCTGACCATGTCGATCCGCCGCTGGTGGCGCGGGTCCTCCGAGAACGCCGTGCCGAGGAAGACCGTCGCCATGGAGCGGGCCTGCTCGAGGGTGCTCATCCGCCCACCGATCGCGAGAACCTGTGCGTCGTTGTGCTCCCGGGCCAGCCGGGCCAGGTCGTCGTTGTAGCAGAGGGCCGCGCGCACGCCCTTTACCTTGTTGGCGGCCATCTGCTCGCCGTTGCCCGAGCCGCCGAGCACGATCCCGAAGGAGCCGGGCTCGGTGGCCACGGCCCTGGCTGCCGCGAGGACGAAGACGGGGTAGTCGTCCTGCGGGTCCAGGTCGTGCGGGCCGTGGTTGACGACGTCGTGTCCCTCGCCCTGGAGGAAGCCGACGAGGTCGACGAGCATCTCGTAGGCCGCGTGGTCGCCGCCGATGTGTACGCGCATGGCGTGTGTGCCTTTCGTCAGTCGAACCGGGGCCCCATGGTCCGGGACCTCTTGAGCTCGTAGAAGCCGGGCGTTCCGGCGACGAGGAGTGCGCCGTCCCAGAGCCGTCCGGCGGCCTCGCCGCGCGGCGCCGGGGTGAGGACGGGCCCGAAGAAGGCCACGCCCTCGAACGCGATCGTCGGCGTCCCCACGTCGTCACCGACGAGATCCATCGCCCGCTGGTGGCTGGCGCGCACCGCCCCGTCGTGGGCGTCGTCCGTCGCGGCCTGCGCCAGCTCGACGGGCAGGCCCGCCTCGGCGAGCGACTCGGCCACCACGGCGTCCAGGTCCTTGCGGCCACCGGGATGGATCCGGGTGCCGAGCGCGTCGTAGAGAGGCTTGGCGACCCCGGGTCCATGCCCGGCCACGGCGGCGGCGACGACGCGGACCGGGCCCCAGGCGCGCTCGAGGAAGGCGCGGTGGTCCGCGGTGACCTCGCGCCCCTCGTTGAGGACGGCGAGGCTCATGACCGACCAGGTCACCCGGACCGGGCGGACCCGTTCGACCTCGGTCATCCATCGCGAGGCGAGCCAGGCCCACGGGCACAGCGGGTCGAACCAGAACTCGGCCTCGTGCACCTCGGTGCTCGTGCGGCCCGAGTCGGTGAGGGCGTCGTCCGGGGAGGTCATGGTGCCAATCCTGCCACCGGTGCCTGGCCGCGCCGGAGCGGGCCCCGTCGGTCCGAGGGCCGTGACAGGATGAACGGAGCACGGGCGGGCGTGGGGCCCGCCCGGCCACCCTGCCGGCGTCGACCCCAGACGCCCGACCGACCACGCCACGCAAGGAGACCCCGTGCCCGGCACCAACCTGACCCGCGTCGAGGCGCAGGCCCGCGCCCGCGCCGTCCGCGACCTCACCTACGAGGTGACCCTCGACCTGACGACCTCGCAGCGGACGTTCTCGACGACGAGCACCATCCGCTTCTCCTCCCCCACGCCGGGCGTGGGCACCTTCGTCGACTTCATCGGCGAGTCCGTCGAGGCCGTGACGCTCAACGGCGTCGCCCTCGACCCCGGCGAGGTGTTCGTCGACAGCCGGGTGGCCCTGCCCGAGCTGGCTGCCGACAACGTCGTGACGATCGAGGCGACGGGCATCTACATGAACACCGGCGAGGGCCTGCACCGCTTCGTCGACCCCGTCGACGACGAGGCCTACCTCTACACCCAGTTCGAGGTCCCCGACTCGCGCCGCATGTACCCCGTCTTCGAGCAGCCCGACCTCAAGGCGACCTACGCCTTCACCGTCACCGCCCCCGCGCACTGGCAGATCGTCTCCAACTCCCCCACCCCCGAGCCGGAGCCGGCCGGCGGCGGCGTCGCCACGTGGCGCTTCGCACCGACCGAGCGGATGTCGAGCTACATCACCGCGCTCATCGCCGGGCCGTACGACGTCGTGGAGGACTCGGTCACCTCGCGGGCCGGCGAGATCCCGCTGCGCATCCTCTGTCGCCGGTCGCTGACCCAGTACCTCGACGCGGACAATCTCTTCGCCCTCACCAAGGCCGGCTTCGCCTTCTTCGAGAACGAGTTCGACCGGGCCTTCCCGTTCCCCAAGTACGACCAGATCTTCACGCCCGAGTACAACGCCGGCGCGATGGAGAATGCCGGCGCCGTCACCTTCAACGAGGTCTACGTCTTTCGCTCGAAGGTGACCGAGGCGATCCGGGAGCGGCGCGGGCTCACCCTGCTGCACGAGCTGGCCCACATGTGGTTCGGCAACCTCGTGACGATGCGCTGGTGGGACGACCTCTGGCTCAACGAGTCCTTCGCCGAGTGGGCGTCGACGACGTGCCAGGCCGAGGCGACCGAGTGGAGCGAGGCGTGGACGACCTTCGGGACCTTCGAGAAGGACTGGGCCTACCGCCAGGACCAGCTCTCCTCGACCCACCCGATCGTCGCGCCGATCCGCGACCTGCGCGACGTCGAGGTCAACTTCGACGGAATCACCTATGCCAAGGGCGCCTCCGTCCTCAAGCAGCTCGTCGCCTACGTCGGCCGAGAGCCGTTCACGGCAGGGCTGCGCTCCTACTTCGCCGCCCACGCCTGGGGCAACACGACGCTCGGCGACCTGCTCGCCGAGCTCGAGGCGACGAGCGGGCGCGACCTGCGCGCCTGGAGCAGCGCCTGGCTCGAGACCGCCGGCGTCAACACGCTGCGGCCGGTCCTGGAGACCGATGCCGACGGCACCATCACCGCGGCGGCCATCGAGCAGACGTATGCCGCGGGGTACGAGACGCTGCGACCGCACCGCCTCGCCGTCGGTCTGTATGCCGTCGACGGCGACCGCCTCGTCCGCACCGACCGGATCGAGCTCGATGTCGCCGGCGAGCGGACCGAGGTCCCCGAGCTGGTCGGACGGAGCGCGCCCGACCTGCTCCTCGTCAACGACGACGACCTCACCTATGCCAAGATCCGTCTCGACGAGCGCTCGCTCGGGACCGCGCTCGCCCACCCGCGCGGCTTCGAGAGCTCACTCCCGCGCTCGCTCGTCCTCGCCTCGGCGTGGGACATGACCCGCGACGCCGAGATGGCGGCCCGGCACTTCGTCGACCTCGTCCTCGCCTCCCTCCCCGGCGAGGAGGACTCGACGCTGCTGCGCACCCTCATCGCCCAGCTGCACACCGCGCTGTTCTTCTACACCACGCCCGAGCACCGCGAGGCCACCCGGTCCCGCACGCTCGAGCGGCTGTGGGAGCTCGCCCGGTCGGCCACGCCGGGCAGCGACGCCCAGCTCCAGCTCGTCACCGCGGCGGCCGCCATGACGACCGAGGGCGACGACACGGCATACCTCGGCGGCCTGCTCGACGGCGCCGCCACCCTCGACGGGCTCGACGTCGACACCGACATGCGCTGGACGCTGCTGACCGCCCTCGCCGCGGCCGGCGCCGTCGATGAGCAGGCCGTCGACGCCGAGCGGGAGCGCGACCGCACCGCCACCGGCCGCGAGCGTGCCGCCCGGGCCCTCGCCTCCATGCCGACGACCGCCATGAAGGAGGCGGGCTGGCGCGAGGCCGTCGACCAGGACGGACTGCCCAACTCGGTCGTCGACGCCGTCGCCCTCGGCTTCGGCCGTACCGGTGCGCCGGAGGTCCTCGAACCCTTCGTCGAGCGCTACCACGCGATGCTCGACCGGGTCGAGGAGAAGAAGTCGCACGCCATCATCGAGGCGATCGTCACCGGCTTCTACCCCCGGGCCCTCGCCTCGCGGGCGCTCCTCGACGCCACCCAGGGCTGGCTCGACAGCCACCCCGACGCGGAGCCCGCGCTCATCCGGCTCGTCGCCGAGAACCGGGACGGCGTGGCCCGCTCGCTCGACGCACAGGATCGCGACGCGCGGGGCTGAGGTCCACCGGGAACATCGGAACACCCGCTAGACGTAGGACGAAGGAGACCCTTCGCGTCCCTCGCCCCGACCCAAGGAAGGTATGACCGCCCTGATCATCGCCCTCACGTCCAACCCGAGCTCGGTCCTGCAGCGGCTCTCGTGGCAGTCCGCCCAGGACTGGCTGCTCGGCGACGGCCTGCGGATCGTCGTCACGATCGTCCTCGCCGTGCTCGTGCGATGGGTGCTGCACCGCCTCATCAACCGGTCGGTCGCCGCCATGGCGGCCAAGTCCGAACGCCGCCAGGAGGAGCACCGGCGCAAGGGTCTGCTCGCCGATGTCACCGGGCCGAGCCAGGAGCGCTACGTCCAGCGGATGACGACCCTGGGCTCGCTGTTGCGCTCGATCGTCACCTTCGTCGTCTACGGGATCGCGGTCCTCACCCTCATGGCGCTCGTCGGGATCCCGCTCGGGCCGCTGCTCGCGTCGGCGGGCGTCGGTGGCGTCGCCCTCGGCTTCGGCGCACAGAGCCTGGTCAAGGACTTCCTCTCCGGCATCTTCATGATCCTCGAGGACCAGTACGGCGTCGGCGACGTCATCGACACCGGCGAGGCGATCGGCGCCGTCGAGGAGGTCTCGCTCCGGGTGACCCGGCTGCGGGACATCAACGGCGTCACGTGGTACATCCGCAACGGCGAGATCGTCCGCATCGGCAACAAGACCCAGGGCAGCTCCAACGCCGTCGTCGACATCCCGGTCGCCTACGACGAGGACCTGGACAAGGTCATGAACGTCATCCGCCGCGTCGCGGAGGACGTCGGCCAGGACAAGGCGTGGCTCGGCAAGGTCATCGAGGCACCCACCGTCCTCGGCGTCGAGACGATGACCGGAGCGATGATGACGATCCGGGTCCTCGCCCCCTGCGCCCCCGGGCAGAACTGGACCGTCCAGCGCGAGCTGCGCCAGCGCGTCAAGACCGCGCTCGACGCGGCCGGTGTCAAGGCGCCGCCGATCATGCCGTTCGGCGGCCAGCAGTGACCCTCTACGACGAGGTCGGCGGGGCGCCGACGTTCGCCGCACTCGTCCACGAGTTCTACGAGGGCGTGCGGGCCGATCCGCAGCTGCGGGCGCTCTACCCCGAGGAGGACCTCGGGCCGGCGGAGCGCCGGCTGCGGATGTTCCTCGAGCAGTACTTCGGCGGGCCGACCGCCTACTCACAGGAGCGCGGCCACCCCAGGCTGCGGATGCGGCATGCCCCGTTCCCGGTCACCGAGGACATGCGCGAGCGCTGGCTGCGGCACATGCTCGCCTCGCTCGACGCGCTGCACCTGCCCCCCGAGCAGGACCACGCGATGCGCGAGTACTTCGAGCGCGCCGCCCACATGATGATCAACACGTGGGAGGGCACACCCGGCGGCTTGGCCGCGCCACCCTCGTAGGGAAGCATGGACGGGTGACTCCGCAGACCACCACCTCCGCCGCGACCACCCACGACGACACCACGGCCGAGCCGGCGACCGCCCCGCTCACCGTGGTCCACCCCGCCGGGGCCGGCGACGCCCCCTGGTGGCGGCACGCCGTCGTCTACCAGATCTACCCGCGCAGCTGGGCCGACAGCGACGGCGACGGCATGGGTGACCTTCCCGGCATCACCGCGCACCTGCCCTACCTGCGCGACCTCGGGGTCGACGCGATCTGGCTGTCTCCGTTCTACGTCTCGCCGATGAACGACGCCGGCTACGACGTCGCCGACTACCGCGACATCGACCCTCGGTTCGGCACGCTCGACGACGCCGACACCCTCATCGCGACGGCCCACGACCTCGGGCTCAAGGTCCTCATCGACCTCGTCCCCAACCACTCCTCGAGCGAACACCCGTGGTTCGCCGCCGCTCTGGCCGCCGGGCCGGGCAGCCCCGAGCGGGCGCGCTACATCTTCCGTGAGGGGCGCGGCGAGAACGGCGAGCTCCCGCCGAACAACTGGCCCTCGGTCTTCGGGGGCCGGGGCTGGAGCCGGGTCACCGAGGCCGACGGCTCCCCGGGCCAGTGGTACCTCCACCTCTTCGACACGACCCAGCCGGACTTCGACTGGCGCAACCCGGACGTGCGCGCGGAGTTCCTGTCGGTCATCTCGTTCTGGGTCGAGCGCGGCGCCGACGGCTTCCGGGTCGACGTCGCCCACGGTCTCGTCAAGGACCCGGCCCTACCGGACTGGGACGGCTCGATCACCCCGGCCCACGACCACGACGACGAGCCACTCCAGGTGCACCAGGCCGACGGCGGCGTCATGCGGCCGATGTGGGACCAGGACGAGGTCCACGAGATCTACCGCTCCTGGCGCGCGCTCCTGGACTCCTTCGGCGAGCCGGACCGCATCCTCTGCGCCGAGGCCTGGGTCGAGCCCGAGGACCGGCTCGCGCGGTACGTCCGGCCGGACGAGATGCACCAGACCTTCAACTTCCCCTTCCTCCAGGCGCACTGGCGCGCGGCGCGGCTGAGCGAGGTCATCGAGGAGTCGTATGCCGCCAATGGCGCGGTCGGCGCCCCGACGACGTGGGTGCTGTCCAACCACGACGTCGTCCGCCACGTCTCGCGGCTCGGTCTCGACCAGTCCAGGCCGATGCCGCACGGAATCCGCAAGGAGGACCCGCAGCCGGATCTCGAGCTGGGCCTGCGCCGGGCCAGGGCGGCGACGACCCTCATGCTCGCCCTTCCCGGCGGCGCCTACCTCTACCAGGGCGAGGAGCTCGGCCTGCCCGAGGCCACCGAGCTGCCCGACGAGGTCCGTCAGGACCCGAGCTTCCATCGCACCGGAGGCGAGGACACCGGGCGGGACGGCTGCCGGGTGCCCGTCCCCTGGGTCAAGGACGCGCCTTCCTTCGGCTTCGGCCCGAGCGAGCGGACCTGGCTCCCCCAGCCAGCGAGCTACGGCGACTACGCCGTCGACCAGCAGGACGGCGTGGCCGGCTCGACCCTCGAGCTCTACCGCAGCCTCCTCGCGAGCCGCCGGGCGGATCGGATGGGCCACGGCGCCCTGTCGCGTCACCCGCTCGCCTCCGACGACGTCGTGGCCTACGTCAACGGCTCGGCCGACGGCGCGCGGAACACCCTCGTCGTCGTCAACCTCGGCGAGGAGCCGGTCGCCCTGCCCTCCGGCGCGGAGGTGATCATCGCGTCCGGCCCGCTCACCGACGACGGAACCGTGCCGCTCGACACCGCCGTCTGGGCCCGCCTCTGAGCGATGACGGTCCGGGCCGAGCAGTTCCCCTATCTCGCCACGCGGCTGCCCATCGCCATGGCGCACCGCGGCGGCGCGGCATACCCGCCGAACCTCGGTCTCGAGAACTCCATGGCGGCCTTCCGCACGGCCGTCGGGCTCGGCTACCGCTACCTCGAGACCGACGTGCACGCGACCGCCGACGGCGTGCTCCTCGCGGTGCACGACGCTCGCCTGGACCGGGTCACCGATGCCGAGGGCGCCATCGCCGAGCTGCCGTATGCCGTGGTGCGGGAGGCGCGGATCGGTGGCCGGGAGCCGATCCCCCTGCTGAGCGAGCTCCTCGAGGAGCTGCCGGACGCGTTCGTCAACATCGACATCAAGGCGGACCGGGCCCTCGAGCCGACGATCCGCGAGATCATCCGGTTCGGCGCCATCGACCGGGTGTGCGTCGGCTCGTTCTCCGGCCGACGGGTCCGGGCGGCGCGGGCCGCCCTGGGACCCCGGCTGGCGACGGCCGCCGGCGGCGTCGGGAGCTTCGCCATGCGCCTCGCCCCGGCGCTGCTCTCGCGCTACCTCCACACCCCGGCGCCGGTGCTGCAACTGCCGTCGGAGCACCACGTCGCGGGGCGGCTCGTCACCGTCATGACCCCGCAGCTGATCGAGACCGCACACCGCCTCGGCAAGCAGGTCCACGTGTGGTTCCATGCAGGGAGCCGCGAGGACGCACCGGAGATGCACCGGCTGCTCGACCTCGGTGTCGACGGGATCGTCGCCGACCACATCGACGTCCTCGCCCAGGTGCTCGCCGAGCGCGGCGTCGGCCTCTGAGGGCCCTCTCCCGCGCGGCCCGGGCCCGGTTCGGGCCCACCGGGCGGACCGGCTACCGTGACGAGCGTGCAGCCCGAGCCGTCGACCACCGCGCCGCGCGGCCCGTTGTCGGCGCAGTACGCCGCCGTGACGATCTCGATGCTCGTCCTCGTCACGATCGTCGCCTTCGAGTCCCTCGCCGTCTCGACCGCGATGCCCGACGTCGCCGTCGAGCTGCACGCGGTGCGCTCCTACGGCCTGGCCTTCTCGGTCATGCTCACCGCCCAGCTCCTCGGGATCGTCCTGGCCGGGGTGTGGTCCGACCGGTCCGGCCCGCTGCCGGGAACCTTCGCCGGCCAGGTCCTCTTCGGGATCGGCTCGGCGATCTGCGGCTCGACGAACCGGCTCGACGTCTTCCTCGCCGGGCGGGCGCTGACCGGCCTCGGCGGCGGGGTCCTCGTCGTCATGCTCTATGTCATCGCGGCCCGGGTCTTCCCCGAGGCGATCCGGCCGCGGCTGTTCAGCCTCATCTCCGCCGCATGGATCCTCCCCTCCCTGCTCGGACCACCGCTCGCCGCGTGGCTCACCCGGGTCTGGACCTGGCGGCTCGTCTTCTGGGTCGTCGTCATCCCGGTCGTCATCGTCCTGGTGACGATGAGCCGGCTGCACGGCCGGATCGAGACATCGCACTTCGACGCGCCGATCAGCAGTCGGGACCACCGCACCCACGTCCGGGTGGCCTGGGCCGGGCTCGGGATCTCGCTCGCCGCCGGCGCCATCCAGCTCGGCACCCCCGACCTCGTCCTCGGCTGGACACCGAGGACGGTGCTCGCCGGCGTCGGTGTCGCCGGCGTGCTCATCACGGCGCCGATGCTCGTCCCCCGCGGCACCTGGCGGATGGCCCGCGGCATCCCGTCGGCCATGCTGGCCCGGTCCCTGTTCAGCGCCGCCTTCGCCGCGGCGGTCAGCTACGTCCCGCTCATGCTGGTCCACGAACGCGGCACGACCCTCGGCTTCGCCGGCGCCATCATCGCCGTCGGCTCCCTCGGCTGGGCGTTCGGGGCGTGGGTGCAGGGTCTCGACCGGTTCGCGGACCGACGGGACAGGCTCATCTACGGTGGCGGCGTCCTCCTCGTCGCCGGCATGGCTCTGCTGGCGGCGAACGCGTGGTTCGGCTGGAGCGCGTGGGCCGCGGCACCCGCCTTCGTCCTCGGCGGGCTCGCGATGGGCTTCGGCGTGACGTGCACGACGGTCCTCGTCCTCGCGCTCAGCCCGGTCGCCGAGCAGGGCGAGAACTCCTCCTCGCTCCAGCTCGCCGACATCCTGGGCGCCACGATGGGCGTCGCCGCCGCCACGGCCCTGTTCGCCGCCCTCCACGCGAGGGCGGGCCAGGACCGGGGGGTCTACACCCTCATCTTCGCCGTCCTTGCCGTCAGCGGCGCCCTCACCATCCCGGCCGGGTTGCGGATCAGGACCTGAGCGCGCGCCGAGACAGCCGCCACGCGGCATACCCGAGGACCGGGGCGACGATGTGGGGCAGGACCCACAGCCACCCGCCGGGGTCGTGGCCGGTCGGCGTGACGACGAGGTCGCCGGCGGCGTTCTTCGTCGCCGCGCCAGGGCGCGCGTGCGAGAGTGCCACGACCCGGATGACCGGGCGGTCGGCGAGCCGGACGCGCAGCTCGTCGTCGTCGACCCGCAGCGGGTTGACGCCCTCGAGCGCGAGCGCGGCACCGGCGTTCCGCGCCACGGCCACGGCGCTCGGCCCGGCCTCGTCCGGGTCGTCGACGACCTCGGCGAGCCCGGTCAGCGTCCGGCCGGGCAGCCGAAGCGTGACGTGCGGATGGGCGCGCAGGTTGGCCAGCCAGTCGGTGCCGGGGCCGTAGCCGGCGAGGAGGTAGACGCATCCGTCGCGGATCGCGTAGTTGAGCGGGGTGTGCCGCTCGCGTCCGCTCCGTCGTCCCGTCGTCGTGAGGACCGCCATGTACCCCGTCACCGGGCTGGCGACCCACGCGCCCGCCGGGCTGCGCAGCACCGCCACGATGAGCGGGTTGACATGGTGGATGCCGGACACGACGGCCTGGCGCACGGGCAGGGGAACTGTCGTCATCGGGGTCCTCCTCGTCGGTGCCACCGCAGCGGCACCGGATCGCCGAGATGGGACGTCAGAGCCTCGCGGTCCCCCACCAAGAGCCGGCGGGGGCGCTCGGACGCGAAGTCGTACAGCACGAGACCGGTCTCGGCGACGGCATACAGCCTCGCGCCGACGTCCTCGGGGTCACGGACCACGTACCCCAGGTCGAAGCCGGCACCCGAGATACCGGTGACCCACATGTCGACCTCGATGGGCGCGTGCCGGTAGGTGAGCGGTGCGCGGTACTCGATCTCGTGCCGGGCGACGATGACGCCCTCGTCGAGCACCGAGCGGTTCTCGCCGAACCACTCGCGGAAGCCGATGACCCGGGCGTCCTCGAGGAGGCGCAGGTACTGCACGTTGTTGACGTGCCCGTAGGCGTCCATGTCGCTCCACCGCAGCGGCACCTGCACACGGTACGGACGTGGGCTGCTCTGCGCGGGGTCCATGGGGCCAGTCTCGCAGGCGTGCCTCGATGCCCCCGGGACCTAGGGTGGTCGCCATGGCCTTCGACCCACGGACCGCCGCCCACCTGCAGCACCTGCTCGCCTCGGCCCAGCGCGAGGCCCGGCTGCCCTCGGTCGCGGCCGGCCTCGTGCGCGACGGCGACCTCGCCTGGAGCGGCGCCGTCGGGACGCTCGACGGCCGGGCCGACGGCATCGCTGCCGACGAGGACACCCAGTACCGGATGGGATCGATCACCAAGACGCTCGTCGCCGTCTGCGTCATGCGGCTGCGCGATGCCGGGCAGGTCGAGCTCACCGACCGGTTCGAGCAGCACGTGCCGGGCTCGCGGCTCGGCTCCGTCACGGTCGAGCAGCTGCTCACCCACTCGGGAGGGGTCCAGTCCGAGACACCGGGGCCATGGTGGGAGCGCACCCCCGGCGGCGACTGGGACGCGCTCGTCGCCTCGCCGGTGGTCCAGCGGTTCCGGGCGGGGCGCCGCTTCCACTACTCCAACGTCGGGTATGCCGCGCTCGGCCGGCTCCTCGAGGCGCACCACGGGCAGGGCTGGTTCGACGTCGTCCAGGACGAGCTGCTCGTGCCGCTGGGGATGACCCGGACGACGACCCGCCCGAGCGGCCGGGCGGCGCAGGGGCTGGCGGTCCACCCGTTCGCCGACGTCACCCTCCCCGAGCCCGAGCACGACGCCGGAGCGATGGCCCCGGCCGGCCAGCTGTGGACGACCGTGCGCGACCTCGCCCGCTGGGCGGCCTTCCTCGCCGGCGACACCCTCGGCCTGCTGTCGGACGACACGCTGGAGGAGATGCTCGAGCCGCACCACGTCGACGACCAGCCGGGCCAGCCCTGGACCGGCGCGCACGGCCTCGGCTGGCAGACCTGGAACCTCGACGGCGAGCGGTACGCCGGCCACGGCGGGTCGATGCCCGGCTTCCTCGCGACGCTGCGGGTCCGGCGGGCGGGAGGCGACGGCCTCGTTCTCTTCACGAACACGACGGCCTCTCGGGCGCTGCGTCCCCTCGCCCAGCGGCTGCTCGACGCCCTGGCCGAGCGTGAGCCGGCCCGGGTGAGCCCGTGGTCGAGCTCGGGCGACGTGGCCGACCTGGAGCTCGTCGGCATCTGGCACTGGGGTCCGGCGACGGAGCACGCCAGCCTCGAGGACGGGATGCTCGTCCTCGGGGAGCCGGGCGAGGGCCGCGGATCGCGGTTCGCCCGGGTGTCGGCGCACGAGTGGGTCGGCCGCGACGGCTACTACACCGGTGAGCCGCTGCGCGTCGTGCGCCGCGGCGACGGGAGCGTCTCCCACCTCGACCTCGCGTCCTTCCGGTTCACCCGGACCCCCTACGACCCCGCGGGCGACGTGCCGGGCGGCGTCGACGAGGGGGGATGGCGCTGACCGGCCGCGGGTTTCCGCGGTGTCGGGGCCGCGGCATACGGTGGCCGGGATGTCGACCACCGACCCCACCGCCATGACCGATCCGCTCGTCCCCGCGCTCGCCCGCCGGGCCGCCCGCGCCCTGGCCGAGCTCGTCGGCGATCCGGCCGCTCACTTCCGCGACGGGCAGCTCGAGGCCATCACGGCCCTCGTCGAGCGCCGGGCCCGGGTCCTCGTTGTCCAGCGGACCGGCTGGGGCAAGTCGGCGGTCTACTTCGTCGCGACCACGTTGCGCCGCGCGGAGGGCTCCGGTCCGACCCTCATCGTCTCGCCCCTCATCGCCCTCATGCGCGACCAGATCGCGGCGGCCGAGCGCGCGGGCATCCGCGCGGTGACGATGAGCTCGGCCAACACGACCGACTGGGACCAGGTGCGGGCCGCGCTCGCCGCCGATGCCGTCGATGTGCTCCTCGTCAGCCCCGAGCGGCTGAACAACCCGCGCTTTCGCGAGGAGCAGCTGCCCGACCTGACCCGGCGCTGCGGACTTCTCGTCGTCGACGAGGCGCACTGCATCAGCGACTGGGGCCACGACTTCCGGCCGGACTACCGGCGGATCCGCGACCTGCTCCTCGGTCTCGGCGACGACGTGCCCGTTCTCGCGACGACGGCGACGGCGAACGCCCGGGTCGTCGAGGACGTCGTCGAGCAGCTCGGCGTCGGCGGCCGCGAGGTGACGACATTCCGCGGCGGCCTTGCCCGCGACTCGTTGCGTCTCGGGGTGACCCGTCAGATGTCGCCGGAGCAGCGGCTGGGCTGGCTGCTCGCCCATCTGGGGTCGCTGCCGGGCAGCGGGATCGTCTACACCCTCACCGTCTCCGCCGCCGAGGACATTGCCGCCGCCCTGGCCGAGGCGGGGCACCGCGTCGCCGCCTACACCGGGCGCACCGACCCCGCCGAGCGCGAACAGCTCGAGCACGCCCTGCGAGGCAACGAGGTCAAGGCCCTCGTGGCGACCTCGGCGCTCGGGATGGGCTTCGACAAGCCCGACCTCGGCTTCGTCGTCCATGTCGGTGCGCCGTCGTCGCCGGTCGCGTACTACCAGCAGGTGGGGCGGGCCGGACGCGCCACCGAGCGCGCCGACGTGCTCCTTCTTCCCGGCCCGGAGGACCGGGACATCTGGTCCTACTTCGCCTCGGTGTCGATGCCGCGGGAGGATCAGGCGGCAGCCGTGCTGGCCGCGCTCGAGGAGGCGGGCCGGCCGATGTCGACGACGGCCCTCGAGACGGTCGTCGACGTCCGCAGGACACGGCTCGAGCTCCTGCTCAAGGTGCTCGACGTCGACGGCGCCGTCTCGCGCGTGTCCGGCGGCTGGGTCCGCACCGGCGAGAACTGGGCCTACGACACGGACCGCTACGCCCGGGTTGCCCGGGCCCGGCGCCACGAGCAGGAGCTGATGCTCGACTACGAGCGGGGCGAGAGCTGCCGGATGGCCATGCTCCAGGGCTTCCTCGACGACGCGACGGCCACGCCCTGCGGGCGGTGTGACGTCTGCGCCGGGACGTGGTTCCCGACGCAGGTCCCCGAGCGGGTCGTCGGCGCGGCCCACGAGCGCCTCGCGCAGGTAGGGGTCGCGGTCGACCCCCGCGCACAGTGGCCGACGGGGATGAGCCGGCTCGGGGTCCCGGTCTCCGGCCGGATTCCCGCCGAGGAGGCGATGGCGCGCGGGCGGGCCCTCGCTCGGCTGACCGATCTCGGCTGGGGCCAGCGGCTGCGCGACCTGCTCCGGGAGGACGCCCCGGCCACGGCGGACCTCGTCCGCGCCGTCGTCCCGGTCCTTGCCGGGTGGGACTGGGCGCAGCGCCCGGTCGGCGTCGTCGCCATGCCGTCCCGCCGGCACCCGGCCCTCGTCGCCTCGCTGGCGGAGGGCATCGCCGAGGTCGGTCGCCTGCCCTACCTCGGCGCCCTGTCCCTGGCCCACGGTGGTCCGACGGGCGAGCCGGGCGGCAACAGCGCGTTCCGGCTGGCGGGGGTGTGGGAGCGCCTCGTCGTCGGGCCCGAGCTGGGCGCGGCCGTCGCCGCCGCGGCCGGACCCGTCCTGCTCGTCGACGATCTCGTCGACTCGCGGTGGACGATGACCGTCGCGGCCCGGGCACTGCGGCTGGCCGGAGCGCCCGCCGTCCTGCCGCTCGCGCTCGCGGTCGCCGGCTGAGCCGGGACGGGTCGCGCGGCGTACCGGCGCCGAGCCGCCCACCGGCGGGTGGGTCGGCGCACTAGGGTGCCAGACGTGACGACTGACGCGCCGCGCCCGGACCGGATCGCCGAGCTCCTTGCCGTCCTCGACCTCGAACGCGTCGCCAGCGCACGGGCCGACATGCGGCCGGTCGCGTCGGCGACGACGCGGGAGACCGACGACGAGATCGAGCCGGCCGATGTCTTCGCCGAGGACATCACCGTCTTCGTCGGGCAGAGCCAGCGGATGCCGCACGGCCGGGTCTTCGGCGGCCAGGTGCTCGCCCAGGGGATCATCGCCGCCGGGCGCACCGTCCCGTCGGCGGCGGGGGCGCCGGCTCGGCCGATCCACTCCCTGCACGCCTACTTCATGCGCCCCGGGGACGACACCCAGCCGATCCGCTTCTCGGTGGAGGGGATGCGCGACGGCCGGTCGTTCTCGACCCGGCGGGTCCATGCCATCCAGCACGGCAAGCCGATCCTGTCGATGATCGCCTCCTTCCAGGAGCCGGCCGCCGGGATGGACCACCACGACCCGATGCCGGACGTGCCGGGACCCGAGGGGCTGCGCTCGCTCGCCGACGTCTTCGCCGGCATCGACCATCCCGGCGCCAGGCATCTCGCCGAGGGCCGCGCCATCGAACAGCGGCATGTCGAGGGCAACCTCTATGTCTCACCCGGCTCGGACCATGTCGCCCGCCAGCACGTCTGGCTGCGGGCGATCGGCGCGCTCCCGGACGACCCGCTGATCCACAGCGCGATCCTGGCCTATGCGTCGGACTACTCGCTGCTCGAGCCGGTCCTGCGCCGCCATGGCGTCACCTGGACCGACCGGCGGCTGCGGCCGGCCAGCCTGGATCACTCGATGTGGTTCCATCGGCCGGGCCGCGCCGACGAGTGGATCCTCTATGCGTCCCGATCACCGTCCGCCCAGGGCGGACGCGGGCTCGGCATCGGCAGCATGTATGCCGCGGACGGCGCCCTCGTGGCCACCGTCGCCCAGGAGGGGATGGTCCGGCTCCGCGAGGAGTGAGGGGCGGGGGCCGTCGGCGACGACGGCCGGGATCCCGATGGTGGATCGGCCCCGCCGGGGTGACCGGAGGGGCCGCTCGCCATGCCTGGGACGGCCGGACGGGCCGGCTCGCCGCGCGGGGCTTGACCTTGACCCTGCGGCAACCCCGCACCCTCGTCGAGGACGGCCCACGAGGGGGCGAAGGGAGAACACGATGGCGGTCACACAGGACGCCGGACCGGCGATCCGGGTGCGCGGCGTGCGGATGTCGTTCGGCGAGGTGGCGGTGCTGACCGGCGTGGACCTCGACGTGGAGCGGGGCAGCGTCGTCGCCCTGCTCGGCTCGAACGGCGCCGGCAAGACGACGATGATCCGCATCCTCTGCACCCTGCTGCGGCCCGACGCGGGCACGGTCACCGTCACCGGGCTCGACGTGAGGACGCAGGCCGCCGAGGTCCGCGACTCGATCAGCCTGACCGGACAGTTCGCAGCGGTGGACGAGGTCCTCACCGGGCGGGAGAACCTCATCCTCGTGGCCCGGCTGCGCCACCTCGGCGACCCTGGCACGACCGCCGACGAGCTGCTCGCGCGCTTCGGGCTCACCGAGGCGGGTGGGCGCCGGGTCGCGACCTACTCCGGAGGCATGCGGCGCCGGCTGGACATCGCGATGAGCCTCATCGGCCGTCCTCCGATCGTGTTCCTCGACGAGCCGACGACGGGCCTGGACCCGCAGTCGCGACAGGAGGTGTGGCGGACGGTGCGCGAGCTGGCCGGCTCGGGCACGACCGTGCTGCTGACGACCCAGCACCTCGACGAGGCCGAGCAGCTCGCCGACCGGATCGCGATCCTCCACGAGGGCCGGATCCTCGTCGACGGGACGCTCGCCGACCTCACGGGGCTCCTGCCCCCCGCACACGTCGAGTACGTCGAGAAGCGGCCGACCCTCGAGGACGTCTTCCTCGCGCTCGTCGGCACGGACCGGTGAGGAGCGACGATGACCACGAACGCCCTCGGTGACACCACCGCCCTGCTCGGTCGCTCGCTGCGCCACATCACCCGCAGCCCGGACACGATCATCACGACGACGATCATGCCGATCGCGTTCATGCTGCTCTTCGTCTACGTGTTCGGCGGTGCCATCCACACCGGGACCGACTCCTACGTCACCTACCAGCTGCCCGGCATCCTCCTCATCACGATCGCCTCGGGCATCTCCTACACGGCATACCGCCTCTTCCTCGACATGCAGAGCGGGATCTTCGATCGGTTGCACTCCATGCCGATCGCCCGCTCGTCCGTCCTGTGGGCCCACGTGCTGACCTCGCTGGTCGCCAACGTCGTCTCGCTCGTCGTCGTCGTCCTCGTCGGGCTGCTCATGGGGTTCCGTTCGGGCGCCGGCCCGTTGGCGTGGCTCGCCGTGGCCGGGATCCTCGTCCTGTTCACCCTCGCGTTGACGTGGATCGCCGTTCTGCCCGGTCTCACGGCGACGTCGGTCGATGGGGCGAGCGCGTTCTCCTACCCGCTGATCTTCCTGCCGTTCGTCAGCTCGGCGTTCGTGCCGACCGACACCATGCCGGGGCCGGTGCGAGCCTTCGCGGAGCACCAGCCGGCCACGTCCATCGTCAACTCGATCCGTGCCCTGCTCTCCGGGCAGCCGGTCGGCGGTGAGGTCTGGGTCGCCCTGGCCTGGTGCCTCGGCATCCTCGCCGTCGCCTACGTCGCGGCGATTCGCGTCTACCACCGAAGGCTCGCCTGAGGGGGAGACTGGACCCCATGCTCACCATCGGCCAGCTGGCGACATATGCCGGCGTGACGGTCCGGGCGGTGCGTCACTACCACCGGATCGGGCTGCTGCCGGAGCCTGACCGCGACCACTCCGGCTACCGCAGCTACGACGCCGCCGCGGTCGTGCGCCTCATCCGGATCCGCACCCTGGCCTCGGCCGGGGTGCCGCTGGCCCGGGTCCAGGACCTGCTCAACGCGAGCCCGGGGGAGTTCGCGCGCGCCATCGACGAGGTCGACGCGGAGCTGAGGGCGCAGATCCGGCGCCTGCAGGACAACCGGAGCCGCATCGCCCGGCTGGCGGCCGGCGAGAGCCTTGCCCTCCCCCGTGTCGTCGTCGAGTACCTGGACCGGCTGCGCGCCCTGGGCGTGAGCGAGCGCTACATCGAGATGGAGCGGGACGGATGGATCATGCTCTCGGCGAGGGTTCCCCATCTCATGGAGACGGTCATCGCCAAGAAGCACGAGGAGCTCGACGACCCCGACATGGTGCGCCTCTACCGGCTGCTCAGCTCCGCCGTCGACTGGCCGGCCGACGACCCGCGGATCGTCGAGGTGGCCGACATCATCGAGGGGCTGATGTTCCGGGCGCTGGAGGCCGGCGAGACGGGCGTCGACGAGCTCGACGACCCGTTCGTCGACCTGATGGACTCGGCCACGGTCCAGTCCGCACCGGGCGCGGAGCGGCTGCTGGCGATCCTCGAGGAGCGTGGCTGGAAGGGCTGGACGCGCATCGAGCGCGTCGACCGGGGCTGAACCCCGCGCCGTTCAACCGGTGAGCGCCGCGCCCCGCTCGACCGCCCGCGCCGTCGCCGCGTCCGTCTCGGGCGGGAGCGCGAGGACCGGGTGCCAGGCGGCGTCCGGGGCCCGGACCACCGCCGCGACCGGCACCGTCGCGACGAACCGGACGTCGTGGTGCTTGACCTGCCCCTCCGGGTCGCACGGGGCGAGATGCACGTCGAGGTCCGCCGGCGAGGCGCCGACGAGCCGCAGGTCGGCGGCGCCCGTCGCCGAGGCCCCCGCCCGCAGTGCCGTGTCCGCCAGGGTCGGGTCCACGGGGTCCCAGTGCCCCTCGGGCAGGCACCATCGCCCGGCGGCGTCGCGGACGAGCAGGACCCGCTCCCCCGTGGTGTCGAGCAGGACGAGGCTCGCGCTGAGGTGTGCCGGCCTGGCGTCCGGGGCGAGGGCATCGTCGCGGCTTCGCAGCCGCGCCACGAACACGTTGCGCATCCCCACCTCGTGGGGCGTGCGCGCCGGCCATGCCTCGAGCAGCTCGCGGGTCCGACGGGTCGGCTCGTCGGCCGGCCGGGGACGCACGGCCGGGACCGGCCCGGTCACCGGAACCCGGGTCCGGCGGGTCGCACTGCCCGCGCATGCACCGCATTCGACGCAGCCCTCGCGGTACTCCGGGCGCAGGCGCAGGCCGAGGTCGGTCCCCGCGGCATACGCGTTGGCGCAGGCGGACTTCCTGAACGCCGCGACACCGCCGGCCCACAGTCGGTCGACGACGTCGTCCAGGTGGCCGGTCGGCAGCGAGCGGAGCGACGCCGTCGGCTCACAGTCGAGAGGCGTGCCGACCGTGGCGTCGGTGTCGGCGCCGCCCAGCACGTCGGCGCCGAGCCGGGCGACGCCGGCCGTCGACCGGGCGATCGTGTCGTCCCAGTAGAGCCCACCGACGACGCAGAGCGACACGGCGTGCCGACGCAGCAGGGCGACGAGCGCCTCGGCATCGGCGTCGGTCACCCCCGGGATGAACGGCTTGACCATGACGTTCGTCGGCACCCCGCGATCCCGGAACGCGGCGAGGGTGAGCAGTCGCCGCTCGGGCGGGTCGGCATAGCGCTCGATCTCGGCGGCCCGGGACACCGAGGAGATCGACGTGGAGAAGAGGAGCTGGCCCGGGTAGGCGAGCGCGTCGAGCACCGCATCGATGACCGGCTCCGGCACCGCGAACCGGCTCATGAGCTGGACCGGGTTGCCGAGCGCGCAGGCCGCCCGGACCCAGTCGAGGGTGTGCTCGCGGTCGGCGTCGTCCGGGGGCAGGGGATCCCCCCAGGCGCCGATCGAGATGATGCTGCCGGAGCGCCCGGGCTCGTAGAGCGGGTGCTCGCGGATCCAGGCGATCGAGGCCGCCACCCCGAAGCCGTTGCGGCGTCCGGAGGGGAAGCGGTAGCCGAAGGACCGCGTGTAGCAGAACGCGCAGCGCGCCGCACAGCCGAGCATCGGACTGAGGAAGAAGCGGCCCGCCCGGTAGCCGGGCTCTCGCCGGTCGGGGGCCGTCACCACGGGGTCCCGGCGCGGGGGTCTGCGGGCACGGGGCCACCTTTCTGCTCGGCCCTCATCGTATGCTGCGGAGCACGCCGGGTGTCCGGCGGCCTCCCCCGCCGCCACCGGCGGGACGCCGTGCGGAGACCCTCGCGCCGCTCAGCCGGCGAGCGAGACGACGGCGGCGGACTCGCCGGGCAGCGACAGCACGTACGCCGCGCCGTCCTCCTCGGCCAGCCGCGTCGCCTCGGGATCCCACGCGAGGACGAGGTCGGGGGCCGTCGCTGCCCCGTCGGGCTCGCCGACCGGGACGGCGCGAGGCTGGGCGGCGAGGTTGGCGACGACGAGGACCGAGCGGTGCCGCATGACGACCCAGCCCTCGTCCTCGGAGACCGTGACCGAGACCTCGGCGAGCCGGGTCGGCCCCGGAAGATGGTCACGGCGCAGGCGGATGAGGGCGGCATACCAGTCGAGCACCCGCCGGTGGTCGGGCTGCCCCACCTCGGACCACGGCAGGACGCTGCGCTCCCGCGTCGCGGGGTCCTGCGGGTCGGGGACGTCCGCGGCGGCCCAGCCGTGCCCGGCGAACTCGGCGCGCCGGCCGTCGCGCACGGCCGCGGCCAGCTCCTCGTCGGGGAAGCTCGTGAAGAACTGCCAGGGACTCGAGGCCGCCCACTCCTCGCCCATGAAGACCATCGGGGTCCCGGCCCACAGGAGATAGAGCGCGGCACCGGCCGCCTGTCGTCCGGGCCCGGCCAGCGCCGAGATGCGTTCCCCCACGGCGCGGTTGCCGACCTGGTCGTGCGTCTGGACGTAGCCCAGGAGCCGCCGGGCATCGAGCCCGGTCCGGTCGACCCGGGCCCCCCACACCTGGCCGCGGAAGCTCGACCACCGTCCGTCGTGGAGGAAGCCGTCCTGGAGCACCTTGGCGAGAACCCCGAGCCGACCGATCCCGGGCGCGGCGAGACCCCCGTCGGAGAAGTCCGCGTAGTAGCCCTGGGTCTCCCGGGTCAGGCAGACGTGCAGGGCGTGGTGGACGTCGTCGTCCCACTGCGCGGCCATCCCGAGGCCCCCCGCCCCGGTCGCCGTCACCATCATGGTGTCGTTGAGGTCGCTCTCGGCGATGAGGTCGAGGGGCCGGTTCAGCTCGGCGGACAGGTGGGCCACCGCATCGGACAGCTCGGCGAGCAGGTGCCGCGGGCCGTCGTCCTTCAGCTCGTGGACGGCATCGAGGCGCAGCGCGTCGACGTGGAAGTCGCGCAGCCAGCGGGTCGCGTTGTCGACGACGAAGGCACGGACCTCATGGTTGGACTCCGCATCGAGGTTGACCGCCGATCCCCACGGCGTCTCGTGGGTGTCGGTGAAGTAGGGGCCGAAGCGCGCGAGGTGGTTACCGCTCGGGCCGAGGTGGTTGTAGACGACGTCGAGACACACCCCCATCCCCCGCGCATGACACGCGTCGACGAAGCGCTGCAGGGCCGCCGGACCGCCGTAGTCGTCGTGGACGGCATACAGGTCGACGCCGTCGTAGCCCCACCCCCACCGGCCGGGGAAGTCGGCGACCGGCAGCACCTCGACGACGTCGACGCCGAGGTGGCGCAGGTGGTCGAGGCGCTCGACGGCGGCGTCGAACGTCCCGTCGGGCGTGAACGTCCCGATGTGCAGCTCGTAGAGGACGCCGCCGAGCACGCCGGCGCCCGCGCGGGGGCCGGGCCAGCCCGCATCGCTCCAGTCGAAGCCTGCCGGGTCGTGGGTCCGGCTCGGCCCGTCCACCCCGTGCGGCTGCCAGGCGCTGCGTGGGTCGGGCAGGGCGGGCTCGGTGCCGTCGAGGAGGAAGGCGTAGTCGAGGGTCTCACCCGGCGGGTATGCCGCCTCCTCGCCCGCCCAGCGCCACCAGCCGCCCGCGTCCGGCGTCATCGGCTCACGGCGACGCTGTCCATCGGCCGGACCGACCTCGATCTCCACGCGGGTCGGGCTCGGCGCCCACACCCGGATCGTCATGCGCGCACCAGCAGCGCCACCGGTCGCTCACCGAGCACGTCGGAGACGAGGATGCCCTCCGACGCCTCGGCCGGCCCGTCGATCACCGCCGCACTCAGCACGTCTCGCCAGCGTCCTGGGGGCAGCGCCAGCCGGGCGCCGCCCCATCCGCCGGAACGGGCCAGCCGCGCCGAGAAACGGGTCGCGAGCGTCACGACCTGGGGACCGCTCTGATCGCCCCGGGCGAAGGCGAGGAGGTGCTCGCTGCCCGAGGGGACCGCGGCATAGGTCGACTGCTCACCCACGAACCACTCGGGATGCTCGCGTCGCAGCCGCAGCGCCCGCGAGGTGACGAGGAGCTTCTCGTCGTCGAGGTCGCGGGGCTGCTCGGCGGCGTCGAGGCGCTGAAGTCGGGCGGCCCGCTCGGCGTAGTCGACCGCGCGTCGGTTGTCGGGGTCGACGAGGGTGAGGGTGACCAGCTCGGTGCCCTGGTAGACGTCCGGCACCCCCGGCATGGTCAGCTGGACGAGCTTCTGGGCCAGGACGAGGGAGCGGGTGCTCTCCTCGGTCCGGGCGACCCACCGCTCGACGTGCTCGACGACGGCCGGGTCCTCGACGAGATTGTGCGCGAAGGTGGTCACCGCCTCCTCGTATGCCGGGTCGCCGTCGACCCAGGCCGTGTGCACCTTGGCCTCGCGGACGGCCTTGAGGAGGTAGTCCTCGAGCCGATCGCCGTCGATCGGCCAGGTGCCGACGACGGTCTGCCACCCGAGGTACTCGGTCGGCGGGTCGAGGAGGGTGGAGCGGTGCTTCGCGGCCAGCGCGCTGGCGGCAAGGACCCATGCCTCCCACTCCCGGGCCCACTCGGCGAGGACGGCCAGCCGGGCCCGGGTGTCCTCGGAGCGCTTCGTGTCGTGCGTCGACAGCGTCGTCATCGAGACGGGCCACTCCACGAGCCGGGCCGAGGCGGCGATGTGGAAGGCGTCGACCCCGATCGAGAGCTGGTCGGGGCGCCCGCCCACTTCGTTGGCGCCGGCCAGCCGCCACCAGCGGTAGAAGGCCGTGTCCTCGATCCCCTTGGCCATGACCGGACCGCAGGTCTGCTGGAACCGAACGACGAGCTCGGCGAGCGTCGCCGCCGGGTCCGGCCGGTCCGTGGAACCGGCTGGGGCGCCGGCGGCGGCCGACGGCTGCTCCGGGTCATCGCCGAGGAGGAGCAGTTCGAGGTCGGCGAGTGCCTCGTGGTCGCTCGGGTCGAGGGTGACCCGGGCCCGGGCGACCGCCTCCCGCAGGACGGCGACCTGTTCCGGTGGCCGTTCCTCCCCCGGCACGAGGTAGGCGCGGTAGCGGTCCATCGCGACGAGGGCCGCGGTGAGGCAGCGACGGTAGGCG
Organism: uncultured Actinomycetota bacterium; assembly: GCA_963728395.1. Taxonomy (GTDB): domain Bacteria; phylum Actinomycetota; class Actinomycetes; order Actinomycetales; family Dermatophilaceae; genus CAVSJJ01. The sequence goes on from CAVSJJ010000001.1 coordinate 284,058, forward strand.
ACGAGGTCGGCTTCGGGCCGCAGCACCCCGACGAGGCGAAGCAGCCGATCCACCTCGGCGGTCAGGACCTGGTCGACGACGTCGCGCTTCGCCGCGGCGACGACGGGAGCGAGCTCGGCCGCGCTCGGGTCGTGCCGCTGCCACAGCCGGTCGAGGACGGCGACGCCGGAGGGGTCGGTGAGCACCTGCTGGACGGTGAGGAGCGCGTCGTAGCCCGTCGTCCCGGCGCATCGCCAGGCGGACGGGAGGCTCTCGTCCGCCTCGAGGATCTTCTCGGCGACGACCCACGCGTCACCGGTCGCGTCGGCGAGCCGCGCGAGGTAGCCGTCCGGGTCGGCGAGCCCGTCGGGATGGTCGATCCGGAAGCCGTCGACCGATCCCTCGTTGTAGAGGTCGAGGAGCAGGGCGTGGGTCGCCTCGAAGACGGCGTGCTTCTCGACCCGGATGGCGATGAGCGAGGTCACGTCGAAGAAGCGCCGGTAGTTCAGCCAGGACTCCCCACTGCGCCAGCCCGCGAGCCGGTAGCCCTGGGCGCCGACGAGGTCGGCGAGCTCCATCGACTCGGTTCCCGGGCGGACGGGGAACTCGTGCTCGTGGTAGCGCAGCACGGTCTCGTCGCGTCCCCGGCCGCCGTCGTGCTCGAGGGTCAGCTCGCCGCCGCCGAGGACGATGTCGAGGGGCTGGCCGAGGATCGGCATGAGGACCCGGCCGTCGTCGGCCTCCCAGTCGATGTCGAACCAGGGAGCGTAGGGCGAGTCGGCGCCGAACTTCAGCAGCGACCACAGCGGGGTGTTGAGGTAGGTCGGCGTCGGCACCGCCATGTGGTTGGGGACGACGTCGACGATGATCCCGAGGCCGGCCGCCCGCGCGGCGGTGACGAGCCGGTCGAAGCCGGCCAGGCCCCCGGCCTCCTTGTTGAGCCGGTTGTGGTCGACGATGTCGTAGCCGTGGACCGAGCCCGGGGCCGGCTGGAGGACCGGGGAGAGGTAGAGATGGGTGACGCCGAGGGAGCCGAGGTATGCCGCCCGGTCCGCCGCCGCCTCGAAGCCGAACCCGCCGTGCACCTGGAGCCGGTAGGTCGACGCGGGCACGGGACGGTCGTGCCCGGGCCGGTGGGTCGGACGGGAGCCGAGGACCGGCATACGGTCACTTCCTTCGGGAGGACGAGGACGTTCTCGCTCGGGACGTACCCGCAGAGGCGCTGCCCGACGCCGCGCGGGTGGTGCGGGTCGGTTCGGCCGACGCGACAGCGGACGGCTCGGGCACCTCGCCCTCGTCCCGCGGGTGGCGCAGGACGATGAGCGAGCGGGACTGGACGACGACCTCGGCCCCGGCCTGGTACCACTGGGGGTCCAGGTCGTCGGGGGCGGTGTCGACCTCGGAGTGCCACCAGTCGCCCCACTCCTGCGGCGGCAGGACGAACGGCTGGTCCTCGGGGGCGGCGTTGTAGAGGATGAGGAAGTCGTCGTCGATGATCCGCTGCCCGCGGGCGTCCGGCTCGGGGATCGCGGCGCCGTTGAGGAAGACCATGACGGTCCGGGCCGCGCCGTCGCGCCAGTCCTCCTCGGCCATCGCCTCGGCCTGCGGGGTGAACCAGTGGATGTCGCCGAGCGAGGACTCGCCGCCGTGCTCGGCGCTGCCGGCGAAGAAGCGGCGGCGCAGGAAGACGGGGTGGGAGCGGCGGAGCCGGACGACCTTGCGGGTGAAGTCGAGCAGGCTCTCCTGCTCCTCGGAGAGAACCCAGTCCACCCACGCGAGCGCGTTGTCCTGGCAGTAGACGTTGTTGTTGCCGTCCTGGGTGCGGGAGAGCTCGTCGCCGTGGGCGATCATCGGCACGCCCTGGCTGACCATCAGCGTCGTGAGGAAGTTCTTCTGCTGGCGCAGGCGCAGCTCGTTGACGACGGGGTCGTCGCTCGGTCCCTCGGCGCCGCAGTTCCACGACCGGTTGTGGCTCTCACCGTCGTTGTTGTCCTCGCCGTTGGCCTCGTTGTGCTTCTCGTTGTAGGAGACGAGGTCGCGCAGCGTGAAGCCGTCGTGCGCGGTGATGAAGTTGATCGAGGCGATCGGCTTGCGGGCGCTGTGCTCGTAGAGATCGGAGGAACCGGTGATCCGCGAGGCGAACTCGCCGAGCGTCGAGGGCTCGCCGCGCCAGAAGTCGCGCACGGTATCGCGGTACTTGCCGTTCCACTCGGTCCACAGCGGCGGGAAGTTGCCGACCTGGTATCCGCCGTCGCCGACGTCCCACGGCTCGGCGATGAGCTTGACCTGCGAGATGACCGGGTCCTGCTGGATGAGGTCGAAGAACGCCGACAGCTTGTCGACCTCGTGGAACTGGCGGGCCAGGGTGGCCGCGAGGTCGAAGCGGAACCCGTCGACATGCATCTCGGTCACCCAGTACCGCAGGCTGTCCATGATGAGCTGGAGGACGTGCGGGTTGCGCATGAGCAGGCTGTTGCCGGTGCCCGTCGTGTCGTAGTAGTGCTCCTTGTTGTCGTCCACGAGGCGGTAGTACGCCGCGTTGTCGATGCCCCGGAAGCAGATCGTCGGGCCCAGCTCGTTGCCCTCGGCGGTGTGGTTGTAGACGACATCGAGGATGACCTCGATGTTCGCCTCGTGCAGCGCCTTGACCATGGCCTTGAACTCGGTCACCTGCTGGCCGCGCTGGTCGCGGGCGTAGCCGTTGTGCGGCGCGAGGAAGCCGATCGTGTTGTAGCCCCAGTAGTTGCTGAGCCCCTTCGACTGCAGCGAGGTGTCCTGGACGTACTGGTGGACCGGCATGAGCTCGATGGCCGTCACGCCGAGCTCGGTGAGGTGGTCGATGATCACCGGGTGGCCGATGGCCTCGTAGGTCCCCCGGATCTCCTCGGGGACCTCCGGGTGGGTCATCGTCAGCCCCTTGACGTGGGCCTCGTAGATGACGCTCTCGTGGTAGCCGTGCCGCGGCGGCCGGTCGTGGCCCCAGTCGAAGTAGGGGCTGGTCACCACGGCATACATCGTCTTGCCGAGGCTGTCCTCGGTGTTGCGCTCGGTCGGGTCGTCGAAGTCGTAGGAGAACAGGGCCTGGTCGTTCTGCACCTGACCCTCGATTGCCTTGGCGTAGGGGTCGAGGAGGAGCTTGTTGGGATCGCAGCGGTGCCCGTTGGGCGGATCGTACGGCCCGTGGACCCGGTAGCCGTAGCGCTGGCCGGGTCGCAGCCCGGAGAGGTACCCGTGCCAGACGAAGCCGTCGACCTCGGGCAGGTCCATCCGGGTCTCGACGCCTGCGTCGTCGATGAGGCAGAGCTCGACCCGCTCCGCGACCTCGGAGAACAGCGCGAAGTTGACGCCGCTGCCGTCGTAGGTCGCCCCGAGCGGGTATGAGTCTCCAGGCCAGATGTCCATTGCCGCCTTCCGCCTGCGCCGGGGTATCCGGCCTCAGTGTGGTCCAGTCGCACCGGTCCGGCGCGATGGGGACCGCTCCGTCCCCGCCGTCGGCGCCGCTCGACGACGCCGGTATGCCGGCCGCCCGGGGTGGGTCTAAGGTCGGCATACCTGAACGCCCAACCTATCGAACGACGGGGAGGATTCCCGACAGTGAGCACGCAGCGAGTTGCCATCGTGACCGGAGCGGCGCGTGGGATCGGGGAGGCCACGGCCGCCCGGCTCGCCTCCGACGGGCATGCGGTGGGGGTGGTCGACCTCGACGAGAGCGCCTGCGAGCAGGTCGCCGCGCGGATCCGCGAGGCCGGCGGCCGCGCCGTCGGCGTCGGCGTCGACGTGACGAAGGCCGACCAGGTCGAGGCGGGCGTGGCCCGGGTCGCCGACGAGCTCGGGCCGCCGGTCATCCTCGTCAACAACGCGGGGATCATCCGCGACAACCTGCTGTTCAAGATGACCGAGGAGGACTGGGATGCCGTCCTCGGCGTGCACCTCAAGGGCGCGTTCCTCATGTCCCGGGCGTGCCAGGCCTTCATGACGAATCAGGCCTACGGCCGGATCGTCAACCTCTCCTCCTCCTCGGCGCAGGGCAACCGCGGCCAGGCCAACTACTCGGCGGCCAAGGCCGGGATGCAGGGCCTGACGAAGACCCTGGCCATCGAGCTGGGGAAGTTCGGGGTGACCGCCAACGCGGTGGCCCCCGGCTTCGTCCTGACGGACATGACCCGCGCGACCGCCGAGCGGATGGGGGTCCCCTTCGAGGACTTCATCGCCCACTCCGCCGCACAGATCCCGGTCCAGCGGGTCGGCCAGCCCGAGGACATCGCCGCCACGATCAGCTTCCTGTGCTCCGAGGAGGCCGGCTTCGTCTCCGGCCAGGTCATCTACGTCGCCGGCGGCCCGCTCGACTGAGCGTCACGCAGGAGGCGACGAGGATGGGGCGGCTCACGCCCCGTGCGACGATGGCGCCATGTCGGACGCGTTCGGGGCCCGCGCGGCGGCGCCCGGGGCGGGCACCGACCGCCGTCCCGGCCCGGGAGCCCGCTGCCCGTGCGGCGGCCTCCCGGGGGGCGCGACCTACGCGGCCTGCTGCGGGCCGGTGCTCGAGGGACGGCGCAGGCCCGAGACGGCCGAGGAGCTGATGCGCTCCCGCTTCACGGCCTACGCCGTCGCCGACGCCGACCACCTCTACCACACCTTGCACCCGCGGACCCGCTCGGCGGCCGCCGAGCCCGAGCCGTGGCTGCGGTGGGTCGGCCTGGAGATCCTCGACGTCGTCGACGGCCGCCCGGGGGACGACACGGGGGTCGTCGAGTTCCGGGCCCGGTGGGCCGCCGGTGAGGGTCGGGAGCGCCAGCAGGGCGAGGTCCACGAGCGCAGCCGGTTCGAGCGCAGGGCCGGCCGGTGGCTCTACGTGGCGGCGGAGCCGACCTAGCCCTCGCCGGGCCGGGGGGCGGGACGCAGGGCGAGCATGGGCAGGTCCTCGACGAGCCGGCGCCGCGCGGCATCCGAGCCGTCGTAGGGCCAGCCGAGCAGCCAGGAGAGCACCGGCCGGAACAGGGGCATGAGCGCCCGGTTGCGTCGTTCGTACCCCCGGAACACCTCGAGCGCCTCGTCGGCGTCGAGCTCGCGGTATGCCGCGCGCCGCGGCCCCGAGCCGAAGTCGACGTACGTCCCTCCGCCGGCGGTGACGTTGCGGTACCAGTCCGCCGTCCGCCCGAAACCGGAGACGACGACGGCCTCCCCCGTGCCCCTGTCGTAGGCGGTGACCTCGACGACGACGTGGAACTCCCTGCCCGAGCGCCGCCCGGTGTGGGTCAGCCGGAGGAACCGGTGGCCGAACAGCCGGCCCGCGCCGACGGCATACACCTTGTTCGGAAGGACGAACGCCGCGTGCAGCCGCGCCGGCATCTGCTTCGATCGCGAGGCCATGCCCCCATCACAGCACAGCGGCCCGTGAGATCGGCCGGCCGACGAGAGACCGGCTCGCCGCTCAGAGGCCGAGGTCGCGGCCGATGAGCTCCTTCATGATCTCGTTCGAGCCGGCCCAGATCTTCGTGACCCGGGCGTCGCGCCAGGCGCGGGCCACGCGGTACTCGTTCATGAAGCCGTAGCCACCGTGCAGCTGGACGCACTCGTCGAGGACGTCGTTCTGCACCTGCGCGCTCCACCACTTCGCCTTGGCGGCGTCGACGGCGCCGAGCTTGCCCTCGGCGTGCGCCTCGATGCAGTCGTCGATGTAGGCCTCGGCGACCTCGATCGAGGTGACCATCTCGGCGATCTTGAACTTGTTGTGCTGGAAGGACCCGATCGGCTGGCCGAACGCCTTGCGCTCCTTGGTGTACTCGATCGTCTCGAGGAGGATCTGCTTGGCGTGGGCGATGTTCGACACGGCGGCACCGACCCGCTCCTGGGGCAGCCGCTGCATCATCGCGATGAAGCCCATGCCCTCGGGGCCGATGCGGTTCTCGTCGGGAACGCGCACGTCCTGGAAGAACAGCTCGGCCGTGTCGGACTCCTCCTGGCCGACCTTGTCGAACTTGCGGCCGCGGGTGAAGCCGGGCATCCCGTCCTCGACCATGAACAAGGTGATGCCCTTGGCGCCCTTGGACGGATCGGTCCGGGCAGCGACGATGACGAGGTCGGCCTGGTAACCGTTCGTGATGAAGGTCTTCGAGCCGTTGAGGTTCCAGGAGTCGCCGTCGCGGACCGCCGTCGTCTTGAGCGCGGCAAGGTCGGAGCCACCCCCCGGCTCGGTCATCGCGATGGCGCAGATCTTCTCCCCGGCGGCCATGGGGGGCAGCCAGCGCTGCTTCTGCTCCTCGGTGCCGAGGTCGACGATGTAGGGCGGGCACACGTCGGAGTGGATGCCGAAGCAGGAGGACACGGCGGCGTTGAAGCCGGAGATCACCTCGGCGGAGACGGCGTTGAAGCGGTAGTCGCCGGCACCCATGCCGCCGTACTCCTCGGGGATGTCGAGGCCCAGCAGCCCCTGCTTGCCGGCCTCCTGCCAGATGTCGCGCTCGATCGTCTTGACCTCGATCATCTGCTCGGCGCGCGGCTTGAGGGTCCGCTCGACGAACTCCTCGACCGACTTCCGGAACGACTCGTGGTCCGGACCGTAGATGTTCCTGGGCATGACACTCCTTCGAGCCACGGTGACTAAGCGCTTGCTTAGTCTCCCGGGGGTCCGGCATGCTGTCAACCATGAGCGTCCCCGCCCGCTCCATCCTCCTGGGCGCCGCCGCCGCCGACGCGACGGGGCGGCTGATGCTGGCCGCCGCCGACGCCTTCGCCGAGAAGGGCTTCCACGCGACGACGACCCGGGACATCGCCGCACGGGCGGGCCTGTCCCCCGCGGGCGTCTACATCCACTTCGCCTCGAAGGAGGACCTCCTCTTCGAGCTGTCCCGCCAGGGTCACGCCACGGCCCGGGACCTGCTCGTCGCCGCGGCGGCCGGCGCGGGGTCGCCGACCGAGGCGCTGCGGGCGATCGTCGGCGGCTTCTCGCGCTGGCACGCGGAGCACTACGAGCTGGGCCGGATCGTCCAGTTCGAGTTCCGCCACCTCAGTGCGCAGCACCGCGAGGAGCTGCTCACCCTGCGCCGGCAGATCGACCGGATCGTCCGTGACGTCCTCCGGGCCGGCGTCGAGGCCGGCGAGTTCGACGTCGAGGACATCCCCGACACGGCGCTCGCGCTGCTCTCCCTCGCCGTCGATGTCGCCCGGTGGTACGAGCCCGGCGGGCGCCGCAGCCCGGCGTCCATCGAGGCCGCGTACGCCGACCTCGCCGTGCGCCTCGTCGCCCGCCGCTGACCGGGAGCGCCGTCGGTGACGGCTGGTTGACTGTCGGCCATGGACGTCCAGGTGCACCCGCTGACCCCGGACCGCTTCGAGGACTTCGCCGACGTCATCAACCCGAACCGGCGGGCGAGCCACTGCTGGTGCCTTTCGCACCGGCTGAGCGCTCCCGAGATCGACGAGCTCGGCGGGGGCAGCCGGGAGGCGGCGATCCGCCGCCTCTGCGCGCGCGAGGTCGCGCCGGGCGTGCTCGCCTACGACGCCGAGGGCACCCCGGTCGGCTGGTGCAACATCGGGGCGCGCAGTGACATCCCCCGCCTCGTGCGCTCCACGAAGATCCGCCCGGTCGACGACGTGCCGGTGTGGAGCATCATCTGCGTCGTCGTCCGCGGTGGTCACCGCCGGCGCGGGGTGACCATCCCCCTCATCGAGGGAGCGGTCCGGTATGCCGCGTCCCGTGGCGCACCGGCCGTCGAGGCCTACCCCGTGGACCCGCCGGCTCGGATGGACACGACGATGGCGTTCGTCGGGACCCGCTCGATGTTCGAGCGGGTCGGGTTCGCCGTCATCGGGCAGACCGAGGCGGTCGCGAGCGCGATGCCACGGCTGGTCATGCGCCGCGCCGTGGGTTGAGCTCACCGGCCGGTCGGGACGATGCCCTCCACCTGGCGGACGACGTCGGCCGCGACCTCGTAGGCCGCATCGTCGGTGTCGTTGGGCATCCCGAGGATGACCTGGTCGGTGCCGACGCCCGCCAGGACGCCGAGCCGCTCGACGGCCTCGTCGGCGGTGACGAGGGGCTGGCCGCTCTCGTGGGTACCCCCCGAGCGCGACAGCGCCATCCGGGAGAGAACGGTCTTCTCGATGTCCGCGTCGTCCCTCCCGACGTCGGCACAGTGCGCACGGATGACGTCGTACTTGGCCCGGACCCGCTCCGGCCCCATGTCGAAGATGTTGCAGGCGTTGGCGTACTGCGCGACGAACCGCAGGGTCTTCTTCTCCCCTCCCCCGCCGATGAGGATGGGTGGGTGCGGCCGGCGGACCGACGGGGGTCGGTTGAGCGGCCGGTCGAGGTGGTAGTGCCGCCCGGCATACGGCCGCTCGTCACCGGACCACATCTGGTGGGCGATCTGGAGGGTCTCCTCGAGCCGCTGGAACCGCTCGCGCAGTGGCGGGAACGGCACCCCCAGCCCGGCGTGCTCCTCCTCGTTCCAGGCGGCGCCGATCCCGAGCCAGGCGCGGCCGCCGGAGAGGGCGTCGAGGGTCGTCACCGTCTTGATGAGCAGGCCCGGATGCCGATAGGTCACCCCGGTGACGAGGGTGCCGAGCTCGATCCGCTCGGTGATCCCCGCGGCATACGCGAGGGCGGAGTAGCCCTCGAGCATCTCCATCTCCGGCGGACCCACCACCTGGATCTGGAAGAAGTGGTCCATGACCCACAGGGAGGCCAGCCCGGCCTCGTCGGCGTTGCGGGCGATCCGCGCGAAGGTCGTTCCGATCGCGGCCGGGGAGTCCGGCCAGGTGAAGTTGCTGACCTGCAGTCCGAGTCGCATCCCCCATCATGGGCACGCCTGGAGTGACCGTGGCACGTCTTGTCGAGGGCGAGACGGGCGGGCGGTACGGACCGCGCCGCACCGCCGCATAGGATGCGGGGGTGCTCGAGCAAGGCGGACACGGCGGCTCGGCGTCGATCGCCGCCCCGGACTACTGGTGGTACCAGGCCCGCGCCGACCTGCTGCGCACCGCCCTGTCGGAGTATGCCGGGCCCGCGCGCCTCGCGCTCGACCTCGGCAGCGCCGACGGCCCGAGCGTCCGCTGGCTGCGCGACCTCGTCCCGCACACGGCCGCCGTCGACATCGATCAGCGCGGGCTCGGCCCCGCGGGGGTATGCGCGTCGGCGCTGCGGCTGCCCTTCGCCGACGCGACGTTCGACCTCGTCACGGCCTTCGACGTCATCGAGCATCTCGAGCCCGAGCAGGCCGCCCTCGTCGAGGCCGCGCGGGTCCTGCGGCCGGGCGGGCGGTTGCTGATGTCGGTTCCGGCGTACGCGTGGGCGTGGAGCGACTTCGACGACAAGAACGGTCACCACCGGCGCTACACCCGGGGCCGCGCCGTCGCGGCGGTCGAGGCGGCCGGCTTCGTCGTCGACCGGGTCACCCACGGCTTCGCGGCGGTGTTCCCGGTCTTCGCGGCCGAGCGTCTCGCCCGCCGGCTCGTCCGCTCCCGGCGCCGACACGCGCCGGCCGACATCGTCGAGGTCCCCGCGGTGTCGCGTCCGGTGCACCACGCCCTGCTGGCGTTGTGCCACCTCGACCGCCGGGTCCTCGCCCGGCGCGACCTGCCGTTCGGGTCCTCGGTGTTCCTCGCCGCCACGCTCCCGGTCCGCGAGCGGGCCTGAGGTCCGTGCGGCGGTCCCTCGGCGAGCCGGTGCCCGAGCGCCGCCGGCAGCTCAGTCCCGGGTCAGCTTGCGGTAGGTGACCCGGTGCGGACGGGCCGCCTCCTCACCCAGCCGCTCGACCTTGTTCTGCTCGTAGGCCTCGAAGTTGCCCTCGAACCAGTACCACTTGGCCGGATCCTCGTCATCGCCCTCGTAGGCGAGGATGTGCGTCGCCACCCGGTCGAGGAACCACCGGTCGTGGCTGACCACGACGGCACAGCCGGGGAAGTCGAGCAGGGCGTTCTCGAGGGAGCCGAGGGTCTCGACGTCGAGGTCGTTCGTCGGCTCGTCGAGGAGCAGGAGGTTGCCGCCCTCCTTGAGGGTGAGCGCGAGGTTGAGCCGGTTGCGCTCGCCGCCGGAGAGGATGCCGGCCCGCTTTTGCTGGTCCGGACCCTTGAACCCGAACTGGCTGACGTAGGCGCGGCTGGGGATCTCGACGTGCCCGACGTTGATGTAGTCGTGCCCGTCGGAGACGACCTCCCAGAGGTTCTTGTCCGGGTCGATGCCGCCGCGGCTCTGGTCCACGTAGGAGATGGAGACCGTGTCGCCGACATGGACGGTCCCGGCGTCCGGCTCCTCCATGCCGACGATCGTCTTGAACAGGGTCGTCTTGCCGACGCCGTTGGGCCCGATGACCCCGACGATCCCGTTGCGGGGCAGGCTGAAGCTGAGGTTGTCGATGAGAACGCGGTCGCCGAAGCCCTTGCGCAGCCCGCTGACCTCGATGACCTTGCTGCCCAGTCGCGGGCCGGGCGGGATCTGGATCTCCTCGAAGTCCAACTTGCGGGTCCGGTCCGCCTCCGCGGCCATCTCCTCGTAGCGCGCCAGACGCGCCTTGGACTTGGTCTGGCGCGCCTTGGCGTTCGAGCGGACCCACTGCAGCTCGTCGGCGAGCCGCTTGGCCAGCTTGGCGTCCTTGCGGCCCTGGACCTCGAGCCGGGCCTGCTTCTTCTCGAGGTAGGTCGAGTAGTTGCCCTCGTAGGGGTAGGCCCGGCCACGGTCGAGCTCGAGGATCCACTGGGCGACGTTGTCCATGAAGTACCGGTCGTGGGTGACGGCGACGACGGCGCCGTGGTATGCCGCGAGGTGCTGCTCGAGCCAGAGGACCGACTCGGCGTCGAGGTGGTTCGTCGGCTCGTCGAGGAGGAGCAGGTCCGGCTTCTGCAGCAGGAGCTTGCACAGGGCGACCCGGCGACGCTCGCCGCCGGACAGGACCGAGACGTCGGCGTCCGGCGGCGGACAGCGCAGGGCGTCCATGGCCTGCTCGAGCTGGCTGTCGAGGTCCCACGCGTCGGCGTGGTCGATCTCCTCCTGCAGGGAGCCCATCTCGGCCATGAGGGCATCGAAGTCGGCATCCGGCTCGGCCATCTCGGCGGAGATCTGGTTGAACCGGTCCACCTTGCCCTTGATCTCCCCGAGGCCCTCCTCGACATTGCCGAGGACGGTCTTGGTGTCGTCGAGCTCGGGCTCCTGCATGAGGATGCCGACCGAGTAGCCCGGAGTCAGCCGGGCCTCACCGTTGGAGGGCTGGTCCAGACCGGCCATGATCTTCAGCACCGAGGACTTCCCCGCGCCGTTGGGTCCGACGACGCCGATCTTCGCTCCGGGATAGAAGGACAGGGTGACGTCGTCGAGGATGACCTTGTCGCCGTGCGCCTTGCGGGCGCGCGACATCACATAGATGAACTCGGGCATGGCAGAAGGCTACCCAGCAGGGCCCTCCCGGCCCCAATCCGCCGATCAGGCCGCCGGCTCCTCCCGCGGCGACGTTGCGTCCTCGTCACCCGCGGGTGGTGCCGGGCTCGGCCCCTCCGGCTGCGGCACGACCTCGTAGGGGTCGGTCTCCGGGTTGCCGAGCTGCCCGGGCCGGGGCGGCTGCTCGACCTGCGTGCGGGTCACCCGGACGAATCGGGTCGTGCCGAAGCTGAGGTCGTGGCCCACGGCATACGCATCGATCTCGGCCGTGCTGCCGTGCGAACCGTCGGCCCGGGTGAACTGGTTGATCCGCAGCCGGCCGTAGACGGAGACCGGCTCGCCCTTGTGGAGCGAGTGCCGGACGTTGACCCCGAGCGCGCGGAAGGCGCTGACGTTGAAGAAGCTCGTCGGGCCGTCCTGGTAGCCCCCGCCGGGGGCCGGCCGACGCACCGTCGTCGCGACCCTGAAGACGGCGACGGGGATGCCCGTCTTCGTCTCCCGCAGCTCGGGATCGGCGACCAGCCGCCCCTGGACCGTCACATAGCTCTCGTTCATCGCGCGTCCTTCCTCCGCCTCAACCGGCACCGGCGGGCGCTTCACCCGGCCGCACCGTCAGGATCGTCGGGGCGGGAGACCGCCGGGAAGGACGCGGCAGCCCCCTGTGGACAACCCGAGGGGACGGCGCCGCCTGGGGAAACACGGGATGCGAAGAACGAGCTAGACCGAGGCCGCGCGGTCGAGGTGCTCGCGGGTGCGTCGATGACGGTCGAGGACCTCGGCGACCGGAGCGAGGATGTGTTCACCGGCGACCTCGTCGATCGACCCACGCAGCCGGCGCTCCATGACCCGGGCCCGCCGACGGCCGCCGACCCGGGCGAGGAAGCGGGCGAGCAGCGCAAGGAGCAGCCCGGCGACGAGGCCGGCGACGAGGAGGAGGAAGGGGATCGGGAAGGGGCCCCAGAGCGGCGCGTGGATGTCGGGGAACTGCAGCCAGCCGAGCAGGACGAGGACGAGGGTCCAGCCGAGGCCCCCGAACGCGGCAAGCGCGAAGCCGATCTGGAGCCAGTTGAGCGCCTTCCACCACAGTGGGTTGCGGGCGCGCAGCGACGTCCCGACGACCGCCCGGTCGAGGGTGTCGGTGAGGTCTGGACCCGCCGGGGTGGCGGCGTCCGCGACGGCCTCGGCCCACGGCACCGGGAGGTCGGCGCCGGCCCGCTCGGCCAGACGCCGGGTGGCGAGGGTGACACCGGCCCGGGCGGCCGGCGTGGGTGGCGGAAGCGACGAGCGGCCGAGGACGGAGCGCACGTCGGCCTGGCTGATCTCCGCGTGCTCGCCGTCGAGCCGGAGCCGGCGCAGCGGCCGAGGACGAAGGTGGCCGGCCCACCGGGTGAACGGCCACCCGGTGCGGCTCGCGGCCTCCATCCGGTAGTCACGCTCGACCGCGCCGACGACGACGGGCACGCCGGCGGCCCGGGCCAGGGCGTCGACGAGCTCGCCCTCCCCCGACCCGGCGAGCTGCGGCTCCGCGTCGGCGACGGCGGGTCGCAGATCGATCGCCGCGGCGCGGATGTCGGCTGCGAGCCTGGCCCGGGCGAGGCTCTGCGAGGCGACCAAGTTCGCGAGCCGCTGGCGCAGCTCGTCCAGACCCTGCCCGGTGCGGGCCGAGGTGGCCAGGACGGTCGCGTCGGGCAGCCCGTCCCGCGCCATGAGGCGGCGCAGGTCCTCGGTGCAGGCGCGCGCCCCCGCCTCGTCGAGGACGTCGACCTGGTTGAGGACGACCATCATGACGGCGTCGTGGGTGGCCAGGGCGGCGACGTAGTCGTCGTGGAGCCGTGCGTCGGCATACTTCTGCGGATCGGTCACCCAGACGAAGAGGTCGACGAGCTCGAGGATCCGCTCGGCCTCGGCGCGGTGGGACATCACTCGGGAGTCGAAGTCGGGCAGGTCGAGCAGGACGAGCCCGCACAGGTCGCCGGCCGTCCCCTCACGCGACTCCCCGCCCGGGGCGTCGTCGACGTGGTGGCGGGCCCGCACCTCGAGCCAGTCGAAGAGCTCGCCGACCGGCTCGTCGCCCCACACCGCGCCGCTCGGGGCCGAGGTCGTCGGGCGGCGCGCGCCGACGGTGGCGACGTCGCTGCCGACGAGGGCGTTGAAGATCGAGGACTTACCCGAGCCCGTCGCGCCGGCCAGGGCGACGACGGTGTGCCCGCCGTGCAGCCCCATCCGTTCCCGCAGCTTGGTGGCGACGGCGCGCGCCCGGGAGCGACCGGCCTCGGGCAGCTGACCGTCGCCGACCTCGACGGCCGACTCCAGCGCTCCGCCCGCCCGGGCGAGCTCCTCCCCCGAGGGAACCGCAACGGTCGCGGCGCCGCGCCGCAGTGGGCTCATCGGTTCACCTCCCTGACCCGCTCGGCGGCCTCGGCCAGCCGGCCGGCCTGCTGGGCCGACACGGACAGACCCTCGACGGCCGTGAGGTAGCGGGCCAGCTCCGCGGAATACAGCTGCTCGGTGTGACCGATGAGCAGCTGGCGCGCCTTCGTCGCCATCTCGCGAACCGCCTGGTCGCCGAAGATCGCCTCGAGGACCTTCTGGGCGAGGACCGACGTGCCCCCGGCGATGGCGATCTCGCCGCCGAGGAGACCGCCGGTGTGGGCGAACGTGACGAGCATGAGGAACAGCCCGATGCCGTTGACGCCGTATGCCGCGATCCGGGCGTTCGTGCGCCGGCTGCCGCCCTCGCCGCGGACCAGCTCGAGGATCTCGCCCTGCCAGTCGCGCACGAGGCGCCCGATCCGCTCGTCGACCGCGTCGCCCGAACGGGCGAGGCCGGGCTGGGCGCGCAGGAGGTCCCCGCCGCCCGGCATCCGTCGCCAGGCGCGGGCGGTTGCGAGGGCGGCCGAGTCGGCGTGCGCCCGGAGCAGAGCCGCGACCCCGGTGTGCAGGGCCTCGTCGAGGTTCTCGCCCGAGGGCGGGACGTCGCCCTTGACCGCGGCGGTCAGCCGGTCACGCCACTTCGCGACCGTGGACTCCACCTGCCGGAAGAACTCGCCCGTCCCGACGAACTCCTGCCATCGGGCGAGCACCTCGCCGCGCAGCAGGGTCCCGTCGGTCATGCTCGTGCGCACCTCGGCCTCGGCGGTCTCGTACTCACTCCGGGCGGCCTGGACGAGCTCGGCGCTCGCTGCGGCCTGTTCCTGGCTCGCCACCTCGAGCCGGGCGGTCCGGTCGCCGAGCGAGGCGACGGCGCCATGGAGGGTCTGGCCGACGATGATCGACCGGGCGCGCGCGTCGCCGGCGAGGGCGTGCAGCCAGTCGCGCAGCCGTCCCATCGCCGAGGGCGGCAGCGTGCCGTCCGCGGTCAGCGTCGTCTCGGGGATCGTGAAGATCGGGGTCGTCGCCAGCCCCTGGTCGCGGAGCATCTCCAGCAGGTGCGGTCGGATCTCGTCGATGACCTCCGGCGGGACGCGGTCGAGGACGATGGCGACGGCCGTCCCACGCTCGAAGGCGGTCCGAAGCAGCTCCCACGGGACGGCATCGGCATAGCGCGCGGCCGTCGTGACGAAGAGCCACATGTCGGCCGCGGCGAGGAGCTGGACGGCCAGCTCGTGATGGGCGTGGACGACCGAGTCGATGTCGGGGGCGTCGAGGAGCGCCATGCCGGCCGGGAGGTCGCCGGAGGAGACGAGCTGGACGGTGTTCGGCTGCGGCTCCCCTGTCGCCGAGCCGGTGACCCGGGCGAGTCCGGGCAGGATGCGGCGGTCGGCGAACCACCGCTCGTCATCGGGGCTGTGGACGAGCACCGGGCTCGTCGTCGTCGGGCGGATGACGCCGGATCGGCTCACCTCGGCTCCGACGATCGAGTTGACGAGGGTCGACTTGCCCGCGCCGGTCGAGCCGCCGACGACGGCCAGGAGCGGGGCCTCGAGGGAGGAGAGGCGGGGGACGATGTAGTCGTCGAGCTGGTCGAGCAGCTCCTGACGGGTCGCGCGCGCCTCACCGCTCCCCGGCAGGTCGAGGCCGAAGGCGGTCCCGGCGACCTCCTCGCGCAGACGGGAGACGGCGTCGATGAGCGCCTCGGCGCCAGCCTCCTCCGTCACGGGTCACAGACTAACGACTCGGCGCCTGCTTATCCGGTCAGGAACACCCCGTGGGAACGGGTGTCATCGCCCCTCGGCCGCTGGAGCGTCCGCGCGTCGGCCCTGGTCAGGCCGCTGACTCGGCCGCGAGCCGGTGTCCGGTCCTGCGGGCGGTCCGGCGGGCGCGGGTCTGTCGACGCGGGCCGCGGGTGCGGCAGGATCGGCGAGTGCGGCTCTTCGTGGCGATCGTCCCTCCCGAGGAGGTCCTCGAGGACCTCGCCGACCATCTCGGCCCGCGGCAGGAGGCCGGCCCCGACCTGCGCTGGACCGACCCCGAGCAATGGCATCTCACTCTCGCGTTCATGGCGCAGGTCGCCGAGCGCCGGCTCGACGACCTCGAGGAGCGGCTGACCCGGCTCGCGCGGCGGCATGCGCCCCTCACCCTGCGGGTCACCGGCGCCGGCTGCTTCCCGCACGTCGCCCGGGCCCGGGTCCTCTTCGCGGGCGTCGAGGACCCCGCCGCGAGCCTGCCCGATCTGGCGCGCGGTGTCCGTGGCGTGGCCGCCAAGGCGGGCGCCGACCCGGACGGCGGCCGGTTCCGCGCCCACCTCACGCTGGCCCGGCTGCGGCCGCCCACCGACGCGACCCGGTGGGTGCGGGTCTTCGATGCGTATGTCGGGCCGGCCTGGGTGGCGGAGCGGCTCACCCTTGTGCAGTCCCACCTCGGACAGGGCCGGGGCGGCCGGCCGAGGTACGAGACCCTCGACACCTTCGCCCTCGGCAGGCCCGGACCGGGTGCCGCGCCGGGCCCGGGTTAGCCCGGGCCGCACGGTTGCTTCGACGGTGGTCCCGCCCGACCGTCCCGCGGCCACCTCGACGCCGCCCGTGGCGCCCCCGGCAGGACTCGAACCTGCGACCTCGAGATTAGAAGGCTCTTGCTCTATCCAGCTGAGCTACGGGGGCCGGGCCCCGACGCCGAGTGGGCACCGCGGCCGCAGCAGATTCTAGTGGCGCCCCGCGCACCCCAGGACCGCGGCACGGACCGCGTGCCGGGAGGGCGCGGCATACCCGGGTGCTCGGCGAGATGACCGGAAATGCGGACACTCCCGCGAGCACCGACGGTCCGGGCAACGCTCATCCGGGCCGACCCGGGCCCCAGCAAGCGTCAGCGACGGCAGCGGCGCAGGGCGAGCTCGGCGAGCAGGGCGGCGACGTCGGGCACGACGGAGTCGTCGAACTGCGCGCGCGGCGAGTGGTTGTCGGCGGCGGTCATCGGGTCGGCGGCGGCGCAGGCGGAGACGTTGAGGTAGGCACCCGGAACCCGCTCGAGGACGAACGCGAAGTCCTCGGCGCCGGCCTCCGGCTCGGCCATCTCGGCCCAGCGCTCGGCCCCGAACAGGTCGACGACGGTGTCCCGGGCGAACGCCAGCTCGTCGGGGTCGTTGACGGTCACGGGGTAGCCATGGACGATCTCGACGTCGGCGCCGAGCCCGTGGGCTCCGGCGATCCCGGCGACGAGCCGCTCGATCTCGGCGTGCGCACGCGCCCGGGTGGCCGCCGAGTAGGTCCGCAGCGTCGCCTCGAGCACCGCCTCGTCGGGGATGATGTTGTCCTTGGTTCCGGCGGCGATCCTGCCGACGGTGAGGACGACGGGGTCGAAGATGTCGAAGCTGCGGGTGACGAGCGTCTGGAAGCCGAGGACGACCTCGCACGCGACGGGGACCGGGTCGAGGGTCCGGTGCGGTGCGGACCCGTGTCCGCCGCGCCCGTGGACGCTCACGTGGATCTCGTCGGCGGCGGCCATCTGGGGCCCGGGCCGGCCGAACCACACGCCGAGCGGCCGCTCGGAGGAGAAGACATGGACGGCGTACGCGGCGTCCACCGGGCGCCCCGCGGCGTCGAGCAGCCCCTCCTCGAGCATTGGCGCCGCGCCCCCGGGGCCCTCCTCGCCGGGCTGGAACATGAGGACGACGTCGCCGGCCAGTTCGTCACGCAGGTCGTGAAGGATCCGCGCGGCTCCGACGAGCCCCGCCACGTGCAGGTCGTGTCCGCAGGCGTGCATGGCGCCCGCCCGGACCGAGGCGTACGCCGTGGACACCTCCTCGGTGACCGGCAGGGCGTCCATGTCGCCGCGGAGCAGGACGACCGGGCGCTCTCGGTCGGGAGGCGTCGGCGCCCGGCCACGCAGGACGGCGACGACGGAGCTGAGCGAGCGACCAAGGGTGATCTCGAGGTCCAGGCCGTCGAGGGCCTCGAGGACCGACCGCTGCGTGTCGGGCAGGTGCAGGCCGATCTCGGGCTCGGCATGGAGCCTGCGGCGGAGGGCGAGGAGATCGTTCGCGAGGGCCAGTGCGCGCTCGGTGCTCGGGCTCATCTCAGGTCACCGGGAGCCCGAGGAAGGTGCGCCGCCGCTCGACGAGGGCGTCGAGGAGGTCCCGCTCGCCGCCGAGGGCGTGGGCGTCCGCGGCCGAGTGCGACATCCGGCGGCGGAGCAGCGCGAGCTCGCTGGCGATGTCCTGGAACTCGCGCATCGCGGTCAGCCCGGCCCACCCCGTGTTGGTGCGGGCCCACATCCGCGCCTCACGGCGCCGGGCCATCGACGAGAGCATGGAGACCTCCCCGGCCGACAGCCACCCGGCGTCGGCATAGGGCCGGAGGAACCGGCCGATGAGCAGACCTTCGTGGCGTCGCGCCCAGACGATGAGGCCGACGAAGGCGAAGAAGACGGGAACCTCGACGAGGAGGTAGACGACGAGCAGACCCGAGCCGCCGGTCATCGCCGCGAGGTTCCACAGCGAATGGGCGGTCACGGCGAGCGCATAGCCGCCGAGCGGGGCGCCGACCCGCATGACGGCCGAGCGCGATGTCGCGGCCATCCCGATGCCGATGCCGGTGAGGACGGTGAACATCGGATGCGCGAACGGCGACAGGAGACACCGCGAGACGAAGGTCGCGCCGAGCGCGTCCTGACCGCCGCTCGTGTAGGCCATGCCGAGGTACTGGATGTTCTCGGTGAAGGCGAATCCGGCGGCCGAGATGCCGGCATACACCATGCCGTCGGTCATCCCATCGAACTCGGCCCGCAGCAGCACCCAGACGAACAGGACCGGCAGCGCCTTGAGCAGCTCCTCGACGAACGGGGCGACGAACACGGCCGTCACCTGGAGCGCCGAGCCCGGGTCCGTCGTCGAGCGGAAGACGGCCACGGCGCCGGTGTTGAACACCGCCGCGATCGCCGAGGCGACGAGCGCCCCCCAGAGGAAGGCGAGAACGAGGTAGCGGGTCGGCTCGGACTCGAACCGGTCCAGCCAGAGGAAGGTCGGGATGACGACCCCGAGCGGCAGCGTCGCGAGGAGGACGGCGAGGAGCGCGGTCTGGACGCCGAGGGCCGCCCCGAAGTACGTCGCGATGACGAGGGCAGCGACCGAGAAGCCGACGAGGACGACGCCGAGAAGGATCCAGGTGCGGATCGCGGGCCGGGTCGTCGTCCGTCCGGCGTGGTGACCGGCATACCCGACCCGAGCCTGGGCGCCGCGCGAGGACCGGAGCGGCGCGCCGGCGTGCCCGGTCGGCAGGTCCCCGCTCATGCGGCCGACCCTAGTGCAGCGGGCAGCGGGCTGGCCCTGGCGCCACCGGGGCGGCCTAGAGTTGGCGCATGTCCACGCCACCGTCCGATCGGGCGCATACCGACCGCATCGTCTGGATCGACTGCGAGATGACCGGTCTCTCGCTCGCCGACGACGCCCTCATCGAGGTCGCGGCGCTCGTGACGGACTACGAGCTGAACCAGCTCGGCGACGGGGTGGACGTCGTCATCGCGCCGCCGGCGGCGGCCCTGGAGCAGATGGGCGAGTTCGTCCGCGAGATGCACACGACGTCGGGGCTGCTCGAGGAGCTGGCAAGCGGGGTCACCCTCGAGCAGGCACAGCGCGAGGTCCTCGACTACGTCACCGAGTGGGTTCCCGAGCCGCGCAAGGCCCCCCTGGGGGGCAACACGGTCGGCACCGACCGGGGCTTCCTCGCCCGGGACATGCCCGAGCTCGAGGCCCACCTGCACTACCGGGTCATCGACGTCTCCTCTGTCAAGGAGCTGTCCCGCCGGTGGTACCCCCGGGCCTACTTCAGCGCGCCGGCCAAGAGCGGTGGCCACCGGGCACTCGCCGACATCCGCGAGTCGATCGCCGAGCTGCGCTACTACCGGGAGGCCGTCTTCGTCGACCCGCCCGGGCGCGGCTCCGATGAGCTGCGGGCGATCGCGGCCCGGCACCTCGTCCAGCACGGTGCGGCCGGGCCCGCCCACCCGAGCGTCGCGCCCGAAGCCGCCGACGACGCCGAGTCCTGAGCCCGGTCGGGAGCAGCCCCGCGGAGCGGGTACGCTAGGCGTCGCTGTGTGCGGGCGCGACCGTCCCCGGTATGCCGTCCGCTCGCCATGGTGGGTGTAGCTCAGCTGGTAGAGCACCTGGTTGTGGTCCAGGTGGTCGCGGGTTCAAGTCCCGTCACTCACCCCACTGATCGCCCCGGTCCGACCCGTTCTGGCCGGGGCGATGCCCTTCCCTCATCCGTCCCTGCGGGCCGGCCCGAGGGGTCCGGGCCGGAGGTGCCGACCGGCTGAGGCAGACTGTGGGCCGTGACCCGGACCACACGGCATACCGCACTGCTCCTCGTGCTCGCGACCCTGCTCGCGGGCGTCGGCGCCGTCCTGCCGGTCGGCGCCGCCTCCGCACACTCCGAGCTCATCGCGATGTCTCCGAAGAACGGCGCGACGGTGTCGACCGCACCGACCCGGATCGTCTTCACGTTCAGCGAGGACGTCAACGCGGACTTCTCCCGCGTCAAGGTGCTGGACGAGAAGGGCGCCGACGTCTCGGGCGGGGGCACCGAGGTCTCCGGCAACATCGTCAGCCAGCCACTCCAGGCCGACCTCGGGCCGGGGACCTACCACGTCGCCTACAAGATCGTCAGCGCCGACGGACACCCGGTGTCCGGGACCGCGCAGTTCACGGTCACCGGTTCCTCGGCCGGTCCGAGCACGTCCGCTGCGGGCTCCTCCCCGAGCTCGGCCGGGGCTTCAGCGACGACGAACGCCGCCTCCCCGACGTCCGGGAACGCCGCCGCGGCGGCCCCGGCGGCCACGGCCGACGCCGCCTCGGCGTCGTCGGTCTCCCCGGTATGGCTCTGGGTGCTCCTCGGGGCCCTCCTGCTCGCCGGGCTGGGCGCCGGGCCCTGGGTGCTCCGCCGCCGGGCGACGCCGGAGCACTAGCGATTTCACGGGGACTGCCTCGTGCTGCTAAGGTCTCCGGCTGCGCGCCATTAGCTCAATTGGCAGAGCAGCTGACTCTTAATCAGCGGGTTCGGGGTTCGAGTCCCTGATGGCGCACCATCGTGCAGGTCAGCGCGTCCGGTCGCCTCGGTGGGCCCCGACTTCCCTCCGGAAAACCCTCCGACTTTGACCCTGAGACATGCGGCCGTAGTGCGTCCTCCAGGGCAGCGCCGGCGGCCGGGTTCTTCGCCCGCCTCCCCATGTACACGTCCTGAGTCAACGACGGCCGTGCATGGCCCAGCTGGTCCGCGATCTGCCGGGCCGACTGTCCGGCGTCGTCGAGGATCGTGGCCGTGGTCTTCCGGAAGCTGTGCGACGTGATCCAGTCCAGGGCGTCAGCACTTGAGGGCGCTGCAGCTTCGTGTGCCAAGGCGATCAGCTCCGCCTGCTGTCCGGCGCTGAGTCCGTAGAGATCAGCAAGTGCGACGGCCTCGTCGATGTCGAGGTGCACGCGACCTGTCTCGACCAGTTCGACCCGCGACTTCGACCATGCCATGCGCGCAGCAACGTCCGCCCGGGAGTGGCGCGCCGTCCTCCGGGCCTTGGCCAGCATGCTGCCGAGCTCTTGCCGGGCCCGGCTTCCCAGGGGAGAACGCGCGCGGCGCAGGTCGCGGCGGACGTTGCTGGGGTCGCGAAAGCCGCCGAGCGCGTTGCAGAACACCGGCTCCTCAGCGTGGACGCCGTTGTTGAACCGTTCTACGAGCATGGTGGTGCATCGCTCCGGCAGGGTCAAGACACGCTCGCCGGCCGAGGACTTGGTCCCGGTTCGGACAAGCCCTCTGCCCGTGATCCGGGTGACCTGATGGGTGATCTTGACCTGGCCGCCGTGGAGATCGACGTCCGACCAGGTCAGGCCGAGTGCCTCGCCGATTCGTGCTCCGGTGGCCAAGAGGAACGCCGTCAGGTCAGGCAGGTCCGCTTCGATCGCCTTGGGATCGTTGGCGAGCATGGCGAACCATTCTCTTCGCTCCGTTTCGCTCAAGGCCCGGGGTCTCCGTTTTGGCCCGGAGAGGATGGAGTTGGCGTCTCGCACCGGGTTCGTCCTGATCGCTCCATGACGGACCGCGAGACCGAGAATCCCAGAGATGACGGAGCGGCAGGACTTGTCCGTGGGAGGTCCGACGTGCGTCTTGATGGAGGTCAGAACGCTGTCCAGCAGCGGCGTGGTGATCTCCCCAACGCGTAACTCCCCCAAGGCGGGCAAGACTTGGTTGTCCAGCATCCGGCGATAGGCATCACGGGTCCCCTCCGACCGGCGACCGTCGACCACCATCTCGGAAACCTGTCGGAACCACACGTCGGCCGCCAGGGCGAACCGGTCGGTCGCCTTGAGGGATGCCCCCTGGCGTCTAGCGGACCTCTCGCGCAGCTTCCGCAACAGATTGGACTCCGCTGCGGACTTCGTGCGTCCCTCCGCGACAACCTCGCGGGTGACGCCATCGAAGTCCCGGTACATCGCTCGAGCCCTGAAGGAGGACCTCCCGGATCTGTCGGCTTTGGCGGCTGGACTGATCCAGATCGGCCCCCAAGATCCAAGCGAGCAATGATCAGAACCTGTGGATGGCCCTCGGCCTGGTGACGTGAAGGGGCGCACCTTCCCGAGGAAGATCTGGATTCACAGTCGCTCTGATCAGGGCCGGCGTTGGCGCGCCGGTTCGGGAAGGTACGCCCGTGCTCAAGGTAGTCCCCGAGGAGAACCAGTCCAAGCACACCGGCGCCGCGGTGGGCGGGTCGATGCTCGATGAGATCGTCCGTGACGGGGCGAGGGCGATGCTCGCGGCGGCGTTGCAGGCGGAGGTCGCCGCGTACATCGACGCTCACGCGGGCGAGGTCGACGAGGACGGTCACCGGTTGGTGGTCCGCAACGGCTTCCATGAGTCGCGGGAGGTCGCGACGGCGGCTGGGGCGGTGCCGGTGCGGGCGCCGCGGGTCAACGACAAGCGTGTCGACGAGTCCACGGGTGAGCGGAGGCGGTTCTCCTCGGCGATCTTGCCGGCGTGGGCGCGCAAGTCGCCGGGGGTGGCCGAGGTTGTTGCCGCTGCTGTCCCTGCACGGGCTCTCGACCGGGGATTTCGTGCCGGCGTTGACCCAGTTCTTGGGCTCGGCGGCGGGCCTGTCCGCGGCGACGGTGAACCGGTTGACCGCGCAGTGGCAGGACGACGCGGCGGCGTTCGGGAAGCGGTCGCTCAAGGACAGCGATTACGTGTACCTGTGGGTCGACGGGATCTACTTCAAGGTCCGCCTCGAGCAGGACAAGGTGTGCCTGCTGGTGATGATCGGGGTCCGCGTCGACGGTTCGAAGGAGCTGGTCGCCCTGGCCGACGGGTTCCGCGAGTCCTCGGAGTCGTGGGCGGACCTGCTGCGGGACTGCAAGCGGCGCGGGATGCGCGCCCCGGTGCTCGCGGTCGGTGACGGCGTGCTGGGGTTCTGGAAGGCCATCCGGGAGGTGTTCCCCGACACCGTCGAGCAGCGCTGCTGGTGGCCCGTGCAGGGCAACGTCCTCGCCGCGCTGCCGAAGTCCGCCCACCCCGGCGCCAAGGCCGCCATGGCCGAGATCTGGGGCGCGCAGGACAAGGCCCACGCCGCCAAGGCCGCCACGGCGTTCGCCGACCTGTACGGCGCGAAGTGGCCCAAGGCGGTCGCGAAGATCACCGACCACCTCGACGTGCTCCTGGCGTTCTTCGACTACCCGGCCGAGCACTGGATCCACCTACGGACCACGAACCCGATCGAGTCCACCTTCGCCACCGTCCGGCTGCGGCAGCGGGTCACCAAGGGCCCCGGCTCGAGAGCCGCCGGCGTCGCGATGGCGTTCAAGCTCATCGAGTCCGCCCAAGCCCGGTGGCGCGCCGTCAACGCGCCCCACCTCGTCGCCCTCGTCCGCGCCGGAGCCACGTTCGACAAGGGAAGCTCGTCGAACGACCCACCGCATCAGGCGACGATCAGCAAGTCGCCTGACACCCCGATCCACAGTTCTTGACTATTGCTCCAGCAGCCCGGTCGTGCGCCACTGGACGAGTGGCATGGCCGCACTGAAGACGGCGCCCATGGCGATGGCCCAGCCGATGATGCCCGGGGCGATGTACTGGATCGGCTTGAGCGTGGCGTCCTCGACGGGTTGGACGTCGAAGGCATAGGTCGGTGGCCGACCGGAGGCGGCGACGTTGGCGCTCTGCACGAAGGAGGACAGGGTGCCGGTGATCTGGGCCGCCTTGACCCGGTCGGCGTAGGTGATGTGCAGGACGACGTCGCTGCCCGTGGCCTCGATGGCCGCGTCGGTGTCGCCCTGGCGCACCTGCTCCAGCGCGGCCGACCGGTCGCTCGTCCTCGTCACGTCGAACAGGTCCTCGAAGGTGGCCCGCGCACCGGCGGGGAGCCGGTCGATGACGGCGACGTCGCCGATCTCGACGAGGGACGCCTTCGAGGTGCCTGCATCACGGAAGATCGAGCCGAACAGCAGCAGGAACATCAGGGGGAAGACAAGGATCCAGAAGAGGGTCTGCCGGTCCCGGACGAAACCCTTGACCTGGGCGACGGTCAACGCCCGGAAGACCGTCATGACCGGTACTCCCGTCCGGTCAGGGTGAGGAAGAGGTCCTCCAGCGTCGCCCCGCGGACCTGCAGTCCGGTGAGGGAGCCCCGAGAGGCCAGTCGTTCGAGGGTCGCGGACGGATGTCGGAGACGAGGGTGATCGACTCCTCGTCGTGGTCGAGGTGTCCCACCCCCGGTATGCCGCGTGCCTCGTCCTCGGCGAGCGTGCCCCTCGGCAGACTCACCCTCGTCGCCGCTCCCAGCCCGCGGACGAGGGCCGCCGGCGCATCGACGGTGAGGATCTTGCCATGGTCCATGATCGCGACCTGCTCGCAGAGGATCTCGGCCTCGTCCATGTAGTGCGTCGTGAGGACGATGGTGCGGCCCTCGGCGTGGATGGCCCGCAGGACGTCCCAGAGGTTGCGTCGCGCCTGCGGGTCCAGGGCCGCCGTCGGCTCGTCGAGGAAGACGACGTCGGGGTCATGGACCAGGGCGCAGGCGATCGCGAGCCGCTGCTGCTGTCCTCCCGACAGCTTCTCCACCGGGGTGGAACGCTTCTCGGTCAGGCCGACGGTCTCGAGCATCCGCTCGACCCGCCTGCTCGCCGCGCGGGCAGCCGAGACGGCGCAAGGCATCACCCGGGTGCTCGCCGAGCTCGAGACCGAGACCAAGGGCGTGGCCGACGCCATGCAGCAGGTCGACGTGGGCCTCGGCGACGTGGACCACACGGGCGACCAGCTCCGGGGCATCGCCTCCGACACGAGCAACCTCGTCGGCACCGTCGACCAGATCACCCACCACAGCAAGGCCCAGTCGGCCGCGACGTCGGACGTCCTGTTCGGGGTCGACGCGGCCGTCATGTCGGGCGAGCAGCTCCAGGAGGCACTGGACCGGGTCGCCGCCTTCGTCGATGGGCTGGATCACCACGTCACACCGTCAGAACCAGGGCATATCGCCAACGATCAAGGAGAAGCAGCATGGCCATCGTCTGGAACGAACGACTCATGAGCACCGGCGTCGCCGAGATCGACGCCCAGCACCGAAAGCTGATCGACCAGCTCAACGGTCTGTTCACCGCACTCGACTCCGGCGTGCCCGACGCAGAGGTCAAGAAGATGCTCACCTTCCTCGGCGAGTACACCGCCTGGCACTTCGGCGACGAGGAGAAGTGCTTCGCCAAGTTCGCCTGCCCCGCCGCCGAGGCCAACAAGGCCGCGCACGCCAGCTTCCTTGGGATCTTCAAGGGAATCGCGGACAAGGTCGAGAGCGAAGGCGTCACCAGCGCCCTCGCCCTGCAGACCCAGCAGGCGGTCAGCGACTGGGTCCGCAACCACATCGTCAGGATCGACACCAAGTCTCGCCCCTGCGCCGCAACCGCCTAGAGCACGCACCGACGACCCGGCAGGCAACGACCAACCCGGACCGGGGCCGACCAGCGCGCGGTCCAGGGAGTCCTTCCGCCGGTCGTCGCTGACGCCGAGCGCCGCTAGCGTGATCGAGTGGCTCCCACCCCAGACGAGGAGGGCCCCGCCGTGTTCTTCGCGGGGCACCCCGACGCCCTACGCATCTTCCACGAGGTCGAGAGCGCCCTGGCTGAGCTCGGGGCCACCTCGATGCGCGTGACGAAGAGCCAGGTCGCGTTCCGCCGCCGAAAGGGCTTCGCCTACGTCTGGCGACCGGCTCAGTACGTCAAGAGCAGCGTGCCTGCCGTCCTGTCGATTGCCCTTGACCGCCCCGTAGCCTCCGACCGGTTCAAGTCTGCCGTGAACCCCTCCCCCGGGGTGTGGATGCACCACATCGAGCTTCATGGCCCACAAGACGTCGATCAGCCAGTTCGGGAGTGGCTGCGAGAAGCTTTCGACCGGGCGGGCTGACCGCCTGTCACCATGTAACCAGTACGAAGGCGCTCCCACTCGCAGCTGCGTCATATCGCGCCTGCCGTGCGTGGGGACCTGCCGGCTGAGCGGTCGGACCATGACCGGTTTGCGGCCCGCCCGTGGCGCTGTGATCATCGGCTGATGGAGGAGACGCCCGGCACGCCGAGGCTGCGACGTGCCGTCCGGGCGGTCATCCTGGCCGATGACGACCATGTGCTGCTGTGCCGCTTCAGCTTCCCCCATCCGGCCGTGCCGACGAGCGTAACGGTCGTGTGGGCAGCCCCCGGCGGCGGCATCGAGCCCGGCGAGCTGCCGATGGCGGCACTGCGCCGGGAGCTGCTCGAGGAGACGGGGCTTGTCATCGACGTCGACCCCCTTCACGTCTGGCACCAGGAGGTCGTCGCACCCGGCCATGCGGACGGCTACGGCGGGGTGGTCAACGACTACTTCCTCGTGCGCACCACACGCTTTGATCCCCGCGGCGTGCTGTCCGAGGGCGACCTCGCCGCCGAGCACATCACCGCAATGCGATGGTGGCGGCATCGAGACATCGCTGAGTACGAGGGAACCGACCTCTTCTCACCGCGTGACATCGCCACCCCGCTGGGAGCACTCATCGCCGGCGACATCCCGCGCACGCCGGCGATGCTCGGCCTGTGACTTCGCATCGATCAATGGCTAAGCATGGCGAGATGAAGGTGCCCCACACCGCCGCGAATCGTCCGGGAACAGTGCGTGGCCGCCCTGGCCGATCGGCACCACCATGTGCGCTACAGCGCCCCCCTGACCCTGAACTGCCGGTGCCAGTCACGAGAGGCTGAAGGTTCTTGTCGCGTCAACGGATGGTGTAGCCCCCGTCGACGACGATGTCGGCGCCGTTGATCATGTCTGCAGCCCGTGATGCGAGGAAGAGCGCGGTGGCGGCGATCTCCTCTGGTTCCGCGAATCGGCCTGTCGGGATGAGAGTCTTCATGGCTTCGCCCTTGGGGCCGTCCCACGCTTTGTGGCCCAGCTCGGTCAGGACGACCGTCGGCGAAATGGTGTTTGCTGTGACGCCGCGACCGGCCCACTCGGAGGCCAGGACCTTGGTGAGCCCGATGACTCCGAACTTCGAGGTGCAGTACGCCACGTGTTGGTCGAGCGCGACCGACCCCGCCTGAGAGGCGAGGTTGATCACCTTGCCGCTGCCCGCGTCGAGCATGTGACGCCCCACGGCCTGGGACATGAGGAAGGTGCCGGTGAGGTTGACCTTCATCGTGGTCTCCCAGGCGGAGAACGGCAGCTCTTCTGCCGGGGCGAGCGCAACGACGCCGGCACTGTTGACGAGGATGTCGATTCGCCCGTAGGTGTCGATGACGGCTGCGACCGTGGCCTCCACGGCTGCCGGGTCAGACACGTCGCAGCCAAACGCCTGGCTCCCTTGGCCGATCGCGGTGGCCTTGCTGGCCGCTGCTTCTTCGAGAAGGTCGACGACGGCGACCTTCGCGCCTTTGGCGGCGAACATCTCGGCGATGGCGGCGCCGATCCCGGAAGCCCCGCCCGTCACGAGTGCGACCCTTCCGGCGAGCGAGAAGGTGAGGTCGAGTGGGGTGCTTCCATCCATGGCTTCCTCCGAGGGTGTATTGAGTGGGGTACGGGGACTAGCAGGCGCCGGCGTCGAAGCTCTCGTGCGACGCCGTGTCGTATTCGTCGATGACCTGCACCTTCGCCGCCGAGGGTGAACTCGGGTCGAATCGGTATCCGATCCATTCCCGCGCCAACCTGCGAGCCAGTTCGAGGCCGACGACTCGCTCGCCGAAGCACAGCACCTGCGCGTTGTTGCTCAACACCGATCGCTCGACCGAGTAGCTGTCGTGAGCGGTGACGGCCCGGACGCCGGCCACCTTGTTTGCTGAGATCGCCATGCCCAGACCCGTGCCGCACACGAGAAGGGCGCGGTCTGCCTCGTGCGCTGCAATCATGCCTGCCGCTGCAACGGCGACGTGCGGGTATGCCGTGCTCTCGTCCGCTGAGACGCCGACGTCGACGACGGAGGCGACGCGAGGGTCGCTTCTCAGGTCGGCCTTGAGCCGCTCCTTGTACTGCAGTCCGGCATCGTCGCTTCCGATAGCCACACGCCAAAGCTCGTTCACGGCAACTCGCTTCCACTCGGATCGTGTTCCTCGGGGTCGAGGACCAAGGCTGGAATGATGGATCGCAGGCAGAGGGCGAGCGAGACGGCCCCTGCGTCGGGGGTGCCGACGCTGCGATCGGCCAACGGGCGGGCCCGACCGATACGCGGCCGCAGGCTGGACGTCTGGTCGGCGGCCGCCCGGGCGGCGTCGGCGGCGATGCTCCACGCCTCGATAAGCCCGGCGCCCTTCGCGAGCTCCGTGTCGAGGGAGTCGAGGAACGGCACGAGGGCGTCGACCATTGTCTTGTCCCCGACAGTTGCCTTGCCCAGGCTCACGAGGGCGCCGAGGCCGGCCCGGAGCGCGGCTGCGACATCGGTGGGGGTGATCTCCTCCGACCGGTCGCCGAGGCGGGCTCCGACCGCCCTCAGGGCGGCGCCCCACAACGCGCCGGAGGTGCCGCCCGCCTTGGCCGCCCAGTCGTCACCGGCCGCCGCCAGCAGCGATGCGACACCTGCGGAATCCGCCATTGCGAGGGACGCGCCATGGCAGGCCGCGGTGATGCCCTTGACCATGCCGCGACCATGATCACCGTCCCCGGCCACCGCGTCGATGCGGCCGAGCTCGTCCTCGGCGTCGACGATCGCCGTCCTCATCGCTTCGAGCCCCGCGAGGGCTCGTGCGGCGCACGCACGGGACGCCGACGACGCCTCGACGTGTGGCGCTGCCGGGTGCTCGATGACCGTCGCCACGGGGCTGCGCCGGGCGCCCTCACCCACCATCTGAGTGGTGGTGCCCTTGCGGTAGGCGGGGGTATCGGCGCCCGCCCGCCACAAGGTCTCGAGCTCATCGTCCAGATCGACCACGGTCAGCGAGCAGCCGGCCATGTCGAGGCTGGTGACCAGCTCGCCCACCTCGGGGTCCACAACGGTCAGTCCGCGCTCGGCGAGCAACCGGGCGACTGTGCCCCAGACGACGAACAGCTCCTCGTACTTCGTGGCGCCGAGCCCGTTGAGGATGACCCCAACTCTCGCACCCTCCTCGAGACTGAGCTCGGCCAGCACCCCGTCGACGAGCCGCACCGCCAGCTCGGCAGCCGTCGGCATGTCGTCCTCGGACACGCCCGGCTCACCATGAATGCCCAGGCCCACACCCATCTTCCCGGGTGGAACGCTGAACAACGGGTGGTCGGCCCCGGGCAGCGTGCAGCCGCTGAAGGCGACGCCCAAAGTCCGTGTGCGATCGTTCGCCAGGGCCCCGACCCGCACCACCTCGTCGAGAGGATAGCCGGACTCGGCAGCCGCACCCATGACCTTGAAGACGACGAAGTCGCCAGCGATTCCGCGGCGCTTCTCGACCTCGGCGACGGGCGCACTGGCAACGTCATCGGTCACGAAGACGGCACGGGCGTCGACGCCCTCGCTGTTGAGGCGATCCACCGCCGCCGTGAAGTGCATGACGTCGCCCGCATAGTTGCCGCTCGTGATGACGACGCCACCACCTCCATTCGCCGCCATCGCGACCGAGTGGGCGTCCTCCGCGGACGGCGAGGTGAAGACATTGCCGACGATCGCGCCATCCGCGAACCCCGGACCGACGATGCCGGCAAAGGCCGGGTAGTGACCGGAGCCGCCCCCCACGACCACGGCAACCTTGCCTGCGCGGGTCTCCGCGGCGCGAACCACACCGCCGGGCACACCTGCGACGTAGCCCGCGTTGGCGTCGAGAAACCCCACCAACATGTCATCCATGAAGTTTGCAGGATCGTCAAACAGCCTCGTCATGAGCAATCTTCTTCTTTCGTCACTGCCCGGAAGGGGCATATATTAAGCGCTTTTCAGATCGCATGCCAAAGCATGGGTTTCACACGAGAAGGCCGGCATGCGAAGTAGCCTTCGCGATATGGCGCTATTCACCAGAGTAAGCGATCCGCCTCGAGCTCGAGATTTCCTGGACCATAGTGCTTCAGGCACACGAGGGGCTCGACCTCAGACACGTTCCGGATCTCCACCCCTCGCCGGGCGGCCTCTGCTGACACGAAGTACTCATCATTCGTTAGATCACTCACCTTGACCATGGTGATCGTCTCCAACGGATGACCAGCAATCGTTCCTCGACCCTGAACACATACAATCCCGTATGCATCCACCTCTGGAATGCTGACCACAGCCCCGGGTTGCAGGGTAAGCTCCTTGGCGCTGAAGGCGGGCGATTTGTAGACGATCCATCTCTCGATGAAGCTCTCGTCGGCCGAAGCGGAGAACGACGTCTCACGCGGGTAGAGCACTCGTCGGGTGGCGAAGTCGGGGTCGAGGTTGGCGTCCCACGCCAGCATGTCGACGAGGAAGTCGAAATCTCCGACGTTCTCGGGCGGAACGTCTCTCCAGAGAGAGTTGTCGTCCACCTCAGCGAAGTTGGACCAAGACTCGAAGACCGTCATCACGTCGCTGGCAGCCTGGGGCTCGTAGGTGCACACGCTGGCAGGCGCATGCAGGATGCCGGCGGGGACGTCCCAGCCACCCGTCAGCCGCGTCCGATAGCCGACGGAGAGTTCACTGATGCGATTGTCCCCACCGGATGCATGCTCTCTGAGTCGCTCCAGAAGCTGCCGCCTTGTTACTCCCGGCCTCAAACCCAGATAGGTGATCGGCTGCATGCCGAGATGGTTATTCATTTGAGGGCTGTAATAGTAGGCCTCCGGCTTACCGCGTCTTCCTACCTTCAGCGCATCCCGCTCTTGCGAGTGAATGTGTAGAGGCAACGGGTACATGCTGTCGAAGAACTTGGCAAAAGCCGTCCACCCGCCGTACGTGCTCCATTGCCGCTCTCCAACAACCGCTGACCCGAGTTCGGCGACAACGGCATCGAATGGCAGGAGGGTGTTCTTCGGGGTGACGACCAGACTCACTCCTTCGTGTGGTCCCGTCAGTGGCCCATTGTCGGCGCGCAGGGTCGACCCAAGCCACCGGGTATTGACCCCTCCCCGTCCCTTGCCAAAGGGATAGAGATGAGACGGATCTAAGCGCAGCCGACCGCCCGGGATAAATGAGGTTCGCGCGACCCAGGCGGGCGCGAGCCTCAGGATCCCTTGGCCCTCGTTGAGGGCTCCCTCCATCGAGTTACGATCCTCATCAACTGGCAGGTCGAAAGTGGTCTCGGCCTCCATCTATGCCTCCAATCCAGCACGAGTCCCCCTAGAGAAGACCGTCATCCATCACACGTGGGCCGTGAGCGGCCCACACCAGATCCGTCCATTTCCTGGCCACCGGCCGCCCCGCCGATTTCGGCCAAAGGGAACAGGCAGCGCTCCGGGCCCCGGCCGGCACGTTCGTCCAATCGCAGCAGGCCCACCCGCCGGGCTGGGTCTCCTAGCGAATAGCGATGGGATTCACCGGGGCACCCGAGGCTCCGACAACCTTGAGTGGGGCAGCGGTGTAGAGGAAGTCCCAGCGATTGTCTGCCGCGCACGCGGCCGCCAAGTCGTCCAGCCACACAACCTCCGTGAACGCCACCCCCAGGTTGCGCATCAAGGCACAGTGGAGGGGTAGCTCGATAACGGGCGAGTGGGGGTAATGCGTTGCTTCGTTGGCGATCAGGTCTGTGACGAGGTTGGGGATCTCCATGTTCTGGAACCACTCGGCCAACTCCTGGGACCAGGTAAGCCCCGGCTCGTTGAAGCCCTGGTAGAACTCACCTCGCGGAACCCTGAAGAAGTGCCCGAGACGGCCGGTGCGGATGACGAGGATGTCCCGTGGCTTGATCTCGACCCCCTGAGCCTCTGCCGCCCGCAGGACCTCGACATGGGTGAAGAACTCACCCGTTTCGAGCGTCTCCTTCTTGAAGTACCGGGCCATGTCGATCAGGACTCCGTGCCCGACGACTCCACGCTCGGCGATCGCCATGACGGAGGCCTTCTTCAGGGACCCGGTTGTTGTGCTGGCGTCATAGCCGTTCCAGATCTGCCCGTCGTACCACAGGTGCCCCAGGGCGTCGTACTGCGTGGAACCCTGCAAGTACATGTCAATCCGGTCGTCCGCCCATCGGTGACCGTCGGACGGCTTCTCCGCCTCACCGCGTTCGAAGAAGCCGTCATCCATGACAGGGGTACGCACGGCCGACTGCCGGCCCGGGTAGACGGGGTCGCCCTCAGCGTCCGCAGACCCGATCGGGGTCTGGAGGGTGAAGACGTCACCTGTCTTGATGGCAGCGATTCCGCGGAGGACCTCGTCCGTCGTGAGGTAGTTGAGACTGCCGACTTCGTCATCAGGCCCCCACTTGCCCCAGTTGGAGGGTGGGTTGGGTCCGAAGAGTTCGGCCATGGTGGTGGGGGTGGTCATGATTCCCTTCCTCGTCCTGGTGGATTCGACTAACTATTGCGCATCATCTGGCGAGCCACGGAACTGAACGACACGGCGGCCAGAAGGATGACGCCTTGGAACAGGAACTGCCAGAATGATTCGACGCCGGCAAGCGCCAGACCATTGAAGCCCACGGCGACGGTGACGACCCCCACCAGCGTTCCGAGAATATGGAACTGCCCTTCCCGGAGGACCGCCGTGCCCAGGAACGCAGCGGCGAAGGCCTGCATCGTGTAACCGTCGCCGCCGGTTGGCTGTCCGCTACCCACGACCGCGACAAGCAGAATGCCTGTGATGGCCGAGAGAACGGCACCGATGATGAATGCGATGCTGGTGACGCCTCGGACGTTCACGCCTGAGAGTCGTGCAGCCTCGGCGTTCCCTCCCACCGCCTTGATGTTGCGGCCTAGGTCGGTGCGCTCCAAGAGGAACCACATCAATCCCACCACGGCCGCCATGTAATAAACGTTCTTGGGAATGCCCAACCAGTTGCCGACCGATACGGCGACAAACTCCGGCACTCGCACCCCGAAGGGCTGCGCGGCGCCCTTGGAAATGAAGTAGTTCACCCCGACCGCGACGCTTCCCACGCCGAGGGTGGCGACGAGGGCATTCACGCCGAATCGTGTGACGAGGACGGAGTTGAGGACGCCGATCATGACTCCGGTAGCCAACGCGGCCAGCACGGCTACGGGTATGGACTGCCCGTGCATGAGAAGCCATGCGAGGGTGATACCAGCGAGACTCGCGGCATTTCCGATGGAGAGGTCGAACTGATTCGAAGTGAGGACCAGAGTGAGTCCAGACGCACATATCGCCACCAGCGCCGACTGGTTGAGGATCTGCAGCAGGTTGTTCGGCGTGAGGAAGTACTGGGGCGACATCGCCGTGAAGATGGCGATGAGGAGGGCAAGGACTATCAGGGCCCCGTACTTGCCAACGAAGAGGGTTGCCTGCCGACGCATGGGCGCTCGGGCCTTAACAGCCTCGATTGAACCAATCGCAGAGCTCACGACTCTACCTCCATTCGATTGCTGTAGATGGCGTCGAGCATTTCTTGCTCGGTCACCCCAGGCCCTTGGATCTCCGCCACGGTTCTGCCCTCGACAATCACGACAACGCGGTGACACAGGGCAAGCTCCGCCAGCTCTGAGCTGGCCACCACCACCGCGTTCCCCTCCGCAGCCAGACCTTCCACGTTCTCCCAGATGTGCTGCCGCGCCCCGATGTCTACTCCCCGGGTCGGCTCGTCCAAGAGAAGCAGCTTCGCGTGTCGGGCAACCCATCGGCCGAGGACGACCTTCTGCTGATTCCCTCCGCTCAGGGTGCTTACCGGCACGGCCGTGGTCGAAGCCTTGATGCTGAGCTTCTCCACCATGGCGTCAGAGACAAGACTTGCCTTGCGCTCGCTGATCATGCCGAAGTTCGGTATGACCCTCATTGCCTTCCAGTTTCCCAATGCGATGTTGTTCTTGACGGTGTCCGTCATCACCAACGCCTGCGACCGCCGCTCTTCCGGAACCAAGGCGACTCCGGCGGCGATGGCACTCTTCACCGACGTCGGTCGGTACGGTTCGCCGTTGAGCGTCATCCGCCCCCCAACGGACTTCGAGGCCCCGACGATCTGGGTGAACGTCTCACTCCTGCCCGAGCCGACGAGACCCGCCAGGCCGAGGATCTCGCCCTGCCGCACCTTGAAGGTGACGTCGTGAACATTGACACCGTCGCTCAGATGCTCCACCTCGAGGGCCACAGGAGCCTCCGCGTCCACGGCGGCCGGCGGTACGCGCGGCGCGAGACTCTCGCTGCCAGTGATGCCGAGGACCAGATCGCGGCGGGCATAACTACCCCTGTTGAAGCGACCCGCCACCTCTCCGTCCTTGAAGACGGTGACTCGTTGGCTGAGCTCTTCGATCTCGTCCAGCCGGTGGCTGACGTACGCGATGGCCACGCCACTTTGGGCGAGTTCGCGGATCACCTTGAAGAGGCGTTCGCATTCGTTCTCCGACAGTGCAGCGGTCGGTTCGTCCATCGCGATGAACCGTGCGTCCACCACCAGGGCCTGAGCAATAGCGACTAGACCTCTCTCCGCCGCACTCAGCTCGCGGACGGGCCTTCGCAGACTGAACGTGGCGCCGATGCGCTGCGCTGCTTCGGCCGCGACTTTGAGGTGTTGCCTCCTGTTGGTTATTCCCAATCGGGACCGCATCGAGAGTGTCATGTTCTCGACGGCGGAGAAGTCCGGGACCAACGGCAGTTCTTGGTGGATGAAGGCGAAGCCGAGGTTCTCCGCGTCACGCGGACTTTGGATGCCGACCGGCTGCCCGTCCACATGCACGGTCCCGCTCGTCGGGAGGGTGACGCCGCCCACGATGTCGAGGAAGGTGGACTTGCCCGCACCGTTGGCACCGACCAACCCGTGCACCTCGCCGCGTCTGAAACTCAGCGATACACCCTTCAACGCACGAACCGCGCCGAACGTCTTATGGATGTCGAAGGCCTCGATGAGGGGCGTCTCCGCTCCGCTCGTCTGCGGAGACGCCCCTGCGTCCAGTGCTGTTGTCACAACAAACTATCCTTGGACTTCCGGGTGATCCTTGAGGAACTGTTCCACATTGTCCTTGGTGACCATGACGGTGGAGGGCGTGCCTTCCTGCGGGGCCCCGGTCTTGAGGTACTCGAGAATGTTGTCCTTCACGGTATTCGCCACGTCCGACGGGGCGTAGTAGACGGTGGCCACCTGTCCGGAGCGAATGGCCGGAAGGATGGACAGGCTGAAGTCCCACGTGAAGATCGGCAGCGGGTCGGTCCGCCCAGCCTGGGCGATGGCCGCGAGGGCACCTTCGGTGGAGTCGGCGTAGCAGGACCAGATTGCATACTTGCCGGCGCCGGCTGGGTTGGCCTGGAGCCAGGCTGCGGTTCCGTTCTGAGACTCCACGACCTGTCCTGGGATATGGAACTGGTGTGAGTATTCCTTCGCTGAGATGCCTTGGTCCTTGATCGCCTTCTCGCGATACTCTGCTCGCAACCTGCAGGGCGTTCCTGGGGTGAAGTCCAGCGCCAGGAAGCTGGTGACCTGGTTCTCCTTCAGGTAATTGATGAAGAGGTCGTTAGGCGGCGCGGGGATCACGTAGGAGACCGAGCCGGCCATTCCGGATAGCAGCGGGCTACCGAGGAAGAAGACGGGAATCTTCGCGGCGTCTGCCTGAGACATGCACTGTGCCATCTGGTCCATCGCGTAGGTCGTGACAACCAGGACGTCGACCTTGCGGGTCACCCACTGCGTGCAAATCGCATTGGCCTGGCCAAGATCTCCCTTGGGGTCCTGCGTGAAGACCTGCCATCCGAGCTCTTCGAACGCCTTCTTGGTGTTGCTGGCGAAGAGGTTGTCAATGGGAGATGTGGCGTCGAACTCCACGATCCCAAGAGATTTCGCATCACCTCCGCCCGTGCCGTCACCGGCGGTCGATGATGGGGTTGAGGAGGTGGCGCAGCCCGAGATGGTGAAGAGGGCGGCCAACGCCAGCGCCGCCACACCCTTAGGCTTCATTGCCTTCATGTTGTTCCCTTCGTCTTGACGACCCGGCTCTCCGACGGGTGGGAAGTCCGCCAGTCTGAGCATTTGCTCATCATGCAACATCCGCGCTTGAGTGTAGCGGGACGAATGCGACAAGTGTCAAGCATCTGATACGTCTGCGTCGCAGGTCACATCGATGACAGGAGATGCGGGTCCAGCCGCCCGTGCCCTCCGGGGCGGCCGCGTCCCTCCAAGCCACGGCTTGTGTCCTTCGTCCTGACGCGACTCGTTGGGGCTCGCCGCCGGCGCCATCGGCGAGGGCAACGGCGATCGGCCATCGGTCGGTCACGTGGCTCGCGAGCGGCCAGGCAGCCATGAACCCTGGGGTCCACCGAGGCCCACCATTGAGGGTGGGCACTGGTCGACGTGGGCGTCGATGCCAGCTGGGTTCGCTAGAGCCGGGGTCCAGCCTTCGACATCCTCGACGACCAGCGCCCCGGAGCGAGCGTGAGACTCCCAAGGCTGGCAGCCCTTGGCGCGACCAGCCCGGTCGGGGCGAGGCGCCTGCGCATCACACCCCACCACGAGGTACTCGATGCAGGCCGGGTACTCGACGCAGGCCGGTCAGGCCGAGCAATCCGAGCGTTTGCCTATGCGCACTTGCTCAAGGTGGTACGATGACGCCCACCCAGCAGGATTAGGCCATGCCCCCAGTCCGGGCGCACGAGCCACGGGCATGGGTTACGTGTCGGAGAGGACTTGGATGGCCCACTCAAGTCGCCAGGACCTCTTGGTTGAGGTATCGACCCTGTATCACAAACAGGGTCTGACGCAAGGTGAGATTGCCAAGAGGGTAGAGGTGTCGAGGCAAACCGTCTCACGGCTCCTCAGACAGGCACAGGACGTAGGCATCGTCTCCGTCGACATCCGCGATCCCGCAGGCGAGGCCGACGAGCTGGGTAGGCGAGTTCGCAGTCGATTCAACCTAGCGGCGGCCATCGTCGTGGACAGCAGCGGGCTGGACGAGGACCGCGCCCTGAAAGAGACGACGAGACTAGCAGCGGTTACGCGCTACGAGCGCATTGCGGCCTGTTCCACGATTGGCATGCTCTGGGGACCAACAGTACTCCAATTCTCTCTCAGCCTACCCAGAGGCCAACATAATGAGCTGATAATTGCCCAGATGGGCGGCATGATCCCAACCATCCCCGGACGAAGCGCCATTGACCCTGCCGTGACAACTGCGGCGGAACGGCTTGGCGCGAACGCCGACCTCATCGCCGCCCCGCTTTATGTCGATACACCCGTGGTCAAAGAAGCATTCATGAGCGACTCGCGGATTTCCGCAGCGCTCGAGAATGCCCGCCGAGCCGACATGTACATCTTCAGCGTCGGAAAGGCAACGCTTGATGGCGGTCTCTACCAATCAGGCTATGTGACAACGGCGGAGATCGCCAAGCTGGAGAGCGAAGGGGCGGTGGGTGAATTATGCGGTCTCTTCTATTCAATCACAGGCGATTCCTGCGGCGCCGAGCTCGAGTCGCGCACCATCGCCCTCACGAGGGATGAAATACGAGCCATTCCTCAGCGGTTACTTATCGCGTCGGGCGCAAGTAAAGCAGCTGCAGTTGCGGGCGCCTTGGCAGGTGGGTACGCAACCGAGGTATTCCTCGATTCTGAGCTTGCAGTGGCTCTGCTTGACGTCACCGATCCCAAGAGCGTCCAACAAGCCGGCCTCGCGGGACTCGCCTGCCCAACCTGTCGGATCCCCCTGCAGCTGCGCGATGGGTCGCTGGAACGGGCCAGCATGACAGACGGTTCGTGATGCCGAGACGATTCGCATGCGAGACGCGAAGCGTTCGTCGCCGTCGCAACGACCAAGAAGTTGGGTCTGCTGCACGAATAGGTGACACATCAGCTGCGGTGCCGAGAGGTGCTGCGGGAGAGGATGTGCACTGTGCCCAAGCCCTACCCCAAAGAGTTCCGCGAGGACGTCATCCGGGTTGCCCGGAACCGTGAACCTGGCGTGCATCTCAAGCAGATCGCAGCCGACTTCGGGATCAGCGAGTCGTGTCTGAACACCTGGCTCGGCAAGGCCGACCGGGACGACGGCGTCCGGGTCTCCGACCCGGCCCAGCCGGCGACCGAGCGTGAGCTGAGGAAGCGGATCAGGCTGTTGGAGCAGGAGAACGAGGTCCTGCGACGAGCAGCGGCGTATCTGTCGCAGGCCAACCTGCCGGGAAAATGATGTACCCGCTCGTCCGTGACCTTGCCGCGGCCGGTGCCCCCATTCGGGTGCCGGTCGCGGTGACGTGTCGGGTCCTCAACCTCGCCCGCGCTCCGTTCTACCGCTGGTTGGCGTCACCGCTGACCGACGCCGAGGTTGAGGAGGCCTACCGAGCCAACGCGTTGTTCGATGCTCACCGCGATGACCCCGAGTTCGGCTACCGGTTCCTCGCCGATGAGGCCCGCGACGCCGGCCAGCCGATGGCGGACCGGACCGCGTGGCGGATCTGCTCCGAGGCCGGCTGGTGGTCCTCGTTCGGGAAGAAGAAGTGTGGGAAGGGCAAGAAGCCGGGACCACCAGTCCATGACGACCGCTGCGCCGTGGTCGACGACAAGGGCCGCACCCGGCACGAGTTCAGCGCCGAGGCACCCAATGAGCTCTGGCTGACCGACATCACCGAGCACTGGACCAACGAGGGCAAGCTCTACCTGTGCGCGGTCAAGGACGTGTGCGGCAACCGGATCGTGGGCTACTCCATCGACTCCCGGATGAAGTCGAGGATCGCGGTCGCGGCGATCAACAACGCCGTCGCGATGCGCGAGGCCGCCGGCCAGGATGTGGCCGGCTGCGTGGTCCACAGCGATCGAGGATCGCAATTTCGATCCAGGAAGGCCCAGCGTGCACTGACCCGCCACCAGCTGGTCGGATCGATGGGCCGCGTCGGCTCGTGCGGGGACAACGCCGCCATGGAGTCCTTCTTCAGCCTGTTGCAGAAGAACGTCTTGAACAAGAAGACCTGGACCACCCGCGAGGAGCTCAGGATCGCGATCGTGACCTGGATCGAGAAGACCTACCACCGACGCCGGAGACAGGACTCGCTGGGCCGATTGACGCCCGTCGAGTTCGAGACCATCATGACCACGCCAGCCACTCAGGCTGCGTGACCGAACGTGTCACCAGTCCGTGCAGCAGACCCGTTCGCTTACCCAGGTGTCTGTGATGAACGTCGTGTCCATGGACGGGGCCGCCCGTCATGTCGCCTGCGAGTCCTCCAGCGAGGCTGGCATCATCCGGGAAGCTGCACCCGGCGCAGAGCGAGAACTCTCTCGTGCTCCCCTCGGCGTCCGCCCAACTCAGCATGGCGACGAACCACTACCGAGACTCTTTCAGCTGGATGCCGTGGGTATCGGCTCGGCGGGTGGCTGTGGCGGACGTGGCCTCAGCATGTTGACCACGTCGGGTAGCCCAGCGGCCAGGCGATCTCGAGGCTCGACTCGCGACTGAGGGTGGCGTCAGGCGGTAGTCACGTGATGCGTTCGCTTTGAACGTCGGTGGGCTCGAAGTTCAACGGGGCCGATGGTTAGCTTCCAGCACAGCCGGGCTTGGTTCGGCGTCGCAGAGGATCGTCAGGTCGGCGACCAGCGACTCCTATCCACCCTTCCCCGATGCAGCCACCAAGCCCGCCAGCGGATCTCGGAGTCCGCGTCACTCTTGATGTCCGCGAGTTGGCAAATGGTTCACGCATTCGCAATGAGCCGCCAGCTGTCAACGTCGGCCGAAAGTGAACCCTCTGGCGTCCTTGGGTTCCCCGACTCGACGCAACACCCCGACTTGGATGAAGGGGTGGAGATGGGACGACCTGGACGCAAGCGACGCCTCGCTCTCGAGGACGAGTACTGGAAGCTGATCGGTAACGGGGTCGGCACCGTGGAGGCCTGCCGGAGGCTGGGGATCGGCCGGACAACCGGCTACTACTGGAGGGCGCACCGCGGCGAGCTGCTCCGGACGACGCTGCCGGAGGACACCCGCTCCGGCCGGTACCTCTCGCTGTTGGAGCGCGAACGGATCGGGGTTTTGCGCTCGGAGGGGTTGGGGGTGCGGGCGATCGCGGCGAGGCTGAGCCGGGCGCCGTCGACGATCTCGCGGGAGCTGCGCCGAAACGTGCTCGACGGCGACCGGGGCCGCTACGACCCCGGGCTGGCGCACGCCCGGGCCCGGGAGCAGGCGCGTAGGCACCGTCGCCCGATCTTGGCTCGCGACCCGGAGCTGCGGGCGGTGGTCCAGGCGCGGTTGGAGGAGCAGTGGAGCCCGGAGCAGATCAGCGCTTGGCTGCGCCTGGCTCACCCCGACCGCCCGGAGTGGCACCTGTGTCACGAGACGATCTACCAGGGCCTGTTCTTCGGTGGCGTGGACGGGCTCTCCCGCGAGCTGACCAAGAACCTGCGCACCGGACGGTCCCTGCGGCGGCGCCGGCGACGCCGTGAACACGGCCCGAGGTTCAAGGCCCCCTCGAAGACCATCGACCTGAGACCCGCCGTTGTCGAGGAACGTTCCCGGATCGGGGACTTCGAGGGCGACCTGATCATCGGGCGCGGCGGCGCCTCCAGCATCGGCACCCTGGTCGACCGCACCAGCCGGTACCTCCGCCTGATCCGGCTCCCGGCGACCCGCTCCGGCGAGGACTTCGCCGCCGCCCTCCTCGCCGGGCTCGCCGACCTCCCGCCCGAGCGGCTGCGCACCCTCACCTGGGACCAGGGCAACGAGATGGCCCGCCACGACCTGATCGCCCACCTCTTCCCCGAGGGCGTCTTCTTCGCCTACGCCGGCTGCCCCTGGCAGCGCGGCACCAACGAGAACAGCAACGGCCTTGCCCGCCAGTACCTGCCCCGCAACAGCGACCTCAGCGTCCACACCGACGAAGACCTCCGCCGCATCGAGACCCTGCTCAACACCAGGCCCCGCAAGACCCTCGGCTGGAGAACCCCCGCCGAGGTCTTCACCACCGGCCTACGATGACGACCACTCGGTGTTGCGACGACCACCCGAATCCGCCGTCGGGTGAAATTGGACCCCTCTGGTTGGGTTGTCATGGTCAGTCCTCGGCTCCCACGGGGGTGGGGACGCGGCCGAGGTCGCGGTTCTTGAGCCGGACAGTCGCCTTTGAGGTTGACGACGTCGGCGTGGTGGACGAGCCGGTCGATCATGGCGGCGGCGACGACGTCGTCGCCGAAGACCTCGCCCCAGCGGCCGAAGGGCTTGTTGCTGGTGACGATGAGTGAGGCCCTCTCGTACCGGGAGGAGACGAGCTTCTCATACAGTGTAAGGTTGCCGCAA
Source organism: uncultured Actinomycetota bacterium (assembly GCA_963728395.1). Classification (GTDB taxonomy): domain Bacteria; phylum Actinomycetota; class Actinomycetes; order Actinomycetales; family Dermatophilaceae; genus CAVSJJ01. The sequence goes on from CAVSJJ010000001.1 coordinate 325,539, forward strand.
AAGGCGTTGACGCAACCCTCAAGGAGGTGGCTGTGTCCACAGGCACGGTGCGGACGACACTCAGCAGGGAGCGGGTGCTCGCGGCCGCCATGGCGCTGGCCGACGCGGAGGGCCTGTCCGCGCTGACCATGCGCCGGCTCGCCGCCACCGTCGGCGTCGAGGCGATGTCCCTCTATCACCATGTGCCCGGCAAGGAAGGTCTCCTCGACGGGCTCGCCGAGGCTGTGATCGTCGAGATCAACGCCGCGGTCGCGGCTCGGGTGACGACCGAGGACGACTGGACCACGGCGCTGCGCCACCGCTGCCTTGCCGCCCGTGAGGTGATGGTCCGCCACCGCTGGGCGCCAGGCCTGCTCGGTTCACGCTCCAGCATCCCGGCGGGCTTGTACCCCTACTACGAGGAGATCCTGGCGACGATGATCCGCGGCGGGCTGAGCTATCACCTCGGCCACCGAGCCATCCACGCCCTGGGCACCATGGTCCTCGGCTTCACCCAGGAGCTGTTCACCCCCGACTCCGAGGGCGGCGCCATGGACGAGGAGGCCGCCGAAGCCGAGCTCGCCGCGGTGGCCGACGCCCTGCCGCATCTGACCGCGATGGTCGCCTCCGAGGTCCACGACAACAACGAAGACCCACTCGGCTGGTGCGACAGCCAGAACGAGTTCGAGTTCACGCTGACCCTGTTGCTGGACGGGTTGGCCAGGGCGGCCGACGGCTGAGCGGCGGACGCCTGCGATCGGCTCCCCTCCCGGGCCAGCGGGCAGCATCGGGGGTCGGGTTCGGCCGGCCCGCCGGGAGGCAGCGGCACCCCACCGCGGTTGGTCGTCCAAGACATGCCGGCCCTGATGGCGCACCATCCCTGCAGGTCAGCGTGTCGGGTCCCCGCACTGGGCGACGGCCTCTTGCTGGCGACGGCCAGGCACCGGCTCTCGAGGAGCTCCTCGCGGGTCAGCACGGTGCCGCGCGCGCCGTTTCTGAGGATGTGCGGTACCACGAAGGCGCCCATGGCAGGAGCCTGGCGGCCGCCGCTCCCCGTGAGTTCACCTTCGACGCTCTCGGCCGCCCATATTGAGCAGGGCCGAGGCCAGCACCCCCGCGGCCGCGCCGACGGTCATGCCAAGGGCGATCCCCTCACCGCCGACGACCAGAACGCCGACGGTCGCGCCGACGCCGGCCAGGACACCGATGAGTCCGCCAGCCCATGCGTTGCGCCGGCGGTCGCGAGCCTTGCTCGGGTGGGTTGCCATGGCCGTCTACTCCGTTCTGTGCGACAAGAGGTCGCCATCAACATCCTTACGGTGGGCGTCCGGGGCGCTACGCGTCCCGCCTCTTCAGCAGGATGCCTGCGACGAGGAGGATGGCCGTGACATACCCCATGAAGACGCCGAAGCCGACCCACGGTGTGAGCACCTGGGGTCCCTCGGTGATGGCGCGGGCCACCTCGGGGGTCGCGATGCGTTCTCCGGCGGTGGAGGGCAGGTACGGGTAGGCCCTGGTGAACCAGTCGGAGGTCATCATCAGCAGCTGCCATACCGTGGAGAGCAGCAGCAGCACGCCGAGGGCCAGGGTCACTGCACCGGCGGTGTGCCTGATGAGTGTCCCGAGACCGATACCGAGCAGCCCGACGCCGGCGAGGTAGAGCCCGCTCCCCCAGAAGATCCGCTGAACCTGCGGGTCGGACAGGTCCGCGGCGCCGTCCGCACCGAGCAGCGGGTAGCTGACGAGGTACGACAGTGCCACCCCGACCAGACCCAGCACGAACCCGAGCCCGGCGACGAGCACGGCCTTGGCAGCGAGGACGGGCAGGCGGGTGGGCACGGCCGCAAGGGTGGAACGGATCATTCCCGTGGTGTACTCGCCGGTGACCGTCAGAACGCCGAGAGTGGCGAGGACGACCTGGGCGAAGCTGTATCCCATGCCGATGGCCAGTTGGCCGTCGAGCTGCTCGTCCATCGTGGCTGCCACGCCGAGCAGGACCGCGATGAGGACCATCGCTGCCAGGGTGGCGAGCACCGTCCAGTAGGTGGAGCGCAGGCTCCACAGCTTCACCCACTCCGAGTGCAGGACACGCGGGAAGGTGACCGGTGCTGCGGCCAGGTTCCCCCGGTGGGCTGGGCGCTGGGTGGTGGTGGTCATCGGGCCGCTGCCTCCGTCGCCATCTCGGACCGGTACTCCACGTCGTCGCGGGTCAGGGCGAGGTAGGCGTCCTCCAGGGAGGCCTTGAGCGGGATCAGCTCGTGCAGGGGGAGCTGCTGCTCGGCCGCGAGTTCACCGACCCCAGCACTGGTCATGTCCGCGATCTCGAGCTCGTCACCGGCCACCCGGGTGACCCGGGCGCCCCGGGACGTGACCAGCTCCGCCAGCTCCTCCGACCGTGGAGTCACCACCCGGACGGCGCGGCGGGTGGTCGTCGCGACGACCTCGTCGATGGGTCCGGCCGTGATGATCCGGCCCCTGCCGATGACGAGCAGGTGGTCGGCGGTCTGGGCCATCTCGCTCATCAGGTGCGAGGAGATGAACACGGTGCGTCCTTCGCCCGCGAGGGAGCGGACCAGGGTTCGTACCCACTTCACGCCCTCCGGGTCGAGGCCGTTGACGGGCTCGTCGAGGATCAGCGTGTGTGGGTCTGCGAGCAACGCCGCGGCGATGCCGAGCCGCTGGCCCATGCCCAGCGAGAAGCCGCCGACCCGCTTGTCGGCGACCCCGTCCAGCCCGGTCATCCCGATGACCTCGTGCACCCGCCGGGTGGCGATCCCGTGCGTGGCGGCCATCGCCCGCAGATGCTGGTAGGCGCTTCGGCCGGGGTGCATGGCCTTGGCGTCCAGGAGGGCCCCGACCTCGGTCAGGGGCGCCGAGTGCTGGGAGTACGGCTTGCCGTTCACGGTGACGTCCCCAGAGGTGGGGTGGTCCAGCCCGACGATCATCCTCATCGTCGTGGACTTGCCGGCGCCGTTCGGGCCGAGGAACCCGGTCACCGTTCCCGGCATCACGGTGAACGACACGTCGTCGACGGCGGTCTTGTCCCCGTATCGCTTGGACAGGCGGCGAGCCTCGATCATCGGAACTCCTCCGGTCGGGTGCGCGGCTGCCTCCCCCACGTCGTTGCGGAGATGGCGCGGCGGTCGCGTGCGCCGGACCCGACCCCTTCCTCCAACGTTCCAACCGGTCCGATGCCTGTCAACGTCGGGAGCGGTGTACCCCGCGTGACCTTCCTCGCAGTTGCAGGGATGATGCCCCGGCTCATGCGAGGAGCCCGTGCCGCCATGGCCGGAGCCGAATGCCGTGGGCGGCGCCCGGGCCGTGGCGGGCATGCCGATGCGGGAGCCCGGCTGGCGTGTGAGGGCGAGGAGACCCGCGCCGCGGGCACCGCGCGGGGCCGGCGCGCGTGGCCGGACCCGCATCCCCCCCGCAGCCGGTGGACTCAGGCCGGGAGGTGTTCCCGGGCCCACAGAGCGGCGCTGGTCCGGTCAGCGACGCCGATCTCGCGGAACACCCGGCCGAGGTGGGCCTTGACGGTGCGTTCACTGATCCCGAGGGCCCGGCCGATCTGCTTGTTTGCCAGTCCCTGCGCCACGAGCCTCAGCACTTCGGTCTCCCGAGGGCTCAGGCCGCCGACCGGGTCCGGTCCGTCCGGCCCCGGGAGCAGCGCGCCGGCGACCCGGGGGTCCAGCGGGACGTGTCCACGTGCGGCGGCCCGGATCGCGGCGAGGAGCTCACGGGGGTCGCTGTCCTTGAGGATGTAGCCGATCGCTCCGGCGGTGAGTGCTTCCTGAACTCGCTCGCGGTCCGAGAACGAGGTGAGCACGACCACCCGGGTCTGGGGGTGCTCAGCGAGGATCGCCCGGGTGGCTTCCACACCGTCCATCTCCGGCATCGACAGGTCCATCAGGACGACGTCCGGCGCCGTCTCCGCGGCCCGCTCGAGGGCGAGCCGTCCGTTCTCGGCCTCACCGACGACGGTGAGGTCCGGGTCGGCGTCGACGAGGGTGGTGAGCCCGGCCCGGACCAGTTGGTGGTCGTCGACGAGCAGCACGGAGATCACGGCCGGTCCCCCTTCGGTCGGTCCAGGACGAGGCGCCAGTGCGTCCCGCGGCCGGGGGCACTCGACACCTGAAGCACCGCGCCGACCGCGGTCGCGGTGTCGATGAGCAGCCGCAGCCCGAAGTGCCCCTCGGCGGGCTCGTCGAGCACCGAGGTGACGTCGAAGCCTGCGCCGTCGTCGACGATATCGAGCACGGTGGCCTCGCCCTCGAGATGGGCCGAGACGGCGACCGTTGCGGGGCCGGCGTGCCGGACGGCGTTGCGGAGGCACTCCTGGGCCACCCGGTATGCCGCCCGCTCCTGGTCCGGGGTGAGTCGAAGCTGCTCGTCGGGGGCCACGTCGACCTGCACCCGGAGCGGGCCGGTGCGGCAGCTCTGGGCCAGGTCGCTGAGCGCCGCGGCGAGCCCGGAGCGCGACAGGCTCGCCGGGTAGATGTCGACGAGCAGCGTCCGCAGCGCACGGATACTGCGCCGCACCGACCCGGCGGCCGCGTCGAGCTCCCGGACCAGGGCCTTGTCACCGCCACCCGCCGCGCGGGCCGCGGCGCCGGCGACGGCGAACGACGTCGCCGCGAGCTCCTGGACCGGCCCGTCGTGGAGGTTGGCGGCGATGACGCGTCGCTCGTCGGCCGACGCCTCGGCCGCCCGCTCGAACAGCGCGGCCCGGTGCCGCTCGGCGTCGCGGACGTGAGTGACCAGGCGCCACCCGATGGGGGAGACGAGGACGAGCAGGAGGATGAGCGAGCTGAGGGTCACCCCGGCGAACCCTCGCCAGAGCTGGGAGGCCCGCGTCCCGACCGGTCCGTAGCTCGAATACATCTCGAAGAGCGCGACGGACCCGTCCGAGGCCCACACCGGCCGGTAGACCTCGACAAGCTGACCGCCGGTCTCGAAGGTGTTCTCGGACTCCCTGAGGGAGGAGATCTCGGGCTTCGTGGAGGTCTCGGTCAACGCGGCGCGCTGGTCCTCGCTGAGGGTGAAGGTGCGTCCCACCAGCTGCGGTTCGTCGGCATACAGGACGACGCCCTGCGGGCTCCACAGCTTGACCCGCACGACCTCCGGACCCATGACCTTCTCGCGGACGACGGTGTCGAAGGCGCTGACGGCCGCCGGGTCACCGGTCATGAGGGCGTCAGTGAGGGCCGGCTGGACGACGACAACCGCCAGGACCCCGGCCGCGTTCGCCGCGTCGTTGACCGCCTCGCGCTCGGCCAGCCGCCGCGCCGCGAGCGAGCCGAGCAGGGCGACGAGGACGAGGACGGCCAGTACCCCGGCCAGCAGCTGGAAGAAGATGCGGCGAGGGCGCACCGGTTCGGGAGCCCCCGAGCCGGATTCGCCCTCGGCGAGGGTGTACCACGGGGGGCCGGCCTCCCCCGCCCCCGGGCGGAGGGATGGGAGATCGGAGGAGTCCGGCTCGGTAGGGAGCTCAGCCGTCGGATCCGTGCCCACCCGAGCTGCCTCCGTGGTCGTCACCGGCGTCGTGCGTGGCCGGGTCGTCGCTGCCGCGGTGCCGGTCGCCGCCCTTGTCGTCGTTCGCCTCGTGGGTCGCCGGTTCGCCCGAAGCCGGGCGCGGTCGGTTCCCGCCCTTGTCGTCGTTCGCGTCGTGTGACGCGAGGTCGTCGGTGACGACCCGCAGACTGCCTCTGTCGTCACCGAGCTCGTGGGTGCCGGACGTGACGGTCACCGAGGCGGGCACCCGGACGGGCAGCCGCTCGGCGAACGAGGCGTTGCCGACGAGGCCGACGGCGGCGGGGACCGCGGCGATGCCGGCCCCGATGAGGATGATGATGGCGCGCCGCATGGCGAGTTCCTTTCGGTGGGTGAAGTGTGGCATTGCCGCGGTGTCCGGGCCAGGAACCGGCCGGCCCACGGGCGTCGAAGGGGTGCGCCCGCCGTTCTGCCCGACCGTGCTTCGGTGCCCTCGCATCGCTGTCACTCCTCGGTGTCTGGCCGATCCGTTCCGACCGGTGCGACAACGATGGGAGGCAAACGCGGGCAGGCACCATTGGGCAATGGTCGTAGTACCGCCCGGCCCCGGGGTGGCCCAGGCATAGTGTTCGGCACTTGACGCGCTCAGCGGTCTTGTCAGGGGGTCGTGGCGTTGAACCCTGGGCTGTCGACGTCCGTAGTAGTGGGTGAAGGAGGTGTGATGCCGCAGGTGGCCGCCGCGTTGATGAAGCAACTGCATGACGAGCACGGTGCTGCGTTGTGGGTCTACTGCCTGCGCCTGACCGGGCACGACCATGCCCGCGCCGAGGACATCGTCCAGGAGACCCTGCTGCGCGCCTGGCGGCATCGCAACCGGCTGGCCGAGGGTCGGGGCTCGGTTCGCGCCTGGCTCTTCACGGTGGCGAGGAACATCGCCATCGATGACTGGCGCAGCGCGCATGCACAGAGCGAGCTGTCCGTCGCCGAGGTGCCCGAAGCCAGGGCGCCGGAGGACGGCACCGACCGCCTGCTGCTCTCATGGGTCGTGGCGGAGGCGCTGACCACCCTGTCGCCGGAGCACAAGGACGTGCTCCTCGAGTGCTACTTCCGGGGCGCATCGGTGGCCGAGGCCGCTCGTCGACTCGACGTGCCCGAGGGGACGGTCAAGTCGCGTACGCACTATGCGTTGCGAGCGTTGCGCCTGGCGCTCCAGGAGATGGGGGTCGGGGCATGACGTGCGACTACGCGATGCTCGACGGCGCCTATGTTCTCGGGGCGCTCTCGCCCGCCGAGCGGCAGGACTTCGAGCGGCACCTGACCGGCTGCCCGAGGTGCAGCCATGCGGTGCGAGAACTCGCCGGGCTACCGGGCCTCCTTGCGCACGTCCGGCTCGAGGACCTCGGGCCCGCGGACGACCCACCCGCGCCGGCCTCCCTGCTGCCGTCGCTGCTGCGGGAGGTGCGCAGCACACAGCGTCGACGCTCAACCGTCACTGTGGCCGTCGCGGCCACCGTGACGGCGGTGGCGGCCGCCGGTGCCCTCGCTGCCGGCGCGGCCCTCGGTGGCGGCGACGTCGCCGCGGGACCCTCGACCGGCGCGTCGGCGAGCGCGACGGCCACCCCCACGGCCATGCCCATGCAGGCGGTGGGGCCGAGCCCGGTCGGCGCCGACGTCGTCATGTCATCGGTGCCGTGGGGCACCCGGCTGGATCTCACCTGCTCGTATGCCGTGGCCGACGAGGAGTACGAGGCTCTGCCGGACGCGGCATACGTCCTCGTCCTTCTCGACCGCAATGGCCGGAGGGAGCAGGTCGCAACCTGGCGTGGCCTTCCGGGTCGGACGATGCATCTGTCGGCGGCCACGGCGACCGCGCGTGCCGACATCGCCGCGGTGGAGATGCGGACCTCGAACGGAGTTCTCGTCCTCCGGCTACGCCTCTGAGGTTCGCCGGGTCCACGACTGCCACAGCAGGGCCGCCCCGCCGAGGATGCAGACGATCTCGGACGCCGCGGCCGTCAACACCCAGCCTCCCGTCCACCGCTCGTGGACCCCGAAGAGGCCGACCGTGGCCGAGACGACGAAGGCGCCGAGCGTGCTCACGCCGAAGCCGGCGACGAGGAACGGCGGGATCCAGTGGCGCCATCCCACGAGCAGTGCGGCGATGGCGATCCCGGCCGCGCCGTTGACGAGAAAGGCCGGGCCGATGACCGAGATGCCCCGGTAGTCATAGGCCCACCACAGCACGAGGTGCACCACCGCCGAGACCACAGCCGCCACCGCCGTCACGATCCGTACCCACATGCTGACTCCTTCGCCCGTGCGACCGGCCCGCCTGCCGGCCCGGCACCCTCTCACCACTCCTACGAGCGGCAGCGGCGATCGGTTCACGCAGGCACCCAGGGCTGGCGCCGATGAACCGAAGGGGGCCTGCCCGCGTGTATGGGGTATGCGCGGCCACCCGGCCAGTACTCGGTTCGAGACCCGAGGAGGAGCGATGTCGATGACGACGCGTGCCTTCTGGGTGCGCGGGCCCGGGGTGGGCGAGATCCGCGACGCCCGGTTGCCCGAGCCCGGTCCCGACGAAGTGCTCGTTCGCGCTGGCTGCTCCGCGGTGAGCCGTGGGACGGAGACCCTCGTGTTCCGCGGCGGCGTTCCGGCCGACCAGATCACGCAGATGCGGGCGCCCTTCCAGGAGGGCGACTTCCCCGGCCCGGTCAAGTACGGATACCTCAGCGTGGGGCAGGTCGAGGCGGGTCCGGGGAACCTTCTCGGCAGGACGGTCTTCTGCCTCTATCCACACCAGACCCGCTACGTCGTCCCGGCGTCGGCGGTCGTCCTCGTGCCGGACGGCATGCCCCCCGGGCGGGCCGTCCTCGCGGGCACGGTCGAGACCGCCCTCAACGCCCTGTGGGATGCCGCGCCGCTCGTCGGAGACCGAGTGGCCGTCGTTGGGGGCGGCATGGTCGGGTTGTGTGTTGCCCGGTTGCTTGTGGGCATCCCGGGTGTCGAGGTGACCGTGGTCGACGTGCTGCCGGATCGCGAGGCCGTCGCCGCCGGGCTGGGTGCGCGCTTCGCGACGCCGGACGAGGCACCCCTTGACAACGACGTCGTCGTGCACACGAGCGCGACGGGGGCGGGACTTCAGCTGTCGCTCGAGCTGCTCGCCACCGAGGGAAGCGTGCTCGACCTCAGCTGGTATGGCGACACCGAGGTGCGCCTGCAGCTGGGGGGCGGCTTCCACTCGCGCCGGCTGGCGATCAGGGCCAGTCAGGTCGGGGCGGTATCCCGGGCCCGCAGGGGCCGACACTCGACGCGCGACCGCCTCAGGCTGGCGCTCCGGCTGCTGGAGGATCCGGCCTTCGACCGCCTCGTCACCGGCAGCTCGCCGTTCGAGGAACTCCCGGGCGTGCTCAGCGGCCTCGCCGACGGCTCGCTCCCGGGGCTGTGCCACACCATCACCTACGACGGGGAGGCCTGAGTGTTCGGCGTGACCCTGCGGGACCACATGATGATCGCGCACAGCCTCAGCGGCGAGGCCTTCGGCCGGGCACAGCGGCTCCATGGCGCGACGTACGTCGTCGACGCGACCATCACGGCCTCCGCTCTCGACGACCTCGGGCTGGTCGTCGACATCGGCCAGGCCGCCACCGTCCTGGCCGACGTCCTCGCGGCCTTCACCCTTCGCAATCTCGACGACGAACCGTCTCTGAGCGGGCTCAACACCACGACGGAGCGGCTGGCCGAGGTCGTCGCCGGTCGGCTCGTCGATCGGGTGCGTCGCGGCGAGCTGGGCACCGACCCGGAGCGGCTCAGCACCGTCCGGGTCACGCTCCACGAGTCCCACGTCGCATCGGCGTTCTTCGAGCGGGCGCTGTGAGTACCGTGCACGTCGTCCTGCCCGACGGCATCGACGACCCCAGCCGGCCCAGCGGCGGCAACACCTACGACCGCCGGATGTGCGACGGGTTGTCCCGATGCGGATGGCGGGTCCGCGAGATGCCCCAGATGGGCTCCTGGCCACGCGCCGACCCAGCCGCCCGTCGGCGACTGTCAGCCGCGCTCGGCCGCCTCCCCGACGGCTCCGTGGTGCTCATCGACGGGCTGGTGGCGTCCGGCGTCCCCGGCGTCCTCCTGCCCGAGGTAGGACGACTCAGACTCGTCGTTCTCGTCCATCTCCCCCTCGGGCTGGGGGGCCCCGCGCGGCGGCCGCGGGATGTCCTGGTGGAGCACCGCCGGGAGTCCGCCGTCCTCACCGCGGTCGCGGCCGTCGTCGCCACCAGCCAGTGGGCCCGCGACTGGCTGACGACGGCATACCGGCTGCCCGACGCCCACCTCTCCGTCGTCCGACCGGGGGCCGACCCGGCCCTTCGGGCGGCCGGCAGCACCACCGGTGGGCGTCTCGTCTGCGTCGGCGCCGTCACGCCCGTCAAGGGCCAGGACGTGCTCGTCGACTCCCTGGCGGGCGCCGCAGACCTCGGTTGGTCCTGCTCCTGCATTGGTTCGACGACCACGGATCTCACCTTCAGCGCGGGGGTGGGCCGCCGGGCCACCGATGCGGGCCTGGGCGACCGCGTGCGGTTCACCGGTCCACTGGTCGGCGAGGACATCGCCCGCGCCTACGCGCGCGCAGACCTGCTGGTCGTGCCGTCCCGGGCGGAGACCTTCGGGATGGTCGTCACGGAGGCGCTCGCGCGAGGGGTGCCCATCGTCGGCTCCGATGTCGGGGGCCTGCCCGAGGCACTGGGAGCGACGGCGGACGGCGGTGCTCCCGGACTCCTCGTCCCCCCCGAGGACCCCGTCGCGCTCGCCGGCGCCCTCCGGAGATGGCTGACCGACGCGGTGCTGCGCGAGCGCCTGCGCAACCGGGCCCAGGAACGTCGCGCCGGCCTCGGCGACTGGTCGGCTGCCGTCGTCGCACTGTCCGACGTGCTCGAGGGGGTGGCCGCGTGAGCGTCACCCCAGTCCGCGTGAGCGCTGACTGGCTGCGGCTCCGCGAACCCGCCGACGCCGCGGCCCGCTCGGTCGGGCTCGCCCTGACGGTCCGCTCGGGGCGGCCCGCACGCTGTCCCTGGGTGGTGCACGACCTGGCGTGCGGGAGCGGCTCGATGGGGCGCTGGCTCAGCGCGCACCTGGAGGGTGCACAGCACTGGGTGCTGCACGATCTGGACGCCGAACTCCTCGCTGCCGCCGCCGAAGACCGGCCGATGGCCCGGGGCGGGCACCCACGCCCGACGGTCGAGACCCGGCTGAGCGACGTGACCCGGCTGGGTCCGCGCGACCTGGCCGGTGCCTCGCTGGTCACCGCCTCAGCCCTGCTCGACCTGCTCACCGCGGACGAGCTCGAGCGTCTGGTGCGCTCCTGTGTCACGACCGCGGTGCCCGTGCTCGTCATGCTGTCCGTCACCGGTCGGGTCCGCTTCGACCCACCCGACCCGCTGGACGGCGTCCTCCGCGCGGCGTTCAACGACCACCAGCGCCGAAGGACGTTCCGTGGCGTGCTCCTCGGGCCGGAGGCCGCGCAGCATGCGGTGAGCATGTTCACGGCTCTCGGTTCCCAGGTCAGGACCAGACCCAGCCCCTGGCGGCTCGACGCCCGACAGTGCTCGCTGCTGAGGACGTGGCTGCGCGGGTGGGTCGGCGCCGCGGTGGAGCGGCGGCCCGATCTCGGGCCGACCGTGGCGGCATACGCCGAGCGTCGAGAGGCTCAGTGCGACGCCGGCGCACTGACCGTCACCGTGGGGCACGTGGACCTGTTGGCGACTCCGGGGCGAGCGCGCCGATGAACCGGGGGCGGCAGTCGTGGCCCGGGGTACGCCCACTGGGTGGCGTGGCACTCCTTGCCGTGATCCTCGCCGTCGTCGGCCCGGACGCGGCCATCGCGGCCCTGCGGTCGGTGGATGCGCGCAGCCTGGTGGCCGGATCGCTGGTGGCCGCGGTCACGACGATCACCGCCGCCTGGCGGTGGCGCCTCGTGTCACGGCGGCTCGGCGCCGAGCTGTCGCTGCGCTCGGCCGTTGCGGAGTGCTACCGCGCGCAGTTCCTCAACGCCACCCTGCCCGGAGGCGTCGCCGGCGACGTGGGCCGCGGGGTCCGTTACGGTCGGTCGATCGACGACCTGGGCCGCGGGCTGAGGTCGGTGGCGTGGGAGCGGGCCTGGGGACAGCTGGTGCTCGTCCTCTGTGCGGCACCCGTGGTCCTCATCGAAGCCCGGCGAATGCCGTGGGCCGGCCCGCCGTTCCGCATTCAGCTCCTCGCCCTGGCGGGCGGGGTGGGAGCGACGCTCGCGGGGTGGCACTGGGCGCCGGGCCTGGCTGTCCGCATTCGCCGGACACTCACCGATGACGCCCGGGCTCTGCTGGCGCCCACCGCATCCGTGCCCGTTCTCGTCGCGTCGGTCGTCGTCCTCGCCGGCCATGTCGCGACGTTCCGGCTGGCCGCGCAGGTGGTAGGAGCCTCGATCGACGAGGGCCGGCTCATCAGTGTGGCCCTGGTCGTCCTGCTCCTCGGCGGGATCCCGCTCAACATCGCCGGATGGGGGCCGCGCGAGGGAGCGGCGGCCTGGGCCTTCGCCGCGGCGGGATGGGGGTCGGCGACCGGGCTGGCCGTCGCCGTGGCCTACGGCACCATCGCCCTCGTGGCGACCCTTCCTGGCGCCGCCGTCCTGCTCGTGACCCGATCCAGGCGTCGGCCCTTGCCGGCGCAAGCCCTCGGTCCGGCCGACCGCGCGGGCCACCCACCGGCCGAGATCCGGGGGCTTGGGACCGATGGCTGAGCGTCCCTACACCCTTCTGAGCTGTGCCATGTCGCTGGACGGCTACCTCGACGACACCACTGGCCGACGGCTCGTGCTGTCCAGCGAGCAGGACCTGGACCGGCTCGACGCGGTGCGGGCGGCCTGCGACGCCATCCTCGTCGGCGCGGCCACGGTCCGAGCCGACGACCCTCGGCTTCTCGTTCGAGACGCTGCCCGCCGCGACCGACGGGTCGCCGGAGGACGACCGCCGACTCCGCACAAGGTCACGGTGACCCAGCGAGGCGACCTGGAGCCCACGGCCGCCTTCTTCTCGACCGGGCAGTGCCCCAAGTCCGTCTACTGCTCGACGGCGGTCGCCGACCGGACGCGGGCCCGGCTGTCCGGTCTGGCGACCGTCATCTCCTCGGGCGACCGGCCCTCGATGGACGGCGTGAGCCGGCATCTGGCGGAGCAGGGCGTGCGCCGCCTCCTCGTCGAAGGTGGCCAGCAGATCCACACCCAGTTCCTCGCCGCCGGCCTGGCCGATGAGCTGCACGTCGTCGTGGCGCCGTTCTTCGTCGCCGACTCCCGGGCGCACCGGGTGGTCGCCGACGGACCCATGCCCTGGAGCCGTGATCGGCGGGGCACCCTCGCCGAGGTCCGGCGCCTGGGGGATGTTGCCCTTCTCCGCTATGCCCTGTCACGACGATTCGACCCCGACGGCCCAGGAGGCGCAGCGCGATGACCCACAGCCGACCGACCGCGTCGATCCGCACCGAGGTCCAGCTCCCGCTCCGCTTCGCCGACGGGTTCCAGACCGTGGCACGGGTACTCACCTTCGACGGCCTGGCCGACGGGCGAGAGCACCTCGCCCTCGGACTGGGCAAGGCCTCGCCGGCGTCGAGGAGGTGGACGGGGACCGGCGGGCCCGGCGGCATACCGCTGGTCCGCCTGCACAGCGAGTGCCTCACGGGCGATGTCTTCGGGAGCCAACGCTGCGACTGCGGCGCCCAGATGCGGGAGGCCGTGGAGCGGATCACCGAGGCAGGTGGCTACCTGCTCTACCTCCGACAGGAGGGCCGCGGCATCGGCCTCTACCCCAAGCTCGACGCCTACGCGCTCCAGGACGAGGGCCTCGACACCTACGAGGCCAACCTCGCCCTCGGGTTCCCCGCCGATGACCGCGACTATGCGGTGGCCGCCCAGATGCTCCACGCGCTCGGGGTCCGGGAGGTCGCGCTGTTGACCAACAACCCGGACAAGGTGGACCAGCTCGCCGGCCTCGACATCGCCGTCACCGAGATCGTTTGCACCGGGGTCCACTGGAGTCCGGCGAACACTCGCTATCTGACCGCGAAGCTGCTGCGCGGGGCGCACACCTTCGCCCCCGCCGGCACCGGCGCGGACACGGCCCGACCAGCGGGGGCGCGGCACGCCATCGTCGACGACGGCACCCTCGCCGGCCTGGCACGAGGACCGTGGCGTCGCCCATGAGCCGGGCCGGCACGGAGGCGACCACCGCCGAGCGAACCGCTCCGACGGGTGACGCGAGCAACGGGGGCTCCCTGAGCCGGCCGCTGGCTGCCCACCTCACCGGAGGCGTCGCAGGAGTCGTCGTCGCGTCGACGGCGCTGTGGGCGACGGGTCGGCTCGGCGCGGCGGGATCGGCGGTGGGCCTCGGATGCGCCGCTGTCCTCGCCGTCCTCGTCCATCGGGGTGTCTCGCGCGCCGGACGGGACCGGCTGCTACCGGGGGACGTCGTCACCTTCGCCCGGGCACTGCTCGCGTGCGTCGTCGCCGCCCTGACGACCGAGTCCGTCCTCGGCCGGTCCTCGGCCGCGACCGCGCTCGTGACCGTGGCCGCCGCCGCCCTCGCCCTCGATGCCGTCGACGGGTCCGTCGCCCGCCGGACCGGGACGGTCACGCCGTTCGGAGGCCGCTTCGACGGCGAGGCCGACGCCTTTCTCATCCTCGTCCTCAGCCTCGCCGCCGCCCACCTCATCGGATGGTGGGTGCTGGGGGCCGGACTCGCACGGTATGCCTTCGCGGTGGCCGGATGGGCACTCCCGTGGCTGCGTCGCGAGCTCGACTTCCGGCACTGGCGCAAGGTCGTGACCGCCGTCGTGGGTATCGCGCTCACGACCGCCAACGCGACCATCGTGCCCCGGCCGCTCGCCGCGACGGGCGCGGTGGTGGCCCTGGTCCTGTTGGGCGAGTCGTTCGGCCGGGATGTCCTCTGGCTGTGGCGGCGTCGCCTCTCCCCTGCACCCTCCGGCCCCGGCGCGCCTCACGTCAGTGCGCGGAAGCGGCGGCTGCGCGCCGGGGCCCGGCGGCTACGCGCCGGGGCATCCCGGACCACGGCCGTCGCGGCGCTCGGCCTGTCCTGGTGTGCGCTGGTCGCCCCGGCCCGGCCGAACCAGCTCACCCCACTCGCCTTCCTCCGGCTTCCGGTGGAAGCGGTGGTCGTGGCCGGCCTGGTTCTCATCGTCCCCACGGGGGCACGGCGACTCGTCGCCACGCTCGCGGGCGTGGGCCTGGGGACACTCGCCCTGTCGACGATCCTCGACCTCGCCACCTACGCGGTGCTGGACCGGCCGTTCGACATCGCCACCGACATCGGGACGATCCGATCGGGCCTGTCCTTCGCCCAGGACGGCGCGGGGACCGCGGTTACCATCGGTAGTGCGGTGGGCGGCCTGGTGATCCTCACGCTCGCGCTCGTCGGCATACCGTGGGCGGTCCGGCGCACGGCGGCGGCCGCTGCTGCACATCGCACCGGGGCGCTGCAAGCCGTCGTCGCGGGCGCGACGGTCTGGACAGCGGTGGCGGTCATCGGGGTGCAGGGCGTCGGCGGCAGACCGGTCGCCGCCGCTCAGGCCGGGCCGTATGCCGTCGCGAAGGTGGGGGCCGTCACCACGGCCCTGCGCGACCGAGCGGCCTTCGAGCGGGCTCTTGCCGAGGACCCCTTTCACGACATCGTCTCCACCGACCTCTCGGCGCTGAGCGGCAAGGACGTTCTCGTCGTCTTCGTCGAGAGCTACGGACGTGTGGCCCTCGAGGGCCCCGCCGCCGCATCCGTCCGTGAGGTGCTCGACGGCCACACCGCGCGGCTGGCCGTCTCCGGGCTCGAGGCGAGGAGCGCCTTCCTCACCTCCCCCACCTTCGGCGGCAGCAGCTGGCTCGCGCACGCCACGCTGCAGTCCGGCCTCTGGGTGGACAACCAGGCCCGGTACGACCAGCTCCTGGCGAGCGACCGGGCCACCTTGACGTCGGCCTTCGCGCACAACGGCTGGCGCACGGTGGCCCTGCTGCCCTCGACGCGCGGCGGATGGCCCGACGGACGGGCGTTCTACAGGTACGACGCCGTCTACGGACGGACCGGGCTGGGCTACGCGGGACCGACCTTCGGCTTCTCGGCGATGCCCGACCAGTACGCGCTTGCCGCGTTCAACCGCCTCGAGCTGAGCGGCACACCCCGTGCGCCCGTCATGGCGGAGATCGACCTGACGTCCAGCCACGCGCCGTGGGCACCGTTGCCGAGGGCGGTGGGCTGGGATGCCCTGGGCGACGGGTCGGTCTTCGGCGGTGTCAGGGCACAGGCAGAGTCCGCCGCGGAACTGTGGAGCGACCCCGCCGACGTCCCCGCGGCATACCGAGCATCGATCGCCTACTCACTGAGCAGCATGCTGTCCTTCGCGGAGCGCCCGCGCGACCACGACCTCGTTGTCGTGCTGTTGGGTGACCACCAGCCTGCGGCGACCGTCAGCGGGTTCGGGGCCGACCACGACGTGCCCGTCAGCATCATCGCCCGTGACCCGGCCGTCCTCGCGGCGGCCTCCTCTTGGGGATGGGTGTCGGGACTCGTTCCGGGCCCGGCCGCACCGGTGTGGCCCATGAATGCCGTCCGTGACCGGTTCCTCACCGACTTCAGCTCGGGCGGCCCGGCATCCCAGAACGCTCCACGCCCGTGACGACGGTCGGCCCAGTCACGCTTGAGGTGGCGCTCCGGCGGGCACGCTCGGCTGCGTTCGGTCCCGCTGAGTTCGTGGGGCAGGAGAGCTTCGTCACCGCCGGCGAGGTCCGGGATCTGGCGCTCCGCGCCGGCATCGGCCCCGGCGTGTCGGTGCTCGACCTGTGCTGCGGGTCCGCCGGGCCGGGTCTGTTCTTGACCCGGGAGCTGGGGTGCCGCTACCTCGGCATCGACCAGAGCGCCGCAGCCATCGATCGGGCCGGCGCACAGGCTGCGGGCGAGGGCCTGAAGTGCCGCTTCCTCGTCGGTCGCGTCCCACCGCTCCCGCGAGGTCCGTTCGACGTCGTGCTCATGCTCGAGACCCTCCTCGCGTTCCCCGACAAGCGCGCGCTGCTTCGACAGGTCCACGAATCGCTCGCAGAAGGGGGGCGGTTCGTCTTCACCGTCGAGGCCGGAGGGCCCCTGTCTCGGCGCGAGCGCGCTCAGATGCCGGAGTCGGACACGGTGTGGGTGATGCCGCTGCCCGATCTCATCTGCGAGCTTCGGGGGGTCGGACTGCGCGTGAGCTGGTTGACCGAGACGAGTGCGACCCGTCGCAGCATCATCGACGCCCTCATCGCGGCCTACACGACGGCCAGGTCGGAGGTGCCCGGGTCAGCGGGACGCGAGACGGTCGAGCGGCTCCTTCGCGCACATCGCGTATGGAGCCGGTGGGTCCGCACCGGACGGATACGCACGTTCGCCCTCGTCGCCGAGCAGCGCCGGTGAGCGGAGCCAACGAGGGCAGGCCTGCGACATACCGCATGACGTCAAGGACAACCACGGGCTCGGGTCGGAGTCCCGGGTGGCGCATCAGGACCACCGGGCACCGCGGAGCAGGTCCCAGGGGGGCGTTTCTCCGGATGCCGTTGTGGACATGACCCCTGCGTGAGCACCTTCTCCGTCCGCCGCGTCTCCGAGGCCACCGTCCTCCACCCTCCCGACACGGTGTGGTCGGTCCTCACCGATCCCGACGCGCTCGTGGGTCTCACCCCCCTCGTGCGCCGGATCACCGTCGACGGTGACCGGTGGCATTGGCAGCTGGTCACCGTCCCGGTGCTGTCCGAGCGGGTCCAGCCCGCCTTCACCGAGGTCATGGCGTTCGAGCCGGCCGAGCGGATCACGTTCTCGCCGGCGCCCGAGCGACCCGAGGAGATCAGCACCGTCGACGGTGTCTACGCGCTCCGCCCCGCCGAGGAAGGGACCCGGCTCAGCATCGACCTGACGGTGGGGCTGCGGCTGCCGCTGCCGCGCCTCGCGTCGCCGGCGGTGCGGACGGCGATCGGGGTCGTCCTGACCCAGATGGGCGACGGCTTCGCCCGCAACCTCGAGCACCATCTCTCCCAGAACTGACGAACGGAGTGGCCCATGCCCCCGGTGGTGCTGACGGCGATCGTCATCGGAGCCGTGGTGACCCTCACCCCGGCCGCGCGGCGACTGGGGCTCCCCCAGCCCGTCGTGCTGACCGTCTTCGGTCTCGGCCTGGCCCTCGTCCCCGGGACCGGTCCCCTGCCGATCGACCCAGAGCTCGTGCTGCCCATCGTCCTGCCTCCTCTTCTCTTCGCCGCGACGCTGCGCACGACCGTCCAGGAGTTCCGCCGCGACGCCCGGCCGATTGCCGCGCTCGCCGCCGGCCTCACCGTTGCTTCTGCGGCGGCAGTGGCCACGGTCGCTCACGTCTTCGGCCTGGGCTGGGGTCCGGCCCTCGTCCTCGGGGCGGTCGTGTCACCGCCCGACCCGATCGCGGCCACCTCGGTGGCCCGACGGCTCTCGCTCCCCGGGCGGATCGTCACCCTGCTCGAGGGGGAGGGACTCTTCAACGACGCGACGGCCCTCGTCCTCTACGGCGTCGCCGTCGAGGTCCTCGTGACCGGCGAGGTCACGACGGGCGGTGTGGCCTGGCGCCTCGTGCTCGCCGTGGCCGTCGGCCTCACCGTCGGCCTGGTCGCCGGATGGCTGACCCGATGGGTCCTGTCCGTCCTCCACCACGACTCCGCCGAGACGACCTTGACGGTGAGCCTGCCCTTCGCGGCGTATCTCGTCGCCGACCATCTCCACGGGTCAGGGGTGCTGGCCGTGCTCGTGCTGGGTCTGTACCTGCGAAGCCGCGCTCACCCGGTGCTGTCCTCGGGAGGATGGCTGCTCGGCCGGGCGGTGTGGCGCTTCCTCGACTACCTCGTGACGGGGCTGATCTTCGTCCTGCTCGGTGTGGAGCTGCTTGCGGTGCTCCACCGCGGACCCATCACCGGTCATCTCGTGGCGCTCGCGGGGTCGGTGGTCGGTGTCCTCATCGTGCTGCGGGTCGGCTGGCTCTTCCCGGTCGTCCGTCTCATCAGGGTCGACGACGGAGAGGGCGGGTCGACCGCTCCGTACGGGTCACGGCACGCCCTGGTCGCCTCCTGGGCGGGCATGCGCGGGGTGGTCACCGTCGCTGCCGCTCTCGACATCCCCACGACGACCGCCGGTGGCGACCCGCTCCCCGGGCGAACGACGATCCTCTTCGTCGCCCTGACGA
This sequence comes from uncultured Actinomycetota bacterium, assembly GCA_963728395.1. Taxonomy (GTDB): domain Bacteria; phylum Actinomycetota; class Actinomycetes; order Actinomycetales; family Dermatophilaceae; genus CAVSJJ01. The sequence goes on from CAVSJJ010000001.1 coordinate 344,265, forward strand.
CCGTCCTGGTCACCCTGGTGCTGCACGGCCTGACGCTGCCGCGCGTCGTGAAGGTCCTCCGGGTCTCCGAGGGTCGGGACGCCCGGGCCGAGACGGCCCGGCTTCGGCGCCGAGCGGCCGAGGCTGCGCTGCAGGCGGTCCGCGAGGCAGCCGAGGAACGGGAGGTGCCGGACGCGGTCCACCGAGCGGCGGCGGAGCGCTACGAGAGCGAGCTGCGTGCCCAGGAGGCGGTCGACTCGGCCCTTGCCGGGCCCGAGGACGAGGACGAGGACTCCGACATCGACTATGCCGAGGTGCTGCGCCACCTCGTCGAGGTGGCGAGCGATGCCGAACGCGATGTCGTGCTCAGCGCCCGGGCCACCGGGGAGGTCTCCGTCGAGGTGGCCGACGAGGTTCTCGCGCTCGTCGAGAACCGAGCCCTGCGCGACCCCGGGTGACACCAATGCACCCGGCGGCCACAGCGGTTGCCGGGCCGGCTCAGCCGGCGGAGCGCCGCGACGGCACTCGGGGGGTGGCGCCCAGGTCCGCCTCCGGCAGAAGCATCCCGGCCCGGAGACGGCGGATGAGCGAGGACAGCAGGCGCGAGACCTGCATCTGGCTGACGCCGATCGCCTCGCCGATCTCGCTCTGGGTCATCTCCGAGACGAACCGGAGTTCGATCAAGCGACGATCCCGACCGCTCAACCGTTCGAGACATTGCACGAGGGCCTCGTGCTCCACCAATGCGGTGACGTGGTCCCGGGAGTCCGCCGGCGGCTGGCTGGGTCGCGCGGACCGCTCCCGGGCGTCGAGCGACATGACCTGGTAGCTCCCCGAGGCGAGTCGGGCCTCCGCCACGTCGTCACAGGTCGCGCCGGCCGCCTCGGCGAGCTCCTCCGTGGTGGGGCTACGACCGAGCCGCTGCAGGAGGCGTTCCTCCTCGACGCGAAGGACCACCCGGAGCTCCTGCAGGCGGCGGGGTGGACGGATCGTCCACCCGCAGTCCCGGAAGTGCCGCTTGATCTCCCCGGTGATCGTGGGTAACGCGAAGGACGCGAACTCGCCCCGACCGGGCTCGTAGCGCCGGATCGCCTTGACGAGGGCCAGCCTGGCGACCTGCTGCAGATCCTCGATGTCGATGCCCCGCCCGCGGTACCGCCTCGCCGCGTCGTCGGCGAGATCGAGCGTCAGCAGGACGATCTGCTCCGTCAGTCGTCGCCGACGAGGGCCGTTGGTGCATCCGTGCAACCGGACAAGCAGCTGCTCGGCCTCGGCATGGTCACCGTGCCCCCTGCTCGATCCGAAGCGCGCTCGGTGGTGATGTGCTCGGTCGGAGACTTCTGAAGCCATGACCCATTCCTCGAGGTGCGTGGGTCGGCTCCTGGTCGAACCGCATCCGGACCGATGAGGTCCACCTCACCAGGAACGCACGCATCGCCGGAAAAGACAAGTGCCGGGCCCCGATCCTTTGCCAATGATTTGCGTTGTCGCGGCCCGTTTGGCCGGGGCCTTGGTGGGTAGCAACAGCCGAGCGCCGCCGGGCCCGGGGCCGCCATCCCGACGCGCGGGGCTACCCGGTCTCCGGCGGAAGGTCGCCGATGAACAGCACGTCGTCGGCGACCGCGCGGAGCTTGCGGTTCGTCTCTTGGCTGCATCCCTTCAACATCGCGAACGCCTCTGCCTCGACGACGCCATGGCGGGCCATGAGTATGCCGATGGCGGCACCGATGGCCCGCGAGGTTCGCAGGGCGACCTCGAGGTTCGCCACCTTCTCCCGGTTGACGATGCCCTCGTCGTGCAGTTCGGCGATCAGCAAGGCATCGACGTTGGCCCGTCCTTCCAGGGCCCAGATCCGGTCGCGATCGGCTTCGGCTCGCAGATCGCTCCGGTCGGCCCCCGCGTCCGCTTCTTCGGCCCGTTGGTCCGCCTTGTCGGCCCTTCCTTCCAACGCCGCGATCCGATGCCGATCCCGCTCCACGCCCCGACGCACATCGACGACCTCGTCGTCGGCGTGTTCGGCGCGGTGGTGCAAGGAGCTGATCTCCGCCTCGTTCGCCCTGACGCGGGAGGCCAACTCGACGAACAGGGCATCCTCACGGCCCGATTCTTTGTCGTCCACAACCGGATTATGCCTCGGCAATCTCAAGGTTGCGACGGCTGGGTGCGACGGACCGCCGACCTCAGTCCTCCTCCCATGGGGGGGTCTCGCCCATCTTCGCGTAGTACCGGGCCAGGTGACCGCGGACCCGTCCGACCTCATCGTCGGGGAGGTCCACGCCGCCCCTGGCGCCCTGCAGCACGGCGGCGGCGGCGATGATCGCTCGCGGTACGGCGTGGGGGCGGTTCCCGACGACGTCGGCGATGAGCAACTTGTACGCGGTGAAGTTGTCCGGGTTGTCGCCGTCGTACCAGACGTGGGCGTCCCGGTATCGCGAGGTCGGCCCCTCCTCGGCGCCGGCCCACTCGCGGATCCGCTGCTCCGCGGCGGCGCCGTCCCAGTCGCGGTCTCGGTCGGCCAGCGGAAGGTCCTGGAATCTCGTCGTCGTCATGCGCGTCCTCCTCGTGCGCCCGATGCGGTCTTCGCACTCCTACCCGCCGAGGCGGTCGGCACTCGGGTGGCGGCAGAGCCAGGTCGGCACCGGACACCGGGGTCGGCCGCGGGTCGCGGGTCGGCTCAGAGGTAGAGGCCGGTGTGGTTCTCGCTGACCCTGGCGGCGGCGACCGCGTGGATGTCCCGTTCGCGCAGGAGGACGTAGCTCGCGGTCTGCACCTCGACCTCCGGAGCCTCTCTCGGGTCGAAGAGGACCCGGTCACCGGTCTCGACCTGGCGGACGTTGGGGCCGACAGCGACGACCTGCGCCCACGCGAGCCGGGTGCCGACGCTCGCCGTCGCCGGAATGACGATCCCGCCGCCGGAACGGCGCTCGCCCTGCTCGCTCTCGGCGCTGACGAGGACCCGGTCGTGGAGCATCCGGATGGGGAGCCGCTCGGCGCGGCGAGCTGGGGTGGTCACGGTCGACACGGGACGTGGGGCGCCGCTCAGTGGCGGCGGCGGCGCACCATGACCTTGACGCCGACGACGAGGACGACGACGAGGACCGCGGCCGCGATGCGCTCGACCCGCAGATCGCCGGACGGGGTCGTCACCGCGTCGGCGAAGCGGGCCTTGACCGCCTGCTTCTGCTTCTCGAGCAGCGCCTTGGGCGTCGCGCGACGGGTCAACTCGTCGACGGTGCGCGCGAGCCGCTCGCGGCGCGCCGCGAGGTCGGCCTCGAGGGCTGCGATCGACGTGGGCGGGGTGGCGTCGGTGCTCATGGTCCGTCCTTTACTCGAGTCCGAGGTCCCGGCGCAGCTTGGCCACGTGGCCGGTCGCCTTGACGTTGTACCACGCGTGCGTGACGGTGCCCTTCTCGTCGAGGACCACGGTGCTTCTGATCACGCCCTGCACGGTCTTGCCGTACATCTTCTTCTCGCCGAACGCCCCCCAGGCCCCGAGGACCTCCCTGTCCGGGTCGGACAGCAGGGTGATCGTCAAGCCCTCCTTCTCCCGGAAGCGTGCCAGCTTGGCCGGCGCGTCCGGCGAGATGCCCACGACGTCGTATCCCTGCCCCTTGAGGGTCTCCAGGCTCTCGCTGAAGTCGCAGGCCTGCTTCGTGCAGCCCGGGGTCATCGCTGCCGGGTAGAAGTAGATGATGACCTTGCGCCCGCGCAGGTCGCTGAGAGAGACATCGGCACCAGTGTCGTCACGGAGGGTGAAGTCCGGTGCCTCGTCCCCGACGTCGAGTCTCCCGCTCACTGATCCTCCTCCTCGCACGGCGTATGCCATGGGCGGTCGATTCCGTCCTGCCCAACCTACCAGCGGGTCTGATCGGTTCCGCGTCGTGCGCAAGGGGGGACTCGAACCCCCACACCCGAAGGCATCAGGACCTAAACCTGACGTGTCTGCCAGTTCCACCACTTGCGCGAGCGTGCCCAGCGTAGACGCTTGGTCGGACGCCTCAGGGCGCGCGCGGTCAGCTCTCCGTGAGCACCCGGCGCAGGACGGGGGCCAGGGCGCGGAAGGCCCGACCCCGGTGGGAGATGGCGTTCTTCTCGGTGTCGGACATCTGCGCCGTCGTGCGGGTGTCTCCGTCGGGCACGAAGACCGGGTCGTAGCCGAAGCCGCTTCGGCCACGCGGCTCGCGGGTCAGCCGCCCGATGACCCGGCCCTCGGCCGACTCGACCCGGCCGTCCGGCAGGGCGAGGACCGCGGCGCACACGAACGCGGCGCCCCGGTGCTCGTCGGGGACGTCCCCGACCTGCTCGAGCAGGAGGCGGAGGTTGGCCGCATCACGCTCGGCACGCGAGGCGTCCGGGCCGGCGACCGACCCCGACCAGCGGGCGGAGAAGACGCCTGGCGAGCCGCCCAGCACGTCGACGACCAGGCCGGAGTCGTCGGCGATGGCGGGTAGCCCGGTCGACTCGGCGAGGGCGAGCGCCTTGAGGGTCGCGTTGCCGACGAAGCTCACCTCGGTCTCGGCGACGTCGGGCGCATCCGGGAACTGCGCCGCCCCGACGATCTCGAGGTCGAGCTCGGCAACGAGGTCGGCGAGGATCTGGCCGAGCTCGTGGACCTTGTGCTCGTTGCGGGTCGCGAGGACGACGCGTCGGCTCACTGGCGCACCCGCGGGGTCTCGGCGAGCGCGTCCTGCTGCATCCGGGTCAGCGAGGCGCAGCCCGCCGTCGCGAGGTCGAGGAGCCGACCGAGCAGCTCGCGGTCGAACGGCTCGCCCTCGGCCGTGCCCTGGACCTCGACGAACCGGCCATCACCGGTCATGACGACGTTCATGTCCGTCGCGGCCGTCGAGTCCTCGGGGTAGTCCAGGTCGAGGACGGGCTGCCCGTCGGCGACACCGACGCTGATCGCGGCGACCGAACCGGTGAGCGGCTCGGAGCCGGCCGGGATGAGCCCCTTGGCCCGGGCGTCCGCGACGGCGTCGGCGAGGGCGACCCAGGCCCCGGTGATCGAGGCCGTCCGGGTCCCGCCGTCGGCCTGGAGGACGTCGCAGTCCAGGACGATCGTGTTCTCGCCGAGGGCCTTGGTGTCGATGACCGCCCGGAGGCTGCGTCCGATGAGCCGGGAGATCTCATGGGTGCGCCCGCCGACCTTGCCTCGGCGGGACTCGCGGTCGCTGCGGGTGTTCGTCGAGCGGGGCAGCATCTCGTACTCCGCGGTGACCCATCCCGTGCCGCGGCCCTTGAGCCAGCGCGGCACGCCCTCGGTGAACGAGGCGGCGCAGAGCACCCGGGTCCGGCCGAACTCGACGAGGGCGCTCCCCTCGGCGTGGTCGAGCCAGTTGCGGGTGATCCGGACCTCGCGCAGCTCGTCGGGCAGGCGTCCGTCGTGTCGGGGTGTCGGCATGGCGGTCACTGTATCCGCCGCACCGAGGCGCCCGGCTCCTGCGTCGGCCCGGGCGCGGCAGGGCATGTCCGGGACGTGGCGGCGGGGGCCGCATCCTCGGTTGCGACCCCCGCCGTCGGCTCGCCGAAGCGGCCGCCATCGGGCTACCGCTGGGACGCCCCGATGGCCTCGATGCGAACGGGCTTCTTGTTCGACATCACCACGACCCGCAGCGTCCCAGTGCGCGGCGCGTCGAAGGTCGTCTCGAAGATGACCTGGCCGTTGACCGTCGTCGCTGCGGAGAGGCTGATCCGCGTGGGGTTCAGCCGCTTCGTGCCGAGGTAGACGTTGACCTTGCCGCTGCCGGGAGCCTGGGTCGCGATGACGGAGATGCGGGTCACCCCGGTCACCGGCATCGAGACGCTCTCCCCGGCCTTCCGCGCGACGGCGAAGGTGTCGAAGACGGCGTCGGGGTCATGGCGCAGTGTCCATCGCCCCGTCCGGTCCAGATCGCCCACCCCGACCGGGACGAGCACGGTGCGCGTCGTCGGCTCCGGATCGGCCAGACTGGTCGTCCGGGCGGTGAAGGTGATGATGTTGGCCCCGGTCGGGAGCCCGGCGACGAGACAGGCCGAGGTGGCGCACGCCGGCCAGGATGCGCCGTTCACCGTGACGTCGAACGTCGCGTCCGGTGCCGTGCTGGCCAGCTGGAACGTCGCCTCGTCGTCGAGGAGCCACGCCAGCTCGCTCGGCCCGCCCACGATGGCCGTGTCCGGGTCGATGGAGAACGGCAGCGTGTACGTCGCCGCGTTGCCGGCCTCGTCGGTCCCGCGGACCGAGACGACGTATGCCGCCGGCAGCAGTCCGCCGTACGTCACCGTCCCGGCGTCGCAGTCGGCCCAGGCAGCCGGGACACCGTCGGTCGTCAGCCGGCACTCGAAGGAGACGTTCTCCTCATTGGCCGTGAAGCTGAACGACGCGCCGTCGGCGGTCAGGGCGTCGAGCGTGATCACCACGACGGGCGCCGTCGTGTCCTCTCCGACGTCCGGCGGCTTGGAGCCGTGTTCGGCCGGGGCGGCGTAGGAGACGACGACCAGGTCGGCGAGGTCGACCCCACTCTCGATGCCGACGTCGATCCCGTAGGCCCCGACGGGCGCGCCGTCGGCGACCAGGAGGTACCACGTGAGGTCGGTGTAGCCACGGCTCAGGGCCAGTGGCCACGTCCCGGTCATCAGGTCACTGCCGGAGAGCGCGAGCGGCATCCGAACCATGTCACCCCCGTCCGAGGCATAGAGCCGGGCATCGCTCGCCACGAGCTCCTCGACCGCGGGCGTGGCCGGGTCGTCACCCGGGCCGGTGAGCGAGAAGGTAAGCACCGCATCGCCGTCGTTCGGTGCGTACACGCGCACCGGGAGGGTGAGGTAGCTGCCCTGGGTGCCGAGGGCCGCAACGCTGCCGCCCCACAGGACCGACGTCGCATTCGCCTCGACGGCGATGCGGGCCGTCGTCGTCGCGAGCACGGTCGCCGGGTCGGACGCGTCGACGAGGTCGAGCGTCACGGCATACTCACCGGTCGGAGCGGTGTCCGCGACCGTCATGGTGAGGTCGGTCGAGACCCGGTCGCCCCGCGCGAGCGAGAACCCGTCGTCCGGGCCCCACCACCCGACGAGGTTCTCCCCGCTCGCGCTCATCGCGATCGGGTCGGCTCCGAGCACGGTCACATCGCCGGGCTCGAGCGCGGTCGGCGCGTCGAGCGAGATCCGCAACCGTGCGTGGTCGATCGGCTGCCCGCCCCACGGGTTGTAGAGCGAGGCGGTCGTGGTGAACGGCAGTGTCTGGAACACCCGCTGCGGAGCGGTGAGCTGAACCGCGGGGAGGGTGATTGCGTCGACCTGCGCCTGGGTCGTGTCGACGAGGACGGGATCCATGTAGAAGCCGGGCAGGACGACCTCGTGCTCGTGCAGGTAGCCGATGACGGCACGGGTGTCGTCGGCCATCTGGGCGAAGGCAGTCACCCCGGTCAGGGTGCGGTGGTTGACCGCTCCGACGCTGAGGCCGTCGGTGGCTGCGAGGTTCGTCCACTCGACGGCGTCGAGGATGCGGGTCACGTGCCAGGTGAGGGTCGCGACGTCGAGCCACGTCACGCTGCCGACGAACGTGTCGCCCCGGTTGTAGGTGAACCCGCTGTAGTCGACGAAGTTCTCACCGCCGGGCAGGGTGTCCGTCGGCATCGGTGTCGTCGGGTCCGGGTCGGCGGAGCGGATGAACGCGAGGTCCCCCCACCTCGGCAGCGGCTCGGTGGTGAAGCCCACGGCCCGGTTGTAGTACTGGACCGAGTCGACGGTGAGCGGCACGGTCTTGCTGGCGGCGGCGCCCACCGCCACCGCGGCGAGCTGCCAGACGTCGTAGGGGATGGCGCCTGCGGCGAGCCCCGGCAGCGCCCCGGTGGTCATGAGCGACTTGTAGATCGCGGCGTACTCGGGAGCCGCGTCGAGAGCCGTCCCGTCCGTCGTCACCCGTCCGGCCGGGTCCAGGCCGAGGTCGTGCGCCAGGGTGAGCTTGGTCTGGACGTCGACGAGCTTCTTGGCGAGGACGTCGTCGCTGGTCCGGGTCAGGTTGAGCCGCTCCAGCTCAGCCTCGGCGACGAACATCGCGTACTGGGGCATCGGGTCGCACGGCTCGATCTCCGCGACGGGCAGCGGGTCGACCGGGTGGTCGATCCATTCGCCCTGGAGGGGCAGGACCCACACCTGGCGGCCGTCGAGCGGGTTGCTGACCGGGCTGATCCCGGGGACGGCGGTGTACGACACGGGCTGGACGCAGTACTCCAGGCTTACGCCGTCCTCCCCGGTGACGGTGTACTCGCTGAGGATCGGAGTGCCGTCGACGGCTCGTAGCGCCACGACGAGGTCCGAGTAGAGCGACCCCGTGTCCGATCCGCCGCTACCACCACCGGTGCCGCCACCGCCGCCACCGCCGCCACCGCCTCCGCCGCCTCCGCCGCCGCCTCCGCCGCCGCCCCCGCCGCCTCCCGGCCCGGCGGCCCAACCGACCGACGGGGTGAGAACGACGCAGGCGGCGAGCCCGAGGGCCGCCGCTGTTCTGAGTCTCGCGAGCCGCTTCATGGAACATCCCCCTTCACGACACCGGGTCGTGACCCGATGACCGGGCGTGAGCCGGGTGAAGGTGGCGAGGACGGCACCCCTGCGGGCCCTCCCTGGCCCCGCTCCTGTCCGTGGTGTCGGCGCGCCCCTTCGCGCCCACGCCTTGATCGTTCGCCGGTCGGACGGCGCCCACAAGGGCGGGAGCGGTGATCCCCGCCACACCCGCGCCACCCGGCCGCGGATCAGAGCTCGTATGCCGCGTCCGGCTCGGCCAGCTCGACCTCGCCGGGCCACACCGCGGCCGCCTGTGACCGGCAGACCTCGGGGTCGTTCCATACGGGGAGGTGGGTCAGCATGAGGCGTCGCACACCGCCGGCGGCGAGCGCGGCCTCGGCGGCACGGCGACCGCTGAGGTGGATTCCAGCGAGGTGGTCGCGCCCGTCGACGAACGCCGAGTCGGCGAGCACGAGGTCGGCGCCGGTCATGAGCGGGACGAGGTTGTCGCACGAGTCGGTGTCGCCGGTGTAGGCGAGCGTCGCGCCATCGGTCTCGACGCGGAGGCCGAAAGCCGGCACCGGGTGGTTGACGGCATACGGGGTCACCCGGAACGGTCCGACCTCGACGGCCACGGCGTCGGCGAGGTCGGCGAACGCGAACTCGGCCGCCATCCCGCCCGGGCGCATCCCGATGTACATGCCCTCGACCCACCTGCCGGTGCCGGGCGGGCCCCACACCGGCAGCGGGTGCGAGAGGTGCCCCTGCGGCCGGTACCGACGCGAGACGTACAGCCCGAGGGTGTCGACGCAGTGGTCGGGGTGGAGATGACTGAGGAAGACGGCGTCGAGCGAGGCCGGGTCGAGGTGGCGGTGGAGGACGCCGAGCGCCCCGCTGCCGAGGTCGAGGAGAATGCTCGCGGTGCGTCCGTCGTGCTCGCTCTGGACGAGGTAGCTCGAGGCAGGTGAGGCCGGACCGGCGAAGGAGCCGGAGCAACCGATGACGGTCAGCCTCATCCGGCGCCTCCCTCGGACACCTGCGAGGAGGTGAAGACGACGTCGATCTCGGGGCCCAGACCGAGGAAGCGGCGCGCCAGCCGCCGGAAGGTCTCGGCGTCGCCCGTCGTCGTGAAGCCGTGACCGGGCGTGGGCAGTTCGTCGGGCCGGAGCAGGTCGGCATCGGCGAGGACGCGGTAGAGATCCTTGGCCGTCTCCTCGGCCGAGGAGACGAGCGTGACGTCCTCGCCCATGACGTAGGAGATGACGCCCGTCAGTAGTGGGTAGTGGGTGCAGCCGAGGACGACGGTGTCGACGCTCCGCTCCTGGAGCGGCGCGAGGTAGTCGCGGGCGACCTCGAGCAGCTCGGGGCCGCCGGTGATGCCCTCCTCGACGAACTCGACGAACCGGGGGCACGGCCGGCTGAGCACATCGAGGTGCGGGGCCGCCGAGAAGGCGTCGAGGTAGGCCCGGGACTGGTGGGTGCCGACGGTCGAGATGACTCCGACCCGGCCGTTGCGGGTTGCGGCGGCCGCGCGGCGCACGGCGGGGTGGATCACCTCGACGACGGGGACGTCGTAGCGCTCGCGGGCGTCGTGGAGGACCGCCGCACTCGCCGTGTTGCAGGCGATGACGAGCGCCTTGACCCCGTGCTCGACGAGCCGGTCGAGGCACTCGAGGGCGAAGGCGCGGGTCTCGGCGATCGGGCGCGGGCCGTAGGGGGCCCGGGCGGTGTCGCCGAAGTAGGCGATGGACTCATGCGGGAGCTGGTCCAGCACCGCTCGGGCCACGGTGAGTCCACCGTAGCCCGAGTCGAAGATCCCGATGGGTGCGTCGGCCACCGGACAAGGTTAGGCGGAGCTGCCGTCACCGCCGGACCGGGAGCTCCGTCGCGTCCGTCACAGCGCTCAGGCCGGGCGGCCGAGGGGGCGTGTGCAGCTCGAGCAGGTCGGCGCCGCCGGGCCGGCGCGGCCGCGGCGTCACCACGTCCCCATCAGCGCGTGCGCGAGGGTCTCCTGGAGCCAGGTGAGGAACTCGTAGACCTCGACGGCCTGGGCCATCGGGTGGTTTTCGCCCGCCTCGGTGACCGCGACCTCGAGCCGCTCGACGTCGTCGTCCTCGCGAAGCCCGAGCCGCTCCCCGATGACGAGCCGGACGTCGGTCAGGGCCACCATGACGGCGACGGCGGTCGGCTCGTCGAGCGTGACGCGTTCGCCGCTACGGCGCAGCGCCGCGATCGCGCTCTCGAGCCCGTCGAGCTTGCGGCGCCGCAACCCGCTCTCGGTGAGCCGCCGGTACTCGGCGGCCGCCTCGGGGTCCGCCCGGTTCCCCGACGGCAGCAGCCGTTCGAGCGCCGGGTCCCGCTCGCCGAAGGACCGGGCGGTCTCGGGGACGGGGCCGGTGTCGGGCCAGGCGCCGCTCGCGGCATCGAGCTCGATACCCCGGCCGAGGTCGCCGAGCCCAGCCACGATCTCGTCGAAGTCCGCGTCGCCGGTGCCCGGCGCGGCACCCGCCGGCTCCGCGCTGGCCAGCAGATCGCGGACCTGCTCCATGAGGGAGACGACGAGGGCCCGCTCGACCTCGTCCAGCCTGGCGGCATACCGCAGGTCCTGGCCCGTCCCGCGTCGCCGGAATCCGCGCGCCACTCACTCGTCCTTCTGGAAGGTCGCCCACAGCCCGTAGCCCTGGAGGGCCTCGGTGTCGATCTCCATCTTCTCCCGGGAGCCGGTCGAGACGACGGCACGACCCTTGGTGTGGACGTCCATCATCAGCTTCTCGGAGACGGTCTTGGAGTAGCCGAAGTAGGACTGGAAGACGTAGGTCACGTAGGACATGAGGTTGACCGGGTCGTTCCACACGATCGTGATCCACGGGACGTCCGGCTCGACCACGGCGGACGCGGCAGCCTCCTCCTGCTGCACTGGGGAGATCGACACAATCTCCACAATAGGCTGCCGACCATGGCGTCTCTCCCGAGCACAGCGCTGCTGACCGACCACTACGAGCTGACGATGCTGCAGGGTGCGCTCTCGTCCGGGGCGGCCCACCGGCGCTGCGTCTTCGAGGTGTTCGCCCGTCGGCTGCCCGAGGGCCGGCGCTACGGAGTCGTCAGCGGGACCGGACGCCTGCTGCGGGCCGTCGAGGCCTTCCGGTTCGGGGACGCCGAGCTGGCTCGCCTCGAGGAGAGCCACGTCGTCGACGGGGCGACCCTGGCGTACCTCGCGGACTACCGCTTCTCCGGCGACATGTGGGGGTATGCCGAGGGCGACACCTACTTCCCCGGCTCGCCGGTGCTCGTCGTCGAGGCCGACTTCGCCCAGGCGGTGGTCCTCGAGACCGTCGTCCTGTCGATCCTCAACCACGACAGTGCGATCGCGAGCGCGGCGTCGCGGATGGTCGGGGCCGCCGCGGGGCGCCCCTGCATCGAGATGGGCGGCCGCCGGACCCACGAGGAGGCCGCGGTCGCCGCGGCGCGGGCGGCCTACATCGCCGGGTTCGCCTCGAGCAGCAACCTCGAGGCGGGCCGCCGCTGGGGCGTGCCGACCGCCGGCACCGCCGCCCACGCCTTCACCCTGCTGCATGACGACGAGCGTGCTGCCTTCACCGCCCAGGTCGCCTCGCTCGGCACGGCCACCACCCTCCTCGTCGACACCTACGACGTCCCGGCCGCCGTCCGGGTCGCCGTCGAGGTGGCCGGCCCGGGTCTCGGGGCCGTGCGGCTGGACAGCGGAGACCTGCTGGCCCAGGCCCGGGAGGTCCGCGCCCAGCTCGACGGGCTCGGCGCGACGGGGACGCGCATCATCGTCACCTCCGACCTCGACGAGCACGCGATCGCGGCTCTCGGCGCGGCGCCGGTCGACGGGTACGGCGTCGGCACCGCACTCGTCACCGGCTCCGGCGCCCCGACGGCCGGCTTCGTCTACAAGCTCGTCGCACGGGAGGACTCCACCGGCCGGCTCGTCGGCGTGGCCAAGGAGAGCACCGACAAGGCGAGCGTCGCAGGACGGAAGTACGCACTGCGCCGCCGGGGTCGCGACGGGGTCGCCGTCGCCGAGGTCATCGGGATCGGCGCTCCGGTGGCCGACGACGGCGACGACCGGGAGCTGCTCGTCGAGCTGGTGCGCGGCGGCGAGGTCGTCGGCGCCGAGGCCACCGCCGTGGCCGCCGCCCGGGAGCGGCATACCGCCGCGATGGCGGAGCTGCCGGCGCGGGCGCACCAGCTGTCGAAGGGCGAGCCGGTGCTGCCGACGGTCTTCGTCCCGAGGGAAACGAGAACGTCACCTCCCGCGTCCTCGTGAGAAACCCCTGCCCGCCAGGATGACGGACACGGGACACGACGTGAGGAGGAGGGACGAGCCATGGCGGGATCGCTGCGCGACCGCTCGCCGGTGGGCATGACCCGGCTGCTGGCGCTACCCGCACCGGGGCGGCACGTCCTTGTCGTGGGAGGAGGCGCGATCGCGGCGCGCCGTGTCCAGGCCCTGTCCCGCGCGGGCGCGACCGTGGTCGTCGTCGCTCCCCGCCTGTCGGACGCGATGTTCGACCTGCTCGCCGCGCGATGCATCACCTGGGAGAACCGGCCGGTCCGCGAGGCGGACCTCGACGGCGCCTGGCTCGTCCACGTCGCGGTCGGGCACGAGCACGCCGAGGCGATGGTGCGCAGCTGGGCATGGCGGCGCCGGCTGACGAGCGAGCTGGGGAGCCTGCACCGCCAGCCCGGCTGACCCGCCGACCCGGGGTCGTCCCGCCGGGCCGCTCAGGCGCCGACGAAGGCGGCGCCGAGGCTCGTCCGCAGCGGCTCGGCGAGCCGCTCCCGGATGGCCGCGGGGTCCTCGTCGCGGTCGGCCGAGGCGAGGACCTCCCAGATCGGGCTCGACAGGGCCCGCCCCGGGTCGACCGCCGTCAGTCGGTCCATGAGGACCGGCGGCACCGGCTGCGGGTCGGGCCTGCGGAACTGGGCCACGATCGCGTCGTAGTTGTCGCTCAGCACCGTGTTGTCCGGGTCGAGGCCGACGACGACGAGCATGCCGGTGGGCATCGTCCCGACGGGAATGACGCTCAGCTCGGGGCGGTAGCGGGCGAAGACCTCGATGAGCGGGTAGACATCGCCGGTCCACATGTGGGTGTGCCGGATGCGCGCCGCCTCGTCGGCGTCGCGGGGAAGGACGTCGTCGATGATGACGACCGACTTGCCCGTGCAGAGCCGCTCGGTGTTGATGACGTCGCGCAGCGCGAACTCGAAGATGTGCAGCCCGTCGACGAAGGCGAGGTCGAACGGCTCGCCGCCGGTCTCCGTCAGCGGGTCGGGGCGGGCGAAGAACTCATCGCTCGTCGTCCGGAACAGCCGGGTTCCCGCGTTGTCGAGCTCCCGGGCGATCGCGAAGTCGGGGTCGATCCCGACGCAGCGGCAGCGCGCCTGCGCCATGCTGTTGCCGTCGCGGACGCCGATCTCGAGGTAGGTCCGCGGTCGGAGCAGGTCGTGAACGGCACGCAGGAAGGGCAGGTAGTTCACGGCCACGACCCTAGCCGACGGCGCGCCACCGGACCCGTCGCCGACGAGCGCGATCCGCCACTTCAGCCCTTCCCGCTGAGCCGTCGGTAGAGCCGCTTGGCCGTGGGGTTGGCCCGCACCTTGCGCACCGCCGGTTCGAGGGGGGCGGGGACGGCGTCCCGGATCCGCTTCAGGGTCCCGCGCTCGCCGGGCTCGGCCGCACCGCCCGCCGCGGTGGCTGCCTTCGTCACCTTGGGCGGGGTCACCGACACCGACATCTGCCCGACGGCGTCGATCGTCACATCGAGACCGCACGGGGCGAGAACTCGGCCGAAGCGGGCCGAGACCGTCATCGTGCCGGCCAGCCCGGACAGGTAGCACTCGAGGACGGCCGCGCCGTCGCGACCGACGAGGTAGCCCGGCAGGACCAGCCCCCCGAGCTGCAGCGCCCCAGGCATCCGTCCCGCGCCGGCGGCGTGGACTCCCGGCAGGACGGCCTCGAAGAGGGTGCCGCGGGCCGACTCGGTGATCGTCACCGACTCGGGGGGAATGGCCGGGACCGCCGGAACACTCGTCGCGCCGACATCGAGGACGAGGTCGGCGGCCTTGGGGTCGACGGCGACCACGGTCTCGTCGACGAGTGCGGCCGGGAGGCCGGTGGCCGGAACCGGGGTCCGGGCGGACCATCCGTCGCCCCCGTGGACGCCGACGGACACGGTCCACCGCCCCGCCGGCAGCGGCTCGCCGAGAGCCGCGGTGCGCACGTCGAGGCGCGCCGACGCGGTGAACTGGCCGTCCGCAGCGGTCCCCTCGCCCTCGAGCCAGTAGTCCAGCCTGGTGCGCCGGTGCCGCACCGAGAGGAGGACCGGGCCGGAGGACTCGCTCGCCCCGGCGACCGCGATGACGAGGACGCCGTCGTCCCAGTGGGCGCTGGCACTGTGCACCCTCGGCCCGTTCGCCGCCGCGCGGGCCGCCGGGATGGTGAGGGCCTCGTAGGCCCCCGCGACGCCGACCTTCTCGATGCCGGCGAGGACCGCGGTCAGCTCACTCGGCGTCGTCGGCACCCCCTCCTCGACGGCGATCGTGCGGCGCACGAGCGCGAGGCCGGGGGTGAGGGCGGACTCGGTGACCGCCTCGACCCGGGGGACGTCCGAGGTCGCGGCGTCGAGGACGAGCGAGCCCCCCTCCACGTCGAGGCGGGCGACGACGGCGTCGCAGTCGTGGTCCTCGGCGAAGCGGGTCAGCCGCTCCAGCGCCTCGGGCTGCAACAGCGCGCCCGCGCGCCCGAGCACGGCGGGGACGACGAGCAGCCAGCTCCCCTGGCCGGCCGCGGCGGCGTCGGCGGCCGAGCCGGGCACGATCGAGAGGTTGGGCCGCCGGACGGCGAGCTCCTCGAGCCGGGCCCGGGTCTGGTGGCTGACCGCATCGATCGGGACAAGCACCTCGACGTCCTCGAGCGGGGCGGTCTGGGCATCGAGGGATCGCACCAGGCCGACGAGGCCCTCGCCGTCATGATCGGGCTGGAGCACGACGGTCGTCAGCACGGGCATGTCGGACATGGTGCCATCCTTCGCGCCGCGGGGCTCGCCTCTGGCTCCGCGGCCCGGCGGGCTAGCGTGGATCGCGTGACCGACACCCCACGCCGTGCCCTCGTCGTCGTCGACATCCAGAACGACTTCTGCGAGGGCGGCTCGCTCGCGGTCGCCGGCGGGGGCGACGTCGCCCGCCGCGTCGCCGAGCTCGTCACGACCTCCTCCGACCGATATGCCGCCGTCGTCGCCACCGCCGACTGGCACCACGACCCGGGGGAGCACTGGGCGCCGGCGGGCACGGACCCCGACTACAGCCAGACCTGGCCGGTCCACTGCAAGGTGGGGACCGGCGGCGAGGACTTCCACCCGGCGCTCGCCCCGGCCCTGCCCCACGTCGAGGCGGTCTTCCGCAAGGGACACCGCAGCGCGGCATACAGCGGGTTCGAGGGGTTCACCGGCGAGGCGGATGCCACGGTGGGGCTCGCGGAGTGGCTGCGCCACCGGGGGGTCGAGGGCATCGACGTCGTCGGGATCGCCACGGACTTCTGTGTCATGGCGACCGCCGTCGACGGGGCCCGGGAGGGCTTCGACGTGACCGTCCTGCTCGCCCTCACCGCCGGGGTGGCCGAGGAGTCGACGGCGACCGCCCTCGAGACGATGCGGCACGCCGGGGTGACGATCGGCTGAGCCGGGCGCCGCGCGACCCGGCGCGGTCTCTGGAAGGATGCGCCCATGGACGCAGCGACCCCGCCAGAGGGAACCGGTACCGCCGGCGTGAGCAGTGCGGCGGCCGCGGGCCCGGTCGGCGCCGAGGGTGCCCCGACCCACGACCCCGTCATGGCCGACATCGCCCGCGCGCAACAGCTCGCCACGGGCGGCGAGCACGAGCTGGCTCGTGCCGAGTTCGCCAAGATCTGGGACCGGGTGGGCCCGGATGGTGACCCGCTGCACCGGGTGTCGCTCGCCCACTACATGGCCGACGTCCAGGACGACACGGCGGCCGAGCTGGGGTGGGACCTGCAGGCGCTCGCGGCTGCGGACGAGCTGACCGACGAGCGCGCCAAGGCCTACCACCACACCCTCGCCGTTCGGGGGTTCTACCCCTCGCTGCACCTCAACGTCGCGGCCGACTACGACCGGCTCGGCAAGGCAGACGAGGCCCGCGACCACCTCGCCAAGGCCGAGGAGAGCCTCGTCCATCTGCCGGAGGGCGGCTACGGGGACCTCATCCGGAGCGGGATCGCGCGGCTGCGCGAGCGCCTCGGCTGACCGGTCAGGTCGGGGGTCGGACCCAGCTCAGTTGATAGACGCCGTCGTCGACGGCACGGCCGCCCTCCCCGAGCTCGAGCGGGCGGAAGGTGTCGATCATGACGGCGGTCTCGTCGAAGAACTCGACGCCGATCGAGGCCTCCGACGCGCCGGGTTGCGGGCCGTGTGAGTGCCCACCGGGGTGGAGCGAGATCGACCCGAGGCCGATGCCCGAACCCTTGCGCGCCTCGTAGTCGCCGTCGACGTAGAACATCACCTCGTCGGAGTCGACGTTGGAGTGGTAGTACGGCACCGGGATCGACAACGGGTGGTAGTCGACCTTGCGCGGGACGAAGTTGCAGACGACGAAGTTCGAGCCCTCGAAGACCTGGTGGACCGGCGGCGGCTGGTGCACCCGCCCGGTGATCGGCTCGAAGTCGTCGATGTTGAAGACGTAGGGATAGAGGCAGCCGTCCCAACCGACGACATCGAGGGGGTGGAACGGCACGACGTGCACGGTGCCGACGACGCCGCCGGAGCTGCCCGGGCCGGTGCCGCGGTGCTTGATGTAGACCTCGGTCGCCTCGTCGGGCCTGGCGCCGACGTCCTCGGCGAGCAGCGGCCCGGCCGGGAGGCGCAGGTCCCGCTCGCAGTAGGGACTGTGCTCGAGGAACTGACCGAACCTGGACAGGTAGCGCCGGGGCGGGGTGATGTGACTGTTCGCCTCGATGCAGTAGGCCCGCAACGGGTCCTTCGTCGAGCGCCGCGGCACCCAGCGGTGGGTCGTCGCCCGCGGGATGATGACGTAGTCGCCCCGCCCGACGTCGAAGGAGCCGAAGACGGTCTCGACCCGGGCGCGGCCCCGCTCGATGTAGACGCACTCGTCGCCGATCCCGTTGCGGTACCACGGGCTCGGTGCACCGGCGACGGCATACGAGATCCGCACGTCCGCGTTGCCGAGGACGAGCCGGCGACCGGCGACGACGTCGGTCTTGGAGACGGCCTTGCGCTCGACCAGGTCGTGCAGCCGGAGGTGCCGAGCAGCGAGCGGGTGGTTCGGCGTCGTCGACAGGTCGCCGACGGTCCACTCGCGGACCTCGGCCACCGCCGAGGGGATGTTCCGGTGGTAGAGCAGCGAGGAGTCGGAGGAGAATCCCTCCTCCCCCATGAGCTCCTCGTAGTACAGCTCCCCCGCGTTCTTCCCTCGGCCAGGTCGCCGGTGCTGGGTATGCCGCTTGGGCGGGATGCTGCCCATCGCCTGGTAGTGCGCCACTGTCCACCTCGCTGTGGTCGGTGCGGTGTCGGTCGGGCGTCGCCGCGGTGGCGGCCGGCGCCGCGGCGCCGCGCGGGCGCCGCATCCGGCCACTGTAATCCGCACGGGTGGACCTGCGCCGGGCCCGACCCCCGACGGCCCGCGCCGCGTTGGGGACGGGGCGCGACCCGGGTTAGCCTGCTGGACATGCCTGCGACGCCCAGGACGGTCGCCGACCGGCTCGCCGAACGCGCTCTCTTCGCGCGGCTCGTCGACGACGCCGCCGTCTTCCCCCCGGCCGCCCTCCCGCTCGACGCGGCCCTCGCCGCCCACGTGACGCACCGCGACGGCCCCTATGCCGACCTCGTCGGCCCGCTGCTCGTCCCGGCCGGCGCGGCGCCGGACCTGCTCGCGCTGCTCGCCGCCGGGACGCATGCGCTGCCCGTCGGACCCGACGGTGGGGCCACCCCGCTGCGGGTCGGGCTCATCGCCCGTCCCGGGACCGACCCGACCGTCGTGGCCGGCGCCCTCGAGCTGTTGCGGGACTCCGCCACCGTCGAGGTCGTCGGCGTCGAGATGGGGTGGACCCCGGCCTGGCGGCAGGTCGACGTCGCCGGGCTTCCCCTCTCCCTCGAGGTCCCGCGGGGCGACGAGCAGGCCGCCGCCGTCGCCGACATCGCGACCGAGTTCTCCGACATGGTCCCCGTCCAGGCGAAGTTCCGCACCGGCACGACCCCCCAGTGGACCTGGCCCGACGAGACGGAGCTGGCGGCATTCGTCCGGGCCGCCGTCGACCACGACCTCGGCTTCAAGCTGACCGGGGGCCTGCACCATGCGGTTCGCGCCGACCACCCGGCCGCCGACGGTGGAACCGACCCGCAGCACGGCGTCCTCAACGTCCTCGTCGCCACCCGCTGGGCGCTCAACGGCGCCGAGGAGGAGGAGCTCGTGCCGGTCCTCGCCGAGCGCGAGGTGGCGCAGCTCGTCCCCTACGTCACCCGGATGAGCGCGGCCGACGCGGCGATCGTCCGCGCGTTCTTCACCGCATACGGTTGCTGCGACGTCACCGACCCGATCGGTGAGCTGACCGACCTCGGCCTCGTGGAAGGAACCCGATGAGCTTCACCGGCCTGACGAGCTGGCTCGACCTGTCCGAGGACCACCCCTTCGGGATGGCGCACCTGCCCTACGGCGTCTTCTCGACACCGGGGAGCTCACCGCGGGTCGGGGTCCGGATCGGCGACCACGTCCTCGACGCCTCGGCGGTGGCGGCGCTCGGTGGCGACCCCGCCGACGGGCCGCCGCTGGCGCGGGTCTGGGCGACCGGATCGCTCAACGCCTTCCTCGCCCTCGGCCGGCCTGCCTGGCGGACCGCACGCGAGTGGCTCACCGAGATCCTGCACGACGAGGCTCACCGCGAGGGGGTGGTGCCGCACCTCGTCCCCGTCGAGGACGTGAGAATGCACCTGCCCATCGAGGTCGCCGACTACGTCGACTTCTATGCGAGCGAGCACCACGCGACCAACGTCGGTCGCATCTTCCGGCCGGACTCCGAGCCCCTGACGCCGAACTGGAAGCACCTGCCCATCGGCTACCACGGCCGCTCCGGGACGGTGGTCGTCTCCGGCACGGACATCGTGCGGCCGAACGGCCAGCGCAAGACGCCTGACCTTTCGGCCCCGGCCTTCGGCCCGAGCGTCCGGCTCGACATCGAGGCCGAGCTCGGCTTCGTCGTCGGCGGCGCGACCCGGCTCGGGGAGCCGGTGTCGGTGGCCGAGGCGGAGGACCACCTCTTCGGCGTCGTCCTGCTCAACGACTGGAGCGCCCGCGACATCCAGGCCTGGGAGTACGTGCCGCTCGGCCCCTTCCTCGGCAAGTCGTTCGCGACGTCGGTCGCCGCCTGGGTCACCCCGATGGAGGCGCTGTATGCCGCCCGGGTGCCGCTGCCCGGCCAGGACCCCGAGCCGCTCCCACACCTGCGTGGCTCCGCCACCGAGAACGGCACGGGGACGGCGTTCGGGCTGGACATCCACTACGAGGTCGACTGGAACGGCACCGTCGTGTCGCACCCGGAGTACCGGGACATGTATTGGTCACCGACCCAGATGCTCGCGCACCTGACCAGCAACGGCGCGACGCTGCGCGACGGCGACCTGTTCGGGTCCGGCACCGTGTCGGGGCCGGAGAAGGACACCCGCGGCTGCTTCCTCGAGCTGACGTGGAGCGGCGCCGAGCCGGTCACTCTCGACGACGGCTCGACCAGGGCCTTCCTCGAGGACGGCGACACCGTGACGCTGCGGGCCTGGGCCAGGGGCGCCGACGGCACCCGGATCGGGCTCGCCGAGGTCGCCGGCGGCGTCCGCCCCGCGCGCTGAGGCGGCCCGCACCCACGAGAGCGTGGACCGCGGTGAGCGAGGTCTCAGCGGCCGGCCCTTCCGACGCCCCACTCCCGGCGCCACCATCGGGGGAGAGCCTGCACCCGCCGAGGTCGCCCTATGTCCGTCGCCGTCCCCTCCCCCGCGCCAGTCCGCCGCTCCACGGCGAACCCACGTGCCGCCACGCGTCGTCGCCACGGTGCCGGATGGACGGCCCTGGGGGTCATCGAGGTGTTCGCCGCCACCGGCGCCGTGCTGGCCGACCTGTTCCTGCCCGCTGTCGTCCTCACGGCGCTGGCGGCGGTCTCGCTCCTCGTGCGCCGGGAGCGGCCGACCACCCTCGGTTTCCACCGGCTGCGGCCCCCTGGGCACCGGCTGCTGCAGGTCGCGATGCTGGCCCTCGGCTGGACCACGATGGTGTTCCTCCTCGTCATGCCGATCGTGGAGCGCGTCACCGGGTCGGCCCAGGACACCCGGGAGTTCGCCGACCTCGAGGGGGATCTGCCACGTCTGCTGCTGTTCCTCGCCCTCAGCTGGAGCCTGGCCGCCGTGGTGGAGGAGACGGCGTTCCGCGGGTACCTCCTCACCCGGATCACCGACCTCATCGGGACCTCGGCGGTCGCCCGAGCCCTGGCCGTCCTTGCCGTCGCCGCCCTGTTCGCGCTCATCCACGGGGAGCAGGGCAGCACCGGCATGGTGCTCGTCTTCGTCGATGCGGTCTTCTTCGGCGCCCTGCGGTACGCCTTCGGCTCGCTCTGGGCGCCCGTTGTCGCCCATGGGCTGAGCAACACCCTGGGGATGACCGCCTTCTTCCTCTTCGGCCCGTTCGGCGCACCGTGGTGAGCCATGCCGAGCCGCTACCGCTGCGCCGAGGCGAGGGGCGGGCTCACCGCGCGAGCGAGGCCCCCGTCCACCGCTCGTCGTCAGTGACGTCCTCGACGACCTCGAGCCAGGCCGGGACGGGGCGCCGGGGCCCGTCCCCGGCCTCGAGCTCGGCCACGAGGGTGCCGTCCTCGTGCTCGTCCACGGCGACGCTGAGCCCATCCCGCACCGTGTGCCGCGTCTTGTGGAGCACCCGGGCCGGGAGGGTCGCCAGGAGCGCCCACTCGGCCTCGCGCACCTCCCTCAGCCGGAGCCGGGTGCCGATGACGTAGCGGTCCGAGATGGCCCGGCTCGCGAAGACCCCCTCGGGAGCGCCGGCCACGATGAAGCGGCGCTCCCGCTCGACCACTGCGTACTTCAACGAAGGTCCCACCCCAGGCTAGGGGCGGTGCACCCTCGACCGCCCACCGCCGCCGCGGGCCAGGCCCGACAACTCCCGGACCCAGCGCCCGTAAGGCTCCCGCAAGGTGCTGGCCGCCGCGTCGCGCGACGGCCTTTGGCAGGCTGGCCGGATGCGAGTCCTCGTCACCGGCGGCGCCGGGTTCATCGGGTCCTGCGTCGTCGCCGCCGTCCAGGACGCGGGCGACGATGTCACCGTCCTGGACAGCCTGCGGGCCGACGTCCACCGCGACGGGGCCCCCGCGGCGCGGGAGCGGCTGCGCCGGCGCGGCATCCCCTTGCTCGCCGTCGATGTCCGCGACATCGTGGCGACCGAGGACGCCCTTCGCGGCGCGGACGCCGTCGTGCACCTCGCCGCGAAGGTCGGCCTGGGCGTCGACCTCGACGACATCGACGACTACGTGTCGAGCAACGACCTCGGCACCGCCGTGCTGCTGCGCGCCGCCGCCCGGGCCGGGGTGCGCCGGGTAATCCAGGCCAGTTCGATGGTCGTCTACGGCGAGGGCCGCTACCGCTGCGCCGAGCACGGCGACATGCCCGCACCCCCTCGCGAGGAGCGCCGGCTCGCCGAGGGGCGGTTCGAGCCGGCCTGCCCGAGGTGCGGCCGCGACCTGGTGCCGATGCTCGTCGACGAGGACGCGCCGATGGACCCCCGCAACACGTATGCCGCGACGAAGGTGCAGCAGGAGCACCTCGCTTCGGTCTGGGCCCGCGAGACGGGCGGCCGGGCCGTCTCGCTGCGGCTGCACAACGTCTATGGGCCGGGGATGCCTCGCTCGACGCCGTATGCCGGGGTCGCGGCGATCTTCCGCTGCGCACTCGAGCAGGGCGAGGCGCCACGGGTCTTCGAGGACGGGGGGCAGCGCCGCGACTTCGTCCACGTCGACGACGTCGCCAGTGCCTTCACGGCCGCGCTGCGGAGCGAGGGCGGCGGGCACGCGGCATACAACGTCGGCTCGGGCGTCGTCCACACCGTCGGCGACCTCGCCACGGAGCTGGCGCGGGCCGCAGGGGGGCCCGAGCCGGTCGTCACGGGCAGCTACCGGCTCGGGGATGTCCGGCACATCACCGCGTGCAGCGACCGGGCGCGGCGCTCGCTCGCCTGGGCGGCCCGGGTACCGCTGCGCGAGGGGCTGGCCGGGCTCGGCGCCGGCTGAGCCGCGGCTCGGCCCGGCCCGGCTCAGCCCCGGGCGGCGTCGACCGACCCCGGCAGCGCTACCTCGAAGCGACACCCGCCGGGCACGTTCGCGACGGAGATCGACCCCGCGTGCGACTCGACGATGCCCTTGGCGATCGCCAGGCCGAGTCCGGCGCCCGCGTCGCGGCTGCCCCTCTCGGGGTCGGCCCGCCACCCCACCTCGAAGACCCTGGTCAGGTCGGCCTCGTCGATGCCGCCGCACTCGTCACGGACCGTCAGCCGGGTCCGCCCATCCCCAGCCCGGTCGGCGAGGACGACGACCCGCCCGCCGGGAGCCGTGTGCCGCACCGCGTTCCCGACGAGGTTGGCGAGGGCGCGGGTCAGCTCGTCACCGCTGCCCATGACGGCGAGCCGGTCACCCGCCGCCGGCGTCGCGAGCTCGAGCGCGACCTGACGCTGCGCCGCGTGGGCCTCGAGCTCGGACACGACGTCATGGGCGACCTCGACGAGGCTCACCGGGGTCGGCGGCGCGGGCGGCGCGGCGGGGACCGTGCTGACTCGCGAGAGGTCGAAGAGGTCCCCCACGAGGGTGTCGAGGCGATCGACGGTCTGGCGGATCTGCCCGAGCGCCGGACCCTGCTCGATGACCTCGTCCTCGAGCCCCTCGGCGAGCGCTCGGAGGCCGGCGAGCGGGGTCCGCAGGTCGTGCGACATGAAGGCGACGAGCTCGCGGCGGGAGGTCTCGAGGGCCCGCTCGCGAGCCTGCGACTGCGCGAGCCGGACCCGCATCGTCTCGAGCTCTCGGCTGAGGGTGACGATCTCGGCGGGCGCGGCGTCCACGGCCGGGGTCGGCTCCCACTGCTCGGAGCCCCGCTCCCCCAGGGCTCTCAGCGAGTCGGCGAGCGCCACGGTGCTCGAGGCGACCCACCGACCGAGGAGCAACGAGAGGATGACGGCGATGACGCCGGCGCAGCCGACGGCGACGAGGACGACGGTCGAGTCGTGGGTCGAGATGAACATCCGCTGGACGTTGACGACGACCGCGAGGCTGACCGCGACCACGGGAACCAGCGCGGCGACGCCCACGAGCAGCGCGGTCGCGCGGCCACGGAGGAGGACGAGTGCCCCCACCCCGAGCAGCCCGACGGCGATGGTGACGACCGTCGTGACGACGACGATCTGCTGCATGTCGCTCACGGGACCCCTCCCCCTTCCTCCTCACCGCCGGCCCCGTCCGCCACCTGTCCACCGGGGCCGGGATCGCCGGCCACGGGGTCGGCGGGCCGGCCGAACCGGTAGCCGGCCCCCCGAGCCGTGAGGAGGCGCCGGGGGTCGGAGGGGTCGGCCTCGATCTTCTCCCGAAGGCGGCGGACGTGGACGGTGACCGTTGAGGTGTCACCGAAGTCCCAGCCCCAGACCCGGCGCATCAGCTGCTCCTTGGAGAAGGTCTCGCCGGGGTGGGCGACGAAGTAGGCGAGCAGGTCGAACTCGCGGGCGGTCAGCGAGGCCTCACGCCCCTCGATGTGGACGGTGTGCGCCCCGACGTCGACCCGCACGTCGCCGGCCTCGAGCACCCGCGGCAGCAGCGCGGTCGATCCGAGCCGCTCGCCGCGGCGCAGCAGCGCCTCGACCCGGCCGACGGCCTCGCGCGGGCTGAACGGCTTGACCAGGTAGTCGTCAGCGCCCAGCTCGAGCCCGAGCAGCCGGTCGTCCTCCTCGCCGCGGGCGCTGAGGACGATCACGGCCGCGTGGTCGTCCTCGGCCCGGCGCCGACGCAGCACCTCCAGGCCCGACATGAGCGGCAGCATGATGTCGAGGACGACGACGTCGGGCCGTCGATCGCGCCACTGCTGCAGCGCGCTCACCCCGTCGGTCGCGAGCAGCGGCTCGAAGCCGGCCCGGCGTAGGTACGCCGAGAGCACGCTCGACACCGTCGCGTCGTCCTCGACGACGAGCACCGTGGCCACCATGGGTCGAGGGTATGCCGCGGTCCAGCCCCGGGACCGCCGCGCGAGGACGGGCGCCCGCCTCGTAAGGGTTTCGTCATCGCGCGGCGCCGTCCTCCCGGCCGGCAGCCGCCTAGCGTCGAAGGATGGAACGCGTCGACGTCGTGCTGCCGACCCTGGACGAGGAGCAGGCCCTGCCCTGGGTGCTGTCCCGGATGCCCGCATGGGCGAGGGCGGTCGTCGTCGACAACGGGTCGAGCGACTCCTCCGCCGAGATCGCCCGGTCCTTCGGCGCACTCGTCGTCGATGCACCCGAGCGGGGCTACGGCGCGGCCTGCCATGCCGGGCTGCTCGCCGCCGAGGCGCCGCTCGTCGCGTTCGCCGACGCCGACGCGAGCCTCGACCCGGGCTCGCTGGCGGGACTGCTCGCGGCATACGAGGGGGGCGAGCACCTCGTCCTCGGCGCGCGCCGGCCGCGCCCGCGCAACGCCTGGCCGGCCCATCTTCGGCTTGCCAACAGGATTCTCGCTCACCGGGTATCGCGCCGGATCGGCACCCGGATCCTCGATGTCGGGCCGATGCGCCTCGCCCCGACCGAGGCCCTGCGGGCCCTCGACATCACCGACCGCCGCTCCGGCTATCCCGTGGAGACCGTGGTCAGGGCCGCCGACGCGGGGTGGCGGGTGACGTCGGTGCCGGTGGACTACCTTCCTCGCGAGGGCCGGTCCAAGGTGACGGGGACGTGGCTCGGCGCCGCCCGGGCCGTCCACGACATGAGCAGGGTCCTCGCCTCATGAGGCGGCGGCACGCCGGCGCCGCGGTGCTCTCGGGGACGTCGGCTCGACCGGCCGGCGCGGCGGCCACGACCGGGCGTACCGACGTCGACACCGTCCTCGTCATCGCCAAGTCGCCGCGACCGGGGCGGGTCAAGACCCGCCTCACGCCGCTCTTCTCACCGGACGAGGCTGCGCTGCTCGCCGGCGCCGCGATCCGCGACACGCTGGCCGCCGCGGCCGGGACCGGGCGCCGCACCGTCGTCGCCTGGGACGGGCCGAGGACCCCCTGGCTGCGGGGCGAGCGCCTCGAGGTCGTGGCGCAGCGGGGGAACGGCCTCGCGGAACGACTCGAGGCGGCCTTCCGCGACGCCCTCGGCGCCGCCGAGGACCGGCCGACCCTGCTCGTCGGCATGGACACACCCCAGCTCGCGACGGCGGACCTGCTGCCCGACTGGGACGACGCGGACGCGGTCCTCGGCCCGTCCGAGGACGGCGGATTCTGGGCCGTGGGGGTGCGGCGCTACCGTCCCGGCCTCTTCGCCGGGGTGCCGATGTCGACCGACCACACCGGTCGCGACCAGCTCGCCCGGCTCCGGGCCCTCGGGCTGCGGATCCGTCTGCTGCCGATGATGCGGGACATCGACGAGCCCGAGGACGCGGCCGTCGTCGCCGGCATCGCACCCCACACCCGCTTCGCGCGGACCTATGCCCGCATCGTGGGGACGCCGTGCCACCCCGCGACGCTGTGGGACGGCGCGCTCGGTGGCGTCCCGGTTCGGGCGACCGCGACGGGAGGCGGCACTCCCCCGTCCTTCGACGTCGCGTCGTGGAGCCGGCTGTCGCCGGTCGACGAGCTCGTCGTGAGCCGGTGCGCCGGGCCGGTCATCGACATCGGGTGCGGCCCCGGACGGTTCGTCGAGGCCCTGGCGGCACGCGGAGTACCGGCCCTCGGCATCGATGTCTCGCACGCCTCGGTCGGTCAGACGCGGGCGCGAGGTGGCTCCGCCCTGTTACGCGACGTCTTCCGCACCCTGCCGGCCGAGGGGCGGTGGCGCACCCTCCTGCTCGCCGACGGCAACATCGGCATCGGCGCCGATCCGGTGCTCCTGCTCGGCCGGTGCCGCCAGCTGCTCAGTCCCGAGGGGGCCGCCGTCGTCGAGGTCGACCCCGACGTGGGCCGGGACGAGCGGACGACCGTGACGCTGCACGGCCCGCTCGGGCGCCGATCGTCGCCCGTGCCGTGGGCGCGGGTGGGCTCGGCGGCGCTGACCCGGTATGCCGCGCAGGCCGGCCTGCTGCCCATGGAGGACTGGAACGCAGCCGGCCGGTCCTTCGTCGTCCTGCGTCCGGCGGCCTGAGCCGGCCCGGGCGAGGCGCATCCCGAAGGCGCGAGCCGGCGCCGTAGGCTGCACGGGTGATCGAGCGCCGGCGAACCCCCGTGGAGCGGGTTCGTCGCTGGTTCGGTGCGCTGGGCTGGCGGTCGTGGACGGCGCTCGGGATCGTCGCCACGGCGTTCCTCGTCACGGTCGGCATCCGGGTCGCCGAGGCGCCCAGGACCTCCGGCGCGCAACCCGGCATGCAATGGGTGGCCGCGAGCGAGGCCGACCTGGAGTTCCAGGTACCGGTCGACTGGACGGTCGTCCCCGCCAGCGGCACCGCGGCGTCGGCCTCGGACGCCGTGTGGGCCGCGCTGCGGGACCAGACCGGCGAATCCGCGGACGCCGGGATCCCGCCGCGGAGCACCATCGAGCTGCTCACCCGCTCCCAGGACCTCAGCTCCATCGAGGCCGTCGGGGTGACCTCGGTGCCTGTGTCCTCGATGCCGACGGTCGACCAAGTGGCCGCCGCCCTGAAGCAGGCGGGGGTCGAGCACGACGCGCCGACCGCCGTATCCACCCCGCTCGGTCCGGGCATCACCTGGACGACGGTCGCGGACAATCCGGGCGGTCCGGTCACCCCGACGGACGGGTCCGTCACCCCGACGGGCGGTCCGGTCACCCCGACGGGCGGTCCGGTCACCCCGACGGACGGGTCCGTCCCCCCGGCGAGCGACACGGCGAGCCCCGGCCCCGGCCCCGGCCCGAGCCCGAGCGGCTTCGGGGCCACGAGCCCGATGACCGCGCACTTCCGGCACCTGCTCGTCCCGACCGGCACCGGCGTCGCCGACGTCGCATCGGTGGCCTTCACCCGCGAGCGGATGACGTCCATCTCCGAGCGGGTGCTCGCAACCCTGCGCCACCCGCTGTGAGAGGTCCGGTTCAGCCCGAGGACCACGCCCGCGGCGGTGCGCCGTGGCGATCCGACGGCTGGCGCGTGACACCGTGATCAGCCGGAGCGAGAGAACTGGGTGGGGTGGCCCAGACCGGTGAAGCCGAGCCGTCGATAGAGGGGGACGCCCGCACCGCTCGCATCCAGGCTGGCCCGGCTCGCCCCGGACTCGGCTGCCGAGCGAAGGGCCGTCGCGGTCATCGACAGTCCCACTCCCCGGCGACGCCAAGCGGGATCGGTGTTGACGAAGAACACGTACCCCTCCGAGAGGAAGGTTCGCGACGCGCTGGTGCCCCGCACGAGGCCGTCGACGTCGACCGCCGCGAAGAGCCTGGGGCCCTTCGGCATCGACCCCAGGTAGTTGACGAGCGCCTGGGCCGATACCTGTCCGGTCGACGATGCCCGCTCGGCGGTGGCGACGGCATCCGTCAGCGGGATCCCGCCGGGTGGGTCGGCACCGGGGCGAGAGACCCTGCGCAGAGTCAGGCCGTCGGGCAGCGGGCGCTCCGGCACGGCGCGAAGGTCAGGGCACACCATCGCCGTGGCCGCCTTCGGCCTCCACGAGCGGTGCCGGCGGAGGTATTGGGTGCACCGGCTGGCCGCCTCGTAGACCCGGATGGTGCCGCTCGAAGCGTGCGGCACCAGGGCCGAGAGGACGCCGAAGGCTCGGTCGTCCAGAACGAGGAGCTCAGCGGGCGACGACCCGTCGGCCGGAACCAGCCCCTGGATGCCGGGCCGGTCCAGGCGTCGACTTCCGGGGCTCTCATTGGCGGCGCATCGCGCGTCGAACGCCTCGGCATAGGGGTCAGGGGCTTGGTCTGGCACTCGGCCCATCGTAGGTCGCGGTGAGAGCGGGCTTCAGCGGCGCAGCCCGCCCGTCGCGAGCAGGGGCACGGCGAGCAGGACGACCGTGACGACCGCCAGCGCCGCGACCCGAGCGACGGTGGCCGGCCGGCTCGGCGCGCGTCCGGCGGCGGCGTGGCCCAGGGCCGCCGTCGCCGGGGCGAGCAGGCCGTCATGGACGGCGACCCCGCCGCCCAGCCACACGAGCACCCGCAGCCACTGCGCGACGGCGACGTCGGCGACGAAGAACCATGCGCCGACGCCGAGCAGGGCGAGACCGGCCGCACCGGCCATCGCCCGGCCGGGGGCGACCCGTCGCCCCGTCCTCGGCACCGCCTCCGGCGCGGGCCGGTCCTCCCGGATGGGCTCCGCGGACATCACAGCACCTCCAGACGGGCGACCCACTTCGTCTGCAGCACGCCCGGGCGCGCGGGCGCGATGAGCCGGACGGGGTAGCCGTGGTCCCGGGTGAGGCGATGCCCGTTGAGGGTGAGCGCGAGCAGCGTGTCGGGGTGCTCGGCGAACCGCCGGGGCAGCACGCTCTCGCGGTAGGCGCCATGTCTCTCGGCCGAGACGACCCGGACATCCCCCCCGACGTCCCGGGTGCGCGCGCCGGCCGCTTCGTCGCCGGAGACGCCGGCCGCTCCGTCGCCCGAGGCGGCGGCGAGGACGTCTCGCAGCCGGACCCCGCGCCACGTCGCCAAGACGCTCCACCCCTCGACGCAGGCGATCGGCAGGCTCACCGTGTGCTGCGGCAGGGCCCGCAGCCGGGCGGCCTCGAGGACGCGCTCCCCCGCCGGGGTCCGGACGGCCACCGACCACGTCTCGTCATCGACCGGGTCCAGCGTGGCGGGGATGCCGGCCGCCGCAGCCGTGCGGTTGACCGGCACCCCGAGGGGGCTCGTGCTCGGCCGCCGGGTGCGCAGGAGCGAGACGCCCTCGAGGGCGCGCACCGACGAGCCGACGGTGAGCAGGACCGCACCGCCGGCGACCCCCAGGGCACCGACGACGAACGCCCGACGCCCGTCGGACGCGACGGCCTGGCGGTCCTCACGGGAGAAGGCGTCGCGCACCGCCGGGGTCTTGACGGCGATGTGGACGGCAAGCGCGCCGATCGTCACCCACGCGAAGGCCCAGTGCACCCGGGTGAAGCCGAAGCCGAAGACGTACCACTGGGCGACGTTGGCGATCCCGCTCGTCACCATGAGCAGCGAGCTCGCGACGAGGACGGCGATCGACGCCCGCTCCAGGATCCGCAGGGGCGAGCCGAGGACCGGCCGCTCGAAGAGGCGGGGGTAGGCGGCATACAGCTTGGCGAGCAGCAGCGGCAGGCTCGCCGTCCCGCTCGCGACGTGCAGTCCCTGCGTCACCCGGTAGCCCCACGCCGGCGAGGTCGGGAGCGGGAGCCAGGCGACCGGGTGCTGGTGCAGGTGGCTGACCAGCCCGGTCAGGAAGCAGACCGCGAACGCCGCCCCGAGCCACACCCCGATCCGGGCCACGACGGCGCGGTGGTGCACCGGGGAGGCGAAGTCCTCCGGACGGGGCACGCGTGGCAGCGAGGGGGCGCCGCGGGAGCGACCGTTGCGGGGCGGCTGGGTCGTGGCGTCGGGATCCCCACCGAGAGAACGCATGTCACCGACGGTAGGCGCGGACCGTGCGCGGCAGGGCTCCCTCGGCCCTTACCGGACGATGACGGCCCACGGCAGGCTGACGCGTCCGGCGCCGGCGCGGGCGACAGCCTTACGGGACGGTGACGAAGCCCCCGCGGACCGGTCAGCCGGAGTCCTCCCCAGGGTCGATGAGGGACAGTGGTGCGATGCGTCGGATCGTCCTCGGCACCGCTGCGACCGGTGCGCTCGCCGTGCTGTATGCCGTGGCGGGAGACCTCGACGCGGATCGGGTCCGGCTCACCGCGCTCACGGTGGCGTGGTGGGCCGCCTTCGTCGTCCTGGCGCTGTGGGCCCTGCGGCGCCCCGCCCCGCGCCTGTCCAGACCGGTCCTCACCGTCGCCGTGCTCGCCCTCCTCGTCCAGCTTCCCGGGCTGCTCGCGCCGCCTCGGGCGAGCAGCGACGCCTACCGCTACGTCTGGGACGGCCGGGTCCAGCTCTCCGGTATCTCGCCGTATCGCTACGCCCCCCTCGATGACCGGCTCGCCCGGCTGCGCGACCCCGTCCTCTTTCCCGGCATCGGCCCCGAGGAGCCGTCCGGCGTCGACACCGCCCCGCTCCCCGCGAGCCGCGGCGCGCTGCTGGCCGACACGGGGAACGACCCGCGCACCCGGATCAACCGCCCCGAGGTGCGCACGATCTACCCACCGGTCGCGCAGGCCTGGTTCGCCGCCATCGCGGCCGTCACCCCGTGGGCTCTCGGCACGCTGGGACTACAGATCGGCGCCGCCCTCCTCGCCGTCGGCATCGCCGCGGCGCTCGCCGCGCTGCTTCGCCGGCGGGGCCGCTCGCCCACCGGAGCCCTGTGGTGGGCCTGGTGCCCCACGGTCGTGGCGGACCTCGGCAACGGCGCCCACGTCGACGTCCTCGCCGTCGCCCTGATGCTCGCCGCCGTCGTCGTCGCCGAGCGCGCCCTGCGCCGGCCCGGCGCGGGCGGCATCCGCCCCTGGGTCGTGGCCGGGGGCCTCGTCGGCCTCGCCGCGGCGGTCAAGCTGACGCCGCTCGCCATCCTCCCGGCGCTCATGCCGTGGCGGGTGCTGCACCGGCGGGTCGTGCTCGCGCCGCTGGCCGCGGTGGGAACCCTCGCCCTCAGCTACCTCCCCCACGTCCTCGCCGCGGGTCCGCTCGTCCTCGGCTACCTGCCCGGGTA
The DNA here is from genome assembly GCA_963728395.1 of uncultured Actinomycetota bacterium. Taxonomy (GTDB): domain Bacteria; phylum Actinomycetota; class Actinomycetes; order Actinomycetales; family Dermatophilaceae; genus CAVSJJ01. Next base: position 375,685 of record CAVSJJ010000001.1, read on the forward strand.
CCTGCGCGAGGAGAACGGCAACAACCGCGCCTCGTCCCTGTCCCTGCTCCTCCCCCGGGACCTCGCGGGCGTCGTCGCGCTCACCGTCCTCGTCGCCGTGGCGGCAGCCGTGCTGTCGCGCCGCGATCCCGATCCGGCTCTCGGCGCGCTCTGGCTGTTCGGTGCCCTCCTGCTGGCGACGACGCCGGTCTACGGGTGGTACGCCCTGCCCGTCCTCGCTCTCGCCGTCCTCGTCGACCGGCCGGAGTGGCTCCTCGTCGCCTTCGGCGCGTCGGGGGCCTACGCCGTGGCCTCGAACCGACCCGCCCCGGCGCTGGTGTATGCCGGCGTCACCGTGGCGCTCGCCCTGCTCCTGTGGCGCCGCCGCCGGGCCGGCGCCGGCCCGGACGGCGAGACCGAGCGTCCCGCCGTGCGGCATGCCGTCGGAACGGATGCGGCGCGCGCCGGTCGCCAGTTCAGCGGCTGACAACGACGGTGTCGGCCACCTTGTCGTGGAGGCACTGCCGCCGAGGGTCCCAGAGCAGCCAGGCGTCGTCGAGGAGCCTGGCGACGCTGGCGAACGTCCCGAGGATCGGCACGAACTGCAGGAGTCCGGTGCCGATCGTGATGGCCTGGCGACGCAGCGCGTCGGCGAGCGACAGCGGGCCCGGTGCGTCGACGCGACGTACCCGCATCCCGAGGGCGAGCTTGCCCGGTGTGGCTCCCTTGCCGACGAGGAACGCGGTCTCGTAGACGAGCGAGACCACGAGCCCGATGAGGACGATCGGGAGGAGCACATCGGTCATCTGGTTCTGGAAGACCCGCAGCTGGTCGTCGAGGGCGGTCGAGTCGCCCTTGGCCGCGACGGAGAGGACCTCGTTCATCCCGTCGACGAGATCGCTCACCCAGGGCCAGGCGAGGGCGAAGCCGATCACCCCGGTGATGACGTTGTCGAGCAGGCGGGCGATGAGCCGCTGCCACCATCGGGCGAGGGGTGTGCCGTCGGGAGCGACCGGCCCGGACTGCACCCGCGGGGAGGGCCAGGACGGCGCGTGCTGGACCCGACCGGGCGGGTACGCACGCGCCCGCTCGGCCTCAGGAGTGACCACGACGGGCGGCTGATGGGCGGTCGGCGACACCTTCGGGGTCGTCCGGTTGGTCCAGAGGATCCCGTCCCAGTAGCGGAGCTGGTCGGGGTCGTTGGGGTCCTCGTACCACCCCGAGTGCTGTGCCATGCGCACCACTGTCCCACGCCCGCGGCGGCCCACCACGGCGGGCCGCCGCGCGCCGGACCGTGAGTCAGAGGTTGCCGCGGCGCTCCTGCTCGCGCTCGATCGACTCGAAGAGGGCCTTGAAGTTGCCCTTGCCGAAGCCCAGCGAACCGTGTCGCTCGATCAGTTCGAAGAAGACCGTCGGGCGGTCGCCGAGCGGACGGGTGAAGATCTGCAGGAGGTAGCCGTCCTCGTCCCGGTCCACGAGGATCCCGCGCTTCTGCAGGTCCTCGATCGGGACCCGGACCTCGCCGATCCGGGCCCGCAGCTCCGGGTCCTCGTAGTAGGTGTCCGGGGTGGCGAGGAACTCGACGCCCTCGTCGCGGAGCCGGTCGACCGTGTCGAGGATGTCGTTGGTCGCGAGTGCGAGGTGCTGGGCGCCGGGGCCGCCGTAGAACTCCAGGTACTCGTCGATCTGGCTCTTCTTCTTGCCGACGGCGGGCTCGTTGAGCGGGAACTTCACCCGGTGGTTGCCGTTGGCGACGACCTTGGACATGAGCGCGGAGTAGTCGGTGGCGATGTCGTCGCCGATGAACTCGGCCATGTTCACGAAGCCCATGACCGTGTTGTAGAAACCGACCCACTGATCCATCTTGCCGAGCTCGACGTTGCCGACGACGTGGTCGAGCGCCTGGAAGTAGCGGGCCGGCGCGCCCTCGCGCTTGCGGTAGGACGAGGAGGCCGCGACGAACCCGGGGAGGTAGGGCCCGGCGTACTCCACGCCGTCCACGGTGCGCTGGACGAGGGTGTGCCGCGTCTCGCCGTAGGTGCCGATGGCGGCGATCCGGACCGTGCCGCCCTCGTCGCTCTCATCGTGTGCCTCGACGAGGATCGTCGCGCCCGCCTTGCGGGCCTGGGCGATGCACGCGTCGATGTCGGGAACCTCGAGCGAGATGTCGTCGACGCCGTCGCCGTGCTTGGCGTGGTGGGCGATGAGCGGGCTGTCCGGCGCGACGGCGCCCTTGAGGACGAAGCGGATCGAGCCGCTGCGCAGGACGAATGCCTTGTGGTCGCGCTGGCCCTGCTCCGGGCCGCGGTATGCCTCGAGCTGCATGCCCCACGCCGTCTGGAAGTAGTGGGCCGCCTGGGTGGCGTTGCCGACCACGAAGCTCACGGCGTCCCAGCCGGTGACGGGGAACGGGTCGCTGCTCTCGTCGTAGTCGACGAGACCCACGAGCTGCTTGAGCTGCTCGAGCTCGAGTCCCGCGTCGCGTTCGTCGGTCGTCAGGTCGATCGTCGTGTCGCTCATCCCCCCACTGTGGGCTGGGTCACAGCCGTGAGGCAAACCTCGGCCACTGGGCTAGGCAGCCTGCGCACACTGCTGGACTGGCACGGCATACCGATGGACAATGTGCCATGCCTTCCACGCGCGGTATCGACCACCTCGACGCCCGGATCATCGCCCTGTTCACCGACCGGCCGCAGATCGGGGTCCTGGGCGCCTCGCGTGAGCTCGGCGTCGCCCGCGGCACCGTCCAGGCCCGGCTGGACCGGATGGTCGAGCGCGGCGTCATCCGCAGCTTCGCCCCGGAGATCGACCCCGCCGCACTCGGCTATCCCGTCACGGCGTTCTGCACGCTCGAGATCCGCCAGCGGCAGGGCCACGGGGCGGTCGTCGACCATCTCTCGGCCATCCCCGAGGTCCTCGAGATCCACTCCACGACCGGTGCGGGCGACCTCATCATCCGGATCGTCGCCCGGGACAACGCCGACCTCGGCCGGGTCATCGACCAGGTCATCGACGACACCCACGTCATCCGGGCCAACACCGCGATCTCGCTCGTCACCCACCTGCACCAGCGCACGGCCCCCCTCGTCCGCGCCGCCGCCCGCGAATAGACCCCCTCAACTTTCCCGCCCGATACACGACACACCAGCCAGGCAAGACTTCATTTCCCTTGCCTGGCTGGTGTTTGTCTTGTCTCGGCGGTGGGCGACGGCCTCGCCCTCCGCCGGCGGGCTAGTCCTGGCCGTCCTCCGGGGGGCGCAGGCCGTCGTAGATCTCCTTGCAGACCGGGCAGACCGGGAACTTGTCCGGGTCGCGACCGGGCACCCACACCTTGCCGCAGAGGGCGATGACCGGGTCGCCGGACATGGCGCTCTCGAGGATCTTCTCCTTGCGGACATAGTGCGAGAACCGCTCATGGTCTCCGGGCTCCTGCACCTGGGGCAGGGTCTCCTCGCGTTCGAGGACCGCCGTCTGGGTCTGCGGCTGCGGCTGCGGGGCGTTCGGGTCCTCGAGGGGAATGGGGGGCTCGCTCATCCCGCCATTGTTCCAGGCCCGCGCCCAGCAGGCCCAGGGGCGGCGCCTGGCGAGCTCCCAGCCGCGGGAGCGAGGATGGGTCCATGAGGCCATGGCTGCTTCTCGACGTGGACGGACCGCTCAACCCCTATGCCGCGCCATGGTTCCGCTCGAGCCGCCCCGCCGAGGGCTTCACCTTCCACGACCTGACGATCGAGCCGGGTCGCAGCTACCGGGTGGCTCTGAACTCCGAGCACGGCCGCTGGCTCCGCGATGCCGCGGCGGTCGCCGACCTGGCCTGGGCGACGACCTGGCAGGAGGCGGCCAACCGGCTCATCGCTCCGGCGCTGGGTCTGCCCCAGGATCTGCCGGTCGTCCGGCTCCTCGGCCCGTTCGTCGGCTCACCGGACTACGGCTGGAAGACCGACCAGGTGGCCCGGTGGGTCGGCGACCGGCCGTTCGTCTGGCTCGACGACGAGATCACGGAGCGCACCCGGGCCCGGCTCGCCGCGACGGGCGGGGTCGGCCCACACCTCGCGCGGCACGTCGCCCCGGACGTCGGTCTGCGCTAGGACGACATCGCCGCGGCCGTGTCCTTCGCCGAGAGCCTGGCCTGAGGACGACGTGGGCGAGACCGGCGCCGAGCGCGCGGGTCGACGGACCTGCGGGCGTCAGTTGCGCGTCGGGTCCTCGGGATAGAACGCCACCCACGACAGCGGGCCGATCTGGCGGCGCAACACCTGCCGCCAGAGGCCGGCCGGGGTATCCGTGAAGGCGTCGAGGGGCTCGGCATCGACGACGTACCAGCTGCCGCCGGCGATCTCCTCGTCGAGCTGTCCGGGGCTCCAGCCGGAGTATCCCGCGAAGATCCGCATCCCCGCGATCTCGGGAGCGAGAAGGAGCGGCGGGGTGTCGAGGTTGACCAGTCCCATCGAGCCGAAGAGCCGCATGACCCCGGCCGGCCCCCGCACGTCGCCCGGGATGGTCACGAGGCCGAGTGCCGAGTCGAGCTGGACCGGGCCGCCCTGGAAGATCGCCTGCGGGCGGCTCAGGTGCTCCTCCCAGCCCGGCAGCACGTCCTCGACCTCGGCATCGAGCGGCCGGTTGAGCACGACGCCCTGCGCGCCCTCGTCGTCGTGATGGAGCACGAGGACGACGCTGCGCTCGAAGACGCCCTCCTCGATCAGCGGCGTTGCGACCAGGAGGCGTCCGGTCGTGTAGTCGCGGCTCACTCCGCCATTCTGCCCGCTTCTCCCCGGCCGGTGGCACGACCGCCCCCACGGGAACCGCCCGGTCCCCGACGAGAGCCCGAGCCCGGCTTCGGGCCACGCCCGGCACCTCGGCCGGCGCCTCGGCCCGCGCCACGACCCCCACCTCGCCCGGGGCGGCCCTCGAGAAGCGGCCGCCACAGCTCGTCCGGCACGGGCATGCCGGAGGGCTCGCCGCCACCGAGCCGGCGGATCGTGTCGTCGCCGGGGCGCACCCGCACCGAGTCCGCGTCCGCCCCGGCGGTCTCGAGGAGCCGCTCGGCCATTCGCCGTTGATGGGGCAGGACGAGGGTGACGACGGTGCCTCGCTCCCCCGCCCGGGCGGTGCGACCCGCCCGGTGCAGATAGTCCTTGTGGTCCCGGGGCGGGTCCACCTGGAGCACGAGGGCCACGTCGTCGACGTGGATGCCGCGGGCGGCGACGTCGGTGGCCACGAGGACGGGCACCCGCCCCTCCCGGAACGCCCCGAGCACCCGATTGCGGACCGACTGGGAGAGGCCGCCGTGGAGGGAGGCCGCGAGGACCCCGCGCTCCCGCAGCTCCCGGGCGACCCGGTCCGCGCCGAGCTGGGTCCGGACGAAGACGATCGAGCGCCCCCGGCGGTGGGTCAGCTGGGCCGTCAGCGCCTTCTTGTCCGGCGGGTCGATGAGCAGGACCCGATGGTCCATCGTCGTCACCGACGCCGTTGCCTCGTCCGTCGAGTGGGTGACCGCGTCGACGAGGTAGCGCTCGACGAGCGTGTCGACCCCCTTGTCGAGAGTCGCCGAGAAGAGGAGCCGCTGACCGCCCGGTGGGACGAGGTCGAGGATGGCACTCACCTCGGGCAGGAAGCCGAGATCGGCCATGTGGTCGGCCTCGTCGAGGATCGCCGTCTCGATCGCTCCGAGGTCGACGGCACCGCGCTCGGCGAGGTCGGCGAGCCGGCCGGGGGTGGCGATGAGCAGCTCGACGCCCCGGGCGAGCGCCGAGATCTGCGGCTCGTAGGACAGACCGCCGGCCACGAGCCGCAGCCGCAGCCCGAGCACGTGGACGAGCGGCTCGAGCGCGTCGTTCACCTGCATCGCGAGCTCGCGGGTCGGCACGAGGACGAGCGCGAGCGGGCGTCGCGGCTGCGCGCGTCGACCGCTCCCGGCGAGCCTGGCGAGGGTCGGGAGCCCGAAGGCCAGGGTCTTGCCCGAACCGGTCTGGCCGCGGCCGAGGACGTCCCGGCCGGCGAGGGCGTCAGGGATCGTCGCGGCCTGGATGGGGAAGGGCTCGGTGATCCCGTCCCGGGCCAGCCGCTCGACGAGCCGCGGCGCCAGCCCCAGCGCCGCGAAACCGTTGTCCGCCGTCACCGCCGCCGCCGCACCCGAGGCCCGGTATGCCGTCCACGTGTCCGCCGCCGCCGGGTCGCGGTCGCCGTAGCGGTCGGCGTGCCGACCCTCGTGCCGGTCCCGACGCGCCGGGTCGGCCACCCGGCCATGGTGTCCACGCTCGGGACGGTCCGGGCGGGCGGCCCGCTCCGGCGGGGTCACCCGGTCCGGACGGCGTCGGCGCGCTGTCTCGTCCTGTGCTTGCCGAGCGTCGGCCCGCTCCGGCTCCCCGCCGCGGCGGGGGGAGCGACGCGGCTCGGTCGGGCCCGAGGCCCGCTGGCGCGTGACCGGGCCGGTGGTCCGGCCCGTCCCGGCGGAGCGATCCGGCGAGCCGGGTCGTGCGGCGGGCCGCGCCGAGCGACCGGACCCGCCGGCCTTCTTGGGCCTGGCGCTCGCGCCCGGCTGCGCAGGCCTACCGGCGGCCCTCCCGGTCTTGCCGGACGCGGCGGCCTTGCCCGACTTGCCGGACGCGCGGACCTGCTTGGCGGCCGCCTTGCGGTCGGCACTCCACCGTGCCTTCTTCGGGCCTCGGGACCGGGAGCCCTTGGCAGCAGGCATCGTCATCTCGCTTCGATCGTGGGGGAAGGGGGCGCCTCACGCGGGCCGGATCGTGCGGGGGCACGGAACGGAGCGGTCGGGGAGGCGGGGTGGCCCGGAGCAACGACGCCCCGGCGGGCCAAGGGTCCAGACTACCAGCGCCGCCGCAGCAACCAGCGCGCCAGCAGCCAGCCGAGCCCGACCCCGACGAGGTCGGCGACGGCATCCCAGACGTCGCCGTCCCGGTGCGGCAGGAGCGACCACTGGACGAGCTCGCTCACCGGTGCGTGCGCCGCCGCGACGGCGATGACCGGCAAGGTCGGCAACCGGGCCAGGAGCGCGAAGAGGACGGGCAGGGCGAAGATCGTCGCGTGGCCGAGCTTGTCGGCGTTGGGGAACGGCGGGGCGCCGCCACCACTGGGTGAGTAGACCGCGACGAGCTGGACCGCGACGGCGACGCCGAGGGCCGAGATCCAGAACCTGCCCGACCGCCGCTCGGCGCCCGGCTCCTCCTCGGCGGTCACCGGCGTCCGGCCGTGGTCCGCCGGAGCCGCCAATGGGTGAGCGCCTGCACCTCGCTGGCCAGCCAGATGCACGCGACGGCGACGGGGAGCTCGACGAGCAGCGCCATGACGACGGCCTCGAACCGGTCGACACCCCGTGAGGTGACGATGTCGAACCAGGCGTCGACGACGAGCATGGTCGCCGCCGACGACGCCCAGACCGGCAGCCAACGCGGGCGGCGGAAGGCGGCATACGCGGCGGCTGCGAGGACGGCGACGAGCATGACGTCGAACCCGACCCACGCGAGGTCGTAGTGGACCGCCACCGCACGCTCGGGCAGCGTCAACGCGAGGTATGCCGTCCACGGGATGAGCAGGACGGCGCCCACCCCCAGTCCCCAGGCGGCCACCGACACGGCGCGGGCGACCGTCCGCGGGTCGGGATGCTCACTCGTCATGGGGTCATCATCGCCCAGCCCCCTGTGGCCGGCCCGTCGGCCACCGTGCGGAGCGCGACGCTCATGACGAGGTGACCTTCCCGACAGCCCGTCGCCGGCCCGTGCCGGCACGCGCACGCTGGAGGCATGGCAACCGAGTCCATGATCGAGACGGCCCAGGCGCTCGTCGCTGCGGGCAAGGGCATCCTCGCGGCCGACGAGAGCTCACCGACCATGGCCAAGCGTCTGGCCACGATCGGGCTCGAGTCGACCGAACCGCGCCGCCGGTCCTACCGGGAGATCCTCTTCACGACGAAGGGCCTCGGCGAGCACATCAGCGGCGTCATCCTCTTCGACGAGACGATCCGGCAGCGGTCCGCCGACGGCGTGCCGTTCCCGGACGTCCTGGCCGGCCAGGGCGTCATCCCCGGCATCAAGGTCGACGGCGGGACACGGCCGCTCGCCGGCTTCCCCGGGGAGGTCGCCACCGAGGGCCTCGACGGGCTGCGCGACCGGCTCGCCGAGTATGCGCGGTTCGGTGCGCGCTTCACCAAGTGGCGGGGGGTCATCCGGGTCGGGGACGGCATCCCGAGCCCGGCCTGCATCACCGCGAACGCGCAGGCGCTCGCCCGCTACGCCGCGCTCGCCCAGGAGGCGGGCCTCGTCCCGATCGTCGAGCCCGAGGTCCTCATGGACGGCACCCACGACCTGGCCCGGTGCGCCGAGGTGACCGGCGAGGTGCTGTGGACCGTGTACACCGAGCTGGCGCGCAACCGGGTCGAGCTGGCGGCCAGCCTGCTCAAGCCGAACATGGTCGTGCCCGGCGCGGACTGCCCCGAGCAGGCCGGCGACGACGCCATCGCCGACGCGACGCTGGCGGTCCTGCGGGCGACGGTGCCGGCCGCGGTCCCCGGGATCGTCTTCCTCTCCGGGGGGATGAGCGACGAGCAGGCGACGTCACGCCTCGACGCGCTCAACCGACGCGGCACGCAGCCGTGGGAGCTGAGCTTCTCCTTCGGCCGGGCCCTTCAGGGGCCGGTCCTGCGGGCCTGGGCCGGCGAGGAGGCCAACCGGGCGGCCGCACAGGCCGCGCTGCGGCGACGGGCGCGGCTCAACGGCGCGGCACGCTCCGGCGCCTACTCCCCCGACATGGAGGCAGTCGCAACGGTCGCCGTGACCAGGTAGCGCTCGTCGTCGATCTCCCGACCCCAGTACACGGGGTCGGGCAGGAGGCGGACGGCCACGTCGGCCATGTCCGGGAGCCCCCGCAGGAATGCCGCGAGCTCGCGGCACGGCGCGCCGGAGCGCCACGGGAATGCCGGCCCGGCGCCCGCCTCGGCCGCCGCGGGCCCCCACACGCCCTCGATGAGGACGAGTCGGCCACCGGGCCGGACGAGGGAGACCCACCGGCGCAGCGCCGCGTGGGGGTCGGGCAGGGCCCAGACGATGTGCCGGGCCAGGACGGCGTCGACGCTGCGGTCCGGGAGCCCCGACGACGAGCTCACGCCAGGCGGCGCGGATGCCCGGCTCGAGCAGGCCGTGGTCGGGCTCCCGGTCGAACCCCGGGGCCCGCCGGTCCCAGTAGGCCTCGACGGCGGCGAGGTCGATGCGGGTGCGCTCCGGCGGCTCGGGCATCCCCCGACCCTACGGTCCGGCACCTACAGTGACCCCCATGACGTGGTGGGACGCAGTCGGGTGGTTCGGGTCGGCGCTCCTCGTTTTCTCGCTCATGCAGGCACGGGTGCTGCGCTTCCGCGTCCTCAACCTCCTGGCCTGCGCCATCCTCGTCGCCTTCAACGCGGCGGTCGCGGTGTGGCCGATGGTGGCGATGAACGTCGTCCTGTCCGCCATCAACCTCTACTTCATCCGGCGCCTGCTCTCCCAGCGCAGCGACGAGTCTGCGTATGCCGTCCTGGAGGTGCCGATCGAGGACCGCTACCTCCAGCACTTCCTCGGCATCGAGCGGGCGGGGATCGCCCGCTTCTTCCCCGCCTTCTCCAGCGACGCGGTCGCGGCCGACACCGCCGGCGAGCGGACGGCATACCTCGTCCTCCAGGGCAACGAGACGGCCGGGGTGGTCATCGTCCGCGACGCCGGGGACGGCACGGCGCAGGTCGAGCTCGACTACGTCACGCCCCGGTTCCGCGACTTCACCCCCGGCGAGTTCGTCTACCGGCGCAGCGGCCTGTTCACCGGCCGCGGGTTCCGGCGGATCCTCACCCCGCCCGACATGCTCGACCCCTACTACGGCCGGCTCGGCTTCTCCCCCGACGGGGACCGATGGTCCCTCGACCTCGCCCCCGCCTGATCCGCGGGCGAAAGCGGTATCGCGAGACGAATTCGGCAATATCCCGCCATTCCCCGACAAACGCCTGTGTCGTCGGTCACGAAGGGTGCCCTTCCTTTCCGCCTACGGGGTGCTCCTGGCGAAAGCCCGTCATTCCCGGGGTAATACGATTCTCAAGGTTCATCGATCACGGAGCCCAGGAGGCTTGGCAATGGCGCGGTTCGTCTATGACTTCGAGGAAGGCAACAAGGACCTCAAGGACCTCTTGGGCGGCAAGGGGGCGAACCTCGCGGAGATGACCAACCTCGGCATCCCCGTCCCACCCGGGTTCACCATCACGACCGAGGCGTGCCGGACCTACCTCGAGACCGGCTCGGAGCCGGCCGAGATGGCCGAGCAGATCGAGAAGCACCTCGAGGCCCTCGAGGCCAAGCTCGGCCGCACCCTCGGCAATGCCGAGGACCCGCTGCTCGTCTCGGTCCGCTCGGGTGCGAAGTTCTCGATGCCAGGGATGATGGAGACCGTCCTCAACGTCGGCCTCAACGACGAGTCGGTGCAGGGGCTGGCCAAGCAGACCGACAACGAGCGGTTCGCATGGGACTCCTACCGCCGGCTCATCCAGATGTTCGGCAAGACCGTCCTCGGCCTCGACGGGGAGCACTTCGAGGATGCCATCGACGACGCGAAGGCCGCCAAGGGCGTCAAGAACGACGTCGAGCTCGACGTCTCCGACCTCAGGGACCTCGTGACGACCTACAAGGGGATCGTCGAGCGCGACAGCGGCAACCCGTTCCCGCAGGACCCGCGCGAGCAGATGGAGGCGGCCGTCCTCGCCGTCTTCAACTCATGGAACTCCGACCGCGCCGTCCTCTACCGGCGCCGCGAGCGCATCCCGGCCGACCTCGGCACTGCGGTCAACGTCCAGGCGATGGCCTTCGGCAACAAGGGCATGGACTCCGGCTCGGGCGTCGCCTTCACCCGTGACCCCGGCACCGGGGCCGTCGGCGTCTACGGCGACTACCTCCAGAACGCTCAGGGAGAGGACGTCGTCGCCGGCATCCGCAACACCCTCACCCTCGCCGACCTCGAGGGCCTGGACAAGAAGTCCTACGACGAGCTGCTCGAGATCATGGCGCGCCTCGAGGACCACTACCGCGACATGTGCGACATCGAGTTCACCATCGAGCGCGGCAAGCTCTGGATGCTCCAGACCCGGGTCGGCAAGCGGACGGCCGAGGCGGCGTTCCGCATCGCTCTCGACCTCGTCGACGAGGGCAAGATCTCCGATGACGAGGCCCTTCAGCGGGTGACCGGCGACCAGCTGGCGCAGCTGATGTTCCCCCACTTCGACACCTCGGGCGATCGCGACCTGCTCGGCAAGGGCATGAGCGCCTCCCCGGGCGCGGCCGTCGGCCAGGCGGTGTTCAGCTCCGCCAAGGCCGTCGAGATGGCCGAGGCGGGCACGCCGGTCATCCTCATCCGCCGCGAGACCAACCCCGACGACCTGCCGGGCATGGTCGCCGCGAACGGCATCCTCACCAGCCGTGGCGGCAAGACGTCGCACGCCGCCGTCGTCGCCCGCGGCATGGGCCGGACCTGCGTCTGCGGCGCCGAGTCCCTCGACGTCGACACCAAGGCGTGCCGGTTCACGACGAGCGACGGCACGGTCATCTCCGAGGGTGACGTCATCTCGATCGACGGCTCCACCGGCGAGGTCTTCGCGGGCGAGGTCGCGGTCAGGGACTCCCCCGTCGTGCAGTACTTCGAGGGCACGATGTCCCCCGAGGAGGGCGGCCCGCTCGTCGTAGCCGTCGACCGGATCATGAAGGCGGCCGACGCCAAGCGCACCATGAAGGTCCGTGCCAACGCCGACAACGCGCCCGACGCCGCCCGCGCCCGGCGGTTCGGCGCCGAGGGCATCGGCCTGTGCCGCACCGAGCACATGTTCCTCGGCGAGCGGCGTGAGCTCGTCGAGCGGCTCGTCCTCGCCGACACCGACGAGGGGCGCCAGGCGGTCTTCGACGAGCTGCTGCCGATGCAGCGGCAGGACTTCGTCGAGATCTTCGAGGCGATGGAGTCACTGCCGGTGACGATCCGCCTCCTCGACCCGCCGCTGCACGAGTTCCTCCCGGACTTCACCGAGCTGTCGGTCAAGGTCGCCCTCGCGGAGGCGAACGGCTCCGTCGACGACAAGGATGCCGTGCTGCTCAGGCACGTCCAGCGCCTCCACGAGCAGAACCCGATGCTCGGCCTGCGCGGCGTCCGGCTCGGACTGGCCATCCCCGGCCTGTTCGAGATGCAGTCCCGGGCGATCCTCGAGGCCGCGGCGATCGTGACCAAGGGCGGCAAGAGCACCAAGCCCGAGATCATGGTCCCCCTCGTCGGTGCGGTCCAGGAGCTGTCGAGCATCAAGGTCGAGATCGACCGCGCCGCCGAGCAGGCCCGCGCCGAGCAGGGCATCGACCTGGACCACATGGTCGGCACGATGATCGAGCTGCCGCGCGCGGCCGTCACCGCCGGTGACATCGCCGAGGTGGCCGAGTTCTTCTCCTTCGGCACGAACGACCTCACCCAGACGACGTGGGGCTTCTCGCGCGACGACGTCGAGTCGGCCTTCTTCGGCAAGTACATGGAGATGGGCATCTTCGGGGTCTCCCCGTTCGAGACGCTCGACACCCAGGGCGTGGGCGCCCTCGTCGAGATGGGCACCGCGGCCGGTCGCGCCGTCCGCGAGAACCTCAAGGTCGGCGTGTGCGGCGAGCACGGTGGCGACCCCGAGTCGGTCCACTTCTTCCACCACGCGGGTCTGGACTACGTGTCCTGCTCGCCGTTCCGCGTCCCCGTCGCCCGGCTCGAGGCCGGCCGCGCCGCGGGCGAGGGCGGCAGCGACACCCGCTGACCGCGTCCGGCATACCCCCGGTATGCCGGACGCGGACCGGCCCCGGTAGCCCCGCTACCGGGGCCGGTCCGCGTCCGGGTCAGGTGAGAACGATCCCCACGTACCCCGCCTCGGCGACCGCGTCGAGGAGCGCCTCGTCGGCGACCCCTGCCCCGACGACCGCCTCGCAGCGGCCGCGCCGCACATCGGTGGCTGCGGAGACGACGCCCGCGACATCCTCGAGGCAGTCGTCGACCAGCAGGCCGCACGAGGCGCAGTGCATCCCGGACACCTCGATCGTCACGGTTCGTGTGGACACGATGGGTCCTCCTCTCGGCACGGGTCAGCGGACGGAGATCGTCGCGGTGTACATCCCCATCGAGCATGAGACGGGAATGTCTCCGGACGGGAGGGTGCCCAGGTCGATGACCCGCTCCCCCGTCGCCGGGAGGGTGGTCTGGAACCCGAAGGACGGCAGCACGGTGAAGATGATGCACGAGTTGGTGTCGTGCGTCCGCAGGACGAGCCGGGTCGGCACTCCGGCGCGTGCGCCGACGACGGACGGCTCGTAGCCGCCGGGGGTGGCATCCATCGTCAGCACCTGGACCCCGTCCACGAGCGGCGGGGGCGCGACCGCCTCGCCACCACCTCGGACGGCCGCGACGGCCCGCTGGGCGGTCAGCGGCGAGCCGAGGGAGGCGAGGCCGCCGTTGAGCGTGACGAGGCCGATGGCGACGACCACCGCACCCAGCGCGAGGCCGAGGCCGCGCGACTCGCGTCCGGCATACCGCTGGGTGACGAAGCCGAAGACGGCGAACATCGGCGCGGTCCCGAGGACGAAGACGGCCATCACGGCCGCACCGGTGAGCGCCGAACCGGAGGTCGCGGCCAGGAGCATCATCGAGATCGTCACTCCGCACGGGATGACGAGCGTCGCCAGACCGAGCAGGAACGGCGCGAAGGCGGAGGACGAACGGGTGCTCCGGCGCACCATCCGGCTCCACGACGCCGGCGGGGCGAGGACGATCCGGTCGAAGGGGCGGACCCCGAGGGTCGAGAGCCCGAGGAGCACCATGACGGCGCCCGCGGCCAGGTTCGCCACGCCGCCGATCTTCGCGTCGAGCTCGACGAGCGAGCCGAGCGCGCCGAGGAGGAGCCCGGCGAGGCTGAGGCTGACGAGCTTGCCGAGAAGGAACCCGGCGACCGGGACGAGGTCGTCTCCGACCCCGGTGACGGGGGCGGGCGCTCCGGCCAGGGCCGCGGACCGCTTCTGCCGGGCGATGAGCCCGACGAGGAGGCCGCCCTGGGCCACGGCGCACGTCGTCGCCCCGGCCAGCAGCCCGGCACCGAGGACGGCCCACCAGCTCATCGCCGGCTCCCCGGGGCGATGGCATCGGACATGGCGAGGGTGGCGGGCTCCGGCGCGGGGAGGCCCGGGATGTGGTGGCGCCGGGCGACGTGGCTGGTCATGGCCTCAGCGTGGCGGGCCCGCTCGGCGCTTCCCCGGAGAATCGATGAAGTTTTGACGAAGTCCGTGCCGTCCGGCCCTCACCGCCCGGCCGCGCCTCCTGCCGAGGCGTCGCGGACCTCGGCCTCCACGGGCGGAAGCCGGACGATGAACCGGGCGCCGGTGCCCGGGCCGTCGCTCGCGGCCTCGACACTGCCCCCGTGGGCGGCCACGACACCACGGACGATCGTCAGGCCGAGGCCGCTGCCGGCACCGTCGGCCGTCGCCCGGGCCGGGTCGACGCGGTGGAACCGGTCGAAGATGGCCGAGAGCTCCTCGATCGGGATCCCCGCGCCGTCGTCGGAGACCTCGAGGAGGGACCCCCGCTCGGGCGTCGGCCTCGCCGTGACACCGACCCGGCCGCCGGCAGGGGTATGCCGCAGCGCGTTGTCGAGGAGGTTGGCCAGCACCTGCTGCAGACGCACCGGGTCGGCGACCGCCGTCACGGGCTCATCGGAGACGGCCACGTCGAGCTGCACCCCCTTGGCGGCGAACCGCGGCCGAGCGGCCGACGCGGCCGCCGAGACCTCCGCGCGGACGTCGAGCGGCTGCCGGGTCAGGTGCAGGGCGTGCTCCTCGGCCGCGGCCGAGTCCCTCAGGTCGCCGGCGAGGCGGCGCAACCGCTCGACCTGGGCCCGCATCGTGTCGTAGGCATGCGGCTCGGGTCCGACGATCCCGTCCTCGAGCCCGTCGATGTAGGCCTCGAGGGTGGCCAGGGGTGTGCGCAGCTCGTGGGCCAGGTCCGCGAGGAGCCGGGTTCGCGTCGCCTCCGTGTCGGCGAGCCGGCGGGCCATCCGGGCGAAGGAGGTGCTGAGGCCCTCGAGCTCGGCGGAGAAGGCATCCGCGGGCGGGTTCACGGCATACCGCCCGGCCGCGACCTGGCGCGCCGCCGCGGCGAGGTGCTCGACGGGCAGGGTCACCCGCCGGACGAGGAAGAGCGAGGCGAGGCCGGCCGCGACGAGCGAGACGATCCCGCCGACGAGCAGACCGATGGCGAACGAGGAGCGGAAGGCCTCCTCGGCGTGCATGGTGACGAGAGTGGAGCGGACGCCGCTGCGGGCGAGATGGTCGTGGAAGATGCCCGGCGCGACGAGCGAGGCCGTGAGGACGAGGGCGACGGCGCCGACGACGAGGACGATGGCCTGGGCGGCGATGAGGAAGACGGCCAGCCGCGGTCGCCGGGACGCCTCGGCCCGATTCATCCGGGACCCATGCCGTAGCCGATGCCTCGGACCGTGCGGACGAACTGCGGGCTCTCGGCGCCGTCGCCGAGCTTGCGGCGCAGGTGTCCGACGTGGACGTCGACGAGGTGCTCGTCGCCGCCCCACCTCTCCCCCCAGACGGCGTCGACGAGCTGGCGCCGGGTGAAGGCCATCCGCGGGCGCGCCATCATCGTCGCCAGCAGGTCGAACTCGGTCCTCGTCAGGTCGACCCGGCGGCCGTCGACGTCGAGCGTGCGCGCCTCGGGATCGAGGACGAGGGCTCCCACGACGAGCGGTGCCACGCCCGGGTCGGGCTCGGTCCTGGTCCGGGTCCGGGGCCGGCGGAGCATCGCCCGGACCCGGGCGACGAGCTCCCGCGGCGAGAACGGCTTGACGAGGTAGTCGTCGGCGCCCACCGTCAGCCCGACGATCTTGTCGACCTGCTCGTCCCGGGCGGTGAGCATGACGACGTAGGCGTCGCTGAAGCGGCGCAGCCGTCGACACACCTCGAGCCCGTCGAAGCCGGGCAGCATGATGTCGAGGACGACGACGTCGGGGTCGACCCGCTCGGCGAGCTCGACGGCCGACGGACCGTCGTGGGCCTGGGTGACGAGGAAGCCCTCGCGCTCGAGGTAGCTCGCGACGACGCCCGCGAGCGCCCGCTCGTCATCGACGACGAGAACCCGGACCGGGTCGATCATCCGCCACCTCCTCGCCTCGGCCGACCGGCTGAGGGAACGCTACCGGCCTCCCGCCGCCGAACGGTGACCCAGAGCCGATGGGCCGTCACGACGGCGACGACCCACCCGAGCCCGAGCAGCCAGCCCGCGACGACGTCGGTGAGCCAGTGATGGCCGAGGAAGACGCGGGAGAGGCCCATGGCGAGCGCGAACGCCCCGGCGAGGAGCACGGTGGCCACCCGGGCCCTCCGGTTGCTCCAATGGACGAGGAGGAGGTAGGCAGCCAGGCCCATGACGACGGTCGCGTTGAGGGTGTGACCCGACGGGAAGGACGGCGAGGTCTCCAACGGCGGCACCGCCAGCCCGACCGGAGGCCGGGCCCGGCCGATGAGGTCCTTGCCGAGCGCGGTGAGTGCGAGCGACCCGGTCGCCGCGATGAGCATGAGCACGACCGGGGTCCAGCGGCGCCACAGCCAGGCGATCGCCAGGGTGAGGCCCGCGGCGAGGATCGGCATCCCGACCGGGCCGCCGAGGTCGGTGAACACGGTGACGGCCGTGTCGAGCCCCGGGGAGCGCCACGCGACGGCTTGGTCGAGGACCGGTCGGTCGAGGGCGGCGAGCCCGTCGTTCTCGGCCACCGACTCATAGACCACGGCGGCGCCGAGGTCGAGCAGGAGCACGCCGAACCCGCCCACGACGGCGGTGACGACGAGGGCGAGGTTGGCCGCCGACCAGCGCAGGATCGGGGCGAGCCGAGCGGCCTGCCGAACGACGTGCGCCGCCAGCCGACGCCCGCTCGTGGTCCGCCAGTCGGCGACGTCCCGGGTCCCGACCCGCTCGTGGTCCGCCGGCGGCCCGGGTGGGCGTGAGGGGTCGGCGTCGGGGCGGGGCGGCATACGGCATTCAACCCCACGCCGGGCCGGCGACCGGACGTCGAGTGGCCCGGCCCGGCGGGCTGGACCGGGCCACTGGGCGAACGGCGTGGGCTGAGCCGGTGGTCGCTTCAGTCAGCGAACTCGGTCCCGAAGAGTGGTGATCGGGCACAGGCCCCATGGCAGCGGTAGCGGGCCCGTGGACCGCGGGCGGAGCGGTCAGTGGGGTCCGGCGGCGGCGCGCAGCACCGCCGCCAGCGCCGCGAGGTCCGCGGCCGCGGCGTGAGCCGCGTCGAGGTCGAGCCGGGCTCCGGCCTCGATCACCGGCCCGGCTGCCCGCACCGCCCGGGCGACGCTCGGCCCGTGGGTGGCACCGCACGCCGCCACGAGCCGGTCACCGACCACGGAGAGCACGAGGAGGCCGCCCGGCACGTCGAGCACCTCCTCGCGAGCGCCGGCCGGGGCGGCACCCATCGCCTGCAGGGTCGCGTCGTACTGGTCGGACCACCACCACGGCACGTCGGTGAAGGCCTCGTCCTGGCCGAGCACCGTGTGGGCGGCGACCTCACCCTGGCGCCCGGCCGCCGTGAACGACTCGAGTCGGATGCCGTGTGCCTCACCCGGATGCCGTGTGCGCACCGCATCACCGGCGGCGAACACGTGGGGGTGTGACGTGCGCCCGGACGGGTCGATGAGGATGCCGTCGTCGACCGCCAGCCCAGCGGCCCGGGCCAGCGCGTCACGCGGGACGATGCCGATGCCGGCCACCACCGCGTCGGCCGGCACGACGGTTCCGTCGGCCAGCCGGACGCCGTTGACGGCGCCGTCCTGCGAGCGCAGCACGGCATCCGGCGCCGTACGCGTGCGCACGAGCACCCCGTGCGCCTCGTGGAGGGCCTGCAGCCACCCGCCCACCGCCGCGGGGACGCCTCGGGAGAGCACCCGGTTCGCGGCCTCGAGGACCACGACGTCCACCCCGCGGGTCGCTGCGGCGGCCGCCACCTCGAGCCCGATGACGCCACCACCGACGACGACCAGGCGGCTCGCGTGGTCCAGCGTCAGGGAGAGCGCCACCGCGTCCGTCGTGTCGCGCAGGTGGTGCACCCCCGCGCCGTCAGCTCCGGGGACGGCGAGCCGCCGGGGCTCCGCCCCCGTCGCGAGGATCACCGACTCGAAGAAGACCTCCTCACCAGAGGCCGTGACGAGCCGCCTTGCGCCGGGGTCCAGGCTGGCGACCTTCGCACCGGTTCGCACCTCGATGCGCTCGCGCCAGGGCGACCCGCAGGCCACACCTCGGGAACCGCCACGCCCGGTCGCAGCAGGACGTCCTTGGACAGCACCGTGCGGTCGTAAGGAGCCCGGTCCTCCTCGGTGAGCAGAACGACGTCTCGGCCTGCGGCTGCCAGGGCGCGCGCCGCGGCACCGGCCGCAGGGCCGCCGCCCACGACGGCATCCGGTCGGCGGGAACTCATCGGGTGCGGCGCGCGACATCGGCACAGAGCGGGAGCATGCCTGCCACGCTAGCCGGGCGCATCCGCGGCCCGACCCGGGGCGGTGGCACGAGGCTTGCACCCCGAGGAGCAGTGCTCACCTCAGCGACCTCCGCCGGCTCATGCACCCTTGGTCGCCGTGCACAGGAACACGCCGAACTCGCGCTCGCCCTTGGGGATCGTCGTGGCGGCAACGCTGGCGACGTCGGCGAATCCGGCGCGGGCCAGCTGCTCGGCGAGGCGGTGCCTGTCGAATCCGTGATGGCCCTCGAAGTCGGCCCTCTCGGCGTGGAAGGCGTCCTCGGGATCCTCGTCGAGGTCCGCGATGGCCAGCCGGCCACCTTCGACCAGGAGGTCTGCCACGCCCCGCAGTAGCGCATCCAGGTCCTCCACGTGGTGCAGCGCCATGGAGCTCCAGGCCACGTCGTAGGTGCCATCGAGAGAGTCTGTCGTAAGGTCTGCCTGCACATCGATGGTCGGCTGGAGGCGGTGTGGGGAATGGTGCGACTCCTGCTGCTGAGCGACGACAGCCGGGGGTCGGCAGCCGGTGAGCGGGGCAGCTCAGTCTGAGCAGTCCACGGCGACGGCCAGAGCCGTGCAGATCTGGCGCATCCGGTCCTCGGCGACCCGGCCGAGCCGCTCGACCAGGATGGCGAGCGATGCGCTTTCGACCGAGTCCAGGTTGACCGCCGACGGAAGCGGTACCGGGTCCTCTCCGGGCTCGAGGAGGACTTCGCTCCGGAGGTGTCGGATGGTGGTCGTGCAGGGGGCGATCAGTGCTCGTCCGTGGCGCGGGATCACGGCGTCACGAGACAGGACGACGACGGGTCTGCGGCCGACCTCGGCCATCTCGCACCACCACACCTCGCCGCGTGCGGGAAGGTCGGTCATGAGGCCGCGACCGCACGCCGGAACGAGGCCAGGTCTCCCCATTCGTCGGGTTCGTCCAGGGGATGGATGTCGTAGGCGGCATAGCTGGCGTCCACTTCGGCCGCGCGATGCCGAGCCAGCAAGGCAGCAAGGGCCTCGTCGACCAGCGCGGAGTCCGGCTTCCCGGACGCCTTCCGGGCGTTCTCCAAGAGATCGGTGTCCACCGTGGTGCTCAACCGTGTGCGACTCATGCCACAACTATGCCACCACCAGGCGACAGCAGAGGGCCGGACGACAGGCGGCTACTAGAGACTTTCGGCAGGGCCGGTGTCTGGCGAGACTCGGTCTAGGTGTTCGGCGGGGAGCTCTCCATGCGGCTGCCCACCAGGTGATCGGTGTGGCTCAACTTCGGTCTGCGTTCCCGCCGGACACCGTGCCGGTGTGTGGCTGAAGAGGGGTCTGCCCAGCTCTCAGTAGCAGTGCCCGCCCGGCGTCAACCCAGGCAATGACGGCGGAAGGCAGGGCAGGTGATGGCGAGAGTGGTCATCGGGGTCGATCCCCACAAGCTGTCGGCGACCATCGAGGTCCTCGACGAGCACGAGAGCGTCCTGGCGACCGGCCGGTTCGGCACCGACAAGGCCGGTTACGCGGCGATGCGCCGGCACGTCGCCGGGTTCCCGGGTCGGACCTGGGCGGTGGAGGGCAGCAGCGGCGCCGGCCGGCCGTTGGCGCAGCGGCTGCTGGCCGACGGCGAGCACGTGGTGGACGTGCCGGCCAAGCTGTCGGCGCGGGCGCGGGCGTTGGACACCGGCCACAACCGCAAGACCGACTCCCACGACGCGCACGCCGTGGCGGTGGTCGCGGTGCGCACCAAGGGCCTGCGGGTGCTGGCCTACGACACCCAGCTCGAGGCGCTGCGGCTGCTGGTCGACCGGCGCGCGGAGCTGACCCGGGCCCGGATCCAGTGCGTGAACCGGGTGCACCGGCTGCTGTCGGAACTGGTTCCGGGACAGTCGAAGAAGATGAGCACCAGCCAAGCCAAGGCCATCCTGGCCACCGTCAAGCCCCGCGACATCGCGGGCAAGACCCGCCGCCGGCTCGCCGCCGAACAGATCGCCGAGCTCGTCGCGATCGAGAAGAAGGCCAAGGCGTTGACCAAGGAGCTGAAGGAGCTGGTCACCGCGACCGGGTCGAGGTTGATGGACCTACCCGGTGTCGGCCCCGTCGTCGCCGCCCGCACATTGGCCGACGTCGGAGACGTCGCCCGGTTCACCGACCGCAACCGGTTCGCCTCATGGACCGGGACCGCACCCATCGAAGCCTCGTCCGGCGAGGTCGTCCGGCACCGCCTCTCCCGGGCCGGGAACCGGCGGATGAACCACATGATCCACATGGCCGCGACCACCCAGCTGCGCCACGACACCGACGGGCGGGCCTACTACCGGCACAAGCTCCCGCCGGGAAGACCAAGGCCGAAGCCATGCGCTGCCTTAAACGCAGGATCTCCGACGCCCTGTACCGCCAGCTCCGCGCCGACGCCACGACCCAGCCGGTCGTTGACGTGGACGCGGGCCCGGGAGGGCACAGCGGGGCGTCACTTAACTCCAGCGCGGCCGGCTTGCACCCGCACACCGGCACTTCGGATCAGCCACTCCCGGGACCCGCACCCACGACCGTACGCCCGACCACCACGACACGGAAGAGCACGAGCTCGAGACCGCTCGAACCAGCCTCTTGACATCAGAGGGGTGCCGAAGTGGGGCACCTCCGAAGCTCGCGCCAAGGCCGATGGTCGGGACTTCGTCGACAACACCGAATCGGTACCACCAGTGGTACCATTTTGGAGTGCCGTCGGTAAGCAAGATCGTCGCCGCCATGCGCGCCAACCCGCGCAACATCCGGTACGAGGATCTGGCCAAGGTCTGCGAGCACCACTTCGGCCCACCCCGAACCAGCGGCGGGTCACACGCGGTGTTCAAGACGCCCTGGCCGGGCGACCCGCGGGTCAACATCCAGAACGACCACGGCAGGGCCAAGGCCTACCAGGTCC
This sequence comes from uncultured Actinomycetota bacterium, assembly GCA_963728395.1. Lineage (GTDB taxonomy): Bacteria > Actinomycetota > Actinomycetes > Actinomycetales > Dermatophilaceae > CAVSJJ01. The sequence continues at coordinate 397,110 of CAVSJJ010000001.1, forward strand.
GCCAGGTCCTGGCAGCGATCGAGAAGAAGGAGGCAGGCTCATGAGCGACACGACGCTCGACGTCACCCGGTACACCTACCGGGTCACCTGGTCGGTCGAAGACGAGGAGCTCGTCGCGACCTGCCTCGAGTTCCCCTCACTGTCCTGGCTCGCCGGCACCCAGGAGGACGCGCTGGCCGGGCTCCGCGACCTGGTTGCCGAGGTCGTCCACGACCTCCACGAGAGTGGGGAGCCGGTACCCGAGCCGCTGTCGTCGCGGTCCTTCTCCGGCAAGTTCAACCTCAGGGTCGGCACGCAGCTCCACCGCCGCCTGGCCATGGAGGCCGCCGAGGAACACCTCAGCTTGAACCAGTACGTCGTCCGCCGACTCAACAACGCATCCTGAACTGCCTCAACGAGGTGCCCGGCTCGCGGCGCTGTGACTCACCCTTCCAAGTACGAGCCCTTTGCCTGGCCCTCGTCCAGCCGTCAGTCGATGTCACGGCTGACGTGGAATGGACGCGCTGGTGGTCCTGCCAACTGCCGGGCGCGCGACTGTCCATCATCGCGCTGCCCGGGAGGAACGCCGACTCCAGCGTCCGCCACTCGGCTGAGCTCGAACAGCACGAGCTCTGGTTGCTGATGTCGACCGGCCCATGTCCGTGGCGAACCCAGTTCGCCGTGTCGAGCTCTCGGTTCACCGCCCCGGTGCCGGCTGCGTCGTGGCAGCGAGTCCAGCCCCGGCTGGGGTGACAGTGCGAGGGCAGTGGTCTGCACCGCCGGAGCCAGCCGGGTCACGTCCAGTCTGTACGAGCGCCCCATGACCGAGATGCGGTCGACCACCTCACCCAGGTGGTTGAAGACTGGAGGAGCGACGGACAGCCGGCTCGGCCGAGGTTCTTGGTCTGCCACGGCATACCCGCGCAGACAGACCATCTCCGACGGAAACGGTCTGGAGGCTCACCGGGCTCGGACCTGCAGCCTCAGGACACCCGCCGCGTTGCGGAGGACAGCATCCGGGCACAGGTAACGAGCCGCCCGATCTTCGGCGGGTATAGGGCGTGAATGAGGCCAGGTGGTTCGCCGGTACGGGACGAGCAGCGCGGACTGCTCAGACGAGGCGGTTCTCGTGGGCGAAGATGGCGGCTTGGACGCGGTCGCGCAGGCCGAGTTTCGTCATCACTCGGCCCAGGTGCGTCTTGACGGTCGTTTCCCCGATGTAGAGTTCCGCGGCGATCTCAGTGTTGGACAGGCCGCAGCCAACCAGGCGCAGCACGTCGGTCTCTCGCGTGGTGAGGCGGTCTAGGCGGGCCGCTGTGGGGCGGAGGGGAACGCTGGCGAAGCGGTCGATGAGCCGCCGGGTGACCGCCGGCGCAAGGAGCGCGTCGAGCCCACGGGCAGCCTGCCGAACGGCGGCAACGATGTCTTCGGCCTCCATGTCCTTCAGGAGGAAGCCGGCGGCGCCGTTGCGCATGGCGCGGTAGACGTACTCCTCCAGGTCGAACGTGGTCAACATGAGGACTCGGGTCGGGAGCTCGGCGTCCGAGATCTGTTGCATCGCCTCAAGCCCATCGGCGCCGGGCATCTGCACGTCGAGGAGCACCACGTCGGGGTGGCGCTCACGAATGAGCGGGACGGCCGCTGCACCGTCCCCGGCCTCGCCGACGACCTCGATGTCATCTTCGCCGTCGAGGATGATGCGCAACCCGCTGCGGACCAGTGGCTGGTCGTCGACGATGACCACGCGGACGGTCATGGCGCGACTTCGACCTCGGTGGACAGTACCGGTCGGCTCGACGTGGGCCCGCTGTCCGGAACCAGCGCGCACACGCGGAACCCGCCGGTACCGGTCGGCCCCCACGTAACGTCACCACCTCTGGCCGCCACCCGTTCCCGGATACCGGTCAGGCCACGTCCCGTACCGTGCCCAGCGCCTGGCCTCTGGCCCTGGGAGTTGTCGATGGTGACCTCGGCCCCCATGGCGCATCGTCCCACCCGGACATCCACCCGGGCCCCGGGCGCGTGCCTCATGACGTTGGTCAGCGCCTCGCGGACGACGTGGTACGCGGCCTGGCGCTGCTCAGGGTCGAGGTCGGTCAGGCCAGCGAGGTCCGCATCGACAGCGAGGCCCGTCGAACGCACGCGCCGCAGGAGAGCCGCCAGGTCCGTGTCCTCGGCGACGCCGTGGCGGGCCACGTCGCGGGCCGTCCGCATCACCTCTCTGGAGCGCACGGGGTCCGTGGTCGCGAGGCGGCGCGCGGCCCCGGCCTGCAGGGCGATCACGGTGAGGGTGTGACCGATCGTGTCGTGGACCTCCCGCGCCAATCGCATCCGCTCCTGGACCAGCGCGCGCTCGGCGACGGCATCCTCCTGCTCCTCCAGCCTCCGCGTCGTGGACCGGGTCTCCTCCACGAGTGTGCTGGCCTCCTGGACCGCCATCCCGGCGAGCCAGCTGAGGAGGATGAACGTCGACTCGCCGAACCAGCCGGTGCCGCCGACACCGAGGAACTGCCCGACCCAGCACACGGCGAGCCCGACGGCAGCCCACGGCTTGCGGCAGAGCGCCCCCACCGCGAATGCCGTCCCGAAGGCCACCGCCGCCTCACTGAGAGTTCCGTCGAGCGGCATTATCAGTTGCGAGTACGTGCTCGTGGCTGCCCACGCCAGCACGACCGCGACCAGCGGTCGCCACCACACGAGCGAGAGCGGCAGCCCGACGAGAAGCACACCGAGTGCCGCCGCCCAGGGCTGTGCAGCCCCGCCCTGAGCGCTGGCCACCTCAGTCGAGAGCCCGAGGGCCACCCCCGCGCCCCCGAGAACCGCCCAGGGCTGGGCGCGGGCGCGCAGCGTCGGGAGATGGTGGGGAGTCCGCGGCTCCTCTAGGTCTGCCGGTTCCGCGCCGGCGGTGAGCATCAGTACCTCCTCGCGGGTTCGGGCAAGGAGATCGCGAGCCTTCGCCTCCACGACACCCGGCTCGGCCCCGCCGTCGGCGAGGGTACGGATATCGGTGATAAGCGTTCGCTGGACGCGTTCGCTGGCCCGCAGCCGCTCCGTCAACACCGCCGACTCCCGCCGGGCTCTCTGGGCCTTGACGATCTGCCGGTGCCGCTCACGCAGCATCATCAGCCGATCTCGCCGAGCGCGCACCGCCCGCCCCGCAGCCGTCGGGAGCGCCCCGACGAAGACGGTGACGAACAGGACGCCGCCCACGCGGGACCACCCGCCGCTCGGCAGGTCAGCGACGACGACGATGATCAGCGGCAGAAGCAACCCGAGCAGGACCGAGGGCCCGCGCCGATACGCGCCGACCGAGTACGCCGCAAGCATCACCGCGAACAGCCACACCCCACCCTCAGCCGGCACCTCGGGCCACAGGGTCTGCGTCGACACGATGCTGACGACGGCGACCACCGACAACACCGTCAGCACCGTACGGGGTCGTCGTCGACGCACAGCCAGGACTCCGAGCACGACAGCGGCCGAGACGTCGGCGGCCAACTTCCCTCCGCGGCCCACGTCGCGCGCCACGGCCTCGACCACGGCCGCGACAACAAACGCCCCCGCCACCATCGCATCGGACCTGGTCACCCCACGCACACGATCAGCGTAAGAGAAGGGAGTAGCTCGGGGAGTCCTCCTGTGGGAGGACTCCGGAAGGACGAGGCCGACGGGCCCGTGGGGTGATGCGCGCAGTGGGCGGGGGTTCCTAGCGTTCCTCAGACACGCCATCCGGTCCTCGAACAGGAGTCAGCATGACCGCCGCACCCAGCATCACGCCTCACGCGAGCACCACCGCCAGACGTGACCTCATGTCGCTGCGACTCGTCCAGCTCGGCGCCCCGATCGTCATCGTCGGGATCGTCATCCTCGGGGTCGTCATGTTCCTCTTCACCACCGTCGACGAGGGCGAGTTCCGCTACACCGCGGACTACTGGCTCACCGGCGCCGGGCTGCCGATCGCGCTCGGCGGCGTGGCCATCTCCTGGGGCGTGCACCGCCTCCACCACGGTTCCGACGGCAGGCTCGGTCTCGTCGGGACCTGGCTGGTCACCGTCGGCCTCACTGAGCTCTTCATCCAACTTGGCGCGTCCGTCGTCGCCGGCGAAGAGCTGCGGTGGGGACCGATGTACATCGTCGCAGCGTTCGTCACCTACCTCGGCCTGGCCCTGCAAGCGGCGGGGTCTTGGCGCGCCGGCCTGCTGCCACCCTGGCTGCTCGGAATCTGGCCACTTGTCTGGGTCTTGGGCTCGTTCACCAGCCTCGGCCCCACCCCCTTCCTCCTGTCCCTCTTCCTCGTTCTCTTCGCGACCATTCTCACCCGCCGGGTCCGCGCGCGAGCGTGAGCACGACCGCACGGGGCCACCGAGCCGATGCACGTCGCCGCGGGCGAACGCGCCCGGCGTCCACCGAACTGTGACAGCGGGAAAGGCGAGAGCTCAAGGCGAGGGTGTTCATCGGGTCGATCCCCACAAGCTGCCGGCGACCATTGAGGTCGTCGACGACCGCGAACGGGTGCTGGCGACCGGCAGGTTCGGCACCAACAAGACCGGCTACGCGGCGATGCGCCTGCACGTGGCGTCGTGTCCGGACCGGGTGCAGGCGGTCGAGAGCAGCAATGGCGCCGGCCGCCCGTTGGCGCAGCGGCTCCTGGCGGACGGGGAGCACGTCGTGGACGTCCCGGCCAAACTGTCCCGCCAAGGCGCGGGCGTTGGACACCGGGCACAACCGCAAGACGGGTCTGCTGCACGAATAGGTGACACATCAGCTGCGGTGCCGAGAGGTGCTGCGGGAGAGGATGTGCACTGTGCCCAAGCCCTACCCCAAAGAGTTCCGCGAGGACGTCATCCGGGTTGCCCGGAACCGTGAACCTGGCGTGCATCTCAAGCAGATCGCAGCCGACTTCGGGATCAGCGAGTCGTGTCTGAACACCTGGCTCGGCAAGGCCGACCGGGACGACGGCGTCCGGGTCTCCGACCCGGCCCAGCCGGCGACCGAGCGTGAGCTGAGGAAGCGGATCAGGCTGTTGGAGCAGGAGAACGAGGTCCTGCGACGAGCAGCGGCGTATCTGTCGCAGGCCAACCTGCCGGGAAAATGATGTACCCGCTCGTCCGTGACCTTGCCGCGGCCGGTGCCCCCATTCGGGTGCCGGTCGCGGTGACGTGTCGGGTCCTCAACCTCGCCCGCGCTCCGTTCTACCGCTGGTTGGCGTCACCGCTGACCGACGCCGAGGTTGAGGAGGCCTACCGAGCCAACGCGTTGTTCGATGCTCACCGCGATGACCCCGAGTTCGGCTACCGGTTCCTCGCCGATGAGGCCCGCGACGCCGGCCAGCCGATGGCGGACCGGACCGCGTGGCGGATCTGCTCCGAGGCCGGCTGGTGGTCCTCGTTCGGGAAGAAGAAGTGTGGGAAGGGCAAGAAGCCGGGACCACCAGTCCATGACGACCGCTGCGCCGTGGTCGACGACAAGGGCCGCACCCGGCACGAGTTCAGCGCCGAGGCACCCAATGAGCTCTGGCTGACCGACATCACCGAGCACTGGACCAACGAGGGCAAGCTCTACCTGTGCGCGGTCAAGGACGTGTGCGGCAACCGGATCGTGGGCTACTCCATCGACTCCCGGATGAAGTCGAGGATCGCGGTCGCGGCGATCAACAACGCCGTCGCGATGCGCGAGGCCGCCGGCCAGGATGTGGCCGGCTGCGTGGTCCACAGCGATCGAGGATCGCAATTTCGATCCAGGAAGGCCCAGCGTGCACTGACCCGCCACCAGCTGGTCGGATCGATGGGCCGCGTCGGCTCGTGCGGGGACAACGCCGCCATGGAGTCCTTCTTCAGCCTGTTGCAGAAGAACGTCTTGAACAAGAAGACCTGGACCACCCGCGAGGAGCTCAGGATCGCGATCGTGACCTGGATCGAGAAGACCTACCACCGACGCCGGAGACAGGACTCGCTGGGCCGATTGACGCCCGTCGAGTTCGAGACCATCATGACCACGCCAGCCACTCAGGCTGCGTGACCGAACGTGTCACCAGTCCGTGCAGCAGACCCAGGTGTTCCAGATCCCGCCGCTGCAGCCCGAGCACCTCCCCCATGCGCAGGGCGCACCAAGCAGCGAGCGGGACAGCGATCCGTAGATGTTCCGGCATGGCCTCGGCGAAGGCCTTGACCTCTTCGGGGAGCGCCACATCGCCGTGCTCGTCTTCCGGGCGGACCCGCCGATGCTTTGGCGCCTTTGGGAAGTCGAAGGTCTCCAGGCCGCCGGCCTTGGCCTTGACCGCGGCGTTGAGCATCGACCGGAGAACGATCACGACGTTCGGTGCTACCCCGTTGACGCGAGAGTCAGGGTGCCGGGTCGAGCGCTGGCGAGCGAGCAGGGCGAGATGGTCGGCGACGCGATCGGTCGTGAGGTCGGCCAGTCGGATGTCGCCAAGCTCGTCAAGAACGTGGTTCCTGAGCACCGACCGGTACGAGACAACTGTGGCTTGTGATCGGTCCGGGTTGGCCTCCAGCTCGGCAAGCCACCGCTGGGACCATTCCCTCACCGTCACCGACTCAGCCTCGACCTTCGCGGCATCGGCCAGGCGCGCCGCTCGGCGCCCAGCCGGCGGTACGAACAGACCGCGAGCGATCTGCCCACGAGCGATGTCGAGGGCAGCGCGCGCGTCGGTGAGCGTTCCAAACATGCCGAGGGCCTGCGCGCGCCCCTCGTGGTCCACCCTGACCCGATAACGACCTCGATAACGAGTGACGCCCCTCGGCAACTTCACTGGAGCAGCCATGCCCCCTCCACGTTGACCCGTCCTTGGCCGACTCGCCCCCGGGCCGGGCGATTCTCACCGATCACGGTCCTGTGACAGCTGTGTGACAGATTTCCTGTCGTCCCGAGTCGAGACGTGGCCACTTGCGTCCGAATCACAGAAGAGGCCTGACCTGCTGACTTATGCAGGTCAGGCCTCTTCTGAGCACTGAACGGCGTGGGAGTGAACCAAGTGGTGGAGGTGGCGGGAATCGAACCCGCGTCCACTGACGGGAAACCAGGGCTTCTCCGGGTGCAGTGCGCTATGGCGTTTCTCGGCCCCAGGGCTCGCGCGCACACGTTCCCTGACAGGCCCAGCCGAGTGAGAGTCCCGCGTCGCCCCTCGGCGTGGCGACGCGGCGCAGCTTCCTAGTCGACGCCAGGATCTAGGTCGGAAGCGAACCTAGGCTGACGGACTTCGAGGCTCGCTCAGGCGGCGAGGGCGAAGTCGGTGCGCTTGGAATCGGCACCTATTGGTTTGCACGGAGCGTTGACGAGATGACCGTGCGTCCTCGACCCGCTTCCCCTGACCAGCCGACCAGTGTCGAAACCGATCACCCCCATGAGGGGCTCAAACCCGCGCTGTTCACTTGTCAATCACCGGACCTGCGCGACCGGCAGTCGCGGGCCCATCCGTCCAGTATGCCGTCCAACGCCCGAGCCCCCCAACCGGATTCCCCGGGGACCGGCAGCGGGGCGATGCTCCCCGAGGTCGACGCGGCGCCGCCGCGTCTCCAGACCGGCCGGACCGGAGTGCGGACAGGGTGAGACGGGTGTGACGTGGCTCATAGGATTGAGGCTCGCCGCCGACAGCGAGGAGACCCCCGTGTTCGAGAAGGTCCTGGTCGCCAACCGAGGTGAGATCGCCGTCCGGGCGTTCCGCGCCGCCACCGAACTCGGCGCGAAGACCGTCGCCGTCTTCCCCTATGAGGACCGCACCTCCGAGCACCGGCTCAAGGCCGATGAGTCCTACGAGATCGGCGAGCAGGGCCATCCGGTTCGGGCCTACCTCGACTACGAGAACGTCGTGCGGGTCGCCCAGGCCTGCGGCGCCGACGCGATCTACCCCGGCTACGGCTTCCTCTCCGAGAACCCGCGGCTCGCCGAGGCCTGCGCCGCAGCGGGCATCACCTTCGTCGGTCCCCCGGCGGAGGTCCTCCACCTCACCGGCAACAAGGCCAAGGCCATCGCCGCGGCGCGCGCCGCGGGCCTGCCGACCCTGCGCAGTGCCGAGGCGAGCACGGACCTGGACGCCCTCGAGGCCGCGGCGGGCGACATCGGCTTCCCCGTCTTCGTCAAGGCCGTCTCTGGTGGCGGCGGCCGCGGTATGCGACGGGTCGACGACCCGGCCCGGCTGCGGGACTCGCTCGAGGCCGCGCAGCGCGAGGCGGAGTCCGCCTTCGGCGACCCGACGCTCTATCTCGAGCAGGCGGTCGTCAACCCCCGGCACATCGAGGTGCAGGTCCTGGCCGACGCCACCGGCCAGATCATCCACCTCTTCGAGCGGGACTGCTCCCTCCAGCGGCGCCACCAGAAGGTCGTCGAGATCGCCCCGGCGCCCGACCTCGACCCCGACCTGCGCGAGCGGATCTGCGCCGACGCCGTCGCCTTCGCCCGCTCGATCGGCTACGTCAACGCCGGCACCGTCGAGTTCCTCCTCGGGGAGGACGGGTCCTATGTCTTCATCGAGATGAACCCTCGCATCCAGGTCGAGCATACGGTGACCGAGGAGGTCACCGACGTCGACCTCGTCGTCTCCCAGATGCGGATCGCCTCCGGGGAGTCGCTCGCGGACCTCGAGCTGGACCAGGACGGCATCCGCACCCGCGGCTTCGCCCTCCAGTGCCGGATCACGACCGAGGACCCCGCCAACGGCTTCCGCCCGGACGCCGGGCTCATCACCGTCTACCGCAGCGCCGGCGGCGGCGGCATCCGGCTCGACGGCGGCACCGTCTTCGTCGGCGCCCAGGTCAGTCCGCATTTCGACTCGATGCTCGTCAAGATGACCGCCCGGGGCCGGACCTTCGAGACGGCGGTCCGGCGAGCCCGCCGCGCCCTGGCCGAGTTCCGGATCCGCGGGGTCTCGACCAACATCCCGTTCCTCGAGGCCGTCCTGTCCGACCCGGTGTTCCAGGCCGGCCGGGCGACGACGAGCTTCATCGACGAGCGGCCCGAGCTCCTCACCGCCCGGATGTCCGCCGACCGTGGGACGAAGCTGCTGACCTACCTGGCAGATGTCACGGTCAACCAGCCGAACGGCCCGGCCCGCACCCACATCGTCCCCGAGGCCAAGCTTCCCCCCCACGACGGTGACGCTCCGCGCCCGGCGGGCAGCCGTGACCTGCTCCTCGAGCTCGGACCGGCCGGCTTCGCCCGACGGCTGCGCGAGCGCACCGACGTGCCGGTGACCGAGACGACGTTCCGCGACGCCCACCAGTCGCTGCTCGCGACCCGGATGCGCACCCGCGACCTGCTCGCGGTCGCCGACCACGTCTCGCGGCTCACCCCGCAGCTGCTGTCCATGGAGGCCTGGGGTGGCGCGACCTACGACGTCGCCCTGCGCTTCCTGTCCGAGGACCCGTGGGACCGGCTGGCCCAGCTGCGCGAAGCGATGCCGAACGTCCCGCTCCAGATGCTCCTGCGGGGCCGCAACACCGTCGGCTACACGCCCTACCCGACGCGGGTCACCGACGTCTTCGTGGCCGAGGCTGCTCGGACCGGCCTCGACGTCTTCCGGATCTTCGACTCGCTGAACGATGTCGGCCAGATGCGCCCTGCCGTCGAGGCGGTCCTCGAGACCGGCACGGCGGTGGCCGAGGTCGCCCTGTGCTACACGGGCAACCTCATGCACCCGGACGAGCGGCTCTACACCCTCGACTACTACCTCCGGCTCGCCGAGCAGATCGTCGAGACCGGGGCGCACATCCTCGCCATCAAGGACATGGCGGGCCTGCTCCGGGCTCCGGCCGCCGCCCGGCTCGTCACCGCGCTCCGGGAACGGTTCGACCTGCCCGTGCACCTGCACACCCACGACACGGCCGGCGGCCAGGTGGCAACTCTGCTCGCCGCCATCAACGCCGGGGTCGACGCCGTCGACGCGGCGAGCGCCCCGATGGCGGGGACGACGAGCCAGCCGTCGCTGTCGGCGCTCGTCGCCGCGACGAACGGCACCGAGCGCGAGACCGGCCTGGACATCGACGCGGTGATGTCACTCGAGCCCTACTGGGAGGCGGTGCGTCGCCTCTATGCGCCGTTCGAGTCCGGGCTCGCCTCCCCCACCGGCCGGGTCTACGCCCACGAGATCCCCGGTGGCCAGCTGTCGAACCTGCGTCAGCAGGCGATCGCGCTCGGGCTCGGCGACCGCTTCGAGGCGATCGAGACGATGTATGCCGCGGCCAACAAGATCCTCGGCAACCTCGTCAAGGTCACCCCGAGCAGCAAGGTCGTCGGCGACCTCGCCCTCGCCCTCGTCGGCGCCGGGGCGGACCCGGCCGACTTCGAGGAGAACCCGACGAGCTATGACATCCCCGACTCGGTTATCGGCTTCCTCGAGGGCCAGCTCGGCGACCCGCCCGGCGGGTGGCCCGAGCCGTTCCGGGCCAAGGCCCTCGCCGGGCGCAGCGCAAAGCCCTGGGTCACCACCCTCACCGAGGACCAGGAGCAGGACCTCGCCGAGACCCCCCGACCGACCCTCAACTCCCTGCTCTTCCCCGGGCCGACCCGGGACTACGAGGCCTCGGTCGAGCAGTTCGGGAACCTCGGGGTGCTCCCGACGGTCGAGTTCCTCCACGGCATCGGGCTCGGCGCGGAGGTCGACGTGGAGATCGAGGCCGGCAAGCGGCTCATCCTCGGGGTCACGTCCATCGGTGAGGCCGACGACAAGGGCATGCGGACCGTCATGTGCACCCTCAACGGCCAGTTCCGGCCGGTGACCGTGCGAGACCGCTCGGTCAGCGTCGACGTCAAGGCCGCCGAGAAGGCGGACCCGTCGACGCCGGGTCACGTGCCGGCGCCGTTCGCGGGCATGGTCACGCCCACCGTCGCCGAGGGCGACGTCGTCGTGGCCGGCGCCGTCGTCGCGACGATCGAGGCGATGAAGATGGAGGCCAACATCACCACGCCGGTCGGGGGCACCGTCGCCCGACTCGCGATCGGGGGCGTGCAGCAGGTCGAGGGCGGGGACCTCATCCTCGCCATCACGCCCGCCTGACGGGCCGGGGGCGCTACCAGGAGCCGCCGGAGCTGCCGCCGCCTCCACCACCGGAGAAGCCACCGCCCCCGCTGAAACCGCTGCCCCCGGAGGATCCCGGCGTGCTGGCGAAGGTACCGGCGGCGGTCGTGGCGAACGTGTCCATCCCGGACGCGAGGACGGCGAAGCTGCGGGCGTCCCACGCGCCGGCGTACCAGAGCGGCGCGGCGATGCTGTGTCCCGCGGCGGCCGCGGCGGTCGCCACCTCCTCGAAGACGCCGGCCCAGCGCTCGGCGACGCCGAAGACGATGGCATAGGGCAGGTAGCGGCTGAAGATGTCCTGCGCCTCCTCCCACCGGATCTGGTTCGCCTCGGCCGTCTTGAGATAGAGCTCGAACCCCCGCGACTGGGCCAGCACGGCACTGCCCTCCGCGGTCCGCGACGCCATCCTGCGTCCCAGGGCGATCGTGATGAGCCCGGCGAGCACACCGCCCGCACCGAGCACCCAGGCCGGAGGCAGCGGCAGACCTGCGTCCGCGAAGGCCCCTCCCCCGGCGACGTTCACGGCGACGGCGGCGATGACAGAGAGGACGATGACCAGGACGCCGGCGCCCATCCACGCACCGCGGGCGGTCTCGGGCGAGGAGCGGAACCAGCCGCGCTGGACCGTCTCGTCGTACATGAGCTGCTGGACGGCCTTCAGGGTCGGGGCGAAGGTGTTCTTCAGCTCGCTCAGCTTCACGTCCGGCCCGGCGGCGAAGACCGAGTCGAGGAGCAGCTGCTCGTAGGGGTTCAGGGACGGCCCCGCGGCGGGTGGGCTGGTCCGCCGAAGCCGCCAGTCATCCTTGACCCAGAAGTGCTCACCGTGGACCGGCTCGATGACGAGGTAGCCGCGCACGGCCAGGTCGATGAGGGTGGCCGTCACGTCGACGACGTTCGCCTCCTCGTCGATGATCGTGCCGAGCATGCCGGGCTGGACGCCCGTCGGCGGCGCGAACTGGACGGCCACCGTCGGCTCGCGCGAGCTGCGCAGGACGGGCGCCGCCTCGCCGTGGCCCGGGGTGAGCCCCGGAGTCAGCCCGGCATACACCTCGTCGCGGCCGCGCTTCCAGACCAGGACACCCATCGTGCCGGCGGCGAGCAGGGGCGCGAGGAGGCCGAGGCCGCCCGCGAGGTAGCCGAGCGACCGCGCCGAGGCGGGCGACAACGAGCTGCCGGACGAGGCGTCCGCGCTGCCCTCACGCAGGTCCGGGCTGAGGTCCCCGAACGCGACCCGGGGATAGGAGGTGACGACCGAGGCGCCCTCGTTGGCCCCCAGGTCGGGCATCGAGAAGCGCGAGGTCGCGCCCGGAGCCGCGTCGCAGTCGCTCGTCGAACCCTGCGGGCCGTAGAAGCACGCGGCCTTCGTCGCGGCCACGGGGCCGGTGACCGTCGCGACGAGGTTCTCGGTGGGAGAGTCGTTGCTCGGGGCGATGACGTTGTAGTAGAACTCCGCCGTCCCGTCGCCGATGTCGTTGACGACATGGTCGAGGTGGTAGTGGACGGCGTACTGCTGGGTGCCGGTCACCGTCTTGGAGGGGCTGCCGATCCGCAGCCGCGCCGTGGCGCCCTCGTCGGTGATGGAGATGTCGGTGGGGGCGTCGGTCGGGGAGGTGACCGAGACGCCGCTGAGGGCGTAGTAGCGGTACTGGGTGTCGCTGTTCTTGTAGCCGGCTCGCACGGTGATGCCGCGGTAGATGCCGTGCCGCTCCTGGCCCGAGGGGAAGGTCCAGGTGATGTCCTCGACGACGTCGACCGAACCGTCCTCGTTGACGGTGTAGCTCGCGGCGAACCGGGTGGCGGCGTCCTTCGTCACGACCGTGTAGCCCGCGGCCGGCAGCCCGCCCGACGCCACCGGGCCGGATGCCGCCGCACGCGCGGGCGGTGCGGCCGCGGCTGCCGGGGCGAGGGCGAGGGCCGTGAGGGCGGCATACCCGAGGACGGCGGCACGACGAACGGCCACGCGCCAACCTCCGTGGCCCATCAGTGCTTCCGGGCGGACAGCGCCCGCTCGGCCTCACGCCGGTCCTGCCGCTCCCGAAGCGCGTGTCGCTTGTCGTAGGCCTTCTTGCCCTTGGCGACGGCGATCTCGACCTTGGCGCGTCCGTCCTTGAAGTACAGCGACAGCGGCACGATCGTGTGCCCGCTCTCGCGGGTCTTGTGGGCGATCCGGTCCAGCTCGGTGCGGTGCAGGAGGAGCTTGCGGCGGCGGCGCGGGGTGTGGTTCGTCCAGGTGCCCGAGGAATACTCGGGGATGTGGACCCCCTCGAGCCACAGCTCGTCGCCGCTGAACGCGGCCCAGCCGTCGACGAGCGAGGCCCGGCCCATCCGCAGCGCCTTGACCTCGGTCCCGGTGAGGGCGATGCCCGCCTCGTAGGTGTCCTCGATGAGGTAGTCGTGCCGGGCCTTCCGGTTGCTCGCCACGAGCTTGTGCCCCTGTTCCTTGGCCACCGCCGCCTCCTTCCTCATCACCGGCTCGGTGCCGCGCGGCTAGCGTGCCGCACCGGCAGCAACGCTACCGGTCCGCGCGAGCCCGCCGGACCGGGACCGGAGAGGGGCGGAACGCTCAGCGGGTCAGAGCCAGGTGCGCGGGTCGACGGTGCGCCCGTTCTGCCGGGTCTCGAAATGGAGGTGGCAGCCGTTGGACAGGCCGGTGGAGCCCTCGTAGCCGATGACCTGGCCGCGACGGACATGCCCGTGCCAGACCCGGATCCGGGTGAGGTGGTTGTACGTCGTCGAGAGGTCGACGCCACCGTGGTACCCGTGGTCGATGACGACCCGGTTGCCGTAGCCGCCACCCCAGCCGGCGGAGACGATGTAGCCGTCGGCGGCCGCGTGGATCGGTGTCCCGCACGGCGCGGCGTAGTCCCGGCCCTCGTGCAGCCGGGCGTAGTGGAGGATCGGGTGGTAGCGGTAGCCGAACTCGGAGCTGATCCAGCCGAGGGTTGTCGGGGCTGAGAGGAACCCCCTGCCGCCGGCGCCCTGGGTGCGCCCGGCCGTGCGAGCGGCCCGGGCCCGGGCGGCGAGGATGCGGGCCAGCCGGGCCGACTCGGCCCGCATGGCGGCGATCCGCTTCTTCTCGGCGGCGACCTGGGTGGCGAGGGCCTTGGCCTGGGACCGCTGGTTCGCCGCGAGCCGCTCGAGCGCGGACTTGGCGGCGGCGGCCCTGTCGCGGGCGGCGGTCGCGGCATCGAGGGCGGCGGCGGCCCGACGCTGCGCGGCGGCCGACTCCTGGCGCAGCGCGGTGAGCCGGGCCTCCTGGGCGACCTGGTCGGCCTGGGCGGTGGCGAGCCGGTGCATCGACGCGTTCTGCAACTCGACGACCGTCCCGACCATGGCGAGCCGGTCGGCGAACTCCTGGGGGCTGTTCGAGCTCATCGCCACGGAGAGCTGGCCCATGCCCTGCTCCTGGTAGAGCTGGGAGGCGAACTGGGCGAGCTGGATGTGCCCTGCGGCAATCGAGGCACGGGTGGCCGCGAGCTCGTCCTCAGCCTTGGACTCACTGGCCCTGGCGACGGCGAGGTCCTGCTCGGCCTGCGCCTCGGCGGCGGCCGCGGCGGTCGCGGCGTCCTGGGCCTGCGTGAGGGCGGTCCGGGCGGCCGGAATCTTGCTGCGGGTCGTCGTCAGGGCCGTGTAGGTCCTGGAGAGGGCGGCGCTCGTGTCGTCCAGATCCTGCTTGAGGTTCTGGATCGTCGAGTCGACCTTCTTCTTCTTGTCCTTGGTCCCGCTCGGCGCCTGGACGGCGACCCGTCCGGGCACGGTGGCCGCCTCGGCCGCCGTGGCCCCGAAGAGGGCGAGGGTGCTGACGACGGCGGCCCCACCGGCCACCCTCCAGCGCCGCGTGGGGTCGGACAGGACCGGGCCACGTTGTCTCACGAGTCACATTGGTAACACGGATGCCCAGCGAAGGGAACTCCCGACGGCGCGAGTCACCGAATCCCGACCCCCCGTCACCGCGAGGGGTGGCGATGTGTCCCTTCAGGACCGCCTGAAGGGACACATCGCCGTCCCCGGGCGGCGTGGGCGCGCACCGTGACTCAGATGCGCAGGAAGCGGCGCAGCGCGACGACGCTCGTCAGGGTGGCCACGACGGCGGCCCCGAGGACCATCCAGGGGGTGAGGGCCCAGAGGTCGAGCGTGCCGATCCACGCGCCGCTCATCCGACTGAGCCGCCGGTCGAAGACGAAGTAGAGCAGGGTCCACAGGGCAACGCCGGCGAGGAGGACTCCCAACAGCGAGACGATGAGCATCTCGACGATGAACGGCATCCGGATCGTCGTGCTGGAGGCGCCGACGAGCCGCATGATGGCGATCTCTCGTCGTCGGGTGAACGCGGCTTGTCGGATCGTCGTCCCCATGAGCAGGGTCGCGCAGACGACCATCGCCGCGGCGAGGACGACGGCGATCCACGTGACGACGTCGATGACGGTGAACAGGGGCCGTAGGACCTTTTGTTGGTCCTGGACGCTCGCGACCCCCGGCGCGCCCTCGAACTGGCTCGTGACGACGGCGAACTTCGTCGGGTCCTTCAGCTGGACGCGATAGCTCTGCGGGATGTCGCCGACCTTGAGGTTGTCGACCACCGGGCTGTTGCGCATCTGCTGCTTGAACCGGTCGAACGCCTGCTGCTCGGACTCGTAGTAGACGGTCTTGACCTCGGGCATTGCCTCCAGCTGGGACTTGATCGTCGCCTTCTGGGCCTCGGTCACCCCCTGCCCCTGGCAGTTGGGCTGCACCGCGACGTCGTTGCAGAGGAAGATCGTCACCTGGATCCGGTCGTACCAGTAGCCCTTCATCGTGTCGGCCTGACGCTGGGCGAGCAGGCCGAGCCCGAGCAGGAAGATCGACACCATCGTCACCAGGACGACGGAGGCGGCCATCGACAGGTTGCGGCGCAGTCCGGTTCCGACCTCGCCGAGAATGAACCGGGCCCTCATGCCTTGCCCTTCCGCGCGGCGGCCGTGGCGGCCGGGTCGTGGACGGCCGCGGCATACGCCCCGTCCGGCTCGTCCCGGACCACGCTCCCGTCGTCGAGCTGGATGACGCGCTTGCGCAGGTCGTTGACGATCTCGTCGTCGTGCGTCGCCATGACGACCGTCGTGCCGGTCCGGTTGATCCGGCCGAGCAGGTGGACGATCTCGAGGCTGATCTTCGGGTCGAGGTTGCCGGTCGGCTCGTCACACAGCAGGATCGCGGGCTTGTTGACGACGGCCCGGGCGATCGCCACCCGCTGCTGCTCACCGCCGGACAGCTCGTGGGGAAGCCGGCCCTCCATGCCGGCCAGCCCGACCATCTCGAGGATCTCGGGGACGAGCTGGCGGATGACGTGGCCGGGCTTGCCGATGACCTGGAGGGCGAAGGCGACGTTCTGGTGGACGGTCTTGCCGGGCAGCAGCCGGAAGTCCTGGAAGACGGCGCCCATCTCGCGGCGCATCCGGGGCACCTGGCGGGCGGACATCGTGCCGAGGTTCTGCCCGGCGACGAGGACCTTGCCGGACGTCGCCAGCTCCTCGCGCAGGACGAGCCGGAGCAGCGTCGACTTGCCCGAGCCGGACGGGCCGACGACGAAGACGAACTCGCCCCGCTCGATGTCGAGGCTGACCTCGTCGAGCGCGGGCCGGGTCGACCGGAGATAGACCTTGCTGACCTTGTCGAAGCGGATCATGCGCGCGGATGGAGCCCTTGCGATGGGAGGCGGACGGAGGACGGGAGCCTGGGCTCCTCGCTGGAAGCATAGGTTCCGAACCTGGCGATGGCGCACACCGACGCGGAGTCGGCGCGCCCCAGCGCTCAGTCGCGGGTGATGACGAGGCCGGCCGGGTCCTCGACCCCGAAGACGTCACGCATCGTGGCGGCCACCGTCCGGGCCGCGTTGCGGGCCTCCTCGGCGGGCAGGTACGGCGCACAGGGGACGTCGTCGGGCCACCACCGCACGTATGCCGCCCCGTCGCCCGGGCCGGGATGGTGCCAGCCGAGCGTGAGGAGGGCGGCGTCCTCCTCGGGCGAGACCGGGTAGCCCGAGCCGAACCGCTCGGGGGCGACGCACCGGCCGACGAGGTGGTCCTCGACCCGGCGCAGGGTGACCCAGGGGGCGGTGTCGGCGTAGCTCGCCGCCAGGAGGCCGAAGATCCGCCGCGGCTTGGTCTGCCGGGGACGGGCCCGCTCGGCCGGGGCGGCGATCGTCCGCGCCGCGCTCCGGTCCGGGTCGTCGAGCAGCTCGAGCGCGAAGCGGGCGACCCAGGCGTCCCAGGCCGCGGCATACCGCGGGTCGACCGCCGCTGCGTCCCCGCCGGGCACCGGCGTCGCCGCGCCGTCGTCGCTCATCGGACTCCCCCGCTCTTCGGCGCTCAGGCCTCGGCCCGGTCGAGCGCGCGACGCCAGCGGATGCCGGCCTCGATGAAGTCGTCGATCTCGCCGTCGAACACCGCCGCCGGGTTGCCGACCTCGTGCTCGGTGCGCAGGTCCTTGACCATCTGGTAGGGCTGGAGCACGTAGGAGCGCATCTGGTCACCCCAGCTCGCCTTGATGTCCCCCGCGAGCTCCTTGCGCTCGGCGGCCTCCTCGGCCTTCTTGAGGAGCAGCAGCCGGGACTGGAGGACGCGCAGCGCCGCGGCGCGGTTCTGGATCTGGGACTTCTCGTTCTGCATCGAGACGACGATCCCGGTCGGCAGGTGCGTCATCCGGACCGCCGAGTCGGTCGTGTTGACCGACTGGCCGCCGGGGCCACTGGAGCGGAACACGTCGACCTTGATCTCGTTCTCGGGGATCTCGATCGTGTCGGTCTGTTCGATGAGCGGGACGACCTCGACGGCGGCGAAGCTGGTCTGGCGGCGACCCTGGTTGTCGAACGGGCTGATCCGGACCAGACGGTGGGTGCCGCCCTCGACCGAGAGGTTGCCGTAGGCGTAGGGGACGTCGACCTCGAAGGTCGCGGACTTCAGCCCCGCCTCCTCGGCGTAGCTCGTGTCGAGGACCTTGGTGGGGTAGCCGTGGCGCTCGGCCCAGCGCAGGTACATCCGCAGGAGCATCTCGGCGAAGTCGGCCGCGTCGACGCCGCCCGCTCCGGAACGGATCGTCACGACGGCGGCTCGCTCGTCGTACTCGCCGGCCAGCAGGGTGCGGACCTCGAGCTCACCCATCGCCTTCTTGACGACGAGGAGCTCCCGCTCGGCCTCCTCGAGGGTCGCGGCGTCGCTCTCCTCGGTGCCGAGCTCGACGAGCGCCTCGAGGTCGCCGATCCGGGTCTCCATGCCGGTGACCCGGTCGTACTCGGCCTTGGCCCGGGAGAGCGCTGAGGTGACCTTCTGGGCGGCCTCCTGGTCGTCCCACAGGTTGGGTGCACCGGCCTGGCTCTCCAGGTCGGTGATCCGGGCCTGGAGGGCGTCGAGATCGGTCACCTCACGCACGGACGCCATGGTCGAGCGCAGTTCCTTGATCTCGGTCGCGAAGTCGGTTGCCACGATGGGACAGCCTACGCGAGCGAGCGCGACCGCCGGATCGCTCGGCGCCCGGCCACGCCCGATCCGAGGTCACCCGGCGAGGTCACGCACGACGAAGCCGGTGCGGATCTTCGGGGTGAAGAACGTCGACTTCGGCGGCATGAGCAGACCCTCGCGGGCGGTGCGCTCGATCTCGGCGATCGACGTCGGGCGGATGAGCACGCCGGCCTCGGCCCGCTCCGAGCCGATGGCGGCGACGACCTCGTCGAGCCCATGCTGGTACTCCACCTCGACGTCAGCGCGGTCGAGCGCCGCCTCGAGCCAGGCCCCGTCGAGCGAGCGGACACCGGAGAACGCACCCGTCTTGGGGACGAGCCACTCCCCGGTCCGGTCCGGGCCGACGAGGACGAGCCGGCCGAGATCGTCCATCTCGCGGAGGATGTCGGGCTCCAGCGCCGGCGCCGGCGCGAGGTCGAAGCGGGCCGACAGCACCTCGCGGAGGGCGGCATACGGCATCCCGCGGTAGAGGCGGTGGATCGCCGCGATGCTCACCTGGTCGGCCACCAGCTCGCCGACGAGCGCGAGGGTGAGCTCCGCCGGGGAGTCCGTGGAGCCGGTCTCCTCGCGGACGGCGTCGCGGTAGCGCCGGGCGACGCCGTAGCGGTGGTGCCCGTCGGCGATGAGCACGTCGGCGCCGGAGACGTATGCCGCGACGGCCGCGACCCGGTTGGGCTCGCTGAGCCGCTCGACGGCATGGGTGACCCCGTCGACGGTGACCGAGCCGAGCGGCTCGCCGGGCTCACGGAGCAGCTCGGTGAGCCCGGTCGCGAGAGACAGGCCCCACACGGGGGAAAGGTTGGCGCGGGCCGCCACCGTGAGGTCGAGCCGGTCGGTCGAGGCCTTGGGCGTCGTCCGCTCGTGGGGCAGGACGCCCCCGGCCCCCTCGTCGACGACCTCGAGCGCGCCGACGACGCTGACCAGGTCACGTTCGGCGCCGGTGCCGTCGGTGAACCGGGTGCGGTACAGCGTCAGCGTCGGCGTCTCGTCCCGGACGAGGACCCCCTCGTCGACCCAGCCGCGGAGCAGTGCACCGGCCCGCTCGTAGCGGTCCTCGCCGCCCCGGGGCACGTCGACGTGGACGATGTTGCGGTGGTCGCGCGCGGCATACGCGTCAACCTCGGCCTCGGAGAGGACGTCGTACGGCGGGGCGATGACGGCGTCGAGGTCGACGCCGGGTGCATGGCGAAGGGCGGGGAAGGGCTCGAAGCGCGGCACGGTCCTAGCCTGGCACGGCCCGGGCCCGCCCTCCGCCCGGGCCCACGCCGCGGTGCCGCTCAGCCGCGGGTGACGGCGATCCGGGTTGCCGGCTTCTCGACCTCGCGCGGGGCCGGGACGCGGACCTCGAGGATCCCGTCCGCGTAGCTGGCGGTGATGTCGTCGGCGGACGCGCCCTCGGGCAGCCGGATGCGGCGCACGAGGCTGCCGTAGTGGAACTCGGTGCGGTAGCCCTCGGGACGCTCCTCCTCCGACCGCTCCTCGCGACTGGCGGCCAGGTGGAGGATCCCGTCGGCGACGCTGATGTCGACATCGGTCTCCGGGTCGATGCCGGGCAGCTCGGCGCGGATGACGTAGGTGTCACCCTCGAGGAACTCCTCGACCCTCATCGGCTTCGCGTCCACCGGCAGGTCCGGCCAGTCCTCCCCGCCGAAGAGGCCCCGGAACATGTCCCGGAAGAGCCGATCGACCTTGTCCTCGGCCAGGACCACGTCCCGTGGCCAGGCCGTGCGGTGCTCCCGCTTCACCAGACTCATGAGAACACCCTCCTCCATGCCCCACGAGGGGCACCATGCGCTCCCTTGGGAGTGGAGGACACGGTCGTCCTCCGGACACCAGGGTACGCCGCACGACGGGGGACAGCCACGCCCGTTGACTCGTCAACCGTTGCGCGACAACCCTTTTCCGAGTCAGCGATCCCGGATGTGACCTGCCTTCCAGCCGGGCCACCGAGCGTCCGCCAGGCGTACCCTGGAGGTGGCGGGTCCGCCCCGCCACCGGTCCGTCGAAGGAGGCCGGACACGTCATGACGAGCGGACGAACCCTCTCCGGGGAGCGACGCGAGAAGGCGCGCGCCGCCCTCGACGCGCTGGGTGCCGAGCGGGCCGCGCACGAGCGGCTGAGCGTCCAGTGCCGCCGCGCCCATCACCTGGCCGAGGTCTACGACACGGCCGCCGGGCCGGTCATCCTCACCCGCCCCGGTCCACACGCCCACGGGTCCAAGGACTTCGTCGACACCGGCCACCACGCGGCCCCGCGAGCGGAGCGGGCGGACCTGCTCCGGGCCGAGCCGGGTCCCGGCGACGACCTCCCCGCCTGGTGCGACTGCGGACCCGTCGAACTGGCGAGGGGCCTGGTGTGGACGGCGCTGGGGGACGGCCGACGGACGCTGCGGGTGGACCTGCCCTAGACCGGCGCCGCCCACGGCGCGTCGCCGGGGGTCACCGGATGTCCGGTGGCGGCCGACTCGTCGATCGCGAGGCCGAGCAGATGGTCCTGGCAGGCGTCGGCGAGCGGGTACGGCGGCGGCGCCTCCTCGCGC
The DNA here is from genome assembly GCA_963728395.1 of uncultured Actinomycetota bacterium. Lineage (GTDB taxonomy): Bacteria > Actinomycetota > Actinomycetes > Actinomycetales > Dermatophilaceae > CAVSJJ01. The sequence goes on from CAVSJJ010000001.1 coordinate 418,150, forward strand.
GCCCATTGCCCCACGTCGGCGAGCAGCCCCACCACGGCGAGGTCGTCCTCCGAGAAGCCGGAGCCAAGGAAACGGTTGCGCCACACCACCTGCCCGTCGACGCTGATGCTCGCCACCTCGAGGCCCTCGAGGTTGAGGTCCATCCCGGTGACCCGGCGGACGATGTGCGACTCGACGGGGGTGTCGGGCTCGGCCATCCAGGTGAAGCGGTCGTCGACGATCTCACCGAGCGAGCCGCGCACGACGATGCGTCGCGCCCGGACGGGGTTGAACCACTGGCTGTCGGTGAAGTCGTAGAGGCCCATCCGTCCGTCGCCGAAGTCGAGGGTGGCGAGCGTCGTCACGAGCGGGACGGGCTCCATCGACCCGTTCCATCCCTCCCGACCGAGCGGGTCGACGAGCGGGGCCGTGAACTGCTGGGCGGTCACGGTGGCGGGCGCGTGTCCGACTCCCAGCATCCGGCGGATCATCGACGTTGCGTGGTAGCCGTGCGTCGAGGACACCTGGACCGAGGTCACCTCACCGACCAGCCCCGCGTCGATGACGTGCAGGCGAGCCACATGCCCCGGCATGTGGAGGTACTGCTCGGCGACCTGGACCAGGCCGCTCGGGCCCACCTCCGCCCACAGCGCGCGCAGCCCGTCGGCGTCGGGCGCGGGCGGGGTCTCGGCGAGGACCCGGACGCCGCGCGACGCGAGGTGGGTCGTCACCTCCGGCAGCTGCTCCCACGGCACCGAGACGACGACGAACTCGGGCCGCTCCCGATCGACGAGCTCGTCCACACTGCGGTAGGTCGGGACACCCCACAGGCCCTCGACCGCCTCGCCGCGGGCCGCGGTGCGGGTGACGACGCCGCAGACGGTGAAGTGGTCCGGGGCGCAGCGGGCGAGCCGGAGGAAGAACTCCCCCCGCCACCCGCTGCCGACCAGCCCGAATCGGGCGGGGGCAGCACTCATGGGTCATGGCTACCACAGCCACCTTCGGCGTGGGCCGCTCTGCCGAACCTGGTTCCGGACGAGGTGGGAACGCCGGTATGCCGCGCGAGGGGGCCGCGGCATACCGGCGTCGTTGAGGGGCGCGGGGCCTAGCCGACGAGGTCGGGGACCCCTCCCGGGTTGAGCACCTCGACGTCATAGCCCTGCGCCGTGAGCAGACTGGCGGCGATGACGGCCCGGCGGCCGCTCGCGCAGGCGACGAGGACGGGGCGCTCGGTGCTGAGCTCCTGCGGGATGCCCTTGGTGTAGAGGTCCGCGACGAAGCGGGTGACCGCGCCGGGCAGGGAGGTGTCGGCCACCTCGTTCGGCATCCGCACGTCGAGCACCTGGACCTCGTCCCGGGAGGCGAGCTCGCGGGCCGTGGGAATGTCGACGAGGGAGAAGTCGGAGTGGAGGGCGCCGCCCCGGACGTCGTTGACGACGCCGACGATGCTGTCGAAGCCGATCTGGCGCAGCTGGGTGATGGCGGCGTCGAGGTCCTGGTCGGGGTTGGCGACGATGACGACCGGCTCGTTGTAGGGCACGAGCCACCCGGTCCACGAGCCGAAGTCGTCGCCGAACTCGACGGCGACGGTGCCCGCGAGGACGCCGCGAGCCTGGTCGGTGCGCGGGCGCATGTCGACGATGTGGACCTTGTCGCGGTCGGGGAGGGCGTGGAGCTCGGTGATGCTCAGGCGGGGGACCGTCGCCGACGGCATCGGCGGGACGCCGAGCGTGTTCGTCGGGCCCATGTAGCGGTAGAAGCCGGGGATCGGCATCGGCGCCTCGAGCATCTCCTTGGCCAGGGCGTCCGGGGTGTCGATCCGGAGGAGCGGGTTGCCCTGCAGCTCGGCCCCGATCGTCGAGGTGTGCTGGCTCGCGCCGCTGGCTGTGCAGAAGGAGCCCTCGCCGTGGGTCGGCAGCAGCCGGACGTCCGCGGGCAGGCCGGCGAGCCGGTGCAGCGAGATGTACTGCAGCCGGGCCAGGGTGTCGGCGCGCTCTGGGCCCAGCAGGTCGGGCCGGCCGGCCGAGCCGACGAGCAGGCTGCCACCGGAGAAGACGGCGACCTCGACGCCGTCGAGGAGGACGACGTAGGACGTGTGCTCGGGGGTGTGGCCGGGGGTGTGCAGGGGGCGGATACGCAGGCCCTCGGGACCGTCGAGCTCCTCGAGGTGGAAGGCCGGGGTATGCCGGTAGGCCGGCGCGGCGGCGGCCGGCAGGACGAGCTGGGCCCCCGTGCGCAGCGAGGCCTGCTCGGCGCCCGAGACGTAGTCGTTGTGCAGGTGGGTCTCCAGGACCATCGCCAGGTGCAGGCCCCGGTCCTCAATCGGGCCGAGGAAGCGGTCGATGTCGCGCTGCGGGTCGACGAGGATCGCCGCGCCTTCGTGCTCGAGGACGTAGGTCGAGTCCCCCAGACCCGGCGTCCGGAACGAGTGGATGTCCATGTGGGCTCCTCTCACGGTCGGCTGTGTGAGCATGGTCGTGCTGCAATGTGGATACCCGGGCGGGTATACCGCTGCGGCCAGCCTAACCTAACTTGTCCGGACACGTGGACTCGGCGCTCAGCCGGGTGCTCGCGGAACCGACCGGAAGACCGGACACCCGCGCGAGCACCCCCTCGGCGCTCAGCCGGGTGTTCGCGGAACCGACCGGAAAACCGGACACCCGCGCGAGCACCCCCGATCGACGGGGCACCTGGGCTCAGGGTGGCTGGACGTCGGCGCGGGCCCGGGAGGTCACGTGGATCGTGACCGAGCTGCCGAGCGCGTCGAGCAGCGACCCGCCCATGGGCAGGTCCACCCGGCAGGTCAGGACGACGACGGCGGTCCGTCCGTCGGGCGAGCCGGTGCCCGGGTCCACCCGCCAGGACGAGATCCCGCGCGGCAGCGGGCGCGACCCCAGGTAGGCACCGGAGCTCGCTCGCACCGTCGCGTCACTGAGCGGCACGGCCTCCGCGACCCCGACCCGGTAAGCCCGCGCATCCAGGGCGTCCGCCGCGTCGAGGGCCGCCGCGTCGGCCGCGTCGAGCAGCCGCATCCGGGACAGATGGGCTGCCGTGACGTCGATCGTCCCGACGACCAACAGCAGGGCGATCATGCTCAGCCCGAGGATGAGCAGGCTGACCTGCCCCCCTTCCCGCCGCTGCCGCCGACGCGGCTCGCGACGCCACTCCCGCCTCACCGCGCACTCCGGAACCGGTCGACGGTGACCACGTGGTCGGCCTGCAGCGACACCGACAACGGCACGACCCGGCGCGCGAACGTGGGTACGAGAGGCAGCGGAACCGTCACCGTCGTGTGCATCGAGACCCGCGCTTCGGGGCGCAGACAGGGGCTCGCGTCGCAGGCCACCGACAGGGTCCCGGAATCGCCGAAGCCCTGGTCCCCGAATGCGATCGCCGCCGCCGCCCGGGCCCGTGGCTCCGCCTGCGTCGACGAGGGCGAGGTGACGAAGGCCCGGCCCGCCTCCCGCGCCGCGGTCGAGGCGGCATACGCGCCCGCCTGGACCCGGCCCAGCACGAGGACGAGGTAGACGACGGGCACGAGCAACAGCACCGAGAGGAAGACGAACTCGACGACCGCGCTACCGCGCTCCCCCGGGCAGCCGCGTGACCGCAGCCGCCCGACGCCGGCGCTCACTGGTTCTCCAAGAACGCCCGGCCCGTCACGTCCAGCCCACCGTCCACCGCGAGCGGGCCGAGGACCGGCAGCGGCGCCCGCACCCGCACCGTCACGACCCGCACCCCGCCGACGACGGCCGTCCCCGCGGAGACGTCGGCCGCATACCGCGGCGACAGCGACGCCGCGATCAGCTCGCGGGTGCGCTGCACGCCCTCCGCGGGCTCGCTGTCCGCCCTCGCGCCGAACCGGGCCCCCTCGGAGGCGCAGGAGATGAGGGTGTTGCGCGCATAGAGGGCGTACCCCAGCTGGAACACGCCGAGGAACACGGCGACGACGAGCACCCCGACGAGGACGAAGTCGACGACCGCCGAGCCCCGCTCGCCGCCGACCCGCCGGGCACACGCTGCCCGACCGGTGCCCATCCGCTCAGCCGCTCAGCCGCTCACCGAGCTGAGCGCCCGGTGGAAGATGTCGACGAGCTCGGTGCGAGCCACCGCCCACAGTACGGTGACCAGGCCCGCCGTCATGAGGGTGATGAGTACCCATCCGGGCACGTCCCCCCGCTCGTCCCGCCGCGGACCGCCGCGTGCCGCACCGCCGCGCGCCGCCCGCAGCAGCCGGGCGGTCGTGCGCCTGATCTCCTCCATGATGGTTCCTTCCTCCGACTCCGATGGACCCGCCGCTACAACGTGAATCTCAGGAACGCGAAGCCCGGGAAGACCGCGAAGACGACCGTCACCGGCAGGATGAGGAACACCACCGGGATCATCATCGCGATCTCGCGCTTGCCGCCCTGCTCCATCACGACCCGCCGCCCTTCCTCCCGGACGTCCTGCGCCTGGGCCCGCAGCACGTCGGCCAGCGGGGTGCCGCGCTCGACGGCCACGATGATGCCGTCGACGAAGCGGGCGAGCCCGACGAGGCCGGTGCGGTCGGCGACGCCCTGGAGCGCGGTGGGCAGGTTGGCGCCGGCCCGGGCGTCGGCCAGGGCACGACGCAGCTCCTCGGACAGCTCGCCGCGGCTGAGCCGGCACACCCGCTCCAGCGCCCCAACCGCACCCTCGCCCGCGCCGACGGCGAGCGCGAGCAGCTCGGCGACCGTCGGGAACTCGGCGAGGATCCGTGCCTCGCGACGCACGGCCCGCCGGGTCAGGGCGTAGTCGGACCAGACGAGACCGAGCCCGGCACCGATGACGGTGAGGAGCAGGACCGTGACGGTGCCGCCGTCCCGACCGACGAGCAGGAGGAGCCCGCCGACCGCTCCACCCACCGCGCCCGCGACCGCCCACATGACCTGCTCGGCGCGGAATCGCTCGACGTCCGGCGGCTGGCCGGCCCGCAGGAGCCGGTGTCGCACCGACGAGGCGCCGCCGAGCAGCCGGTCGACGCGGTGAGCGAGGTCGACGACAAGGGGCGCCGCGAGGGCCGACACGGCACCGCCGCGGCTCCGGGCCTGGGCGAGCAGCCCCGAGGGGCGCGGGGTGTCCGCGAGGTAGGGAAGGACCCGGTCGGCGAGCGTCGTGCGCCGGTGCGACGGCAGGCCGGCATACGTTAGGAGCAGGCCCAGGCCGAGGAGGAGGCCGAGCAGCGCGCCGAGCGGCGAGAATGCTCCGGTCATCGCAGCACCCGCTGCTCGTCGGGGAGGCGGCCGATCCGCACCATGAGCCGGTATGCCGCGAGCGTCAGCGTCGCGCCGCTCGCGAGGACCAACCCGCCGACCCGGGTCGAATAGGCCTGGACCGACTCCGGGCGGGTCGACAGCATGGCGAGGACCGCCCACGGGGCGGCCACGGCTAGTCGAGCGGCGTTGACGGTCCAGGACTGCCGGGTCTCCATCTCGGCGCGGGTCCGGGCGTCCTCGCGCAGGAAGGCCGACAGGGTCCGCAACAGCCTGCCGAGGTCGCTGCCGCCGACCTCCCGCGCGATGCGCATCGACTCGACGAGCCGGTCCCCGACCGGGTCGGCCAGCCGTTCCTTGAGCCGGTCGAGGCAGTCCGGGAAGCGCCCGGTCAGCCGGTGGTCCTCGGCGAATGCCGCGAAGGCGGGACGCAGCTCTTCGGGCCCGCGGACGGCGAGCTGGGCCAGCGCCTCGGGCAGCGCCATGCCGGCCCGCACGGCCGAGGCGATGTTGTCGACCGCGTCCGGCCACACGTCACGCAACCGGCGCCGCTGGCGGCGGGCCCGCATCCGGACCAGGGCCACCGGCGCGTAGCCAGCCATCGCCGCGAAGCACGCGGCGATGGCCGGGACGCCGATGAGGACGTAGCCGAGGAGAAGGACGCCGGCGAAGGCGATGACGCATCCGGTGAGCAGCGTCCGCGGCGTGAGGCCGGCCTGGCCTGACTGGACGAGGTCGTCCTCGAGCCGGACGAGCAGGCGCGGCCGGCGGGGCCGTGGGCGGGGTCGGTCGCTCGGCGCCCACCAGGACCACCAGATGAGGAAGAGCCCCACGCCGAGGGTGAGACCGAACAGGAGGCCTGTCATCCGGCCGCCTGCGCGAGCAGCGCCGAGACGTCGAACCCGGCCCGCTGGAACCGGTCGAGGTGTGGCGGGAACCCGTCGGCCCGGACGAGCCGGTCCTCGCGGCGCACGAACAGCTCGGCGATCTCGACGATGCCGCCCTCGGCCCGGCCCGGCACCGCGACGATCTCCCGCACCTTCCGGGACCCATCCCCCTCGAGCGCGGCGTGGACGACGATGTCGATCGAGCTCGCGACCGTCGGCACGACGAATGGGAACCCGTCTAAACATTGCCGCTTGGAGCAGGTGCCGAGCAGCGTCCCGCGTCGGGCCTATCGACGGCAGCCCGACGCTCGTCGCGTTGCCAGATCGCCGCAGTCAGCATCAGCGACACATCGCACAGCCGGTCGCCGATCGTAGGTGGCGTACACCCACCAATCGCTGGCCAGGGACGTGGCTACCCCATCTCGACCATGCGGGTCGCAGCCATCGAACCCTCGCCCCACCACCCTGTCTGCCTTCGTTCTCAACCCAGCGACGCCGAGACCCGATAACCGGCAGTGCGGAAACATCGTTCGTCCATACCAACGGAGGCATCGCATGACCCATCGCATGATTTCTGTGCCACGCTCGCTCGCGCGCCAGATGTCCCCGACCGGGGTTTCAGTCAAGAAGGAGCATGTCCTGACGTGGCTGGCGCTGCGGGACATGGCGAGCATCCACGACGACACCCTCACGGTCAACACTGCTCATGTGGCGGCTCGGTGTGGCGCTTCCCCCAAGACGATCCGCCGCCACCTTGAGGCCCTGGCTGCCGCGGGTCTCGTTTCGAGTCCGATCGGCAAGCGTCGGGTGGTGTATCGGGCGGCTCCGCGTGATCGCATCGATGTTCCGGTCGCCCTGATCTGGCCCACGGATGCCCGTGACTGTCCTCCCCGGTGGGGAACCCATGACGCCTCCACGAGGGCGATCCGGTCGCTCCTGGCGCTCCTGGCCTTCACAGGCCACAGAGACGGGAAGGTGCTCGACGTTCGCGCCCAGGACATCGCATCGGCTGGCGGAATGTCCGAGACCACCTACAAGGCAGGCCTAAGAGTCCTGCTTGACTCCTCTGGCCCGTCCCAGTGGATCACCTCTCGGCAGAGGAAGGTCCTGACCGGGACCCGGGCACGTCAGGCACCGAACCAGATCCGCATCCGGTGGTCGCTTCTCACACCGCAGATCAGGGTCCGCTCTGCCCGAACTGCCATGGGCGAACGCGGTGACGCTGTCCACGTCCACGACCTGACCCCTGATGCCCACAGGCTGACCCCTGAAAGCGCCCACAGCCTGACCCCTGAAAGCGCCCACAGGCTGACCCCAACATCAGGTACCGAATCAGAGACCAAGTCAGACACCTCCCCCCCTTCCCTACGTGACCACGTCACCAACGCGCGCGACCACGCAACAAGCGGGGACCTGGGGAGGCTGGAACGGGTCCTTCGGAGCCGATCCGACGCGGAGGCCCTCCTATGCCAAGTCCTCCCAACCGCCGTCGACGACACATGGGTGCTGACTGTCGTCGCCAACCTTGCTTGGGGGGCGAGCGTGGCATTCCCGTTCGGGCCGGAAGACGCCGTCCACCTCCAGCGGATACTCGCGCCCGCTCAGGCCTCTGGGTGGGGCGCGGTGTCACTCGCCTCCTTCCTCACGGACGAGACGATGGCTGGAACATTCAGTCCGCTCGGTGTCCTCGCCCATCGGCTGGGTGAGATCGGACCGCCGCGCCCCCATAGCCGTGACAACGGAACGCCCTGGGCGGATCCCTCCCCTGCGCGGCTGCGCGCGCGAGACCACAAAGCCTTCGTAGGGTCAGACCGACCTGCACCAGCGGAGCCGCGGCTTCGCCGGATCTCGATTGAGGAGTACCGGGCTGGGGCGGCGTCGTTTCTCGCCCCGTTGGAAGCGGCCGCCGCCGCAGCGGCTGGTGCGCAAGGAGCAGCGGGTGACTCTGAGGAGGTGCGTGATCGCCAAGGTGCCGAGGGCCGCGGGCTGCGGCGCCACCGGGCCCGATGAGCGGGTGGAAACGGCGCTTCGACGCTCTGATGTCGGGCACGAACGTGGCCCTCGTTGTCCCCCCGTTGCGCCGACCCCTGCCGCCGCATCCTGGCCTCGAAGTCGATGGGCTCGATGTAGCCACCAGCAGATGCTCGCACGCGACGCTGTTGCGTTGACTAGGCTGCGGCGGCGGGTGGCAGACAGCCCCGCCACCCGCCGCTGTTTCGGAGTCCTGGCTACCACCGCCAGTACTGGCTGCAAGCCATATGTCTTCTCCTTTCTGGCGTGCGCGGGGGTTCTCGTCTGTCGCGAGGGGGTTTGCGGTGGTGCTGCTCACCGCTGGGCATCATCGGGCGGCTCGCCGGTGGCGAGTTGCGTGAGTCGTTGGATGAGGTGGCGCTCTTCCACGCCCATAAGGGGGCTGCCTGCTAGGTCCTGCAGTCGTCGGCGGGCGATCTCTCGGCGCGCTGGGGCTGCCGCTTCGCCATCGGTGGTGGCGGCGGCCCAGGACAGCGCCCACCACAGACGCTCCTGAAGCATGCGGCGACGGTCTGTGTGTGCTCGGTATGCGACGTTCGTCATTCCGGCTGCCAGGGTCACGGCGGAGGCAGCCAGCAGGGCGAGTGGCCAGAGGTCGACAAGGCGGGCACCGTAGGTGCCGGTGGCTGTCCGGGCCAGCGCCAGGGCCAGCAAGGTGAGTGCGGCGATGGCTACCTCCCACCCGAGCAGGAGTGCGGTGGCGGTGGCGGCTCAGACGAGCGGGTGGCCGGACACCCACCAAGTCCTGAGTCCGGGCAGAGCCGTGCTCGCGGATCTCCCGCTGCAGGGGCGCGGGCTGGAACGGTGCCGCGGTGTACCGCCTCGGGGGGCGCGCTCTGGGGGCATCGGAATCAGCCTCGCCCGGTGCGGGCGAGGAACGCGCTGAGATTGTCGCCCTGGGCGCCGGCGAGCGGTCCAGCCTCGCGCATGTTCGATGGGGCCAGCATAGCACCGGCCAGGTCCATGTATTGCGTTGTGCAGCAGCCGAATTGGCGTATCCAGACTGTCAAGCACCAACCGCTCCCGGCGGGACAATCGGCCGCGGTTGGGGGCCCGAAGACGCGACGGCGGACGCTTAGGCTCGGCTACTACGCCGTGGACTGACAGGTCAACCTCGCGGCCGGAGGCGCCGCGTCTTCCCGACGGGCACGCTGTGGCCGGAGCCATCGCATCTGTGGCGCGGCGCTCAGTCGTCCAGTTCGCCAGCCGCGAGATCGCGTAGATCGCCATCGCGGTCGCCGATGAGATCAGCGGGCGCCTGTCCGCCCAGGCGGGCGTTGTCGCTGATCCACCACGAGGTGACCCCCCACGGGTCGCCCACGGCGTCGAGCACCCGGTTGATCTCGGCCACGATCGGGTGGATGCGGTGGCGCTGGAGGTCGAACTGGAACGCGGGGTACAGGTAGCGATTCCCGTGCTCCAGCCCTAGCAGCCCGCCCTGTCGTCGCAGCGTGCTGGCCGCCTGCCGGGCATTGCTCCCGGTCCGGCCAAGCGCCTCGGCCACGGCCGCGGACCGATACATCGGGGTGCCGAGGACGACTCGATACGCGACGGCACGGATGCCGCGCCTGCGTGCCTCAGAGGTGAGGTGGTCGATGACGTCTACCGGTGGACCGGCCACCTGGGCGACCTGCTCATCCTCGGCCAGCGCGCTGGATAGCACCGTCGCAACCGCCGCGGCCCGCTGGACGCCGATCCGAGGGATGAGCGCACGCTCAACAACGACCGCGAGGTCTACATCCGGCAGGTCAGCGAGGGCTGCCGTGACGTGGTCAATCTGGGGCCCCATGCGTATCTCCGTACGGAACATACAGACAGCACGTCTGTATTCAGCGATGTCGTTGTATCGGGTGGGTGGATCATCCGGGCTCGGATGTGTGGGTGACGCGTTGACGCCGCGGCAGCCGCCTGGGCCTTTGGGCTCACCTTCTTCTGATCCCGGCGGCCCAGGCGCGGATGGCGTCGGTGACCTCGCGCGCGATGTAGGGGCGGTTCCGCTCGTAGCCTTCCGCTTTGGTGAGGACGTCGGCGTCGAGCAACTGGTGCAGCGCGTGGTCGGTGGCCGGTTGGGAGACCCCGAGGTGGCCCCGGAGGGACGCGGAGGTGACCGCGGGGTGGGCGAGCAGGACGGGCAGGGCGTGCCAGGCGGCGGCGTCGCGGCGCGCGGTCAGCCGGGTGGTCCACGTGTCGAGGGTTGTGGCGAGGTCGTCGGCGAGGGTGCGGGCGTTCGCGGCTGCGGCGAACATCGCCGCGGTGAACGCGGCGACGATCGGGTCGGGGTCCCCGGCCCGGTAGGCGGTCAGCGCGGCGACGTAGCCGCGGATGTCGGTTAGCAGCCCGGCCGAGACGGGCAGGGTGATCCGGGTGGTCGCTCCCCCGGCGCGGAGCATGGCGTGGACGAGGGCGCGGCCTGTGCGGCCGTTGCCGTCGGCGAACGGGTGGATCGTCTCGAACTGGGCGTGGGCGATCGCGACGTGCTCGAGCAGCGGCAGGTCGGTGCGGGCGGTGAACGCGCACAGGTCGTCGATCAGGGCTGTGACCCGGTCGTGGTGGGGTGGGACGAACTGTGCGGTGTGCGGGGTCGGGGCGGACCCGATCCACACCGGTTCGATGCGGAACTGGCCGGGCCGGGCGTGGGCTTGTCCGCGCATCAGCGCCTCGTGGATGGCCAGGATGCCGTCCGGGGTGACCCGGTCGGCGAGGTCGAGGGCGCGGGTGATCGCGTCGACGTTCGCGCACGACCCGGGCAGCGGGACTGGTGGGTTCGCCGCGGCCGAGTTCGGCGAGGACCAGGTCTCGCGCGGAGGGGGTGATCCCCTCGATCCGGGAGGAGGCCAACGCCTCGGCCCGGGTCAGCATCGCGACGATCGCCCCGGCCAGGTCCGGCCGGGTCGGGGCCGACAAGGCGGCGTCGGCGCGGGCGATCACGTCCCGGGCGTCATCGGCTTCGGCGGCGACCGCCGGGTCGATCCGAGGGGCCAGGTCGGCGATCGGTGCGGGTATCGCGGCACGATAGGCGGCTGACTCCCGGGAGCCTGCGACGCGCGCGTGGCTCGGTGGCGGCCAGGGCAGGTCCTCCCAGCCCACCCGTGGGCCTCCTGCGCCACCCGTTGGCGACAACGTTCTCCTCAAGGTCGGACTGCATAAGGATCCGGGCGGATCCTTATGTCCCGGTGCTCGCTTGGGCCGCCGCCAGGTGCTTGCCCGGCGGCGGCAACAAACCCCGTTGGCGATCGCCGCGGAGGGCCACCACCGTGGACCGGGTCCCGGGTCGCCGAGTACGGCTAGCATAGACCCGTTCTGTTCCACGAATTGCTCTGTGCGGCAGCCGAATTGGCGGATACGAACTGTCAAGCATCGGCCGGTCCGGGCGGGCGTCCAGCCGCCCTGCGAGGGCGTGACGGCAGACGGGAAGGAGGACCGCATGGCCGACGCACCACCCGCGCGACGGTCGTCCCGGTGGGTCCGTCGGGCGGCCCTTGATACCCGGCTGGTAGGGGCCACCCCGCGCGTCCGGGCGTCCCGGCCGCTGCGCGGCATCAGCACCGGCCGGGCCCGGCTAGCCCGGCCCGGCCGGGTCACCCCCGAGATGGAGTACGCCGTCGCGGAGGGCCGACCCGTGCTGATCAGGCACCGCGGCATGCGCGTGGCACTTCTGGACGCAGGTCGCCTGGCCTCGCTGCTGGCGCTGAACCTCCGGCCACGCCTCACGGTCACTCCCTGGGCTCCGTGGCGGTGGACCGTCACGATCGATGGCCTGCCGGGACTTACTGCCACAGCCGTCGGCAAGACCCGGGCGGCCGACCGGATGCTCGCCATCCTGCGCCAACAAGCGCTGACCCGGCCTGCCCGGACCAGCAGTGCCGAGGAACCTCCCGCGGCGTGGGCGGTCCGCCAACTCGCCGCGCTCCTCGACGACGGCCAGATCCGCGCCTGGCTCACCGGGACCACCCTCCACCAACGCAAGCCGTACCCGGCCCGCCCCAACCTGGCCCACCGAAGGGTCCCCGGCGCACGGTGGCGGCCCCCGCCCCCAGGCCCAGTGGACCGACCCGCGCGCAGACCTCAGCGATCGCGGCGGCGCTCCGGATCGAGCGGTGGACCCGGAACGTCGCCTCTGTTGAGGGCCCTGCTGCCGACCCTGCCCGCAACAACCCGCGGACGGTCTCCGGCCCCGCCCGGGCGTCCCCGGCGCATCGTCAACGGTCACGTCGCCGTGACCCGCCAGGAAGCAGCAGAGGCCGCATTCCGCGTCAGAGTCGATCGCCTCCTGGGCCGCTCCAACCCCAGCCTGGGTCCGCAAGGTTGCCGCGCTCGACAATTAGCCGATTCGCCCGGTTACTCTGCGATGTGCCTGGTGTCTAGCCTGGCCAAGTGAGCGACTTCGATCTGACGAGCGTCGCCGAGAAGATCAGACGTGCGGTGGAGCACCACGACGAGTTGCAGCGAGCGGTGATCCTCTGGACCTTCGACCAGGACTACAACTTCGTGGAGGCACGTCCGGACTACTCCACGTCGGAGTACGTCCTGACCGTCAAACCACTGACTCCTCCGCTGAGGGCCGCCGCGATCTTCGGTGACTTCGTCCATAACCTCCGGTCGGCCCTTGACCACTTCGCCCGCCAGTTGCTCGTCGCGCAGGGTGGAGTGCCCTTGGACGGAGGGGGCGGCACGATGTTCCCGATTCTCAAGGCATCGCTCCCGGACGGGAGGCCTCCCACCTTGAAGGCGAAGTTCGGTCAACTTGGCGGCGCCCTCTTAGAGGTTCTCGATGCAGTACAGCCCTACCAGTGGGGAGATCGCTGGGCAGCCCACCCCCTCTGGCAACTCTCTGAACTCGACATCATCGACAAGCACAGGATGCTTCACACCACGGTGCTCCGCGCCCGTGGACAGGCGGCCTTCGGCACCTCCGAAGAGGCCTCACCGGGGCGCTACCGGGTGAATGTGGTCGAGGGCCAGGAGGCTCGGGTCTCCGTGGCGCCGTCTGATCTCCACGACGAGCCGAGGGTGACCGGGACTTGGAAACTCACGCTCGGTCTGGCGGAACCAACCGTGGCCGACGCTGTACCCATCGACGCTGTTACAGCCCGACTCATGGTTCACGTCATCGGTGAGGTTGTGATGCGTTTCATGGATCGGATGCATCCCGGCCTGCCCGCCGACCTGGCCCAACACATGATCGACACGGGCGTTGTCACCGGCAGCCTCCAGGACGAGATCTCATCCATCGCCCAACGCGGATGGGACTAGGTCGCCGACGACTAAGCCTGGGTCTGCTGCACGGACTGGTGACACGTTCGGTCACGCAGCCTGAGTGGCTGGCGTGGTCATGATGGTCTCGAACTCGACGGGCGTCAATCGGCCCAGCGAGTCCTGTCTCCGGCGTCGGTGGTAGGTCTTCTCGATCCAGGTCACGATCGCGATCCTGAGCTCCTCGCGGGTGGTCCAGGTCTTCTTGTTCAAGACGTTCTTCTGCAACAGGCTGAAGAAGGACTCCATGGCGGCGTTGTCCCCGCACGAGCCGACGCGGCCCATCGATCCGACCAGCTGGTGGCGGGTCAGTGCACGCTGGGCCTTCCTGGATCGAAATTGCGATCCTCGATCGCTGTGGACCACGCAGCCGGCCACATCCTGGCCGGCGGCCTCGCGCATCGCGACGGCGTTGTTGATCGCCGCGACCGCGATCCTCGACTTCATCCGGGAGTCGATGGAGTAGCCCACGATCCGGTTGCCGCACACGTCCTTGACCGCGCACAGGTAGAGCTTGCCCTCGTTGGTCCAGTGCTCGGTGATGTCGGTCAGCCAGAGCTCATTGGGTGCCTCGGCGCTGAACTCGTGCCGGGTGCGGCCCTTGTCGTCGACCACGGCGCAGCGGTCGTCATGGACTGGTGGTCCCGGCTTCTTGCCCTTCCCACACTTCTTCTTCCCGAACGAGGACCACCAGCCGGCCTCGGAGCAGATCCGCCACGCGGTCCGGTCCGCCATCGGCTGGCCGGCGTCGCGGGCCTCATCGGCGAGGAACCGGTAGCCGAACTCGGGGTCATCGCGGTGAGCATCGAACAACGCGTTGGCTCGGTAGGCCTCCTCAACCTCGGCGTCGGTCAGCGGTGACGCCAACCAGCGGTAGAACGGAGCGCGGGCGAGGTTGAGGACCCGACACGTCACCGCGACCGGCACCCGAATGGGGGCACCGGCCGC
>CAVSJJ010000002.1:0-114473 GCA_963728395.1 uncultured Actinomycetota bacterium
GTCTGCTGCACGGACTGGTGACACGTTCGGTCACGCAGCCTGAGTGGCTGGCGTGGTCATGATGGTCTCGAACTCGACGGGCGTCAATCGGCCCAGCGAGTCCTGTCTCCGGCGTCGGTGGTAGGTCTTCTCGATCCAGGTCACGATCGCGATCCTGAGCTCCTCGCGGGTGGTCCAGGTCTTCTTGTTCAAGACGTTCTTCTGCAACAGGCTGAAGAAGGACTCCATGGCGGCGTTGTCCCCGCACGAGCCGACGCGGCCCATCGATCCGACCAGCTGGTGGCGGGTCAGTGCACGCTGGGCCTTCCTGGATCGAAATTGCGATCCTCGATCGCTGTGGACCACGCAGCCGGCCACATCCTGGCCGGCGGCCTCGCGCATCGCGACGGCGTTGTTGATCGCCGCGACCGCGATCCTCGACTTCATCCGGGAGTCGATGGAGTAGCCCACGATCCGGTTGCCGCACACGTCCTTGACCGCGCACAGGTAGAGCTTGCCCTCGTTGGTCCAGTGCTCGGTGATGTCGGTCAGCCAGAGCTCATTGGGTGCCTCGGCGCTGAACTCGTGCCGGGTGCGGCCCTTGTCGTCGACCACGGCGCAGCGGTCGTCATGGACTGGTGGTCCCGGCTTCTTGCCCTTCCCACACTTCTTCTTCCCGAACGAGGACCACCAGCCGGCCTCGGAGCAGATCCGCCACGCGGTCCGGTCCGCCATCGGCTGGCCGGCGTCGCGGGCCTCATCGGCGAGGAACCGGTAGCCGAACTCGGGGTCATCGCGGTGAGCATCGAACAACGCGTTGGCTCGGTAGGCCTCCTCAACCTCGGCGTCGGTCAGCGGTGACGCCAACCAGCGGTAGAACGGAGCGCGGGCGAGGTTGAGGACCCGACACGTCACCGCGACCGGCACCCGAATGGGGGCACCGGCCGCGGCAAGGTCACGGACGAGCGGGTACATCATTTTCCCGGCAGGTTGGCCTGCGACAGATACGCCGCTGCTCGTCGCAGGACCTCGTTCTCCTGCTCCAACAGCCTGATCCGCTTCCTCAGCTCACGCTCGGTCGCCGGCTGGGCCGGGTCGGAGACCCGGACGCCGTCGTCCCGGTCGGCCTTGCCGAGCCAGGTGTTCAGACACGACTCGCTGATCCCGAAGTCGGCTGCGATCTGCTTGAGATGCACGCCAGGTTCACGGTTCCGGGCAACCCGGATGACGTCCTCGCGGAACTCTTTGGGGTAGGGCTTGGGCACAGTGCACATCCTCTCCCGCAGCACCTCTCGGCACCGCAGCTGATGTGTCACCTATTCGTGCAGCAGACCCCCCTCTCTCCTATGTCAAGCGGCGACTGAGTTGACGGCTGCGGTGGTCGCTGCGTCGGCGAGCATGGCTCGGAAGATGACGTCGGAGATCCGTCTCTTCAGGCTGCGGAGGGCTTCCTTGCGGGTGGCTCCGGCCGCTCCTCGTTTCTCGAGGTAGGCGCGGGCTTCGGGCAGGGACCGGGCCTGGGTCAGGGCGATGCGGTGGGTGGCGGCGTTGAGCTGCCGGTTGCCGGTCTTGCTCAGTCGGTGCCTCTCGGAGTTCGATGACCACACCGGTGTGGGCGCGGTGCCGTTGTGCCGCGCGAATGCGTGACGGCTGCGGAACCGGTCGATGCCGGCGACCTCGCCGATGATCTTGGCGGCGCTCAGGCCGGCCACGCCGTGGACGGCGCGCAGGTTCGGGGCGCTGTCGGCGGTGCGCTGGTCCAGCTCGCCTTCGAGGTCGTTGATCGTCAGGGTGAGCTCGCGGATGCGGCGGACCAGGTCGAGCGCGACCCGGGCGACGACCGAGTTGAGCTGTTCGAGACGCTGCTCGGCCAGGCGGAGGTGTTTCATCGTCGTCAGGGCCCGCTTCTTCGGGTCCCAGCTGGGGTCGATGTCGTGCAGGTGCCACCGGAGCCTGTTGATGTGCCGAGTCCGTTCCGCGACAAGGTCTTCGCGGTGGTCGACCAGCAGTCGCAGCTCTCGGGACGCCAGGTCGAGCGCAGCGGTCGGAAGGCCCGGCTCGCGCAGCGCGGCCCGGGCCACCGCCAAGGCGTCGATCGGGTCGGACTTGCCGTAGGTGCGGGCGGCGTCACGGGAGTGCGCCATCAGCTTCGGTGGGACCCGCACGAGCCGCTCACCGGCGGCGAGCATGTCCCGCTCCAGCTGCCGGGACAGGTGCCTGCAGTCTTCGACCGCCCAGGTGCGCTCCGGACCGAATTGGTCGGCCCAACGGAGCAGCTCCAAGTGGTCCGCGCTGGTGGTGGCCGTCGTGGTTTTGACCGGCTCACGCCGCCGTACACCACGGACCTCGTGGACCGCTACACCGAGGAAACACGCCGGGGTGAACACCACCCGGTCCTGCTCGTCGGCCTGTTCGTCCTCGACCTGCTCACCATCCACCCGTTCGCCGACGGCAACGGCCGCGTGGTGCGCGCCGTCACCAACGCACTCCTGGACGATGCCGGCTACGGCGTGGGTCGGTACGTCTCACTGGAACAGATCATCGCCAACTCCGCCGAGGCCTACTACGAGGCCCTCCTGGCATCCACCCACAGCTGGCACGACGACGCCCACGACCCCTGGCCCTGGCTGGGCTACTTCATCTCCACCCTGACCACGGCATACGACACCTTCGAGAGCCGGGCGACCTCGGACCGGTCGACAGGCACCAAACAGGACCGCGTCCGCGACTACGTCGTGAACCACGCCGCCGACATCTTCAAGATCAGCGACATCCGCGTCGCCCTGCCCGGCATCAGCGACCCGACCATCCGGCTCGCGCTGGAGAGTCTGAAACGAGAAGGACGGATCACGCCGGAAGGGACCGGCCGCTCCGCAGTCTGGCGAAAGACTCGGTCGACGTAAGACAACCCGGCACGCCCCGCACGCCAGGACCATGCGCGGCGGCGTGGGGCGGGTGCGACCAGGGAACCGAGGATGTCAACGGACCCTTGACAAGGCCTTACGCGTCAAGACATCCTTGACGTGTGGAGATCCGGGCGTCCGCTCGCAAACAGGGGATCCACGACGCCGACATCGACCATGCCTGGCGGCACGCCACCCGGCTTGTCGAGTACGAGTACGACGGCGAGGAGCGGCTCCTCGTCATTGGGCCCGACCGGCACGGCCTGATCCTCGAGCTCGTCGCCGTCCCGGCCGGCGAACCGACCCGAATCATCCACGCAGACGGCTCCGCCCCACGTTCTACGACTATCTGAGATGAGGTGACGCGCGATGACCAAGATCAAGTCCGACCACGACCGAACCGGCGTTGACCGGCTCGACCCGGCCACCACTCCAGCCCGAGACGCAGCGCACTTCCGACGCATCCTCGCCGCCCGCGAGAACCTCGCCGCCGCCGAACAAGAGCTGCGCGACGCGGTCCACGCCGCCCGGGACGCCGGAGACTCCTGGACCATCATCGGCGCCGCGCTGGATACCACGCGCCAAGCCGCTCAACAGCGGTTCGGAGCCTGACCGGCCCAAGTCAGGAGAGACTGGTCGCCCGCCAACTCGACGACGCACGCGTGGCGATCCGGGCGGACTTCCACTACCGGGACGAGATCCTGAGGGAGTTCCCTGGCACGTTCAGCAGTCCCGACCCGCTTCGCCAAGCACATGATGGTTGTCGCAGACCTGGCCGACGGCGATCCGGGAGCCATCGAGGATGCGGTCGAAGCCGCCTGGCGCCTCCAGGGGGGCCGCGACTGACACTGCCGCGACATCGACGACGCCAAGCAGGCGGCGAAAAGGGACAGGTCAGGCCGGGCGTTCCTGGTCGAGTCGTTCGAGGATCCAGGACCGGACGAGGGTGGATGGGGGAAGGTGTTTGGCAGCGGCAACTCTTTGGACTTCGGCTTCTTCGTCGGCGCTGAGCCGCACGGAGTACACCTTCTGGCGGTTCGGCCGCCGGCCGGTGACGCCTGGGGGGTAGGCGTCGTTCTTGGTTTGTTCGGACTCGCGGCGGAGCCGCTGGGCCAGTGCTGGGTCAATCGTCTTGGCCATCGTCGTCTCCTTGCTGGTACAGCTTCAGGTCGTTCCCGGTCGCGGGCCAGGCGTTGATGCCGTGCAGGTCACCGTCGAGGTCGCGGTAGGCGATCACGACGATCACTCGCCCGGCGGATTGGGAGTGGCCGATGAACCGGGAGGCTCCCATCCGGGATTTCGGGTCTGGTTCGAGGGCCAGGAGGTCCGACGTCTGCCATGGCCTCCAGGGTCCACTCGGGCTCGATGTCGACGCCGTCGGGGTACCGGTGGCTTCGTGATCGGAGGTAGGCGACGGCGTCGGGGTCCCAGTTGATCTGCTCACCCACCTGACGAGTGTACGGCATCGTACGACTATGTAGTACATCTTGGCCGACACTGGACGGATTCACACTCCGGCGACGTAGGCGGTGAGGAAGTGCACGCCGTGCCGGTCGAGGTTGCCCCGGGCCCGGTCGTAGTGCTCGGTGGTGCGGGGGTCGGCGTGCCGGGCGAGGATCTGCGCGTCGCGCAGCGGGACCCCGGCGTCCAGGGCGTTGGTGATCGCGGCGTGGCGCAGGGAGTGGGGGCTGATATGCCGGGGTATGCCGGCCGCCGTGGCGATGCGGGCGACCATCCGGTACACGTCCCGCCGGTCGATCGGGTTGCCGGAGAGCGGCCGGAGGATCAGCGGGCCGTCGGTGCGCTGGCCGCGGCAGGCCTCCAGGACCCGCAGCACCGGGACGGTGACGGGCATGGTGGCCGGCTTGTTGCCCTTGCCGACCAGGTGCAGCACTCGGTGACCGCGCAGGGTCTCGGCGTAGTCCTCGATCCGCACCGCCGCGGCCTCGGAGGCGCGCAGCGCGTTGATGCCGAGCAGGAACGCCAGCGCGCCGTGGTGGACGGTGACGGTCTGGGCGACCTGGAGGAAGCGGATCAGCTCGAGCCGGTCCAGGCCCTGGGCGCGGGACTCATCCCGGCATACCTTCGGCAGCCGCGCATAGACGGCCGGGTCGGCGGCGATCAGGCCGTCGATGTGGGCGAAGCGGAAGAACCCGCGCACGGCGTGCGTCATCGTCTCGACCGAGGAGTCCAGCAAGCCCCGCTCCCCGAGAGTGCGGATGTACAGCTCGACGTGGGCGCGCTGCACCCCGATGAGCGGGTCCAGGCCGTGGTGCTCGCACCAGGTGAACCACTCCCGCAGCTGGAACTCGTACAAGGCGTGGGTCCGCCCGGAGTAGCGGGCCAGGTACGAGACCGCCGCCACCACGGCCAGGCAACCGGACCAGACCGACGCTAGACCCCGCGCATCGAGGATGCGTCCGCTCGCGGCGGAATGCCCGACTCGGAGGGAGGCTCTCCATTGGGACGATCGAGCGTGACATCTTCGAGCTCATCATCCGCGATGCGGTAGCCCGGCTCGCGGTGAAGTGGGGCAGGTCGAGCGGGCGCTGCTCTCCGAGACGCGCTACAGATGGTTCACCGGCGGCAGAGCGTCTCGTGCGCGGGCCTGGTTCACGATCGCCACCACGAAGCTGGTCTTGGCGGCCGTGTAAGCCGATCCCCAGATGCCATCGGCGACCAGGGTCTGCTTCAGGTTCTGGTAGGCGTCTCGATCGGCGTCGTGGGTACGAAGCCACGCGGCGAAGAGCCGAACGTGGGCGCAGGCCCACTGCTCGTGCGTGAACAGGTGCGCGATCGCGATGCGGATGTCCCCGTCGAGTTGGAAGCTTGCCCGGTGATCGCCGATATCAACGGGTTCGGTCCACCCCATCGCTCTCAGATTCGGCCCGATCCTGCTCAGGTCATAGTCGGGGGGTTGGCCGAGGGCGAGGTCGATCACCGGCTTGGCAGTGAGTCCCGGCACAGAGGTCGATCCCACGTGTTCGACCTGCCAGTCCGCCCCGAGTCGTGTCCTCAGACTCGCGGCAAGTGCTGCCGCCTGCGTCTCCCAGCGGGGGTCGTGGGGTACGAGTCGTTCCGCCGGATACCCCGCCGTTGGCGTCACGGGACGAGGCTAGCCACGCCCGCAGACAGGGCCCATCGATCGCGCGGGCCTGACCGGGACAGCATGCGGCGGTAGGGGCACGTTGGTGGGCGAGCATCGAGGGTTGCCAGCTCACAGGGGGTGGTAGGCCTCGCTGCGGTGATCGATGCGCAGCACGACGACCTCGCCGCGCTCCGCGTTGATGCGGTACAGAACGCGGTAGGTGCCCCGGCGCGCGGAGTAGATGCCCGCGAGGTCCCCCCGCAGCCGCTTGCCGACCCGGTGGGGGTTGTCAACCAGTGCCCCGGTGAGGAACTCGATCACGGCGGCGGCCACGGCCTCGGGGCGGCCGGTGCGGATTGCGCGCACCGCCGGTGGGGTGAGAACCAGCTCGTATGCGGCGGCCCCGGTCACCGGCGCAGGGCGCGGACCGCGTCGACGCCGCGGACGACGTCACCGGCGGCATATGCCGCGTCCGCCTCGCGGATGTCTGCCAGGGCGGCCGCGTCGCTGAGGACGGCCAGGGTTTCCTCGAGCTCGGCCAGGTCCTCCGGGCTGATGATCACCGCGGCGGCACGCCCGTTGCGGGTCACGGTCACCCGGTCGTGCTCGCGCTCGACCCGGTCGACGACATCGCTGAAGTGGTCGCGGACCTCGCGCAGCGGCTCAACGCTCATGGCCACAATTGTGGCGCCTTCTTGGGATCCACGCAAGACGGCGCCTCGCGGCGGCGTGGGCTACATCCACGGAAGTACCGGCGCTCGCGATCAGCCTAATTTCGTTATACGATTTCGTTCGTGGTGAGTGACGAGCAGATCCAGAAGTGGGCGGACGAAGCCGGGACCGGCTACGACGTCGACGCCCTCAAGCGTCGTGGCCGCGGCCGTCCCGGACGGGGAGCGGAGCCGATGCAGGTCGTCGCGGTCCGGCTCACGGCTGAAGAGCTGGACGCGCTCGACGCGGCCGCGTCGAAGAACCAGATGAGCCGCTCCGAGGCGATACGAGCAGCCCTGGCGCACTTCGCCGCGTGAAGTTCCATCCCAGGGCGCTCAGCGCGGGATCGCCACCGATGACGCCGTGCAGGCTGCCGAGTGGGCCATCTGGATCGAGCCCCTGACCGACGAGGAGACTCCCGCCCTAGAACTCCGCCTCGGCTTCGACACCGGCGCTCGACTCCTCGAGACCGTCGTGCTCATCCTCGACAGCGGTGAAGAGATCGTCATCCACGCGATGCCGGCCCGGAGGAAGTACCCAGACCTGCTGCCATGACCACCCACCAGTAGCCCGTCTGGCGGCGATGTGGGTCAAGTAGACCGCACTGCCGGACTC
Organism: uncultured Actinomycetota bacterium; assembly: GCA_963728395.1. GTDB lineage: Bacteria > Actinomycetota > Actinomycetes > Actinomycetales > Dermatophilaceae > CAVSJJ01. Next base: position 7,297 of record CAVSJJ010000002.1, read on the forward strand.
TCGACCGGTTTCAGAGGTCCAGCAGCAGCGCCAGCGTCTCGCGGACCTCGCCAAGGATCACAGGGCCGACATTGCCCGCCTGGTGGTGGATGCGTGTGGTGGCCACTGACCGCACGTGCTGGCACTGCGCCGAGGAGGGCGCAGTGAGACGGTTACCGGCATCGGGCTCGATGACCACCTCCGTGCTGCTCGAACGGATCGTGCGGGTCAACGGCACCACCTGCACGACGTTCGGCCCGCCGCCCAGTACCCGCGCCGCGGTGACCACGATGGCGGGACGGCGCAGGCCGGCTTCGCTGCCTGCTGGAGTACCGAGGTCGAGCTCGACGATGTCACCCGGCGTCAGCATCGAGCCAGGTCGTCTCATCCTCGGTGAGCTCTTCGGCGAGGTCGCGACCCATGGCGTCCTGGCGCAGCGCCCGCAGCGCGCTGCGGACGGTCTCATCGATCGACTCGTGGCGCTCGGCCGCCAAGCGGGTCACCCGGGCGTGAGTGTCCCGGCTGACGCGGATCGTTGTGGTCTCGGCCATGCGGTAACGGTACGCCGTGTAGATGAATGCGTCTACACGGCTCCAGTGGGAGCACGCGCGGCCCTGCACCGACCTGACGCGCCCGTCACGCGACGGAGTGACGCTGGTGCCTCATCTGACAACTGCGGTCGACGACGTCAGCGGCAGTCGATAGGATTGAGTCCTAGCGAACCGGGGGGTGCCCGATGAGGACCACGAAGCAGATGAGCGTGACCTTGCCGCACGAGATGGCCGACATGGTGCGAGCCAAGGTCGCCTCCGGCGAATACGCCTCCGAGAGCGAGGTGATCCGGGACGGCCTGCGCGCCCTGGCTGCCCGGGACCGGGCAGTGGAGGCCTGGCTCAACGAGAAGGTCGTCGGGGCCTATGACCGCCTGGTGGCCGAACCGGACCGCGCGCTGACCCCGGAGCAGGTCCGGGCCCGCCTGGCTGGTCTGCGCGAGACGTGAGCTACCAGGTTCGGTTCGCCCCTGAGGCCGCCGACCAGGTTGAGACGCTGCATCCCTACATCAGCGCGGCGGCGACGCCGGTGATCGCCTCCGGCCATCTCGAGGCGATCGTGGACCACTGCGAAGGGCTGGGCACCTTCCCACACCGAGGCGTTGCACGGGACGACCTCAGACCTGGGCTGCGAACTATGGCCTACCGGAAGCGGGTGATCCTCGCCTTCTCCGTCGACGACGCCATGGAGCAGGTGACCATCCTCGGAGTCTTCTACGGCGGACAGGATTACGAGTCCGCCCTCACTGAACCCGACGACTAAACCCACCCCCCTCGGTGGGCGATGGCAGATCGATTCGCAGCTCAACGGGAGCATCCTTACCGTGCGAGAGGTCGAGGTCCTCCGCGGCGTCGCCGACGGCCTCACGAACCAGCGGATCGCCGAGCTCTTGGTTCTGAGCCCACACACCGTCCACCGGCACGTGGCGCACATCCTCACCAAGCTGGGGCAGCCCACCAGAGCGGCTGCGGTCGCGTTCGCTGTTACCGAAGGGCTCCTATGAGGAGGCGCTAGCCGCGCCGACCGCTCTCCCGGGAGGTGCGACCCGGTGGGAGGCGCCCGGGCCTGCGTCCCCGGCTCTGCCGGGCAAGCAGTGCATTCCTCCGATACCGACGGCGACCACGTTCGACCGTCCCACCACCGGAGCTCGTGTCGTCGCGTGGGCTCTGCCCCCACCGGCCGAGGTGGGCACTCGAGCGCTGCGACGCCGGGGAACCACCGCGCACCCCAGCCTGACGAAAATCATGGCACCTCGGACCGTGCTCATCGACACCGCAGTGAACGAAGCGGTCCAGGCCGCGGACGGGCAGGTCGTCCTGCTCGGGGCCGGGCTCGACGCCCGGCCCCGGCGCCTGGCGGCGTTGCGAAGAGTTCCCGTCTTCTCGGTGGACCACCCGGCGTCCCAGGCCGATCTGCGCCGTCGCGCCGAATGCCTGCCTGCCCGCTGTGCGACCTGCGTCTGGTGCCGGTGGACCTGGCCCGTGCGTCGCTCGGGTCCTCATCGCGCAGTACCAGTCGCATTCCCTGTCGGCGCAGGTCGGGCGGCGAGCGGCCGGACTGGTCTCCCGGCTCTCGGGCGAGCCGTCACCGCTGGCCGGCGAACCCGGGAGGTCGTTGTGGTCGCCGATGCGGATGGCCAGGCTTCTGGCCGATCATGGCTGGGTCGTCGTGGCTCACCGACCAGCAGGGGCGAGCTGACCGGCCCCCGCACCGGACACGGGGGAGCGGGGCGGACCCGGGTGCAGCGGTGCGGCCGCCTCTCGCCGCCGGCGGCCGGGGTATGCGGCGCGGCCGGCCGGCTCAGTGTGGGGCGGTGCTCCCGGGGGTGTACCGCAGGACCGAGAGGTTGGCTCGGCGGGCGGCGTCGGCGAGCTCTCTCTGGGTGGGGACGCGATCGAGATTGATCCGGATGCCGAGTCTGCGGCCGGCGTGGCGGCCGTAGCGGTCGATGAGGGCGGCGTAGGCGGCGGCGACCCGGTCAGGGTCCTCCTCGAGGGCGGCGGTCAGGTGATGTTCGCTTCCGTGGCGCAGGAGGGTGACGGGTGCGGGGGCGCGGAAGTTGGCGCGCCAGGGGCTGCTCGTCAGGGTGATCTGGTGGCCGTTGAGGTCGTGGACTCCGACGGGCGTCTCATGGTGTCGTCCGCTCTGGTGTCCGGTGTAGCCGAGGAGGGCGACGTTGCCACGCACGAGCGGGTGCAGGGGCGAGCGCAGCAATGCCTTCATGAGCGCGTTGGCGATGACGAACGGCGCCCTCGGCGGAACCAGGCGTTCCACGGCCGGGACCGGGCGGCGGGCAGGGTCGTCGGGGGCGGTCCGGGCCGAGGTGGGCTGCCACGACTGGCGGTGGCGTCGCGCCCAGTCCTCGAAGCTCTCCGGGTCGTGGCCGGTGACGGTGCGCACATCGGTGGTCAGTCCCGCGGCCCGACCGAGCCTGGCCACCGTGTAGATGGCCGTGGTGACGGCGACCATCGGCCAGGGCAGGTGGAGGGTTCGGTGGGCGTGACGCGCGTAGCGCAGCACTCCGGGCCGCCGGTAGTGGATCGGCCGGTCGAGGACGTCGGTGAGCACGGCCGCGGCCTGTTCGTAGGTCAGGGCACGCGGGCCGGTGGGGATCCAGGCGCGGTCCCGGTGTCCGTCCGGGTCCAGGAGGGCGGCGGTCGCCACGGCGGCAACGTCCGCAGCGGCCACGAATGCGGTCGCGCCGTCCCCGGCCGGCACCATGATCTCGTGGCGCAGCGCGATGTCCTCCCGGTGGGTGGTGCTCAGGTTCTCCATGAAGAACGAGGGCCGCACGAAGGTCCACCCCAGCCCGGAGCCACGCAACCACGCCTCGAGGCGCGCGTGCGGAACGACCTTGTTGCGATCGGCTCCCTGCAGCGACAGCAGCACCACGTGCGCCATCCCCAGCCGCTTGGCGGCCTCGAGCGAGGGCAGCATGTCCCGGGCCATGTTCGACAGCTGCGGAGGGCGCATCAGGAAGACGGTGTCCACCCCCTCGTACGCCTCGTGCCAGGTGCCGGGGTCGGTGAAGTCGAGCCCGACCGCCTGAACGTCCTCCCCGAAGACCTCACGGACCCGGGTCGGGTCGATGTCTGCGGCTCGGACCGCGCGCCCGGCCCTCAGCAGGCCGGCCACGACCTCCCGCCCGACGTTGCCGGTGGCCCCGGTGACCAGGACCGGTGACGTGGTCTCCACGTTCGACTCCATTCATGTGTACGGTACATGTAACTATATGCACGATACACTTATCTGGTGGAGGTCGACGACGAGGTCCTGGAGGACCTCGAGACGGTGGATGCCGCACTGATGCGGTTGCGGCGGTTGTGGAGCACCCCGGGGGTGACCGCGGGGGCCCGGGCGGGCGGGGACGGCGCGGTCGAGCTGTCCACGGTGTTGGTCGTCGACGCGGTCGCGCGCAGCGGCCCTGCCACCCGGTGTGGGGTGGCCGATGTCGCCCGGTGCCTCGACGTCGCGCCCTCGACCGCCTCCCGGTTGGTCGACCGGGCCGTCGTTGCCGGGGTGGTTCGCCGCGGAGTCTCGGCCACGGACGCGCGGCGAGCCGAGCTGCGCCTGACCGACCGCGGCCGGGACCTGCACGAGCAGGCCCGTCGCTACCGCACGGACTACCTGTCCGAGGTCCTCCAGGACTGGACGCCGAGCGGGATCGGCGACCTCGCCGACCGGCTCGCTGCCTTCGCCGACGCCGTCCGCGACGCGCAACGACGCGAACCCGGCACCTGAGTCTCACGACCCGGCGCAGGGCCCGACGTCGTGACGGGAACGCGGCCGCACCCGGCCTGGCTCAGGCGACGTCTCGCCGTTGGATGGCCACGACGCCGAGCAGGGCCGGGACGACGGCCCAGAGACCGACCCCCACCAGCGCGGCCCACAGCGTGACGTCGTTGCCGACCCCGGAGATGACCGAGAACAGGGACGGCGGGATCCACGGGCCCGCATCGCTGAACAGCTGCACGGTGAGCGGCGGGATGACGAAGAGCAGCAGCACGGCCGCTGTCACGGCTCCACCCACGTTGCGGATCAGTGCGGCCAGCCCCGCGCCCAGGGTGGCGCCCACCGCACCCGCCAGGGTGCTTGCCGAGAGGATCCGTGCCACGCCGCCCGGGGTGACCATGAAGTCGTACCCCGTTCCGGGCAGCGCCAGGGCGACGCCGAGGATGACGAGCGCCTGACCCACCAGGGCCAGCAGCGCCCCGGCGACCATGACGACCGTGAGCTGCGCGAGGGCGGCTCGAGGGCGGCGGGGGGAGGTCAGGTACATCGGCACGACCGTGCGATGCCCGTACTCGCGAGCGACGGCGATGGCGCCGAACAGGCTGGTGCCGATCATGGCGTTGAAGGCGAAGGCCATGAGCGACTGCTGGTCGGATCCCGTGGCGACGAAGGCCTTGCTCCCGTCCATGTCGGTGCCGAACGCGACGACCGCGGCATCCAGACCGGCAACGAAGACGAGTACGGCGAGGAAGCCCCATGGCAGCTTTGTGCTCGTCAGCTTGCGTGTCTCGCCCCTGAGGAGTCGCGGCGTCGTCATAGCCGCACCACTCCCCTCTCCGTCTCGGTGACCGCGCGTGGTGTGCGGTCGGCGTCGTCATGAACGTCGCTGGTCCAGCCCAGGAACAGCTCTTCGAGCGAGCCCGTCTGTGGCGTGAGCTCGTGCAGCGCGACCCCCTCGGCGCAGGCCAGGTCCCCGATCGCGACTGTCGTGATGCCGCGCACCACGAGCTCGCCCTCGGTGCCGGGTAGGACGCTCGCGCCGGCCGCCAGCAGGAGGTCGGTGAGGCGCGCCGGCGACGGAGTTCGCACGGCGGTGCCAGCCTGCTGGAGGTCGGCGAGGGTGCCGGTGGCGACGAGGCGCCCATGGTTGAGCACGACCACCTCGTCGGCCAGATGCTCGACCTCGGCGAGGAGGTGGCTCGACACGAACACCGTTCCTCCCGCCTCCGCCCGCTCGCGCAGCAGGTCGCGCAGCCACCGGACACCCTGTGGGTCCAGGCCGTTTCCGGGCTCGTCCAGCACCAGCACGGGTGGGTCACCGAGGAGCGCCGCGGCGATGCCCAGCCGCTGCCGCATGCCGAGCGAGTACCCGCCGACGTGCCGGTCGGCCGCCGAGCTCAGCTCCACCGCCTCGAGCAGGTGGGCGACTCGGCCGCGCTCGACACCGGCGCCGTCGGCGAGCACCTGCAGGTGGTTGCGGGCACTGCGTCCGGGGTGGAAGGCGTTGGGCTCGAGCACCACGCCGACCGAGCGGGCCGGGTCCGGCATGTCCCGGTACCTCATCCCACCGATCGTCGCTCGCCCGCTGTTCGCCCTCGCCAGGCCGAGCAGGATCTTCATCGTCGTGGACTTGCCGGCGCCGTTCGGGCCGAGGAAGCCGGTGACCCGTCCCGGCTGCACGGTGAACGTGAGGTCGTCGACGACCGCCTGCTGGCCGTACCGCTTGGTGAGGTGCTCGAACTCGAGCGGGTACATGGCTCCTCCGCTTCCTGCTGCGACGTGGAGGTATGCCGCAGAGGACTCCCGGCCGGCGCGCGCAGCGGGCGGCGGGCGGGGACCGACTGTTCTCGGCGATGTCGGGTCCAGGCGCCCTCCGGCCGGCTTCCACCGGTCTACTCCGGGCCGCGCACCGCGGCACGGGACTGTGGTGGACAACACCATCTCGCCCGCCGGCGCGAGCGAGATGGTCGAACGCCGCGCCCGGGCAGCCCGGGGTCAGTCCCGCTTCCAGACGGCGAACTGCGAGTCCCACTCGGTGTACTGGTAGGGGTTGTCGAACAGCTCGCCCTCCTCGATCGGCGGGTTCATCCCCTCCGCCCACTTGGCCTCGCCCAGCGAGCCCCGCAGATGCTGCACGGTGCGCTCCACCGCCTCGCGGGCCTTGCCGAGCAGGTCCGCGCCGCCGACGAGCCGGCCCTCCGACTTGAGGATCTCGCCGTCGACGAGGACGGTGTGGACGTCGCCGCGCCCGGCCTGGAAGACGACGTGACCGTAGGGGTTGAGGATGGGGACCATCGCCGGGCTCGCGTCGTTCTTGATGAGGACGAGGTCGGCCCGCTTGCCCACCTCGATGCTCCCGACGAGGTCGTCGATGCCGAGGGCGCGGGCGCCGCCGATCGTCGCCCACTCGAGCACCTGCTCGGCCCGCAGCGCGTGACTCGTCACCGTCTCCTGCTTCTCGTGCGCGGCCATGTGCTCACGGACCCGGTCGGCCGACAGCGTGGCCCGCATGGCGGAGAACAGGTCGCCGCTCCACCACACGCTCGTGTCCATGGACAGGGACACGGGTATGCCGTGCCTGCGCAGCTGCCAGGTCGGCGGGTAGCCCTGACCGGCGTTCTGCTCGCTCTCGGTCGAGACCGACGCGATGCCGCCGGTGGCCGCGATCCGCTGGTAGGAGTCCTGGGTCAGCGTCGCCGAGTGGACGTAGATCGTCCCGGGGACCATGAAGCCCCCGTCGTACATGAGCCGGATGCCCTCGTCGTTCGTCGCCCCCCACACCCCGGCATGCGTCGTCACGGGGACGTTGAGCTCCCGGGCGACCTCGAAGGCCGCTCGCTCGGGGAACTCCGGGTCGCCCGTGACGTCGAAGGCCATCTGGAAGCCCAGCCTCGAGCCGCGACCGTCGATCCGGCGTGAGACGAAGTCGCGGAAGCCGGCCGAGGTCGCCCATTCCCACGGTCCCTGCTGGATGTTGCCGTAGGCGAGGACGAACCGGGCCGGGACCTCCTCCAGCGCGTCGAGCGCCGCGTCGGCGTGCTCGGGGGTCTGCAGGCCGTGCGACCAGTCGACGGTCGTCGTCACCCCGGCGTCCACCGCCTCGATGGCGCCGAGGAGGTTGCCGGCATACATGTCCTCGGGTCGGAAGGTCTTCCCCCACTCGAGGTAGTACCAGACGAAGTACTGGGTGAGTGTCCAGTCGGCGCCGTAGCCGCGCATGGCGGTCTGCCACAGGTGTCGGTGGGTATCGATCATCCCCGGCATGAGGATGCCGCCGGAGCCGTCGATCTCCCGGGTGCCGGCCGGGACCGGCAGGCCCTCGCCGATCGCCTCGATCGAGGTGCCCGACACGAGGACGTCGGCGCCGTGGAGAACCCGTCGGTCCTCGTCCACGGTCAGCACGGTCGCGTTGCGGACAACGATCGGGGTTCCGGTCGTCGCGTCGTCGGGAGCCATGGAGCCTCGCCTTTCGCCCGGGCGGACGAGTGTCCGCGGCAACTGGAGGAGCGGGTGTGGACCTTCACGATGTGCCCGGCGTCACGCCGCTGTCAAGGGCCCAAGCGTGGGCCCGGCTGCAGAATGCCGTCTGGCGGACATTTGTCCGTCCAGGCGGGCGGGTAGGCTGGCCCCTCGTCGAAGGAGGTGCGCGATGGCACGTGGCGGGACCGGGCCGGACTTCATCGAGTCCCTGGCTCGAGGCCTGGAGCTCATCAAGGCGTTCCAGCCGCACAAGCCGGTCATGAGCCTGTCGGAGGTGGCGGCGGCGACCGGGCTGGCGCGGCCGACGGCCCGGCGGATCCTGCTGACCCTCGAGGAGCTCGGCTACGTGCGCCAGGAGCGGGCTGGCTTCGCCCTCACGCCACAGACCCTCGAGCTGGGCATGGCCTATGTCCTCAGTCAGGGACTGTGGGACGTGGCGCAGCCGCACATGCATGCGCTCGTGTCCCGGACGGGGGAGTCGAGCTCGCTGGCGCAGCTCGACGGGTCCGACATCGTCTACGTCGCCCGGGCGACCGTGCCGAAGATCATCGCCCTCCAGGTCACCGTCGGTACTCGGTTCCCGGCCGTCCCCACGTCGCTCGGCAAGGTCCTCCTCGCGGCCCTACCGCCGGACGGGCTGGCCGAGGTGCTCGCCCTGCCGAGCCGCTCGGGCATCGAGCCGCGCTGGCGCCCCGGGCCGGACGAGATCGAGGCGACGCTGCGGGACGTGCGGGCCCAGGGCTGGGCGATGACCGACGAGCAGCTTGCGCCAGGCATCAGATCCATCGCGGCTCCGGTGCGGGATGGCCAGGGGCGGGTCGTCGCCGCCCTCAACGTCACCGTCCATGCCGCCGAGGTGCCGATCGAGCGGCTCACCGGCGAGTACCTCCCGCTGCTGCTGCAGGCGGCGAGCGCGGTCAGTGCCGACATCGTCATGTACGCCTCGGCTCCGCACCGGGCCCTCGGCTGACGACCGTTGACACTGCCGGACGGCCGGCGCCATGCTGGCATCAGGCGGACGGCTGTCCGCTGTACGGACGGAGATGGGACGGTCATGACGGACACGCCAGCCGAGCAGCCCCGGCCGGGCCCCTTGTCGGGGCTCCTCGTCGCCGACTTCTCCCGGGTGCTGGCCGGGCCCTACGCGACGATGCTCCTCGCCGACCTCGGCGCCGAGGTGGTCAAGGTCGAGTCACCGACCGGCGACGACACCCGCACCTGGCAGCCGCCGGTCCGGGACGGCGTCTCGACGTACTACCTCGGGATCAACCGGAACAAGCGCTCGGTCGCCCTCGACCTGCGCACGGACGAGGACGCCGCCCTCGGCCGCGAGCTCGCGGCACGGGCCGACGTCCTCATCGAGAACTTCAAGCCCGGTGGGCTGGCCCGCTTCGGCCTCGACTACGAGAGCGTCCGGGAGGGCAACCCCGGCGTCATCTACGCGACGATCACCGGCTTCGGATCCGGCGCGGGGGCGGCGATCCCCGGCTACGACCTCATGGTCCAGGCGATGAGCGGCCTGATGAGCCTGACCGGCGACCCGGACGGCCCGGCCTACCGTGCCGGGATCTCGGTCTTCGATGTCATGGCCGGCCTGCACGCGAGCATCGGCATCCTCGCCGCGCTCCACCACCGATCCGCGACCGGGCAGGGGCAGCACCTCGAGGTCAGCCTGCTCACCTCGGCCCTGTCCGGGCTGGTCAACCACACCTCCGCGTGGCTGGCCGGTGGCGTCGTGCCCTATCGGATGGGCAACGCCCACCCCAGCCTCTTCCCCTACGAGCCCCTGCCCACCGCAGACGGCCAGCTCGTCGTCATCGCCGGCAACGACGGTCAGTTCCGCCGGCTCTGCGAGGTCCTCGAGCTGCCCGAGCTCGTCGAGGACCCGCGGTTCACCCGCAACCAGGAGCGCACCGCGAACCGGGAGGAGCTGCACCCGCTGCTCGTCGACCGGCTGCGGACCCGAACCTCGCAGGAGTGGTTCGACACCCTCATTCCCGCCGGTGTGCCCTGCGCCCCCATCCAGACGATCGACGAGGGAGTCGCCTTCGCGACGGAGCTCGGGCTCGACCCCGTCGTCGAGGTCGGCGAGGGCGAGCACGCCGTGCCGATGGCCCGCAACCCCATCACCTTCTCGGCCACCCCGGCGTCCTACCGGCTGCCCCCGCCCCGGCTCGACGAGCAGGGCGAGCAGATCCGGGCCTGGCTCGGCGCCCCGCGCGAGGGGGCGCTCTGATGGCCGAGATCCCGCGCTTCCCGACCTCGCTCGGGACCTCGGACACCCATCACATCCGGCTCATGGGCGAGGAGGTCGCCGACCTCATGAGCGAGGTCACCTTCGGCGAGCTCGCCTACTGGCTCGTCGCCGGTCGCCGTCCCACGCCGGGCCAGCGCCGGGTCTTCGAGGCGGTGCTCGTCGCGCTCGCCGACCACGGCTTCACCCCGACGGCCATCGCCGCGCGGCTGACCTACCTCAGCGCACCCGACTCGGTCCAGGGTGCCGTGGCGGCCGGCCTGCTCGGTGGCGGCTCCCGGTTCCTCGGCGTGACCGAGGACAGCGCGCGCTTCCTCCATGAGGCCCTTGCCGACGGCGCGCCGGTCGACGACGCGGGCTTCGACGCCTTGGCCCGCGCGGTGATGACGGCGCGACGGGAGGCCGGCGGCCTCGTCCCGGGGCTCGGCCATCCGGTCCACAAGGAGGGCGACCCGCGCACCCCGGTCCTCCTGCGCATCGCGGAGGAGGAGGGACTCAAGGGATCGCACCTGCGCCTGTTCGAGGCGATGGGGCGGATGGCGCCCGAGGTGATGGGACGCGCCCTGCCGCTCAACGGCGCCGGGGTGTGCGGTGCGGCGCTCGCCGACCTCGACCTCCCGGTCGAGGTGCTGCGCGGGTTCGCCCTGCTGGCGCGCACGGCGGGCCTGGTCGGGCACATCGCCGAGGAGATGCGCCGCCCGATCGGGATGGACGTCTACCGCACGGTCGACCGTAACGCCGACTACCTCCCCCCCAACCGCGATTCGGGGCAGGACACCGAGAGGAGCACCGATGGCTGAGATCGTCGCCGTCATCGCCTCGACCCACCACCCGTTCTACTACAAGGCGAGCACGGCGCCGGAGGAGGAGAAGCCTCCCTTCGCCGACGAGTGGGTGCGCAAGATCCTCGCCTTCCGCGAGACCCTGACGAGGGCGAACCCGGACGTGCTCGTCATGGTCGGCTCGGACCACTTCCACCAGATGTGGCTGGACAACATGCCGCAGTTCCTCGTCGGCAAGGCGCCCTTCTACGACGGGAACTACGACAACGAGGAGCGCGAGTTCGGGCTGCCGCGGCTGTTCCTGCGCGGCGACGAGGACCTCAGCGCTCACCTCCTGCGCGGTGGGCTCGACGCGGGCTTCGACCTCGCCTTCAGCAACGAGCTGAGGATCGACCACAGCATCACCTGCCCGATCATCACCCTGCGTCCGGAGGCGGACCTGCCGATCGTCCCGATCTACACGAACATCTTCGCCCCGCCGCTGCCGCAGCCGAAGCGGTTCGTCCAGCTCGGGAAGGCCGTCCGCGAGCTCGTCGAGTCCTGGCCGTCCGAGCAGCGCGTGGCGATCATCGGCACCGGCCACCTCTCCCTCGAGCTCGGCGGCCCGCGCCAGTTCGGGCCGCACGGACCCGACCCCGACTTCGACGCCAGGGCCGTCGAGTGGATCGCGACCGGCGACCTCGAGGGGTGTCTGGCCGGGGTGAGCCTCGAGCAGCTGTGGGAGCCGGGCAACGCCACTCACGGGTTCATGGACTTCATGCTCATGATGGGGGTGGCCGGCGAGAACGTCCGGGCCGACTATGTCGACACCTACGACCTCTTCCACACGATGGAGGCCTACTTCACCTGGTACGGAGCGGGGGTACGGGCATGAGCCGTTACCTGATGGACAAGTTCCTCTTCACCGTCGACCGGGACCCCGAGCTCGTCGAGCGATACCGCGAGGATCCCGCGGGTCTCGTCGCCTGGTGGGAGGAGAACCTCGCCAACCGGATCCTCAACCTCCCGGCCGAGGAGTCGAGCACGTGGCAGCGGCTCGAGGACGAGGAGCGCCGGGCCCTGGTCGACCAGGACTACGTCCGGCTGTTCGAGCTCGGGGCGCACCACTTCCTCACCCTCACCCTGTTCATCGCCATGTTCGAGCGGGACTACGACGAGCCCCTGGGGTTCCAGCGCGAGTACGCCCGCCGGCTCGGGCACGTCACGGTCCCGCCCTACCCCGACATCACCACCTGATGCGCGCGGTCCTCCTGCGCGCCCACGGCTCGGTGCCGGTCCTCGGGGACCGCCCCGCACCGGAGCCGCGCAGCGGTTCCCTGCTCGTCCGGGTCACCGCGGCCCCCATCGTCCCCCTCGACCTGCTGTGCGCCACCGGCACGTCGTACTTCGGTGCCCAGCCCGTGCCCTACGTCCCCGGGTGCCAGGGAGTCGGCGTCACCGGGGACGGACACCGGGTCTGGTTCACGACGACGGCGGGACAGCAGCCCGGGGACGGCAGCATGGCCGAGCTGTGTGCCGTCGACCCGGATCGCACGGTGGCCCTGCCGGCCGGCGTCCCCGACCCGCTCGTCGCGGCCCTCGGCCTTTCCTCCGTCGCCGCCTGGGGCGCCCTGCGCCGGGGTGGGTTCGCCGCCGGTGACCACGTCGTCGTCCTCGGTGCGACGGGAGTCGTCGGCCAGGTCGCGCTCCAGCTGGCCCGTGCCGGCGGCGCCGGTCGCGTCGTCGCCGTCGTCCGGGCCGGCGGCGAGGACACCGTCGCGGCCCTCGACCCCGACGAGGTCGTCCCGATCGGCGCGGATGCCGCCGACCTCACCGCCGGGATCCAGGCCGCCTGTGCCGACCGGGTCGACCTCGTGATCGACCCGGTCTGGGGTATGCCGGGCGCGGCCGCGCTCGCCGCCCTCGGCTGGGGTGGGCGGCACGTCAACCTCGGAGACGCGGCGGGTGCGAGCACCGCGGTGACCTCGGTCGCCCTGCGCGCCAGGTCGGTCGACCTGCGCGGTTACACCAACCTCTCGCTCACCTGGGAGGAGCAGGTGCGGGCACTGCGCGAGGTGCTCGGGCACGTCGCGGCCGAGCGACTCCACCTGTCCTTCGTCGAGGCACCGCTCGACGACGCCCCGCGGCACTGGGCCGGCGGCGGTGCGGGCCCGCACCGGCCGCGGGTGGTCCTCGTCCCGCCGGCCCGCCCCGAGGCATCGTGACCGCACGCGCCGAGCGGGTCTCGGCCCGGGGGGGTCTCAGGTGAGCGCCGGGATGATCTCCCTGCCGTAGAGCTCGATCATCTCCCGGTAGTGCGGGCCCATGTTCGCCACGTAGAGGCGGTCGAAGCCCGCCTCGGCATAGGGGCGCAGGGCCTCCCGGTGGTCCTCGACACCGGGGCCGGCGGCGACGGAGTCCCCGATGGCCTCGCGGGGCACGAGCGAGGCGGCCTGCTCCAGATGCTCCGGCGTCGGCAGGATCTGCGCCAGCTCGCCCGGCAGGCCGGCGTTGGCCCACAGGCGATGGGCGTGGCCGACGCCCTCCTCGCGGGTCGGGGCATAGGCCACCTTGACTCCCGCGGCCGCCGGCGCGCCCGGCCCGCGTTCGTTGCGGAAGGCGGCGACGGCCTCTTCGTCGGGCATGGTCGTCACGAAGCCGTCGCCCACGCGGGCCGCCGTCGCCAGCGCTCGGGGTCCGAAGGCGGACACATGGATCTCCGGTGGATGTGCCGGGAGGGTGAACAGTCGGGCCCGATCGACGCGGTAGTGCGGTCCGCGATGGCTGACGACCTCACCCGACCACAGCCGCCTGATGATGCCGACGGCCTCCTCGAGCATCTCGAGGCGCTCGGCCTCGGCGGGCCAGACGTCTGCGTGAATGTGCTCGTTGAGCGCCTCACCGGTGCCGACGCCGAGGGTGAAGCGCCCACCCAGGAGAACGGCCGAGGTGGCGGCCGCCTGGGCCACGATCGTCGGGTGGATCCGGGTCGTCGGACAGGTCACCGCCGTTGTCACCGGTAGGTCGCACACCTGGGACAGCGCGCCGATCATCGACCAGACGAACGGGCTCTGGCCCTGCTCGTGGTTCCACGGCAGGAAGTGGTCGCTGATCCACAGGTCCGTGAATCCCGCCTTCTCGGCGAGCCGGGCCTGCTCGAGCAGCTCGGGAGGCGAGTACTCCTCGCAGGACAGGAAGTAGCCGAGGTCCATGGGTTCTCCTTCGTCGGGTGACCTTGGGGGCGTACCCACTGCGCCACGGTCGACACCGGCGATCCGTGGCGGGCGCCGTCGACGGAGCACGCCGGAGGCACCGGCATACTGGGAGGGGTCAACCGACCGACCAGGAGGAACTCCCGTGTGCGGGATCGCCGCCGTCGCCGACGTCCGACCCACCGCGCATCGCCGCGCCGATCGCTCGCGCGTCGGCGCGCGGATGCTCGAGCGGCTGCACCACCGCGGCCCGGACGGGCGTGGCGACCACCGGGTCGGCTCGACGTGGCTGGGCCACACCCGGCTTGCCATCGTCGACCTGCCCGGCGGGGCCCAGCCGATGGCCTCCGACGACGGCTGGTGGGTCGTCGCCAACGGCGAGATCTACAACCATGACGCGCTACGGGCCGAGCTCGCCGCGGCGGGGCGGACCCTGCGCACCTCCTCCGACTCCGAGGTGGTCCTCCACGCCGTCGCCGCCTGGGGCACCCCGGGGGTGCGCCGGCTGCGCGGCATGTTCGCCTTCGTCGTCGTCGGCCCCGCCGGGCAGGTCGTCCTCGGCCGGGACCCGCTCGGGATCAAGCCGCTGTACTGGGCGCGTGACGACGGCCGGGTCCTCGTGGCCTCCGAGCTCGGTGCCTTCCCCGAGGAGAATCGACGGGAGGTCGAGGAGTTCCCGCCGGGCCACACCTGGACGTCCGGCGAAGGCCTGCGTCCCGTCGTGGACCTCCATGCGGATCCCGTCGGCGCCGGCCCGACGCGCCCCTTCGAGACCCGCGACGAGGCGGTGACGGCCGTGCGGGAGGCCGTCGTCGCCGCCGTGCGCGAGCGGATGATGGCGGACGTCCCCATCGGGGTCTTCCTCTCCGGCGGCCTCGACTCGAGCGTCGTCGCGGCCGCCATGGCCCGCGAGGCCGAGCCGGGGAGGCTCATCCGCTCCTTCTCGGCCGGGACGCCGGACAGCCCGGACCTCGCCGCGGCCCGCCGCGTCGCGGCATACCTCGGGCTCGAGCACCACGAGCGGGTCTACACCGACGAGGAGGTCCTGCACGTGCTGCCCGACGTCGTCCGGGCCACCGAGTCCTACGAGCCGTCCCTCATCCGCAGTGCCGTCCCCAACTACCTCCTCTCCGAGCTGGCCGCCCGCCACGTCAAGGTCGTCCTCACCGGGGAGGGTGCCGACGAGCTCTTCGCGGGCTACCACCACCTGCGTGGCCTGCCGCCGGACCGGCTCCGTGACGAGCTGGAACGCGGGATCGACCTGCTCCACCACCTCAACCTCCAGCGCGCCGACCGGGTGAGCATGGCGCACAGCCTCGAGGCCCGGGTGCCCTTCCTCGCCCTCGAGGTCCTCGCCGTGGCCCAGCGGATTCCCGTGGGGTGGAAGCTGCTCGGCGAGGACGGGATGCCCCAGGCGCAGGAGAAGGCACTGCTGCGCGAGGCGTTCTCGGGATGGCTGCCCGAGGACGTCCTCTGGCGCCGCAAGGAGCAGTTCGGTGACGGGTCGGGGACTGCGGCCGTCATGACCCGCCGGGCCGGGACGCTCGTCCCCGAGGCCGAGTGGTCCGCCGCCTCCCTCCCCGGTATGCCGCGGGCCCGCACCCGCGAGGAGCTGGGCTACCAGCGGATCTTCGCCGAGCATCTCGGCGGGGTGCGGGCCGACCGGGTCCTGGGGCGCTGGCCGGAGGCCTGACCTGGGGCCAGGCCCGCCCCGCCGGTGGGCTCGCTCCGTCCCCTGCTCGCACCATGACCGGGGGTCCGCTCGACCGCGCTCTGGCACCCTGTGGCCATGACCCGATACCGTCCGGCCGCGGCGGCCTCGCCGACGGGGGTCGAGGAGGCCGTGGCCCGGCGTCTCGACCTCGTGGCCGCGCGCGAGCCGGGGCTGGCGAGCCTCGTCCTCGTTGATGCGGAGGGTGCCCTCGCCCAGGCTCGGTCGCTCGACCGGGCGGCCCGGGCGGGACGGGTCGGCCCGCTCCACGGGGCCGTCGTCGTCGTCAAGGACAACATCGACGTCGCCGGACAGGTCTCCGCCGCCGCGTCCCTCGCCCACGACGGCCGTCCCGCCCGGCGGGACGCCCCGGCCGTTGCCCGGCTGCGGGCCGCGGGCGCCGTCGTCCTCGGCCGGGCCAACATGGACGAGCTCGCGATGGGCGCCTCGACGGCGACCTCGGTACACGGGCCGAGCCACAACCCCTGGGATCTCGGCCGCAGCCCGGGAGGCAGCTCGGGCGGTGCGGCCGCGGCGGTGGCCGCCGGGCTCGCCGACATCGCCGTCGGGACCGACACCGGGGGCTCGATCC
Source organism: uncultured Actinomycetota bacterium (assembly GCA_963728395.1). Taxonomy (GTDB): domain Bacteria; phylum Actinomycetota; class Actinomycetes; order Actinomycetales; family Dermatophilaceae; genus CAVSJJ01. Next base: position 23,570 of record CAVSJJ010000002.1, read on the forward strand.
GTGAGCCGGCCGCGCAGTGTGGCGTCGTCGGCGTCGCCCCGAGCCCGGGACTGGTCCCGCTCGAGGGCGTCGTCCCCTTCGACCCCTCGTGTGACCGGGTCGGTCCGCTCACCGGCGACCTCGCCCTGGCCGGCCGGGCTCTGTCCGTCATGGGCGGCGTCCCGCTCGACCGGTCGGCACCGTGGCGGCTGCGGATCGGTGTCGTCCGCGAGTTCCTCGGTCCGCCGAACCAGCCGGGGGTACTCCTGGCCGTCGACGAGGCGCTCGACCGGTTCCGGGCGGCCGGCGCCGAGGTCGTCGAGGTGAGCGTGCCGGACGTGCGCATGGCCCTCGACGCCTACCTCGCCATCACCGCGGTCGGCTGCCTGCCGCACCTGGCACCCTGGGTGCGGACCGGCCGCGCCGGCCAGGAGGTGATGCGCCGGGTCCGGCTGGGCCGCGAGATCCTCACCGACCCGGACCGACTCGACTTCGCCGCGGCCGTCCGAACGGCCCTGCGGGCCCAGACCCGCGCGGCGCTGACCGAGTGCGACGTCCTGCTGTCACCGACGATGCCGACGACGGCGCCGGCCTTCCCACCCGTGGGGCCGGACGACGAGCTGGTCGCCGACCCGGCCCGGGCGCCCTACACCGACTGCTGGACGGTCGTCGCCAACCTCGCGGGGCTCCCCGCGGTCTCGGTGCCCGCCGGGCTCTCCCCCGTCGACGGCCTCCCGGTCGGCGTCATGCTGACCGGGTCGGCCGGCAGCGACGGGCTGCTGCTGACGGCCGCCGAGATGAGCGCCGTCCGGGTCCTGCCACCCCTGGCTCGCGACGTCGGCCCCGACGACGAGCGCGTCGCCTGAGCGGCGGGCAGGACCCGGACCGGCCGGCAGGTGGGTGGCGAGCAGCCGGGGTACGGGCGGCTCGGTCACCGGCTCGCGCCCTCACCGGGGCCGCCCCGGCTCGGACCGGGTCGACCGCGCGGCGCTCGGCAGGAGGGCCGGGTCCGCCTCCGCCCAGGCTCCCGGCCCGGGGCCGAGCCGGCTGAGCCGGCGCACCTGGGTCCGGCACCACGGCGACACCGTGCGCCGTCCCGCGAGGACGTCGTCGGCGAAGCGGGTCCACGCCACCCACTCGACCTCGGCGACCTCCTCGACCGCCGGCGAGAGACGCCGGTCGGGCACCCGTCCGGCATACACGGGGCACCACTCGTTCTCGACGATCCCGGCCATGGTGGCGACGTACTGGAAGCGTGGCAGCACGAGCCGCAGCCCGGTCACCGCCGTCCCCAGCTCGTCACCGGCCCGGCGTGCCACGGCGACGGGCAACGGCTCGCCCGGCGCGGGGTGCCCGCAGACGGAGTTGGTCCACAGTCCGGGGAACGTCGCCTTGTCCAGCGCGCGGCGGGTGACGAGCAGGGCGTCGTCGGCGTCGAAGAGGTACGCCGAGAAGGCCAGGTGAAGTGGGGTCCTCGCGTGGTGCACCGCAGCCTTGGCCTCGGTACCGATGGCGTGCCCCTCGGGGTCCAGCAGGACGACGCGCTCGCTCATGCCGATCGCGCCAACTGGTCGACGGCCGCAGCGAACGCCCGGGGCGCCGCGGCGGCCAGGGGCACCAGCGCCCGGCGACCCACGCCGGGTCGGGTGGCCCACAGCAGTCCCTGGGTGAGCAGGGCCGAGCGCCACGACACCGCGCGCCAGGCCCGCTCGAAGTCCTTCGGGCGGTCGGCACGGACTGCCGCGACGGCGGCCCGCGCCTGGGCGAGGCCGACGGAGATCCCTTCGCCGGTCAGCGCGTCGACGTAGCCGCCGGCGTCGCCGACGAGGAGGACCCGGCCCGCGACGCGACGGCGGCTGCGCTGGCGCAGGGGGCCCGCTCCTCGGACGGGCGTCGCCTCGGCGGCGCCCGCGAGCCGCTGGAGCAGCGGTGGGAAGGAGCGGAGCTGGTCGGCGAACGGGCGTCCCTGCCTGCTGAGGACGGCCACGCCGACGAGGTCGTCGGCGACCGGGGTGACGTAGGCCTCGGCGTCCGCTCCCCAGAGGACCTCGACGTACTCCGACCACGGCGCGACGTGGAAGTGGCGCCGCTGCCCGTAGCGGCGGTTCCGGCGGACGGGGTGGTCGAGGCCGAGGTGCCGGCGGGTCCAGGAGTGCAGGCCGTCGGCCGCGATGACGTAGCGGGCGGTGACGGGCTGCGGCCGCTCGATGCCGGTCCCCGTCGTCACCGTCACGTGGTCCTCGTCTTGGCGCAGGCCGGTCGCGGACGCCACACCGATGGTGACGCCCACCTCGGCCGCGCGCGCCCGCAGGGCACGGTTCAGCGTCGTGCGCCGCACACCCCGGCCGGGACCGTCGCCGAAGGCGGCGATGGCCTCGGCCGAGGGTCCGATGTAGTGAATGCCGCGCAGCGGCCGGCCCGGCGGGTCGACGCCGAGGTCGGCCAGGGCCGCCAGTCCGCCCGGCGTGAGCCCCTCGCCGCAGGCCTTGTCCACCGGGGCGGGCCGCGGTTCGAGGACATGCACCGCCAGCCCGCTCCCGGCGGCCTGGATGGCGGCCCCGAGGCCGACCGGGCCGCCGCCGATGACGAGGACGTCGACGCTCATGCCGCCCCGGCCTCCGCCCCCGCCGCCGCGACGAGCGCGCGCTCCTCGACCCGGATCCGCACGGTGAGGAGCCAGGCGTCGAGGACGGTGAACAACAGCGCGGTGACCCAGGCCGTGTGGACGAGCGGCAGGGCCACCCCTTCGACGGCGACCGCGACGTAGTTGGGGTGGCGCAGGATGCGGTACGGGCCGCGGCGGACCAGCGGCGCCCCCGGGACGACGATCACCCGGGTGTTCCACTGCGGGCCGAGAGTGCGGATGCACGTCCACCGCAGGACCTGGGCGAGGACGACGAGCGCGAGCATGGACCAGCCGAGCGCCGGGAGGAACGGTCGGTCCGCGACTGCGACCTCGACGAGACAGCCGACGAGCAGGAGCGTGTGCAGCGCCACCATGGCCGGGAAGTGGCCCCGCCCCGACTCCACGCCGCCCCGGGCGAAGGCCCACGCGGCGTGGCGGGCGGAGACGACCATCTCGGCGAGGCGCTCGAAGCCGACGGCGAGGACCAACCCGGCATACAGGACGACCGAGGCAGCCACGGCTCAGGCCGCCCTCAGCAGGACCATCTCGAGACAGAAGCCGGGGCCCATCGCCATGAGGATCCCGCTCGACCCGGCCCGGGGCGGACGGTCGCGGAGGGTGTCGGCGAGGACGTGCAGGACCGACGCCGAGGAGAGGTTGCCGATCCGGTCGAGGGACCGCCAGGTGACGCCCAGGGCCTCCCGGGGCACCTCGAGCGCCTCGGCCATCGCCTCGAGGACCTTGGGCCCGCCCGGGTGGGCGACCCAGAAGTCGACGTCACGGCGGGTCATGCCGTGTGCGGCGAGGAAGCCGTCGACGTCCCCACGCAGGTGGCGGCTGACCAGCTCGGGCACCTCGACGCCGAGGACGATGCGCAGCCCGCTCGCTCCGACGTCCCAGCCCATGGCGCGCTCGGTGTCGGGATAGAGCCGGCTGCGGCTCGCGAGAACCTGGAGTTCGGGACGCTCGCCCGGCTCCGGAGGCGTCGACCGGTCGTCACCGAGCAGGACGACCGCCGCGGCTCCGTCGCCGAACAGCCCGCTGGCGACCAGGTTGGGCGTCGAGGTGTCGTCGCGCTGGACGGTGAGGCTGCACAACTCGACCGAGAGCAGGACCGCCACGTCGTCGGGGTGGCCGGTGAGGTGGTCGTGGATGCGGGCGACGCCGGCCGCACCGGCGACGCAGCCGAGCCCGACGAGGGGAAGCCGCTTGACGTCGTCGCGCATCCCGATCCGCGCCGCGACCCGGGCGTCGAGGGAGGGGACGGCCAGGCCGGTGACCGTCGTCGAGACGATGAGGTCGACGTCCGAGGGGGTGAGGCCGGCGTCCTTGAGGGCCTCGGTGACGGCCTGGGCCCCGAGGGTCACACCGACCTCGATGAACGCGTCGTTGGCCGCTCCGAAGTCCTCGAGCCCGGCATACCGCTCGAGCGGGAGAGCCAGATGGCGGTGGCTGACCCCGGCGTTGGCGTGGAGGCGCTCGAGGAGGCCGCGGTTGAGGTCGCGCGCCCCCATGATGTCGGCGAAGGCGGCGGTCACCTCATCCTGGGCGTAGCGATGCTCCGGCAGGACGCCCCGCACCGAGGCGATGTGGCTCATGGCCCGAGGGTAGGCAGAGCTGCGGCGCTCCCCGGCCGCCCGTCGAGGGTGCGGGCTACGGTGAGGCATGTCCGGGACCCCCTCGTCGACGCGCGCCGTGCAGCTCGTCCGGGCCGCGCATCCCGGTCCGTCGCTCGCCGTCGCGGTGCTGACTGCGCTGCTGGCGACCGCCTTCGGGCTCGCGGTGTCCTGGGGCGTCCTCGTCACCGCCGCCGTGTTCGCCGGGCAGCTGACGATCGGCTGGTCCAACGACCTCATCGACCTCACCCGCGACCGTTCGGTGGGACGCGCCGACAAGCCGCTCGCCCGTGGCGACGTGGCGCAGGGGGCGGTGCGGCTGGCGATCGGGCTCGCCGCGGTGGCCTGCGTCGCCCTGTCGGTGGTCTGCGGCTGGCGGTGCGCCGCGGTCCACCTCAGCCTCGGTGTCGGCTCCGGCTGGGCCTACAACCTCGGCCTCAAGCGGACCGTCTGGTCGCCGCTGCCGTATGCCGTGGCCTTCGGCGCGCTGCCCGCGGTCGTCTCGCTGGCGGGACCGGGCGGGACCTGGCCGCCGGCCTGGATGGCGGGGACGGGTGCGCTCCTGGGTGTCGGTGCTCACCTGCTCAACGCCCTGCCCGACCTGGCCGACGATGCCCTGACCGGCGTGCGCGGCCTTCCCCAGCGAGCGGGCGCCCGTCGGGTGCGGTTCCTCGCTCCCGCGGCCCTGCTCGCCGGGTCGCTCGTCGCCGTCGCCGCCGGTCCAGCGCCGGTCCTGCCCTGGGGGGCCGCGGTCCTGGCCCTCTGCGCGCTGCTGGCCGTCGCCGCCGTGCTGGGGCGGGGGCGCCTGCCGTTCGCCGCCGCGGTCGGGATCGCGCTCGTCGACGTCGCCGCCCTGGCCGTGCGCTGAGCGCCGACCGGCACCCGCCTAGTGACTCGCATCGACGACCCCGGGGATGGGCTGGGTGCCCTCGAAGTCGTCCCGCATGGCATCGACGCCGCGCTGGGGGGACGCGAGGGGGAGCAGGGACTGGCGGTCCCGTCGCTTCGCGTCGGTGTCGAGGTGCATGGACCGGTCCCGGTCCTGCCGCATCGCCTCGTCGCACTCGCCGTCACGGTTGAAGGACCACATCAACTTCGGGTCGCCGAGGGGGAGCGCCATCCCGGGGCGACCGTCGTGGGCGTTCGTGTGCCAGGTGTGCCAGGTCTTGCCGTAGGAGTTGACCAGCCGCTCCATGAGAGCCTTCTCCGCCGCGTCCGGCAGTCCGGGGGCGACCAGCTGCCCGGAGAAGACCTCGAAGTTGTGTGGATGCCAGGCGGCCTTCTCCTGCTCGGGCATCGTCTCGAACAGCCGTCCGGAGACGATGTACTCGATCCCGATGAGGTTGGCGGTGCGGGTGTTGCCGTCGAAGAGGACGCACTGGAGGAAGTCGTCGTTGACGACGCGGCAGTAGTGGTGTGCCTCCATCTGGAAGTCCGGCTCGCCCTTGGCGCAGTGGAAGCCCGCCACGTAGACGTCGAAGCCCCGCAGGGGCGTCGCGGACTGGAGCAGGTTCGCACCCTGTTCCAGCAGTGCGGTCCAGGTCCCCTTGTCCTCGCCGGCGGGCACCACAGCGGTGCTGCGGTCGTGGATCAGCGGGTTCGTCGGCACGGTGCCTCCTTCGTCGTCGCTCGAGTGGCTCGATACCCAGCCCGGGACCGGGCAACCGAGGACCGGCCAACCACGACGGGCGCGCCCTGGGACGCGGCCGGTCCCTCGACGCGGCGGGCGTGGCGGGCGCGGATGCCTCAGCCGAGCGTCTTGACGTCGAGGTCGCCCGCGGCATACCGCTTGCGGAGGACCTTCTTGTCGAACTTGCCGACGCTGGTCTTGGGGACCTCGTCGATGAGGGCCCACCGCTCGGGCACCTGCCAGTGGGCGAGCCTGCCCTCGAGGAACTCGCGCAGCGACTGTGGAGTTGCCGAGGAGCCCTCTCGCAGAACGACCGTCGCGAGTGGACGCTCACCCCATCGCTCGTCGGGGATGCCGACGACGGAGGCCTCGAGGACGTCCTCATGGCCCATGATGGCGTTCTCGAGGTCGACGGAGCTGATCCACTCGCCACCGGACTTGATGACGTCCTTGGCACGGTCGGTCAGCCGGAGGAACCCGTCCGGCGTGAGGCTGCCGACGTCGCCGGTGCGCAGCCAGCCCTCGTCGAACTTGTCCGCCATCTCGGCCAACTCGGCCTCGGACTCGCCCCCGAAGGCGTTGTAGGAGGCGGTGATCCACGGCCCGCGGACCTCGAGCTCGCCGACGCTCTCGCCGTCCCAGGCGACCTCCTCGCCGTCGGGGCCGATGAGCCGGCCCTCGACCCCGAGGACGAGCCGTCCCTGCGAGGTCGCGTACGCCCAGTACGGCTCGGAGTCCTCCTCGACCGAGGCCGGCGGGATGGCGGCCGTGCCGATCGGGGACATCTCCGTCATGCCCCACGCGTGCTTGATCGTGATGCCGTGCTTCTCCTTGAACGCCTTCATCATCGACGGTGGCGCCGCCGACCCGCCGACGATGAGCCCGCGAACCGTCGAGACATCGGTGCCGCTGCCGTCGAGGTGGTGGAGCAGGTCGAGCCAGATGGTCGGCACGCCGGCGCCGAAGGTGATCTTCTCGTCCTCGATCATCTGGGCCAGCGGGGCGGCCTGGAGGAAGCGGTCCGGCATGATGAGGCTGGAGCCGGTGGCCATCGCCAGGTAGGGGAACCCCCACGCGTTCGCGTGGAAGAGGGGGACGACGACGAGCAGCCGGTCACCCTGCTGCGAACCGAGTGTCATCGCCGCCGAGATGGCGTGCAGGTAGTTGGACCGGTGCGAGTAGGAGACGCCCTTGGGGTTGCCGGTCGTGCCGGAGGTGTAGCACATCGACGAGGCGGAGTTCTCGTCGAGGTCCTGAGGCCAGTCGTACGTCGTGGGCTGGTCGGCGAGCAGCGTCGCGTAGTCGTGGACCGCCTCGACGTGCTCCGGCGCGGCCAACGCACCGGCCGTCTCCTCGTCGACCGGGCCGTTGACGATGACGTGTCGAACCTTCGGCAGGTGCGCGAGGAGCTTGGCGAACGGCCCGGCGAGCGTGTTGTCGACGATGACGACCTCGGCGCCGCCGTGGGTCGCGACGTAGAGGATCTGCTCCGGGAAGAGCCGGATGTTGAGGGCATGGAGGACCGCGCCCATCGAGGGAACGGCGAGATAGGCCGCGAGGTGCTCCTGGTTGTTCCACATGAACGTCGCGACCCGGTCATCGCCCTCGACGCCCAGTCCGCTCAGGGCATGGGCCAGCTGGGCGCACTCGCGGCCCACGTCGGCATACGTGGCCCGTCGCGGACCGTCCGCCGTCCACGTGACGACCTCCTGGTCTGCATGGAGGGTCGTGCCGAACCGCAGGATCTGGCTGATGAGGAGGGGTGCCGGCTGCATCGTGGAGTCCATTGCCATACTCGACCACCGATCGGCGTCGTTGGAAAGACCCCCGCCGGCGGGTGAGGATGCCGCGAGCGCGCCGTGGCGCGCGGTGACGGTCACGGCGACGACAGGGGGGAGGGGAGCGCCCCACTGCGAGGGGAGGGTCGCCGTGACCGCGTCCGGGAGGTCCCGGACGACCGCGGCGAGGCGGCGGCGGCGCCACCGGCCCTCGTGCTGGATCCCCCTCGTCGACCGACGCTCGGCGGTCGAACTCGATGGTTCACACCGTCCTCGGAACGGGCCCGGAGTGGAAGACTCGGCGCGACAATCTAAGGAAAGCCTTACAAACGCCTCACCGGCCCGTTAGTCTCCCGTCAGAGTTGTGTCATGAGGGGGGCTCATGGGGAACATACTCATCGTCGAGGATGAGCTGCGGCTTCGAACGCTGCTGGCACGGACGCTGTCCGAGGCGGGCCACCGGCCGGTGCCCGTCGGTGACGGCGAGACCGCCGTCGAGCTGCTGCACGACCAACAGGTGGATCTCGCGCTGCTCGACCTGGTCATGCCAGGGATGGACGGCCTGAGCGTCCTGCGACACGTCAACACCCTCGAGGACCCGCCGCCCGTCGTCGTCCTCTCCGGGGTGGGGGACGTGGGGACCCGGGTCCAGGCCATCAACGAGGGCGCCGTCGACTTCATCGTCAAGCCCTTCGTCCTCGCCGAGCTCATCGCCCGGGTCAACCGGCACATCGGGACCACGCGCTCCTCCACCGGCGACTCCGGCCGCTACATCGACCACGACGAGGCCCGTCTCGACATCCGTCGGCGGCTGCTCATCACGCCCGACGGCCCCCAACAGCTGAGCGAACGCGAGTGCGCGGTCCTCGCCCACCTGCTGCGGCGCCAGGGGGACGTGTGCACCCGACAGGAGCTGCTCCACGACATCTGGGGCTACGACTTCGATCCGGGCAGCAACGTCCTCGACGTCTGCGTCGGCCGGCTGCGGACGAAGCTGGGCGGGTTCGCCCTCATCGAGACGGTGCGCGGTGTCGGCTACTGCATCGCCGAGAGGTGACCGGCTCGGCGCGGCCCTCTTCGCCGTCTGGCTCGCCGTTCTCGCCGCCGCCGTCGTCTCTCTCGTGCGCTTCCCCACGGCGGAACCGTATGCCGTCGAGGCAGTCGTCTTCTCGTTCGCGCTGCTCTACGGGTTCGGTGGCTGGTCCATCCCGGTGACGGTGACCTCGATCGTCCTCTTCGGCCTCGCCGCGGCCATCGTCATGGTCCCGCGGGAGAAGGCCGGTGACCTGCCCCCGGCACTGCTCATCGAGATCGTCGCGCCGGTTGCCGTCGCCGGGGTCGTCATCTTCCACGTCCGCCGGCGGGACGAGGCGATGCGGCGTGCGGCGGTGCTCGCCGAGGCCAACAGCCACCGCGCGGCCGCCCGCGAGCGGCTGGGCCGGATGACGTCGCACGAGCTGCGCACCCCCCTCACCATCGCCACCGGCTACGTCGACCAGCTGCTCCGGGAGGAGTCCGTCCCGGCCCGACGCGATGAGCTGAACACGGTCCGCGACGAGCTGATCCAGCTGGCCCGGGTCACCGAGCGGCTCGTCCGGGCCGTCTCGCTCGACCTCGGCGCACCCGAGGAGGCCACCGACGTGCGTGACCTGCTCGAGGAGGTCCGGCGTCGATGGGACGTCGTCGTCGACCGGGACCTCGCCGTCGAGGCGAGCATCTCCACCGTGCCCGTCAACAGCAACCGGCTCCGCGCCGCGCTCGACACCCTCGTCGAGAACTCCGTCCGCTACACCGACACCGGGGACCGGATCCGACTGTTCGCGCTCGAGAGCGGGGCGGGCCTCGAGGTCGGCGTCGCCGATGCGGGCCTCGGCATGTCGCAGGAGATGACGAGCCGGATCAATGCCGGTCTCGACCTCGCCTACGACGACGCGAGCGGATCCGACGAGCCGTCACATCGACTGCGAGACCTCTACTCCCAGACGGGCTTCGGCCTGCGGCTCGTCGCGGGCATCGCGCGCTCTGCGGGCGGCCGGATCGACGCCTCCCGCTCCCGCGAGGGCGGGGCGAGGGTCGCGCTCGTCATCCCTCGTCGCGGTTGACCGCCGGGCGGCCAGCGCCAGCCACGCCTGGTAGCCCCCCGCGAGGTCGGTGGCGCCCTCCAGCCCGAGCAGCCGGAGCGTGGCGGCCGCCAACGACGAGCTGTATCCCTCGTTGCAGACGACGATGATCCGGCGGCCCGGGTCGTCGGCGCAGGGCAGCCGGTCGGGGCTGCTCGGGTCGAGCCGCCACTCCAGGACGTTGCGATCGACGACGACGGCACCGGGCAACTCCCCGTCCCGAGCCCGCTGTTCCACCGGACGGGTGTCGACGACGAGCGCTCCCCCCTCCACGGCGGCGGCCAGATCCTCCGCCGCGACCCGCCGCGACCCGGCGCGACAGGCGGCGAGGAGCGCGGCGATGGCGGACGCGTCGTGGCTCACTCCGGCCCACTACCCCGGATCGCCCGCGGCCATCCCGTCCCCCGCTCCGGCCTTGAGGTATGACGCGTTCATGACGTGACCATGAGAGAAGGCTGAGAGGGGCCTGAGTGCGTCGTGACGGCGTCCACACACGTGGGTGACAAGTCCCGCCAACCATGGCCAGCCTTACCTCACACCCGGCACATTGTCCGCTGTGGGCGTCAGGGAGGGCGCCCCGGGGGAAGACGAGGGTGAGTCATGAGCGGATACGACCGCGTCCGGACCATGGGCATGAAAGCGCGGGTCCGGGGTGAGGCTGCGCCGCGTGCGAGCCGTGCCACCGCCCGAGGGCGACACGGGGTGCGCAGACGTGACAAGGCAGGCCCGTGGCGTCGATGGCTGACGGCCATCGGCGCCTTCGCGCTGACCCTCGGGACCGTCGTCACGGCGCCGGTCCTCGTGGCCGTGCCCGCGCACGCGGCGACGATGACGAACGCGATCACGGTCCGGATGGTGAGCGCGCGCACCGAGCCGCACCACCAGCCGGCCGGGGTGAGCAAGGGCGACGCCGTCGACAGCTTCCGCTACCTCATCAACATCGACAACAGCGGGAAGCCGGACCCGCACAGCGCGCCCGAGATCGGCTCCGGCTGCTCGGCGGACGACCCGGGCTACCCGGCCGAGTGCAACTGGCCGTCGATCAACCAGAGCCCCGGCGCGGCGCCGATCTACCGGCAGGGCACGAGCGCCGACTTCGCCGATGGCCCCATCGACCTCCCCGACGGTGACTACCTCGTGTCCGTGCTCGCCGACGGCTACAAGATCGACGGCGTGCACTTCTCCCTCCCGATGGAGGGTGACGGCGTCATCACCGTCGCCGCGCAGCCGGACCCGCTGCCCGACTCGACGCTGCGGGCGCAGGTCTACCTCGACGAGGCGTCGACCAACGGCGCCATCGACAACGGTGAGCCGGGCCTCGAGGGCTTCCAGGGCCACATCAACGACATCCTCGGCGAGGTCACGACCGACGTCTACGGCAACCCGCTGTGCACGACGTACGTCGGCGAGAGCCCCGACACCCGCGAGATCCCGTGGGACTCCGCCTCCCGTGACGCCGACGGCCTCCCGATCGTCGACACGGTCGGCGGCAAGTGCCTGAGCGACGCGACCGGCATGATCACCATCCCGCACCTGGGGACGAACCGGTACACGACGACGGTCATCCCGCCGGACGGCAGCGGCTACATCCAGACGACCACGCTCGAGGGCAACCACGACTGGGACACCTGGCTCATGGAGGGCTCGACGGGCTACGACACCGAGTCCGTCGTCGCGGGCGAGCCGGTGCCGACCCCGCAGTTCGGCTTCGTCCACCCGCACAACGACCTCGCCGGCACCGCCGCCGGTTCGGTCAGCGGCGTCGTCGTCGCGGTCAAGCAGTACTACCCGCCGATCGGCGGCTCGTTCAACTACTGGTTCGGTTCCACCGGCAGCCGCCTCGATGCGCCGATCAAGGACCCCGTCCTCTCGCTCGTCGACCTCAACAACGGCGACCAGGCCGTGTGGGTCGGCCGGGGCAACGCGGACGGCAGCTTCTCGATCCCGAACGTCCCGGACGGCAACTACCAGCTGACCTGGTGGGACGAGCCGCAGGACTACATCCTTCAGCTCGTCAACGTCACCGTCTCGAACGGCGAGGCCGTCGCCCTCGGCCAGCTGCCGCTCAACGGGTGGTGGACCAACTACACCGGTCACGTCTTCCTCGACGACAACCAGAACGGCAAGCGCGACCCGGGTGAGCAGGGTGTGGCCCAGTTCCCGCTGACGATGCGCAAGACCGACAACTCCCTCATGGACCGCGGCTCGAACGCCGTCGGGACCGACAGCACCGGCTTCTACGAGTTCGAGGGCGCGTACCCGCTCAGCGAGTGGATGGTCATGGAGGCATACTCCGACAACTTCTACACGACCGGCATCACCTACCAGGCCGACAACCAGCCGACCCCGACGACGATCAAGGGCGCCGGCGTCGACGTCAGCGTCCTCAACATCATCGGCCTGTCCGGCACCCTCGACTGGGGTGTCCAGAAGTACGACGCGACGGGGACGAAGGGCGGTCCCCGCAACGGCGGCATCGTCGGTTCGATCTCCTACGACACGACCCGCAACGAGCTGGACCCGCAGTATGCCGTGTCCGAGGACTGGCAGCCGGGCGTCCCGAACATCCCGGTCGAGCTGTGGTCCACGGTGGACTGTCCGCAGGACGGGTCCGTCCCGTGCGACCCGACCGACCGGTTCGTCGTCGACGAGGACGGCTCCATCCTCAAGCACGACCTGCTCAACACCTACGTCTCCGAGAGCTGGGGCCGGCCCACCGACTGCGTCGCCCGGGACGTCGACGGGAACCCGCTGCGGCACCCGGAGGACGAGGACGTCCTCGCACCGGACCAGGCCGCCGGCGGTGAGTGCATCGCCGCACTCGCCCAGGGTGTCCAGTTCGGCCCCTATGCCACCGACCAAGGCACCGCGGACGCCAACTTCGGCGCCGCCGTCGACGGCAACTACGGCTTCGGCGACGGCTGTGTCGGTGGGACGCTCGACGCGACCGACCCGGCGAACCCGATCTGCGTCGGCGGGAGCTTCGAGCCGCTCGCGGCGGGCAGCTACGTCGTCAGGATCGACATCCCCGACGACGCCAACGGCACGCCGATGTACCAGGTGACCGGCGAGGAGGACATCAACGTCGGTCGCGGCGACCAGGTCGTCCCGCAGGTGCCGCCGCCCTCGTGCGCCGGTCCGCTGCACACCGTCGACCTGCTGGGCGACGGCACCGACGGGTACGCCGAGCTCGTCGGTGACGGTACGAACGGCGAGCCGGTGGGCGTCACCGTTCCTGCCTCTGAGCCGGTCGACAACCAGCCGTTCCTCGACATGCTCGGCTCCCCGTACGAGGGCCAGCCAAGGGCACGCTGCGAGAGCAAGCTCGTCGACCTCAACAACGGCAAGTCCATCGTCCCGATGTTCAACATCTTCACCGACGTGCCGATCCCGTCGCGACTGCGCGGCCTCATCGTCGATGACCTCAACTACTCGACCGACCCGCGCAGCATCCTGTTCGGCGACAAGGCCGGAGCTCCCTTCGCCCCGGTCGGCATCTACGACTTCACCAACCGCCTGGTCTACACGGCCGAGTCCGACTTCAACGGCTTCTACGACGTGCTCATGCCGTCGACGGACACCATCAACTGCCCGACGCCGTCCGGTGTCTGCCAGGGGATGTACCGCTTCGTCGGCAACGACCCCGGCATACCGGGTCAGCTCAACGCCAACTACAACCCGCGCTTCCGCACCATCGCGACCGAGTTCGAGGCGACGCCGGGGGTGACGATCCCGACCGACCTCGCGCCGACCCAGGTGGGCGTGAGCATCGGGACTCCGGGCAGCAGCCCGACGACGGTCCGGTGCATGGTCAACCCCGTCGCACCGCAGCTGTTCGCGGTGAACCAGCCGTTCATGCGCTCGAACATCACCGCCGGCTCCGGCAACCGCACCGTGACCATCGACGGCTACGGGTTCGGCGACACCCAGGGCAGCGGCAACGTCTACCTCGGCAGCACCGCGCTGACGACGACGACGTGGACCAACACCCGGATCGTCGCCGACATCCCCGTGGTCGGAACGGGGCCCGGGCAGGTCGCGGCGGGTGCCTACGACCTGACGGTCACCGCCGACAACGGCAAGAAGACCGTCAACGGGATCTCCTACCACGTTCTCGGTGGGTCCGGCGCCAGCGCCTACAACCCCAACGTCTACGAGGTGGGTCCCGGCGTCGGCGTCGGTCGCTACGACCCGACGAGCGCGGCAAGCCGGTCGGCGCTCGGTGTCGCCCACGCCATCCAGAACGCGGTCGACGACGCCGCCAGCAGCAACGGGAGCGACCTCGTCGTCGTCTACCCGAACACGGCGACGGCAGGCAACCCGCGTGGTGCCTACTACGAGAACCTCGTCATCTCCCGCCCGGTCAAGCTGCAGGGCGTCGGCGCCGGTGGCTTCCAGGGGCCGGACAACACCAGCCCCTTCGTCGCCGGAAGCATCCTCGACGGTGGTGCCTTCGGTGGTGACACCGACCTCGCGACCGACTGGTTCACCAGGGTCGGCGACATGACCTGGGCCGGCAACCAGACGGTCAGCGACGGCTCGGTGATCTACCTCCTCGCGACGGCCAACGCCTTCTCGGCGACGGCATCGTTCAAGCCCGCCATCGACGGGTTCGACATCCGTGGCGGGGACCAGCAGGGCTTCCCGGGCAACATCAACGACCTCACCGGTCAGCCCACCGGCCTGCCACCGAACATCGTCACCCAGGGTGGCGCGGTCTTCGCCAACGCCTACGTCCGCCAGCTCCAGATCACGAACAACATGGTCGAGAACAACGGCGGTGGCTACGGCACGATCCGCATCGGGACGCCGGAGCTGCCGGCGCCCGACACCAACCAGCACAACGAGGACGTCCGGATCGCCAACAACCGGATCGTCCAGAACGCGGGGACCAACCTCGCGGGCGCGATCGGCCTGTTCGCCGGCTCGGACAGCTACGAGGTGTCCGGCAACGACATCTGCGGCAACTTCTCGCTCGAGTACGGCGCAGGCGTCAGCGTCTACGGCCTCAGCCCGAACGGGAAGATCCACGACAACCGGATCACCCTCAACAACAGCAACGACGAGGGTGCGGGCATCATGATCGCCGGCCAGCTCCCGGCCAATCCGGACGACCTGTCGCCCGGATCCGGCCCGGTCGACATCTACGCCAACCAGATCCAGGGCAACCTCGCCAACGACGACGGTGGCGGCATCCGGTTCCTCAACTCGGGTGACTTCCCGATGAACGTCTACAACAACGTCATCACGAACAACATCTCGACCCATGAGGGCGGCGGCATCGGGATCCTCGACGCTCCCGACGTCCGGATCGTCAACAACACGATCATGAACAACGTGACGACGGCGACCGCCGTGACGTCCAACGGGTTCCCGGCTCCCGCCGGGGTCTCCACCTCCGAGAACAGCATCCAGCTGCAGGCCACGCTGCCCGCGGGCGCGCCGAACTTCAGCGAGCCGCTGCTGTTCAACAACATCCTCTGGGACAACCGGGCGGGCAGCCGCGCCGGGACGACGGTGACGGGCATCGGCCTCGCGGGCGACGCCTCGGCCGTCGACCACTGGGACGTCGGTGTCGCGGACGGCACCGGGACCCTGTCCCCGACCTCGTCGGTCATCCAACAGAGCGCGACCGACCACCCGTACGTCGTCGACACGTCCAACTCCTCCGCCGACCCCCAGGTCGTGGAGTCGTGGGACATGTCGGTGTCCTTCGCCACCTGGCGGCAGAACCCGGCCTTCGTGGACGCCACGCTGGTCGCGGTCGAGCAGCCGCCGGACCTCATGGGCAACTACCACCTCCAGGCGTGCAGCGGGGCCACCGCGTCGCCGGCCTGCGACCTGGGCGTGGTGGCCCAGGGCGGCGTCGACGCTCCGGGCACCGACATCGACGGTGACGCCCGCCCGGGTGGCGCCGGCTACGACGCCGGCTCCGACGAGCTGACGAGCGCCACGGTCGAGACGCCGGTCGACTTCCTCTTCTCGACGGCCGGCAACCAGCTGCCGCCCGGCGTGGGCGGACCGCGCGACGACTCGAACATCTACCGATGGGACTCGACCCAGTTCAGCCGGGTCCTCCAGGTCACGGATCCCGGATACGGGGTCCCGGCGTCGGCCAACGTCGACGGCTACGCGCAGGTGAGTGACACCCAGTTCTACGTGTCCTTCGCCAACGACGTGACGCTCGAGAACGAGATGGCGGTCCAGGACGAGGACGTCCTCTACTGGGACGGCAGCTCGTGGTCGGTCTACCTCGACGGGACGGTCAACGGGATGACGGCCAGCGCGCAGGACGTCAACGGCATCAGCGTCCGCAACGGCCTGCTCTACTTCTCGACCTTGGGCAACAGGAAGCCGCCGGGAGTCAGTGGGCGTGGCGACAACTCGGACATCTACACGTGGGACGGCACGTCCTTCGCCCGGGTGTTCGACGCCACCGCTCACGGAGTCATCGGCAGCGCCCGGGTCGACGGGACCGCCGTCATCGACGAGAACCACTTCTACATGACGTTCGCGGCCAACACGACGCTGCCCGACATCGGGCCGGTCGAGGACGAGGACATCGTCGAGTACGACAACGGCACCTGGTCGACATGGTTCAACGGGACGGCGCACGGCCTCACCACCGCCAGGCTCGACATCGACGCCATCTCCCTCCCGTACGGAGCGACGGCGCCATGAGCGGAATCCGGAAGGGCCATGGGCCCCACACCGTCAGCAGCACCACGTCAGCACAGGGGGACCAGATGGGTACGCAGGACAAGCGGGACCCGGCCGAGCTCACGGTCGTCGGGTCCGACGGCGCCCGTCGGCTCGCCGGGATGAACCTCAGCCGGCGCCGCCTCCTCGGCCTGGCCGGGGGAGCGGTCGCCGCCGGCGCGGCGGCCTGGGCCGGACCGGTGCTGCGGGCCGAGGATGTCGCGGTGGCGTCGGCGGGTGCGCCGCCGAACCTCTACCTGGCCGGCACCGACGGGTGGATCCATCTCCCGCCGGACCCGCCCATCGCCCCGTTCCATCCCGACCCGCTGGCGCCGGACGGGCTGACGACGTACATCTTCGGTTTCCGCAACGTCACCGGCATGACGACGACGCAGCGGCTCAACCAGAAGTACAAGGCCCAGCACAACGCGCCGCTGTTCTGGACCAACCAGTACGACGGTGACCCGGCGAACGAGTTCCGGGTGCAGCTGACCAACCTCGGTCTCGAGCTGCGGCCCGACCTCTTCGACGCGCACACCCTGCACTGGCACGGCTTCCGCAACGTCATCCCGTTCTTCGACGGGGAGCCGACGGGCTCGGTGTCCGTGCCAGCGGGACGCGAGTTCACCTACGTGTACCGTCCGCGTGACCCGGGAACGTACATGTACCACTGCCACGTCGAGGACGTGGAGCACGTGCACATGGGCATGACCGGCCTGGTGTTCGTCCGTCCGATGCAGGATGGCAACACCTCGCTCTACCCGAGTGGCAAGTACATCTACAACGACGGTGACGGCAGCACCGGCTACGACCGTGAGTTCGCGATGTTCCTCTCCGAGGTCTGGGCCGAGGCCCATTGGGCCGATGCGCACATCCAGCTGCCCGAGTGGAGCGACTACAAGGCCGACTTCGCGCTGCTCAACGGCAGGGTCTATCCCGACACGGTCGCCCCCAACGGCTCGGTCGACTTCGAGAACAACGTCTTCGACGCCAACGGAGACCCCATCGCGCCGGCCGGGCACCCGGAGCTGCAGTTCCAGCCGCTCTCCTCGCTCGTCAACTGCAACGCCGGCGAGCGGGTCGCCCTGCGCTTCTCGAACCTCGGCTTCCGCGAGTCGGCGATGACGATCGCCGGCATCCCGATGCGGGTCGTCGGCCGGGACGCGACGCCGATGCGGGGGCTGAGCGGGACCGGAGAGCGGAACGGCATCGACACGTCCTACGAGACGAGCACGATCAACATCGGTCCGGGCGAGAGCTACGACGTCATCTTCACGGCTCCGGACACGGTGGGCACCGGCGCCTACGACACGTACTACCTCTACAACCGGTCGTTCACCCGATCGGACAACCTCCCGTCCGCCAACGGCCTGGGGGGTCAGGCGACGGAGATCCGCGTGTATGCCGGCGGCGTGGGGCCGCAGGGCTACCCGAACGACTGGGGGATCTGAGCCATGAACGGCACGACTCGTTCCGTGCGGCGCGTCATCCGGCGCCGCCTGTCCGTCCCGGTGGCGGCGGTCCTGGCCCTGGCGGGCGCCGCCTCGGTCCAGGTGACCTCCGCGAGCGCCGCCGCCCCGCCGCGCAACGGCATCGTCTGCACCGACGGCGGTGACAAGGCCGGCGAGCCGGTCTTCGACCTGACGACCCGAACCGGCTACATCGACCTTCCCGACGGCAACACGATGTTCATGTGGGGCTACTCGAGCGGGTTCGACGCCTTCCAGCACCCCGGTCCGGTCCTGTGCGTCCACGAGGGTGACAAGGTCACCGTCATCCTCCACAACACCCTGCCCGAGGCGACATCCGTCGTGTTCCCGGGCCAGGAGGACGTCCTGGCCGACGGTGCGCCGTCCCAGCCCGAGCTGGACCCGAGCGGGATGATGACGAGCCTCGCCCCGGCGGCGGCGCCCGAGGGTGGCACGACGACCTACACCTTCACGGCGAACCGGGCAGGGTCCTTCCTCTACGAGTCGGGCACCGACCCCGAGAAGCAGGTGCGGATGGGGCTCTTCGGCGCGCTCATCGTCCGACCGCCCCTCGGTGACGACTACGCCTACGACGACCCGAGCACCCGGTTCAACTCCGACGAGGAGTTCATGGTCCTGCTGTCCGAGATCGACCCGTACCAGCACCAGGCGGTCGAGCAGGGCAAGGCGTTCAACCTCAACACCTACAAGCCGCGCTACTGGCTCATCAACGGTCGCGGGTACCCCGACAGCATCGCCGACAACGGCGCGTCGTGGCTCCCGTCGCAGCCGTACGGCTCGCTGGCGACGGTCAACCCCTACGACCCCGCCACCCACCCGCTGCCCGGTATCGCGCGGTATCTCAGCGTGGGCGCGGAGGACTACCCGTTCCACCCGCACGGGAACAACGGGACCGTCGTCGGCCGCGACGGCTACCAGCTGAAGACCGCCGCGAACGAGGACATGTCGATGGAGAAGTTCGCCATCAACATCGGCCCGGGACAGACGTGGGACGTGCTGTTCAAGTGGTACGACGCGGAGGACTACAGCCCGAGCAACCCGGTCACCGTCACGGTGCCCGACCTGGCCAACCAGGTTGTCGGCACCTTCTACAGCGGCAGCCCGTACCTCGGTGACACCAAGGTGCTCCCGCCGGGCGTCCAGACCCTCAACCAGTGCGGCGAGTACTACATCATCTCGCACAACCACGCGCTGTATCAGATCACCTCCTGGGGTGTGACCATGACCGGCCCGATCACGTACATGCGCATCGAGCCGCCCCAACCCAACAACTGCGGATGAGAGAGGGGGCCACGACGATGACGAAGAACCAGAACCTGCGCACGGCAGCCCTGTCGCTCGCGGCGGGTGGTGCTCTGACGGTGCTCGGCCTCCTGTTCGGCCCGGCCGGCTCGGCCGGTGCCGCCGAGGTGGACGTCCAGCTCGACGCGACGACCGGCTCGGTCACCCTGCCGACGAGGACGGCGACGACGAACGTCCCCGTCCTCGGCTACTGTCTGCGCACCGACCCGGGAACCGCCTGCGGCACTGTGTCGGCGCCGGGCGGCCCGACGATCTCGGTCGACGAGGGCGACGTCGTCACCATCACCCTGCACAACCAGCTGAGCGAGGCGACGTCGCTCTTCATCGGCGGCCAGCCGATGGTGCCGGACCCGACCGGTGCGGCGGCGGGAGCCGACGTCACCTACTCGTTCACCGCGTCGAGCCCGGGAACCTTCCTCTACGAGGCGGGGCTGACGAGCAACCAGGAGCACCAGGTCGCCATGGGGCTCTACGGCGCGTTCGTCGTCCGCCCGGCCACCGGCGGGCAGGCGTACGACGATGCGGCCACGGCATACGACACCGAGTCGGTCCAGGTGCTGAGCGAGGTCGACCCGGTGCTCAACCGGACGGCCGACCCCGCGGCGTTCGACATGCGCAACTTCACCCCGCGGTGGACCCTCGTCAACGGCAAGGTCCACCCGGCGACGGACCCGATCGCGGCCGCCTCCGGGCAGAAGGTCCTCGTGCGATGGATCAACGCCGGCCTGTTCTACCGGTCGATGGCGGTTCTCGGCGCGGGTCAGGACTTTGTCGCCGTCGACGGCCATCGGCTCGCCAACGGCACGACCGACCTGGCACGCACCTACGTCGCCGAGACGATGGGCCCGGGCCAGACGGCCGACGCCATCGTCACGGCGCCGACGACGACGGCCGACCGCCGGCTGCCGGTCTACGACGCCAGCCTCGCCCTGCACAACACGAATGCCGCGGGCAGTGGTGGCATGCTCACCTTCCTCGAGGTGACGGGTGTCGGGAGCGAGCCGGATGCCTCCGGCCCGGCCACGACGGGTGTGGACCTGGCCACGTCGGGTGACCTCACCGCCAACGTCAGCGACGCCGCCACCGGTGGCGCCGCGATCCAGGCGGCGGAGTACTACCTCGACTCGATCGCGGGCACGCCGATGCCGCTGGGCGCCACGGACGGCGCCTTCGACTCCGCGAGCGAGGGCGTGACCCTCTCCGGCGTCTCGGTCGTCTCCGGGCAGCACGTGCTCTATGTCCGGGGGCAGGACGCGGTCGGGAACTGGGGTCCGTTCAGCTCGGTGCTCGTCATGGGTGCCGACGACCGGGGCCCGACGACGACCGGCGTCACGTTGACGCCCGACCGCACGAACGGCACCGCCGACGTGACGGTCGACGCGACCGGCAACGACTCCGCCTCGGGCAACTCCGACATCACCGCCGCCGACCTCTCGGTCGACGGTGTGACGGCGAGCGCGATGTCGATCGCCACGAGCGGTCCGGTGGCCGCCGTCCAGGGGACGATCGCCGCGACCGATCTCAGCGGGCTCGCCGAGGGCAACCACGTGGTCTCGGTCCGCACCCAGGACGCCGCGGGCAACTGGAGCGAACCGGCCGACGCGGCACTGGTCATCGACCGCACCGGGCCGGTGGCCAGTGACGTCTCGGTGACACCGAACCCGAACAACGGAACGATGCCGGTCAACGGCTCCTCGCCCGCGGTCCGGCTCTCGGCCACCATCGCCGACCCCGCCTCGGGCGACGCCGGCTCGACGTTCGGCACCGCTCAGAGCACCATCGCCAAGGCCGAGGCCTTCCTCGACGAGACTCCGGGCGCGCCGGGCTCCGGCCTGCCACTGGAGGCTGCCGACGGTGCGTTCTCCAGCGCGAGCGAGAACGTCTACCTCGACATCCCGCTCACGACGGTCCGGCAGCTGCCGGACGGCCCGCACACGCTCGCCGTCCGGGGCCGGGACGCCGCGGGCAACTGGGGTGACGTCGTCTCGACGACCCTCGTCGTCGACAAGACCGGCCCGGCCGTCATCGACCTCACCGTCGTGCCCAACCCGGCCGTCGCGGTCCCGTCCGTCACCGTGACCGCCACGGTGCTCGACGCGATGTCGACAGTGGCCTCCGTCGAGTACTTCATCGGCGCGGACCCCGGGGTGGG
This sequence comes from uncultured Actinomycetota bacterium, assembly GCA_963728395.1. Classification (GTDB taxonomy): domain Bacteria; phylum Actinomycetota; class Actinomycetes; order Actinomycetales; family Dermatophilaceae; genus CAVSJJ01. The sequence continues at coordinate 44,962 of CAVSJJ010000002.1, forward strand.
CAACGGCATACCGGTCACTCGGGCTCCCGACGGCTCCGTCTCCTTCACCGCCGACATCACCGGCGTGGCGGAGGGCAACCGCACCCTCACGGTCCGAGCGCTCGACTCGCTCGGCAACCGGGGCTCGGCGGCTCAGGTCGTCAACGTCCAGCGTCCGCTGTGGTTCACCACGGTCGGCAACGGTCGCCCGCCGGGGATCACCGGTGCGGTCGACGACAGCGACGTCTACCTGTGGGCCGTCAGTGCCTTCACCCGGGTGTTCGACATGAGCACGGCGCCGTACTCGGTGCCGGGGTCGGCGGACGTCGACGGCTTCAGCCGGGTGGACGCGAACCACTTCTACGCCTCCTTCGCGGGCAACACCACGTTGGCCGGCGTCGGGACGGTTCGTGACGAGGACGTCGTGTACTGGAACGGAGGCTCGGGCTGGCAGATGTTCTTCGACGGCAGCAGCCACGGGATCACCGGCGGTGCGGCATTCGGGATCGACGCCATCAACGTCGACACCGGCACCCTGTACTTCTCGACGGACAGCAACACCAACCCGCCGGGAGTCACGGGTCAGCCGGACAACTCCGACATCTACCGCTGGGACGGTGGCAACGGCTACACCCGGGTCATCGACGCGACGACGATCGGCATCCCGAACGGGGCCAACGTCGACGGCTTCGTGCGGGCCGGAGCCGACGACTGGCTGTTCTCCTTCTCGAACACGAGCGTGAGCGTCTCCGGGCTCGGCACGGTCGCCGACGAGGACGTCGTCCGCCGGGTCGACGGGTCGTGGAGCACGTACTTCGACGGCTCCGCGCACGGCCTGACGGCGAACAACCAGGACATCGACGCGATCGATATCCCCTGAGCCGAGCCGGGTGCCGGCCCGAAGCGCTTCGGGCCGGCACCCACGAAGGAGGAGTCACCATGACCGCCGACACCATCACCGCACCACCCATCGATGCCCCGACCGGAGGAGTCCGCGTCCGCCGCTGGCGCCGCCTGGTCGCGCTCGCCGTCGTCCTCGTGCTCGTCGGGCTGGGGGCCCGGGCCTGGCTGCACCACGCCCAGGACGTCCGGACCGGCACGACCGCCGTCTCCGCCGCGCAGTTCGCGGCGCGGACCGGGGCCAAGGTCACCCTCATCGGGGTCACGGCCGAGGGCGGGATGATCGAGTTCCGCTACCAGGTGACCGACCCCGACAAGGCGAGCCTGCTGCTGCACCAGGCGGACCACCGGCCCATCCTCGTCGCCGAGGACACCGGCGCCACGCTGGCCATGACCTCGCGACCGCACATCCACCGCAGCGACGTGAAGCTCGGGGGGTCCTACTTCTTCCTCCTGGCCAACGTGCGCAACGCCGTCCGCGACGGCACGCCGGTCACCGTCATCGTCGGCGACGTCCGTCTCGAGCACGTGAGGGCTCAGTCGTGAGCCGGCCCACCGCGGCCGGCAGCGTCGCCACAGTGACCGGGGTCGGGGGGCCCGAGCACCGCCGCGGTGGGCTTGCCTCTCGAGTCGTCGAGCTGTTCGTCCTCATCGTCGTCCTGCTCATCGGGACGGCCGGCTCCGCGTCGGCCCACAGCGAGATCGCGCGGTCCGACCCGGCGAACGGTGGCATGGTGGCGACCGGCGCGACGAGCCTCACCCTGTGGTTCGACGAGCCGATCAGCGAGAACGGCTACTCCTTCGCGATCCGCGCCGCGGACCCGGACAAGCCGCCGGTCGACGTGACGGCGAAGCTCGACGACGGTGCGACGGTCGTCCATCTCGCGACTCCACCCCTCGAGCAGGGCACCTACACGATCAGCTGGGCGGTCATCGGGGACGACGGACACCCGACGCGGGGCACGGTCATCTTCGGCTCCGGGTTCCGTCCCGACGGCATCCCCGACTCCGGCGCGACGCTGCCCGACCCGTTCCAGCTCGGCATCCGGGTGATCGACCTCGTCGGCACCCTCCTCGCCCTCGGCGCCCTGTCCATCGTCGGGCGAGTGGCCGGCGCCTTCGAGCGCGGCGGGATCCGCCTGCGCCGCCGGGTGCTGACCCTCGGGGTCGTCGGCGCGGCCGTCTCACTCGGCGCGGGCGTCCTCACCCCGCTGCTGACGATCCGGGCCCAGGTGGCCGGCCTGTCCGAGCTGCCGAGTGCCGTGCGCGACCTGCTCATCGGCAGCTCCTGGGGGATGATCTGGCTCGTCCGGCTCTCCGCGATCGTCGTCGCCCTCGTCGCCCTCGTCCGGGCCCGGCGGAACCCACCGGCTTCCCGGCCGTATGCCGCGCCGGCGCGGCGAGCGCGCGTGCTCGCCGTCGCGACGGCGGCCCTTGCCGTCTCGGCGGTCATCGATGCCTCCGCGGGGCACGCCTCGACGCTGCCGGCCCGCTCGGGCCTCGCCGTCCTCGCCGCCGCCCTTCACGTCCTCGCCGCCGGCGTGTGGGCGGGGGGGCTCCTCGTCCTCGTGCTCACCGTCGTGCCGGTCATGCGCCTCCAGGCCCGGGAGCGGCGGGCCGTGGTCCCCGACGCCTGGAAGGCGTTCGGTCCGCGTGCGGCGCTCGCGTCCGGGGTGCTCGTGGCCACCGGCCTCTACGGGGCAGGACGCCACGTCGGTTCGGTCACGACACTGACCCATGATGTCTACGGGTGGGCGGTCATCGCCAAGGTGCTGCTGCTCTGTGTCGCACTCGCCATCGCGGGCTACAACACGATGCTCATCAATCCAGAGGTGGCCGAACGGGTCGGCAGGCTGGCTCGTCAGGGCGAGGGCTGGCGCCCGCCCGCGCATCGCCTGCGCACGACCGTCGCCGTGGAGGCGGCCGTTCTCGTCGCCGCCGTTGCCGGCGCCGCCGTCATGACCTCCGTGCCGACCGCCCGCGAGAGCGACGCGACGGCCTCGATCCTCGCGCCCTACTCCGACACCGTCGATGGGCTCTTCGTCACCTTCGAGGCGCTCCCGCTCGGCCAGCGGACCCGCATCGTCGTGCGGTCCGAGGCCGTCGTCCGACCGCTGCCCGGTCCGGTCACCTCGGTCGAGGTGGGCCTCGTGCCCGGCGCCGCACCCGAGGACCGGGTCGACCTCAAGCAGGTTCAGCCGGGTCAGTACGAGGGCGTCACCGCCCAGGCCCCGACCGGCGACTGGATCGCCGAGGTCGTCCTGCACCGCGGTGGCACCCGCGACTCCGTGCTCGACGTGCCGTGGTGGACCGGCTCGACCACGGCGGCCACACCGCTCGAGTGGCTCGGCAGCGCGGTGGCCCTCGTCATGCTGCTCGGCATCGGCTCCGGCGTCCTGCTCTGGCGCCGCCGGATCGGTGGACCCGACATCGGCCCGGCCGAGGAGGAGCCGGCGGACCTCCTGGCGATCGAGGACCACGATCTCGAGGAGGCCGCTCGCTCATGAGGGCATCTCGTCGACCGGTTCTCGCCGCGGTCGCCCTCGCGGTCGCGGTGGCCGGCCTCGCCGGCGCCGTCCCCGCCGTGGCCGCCCCGGGCGTGGCCGTGCCCGCCGGTGACGCGCCGCTGCCACCCTCGCTTGCCCGCATGCTCGAGGGATTGCCCTCCGGCGGGACGCTGCGCGTCCTCGTCACGCTCCGCGACCAGCCGGCGGTGGGCCGGCCGCCGGTGCGCCCGCGCGGGGACCGGTTGCGGGCGGTCATCGACGGGCTCAAGAGGCAGACGGCCCTCTCGCAGGCGTCCCTTCACAGCCGGCTGCGAACCCTCGCCACCCAGGGCGAGGTGACCGCCGAGCGCCGGCTGTGGGTCGCCAACGCCGTGTCCGTCGATGCGACCGCGGCCGCGATCCGGGAGCTGGCGGCCCGCCCCGACGTCGCACGGGTGACGCCCGACGCCATCACGATCACCCCGGCGAGCGCTCCGGCCGAACCGAACATCGCGACGCTCGGCGCCCCCGAGCTGTGGGCCGCGGGCCAGCGGGGCCAGGGCGTCGTCGTCGCCACCCTCGACACCGGGGTGGACCTGGCCAACCCCGACCTCGCCGCGTCATGGCGCGGCGGGTCCAACAGTTGGTTCGACCCCTACGGGCAGCACGCCACGACTCCGGTCGATCTCAGTGGCCACGGGACGGCGACGACCGGGGCGATCGTCGGTGCCGAGGACGCGGGAGCGGCATACGGGATGGCGCCGGGAGCGCAGTGGATCGCCGCCCGGATCTTCGACGACGGCGGCACGGCGAGCACGACCGCGATCCACGAGGCCTTCCAGTGGCTGCTCGACCCCGACGGCGACCCGGCGACGGCGGATGCCCCGCAGGTCGTCAACGGCTCGTGGGCCATCGGGACCGGGCCCTCCTGTGACCTCACCTTCCGGCCCGACGTCCAGGCACTGCGCGCCGCCGGCATCATCCCGGTCTTCTCCGCAGGGAACTTCGGGCCGTATGCCGCGACGAGCGCGAGCCCGGCCAACTATCCCGAATCCCTCGCGGTCGGCGCCGTCGACGCCGGGGACCGGATCTGGGGCTACACGAGCGCGGGTCCGTCGACGTGCGGCGGCCGGGGCAGGGTGTTCCCGGACCTCGTGGCCCCTGGGGTCTCGGTCCTCGCGGCGGACCGCTACGACGGCTACACGTACCTCTCCGGCACCTCGATCGCGGCGCCGCAGGTGGCCGGGGCGCTGGCCCTCCTCCTCGGGGCGCACCCCGGGCTGGCGCCCGGGGCGGCCGAGGAGGCGCTCACCGCCACCGCTCTCGACCTCGGCGTCGCCGGACCGGACGAGCGCTACGGGGCCGGCCGGATCGACGTCGCCGTCGCGCATGCCGCGCTGACGCCGGTGCCGGCCGCGGACCTCGCCATCACCCTCGACCCCGCGGCGGTCGCGACGCCGGCCGGGGGCGCGGTCAGCCTGCTGGTCACCGCGAGCCCGAGCAACGGCGTCGACGCCGCGACCTCCCTCGCCGTCGACGGGTTGCCCGCCGAGGCGTTCGGGTCGTTCTACCCGACGACGCTCGGGCCGGGAGCATGGACCACGACCCTGTCGATCGACACGACGACCGCGCTGGCGCCCGGGGACTACCCCCTCACGGTGACCGCGCTGGGCGGCGGCCTGACCCGCACCGCCACGGCCACCCTCACCGTGACCGCGCCCCAGCCGGACTTCACGATGTCGACGCCGGGAACGGTCACCGTCAAGCGCGGCCGGACGGCGAGCTTCCCCATCACCGTCGACGCCGTCGGTGGCCTCACCGGGCGGGTGGTCCTCGCCTCCGGGTCGACCCCGCCGGGGACGACCCCCAAGTGGACCAAGAGAGCCGTCACCGTCCCGAAGACGGTCACCTGGCGGCTCGCGACCTCGTCGCTGACGGCGCCGGGGACCTATCTCGTGGTCCTGACCGGGTCGATGCGCAAGGGCCCGACGCACCAGCTCGTCCTCACCCTCGTCGTGAGGTAGTGACGTCGCGGCTCGCGGCCCGATCCCGTTGCGGCACAACGGTATACTTCGGGTCGCGGGCGGATGCGAGGCCTGCCTCGAAGATGCCGAAGCGGGTCAGGGCCGACGCGACGACGCACGTTGCACCGGCCAGTGCCGACACCGCGCGTGACCGTCCGCCGGCAAGGACCGTCGCGCCGGCGGCGACGGCCGTCATCGTCCGGGCGGCCTTCATGAGCCGGCCGGGGCGACCCTCCTGATAGGGCTCGGCGACCATCCCGACCCCGCGGGTCAGCGTCTCGGCGGCGACGATCTCGGTGGCGGCGCCGACGAGGAGCATCCGTCGGGCGGGGGCCGCCTCGGCGGTCGGCGTGAACATCATCGCCAGTCCGCCGGCCGCGCTGGCCCCGGACCCGGCGAAGATGAACGGCAGCTGCCGGTAGGACTCGTGCCAGGCCGGGACGGCGGTGTCGGCGATGAGTGCGGCGGTGTAGGTGGCCAGCGGGGGCCCGAGCGCGGCGGCACCAGCGCCGGCGAGGCGGCCCACCCGGGGCAGCCACCCCGTCACGGCCGACGCGGCCGCGGCGGCCGAGAGGGTGCCGAACGGCGCGAGGATCCACGACCCGACCGAGAGCGGGGAGGTGGGCTTGATGACGCGGAGCATGTTGAGGAACCGTTCCGGGCGGCCGAGATCGTGGATGAGGGCCGCGGCGCCGAGCCCGGCGCCCGCGCCGGCGCCCAGGGTGGCGACCCGGTGCAGCGTCGGCCGCCCGGTCCGGGCGGCACCCTCCGCGAGCACGGCCGAGGCGCCGGCGAGCCCGCCGAGGAACAGATAGGCCGGCACGTCCGGCGTCTTCCAGGTCGGCTCCTTGATGATGGGACGGCCGTAGTAGGAGTCGAACTCCGCCCGGGGGACCATGGCCCGTTCCTTCATCGACGCCCCCCGAGGAACGAGGCGACCCCGATGCCGACGAGCGCGAGGGCCGCGCTGCCGACGTGGCGCCACATCGAGGGCAGGTCCCGGGTCGTGACGATCGGGTCGGGCGGCAGGCCGTAGACCTCGGGCTCGTCGAGGAGCAGGAAGAACGCGCCGTCGCCGCCGACCCCGTCCTCCGGGTCCGCACCGTAGAGCCGCGCGCCCTCGACGCCCTGCTCCTTCAGCTCCGACACCCGGTGAGCCGCCCGGAGGCGCAGCTCGCTCACCTCGCCGTACTGGATCGACTCGGTGGGGCACGCCTGGGCGCAGGCCGGGGTCTGGCCGTCGGAGATCCGGTCGTAGCACAGCGTGCACTTCCACACCCGGCCGTCGTCCTTGCGCTGGTCGATGACGCCGTAGGGGCAGGCGGGAACGCAGTAGCCGCAGCCGTTGCAGATGTCCTCCTGCACGACGACGGTTCCGAACTCGGTGCGGAACAGCGAGCCGGTCGGGCACACGTCGAGGCATGCGGCGTGGGTGCAGTGCTTGCACACGTCCGAGGACATGAGCCACTGGATGCCTCCGGTCCCGGACTGGGTCTCCTGACCCGGCCCGGACGGGAGGTCCCCGGGGTCCCCGGTGGAGGACGCGGCGGAGCGCACGGACGGCATACCGAGATCGGTCGTCGTAGCCGGGGAGGGATGCTCGATGAATGCCACGTGCCGCCAGGTGTCCGCGCCGAGCGCCGTCGTGTTGTCGTAGGACATTCCGGTGAGCGAGATCCCGTCCTCGGGGAGGAGGTTCCACTCCTTGCACGCCACCTCGCAGGCCTTGCAGCCGATGCAGACCGAGGTGTCGGTGAAGAAGCCCATCCGGGGCGGGTGGTCGACGTGGCCGGCGTCGGCAGCCACGTCGTCGAGCCGTCCGAAGAGCGAGGGGCTCACGGCTGCACCTCCTGGTGTCCGTCGGGGTCGGCCGCGGCCCTGGACCGGTAGGCCTCGACGAGGGCGACGAGGGCCGCGCCGCGGGGTCGCCGTCCCGGCCGGATGTCACACGTGCCGACCTTGCCCTGGATGTGGACGTTCGGGTCGAGCGTCGCGCCGACGAGGTCGTTGGTCGAGTCGCCCCGGGACAGGCCGTTGGCGCCCCAGTGGTAGGGCAGCCCCACCTGGTCGACAAGCCGGTCGCCGACCCGGAGCGAGCGCATCCGGTCGGTGACGAGGACCCGGGCCTCGATGGCCGACCGGGAGGTGACGATGGTCGCCCAGCCGCCGTGCTCGAGCCCGCGCTCGGCCGCCAGCCGCGGCGAGACCTCGCAGAACATCTCCGGCTGCAGCTCCGACAGGTAGGGCAGCGTCCGGCTCATCCCGCCCGCCGTGTGGTGCTCGGTGAGCCGGTAGCTCGTGAAGACGTAGGGGAAGACGGTGGAGAAGGAGGGGTTGAGCGGGTTTGCCGACTGGTCGACGTACTCGACGGCCGGGTTGTTCTGCTGGGGGTAGAGCCGGTTGTGGAACGGGCTCTCCGGGGGCTCGTAGAACGTCGGCATCGGGCCGTCGGCGAGGCCGGCGGGGGCATAGAGCCAGCCCTTGCCGTCGGTCTGCATGATGAACGGGTCGCGCCCGCCGATGGCGTCCGGTCCGGTGGCGCCCTCCTCGGGGACGTGGTCCGGCGGCCGGTCGGCGACGAAGTCCGGGACGTCATCGCCAGTCCAGGACCCGGCCTCGGCGTCCCACCACACGTAGCGTTTCCGCTCGCTCCACGGCTGCCCGTCGGGGTCGGCCGACGCGCGGTTGTAGAGGATGCGCCGGTTGGCCGGCCACACCCAGCCCCACTCCGGCGCGACGAGGCTCTGCTCCCAGTGCGGCTTGCGTCGGGCGGCCTGGTTGACCTCGTCGGCGAAGACCCCGCAGTAGATCCAGCACCCGCAGCGGGTGGAGCCGTCACTCTTGAGCTGGGTGTAGGAGGACAGGGCCGCCCCGTCCGCGTCGGTGCCGTTGATCTCGCGCAGGACCGCCTCGGCGTCGGGCTCGCCCAGCGGGCCCTCGGTCGGGTAGTCCCAGGTCAGGTCGAGCAGCGGGCGGTCCATCTCGTCGCTCGACCCGGCGAGCTTCTCGCGGATCCGGCAGCCCAGGTCGTAGTAGAACTGCAGGTCGCTGCGGGCGTCGCCCGGTGGCTCGATGGCCTGGTGGCGCCACTGGAGCATCCGTTGGGTGTTGGTGAAGGTCCCCTTCTTCTCGACGTGCGAGGCGGCCGGCAGGAAGAACACCTCGGTGCCGATCTCGTCGGTGACGAGCTCGCCGGTGTCGATCTCGGGGCCGTCCTTCCAGAAGGTCGCGGTCTCGATCATCGCCATGTCCCTGACGACGAGCCAGTCGAGGTTGGCCAGGCCGAGCCGCTGCATCTTGCCGTTCGCCGAGCCGACCGCGGGGTTCTCCCCGACGACGAAGTAGCCCTTGCAGCGTCCCTCGATCTGGTTGACGACGGTGTCGTAGGTCCCGTGGTGCCCGGTGAGCCGGGGGAGGTAGTCGAAGCGGAAGTCGTTCTCCTCCGTCGCGGCATCGCCCCACCAGCTCTTGAGCAGGCTGACGGCGTAGTCGCGCATGTTGCCCCAGTACCCGGTCTTGCCGGCGTCCTCGGCGACGAAGTCGTCGAGGGTCTCGTGCTGGCGCGCGTGCGGCATGGGGATGTAGCCCGGGAGGATGTTGAACAGGGTCGGGATGTCCGTCGAGCCCTGGATGCTCGCGTGCCCGCGCAGGGCGAGGATGCCGCCGCCGGGCCGGCCGATGTTGCCGAGGAGGAGCTGGAGGATCGACGCGGTCCGGATCATCTGCACGCCGGTCGAGTGCTGGGTCCAGCCGACGGCGTAGCAGAAGGCGCTCGTGCGCTCCCGCCCCGAGTTGGTCGTCAGGGCATCGGCGACCGCCCGGAACTGCTCCGGTGGTATGCCGCAGACCTCCTCGACGAGCTGCGGCGTGTAGCGCGCGAAGTGGCGCTTGAGGATCTGGTAGACGCAGCGCGGGTGCTGGAGGGTCTCGTCGCGCTCCGGCTTGGCCGCGATCGACGGTCCACCGGAGCCGGCCGTCTCGGATCGGCCCGCCTCGTGCTCGCCGCCGTCCTCGAGCTGGGAGCTGGGGCCACCGGGCTGGTCGGGGTCGCGCTGCCCGGCGGCGGGAGCCTGCGGGGCGCCGGCATACTGCCAGCTCGTCGGCTGGTATCTACCGCTCTCGGGGTCGAAGCCGGAGAAGAGGCCGTCGAGGTCCTCGGTGTCCGCGAAGTCCTCACCGACGATGGACGCGGCGTTCGTGTAGTTGACGATGTAGTCGCGGAAGTCCAGCTCGTTGGTGATGACGTGGTTGATGAGCGCGCCGAGGAACATGATGTCGGTTCCGGCCCGGATCGGGACATGGAGGTCGGCGACGGCGGAGGTGCGGGTGAAGCGGGGGTCGACGTGGATGACCGTCGCGCCCTTGCGCTTGGCCTCCATGACCCATTGGAAGCCGACCGGGTGGCACTCGGCCATGTTCGAGCCCTCGATGAGGATGCAGTCGGCGTTCGACAGGTCCTGCTGGAAGGTCGTGGCCCCTCCCCGGCCGAAGCTCGTTCCCAGACCGGGAACGGTGGAGGAGTGTCAAATACGCGCCTGGTTCTCGATCTGGATCGCACCCATCGCCGTGTAGAGCTTCTTCATGAGGTAGTTCTCCTCGTTGTCGAGGGTCGCTCCTCCGAGGCTCGCGATGCCCAGGGTCCGCCGGACGCGGGCGCCCTGGTCGTCGGTCCACTGCCAGTAGCGGCGGCGGGTCTCGATGACGCGGTCCGCGATCATGTCCATCGCGGTGTCGAGGTCGAGGTCCTCCCACTCGGTGCCGTGGGGGCGCCGGTAGCGGACCTTCGTCACCCGAAGGTCCGAGGTGACCAGCTGCTTGCTCGCGCTGCCCTTGGGGCACAGCCGGCCGCGGGAGATCGGGCTGGCCGGGTCGCCCTCGATCTGGGTGATCGCTCCGTCCTTGACGAAGACCTTCTGTCCACAGCCGACGGCGCAGAACGGGCAGACGGAGTCGACGACCCGGTCGGCGGTGGAGGTCCGCGGCGTGAGCTCGTGGGTGTGCTCGGACATCGCGGCCAGCCCGCGGCCGAGCCGGTCGGTCCCACGGATCTGGCGCAGCAACGGCCACTCCAACGGCGTGCGGGCCACGGCACCCACCCTTCGCACTCGGCGCTCTCCGGCATACCGGGCCTTACCCCGGCGCGCGGGGCGGAAACGCCGCCGCGCGGACGCTCTCGCTCGACCCGCCCAGTCTGCCCTCGGGCGGGCCACCCGGGCTAGGGTCTGGGGCGGAGGCGTTCCTCGTCTGGTGACGGGCGCGGTCCTCAAAACCGTTGTGACCGGGCATCCCGGTCAGGCGGGTTCGATTCCCGTCCGCCTCCGCCACCAGCCTGCACACGGAAGGGGCGACACCGTGGACGACCCGCGCCGCCGGGTGCCCCGCACCGACGCGGTGCTCGACGACGCCCGGCTCGCCGACGCGCTGGAGCGGCTCGGCCGGCCCCGGGTCAAGGCCGAGGTCGTCGCGGCCCTCGACGCGTGCCGCCGGGGCGAGCTGGCGCCGGACGACGTCGTGGCCGCCGTCGTCGACCGGCTTCCGGCGCTCGGCACGTCGCTGCGGCCGGTGCTCAACGCGACGGGCGTCCTCGTCCACACCAACCTCGGCCGGGCGCCGCTGTCGGCCGCGGCCGTGGCCGCCGTCGAGGCCGCCGCCGGGACGACCGATGTCGAGCTCGACCTCGCGACCGGCCGCCGGGGCCCGCGGGGCACCGGTGCGCTCGACGCGCTCCGGGCGGCCGTCCCGGACGCCGGCGAGGTCCATGTCGTGGGCAACGGTGCCGCCGCCCTCGCCCTCGTCTCCTGTGCGCTCGGCGCCGGTCGCGAGGTGCTGGTGGCCCGCGGGGAGATGGTCGAGATCGGCGACGGCTTCCGGATCCCCGACCTCGTCGAGTCGGTCGGGGCGCGGCTGCGCGAGGTCGGCACGACGAACCGGGTCCGGGTCGAGGACTACGCCGAGGCGATGACCGAGCGGACGGCCTTCGTCCTCAAGGTGCATCCGTCGAACTTCCGGGTCGAGGGGTTCACCTCGAGCGTGCCCGTCGCCGAGCTCACCCGGCTCGGGCCGCCCGTCGTCGCCGACATCGGCTCGGGCCTGCTCGCGCCGCATCCGCGGCTGCCCGGCGAGCCGGATGCCGCGAGCACCCTGCGCGCGGGCGCGGCCCTCGTCACCGCGTCGGGGGACAAGCTGCTCGGCGGCCCGCAGTGCGGCCTGCTGCTCGGCGAGGCCGGCCTCGTCCGGGACCTGCGGCGGCATCCGCTCGCCCGGGCGCTGCGCGTCGACAAGCTCACCCTCGCGGCGCTGGAGGCCACACTGACCGGCCCGCCCACCCCCGTGGCCCGCGCGCTCTGCGCCGACCGCGACGAGCTGATCCGCCGGGCCCGACGCATCGCGGTGGCCATCGGCCCGGGACTCGCCGAGGCGGTCTCCTCCACCGGCCGGGTCGGGGGCGGCGGGGCGCCGGGGGTGGCGCTGCCCAGCGCCGCGGTCGCGCTGCCGACCCGGTATGCCGCGCCGCTGCGCCGGGCCGAGCCGCCCGTCGTCGGCCACGTCCACGACGGCCGGCTCCTCCTGGACCTGCTGACCGTCCCCGAGGACCTCGACGACCTCCTCGCCGAGGCGGTCCGCGGCGTCGTCGCAGCGGACCGGACCGCCTGACGTGCACGTCGTCGCCACCGCGGGGCACGTCGACCACGGCAAGTCCACCCTCGTGCGCGCCCTCACCGGCCAGGACCCCGACCGGCTCGAGGAGGAGCGCCGCCGGGGGCTGTCGATCGAGCTGGGCTACTGCTGGACCGACCTGCCGCCGGTCGGCGAGGTCGCGTTCGTCGACGTCCCCGGGCACGAACGGTTCATCGCGACGACCCTCGCCGGGATGGGACCGGTGCCGGTCGCGCTGCTCGTCGTCGCGGCCGACGACCCGTGGATGCCCCAGGCGGCCGAGCACCTCGTCGCCCTCGACGCGCTCGGCGTCCGCCACGGCGTCGTCGCCGTCACCCGATCCGACCTTGCCGACCCGGCCCCGGCCGCCGCCCGGGTCCGCGAGGAGCTGGCACGGACGTCGCTGCGGCAGGCCCCGATCGTCGTCGTCAGCGGCCGGACCGGCGCGGGCCTGGCGCAGTTGCGGGCCCGACTCGGGGCGGCCCTGGCCGCCGTCCCTGCTCCGGACCCGGCAGCCGGTGCCCGGCTCTGGGTCGACCGCCGCTTCCACGTCCGTGGTGCCGGCACCGTCGTGACCGGGACCCTCGTCTCCGGGGCGGTCTCGGTCGGGGACGTCCTCGAGGCCGGAGGGGAGCGGGTGCGCATCCGCGGACTGGAGGCACTCGGCCGCCCACGCGAGACGATGACCGCCGTCGCCCGCGTCGCCCTCGACCTCGGCGGCCGGGCCCCGGACGCGGTCGCCAGGGGCCACGCGCTGCTCTCGCCGGGTGCCTTCGCGCCGACGGCCGTCGTCGACGTGGCGCTCTCCGGGGCCGGGGAGCCGCCGGAGCGACCGGTCCTGCACTGCGGCTCGGCGCTCGTCGGCGTCCATGCCCGGCCGCTGGCGCCGCGCCTGGCCCGGCTCGTCCTCGAGCGGTCGCTGCCGCTGCACGTGGGTGACCGGGCCGTCCTGCGTGACCCGGGCAGCCGACGCCTGTGGGGCGTGCGCGTCCTGGACCCGATGCCCCCAGCCCTGCGCCGTCGGGGCGCCGCGGCCGCCCGGGCCGTCCGGCTCGCGGCATACGACGGGACGCCGCTGGCCGAGCTGGAGCTGCGCGGCGTCGTCCGACGCACCCACCTCGTCCGAGCCGGTGCCCGGCCGGAGCCGCTGCCGGAGGGTGCGCTCGCCGTCGGCGACTGGCTCGTGGCGCCGCGCGTCGTCGCGGACCTGCGTCGCCGGCTCGTCGCGCTCGTCGAGGACGCCGACGCGCCCCTGCACGGCGGGCTCACTCCCTCGGCGGCCGCCCATGCCCTCGCGCTGCCGGACCCGCGGATCGTCGAGGCACTCGCCGGTCCGCCGTTGCGGATGGACCGGGGGAGGCTGGTCCTCGACCGCCAGCCGGCGCTGCCCGCGCAGGTCGAACGGGCGCTCGGCGAGCTCGCCGCCGAGCTGGCCGACGAGCCGTTCGCGGCCCCCGACGCCGGTCGGCTCGCCGCGCTGGGGCTCGACGCGGGGACCGTCGCGGCGCTGCACCGGGCCGGCCGGGTGCTGCGGGTGGCGGACGGGGTCGTCCTCCTGCCGGATGCCGCGGACCTGGCGACCGAGCGGCTCGCCGCCCTGCCCCAGCCGTTCACGGCAAGCGAGGCGCGCCGGGCCCTGGGCACCTCGCGCCGCGTGGCCCTGCCGCTGCTCGGTCATCTCGATGCGACGGGCCGGACCCTCCGGCTGCCCGACGACCGTCGCCGGGTCCGCGACAGGGCCCGCTGAGCCGGCTCCGGTACCGCCCGCCCGCGGCCCGATCCCGACCGGTGCTCGCGTGGGCGACCGGGGTACCGGCCGTTTCCGCGAGCAGTCATCGGGTAGACGCCGGGCCACACGAGCGCGGAGGTGGAGCATGAAGGCAGTGACCTGGCACGGTCGTCGCGACGTGCGCGTCGACACGGTGCCCGACCCGACGATCGAGGAGCCCGGGGACGCGGTGATCCGGGTGACGAGCACGAACATCTGCGGCTCCGACCTGCACCTGTACGAGGTGCTCGGGGCGTTCATGACCGAGGGCGACATCCTCGGGCACGAGGCGATGGGTGTCGTCGAGGAGGTCGGCTCGGAGGTGACCGGCCTGTCGGTCGGCGACCGGGTCGTCGTGCCCTTCCAGGTCTGCTGCGGGCGGTGCTGGATGTGCGACCACGGCCTGCAGAGCCAGTGCGAGACGACGCAGGTGCGCGACCAGGGCAACGGCGCGGCCCTGTTCGGCTACTCCTCCCTCTACGGGTCCGTCCCCGGCGGGCAGGCGGAGTACCTGCGGGTCCCGCACGCCGACTACACCCACATCCCGGTCCCGGACGGGCCGCCGGACGACCGCTTCGTCTATCTCTCCGACGTCCTCCCGACGGCGTGGCAGGGTGTCGCCTACGCCGACCCGGACCCGGACGGCACCCTCCTCGTCCTCGGCCTCGGGCCGATCGGGGACATGGCCACCCGGATCGCCGTCCAGCGCGGCGTCCGCCAGGTCATCGGCGTCGACCTCGTCGACGAACGGCTGGCCCGGGCCCGGGGGCGAGGCGTCGAGACCCTCGACCTGCGCTCGGTGGACGACGTCGCGGACGCCGTGCGCGACCTGACCGGCGGCCGGGGAGCGGATGCCGTGGTCGACGCGGTCGGGATGGAGGCCCACGGCTCCGGGGTCGCCCGGCTGGCGCAGAAGGCCGCCGACCTGCTGCCGGACTCGCTCGAGAGCCGGCTGATGACCCGGGCCGGCACCGACCGGCTCGCCGCGCTGCGGGTGGCGGTCGACGCCGTCCGGCGCGGCGGGACGATCTCGCTCAGCGGGGTCTACGGAGGGATGACCTCCCCGCTGCCGATGATGACGATGTTCGACAAGCAGGTGCAGCTGCGGATGGGCCAGGCCAACGTCAAGCGCTGGATCCCGGACATCATGCCGCTGCTCGGCGACGACGACCCACTCGGCGTCGAGGACTTCGCAACCCACCGGCTCGCCCTGGACGAGGCGCCGGACGCCTACGCCCGCTTCCAGGCCAAGGAGGACGGCACCGTCAAGGTCGTCCTGCGTCCCGAGGCCTCGCGAGCCGCCTGAGACCCGGCGCGGGGCGCCCGGCTACGACAGCTCGTTCTGCCGGCGCGCCGCCCGTCGCCCGAGCGTCGTCAGCGCCGCCATCAGCCGACCGCGCCGGACCTCGCGGCCCTCGACCTGTGGCGCGTCGGCACGGGTCCACTGACGCGCTGGTCCGGCGCCGGGCAGCGCGCGGGTGGCCAGCCCCAGGGCCCGGATCGTCGTCGCCGGGGCGATCCCGTGGACGCGGCGGGCGATCCACACCAAGGGGGAGGCGCCGACCAGCGGACGTCCGGCGAGCACGCCGTCGATGATCCGGCGCGCGGCGCGTTCCACCGGCACGCTGAGCAGCGGGAGGGAGGCGCCGGGCGCGAACCAGGCGTCGTCGCGGGTGGCCGCACCGGTGAACCTCGCATGGGTGTGACCGCCCGTCCGCATCAGCCAGGGCGTCACCGAGGTGGCGCTGACCCCGGTCCCGCTCAGCCCGGCGGCCAGCCCCTCGGCCAGGCCGACGGCCCCGAACTTCGCGACCGAGTACGGCAACAGCCGCGGGACGGCGACGAGGCCACCGACGGAGGACACGATCCCGATCCGCCCCCGGCCGGCCGCACGCATCGAGGGCAGGACGGCGTGGGCGAGGTGGATCGGCCCCCAGAGCATCGTGTCGATCGCCTCGCGGTAGTGCCCGAGGGTGAGCCCCTCGAGCTCACCGACCTGGATGACGCCCGCGACGTGGAAGGCCGCGTCGATCCGGCCCTCCGCCGCGAGGACGTCGTCGACGACGCGGCGCACGCTCTCGGCGTCGCGCACGTCCCCGACGTGGGGCGTCACGGCGGCGGACTCCTCGCCGACCAGGGTGGCCGCCCGGTCCAGCTCGGCGGCGTCCCTGGCGAGCACGTGGACGAGCCAGCCGCGCGAGGCGAGGACCCGGCAGATCTCGAGGCCGAGCCCTCGCGAGCCACCGGCCACGACGGCCACGGGCGGATGGTGCTGCGTCGGGGGCGTCACGGGCGATGTCATGGGCGATCCCTACCCCCGTCGTCGTGGCCGCACGCATGGCCGCCCCGTCCGTGGGTAGTGGGCTGGCCCCGCCACCACCGGCGGGGCCAGCGACGCGTGACATCCCAGGAGGCTGATCGACATGGGCACCGACGACATCCCCGGCCAGACCCAGGCGTGGCCGGGAACGACCGACGACCTCGAGCCCGCCGCCGACCACGGCGAGGAGTCGTGGCGCACCCGCAGCCGGCTCGTGGGCAAGCGGTGCCTGGTCACCGGCGGCGACAGCGGCATCGGCCGGGCGGTCTGCATCGCCTTCGCCAAGGAGGGCGCCGACGTCATGCTCACCCACCTGCCCGAGGAGGCGGAGGATGCCGCGGAGACGGCCGAGGTCGTGCGGGCGCAGGGGCGGCACATCGTGCTGCACGAGGCCGACCTGCGCACCCACGAGGCGTGCCGCGACCTCGCCCAGCGGGCCCACACCGAGCTCGGCGGCGTCGACGTCCTCGTCTGCAACGCCGCATACCAGATGACCCACGACCTGCTGGAGGACTTCCCAGCCGAGCAGATCGAGCGCACCTTCGCCACGAACGTCTTCTCCACGTTCTGGCTGGTCCGTGAGCTGGGGCGGGAGCTGGAGTCCAACGGCGGCAGCGTCATCGTCACCACGTCGGTGCAGGCGTACTCGCCGTCGGACCACCTCCTCGACTACGCGGCGAGCAAGGCGGCGCTGAACAACCTCGTCGTCAACCTGGCCCAGGAGCTCGGCCCCCGCGGGGTACGCGTCAACGCCGTCGCGCCCGGGGCGACGTGGACGCCACTCATCCCGGCGACGATGAGCGCCGACAAGGTCGAGGGCTTCGGGTCGACCGCTCCCCTCGGCCGGGCGGCGCACCCGATCGAGGTTGCCGCGGCCTACGTCTTCCTCGCCTCGGACGAGGCGAGCTATGTCTCCGGGACGGTGCTCGGGGTGACCGGCGGCCGGCCCGTCTTCTGATCGCCGCGCGGAGCCGCCCGGCCGGCGGCTCGCGTCAGTGGCCGGTCCCCCGGTCCACGCCGGGAGCCCCCTCGGATGGCCAGGCGTGTCCCGACGCGCGCGCTTGCAGGCTCGCCCGGTTGTACCGCTGGAGCATCGCGGGATAGCCGTTGACGACGACGTCGACGGCCACGACCCAGGCCGCGCTCGACCACCAGCCGCGCGCCGCGGCATACCCGGCGACCGGCAGGGTCGCGACGAGCATGACGCCGTGCACGGTCTCGGCCTGACGCATCCGCCCCAGGAGCCGGGCGAGCGACTCCGGCGTCGGGTCCGCGGGCATCCGGATCGACGGGGCGAACACGTGGAGCGGACCGCGCCGCAACAGCTGCTTGGCGAGCCGGACACCGAGCAGCTCGTAGACCCGGCCCCGTCGCTCCCAGCCCCGCAGCACGAAGACCCGCTCGGGGACCCGCGCCGTCACCAGGCCGCCGACGAGCGAGAAGCATGCCATCGGGATCCAGACGGCCAGGAAGGCGACGAGGGCCGAGCGCGCCCCGAATGCCGCGGCCGCCAGCACGAGCGTCAGCGCCCCACCGGCGGCGGCGACCAGGACGAGCAGGAGACGCCGCACCGGGCCATCGTCCCGCGCGCGGCGGCCGGCGGACTATGACCCCGGACACGGCCGAGCACCCGACGTGCCGCGAGTGGCGTTAGGGTCTGCTGGGCCCCGACGAGCGGGCACCGGACCCGGCGGCGTGCGGAGACAGAGCCATGTGCGGCCCGGGGGCGCCGACGGCAACGAGGAGGAACACCGGTGGACGGGCAGCTGTGGCGGGCGGTGCGCTCGCGGCTCGGCCAGTCGGTGGCCCTCGTCGCCCTGTCGGCGTTGACCGCCACCTGCCTGGCGTCGGCCCCGATGCTGGCCCGGGCGATGGAGCAGGGGCTGCTTCGGTCGACCCTCGCGCACGCGCATCCGGCCGACACCGCGCTGACGATCCGGGCGACGAAGACCCAACAGAGCGGCCAGTTCACCCCGGCCGACCTCGAGCAGTACCTTCCCTCCGGCGCCGCACCGTTCTTCCCCGACCCGATCGGCTCCGACACCCTCATCACCGACGTTCCGACCGCCCCGACCGCCAAGCCGTCGCCCGTCCGGGTCATCGCGCGTGACGACGTGTGCGCGCACCTGGAGATCGTCGACGGCGCCTGCCCGCGCACCGGGAACGAGGTCCTCGTCTCCAGCGACGACGCGGCCAACTGGGGCTGGCACGCGGGGACCGTCCTCACGGTGGGCACCCGCCAGTCGGCCGAGGACGTGCCGGTCGCGTCGCCGGCGGACCCCCCGGGGCGGCTGACCGTCGTCGGCGTGTACGCGATGCGCGAGGATCCCGCCTACTGGCTCCGCTTCACCCCCGTCGGCAAGTCGGGCATCCCCGTCTCGGCGGGGTCCGACCTCGTCCCCGGCGTCGACGACCTCGTCACCGACCCGGCGACGTTCGCTCGTGGCTGGGCCGACGAGGTGGGCGTCACCCTCCAGTACCCCCTCGACCGCAGTGCCTTCACCCTCGACTCACTCGCCCAGGCGGACGCGGCCTTCGAGCGGCTCCCGGCGACGAGCGGAGTCACCCTCGACACCCCCGTCTCGCGGATCGTCACGTCGATCCAGGGCGGGCGAGACCAGGTGCGCTTCCTCGTGCCCGTCGTCGCGGCCCAGCTCGCCCTGCTGGCGGCGTCGGTCCTCGTCGTCGTCGCCCAGGCAGCCGTCGAGCAGCGCCGGTCCGAGGTCGCGCTCGCCCGGCTGCGCGGTCGCAGCCGCGCAGCCACCCGCCGGCTCGTCATGGCCGAGCTCGGCGCGCTCGTCGCCGTCGGCCTGCCCGTCGGGTTCGCCCTCGCACTGCTGGCGGAGGCCGTCGCCCGGTGGATGCTGCCCGCCGGGGTCCCCTTCGAGGTGCCGTGGCTGGCGTTGGCCGCGCTCGCGGTCGCCGGGGTGATCGCCCTCGCCGCGGTGTATGCCGCGGCCCGCCCGGTGCTGCGCGAGCCGGTCGCGTCCCTGCTGCGGGCGGTCCGCCCGGCGATCGGGCGGGTGCGGCTCGGCGCTGCCGACGCGGTCCTGGTGACCCTGGCCGCCGTCGGCGTCGGCGGCCTCGTCTCCGGCTCGGTCTCCGGCCCGCTCGCCGTCCTCACGCCGATCCTCCTCGCCCTCGCGGCGGGCAGCGTCGCCGCGGCGCTGCTGTCCGGCGTCGTCGTCCGCTGGGGGACCAAGCGGCTGGGCCGGGCCCGGCTGTCGGTGTCCCTCGCCGCGCTCGCGGCGGCCCGGCGGCCCGCGCTGCGCTGGCTCCTCGTCGTCGTTTCGATGACGACGGCGATGACGGTCTTCTTCGCCGACGCGGCCGTCGTCGCCGACCGCAACCGTGCCGACCGGGCCCGGCTCGAGAACGGCGCACCGACGGTGCTCGTGACCGACTCGACGAACCCGTCGGCCGTCGTGGCCGTCACCGACGCCCTCGGCGCCGACTCCTCGCACGTCGCGCCGGCCGCCGTCGTCCGGCCTCGGGACACCTCGAGCACGGCGACCCTCGCCATGCGGCCGGCTGACCTCGGCCGCGTCGCGTTCGTCCCTCCCGGGCAGACTCCGGTGGACATCGCCGGCCTGGCCCCGCCCGACGTCGACACCGTCCGTCTCGACGGGACGACGCTCACGGGGACGCTGCGCTGGACCCCCGACGCGGCGAGCGGGGATGTGCCGGCCGGGACCCTGGCCCAGGTCGGCTTCGCCGTCACCGCCCCCACGGGGCAGCAGCTGAGCCGCGACCTCGCCACGATCCGCGTCGACCGGCCGACGACGGTCCGCATCTCCGCGCCGCTCCTGTGCGATGCCGGCTGCCGGCTGGACGGGCTGTTCTTCCGGGCCAAGGTGCTCGAGACCCTCGTCAGCGGACGCCTCACCCTGTCCGGGCTCGCCCTCGACGGCACCGCGCTCGACATCGGCGACGCCGCGACCTGGCATCCGACGACGACCGACTTCGGGGAGCGGCTCGCGGTGACGTCGAGCGACGCCGCCGGGCCCGTCGTCCTCGAGGTGGCCGACGAGGGTTCCCGCCTCGTCGCGCGCTACGCCGACGTGCCCCTCGTCCTGCCCATCGTCCTCGCCGGCCGGATGCCGGTCGGGGCGCGGGAGGGACGCTTCGACATCCAGAGCCTGGCCGCGATCCCCACCCCGGCCCGGACCGTCGCCCGGGTCGGCGCCCTCCCCGAGGTCGGCGACCGTGGTGCGCTCGTCGACCTCGACACCCTGCTCCGGCTCGGCGGGTCCATCCCGCAGACCGGGTCGCTCGAGGTGTGGGTCGACACCGAGGACCCGGCGACGGTGTCCCGGGTGCGGGCCGCGCTGCACGAGGGCGGCATCGACGTAATCCGGACGAGGACGTATGCCGGGGCCAAGGCGGCATACGACGAGTCGGCGACCGCCTGGGGCTTCACGCTCGGGCTGCTGTCCGGCGGGGTTGCGGTGCTCATCGGCGCCCTCGTCATGGTCGTCGTCGCCCTCACCGCCTGGCGCCGGACCGTGCGCGATCTCGCGGCCCTGCGGGTCAGCGGCGTCCCCGTCGGGGTCCTCGCCCGCTCGATGCGCCTCGAGCACGGTGGGGTCGCGGTCGTCGGCGTCGTCGTCGGGGCGGCCTGCGGGCTTCTCGGCGGTGTCATCGCGATGCCCCTCCTCCCGCTGTTCGACCTCGCCCCGCCGGAGGTGCCGGTCGCTCGGCTCGCCCCGTCGTGGTGGGCCGTCACGGTGGCGGCGACGGCCGCCCTCGTCGTCTTTGCCGGCACGGGGCTGGCCCTCGCCCGGTGGCTCGTCGGCCGGGCCGGCGTGCAGCGGATCAGGGAGGCGCTGTGACCGGGACCGCCCTCGCCGTCGGCGCCCGCGGCGTCGTCCATGTCTATCGCTCCGAGGGGCACGACGTGGCCGCCCTGTCCGGCGTCGACCTCGTCGTCGCCGCCGGTGAGATCGTCGCGCTGCTCGGCCCGTCCGGCTCGGGCAAGTCGACGCTGCTGTCCATCCTCGGCGGACTGCTGCGTCCCAGCGCCGGCATCGTCACGGTCGGGCCGCACGTGGTCTCCGCCATGGGCGAGGCCGAGCTCGACGTGCTCCGGTCGACGGAGGTCGGCATCGTCCTCCAGGGGGCGGCACGCAATCTCGTGCCCTACTTCAGCGTCGCCGAGAACGTCCGGTTCGCCCAGGGGGCGGCCCGCGGCCGTGACCGGGAGGTCCCCGACCCGATGGAGGTCGTCGCCCTCGTCGGCCTCGCGGACGCCGCCGACCGGGCCCTCTCGACGCTCACGCCGGGCGACCTCCAGCGCGCCGCCCTCGGGGTCTCGGTCGCCGCCGGACCGGGACTGCTCCTCGCCGACGAGCCGACGAGCCAGCTCGACCATGAGGCCCGCGACGTCATGCTTGCCGCGATGGCCCAGGTCAACGCCGAGACCGGCACGACCATCGTCCTCGTCACCCACGATCCCGAGGTCGCAGCCCGGATGCCGCGGACGGTGACGATCCGGGACGGCCGGGTCGGCGCCGAGGGCCGCTCCGGCCAGGAGTTCGCCGTCGTCTCCGCCGACGGGTCGGTGCCGCTGCCGCCGCGTGCCCTCGAGGTCTTCACCCCGGGAAGCCTGGTCCGGGTCCACGAGGAGGACGGCCGCTGGCTCCTCCTGCCGGAGGACGTCCTGGCCGAGGGGGGGAGCGATGAGGACCGACTGCATCGCCGAGCTGCACGACGTCGGCGTCGACTTCGGGGCGGTCCGCGCCCTCGACGGCGTCGACCTGCGGGTCCGGCCCGGAGAGCTCGTCGCCGTCACCGGCCACTCCGGCGCGGGCAAGACGACGCTGCTCGGGGTGCTGGCGGGGCTGGTGCAGCCGGGCGCGGGCAGGGCCCTCGTCGCCGGCGAGGAGGTCCGCGACCGGGAGCACACGGTGTCGCTCGGGGTCGTCCTCATCCCGCAGGGGAACGCGCTGGCGGCAACGCTCACGGCCTATGAGAACGTCCTCGTGCCCCTCCTCGCGACCGGTTCGCCCCGGCACGCGGCGCAGGTACACGCCCGCGAGGCGCTCGCCGCCGTCGGGCTCGAGGACTCGCTCGGGCACCTCGTCGAGGAGCTGTCCGGCGGCCAGCAGCAGCGGGTCGCCGTCGCGCGGGGCCTCGCCCTCGAGTCACCGGTCCTGCTCGCCGACGAGCCGACGTCCGAGCTCGACCACGACAACCGGGAGCGGGTCCTCGACCTGCTCCGGGCCCGGGCGAGCGCCGGGGCCGCCGTCGTCATGGCGACCCATGACCTCGAGGCCGCCGCGCGGGCGGACCGGATCATCGCCCTGGACGACGGCAGGATCGTCGAGGCCTGACCCGGGCCGATCCGGTCGGCGGCGGCCTGCCGAGGGGCCGCTCGCGCGCTCGGCGTTGCCGGTCGTGGCAGCGCGCATCCACAACTTTGGGGATGCCGGCGCCTGCCTTCTCGATGACGCTGGGGAGGCCTCGCACCGAGGGGGTACGGGGCGCACCATCATCGAGGGGAGAACGATCCACATGTCATTGGGCAAGGCCTGGCGGCTGGGCGGCTTCGTCGCCGCACTGACCGCCTCCGCCGGACTCGTCGCGGCCGCGACGAGCGCCACGGGGGCATACTTCACCGACGCACATCCCGGCTCCATCAGCGCGAGCTCGGGCCACCTGAAGCTCGACATCACGGGCGTCTCGGGCGGCGCGAGCGCGTCCGGGCCGGAGAGCCTCGCGCTCGACTTCAGCAACCTCTACCCGGCCGACTACCGGACCGAGAAGATCAACTACACCGTCGACTCGAGCGTCGGCAACGAGGACATCTGGCTCGTCTTCCCGACCGACACCACGGTCCAGCAGAACGTCTACGCCATGTTCACCGGTCCCGGGTCGTCCTACCACGGCGGCGGGCTCGGTCGGTACGGCCACTTCGCGGTCTCCGACAGCCACGGCGGGCTCGCGTTCTCGTCCTACAACCTGTCCTCGGGGTACAGCAGCGATTGCACCCCGAGCTCGATCGGACACGCGACGGCCCCGATGGGCAGCGCCGCGGACAACACCGGTGCCCCGCCGTGCGCCGTGCCGCAGAAGATCCGGCTGGCCCACGACCTCGCCTCCGGGACGACCGGGCAGGTCTCGATCACCTTCGGCCTGACCCAGCGCCAGACCGAACAGGACCAGGTCGAGTTCTTCGGCCACGGAGTCGACTTCCAGATCGTCGCGACCCAGCCCGGCGTCGCGCCGTGATGTCCGTCGGGCGCTGAGCGGGCGGCATACCGTCCGCTCGGCCCCCGACCGGAGCACCGCCGGCGCGGGAGCAGCCCTCCCGCGCCGGCGGCCCACCACCCACCACAGGGAGAAGCGATGAGCGCCGTCCGTCACCGGCTCGCCGGCCCCGCCGTCCTCCTCGCCGCCGTCCTGACGGTCGCGGCGATGGGCGGGCTCGCGCTGGTGTGGCAGCAGGGCTACCGGCTCTACATCGTCCACACCGGCTCGATGGAGCCGGGCCTGCGTCCGGGGGACGCGGTCCTCGACGCACCGGTCAGCGGACCGGTGCGCCCGGGCCAGGTCGTCACCTTCGCCGTCGCCTCGGGCCCCGACTCGGTCGTCACGCACCGGGTCGTCTCCGTCGACGGCGGCCTGATCCACACCCAGGGCGACGCGAACCGCTCGCCCGACTCGTGGGTCCTGCACCGCGACCGGCTGCGGGGGCTGCCCGTGGCGACCCTGCCGCGGGCCGGCTATGCCCTCGTCTATCTCCAGCAACCCGCCGGGCTCGGCTCGATCATCACCGCGGTCCTCGGCCTCACCCTCCTGTGGCGGGTCTTCTTCCCCGGCCCGGAGGGCGCGCCGGTGCCGGCACGCGCCCCGGCAGGGGTCCGCGCCACCCGGCTGCGCCGCTCCGTGCGGCGCGTGGCCCTGCGCGGCACGCCCGGCTGACCGGTCGCCCCCACCCGCTGCGGGGCATCCCGTGCCTCGGTCCGCGCTTCCCCTTACCTCTGTCACCGCCCTGGGCTAGTGTGCGGGTGCCAGGGAGGGCTGGGGAGCCACGGGGGTGGACGAGGTGCATGGGCAGTTCGCAGGGGTGCCGGACACGGTGTCCCGCTCACGGGAGGGCCGGTCGGCCGCGCTGAGGTCGGTCGTGCGCCCGGCCGCCCGACCCGCGGTCGTCGTCGGTGCCGCCGTCGGCGTGGCCCTCCTCGGGATGGCCCTCGCCGGTCGCGCCTCGGACGGAGTCGGCCTGCGACCGGTGGCCGACACGCTCGGCGTCGTCGCCACCGCCCTCTTCTTCGGTGCCGGGATGCTCCGCTACACCCGGTGGAGCGTGACCGCCGAGCCGTATGCCGCGGCCGCCACCGCCGGCCTGCTCGTCTTCGCGGTGGCCGGGGTCCCGATGACCCTCGCGACCCGGACGATGGTCGCGACGTCCGCGGTGAGCGTCCCGGCCAGCCTGACCCGGCTGGTCGCCGTCCTCGCCGTCGCGGTCCTCCTCGCCCCGGTGCTCCGGGCGCAGCGCCCCGTGCGGGCGCCCCATCCGGTGCGGCTCGCCGCCGGCGGCCTGGTCGTCGTGCTATCGGCGTTCGCGCTCCTGGTGCTTTCCGCGCGGGCCGCGCCGGGGCAGCTGTCCTCGGCGTCGACGGCCGTCGCGGTCGACGCCGCCGCGGCGATGACCTGGCTCGTGCTCGCCGGCTTCCTGGTCCGGTCCGCTCGGCGCGACGGTGGCGCCGGCCCCGGGTGGGGTGTCGTCGTCGCGCTCCTGCTCGGCGTCGCCGGCGTCATCCGCTCGGCCGGCGGCGATGCCGGCCGCTGGCCGTGGCTCGTCGGGGTCGGCATCCTCACACTGGCGGCCGGGGTCGTCGCGGTCGCCGCGGCCGCCCGCGAGGCCGGTGACGCCCTCACCGGCCAGGACCGCGCCCTCGACGACGCCGGACGCGCGCTCGCCGAGTCCGAGTCGTTGCTCGCCTCGGCGGCGTCCGACCGGGCCGACCTCGTCCACGACGCCCGGTCGATGATCGCGGCCCTGCGGACGGCGCTCGTCGCGCTCGACCGGGACGCCGGACGTCTCGACCCCGGTGCCTCCCACGACATGCGGACCGCGATGGACGCCGAGCTCGACCGGCTCGGTCGGCTCATCGAGGGCGCCCGGCGCGTCGACGCGGCGGGCGCCCCCGATCCGGAGTGGGTCGAGGTCGCCCAGGTCCTCGACCCGCTCCTGGCCACGATGCGCGCGGACGGCCTCGTCGTCGACCGCCTCGTCGCCGGGCTCTGGGTGCGGGTCGAGCGCGACGCCCTGGCCCGGATCCTCGGCAACCTGCTCGTCAACGCCCGGGTCCATGCACCCGGGGCCCGGGTCGTGGTCCGGGGCGAGGTCGCCGGCCACGTCATCCGCCTCGTCATCGAGGACGACGGCCCCGGGGTGCCCGCCCCGTTGCGCGACGCGGCGTTCGACCGCGGCGTGACGGACGGCCGCGGCGATGGTCTCGGCCTCGATGTCGCCCGACGGGCCGCGCGGGCGCAGGGTGGTGATCTCGTCCTCGCCGAGCGTCCCGGCGGCGGCTCCCGCTTCGTCCTCACCCTCCGCGGCGCCACGGGCCGCCCCTCCGCGCCGGTCGGGCGGCACCGGCTCGAGTGCGTCGCGCCCGTCCGGGTCGGCGGCATCGCCCGCGCCGCCCGGGTCCACCCACCGCTCGAGCGCCCGGGAGGGCGGCCGTGACCGACCCGGCGACAACGCGCGTCGTCATCGTCGAGGATCACGCCCTCCTGGCCCAGACCCTCGTCCACGCACTCGCCGCCGAGGGGATCCAGACGGTGGCGGCGCCGCCGGCGTCGCCGCGCGCCGTCCTCGACGTCGTCGAGCGCACGTCGCCGGACGTCGTCCTCCTCGACCTCGAGCTCGGGCCGCCGGTGGGCAACGGGGTCGTCCTCATCGAGCCGCTGCGCGCCCTGGGCGCTCGGGTCCTCGTCGTCACGGGAGTCATCCGACGCGACCGGGTCGCCGCCGCGGTCGAGGCCGGAGCGGTCGGCTACGTCCTGAAGTCCGCTCCGTTCGACACCCTCCTGGCGACGGTCGTCGCGGTCCTCGCCGGTCGGTCGGTCCTCGGCGAGGCCGACCGGTTCCAGCTGCTGTCGCTCCTGCGCTCGGAGCGGGCCGGGGCGCGAGCCCGTCGCGCGCCCTTCGATCGGCTCAGCCCGGGGGAGCAGGCGGTGCTGCATGCCCTGGCCGAGGGGCACCAGGTCGACGACATCGCCCACGACCGGCTCGTGTCGCCGGCGACGGTGCGTTCCCAGGTCCGCGGGATCCTCACCAAGCTGGGAGTGAGCAGCCAGCTCGCCGCCGTGGCGGTGGCTCGCAGCGCGGGCTGGCTGGACCGGTCGCCGGGCTGACCTCCGTCGTCGACCGGCGCCCGCGGGACGCCGAGCGGCGCTAGCGCGGGTAGTCGAACTCGGCGTAGTCGCGGACGTAGAAGTCCTTGACGAGCCGCTCGAGGGCCGGCGAGATCTCGACGTCGCGGCTGGAGCGGCCGGCGACGACCTCGCCGTGCCGAGCGCGGGGGATCTCGGTGTCGAGACCGAGGCTCCACCGCTTGTCGAGGTCGGCGAGGATCGAGCCGAGGCCCTGCTCGAGGTGGTAGGTCCGGGCGCCGGCCAGCTTGAACTCGACCTGCGGCCGGAGGTGGTTGTCGAAGACGAACGGGTCCGCGGCATACCGCCTGAACGCCGACTTGGCCCATTTCTCGACGGCGGAGGCGTCGGTGCGCGGGTCGCGGTCGCGAAGCCGCCACAGGTACTCGGAGCGGAGCCGGGCCATCGGCTCGCGGACGACGAGGAACATCGCGTCGAACCGGTCGAGCCGGAAGTTCGTCTCGAGCATCGCCGCATGCATGTGCTGAGGCGTGCACCGGCGGACGTAGTTGACCGACTGCGGCCCCATCTTCCCGTCGAGGTAGGCGCGCTGGTAGCCGCTCTGCTTGAAGACCATCTCGATGCTCGTGCCCCCGGCCTTGGGGACGTGGATGAACAGGATGTTCCTGCCGTCCTTGCGGAAGATGGGCACGCGGGCACTCCTGGGGCGGGGGCGGGTCGCTCCGATGCTAGCCCGGCCCAGGATCACCGGGGGGCGGGTCGCTCGGCTCCGGCGCCACGCCGGTAGGTGAGCAGGACGACGTCCGGCCCAGCCGGGGTCACCGCGCCGAGGGCGAGGTCGCGCGGCGCGACGCCGGTGGGGAAGAGCCGCCGACCCTCGCCGAGGACGACGGGGTGGACCATGAGCCGGTACTCGTCGACGAGACCGTGGTCGTGGAGGAAGCCGACGAGCGTCGCGCTCCCGGAGACGAGGATGTCGCCGTCGTAGCGACCGACCAGGGCCGCGACCTCGGCGGCGACGTCGTGGGAGATCACGGTCGTGTTCGTCCAGGTGGGGTTGGTCAGCGTCGTCGAGACGACGACCTTGGGCATCGCGTTCATCCGGGCGCCGAAGTCGCCGGTCTGCTCCTCCAGCTGCGGCCACACCGCGGCGAAGCCCTCGTAGGTGACCCGGCCGAGGAGCTGGACGTCGGCCGCCATGAGCTCGTCGTACTTGATCCGCTCGCCCTCCGGGGTCGGGTGGCGGAAG
Organism: uncultured Actinomycetota bacterium; assembly: GCA_963728395.1. Classification (GTDB taxonomy): domain Bacteria; phylum Actinomycetota; class Actinomycetes; order Actinomycetales; family Dermatophilaceae; genus CAVSJJ01. The sequence continues at coordinate 72,692 of CAVSJJ010000002.1, forward strand.
GACCACCCGCCCTGAGCCGTCCCCTCGGCGCCGCCGGGGTCGGTGATGACCCCGTCGAGGGAGATGAACTCCGAGACGACGAGCCGACCCATGCGCCTTCCTTCCTCGCGTGGGGTCGTTCCCGGTCCCACCCGGTCCCACGCCACTCGGCCGCCCGACGCGGCCACCGATCATCCAGCATGCGTCCGGATCGATCGAGGCACAACGGGGTAAGGACCGCTCGGCGGCGTCCCTGGTCGGCGCACGCCGCCGCCCCACGGCCGACCTGGCGCCGTGGGCCCCGTCCGAGGCCGACCCGATGCGAGGATGTGACGATGCCGCCTCCCGACGACGCCGGCCCCTTGGTGCTCGGCCCCATCCTCCGGTACGTCGGCGAGAGCGAGGCCACCGTGTGGGTGCAGACCGCCCGCGCCGCGACCGTCACCGTGTCGAGCGAGGGTCGCGCGTGGAACGCTCGGACCTTCGCGGTGCACGGGTTCCACTACGCCCTCGTCCATGTCGACCGGCTCGAACCCGGCTCGGTCCGGACGTATGCCGTCGCGGTCGACGGCACGAGCGCGTGGCCGCCACCGGACTCGCCCTACCCCGCCAGCCGCATCGCGACGATCAACCCGGCCACGTCGGCCCGGATCGCCTTCGGGTCGTGCCGGACCAGCGTGCCGCACGACGCGGAGGGCAACCGCACGGACGGCATCGACGCACTGCGCGCGTATGCCGTGCGGATGGCCCGCGACGACGGCGCGAGCTGGCCGGACCTGCTCGCCTTCCTCGGTGACCAGGTCTACGCGGACGAGAACACCCCCCAGGCCCTCACCGACTTCATCGCCTCCCGGCGCAGTCTCGATGTCCCGCCCGGCGCGGAGGTCAAGGAGTTCGTCGAGTACGACCACCTCTACCAGCTCGCCTGGAGCGACGACGCGGTCCGCTGGATCCTCTCGACGATCCCGTCGACGATGATCTTCGACGACCACGACGTCCGCGACGACTGGAACACCTCATGGGCGTGGCGCAAGGCGATCGAGCAGACGTCGTGGTGGGGGGAACGGATCGTCGCCGCGCTCGCGTCGTACTGGGTCTACCAGCACATCGGCAACCTCTCGCCCAGCGAACTGGGGCGGGACGCTATGTGGCAGAAGGTCGCCGAGCATGAGGCGTCGGGCGCCGACGGCGAGCTCGACCTCACCGGCGACCTGGACGCCCTGGCCCGGCGGGCCAACGACCATCCGGACACCTACCGGTGGAGCTTCTTCCGCGACCTCGGCGAGTCGCGCCTCGTCGTCGTCGACTCCCGGGCGGCCCGTCGCCTCGATCCCGACCGTCGCTCGATGCTCGACGACGCCGAGATGTCCTGGCTGCAGGAGCATCTGCACGGGGACTGTCGGCACCTGTTCATCGGGACCTCGCTGCCGTTCCTCCTGCCGCCCGGGCTGCACGACCTCGAGGCGATGAGCGAGGCGGGCGCGCAGGGCGGGTACGGACGGCTCGTCGCCCGCGCGTGCGAGCGGATGCGTCAGGCCATCGACCTCGAGCACTGGGCGGCGTTCAACGCGGGCTTCGCCGAGGTCTTCGACGCCGTCATGTCCGTCGGGCGGGGGGAGCGCGGCACGCCACCCGAGAGCATCACCTTCCTGTCCGGCGACGTCCACAACTCCTATCTCGCCGAGGTCGTGGACCCGGCGCAGCACGGTTCGCGGTCGGCCGTCATCCAGGCGGTCTGCTCGCCGATGCGCAACCCCATGCCCCGGGCCATCCGGGTCTTCATGTCGCTGTTCGCCCGCTCGCTCGTCCGTCCGATGCATGCGATCAGCCGGCGCTCGACCCGGGTCCCCGACCCGGCATACCCCTGGCAGGTCACCGAGGGGCCGTGGTTCGACAACAACATCGCGGTCTGCGAGGTGACCGACGTGGGGCTCGACCTGGCCTGGTATGCCGGGGAGCAGGCGAGCGAGGACCCGACCGACACCCGGCTTCGCACCGTCGCCCGCATCGAGATCCCCACTCGGGGGTAAGGCAGTGCCAGCAGCCGATCCCCTCCGCTGCCCCGCGGCGGCGCACGGACACAGTGGCACGGACAGCGCCGAGAAGAGGAGCCCATGGATACCCACGAGGTCCGACAGGCGACCCGCCACGTCAACGACAGTCCCGCCCTGGAATGGCTCGCCCGGCTCGGCTTCGGCGCGAGCGGCCTGATCCACATCGTCATCGCCGTCATCGCCCTCGAGGTGGCCTGGGGGCACGGCGGCGGGAAGAACGCGGACCAGTCCGGGGCGCTCGCCACCCTGTCGCAGAACCCGCTCGGCCTCATCCTGCTGTGGATCGTCACCGTGGGCTTCATCGGCCTGGCGGTCTGGCAGGTCACCGAGGGGATCGTCAGCGGACCGCACACCGAGATGAGCGACCGGCTCAAGCGCCTCGTCAAGGGGATCGTCTACCTCGTCCTGGCCTGGACGTCGGGGAAGTTCGCCGTCGGCAGCGGTTCCTCGAGCAAGCAGAAGACCCAGGACTTCACGGCGACGGTCCTGCAGTGGCCCGGCGGGCGGATCATCATCGGGGTCGTCGGTGGCGTCGTCATCGCCGTGGGCGGCTACCACGTCTACAAGGGCATGAAGAAGCGGTTCCTCGAGGAGCTCGAGGACCACCCCGGCCATTGGGCCGAGGTGGCCGGACGATGGGGTTACGTTGCCAAGGGGATCGCCCTCACCGCGGTCGGGGTCCTCTTCGTGGCCGCCGCCTGGACCCGGCATGCGCAGGACGCCTCGGGCCTCGACGGCGCCCTGCGAACGCTGCGCGGACAGCCGTTCGGCCAGTGGCTGCTCAGCCTCATCGCGCTCGGCCTCGCGGCATACGGGCTGTACTCCTTCTCCCGGGCCCGGCACGCCGTGACCTGAGCCGGCCCGGGCGCCGGGCCCGGGTCATCCCCTCGGCCGAGGCCCCGGGCCCACCTCGAGCGCGTAGCCTTGGCGGCCGGGAGCCCGCGCCGGGCGGGCCGCGACACCGGGGAGGTCGGACATGCTCACGCCGAGCTGGCAGCTGTCCGCGACGATCTCCCTCGTCCTCGCCCTCGTCTGGGTGGCGTGCGCGCTCAGCAGTGCCCAGGCGCTGCGGGTCATCAAGGCCTTCGCCCTCGAGTTCGCCGTGCTCGTCGGGGTCTTCGCGGTCTACCAGCACACGGCATACCTCGCGCACGGCAAGACGGCGGGCGCCTTCGCCAACGCGCACACCGTCATGGACGTGGAGCGATGGCTCCACCTGCCGAGCGAGCTGACGGTCCAGCAGCTGACGACGGGGATGCCGCTCCTCGAGCGCTCGCTCAACTGGTACTACGCGTATATGCACCTCAACGTCATGACGTTCTTCGTCGTGTGGATGTGGTGGCGGCACCGGGAGCGCTACGCCCTGCTCCGCAACACCGTCGCCCTGACGACACTCGCCTGCGTCCTCATCCAGATGGTGCCGGTCGCGCCGCCGCGGATGTTCGCCGAGCTCGGCTTCGTCGACACGGCGAAGGTCTACGGGCAGTCGGTCTACAGCGACGGCGGGATCGCCGACCAGCTCGGCGCGATGCCGTCGATCCATGTCGCGTGGGCGGGGATCGTCGGCCTGTTCGGAGCCTGGGCCGTGGGTCGGCGATGGGGGTGGGTCTTCGTCGCCCACTTCGTCCTGGTCTCCTACGTCGTCGTCGCGACGGCCAACCACTGGTGGCTCGACGGCATCGTCGGTCTCGTCGTCATGGGGATCGTCATGGCGCTGCTGTGGCCGGTCCACCAGTGGCTCGGCCGGCGTGCCGCTGCCCGTGAGGAGGCCGAGGGGTTCGCGGTGGGCGAGGAGCCGGGTGCCGAGCCGGACGCCGAGGACGCCGAGACCGAGCCCGCGCTCTCCTGACCTGGTTCGTCGCCCCCGGGCCGGCCGGAACCGTCCCCCACCCGCCCCTCTCCCTGCACGAACCTCTGCTAGCAGAGCTTCGTGCAGGACGGGGGTGTTGCAACACCCCCGTTCGGCAGCAACCTCTGCTAGCAGAGGTTCGTGCAGGGGGGGTAGGGGGGTGCAGGGCGGGCAGACGGCGGTCGGGCGGGATGAGGTGAGCCGAGTCGGGGGCGATCAGTACCAGTGCGGGCTGCGGGAGAGCCAGGCCGACCAGGCGTGGCACGGGGACCCGTAGGAGCCACGGATGTAGCCCAGGCCCCAGCGGATCTGGGTGGTGGGGTCCAGGAGCCAGTCCGCGCCCGCCGCGGCCATCTTCGAGGCCGGCAGGGACTGCGGGATGCCGTAGGCCCCGGACGAGGGGTTGCGGGCGCTCCATCGCCACCCGCTCTCGCCGGTCCACAGGCTGTCGAGACAGCCCCACTGCGACGGCGCGAAGCCGTAGGCCGGCATGAGCCGTCGCGCCACCGCCTTCGGGTCGAGCTGGGCCCGGGCGAGGGACGGCCCCCCGCCGCTGACGAGGATCGCGCCGCCGACCGCACCTGCTCGGGCCCGGGCCCGGGCGGCGCGAGCGGCCGCCCGGGCCCGCGCCGCGGCGATGCCGTCCTGCCGGCGCTGCTCGAGGACCTTCGAGGTATGCCGGAGCCGGGCCAGCCGCGCCACTGTGGCCCGTTGGGTGCGTTGGACCGCCGCCGCGGCGGCCGCCGCCGAGAGGACCCGGGCCCGGGCTGCCTGCTCGGCCGACCGGGCCGCATCGGCCGCCTGCCGTTGCTCCTGCTCGGCGCGCCGGGCGGTCCGGGCGGCCCCGGCGGCGATGGCCGCGCTCGAGCGGGCGGTCGCGACCTCGCTCGACCAGCGTGCCCCGAAGGCGTCGAGCCCCGCGGCGGTGTCGGCGTAGGTGCGCGGGTCGCCGCTGCCGAGGAGTGCGCCGACCCCACCGAGGGTGCCGCCCGATTCGTACAGGGCGGCGGCATACTGCCCGAGCCGGGTCCGGGACCCGGCCGCCGCTCGGGCGGCCGTGGTGGCCCGGTCGCGTGCGGCGCTCGCGTCGGCGGTCCGGGAGGCGAGCGCGGCCGCGGCCGCGGCATACGCGTCGGCGGCGTCGGCGACCTCGGTCTGCAGCCGGTCCAGCCGAGCCGCGGCGGCCTGGTAGTCGCGTTGGAGCCGGGCAGCTTCGGTGGCGGCGGCTGCAGCCCGGCGGCGGGCGGCCCGGACCCGGGCGGCGCTCGGGTAGGGGTGATGCCGCGCCGGGAGGGCGGCCGCGGCCGGGGCGGTCGGGGCGGCCATCCCGACGAGCGTCGCGGCGAGGAGGAGGACGAGACCGAGCGGCCGGACGGTCCCCGGCGTCCGGTCCCGCTCGGGGAGTCTCCGGCGGAGGCTTCCCGGTCGCGGGTTGGGCGGGGATGGTGGTCGATGGGCAGGGGGCACGAGGGGTCCCTTCGACGGTGCGGGCCGGTCCACGGTAGCGCCGACGTCACTTCCGTCACATGCAACTCATGAACAACACAGCAAACTCGCAGCCGATGGGTCGGGCGGTGGGGGCAGGAACTTCCCTATTGGGGAGTTGTTGTCGGCGAGTCGACGGTGGGTGGGTGTCGGTGGGGGCAGGAACTTCCCTATTGGGGAGTTGTTGTCGGCATAGGGTCGCGGGCATGGCGGAAGAGCGTGCCCAGGGCGAGGCGGCGGCGGAACCCCAGGGCGGGGCGCCACGGACGGGGGACGGCCCGCTCGCCGGACTGCGGGTCGTCGAGCTGGCCGGCATCGGCCCGACGCCCTTCGCGGCGCTGATCCTCGCCGAACTCGGCGCCGACGTCGTCCGGGTCGACCGGCCGGGCGGCGGCGGGCCCATCGCCGCGATCACCGGGGGGCTGAACCGCTCGCGCCCGAGCATCGCCGTCGACCTCAAGCATCCCGACGGCCTGGCCGTCGTCCGGCGCCTCGTCGACGGGGCGGACATCCTCATCGAGGGCCTGCGCCCCGGCGTCACCGAGCGGCTCGGCCTCGGGCCGGAGGACTGCCGCGCCCGCAACCCCCGGCTGATCTACGGCCGGATGACCGGCTGGGGGCAGGACGGCCCGCTGGCCGGGGCCGCCGGCCACGACATCACGTATGCCGCCATCACCGGCGCCCTGCACCTCGTCGGCGGCCCGGACCGGCCCCGGCCGCCGGTCAACGTCCTCGCCGACTTCGGCGGCGGCACCCTCTACCTGCTCGTCGGACTCCTCGCCGCCCTCCAGGCGCGGGAGCGGACCGGCCGCGGCCAGGTCGTCGACGCGGCCATGGTCGACGGGGCGGCGTCTCTCGTCACGATGGTCTACGGGATGCTCGGCGCCGGGATGTGGCGCGACGAGCGGGCCGCCAACCTCCTCGACGGTGGGGCGCCGTTCTACGACACCTACGCCTGCGCCGACGGGCGGTTCGTCGCCGTCGGCGCGCTCGAGCCGCAGTTCTATGCCGCCCTCCTGCACGGGCTCGGTCTCACCTTCGCCGAGGCGCAGTACGACACGGACGCCTGGCCGGCGCATCGCGCGGCCATCGCCGCCGCGTTCGCCACCCGGACCCGGGCGGAGTGGGCCGAGCGGTTCGAGGGCACCGAGGCCTGTGTCGCCCCCGTCCTCGGCCTCACCGAGGCCCCGTCGCACCCACACCTGCGGGCCAGGGGCACCTTCGTCGACACCCCGACGGGACCGGTGCCGCGCGTGGCCCCCCGCTTCTCCGACACCCCGGCCCGCGACCCGGGCCCGGAGCGCGCCCCTGGGGCCGACACGTCCGACTACCTCCTCGCCCACGGTTTCGCCCGGGCGGAGCTGGCGGCGCTGCTCGCGAGCGGAGCCGTGGCGCAGGCCTGAGCGCGGGCGTCGGTCCGCGTCGACCTGGTCGGGCGGCCCCGACTGATGAGAGGCTGGTATGCCGCCCGCGCCCACCTCCCGAGGAGCCCTCATGTCCGACCGCGTCCGCATCGGCATCGCCGGCCCGGTCGCCCGGATCACCCTCGATGACCCGGACCGGCTCAACGCCGTCGATGCGGCCATGCTCGACGCGGTGGCGGACGCCGTGGTCCGGCTGGGCGCCGACCCCGGGGTGCGGGCCATCGCCGTGACGGGCGCCGGCCGCGGCTTCTGCGCCGGCGCGAACCTCGGTGGCGGAGCCGACGAGGCAGCCGACGCCGCCGCGCGGGTCAACACGAGCACCCTCGACGCGGCGGTCCGCGCCGTCCGGGCCATCGTCGACTGCCCGGTGCCGACCGTCGCGCTCGTCCACGGCGTCGCGGCCGGCGTCGGGGTGTCGGTCGCGCTGGCCTGCGACTACGTCCTCGCCAGCGAGGCGGCGTCCTTCGTCCTGGCCTTCGCCCGGATCGGGCTGATGCCCGACGGCGGGGCGACGGCCCTCGTCGCCGCCTCGATCGGCCGGGCAAGGGCCATGCGGATGGCGCTGACCGGCGAGAAGGTCGACGGCGGGACGGCCGCGGCGTGGGGTCTGGCCAGCGAGTGCGTCGAGGCGGTGAGGTTCGACGAGCGCGCCGCGGCCCTCCTGGCCGCGCTCGCCGCCTCGGCGCCGGAGGCGGCCCGGCTCACGGCCGCCGCGGTCAACGCCGCCAGCCTCGACCTCGAGCCGGCCTTCGAGCGCGAGAACAGCGGCCAGACCCGGCTCCTGGCGAGCGCGGACTTCCGCGAGGGTGTCGCCGCCTTCCTCGAGAAGCGCCCGGCCCGGTTCGGCGCACCGCCCGCCTAGACACCGGCGGGAGGCCCTCGGGGACGCCAACTAGGGTGTGCCCCGTGGCAACGGAGTCAGGGGCGGTCCCGACCGGCGAGGTCCGCTCCTTCGACGCGGGGGAGTGGACGCCCGGCGTCCTCCTCGCCGCCAAGGGTGACCAGCGGGTCAGCGTCGTCATCCCGGCGCGCGACGAGGAGGCCACCATCGGCGGGATCGTCGCCGCCGTGCGGGAGATGTGGGTCGAGGCGGTGCCGCTCGTCGACGAGCTCGTCGTCATCGACTCCGACTCGGGCGACGCGACGGCCGAGCTCGCCCGGTCCGCCGGGGCGAGGGTGCACGCCGCCGGCGACATCCGCCCCGAGCTCGGCCCGGCGCGCGGCAAGGGGGAGGCGCTGTGGAAGGCGCTGCACGTGACGACCGGCGACATCCTCGTCTTCCTCGACGCCGACCTCATCGAGTGGGGGACGCACTTCGTCTCGGGCCTGGCCGCCCCCCTTCTCACCGATCCCACCCTGCGCCTGGTCAAGGCCGTCTACGAGCGGCCGTTGCTCGGCGCCGACGGGCACGAGGTCGAGAGCGGCGGCCGGGTGACCGAGCTCGTCGCCCGGCCACTCATCGCGCTGCACTGGCCCCAGCTCGCCGGGCTCGTCCAGCCGCTCGCCGGCGAGTGGTCGGTGCGCCGGTCGGCCTTCGAGGCGTATGCCGTGCCGTGCGGCTACGGCGTCGAGCTCGCCGCGCTCGTCGACACCGTTCTCGCGGCCGGGCCGCAGGCCATCGCCCAGGTCGACCTCGGCCGGCGCGCGCACCGCCACCACCGGCACGACACCCTCGGCCAGATGGCGGTCCAGGTCATGGCAGCGGTCGAGACCCGGCTCGGGGAGCGGGCGGCATACCCGGGTCCGGCCACGGTCCCGCTGCGCCAGTTCGACCGTCGGGGACCGCGCTGGAGCGCCTGGGAGACCGACGTCGACATCACCGAGCGTCCGCCGGCCCGCTCCGTCGCGGGCTATCTCCCCTCGTCCCGGGAGGGGGGCGCGTGAGGTTCCGGCTGGGACGTCGCGAGTACGACGAGACGGCCCGGCTCGTCATGGCGATCGTCAACCGCACCCCGGACTCGTTCTACGACAGGGGACTCACCTGGGCAGAGGACGCGGCGTTCGAGCGGGTGCGCCAGGTCGTCGACGAGGGCGCCGACATCGTGGACATCGGTGGCATCAAGGCGGCGCCGGGCGCCGAGATCGACGCGGCCGAGGAGATGCACCGGGTCGTCGGCTTCGTCGAGAAGGTCCGGGAGGAGCACCCGGACATCATCATCAGCGTCGACACGTGGCGCAGCGAGGTCGCCCGCGCGGTGTGCGAGGTGGGCGCGGACCTCATCAACGACGCGTGGGGCGGGGCGGACCCGGGGGTCCCCGAGGTGGCGGCCGAGTTCGGGGTGGCCCTCATCTGCACGCACACCGGCGGGGTGACGCCGCGGACCCGGCCGCACCGGATCGAGTACGACGACGTCGTCGCGGACGTCGTCGCCTCGCTCACCGAACAGGCGGAGCGGGCCGTGTCGCTGGGGGTGGAGCGGGAGCGGCTGCTCATCGACCCGGCGCACGACTTCGGCAAGAACACGTGGCACTCGCTCGAGGTGACTCGTCGGCTCGGCGAGCTGACGTCCCTGGGCTGGCCGGTGCTCGTGTCGTTGTCGAACAAGGACTTCGTCGGCGAGTCCCTCGGTCGCCTCGTCGGTGAGCGGCTCACCGGCACCCTCGCGACGACGGCGATCTCGGCCTGGCTCGGTGCGCAGGTCTATCGGGTCCACGAGGTGCTCCAGACCCGCGAGGTGCTCGACATGGTCTCGGTCATCGCCGGCGATCTGCCGCCGGCGCGGACGACGCGGGGGCTCGCGTGATCCGGTCGGTGACCGTGGTGCCGAGCCCGCCGCTGCTGCTGTCGGAGTATGCCGGTCGCGACGACGCGGGTGCCGCGTTGCGCGGCGCGGCGGTGCGCCTCCTCGGCCGGGCGGGGGCCGACGCCGGCGGGTCCCCGGGCGGGTCGCTCGTGCTGGTCACGGTGACCGACCGAGAGCCGCGGAGCACGAAGCCGGCGCTCGGTCGCCGGGTCGGCCAGCTGCTGCTCCGGCTGGCGGGGCGGGTTGCGAGCGACGTCGTCGAGGTGCCCTGGGATGCGCCCCTCGAGACCTGCCGGACCCTCGGCAGCGCCCTCGCGGCGGCGCCCGGCGCCCTCGACCTCGTCGTCGTCGGTGACCTCAGTGCTCGCCGGGGTGAGAAGGCACCCGGGTACCTCGACGAGCGGGCGGCCGGTTTCGACGACGCGGTGCTGTCGGCGCTGTCCACCGCGGACGCCGAGGCGCTGCTGGCGATCGACGTGGGGCTCGCGGCCGACCTGCTGGCCCAGGGGCGGGCGGCCCTCCAAGTGGCGGCCGCCGCCATGCTGGGCGGTCCTCGAGGGAGCGCGCTCGCGGCATACCGGTGCGTGTCCCTCGAGCACAGCGACCCCTTCGGCGTGCTCTACGTCCTCGCCCGGCTGGAGCGGCTGGCCGACTGACGGCGGGTCGGTCCGGCCGCGGCGCACCGCAGCGGATGGTCCCACGCGACGCTCGCCGCTAGACTCTCAGACCCCTCGGCCCGGGTGCGGGTGAGAGGAGGGGACGGAGGCTTCGACGGTGCGGCGGCTGATGGCGATCCTGGCCCTGGGCCTGGGGGCCGTCCTGCCCGCGGTGGGGACGGACGGGACGATCGATGAGGTCATCGACGCCGAGATGCCCGGCTCCGGCGTCCCGGGCCTGTCCTACGCCGTCGTGTCCGAGGGCGGCCTCGCGTCGGCCGGGGCGCGGGGCGTCCTCAGGTCGGGGGGGAGGAGAAGGTCACCTCGCACACCCCGTTCGTCATCGGGTCGATCTCGAAGAGCTTCACCGCGCTGGCCGTCATGCAGCTCGTCGAGGCGGGCGAGGTCGAGCTGGACGCGGAGGTCGCGCGCTATCTCGACGGGTTCTCCGGCAGGCCGGCCGGCTCCATGACGATCCGTCAGCTGCTCAGCCACACGAGCGGGTTCTCCACCCTGCAGGGCAACGCCGCGCCGACGGACGCGACGGGTGGGCCGGACGAGCTGGCCCGCCGGGTGGACCGGCTCGCCGGGATGGATCCGGCCCACCGGCCCGAGGAGAGGTGGGAGTACTCCAACGCCAACTACGAGGTCCTCGGCAGGGTCGTCGAGGTCGTGAGCGGCCGGGACTACCAGTCGTACGTCACGGCCAACATCCTCGAGCCCGTCGGCATGACGCACAGCTTCGTGTCGGACGGCGCGGTCCACGAAGGCATGGCGACGGGGCACCGTCCCTGGTTCGTCACGAAGCGTCCGCTCACTGACACCGCGACCTCCCGGGGCATGGCACCGGCGGGCGGGATCGTCGCGAGCGCCGCCGACCTCGGCCGCTATCTCGCGATGATGATGAACGGCGCGGACGACGTCATCAGCGCCGACGGCAAGGCGCTGATGATGCGTCCGGCCGGCGCGGCGTCGCCGTTCTACGGTCTCGGCTGGTTCGTGGACTCCGAGAACGACAGCGTCTGGCACTCCGGGTCGACCCCCGGGTTCGAGAGCCTGGCGACGATGATCCCCGCACAGAACAGGGGCGTCGTCGTCCTCGTCAACGGCGGGAGCGGGGTCGGCTTCGGGGAGACGGCGCAGCTGCGCAACGCGGTCACCGCCGCGGCGCTGGGCCTGGACTACGCCGGTGAGGGCTCCCGGTGGGGCCAGAAGGCCCTCTTCCTCGGTCTCGTGCTGCTGCCGTTCCTCTACCTGCTCAGCATGGTCTGGGCCTGGCGACACCGCCGGGACATCCGCGCCAAGACCGGGGGGTTCGGCCGGTTCAGCCTGTGGTTCCCGTTGCTCACCACCGGCGTCGCCGCCTGGGTCGTCCTCGGCCTCGTGCCGGACCTGCTCGGCGCCCCGATCGGCACCTTGTGGCTGTTCCAGCCCGACCTCGGCCTGGCGCTCATCGCCACCGCCGTGCTCGGGGTGGTGTGGGCCGGGTTCCGGCTCGCCGTGGCCTACACGGGCCGCCCCGCCCCGCCCTGACCCCGCCCCCCCGTCCCGTCCCTGACCCCGCCCCCCCGTCCCGTCCCAACTTTCCCGCCGGATCCGGGAACCTGGCACCTCACCCCGGAACATTCCCCTGGCGAAGTGCAAGGTTCCGGGGTGAAGCACTCGTGGGTGGCTGGGCGGACCCGCCGGTCAGCCGGTGCGTGCCTCCAGGACCTCCACCGCGAGCACCGTCGGCAGGTGCCGGGCGATCTCGTCCCAGCTCTCACCCTCGTCGCGGCTTGCGAAGACCGAGCCGGTGTTGGTCCCGAAGTAGACGCCGGCAGGGTCGCGGCGGTCGCCGGCCATCGCCTGGCGGAGCACGGTGAAGTAGCACGACTCCTGGGGCAGCCCGCTTCGCAGGGCCTGCCACGTCGCACCGGCGTCGCGGGAGCGCCACACCGCGGCCGCGGCATCCGGCGGGAAACGGCCATCGCTGTCGCCGTTGAGCGGCACGGTCCAGATGGTTCGCGGGTCGCGCGGGTGCACCCGGATCGGGAAGCCGAAGGTCGAGGGAAGACCGTCGGTGATGTCGTCCCACCCGTGGCCGCCGTCGGTGGAGCGCCACACGCCGTGGTGGTTCTGCTGGTAGAGCAGGTCCTCCTCCCCGTCGGCGCGGACGACGTGGTGGACGCAGAAGCCGGTGTGCCCGTCCGCGGCCGCCGCGGGGTGCTCGGACCGGCCACCACCCGAGGCGTCGGCGAGGTCGTTGCGCCGCTCCCACGTCACGCCGCCGTCCTCGCTCGCGAAGACGCCGGCGGCGGAGATGCCGATCCAGAGCCGCTCGGGGTCGGCGGGATCGGCGACGATCGTGTGGAGGACGAGGCCGGCGGCTCCGGGCATCCACTCCGCGGCGGACGGGTGGTCGGTCAGGCCCTTGACGACCGACCACGTGGCGCCGTCGTCGTCGCTGACGAGGAGCGTGGCTGGCTTGGTCCCGGCATACAGCCGGTCGCCGACGCGGGCGAGCGACCACACCTGGGTGAACTGGTCGCCGAACGGCGCTGGTGCCTCGCTCCAGCCGATGGTCGTGGCGAACTCGGGGTCGCTCGCCGCCCACGCGTCGAGCTGGCCCGTCGTCAGCTTGCTGAGCGACCAGGTCACGCCCCCGTCCTGCGACCGCCACACGCCGGCGCCCGACCAGTCCCCACCGCCGCCGGCCCACATGGCGCCCGTCGCCGGGTCGCCGATGAGGTGGTTGACCGGCCACCCGCCGCAGTACGGGCCTCGGACGGACCAGCGCGTCCGGTCGGCGTCGCCGTCGATGACGAACGCGCCCTTCGTCGTGCCCACGAGCAGGTGGATCGCCGCATCGGACATCGCTCGCCCCTTCCTGTGCAGCGACCCGCCCGCGGTGGTCGACGGGCGGTGTCGTCGTCCAAGTGTCAGCGGCGGCCGCCGCGGCGGCAAGGCCTCCGGCCGACCGGGCGGAACGCGCCGCGTGCCCCCGTCGCTGGTCCCGTATGCCGCCTCGGCCGACCTGCCGCCCGTATGCCGCCTCGGCCGTCAGTCTCGGCGCTCGTCGACGACGCTACCCGGCTCGTGCCCACCGGAGCCGGCGCGCCCGGGTGACCGTCGAGGACGATCCAGGGACGGGGGATGCGGGCCGCTGCGGCCACATGTGTCGATCTCCCAGCAGGTTGAGGCTTCAACCGTTAACCTGGTCGGTAGTCCCGAGGACCACCGCAATGCGGTGCATCGGGCCCGAGTGGCCTGGTCTGGGGCGGCCTGTGGGACGGCACAGGCCGCCCTGGACCAGTCCCCCCACCTCCCCCGTGTCCTCCAGCGCCGCGAGGCACTCGGCGAGTCCACCGCGCACGGCCCGGGCCGGGCGGTGCGGTGCGGGTGCGGTGCGGGCCGTGCCTCAGCCGCGCAGCACCGCCGCGACGGCAGCGCCGGCGACGAGGGCGCTGGCGATCGAGGCGGCCGGAACCCAGGTCCAGTGGACCAGCCTGGTGCTCCGAGCCGCCCGACTCCGGCGGTCGAGGGCGCGCAAGGCCCAGGTAGGCGTCTCCTCGCGCGTCGACCTCGCCGAGGCGAGGGTCCGCAGGTCGATGAGCCGGGGCTGCGGCGTCGGGGTCCGCGTGTGGTTCTCGTCGACCCCGACGGCCGGCGCGCTGCCGGCGGCGGGGGTCTCGAGCCCCGGCAGCCCGAGGTGGACGGCGATCTCCTGGGCGGTGGCGGGGCGGTCGGCCGGGTCCTTGGCCAGACACGCCTCGACGACGGCGATGAGGTCGGCCGGCACGTCGTCCGGCAGCGGTGGAGGCGGGTCCTTGACCTGCGCGAGGGCCGTGGCGACGGGCGTGCCCCGGTCGAAGGGGCGGCGCCCGGTGAGGAGCTCGTGGCCGACGACACCGAGCGCGTAGATGTCGCTGGCTCCCGTGGCGGGTTCGCCGAGGGCCTGCTCGGGGCTGAGGTAGTAGGGGGTTCCGAGGATCTCGCCGGTCCGGGTGCGAACGGTCCCGTCGATGGCCCGGGCGATGCCGAAGTCGGTCAGCTTCACGAGGCCCTCGCTCGTGAGGAGGATGTTCGCCGGCTTGACGTCGCGGTGCACGACGCCCGCCTCGTGGGCGACGCCGAGGGCGAGCGCGGCCTGGCCGAGGACCGAGCGGGCCATGGACGGCTCCATCGGGCCGCCGGTGCGCAGCCAGCCCGAGAGCGGCTCGCCCCGGACGAGCTCCATGACGATGAAGGCCAGCCCGTCGTGGTCGCCGTAGTCGAAGAGGGTCGCGATGTTGAGGTGCGAGAGGCCGGCCGTATGCCGCGCCTCGTCGCGGAACCGCTTGGCGAAGATGAACTCGTCCTCGGTGGCCTGTCGCATCACCTTGATGGCGACCTGACGCTCGAGCATCTCGTCGGTGGCCTCCCAGACCTCGGCCATGCCGCCGGTCGCGATGTGCCGGGTCATCGTGTATCGCTCGCCGAGGCGGTAGCCCGGCTCGAGGCGGTTCACGAGGTCCCCGGGCCGTCGGGCGGGCCGGCGGTGCGGTCCTGGGTCATGCGGGTCCTCCGGTTTGTCCTTCGAGTTCTCGTCCGACCTGCCGGTCGCATGGCTGGGCGATCTCGAGGTGGTGCTGTCTGCGGGTGACGGACCTGGCGTGGCGCGCCACCATCAGTGCTCTCTACCCGCGGGCGGCGCGGGTATGCGACCGGCGCGGGCTGAGCGGGCGGTGGACCGGGCGCGCGGACGGGCTGGGTTGGTTGGCCGGGCGGTGTGCGCGGTGTGACGCCCGTGCCGGTCAGCGGCGAATGGTCTCGAGGAAGTCGGCGATGCGCCCGATCGCCTCGGTGAGCATGTCGACGTCGGGAAGCGTGACCAGGCGGAAGTGGTCCGGCTCGAACCAGTTGAAGCCCGTGCCGTGCGTGACGAGGATCCGCTTGGCCCGGAGCAGGTCGATGACGAAGGCCTCGTCGCTCTCGATGGGATAGACCTCGGGGTCGAGTCGCGGGAAGCAGTACAGCGCCCCGTGCGGCTCGACGCACGACACCCCGGGGATCTCGTTGAGCAGCCGCCAGGCGGTCTTGCTCTGCTCGTAGAAGCGCCCGCCGGGCACGACGAGCTCGTTGATCGACTGGTAGCCGCCGAGGGCGGTCTGGATCGCGTGCTGGGCGGGCACGTTGGCGCACATCCGCATGTTGGCGAGCAGGGTCAGCCCCTCGAGGAAGTCCTCGGCCAGGTGCTTCGGCCCGGACACCATGACCCAGCCGGCTCGGTAGCCGCAGACCCGGTAGGCCTTGGACAGCCCGCTGAAGGTGAGGGTGAGGACGTCGTCACCGGCATACGTCGCCGTGTGGTGGTGGACCGGCTGGCTGACGTCGTCGGCGAAGAGGATCTTCTCGTAGATCTCATCGGACATGAGGACGAGCTGGTGGCGCCGGGCGATGTCGACGAGGCCGCGGACGGTCTCCTCGCTGTAGACGGCGCCGGTCGGGTTGTTGGGGTTGATGACGACGAGGGCGAAGGTGTTCTCGGTGATCTTGGACTCGATGTCGTCCAGGTCGGGGTTCCACCCGTTGCTCTCGTCGCAGCGGTAGTGGACGGGCGTGCCGCCGGTGAGCGAGACCGCGCCGGTCCACAGCGGGTAGTCCGGGGCGGGGACGAGGATCTCGTTGCCGTCGTCGATGAACGCGGTGAGGACCATCGAGATCAGCTCGGAGACGCCGTTGCCGATGAAGACGTCCTCGACGCTCGTGTCGAGCAGGCCACGGGACTGGTAGTACTGCGCGACGGCCGTGCGGGCCGAGTAGATCCCGCGGGAGTCGGAGTAGCCCTGGGCGTCGGGCAGGTTGTGGATCATGTCGGCGAGGATCGCCTCGGGCGCCTCGAAGCCGAACGGCGCGGGGTTGCCGATGTTGAGCTTGAGGATCTTGTGCCCCTCGGCCTCGAGCCGCTGGGCCTCGGTGAGGATCGGGCCTCGCACGTCGTACCGGACGTGCTGGAGCTTGCGGCTCTGGGTGATGGGGCGCATGGGGCCAGTCTGTCAGGGCCGGTATGCCGCCCGCCCGCGCCGACCTCCGACAACAACTTCCCAATAGGGGAGTTGTTGCCTTCGGGTATGCCGGCCGGCGGGTTGGGAGGAGGGCGATTACTTCCCAATTGGGGAGTTGTTGCCTTCGGGTATGCCGGCCGGCGGGTTGGGAGGAGGGCGATTACTTCCCAATTGGGGAGTTGTTGCCTTCGGGTATGCCGGCCGGCGGGTTGGGAGGAGGGCGATTACTTCCCTATTGGGGAGTTATTCGTCGCCGGTGAGGTTGAAGCCGCGCAGGCGCCAGACGGCGAGCCACGCACCGGCCACGATGACGACGACGACGGCGACGACGGCATACGTCGTGCCGAGGTCCGGCGACAGCGGCTGGTCCGCGACCGGAGCGGCGATCGCCGTCGCCCAGCGCGACACGCTGAGCCACCGGACGCCGTCGAGCAGGCCGCCGAGGAGGCTCTCCCACACGAGGAGGTAGATGAGCCCGACGACGACGGCGTGCCGGGTGAGGACCGACAGCAGGGCGAAGAGGGAGCAGTATGCCGCGCCGGCGGCGAGTGCGCCCACCGCGTAGGCCACCCCCAGCCGCGGGTCGCTCGGCCTCATGAACAGCCCCGCGAGGAGGATGGGGACGGCGGCGAAGAGGACGACGGAGCCGAGGGCCACGACGAGCTTGCTGAGCAGGATCCGCGAGCGGGGAACCGGCCGGGCCAGCAGGTAGGCGACCGAGCCGTCGTCGATCTCGGGGGCGAGCACGCCGGTCGTCGCCAGGAGCGCGACCAAGGGCGTGACGACGATGAGGCCGAGGGCCTGCAGGGTTTGCCGTGCGGCGTCGGGGTCGGTCCCGACGAGGAGCCGGATCAGCAGGGCGAGGCCGAGCAGGACGGCCGGCAGGACGAGGAGAAGGACCCCGCGCCTGCGGCCGAAGAGGCTCTTGCGGGCCAGGCGCACGACGGTGCGGGACAGCGGGGCGGTCATGCCGACACCAGGTAGGCGAAGACGCTCTCGAGCGACTCGTCGGTCGGGATGACCTCGAGGAGCCGGATCCCCTGCTCCCTGGCCAGCCGGGGCAGGGCGGCGCTGAACCGGCCGAAGTCGGACGCCTCGAGCTCGATCCCGCCCTCGGCGCGCAGCCGCACCCCTCGCACGGACGGGTCGGACAGCAGGACCGCGGCGAGCCGCCGGTCGTCGGCGCTGCGCAGCACGAACCGGTTGGGCCGGTCGGTCATCAGCCGTCGGATGGCGCCGAAGTCCCCGGATGCCGCGTGCCGGCCGGAGACGACGACCTCGATCTGCCGGGCCACCTGCTGCACCTCCTCGAGGATGTGCGAGCTGAACAGGACGGTCCGGCCCTCGGCACCCATCGATCGGAGCAGGTCCATCAGGTGGATCCGTTGGCGCGGGTCCATCCCGTTGAACGGCTCGTCGAGGAGGAGGACCTGCGGTTCGTGGACGAGCGCCGAGGCCATCTTGACCCGCTGGCGCATCCCCTTGGAGTACGTCGAGATCGCCCGGTCGGCGGCATCGGTCATCTCGACGAGGCCGAGGGCGTGCGAGGCGGCCCGGCCGGGGACCTCCAGGCCGTGTAGCTCGGCGGCGGCGAGGACGAACTCGCGGCCGGTGAGGTAGTCGAACAGGGCCTCCCGCTCCGGCACGAGGCCGAGCGAACGGTAGACGGACTCGTTGCGCCACAGGGCCGCACCGTCGAGGGTGACCGAGCCGGTGGACGGGGCGAGGAACCCCGACATCAGCGCGATGAGCGTCGACTTGCCGGCCCCGTTGGGCCCGAGCAGCCCGGTCACGCCGGGGCCGATCGTCATCGAGACGTCGTTGACCGCGACGACGTTGCGGTACCAGCGGGAGACGTGCTCGAGCCGCAGGGTGCTCATGTGCCGACCTCCCGGTAGCGCCCGAGCATCACGGCCACCGAGCCGATGACGGTGGCGAGGGTCACCGCGAGGTAGGCCAGGCCGAGAGCCGTGCCGGCCGGTGGGGCGGGCGTGGCCGCCGGCACATCGAAGAGCCACACCTGGAGACCGTTGACGAGGGTGTACGGCGAGAACAGGCCCGCGACCTGGCCGACGAGCTCGTGCTGGGAGTCCATGGCGATGCCCTGGACGATCGACACGGCGGTGTAGCTGAGCAGGAGGATGACGATGACCCCGGCGACCGCCAGCCCTCGCCGGGTCGTCAGCGCCGAGACGACCGCCGCCGGTCCGGCCAGGCAGGCGGCGAGCACGACGGCACCGACGAGGGCGGCGAGGATCCGGCCGGTCTCGCGTCCGGGCGGCAGGTCGGCGAGGAGGCCACCGGCATACATCAGGAGCAGCGGCGTGCCGATGAGGACGAGGGTCGCCGCGGTGAGCGAGCCGAGGCGGACGAGGACGTAGGTCGCGCGGCGGATCGGGCGGGCGAGGTAGAGGGTGATCGTCCCGAAGCGCAGGTCGCGCGAGACGAGGGCCGGGGCCTGGGCGGCGACGAAGACCGAGATGAGCAGCTGGGTCGTCAGGGGGTAGGTCGAGTAGGGGACGATCTGCTCCTCGAGGTTGAGCACGGCCCGGGCCTGGACGAGGATGCCGACGAGGATGAGCGCGGGCAGCAGCATGAGGCCGATGAGGATCATCGGCAGGACCTTCGAGCGGCCCGAGCGGCCGAGCCCGTAGCAGTGGCGCAGGCCGGTGACGAACAGGGCGCGGGCGACGGCCCCCTCGCCAAGACGCGGCCCGTCGTAGGTGCGGTAGCCCAGGTCGTGGATGACCGCGGGCCCGCCCCCGTCAGTGGGGTCGGGCATCGCCCCGTCAGTGGGGTTGGACACTGCCGGCCACCCCCTCTCGGAACACGTCCTCGATCCGGTGATGTCGCTCCTGCATCCGGACCAGCCCGAGCCCGAGGTCGACGACGACGTCGCGGACGATGTCGCGGGTCGTCTCGTCGGCGACGGCGACCTCGACCAGGCGGTCCTCGGCCTGCCAGGCTCGCAGCCCCGCGTCGACGAGGGCCTGGCCGAGGAGCCGGTCCGCGTCCGGCCCTCCCTGCACCTCGACGACGAGGCTGCCCGTCGTGAGGAGGAACTCGGTCGTCGCCGACGCCCTCAGCAGCGCGCCGCTGTCGAGGACGATGACGTGGTCGCTCACCCGCTCCAGCTCGCCGAGGAGGTGGGAGGTGACGAGGACGGCGATGCCGAAGTCGGTCCCGATCCGCCGGACGAGGTCGAGCATGCCGTCCCGCGAGGCCGGGTCGAGGCCGTTCGTCGGCTCGTCGAGGAGGACGAGCCGCGGGTCGTGGACGAGTGCCTGGGCGAGCTTGGCCCGCTGCTTCATCCCGGTGGAGTAGCCGCCCATCGCCCGGTAGCGCTCCTCGGCGAGGCCGACGTGTCGCAGGACGTCGGCCGCTCGTTCCCGCGCCGCCGGGTAGGGCAGGCCGGACATCTGGCCGAGGTGGACGACGAAGTCGCTCGCCGAGACGTCGGCGGGCAGGCAGTCGTGCTCGGGCATGTAGCCGACGAGGGCCCGGATCCGGGGGCCCTCGGTCGCGACGTCGTGGGAGAGGACGGTGGCGCTCCCGGCGGTGGCCGGGACGAGGCCGAGGAGGATCTTGATGAGGGTGGACTTGCCGGCGCCGTTGGCCCCGACGAGACCGGTGATGCCGTCGCCGACGGTGAGGTCGAGGGCGTCCAGAGCCGTGACCCGTGGGTAGCGCTTGGCCAGGCCGCGCGTCTCGATGACCGGCATACGCGCCAACCTATCGGCGCGCCCGGCGCTGGGGGCGAGGCTGCGGCGACACGCCGGAGTCTCCCGCCCGGCTACCGCTGGCGGCCGATGACGGCGGAGACGAACTGGCCCGCCGAGACGGCGCTCGCGTGCAGCCCGGTGAGGGCCGCCGGGGTGCGCTGGACCCCGGCCGCGGGGCTGGCGGTCCCGATCCCGAGGGCGCCCTGTCCGGCGGCGCCCCAGGCGTAGACCGTGCCGTCCGCCGCGAGCGCGAGGGTGTGGTTGTAGCCGGACGAGACCGCCGTGACCCGGGGCAGGCATGCCACGGAGCGGGGCCTGGCGACGTATGCCGCGGCACCCGAGATGCCGAGCTGGCCGGCGGCGTTGGTGCCCCAGGCCTTGAGCCGGCCGGAGCGCATGAGCGCGAAGGAGCCGAAGTCGCCGGCCGAGACGTCCTTGGCGCGCGAGCCGAGCGGCACCCGGACGGGGCGGTCGCGCTCGGTGCGGCTGCCGTCGCCGAGCTGGGCGAACTCGTTGTCGCCCCACGCCCAGACGGAGCCGTCGGTGCCGACCGCCAGGGAGTGGGTCGTTCCTGCGGCCACGGCCCGGGCCGCCGGGAGGCCGGCCACCCGGACCGGCCGGTTGCTCGAGGAGACCGAGCCGGTGCCGAGCTGGCCGTATTCGCCGTGGCCCCACGCCCAGACCGAGCCGTCGGCCGCGAGGGCCAGGACGTGGTCGAGCCCGGCCGAGACCCGGACGATCCGCGGCAGTCCGGGCACGACGCTCGGGGTGCTCCGGTTCTTCCGGTCGCCGAGACCGAGCTCGCCGCCACGGTTGTAGCCCCACGCGTAGACGGTGCCGTCGCCGGCGACGGCGAAGCTCGAGGCGCCCCCGGCGTCGACGGACACGATGCCGGCCAGTCCGGGGACCCGGGTCGGCGTGCCGAGCACCCTCGGGCCGGGCCCGGCCTGGCCGTAGCGGTTGAAGCCCCACCCCCAGACGGACCCGTCGTGTCGCAGGGCGAGCATGTGCCCGGCATGCGCCGAGACCTGGACCGCGTGCGACAGAGACCGGCCGACCGACACCGGCATCGCGGAGGACACGAAGGGCCGGCCGTTGCCCAGCGTGCCCTGCTCGTCGACCCCGAAGGTCATCACCTGACCGGCCGCGGCGCGCGAGTGCGCGGACTCGGCCAGCGCCGGTCCGGTGCCGACGGCGAGTGTGGCCGCGGCGAGCGCGGACACGACGACGAAACGCTTGGACATGTGCCCCCCCAAGAGCAACAACCTCCACCAATGCGGCTCACGATAGCCGCACCCGGACACCGGCGTGAGCGGTTTGCGCAGGTATGGGGTGATCGGCGTCAAGGGTTGAGCGGCGGGCGTGGACGTCGAGGATGATGGCTCGATGGGAGCATCGCGCCGACGTCGAGGCGAGGGGGGCGTATGCCGCCGCGCCGCGGCATACGCGGTCCTCACGGTCCTCGGGCTGGGCGCCGCCGGGTGCACCGGGGCGAGCAGCGGGGTCGGTGAGGTCCCGCCGCCGCCCACGGCCACCGGCACCGCGACCTCGCCGGCGACGCCGAGCCGGGCCGCGACGCCCCGGCTCGACGTGGAGGTCGTCGCGGACGGGCTCGAGCACGGATGGGACATCGGCTTCCTTCCCGACGGCCGTCTCCTCGTCACCGAGCGACCGGCCCGGATGGTGGTCGTGTCGGGGACGAGCCCGGGATCGCGGGTCACGCCGGTCCGGGCCGACCTGTCCGACGTCATGGTCCGGGGCGAGGGTGGCCTGCTCGGGATGGTCGTCCATCCCGACTTCGCGACGAGCCGCGAGTTCACGACGTGCCTGGACCATCAGGAGGGCGGCCGGCCCGTCGACATCCGGCTCGTGACCTGGCGGCTGAATGGCGACGCCCGCTCGGCGACCCGGGTGCGGACCCTGCTCGCCGGGCTCCCGGTCAACCCGAGCGGGCGGCACTCCGGCTGCCGGCCGACGATCGGTCCCGACGGCGCGCTCCTCGTCGGCACCGGCGACACCGCCGCCCCCGCCGTTCCCCAGGACCGGACCTCGCTCGGTGGCAAGGTGCTGCGCCTCGACCTGAGGACCGGAGAACCGTTGCCGGACAACCCCTTCATCGACGCCGAGAACCCGCGCGAGCGGTATGTCTACACGTACGGCCATCGCAACGTCCAGGGTGTCGCCGTCCGGCCGGGCACCGACCAGGTCTTCACCGTCGAGCACGGGCCGAGCTTCAACGACGAGGTCAACCTGCTGCGCCCGGGAGCCAACTACGGCTGGGACCCCTCCCGCGGGGGGCGGACGGACTCCTACGACGAGAGCGTCCCGATGACCGACACCAAGCGCTTCCCGCGGGCCGTCCCGGCGGTGTGGCAGTCCGGTCGGACGACCCAGGCGACCTGCGCGGCGGCCTTCCTCGACGGCGAGCAGTGGGGCCCGCTCGACGGCGCCCTCGTCGTCACCGCGCTCAAGGGGGCGAAGATGCTCCTCATGCGGCTGACCGACGCCGGGGCGCTGGAGTCGGTGTCGATCCCGACCGAGACCAACGGTCCCTACGGCCGGCTGCGCGCCGCACGGCTCGGCCCGGACGGGGCGCTCTATGTCACGACGTCCAACGGCGACAACGACAAGCTCCTGCGGATCACCCCGAGGTCGTGAGGCGATGAACGAGCGAGCGCTCGTCCTGCCGAGCCCGTTGCTCGGGCCCGCGGCATACCGGCCGCTGGCGCGCGCGCTGGGCGAGCACGGGTGGGTGTCCGCCGTCGCGGGGCTGCCGCCCGGGCCGTTCACGCCGGAGCAGGTGCGGGACGGGTTCGCCCGGGCGGCGACGGAGGCGCAGGCCACGGTCGTCATCGCCCACAGCAACGCGGGGAACGTCGCGGCCGCCGTCGCCGAGGCGGCCGAGGTCGGCTCCGTTCTCTACGTCGACGCGGCGCTGCCCCCGCGGGACGGCCCCTGCCCGCTCGCCCCGCCCGCGCTGCTCGACGGCATCCGCCATCTCGCCGACGCGGACGGCCTCATGGCGCCGTGGACCCGGTGGTGGCCTCACGAGGACGTCCTCGCCCTCGTCCCGTCGCCGGCGTGGCTGGAGCGGATCGAGGCCGAGCAGCCGCGGGTCACGGTGTCCTATCTCTCCGCGATGGTGGCGGTGCCGACGGGATGGTGGCACCGGCCCAGCGGATACCTCGCCTTCGGCACGACGTATGCCGCGCAGCTCGACGCCGCGCGCGGCTACGGCTGGCCGGTCGAGACCCTCGAGGGTCACCATCTCGACCTCCTCACCGACCCCGAGGGCGTCGCCGTCGCGCTACGGCGTCTGCACGCCCGGGTCATCACCGGTCGCTGACGAACCGGTCCGCTCCGTCGCGCCGGGCGGCATCGCGGCCCTTCATGGTGGTCTCGCCCTCGTCACCAGGAGCCGTCATGCGCAGGTCCGCCGACCCGCACTCGAGGTGCGCGGCGGTTACGGGGGCCTTACCGGCCAGCGGCAGGGGTTCTCGCCCGGACCGCCTCGGCGTACCGTGGACGGATCGTGGGCGGCGTCCGGACCCGCGGAGCGCGGGCGGCATACCGCCCCAGCCGAAGGAGGCGACATGCGCAGGTCGAGGATTCTCGTCCCGATCGCCGTCGCACTCGGCCTCGCGATGACCCTCGCGGCCGGAGCCGCCGAGGCCCGGCCCGCGTCACCGGCCCCGGCCGCCCCGGCCCAGGTCGGCACGGGCGCCGGTGCCCCCGCCCTCGACGTCCCCGCCCCGGCCCCGACCAGCGGGCTGACCCAGCCGTACTGCTGGGACCCGACGACGCACCACACCGGCGTCCACTGACCGAGGCCGCCGCGAGTCTCAGCCGATCAGGACCGTCGTCACGACGGTCGTGACCGACGGCGTGCGCGGGGTCGAGGAGAACCCGAAGCGGCAGGCGGGGTCGACCGGCATGAGCGAGCCGAGCGGCTGCGCGTCGAGGGAGCCCTCGAGCCAGGTCACCGCGTGCATGTCGCTCGCCCCGTAGAACTCGCGCCGCCCCGCCCGCGCGACCCCGCGGGTCCGGACGCCACGTAGGACGGTCCGGGCCACCGGGTCGATGACGCTCGCCCAGGTCGGGCTCGCCGCGAGCGGCCGCGGCACCGAGCGCAGCAGCCAACCGAGCGGTGGCCGCCGGCCGGTCGTCAGGCGGAGGGTGAGCGACGGCGACTCGACGACCCACGTCTCGGCGTCGACGACCACCGTGAACGGCTCGACCCGGGTCTCGTCGAAGGTGTAGGTCACGGCGATGAAGTCGCGGGTGGCCTCGCTCGGCGCGAGCAGGATCCGATGTCCGTCGGGCCGCTCGACCATCGCGTCGGCGAACTCCCCCAGCGGGGTCCGCAGCCACCGGCCGACGACGATCCGGGTGCCGCTCGTGCTGCCGACCCCGGCGATCTGGCCGCGGAAGCGGTGGACCCGGACGTCGCTCATGGCTGCCATTGTCGTCGGTCCGACCTCGCGGACCGCCGTCCCTCGCCAGGCCGGGCCATCGGGTGCTCGCGGGAGTGTCCGGGATGCCGGTCGTTCCGGCGAGCACCCGCGCGGGCCGCCCCCACGCACGCGCCCGGCGGGCTAGGGTCGCTGGCCATGGGGGGAACGCTCTCTCCCGCGGCGCGGCGGGGATACGGCCTCGGCTCGGTGGCGACCGGCTCGTTCGGGACGGTCCCGGGCCTGCTCCTCCTGCCCTACCTCACCGACCGGCTCGGCATCACCGCCGGGCTGGCCGGGGTCATCGTCTTCCTGCCCAAGGCGTGGGACGTCGTCCTCAACCCGATCGCCGGCGGCATCAGCGACCGGTCGACCAACCCGGCGGGACGGCGCCGCCCCTTCCTCCTGCGCGCCGGTCTCACCCTCGCGGTCGCCTTCGTCCTGCTCTTCTCGGGGCCGACCTCGCCGCGAGGGCTCGCCGCCACGTGGGTCGTCGTCGCCTTCCTCGCCTGCGCCACGGCATACGCCTTCTTCCAGGTCCCGTACGTCGCGATGCCGGCCGAGATGACCGACGACTACGACGAGCGGACCCGGCTGATGACCTGGCGGGTGGCGATCCTCGCCCTGGCCATCCTCGTCAGCGGCGGGGCGTCGCCGGTCATCCGCAACCAGCTCGGCACGACCTGGGGCTATCGCGGGGTCGGCATCTTCGTCGGGGCCCTCATCATGCTCGGCACGCTCGGGGCCTGGTGGGGGACCCGGCAGGCGCCGCAGGCGGCATACGGGACGGCCGGGACGAGCCTGCGCCGCCAGCTGGCCGTCGTCGCCCGCGCCCGGGACTTCCGGATGCTGCTCGCCGCCTTCGTCGTCCAGGCGCTCGCGACCGGTGCGATGCTCGCCGGAGTCGACTACGTCGCGCGGGAGCTCCTCGGCAGCTCGGGGATGTCGACCGTGCTGTTCGTCTGCTTCGTCGGTCCCGCCCTGCTCGTCACCCCGCTGTGGCAGCGGTTCGGGGAGTCGCGCGACAAGCGGACCGGGTTCCTGGCCGCGTCGGTGCTGCTCGGGCTCGGCGCGATCGGGACCCTCGGCGCCCTCCACGTCGCCGACGCCCTCGTGCCGGTGTCGGTCGCCGTCATCGGCATCGGCTACGCCGGCTGCCAGATGTTCCCGCTCGCGATGCTCGCCGACGCCGCCGCGGTCGACGCGATGCGGACCGGCTCGAACCGGGTGGGTGTGTATACCGGTGTGTGGACCGCTGCCGAGACCCTCGGTCTCGCCCTCGGCCCCTTCGTGTATGCCGCGGTGCTCGCCCTCGGTGGCTACGTCTCGTCGACGACGGGCTCGGCGATCCAGCCCGACTCGGCCCGCACCGCGATCGGGCTCGGCTTCTCCGTCGTGCCGGCCGTCCTCGTCGCGGCCTCGCTGCTCTTCCTCGTCCGCTACCGGCTCGACGGGGCCGAGGTGGCCCGGGCCAGAGCACTGGGTGCGCAGGATCGCGCGGAGCCCGACCTGCCCGGGTGACGAGCGCTCGGGGCGGCTCCCAGCGGGCCCGCGTGAGCGTGGGTCGAGGGCGTCGGCACCGTGAGGCATCATGGTGGCCGTGACCGACGCCGCCCGCGCCGACCAGGCCCCGTTCCAGGGTGCCGGCGGCCCGCCCGAGCTGTCGCTCGTCATCCCCTGCTACAACGAGGAGACGACCCTCCCCCCGCTGCGCGACGCCCTCGTCGAGGTGCTCGACACCATGTCCGTCACCTGGGAGGTCATCCTCGTCGACGACGGCAGCGGTGACGCCACCCGCGCCGTGGCGGCGGCCTTCGCGCGCGAGGACCCGTGCTGGCGGGTCCTCGGGCTGTCCCGCAACTTCGGCAAGGAGGCCGCGATGCTCGCCGGACTCCGGGCGGCGCGCGGCCAGTGGGTCCTCATCATGGACGCGGACCTGCAGCACCCGCCGAACCTCATCCCCGGCATGCTCGAGCTCGGACGTGAGGGCTGGGACCAGGTCATCGCGCGCCGCACCCGCAAGGACGAGCACCCGGTCCGCTCCGGCCTGAGCCGGCTGTACTACCGCGCCGTTAATCGGCTGACGGACCTGCGGCTCACCGACGGGGCGGGCGACTTCCGGCTCATCAGCCGGCGGTGCGTGACCGCCCTCGTCGAGCTGGGCGAGTCCAACCGCTTCTCCAAGGGGCTCTTCGCCTGGATCGGCTTCCCGACGACGGCGATCGAGTACGAGAACGTGCTCTCCTCCCGGGACGGGTCCCGGTGGAGCGCCAAGATGCTGTTCAACTACGCGCTGGACGGCGTCATGTCGTTCAACACCCGTCCGCTCCGGCTGGCGATCTGGACCGGCCTCGCCGTCGTGTTCCTCACCCTCATCTATCTGGGCTGGATGCTCATCGACTACCTCCGCACCGGCATCCAGACCCCGGGATACCTCACGAGCATCGGTCTCGTCGCGCTGCTCGGTGGGGTGCAGCTGGTCACCCTCGGCGTGATCGGCGAGTACGTCGGGCGCACGTTCCAGGAGACCAAGCGGCGCCCGGTCTTCCTCCTGTCCTACGACTCCACCGGGGAGCACGCGAGCGCGTCGCCGGGGCCCGCCCCGCGCGACATCGAGCGGTGAGCATGGCAGCTCGTCATCACCTGCGACCCCTGCTGGTGTTCTCCTTCGTCGGCGTGCTCAACACGATCGTCTACTACCTGGTCTACCTCGCGCTGCTGCCGTTCCTGCCCTACCTCGTCGCCCACCTGGCGGGATGGTTCGTCTCGATGAGCTTCTCCTTCGTCATGAACTGTCGGCTCACCTACCGGGTCCCCGTCACCTGGTGGCGCTACGCGCTCTATCCGCTCACCGCGCTGCCCAACCTGGTCTTCACGACCGTGGGGGTCGTTGCGTTCATCGAGCTGCTCAACGTCAGCGAGCGTCTCGCGCCGTTCATCGCCGGAGTGCTGGCCATCCCGTTCACCTACACCCTCGGCCGGTACCTCATGGTGGGCCGGGACGCGTTCGCGGACGTCCGGGCCGAGGCGGAGTCCCTCGACGGGGAGGTCCCGTGAGCCGACTCATGGGCCGGACGCGTCCGGTCGAGGTCGGCATCTGGACCGTCCTGCTCGCGGGGTGGTTCGCGCTCGCGACCCGGTTCCCCCCCAGCGGCGACGACTGGACCTGGGGCGGCGCGATCGGCCTGGACCGGCTCCACCACGGCTTCGTCGACTACAACGGCCGCTACGCCGGCAACCTGTTCGTCCTGCTCCTCACCCGCAGCGCATTCCTCGACACCCTCGTCACGGCGCTCGTCCTCGTCACGATCACCGCGCTCGTCGTGCGGATCGCCGGTGCCCGTGGACCGCTCGCGTATGCCGGTGCGACCGCGGGACTGCTCGTCATGCCGGTCGACGTGCTGCGCCAGGGCGTCGTGTGGACCTCGGGGATGACGAACTACAGCATGGGCGGGCTGGCCCTGCTCGTCTTCCTCGCCTCCGCCCGGCGCACCCTGCTCGAGCCGGACCGGCCCTGGTCCTGGTGGCGGACGGCATTCGTCGTCCTCGGCGGTGCGATCGGGCAGCTGTTCATCGAGCACGTCACCCTCTATGTCCTCGGCGCCTCGGTGCTCGTCGCGCTGGTCGGCCGGGTGTGGCGCGGGCGATGGCTGGCCCCCGCCCTGGCCTGGGTCGCCGGTGCCCTGCTCGGCGCCGTCGTCATGTTCAGCAATGGCGCCTACCGGCGCGCGGCCAGCGGCACGAGCGAGTACCAGCAGATCGGTGCCCAGGGCACGGACGCCGTCTCCGCGCCGACCATCTTCCACGACGTCATCGCCCCGAGCGGCCTCGTCGGCAACGTGTGGCTCAACCGGGCCGTGCTGCTCACCCTCGGCCTCCTCGCCATCGTCACCATGATCCGTCCCGCTGCCCGGGCGGCCCGGTCCGGCGCCCGGGTGGCGCGGTCCGGTACCCGGGTGGCCCGGTCCGGCGCCCGGGGTGGCGGTCCGCCGCCTCGGCTCGCGGTCCGGCGGGTCCTCGCCCTCCTCGTCCTGCTGGCGTCGGTCGGCATCGGCGCGGCCCTGTCCGGGGCGACCGATGCCGTCCAGGCCCTGGCCCTGATCGAGGCGACGCCGCAGGACCTGCCGCCGCAGACGGCCTGGGTCGCCGGGCTGGTCCTCGTCATACCGCTGCTCGGGGCCCTGCTGACCCGCGGCGCCGACCGCTGGGTCCTCCTCCTCGTCTCCCCGTCGGTCCTCATCCTCATCGGCCCGCTCCTGTTCGTGCGTCCCGTCGGGCCCCGGAACTTCCTGCCGACCTACCTGCTCTTCCTCATCGGCGGCATCGTCGTGCTCCGGGTGCTGGGGGAGCGCATCGGGCGGGTCGGGTCCGCGGTCGCCTGCGGGGGCCTGGCCGTCGTCGCGCTCGTGCACGGGGTGCAGCTCTATTCGCTGTACGACGACGTCGTGCGGGCCGAGGACGCCCGCCTCGCCACGATCAGGGCGGCCGTCGCCGCCGGGAAGACCTCGGTGACCGTCCCGGAGCTGCCCCACCGCGGGTGGGTGCACTTCCCGGACCCCCACGGGGTCAAGGGAAACTGGGTGGACAAGTACGCCGACTACTACGGTCTGCCGAAGGGGCTCAGGATCCACCTCACCGCCCCAGTCGACCAAGGAGTGAGCCGATGAACACCTCCGACGTCCTCGCCCGGCTCGCGGCGCTCCGCTCGCGGGACCTGCCGACCCATGGTGGCCGGACCCTGTCCTATGTCTACGACTCCGGGCTGCCCGACGCCGACGCCGTCGGGCTCGAGGCGCTCGCCATGTTCGCGTCCGCCAACGGCCTGGACCCGACGGCCTTCCCCTCGCTGCTGGCGATGGAGAGCGACCTCGCGGGCTGGGCGGGCCGGCTGACCGATGCGCCCGAGGGGTTCGTCGGGTCGGTGACGTCGGGCGGGACCGAGTCGCTGCTCCTGGCCGTGCTCGCGGCGCGCGAGGGCGCTCCCGGTGTCGAGCGGCCGTCGATGGTGCTCCCGACGACGGCGCACGCGGCATTCCACAAGGCGGCGCACTACTTCGGGGTGCGGCCGGTGCTCGTCGACGTCGACCCGGTGACCTTCCGCGCCGACCCCGCCGCCATGGCCGAGGCCGTCGACGACACGACCGTTCTCGTCGCCGCGTCCGCGCCGTCCTATGCACACGGCGTCATCGATCCGGTGCCCGAGATCGCCGCGCTCGCCGCCGGGCGCGGGATCCGCTGTCACGTCGACGCGTGCATCGGCGGCTGGGTGCTGCCCTATCTCGACGACGTCGCGCCGTGGACCTTCGCCGTCGAGGGCGTGACGAGTGTCAGCGTCGACCTGCACAAGTACGCCTACACGCCCAAGGGGGTCTCCCTCCTCCTGCACCGGACACCGGCGCTGCGCCGGGGGCACTTCTTCGCCTCGGCGGACTGGCCGGGCTACACGATGCTCAACTCGACGATGCAGTCGACGAAGTCGGGCGGCCCGCTCGCCGCGGCCTGGGCGGTCGTCCACCACATCGGCGACGAGGGCTACCGCCGGCTCGTGGCCCAGGCGCGGGAGGCGACCCTCGCGCTCGCGGACGCGGCGGCCGGCATACCGGGGCTGTCCCTCGTCACCCCGCCGGACTCGACCCTGCTCACCCTGGCGACCGACGACACGTGCGACGTCTACACGGTCGCCGACGAGATGCTGCTGCGTGGCTGGTTCGTCCAGCCCCAGATGGGCTACCGGGGGATGCCGCCGACCCTGCACCTCACGCTGAGCGCGGCGACGGCGCCGAGCGTGCCGGACTTCGTCGAGGACCTGCGGGCGGCGGTGTCCGCGGCGCAGGAGGGCGGCCCGGTGCGCGTTCCCCCCGAGCTGGCCGCGGCGGCCGGCTCGCTCGACCCCGCGACGCTCGACGACGCGGCGTTCGACGGGCTGCTCGCGATGGCCGGGCTCGCCGGCGCGGACGGCTCGCTCGCCCTGCCGCAGCGGATGGCGCCGGTCAACGCCCTGCTCGACGTGGCGCCACCGCCGCTGCGTGAGGCCCTGCTGCTGGCCTTCCTCGACCGGCTCAGCCGGCCCTCGACGCCCTGACGGGGGTGCGCGCCTTCGGGCGTCGCTCACCCTCGTCCGCGAGCACGTCCCTCGCGGCCACCCCAACCTCCCCCTCATCCACCCCCGCGCCCCCCGTGCACCCCCGCGCATTCGAGGTATTCGGGTGCGCCCGGTGGGTCTCGGATTACCTCGACCCGGCCGGGGGGTGTCGGGTTCGAGGTATTCGGGTGCGCCCGGCGGGTCTCGGATTACCTCGACCGGGCGGGGGGTGTCGGGCCGATGACGAGGGTATGCCGGCCAGGGCGCCGGGATCGCTCGGCCGGGTCAATTACTTCCCTATTGGGGAGTTTTCGACCTTGGCCAGGGCGCCGGGATCGCTCGGCCGGGTCAATTACTTCCCTATTGGGGAGTTTTCGACCTTGGCCAGGGGGCCGGGATCACCCACCCTGGTCGGTATCTCACCCAATAGGGGAGTTGTCGACCTCCATCCAGCCCGCCGGACCGGGCTGGGAACGGTCGGGGCCTTGCCTGTCGCGCGACTCACACGGTGTCATGGGGGCACGCCCCTCGCCCGCGGGGCGCCGCCCGGTTCCCGCACCGGGCGCCCGCTCCTCGGAAGGACGCCGATGTCCAGCACCGCCGCCACGACCCTGTCCCACGCCGTCGGCGAGACCGAACCAGCCCTGCTCACCGACACCATCGGCGACAACCTCGACGCGACCATCGCGCGGTTCGGCGACCGCGAGGCGCTCGTCGACTGCGCGCAGGGGATCCGGTGGACGTATGCCGCGTTCGGCGCCGAGGTGGATCGGCTCGCCCGGGCGTTCCTCGCCGTCGGACTGGCCAAGGGCGATCGGATCGGGATCTGGGCGCCGAACTGCGCGGAGTGGACGCTCACCCAGTACGCCACGGCGAAGGTCGGGGCGATCCTGGTCAACATCAACCCGGCATACCGGACGCATGAGCTGACCTACGTGCTCAAGCAGGCCGGCCTCCGGATGCTCGTCACGGCCGAACGGTTCAAGACCTCGGACTACGTCGGGATGATCGAGGCCGCCCGCGCCGACTGTCCCGACCTCGAGCAGGTCTTCGTCATCGGTCGGGACTCGTGGAGCGACCTGATCGCGCGGTCCGACGAGGTCACCCCCGAGCGGCTTGCCGAGGTGCAGCACGGGCTCACCCCGGACGAGCCGATCAACATCCAGTACACCTCGGGAACGACGGGCTTCCCCAAGGGAGCGACGCTCTCGCACACGAACATCCTCAACAACGGCTATCTGGTCGGCGAGATGTGCGACTACACCGAGCAGGACCGGGTCTGCATCCCGGTGCCCTTCTACCACTGCTTCGGGATGGTCATGGGCAACCTCGCGTGCACGAGCCACGGGGCCGCGATGATCATCCCCGCACCGGGCTTCGACCCGGCGCTCACCCTCACGGCCTGCCAGGACGAGAAGGCCACGTCCCTCTACGGCGTCCCGACGATGTTCATCGCCGAGTGGGCGCTGCCCGACATCGGCTCCTACGACCTGTCCACCCTGCGCACCGGCATCATGGCCGGCTCGCCGTGCCCGGCCTCGATGATGTCGAAGCTCATCGACGCCGGCATCACCGAGATGACGATCGCCTACGGGATGACCGAGACCTCGCCGGTCTCGACGCAGAACCGCACCGACGACAGCTTCGACCACAAGGTCAACACGGTCGGCCGGGTCACCCCGCACCTGGAGATCAAGGTCGTCGACCCGTTGACCGGCGAGACGCTGCCGCGCGGCGAGGCGGGTGAGTTCTGCACGAAGGGCTACTCCGTCATGCTCGGCTACTGGGAGCAGCCCGAGAAGACGGCCGAGGTGCTCGTCGACGGCTGGATGCGCACCGGCGACATCGCGGTCATGCACGACGACGGCTACGTCGAGATCACCGGCCGGATCAAGGACATGGTCATCCGCGGCGGTGAGAACATCTATCCCCGCGAGATCGAGGAGTTCCTCTACACCCATCCCGACATCCTCGATGCCCAGGTCATCGGTATCCCCGACGAGAAGTATGGCGAGGAGCTGTGCGCCTGGATCCGGATGCGCGACGGGGCCGAGCCGCTGACCGCGGAGAGTGTCCGCGAGTTCGCCTCGGGCCGGCTGGCGCACTACAAGATTCCCCGCTACGTCCGGATCGTCGAGGAGTTCCCGCTCACCGTGACCGGCAAGGTCCGCAAGGTCGAGATGCGCCAGGTGACGGTTGCCGAGCTGGGCCTTCGCTGAGGTGCGCCCCGCGAGACCGATGCCCACCTGCGGGTATGCCGCCCGCCTCCCCTCCCGGCCCCACCCGTCCCCGGCGCCCCACCCGTGGTGGCGGGGGGTGGCATACGTCGTGGGTCGAGGCCTCCGAGGGGCACCGCGCAGGGTAGGTTGTGGGCGGCCGGATGCCGCCCGGCCACCGACCATCACGGAGAAGCGCCAATGAAGTACGCCATCCCGATCGCCCTCGGGATCCTCTTGGTCCTTGCGCTCGCGGTTCTCGTGCTCTCCAGACGGGGCAGCCGGGACCAGAAGAAGGCAGAGGCGGCCTGGGGGCAGCCGCAGGGCGTCGCGCCGGACGCCGACGGCCGCAGCCCCGATCTCACCGATCGCTGGGTGTCCATCCCGGAGGTGCCGCCGGTCCGGGCGATGCCTCCGAGCGCCCCGGGTATGCCGCCCGTGTCCGAGGTCGACCTCGCCTCGGCCGGCCCCGTCTCGCCGCTGGCCCCGCCGCCGCCGACCGCCCCGATGTCGCCTCCGCCGGCCGAGGTGGTCGAGTCTGCCGAGCTCGCCGAGTCTGCCGAGGCCGCCGAGGCGGGGGAGTCGGCTGATGCCGGTATGCCGCCTGCCTGGCCGACGCCGGTCTACCAGACCGTGCCCGGGGTTCCCGATGGCGATCCGGCGGACGAGCCGGCGAACGACGTCCGCCCGCTGTCGGCCGAGGTGGCCGAGCCGGAGGGGCCGCAGGGCGCCGACGACCCGGAGGGGCCGCAGGGCGCCGAAGAGCCGGACGGACCGGCCGAGGAACCCGCGACGGCCGTCGCGGGCCCGCGGGTATGGTCGCCGCCGCCGCCGCCGACACCGCCCGGCTACACCTTCGACGAGCCGGCGGCCCCGGCCACGCTCGAGGCGAGCGACGAGCCGTGGGCCCCGACCGAGCCCGCCCTCGAGCGGCGCTGGGCCGCTCCGCTGCGCGGGCAGGAGGCCACGACGGTCGAGGCGGCACCCGATCCGGACGAGCCCGGGTTCGGTGTTGCGGGTGCCGAGGCGGCCGACGAGGTGGTCGGTGACCAGGTCGTCGGTGACCAGGTCGTCGGTGACCAGGTCGTCGGTGGGCCGGTGTCCGAACGGGTTGCCCCGGTCGGGGCCGGACCGGTTCGGCCGGTGGCCGAGATCCCGCCGATCAGCCCGTGGGCGCCGCCCGGCGCAGTCGGGCCGCTCGAGGAGATGCCGCTCGAGCCCTCGCCGCCCCCGTGGCAGAACGCTCCGGGCCTGCTGACCGAGACGGAGATGAGCGAGCGACTCGCCGCCGCTGCCGACTACCGGGACGAGGTGTTCGCACCGCCAAGCAGCGCGGTGCCGGTCGCCGAACCGGACGCCGATCCCGAGCCGGAGACCACGGCGGAGCCGGAGACAGAGCTGGAGGGCGAGCCGATGGTGGCCGAGGATCCCGAGGAGGTCGTGGACCCCGAGCCGGAGACCACACCGGAGCCGGAGACCACACCGGAGCCGGAGACCACGCCGGAGCCGGAGACCACGCCGGAGCCGGAGACCACGCCGGAGCCGGAGACCACGCCGGCACCGGGGTCGTCGGTCTTCGCCGAGCCGGCCCCGGTGCCGCGCGAGCAGGGGCGGCGGATCTCCTCGATCGAAGAGATCCGCGATGGCGGCTTCGGCGTCGGGTCGGCCGCTCCGTTCCCGGACGGCGCCCAGCCGCTGGGTCACCCGGTGCAGGCATACCGCGACACGATGACCTATCGGGCACCGGGCCAGCCGGGCTACGACGATCGGGAACCGGACGTCTGGTTCTACGACGAGAGCGCCGCCGAGGACTGCGGCTTCCGACCCGCCGAGGGCTGACCGGCCGAGGGCTGACCCGCCGAGGGCTGATCACCGGGCTCCCGGTTCTCCAGCCCCCGAAATCTCATCGGAACGTCGTTACTGCAGGGCTCCGATGAGATTTCGGCGTATCGAGCGAGCCAGGGAGGGGCGCCGAGCCAGGGAGGGGCGCCAAGCCGGCCAGGCGCGCCGGACGGCCGTCAGGCGCCGAGCAGGTAGCGGATCACGTCGGCCGCGGCATACGCCCCGCCGTCGACCGACGCGATGAGCGCGCGGACCGGCCCGAGGTCGCCACCGGAGGTGACAATGAGCGGCTCGACGTAGCCGTTCTTGCGTCGCTGCGGCACACCGGCGCTCGACAGCAGGGCGTTGCACAGGCAGACCCGGCCCTCGATGTTGGCGTCGCGGCCGCCCTTGCGCAGGTAGTGGTCGTCGGGCTCGGCCGGGCACCGGTAGTCGACCTTGCCGTCCTCCCGCTTGTATGCCGTGCGCAGCGCGCCGACGTCGCACACCTTGGTCCGTTCGGCGAGGACGGCGTCCTCGGTGAGCGAGCCGTCGAGCTCGACGACGCGGAACGGGAACCCGGTCGGCGAGACGCGCCAGTCGGCCCGGACCGAGGCGCCGCCGTTGGCGAGCTGGGCGCGGACCTGGTGCTTGACACTCACGTCGAAGCCCGACTCCTCGCAGTAGGCGAACGCCGTCCCGACCTGGATGCCCGCGGCGCCCATCGCCCGGGCCTCCTGGTATCGCTCGGGCGTGGCGTACGACCCGGCCAGCCACACCGGCAGCCCGAGCTCGAGGACGGAGGAGAGGTCGACCTCGTCCCGCTCGCCGTAGACCGGCTGGCCGATCTCGTCGAGCTTGCGCGGCCCGCGCGGCGGGGCGTTGTGCCCGCCGGCGCTCGGCCCCTCGATGACGAACCCGTCGGGGCGGGTCTCCTCGCTGCGCGAGAGCATCGCCGCGAGGTCGGTCGAGGCGACGATGGCGATGACGCCGGGCCGGGTGAGCGGGGCACCGGGCTCGGGAAGGACGCTGCGGGGGTCGAAGACGACGTTGCCGAGCCCCTCGATCGGCCGCGCGCCGGAGACCTTGACCTCGAGGTTGACCGGCAGGTGCTGCGCGAGCGAGCGGACGAGCCCGGGCAGCTCGCCGGGGCTCCCGGCGCCCATGAGGATGTAGTCGACGCCGGCCAGCATCGCGCCGTAGAGCGCGAACGGGATGGGGATCTCGACCTTGCGGAGGTAGTTGATGCCGACGACGCCGTCGTGGCCCTCCTTGGCGAGGAAGACCTCGACGAAGTTCGCGGCGATGGTCAGCTCGACCAGGCGCGCGGGGGAGGCGATGGTATGCCGCGGCACGGCGCGGAACGGCTGGCCCGGCGCGACGCCGCCCTCGACGAAGTAGGCCTCGACGATCCACCGGGCGATGTCCTGGTCGGGGAAGGCCGCCAGTGCGCGGCGGGTCGACCCGTCGAGGTCGCCCTGCTGCAGCCGGCGAGCCATGAGGACGTCGAGGGCGGTCCCGGAGACGACACCGAGCTCGCCCATGCTCGAGACGGCCCGGGCGAGGTGCCAGTCCGACACCCCGACGCCCATCCCGCCCTGGATGATCCGCGGCACCTCCTGGGAGGGGCCCGGGCGGTGGCTGGTGGCCGACGGGATCGTTGTGCTCATCCGGATTGCCTCTCGCCGGGATGCACCTCGTGTGCACCGGGGCCGTAACTTACGATGTCGTAACCTACGGTACCGTAGGTACGGCGATCCGACCAAAGCGGCATACCGTCGGCTGCCTCACACGATCCGGCGGCACATCGCCGGCGGCGACGAAGGCAAGCCTGGCCGCGAGGGGCCGCACCGGCACGCGGTACATTGCGTCCGAGCCGCCGCCCGACGTCGTGCGCGACGGCCGATCCGGTAGAGCGACCACCATCGTCGAAGAGGGATGACCGTGCGCATAGGTGTGCCCCTGGAGACCAAGCCCGGCGAGACCCGCGTCGCGGCGACCCCCAAGACCGTCGAGCAGCTCCTCGGCCTCGGGTATGCCGTGGCGATCCAGTCCGGCGCCGGCGTCGCCTCGAGCTTTGCCGACGCGGCCTTCGCCGCTGCCGGGGCGGAGATCGCCGACGACGTCTGGGACGCCGACATCATCCTCAAGATCAACGCGCCCACCGCCGACGAGCTGACCCGCGTCCACGAGGGCCAGTACGTCGTCAGCCTCATGGCTCCCGCGCTCGACCCCGACCTCGTCCGCTCGCTCGCCGAGCGCGGCGTGACGGCGCTGGCGATGGACGCCGTCCCGCGCATCTCCCGGGCCCAGTCGCTCGACGTGCTGTCCTCCATGGCGAACATCGGTGGCTACCGCGCCGTCATCGAGGCCGCGCACGAGTTCGGCTCGCTCTTCACCGGTCAGGTCACCGCGGCCGGCAAGGTGCCGCCGGCCAAGGTCCTCGTCGTCGGGGCCGGCGTCGCCGGGCTCGCCGCGATCGGCACCGCCAACAGCCTCGGCGCGATCGTCCGCGCCTTCGACGCCCGGTCCGAGGTGGCCGAGCAGGTCGAGTCGATGGGTGCGCAGTTCCTCCGGATCGACGTCGCCGACGAGGGTCCGAGCGCGACCGGCTACGCGAAGGAGATGGGCGAGGACTTCAACCGCAAGGCCGCGGAGCTGTATGCCGCGCAGGCCAAGGACGTCGACATCGTCATCACGACGGCCCTCATCCCGGGCAGGCCCGCGCCGCGGCTCATCACCGAGGAGATGGTCGCGACGATGAAGCCGGGCAGCGTCGTCGTCGACATGGCCGCCTCGAACGGCGGCAACGTTGCCGGGTCGGTCGTCGACGAGAAGGTCGTCACCGACAACGGCGTGACGATCCTCGGCTACAGCGACCTCCCCGGCCGGTTGCCGACCCAGGCCAGCCAGCTCTTCGGCACGAACCTCGTCAACCTGCTCAAGCTGCTCACCCCGGACAAGGACGGCGTGGCCCACCTCGACCTCGACGACCCCGTCCAGCGGGGGATGACGGTGGCGACCGGGGGAGAGGTGCTGTGGCCGCCCCCGCCGGTCCAGGTCTCCGCGGCGCCGGCCGCCACGCCCGCCCCGGAGCCGGAGGACCCGGCGGTCGTCGCCGCCCGTGAGGCCGCCGCCGCGTCGGCCCGCAGCCGCCGCCGGCTCGTCCTGTCCGGGATCGCCGCCGTGCTCGTCGTCCTCGCCGTGACGTACTCGCCACCGAGCTTCACCGGCTACTTCACCGTCTTCGCGCTCGCCGTCGTCGTCGGGTTCTATGTCATCAGCGGTGTCTCGCACTCGCTGCATACGCCGCTGATGTCCCAGACCAACGCGATCTCCGGGATCATCCTCGTCGGCGCCCTCCTCCAGCTCGGCTCGACGAACCTCGCGGTGACGATCCTGTCGTTCGTCGCGGCATCCATCGCGTCGATCAACATCTTCGGTGGGTTCCTCGTGACCTACCGAATGCTCGGCATGTTCAGGAAGGAGGCCTGAGCATGATGATCCAGTTCGTCGACGGTCTGTACATCGTCGCCGCCGTCATGTTCATCCTCTCCCTCGCCGGGCTCTCGCGGCCGACGACGGCCCGGACGGGCACCCTGACCGGCATGGCCGGCATGGTCCTCGCCCTCGCGGCGACGATCATCCACTCGCTCTATCTGTCCGCCAACGACACCGGGCGCCGGTCGGTGGCCGTGACGCTCCTGCTCATCGTCGTCGTCCTCGGGATCGGCGCCGCCATCGGGACCCCGGTGGCCCGCAAGGTCGAGATGACCCAGATGCCGGAGCTCATCGCGGCATTCCACTCCTTCGTCGGCATGGCCGCGGTGCTCGTCGGCTTCAACTCCTTCCTCGTCCCGGACGGCAAGGGCGGCGCCCTCCACCTCATCGAGGTCTCGCTCGGGGTCCTCATCGGTGCCTTCACGTTCACCGGCTCGGTCGTGGCCTACCTCAAGCTCTCGGCGAAGATGAAGTCCGCCCCGCTCGTCCTGCCGGGGCGCAACCTGCTCAACCTCGCCGGGTTCGGCGCCTTCGTCGTCCTGATGATCTTGCTCGTCATCGTCGACGACAACGGCGGTGGCGGGCTCACCCTGCTCATCGTCATGGCGGCGCTGGGATTCCTGCTGGGCTTCCACATGGTCGCGGCGATCGGCGGCGGCGACATGCCGGTCGTCGTGTCGATGCTGAACTCCTACTCGGGGTGGGCCGCGGCGGCCGCGGGCTTCATGCTCGGCAACACGCTGCTCATCATCACCGGGTCCCTCGTGGGCTCCTCCGGTGCGATCCTGTCCTACATCATGTGTCGGGCGATGAACCGCTCGTTCATCTCCGTCATCCTCGGCGGCTTCGGCTCCGACGGCGCCGTCGTCGGCGAGGCCAAGGACTACGGCGAGCACCGGGAGATCCAGGCCGCCGCCGCCGCGGAGCTGTTGTCGGAGGCGCACTCGGTCGTCATCACCCCTGGCTACGGCATGGCCACCGCGCAGGCGCAGTATGCCGTCGCCGACCTCACCTCCAAGCTGCGCGCCAAGGGGATCACCGTCCGGTTCGGCATCCACCCGGTGGCGGGGCGGCTGCCGGGGCACATGAACGTCCTGCTCGCCGAGGCCAAGGTGCCCTACGACATCGTCCTCGAGATGGACGAGATCAACGACGACTTCCCCGACACCGACGTCGTCCTCGTCATCGGCGCCAACGACACCGTCAACCCGTCCGCCGCCGAGGACCCGACGTCTCCGATCGCCGGCATGCCGGTCCTGCAGGTGTGGAACGCCAGGGACGTCATCGTCT
This sequence comes from uncultured Actinomycetota bacterium, assembly GCA_963728395.1. Taxonomy (GTDB): domain Bacteria; phylum Actinomycetota; class Actinomycetes; order Actinomycetales; family Dermatophilaceae; genus CAVSJJ01. The sequence continues at coordinate 111,992 of CAVSJJ010000002.1, forward strand.
TCAAGCGCTCGATGGCGACGGGGTATGCCGGTGTGCAGAACCCGCTCTTCTTCCGCGAGAACACCCAGATGCTCTTCGGTGACGCCAAGGAGCGGGTCGAGGACATCGTCAAGGCGCTCTGACGGCATACCCGCCGCTCCCACCCCCGCGGCCCCCCCACTTCGCAGCGTCCGCGTTTCTGGTCGCCATGGCGACCAGAAACGCGGACATTGCCGATGGTCGCGCCCTTGTGTCCGGGTAAGTGGCTGCGATGGCGACCGTTCACGCGGACGCTGGGGTGAGTGGGCGTCGTCCACAGACGGTCCTCCGGCGGCCAGGCGTCCACAGGCGGGCGCGGTGCGGTGGTGTCGGGGTGCCGACGCCTCCGACTCTGGCCGGTATGCCGTCGAACCCCACCTCCGTGCCACGAACCGTCGGAGCGCGACGAGCCATGACGCTGGCCGATGAGGCCGAATGCCGTGTCGCACCGATCGCGCGACTCGAGGCGCTCGGCGTCACCCGCTCACAGCGCCGTGCCCAGGTCGCGGCAGGACGCTGGCGGGCGATCCCCGGGCGCGCGACGGCTCTCGAGCCCGGGCCGCTTTCGGGGCCGGACCTGCTCACCGAGCTGCTCGTCAGGGTCGGCCCGTCCGCAGCCCTGGGCGGGATGTCGGCCCTGGTGCAACACGGGCTCCTGGGCTACGAGGAGGACACCGTCGACATCTGGGTCCCGAAGAGCCAGCAGAAGGGGCGACCGGCGGGCGTCCGGCTGCACGAGACGAGGTTGTGGACACCGGCCGATGTCGGACCCATCGGCCTCCGGCGCTCGACGCCGCCCGTGGCCACCGTGCAGGCCGCCCTCTGGGCCCGGACGCCGCGACAGTCGCTGCTCTGCCTCGTCATGCCGATCCAGCAGCGCCTCGTCCGACCGACGGATGTGTCGATGGCGCTTCGGCGGGTGAGGCGCCATGCCTTTCGGCGGATGCTCGTCGCCGCGCTCGCCGACATCGCGGGCGGTGCGCAGTCCCTGGGAGAACTCGACTTCGCCGGGATGTGCGCCCGGCGGGGGCTCCCGGAGCCGAGTCGTCAGGCGGTGCGGACAGATGGCCGGGGACGGATGTATCTCGACGTGCTGTGGAGGGAGTTCCGCGTCGCCGCGGAGATCAACGGCGCGGGCCACGCCCGGCTGGAGCAGTCCCTGCGCGACGAGGTCCGGGCCATCGAGCTGCAGGCCTCGGGGTTGGCGTCGGTCGCCGTGTCGGTCCTGACCCTGCGGTGTGACGCCGAGCCGTTCTTCGCTGCGCTCGCCAGACTCCTGATCTCGCGCGGCTGGTCCGGGCCGGCGCGACCCCTCGCGTCGTAGCGCCCTCCGCCCGTTGACGTTCCGCGCGCCACCCTGATTCCGCGCGCCACCCTGATTCCGCGCGCCACCCTGATTCCGCGCGCCACCCTGATCCCTGCGCCCGCCCCGGCCCCTCAACTGCTGTGTCCGCGGAAGTGGCCGCCCCCACGACCAGAAACCCGGACACAAGGGGAGACCCGGCTGCTGTGTCCGCGGAAGTGGTCGCCCCCGCGACCAGAAACCCGGACATAAGAGTGGGGCGACGGCCTACCAGGCGCCGTGCGGGGGGAGCCGGCGCGGCCGGACGACCGGGATCTCGCCGGTGTCGGCGTCCCGGTCGGCCCGGGTGACGTCCTCGCTGCGGTAGAGGGACTCGCTGTGTTCGGCGAGCCCGTCGCCCTCGTAGTCGAATACGTCGTCGAATACCGGGTTGGCGGGCGCCGGCTCCTCGTGCCGAGTGGGCCTCTCGTGACTGCCAACGTACGGGACGGCGGGAGGCACTCCGCCCGGGCGGACGTGAGCGCCCGAGCGGTCGCCCCAGCCCGCCGCTGGACCACCGAAGCCACCGGGACCGCCGAAGCCCCCGGTTCCACCGGTCCCACCGGGACCGCCGAAGCCCCCGGTTCCACCGGTCCCACCGGGACCGCCGAAGCCCCCGGTCCCACCGGGACCGCCGAAGCCACCGGGATCCCCGGGCCCACCGCCACCCCAGCCGTCCTCGTCATCGCCCCAGCCGGGCGATCCGGCCGACCCGGTCGCGGGGGCGTCGCCGAAGAGGACCTGGCAGATCCGCTGGTAGTGGATCGTCGCATCCGGGACGTAGTCGACGCGGGCGAGGGCCTGGTCCTGGCCGGCCGACTCGAGGATGAAGTTGCCGTAGCCGAGCATCCGGCCGATGGGGGAGCGCTCGAACGTCATGTCGGTGACCTTGCGCATCGGCATCATCGCGACCTTGCGGCGGATGAACCCGTAGAACATCAGCAGCCGCTTGTCGGTCGCGATGAACCAGTCGTGTCGCCAGTTGAGCACCGCCCACACGAGCCAGAAGACGGCGCCGAGCCAGATGAACCAGCCGACGTCGGCGGCCGCGCGTCCGGTGCTGCCCTGCGAGGCGTTGATGTCGATCCAGAAGGCGAGGACCGTCGAGCCGATGGTCGCGAG
>CAVSJJ010000003.1:0-1021521 GCA_963728395.1 uncultured Actinomycetota bacterium
CGACGCCGGTCACCTACCGGGTCTCCGACGCCAACGGCACGACCGACGCGGCGACCCTCGAGGTGACGGTGGCGCCTCCGGCGATGCCGGTGGCCCTGGCCGACACGGGGTCGACGCCGCAGAACGTCACGATGACCCTCGACCCGTTGGCCAACGACAGCGCCGGCGCCCGGTCCTCGCTCGACCCGAGCACCGTCGAGCTGCGGGACCCCGAGCGACGGCACGTGGGCGACGACGGTGACGATCCCCGGCGAGGGCACCTACTCGGTCAACCCCGACGGCACGCTCACCCTCGACCCCGAGCCCACCTTCACCGGTGACACCACGGTCGGCTACCGGGTCGCCGACGAGGTCGGCCAGACCGCGACGTCGACGGTCACCGTCACCGTCACCCCGGTGACGCCGACGGCCCTCGACGACACGTACGACGCCCTACCTCCGCTCGGTCACCGTCGACGTCCTCGCCAACGACGACGAGGGAGCCGCGAGTGCCCCGCTCGACCCGAGCACGGTCGCGCTGCGCGACCCGGCCGACGGGACCTGGGCTCAGACGGTGACCGTGCCCGGCGAGGGCACGTATGCCGTGGCGCCGGACGGATCGGTGACCTTCACCCCCGCCGCCGGGTTCGACGGCCCGAGCACCGCAGTAGACCTACGGGTCGCCGACATGAACGGGACGACAGGTCGGCAACGCTCTCCGTCACCGTCGGGGCCGCGCCGATCGCGCTGCCCGACACCGACACGACCCCGCAGAACGTCACGGTGACGACCTCCGTCCTCGACAACGACACGCCTGGCACGGGTGCCACCCTCCGCCCGGGCTCGGTCGTGCTGCGCGACCCGGCGGACGCGTCGTACGCGAGCTCGGTGACGATTCCCGGGGAGGGCACCTACACCGCCAACGCGGACGGCACCGTCACCTTCGACCCGCTCCCGCAGTTCACCGGTGACGGCACCGTCGGGTACCGGGTCACCAACAGCGACGACAACGACGCGACGGCGTCCCTGACCGTCATGGTCACCCCGATCACGCCCGTCGCGACGGCCGACTCGGCGACGACGAGGTTCCGCCACGACGTGACGATCGACGTGCTCGCCAACGACTCCGCCGGTGCCGCCTCCGCACCGCTCGACCCGAGCACCGTCCGGCTGCGCGACCCGGCCGGCGCGGCATACGCGAGCTCGGTGACGATCCCCGGCGAGGGCACCTACACCGTCCAGCCCGACGGCACGGTGGTCTCGCCCCGACCCGGCCGTCGAGGGTGTCGCGACGCCGGTGGCCTACCGGGTCGCCGACACGAACGGCACGACGGCGACCGCGTCGATCTGGGTCTCGGTCGGCCACGCCGTCGCCGCACCGGACCACCGGACCACGCCGCAGAACGTCGCCGTCACCGTCGACCCGCTCGCCAACGACACCCCCGGGACCGGCGCCGGGCTCGGCCCCGGCTCCGTCGTCCTGCGTGACCCGGCCGACGGCCTCTGGAAGGGCGTCGTCTCCATCCCGGGCGAGGGTGCCTTCACGGTCAACCCGGACGGCACGGTCACCCTCGTGCCCGAGGCGACGTTCACCGGCGACACCGTCGTCGGGTACCGGGTCACCGACAGCGACACCAACACCGCCACCTCGACCATCACCGTGACCGTGGCGCCGGTCGTCCCCATCGTCGTCGACGACACCGCCTTCACCCCGTTCGGGCGCCCGGTGACGGTCGACGTCCTCGGCAATGACGCCGCCGGTGGCTCGTCGGCGCCGCTCGACCCGAGCAGCGTCGAGCTCCGGGACCCGGCGGACGGCACGTGGAGCACCACGGTGACGATCGCCGGCCAGGGGAGCTACGCCGTCCAGCCCGATGGCTCGGTGCACTTCACCCCGGCCCCGGCCTTCGACGGCGCGGCGACGCCACTCACCTACCGCGTGTCCGACACGAACGGCACGACCGGCAGCGCGGCCCTCTCGGTCACCGTCGGCACCGCCCCGGTCGCCCAGCCCGACACGGCACGGACGGCCCCGAGAACGTCGACGTCACGATCGACCCGCTCGTCAACGACGTGCCCGGCAGCCGGGCGACGCTCGCGCCGGCCACCGTCCTGCTCCTCGACCCGGCGGACGCGACGTACAAGGTCGCCGTCGTGGCGGCGGGCGAGGGCACGTGGAGCGTCGGCAGTGACGGCCGGGTCACCCTCGACCCCGAGGCCGCCTTCGCCGGCACGACGACGCCGCTCGGATATCGTGTCGAGGACAGTGACGGCAACGTCGCGATGTCGACGATCACCGTGCTCGTCACCGACGTCGTCCCCGTCGCGGAGAACGACGCCGCGTCCACGGCGTACCGCACTCCGGTCACCATCCCCGTCCTCGACAACGACGCCGCCGGCGCGGCCGACGCCCCGCTCGACCCCTCCTCGATCCGGCTCCTCGACCCGACCGACGCGACCTACACGGACACCCTGACGGTGGCCGGCGAGGGCACATGGACCGTCGAGGCCGACGGCTCGGTCACCTTCACCCCGGTCGAGGGCTTCCACGGCCCGGTCACCCCCGTCGCCTACCTCGTCGAGGACTCCAACGGCACCCCCGCGACGGCCGTTATCTCGGTCACCGTCGGCGCGCCGCGGAACGCCTACGCCGAGCCGGACCGGACGACCGCCAAGCCCGGGGAGACCGTCACCCTCGACCCGCTGGCCAACGACAAGCCCAGCGACAACGCCGAGTGGGACCCGACGTCGCTCTGCCTCGTGCTGCCGAAGGGGGCCAGCGCCGGGGGCGCCGCCGCGGCCTCCGACTGCGTCACCCGGGTCATCGTCCCCGGCGTCGGCACCTGGGTCGTCGTGGACGGCACGATCCGGTTCACCCCCGAGGCCGGCTACTCCGATACCGCCGAGATCACCTACCGGGTCACCGACACCGCGGGCGTGACGCGCAGCTCGACGGCTACCGTCGTCGTCGACCCCGCTCCGGCGCCGGCGCCGTCGCCGAACCCCGCACCGGGTACGGGCGGCCTCGCGTTCACCGGCCTCGAGGTCGCTCGGCTCGGCGGTCTCGGCGGCGCGTTGCTCCTCCTCGGCCTCGTCCTGGTGCTCCTCGGTGAGCGGCGCCGGCGACGGACCGGCTGACCGTCCGCCCACCAGCTCCGGCGCCGCAACGACAAGGACCCCGGCCCGCATCTCGCGGGTCGGGGGCCTCGCGCGTCAGGGACGGGCTCAGCCCTCGCCGATCGCCTCGTCGGCCTTCTGCTGCGCGGCGTCGACCTGGTCGGAGAACCGGCCGTCGGTCGTGGAGTCGACGGCGTCCCCGGCCTTCGCGATGGCCTGGTCGCTCTACTCCTCGACCTTGTCGGGGTTGTCCTTCATGAGCTGGTCGGCCTTCTCCTTGGCGCTGTCGAACAATCCCATGCGGCTCTCCTTCCTCTCGGGGACAGGTGGCCCGGGTCCGCCGAGGGCCCGTCTCCCTCAGCCTGGACCCTCCCGGCACCGGCCCGCATCGCGACGAGCCCCTCGGCCGCCGGGACCCGGCGCACGGCGGATCCGACCCCGCCGCTCTGCAAGAATCGGGGCATGGCCGTCCGTCCCGTCGTCATCACCGGAGAGCCCGTCCTGCACCGCCGAGCCCAGCCCGTCGACGTCATCGACGACGACGTCCGCGACGCTCGTGGCGGACATGTTCGAGACGATGGACCTCGCCCACGGCGTCGGGCTCGCGGCCCCGCAGATCGGGGTCGGACTGCGGATCTTCACCTGGCAGATGGCCAACGACGACGGCATCCCGGCCCGCGGCGTCGTCATCAACCCCTATCTCGTCGCCGCCAAGCCGACCGCCGGGCGACCCCGACCCGCACGAGGAGTCCGAGGGCTGCCTGTCCGTGCCCGGGGAGTCCTTCCCCCTGCGCCGGGGCGAGACGGCGACGCTCACCGGGACCGACTCTCGACGGCACGCCGATCGAGTACCACGCGACCGGCTGGTTCGCCCGGATGCTCCAGCACGAGTACGACCACCTCAACGGCTTCCTCTACGTCGACCGGCTCTCCGGCCGGTGGGCCAAGAAGGCGAAGAAGGCCGTCAAGGCCAACGGCTGGGGCGTGCCCGGGCTGCTCCTGGATGCCCGGCGTCGACCGTGACCCGTTCGGTCACGACGACGTCGGCGAGGAGGACCGGGACCGCACGTCGAGGGCGCTCCGGCCCGAGCCGGGCCGCCGGTCGACGCCCGCGAGCCCGCCCGCTCGGTCATCGGCGTCGTCGGGCCGACGGCGAGCGGCAAGTCCGAGCTCGGCGCTGCGACTCGCCGAGGCGCTCGGCGGCGAGGTCGTCGGCGCCGACGCGATGCAGCTCTACCGGGGCATGGACATCGGGACGGCCAAGCTGCCGCCGGCCGAGCGACGCGGCATACCGCACCACCAGCTCGACGTCCTCGACGTCACGCGAGGAGGCGAGCGTCGCGGCCTACCAGCGGGCGGCCCGGGCCGACATCGCCGCCATCCGCGTCCGCGGGGCCGCACCCGGTCCTCGTCGGCGGGTCGGGCCTCTACGTCCGGGCCGCCCTGGACCGGCTCGAATCCCGCCGACCGACCCGGCGGTGCGGGCCCGCTGGGAGCAGGAGGCGGCCGAGCGGGGCACCGAGGAGCTGTATGCCGTGCTGCCGCGCGCGACCCAGCCGCGGCCGCGCGCATCGAGCCGAGCAACCGGCGCCGGATCGTGCGCGCCCTCGAGGTCATCGAGCTGACGGGGGAGCCGTTCTCGGCGACCATGCCTGCGCGGGAGTACGTCGTCCGACACGTTGGTCATCGGGCTGCGCCCGCCGCGCCCGGCCCTCGACCACCGGATCGACGCCCGGGTGGAGCGGATGTGGGAGCAGGGGCTGCGTCGACGAGGTGCGCGCGCTGGTCGGACCTCGGGCTGCGGCGAGGGCCGGACGGCCAGCCGGGCCCTCGGCTACGCCCAGGCGCTCGGCCCAGCTCGACGGGCTGCTCGACGAGCCCAGGCGATCGGGAGCACGGCCACGGCGACCCGGCGGTTCGCCCGGCGCCAGGAGTCCTGGTTCCGGCCGGACCCGCGGGTCCACTGGGTCGACCCCGACGAGCCCGGACGCGCTCGACGAGGCGGTGGCACGGGTGCGGGCGGCCGTCGAGGACAATGGTCGACATGGCTGACCCGGTCGCCTTCACCAAGGGCCACGGCACCGAGAACGACTTCGTCCTCGTGCCCGACCTCGACGGCGCACTCGGCCTGACGCGCCGAGCTCGCGGCGTCACTCGCCGACCGGCGCGCCGGGATCGGCGGCGACGGTGTCATCCGGGTCGTCCCGACGGACGCGGCCGCCGAGGAGGACGAGTCCGCGCCCGGCCGGCCAGGCCCGCTGGTTCATGGACTACCGCAACGCCGACGGCTCGCCGCCGAGATGTGCGGCAACGGAGCCGCGTCTTCGCGGCGTACCTGCGCCGGGAGGGGCTCGAGACGGGGACGAGTTCGCCATCGCGACCCGGTCGGGGCGTCAAGGCGGTGCGCATCGAGGGCGACGGCATCGCCGTCAACCTGGGGCCGTGGCGCCTCGTCGACGAGGAGCGGGCCGCGGCCGACGGGTTCGACGCGCTCGTCCGCCTCGACGACGGCGACCCCTACTCCGCCCTGTCGCTCGACCTCGGCAACCCGCATACCGTCCTCGGCCCTGCCCGAGCCGGTCGACCTCGCCGCCGTCGACCTCGCCCGCGCCCCGGTCGTCCACCCGCTTGCCGCCCCACGGCACGAACGTCGAGGTCGTCCGGCCCGTCGGGCCGGGCCACATCGCCATGCGGGTCCACGAGCGGGGGGTCGGCGAGACCCGCTCCTGCGGCACCGGCGCGTGCGCCGCCGCCCTGGCGACGAGCTTCTGGTCCGGGGAGGCCGACGCCGACGTCGGACTGGACCGTCGACGTCCCCGGCGGACGGCTGCGGGTCCGCGCGCTGCCGGGCCACGAGGTCGAGCTGGCCGGCCCGGCGGTCCTCGTCGCCGACGGCACGTTCTGCCGACGCCTCGGTGACGCGCTGCGCTGACGCGCGGGTCCGGCACTCGAGATGCGTACCCGGCGGTAGCGACCTACCGTGCGCGAGATGGCCACCCTTCGACGCATCCAGGACATGGACGGTCCTCGTTCGCCGGGACCCTCGCCGTGGCGCTCGCAGCCACGGCCCCGCCGTCTCCGCGCCCCGACGTCGCCGGAACGGCACGCCACTCACACGTGCCCGCCAGGGGCGGACGCTGCCCAAGGTCCCGGCGATGACCGGGGCCGGCGGGGCCGTCTCCAGCGTCGACCGCGACGCCAGCCAGGTCGGGATCGACGTGCTCGCCCGCGGCGGCAACGCGGCCGACGCCGCGATCGCGACGGCCGCGGCACTCGGGGTGACCGAGCCGTACAGCACCGGGCTCGGCGGCGGCGGCTTCTTCGTCTACTACGACGCCCCGCACCACAAGGTCACGGCGGTCGACGGGCGCGAGACCGCGCCGGCCACCTTCACCCCGACGGTGTTCACCAACCCCGACGGGTCGGCCATGGACTTCTGGACCGTCGTCACCTCGGGGCTGTCGATCGGGACGCCCGGGACCCCGGCGACCTGGGACCTGGTGACCCGACGCTTCGGCACGCGGTCCCTGTCGGACCTGCTGGCACCGGCCCAGCGGCTGGCCCGGACACGGCTTCGTCGTCGACCAGACGTTCCACGACCAGACCGTCCAGAACGCCGCGCGCTTCGCGATGTTCCCGGCGAGCGCCTCGCTCTTCCTGCCGGGCGGGCGGGCCCCGGCAGTCGGCTCGACCTTCACCAACCCCGCCCTCGCCGACACCTACGGCCTCATCCGGCGCCAGGGCTGGACGGTGGCTCTACCACGGCCGCCTCGCCGCGGCGATCGCCGCCGAGGCCAAGCCGCCGAGACCGCCCGGCCGGACGTGCTGGCCGCGCGGCACGCTGCACAAGCGCGACCTCGAGCGCTACGACGCCCCGGGGCGACGACCCATCCACAGCACCTACCGCGGGCTCGACGTCTACGGCATGCCCATCCCGTCCTCCGGCGGCATCGACGGTCGCCGAGATGCTCAACCTCCTCCAGGCCTACGACCGGCGCACCGTGGGTGCCGCTGAGCGCTGCACCGTTACCAGCGAGTCAACCGCGACGGCGTTCGCGGACCGCCGCGCCTACATCGGTGACCGCAAGTACATCGACGTCCCGCTGTACGAGCTGGTCTCTCCCGCCTTCGCGGCGCAGCGGGCCTGCGGGTTCCGGCCGCACCAGGCCCAGGGACGGCCGATCGGCTTCGGCCCCGGACGGTTCGTACGGCGGCTGCCCGGCGAGCACCACCGCCCTCCCGGAGCCGCGCGGAACGGGCCTGTCCACCTCCAACCTCGTCGGTACGACCGGTGGGGCGACATGGCTGCCTACACCCTCACGATCGAGCAGACCGGCGGCTCGGGCATCACGGTCCCGGGCTACGGGTTCCTCCTCAACAACGAGCTGACCGACTTCGACTTCGTGCCGTGCAGAGCGGGTGCCCGACCCCAACCTGCCCCACCCGGGAAGCGGCCGCGCTCGTCGATGAGCCCCACGCTCGTCCTCCAGCACGGCAGGCCCTACCTGGCGGTCGGCAGCCCCGGGGGGCTCACCATCATCACGACCGTCGCGCAGGTGCTGCTCGGCTACCTCGACCGGCGTCTGCCCCTGGTCGCAGGCCATCGCCGCCCCCCGGCTGTCCTCGCGTAACGGCGCGGAGCAGGCGGAGCCCGCGATCTCGGGTCGCCCGCCGCGCAGACCCTGCAGAGCTGGGGTCACGTCCTGTCGAGCACACCGGAGATCGGTGCGGCGACGGCCATCCGGGTGTTCGCGCACGGGCTGCTGAGGCCGCCGCAGAACCCACGCGTCGAGGGGGCGGGTCGGCGATGGTGGTGCGCCCGGCAGGTCGCCGTATGCCGCTGGCGACCGGCTGAGGGCGGGCATCGGCCCGCCCGCCCGGCGCACGCTGGCTCAGCGCAGGAGGGGCCGCACCTGCTCGGCCAGGAAGGCGACGAGGCCCGCGAGGTCGGGCTCGTCCTCGGTGGGCTGGACGACGACTGTGGTCGCCCCGGCGTCGGCGAGCCGGCGCACGGCGGCCGCGACGGCGGCCGCGTCGCCGGCCACGGCCCGGTCGGGCTCCGGGGCGCAGCCCCAGCGGGGCAGCTCGGCGTCGACCCTGGCACTGGCCCCGGGGCCGGTGGCGGCGATGAGGGTCGTCACGAGCGCGGGGTCCGGCGCCGGCGGTGCCGGGCCCGGCCCGGCCGCGGCGGCATGGTCGCGGCGAGCCGCCACCTCGGCCGGGCTGTGGGTGTTGCCGAGCAGGACCCCGTCGCCGAGCCGCCCGCACAGCTCGCAGGGTGCGCGGGCCGGTGCCGCCCAGGAGCAGGGGCTGCCGGGCGCCGGCGGCCAGCGTCAGCCGCACCCGGTCGAGCCGGACATAGCGCCCGTCGGACGGTGACCTCCTCGCCGTCGAGGAGGCGGCGCAGGGCGACGGCATACTCCTCGAGCAGGGTGAGCGGCGAGGCGACCCGGGCGCCGACCTGGCCCATCCACTCCTGGACCCCGTGGCCGATGCCGGGCAGGAACCGGCCGGGGAACATCCGGTGCGACCGTCGCCACCTCCATCGCGGTGAGGGCGACGTTGCGCAGCGGGAGCGGGCATGAGCCCGAGGCCGACGCTCAGCCGCTCGGTGCGCGGCCAGGGCGGCGGTGGCGGCGGCGATCCCGCTCTCGGCGAAGCAGTCCTCCCACACCCACAGCTCGTCCAGGTGCCGTCGCAGGCCGCGGCGAGCCCGGCAGCCGCTCCGGCGGCAGGGTGGGCACGAACGACGAGTCCGAGTGCGGGGGGCCATGGCGCGCATCCTCGCAGGGGCCGGACGCGCCACGGCCCGGCGTCAGCCGGGGCGGCCCTCGCAGCGGCCACCGATCACCCGGAAGCCCTTGGCCGTCGCGTGCCGGCCCGACGGTCGAAGCCCGTCGCCGAGGGCCTCGGCCAGCCAGCGCTGGAGGGAGTCGCGAGCCGAGGTTCTTCGCGACGACGAGGTAGGCCGCCGCCGCCCGGGGCGAGCCGGGGCAGCCAGGTGCAGCAGCAGCTCGTGGAGCGCCGGCCTTGCCGACCCGGATCGGCGGGTTGGACCAGATGAGGTCGAAGCGCGACGTCGTCGGGTATGCCGTCCGGCGGTCGCGGCGCGGACCCGTCGCAGCCCGAGGGCCGCGGCGTTGCGCGGCGGTGAGGTCGAGCGCGCGCTCGTTGACGTCGACGGCATACACCGTCGGCGGCGGGGGAGCGCAGCGCCGAGGGTGAGGGCGACCGGGCCCCAGCCGCAGCCGAGGTCGAGGAAGGTGCCCGCGGCGGGCGGGGCGGGGGCCTCGCGCGAGCAGGACGGCGGTGCCCTTGTCGAGCCCGCCGGGGGAGAAGACGCCGCCGGCGACCTCGGACCTCGACGCTCGCGCCCGGCGAGGGGGACCCGCAGACGGCCGCGCGGCTCGCGGGCGCTCGCCGGCTGCGGCGGTGAAGTAGTGGTCGGGCGCTCGCTCACTCGGCGCCAGTCACGCTAGCGCGACGCCGCGGCCGGCCCGGACGACGGAAGAGACTGGTCGCCCGTCGGCGGCGGATGAGACCCTGGAGGACACATGACATCACGATCCGACCTCTCTCCGGCCAGCGCCGACGGCGCTCGCGCCGACGCCGACGCGCCCTCGACGGTCGCCGCGACGTCGCCGCTGGGACGGCCGGCCGACCTACGACGGCGACCAGCTCGACCGCGAGGAGCGCGCGGCGCTGCGCCGCGTCTCCGGCCTGTCCACCGAGCTCGAGGACGTCACCGAGGTCGAGTACCGCCAGCTGCGCCTCGAGCGGGTCGTCCTCGCCGGCGTGTGGACCGAGGGCACGCGTCGAGGACGCCGAGAACTCGCATGCGCGAGCTCGCCGCGCTGGCCGAGACCGCCGGCTCGACGGTCCTCGACGGGCGTCCTGCAGCGCCGCGCAGCAGCCCGACCCCGCGACCTACCTCGGCAAGGGCAAGGCCGAGCGAGCTGCGCGACATCGTCATCGCCGAGGGCGCCGACACCGTCATCTGCGACGGCGAGCTCGCCCCGAGCCAGCGGCGTGCCCTCGAGGACGTCGTCAAGGTCAAGGTCATCGACCGCACCGCCCTCATCCTCGACATCTTCGCCCAGCACGCCAAGAGCCGGGAGGGCAAGGCCCAGGTCGAGCTGGCCCAGCTCCAGTACCTCCTCCCGCGGCTGCGCGGCTGGGGCGAGTCGATGTCCCGCCAGGCCGGTGGCCGGGTCGCCGGCGGTGAGGGCATCGGCTCCCGCGGGCCCGGTGAGACGAAGATCGAGCTCGACCGGCGGCGGATCAACAGCCGGATCGCCAAGCTCCGCCGCGAGATCACGGGCATGAAGACCCACCGCGACACCAAGCGCGGCAGCCGCCGCGGCCAACCGATCCCGAGCGTCGCCATCGCCGGCTACACCAACGCCGGCAAGTCCTCGCTGCTCAACCGGCTCACCGGCGCCGGGGTCCTCGTCGAGAACCAGCTCTTCGCCACCCTCGACCCGACCGTCCGCCGCGCCGAGACGCCGGACGGCCGCGACGTACACGCTCGCCGACACCGTCGGCTTCGTCCGCCAGCTGCCGCACCAGCTCGTCGAGGCCTTCCGCTCCACGCTCGAGGAGGTCGCCGACGCCGACCTGCTCCTCCACGTCGTCGACGGCTCGCACCCCGACCCCGAGGGCCAGATCTCGGCCGTCCGCGCCGTGCTCGCCGACGTCGACGGCGACCGACGTCAAGGAGGTCATCGTCGTCAACAAGGCCGACGTCGCCGACCCCGAGGTCCTCGACCGGCTGCGCCGCGCACGAGAGGCACTGCCTCGTCGTCTCGGCCCGCACCGGCGAGGGCCTCGACGAGCTGCGCGGGCTCGTCGCCGGACGAGCTGCCGCAGCCCGACGTCGACGTCACCGTCCTGCTGCCCTACGACCGCGGCGACCTCGTCAGCCGGCTCCACGAGGAGGGCGAGGTCCTCACCAGCGAGCACGTCGCCGAGGGCACCCGCATCCGCCCGGGTGCGGCCGGACCTCGCGGCCGAGCTCGCGGCATACGGCGCCTGACCGACCGACCCCGAGTGGCCGCCCCGTCGACGGCGGACCGCGGCCGCTCCGGCGTCCCGTCGAGCGGTCGCGCCGGGCGTGGTGCCGCCGGCGGAACGCCGCTGCGCGGCGATGCATCCGGGACGATGAGCGTGACCCAGACCTCGCCCCCGACCCCGACCCGACTCGACGCCCGGGTCACGTCACCCGGATCGCCCGCCGCCGGGCCCTGCCCGGTCATGAGGCGGCCTACGAGGAGCTCGTCCGCGAGATGTTCCGCGCGATGAAGCCGACACCCGGGCTTCCTCGCCGCCGACCTCATCCCGCCCGACGCTCCGGGCGGGGACTACCAGGTCGTCGTGAACTTCGCGTGCTGAGGACGCCCTGCCCGGTGGGATGCGAGCGCCGACCGGCGCGGAGGTCCACGAGCGGATGCGCGGCCCACGCCGTCGGCGAGCCGGAGCACCGGCGGCTCTCCGGCCTCGAGGCTGGTTCGAACCGGCGGTCGTCCCGGCGCACGATGCACCCGCCGCGGCATCGGATGGCGCTGGTGACGTGGCTCGGCATCTGGCCGACGCGCGACGTTCTTCCTCTGGGCTGGTCGCGCCGCTCGCTGGGGCGGCCTCGGCCTGCCGTTCCTCGATGCTCACCCTCGTCAACACCGGCCTCATCACCGTCGCGATGACCTATCTCGTCATGCCGCGCCTCACCCGGGTCCTGCGGCCGCTTCCTCGTACCGGCGTCGCCCGGGCCGCGCTCGGCCAGCCGACCCTGGACACGGGGGCGGGATCCGCCGGGGCACGGGTCGAAGCTCGACGTGGCCCGTCGCCGCGCCTTCGGACGGCGCCACGGGACTCCCGGCTCCTTCACAGACGCTTCACGCGCCACGGCATGGTGGCCCATGACGACCGGTGCCACCCCCGCTCTCCGCTCCGCACGATCCGCCAGCCGCCCGACGGGCGCGCCGCGCCGCGGCGGTGCGCCGCCGCCGGTCGATCCGCACGCGTGCGCGGCGCCCGGCGGGTCGTCCAGCTCGCCGTCGCGGCCTTCATCATCGTCGCGGCGGTTCGGCACGCCGAACCAGCCCGGCGGCGCGACCGCCTCGACCGACGCGCTCTGCCCGTTCGGCGGGGTCGAGACGCTGTGGACCTGGCTGACGACCGGCGAGCTCATCCGCAAGACCCATCCGTCGAACCTCGTCCTCGGGGTCGGCGTCCTCGCCGGGGTGCTCCTCGCCGGGAACGCCTTCTGCGGCTGGATCTGCCCGTTCGGCACCCTCCAGGACGGGCTGCACGCGCTGGCCCGCCGGCTGCACATCCCGCAGCTGCGGATCCCGCGCCGGCGTCGACGCGGCCCTGCGCTGGGGCCGGTATCGTCGTCCTCGGCGTCATCGTCTATGCCAGCGCCGTCACCGCCAGCCTCTGGTTCGCCGACTACGACCCCTACGTCACGGCCTTCAGCCTGCGGTGGCTCGTTCGAGCCCGACCTGGCGACGATGTGGCCGGCCCTGGCCATCCTCGCGGTCATCGTCGTGGGCTCGCTCGTCGTCGAGCGGTTCTGGTGCCGCTACCTGTGCCCGGCCGGCGCGGTCTTCGCCGTCCTCGGCCATCTCAGCATCCTGCGGATCCGACGGACGCGCGAACGCCTGCACCGGCTGCTCGCTGTGCAACACGCCGTGCCCGGTCGGGATCGACGTCTCGGCGACGAAGCGCTCGGTGAGCACCGACTGCATCGGCTGCCTCGACTGCGTGACGACCTGCCCGGTGGGTGGTGCGCTCAGCGTCCAGGCCGCCATCCCCCTGGCCGACCTCGTCCACCGCACCGCCGCCGAGGAGGCCACACCGATGAAGGTCAACCGCTGGGTCATGCCCGTCCTCGCCCTCGTCCTGCTCTTCGGGGTCATCGGCGCCGCCCAGGCGGCCGGCCTGTGGGCCGACCACCGGTCGCGGCGCGGCGGCCGGGACGGGCCAGGGACGGTGGTGGGGGCGGCGGGGGGGGCCGGCGGCGGGACCGGTGAGGGCGCGACGTCAGGTCGTCAAGGGGTGGATGACGACCAGCCGAGGCGGCCGACGCCGTCGGGCCTGCCCGTCGCGACCGTCGCCGAGCTGACCGGCGCCGCCGACCCGGCCGCCCTCGACCCGGCCACCCCGCTCAACCAGCTGGAGAGCATCGTCCCGGGCTTCACGATGTCGACCTTCCGGGACCGGATCGCCGACGGCCGCCGCCGGAGCGTCGCCGTGACGGCGGCCGAGCCGGTCGGCCCGGGCCGGGCGGGTATGCCGCGCGGCGCGGCTCTCCGCCAGCCGGCGGTGCGCCGTCACCGGGCGGGCGCCGACGTGTCCGGCCCGACGGCGGCGCCGCCGGCGGCCCGCGGTCCACCGGGTCGGGCCGGCCCTCGGCGCCGCTGACCCGGTCCTAGGAGAGCCCGACGGTGTTCCCGTCGTCGTCGATGTCGATCCGCTCGGCGTTGGGGTGCCGGGCCAGCCCGGGCATCGTCCGCATGTCGCCGCAGATCGCGTAGACGTAGCCGGCACCGACGGCGGCCCGGACCTCGCGGACCGGCAGCCGCCAGCCGGTCGGGGCGCCCGAGCTTGCGCGGGTCGGACGAGATGGACAGGTGGGTCTTGGCGATGACGACGGGCAGGGTCCCGAAGCCGAGCCGCTCGTACGTCGGCCAGGGCGGCGGCCGCGGCCGGGGAGAGGTCGACGCCGTCCGCGCCGTAGATCTCGCGGCGCCACCGTCTCGATCTTCTGCGCCGAGGCGGCATGTCGAGCGTGTAGAGGAAGTCGAAGTGGCTCGGCTCGGCGACCGCCTCCTCGACGGCACTCGGCCAGCTCGAGCGCACCCTCGCCGCCGTCGGTGAAGTGGGTGCGACACGGCGTACGCGGACGCCCATCTTCGTCGCACAGGGCGCGGATGACGTCGTACTCGGACTCGTGGTCGCTCGGGAAGGCGTTGATGGCGACGACCGGCGTCACCCCGAACCGCTGGACGATCTGGATGTGCTTGCGCAGGTTGGGGATCCCGGCGGCGACGTCGCCGGGGTTCTCGGCGAGCATGTCCGGCGGGCAGCGGCCGGCCCGGCTTGATGTCGAACCGGCCGGAGTGGGCCTTGAGCGCCCGGACCGTCGCGACGATGACCGCGGCGTCGGGGGCGAGGCCGCTGACCCGGCACTTGACGTTGAAGAACCGCTCGGCCCCCATGTCGGCGCCGAAGCCGGCCTCGGTGATGACGATGTCGCCGGCCCGGATGGCCGATGAGGTCGGCGATGACCGACGACGTGCCGGTCGCGATGTTGCCGAACGGCCCGCAGTGGACGAGGGCCGGGTCCGCCCTCGAGGGTCTGCAGCAGGTTGGGCTTGAGCGCGTCCCTGAGGAGGACCGCCATCGCGCCGGCCGCCCCGAGCTGCTCGGCCGTGACCGCGTCGCCGCGCGGTCGTGTAGCCGACGACGATCCGGCCGAGCCGCCGGCGCAGGTCGGCCAGCGAGGTGGCGAGCGTGAGCAGGACCATGACCTCGCTGGCGGCGGTGATGTCGAAGCCGGTCTGCGCGGGGTACGCCGTCGATGCGGGCGCCGAGGCCGATGACGATGTCGCGCAGCGACGCGGTCGTTGACGTCGACGACCCGGCGCCAGGTGATGTTGCGCTCGTCGAGGTCGAGCTCGTTGCCGAAGTGGAGGTGGTTGTCGACCATCGCGGCGAGGAGGTTGTGCGCGGCGGCGATCGCGTGGAAGTCGCCGGTGAGGTGGAGGTTGAACCGCTCCATCGGCACGACCTGGCTGTAGCCACCGCCCGCCGCGCCGCCCTTGATCCCGAAGGTCGGTCCCATCGACGGCTGGCGCAGGACGACGACGGGCGCGCGGCCGAGCCGGGCCAGCCCCTGGGCGAGGCCGACCGACGTCGTCGTCTTGCCCTCGCCGAGCGGGGTCGGTGTCATCGCGGTGACGACGACGTAGCGGCCCTGGGGGCGGCCGGCCAGGCCGCGTGGAGGAGGCTGAGGTCGAGCTTGGCGACGTCGCGGCCGTAGGGCTCGATGTCGGCCTCGGTCAGGCCCATCGACGCGGCGACGTCGCCGAGCGGGCGGAGGGTGGCCGCGGTGGCGATCTCCAGGTCGGTGGGGAAGGCGGCAGGCGGCGGCGCAGACTCGTCGTTGAGGCTCACGCCGCCATCGTGGCACTGGCGGGCTGTGGACGGTATGCCGCCCCGCCCCGGCCCCGCGGCATACCCTGCTCTGGTGCCCTCGCTCGACGACCTCCTCCACGCCGCGGTCGCCGGCGTCGGCGGGACCGAGCGGCCCGGGCAGGTCGAGATGGCCCACGCGCGTCGGCTGAGGCGATCGACACCGGCGAGCACCTGCTCGTCCAGGCCGGAACCGGCACCGGCAAGTCCCTCGCCTACCTCGTCCCCGCGCGTTCGGCACGCCATGGACACCGGCCGACCGGCCGTCGTCGCCACGGCCACCCTCGCCCTCCAGGCCCAGATCGTCGACCGGGACATGCCGCGGCTCGCCGAGTCCGTGGAGCCACTGCTCGGTCGCCGGCCGACCTTCGGGCTGGTCAAGGGGCGGCGCAACTACCTGTGCGCCCACAAGCTCGCCGGCGGCTACCCCGAGGAGGACGACGGACTGCTGTCCGTCGCCGAGGTCGAGCCGCGGCCTCGCGGCTCGGCGCCGAGGTCGTCCGGCTGCGCGAGCTGGGCCCAGGAGACGGCCTCGGGTGACCGGGACGAGCTCGTCCCGGGGGTCTCCGAGCGGGCCTGGCGCCAGGTCTCGGTCAGCGCCGAGGAGTGCCTCGGGCAGCGGTGCCCGGCGCTCGCGCGAGTGCTTCGTCGAGCGGTCCCGCGAGGCGGCCCGCGACGTCGACGTCGTCGTGACGAACCACTCCTTCATGGCGATCGACGCCTTCGAGGGTCGCCAGATGCTCCCGCCGCACGACGTCCTCGTCATCGACGAGGCCCACGAGCTCGTCGACCGGGTGACCTCGACGATCACCGACGAGCTCACCCCGGGGCTCGGTCCGGGCGGCGGCCAAGCGGGCCGGGCGGCAGGCCGACGCCGAGCGAGACGCTCGAGGACGCCGCCGGTCTCCTCGAGGAGGTCGCTCGAGACGCTTCCCGAGGGGCGGCTGACCGGCATACCCGGACACGCTCGCCCTCGCCCTGTCCCGGGTCCGCGACACCGCGCGCGCGGTCCAGAGCGAGCTGAAGCCGGCTCCGGGCGAGGAGGTCGACGCGGCGCGACAGGTCGCCCGGGCGGCGGTCGAGGAGGTCTTCGAGACGGCCGAGCGGGTCCTCGAGGAGCGCGACCTCGACGTCGCCTGGGTGAGCGGGGACCCGCGCCGAGGGAGCGTGCTCGAGGTCGCGCCCGATGAGCGTGGCGATGCTGGTCCGGGACAAGGTCTTCGACGAGCGGACCGTCGTCCTCACCTCGGCGACCCTCGAGCTCGGCGGCACCTTCGACGCGCGTGGCCGGGACGATCGGGCTGCGCGGCGAGGACGCGCCCGGCCTGGACCGGGCTCGACGTCGGCAGCCCGTTCGACTACCCGCCGGCAGGGGATCGCCTACGTCGCCCAGCATCTCCCCGCGCCGGGCCGGGACGGCACGGCCGAGGCGACCCTCGACGAGATCGAGGCGCTCGTCCGGGCGGCGGGCGGTCGCACCCTCGGGCTGTTCTCGTCGATGCGGGCCGCCCGCGAGGCGACCGAGGCGATGCGGGAGCGGTTCGGCGAGGAGGACGGGATCGACGTCCTCTGCCAGGGCGAGGACCAGATCGCCACGCTCGTCCGGCGGTTCGCCCGGGAGCCGACGGACCTGTCTGTTCGGGACGATCAGCCTGTGGCAGGGGGTCGACGTCCCGGGGTCCTCCTGTCATCTCGTCCTCATCGACCGCATCCCGTTCCCGCGCCCGGACGACCCGCTCGCCTCGGCCCGCTCCCAGGCGATCGCCCGGATGGGCGGCAACGGCTTCATGGCCGTGTCGGCCACCCATGCCGCCCTGCGGCTGGCCCAGGGGGCGGGCCGGCTCATCCGGCGCGACTCGGACCGCGGGGTCGTCGCCTTCCTCGACTCCCGGATGATGACCGCCCGGTATGCCGGGTTCCTCCAGCGATCGCTGCCGCCGTTCTGGCCCACGGTCGACCGGGACCTCGTCCTCGCGCGCCCTGCGCCGCCTCGACGAGACGGCAGAGCCGCCCGACCCCGTCGCCGAGCCCGCTCCGCGCGGGCTCGGGGCGGCATCGAGAGCACCGAGCCGGGTCCCGGTCGCGGCGGAGCCGGCCCGGCCGGTCGCCGACGCGCCGCCGCCGGCGCCGGCGAGCCGGACCGCCGTCACCCAGGGGCACCCGTGGAGCGGCGAGGCCGACGAGGAGCTGCGCGACGGGGTGGAGCTGGGGCTCACCGTGGCCGAGCTCGCCGAGTCGCTGGAGCTCCCGGAGGCGGTCGTCCAGGCCCGCCTCGACGGCCTCGGGCTGCGACGCCGGCCGCGCCACCGACGCTCGACTTCGGGTAGGCCGGGGGCAGGTCTACCCGGCGGTCAGGCCGAACGTTGCGACCGGGCCGCCTCACCAGGAAGAAGACGTCGTGACTGGGGAGGCGCAGGGCCGCAAACTCTCGCTACAGTCCATCTTCATCGGGCCGGATCGGCCCGAAGGAGAAACCCTTGATTGGAGCGTCTAGATGCACGTTACATCTCGGCGCGCGTGGGCAAGCTTGGGTACGGCGAGCGTTGGCGGCGGCACTGCTCGCTGCACCAACGCAGGCCGGAGCAGCCACGCGTGGTCCCGACGGTTTCACGGCCACATCGTTGAGCCCCAGTCTCGACGGTGGACGGGGCGAAATCCACCAGCGGACGCCTTGCCGAGTCGGACAAGGCCCTGCTGAAGCGAACCGACTCGAAGATGGTCAATGTCGTCGTCAAGCTCGACTACGACGCGATGGCCGCTACAGGGGGGACATCAACGGTCTGGCGGCGACCAGCCCGAGCGTGACCGGGCAGAAGCTGACCGGTCGCACTCGCTCGCCGAGAAGGCCTATGAGGGTCACATCTCCTCGATGGACAAGGCCTTCCGCGCGGCCCTCAAGTCCAAGCTCCCCAAGGCAGAGGCCGGCGAGAGCATGACGACCGTCTACGGCGGCGTCGCCGTCCGGCTCCCCGCCAACCAGGCGAAGCAGCTGCTCTCCCTGCCCGGTGTCGCCGCGGTCCAGGAGGACACGCTCAACAAGCCGCTCGCCCTCGAGGAGGCGCCCGCAGTTCATCGGCGCCCCGACGCTGTGGAAGCAGCTCGGCGGGCAGGACCTCGCCGGCAAGGGCGTCATCTTCGCCGACCTCGACTCCGGCATCTGGCCGGAGCACCCGATGCTCGCGGACAACCCCGCCCTCGGCACGCCTCCGGCCGCCCCGAGCGGTCAGGCCCGCCCGTGCAACTTCGGCGACAACCCGCTGACGCCGGCCACCGACGTCTTCGCGTGCAACCACAAGGTCATCGGCGGCCAGGTCTTCCTCGACACGTACAACGCCATCAACCCGGGCGGCGAGGTGTACCCCGACTCGCGCGCGCGACAGCGACGGCCACGGCACCCACACGACGACGACCGCCGCGGGCAACAACGTCGTCGCAGCGCGCCGATCCTCGGCGTCGACCAGGGTCCGATCAGCGGTGTCGCCCCCGGCGCCTGGGTGCTCGAGTACAAGGTCTGCGGCGCGAAGGGCTGCTACAGCTCCGACTCGGTCGTCGCGGTCCAGCAGGCCATCGTCGACGGCGCCAACGTCATCAACTACTCGATCTCCGGCGGCGTCCAACCCGTACGGCGACGCGGTGGAGCTGGCCTTCCTCGACGCCTACCACGCCGGCGTCTTCGTCGCCGCCTCCGCCGGCAACAGCGGGCCCGGCGCCGGGCACGACCGACCACCACAGCCCGTGGGTGACGACCGTCGCGGCGTCGACGATGGCGCGGGCGTTCTCGCACGACCCTCACCGTGCTCGAGCGGCAGCGACGTCGGCCACCTTCGAGGGCACCTCGCTCACCCAGGGCGTCACGACCCCGACGCCGATCGTCATGGCCGAGGACGTCCCCGGCTACGGCGACGCGCTGTGCCAGACCCCGCTCCCGGCCGGGGTCGGTCGACGGGCAAGGTCGTCGCGTGCAAGCGCGGCGTCAACGCCCGCGTCGAGAAGGGCTTCAACGTCACGGCAGGGCGGCGCCGTCGGGATGATCCTCTACAACCCGACCGCTCGCCGACACCGAGTCCGACAACCACTTCCTGCCGGCGGTCCACCTCGCCGACGGTACCGCGTTCCTCGCCTTCATGGCCGCGCACCCGGACTCGATGGCCTCGTGGCCGGCGGGCAGCAAGAAGCCGGCGCAGGGCGACGTCATGGCGGCGTTCTCGTCGCGTGGCCCGGGCGGGCAGTTCCTCAAGCCGGACATCACGGCCCCCGGCGTCCAGGTCCTCGCGGGCAACACGCCGACGCCGCGAGCGAGACGCCGGGCGGTCCGCCCGGTGAGTACTTCCAGGCGATCGCCGGGCACGTCGATGTCCGTCGCCGAACATCGCGGGCTCCGCGATCCTCGTCAAGGCCGCGCACATGTGCTGGACGCCCGGGCGCGATCAAGTCCGCGCTCATGACGACGGCCACGACGGACGTCGTCAAGGAGGACGAGACGACGCCGGCCGACCCGTTCGACGACGGCGCCGGTCGCGTCGACCTCGACCAGGGCCGGCGACGGCCCCGATCGTCTTCGACGAGACGCGCGCACAACATGCGGCACTCGGTCAGAGCCCGATCACGGCGCTCGACCTCAACCTGCCGTCGGTCAACCTGCCGACGATGCCGGGCACCGTCACGGTCGCACCGCACCGCGACCAACGTCTCGGGCCGCGCCTAGGCGGTTCGCGTGGAGACCACACGCCGCACCGGCCGACGACGCCGATCAAGGTCTGCCCGCGCCGGGGCCATCGCGCAGCGGCCAGCAGCCAGACCTTCAGATCACCGTGACGCTCGACGCGCCCTCCGGGTCAGTACTTCGGGACCGTCCGGTTCGCGGCGCGGCGGAACCCGACGTGCACCTGCCGGTCGCCTTCGAGAACCAGCAGGGCGCGGTCACGCTGACCCAGTCCTGCGAGCCGAGCCGTCGCTCGAGCGGGCACGACGACGTGCACCGTCACGGCGGAGAACAACGCGCCGAGCCCGGCGACGGTCTCGACGACGAGCACGGTCTCGCGGCTGCTGAAGATCCTGTCGGCCGACGGTGCCGACGCCGTGCGGCGGAACGGTCGAAGGTGGTCGCCGGCCGCGTGGCCTGGCCGCGCCAAGGACGCGATCCCGGCCATCGCGGCCCGGTGACGACGCCGGGTGGCGGGTTCCTCGACCTGGCCGGCTTCGGCGTCGCGCCGATCGCCATGGGCGACGAGGAGGCGGCAGAACTTCACCGTCCGGCGTTCGACTTCGGCGGACGGCAGCTACTCGCGGATCGGCGTCGTGTCCAACGGCTACATCGTCATCAACGGGGCGACACAGCCAGGCAGGACATCGCCTACATCCCGCAGACGCTGCCCGACGCGGCGCCGCCCGAACGGCGTGCTCGCGCCGTACTGGACCGACCTCGACGGCACCGGCGAGATCGGCATCTACGTCGGGCACGCTCACCGATGGCGTCGACGACCTGGCTCGTCGTCCAGTGGAACGTCCACGTCGTTCGGCAACGCCGACAGATGACCGCTCGTTCCAGGCTGTGGATCGGGGTCAACGGCGTCCGAGGACATCTCCTACGGGTACGCCGCCGGCACCATCGGCGCCGACGGCTCACCGGATGGTCTGACGGTCGGCGCGGAGAACCTCTCCGGCACCGCCGGCGCCCAGATCTCCGGGACCGCCGCAGGGAGTCTACGTCATCACGACGACCCCGGGGGAGCCCGGGCGAAGTACGCTCAGCTACACCCTCACCACAAGGGACACCGCGCGGGCGTGCGGTCGTGACGACGGACATGACGGCCGACGTCATGGCCGGGACGACGACCGTGCGAACACCGATCACGGTCACCCCGTGACCGCCGGGGTGTGGTGGGCCGGACCGCGTCCACGCCCACCCGCGGGCATCGCATGAGCCCGGCCGGAGCGATCCGGCCGGGCTCGCGGCCGTCCGGGCGTCCGTGGCAGGCTGGGGCCTACGTGAGCGAGGTCCAGCCCGGCCGGTGCCGCCGCTACGTCCTCGTCGCGGGGCCGGAGCAGATCCTCGCCGAGCGGGCCGTGGCCCAGATCGTCGACGGACCTCACGGTGCACCACCCCGACCTCGAGGTCATCCGGCTCTATGCCGCGGCATACGAGCCCGGCGAGCTCGCGCATCCACGCGAGCCCGTCCCTCTTCGGCGGCGCCAAGGCCCTCGTCGTCCACGACCTCGACGAGGCCGCCGAGGAGCTCCAGGCGGACGTCCAGGCGATCGTCGCCGGGCCGGCCGAGCCCGACCTCACCCTCGTCGTCCTCCACAAGGGCGGCAACCGCGGCAGGAAGACGCTCGAGGCCCTCAAGGGGGCGGGCGCGCGGGTCATCGACGTCCCGGCCATCAAGAGCGACCGCGACAAGGCCGACTTCGCCACCCACGAGTTCCGGCGGGCGCACCGGCGGGCGACGAGCGAGGCGGTGCACGCGCTCGTCGAGGCGGTCGGGCGCGACGTGCGGGAGCTCGCCGCCGCCTGCGCCCAGCTCATCGACGACACGACAGGCACGATCGACGAGCGCACCGTCCTCACCTACCACGGCGGCAAGGTCGAGGCCACCGGCTTCCGGGTGGCCGACGCGGCCGTGGGTGGCGACGCGGGGGAGGCGCTGCGTCTGCTCCGGCACGCCATCGCCGTCGGGGTCGACCCGGTCCCCATCGTCGCCGTCCTCGCCCAGCAGCTGCGCCAGCTCGTCAAGGTGGGCTCCGCGGGCCGCGGCCGGTCGGCCGACGTCGCCCGCGACCTCGGCCTCGCCCCGTGGCAGGTCGACAAGGCCCGTCGCGCGCTCGGGGGATGGAACGCCGAGGCGCTCGGCCGCTGCATCCAGGCCGTCGCCGAGGCCGACGCCGAGGTCAAGGGCGGCGGCCGGGACCCCGTGTATGCCGTCGAGCGCGCGGTCCTCACCATCACCCGCGAGCACGCTCGGCGCGGGGCCGGCTGAGCAGCGGCCGCCGTTTTGGCCGAGGCGCCTGGTCGCTGGTACCTTTGCTTGTTGCGTACGCGCCTGAGGTCGTGCGCGTACGAGCAGCACCCAGGCGCTTCACGCGCGGGTATCCCCACGCCCGGTCCCGAGGCGCGATCTGCCGCCCTCCTGACGGCATACCGACCCCACCAGAAAGCACGAGACAAGCACGTGGCAAACATCAAGTCCCAGCTGAAGCGGATCAAGACGAACCGGCAATCGCGACCGAGCGCAACAAGGCGGTCAAGAGCGAGCTCAAGACCTGCGATCCGCAAGTTCCGCGAGGCCGCCGACGCCGGCCACGCCGACGAGGCCCGCGAGGCTGCTCAAGGCGGCCTCGACGAAGCTCGACAAGGCCGTGAGCAAGGGCGTCATCCACGCCAACCAGGCCGCCAACAAGAAGTCGGCCATGGCCAGGCGGGCCGCCCAGCTCTGAGGCCGAGCCGCCCCGACGAGGGCCCGCCCACCCGCGGACAGCGGGGGCGGGCCCTCGTCGCGTCCACCCGAGGAATCGCCGATGCCGCGGGCCACCACCGGGCGAGGCCGAGGGGCATACTGGGTCGTCTGCGACCGGGGAGGGCCGCAGGAGAGATTCGGGGGTTTGCCATGACGGTGCGCGGACGCAGAACGGCACGATGGGCGGCGGTGGCCGGGCTGGTACTCGCCGGCCTGACGGGGGCCGCCGAGGGACCGGCCGGGGCGGCGGCATCGCCGGTCTGCGGCTGGGCGACCGGGGCTCCGCCATCGCAGTACGACCACGTCGTCCTCCTCATCTTCGAGAACAAGTGGCGCGACCAGATCTACAAGGGCTCCAACGCGCCCTACCTGCAGTCGCTCGCCGCGCAG
This sequence comes from uncultured Actinomycetota bacterium, assembly GCA_963728395.1. GTDB lineage: Bacteria > Actinomycetota > Actinomycetes > Actinomycetales > Dermatophilaceae > CAVSJJ01. The sequence goes on from CAVSJJ010000003.1 coordinate 23,136, forward strand.
TGCGGCACGGCGATGGCGATGCGGACCGTCGACTCGGACACGAGCCTTGCCAACTACATCGCGCTCACGTCGGGCTACACCGGGTATCCGAAGCACATCACGTCGAACCGCAATCCCAAGACGTGGCCGCAGTCCTCGGTGAGCATCTTCGAGCAGCTCGGGACGGACTGGAGGGACCTGGCCGAGAGCATGCCGAGCCCGTGCTACATCCACCATGCGACGGACTACACGGTCAACCACAACCCGGCGCCGTACTACACGCGGATCGCCTCGAGGTGCAAGACCAACGACGTGCCGATGCCGACGACGCCGGACATCTCCTCGGCCTTCACGGTGCTGACACCGAACAAGACGCACATCATGCACAAGCCGACCAGCACGTCGAAGACGACCCAGGCGCAACGAATCCAGAACGGCGACAACTGGGCCGCGGGATACCTGCCGAAGGTCTTCGCCTCGCCCGAGTACCGCGCGGGCAGGACCGTCGTCATCATCACCTGGGACGAGGGGACCTCCCGGCACGACGTCGTCCCGTTCATCGTCGCGTCGGCCTACACGCCGGCGGGTTACACGACGTCGGCCCCGCTCGACCACTACGCGACGCTCAAGGGCATGCAGCAGATGCTGGGGCTCTCGCTCCTCGGCCACGCGGCCGATCCCGGCACCGCGTCCATCCGCGACTACTTCGGCCTGTCCTGAGCCGCGTCGGAGGACGGACGAGGAGGCCCGGGCGACCGCCGTCGCCCCCGAGCCTCCCCGCTGCCGACCCTGGAGGGGGCAGCCGGTGACGTGGGCCTCATGGGGTTGCCCGGCCCGCCGGCGCCCGTCTTCGTGAAGTCGATGTCCCCGGTCGGCGCCTGCCGGCCGGTGAGGTACGGGGAGCCGTGGCCCGGGGACCTCCCGATGGGTTACGCACGGTATCCACGACGTCGAGCCGAGCGACCTCGTGCTGCTCATGGTCGGGCGGATGGCACGGGCATGGGACACTGGACCGAGCCCGAGACCCCCGCCGACGAGGAACCCGCCGCACCGTGTCCCCCCGCGCCACCGCCGCGTTGCCGCCGCACGCGACCCCGCCCGAGGCGATCCGCAACTTCTGCATCATCGCCCACATCGACCACGGCAAGTCGACCCTCGCCGACCGGATGCTCCAGATCACCGGGGTCGTCGACGAGCGGACGATGCGCGCGCAGTACCTCGACCGGATGGACATCGAGCGCGAGCGCGGCATCACCATCAAGTCCCAGGCGGTGCGGATGCCGTGGGACGAGCGACGGCGCGGACCGTACGCCCTCAACATGATCGACACCCCCGGTCACGTCGACTTCACCTACGAGGTGACCCGCTCGCTCGCCGCCTGCGAGGGCGCGGTGCTGCTCGTCGACGCCGCCCAGGGCATCGAGGCCCAGACCCTGGCCAACCTCTACCTCGCGATGGAGAACGACCTGACGATCATCCCCGTCCTCAACAAGATCGACCTGCCGGCGGCCCAGCCCGAGAAGTACGCCGAGGAGCTGGCCGGCCTCATCGGCTGCGAGCCCGACGACGTGCCTCCGGGTCTCGGGCAAGACCGGCGAGGGCGTCGAGGCGCTGCTCGACGAGATCGTCCGCGCAGGTGCCGCGCGCCGGTCGGCGACCCCGACGCCGCCGCCCGGGCGATGATCTTCGACTCGGTCTACGACACCTACCGCGGGGTCGTCACCTACGTCCGGGTCATCGACGGCAACCTCAACCCGCGCGAGCGGATCGCGATGATGTCGACGAGGGCGACCCACGAGCTGCTCGAGATCGGCGTCATCTCGCCCGAGCCGGTGCCCGTCCAAGGGGCTCGGGCGTCGGCGAGGTCGGCTACCTCATCACCGGGGTGAAGGACGTGCGCCAGTCGCGCGGTCGGCGACACCGTGACCAACGCCGCCAAGCCGGCCGCGCACGGCGCTCGGCGGCTACCGCGACCCCAAGCCGATGGTCTTCTCGGGGCTCTACCCCATCGACGGCTCGGACTACCCCGACCTGCGCGACGCCCTCGACAAGCTCAAGCTCAACGACGCCGCGCTCGTCTACGAGCCGGAGACCTCGGCGGCGCTCGGCTTCGGCTTCCGCGTGCGGCTTCCTCGGCCTGCTCCACCTCGAGATCGTCCGGGAGCGGCTCGAGCGCGAGTTCGACCTCGACCTCATCTCGACCCAGCCCAACGTCGTCTACGACGTGACGATGGAGGACGGCACGCGAGGTCGCGGTCGACCAACCCCAGCGAGTTCCCCGGCGGCAAGATCGCCGAGGTCCGCGAGCCGGTCGTCCGGGCGACCGATCCTCGCCCCGAGCGAGCTTCATCGGCGCGATCATGGAGCTGTGCCAGAGCCGGCGCGGCACGCTGCGGGGGATGGACTACCTCTCCGAGGACCGGGTCGAGATGCGCTACACCCTGCCGCTCGCCGAGATCGTCTTCGACTTCTTCGACCAGCTGAAGTCGCGCACCCGCGGCTACGCCTCGCTCGACTACGAGCCCGACGGCGACCAGGTGGCCGACCTCGTCAAGGTCGACATCCTCCTGCAGGGCGAGACCGGTCGACGCCTTCAGCGCCATCGTGCACAAGGACAAGGCCTACGCCTACGGCGTCGCGATGGCCGGCAAGCTCAAGGAGCTCATCCCGCGCCAGCAGTTCGAGGTGCCGATCCAGGCCGCGATCGGCGCGCGGATCATCGCCCGCGAGAACATCCGCGCGATGCGCAAGGACGTCCTCGCCAAGTGCTACGGCGGTGACATCACCCGCAAGCGCAAGCTGCTCGAGAAGCAGAAGGAGGGCAAGAAGCGGATGAAGATGGTCGGCCGGGTCGAGGTGCCCCAGGAGGCCTTCATCGCCGCCCTCTCCAGCGACTCCGCGGGCGAGAAGGCCCGCAAGTAGCGCTCCCGCGCGACGGCTCACGCCGGGACGGTCGACTCCTCGACGGTGCCGCCGTCGACGGGACCGTCCCGCCATGCCGCCGGGCGGTCGGCGAGCGCGAGGATGGAACGGAGCTCACGCGGCCACACGGCATACCCGCCCGCGGCCGCGCCGTCGGCGTCGTCCTCGATGTCCGCGCGCGGCCACCAGCAGACGTCGACGTAGCAGAGCCGCTCCTCCTCGGTGTGCCCGGAGACGTCGACCTCGAAGGCGGGCACCCGCAGGACGTAGTAGACCTCCGTCTGCTCGAGCACCTGGTCGCTGTAGCCGTGGAGGACGCGTCGGGTGCTGACGGGTCCGCTCAGGAGGACGGGGTCGATCACCAACCCCGTCTCCTCGCGCACCTCGCGGACGGCGGCCTCGAGGTCGCTCTCTCCGGGTTCCACGCCCCCGCCGGGGGTGCCCCACCAGTGCGGGACCGGGGTCAGGCCGAGGTCGGAGTCGAGGAAGAGCAGGAGCCGGTCCGCGTCGTCGACGATGAGGACGCGGACCGCTCGGCGCTCGCGACGGGGCCGGTCCGCCGGCTCGGGGGCGCGGAAGCCGGGCTGCCCGGGCAGAGGGGGCGTCATCCCCGTCACCCTATCCGGTGGCCCTACTCGCGGGTAACATCGGCGCATGCCCGACACCTACGCGCTGTACCGACGCCTGGTCACCCGTCCCCTCGGCCGTCGGGCGTTCTCGAGCGCCTTTGCCTGGAAGGCGCCCTACTTCCGCTCGGTGCGCCCCCAGGTCCGGGAGATGCGCCCGCACCGCGCGAGGTGACGATCCGCAAGCGCCGGGCCGTGCTCAACCACATCGGCACCATCCACGCCATCGCCGTGTGCAACGGGCTCGAGGCCGCGATGGGGCTGCTTGCCGAGGCGACGACTCCGGCCCACCGACGGTGGATCCCCGTCGGCATGGAGGTCGTCTACCTGGCGAAGGCGAGCAGCGACCTCCGCTGCGTCGCCGTCACCGACCCGCGAGGACTGGGAGCAGGAGATCGTGCCCGTCCGGGTCGGTGCGGTGCGGACCGACGGGACTCCCGTCGTCGAGGGGGTCATCCGGATCCGGGTCACCGACCGTCCGACGCGCTGAGGGCCCGGCCCGACCCGGGCGGCTCAGCCGCGGAGCGCGCGCCGCAGGGTCTCGACCTCGTCGTCGGCCCAGCCCTGGTCGCGCAGCCACCCGGCCGAGCCGCCGAAGCCCTCGGCCAGGGCGTCGAGGATGGCCGCCATCGACTCCGGCTTCGGGGTCTGGTCGGCGAGGGGCTGGGCGCGCAGGGCGGGGCCGTAGAGCGGTCGATCGGCGAGCCGGTCCATGATCGCCTCGATGCGCTGCGCGGAGAGGGCGTAGTCGGCGATGATCTCGTCCTGGGGGACCCCGGCGACGTCGAGGGCGATGCCGACGACGGTGCCGGTGCGGTCCTTGCCCGCCGCGCAGTGGACGATCGTCGCACCGGTGCTCGTCGCGACGACCCGCAGGGCTGCCGAGACCGAGTCGGGGCGGTCGGAGAGGTAGCCGAGGTAGTGCCCGGCCCAGTAGGACACGTCGCGTCGGCCTCGGTCGCCGTCGCGGGCCCACGGCATGGCGAGCGCCGCGTCGACCGTGGCCCGCCGGCCGGCCTCGCGCAGGAGCGAGTGGTGGTGATGGGTGACGTCGGTGAGGCCCGAAGAGCGGGCCGGGACCCTCCTCGTGCACCTCGGTGTCGCTGCGAAGGTCGACGATATCGCTCACCCCAGCTCGTCGACGAGGGTGCGGACCGCCGCCGGGGAGAGGTCCTGGAGGTTGTCGGAGCGGATGAGCCGACGGGGGCGGATCACGCCGCCGTCGGTCGGTCGGGAGGCCGCCCGAGGTCGCGCATGTTGACAACGCCCTCGAGCTCGACCCAGCGGGTGACTGCCACCGGCCCATCGTAGGCGCCCCACGGCGACATACCCCCGGCGGGTGCCGGCCCGACCGGCGCCCGCGGGGGCCGGTCGGAGAGGCCGCGCGGACTACCGGTCGGCGGCCGCGCCTGCCTCGGCCGCGTCCGCCACGGCGGCGGCGACGAGGAGGTCGGCGAGCCCGCTGCCGAGGTTCTGGACGACGACCCGGCCGCTCGGCCGGGGGGCGTGGAGAAGGTGCCCGGTCCACGCCGTCGGCGCGGGGTAGTCCCCGAGCGAACGCCGCTCGGCTGCCACCGACGCGAACTGGCGCACGTCGTCGCTGGCGAGGACGGCGGCGGTGTCCGCGAGGTCGGGGCCGACGCTGGTCGCCCAGTCGAGGGGGAGCAGGAGGGCGTCCTCGCGAACCCAGCCCGGGACGAGCCGGACGTCGGTGAGCCCGAGCGCGAGGACGGTGACGACGACAGCGGCGTCGCGCACGGCGGCCTCCCGGGACCGGGCGGCATCGACCCGCAGACCGGGGGCGTGCTCGCCGGCCCAGGCGGCGAGCTCCTCGACGGCCTCGCGACGGCGCGCCCACACCCTGACCCGGTCGTGGCCGAGGGCGGCCAGAACCCGCAGATGGGAGCGTGCCTGGACGCCGGCGCCGATGACGGCCACGTCGCCGTCCGGTGCGAGGGCGCGCACACAGGCCCCCGACACCGCCGCGCTGCGCGCCGCAGTGAGCGTCCCCGCCTCCATGACGGCGCGGGGGAGGCCGGTCGTCCCGTCGTTGACGATCATGACCCCCGACGCCGTCGGGAGCCCGCGCAGCGCGTTGTCGGGTGCGACGGCGATCCACTTGCACCCGAGCAGCCCCCGCTCCGGGAAGGCGGCGGGCATCGCGTGCGCCCTGAGGTTGGCGGACGGGCGGACGCCGGGCTTGGGCGGGACGTCGGCCCGGCCTTCGGCGAGCGCAAGGAGGCTCTCCTCGACGAGGTCGATGAGGGCCGACGGCTCCGGAAGGAGGTCTCGGACGTCGGCGTCGGAGAGGACGCGCACCCGGCATACGGTAGCGGGGCGGATGAGTGAGGGCCCCGGGAAGTATGAGTTCCCGGGGCCCTCTCCCGGTGGTGGCCGAAGCCTCCACCGGTGGCCGACGCCGAGGCGCCGACCCGGCTCGGACCCGAGGGTCCGCGCCCGGTCTGGACCGAGGCCCAGACCTCGCCCGGGCCGAGGCCCGGACGTGGCTCGGGGCCGAGGCCCCGCGCCCGGCCAGAGTCGAGACCCTGGCCCGACCAGAGCCGAAGCCCTGGCCGTCGACCGTGGGCCGAGGCCCCCGGTCCGACCCGGGGTCGAGACCCCGGTCCGGTCTCCGCCTTGCGGCGGCTACAGGGGTATTTCTAGTCCACCGGCGAGGCGGTCGCAAGGGGTTCGGCGGAGATTCGGCCAACCAAATTTCGCAGGGCCCCGGCGTGTCGCGCCGACACGCCGATTCCGTTGTGACACAAGTGAATTGGCGACGGACTGGCCACGGGGCATGGATGAGGGCCCCGGGAAGTATGAGTTCCCGAGGCCCTCAGCGACCCGGGTCGAAACCCCGGTCGGCGCTCTCACCGAGGTGATCGCGTAGGAGTATGTGTAGTCCTCCCGACGGCACGCCGCAACCCCAATCGGACGATCCAGGGGCGGGTGTGCTCGGCATCACGCCGGAGTCCTCCGTGGGGCCCGGATGACAGGATGTCGAGCGTGCCAGCCCTGCCCGACGCCGACCCCGCGCCGCCCTCCGGTGAGCTGCCCCTGGAGGCCCTCCATCGGGCCGCGAGGGCGCCCTTCGGGGTCTATCTCCACGTGCCGTTCTGCGCGGTCCGCTGCGGCTACTGCGACTTCAACACCTACACCCTCGGCGAGCTCGACGCCGGCGTCGAGGCGACGCTCGCCTACCGCGACGCCGCCCTCGCCGAGCTCGACCTCGCCGCCCGCGTCCTCGGCCCCCGGCCACCCCGGGTCGACACCGTCTTCGTCGGGGGTGGGACTCCGACGATGCTCGACGCCGCCGACCTCGTCCGCCTCCTCGACGGCGTCCGGCGACCGGTTCGGTTTCGCGGACGGGGTCGAGGTCACCGTCGAGGCGAACCCGGACTCGGTCGACGAGGCCGCCCTCTCGACGCTCGCGGCGGGCGGGGTCACCCGGGTCTCCCTCGGCATGCAGTCGGTCGTGCCGCACGTCCTCGCCACCCTCGACCGGACGCACCGGCCCGAGAACGTCCGCCGTGCCGTCGAGGCGGCTCGCGACGCCGGCCTCGCGACGAGCGTCGACCTCATCTACGGCACACCGGGCGAGAGCGCGGCCGACTGGCGGGACAGCCTCGAGGCGGCCGTCGCCCTGGAGCCGGACCACGTCTCCGCCTACGCGCTCGTCGTCGAGGAGGGTACCCGGCTCGCCGCCCGGGTACGGCGCGGCGAGGTGGCCGCCCCCGAGGACGACGACGAGGCGGCGAAGTACGAGCTCGCCGACGCCGTGCTCGGGGCGGCCGGCTTCGCGTGGTACGAGGTGAGCAACTGGTCGCGGGACGAGGCGTCGCGCTGCCGGCACAACGAGGGCTACTGGGGGGACGGCGCCTGGTGGGGGGTCGGGCCGGGCGCCCACAGCCACGTCGGCGGTGTGCGGTGGTGGAACGCCAAGCACCCGAGGGCGTATGCCGCGCGCCTCGCCGACGGAGTCTCGCCGGCGGTCGGCCGCGAGACCCTCACGCCCGAGCAGCGCCACGACGAGCGGGTGCTGCTCGGGGTGCGGCTCGAGAGCCGGTCTCGCCCTCGACGTCCTCGACGAGCCGGGCGCACCGCGGTCGCCGGGCTCGTCGCGGACGGTCTCCTCGACGGAGCGGCGGCGGTGCGGGACCGCCGGGCCGTCCTCACCCTGCGGGGTCGGCTCCTCGCCGACGCCGTCGTGCGGCGTCTGCTCGGGATGGCCGGTTGACCCTCCTCCCGGGTCCCGCGGGAGAGTGACGCCATGACCACGACCTCGTCCGCCCGTCTCGCCGGTCGCACGGCACTCGTCACCGGCGCCAGCCGCGGCATCGGCCTCGGCATCGCCCACCGTCTCGTCGCGGAGGGGGCGAGGGTCGTCATCACGGCCCGCCAGGCCAGGAGGCGCTCGACGCCGCCGTCGCGGAGCTCGGCGGCCCGGACCACGCCATCGCGGTGGCGGGCGGGGCCGACGAGCCCGACGCACCGCGCGGCGGCCTTCGCCGCGGCGGCCGCGGCCTTCGGCCCCGTCGACCTGCTCGTCAACAACGCCGGCATCAACCCGGCCTTCGGGCCGCTCATCGACCTCGATCTCGACGCGGCCCGCAAGATCCTCGAGGTCAACGCGATCGCGACCCTCGCCTGGACCCAGCAGGCCTGTGCCACGGGCCTGCGCGAGCGGGGCGGGGCCATCGTCAACGTCGCCTCGGTGGCCGGGCTTCGGCCGGCGCCGGGCATCGGTCTCTACGGCGCGTCCAAGGCGTTCGTCATCCACCTCACCGAGGAGCTGGCCGTCGAGCTCGGCCCGAGCGTGCGGGTCAACGCCGTCGCCCCGGCCGTCGTCAAGACGCGCTTCGCGGCGGCGCTGTACGAGGGTCGGGAGGAGGAGGTCTCCGCGGCCTACCCGATGAGGCGGCTGGGGGTGCCGGAGGACATCGCGGGGGCGGTGGCGTTCCTGCTCTCCGACGACGCGGCGTGGGTGACCGGACAGACGCTCGTGGTCGACGGCGGCCTGCTGCTGAGCGGCGGGGTGTGACGCCGATGAGGGCGGCCACCGAGACGGTGACCGCCCTCGGCTGGCAGGGGGAGCGGGTCGCTAGCTGACCATCCGCGGGGTGAGCGGCGGGGTCCACTCCTCGCCGCGATCGCGCGTGGAGCGCGCCCATCAGGTGGATCGTGACGGCGACGCGAGGATGACGACCGCGGCGACTGATGGCGACGAGGGTGTCGACGATCGACAGCGAAGACGGCAGCGAAGAGGCCGAAGCCCGTCATGATCTGGACGTTGAGGGCGTTGGCCGCGTGGGAGCGCATGAACTCGCTCCTGTCCTTGTAGATCAGGAACACGATGAGCGAGGCGAGGAACCCCAGGGTGCCGACGCTGAGGACGGTGATGACGGCGGTGAGGCCGTGGATGAGCATCCCGGCGGTGCGCTGCCTCCTCCGAGGCGGCCGGGCCGGCCGCGGTCCGGCGGGCGACGGCGCCGCGCGCCGGAGTGGCCGCGGTCGGCGACGGCGCCGACCTGGTCATCGTGCGGTCGTGGGTGCGCCGGCCGCGCTGAGGGCGTGTTCACTCAGGGTGGGCCCCAGTGGAGCGCAGGCGGCGTGCCACCGTGTGGGGCCTGCGTCACGCTTTGCGCAAGGTCGGCCTTTCGTCCGACCCTGGGCGCGTCCGGACGGCTGGCACCGGCTGATCGGTCCGATGCGCTACCCTGCCCGGTGGGCTCGGTGACGAAGTCGATGAGCTCCTCGACCCGGCCGAGCAGCGCCGGCTCGAGATCGGCGTAGTCCCGGACCGTGCCGAGGATCCGCCGCCAGGCCCGGGCGAGGTCCGCCTGGGATCCGGTTCGGCCAGCCGAGGTGGGCCACGATCGCCGGCCTTCCAGGAGGTTCCGCGCGGGATCGTGCGGCCAGCGCCTCGATCCCGAGCCGCTCGGGGCGCACGGACTGCCACACGTCGACGAACGGGTGGCCGACGACGAGGACGTGGGCGGCATACGGCCGCAGGCGGCCCGGCCCGCTCGGCGACGGCCCACTCCTTCGTGCCCGGGACGAGGTGGTCGACGAGGACCCCATCCGCCGGCCCGGGCCGGGCGCGAAGTCGCGGACCGCGTCCTCGAGGTCGTCGACCCCGTCGAGCATCTCGACGACGACGCCCTCGACCCGCAGGTCCGTCGCCCCAGACCTTCTCGACGAGCTCGGCGTCGTGGCGGCCCTCGACGAAGATCCGCGAGGCCGCGGCGCCACCCGGGCCCGCGTCGGCCCGACCGCGCGGGAGCCGCTGGCGGTCCGCGCGGCGGCCGCGCGGGCGCGTCGAGCCGGGCCTGCCGCTGCGGCCGGCGGGCGGCGGTGAGCACGACCGGCCGACCGTCGAGGAGGAAGCCCGGCCCGAGCGGGAAGGCGCGGGTCCGGCCGTGCCGGTCCTCGAGGTGGACGACGTGGATCCCGCCGGCCTTCTCGACGCGGGCGACGGCCCCGCACCATCCGGTCTCGACGTCCTCGACGACGAGTCCCGGCTCGGCGGGGGTCGGGACGGCCCGACCGCGCGCGCGGCGCGCGCCAGTCGCCGGAGAGGACGTCGCGCCCGTAGCGGTCGGCGCCTCGGACGTCGGACGCGAGCCTCGGTCACGCCGACCCACGCTAGCCGCGTCCCGCGGCCGGCGGCGCCGGCGCGCCGATCTCGGTCCCGAGCCGGGGGGACGTGCGGGTCCGGCTGGGAGCTCGCGACGACGTAGGATTGGCACTCAAGCCAGCTGAGTGCCAGCCGCCTGGGACGGTCCGCCGACGCCGCCGCCGTGGCCGGGTCGCGGGAGCCGAGCCCGGATCGGCGACGTCGACCGACGGTCGAGGAGGTGCCCGATGAGCGACGACCGACGGCTGGCCGTGCTGCGCGCGATCGTCCAGGACTACGTCGAGACCTCCGAGCCGGTGGGGTCCAAGGCGCTGCTCGAGCGGCATCAGCTCGGCGTCTCGGCAGCGACGATCCGCAACGACATGGCCGCCCTCGAGGAGGAGGGCCTCATCGCCGCCCCGCACACCAGCGCCGGGCGGATCCCGACCGACGCCGGCTACCGGCTCTTCGTCGACCGGCTCAGCGCGATCAAGCCGATGAGCCCGGCGGAGCGCCGGGCCATCGCGCACTTCCTCGACGGGGCGGTCGACCTCGACGACATCGTCGACCGGACCGTCCGGCTGCTCGCCTCGCTCACCCACCAGGTCGCCGTCGTCCAGTACCCCTCGCTGACCCGGTCGACGGTGCGGCACATCGAGCTCGTCCCGATCGCCGCGAGCCGGCTCCTCGTCGTCCTCATCCTCAACACCGGGCGGGTCGAGCAGCGGGTCATCGAGACGACGACCGACCTGTTCGACGCGCGACGGCCGAGGCCCAGCTCGCGCGGCTGCGCGCACGAGGTCAACGCCGCGACCGGCGGGGCGCCGCTGCGGCGCCGCGGCGACCGGCCTCGCGGCGCTGCCGGACACCCTCGACCCGGCCGACCGCGACCTCGTCCGCGAGATCGCCGCGGCCCTCGACGACGCCCTCGTCGAGGAGCGCGAGGAGCGCGTCGTGCTCGCCGGGACGGCCAACCTCGCCCGGCTCGGCGCGGACTTCCCGACCTCGATCGGCCCGGTGCTCGAGGCCCTCGAGGAGCACGTCATCCTGCTCAAGCTGCTCGGCGTGGCCCACGACCAGGGCGAGCGTCGCGGTCCGGATCGGTCACGAGAACCCGTTCGCCGGCCTGCACGCGACCTCGATGGTCGACGAGCGGCTACGGCACCGGCGACCGAGCGCGTCGCCGGGCTCGGCGTCGTCGGCCCGACCCGGATGGACTACCCGACGACGATGGCCGCGGTCCGCGACGGTCGCGACCTACGTCTCCCGGCTGCTCGCCGAATGACCTCGACGCCCGTCCGCCGCGCCGCCGCGGCCTGCCCCGACCCTGTCCGACCCCTCCGAAGGACTGCGTTCGTGAACGACTACTACGCCGACCTCGGCGTGGACCGCGGCGCCAGCGCCGACGAGATCAAGCGCGCCTACCGCAAGGCCGCCCGCCGCCTGCACCCGGACGTCAACCCCGGCCCGGAGGCGGAGGAGCAGTTCAAGAAGGTCTCCCAGGCCTACGACGTCCTCTCCGACCCCGAGAAGCGGCGGACCTACGACATGGGCGCCGACCCGTATGCCGCCGGCGCGCGCGAGCTTCGGCCAGGGCTTCTCCTTCAGCGACATCATGGACGCGTTCTTCGGCGCCGGGGCCGGTGCCGCGCGCGGCCGCACGGCCCGCGGTCGCGGCGCAGCCGGGGCCAGGACGCGCTCATCCGCCTCGACATCGACCTCGCCGACGCCGTGTTCGGCGGCCAGAAGGACCTCACCGTCGACACCGCCGTCGCCTGCGGCACGTGCCACGGCGCCGGCACCCAGCCGGGTACCTCGCCCCGGACCTGTGACATCTGTGGCGGGCGCCGGCGAGATCCGGCAGGTCCAGCGCAGCTTCCTCGGCCAGGTCATGACGAGCCGGCCGTGCATGACCTGCCACGGCTACGGCACGGTCATCCCCAACCCGTGCTTCGAGTGCTCCGGCGACGGCCGGGTGCGCACCCGCCGCACCCTGACGATCAAGGTCCCGGCCGGGGTCGACACCGGCACCCGGATCCAGCTCGCCGGCGAGGGCGAGGTCGGCCACGGCGGCGGGCCCGGCCGGCGACCTCTACGTCGAGGTCGCGGTCCGCAGCCACCCGACCTTCCAGCGGCGCGGCGACGACCTCCACGCCACGCTCGAGGTGCCGATGACGGCGGCGGCGCTGGGCGCGACGCTGACCCTCGACACCCTCGACGGCGCCGCAGGAGATCGACGTCAAGGCCGGCACCCAGTCCGGCGACCGACGACCCTGCGCGGCCTCGGGGTGACCCACCTGCGGGGCACGGGCCGTGGTGACCTCGTCGTCCACATCCTCGTCCAGACCCCGACCCGCCTCGACGGCGAGCAGGAGGAGCTGCTGCGCCGAGCTCGCCGCGCTGCGCGGCGAGGAGCAGCCCGAGGGCCGGGTCGCCCACCCGGCGACGGGTCGCTCTTCGGCAAGCTCCGCGACGCGTTCAAGGCCCGCTGAGCGACGCGTGCAGCGCCGGTATGCCGTCATGACCCTTCCGCTCTATCTCGCCGACCCGGCCGTCGTCGCAGCGGCGCGTCCCGGCGACGTCGCTCCGGCTCGACGGGCCGGAGGGGCGGCACGCCGCGACGGTGCGCGCGCACCGTCGCGGGCGAGCGGCTCCTCGTCGGCGACGCGGCCGGCCGGGTCGTCACCTGCGACGGTGCTCGCCGTCGGTCCCGGGTGGCCTCGACCTGCGGGTCGAGGAGGTGCGCGACGTGCCGGCGCCGGAGCCGACGGCTCGTCCTCGTCCAGGCCCTCGCCAAGGGCGACCGTGACGACCAGGCCATCGAGGCGGCGACCGAGGTCGGCGTCGACGAGGTCGTCCCGTGGCAGGCGGCGCGCAGCATCGTCCAGTGGCGCGGCGACCGCGGGCTCAAGGCGTGGCGCAAGTGGGATGCGGTCCTGGTCGCGGCGACGAAGCAGTCCCGCCGGGCCCGACGGCCCGGGCTCGCGCCCCTCGCGACGACGTCCGAGGCTGGCCGACGCGCGTCGCCGCGGCGAGCGGCGGCATACATCCTCCACGAGGAGGCGCAGACGCCGCTGGCGGCGAGCCGCTGCCCGACTCCGGCGAGGTGGTCCTCGTCGTCGGGCCCGAGGGAGGCATCGCGCCGGAGGAGCTCGGCGACCCTCGTCGCGGCCGGGGCGCTGCCCGTCCGGCTCGGGCGCTCGGTCCTGCGCTCCTCCAGCGCCGGGCCTGTCGCGCTCGCCGTGCTGTCGTCGGCTGCGTCGGTGGCGCTGTGACCGCGGAGCGGCTATCGTCGGGGATGAGCGAGACCGACCCGTCCTGCCTGTTCTGCCGCATCGTCGCCGGTGAGATCCCCGCCACCGTCGTCGCGACGACCGACGCATCGGTGGCCTTCCGTGACGTCGACCCGCAGGCCCCGACCCACGTGCTCGTCGTCCCCCGGCGCCATGTCGCGAACGCGGCCGAGCTCGCCGACGCCGGCCCCGAGGAGCCTCGCCGACATCGTCGCCACGGCGCGCGCGGTCGCGGAGGCCGAGGGACTGGCCGACGGCTACCGGCTCGTCTTCAACACCGGCGCGCCGGCGCGGGCCAGACGGTCTTCCACGCCCACGTCCACGTGCTCGGCGGACGCGACCTCGGCTGGCCGCCCGGCTGACGCGGCGCCCGCGAGGCCGGATTCGGGCCGGCGCGGCGGCGCGCGGCGATCCGTAGACTTGACCGGACGATGACAGAGCACCAGCCCGATCCCGCCGCGGCCGCCGGCCCGCGCCGCGGCCCACGTGCCCCAGCACACCGTCGTCGTCCCGCCGGACGTGCCGATGGTCGCGCTGCTCGGGCCCCGGCGACGAGCTGCTGCGCACGATCGAGCGGCAGTTCCCGCACACGGCGATCCACGTCCGCGGCAACGAGTTCACCATCTCCGGGCCGCAGCGGCGACGTCGCCCTCGTCGAGCGGCTCATCGACGAGCTCCTCGCCGTCCTCGACGCCGGCCAGCCGCTGAACCGGGACGCCGTCGAGCGCTCGCATCGGCGATGCTGCGCGCCCAGACGACCGAGCGCCCCGCCGACGTCCTGACGATGAACATCGTCTCCTCGCGGGGCCGGACGATCCGGCCCAAGACCCTGGGCCAGAAGCGCTACGTCGACGCGATCGACGCAGCACACCATCGTCTTCGGGATCGGCCCGGCCGGCACCGGCAAGACCTACCTCGCCATGGCCAAGGCCGTCGCCGCGCTGCAGGCCAAGCGGGTCAACCGGATCATCCTCACCCGGCCCGGCGGTCGAGGCGGGGGAGCGGCTCGGGCTTCCTGCCGGGCACCCTCAACGACAAGATCGACCCCTACCTGCGTCCGCTCTACGACGCCCTGCACGACATGGTCGACCCCGAGTCGATCCCGCGGCTCATGGCCGCCGGGACGATCGAGGTCGCCCCGCTGGCCTACATGCGCGGTCGCACGCCTCAACGACGCCTTCATCATCCTCGACGAGGCGCAGAACACCTCGCCGGAGCAGATGAAGATGTTCCTCACCCGGCTGGGGTTCGGCTCGACGATGGTCGTCACCGGCGACGTCACCCAGGTCGACCTGCCCGGCGGCACCCAGAGCGGGCTGCGCATCGTGCGCGAGATCCTCGGCGAGCGTCGACGACGTCCACTTCGCCGAGCTCGACCGCCCACGACGTCGTGCGCCACCGGCTCGTCGGCGCCATCGTCGACGCCTACGGCCGGTGGGACGAGGCGTCGGCCGACGCGGCGGACCCGGCGACGGCGCCGGGCGGCGACCGGCGGGCGCCGAGCGACGCAGGAGGGCGGCATGAGCATCGACGTGCTCAACGAGACTGACGTCGAGCTCGACGAGCTCGAGCTCGTCGCGCTGCGCCCGCTACGTCCTGGCCCAGATGCGGGTCCACCCGCGGGCCGAGCTGTGCATCCGGCTCGTCGACGAGGCCGCGATGGAGACCCTGCACGTCCAGTGGATGGACCTGCCCGGCCCGACCGACGTCATGAGCTTCCCCATGGACGAGCTGCGCCCCGGGCCGGGAGGGCGCCGACCCGAGGAGGGCGTCCTCGGCGACGTCGTCCTGTGCCCCGCCGTGGCGGCGCGCGCAGGCCGCGAGGCCGGCCACGCGCTCGAGGAGGAGCTGCTGCTGCTCACGACCCACGGGATCCTCCACCTGCTCGGCTTCGACCACGCCGAGGCGGAGGAGGAGAAGCGAGATGTTCGACCTGCAGCGCCAGCTGCTCCTCACCTTCCTCGCCACCCGCGGCCGGACGGGCTGACGCCGCGACGATGGTCCCGCTGGTCGTCCTCGTCCGTCGCTCGGCGATCGTCGTCGCCTTCGTCCTCGCCGCCTTCGAGGCCGCCCTGTCCCGGATGTCCCGGGTCCGCGCGCCGAGGAGCTGCTCGACGAGCGCCGGCCCGGGGCCGCGGGCCCTGCGTGCGCGGTCGTCGGGGACGGCGGCTCCTACCTCGTCGGTCGCTCGCCTTCGTCCGCGTCGTCTCCGAGACGGTCACGGCGGTCATGGTGACCGTCGCCGTCGTCCAGGGCGTCACCGAGACCTGGCGCCGGGCGCTCATCGCCACGCGATCATGGTCGTCGTCTCCTTCGCCCTCGTCGGCGTCTCGCCGCGGACGATCGGCCTCCAGCACAGCACCGGGGTCGCCCTCGTCGCCGCACCGGTCGCCATCTGGCTGCGCCGGGTGCTCGGGCCGGTCGCCGCGGCTCCTCGTCGCCGTCGCCAATGCCGTCACCCCCGGGCGCGGGTACCGCGACGGGCCGTTCCAGTCCGAGTCCGAGCTGCGCGACCTCGTCGACCTCGCCGGGGAGTCGCGCGCTCATCGAGGCGGGCGAGCGGGCGATGATCCACTCGGTCTTCGAGCTCGGGGACACCGTGGCCCGGGAGGTCATGGTGCCCCGGACCGACATGGTGACGATCGACGCCGACCGCAACGCCCGGCAGGCGATGAACCTGCTTCATCCGCTCGGGCTTCTCGCGGATCCCCGTCGTCGGCGAGGACTCCGACGACATCCTCGGCCTGCTCTACTTCAAGGACGTCGTCCGCCGCACGACGGCCGACGCCGAGGCGTGGACGCGTGCCGGTGACCGAGCTGATGCGGCCGATGCCCTTCGTCCCCGAGAGCAAGCCCGTCGACGACCTGCTCGCCGAGATGCAGCGCGACCAGACCCACTTCGCCGTCGTCGTCGACGAGTACGGCGGCACGGCCGGGCTCGTGACCATCGAGGACATCCTCGAGGAGATCGTCGGCGAGATCGCCGACGAGTACGACCGGGAGAGCCCCGAGATCGAGCCGCTGGACGACGGGCGGCTCCGGGTGGACGCGACGATGGACATCGACGACCTCGCCGACTACCTCGGCGTCGAGATCGAGGAGGACGAGGTCGACTCCGTCGGCGGGCTCATCGGCAAGACGCATCGGGCAGGGTGCCCATCGTCGGGTCGACGTGTGAGGTCGCCGGGCTGCGGCTGACCGCCGAGAAGATGGCCGGCCGCCGCCACCGGATCGCCACGGTCATCGTCGAACGGCTGGCCGCCGGACGACGGACCGGCGGCGAGGACGGAGCCGACTGGTCGCCGAGGCACGGGGGCCGAGGACCGATGAGCGAGCGCGGCGCCCGCCCGGCGACGGCGTATGCCGCGCGGCTTCGCCTGCATCGTCGGTCGGCCCAACGCCGGCAAGTCGACCCTGACCAACGCCCTCGTCGGCACGCAAGGTGGCCATCACGTCGAGCAAGCCGCAGACGACGCGGCACACGATCCGCGGGATCGTCACGACGGACCGGCGCGCAGCTCGTCCTCGTCGACACCCCCGGCCTGCACAAGCCGCGCACGCTGCTCGGGCGAGCGGCTCAACGACCTCGTCCGCGAGACCCTGCTCGAGGTCGACGTCATCGGGTTCTGCCTGCCGAGCGACCAGCGGATCGGGCCGGGGGACACCTTCATCGCCCGCGAGCTCGCCGAGATCCAGCGGGCGCCGCACCCCGGTCGTCGCCATCGCGACCAAGTCCGACCTCGTCGACCGGGAGCGACTGGCCGAGCACCTCATCGCCATCGACCGGCTCGGCGACTGGGCCGCCATCGTCCCGTGCTCGGCGACGTCGGTGACCAGGTCGACGAGGTCGCCGACCGAGCTCATGGCCCACCTGCCGCCCTCCCGGGCGCCGCTGTACCCCGACGGCGTGCTCACCGACGAGCCCGAGGCGGTCGATGATCGCCGAGCTCGTCCGCGAGGCGGCTCTCGAGGGGGTTCGCGACGAGCTGCCGCACAGCCTGGCCGTCGTCGTCGAGGAGATGGTCCCCCGCGAGGGCCGTCCGTTGGAGAACCCGCTGCTCGACGTCCGGGTCAACGTCTTCGTCGAGCGCTCCGTCGCAGAAGGCGATCGTCATCGGCCGCGGGGGTTCCCGGCTGCGCGAGGTGGGCACGAACGCCCGCGCGCGGATCGAGGCGATGCTCGGTCAGCGGGTCCACCTCGACCTGCACGTCAAGGTCGCCAAGGACTGGCAGCGCGACCCCAAGCAGCTCCAGCGGCTCGGCTTCTGACCCCGTCGCGCGGGCATCCGGCGCGCCGGCGTATCCACCCGCGGAGATCAGGCTGTCCTTACTCCGAAGGCGGGCTACCTGCTTCGGACGCTCCGGAGGGGAAAGGGGGACCGTCATGGAGACGACCTGTTCCGCGTCATCGTGCTGCATCCGGCCGACCTGCCGGAGGGCTTCGAGGTCACCGTGCTCGACTCGGCCGTCGTCGACGGGGCCGAGAGCCGCCGGGCCGCCCGGCGGGCCGCGGCGGCGTTCCTCGCGCTCGGGACGGGCCGTGCGTCATCCGGGCGAGCTGTGGCAGGCGGTGCGGCCGTTGCCGTCCACGACCTGCTCCACGGGGGGCCCGCGGCCGCTCGCCGACGTCATCGGGGTCGTGGCCGACGTCTGCGGGCGTCCGCTGGGTCGTCGCCGGCTGCGCCGTCGCTGCGGCCAGCCAGCGCCGCGTCGCCGACACCCTCGTGTCCGTCGAGCTCGTCGGGGACGCCGAGGGACGCGACATCGCGCGATGCTCGCCGCGGCGGCCCAGGGCTACGACGTCCTCTGCCGCGCCGCCGCCGGCCAGGACCCGGTGGGCCTGCGGCCCTCGCGATGCCGCGATCGGCGTGCCGGTCCGCGCGGCCGCGCGCGCCGACGAGCTCTGCGGCCCGACCGGAGGCCGGTGACCGGCGTCGGACCGCCGGGCCGGCCCGCGGTGAGCGGCGGCCACATCGTGAGCGCGGCGCCCGGCATACGGACCGCTTCCTAGACTTGGCCGCATGCGAATCGGAGTCTTCGGCGCCACCGGCCAGGTCGGCTAGGTCATGCGCACCCTGCTCGCCGAGCGGGGCTTCCCGCTCGACGACATCCGCTTCTTCGCCTCGGCGCGCTCGGCCGGCACGACGCTGCCGTGGGCCGACGGTGAGGTCGTCGTCGAGGACACCGCGACCGCCGACTTCGCCGGCCTCGACATCGCGCTGTTCTCCAACGGCGGCTCGACGTCGAAGGGGTGGGCGCCGCGGGTCGCCGCGGCGGGTGCGACGGTCATCGACAACTCCAGCGCCTGGCGCAGGGACCCCGACGTGCCGCTCGTCGTCGCCGAGGTCAACCCCGAGCGACCTCGACGATCATCCCCAAGGGGATCGTCGCCAACCCGAACTGCACGACGATGGCCGCGATGCCGGTCCTCAAGCCGCTGCACGACCGGGCCGGGCCTGGTCCGGCTCACCGTCGCGAGCTACCAGGCCGTCTCCGGCTCGGGCGGCAAGGGCGTCGTCGAGCTCGACTCCCAGCTGCGCGCGGGCTACGCATCGGGTGACCCGAGCGACCTGCGGCTCGGCGGCGACGCGGTGCCGCTGCCGGCCCCGGCCGTGTATGCCGTGCCCGTCGGTTTCAACGTCGTCCCGCTCGCCGGGTCCTACGTCGACGACGGCTCGCGGCGAGACCGACGAGGAGCAGAAGCTGCGCCACGAGTCCCGCAAGATCCTGCACATCCCCGACCTGCTGGTCTCCGGGACGTGCGTCCGGGTGCCGGTCTTCACCGGGCACTCGCTGGCGATCCACGCCGAGTTCGCCTAGGACATCACCCCCGAGGACGCCGCTCGCGCTGCTCGACAAGGCGCCCGGTGTCGTCGTCGCCGACGTGCCCAACCCGCTCGAGGCGGCCGGGCGCGACGAGGTGTTCGTCGGCCGGGTGCGGGCGCGACCAGGCGGCTCCCGAGGGCAAGGGCCTCGTGCTCTTCGTCGTCGGCGACAACCTGCGCAAGGGCGCGGCCCTCAACGCCGTCCAGGTCGCCGAGGAGCTGCTCGCGCGCCGCTGAGGCCCCGCCTTCCATCGCTCGGTCGAGGTAATCCGGTGCCGTCTGGTGGTCCTCGAATACCTCGATTGCCGATGGCGAACCGGGAGTCGAGGTAATCCCGGTGCCGTCTGGTGGTCCTCGAATACCTCGATTGCCGGGGGGGGCCGGGAGTCGAGGTAATCCGGTGCCGTCTGGTGGTCCTCGAATACCTCGATTGCCGAGGGGGGCCGGGGCCCTAGCGCACCCGGCGCCGGACGTTCTCGGCCTGGCTCGGACCCGGGTCCCAGCTCGGCGATCCACGGGCCGGTGCCCTCGCTCGGGTCGAGCACGCCCGTCCTCCAGCCAGGTGAGGTCGCCGGCGAGCACCCGCCGGGCCAGCTCGGCGTCCGCGTCGTCGGTGTTGGTCCACAGCGCGTCGAAGAGCCGCTCGACGCGGAGCCGGGCCTGTGCGCAGAACGCGTCGGCGAGCTCGTATGCCGTGCCGGCCCGCGGCTCGGCGTCGTCCGCGGCGGAGCATCTCGGCCCGGCTGCACGGCGCGGCCATCGCGAACAGCTCCGCGCCGATGTCGACGACCCGGCCGAGGAAGCCCTGCTTGTACTCCAGCGCGCCTGCCACCGGGACATGCCGTAGAACGTCTGCGCGGGCCAGCTTGCGGGAGGAGCGCTCGACGAAGCGCAGGTGCGTGCGCGAGCGGCGCCGAACTCGGTGTACGAGCCGGGCACGCGCCCTTGCCCGGCGACGAGCTGGGGCAGCCAGCTGGCGTAGAACCCGCTCGCGCTCGACGGCCGCCTTGGCCTTGTCGGCGAGCGTCGGCGTCCGGGTCGAGGCGAGCGTCGCCGGCGGCCTTGAGGTGCGCGTCGACCGCCTCGCGGGCGATGAGCAGGTGCATGATCTCGGTCGAGCCCTCGAAGATCCGGTTGATCCGCAGGTCGCGCAGGAGCTGCTCGGCCGGCACGGCCCGCTCGCCGCGGGCCGCGCAGGACGTCGGCGGTCTCGTAGCCGCGGCCGCCGCGGATCTGCACGAGCTCGTCGGCGATCCGCCAGGCCATCTCGCTGCGACCACAGCTTGGCGAGCGCGGCCTCGATCCGGATGTCGTTGCGTGCCGGCGTCGGCGAGCTGGGCGGACAGCTCGAGCACGGCCTCCAGGCGCGTACGTCGTCGCGGCGATGAAGGCGATCTTCTCGGCGACGGCGGCGTGCTCGCCGACCGGCCGGCCCCACTGGACCCGCTCGGCGGACCACTCGCGGGCGATCTTCAGCGACCACTTGCCCGCCGCCGGCGCACATCGCCGGGATGCGACAGCCGTCCGGCGTTGAGGGTGGTCAGGGCGATCTTGAGGCCGTCGCCCTCGTCGCCGAGCCGGTTCTCCGGCGGGCACCCGCACCTGGTGGAAGCGGGTGACGCCGTTCTCGATGCCGCGCAGGCCCATGAAGGCGTTGCGCCGCTCGACGGTGATGCCCGGGGAGTCGGCCTCGACGACGAACGCGGTGATGCCGCCCCGGTGGCCGCCGTCGTGCGCCGGGACCCGGGCCATGACGACGAGCAGCTCGGCGACGACGCCGTTGGTCGTCCACAGCTTCACGCCCGTCGAGGACGTATGCCGTGCCGTCCTCGGTCGGCGTCGCCGTGCTGCCGCAGCCGGGCCGGGTCGGAGCCCGACGTCGGGCTCGGTGAGCAGGAAGGCGCGAGATGGCGCCCGCGGCGCAGCGGGGCAGGAAGCGCTGCTTCTGCTCCTCGGTGCCGACGAGCTTGACCGGCTCGGGGACGCCGATCGACTGGTGGGCCGAGAGCAGCGCGCCGAGGCTGGGGCTGACCGAGCCGACGAGCATGAGCGCCCGGCCGTAGGCGGACATGGTCAGCCCGAGGCCGCCGTACTCCCGGGGGATCTTCATCCCGAACGCGCCGATCTCGGCGAGCGCCGGCGACGTCCTCGTCGGGGATCCGGGACTCGCGCTCGATGCGGGCGCCGTCGATCCCGGTCGAGCGACCTCGCGCAGCTCGGCGAGGAACTCCTCGCCGCGCGCCTCGTCCTCCGGCGTCGGCGCGCGGGTGGGGGTGGATGAGGTCGAGGTCGAAGCGGCCGAGGTAGAGCTCCTTGGCGAAGCTCGGCCGGGTCCACGTCTTCTCGCGGGCCGCCTCGGCGACCTCGCGGGCCTCCCGCTCGAGCTCGGTCGGACCCGGCCGGCCCGTTCTCGGGTTCGGGTGTCCGCGCTCATCGGCGTCCCGTCCTTTCCTCGTCAGTGAGGTAGAGCCTTACCTTACTGAACGGTAGGCCCGCCGTCCTGTGCCCGCTCGGGGCCCGGCCCCTGCTGCGATCACCCGGCCGTGTAGGCAGGGCCCATGCACGGCACCCGCGCCCTCGTCCGCCGCCCCGGCCCCCGGCTCGCCGAGGGCGAGGTCACCCACCTCGACCGGACCCCGTCGACCTCGACCTCGCCCTCGAGCAGTGGGCGGGCTACGTCGCGGCCCTGCGGGCGCCGGCTGGGAGACCATCGAGGTCGAGCCCGGCCGACGACTGCCCGGACGCCGTCTTCATCGAGGACCCGGTCGTCGTCTACGGGCGACCTCGCCGTCATCGCCCGCTCCGGTGCGCCGTCCCGGCGGCCCGAGACCGTCGGCGTCGAGCGGGTCGTGCGCGGACCTCGGCTACCGGGTGGCCCGCGATCGAGGCGCCCGGCACCCTCGACGGCGGCGACGTCCTCAAGCACGGCGGGACGGCATACGTCGGCCTCGGCGCGCGGACCAACGGGGCCGGCATCCACCAGCTCGCCGCGGCACCTGCGCGCGCTCGGCGTCCGCGGTCCAGGCCGTGCCGGTCACCCGGGCGCTGCACCTCAAGAGCGCGGTGACCGCCCTGCCCGACGGGACGGTCATCGGCTGGCCGCCGGTCGTCGACGACGCCGAGGCGTTCCCGCGCGTTCCGGGCCGTCGCTCGAGGAGCCGGGCGCGCACGTCGTCCTCCTCGGCGAGGACCACCTGCTCATGGCCGCGAGCGCGGCGCGCGACCGCCGGCAGCTGCGCGCCGCGAGGGTACGCCGTGACCACCGTCGACATCTCCGAGTTCGAGAAGATGGAGGGCTGCGTCACCTGCCTGTCGGTGCGGCTGCGCGGGCTGACGCCCCGCGCGCGGGTCCGGATCGTGGGCCGCGCCGTCCGCGAGGTGGACCGCGGCGGGCGGGCGCGGCATACTGCTGACCGTGCGTTTCTCGCGCCTCCTGCTTCGGTGCCGCGGCGGGGCCTGACATCGGCCGCCCCTCGTCGCGGAGTCGCTGCTGTCCCGGCTGAACCCCGACGAGACCCGCAAGAGGCGAGAAGCACCGATGATCCATCCCCAGCAGCCCTCGGGCATGCCGATCCAGAAGTACGTCCCCTTCCAGGACCAGATCCAGGTCGACCTGCCCGACCGCACCTGGCCGGACCGGGTGATGACGAGGGCCCCACGCTGGTGCGCCGTCGACCTGCGCGACGGCAACCAGGCGCTCATCGACCCGATGGACACCGAGCGCAAGATGCGGATGTTCAAGCTCCTCGTCCGGATGGGCTACAAGGAGATCGAGGTCGGCTTCCCCAGCGCGAGCCAGACCGACTTCGACTTCTTCCGCGAGCTCATCGAGGGCGGCCACATCCCCGACGACGTGACGATCCAGGTCCTCACCCAGGCCCGCGACCACCTCATCGAGCGCACCTACGACGCGATCCGCGGCGCCAAGCAGGCCATCGTCCACTTCTACAACTCGACCTCGGTGCTGCAGCGCCGCGTCGTCTTCGGCCTGGACCAGGACGGCATCGTCGACATCGCCGTCCAGGCCGCGCGGCTGTGCCGCAAGCTCGAGGAGACCGTCCCCGAGACCGACGTCTACTACGAGTACTCGCCGGAGTCCTACACCGGCACCGAGCTCGAGTTCGCCGTGCGGATCTGCAACGAGGTCATCGAGGTCATCGACCCGACGCCGGACCACAAGATGATCGTCAACCTGCCGGCGACCGTCGAGATGGCCACCCCCAACGTCTACGCCGACTCGATCGAGTGGATGGTCCGCCACCTCGCCCGCCGCGAGTCGGTCGTCGTCTCGCTCCACCCCCACAACGACCGCGGCGAAGGCATCGCCGCCGCGGAGCTCGGCTACCTCGCCGGCGCCGACCGGATCGAGGGGTGCCTGTTCGGCAACGGCGAGCGCACCGGCAACGTCGACCTCGTCACCCTCGGGATGAACCTGTTCAGCCAGGGCATCGACCCGCAGATCGACTTCTCCGACATGGCCGAGATCCGGCGCACCGTCGAGTACTGCAACCAGCTGCCGCGTCCACGAGCGCCACCCATGGGGCGGCGACCTCGTCTACACCGCCTTCTCGGGCTCCCACCAGGACGCCATCAAGAAGGGCCTGGAGGACATGGACCGGCGCTCGAAGGCCGCCGGCACCGACATCGACCACATCGACTGGGGCGTGCCGTACCTGCCGATCGACCCGCACGACATCGGCCGGACCTACGAGGCGGTCGTCCGCGTCAACAGCCAGTCCGGCAAGGGCGGGGTCGCCTACCTCCTCAAGCACGACCACGGGCTCGACCTGCCGCGCCGGCTCCAGGTGGAGTTCTCCAAGGTCGTCCAGGCGCGCACCGATGCCGAGGGCGGCGAGCTCGCCTCCGAGCAGCTGTGGGACATGTTCGAGGACGAGTACCTCCACGCCGTCGACGCCTACCGCCGGTGGGGCCGCTTCGCCCCGGTCCGCTCGACGATCACGCAGCTCGGACCAGGGCGGCGACCACATCGACGTCGATCATCACCGACCGGCGGCCAGGAGGTCGACGATCCACGGCAACGGCAACGGGCCCGATCGCCGCGTTCATCGACGCCCTCGCCCCGCTCGGGGTCGACGTCCGGGTCCTCGACTACGCCGAGCACGCGCTGTCGCGCCGGCGGCGACGCCCGCGCCGCGGCCTACATCGAGTGCGCCGTCGGCGACCGGGTGCTGTGGGGGGTCGGCCTCCACGAGTCGATCGTCAAGGCCTCGCTCCGGGCGATCATGTCCGCGGTCAACCGGGCCGAGCGCGACGCAGCCGACGAGCCCGACGCGGACGCGATCGCCGAACCCGTCGGGGCGCCGGTCCGCCGGCCCTGACCCTGGGTCGCCGCGATCGCGCTCGTCGGGTGCTCGCGCAGGCGTCCGGGATTCCCGGACGTCCGGGCGAGCACCCGCGACGGCGTGGCGAGGTCCGCGTCGGGGACCGTCCCGGGTCCGGGCATGGGATGCTGGGGCGATGAGCGACAACGTGCGCGGTCGAGCGCGACGGCGCGACGACGCACGATCACCCTGACCCGGCCCGGAGAAGCGCAACGCGCTGTCGACCGAGGTCATGGCCGACCTCACCGAGGCGCTGCGCGAGGCCGGCCGCTCCGACGCCCTCGCCGTCGTCCTCGCCGCGGAGGGGCCGGTCTTCTCGGCCGGCCACAACTTCGGTGACATGCGCGGTGCCGACCTGCGGGAGGCGCGTGACGCTGTTCATCCAGTGCACCGAGATGATGGACACGATCCAGGCGATCCCGCAGCCGGTCATCGCCAAGGTGCACGCCCTGGCCACCGCGGCCGGCTGCCAGCTCGTCGCCTCGTGCGACCTCGCCGTCGCGGCGGACACCGCCGGCTTCGCCATCCCCGGTGGCAAGGGCGGGCTGTTCTGCCACACCCCGCTCGTCGCCGTCGCCCGCAACGTCGGGCGCAAGCGCGCCCTCGAGATGGCCCTGTCCGGGGACGTCATCGACGCCGCGACCGCCGCCGACTGGGGGCTGGTCAACCAGGCCGTCCCCGCCGACGAGCTCGACGAGGCCGTCGCGACGCTCGTCGCCCGGGTGACCCGGGGCAGCGCCTGGAGCCGGACCCTCGGCAAGCGGACGTTCTACGCCCAGGTCGACCTCGACCAGCGCGCGGGCCTACGACCTCGCCGTCGAGATGATGGCCGCCGCCGCGGTCCACGAGGACGCCCAGGAGGGGATCGCCGCCTTCCTCGACAAGCGGCCCGCGCGGTACACCAGCCGCCCCTGACCGGCGGCGACGCCTCGGTATGCCGCGCCCGGCGGGCATACCGAGCCTCGTCACCGCACGCCGCGAACCCGGAACTGGATCGAGATCCGCGGGCCGACGGGCTGGGCGGTCTTCAGGACGGCGTGGTCCCAGGTGCGCTGGCACGACCCGCCCATGACGACGAGGTCGCCGTGCCCGGCCGCGCACCGGCGCGACGGGCCGCCGCCGCGCGGACGGAGGACGAGCGGCCGGTCGGCGCCGACCGAGAGGATGGCGACGATCGTGTCCTGGCCCCGGGAGCGGCCGATCCGGTCGCCGTGCCAGGCCACCGAGTCGTGGCCGTCGCGGTAGAGGCACATCCCGCCGTGACGAACGGCTCGCCGAGCTCGCCCTCGTAGTAGGCGCTGAGCCGCTCTCGGGCCTCGTCGAGCACGGGGTGGGGGAGCGGCTCGTCCTCGGCGTAGAACCGGGTGAGGCGCGGGACGTCGACGATGGAGTCGTACATCTGCCGTCGCTCGGCCTGCCAGGGCACGTCGCGCCGCAGGGCGTCGAAGAGCCGGTCGGCCCCGGCCAGCCACCCGCGCCGGACGTCGAGCCAGGCGCCGAACGCCAGCGAGGTGCGTCCGACGTGGCCGTCGAGGGTGCGGAAGGCGAGGTCGTCCGCGACCTCGAGGAGGGAGCCCTGGAGCCCGATCATCGCCTCACCATAGCAGAGGGGTCGAACACGTGTTCGAACCCGGCGCGCGAGAGGTGGCGATCTGCCCCGTCAGCCACCCTGAAGGGGCAGATCGCCACCCCTCGCGGGGATGGAGGTCCAGGCTCAGGCGACGCGGGCCTGGGGGGCGGTCTCGGCGGTCTTGCCCGGGTCGCGCTCGACGATGTCGCCGAGCGTCTCGTCGATCCGGGCCATGAGCTCGGGCTCGAGCCGGACCCCGGCGGCCTTGACGTTCTCGGCGACCTGCTCGGGCCGCGAGGCGCCGACGAGGGCGGCGGCGACGTTGTCGTTCTGCAGGACCCAGGCGACGGCGAGCTGGGCCATCGTCAGGCCGGCCTCCTCGGCGATCGGCTGCAGACCCTGCACCCGGCTCGAGGACGTCGTCGCGCATGAACCGCTTGATCATGTCGGCGCCGCCCTTCTCGTCGGTGGCGCGCGAGCCCGTCGGGCGGCTGCCTGGCCGGGCCGGTACTTGCCGGTCAGCACGCCCTGGGCGATCGGGCTCCAGACGATCTGGCTGATGCCGAGCTCCTCGCAGGCCGGGACGACCTCGCCCTCGATGACCCGCCACAGCATGGAGTACTGCGGCTGGCTCGAGATGAGCTGGAAGCCGAGGTCCTTCGCCAGGGCGTGCCCCGCGCGGATCTGGTCGGCGGTCCACTCGCTCACGCCGATGTAGAGCGCCTTGCCCTGCCGGACGATGTCGGCGAAGGCCTGCATCGTCTCCTCGAGCGGGGTCTCGGTGTCGTAGCGGTGGGCCTGGTAGAGGTCGACGTAGTCGGTCTGCAGGCGGCTGCAGCGAGCCGTTGATCGACTCCATGATGTGCTTGCGGGACAGGCCGGTGTCGTTCTTGCCGCCCGGCCCGGTCGGCCAGTAGACCTTCGTGAAGATCTCGAGGCTCTCCCGGCGCTCGCCCTTGAGGGCCTCGCCGAGGACGGTCTCGGCCGCGGTGTTGGCGTAGACGTCGGCCGTGTCGAAGGTGCTGATCCCGTTCGTCGAGGGCCGCGCGCACGCACTGCGTGGCGACCTCGTTCTCGACCTGCGAGCCGTGGGTGAGCCAGTTGCCGTAGGTGATCTCGGAGATCTTCAGTCCGCTGTTGCCGAGGTATCGGTACTCCATGCCACCACCGTATGCCGCGTCAGCGGCACCGGCGGTCCGCCGGGGTCCGCCGGGTCGGGCCCGGGCCCCCGGCGTCGGCGGGCGCGTTGGGAACCCAGTCGGCCGCCCGTCGGACCGGTCCCAGGCCGACGGCCTGCGGCAGGCGGCTGGGCAGCGGCCACAGCGGCTCGGCGAGGACGGCCGACGCGAGTGCATCGGCGCGAGGTCGAGGGTCGTGAGGGACTCCGGGATGCCGCGGTCGGCCCACGCGACGACGAGATCGAGCCGCGGCCCGGCCGGGAACGGGTAGAGCCACCACGTCGTGCTCGTCGTGAGCAGGCCGACGGACCCGTCGACCTGGACGAGCCCCGGGGCCGCGCCCGCGTCCCCGTCGACCTCGCCGGCCTGCAGCTGCCACCCCAGCAGCGGGGTCGTGGCCGACCTTCGTCCCGTCCTCGAGGAGAACCCCGAACCGCGGTCGCAGCGCCTCCCAGGAGCGACCGGCCTCGGGCAGCTCGGTGCCGGGCCGGACCCAGCTCTCGACGGTGAGGGTGATCCCGCGCTGGTAGACGACGGCGTGGCTCAGCACGACGAGGGTGTCGCGGCTGCGCGCCAGCCCGAGCCGGAGGGCGACCGGGCACCCCGACGACGTTCATCGGCACCTGGAACGGCAGGTCCGGGTAGACCGGTGGGGCGTCCTGGAGCGTTCCGGGGGCGCTGGGGCAGCGGGGCGAAGAAGGGCTCGGACGGGCTCACGGGGCCACGATAGGACGCGCGCGGGGCGCGGTTCCGCCGCGACCGGCCGGCGGCCGGCATACCGGCGAACGTCGCCGGGACCCCCGACAATGGGGGGGTGCCGCTCTACCGTGACGAGGCGGTCGTCCTGCGCACCCAGAAGCTGGGCGAGGCCGACCGGATCATCACCCTGCTCACCCGGCGGCTCGGCAAGGTCCGGGCGGTCGGCAAGGGCGTGCGGCGGACGACGTCCCGCGGTTCGGCGCCCGGCTCGAGCCGGCGATGCTCATCGACGTCCAGGCCTACGAGGGCCGCAGCCTCGACACGGTGACCCAGGCCGAGACGATCCAGCCCTGGGGCGACGCCATCGCCCGCGACTACACGCGCGTGGACCGCGGCGACCGCCGTCCTCGAGACGTGCGACCGGCTCACCGAGGAGCACGAGCCGGCGATCCAGCAGTTCCTCCTCGTCACCGGGGCGCTGCGGTCGCTGGCCGGCGGGGAGCACGACCCGGGGCTCGTCCTCGACGCCTACCTCCTCCGGGCGCTCGCCATCGCCGGCTACGCCCCGAGCTTCCATGGACTGCGCCCGGTGCGGTGCCCCGGGTCCGCACCGCGCCTTCCACGTCGCCTCCGGTGGCGCCGTCTGCTCGGGATGCCGTCCCCCCGGCTCGGCGGCCCCGGCGCCGGAGACGCTGGCCCTCCTCGCCGCGCTGCTCGCCGGCGACTGGGTCGTCGCCGACGCCGTCCGACCCGCGGCACCGTCGCGAGGGGAGCGGGCTGGCGACGGCGTTCCTCCAGTGGCATCTCGAACGCGGGCTGCGCAGCCTCCGTATGGTGGACCGGTGACCACCCGGCCGTTCCCGCACCCGAGCGGTGCGCGGCCACCGGCGCTCCCGCCGGGCAGCGTCCCCGGCACGTCGCCATCGTCATGGACGGCAACGGCCGCTGGGCCAACGCGCGCGGCCTGCCCGCGGACGAAGGGTCACGAGGCGGGGGAGGCCGCCCTCCTCGACGTCGTCGCCGGGGCGATCGAGGTCGGGGTGAGCCACCTGTCGGCCTACGCCTTCTCGACCGAGAACTGGAAGCGGTCGCCCGACGAGGTGCGCTTCCTCATGGGGTTCAACCGCGAGGTCATCCGGCGGCGCCGGGACCAGCTCCACGAGTGGGGCGTGCGGATGCGCTGGGTCGGTCGACGGCCGCGGCTGTGGGGGTCGGTCATCAAGGAGCTCGAGGCCGCGCAGGAGCTGACCGAGGCACAACACCGGGCTCACCCTCTACTTCTGCGTCAACTACGGCGGCCGGGCCGAGATCGGCGACGCCGCGCGCCGGATCGCCGAGGAGGTCGCCCGCGGCCGGCTCAAGGCGAGCGCGGTCGACGAGCGGACCGTCGCGCGCTACCTGCCCGAGCCGGACATGCCCGACGTCGACCTCTTCGTCCGCAGCTCGGGGGAGCAGCGGACGTCGCAACTTCCTCCTGTGGCAGAGCGCCTACGCCGAGATGGTCTTCCTCGACACGCTGTGGCCGGACTTCGACCGGCGGCACCTGTGGCAGGCGATCGAGACCTACGTCGCGCGCGACCGTCGCTACGGCGGCGCCGTCGACGCGCCGACCGCCGGCCCGACGCCGTAGCGCGGCGTCGAGCGGCCCTCGACCACCCCTGGTGGGGTCGCCCGACGATCGCGAGTCGGCGCACGCGGGGCAGAGACCGTCGATCTCGAGGGTATGCCGCACGTCGCGTGAAGCCGTGCTCGGCCGCGACCGCCTCGGCCCACGACTCGATCCGTCGGTCGGCGACCTCGACGGTGCGGCCGCAGCCGCGGCAGACGAGGTGGTGGTGGTGGGCGTCGGTCGCGCAGGCGCGGTAGACGCACTCGCCGTCCTCGGTGCGCAGCATGTCGACCTCGTCGTCGGCGGCCATCGCCTGGAGGTTGCGGTAGACCGTGGCCAGGCCGACCCGGGTCCCGGCCGCCCGCAGCCGGGCATGGATCTCCTGGGCGGAGAGGAAGACCGTCGAGCCGGCCAGCGCCTCGGCCAGCGCCGCCCGCTGGCGGGTCGAGCGGCGCTCGGGGCTCGCCCCGTGGTCCGGTGCCGTGCTCATCGGGTGGGGGACCCGGTCGCTCGGCGTCCCCGCGTGCGTCGGCGTGGTCGGCGTGCTCGTCCCAGTGGCCCTCGTGCGGCGCGTGCCGGTGGCCGTCGTGGACATAGTCGACGTGGTCACCGTGCGGCACGGACGGGTGCCCGCAGCCGGGGCCGTGCTCGTGGTCGTGCGCCTCGGCCCGCCGGTGCCGGGCCGCGCCGAGCCGGCGCCGCGCGCCGCCGAGGGTCGCGGCGAGGAGGAACACGGCGATGGCGAGCGAGGACGATCGTGCCGCCCGGAGGGGGTGCCCGGCGTAGTAGGAGCCCGACGACGCCGCCGACGCTGGACGAGGACGCCGATGACGACGGCCCAGCGGACCGAGGAGCGGAAGCTGCGGGCGAGGACCTGGGCCGTCGCGTTGGGGATGATCATCAGGGCGCTGATGAGCAGCAGCCCGACGACCCGCATCGACACGACGACGGTGACGGCGGTGAGGACGGCGAGGGTGAGGTTGAGCGCGGTGACCCGCATGCCCGGTCGCCCGGGCGTACTCCTCGTCGTTGGCGACGGCGAACAGCCGCGGGCCGCAGCAGCGAGGTGACGACGAGGACGACGACGGCGAGGGCGGCGAACACCTGCAGGTCGGCCGTGCTCGTCGTGAGGATGGCGCCGAAGAGGTAGCCCGTGAGGTTCGCCGGGCTCGAGGCCGTCGACATCGAGATGAGGACGACGCCCGCGGGCGATGCCGCCGTAGAACATGACGGCGAGGGCGATGTCGCCGCTCGTCCGGCCGCGGACCCGGATCAGCTCGACGGCGACCGCCGCGAGGACGGCCGCGACGAGGGCGGTGAGGACGGGCGCCGAGCCGGTGAGGATGCCGATGGCGACGCCGGCGAGCGACGACGTGCCCCATCCCGTCGCCGATGAGCGAGAGCCGCCGCTGGACGAGGAAGACGCCGACGAGCGGGGCGGCGATGCCCGACGAGGAGGGCGGCGAGCAGGGCCTGGCGCATGAAGTCGAGGGCGAGGAGGTCAGGCACCGGCGACCGCCTCCTCGGCGTCGGGCGGGTCGAGCGGCCCGGCGACGCCGATCGTCGTGGCGCGGTCCGGGTCGGTCGGCGCCAGGTGCGGGTGGTGGTCGTCGCCCGGGCCGTGGACCCCGCAGTGGGCGGCGTATGCCGCGGCCGTGCCGTCGAAGTCGACCGCGCCGCCGCTCGAGGCAGACGACCCGGGTGACGAGGTCCTCGAGGGCCGCGAGCTCGTGGGTGACGATGACCATCGTCGTGCCCTGCGGCGGCCAGCCGGTGGAGGACGTCGACGAGGACGCGCTGGTTGCCGGCGTCGACGCCGGCCGTGGGCTCGTCCATGACGAGGACGTCGGGCTGGCGCGGCGAGCGCCCGGGCGATGAGGACCCGGCGCTGCTGGCCCCCGGAGAAGGTGCTGACGTCCTCGCCGGCCCGGTCGCCGAGCCCGACGACCTCGAGCGACGCGCATGACGACGCGCCGGTCCT
The DNA here is from genome assembly GCA_963728395.1 of uncultured Actinomycetota bacterium. Taxonomy (GTDB): domain Bacteria; phylum Actinomycetota; class Actinomycetes; order Actinomycetales; family Dermatophilaceae; genus CAVSJJ01. Next base: position 54,776 of record CAVSJJ010000003.1, read on the forward strand.
CGCGGGCCGGCGGGCCGCCACCACGGCCGGTGCGGGAGCCGGCCGACCTCGACGATCTCGGCGGCCGTGGCCCGGACCGAGGCCGAGAGGGAGTGTCGCTGGGGGACGTAGCCGAGCCGGGTGAAGTCGCGGAACCGGTCCCGCGGCACGCCGAACAGCTCGATGTCCCCGCCGAGGTGCTCGTCGAGACCGAGGATGCCCTTGACGAGGGTCGACTTGCCCGAGCCGTTCGGGACCGAGGAGGGCGACGACGTCGCCCGGCGGCGGATGTCGAGGTCGACGCGGGAGACGACCTGGCGAGTCCGCCGTAGCCGAAGGACGCCTCGCGCAGGCGAGATGACGCGGCGGGCGTCGCGTCATGAGCACTGCTGGCCCTTCTCGAGGGTGGCGAGGTTGGCGCGCATGACCGCAAGGTAGTCCTGCCCGGCCGACTCCTCGGTGATGCCGGCGACCGGGTCGAGCACGGCGACCGTCGCGCCGGTCTCGCGGGCGATCGTCTCGACGAGCGCGGGGCTGACGAGGGTCTCGGCATAGACGGTCGACGACGTGCTCGCGCTCGATGAGCGAGACGATCGTCGCTCATCTGCGCGGCGGTCGGCTCGATGTCGGGGGAGATGCCGCTGACGCTGACCTGGGTGAGGCCGTAGCGCTGCGGCGAGGTAGCCGAAGGCCGCGTGGCCGGTGACGATCGTCGGTGTCGGCGCAGTGGGCCAGGCCGGTCTCGAACTCCTGCGTCGAGGGCGGTCAGCTCGGCGACCATGGCGTCGGCGTTGGCCGTGTAGGCCGCGGCGTTGGCGGGGTCCTTGGCCGCGAGCTCGGTCGCCGATGGCGGCGACGACGTCGGCATACCGCGTCGGGTCGAGCCAGAAGTGCGGGTCGACGGACAGCGTCTCGGTCCTGGGCTCCGCTCTCGTGCGGCGCGGGCAGGGTGAGCCGGGCCGCCGGTGGAGACGTCGAAGCCGGCGTCGCTCGCCGATGGTGGCGACCGCGTCGTCGACGGCCGGCTGGAAGCCCTTCTCGTAGACGATGAGCGTCGACTCGGTCATGTCGGCGACCTGGCGCGGGGTCAGCTCGAGGTCGTGCGGCTCGGCGCCGGGCTTGGTGAGGCCGGTGACGGCGACGTGGTCGCCGCCGACCCGCTCGGCGGCGTACTGGAGCGGGTAGAAGGCGGCGGTGACCGTCGAGCTCCCCGGCGCTCCCGCCGGGCTCGGCGACGTCGCCGCAGCCGGCGAGGGTGAGGGCGGCGGCGACGAGCTGCGAGGCCGACGGCCGCGCGGGTGCGACGACTAGCGAACATGACAACCATTCTCATTTAGAGACGGCCCGAGTGTCAAACTGGGGCCACGGTAGCCGGGCGCGGGCTCAGCCGCGCGGCACGGCCTGGGTGATCGTGATGGCGACGGCCATGGCGAGGACGGCCACCCGCATGAGCCGCTCGGGGCCGCTCAGCTGGGGCCAGGCGAGGTAGAGGATCCAGCCGAGGAAGACGCGTGACGACGGCGAGCAGCACCCAGCCCCAGCCGGGGACGAGGATGCCGCGCGACAAGGAGGGCGAGGACGACGAGGAAGGGGACGAGCCGCGGGCAGCCGGCTGAGCCGGGCGACGAGCGGCAGGCTGGCCCGCTCGACGGACGCGCGCAGGGGGGACGGCACGGCGGACAGGGTAGCCGGGCCGGCAGCGGGGTGGGCACGGCGGCCGGACGACCGGGTCCGGAACCGCGGGCGCGGTGTCCGTCTGCGCCCCGGATACCCTGTCCGCCATGGCTGCACCCACGTCGACCGTCGACACCGTCGTCTCCCTCGCCAAGCGCCGCGGGTTCGTCTTCCCGTGCGGCGAGATCTACGGCGGCACGAGGTCGGCGTGGGACTACGGACCGCTCGGCGTCGAGCTCAAGGAGAACATCAAGCGGCAGTGGTGGAAGGCGATGGTGACCGGCCGCGAGGACATCGTCGGCCTCGACTCCTCGATCATCCTGCCCCGCCAGACCTGGGTGGCCTCCGGCCACGTCGGCGAGTTCACCGACCCGCTCATCGAGTGCCTGTCCTGCCACAAGCGGTTCCGGATGGACCACCTGCAGGAGGCCATCGCCGAGAAGGCGGCCAAGAAGGGCAAGGAGGTCGACCCCGACGACGTCGCCGCTCGAGGAGATCGCCTGCCCGAGCTGCGGCACCCGCGGGGCAGTGGACCGCGCCACGCGAGTTCAACATGATGCTCAAGACCTACCTCGGCGTCATCGAGGACGAGTCGGGGCTGCACTACCTGCGGCCCGGAGACGGCGCAGGGCATCTTCATCAACTTCCTCAACGTCATGCAGGCGTCGCGCAAGAAGCCGCCGTTCGGGATCGCCCAGACCGGCAAGAGCTTCCGCAACGAGATCACGCCCGGCAACTTCATCTTCCGGACCCGCGAGTTCGAGCAGATGGAGATGGAGTTCTTCGTCAAGCCCGGCGAGGACGAGCAGTGGCACCAGTACTGGATCGACGAGCGCACCCGGTGGTACGTCGACCTCGGCATCGCGGCCGAGAACCTGCGCCACTACGAGCACCCGCAGGAGAAGCTCTCGCACTACTCGAAGCGGACCGTCGACATCGAGTACCGCTTCAACTTCGCCGGCTGCGAGTGGGGCGAGCTCGAGGGCATCGCCAACCGGACCGACTTCGACCTGACGACGCACACGCAGCACTCGGGGACCGACCTCGTCTACTTCGACCAGGAGGCCGGGGCGGCGTACACCCCGTACGTCATCGAGCCGGCGGCCGGGCTGTCCCGCTCGCTCATGACGTTCCTCGTCGACGCCTACGCCGAGGACGAGGCCCCGAACACCAAGGGCGGGGTCGACAAGCGGATCGTGCTGCGGCTCGACCCGCGGCTCGCGCCGGTCAAGGCCGCGGTGCTGCCGCTGTCCCGCAACGCCGACCTCTCGCCGAAGGCGCGGGACCTCGCCGGCCGCGCTGCGCCGGCACTGGAACGTCGACTTCGACGACGCCGGCGCCATCGGCCGGCGCTACCGCCGCCAGGACGAGATCGGCACGCCGTTCTGCCTCACCGTCGACTTCGACACCCTCGAGGACGACGCGGTGACGATCCGGGACCGCGACACGATGGCCCAGGAGCGGGTCGCCCTCGACCAGGTCGAGGGGTGGCTGGCCCAGCGCCTCGTCGGCTGCTGACCCGTCGCGGCTCGACGCTCCGACCCGCCCGCCGGTCCGGATGACGACCCGTCTGACGAGGTCGACTCACCTGGCCCATGGGGCGTACGCCGTATGCCGCCGGGGATGGCCCATGTGAAGGTGGCGCATGACCACCACAGCCATCGAGCTCCCCGGGCTCACCAAGAGCTTCGGCGACGTCCAGGCCGTCCGCGGCATCGACCTCATCGATCCGCCAGGGCGAGGTCGTCGCCTTCCTCGGCCCCAACGGCGCCGGGCAAGACCACGACCATCGACATGATCCTCGGCCTGCCCGAGCCGACCGAGCGGCACCGTCTCCGTCTTCGGCATCGAGCCGCACCGGGCCATCCGCGCACGGCCTCGTCTCCGCCGTCATGCAGACCGGCGGCCTGCTCAAGGACCTCACCGTCGCGCGAGACGGTCCGCTACACGGCGGCCCTGTTCGCCGCCGCCGCGTCCGGTCGACGAGGTCATGGAGGCGCGCCGGCATCGCCGAGATCGCCGACCGGCAGCGTCAGGCAAGTGCTCCGGGGGCGAGCAGCAGCGGCTCCGCTTCGCCATGGCCCTCGTCAGCGACCCCGAGCTCATCATCCTCGACGAGCCGACGACCGGCATGGACGTCGCGACCCGGCGCGAGCTTCTGGGAGAGCATCCGCGCCGACGCCGAGCAGGGCCGGACGGTCCTCTTCGCGACGCACTACCTCGAGGAGGCCGACGCCTACGCCGACCGGATCGTCCTCGTCCGGCAGGGGCGGATCGTCGCCGACGGCACCGCCGCCGAGATCAAGGCGCTCGGCGCCGGCCGCACCGTGCGGGCCACCTGGCCGGACGGCGACCTGGCGACGCGCTGCGGCGGCTGACCGGGGGTCGAGGCCGTCGAGGTCCGCGGCGACCAGCTCGTCATCCGCGCGAGCGACAGCGACGCCGTCGCGCGCTACCTGCTGACCGACGACCCCGGCGCGCGACCTCGAGATCGTCGCCCGGGGCATCGAGGACGCCTTCGTCGCCCTGACCGCGGACCAGCCGACGAGGCGCGCCGAGGCCGACGGCCGTCCGTCGACGCCCGGCCCCGCCGACGACTCGGCACGCGACCGCGACGCAGGAGGTGCACTGCGATGACGACCCCGACGATCGACCTGTCCACCCGTCCGCGCCCGGCCTGGGGCGGCGTCGAACCCGACCGTCCTCCGCATCGAGCTGCGCCGGGTCCTCCGCAACCGCCGGACGATGATCTTCACGCTCGTCTTCCCTGCCGTGATGTTCCTCTTCATCAGCTCGCAGCATCACCGGCCAGCAGAGTCCATGGGCGCCGGGGGTCATCGCCAACGTCGGCGCCTACATCACGGTGAGCATGGCCCTCTACGGCGCGGTGCCTCGCGACGACCTCGGCCGGGGCCTCGGTCTCGATCGAGCGGGCGAGCGGCTGGAGCCGGCAGCTCCGGCTCACGCCGCTCAACCCCGTCGGCCTACATCGTCATGAAGATGATCACGCGCTCGTCCTCGGCGCCATCGCGACTGCGCGTGACCTTCCTCGTCGCGCGGCGTGACCGGCAACGCGCACATGGCCGTCCGGACGTGGGTCGAGTGCGCCGCCATCATCCTCGTCGGGTCGCTCGTCTTCGCCGCGTTCGGCCTGTTCATGGGCTACCTGCTCCCGAGCGACAACGTCATGCAGTTCATCGGCCCGGTGCTCGCGGTCCTCGTCGATCTTCGGCGGGATGTTCACCGGCCCCGTCTCGACCGACACGACCATACGGCAGGATCCGGTGCTCACCCCCATCTACGGGTTCGGCGCGATCGCCCACTGGCCGCTGACCCTGACGACGAGCGGGACCTACGACGGCTTCGAGCTGCTGGTGGGTCGTCAACCTCGTCGTCTGGTGCGCCATCTTCGTCGCGGGCGCCGTCTGGCGGTTCCGCAAGGACACGGCCCGCGTCTGAGCGCAGCGAACGGGATCGGCCGAGGACATGTCCGGGCTTGTTAGCGTGACCACCATGGTCGAGGCGTCGCCGGTCCGGGAGGGCGAGTCCCGGTGGCGCTCGGCGCGTCGCTGGGGCCCGCTCTTCGCGGGGGTCTGGCTCGTCTTCCTCATCAGCCCGATCGTCGACGCCATCGACCTCGGCACCGTCCGGGGGTATGCCGGCGCCGTCGTCCTCGTCGCGTTCGGCGGCACCTACCTCATCGCGGCCCGGGCCTTCCGGTCCGTCGTGGCACGGGAGCAGGCGCGGAGCCGGACGACGACGACGATCTGGGTGGGCGCCATGCTCGGGCTCGCCCTGGCGGCCGTCGCCCTGCTCGGGACCGAGGGGCTGAGCACGGCTCCGTACGTCGCCGTCCTCGGTCCGATCGTCTTCGGACGGTGGGCCGTCGCCTGGGTGTCCTCGTCGCGGGCTTCGCCGAGCTCGACGTACCGGTGGATCGCCCACACGTGGGCCGACACCCAGGGCCTGGCCACCGGCACGCTGCGGCCGGGCTCGCCGTCTGGGGGTTCGTCCTCGTCCTCCAGCGCAACATCGACCAGGCGCGGTCCCGCGAGGTCGAGGCCCAGCTCGCGCTCATCTCGGAGCGGGACCGGTTCGCCCGGGACCTGCACGACATCCTCGGGCACAGCCTCACGGTCATCACCGTCAAGGCCGAGCTGGCCGGCCGGCTGCTCGAGGCTCGCCGGAACGGGCCCGGTCCGAGGTCGCCGACCTCGAGCGGCTGCCCGCGAGGCGCTCGCGGACGTGCGGCGCGCGGTCGCCGGCTACCGCGAGATCAGCCTTGCGGCGAGATCGTGCCGGGCCCACGGCGCACTGTCGAGCGCCGGGATCGAGCCGCAGGCTCCCGACGGCGATGCCGCGTTGCCCTCCGACGTCGACGAGATGTTCGCCTGGACGGTCCGGGAGGGGGTGACGAACGTCCTGCGGCACAGCAGGGCGACCCACTGCCGGATCTCCGTCACCCCGGCGAGCCTCGTCATCACCGACGACGGACGCGGCGTCGGTCCGGCCGGAGCACCGGCCGAGGGCAACGGGCTGCAGGGCCTGCGGGAGCGGGCCCGGCTCGCCGGCGTCGAGCTGCGGGTCGAGCCCGCCGAGCCCCGGGGGACCCGCCTCGAGGTCCCCGTGCCCGACCTCGCGCCGAGCGCCGAGCCGACCCAGGAGGTCCTGACCGTGACCGCCCCGATCCGCGTCCTCGTCGCCGACGACCAGGCCCTCGTCCGCGGCGCGCTCGCCGCCCTGCTCGACCTCGAGGCCGACATCGACGTCGTCGCCGAGGTCGGCCGAGGCGACGAGGTCGTCGCGGCCGTCGCGGAGACGCATCCCGACGTCGTCCTCATGGACGTCAACATGCCGGGTCTCGACGGCATCGCGGCCACGGCGGAGCTGCGCGCGGCCTCCCCGTCGCGGACCGGGTGCTCGTCGTCACGACCTTCGGGCGTCCGGGCTACCTGCGCCGGGCGCTCCAGGCCGGGGCCGACGGCTTCGTCGTCAAGGACACCCCGGCGCGGTCGCTCGCCGACGCCGTCCGGCGGGTCCACGCCGGGATGCGGGTCGTCGACCCCAGCCCTGGCAGCGGACTCGCTCGTCGGCGGTGAGTCGCCGCTGACCGCTCGGGAGGCCGACGTGCTCCGGGCGCGCCCGGGGCGGTGGCCGATCTCCGACATCGCCAAGGCTGGTCCATCTGAGCGAGGGCACCGTCCGCAACCACCTCTCGGCGGCGATCGGCAAGACCGGCGGCCGCAACCGTGCCGACGCCGCCCGGATCGCCGACGAGAACGGCTGGCTCTGAGCCTGATCCGCGGGCATGCCAACCCCGGCTCGGGCTTGGTGCGTTTGCCTCTCGTGACGGGGATCGTGAGGAGGTGGCGCGATGGTGACCGGCGGTATGCCGAGATCGACCCGGACTTCGTCGAGTACGTCCGGGCCCGCCAGCACGCCCTGCTGCGCGCGGCCTACCTCGTCTGCGGCGACGTCCACCTCGCCGAGGACCTGCTCCAGGGTGCCCTGCGTCAAGCTCGCGGAGCGCTGGCCGCGGCTCACGGGCGAGTATCCCGACGCCTACGTGCGGACGATCCTGTACCGCGACGCCGTCTCCGCGCTGGCGCAAGCGGCGCCGCGAGGTCGTCGCCGGCCGACGGCCCGGGAGCGATCGCCGAGCCGGCCGCGCCCGGAGGTCGAGGCGGACCGGGTCGTCCGAGCGGGTGCGACGTCGAGCGCGCCCTGGTGGGCTCACTGCGCGGCAGCGGGCCGTCCTCGTCCTGCGCTTCTTCGAGGACCGGTCGCGTCGGAGGCCGCCGCGCAGTCCTCGGGGTGAGCGCGGGCACGGTGAAGAGCCAGACGCCATGCGGCCCTCGGGCGGCTGCGCGGACGTCGTCCCCGACCTCGTCGAGGCTCGGCCGACCGACGCGGCCCCCGCGCGTGCCGACGACCCGAGGAGGCTGACTCATGAGCACCCCGATCGGACCCTGCTGACGCGACCTCGCGGCCGACGTCCCCGAGCCCGACCTCGCCGAGCGGCCTGGGCCGGCGGCATCCGCGGTCGCCCGCCGGCGCCGGCCGTCGCAGTGGGTCGCCGCTCGCGTCGCCGCGGCGCTCGCTGGTGGTCGTCGCCGCGTGGCCGGTGACGACGCCGCCGGCGGCGCCGGCGCCGCGGCTCGCGAGGTCCCGACGGCGTCTACCGTCCGGCGCACCTCGTCGTCGACGGGGTGCCCGGTCGACCTGGCGGCCGACCCCGACGCCGGAGGCGCAGCTGCCGCGGCTGCCCACGGCGGCGCAGACATCGCCTGCCGGACCGTGCTCGGGTTCGGCGCCCGGCCCGGACCTGCCGCGGCTCAGCCGGATCCGCGGCGTCGCCCGGCCCGGTCCGCGCCGTCCTCCTGCGCTGCGCACGGAGACGGGCGCTACCACCCCGTCCTCTACGTCCCCCGGACGCGCCAGCCGGCCTACATCGAGGTCGACACGCTCACCCTCGCCCGACGCCGCGGACGGCGACACCGGGCGCCTGCCTCGGCGTGCGAGCGGTCAGCCCGGACCGGCACCGGGTCGTGTTCGTCCAGCCGGGGCACGGTCTACGTCCTCGACGCCAGACGGGTGCCATCCGGGACACCCCCGTCGCCGAGGCCAGGCTGCTCACCGGCGGCTGGGCCCGCGGCGGCTCGATGATCATCGTCCGCTCCGCGACGGCAGCGTGGCGGGTCGACGCGGCCACCGGGGCCGTCGGGCAGGGTCAGCTACGGCTACGCCGGCCGGTGCCAGGTCATCCTCTCCGGCGGGGCGCCCACCCGGAGACGCACGGGCTGACGGGGACTCTTCGCCGACACGACGCTGCCCGGGCCGGCGTCGGACGGTGGGCGAGCACGGTGAGCAACCTCCAGGGCTGGGCGGCGCCGGCGGTCATCGTCGATACCGGGTCTGGCGGCGCGGGGACGCGTACCAGGGGCTGTATGCCGTCCAGTTCGACACCTCGGCGCACGCTCGGCATCCTCGCCGCGCCGAACGCGACGGAGGTCGCCATCCCGTGCTGCGCCGTCTGGGCTGGGCGCCGCAGGACGTCCTCCTCTACCGCGTCCAACTCGCTGTCCGGCTCGCGGCTCATGGCCTGGGACGTCATCACCGGGACCGTCTCCGGCGGTCGCCGATCTGCCCCAGGGCAGCATCACGGTCGGGTCGCCGACCACGGCGAGTCGCCCTGGCGCCCTGACCCCCGGGCCACCGACGCCACGACGGCCCCGATTCGGCCGCGCCGGCCACCTCCGGTGACAATGGGCCGGTCATGACTGCCTCGACCATCGCTCCTGCGGATGCCCCGCCCCCGACGGGACGTCCCGGCGGCCGCCGCCGTCCGCGACCCGCTGCGGATCGGCCGGCTGACCCTCTCCTCGCCTGTCGTCCTCGCCCCGATGGCCGGCATCACGAACCGGGCCTTCCGCCGCCTCTGCCGCGAGTACGCGGGCGGGGACGGCGCGGCCGGGTCGGGGTCCGGCGAGCCTCTACGTCAGCGAGATGGTGACCTCGCGCGCCCTCGTCGAGCGCAGGCCCGAGTCGCTGCGGCTCATCGGGCACGACCCGGAGGAGAGCCCCCGGTCGGTCCAGCTCTACGGGGTCGACCCGGCCACGGTCGGCCTCGCCGTCCGGATGCTCGTCACCGAGGACCGCACCGACCACATCGACCTCAACTTCGGCTGCCCGGTTCCCAAGGTGACCCGCAAGGGCGGGGGAGCGGCCCTGCCGTGGAAGACGTGCGCTGTTCCGCGCGATCGTCGCCGCCGCGGTCCGCGAGGCCGGGCCGTATGCCGTGCCGGTCACGGTCAAGATGCGCGTCGGCATCGACGACGACCATGTGACCTACCTCGACGCCGGGCGGATCGCCGAGGGGGAGGGCGCCGCGGCCGTGGCCCTGCACGGCCGGACCGCTGCGCAGGCCTACTCGGGGTAGGCCGACTGGTCGGCCATCGCCCGGCTCAAGGAGGCCGTGACGTCGATCCCGGTGCTCGGCAACGGCGACATCTGGTCGGCCGAGGACGCGCTCGCCATGGTCGAGCGGACCGGCTGCGACGGCGTCGTCGTCGGCCGCGGCTGCCTCGGCCGGCCGTGGCTGTTCGCCGACCTCGCCGCGGCGTTCGCCGGGTCCGGACGCCCGGGTCCGGCCCGGCCTGCGCGAGGTGACGGCGACGCTGCGGCGGCACGCGACATACCTCGTGGACTTCTACGACGGGGACGAGCAGCGCGGCTGCCGCGACATCCGCAAGCACATCGCCTGGTACCTCAAGGGGTTCCCCGCGGGGTCGGAGGTCCGCAGCCGGCTCGCCCTCGTCGAGTCCCTCCAGGCGCTCGACGACCTCATCGGCACGCTCGACCTCGACGCCCCGTGGCCGGGGGAGCCGGCCGAGGGCCCGCGCGGCCGGACCGGGTCGCCGCGCGTCGTCGCGCTGCCGGAGGGCTGGCTGGCGAGCCGCGACCTCGATGCGGCCCAGCGCGCCGCCGGTGGCCCAGGCCGAGCTGTCGGTCTCCGGCGGCTGAGGCCGGTCAGCCGATCTGGGCGAACGCCTTGTCGAGGTCGGCGATGATGTCGGCCGGGTCCTCGAGGCCGACCGAGAGGCGGAGGATGTCGGCGTGCGGGCGGGCCGCCTCGGGCACCGGCCGGTGGGTGAGCGCCGCGGGGTGCTGGATGAGGCGTGTCGACGGCGCCGAGCGAGACGGCGTGGGTGATGAGCCGGCACGAGGACGGCGACCGCGGCGGCCGCGGCGTAGCCACCGCGCAGCGCGAACGCGACCACCGAGCCGGGGCCGCTCATCTGCCGGCCGACGAGCCCGGTGGGGTCGTCGAGCCCGGGGTAGTGGACCGCGGCGACGGCCGGGTGCTCGCCGCAGCCAGGCGACGACCTCGCGGGCGCTCTCCTGGGCGGCCCGGACCCGGACCGGGAGGGTCTGGAGGCCGCGGTGCATCTCGTACGCCGCGAGCGGGTGGAGCAGGGCGCCGGTCACCGCCCGGACCCGGCGGAGCCGGGCGGCCCACTCCGGAGGTCCGTCGCGACGACACCGCCGAGGGTGTCGCCGTGGCCGCCGATGAACTTCGTCGCCGAGTGCAGGACGAGCGTCGCGCCGTGCCGGGCGGGCTGCTGGAGGACGGGGGTCGCGAAGGTGTTGTCGACGAGGACGGGGACCTCGCCCGGCGGCGGCGGCGACGGCGGCGATGTCGATGAGGTCGAGGGTGGGGTTGCCGGGGGTCTCGAAGACGACGAGGCCGGTGTCGGGGCGGATCGACGTCGGCGACGGTGTCGGGGGTGGCCCAGGTGACGGTCGTGCCGAGCAGGCCGCGTGGCGAGGAGGTGGTCGGTGCCGCCGTAGAGCGGCCGGATCGGCGACGACGTGCGGGGTCCCCTCGACGACGCAGGCGAGGAGGGTGGCCGTGAGGGCCGCCATCCCGGTCGCGAACGCGACCGCCTCGTCGCAGCCCTCGAGGGCGGCGAGGGAGCGCTCGAACCGGTCGACGCCGGGGTTCCACAGCCGCTGGTAGACGAGCGGCATCGCCGGGGTCGGGTCGCAGCCCGGCAGCCATGACGTCGTAGGCGTGGCCCCCGGCCTCGATGTCGTGCAGGGGGTAGGTCGTCGACAGGTCGATGGGCGGGACATGGGCCCCGAGCTCGTGCAGGTCCTCGCGTCCGGCGTGGACGGCGACGGTGTCGCAGTGCCGGTCGGACGTCGGTCATGGGGGCTCCCTTCGACGACGATGTCCCCTTCAGGATGCGGTTCCCACGGCGCCGACGGAAGAGTTCCGGGGAATTCCGCGGAAGATGTCGCCTGTCGCGCTGGTTCACCGGCAGGCTCGGCGGCATACGCTGGGGCGATGAGCACCGTCCACCGCCGCTCGCCCCCGGCCCCGACCCCCGGCCCCGGCCCGCTCCTCGACGCCGTCGACGCGGCCCTCGTCACGGCGCTGGCCGACGGACGGCCGGCAGTCCAACGCCGCCCTGGCCCGCGCGGGTCGGCGTCGCCGAGTCGACGTGTGCGGACCGGGTGCGCGGGCTGCGCGAGCGAGGGGTGGTCCGGGGCATCCACGCCGACATCGACCCCCGCGCCGTCGGGTCTCGCGCGTCGAGGCGATGGTGGCGCTCCGCTTCGGCGGCCACGAGCGCGGGCCAGGTCGAGGCGTTCCGGGACGAGGTCGTCGCGGTCCCCGGGGTGCTCGCCGTCTACAACACGAGCGGCGCCAACGACTACCTCGTCCACGTCGCCGCCGCGGGGGCCGACGCGCTGCGCGACCTCGTCCTCGACCACCTCGCGAACCGGCCCGGGCGTCGTCCACGTCGAGACCTCGCTCATCTTCGAGGCGACCCGGGGCCGGGCACCGCATCGTCGCCGCGTCCGGCCGGCGGTGACCCCGACCCGGGCGCCTCGGGTCCGCCGGTCGCCGCGGTGACCGTCGGATGCGGCGCACCCGCGCCCAGGGGGTCGTGGACGTCGGCCGCCGCGTGGCAGGCTCTGGCGTCATGCCTGCGCACGCGGGATCGGCACGCCCGGGCGGGACACCCGAGCGGCCCGCGCTCTTCTTCAGCGGTCCGGCCGAGTGGCGGGCCTGGCTCGAGGCGCACCACGACACCGAGACCGAGCTGTGGATGGGCCTGTACAAGAAGCACGTCGCGGAGCCGCGGGCTGACCTGGGAGGACGCCGTCGTCGAGGCCCTGTGCTTCGGCTGGATCGACAGCCGGGCCCAGCGCATCGACGAGGACGCGCGTCCGCCAGCGGTGGAGCCCCGCAAGCCGACGAGCATGTGGGCGACGATCAACGTCCCGACCGTCGAGCGGCTCATCGCCGAGGGGCGGATGCACCCGGCGGGGCTCGCGGCCTACGAGGACGGCGGCGCCGACCGGACCGGCATCTACTCCTTCGAGCAGGGCGAGGTCGCGCTCGCCGAGGCGGCACGAGGCGCTGCTCGCGGGCCGACCCCGCCGCGGCGGCCTTCTGGGACGCGCGCCACCCCGTCCTACCGCAAGATCTGCGCCCACTGGGTCGCCTCGGCCAAGCGGGAGGCGACCCGCGAGCGGCGGCTCGCTCCAGCTCATCGACGACTGCGCGCACGGCCGGCTCATCCCGCCCCAGCGCTACGGCGCCCCGCCGGCGTGGGTGGCGCGAGCCGCCGCCGCGGCGCGAGGCGGCGCGCCGGCCCTAGGGTGGGCCCGTGACGTATGCCGCGCGCGACCGGGAGCGCTGGGTCGCCGAGGACCCCGCCGTCAAGCGCGCCGACCGGGACGACTTCGCCCGGGACCGGGCCCGGCTCATCCACAGCGCCAGCCTGCGGCGGCTGTCGGCCAAGACCCAGGTCGTCCAGCCCGGCAGCGACGACTTCGTCCGCAACCGGCTGACCCACTCCCTCGAGGTCGCCCAGATCGGCCGCGAGTTCGGGGCGGCGCTCGGCTGCAACGCCGACGTCGTCGACACCGCGTGCCTCGCCCACGACCTCGGCCACCCGCCGTTCGGGCACAACGGCGAGGAGGCGCTCGACGAGGTCGCCGCCGACATCGGCGGGTTCGAGGGCAACGCCCAGACGCTGCGGCTGCTGACCCGGCTCGAGGCCAAGCGCACCCACGCCGACGGGCGGCCCGGCCGGGCTCAACCTCACCCGGGCCAGCCTCGACGCGGCGACGAAGTACCCCTGGGCGCGCGGCGGAGGGCCCGGGCGGGACCCGCAAGTTCGGGGTGTATGCCGACGACCTGCCGGTCTTCGCGTGGTTCCGGGAGGGCGCCCCGGTCGGGCGGCCGGTGCCTTCGAGGCCGAGGTCATGGACTGGTCCGACGACGTCGCGTACTCCGTCCACGACGTCGAGGACGCCATCGCCTCGCGGCGGCTCGACCCGCGCCGGCTGCGCGACGCCGACGACGTCGCCGGGGTGCTGGCCGTCGCCGTCGGCGTCTACGCCCCCGACCTCACGACCGACGACCTCGGGGCCGCGCTGGACCGGCTCCTCGGCCACCGGGGCGGTGCCCGCGGCATACGACGGGTCGCGGCGCGACCTCGCCGGGCTGAAGGACATCACCTCGCGGCTCATCGGCCGCTTCGTCCTGGCCGTCGAGGTCGCGACCCGCGATCGGCACGGCGCCGGGACCGCATGACCCGCCACGCCGCCGACCTCGTCGTGCCCGACGCCGACCCGGGCCGAGTGCGCCGTCCTCAAGGCGGTGGCCGCCCACTTCGTCATGTTCGCCGAGGAGCGGGTGGCCGCTCATGGCCCGGCAGCGCGAGATCGTCAGGGACCTCGTCGAGGCGTACCGGGCCGACCCGAGCGGCTCGACCCCGACCTGCGGGCCGACCACGACGCCGCCGGCTCCGACGCCGCGGCGCTGCGGGTCGTCGTCGACCAGGTGGCCTCGCTCACCGACGTCCGGGCCCTCGAGCTGCACGGCCGGTGGTGCTGAGCGTCCCGCCCGGCCCGGGCAGGACGGACGTGCCGCGTCGGCAGCCGCGGCGAGGTCGGCGACGACGATCCGGCGCTGGGCGAAGAAGACCTCGCGGATCGCGGCCGCCCGAGCGGGGTCGGGGTCGCCGAGCAGGCCGGGGCAGCTGCGGCCGGGACGATCTGCCACCACACGCCGAAGGGGTCCTTGAGCCAGCCGCACATCGACTCCTCGCCGCCGCCGTCGAGGAGGCCGGACCAGTAGCGGTCGACCTCGCTCCTGGTCGGCCGCCGTCACGCTGAGCGACATCGCCTCGGTGAACCGGAAGTCCGACGGTTGGCTGATGGCCCGGAACGTCGTCCCGAGCATCCGCCACTGGGCGAGCTGGGTCGGCGGCTCGCCGGGCATCGTCTCGAGCGAGAGGACCTCGGAGTCGGGGAAGAGGCTCGTGTAGCGCTCGAGCGCCTGCTCGACGTCGCCCTGGAACCAGAGGCAGGTCGTGATGGTCATCGTGGTCTCCGTCGGGTAGGTGTGGTCGCGGTCAGGTGCAGGGTAGGGCAGGAGGGCGTCGAGCTTCGCATAGCCGTCGGTGACGCCCGGTCTCCATGCCGCTCGCCAACCACTGGTCGCGGGCCTCGAAGCTGTCGACGAGGGACTGGGCGACGAGCCGAGTCCGGCCATCGCCGAGGTCGGTGAGGGTGAGCGTCTCGAGCGACACCCCCTCGGGCCAGCCGTCGAAGGTGAAGGTCTGGACGATGCGGGTGGGCGGAGACCTCGTGGAAGCAGCCGTGGAAGGAGTAGCTCCTGCTCGCCGCGGACGTTCGTGAACGCGAAGCTCCCTCCGGACCGCGCGTCCCAGTGGACGATCCGGGTGCTGACGTCCGCGGGCCGACCCACGCGGCATACAGCTCCGGGTCGGTGTGCGCCCGCTGCACCTGGGCCGGCGTCGCCGCGAAGTCGCGGATGATCCGGATGATCGGGACGGTGGGGTCGGCCTCGATGTGGGCCTGGCGGTAGTCCGTCATCGGTCCTCCTGGTCGGTCGGGCTGGTCGTCATGGGGTATGCCGGGTGGCGGCCCGGCCGGTGGGGCAGTCGGGCCCGGGTGGAAGGGTCGCGAGGAGGTCGTCGAGGCGGGCGAAGCGCTCCTCGGCCGCCTGGCGGTATCGCTCGAGCCAGTCGGCGACGGGTGAGAGGGCCTCGGCCTCGAGGTGGACGGGGCGGCGCTGGGCCTCCCGGCCCCGGGACACGAGGCCGGCCTTCTCGAGGACGGCGAGGTGCTTCGCGACGGCCTGGAGGCTCATGTCATACGAGCCCGCGAGCTGGCTCAGGGTCGCGTCGGCGACGGAGAGCCGGGCGACGAGGTCGCGCCGGGTCGGGTCGGCAAGGGCGGCGAAGGCGAGGGACAGCGGGTCGGCGCTGCCCCGCTCGAGCGTCGCGGTCGGCATCCGGTCACCTCCAAATCAACCAACTGGTTCACCAACGGTACGACCGACCGGCGCGGCAAGTCAACCGATTAGTTTAAGAGGATCGTCGGGCCCGGGCGGACGCTGGGGTAGCGTCCCGGCATGGCACCCGAACATGCCCTGGCGACCCAACGGCGTCCTCGTGGCCGAGGAGCGAACCACCCTCGAGGCGTTCCTCGACGAGCAACGGGCCCAGCTCGCGGCCGCCGTCGACGGGTTGAGCGACGAGCAGGCCCGGCGGCGCCTCGTGCCGTCGCTGACGACCCCGCTCGGGCTGCTGCGCCACGCGGCCTTCGTCGAGCGGGTGTGGTTCCTCGTCGCGCTCGGTGGCCGCACCCGGGCCGAGGTCGGGATCCCCGAGACGGTCGACGAGAGCTTCGCCCTCGACGACGAGGACACCGTGGCCGGGGCCCTCGCCGACTTCCGCCGGGCCTGCGCCGAGTCCCGGGAGCTCGCCGCGGCATACGACCTCGACGACCTCGCGCTGCACAACCGGCGCGGCCCGCTCACCCTGCGCTGGATCTACGTCCACCTCATCGAGGAGTACGCCCGGCACGCCGGCCATGCCGACATCCTCCGCGAGCAGATCCTCGCGGCGGACGCGGACGATGCGGACGGTGCGGACGCTGCGGAGGCCGACGGTCGCCTCACCTAGACTCGCCGTCGACAAGGAGGGTTCGTGGCGGGTCGGATCAGGGCCGAGGACATCACGGCGGTCAAGGAGCGGTCGTCCATCGAGGACGTCGTGCGCGACCACGTCACGCTGCGTCCGGCCGGCGTCGGGTCGCTCAAGGGCCTGTGCCCCTTCCACGACGAGAAGACCCCCTCGTTCACCGTCCGCCCGGCCGTCGGCGCCTACCACTGCTTCGGCTGCGGCGAGGGCGGCGACGTCATCTCCTTCGTCCAGAAGGTCGAGCACCTCACCTTCACCGAGGCCGTCGAGCGGCTGGCCGCCAAGGTCGGCATGGAGCTGCACTACGAGGAGGGGCCGGGTGGCGGCCGCGGCCGCGAGGAGGGCGGGCTGGGCCGGCGGACCCGGCTCGTCGAGGCACACCGGGCGGCCCAGGAGTTCTATGCCGCGGCGCTGCGTCGACCGGCAGGAGGCCCGGGCGGGCCGGGACTTCCTCCGGGCCCGCGGCTTCGACCGGGCCGCCGCGGAGCGGTTCGGGGTCGGGTTCGCGCCCGCGGGGCGGCGAGGAGCTCTCCCGCCACCTGCGCAGCAAGGGGTTCACCGACGACGAGCTCGTCGCCGCGGGTCTGTCCGGGCGGGGGAGCCGGGGGCTCTACGACCGGTTCCGGGGGCGGCTGGTCTGGCCGATCCGGGACATCACCGGCGACACCGTGGGGTTCGGGGCGCGGCGGCTGTTCGACGACGACCGGATCGCGGCGAAGTACCTCAACACCTCCGAGACGGCGATCTACAAGAAGTCGACCGTCCTCTACGGCCTCGACGCGGCGAAGAAGGCCATCGCCAGCGACGCGCACGGCCGTCGTCGTCGAGGGCTACACCGACGTCATGGCCGCCCACCTCGCCGGCGTCGAGAGTGCGGTCGCGACCTGCGGCACGGCATTCGGGGTCGACCACATCAAGATCCTCCGGCGGATCATGCGCGACGAGGCCGGCCTCGCGCCCGGCCAAGGTCGTCTTCACCTTCGACGGCGACGCGGCCGGGCAGAAGGCCGCGATGAAGGCGTTCGGCGAGGACCAGCGCTGGGCCTCGCAGTCCTTCGTCGCCGTCGCCGCCGACGGGATGGACCCGTGCGAGCTGCGCGTCGAGAAGGGCGACGAGGCGGTCCGCAACCTCATCGAGGATGCCGTCCCGATGTTCGAGTTCGCCGTCCGGACGACGATCGGCCGCTTCGACCTCGACACCGCGGAGGGGCGGGTCCAGGCGATGCGGGCGGCGGCCCCGATCGTCGGGTCGATCCGCGACGCGTCGCTGCGCCCCGAGTACGTCCGGTCCGTCGCCGGCTGGCTCGGGGTCGAGGTCGAGCAGGTGGCGGCCGAGGTCGCCCGGGCCGGCCGGATCTCGGCCCACGACGGACGGCCGCCCGGCGGAGCCGCCGGCGGCGTCCGGCCAGCACCGACGAGGTGCCCGAGCCGAGCGAGACCGAGGGGCGGGCCGCCCTGCCGACGCCCGACCTGCGCGACCCGGTCGTCGTCGCCGAGCGGCAGCTCCTCCAGGCGCTGCTCCAGTACCCCACCCAGTTCGGCACGGCGACGATCGACGCCATCGACCCCGCGGCGTTCACCGCCCCGGCCCATCGGGCGGTGTTCGACGGGGTCCGGGTCGGTCGCGGACCGCGCCGCGGCGCCTGTCGACGGCGGCCTGGGCCGCCGCGGTGACCGAGGCGGCGCCGCTCGCCGTGCAGCCGCTCATCGCCGAGCTGGCGGTGGCCCCGCTGCCGACCCGCTTCGACAAGGACACCGGGCTGCCGCCGCGGCCGCTACCTCGACTCCCTCGTCATCGGGGTCCAGGACGCGGCCCTCGCGCCGGCAGATCGCCGACGCGATGGCGACGGTCCGCCGGCTCCAGAACGACCCGGGCGCCGACCCCGAGACGCTGCGTCGGCAGTCCGTCCGGCTCCACGAGCTCGAGCTGCCCGGGTCCGGCTGCGGGAGGGGCTGTCGATGAGGATGCCCGTGGCGTCGACCCGTCGCTGCCCGGACGGGTCGGTGCCAGCGCTCGCGCTCGAGCCGGGCGAGCGGGTCCTGGACTGGACCACCGACGCCGCACGGCACCGTGCTCGTCGCCACGACGACGCACCTGTATGCCGTGGCCGGTCGGCGAGGTCGTCCTGTCGCGCGGCCCTGGCACCTCGTCGACGCCGGGCGGTGGAACCGCGACACCTCCGCGCTGACGGTCACCTGGGTCGACGGGCAGCGTCGGGGTCGATGGGCGCTCGAGGAGGGCGCGGCCTTCCTCCAGGCGCTGCGCGAGCGGGTCCAGGCCTCCGTCGTGCTCGCCGAGGCGGTCGACCTCGGCGAGCGCCGCTCGGCGCGGGTCGTCGTCCGCCGGGACCTGGGACCGGCCGGCTGTTCGGCCAGACGATCCTCGGCCGCGGCGTCCGGGCCGGAGGACCCGGCGGTCGCGCGAGGCGACCGCGGCGGCGTTGGCCGCCCTCAAGGAGCAGGTCGGCCTCGACTGACCCGGCCCGTCCGGGTCAGTAACTCACCCAATAGGGCACTTTTCGACCTCGGGCATCCCGTCGTCGCGCCCGGGTCCGGGTCAGTAACTCACCCAATAGGGCACTTTTCGACCTCGGTTCCGGGCGCTCACCCGGGGTGGGCGGTCAACAACTTCCCTATTGGGTGAGTTACTGGCCCGAGGTGGGGGTGGCCGGATCGGGGAGGGGGAGGACCGGGACCTCGGTGGGGTAGTCGTCGTAGGAGCGAGGATCCTCCCGGGGCTCGACGTGGGCGATGAGCGAGACGCTCGACACCCGCTCGTCGAGGGCCGACTCGATCCGCTCGACGAGGTCGTGGCTGTGCTGGACCGACCACTCGCCGGGGACGAGGACGTGGACCTCGGCGAACCCGCGGTGGCCCGACGACCGGGTGCGCAGGCCGTGGAAGCTGCACCTCGTCGTCGGTGAACCCGGTGAGGACGTCCGCGAGCGCGCGCCGACTCCTCGGCGGGGAGCGCCCCGTCCATGAGGCCGCGCGAACGACTGGTGCATGAGCCGCCAGCCCGTGACGATGATGTTGACCCCGACGAGCAGCGCGACGAGCGGGTCGAGCCGGTCGATGCCGGTCACCGCGACGACGAGGACGCCGACGACGACGCCGGCCGGAGGTCCACACGTCGGTGAGCAGGTGCCGGCCGTCGGCGGTGAGGGTGAGCGAGCGGTGCTCCCGTCCGGCCCGGATGAGCACCCACGCCACGCCGCCGTTGATGAGCGACGCGACGACCGAGATGGCCAGACCGACGCCGACGTTCTCGAGCGGCTGGGGGTGGAGGAACCGCTCGATGGCGGTCCAGATGATGACCCGCGGCCGCGACGAGGATCATCTGTCCCTCGGCCGCCGCGGAGAAGTACTCCGCCTTC
Organism: uncultured Actinomycetota bacterium; assembly: GCA_963728395.1. Taxonomy (GTDB): domain Bacteria; phylum Actinomycetota; class Actinomycetes; order Actinomycetales; family Dermatophilaceae; genus CAVSJJ01. The sequence continues at coordinate 74,340 of CAVSJJ010000003.1, forward strand.
GTGTGGCCGAACTGGTGGCCCTCGTCGGCGGGCCGGGCGGCGATCGTGAGTGCGATGAGCGCGACGATCGCGGCGACGAGGTTGACCGTGGACTCGGCCGCGTCCGACAGCAGGCCGACGGAGCCGGTGAGCCAGCCACGCGCCGGTCTTCAGGGCGATCGTCGCGAGGGCCGCGGCGATGGACATCCAGGCGAACCGTCGCAGGTCCCGCCGCTCGGTGCTCACCCGGTCATTCTCGCCGCGTCGGCGAATGTCCTGCGGCCCCGGAGGCCCCACGCCGCCGATGTGACGCAGGTCACGCCCGTCACGTCCGTGCGGGTCCGTCGTCGTTTTCTCGCGGCGGCCGCGCCCTTGCTATCGTTGCCGGGCGCTGCCGCAGCGATCCTGCGGCAGACCTTCCTCCGTAGCTCAATTGGCAGAGCAGCCGGCTGTTAACCGGCAGGTTGTTGGTTCGAGTCCAACCGGGGGAGCAGCAGGGGGACGGCCCCGGACCGATGCGGTCCGGGGCCGTTGTCGTTGCCCAGCCAGAGCGGCCGGTATGCCGCGCTCAGAGCCCGGCGCCCGGACCGGCGTTCGTCGCGTCGACGTACTGCACGTCGCCGGCCATGTCCGACTGCGGATCGGGCTGTCCGCCGACCGCCCCCTTGCCCTGCCCGGTGGGCTGGCCGCGGCCCCGCAGCCGCCGCTGGACGAGCGCGGCGATCTTCGTCAGCGAGTAGTTCATGATGATGAACAGCAGGGCCGCCACGAGGTAGGCCGGCACCGTGTTGGCGTAGGCCGAGCCGAGGGTCTTGGACCAGGTTGAGCAGCTCGTGGTACGTGATGACGTTGCCGAGGGCGCTGTCCTTGAGGACGACGACGAGCTGGCTGATGAGCGCGGGCAGCATCGCCGTCAGGGCCTGCGGGAGCTGGATCGAGCGGAGCGTCTGGCCCCGGGTCAGCCCGATCGACAGTCCCGCCTCGGCCTGGCCGGTCGGCAGCGAGTGCACCCCGGAGCGGACGAGCTCGGCGATGACCGAGCCGTTGTAGAGGGTGAGCCCGAGGACGACGGCGGCGAGCGGGGCGAGGTCGTCCGGAGCCGAGCTGCTGCGGGCGAAGCACCGAAGTAGGCGAAGACCATCATGAGAGCACGGGCACGGACCGGAAGAACTCGACGACGACGCCGCTGCCAGCGCGACCCAGCGGGCCGGCCGACAGCCGGCCCATGCCGAAGACGAGGCCGAAGATCCGGCGAGGACGACGCGAGAGGGCGGCCGCCTTGAGGGTGCCGCCACAGGCCCGGGCAGCAGGTAGTCCGTCCACACCTCGGGTCGGTGACGAAGGGCGTCCACATGTAGCCCTCGAGCTGGTTGCGCCTGCTCCCATCTTCCACGAGGGCGAAGCCGAGGAACGCGAGCGACGAGCACGACGCCGACGACGGTGAGGACGGATGGCGACGCCGGGCGCGCGGGCCCGGCGCGTCGAAGAGGAGGCGGAGGCGCTCATCGCTTCACCGCCAGCCGCCGGGAGAGCCGGGTGAGATAGACCCCGAGCGGGAGGGTGAGGATGACGAAGCCGAGGGCGAAGATGAAGAACGATCGCCGAGGCTCGCCCGCTCGTTCTCGGTCATCTCTGCAGCAGACCGGCGGACTCCTCGGCTGCCAGGATGACGGCCGCGACGGTCGTGTTCTTGATCAGCGCGATGAGGGTGTTGCCGAGCGGGCGATGGCCCCGCGGAAGGCCTGGGGGAGGAGGACCTCGCGCAGCGACTGCCCGAAGGTCAGGCCGATGGACCGGGCGGCCTCGGCCTGCCCGACGGGGACGTGTTGACGCCGCTGCGCAGCGCCTCGCAGACGAAGGCGGCGTGGTAGACGGACAGCATGATGACGGCCCAGATGTAGTTGTTGCGGCGATGTCGTCGGTGAAGCTGAAGCCCGAGGATGAAGATCAGCCCGAGGATGCTGAACGACGATGAGCAGAGTCAGCGGGGTGTTGCGGAAGATGTTGACGTAGCGCGTGCCGATGCAGCCGGAGCACGGCGACGGGCGAGACCCGCAGGACGCGAAGACCGTGCCGATGACGAGCGCCCCGATCGCGGAGAGGACGGTGAGCTGGATCGTCACCCAGAAGGCGCCGAGGATGTCGTACGTTGCGCGAGGATGTCGCCCACCGGGCCTCTTTCTGTGAGCGGGGCCCGTCCTCGGTACGCCGCCCGCGCACCCGGCGCGCGAGCGGCATCCCGGGTCAGCGCGTACGGTCAGGCGCAGGCGTCCGGGGTCGGCGGGTTGCCCGGACCCGGCTTGTAGTCCGCCGGGCCGAGGTTGGCGTCGACGAACTTCTGCCACGCGCCGTCGTCGATCATCGCCTTGATGCGCGTCGGTGACCTTCTGGCAGAGCGCGGTGTCGCCCTTCTTCAGGCCGACGCCGTAGTTCTCCGTCGGAGAAGGTGTTGCCGACGACCTTGAGCTTGCCCTTGTACTGGTCCTGCGCGGCGTAGCCGGCGAGGATCGTGTCGTCGGTCGTGAGGGCGTCGACGTGCCGGAGCTGAGCGCGGCGACGCACTCGGAGTAGGTGCCGAACTCCTGGAGGTTGACTCCCGGGTACTTGTCCTTGATGTTCTGCGCCGACGTCGAGCCGGTGACCGAGCAGAGCTTCTTGCCGTCGAGGGTGTCGGGCCCGGTGATCGAGGTGTCGTCGGACCGGACGAGCAGGTCCTGGCCGGCGATGAAGTACGGCCCGGCGAAGGAGACCTTCTCCTTGCGCTCGTCGGTGATGGAGTAGGTGCCGACGATGAGGTCGACCTGGCCCGTCGAGATGAGCGTCTCGCGCTGGGCGATCGGCGCCTGGACCACTCGATCTGGTCGGCGGCGTAGCCGAGCTTGTCGGCGATGTACGTCGCGACGTCGACGTCGAAGCCCTTGTAGGTCGAGCCCGTCTTCAGGCCGAGGCCGGGCTGGTCGAACTTGATGCCGATCTTGATGCCGTGCTCGCCGCCGCCCCGCCGTGCCGCCGGTGTGCCGCCGGAGGTGCCGCTCCGCAGGCGGCCAGGCCGAGCGCGCTGACCGCCGCCACCGCGGCGCAGGGCCGATCCGTCGTGCCTTCATCTGGTGTTCCTCCTGGTTCATGCGGCTGGTGTCGTATGCCGCGGAGTGGTGATCGGTGGTCCGGGACTGGCCGGTGCCGCGGTCAGTGGGTGAGGATCTTGCCGAGGAAGTCCTTGGCGCGCGTCGCTCTGCGGGTTGGTGAAGAAGGTCTCGGGGTCGGCCTGCTCGACGATCTGGCCGTCGGCCATGAAGACGACCCGGTCGGCGGCCCTGCGGGCGAAGCCCATCTCGTGGGTGACGACGACCATCGTCATGCCGCTCCTGGCCAGCTCGGTCATGACGTCGAGGACCTCGTTGATCATCTCGGGGTCGAGGGCCGAGGTCGGCTCGTCGAAGAGCATGACCTTGGGGTCCATCGCGAGGGAGCGGGCGATGGCGACCCGCTGCTGCTGGCCGCCGGAGAGCTGGGCGGGGTACTTGCTCCGCCTGGTCCTCGACGCCGACCCGGTCGAGCAGCTCGCGGCGCCCGCTTCTCGGCGTCGTCCTTCGTCATCCTGCGGACCTTGATCGGGCCCGAGGGTGACGTTCTCGAGGATCGTCTTGTGCGCGAAGAGGTTGAAGCTCTGGAAGACCATGCCGACGTCGGCGCGCAGCTGGGCGAGCGCCTTGCCCTCCTCGGGGAGCGGGCTTGCCGTCGATCTCGATCGTCCCGGACTCGAAGGTCTCGAGCCGGTTGATCGTGCGGCACAGGGTGGACTTGCCCGAGCCGGACGGGCCGATGACGACGACGACCTCGCCCTGGTCGATCTCGAGGTCGATGTCCTTGAGCACGTGGAGGTCGCCGAAGTGCTTGTTGACCTTGCGCAGGGCCACGAGAGGGGTTCGCCATCGTCAGAACCTCCCAGCGAAAGTCCAGATGGTCAACAGGGGCGACCCCTCCGTCGCAGCACCCGAGACCCAATCGAGACCTTGGCACACCGTCGGGGTGCCGGCCGATGGGCAGCGCCGGAGGGGCCTGGCGTGTTTACCGGTCGGCGGTTCGAAAATTCGCGCCGGGCGGTGCACCATGGGTTCATGAGCATCGTCGCGGCGGCCCTGGCGGACGCGCGTCCCGAGGTCTACTGGACCGACCGGCCGGATCTGCGGCCGGCCGCGCGGAGCGCCGCTGACCGGCGCGGGCCACCGGGCCGACCTCGTCGTCGTCGGTGGCGGGTTCACCGGCCTGTGGGCCGCGGTCCAGGCCAAGGAGGACGACCCGTCCGCGCGATGTCGTCGTCCTCGAGGCGGGCCGGCTCGGGCGTCGGCGCCTCCGGGCCGCAACGGCGGGTTCGTCTCGCCCTCGCTGACCCACGGTCTCGCCCAGGGGCTCGCCCAGTGGCCCGACGAGATCGCCACGCTCCAGCGCCTCGCGCGACGAGAACATGGCGGGGATCGCGGACCTCGATCGCGGCATACGGGATCGACGCCGACTTCCACGTCCCCGGCGAGATCACCCTCGCCCTCACCGACGCACCAGGTCGCCGCCGTGCGTGAGCGGCCTACGAGCTGCATCGCGCGCACGGCGAGCCGGCGGAGTACCTCGACGCCGACGCCGCCCGGGCCCGGGTCGACTCGCCGCGCCTACCTCGCCGGCTGGGTCGACCCGAGCGTCGGCCTCGTCGACCCGGCGCGGCTCGTCTGGGGCCTCGCCGCCGCGGCCGAGTCGCTCGGCGTCCGGCTGCACGAGGACACCGCCGTGCGGGGCATCGAGCGGGACGGCGCGGCGCTCCGGGTGCGCACCGAGTGGGGCAGCATCCGAGCCGACGGCGTCCTCGTGGCGACGAACGCCACCCGGCCGCTGCGCCGGATCGCGTGCGTAGGTCCTCCCGGTCTACGACCACGTCCTCATGACCGAGCCACTCACCGCCGCCCAGCTGCTCCGCGATCGGCTGGGAGGGCCGCGAGGGGCTCACCGACGCCGGGCAACCAGTTCCACTACTACCGGCGCACCGAGCGACGACCGGATCCTCTTCGGCGGCTACGACGCCAACTACCACTTCCCGGGCCGGGTCGACCCCGACCTCGAGCAGTCCGACGCCTCGCACGGGCTGCTCGCCCAGCACTTCTTCGAGATCTTTCCCCAGCTCGAGGGGCTGCGCTTCACCCACCGATGGGGCGGGGTCATCGCCACGACCTCACGATTCACGCCGGTGTTCGGCACCGCGTTCGGCGGGCGCCTGGCCTACGCCGCCGGCTACACCGGTCTCGGGGTGGGCGCGAGCCGGTTCGGCGCCCGGGTCGCCCTCGACCTGCTCGCCGGGCGCAGCCGACCGAGGCGAGCAGCCTGGCGATGGTGCGGCGCAAGCCGATGCCCTTCCCGCCGGAGCCCCTCCGGTATGCCGCGGTGCGCGCCACGCGGGCCGCCCTCGCCGCCGAGGACCGCACCGGGCGCCGGGGTGCCTGGCTCGGCGTGCTCGACCGGTTCGGCGTCGGCTTCGACAGCTGAGCCCGACATATCCCGCGACACGGAGGCGGGGAACCGGACAGACTGCGCCGGTGACCACGTCGACGACGCAGATCGACCTTCCCGGCGGGCTGACCGCCCGCCCGCTCACCGACGCCGACGCCCGGGCCGTCTACGAGCTGATGGCCGCGCAGGAGCAGGCCGACATCGGTGAGGTCGTCATCGAGCCCGCCGACATCGTCGCCGACTGGCAGCGCCCCGGCACCGACCTCGCCGCGTCGACCGTCGGGGTCTTCGACGGCGACGTGCTCGTCGGCTACGGCGAGGTGTCGGCGCGGGAGCGGGGCGACGCGGCCGTCCACCCGGCATACCGCGGGCGGGGCATCGGCACGGCGATCGCCCGGTGGATGCAGGCCCGGGCGGCGGCACTCGGCCGCCGGGTCATCGGGATGCCGGTGCCCGAGGGCTCGCCCGGCGACCGGCTGCTCGCCGGGCTGGGGTACTACGTGCGGTGGTCGAGCTGGGTGCTCGAGGTCCCCGAGGGAGCGGCCATCCCGCATCGGCCGCTGCCGCCCGGGTATGCCGTGCGGGCGGCCGAGGCCGCGGAGTACGAGGCGTGCTGGGAGGTCATCGAGGACGCCTTCCTCGAGTGGTCGCAGCGCGACCGTGAGCCGTTCGGGGTGTGGGCAGCCGGGACGATCGCGGCGGCCGGGCTTCGAACCATGGATGCTCCGGGTGGTGCTCGACCCGGGGGGAGCGCTCGTCGGGGTGGCCCTGGTACTCCTCGCCGACGACGGGGCCGAGGGCTTCGTCGACCGGCTCGCCGTGCGCGGCGACCACCGGGGGAAGGGGCTGGCCCAGGCACTCCTCGTCGACGCGTTCGCCGCCGCCCGAGAGCACGGTGCCGTGCGCTCCACGCTCAGCACGGACTCGCGCACCGGAGCGCTGGGCCTCTACGAGAAGGTCGGGATGGTCGTCACCTCGACCTGGCTGCACCGGGCGGTCGACCTCGACCGCGGCCCGTCGTGACCGGCGCGGTCGGTCCTGCGCCGGCGGGTCAGGGCCGGTGGGCGGTGACGAGGAAGAGGCCGTAGGAACGGTCCTCGCCCTCGACCTGCTTCTCGACCGTGTAGGCGTGCCGGAAGGCACGTCGGAGAGGTGGGCGCCCGTCGAGCCATCCCGCCAGCTCGTTCCCGGTCGAACCCGTGGTGCCCGTCGAAGTCCCCGCCGTGGAAGGAGCCGTCCTCGGCGTCGAGGTCGACGAGCGCGAGCCGGCCCGCCGGCGGTTGAGCAGGGCATGGAACGCGCCGAGCAGCGCGCGGCACGTCCGGCGACGTGGTGCAGCGCCATCATGCGAAGGACGAGGTCGTAGCGGTCCTCCGGGACCGGGTCGGTCATGAGGTCGAGCCGGACAGCGCGCATCCGGTCGGCCGACGGGATGGTCGGCGATGCGCTTCGCGCGGCCGACATCGGTCATCCCGGCGCGAGGCGTCGGCGAAGGTGACGGTGCCGAGGTCGGCGGCGAGGTGCACGGCCCAGCAGCCCGGTGCCGGCGCCGTACTCGAGTGCCGCCATCGTGGGCTGAGGGGGATGGTCTCGCGGATCACCTGTGGCGATGGCCGCGCCCGTTCGACCCGGTCGGGCTGGTCGTCCCAGGTCTCGCCTCGGCGTCGAAGTCCGTCACGCCACGATCATGGCCAGCCGGCCGCGCGCCGCCGCACCGGGTCCCGGCGGGCCCAGCCGCGGGCCCCGGCATACCCGACGGACCGGCTCGCGACGCCGGACGCCGTACTCGAGGATCCCCGCGGGGTCGCCCCAGCCGTCGCTCGGCCAGGCGGGCGACGATGGCGCCGTGGAGGACGTCCCCGGCACCGAGGGTGTCGAGCGACCCGGACGTGCCGGTGGCTCGACGGTCCCCGAGGAGCCGTCCCGGGCCCGCCAGGCGACGGGCCGGGGCCGTGGGTGCGGGCCGCGAAGGTCGGGCCGTAGCGCAGGACGGCGTCGAGGCCTCGCCCGCCGGGCTGCGAAGTCGGCGGACACGACAGCCATGTCGACCTCGCCGAGCAGGGCTCGAGACCGGGCTTCCACGATCCGCCGTCGAGGAGGACGGGGATGCCGCGGCGCCGCGCCGGAAGGCGACCTCGCGACACAGCGGCAGGTGGTGCCCGTCGACGAGGACCGCGTGCGACCCCGTCGAGGACGTTGTCGTGCAGCGGCAGGTAGTCCGGTCGCGCCCGAGGGCGTTGCGGGACACGACCGCCCGCTCTCCGGTCGACTCGGTGACGAGGACCGTCGACAGCGGCGGCTCGTAGCCGGCGGGGCCGCAGTCGGCGAGCTCGACGGCATACCGGTAGAGGTCGGCCCGGACGATGCCGGCTCAGCGGGCCGTAGCCGACGGCCGACACGAGGACGGCGGAGGCGCCGAGGAGCGAGGCGGTCACGGCGGCGTTGAGGGCCGGCCCGCCGCCCTCGACGAGGGTCGCGGAGGCGACGATCTTGTCGTTCGGGCCCGGGGGAGCGGCGACGGTCTGGACGACGTCGACCGTCGCCAGCCCGCAGGCGAGGACCCGTCCCATGGGCCAATCCTGCCTCGCCAGGGCCGTCCGAGGGGCGGCGGACACGCGTCGGGATCCCGACGCGGCTCGCGGGTCGCGCCGACGGGGGGCACAGTGAGGGAGTGGGCGGCGTGCGCCGCCCGGGGGAGGTGGTCGGCCATGGGCCTGCTCCGCTACACGGCCCAGATGTCGCTCGACGGCTACGTCAGCGACCGCGACGGACGCTTCGACTGGGCCGAACCCGACGAGGAGGTCCACTCGCTCATCAACGACCTCGAGCGAGAGGTGGGTGTCTATCTCTACGGCCGGCGGATGTACGAGGTGATGCGGGCCTGGGAGTCTCCCGACATCGTCGCGGGCCGCCCCGCGCCGGTCGAGGACTACTTCCGGATCTGGAAGGCCGCCGACAAGATCGTCTACTCTCGCTCGCTCTCGGAGGTCTCGACCGCCCGCACCCGGCTCGAGCCCTCGTTCGACCCGGTGGCGGTGCGGCGGGTCCTCGTCGACGCGGGGCGCGCCGTGTCGATCGGCGGCCCCGAGCTGGCGGGGCTGGCCCTCCGGGCGGGGCTCGTGGACGAGCTGCGGCTGCTCGTCTATCCCGTCGTCGTCGGGGGCGGAACGGCGGCCCTGCCCGCTGATCTGCGGATCGACCTGCGGCTCGTCGAGGCGCGGACCGTGGGGGAGCGCGGGGTGGTCTATCTCCGGTATGCCGTGGGCTGAGCGTCCGTCGGGCGGCCGGACCCGGGGGCCCCTCACCCGTTCGAGGGGATGTCGGCGGAGACCGGCTGGGATCCCGGGGCGGGGCTCAGCCCCCGGGTCCTCGCGCCGACGGGAGGGGCAGCGGCCGGATGCCCCCACATCCCCCCGCGTCGCCCCGCCTCTGTCGGGTCCGCTCATCGAACCACAGCTGAATACCGAGACCCGAGCTCGCCGAGACCGCCGCGCCGGCCCGCTCGGAAGGACGCCCCCGTCGTGCACCCCGGACCCTGGTGTGCGACGGGGGTTCGTCATGTCCGCCCGGGAGGGCTGACGGGGCTTGTGCTCCTGCGCGAAACTAACTAAGTTAGTTTCCGGAGGCGGACCATGAGGGCAGGACTGACGAGGGCGTCGATCGCCGCGGGTGGTCTCGCCGTGGTCGACGCCGATGGGCTGGGGGCCCTGACCATGCGCCGGGTGGCCTCGGAGCTGGGTGTCGAAGCGGCCTCGCTCTACAACCACATCCGCGGCAAGGAGGACCTGCTCGACGCGATCGTAGAGCTCGCACGGAGCGAGATGCGGCTGCCCACGACCTGGCCGGAGGACTGGCGCGACGGCCTGGTGGTGATCTTCTCGGAGTATCTCAGCGTGCTGCTCGCACACCCGCGACTCATCCCGCTCGCGGGCCGCCGGACCGCGCCCGGACCGACCGGGATCGACCACATGGTCGCCGAAGGGATGTCCCGGGGGGATGCCGATGACCTGTGGCGGGCGGCGCTGGCCCTGACGCTCGGCTTCGCATCGTTCGCCTCCGGAGCCACACCCGAGGCGGGTCCCTGGCGGCTGCCGACCTACCGGCGCGCACTGGAGGCACTGATCAACGAGATGACAGGAGGACCGTCATGACGGCTCGGACACTGACCGCGGGCATCTTCGGCACGCTTGCCGGCCTCGGAACGCTCACGCACGGGATCGGCGAGTTGATGCAGGGCGCTGTACCGACGCCGGGGCTGGCCTTCCCCTCGTGGACGGTCGGGCCGATCGCCGAGCATCTTGACGGCGATCCGGCGATGAGCGTTCTCCCCACGATGGCGGCAAGCGGAGCCGCCACGACGGTGACGTCCGTCGCCCTGCTGGCGGCATCCGCGGCGACGGCATCCGGTCGCCGGGGTCGGAGGGCCATTGCCCCTCTTGGTGGGGTAGCGCTGCTCGTCGGTGGTGGCGTCGGCCCGCCGATCCTGGCCGCTCTGGCCGGGCTGGCCGGCTCGGGGGCGTGGCAGGGGCCGGTGGTTCGGCTTCCTCTGGGGGCGCGGCGTGCGCTGGCCCGCTCCTGGCGTCCACTGTTCGCTGTGGGCGTCGCCGACGGGATCTTCGTCGTCATCGGTTCGATCGCCCTCACGGCGGCCTTCGGGTTCCACGCGCCCGATGTCTTCCTGTACGCCTTCCTCGGCGGCGCCGGGCTGCTGGGGCTCATCGGGGCAGCAGCGACGGCGAGCGACCTCGCCGAGGCCGGAGCGTCCGGCGCGACCGTGCCAGGGCACCGGATCGCGACCGCGCAGGCACCGGCTCGCCGCCGCGGCATTCGGCACCGGCTCGCCGCCGCGGCGTCCGGCGCGAGCCCGGCACAATCCACGGGGCGCGCGGCGCCCAGGAGGCGGCCGACGTCCTGAAGGGGCGTTGACCCTCGGTGAGGCTCGCCATCGGTAGCCCCCTCCTCACCACCGGGTGGTTCGGTCATCGCCGGTCTGGCGGACCAGCTCGGTGGCGGCGTCGAGCGCCGGGTGCGATCCGGCTACTCGTCCGCGTCGAGGAGGGCTGAAACATCGCGCAGGAGGTGGGCCGCGTCCCTCTCGTACTGTCGAAGGCCCCACCCCAGGACGCCGGCGGCCCCGAGTCCGATCACCAGGACGGCGACGCCGAAGGGCCAACCCCCGCGAGGAAGCGCTCCGACCGCCGCCACGGCCACGCCGAACCACACCAGAGTCCAGGCAACCAACACTCCGTAGACGCGGGGCGGAAGGCCGATGTCCCCGGCGAGTTCGGACCGCAGCGGCCCGAGCGGACGAACCTGACCGGTCAACCACGCCGCAAAGCCGTTGCGCCCCATCGTCGACTCATAGCGTGCGAAGCACGGCTGCTCGGGCTCGATCGATCCCGGTCGACGATCCCGCATGGCCAACCATCCGCGATCTGGCATCCGAGTCGCCCGGGGCGCGGCTCATCGAGGGTGACCCGGCGCGATGTCGTGAGGTCTTGTTCTCGCTTCAGTCAGCGCGCGCCCGTTCCTCGGAGCGATGGCTTCGAGCTGCGGCGGCATCGTCGCCGACCACGGCTGGGTCCGTCTCCTGGGCGGAGGCGGACGCGACGTCCCCGACGTTGCGATGGCAAACCATCTCGGCGAGCCCGGCACCAGGACCGGTCCACCGCCGTGGCTGCTGGTCGGCTTTGACGCGCTGGGTGGCCGATTCGCGATCGACGGCGGCGGCCTCGGCGTCAGCAGCGGCGAGGTCTGCTGGTTCGGGCCGGACTCGCTGGTGTGGTCCGGCCTCGGCGGGCCACACCGCGTTGTGACCGCTGTCCTCAGCGGCGACCTCACCGAGACGTTCCGATCACTGCGTTGGTCCGGGTGGCAAGAGGAGGTCGCAGCGCTGGCGCCCAACCACGGCCTGTCGCTGTACCCGCCTCCGTTCTCCACAGAGGGCCGCGACATTGCGGGGCAGTGAGCCGCCGGCCAGCACCGGTCACGGCCTCCCAGAGCCAGCCGCCTCTTTCCGTGGCGCCGTTGAACAGGCAGCGCCCCGCCGAGACCAGCGAGTTCAGCGAGCCCGCCTCCAGGCGGCTCGACCGCCTCGTCGGGGCTACTCTGGCGATGTCCACTAGACGCGGTAAGACACTGGAGGGCGACAACGATGAACCTCGCCGAGCGGCTCACGGGTCAGTCCGACGCATTGGTCGCGGAGGCGACGGCGGCGCTCGACCACGCCCGCCTGGCTCACTACACCAAGGACGGGCCGGAGGTCGCCCAGGCCCGCCTCGAGGACCTCTTCGGTGTGCTCGTGCAGTGTCTGCGCGAGGGGTCACCGGTGGCCGTGGTGTCCCACGCCGAGGCAGTCGCGCACGAACGGTTCACCGCGGGCTTCGGCATCGAGGAGATCCAGGTGGCGTTCAACACCCTCGAGGAGACCCTGTGGCGGCACCTGGTCGCCGAGGCACCCGCCGCCGAGCTCGGCACGGACCTGGGCCTGATCGGATCAGTCATCGGCGCCGGGAAGGACCAGCTCGCGCGCAGCTACGTCGAGCTCGCCGCCCGACGGCACGTCTCCCGCATCGACCTACAGGCGATGCAGGACCAGGCCTGAGCCTCCAAGCCGTCACCGACGAAAAGGTCACCACCGCGCCCTTACCGGCGGACGTCCCCGACGGGCGCTCCACACCCGCAGACTCGGTCATCGGCAGACAAATCGCGACAGGAAGGGCTTACCCCCGGCATGGTCCCATCTCCCTCAAACAGGGAGCGTCACGGATCAGCCGACATACCTGTCAACCCTCAACCGAAACACCGTCAAGCCTCAGCCGAAGCCCGATCGTCAACCATCAGGCGGAGTCGTACACGATGCACGGTGGGGCGTGTCGGGCTTGAACCGACGACCGACGGATTATGAGTCCGCTGCTCTGACCAGCTGAGCTAACGCCCCTCGGGCCGGAGGCGGCATACCCCGACGAGAGCCCGAGCGGGTCCGGACCGGCGGTCAGCCTACCGGCCGCACCCGCCTGGACAGCGGCGGCCGGCCCCTCAGTGGCTGGCTCCCAGAACCCAGGTGTCCCGACGCCGTCTCCACCCCCGAGCGGGTGGCGCGATCCGCCGGCCCCTCGGGGCCACACGAAGGGGGCGGATTGCCACCCTTACGCGGGGTCCGACGGGGCGGATCGCCACCCTTCGCGGGGTCGCGCCCGGGGGCGGGGCCCGCGAGCTCCCGGTCGGCCGGCGCCGCTGAGGCGCGATCGGCACTGTTGAGGCGAGAATCACCACCGTGTCGCTCGTGGCGGCTGGTGCAGAGCGCCGCGTGGTGCACAATGGGCCGACACAACCGGCGCGAGGTGACCCGCGCCCGCACAGCGAAGCGCACGGCATACCGAGGCAGCGGTCGCCACAGCAGGCCGCCGCCGCCTCCGCAGCACGGCCGGACCGACAGACGGTGCACGGCGTTGGGGAAGACGTCCCTCGCACCGAAGGAGGCCCGGATGTCCGTCGCAATGCCGCGCGCCATGACCCGCGGGGTGGTGTTCATCCACTCGACCCCCGCCGCGCTGTGCCCGCACATCCAGTGGGCGATCGAGTCTGTGCTCGGCACGGGCGGTCAACCTCGACTGGACGAGCCCAGCCGGCCGGCCCGGGGCTGCTGCGGACCGAGCTGTCCTGGACCGGCGGCACGGGCACCGGCGCCCGGCTCGGCGTCCGCGCTGCGCGGCTGGGACAACCTGCGCTACGAGGTGACCGAGGAGCCCAGCCCGGGCTGCGACGGCTCGCGCTGGTCGCACACGCCGAGCCTCGGCATCCACCACACGTGGACCTCGGCCAACGGCGACGCCGTCATCAACGAGGACCGGCTGCGCGAGGTGCTCGTCCTCGCCCAGGGCTCGCCCGAGGCGATGGCGGAGATGATCGAGGAGCTGCTCGGGGTCGACTGGGACCGCGAGCTCGAGGTCTTCCGGTATGCCGGTGACGGGGCCCCCGTCCGCTGGCTCCACAAGGTGGGCTGAGCCGGTCCACCGGCGGCGGAGGCGGCCCGGCGAGGGCGGCGCCCGGTGCCGCCGTCGGCCCCGCCCCATCGGCCGCTGCCCGGCGGTCCACCGATGTGGCAGTCGAGCGCGGGTCCCGGCTGACGCCCCGCCGCTGCTAGAGCGGGATGTTGCCGTGCGCGCCGCGCCGCTGCGGGGCGTCGGCGATCGCGCGGGCGATCGCCGAGCGGGTCTTCGGTCGGCTCGATGATCTCGTCGACGACGCCGATCTCGACGGCGCGGGCGAGGCCGCCCGGCGAGCGTGTCGTGCTCGGCGGCCAGCTCGGCCTCGACGGCCGGCGCGCTCGGCGTCGTCGATCTCGGCCAGCCGGCGGCGGTGCAGGATGCGGATCGCGGCGACCGAGCCCATGACGGCGACCTCGGCCGTCGGCCAGGCGAAGACCTTCGTCGCCCCGAGCGAGCGGGAGTTCATCGCGACGTACGCGCCGCCGTAGGTCTTGCGGGTGACGAGGGTGACCCGGGGGACGACCGCCTCGGCGAAGGCGTGGAGCAGCTTGGCGCCGCGGCGCACGACGCCGTCCCACTCCTGGCCGACGCCGGGCAGGTAGCCGGGCACGTCGACGAGGACGACGAGCGGGACCCCGAACGCGTCGCACATCCGGACGAACCGCGCCGCCTTCTCGGCCGACGGGGAGTCGAGGCAGCCGCCGAGCCGCATCGGGTTGTTGGCGATGACACCGACGGTGCGGCCGCCGAAGCGGCCGAGGGTGGTGACGATGTTCGGCGCCCAGCGCGGGTGCAGCTCGACCGCACGGCAGCCGTCGTCGAGGACGTCCGCGACGAGCGGGTGGACGTCGTAGGCGCGCTTGGCCGACTCGGGGAAGGTGCCGCCGAGGTCGACGTCGTCGACGGCGTCCGAGGTCGAGCGTGCCCTGGCTGCCGAGCAGCGTGCGACGAGGTCCTGGCCCCGCTCGAAGGCGTCCTCGATCGAGCTCGGTCGACGACGTGGACGACGCCGGAGCGGCGGCCGTGGGGCTCGGGGCCGCCGAGGCGAAGCGCGTCGACGGCCTCGCCGGTGACCGACCGGACGACGTCGGGCCCGGTGACGAAGATCCGGCCCTCGGGAGCGAGGATGACGATGTCGGTCAGTGCCGGGCCGTAGGCCGCACCGCCGGCCGCCGGCGCCGACGACGACGGAGATCTGGGGGATCTTGCCCGGACGCCCGGGTCATCGCCGCGAAGACCTCGCCGACGGCGTGCAGCGAGACGACGCCCTCGGGCAGCCGGGCGCCGCCGGAGTGCCAGATCCCGACGATCGGGACGCCGTCGGCGAGCGCGTGCTCGTAGGCCGCGACGATGACCCCGCAGCCCGCCTCGCCCATCGCGCCGCCCATGACGGTGGCGTCGGAGGCGAAGGCGACGGCGTCGGTGCCCCGGACGCGGCCGCGGCCGGCGAGCATCCCGGAGTCGTCGACGCGCGGTGAGCAGCTCGAGGGTGCCGTCGTCGAAGAGGGCGCGGAGCCGCTTGACCGGGTTGCGGGGGTCGTTCTCGCGGTCGACCTTCGGCTTGGCCGAGGCCGAGGCGAGGGCGGAGGCCGCGTTCGGCTGGTGCGTCATCAGATGCTCGTGATCGCCAGGGCGACGTTGTGGCCGCCGAACCCGAAGGAGTTGTTCGAGCGCCGCGATGTCGCCGTCGGGGAGGGTGCGCGTGCTCCCCGTGGACGACGTCGAGCTGGATCTCGGGGTCGAGGTTGTCGAGGTTGATCGTCGCGCGGGGCGATGCGGTGGTGGACCGACAGGATCGTGAGGACGCCCTCGAGCGCGCCGGCGGCGCCGAGCAGGTGGCCGGTCATCGACTTCGTCGCGCTGACGCACATCGCCGTCGGTCGCGTCGCCGAAGGCCCGACGGATGGCGTTGGACTCGGCGACGTCGCCGACCGGCGTCGACGTGGCGTGGGCGTTGATGTGGACGATGTCGCGCGGCGGTGAGCCCGGCGGTCTGGACGGCCTCGACCATGGCGCGCGACGCGCCGGCGCCCTCGGGCTCGGGGGCGGCGATGTGGTGGGCGTCGGCGGACATGCCGAGCCCGGCGAGCGCGGCATAGATCTTGCGCGCCGCGGGCCCGGGCGTGCTCCTCGGACTCGAGGACGATGACGGCCGCGCCCTCGCCGAGGACGAACCCGTCCCGGCCCGTGTCGTAGGGGCGCGAGGCGCGCTCGGGCTCGTCGTTGCGCGTCGACAGGGCCTGCATGGCGGCGAACCCGGCGATCGGCAGCGGGTGCATCGCGGCCTCGGTGCCCGCCGGCGACGACGACGTCGGCGCGGCCGGCGCGGATCATCTCGGCGGCGAAGCCCATCGCCTCGGCGCCGGACGCGCAGGCCGAGACGGTGGTGTGGGCGCCGGCGCGGGCGCCGAAGCGCGAGCGAGACGTTGCCGCTCGCGCTGTTGGGCATGAGCATCGGGACGGCGAGCGGGAAGACCCGGCGGGCGCCCCGCTCGCGGAGGGTGTCCCACTGGCCGAGCAGCGTCCAGACGCCGCCGATGCCGGTGCCGATGGCGACGCCGAGCCGCTCGGGCTCGACCTCCGGGCTCGCCGGCGTCGGCCCAGGCCTCACGCGCGGCGATGAGGGCGTACTGGGCGCTGGGGTCCATCCGGCGGATCTCGACCTTGTCGAGGACGTCCTCGGGCGGGGTGTGGATGCGGGCGCCGAAGGTGACCGGGAGCTCGTAGGTCTCGGCCCAGTCGTTGTCGAGGGTGCGGGCGCCGGACCGGCCGGCGAGGATCGCGTCCCAGGTCTCGGCGACGGTGCCCCCGACGGGGGTGGTCGCGCCGAGGCCGGTGACGACGACGCGGCGTTCGTTGCTCATGTGGGTCTCGCTCCTGGTGCGGTGGTGGGGCGGGTCGACCGGTGGGGATGCCGCGGGCGCGGCGGGGACGGCACCTGCGTCGCCCCCGGCGCCAGGCTCAGCCCTGGCTGGCCGCGATGTAGCTGACGGCGTCGCCGACGGTGAGGAGGTTCTTGACCTCCTCGTCGGGGATGCGGACGCCGAACTTGTCCTCGGCGGCGACGACGATCGTCATCATCGACAGCGAGTCGATGTCGAGGTCGTCGGTGAAGGACTTGTCGCGTCTGGACCTCGGCCGGGTCGAGGCCGGTCTCCTCGTTGACGATCTCGGCGAGGCCCGAGAGGATCTCCTGCTCGCTAGCAGCCATGGTGGTGTGCTCCTTCATCGGTCGGGTCCACGTCCGTCGCGGAAGCCCTCGTGTGCGGTGTGCTTGGCCCGGGTACCCGTGGGCCGACGGGAGTTCGGTCGGGGTGAGCGTGGGCGGTCAGGGCAGGACGACGACCTGCGCGGCATACACCAGGCCGGCGCCGAAGCCGATCTGGAGCGCGAGGCCGCCGTGGGGGGCGGCGCCCTCGCGGAGCATCCGCTCGGTGGCGAGCGGGACGGACGCCGCCGAGGTGTTGCCCGTCTGGGCGATGTCGCGGGCGATCGGGAGGTCGGCGGGCAGCTTGCAGCTGCTTGGCCATCGCGTCGATGATCCGGACGTTGGCCTGGTGGGGGATGAAGGCGTCGAGGTCGTCGGCGCGTGATGCCGGCGAGGTCGAGGGCCTTCTGGGCGACCGGGGCCATGCCCCACACGGCCCAGCGGAAGACGCTCTGGCCCTGCATCCCGATCGCGGGCCAGTCGAGGTTCGTCGGTCGTGGACGTCGATCCAGCTGTCGCGCTGGGCGATGACGTCCCACTGGGCGCCGTCCGAGCCCCAGACGGTCGGGCCGATGCCGGGGGTGTCGGACGGGCCGACGACCGCCGCGCCGGCGCCGTCGGCGAAGATGAACGCCGTGCCGCGGTCGTGCTTGTCGGTGAAGTCGGACAGCCGCTCGACGCCGACGACGAGGACGTACTCGGCGCTGCCGCCGCGGACCATGTCGTTGGCGAGCGAGATCGCGTGGCAGTAGCCGGCGCAGGCGGCGGAGATGTCGAACGCCGCCGCGTCGGTGGCGCCGAGCCGGTGCGCGAGCAGCGGCGCGGCGGCCGGGGTCTGGTAGGGGTGGCTCACCGTCGCGACGATGACGGCGCTCACCTGCTCGGGGCTCAGGCCGGCCATCGCGAGCGCGTCCCGGGAGGCGGCCTCGGACATCTCGACGACGCTCTCGCCCTCGCCGGCCCAGCGGCGCTCGATGATGCCGGAGCGCTCGCGGATCCACTCGTCGGAGGAGTCGATCGCGTCGACGATCTCGGCGTTGGGGACGACCCGGCGGGGCCGGTAGCCGCCGATGCCCCAGATGCGGGCGTGGCGGGCGCCCTCGGGCGCGGTGATCGTGGCAGGGGACATCGTGCAGCCTTCGGTCAGCCCTGGAGGGTGGAGGCGGAGGAGGGGCTGGCCCGGGGAGACGGGGTCGCCGTCCTCGACGAGCCACTCGACGACCCGCCCGCCGTGCGGGGCGGTGACGTCGTAGGTGTCGCGCAGGGTGCCGATCGTCGCGATGACCGTCCCGGCCGTCACGCGTGGCGCCGGTCTCGGTGGCGCCGTCGCCGATGGAGACGGTCCCCTTGGCGGGGGCGACGACGAGCCGCCAGGTGGGGTCCTGGGCGGTCTGGGTCGGCTCGCCGTGCTCGAGGACCATCCGGTGGGCGGCCTCGAGGTCGTCGGGGGTCTTCAGGGCGAGCAGCTCGACGCCGGGCAGGGCCCGCTTGGCGAGGCCGGTGAGCGTGCCCGCGGGCGGGATCTCGATGAGCCCGGTGACGCCGAGGTCGCGCGAAGGTCTCCATCGCGCAGGTCCCAGCGGACCGGGTTGCTCACCTGGCCGACGAGGCGGCGCGAGGACCTCGCGGCCGTCGTGGACGACGGCGCCGTCGCTGTTCGAGACGAGGGGGACCCGGGCGTCGTGGGTGGAGATCGCCCGGGCGTAGCCGGCGAGGGTGTCGACGGCCGGGCGCCATGTGCGCGGTGTGGAAGGCGCCGGCGACCTGGAGCGGGATGACCCGGGCCTTGGCCGGGCGGGTCGTCGGCGAGGGCGGCGAGCTGCTCGGCGGTCCCGGCGGCGACGACCTGGCCGGCGCCGTTGATGTTGGCCGGGGTGAGGCCGTGTCGCTCGATGGCCGCGAGGACCTCCTCGGGGTCGCCACCGACGACGGCGCTCATCCCGGTGGGTCGGACGGCGCTCGCGGCGGCCATCGCCGTGCCGCGCTCCCGGACGAAGACCATGGCCTGCTCCGCGGAGATGACCCCGGCGGCCGCGGCGGCGGTGATCTCGCCGACGGAGTGGCCGGCGCCGGCGCCGACCCGGCGGAAGCCGTCGGCCGGGTGCTCGAAGAGGGCTGAGCAGGGAGACCAGGCCGGACGCGACGATGAGCGGCTGGGCGACGGCGGTGTCCTTGATCGTCGTCGGCGTCGGACTCGGTGCCGTGTGCGGACGAGGTCGATGCCCGGCGACGGCCGAGAGCCAGCCGAGCCGGTCGCGCGACTCCGGGGATCTCGAGCCACGGGGAGAGGAAGCCGGGGGTCTGGGAGCCCTGTCCGGGGCACACGATGACAAGCACCTCTTCAGCCTCCCGGCGCGGTGCGCCGGTGTCGTGACGGGCGATGACGAACCTGTCCGGGGGAGTTTCGGGGATCTCTCGGTGGGTTGCCGTGATCAGACGGCCGGTGCTCAGTCCGACCGGGGCCAGCCGCCGTAGGCGAGCGCCACCCGCACCGTCTGGGCGTCGTGCGGGTCGGCCAGGTCGTAGCCGGTCAGCTTGGCGATGCTCGTCAGCCGGTAGCGGACGGTGTTGGCGTGGACGAAGAGGGCGCGCGCGGTGCCCTCGACCCCGAGACCGCCGTCGAGGAAGGCCGCGGCGGTCGCGAGCAGCGCCTCCGCCCGGGCTGTCGCGCAGCGGGCGCGTAGATCCGGGCGAAGAGGGCGCTGCGGGCGGGCTGGTCGCCGAGGAGCGCGCGCTCGGCGAGGAGGTCGTCGGCGCGCACCGGCCGGGGCGCGCCGGGCCAGGCCGGGCGCCGCCGTGTGGCCCGGACATCGCGGCCCGGGCGCTGCGTCCGGCGGCGAACAGGTGGGGGACGACCGGTCCCGACGACGATCGGCCCCTCGGCGAGGACGGGGGCCAGCGCGCCGGCCACCTCGGATCTCGTCGTCGACCGGCCCGGCGATGCACACGAGCCGGCGGCCGTGGATCGCGACGAGGATCTCGACCCCGATGCGCCGCCCGGCCCGGTGGACGGCCTCGACGACCAGCGCCGGGCTGCCCGGTGGGGTCGTCCCGACGATGACCGTGACCTGCGACGTCGACCCCCAGCCCAGTGCCGCTGCGCGGGACTGGATCGACTCGTCGGCCTCGCCGCGGACGACGGCGTCGACGACGAGCGACTCCAGCCGGGCGTCCCAGGCGCCCCGGGCCTCGGCGGCGTGGGCGTAGACCTCGGCCGCCGCGAAGGCGATCTCCCGGCTGTAGCGCAGCACCGCCTCCCGGGCCTCGCCGTCGTCGCCGGCGGCGGCCAGGCCGGACGATCTCCCGCTCGGCGACGTCGACGACCGTGCGGACGAGGTCGAGGGTCTGGGCCAGGCTGATCGAGCGGGTCAGCTCGCGCGGGGCCGTCCCGAAGACGTCGGCCGTGACGTGGATGGGCGGCTGCCCGTCGACGAACCAGTCGATGAACGACCGGATGCCGGCCTGGGCGACGAGGCCGACCCACGAGCGGTTCTCCGCCGACAGGGCGCGGTACCACTCGTGGTCGGCCTCCATCTGCTGGACGGCGGCGGCCCCGAGGGCGCCGGCGGACTGCTCGACCCGTCGCCGGGTCTCGGCGGAGGCGCGCCGGGCCGGGATGTCGGTGGCCCTCGGGTCCCGCGTCGCCTCGTCGCCCGCCGGTTCGCCCGCGCCGGCCACGGGCGCCGCGTCCGGTTCGCCCGCGCCGGCCACGGGCGCCGCGTCCGGTTCGCCCGGTTCACGGCGCGCTCTCGCCAGCAGCGCGTCCGCGCCGGTCGGGTGGCGGCGGCGGCATACGGCGCAGTCTAGGCCCGCCGCTTTGTGCGCGACCCACAACCGCCCGCCGGGATGCACGAACCTCTGCTAGCAGACCTTCGGACGGACCGGGGGTGCTGCAGCACTCCCGTTCGGCAGGAACCTCTGCTAGCAGAGGTTCGTGCAGGGGGCGGGGGTCAGTCGGTGCCGGACTCCATCGCGGCCCGGTCGAGGGCGGCGTCGTCCTCCTCGTCGACGGCCGCGGGTTGGCGGCGATCTGCGACGCGCCACCCGGCTCGAGCTCGCCGACGAGGTCGACGTGCCCGACGCCCGAGCTGGCCCTGTGCGGCATACATCTCGAGCTTGGACCGGCTGTCGGCGATGTCGAGGTTGCGCATCGTCAGCTGGCCGATCCGGTCGACGGGACCGAAGGCCGCATCCTCGACGCGCTCCATCGACAGCTTGTCCGGGTGGTAGGAGAAGTTCTCGCCGCGGGTGTCGAGGATGGAGTAGTCGTCGCCGCGGCGCAGCCGGAGGGTGACCGAGCCGGTGACCGCGGAGGCGACCCAGCGCTGGAGCGACTCGCGGAGCATGAGCGACTGCGGGTCGAGCCAGCGGCCCTCGTAGAGGAGCCGGCCGAGCCGCCGCCCCTCGGCGTGGTAGTTGGCGATGGTGTCCTCGTTGTGGATGGCGTTGAGCAGCCGCTCGTAGGCGATGTGGAGCAGGGCCATGCCGGGCGCCTCGTAGATGCCGCGGGACTTGGCCTCGATGATCCGGTTCTCGATCTGGTCGGACATCCCGAGCCCGTGCCGGCCGCCGATGGTGTTGGCCTCGCGGACGAGGGCGACGGGGTCGAGCTCGGCGCCGTTGACGGCGACGGGGCGGCCCTGGACGAACCGGATCGTCACGTCCTCGGTCGGCGATGGCGACCGACTCGTCCCAGAACGCGACACCCATGATCGGCTCGACGCGTCTCGATCGAGGTGTCGAGGTGCTCGAGGGTCTTCGCCTCGTGGGTCGCGCCCCAGATGTTGGCGTCGGTGGAGTAGGCCTTCTCGGCGCTGTCCCGGTAGGGCAGGCCGCGCTCGGTGAGCCAGGCGCTCATCTCGCCGCGCCCGCCGAGCTCGCCGACGAAGTCGGCGTCGAGCCACGGCTTGTAGATCGCGCAGGTGGGGGTTGGCGAGCAGACCGTAGCGGTAGAACCGCTCGATGTCGTTGCCCTTGAAGGTCGAGCCGTCGCCCCAGATCGACACCCCGTCCTGCTGCATGGCGCGGACGAGGAGGGTGCCGGTCACCGCCCGGCCCGAGCGGGGTGGTGTTGAAGTAGGCCTTGCCGCCGCTGCGGATGTGGAACGCCCCGCAGGCGATCGCCGACAGGCCCTCCTCGACGAGGGCGCTCTTGCAGTCGACGAGCCGGGAGATCTCGGCGCCGTACTGGCCGGCCCGGCCGGGGACGCTGTCGATGTCGGGCTCGTCGTACTGGCCGAGGTCGGCGGTGTACGTGCAGGGGATCGCCCCCTTCTCCCGCATCCAGGCGACCGCGACCGAGGTGTCGAGGCCGCCGGAGAAGGCGATGCCGACGCGTTCGCCGACGGGCAGGGAGGTGAGGACCTTGGACACGCGTCCCAGCCTAGGGGCCGGTGTGCCGCGCGCGTCGTCCGCGTCCGCTGCTCGGTATGCCGCCACCGGGCGAGCATAGCCGCCCCCCGCCAGCCGCGCGGGTCGGCTCACTCGGCCGCGGCCAGGTCACGCGTCCCCGCCCTCGGTGCCGGACGCGCCGGCGGTGACGTCGAGGAGGTTGTACTTCTCGGCCGCCTCCCGGGCCATCGCGGCCTCGACCTCGCCGCGCCGAGCGAGCACCTGGAGGGTCCGGACCGCGAGCGAGGGCCCGTCGATGTGGAAGAACCGCCGGGCCGCCGCCCGGGTGTCGGCGAACCCGAACCCGTCGGCGCCGAGCGAGACGAAGTCGCCGGGGACCCACTGGGCGATCTGGTCGGGCACCGCCCGCATGTAGTCGGACGTCGCGAGCACCGGGCCGGCGCGTGCCGCGGAGCCGCTCGGTGACGTACGGGACCCGCGCCTCGCCCTGCGGGTGGAGGAAGGCCTGCTCGTCGCTGGCCAGGCCGTCGCGGCGCAGCTCGCCCCACGACGTCACCGACCACACGTCGGCCGCGACGCCCCAGTCGCTGGCGAGCAGCTCCTGGGCCTCCAGGGCCCACGGCACGCCGACGCCGGAGGCGAGCAGCTGGGCCCGGGCGGGCTCGTGCTGCCAGCCCGAGGTGTCCGCCGGCCTTGAGGAGGTACATCCCGCGGAGCGATCCCCTCGACGTCGACGTCCTCCGGCTCGGCCGGCTGGACGATCGGCTCGTTGTAGACGGTGAGGTAGTAGATGACGTTCTCGGCGTTCTCGCCGTACATCCGCCGCAGCCCGCCTGTGCATGATGTGCGCGATCTCGTAGGCGTAGGCCGGGTCGTAGGACACGACGGCCGGGTTCGTCGAGGCGAGGAGCGGGGAGTGGCCGTCGGCGTGCTGGGTGCCCTCGCCGGTCAGCGTCGTCCGGCCCGCGGTCGCGCCGATGAGGAAGCCCCGGGTCAGCTGGTCGGCGGCCGCCCAGATCGAGTCCCCGGTCCGCTGGAACCCGAACATCGAGTAGAAGATGTAGATCGGGATCATCGGCTCGCCGTGGGTGGCGTAGGACGTGCCCGCCGCGGTGAAGGCGGCCGTCGACCCGGCCTCGTTGATGCCGAGGTGGAGGATCTGGCCCTCGGTCGACTCGCGGTAGCTGAGCATGAGCTCGGCGTCGACCGGCGTGTAGTTCTGCCCGTGCGGGTTGTAGATCTTCAGGGTCGGGAAGAAGCTGTCCATCCCGAAGGTCCGCGCCTCGTCGGGGATGATCGGCACGATCCGCCTGCCGAACTCCTTGTCGCGCATGAGGTCCTTGAGCAGCCGGACGAAGGCCATCGTCGTCGCGACCTGCTGCTTGCCGGACCCCTTGCGCGACCTGGGCGTACGCGTCGTCGCCCGGGCAGCGAGATCTGGGTGTACGTGCTGCGCCGCTGCGGCAGCGACCCGCCGAGGGCCCTGCGCCGCTCGAGCATGTACTCGATGGCCGGGTCGTCGAAGCCGGGGTGGTAGAACGGCGGCTGTGTAGGGGTCGGCCTCGAGCTGGGCGTCGGTGATCGGGCAGCCGGAGGACGTCGCGGAAGTTCTTCAGGTCCTCGACCGTCATCTTCTTCATCTGGTGCGTCGCGTTGCGGCCGGCGAAGGCGGCGCCCAGCGTGTAGCCCTTGATCGTGTGGGCGAGGATGACCGTCGGCTGCCCGGTGTGGTGCGACCGCGGCCTGGTAGGCCGCGAAGACCTTGTGGTAGTCGTGCCCGCCGCGCTTGAGCTGGTACCAGATGTCGTCGTCGCTCCAGTTCTCGACGAGCTTGCGGGTGCGGGGGTCCCGGCCGAAGAAGTGCTCGCGGACGTAGGCGCCGTCGTTGGCCCGGAAGGTCTGGTAGTCGCCGTCCGTCGTCGTGTTCATGATGTGGACGAGCGCGTTGTCGCGGTCCGCGGCGAGCAGCGGGTCCCACCCGCGGCCCCAGATGACCTTGATGACGTTCCAGCCCGGCGCCGCGGAACTGCGCCTCGAGCTCCTGGATGATCTTGCCGTTGCCGCGGACCGGTCCGTCGAGCCGCTGGAGGTTGCAGTTGACGACGAAGGTGAGGTTGTCGAGCTCCTCGTATGCCGCGATCTGCAGGGCGCCGCGGGCCTCGACCTCGTCCATCTCGCCGTCGCCGAGGAAGGCCCACACCCGCTGCTCGCTCGTGTCCTTGATGCCCCGGTGGTGGAGGTACTTGTTGAACTGCGCCTGGTAGATCGCGTTGAGCGGGCCGAGGCCCATCGACACGGTCGGGAACTGCCAGTAGTCCGGCATCATCCGCGGGTGCGGGTAGGACGACAGGGCCCGGATCTGCCCGTCGACGAGGTGGCTCTTCTCCTGGCGGAACCCGTCGAGGTCCTCCTCGCCGAGGACGCCCTCGAGGAAGGACCGGGCGTACATGCCGGGGGAGGCGTGCCCCTGGAAGAAGACCTGGTCGCCGCCGCCGGGGTGGTCCGGGCCGCGGAAGAAGTGGTTCATGCCGACCTCGTACAGCGTCGCGGCGGACGCGTACGTCGAGATGTGGCCGCCGACCGAGACGCCCGGGCCGCTGGGCGCGGTGGACCATGACGGCGGCATTCCAGCGGATCATCCGGCGGTAGAGCCGCTCGACGTCCTCGTCGCCGGGGAACCACGGCTCCTGCTCGGGGCCGATCGTGTTGACGAAGTCGGTGGCCGTGAGCGAGGGCACGCCGATCTGCTTCTCCCGGGCCCGCTCGAGCAGCCGGAGCATGACGTACCGGGCGCGGGTCCGACCGCCGACGTCGAGGACCTGGTCGAGGGAGTCCAGCCACTCCTGGGTCTCACCGGGGTCGGTGTCGGGCAGGTGGGCCGGAATGCCGTTGAGGATGGGTC
Organism: uncultured Actinomycetota bacterium; assembly: GCA_963728395.1. GTDB lineage: Bacteria > Actinomycetota > Actinomycetes > Actinomycetales > Dermatophilaceae > CAVSJJ01. Next base: position 99,265 of record CAVSJJ010000003.1, read on the forward strand.
CGGCTTCCTCGCGGAACGTCACGAGCGGTCCTCTCGTCGGGAGCTGTGGGGCGACCGAGGGTGCGGCGCGTTCTCCCATCCTCCCCCGCGCGTGTGCGCCGGCACAATTCCGTCCACGTTGTCGGACGCGGCTACCGTCGGGTATGCCGGTGCCGGTGCCGTCGGGCAGGGGGAGGCGCGGGACGGTCAGGACGGCAGCGCCGCAGGCCCACCAGTGGCCGTCGAGGTGCACCGGGTGCGGAGCACTCCGTGCCGAACATGTCCTTGCCGAGCGGGCGTGCCCTTCGGGCACGTACCAGAAGCCCGCGGAGTCGTTCGGGAAGACGACCCGCCGCGGCACGAAGAGCGACGCCGTCGACCCAGTTGACCCGGCCCGTCGTCGAGAGGTACCGCAGGCGGAGGGACAGGTCGTTGCCGTAGGCCGTCTTGTCGGGGAGGTCGCCGACCTTGGCGAGCGCGGCGACGGTGGCGGAAGTCGGCCCGGTGGGCCTGGAAGATGAGGTCGGCCGGACGGTTCGGCGCGGCGAAGTAGAGCGCGAGGAAGGCCGAAGAGCGACGAGCCAGACGCGCGAGGAAGGCCCCGGTCGTCTGGAGCAGGCGGAACCCGACCACCGTCGTCAGGGCGACGGCGATCGCCGCCGGCCATCGTCCGCGCGAGGTGCGGCGTGCGGCATGTCGATGACGATGGCGAGAGCGGGTCGGCAGGGCGCGCTGGTCCGGCAGGTGCGGCGTCCAGAGCGCCGCAGTGGCGTAGAGCCACATCAGGGCCGCGCCGCATCGCTGCGGCGGCGAAGCCGCCCGTGGGCGTGCCGGACTTCATGGGCGTCATGGTAGGAACGGCGGCCGCCCGCGCGCGGGATTCGGCCAAAATCACCCGTCGGACGGTATGGATGGGTCGGCGCCGGCCGATCCACGGCACGAGCCGGCCGAGCGCGCTCGTGGTGACTAGCCCCGGCAGGCTCGGCGGCGCGCACCCGGTGCGGCGCCGGCATACACGACGAGCCGCGGCGGCCGCGTGAAGGCGACGAGGGTCATGCCGGCCTCGGTCGCCAGCTCGACGGCCAGCGAGGAGGGCGCGGACACCGCGACGACGGCGGGGATGCCGGCCATGAGCGCCTTCTGGACGATCTCGAAGCTGGCCCGGGCGCTGACGGCGAGGACGGCGCCGGTGAGCGGGAGCAGGTCCTCGCGGGCCGCCCACCCGATGACCTTGTCGACGGCGTTGTGCCGCCCGACGTCCTCGCGGGCGACGAGCAGGCTCGCCGTCGGCCGTGAACGAGGGCCGCGGCGTGGACCCCGCCGGTCCGGTCGAAGGTCGTCCTGCTCGGGCGCGGAGCCGCTCGGGGAGCGACGGCGAGAACCGCCGGGTCGAGCGCGAGCCGCGTCCTCGGCGACGGCATACGGGGCTCGCGGTGCGGATCGCGTCGATCGTCGCGGTGCCGCACACGCCGCAGGCGCTCGTCATCGACTCGGTCCGCGCCCGCGGCCGGCCGCGGAGCAGGGCGACCCCGGGGGCGAGGGTGACGTCGACGACGTTGAAGGTCGGGGAGCCCGTCCGGCGTCGGTGTCGGTGCAGTGCATGAGGCCGCGCACCTCCGTCGCCGTCGCGGATGAGGCCCTCGGTGACGAGATGGCCGAGGGTGAGGTCGAAGTCGTCGCCCGGGGTCCGCATCGTCGTCGTCACCGACACGCCCGCCGACCCGGATCTCGAGCGGCTCCTCGACGGCGACCGTGTCGGGCCGGCGCACGACCGACCCCGTCCCGAGGTCGAGGCGGGTCGCTGGGCACCCGCGCGGTCGTCGTCCCATCACCGCAGGGTATGCCGCCTGCGGCTGCGCGACCGGCTCGGACCCGGTCGAGCACGCGGCCTCGGGCCCGGTCGTTGCGGCCGTGCGGAACGACCCTGGTCCGCGCGGGGCCGGCCGCCCTAGCGTTCGCGGCATGAGCGAGCACCGCGCGGCGGGGCGCCGATCAGCGACAACCCCGAGATCGGCCGGACCGTCGACGTCGGCGGCATCGCGACGAACTACCTCCGGGCCGGCGACGGCCCCGCCGTCCTCCTCATCCACGGGTCCGGGCCCGGCGTCTCGGCCTACTCGAACTGGCGGCTGACCATCCCCGCCCTCGCCGAGCGCTTCACCGTCTACGCCCCGGACATCGTCGGCTTCGGCTTCACCGACCGCCCCGAGGGCTTCGCGCTACGGGATGGAGGCGTGGCGGGCCCACCTGCTCGGCTTCGCCGACGCACTCGGGCTCGAGCGCTTCTCGATCGTCGGCAACAGCTTCGGCGGGGGGCTGGCCATCTCGATGGCGGTCCACGCCCCGGAGCGGGTCGACCGGCTCGTCCTCATGGGCTCGGTCGGGGTGTCCTTCCCCCTCACCGACGGGCTGGACGCCGTGTGGGGCTACGAGCCGTCGCTGGAGGCGATGCGCGGCCTGCTCGACATCTTCGCCTTCGACCGCGCCCTCGTCACCGACGAGCTGGCCCGGCTGCGCTATGCCGCGTCGATCCGGCCGGGCTTCCAGGAGTCCTTCTCCGCGATGTTCCCCGCGCCCCGCCAGCGCGGCGTCGACGGCGCTCGCGACACCCGAGGACGAGATCCGCGGCGCTCCCGCACCGGACCCTCGTCGTCCACGGCCGCGACGACCGGGTCATCCCCCTCGAGAACGCCTACCGGCTGCTCGGCCTCATCGACGACAGCCAGCTCCACGTCTTCGGCCGCTGCGGGCACTGGACCCAGATCGAGCATGCCGCGGAGTTCAACCGGATCGTCGGCGACTTCCTGTCCTGACCGCCCTGTCCGCGGGCGGGTCGGCGCCGTCGGCCGTCGGGCAGACTGGTGGCCATGAGCGACGACGTGCGCGCCCGCCGGCCCAGCTCGACGGATGCGGCCGGTCACCCTCGTTCGGTGACGCGGCTCGGGTGGCGCCCGGTGTCGCCCGCCCTGGCGACGGTCCGGCTCATCCTCCTCGGCGCCGTCGCTCGGGCCTCGCCGCCGTCGCCGCCGTCGGTCCTCGGTGGCCCTCGTCACGCGCCTGGGCGTGGCTGGCCCTCGGGCTCGTCGTCGCTCGTCGCGGCGGCGCGTGGGGCGCCTGGGTCATCGTCCGGCAGGTCAGCGCCGCGAGCTGGGTCGAGCTCGACGAGGAGCTCGTCATCCGGCGGGGCCGGCATCTTCCGGACCCTGGTCAGCATCCCGTACGGCCGCCTCCAGTACGTCGACCTCCACAGCGGGCCGCTGTCCCGGGCGTTCGGCATCGCCTCGGTCGAGATCCACACCGCCTCCCCGGAGAGCGGCGGCACCATCCCGGGCCTGCCGGCTGGCCGAGGCCGAGGCGCTGCGGGCGCGGCTCGCCGCCCGGGGCGAGGCGCAGCGAGCGGGTCTGTGAGCCGAGCACGCCCCGAGCCGGGTCCCGACCGGTGCGGGTGAGGAGCTGGCAGCACCTCCACCCGCTGTCCCCGCTGCTGCGCGGGGGGTTTCGTCCTCCTCGCCATCGGCTGACTGGGTCGTCAGCCAGGGGCTCGGCGCGATCCTCGGTGCCTCGGGCTCGGCGTGCCCGGCGGGCAGTACGGCGGCGAGCCCGCGCGCGGACCAGGTCTTCGCCCACCCGGTCCTCTTCGGGCTCGGCGCCCTCGCCGTCGTCGCGCTCATCGCGGGCGGGTCATGGCTCAGCTGGCGGTTCGCCCGGTTCCGGGTCGGCGCCGGGCAGGTCGAGCTCCGGACGGGCGTCCTGCTTCCGGCAGCACCGCCAGGTCCCGCTCGAGCGGGTCCAGGCCGTCGAGATCAGCCGGCCACTGCTTGCCCGGGTCGTTCGGGCTGGCCCAGGTCGTCGTCCAGTCGGCCGGCGGGCGCGACGCGCACCTGACGCTCGTCCTACCTCGGGCTCGCCCGGGCTCACGAGGTGCGCGACCACCTCCTCGCGCTGGCCGGCCGCAGCGACGAGCGCGCCCGGCGCCGCCGGCCGGACGGCATACCGGCCCCGACGGGCCTCGCCCCGACCGGGTGGGGCGGCGCCGCTGACGGCGCGTCGACGACCGATCGCCCGGGGAGCGGCCGGTGCTGGCCGTGCCCAACGGGCGGCTCTTCGTCGCGACGATGCTCCACACCTCCACCGCTCGTCCTCGGTGCGTCGTCATCGTGCCTCGCCACGCTGCCGCGGGCGCGGGCGCCGTCGGCGCGCTCACCGGCCTCGTCCCCGTTCGTCCTCGGCATCGGCAGCAACCGGGTCGGGGAGCTGCTCAAGCACGGCAACTTCACCCTCGTCCGAGGTCGCCGACAGCCTGCGGATCCGGCACGGGCTGACCGACCTGCGCACGACGACGATCCCGCTGCACCGGGTCCAGGCGGTCGAGGTGCTCCAGCCGTGTGGTGGCGTCCGCTCGGCTGGTGGCGGGTCCGGGTCAACGTCGCCGGGGTCCACGGCGAGGGACGCGGGACGGCGAGCACGAGACGACGGTGCTGCCGGTCGGGACCTTCGACGACGTCGTCTGCGGTGCTCGGGCTCCTCGACGGCCGCGCTGCGCCCGGCAGACCCTCGCCGCGGCCGCCGCGGCCGGGGGGCGAGCCGCGGGCTGGACCCCCGCCGGCGCCGCGCGTCCCGCATGCTCGACCCGCTGAGCTGGCGCCGGAACGGGTATGCCGTGTCCGACGACTCGGTCATCGCCCGCCGCGGCCGGCTCACCCGGCGGGCGGTGGTGGTCCCCCACGCCCGGATCCAGTCGCTGACCGCTGCAGCCAGGGCGTCCTCGAGCGGGCCCTGGGGCTGGCGTCGGTCGCGCCTCGTCTCGACCCCCGGACCGGTGCTCGCCGGCGCTGCCCCATCTCGCGGTCGTCGAGGCGGAGCGACTCCTCGGGGAGGAGGCGGCGCGGGCGCGGCGTGGCGCGGCGAGGCGGGACGTCCTCTTGCGAACCGGGCCCCGGACACAGTGGACTAGGGACACAGCAGGACGCGGAACCCGCGTGGACGAGCCACCCGAGCAGGAGGTAGAGCACCGTGAACGCCTCAGAGGCTCCGTCGGGCCGGCGCCGACCCGGGAGACCGGTCGGTGTACGGCGGGTGTGGACAAGCTCGGGTTCGGCGCCGGGCAGGTCGTCCAGGAGTTCGGCTACGACGGCGACGTCGACGACGACTTCCGGTTCGCCATCGAGGACGCCTGCGGGTCCGAGCTCGAGGACGAGGACTACACCGGCGAGGTCGACGCGGTCCTCCTGTGGTGGCGCGCCGACGACGGCGACCTCACCGACGCCCTCGTCGACACCGTCGGGGATGCTCGGCGACGGCGGCTTCGTCGTCCTGGTCACCCCCAAGCCGGGCAGCGCCGGTGAGGTGGAGGCGAGCGAGATCGAGGAGGCCGCGGTCACGGCCGGGCTGCACGGGTGGCGGCAGTCGCCAACGCGGGGGAGCTGGCGGGCGACGAAGCTCGCCTCGCCGAAGGCGCCGCGCACCGACGGCCAGCCGTCCGGGGCGACCCTCGACGCCGGGTCAGGGCCGCTCGGGCGGCTGGCAGACTGCGCGCCATGAGCGACGTCCCACCCCTGCCCTGTCCGTCGGCGACATCGCCCCCGACTTCACCCTCAAGGACCAGAACGGCGTGGACGTCACCCTCGGCTCGTTCCGTGGCGACGAAGAACGTCGTCCTCGTCTTCTTCCCCTTCGCCTTCTCCGGCATCTGCACCGGCGAGCTGTGCGAGATCCGCGACAACCTCGGCGCCTTCGTCTCCGACAAGGTCCAGGTGCTGGCCATCTCGTGCGACCCGATGTACGCCCAGCGCGGGTTCGCCGACAAGGAGGGCTACTTCTTCCCCCTGCTGTCCGACTTCTGGCCGCACGGCGCGGTGGCCCAGGAGTACGGCGTCTTCAACGACGCAGGCCGGCCTCGCCGGTGCGGGGCACGTTCCTCATCGACACCGAGGGGTCGATCCGTTGGACCCTCGTCAACCCGCCCGGCGCCGCCCGCGACTTCAGCGGCTACCACGACGGCGCTCGGCTGCGCCCGGCCCTGGTCCGGCCGTGACACAATGACCGCCGGGACGGCCGGCCCGACGTCAGGCGCCCGAGGGCCTGTAGCTCAGCTGGTAGAGCACCGCGCTTACACCGCGGTTGTCGTCGGTTCGAACCCGGCCGGGCCCACATGGACGCTGACCCTGCGCGACGTCGTCGCCGCCCTCGAACGCCTCTATCCGCCGGCGACCGCCCAGTCGTGGGACCGGGTCGGCCTCGTCACCGGCGACCTCGACCAGCCGGTGACCCGGATCCACCTCGCCCTCGACCCGACCCTCGCCGTCATCGAGGAGGCCCGCGCCGCCCAGGCCGACCTCCTCATCACCCACCACCCGCTGCTGCTGCGCGGGGTGCAGCAGCGTGGCGACGACGACGGCCAAGGGGGCGAGCGTGACGAACCTCGTCGTCGGCGACATCGCCCTCTACGTCGCCCACACCAACGCCGACGTCGCCACCCCGGGCGTGAGCGACGCCCTCGCCGCGGCGTGCGGGCTCGTCGAGCACCGAGCCGCTCGCCGTCGTCGAGGGCCAGCCGCTCGGCCGGGTCGGGCGACCTTGCCGAGCCGATGACCCTCGCCGACCTCGCCGCCCGGCTGCGGGAGGCCCTGCCGCCGGCGGCCGGGCGGCATCCGGGTGGCCGGTCCCGCCGACGGCCCCGGTCCGTCGGGTGGCCGTGATGGGCGGCGCCGGGGACGACCTGTTCGACGCGGTGCGGGCGCAGCGGCGCCGACGTCTACGTCACCGCCGACCTGCGCCACCACCCGGCGCTCGAGGCCCGGGAGGAGGCCCGTGGCGGCCCGCCCGTACCTCATCGACGCCGGGCCACTGGTCGACCGAGGCGTCTGGCTCGCCACCGCTCGAGCGGGATCTGCTGGCCGCGCTTGCCGAGGACGCGGCGACGGCTCGCCTAGGGTGGAGACCCACATCAGCACAGTGCGCACCGACCCGTGGGACTTCACGGTCGGTGCCGAACCGCCGGGAGGTATGCCGTGAAAGCCGAGCCCGAGCGCCAGCTGCGTCTGCTCGACCTCCAGGCCGTCGACACCCGGCTGGACCAGATCGCCCACGCACGGGCGCACCTCCCGCAGATCGCGGCATACGCCGACCTCGAGGCCAAGGCCGCGCGTGCTCGGCGACCAGCTCGTCCGGGCCCGGGCCGCGCTCGGCGACGTCCAGCGCGAGGTCGCCAAGGCCGAGGCCGACGTCCAGCTCGTCCGGGACCGGGCCGGCCCGTGACCGAGTCCCGGCTCGACGCCGGGGTCGGGGACCGCCAAGGACCTCCAGGCGCTCCAGCACGAGCTCGAGCTCCCTGGCCCGTCGCCAGGGCGAGCTCGAGGAGGTCGGAGCTCGAGGTCATGGAGCGCGCCGAGGGGCTCGAGCACGACGTCGCCGAGCTCGAGCGGGGGATGGCCGACCTCGACGCCCGGATCGCGGCTGGCGGCCGCCGAGCGCGACGCGCGCGCTCGCCGCGCTCGACGCCGAGGCCGCGCAGGTCGGCGCGCCCGCGCCCCGCCCTCGTCGCGCGAGGTCGGCGAGGACCTGCGTCGCGCTCTACGAGAAGATCCGGGCCACGCAGCGGTGGCACCGGCGCGGCCGCGCTGCGCCAGCGCCGCTGCGGCGGCTGCCAGCTCGAGCTCAACCAGGTCGACCTCGACCGCATCCGGGTCGGCCGCCGCGGACGAGGTGCTCCGCTGCGAGGAGTGCCGCCGCATCCTCGTGCGGACCGCCGAGTCCGGCCTCTGACGCGCTCCGGCGACGGACAGCAGTCCGACGCGGACGACGGGAACGGCGCGACGGATGGGACGACGGCTGACGGTGGAGGCCGACGGCGGCTCCCGGGGCAACCCCGGCGTCGCCGGCTACGGCGCGCTCGTCCGGGACACCGAGACCGGGGCGCTGCTCGCCGAGCGGGCCGAGCCCCTCGGGATCGCCTCGAACAACGTCGCCGAGTACCGAGGGCTCATCGCCGGGCTCGAGGCGGCGCGGGCGATCGACCCGGCGGCCGACGTCGAGGTCGGCGATGGACTCCAAGCTCGTCGTCGAGCAGATGTCCGGCCGGTGGAAGATCAAGCACGAGGACATGCGCCGCCTGGCGCTCCAGGCGCGTGACGTCGTCCGGCGCGATCACGGCGCCGGCGGCTCGGTGACCTACCGCTGGGTGCCCCGCGAGCGAGAACAAGGCGGCCGACGCCCTGTCCAACGTCGCGATGGACGGGTCGCACGGTCGACCGGGTCCTCGGCGGCGAGCCCGGCGCTCGACGAGATCCCCGCCGCCCGACCGGGCCGGCCCGGCGCCGGCGGAGCCGATCCCGACCCGACCGGCCGGACGCTCGGCCAGCGGCGACGTCGGCGCGGTCGCGCGGTCGCGGCGCGCCGACCCGCGTCGTCCTCGTCCGGCACGGCGTCACCGACTTCACTCGACCGGCGGCTCGACGGGCGGGGCGGGCCGGACCCCTCGCTCAGCGCCGTCGGCCGGGCCCAGGCGCGGGCGGCCGGGCGCGGCGGTGGCGGCCTTCGTCGAGCGACGGGCGCGCTCGGGTCGTCACCTCCGTCGCTGGCGCGGGCGCGGGAGACCGGGGCGGTCGTCGCCGCGGCGCTCGGCGTCGAGCCGCGTCGTCGACGCCGACTGGGACGAGCAGGGCTTCGGGGACTGGGACGGCGCGCTCGGTCGCCGACCTGCTCGCGGACGCACCGCGACGAGTTCCGTCCGGCTGCGCGACGACCCGGGCTACGCCCGGCCCGGCGGGGAGACGCACGACGAGATGGCCGCGCGGGTGCTCGCCGGCGTTCGACCGGGTCGTCGCCGCGGGCGGGACGACCGTCGTCGTCTGCCACCGCAAGCCGATCATGGTCGTCCTCGCGCACCTGCTCGGGATCCCCCACGACCGGGTCTGGCGGCTGGCCGCCGCCCCCGGCTCGCTTACCGCGGTCGAGGTGTGGCCGAGGGCGGCCAGGTGTCGGTCGCGTTCACCAACCGGGTCTGAGCCGGTCGGCCGGCAGTCGGGCGCGGGCACCGGACCGCGCCGCATAGGCTGGGCGGCATGGACCAGCGACTGCCGTACCGCCTGCTCACCGGCCGCGACGACGCGGAGTTCTGCCGGCGGGTCAGCAGGCCCTCGCCGACGGCTACCGGCTGCACGGCGGCCCGGCGCATCGACCTTCGACGGCGAGCGCGTCGTCGTCGCCCAGGCCGTCGTCCTCGCGAGCGGCTTCGACGCGCGGAGCGGTGCCGGTATGAGCTACGCCGGCGACGTCACCCCGCAGGAGGCGTATGCCGCCGTGACCGGCGGGCACGACGCTGTCCTCGTCGACGTGCGCACCCGGGCCGAGTGGGCCTATGTCGGCGTCCCGGACCTGTCCGGCGTCGGAGCGCCAGGTCGTCTTCGTCGAGTGGCAGCGCTTCCCCTCCGGCGAGGTCAACCACGGCTTCGTCGACGAGCTGCGGCGCCTCGGGCTCCACGACGGGACGCCCTGTACTTCCTCTGCCGCTGCGGCGTCCGGTCCCGCGGCCGCGGCCGAGGCGGCCACCGCGGCGGGCCTGGGGCCGGCATACAACGTCGCTCGACGGCTTCGAGGGGCCCCGCGGACCGCAGCGGCCACCGGGTCGTCGCCGGCTGGAAGAACGACGGCCTGCCGTGGCGGCAGGGCTGAGCCGGTGGCCGACGCCCGTCCGGACGGCGCCCGGGCTGCGGCCGGACACCCTCGCCGTCCGGGGCGGGCTGGCCCGCAGCGGCTTCGACGAGACCTCCGAGGCGCTCTTCCTCACCTCCGGGTTCGTCTACGGCACCGCCGAGCCGAGGCCGAGGCGGCCTTCGCCGAGGAGGTCGACCGGTTCGTCTACAGCCGCTACGGCAACCCGACGGTCGCGGTGTTCGAGGAGCGGCTGCGGCTGCTCGAGGGCGCCGCAGGCGTGCTTCGCGACGGCCTCGGGGATGTCCGCGGTGTTCGTCGCCCTGGCCGCGCTGTGCGGCCAGGGCGTCGCGGGTCGTCGCCTCGCGGGCGCTGTTCGGGTCCTGCTTCGTCATCCTCGACGAGATCCTCCCGCGCTGGGGCGTCGAGACGGTCTTCGTCGACGGGCCCGACCTCGCCCAGTGGGCGCGCGGCGCTCGACCGGCCGACGACCGCGGTGTTCTTCGAGACGCCGAGCAACCCGATGCAGGAGCTCGTCGACATCGCGGCCGTCTCCGAGCTGGCCCACGCGGCCGGCGCCCAGCGTCGTCGTCGACAACGTCTTCGGCACGCCGGTGTTCTCGCGGCCGCTCGAGCACGGCGCCGACATCGTCGTCTACTCCGCGACCAAGCACATCGACGGCCAGGGGCGCGCGCTCGGCGGCGCCGTGCTCGGCCCGCGCGAGTTCGTCGACGGGCCGGTCAAGAACCTCATGCGGCATACCGGCCCGGCCATGTCGCCGTTCAACGCCTGGGTGATGCACCAAGGGCCTGGAGACGCTGTCGCTGCGGGTGGAGCGGATGGCGTCCGCGCGCGCTCGCGCTCGCCCGGCACCTCGAGGGCGCGCCGGGGGTCCGCCGGGTCGTCTACCCGTGGCTGGAGTCCCACCCGCAGCACGAGCTGGCCCGGCGGCAGATGCTCGGCGGCGGGACCGTCGTCACGTCGACATCGACGGCGGCAAGGCCGAGGCGTTCGCCGCTGCTGAACGCCCTCGAGGTCATCGACATCTCCAACAACCTCGGCGACGCGAAGTCGCTCGTCACCCATCCCGGCGACGACGACCCACCGGCGGCTCGACCCCGGAGGCCCGGGCCGCGGTCGGCATCACCGACGGCACGGTGCGGCGTCTCGGTCGGGCTCGAGGACCCCGCCGACCTCGTCGCGGACCTCGACCGGGCGCTGAGCGGCAGCGCCCTGGCTGAGCCGGCCGGCCCGCGGCACCGGCTCAGCCGCGGGAGCGAGGCGAGCGTTGCGGCCGCCGGACGGCCGGGGACGGCGCACAGCAGGCCGTGCGAGGCGAGCGACCGGCGAGGATCTCGACCGGCCGCCTCGGCAGCGCTGCAGCCACAGCAGGGTGGCGAGCGAGGCCCACGGCGTGACGAGCGGGCCGACGTCGACGCCGACGAGCAGGGCCATGAGCCGGGCCGGGGCGCCGGCCGCCACCGGCTCGAGCGCGAGGTAGGCCGGGAGGTTGTTGACGACGTTGGCTCCGACGGCGCCCGCGGCCGCCACCCGAGCAGGTCGCCCGGGCCCGTGCCCGGTGCCGACGAGCGACGGCGAGCCACGCGCTGAGGCCATGGGCCTGGACCCAGGTCGACGAGGACGGCCACGCGCGACGAACCCCACCGCCATGAGCCAGGGGACCGACGACCGCCGGAAGGTCGCCGGCTCGCGCCAGAGCGACGGCGAGCATGAGGACGAGCGGCCGCGGCCGAGGCGACCCAGGCGGGGGACAGGCCGACGGCGAAGAGCGGGCCGACGCGCGAGGGTGACGGCCATGGCGACCCGCAGCAGGACGCGGTCGTGGGGCTCCGGCGGCGGCGTCGACGGCGTAGCGCTGCGCAGCAGGTCCGGTGGTGGAGCACGGCGACGACGGCGAGGGTGACCGCGACCGCGACGACGGCGCCGGGGCGCAGCGCGAGCCGGACGTAGCCGGCGTGGCCCGAGCCCGAGCAGCGTCGGCGTGGTGGAGGGCGAGCAGGTTCGTGAGGTTCGAGACCGGGCAGGAACAGCGACCCGGTGTTGGCGATCCACAGCGTCGTCAGGGCGAACGGGTACGGCGAGGCGCCGATCTGGCTCGCGACCGCGAGCCCGACCGGGGTGAGCAGCACGGCGGTCGTGTCGAGGCTGAGGAACGCGGTGCACGTCACGGCGAAGCCGGCGAACAGGAGCCAGAGCAGCCAGACCCGGTGCCGGCCCGACCGGGCGACCCGATGGCCGAGACGTCGAACACCCCGGCGAGCTGGGCGATCTCGGCGACGACGGTGATCGCGAGGAGGAAGACGACGATCGGGCTGACCCGGGCCGTCAGCGCTCCGAGGTCGGCCCCGGTCACCGGGCCGGGAGCGACGTCGAGGACCCAGGGCGCGCCGCGGCGCGCCGGCTCGTGGAGCGCGGTCGTCGAAGCCGCCGAGCCACGACCTCGGCGAGGCCGGGGCACGCGTCGGCGCCGGCCCGCCCTCGAGGCAGAGGTGGCGGGCGACGAGCCCCCGGGTGTGCTTGGCGAAGTGGCTCGCCCCGGGCACCCGGACCGTGACCCAGCGGTCGGCGAGGTCGCCGCCGGGCGGCCAGGCCGCGGCATACGGCGGCGGACCGGCAGTCGACGACGACCCCGCGCGCCGGCGGCCGCCGGGGAGCACCCGCGCCAGCTCGGGGCGCCAGAGCGCGGCCAGCGGGCCGAGCCCGGGCAGGCTGACCCCCATCGCGAGGCGGTAGGGCGCGATCCGGTCGGTGAGGCGCACCGCGCCGTAGAGCGCCGAGACGACGACGAGCCACCGGGTGGCCCGGCGCCGGGCGGCCGGGTCGAGGGTGGCGAGGTCGAGCGCGTCGTAGAGGACGCCGGTGTAGACCTCGGCCGGCGGGGGTCGCGGGCGCGGTGTCGAGGACGAGGTTGCGCGCGATGTCGTCGAGGAGGTCGGGCTGACGCCGAGCAGCGCCGGGGGCGTCGGGGGAGCGGCTCACCTCGCGCAGCGCCTCGGCCACCCGCGCGCGGGTGCCGGCGAGCTCGGGGAAGCTGAGGGCGGCGGGGTCGACCGGGCCGCCCCGGCGGCGCCCCGACTTGGACTCCGAGGGCGGCAGGAGGATCAGCACGGGGCCACCCTAGGCGGCTCGCGGCCCCGGTGCCGGACGCGGTCCGCTTGTAGGTTGGGCGGTATGCCGCATCGTCACATCCGGCTCGGGCCGTCCCGAGGCCACGACGCCGGACGGGGTCGCGAGGCGCTCCTCGAGCGCTTCGCCGCCGATCCGCGCCGAGCTCGAGGTCGGCCGAGGACTACCCGGCGGACGCGCTCGCCGAGGCCGTGGCCGCCGTCGCCGCAGCCGCGCGACCTGCCGGACCGGGACGAGACGGCCGTCCCGTTCGTCACCCTCGACCCGCCGGGTCGCTCGACCTGGACCAGGCGATGTGCCTGGACCGCGACGGCGACGGCTACCGGGTCCGCTACGCCATCGCCGACCTCACCTGCGTCGTCGCGCCCGGGCGGGGCACTCGACGCCGAGGTCCGGCGGCGCGGCCAGACGGTCTACTGCCCCGACGAGCGGGTTCCGCTGCACCCCGACGGCGCTCAGCGAGGGGGCGTCGAGCCTGCTGCCCGGCGAGGTCCGGCCGGCCTACGTCTGGGACCTGCGGCTCGGCGCCGAGGGCGAGCTCACCGGCACCGACGTCTACCGGGCGATGGTCCGCAGCGTCGAGCGGCTCGACTACGACACGGTGCAGGACGCCCTCGACGCGGGAACCGACGACGAGCGGCTCGTCCTGCTCCGCGAGATCGGGGCGCGCCGGGTGCGCCAGGAGCAGCTGCGCGGCGGCGCGAGCCTGCCGATGCCCGAGCAGGAGGTCCACGAGGACGCCGACGGCCGGTTCACCCTCGACTTCCGGCCGCCCCGGCCGGCCGAGGAGTGGAACGCCCAGATCTCGCTCCTCACCGGGATGGCGGCGGCCGACCTCATGCTCCATGCCGAGGTGGGCATCCTGCGCACGATGCCGGCCCCCGAGCCGGGGCGGTGCGTCGGTTCCGGCGGCAGGCCGCGGGCGCTGGGGGCGACGTGGCCCGCGGAGCAGGCCTACGGCGACTTCGTCCGCGGCCTCGACCGGCGCGACCCCGCGGCACCTCGCCCTCATCCACGCCGCGACGGCCCTCTTCCGCGGGGCCGGCTACACGCCGTTCGACGGCGCGGTGCCCGAGCAGGTCGGGCACGCCGCCGTCGCCGACGCCTACGCCCACGTGACGGCGCCGCTGCGCCGGCTCGTCGACCGCTTCGGCCTCGTCGTGTGCGAGGCCATCGCCGCGGGCGCTGAGGTTCCGGGCTGGGTGCGGGCGGCCCTGCCGCACCTGCCCGAGCTGATGGCCGAGACCGACCGGCGGACCCGCGCGGTCGAGCGGGCGTGCAACGACGCCGTCGAGGCGGCCCTCCTCGTCGGGCACGTCGGGCGGACCTATCCGAGCGGTCGTCGTCGACGACCGGGGAGAAGGGGGTCGACGTCCAGCTGACCGACCTGCCCGATCCTCGCGCTCGCGACCGGTGGCGCCCGGCCTCGGCGACGACGCGTGACGGTCCGGGTGGAGTCGGCCGACATCGCGACGGGGCGAGATCGGGCTCGCCCTCGCCTAGACTGGTCCGCGGACGAGTCGGCCGGACGGTCGCGGCGGCTCGCGGCTCCGGTCGCGGTCGTCGAGGAAAGTCCGGGCTCCACAGGGCAAGGTGGTGGCCAACAGCCACCCGGGGTGACCCGCGGGACAGTGCCACAGAGAACAGACCGCCTCGGCGCGCGGCGCGAGCCGGCGACGGGGCAAGGGTGAAACGGTGGTGTAAGAGACCACCAGCGGCCCCGGTGACGGGGTCGGCTCGGTAAACCCCACCCGGAGCAAGCCCAGACAGCGTGCGTTCGAGGGCGGCCCGCCCGAGCACGCGGGTAGGGCGCTAGAGGCGGTCGGCAACGGCCGTCCCAGATGGATGACCGTCGCCGCGGCCTCGGCAACGAGGCCGCGGAACAGAACCCGGCTTACAGGCCGGCTCGTCCCCCAGCCGGTTCTGCTGACCGCCCCGCCGGCACCGGGCAACCCGGGCCCGGGGGGTGGTCAGGGGCGGTGCGGCGGAGCGGCATACGGTGGGGACATGCGGATCACCCACCTCGGCCACGCCTGCCTCCTCGTCGAGTTCGCCGATGCGCGGATCCTCATCGACCCGGGCAACTTCGCCGACGACTTCACGTGACATCACCGGCCTCGACGCCGTCGTCGTGACCCACCAGCACCCGGACCACCTCGACCCGGACCGGCTGCCCGACCTCGTCCGCGCGAACCCCGGCGTCCGGTTCTCGCCGACAGCGAGAGCGTGCCGATCCTCGGCGACCTCGGGGTCATGGCCGAGGCCACGTCGACGACGCGCACCATCGCGGGCGCCACCCTCACCCCGCACGGCGACCTGCACGCCGTCATCCACGAGGAGCTGCCCCGCATCACGAACGTCGGCATCCGTCTCGACGCCGACGGCGAGCCGAGCTTCTACCACCCCGGTGACGCGCTCGACGCCGAGTTCGGCGACGTCGACGTCCTCGCCTTCCCGCTCAGCGCCCCCTGGCAGGCGAGCAAGGAGATGACCGCCTTCCTCCGGGCCCACAACGCGCCGTATGCCGTCCCGATCCACGACCGGATCCTCGCCCCTGCGGGCCGCGACCTCTATCTCGGCCACGCCGGACGGTTCGGCGGCGCGGACACGGAGGTCCGCGACCTGGCCGGCGCCGGGGCGGTCGAGTTCACGGTCTGAGGTCGGCCGGGCCGACCACGCGTCGTTTCCCCTCCGGAGGGCCCGGGTAGTGGCCCGACATGGATGATCTGGTCGAGCTCGAGCGCCGAGGCTGGGAGTCGCTCTGCGACGGGACCGGGGCCGAGTTCTACGGCGACCTCATGACCGAGGACGGGACGATGGTCCTCGCCGGAGGCATGGTGATGTCCCGCGGGCAGGTCATCGAGTCCCTCCGCGGGGCCCCGTCCTGGGAGGCCTACGACATCGACGAGCCGCGCACCGTCGAGGTGGGCGAGGACTCGACGGCCCTCGTCTACACCGGCACGGGCTACCGGGACGGCCGCAAGGCGTTCACCGGCGTCATGACGAGCGTCTACGTCCGGGACGACGACCGCTGGCGCCTCGCCCTTTATCAGCAGACGCCGCTCGGCTGAACGGCCAGTCCCCACCTTCCGAACCGGCGAGTCGAGGCCGGATCGGCGCCAGATCCCCGGGCGGGGACCTAGCGTGAGCGACATCGGCCTCACACCTCCGGAAGGTCCGACATGAACGTCACCGATGCCGTCCACGAGCCCCTCTCCGGCTCACCGTCCTTCGAGTCAGCCGACGGTGGCTACGTCGACGATGTGGACGAGGCGATGCCCGTCTTCCGGCCGACGTGGCGGCACCGACTGCTCCTCGAGCCGTGGCCGGACGGCCTGTACCGCGTCGGTGGCGGTACCGAGCGGTCGATGGAGGTCTACCTCCTCGAGGGCGTCGAGCACCGGCCGACGCTCAGGCAGACCCTTGGCTACGGCTACTGGCCGGACGGCACCTGGCGGCCCGGCAACCGGCTCTGGGGCACCCCCGTCGGCTTGCGCGAGTAGCCAGCCGTTCGGGCGTTGCCGGCCGGCCCGGTCAGTCCGATCGGTGGCGGCCCCGGGCGTCCTGGGCCTGGCTCGCGAGCACGGCGGCCCCGATGATCCCGGCGGTGTTGCGCAGCTGCGCCGGCACGATCGGGGTCCGCAGGTCGAGCAGCGGGCAGGAACTTCTCCGACTTGCGGGAGACCCCGCCGCCGACGACGAACAGGTCGGGCCAGAGGAGGCCCTCCAGGTGGCTGTAGTAGCGCTGGAGCCGCTGGGCCCAGTCCTTGTAGGACAGGTCCTCCCGCGTCTTGACCGAGCTCGGCCGCCCGGGTCTCGGCGTCGTGGCCGTCGATCTCGAGGTGGCCGAGCTCGGAGTTGGGCACGAGGACGCCGTCGTAGAGCAGGGCGGTGCCGATCCCGGTGCCGAGCGTCGTCACGACGACGAGCCCGTCCTGGCCCTTGGCCGCGCCGAAGTGCAGCTCGCCGACGCCCGCCGCGTCGGCGTCGTTGACGACGACGACGTCGTGCTGGAGCCGGTCCTCGAGCAGCGCCTCGATGTCGGTGTCGATCCAGGACTCGTCGATGTTCGCCGCGGTCCGGACGACGCCGCGGGTGACGACGCCGGGGATGGTCACGCCGATCGGGCGAGTGCCGCGCACGTCCTCGAAGTGCTCGACGACGAGCTGGATGACGTCGCTCACCGCCTCGGGCGTCGACGTGGCCGGGGTGTCGATCCGGAACCGCTCGTGCGGCGAGCTCGCCCTTGCTCGAGGTCGACGGGCGCGCCCTTGATGCCGCTGCCGCCGACGTCGATGCCGAGGGGCAGTCCGCTGCGATGCCACGTCGACGCTCCGTTCCGTCCGCCCCGCGTCACGGCAGGGTGAGGATCTCGTTGCCGGTCTCGGTGATGAGGATCGTGTGCTCGAACTGGGCCGAGCGGCGCCGGTCCTTCGTGACGACCGTCCAGCCGTCGTCCCACATGTCCCACTCGTGGGTGCCGAGGTTGAGCATCGGCTCGATGGTGAAGGTCATCCCCGGCTCGATGACGGTGTCGTAGTCCGGCGCCGCGTCGTAGTGCGGGATGATCAGTCCGGAGTGGAAGGCCGCGCCGATGCCGTGGCCGGTGAAGTCGCGGACGACGCCGTAGCCGAAGCGGCGCGCGTAGCTCTCGATGACCCGGCCGATGACGTTGATCTCGCCGCCCGGGCAGGGCCGCCTTGATGCCGCGCATCATCGCCTCGCGGGTCCGCTCGACGAGCAGCCGGGACTCCTCGTCGACCTCGCCGACGAGGTAGGTCGCGTCGGTGTCGCCGTGGACCCCGCCGATGTAGGCCGTGATGTCGATGTTGACGATGTCGCCGTCCTCGAGCGGGCGGCGAGTCCGGGATGCCGTGGCAGACGACCTCGTTGACGGAGGTGCACAGCGACTTGGGGAAGCCGCGGTAGCCGAGCGTCGAGGGGTAGGCGCCGTGGTCGAGCATGAACTCGTGGCCGACCCGGTCGATCTCGTCGGTCGTCACGCCCGGGGCGATGGCCGCCGCGGCCGCCTCCATCGCCTGCGCGGCGATGCGGCCGGCGACCCGCATCCGCTCGATCGTCTCGGCGTCCTTGACCTCCGAGCCGGTAGAACCGCTCGGGCGCCTGCCGGTCGACGTACTCGGGCCGGGGGATGCTCGGCGGGACCGGGCGGCGAGGGGAGACCTCGCCCGGGGACAGGGTTGCGTGCGGGACCGGCATACGGTGGAGTCTAGGCAGCGACGCCCATGGCGCGAACCCACCGGCCGCCCGGACGACGAAGGAGCACCCCGATGGCCGTACTGGTACAACGTCGACACCGGCGAGGTCGAGACCGACGAGACCCGCGGCCAGAACGCCACCGTCCTGGGTCCCTACGACACCGCCGACGAGGCCGCGACGGGCCCTCGAGACCGCCCGGGAGAAGACCGAGAAGTGGGACGAGGAGGACCGTCGCTGGAACGAGGGCGACGCCGACTGAGCCGCGCCCGGGGGCGCGGTGAGCACTCCGGGCCGGGTCAGCCGCGGCGGTGGACGGACACGGCGTAGCCCGAGCCGGGCGTCCACGGGTCCGTCTCCCACGTCGACCAGCGGTCGTCGAGGACGAGCCCGGCCGACGCGAGGGCGGCGTCGTAGGCCGCGAGCGGGCGTGACCGGGCAGCCGGGCGGCAGGTGAGCCGCGTCGAGCCCGAAGCCGGCGACGATGACCCCGCCCAGCGTCGGGTGCGCGACGAGGCGCTCGACCGCCGGGACGAGGGTCCCGGGCGCGAGGAGCGGGACGACGTTGCCGGCGAGCACGACCGCGTCGAAGGCCTGGCTGCGCAGGTAGAGCGCGGAGAGGTCGGCGTGGAGGAACGGGGTCACCGCGGTCGCGGGCCCGCGGCCACCCGCATCATCTCGAGGTCGGCGTCGACGCCGGTGCACCGGTAGCCGAACCGGGCCAGGGCCGTCGCGACCCGCCCGGTGCCGCACCCGGCGTCGAGGACCCGGGCCGGCGGTGAGACGAGGGAGGCGACGAGCCGGGCCTCGCCGTGGACGTCGAGCCCGGACGCCTCGAGGTCGTCGAACCGCCGCTGGTAGGCCGCGGCCCCACCGGAGCCGTCGGCGATCTCGCCCAGCGGGTGAACGGGTCGACGGGTGGGACATGCTCGAAGGGCGGCGCGGTCGTCGGAGGGGTTCGTCATCACGGTCTCGGACGTCGGCGGGGCTCAGGACTCGAAGGAGTGCTCGAGGTCGGGGAAGGTCCCCTCGGCGACCTCCGCGGCATACGCCTTGGCGGCCTCGCCGAGGACCCCGCGCAGGTCGGCGTACTTCTTGACGAAGCGGGGAGCCCGCCCGCCGCGCAGGCCGGCCATGTCCTGCCAGACGAGGACCTGGGCGTCGCAGTGCGGCCCGGCGCCGATGCCGATCGGTCGGGATGCGCGACCGTCTTCGTGATCCGCTCGGCGACCGGCGCGGGGACCATCTCCATGACGACGGCGAAGCAGCCGGCCTCCTCGAGGGCGACGGGCGTCGTCGAGGAGCTGCTCGGCGCTCGTCGCCGCGGCCCTGCACCTTGTAGCCGCCGAGGACGTGCTCGCTCTGCGGGGTGAAGCCGATGTGCCCCATGACGGGGATGCCCGCCCGGACGAGCAGCTCGATCTCGGGGACCATCGCCCGACCGCCCTCGAGCTTGACGGCGTGGGCCATGCCCTCCTTCATGAACCGGGTGGCCGTCGCGAGCGCCTGCTGCGGGCTGGCCTGGTAGGAGCCGAAGGGCAGGTCGGCGACGACCATCGCCCGTTTCGCGGCCTGGGTCACGGCGCGGCACAGCGGGACGAGGTGGTCGACGGTGACGGGGACCGTCGTCTCGAAGCCGTAGACGTTGTTGCCGGCGGAGTCGCCGACGAGGAGGACGGGGATGCCCGCCTCGTCGAAGATCTCGGCGGCGTACATGTCGTATGCCGTGAGCATGGCCCAGCGCTCGCCGCGCTCCTTCATCTGGAGCAGGTGGGGGATGCGGACCCGGCGCTGAGGAGCGGCCTGGACCCCCGTCCCGTACGGCGCGGCGGTCTCGGCGGCGGCGGTGGACGGGCTCGCTGGCTCGGTCATGACGCAATCCTAGGCGGGCTCCCGACGACGCGCCCCGAATTCTCGGTGCGCTTCAACGCGCCGATCCGCGCCATGGCGGTTAGGTTGTCCGGGTTGCTCCGGATCCGGAGAACATTCACGAAACGCCCAGCCAACGCATAGGACGGCCGGGAGACTAAGTGAGGGACAGGATGAACCACAGAGGAAGGGTGGCGACGATCGCTGGAGTCGCCGCCGCTGCACTCGCGGTCACGCTGGGGTCGAGCCCCGCCACCGCGAAGCCCCAACCGCAGGTCCAGGACCCGGTTGGCGCGAACCGCAAGCACGACCTGCCGAACCCCCTGGGAGACGCGCAGCGCAAGCTGCGTGAGGAGGCCGTCACCAAGCTCGTCCAGGGCGAGGCGACGACAGAGGTCCGCGGTGGCCAACGGGTCATCACGCTCGCGGGCGGTGCCGACGAGAAGGGGCACCGGAAGAAGAGCCGCTACGTCAGCTACCCCGTCGAGCGTGAGGAGAGCATCTTCACCATCCTCACCGACTTCGGGGACCAGACCGACCCGCGGACCGGTGGCGACGCCGGGCCGGTGCACAACCAGATCGCGGAGCCGACCCGCGGGTGGAGCAGCGGGCCGGACGCCGACAACAGCACCTTCTGGCTGCCGAACTTCAACAAGGCCCACTACAAGAACATGATGTTCGGCACGAGCGGTGAGTCCTTCAAGGACTTCTACTCGAAGCTGTCGAACGGCCGGTTCCTCGCCAAGGGCGACGTGTCCGACTGGGTCCAGGTGCCCTACAACGAGGCGCGCTACGGGTCGAACAGCATCCGCGAGTCCGACGGCTACTGGAACTACATCAAGGACACCGCCCAGGCGTGGTTCGACGACCAGAAGGCGCAGGGCAAGACCGACGCGGAGATCGCCGACTACCTCAAGCAGTTCGACCAGGTCGACCGCTACGACTACGACGGCGACGGCAACTTCAACGAGCCGGACGGCTACATCGACCACTTCCAGGCCATCCACGCCGGAGAGGGCGAGGAGGCAGGCGGTGGCGCCCAGGGCGACGACGCGATCTGGTCGCACCGCTGGTACGCCTACTCGACGGACATCGGCAAGACCGGTCCGGACGGCAACCTGGCCGGCGGCGTGCCGATCGGCGACACCGGTCTGTGGATCGGTGACTACACGACCGAGCCCGAGAACGGCGGCCTCGGCGTCTTCGCGCACGAGTTCGGCCACGACCTCGGTCTGCCCGACCTGTACGACACCGGCGGCGGCGAGAACAGCACCGGGTTCTGGACGCTCATGAGCTCGGGCTCGTGGCTCAACGACGGCGGCTGGGCCATCGGCACCACGCCGGGCAACATGGGCGCCTGGGAGAAGCTCCAGCTGGGCTGGCTCGACTACCAGACCGTCGACTACGGCCAGAACAAGACCGTGCGGCTCGGCCCGGCGGACCGGGATGCGAGGAAGCGGCCACAGGCCATCGTCGTCAACCTGCCGGACAAGACCGTCACGACGGACTACAACACCCCGCACAGCGGCAGCACCGAGTGGTGGGGTGGCTCGGCCGACGGCCTCAACTCGACCCTGACCCGCCCCATCGACCTCACCGGGAACTCCTCGGCGTCGGTGTCGGCGTGGCTCTGGTACGAGATCGAGTCGGACTACGACTACCTCTACGGCGAGGTGAGCACCGACGGCGGGACCTCGTGGACCGACGCGGGCGATCCCATCACCGGTGAGGACGGCACCTCGTGGGCCGAGAAGACGTGGGACCTCTCGCCGTGGGCCGGTCAGTCGGTCCTGTTCCGGTTCCGGTACGCGACCGACGGTGGCGTGCACTACAAGGGCCCGTTCATCGACGACATCACCGTCACGGCGGACGGCACGACCGTCTTCAGTGACGACGTCGAGAGCGGCGACAACGGCTGGACCGCGGACGGCTGGAGCCGGATGAGCGGGATGACGTCGGAGACGGTGCCGCAGTACTACATGGCCGAGAACCGGGTGTATGCCGGTTATGACGCCACGCTGCAGACCGGCCCGTACAACTTCGGCTGGCTCAACACGAAGCCGAACTGGGTCGAGCGGTTCCCGTACCAGAACGGCCTGCTCGTGACGTTCGCCAACGGTGAGTACGACAACAACAACACGTCGGCCCACCCGGGTGGCGGTCAGATCCTGCCGGTCGACGCCCGGCCGGCGAACATGGTGTTCAGCGACGGGTACCAGCTGAGCAACCGTCGCCAGCCGTTCGACGCCACCTTCGGCAAGGAGCGGACCGACGCCGTGTCGTTCCATCACAACGGGATCAAGATGTCGGTGCCGTCGCGCCCGGGGATCCCCATGTTCTGGGACGCCTACCCGGACAAGTACTGGACCGCGGACAACCCGCAGGCGTCGACGAAGGTCGCCGGCTCCGGGGTCAAGATCATCGTCCGGGCCCAGCACGGCGACAACATGACCGTTCGGGTCCAGTGGCCGCGGTCGTGACACCGTAGGTCCCGACATCGCAGTGCCATCGCGATGACCCACGGCCCCGGCGGGAGACCGCCGGGGCCGTGCGGCGTCCGGCGGGGCCGCGGCATACCGTCACGGGGTTACCGCCGCGAAACACGGATAGGGCAGGATGCGGGCCATGGATCGACAGCAGGAGTACGTCCTTCGGACCATCGAGGAGCGGGACATCCGCTTCGTGCGGCTCTGGTTCACCGACGTCCTCGGCACCCTCAAGTCCGTCGCCGTCGCTCCCGCCGAGCTCGAGGGCGCCTTCGCCGAGGGGATCGGCTTCGACGGGTCCGCGATCGAGGGGTTCGCCCGGGTCTTCGAGGCCGACATGCTGGCCCACCCCGACCCCGCGACCTTCCAGGTCCTGCCCTGGCGGGGGGAGTCTCCCGGCACCGCCCGGATGTTCTGCGACATCACCCTGCCGGACGGGACGCCGAGCATGGCCGACCCGCGGCACGTGCTCCAGCGGGCCCTCGCCCGCGCCTCCGACATGGGCTTCACCTTCTACACCCACCCCGAGATCGAGTTCTTCCTTCTCGAGCGCGGCTTCCAGCCGGGCCAGCCGCCGCGACCGGTCGACGCGGCCGGCTACTTCGAGCACGTCCCGCACGGCACGGCCCACGACTTCCGCCGGGCGGCCATCTCGATGCTCGAGTCGATGGGGATCTCGGTCGAGTTCAGCCATCACGAGGGCGGCCCCGGCCAGAACGAGATCGACCTGCGCTACGCCGACGCCCTGACGATGGCCGACAACATCATGACGTTCCGCACCGTCATCAAGGAGGTCGCGCTCGAGCAGGGCGTCTATGCGACGTTCATGCCGAAGGTCTTCGCCGAGCACCCGGGGTCCGGGATGCACACGCACGTCTCGCTGTTCGAGGGCGACACGAACGCCTTCTACGAGCCGGGCGCCCCCTACCAGCTCTCCAAGACGGCGCGGCAGTTCATCGCGGGGCTCATCACCCACGGGCCCGAGATCACGGCGGTGACCAACCAGTGGGTCAACAGCTACAAGCGGCTGTGGGGAGGCGGCGAGGCTCCGGCCCATCTCACCTGGGGCCACAACAACCGCTCGGCCATGGTGCGAGTTCCGATGTACAAGCCGAGCAAGGGCAACAGCACCCGGATCGAGGTCCGCACCATCGACGCGGCGTGCAACCCCTACCTCGCGTATGCCGTCATCCTCTCGGCGGGGCTCAAGGGCATCGAGGAGGGCTACGAGCTCCCGCCGGAGGCCGAGGACGACGTGTGGGGCCTCACCGACGGTGAGCGCCGGGCGATGGGCATCAAGCCGCTGCCCGCCTCGCTCCACGACGCGACGACGGCCATGGAGTCGAGCGAGCTCGTGGCCGAGACCCTCGGCGAGCACGTCTTCGACTTCTTCCTCCGCAACAAGCGCGCCGAGTGGGACGACTACCGCAACCAGGTGACGGCCTTCGAGCTGGAGCGATACCTTCCCAGGCTGTGAACGTCCCCCGCGGTGAGTCGGTCCCCGGCGCGCTGACCCGGCTCGGGTTCGCCGACCCGGGTCGGGCCGACGCCCTGCTCGACGAGCCCGCCCTGGCCCCGCTCGTCCACGACGTCGCCCGTGTCGAGGAGGCCGGCATCTCGCAGGGGCTCTCCCGCGTCGCCGACCCCGACCTTGCCCTGCTCAGCCTCGTCCGGATCATGGAGGCGGCCGAGACCCTCGCCGACCGCGGCGCCCTCATCGCCGCCCTCGACCGGCCGGGGACCGCGCGCGAGCGGCTGCTCGCCGTCCTCGGCGCGTCGGCGGCCCTCGGCGACCACCTCGTCGCCCACCCCGAGCACTGGGCCTCGGCCGCGTCCGCCGAGCCCTGCTCCGCGGACCAGCGCGTGGAGGACCTCGTCGCCGCCGTGACCGGCCGTCCCGAGGACGAGGCGATGGACGCACTGCGCGTCGAGTACCGCCGGCAGATCCTCGGCATCGCCGCTCTCGACCTCACGAGCGAGGACCCCGTGGCCGGGCTGCCCGCGACGGCGTCGGCGCTCGCCGAGCTCGCCGAGGCCGCCCTCGAGGCGGCGCTCGTCATCGCCCGGGAGGGCGTCGGGCTCGAGACGGCCGACCGGAGTCGGTTCGCCGTCATCGCGATGGGCAAGACGGGCGGCCGCGAGCTGAACTACATCAGCGACGTCGACGTCATCTTCGTCGCCGAGCCCGCCGACGGCGTCCCGGAGGACGAGGCGCTCTCGACGGCGACCGACCTGGCGACCCGGCTCATGCGGGTGTGCTCCGCCTCGACGCCCGCCGGGTCGCTGTGGCAGGTCGACCCGGCGCTCCGGCCCGAGGGCAAGCAGGGGCCGCTCGTCCGCACCGTGCAGAGCCACAAGACCTACTACGAGCGGTGGGCGAAGACGTGGGAGTTCCAGGCGCTGCTCAAGGCCCGGCCCGTCGCGGGCGACCGCGAGCTGGGGGAGGAGTACCTCGCCGTCGTCCAGCCGATGGTGTGGGAGGCCGCGTCCCGGGAGAACTTCGTCGACGACGTCCAGGCGATGCGCCGCCGGGTCGAGGAGCACGTCCCGAGCGGTGAGGCCGACCGGCAGCTCAAGCTGGGGCGGGGCGGGCTGCGCGACGTCGAGTTCAGCGTCCAGCTCCTCCAGCTCGTCCACGGCCGGGCCGACGACACCCTCCGCTCCCGGACCACCCTCGAGGCGCTGGCGGCGTTGAGCGCCGGCGGGTACGTCGGGCGCGACGACGCGGCGGTCCTCGACACGGCATACCGGCTGTTGCGGACCCTCGAGCACCGGATCCAGCTCTCGCGGCTGCGTCGCACCCATCTCATGCCCACGTCGGAGGCCGATCTGCGCCGGCTCGGCCGGGCCCTCGGCTTCCGCAGCAACCCCGCCGAGGACGTCGTCCGCGAGTGGCGGGCCCAGGCCCGCGAGGTGCGCCGACTGCACGAGCGGATCTTCTACCGCCCGCTGCTGTCGGCGGTCGCCCGGCTCAGCGCCAGCGAGGTCCGGCTCACACCGGAGGCGGCCCGTGAGCGGCTCTCGGCCCTCGGCTACCGCGACCCCCGGGGGGCCCTCGGCCACCTCCAGGCCCTCACCGACGGGGTGAGCCGGCGGGCGGCCATCCAGCGCCAGCTCCTGCCGGTCATGCTCGGCTGGTTCGCCGACGAGGCCGACGCCGACGCCGGGCTGCTCGCCTTCCGCCGGATCAGCGACGAGCTGGGCTCGACCCACTGGTACCTCCGGCTGCTCCGCGACGAGGGCTCGGCCGCCGAGAACCTCGCGCACACCCTCGCCCGCAGCCGGTACGCCGCCGACCTGCTCGAGTCGGCCCCCGAGTGCGTCCAGTTCCTCGGCGACCCCGGCGGGCTCCAGCCGCGCCCTCGGGGGAGATCGAGCGACGGATGCGCTCGGCCGCCGGTCGCAAGGACGACCCGGTGTCGGCCGTCCACGCCGCTCGGGGCATCCGTCGCTCGGAGCTGTTCCGGGTGGCGGTCGCCGACCTCACCGGTGCCCTGACCCTCGACGGGCGTCGGCCACGCCCTCACCGACCTCACGGCGGCGCTGCTGGAGGTCGACCCTCCAGGTGTGCCTGCGCGAGGTGGAGGTCCGCACCGGGGCGCCGCCGCTACCCGGGTCCTCGTCGTCGGGATGGGACGGCTCGGCGGTGGGGAGCAGGGCTACGGCTCGGACGCCGACGTCGTCTTCGTCCACGACCCGCTTCCCGGCGTCGACGAGCCCGCGGCCCAGGAGCAGGCGACCGAGATCGTCAAGGAGCTGATCGTCGCTGCTCGGCCGGCCCGGACCGGACCCGGTGCTCGACGTCGACGCCGCCCTGCGCCCGGAGGGCAAGAACGGCCCCCTCGTCCGCTCGCTCGCGGCATACCGGCGCTACTACGAGCGCTGGTCGCTCGTCTGGGAGGCGCAGGCGCTGCTGCGGGCGCGGCCCGTGGCCGGGGACGCCGACCTGGCGGAGCGGTTCCTCGAGCTCATCGCGCCGATCCGGTGGCCGCAGGGCGGGCTCCGCCCGGACCAGGTCCGCGAGATCCGCACCCTCAAGGCCCGGATGGAGGCCGAGCGGCTGCCCCGGGGCGCGGACCGCAAGACGCACTTCAAGCTCGGCCACGGCGGGCTGTCCGACGTCGAGTGGTGCGTCCAGCTCGTCCAGCTCGACCACGCCGCCGCGAACCCCGAGCTGCGGACGACCTCGACCCTCGACGGTCTCGCGGCGGCCGAGCGGCTCGGGATCATCGACGAGGCCTCGGCGGCCGCGCTCGGCGAGGCCTGGCGCCTCGCCTCGCAGATGCGCAACGCCGGCAGCCTCTTCCGCAGGCCGGCCGATCGACGCCCTCCCGACCGACCTGCGCGACGCCGAGGGGATCGCCCGGATCCTCGGCCTCGCCCCCCGCTCCGGGCAGGAGCTCGCCGAGCGCTACCGGCGGGTGGCCCGACGGGCCCGCCAGGCCGCCGAGCACGTCTTCTACGACGCCTGACGGTGCGCGACGGTCTCGGCTCCCAGGCCGGGGCGACGGCTGCCGGATCGGGTGCCTTGCGGCGGGACCGGGGCGTGGACGACGGTCGGGCGGGGGAGCGCACCGCACCTAGACTCGGGGCATGATCCCCGTGCTCGACCTGCGCGGCCGTGCCCTCGGCCGCCGAGAGCTGCGCGGCGTGCTGCCCCGCGCGGAGGTCGACGTCGAGGCGGCCCTCGCCGCGGTGCGCCCCATCTGCGACGACGTCCGCGACCGCGGCGCCGAGGCACTGTATGCCGCGGCCGAGCGCTTCGACGGCATCCGACCCCCCGCGCTCCGGGTGCCCGCCGACGTCATCGCCGCGGCCTTGGACCGGCTCGAGCCCGCCGTCCGCGACGCGCTCGAGGAGGCCATCCGCCGGGCCCGGCTCGTCCACGCCGACCAGCGGCGCACCGACACGACGACCGTCGTCACCGAGGGCGGCACCGTCACCGAGCGGTGGGTGCCGGTCGACCGGGTCGGGCTCTACGTCCCCGGCGGGCTCGCCGTCTACCCCAGCAGCGTCGTCATGAACGTCGTCCCCGCCCAGCTCGCGGGGGTCGGCTCGGTGGCCGTCGCGTCGCCGCCGCAGCGGGACGACGGCGGCTGGCCGCACCCGACGGTGCTCGCCGCATGCGCCCTGCTCGGCGTCGACGAGGTGTACGCCGTCGGTGGCGCGCAGGCCGTCGCGGCGTTCGCCTACGGCTTCGTCGACGGCACGGGCCCGGATGCCGTCGAGTGCGAGCCCGTCGGCATGGTCACCGGCCCGGGCAACATCTACGTCGCCGCCGCCAAGCGCCTCCTCAAGGGCCTCATCGGGATCGACGCCGAGGCCGGCCCGACCGAGGTCGCCATCCTCGCCGACGCGACGCGCGGACCCCGAGCACGTCGCGGCCGACCTCGTCTGCCAGGCCGAGCACGACCCCATGGCGGCGGCGGTCCTCGTCACCGACAGCCCGGAGCTGGCCGAGCGGGTCGTCGAGGCCCTCGAGCGCCGGGTCGCCGCGACGAAGCACACCGAGCGGGTGGCCGAGGCGGTCTCCGGGCCGCAGTCCGCGGTCGTCCTCGTCGACGACCTCGAGGCGGGCGTCGCCGTCGTCGACGCGTATGCCGCCGAGCACCTCGAGATCCAGACCGAGGACGCCGCCGCGGTCGCCGCCCGGGTGCGCAACGCCGGCGCGATCTTCGTCGGGCCCTACGCCCCGGTCTCGCTCGGCGACTACGCGGCCGGGTCCAACCACGTCCTGCCGACCGGGGGGAGTGCGACGCACAGCAGCGGGCTCTCGGTCCAGTCCTTCCTGCGCGGCATCCACGTCGTCGACTACACCGAGGCGGCCCTGCGCGAGGTCGGGGGCCACGTCGTCACGCTGGCCCGGGCCGAGGACCTGCCCGCCCACGGCGAGGCGATCATCGCCCGGCTGCCCGAGCTCGGGTGAGCGAGGCGCACCCCCTGACCCCGAGGCCCCGGCCGCCCGGCCCGCCGAGAGACAAGGACCGACCCGATGACCCAGATCGACGACCTCATGCGGGGCGACCTGCGCGGACTGACGCCCTACGGCGCCCCCCAGCTCGAGGTGCCGGTGGCGCTCAACACGAACGAGAACTCCTACCCCGTCCCGACCGAGGTCGTCTCCGACATCGTCGCGAGCGTGGCCGCCGTCGCGCCGGGGCTCAACCGCTACCCCGACCGGGAGTTCACCGCACTCCGGCAGGCGCTCGCGGCATACCTCTCCCGCTCCGGCACGCCGTCGGCGCCCGAGCAGGTCTGGGCGGCCAACGGGTCCAACGAGGTCCTCCTCCACCTCCTTCAGGCGTTCGGCGGCGTCGGGCGGGTGGCGCTCGGCTTCACCCCCGCCTACTCCATGCACCCGATCATCACCTCGACGAGCGGGACCGGCTGGGTCGACGGGCTGCGCGGCGTTCCGGGCAGCGGCCGGTTCGACCTCGACCCGGAGTCGGCGGCCCGCCAGGCCCGGGACGCCGACCCCAACGTCGTCTTCCTCTGCTCGCCGAACAACCCGACCGGGACGGCACTCTCGCTCGAGGTCGTCGAGGCGGTCTACGAGGCGGCGCCGCGCGCGGTCGTCGTCGTCGACGAGGCGTATGCCGAGTTCGCCCGCGAGGGGACGCCGAGCGCCCTCAGCCTGCTCGAGGGCCGGCCCCGGCTCGTCGTCACCCGGACGATGAGCAAGGCGTTCGCCCTCGCCGGGGGTCGGCTCGGGTATCTCGCCGCCGACCCCGAGCTCGTCAACGCCCTGCGCCTGGTCCGGCTGCCGTACCACCTCTCGACGCTCACCCAGGCGGTGGCGCTCGCCGCGCTCCGGCACGCCGACGCCATGCTCCAGACGGTCGGGGTCATCAAGGACCAGCGGGACCGGATCGTCGAGACCCTCCCGACGCTCGGGCTGGAGCCGGTGCCGAGCGATGCGAACTTCGTCCTCTTCGGCGGGTTGGAGGACAGCCACGAGATGTGGCTCGCCCTCCTCGATCGGGGCGTTCTCGTGAGAGATGTGGGAATCTCCCACTATCTTCGTGTTACGGCAGGTACGCCTGAGGAGACGACCCAGTTCCTCGACGCCCTCGCCGAGCTGATGTCGGACCGGACGAAGGAGGGAGCACCGTGAGCGACGTGACCGCCGCCGCCCACCGCACGGCCACCCTCACCCGTGAGACGTCCGAGAGCTCGGTCAAGGTCGCGGTCGACCTCGACGGCTCCGGCCGCGGCGAGGTCGCCACAGGGGTGCCGTTCTACGACCACATGCTGCTCAGCCTCGCCAAGCACTCCCTCATCGACCTGCACGGTCTCGGCGACCGGCGACGTCGACGTCGACGCCCACCACACGGTCGAGGACGTCGCGATCGTCCTCGGCCGGGCCGTGCGCGAGGCCCTCGGGGACAAGCGCGGCATCGCCCGGTTCGGCGACGCCACCGTGCCGCTCGACGAGGCGCTCGTCCAGGCGGTCGTCGACGTCGCCGGGCGGCCCTACGTCGTCCACACCGGCGAGCCCGAGGGGCAGGCGTACGTCGTCATCGGCGGGTCACTACGTCGGGTCGCTCACCCGGCACGTGCTCGAGTCCTTCGCGATGAATGCCGGCCTCGCCCTCCACGTGCGCGTGCTCGCCGGGCGCGACCCCCACCACATCGTCGAGGCCCAGTTCAAGGCGCTCGCCCGCGCCCTGCGCGCGGCGGTCGCCCTCGACCCGCGGGTCGACCGGCATCCCGAGCGCGAAGGGCGCTCTCTGACGCCATGGAGCACCGCGGCCACGACACCGGCGCCGGACACGGCCTGCTCCTCGTCCGGGGCGGAGCCGACCGGGTGGCGCGCTGGGCGCGCCGCGGCCTCGTCGCGACCCACGTCACGCGCCCTCGACCGCGGCTGGACCGGCGTCACCCTCGCCGAGGAGCGCGCCCGCGGCGGCGGCGCCCTACGACATCGGCCTCGAGATGCTGGCGGCCCGGCCGGTGCCGAGCGGAGCCCGACCCGCCATCGGTTTCTTCGTCATGAAGAGCCGGGGCGTCGTGAGCGTCCAGCGCAAGGGGCTGCGCCGCGACCAGCGGTGGCTCGTCTGGGAGCCGGGGCACGGCATCCGACGGGCCCCGGACCTCCCGCTCCTCGCGCCCCGACCAGCTCATCGCGGCCGCCGGCGCCCGGACCCGCCCCGGTGCCATCGTCGTCGACGGTCAAGAATCCCTCGGGCCGCCCGCTCGAGATGCTCGTCGAGGTCATCCGACTCCTCGGCCTGCCCGGTGAGGACCTCCTCCTGTCCGGTGCCTCCGCCGAGGACCGGCCTCGTCGAGCCGACCGAGCGGTCGGTGCGGGCCTTCGACGCCCTCGTCGCCGACGACGCCGCCCATCGCGCCGGTCTCGGCGGGGGAGCGCGGTGAGCCCTCGCGTCGTCGTCCTCGACTACGGCAGCGGCAACGTCCGGTCGGCCGTGCGCGCGCTGGAGCGGGTCGGGGCCGACGTGACGCTGACCGGCGACGTCGTCGCCGCGCAGGACGCCGACGGGCTCCTCGTGCCCGGCGTCGGCAACTTCCACGCCTGCATGGCCGGGCTGCGTGCCGCCGACGGCCCGCGGGTCATCGACCGGCGGCTCGCCGGCGGCCGACCCGTCCTCGGGGTGTGCGTCGGTCTCCAGGTGATGTTCGAGGGGTCGACCGAGCCGAGCGACTCCCCGCAGGAGGGGCTCGCCCAGTGGCCGGGGACCGTCTCGCGACTCACGCGCCGACGTCGTCCCGCACATGGGCTGGTCGCTCGTCGAGGTGGCGGAGGGCTCGACCCTCTTCGCCGGCGTCGAGGACGAGCGCTTCTACTTCGTCCACTCGTATGCCGTCCCGGAGTGGACGATGCCCGAGCCCACCGGGTGCTTCGCCGCCCGTCGCTCCCCGTGTGACGTATGCCGACCACGGCAACCGTTTCGTCGCCGCCGTCGAGAACGGCCCGTTGGCGGCGACCCAGTTCCACCCCGAGAAGTCGGGGGACGCCGGACTCACCCTCCTCGAGAACTGGGTCCGGTCCCTGTGACGAGGAGCGCCATGACCGACACCACCACCCTGCCCGTGCTCGAGCTGCTCCCGGCGGTCGACGTCGCCGACGGCCGTGCCGTCCAGCTCGTCCAGGGAGTCGCCGGCAGCGGCGGCGAGTTCGGGGACCCGGTCGGCCGCCGCGCTGGCCTGGCAGGAGCAGGGCTCGCGGTGGCTTCACCTCGTCGACCTCGACGCGGCCTTCGGCCGGGGCTCCAACGCCGACCTCCTCGCCGAGATCGTCGGCCGGCTCGACATCGACGTCGAGATGAGCGGCGGGATCCGCGACGCCGAGCTCGCTGGACCGGGCCCTCGCGACGGGGTGTCGACGGGTCAACCTCGGCACCGCCGCACTCGAGGACCCGGAGTGGACCGCGCGGGCCATCGCCGAGCACGGCGACCGGGTCGCCGTCGGCCTCGACGTGCGCGGCACCACCGCTGGCCGCCCGCGGCTGGACGACGGAGGGCGGCGACCTCTGGGAGACCCTCACCCGGCTCGACGCCGAGGGCTGCTCCCGCTATGTCGTCACCGACGTCGCCAAGGACGGGATGCTCCAGGGCCCCAACCTCGCCCTGCTCGCCGACGTCTGCGCCCGCACCGACCGTCCCGTCGTCGCGTCCGGCGGCGTCTCGACCCTCGCGGACATCGCCGCGATCCGCGAGCTGGTACCCGTCGGGCGTGGAGGGTGCCATCGTCGGCTCGGCCCTCTACCGGGGCGCGTTCACCCTCCCCGAGGCGCTCGACGTCGCCGGGTCGCGCGTGAGCCGGGGCGAGGAGCGCGAGGCGGGGCGCGGCATACCGGCGCGGGCCCGCAGGGTCCGCGCCTGCCCACGGGGACTCCGCCGGCACGGCGTGGATCGACCGGGTGCTCTCGCCGAGCGGGTTCGAGACCGACACCGGCGCCGCCGACCCCGGTCTCGCCGCCGCCCTGACCGGTGGTGCCGCGGAGACCGACGCTGATGGCCGCCGTCCGCGCGGCGCGGTTCCTCGTGCCCGTCGTCGCCGAGTCGGCCGGGGTCGGGAGACGTCGGCGGCCGCCCCGCCGAGACCGAGGCCGACATGGCCTCGGTGACCCTCGTCGCGCCGGACGGCCAGCGGGCGCTGCCGGTCTTCACCAGCCTGGAGCGCTCGCCCGATGGGACCCGACCGCCCGGCCGGTCCCCGTGTCGGCCGCCCGGGCCGGCCAGGCCGCCGTCACCGAGTGCTGCGACGTCATCGTCATCGATGTCGCCGGGCCGGTCAGCGCCGTGCTCCGCCCGTCGATGGTGTGGGCGCTGGCGCAGGAGCGGGAGTGGCTCCCGCCGCACCTCGACCCCTTCGTCGCGCAGTCGGTGACCCGGGCCGTCCTCGTCGAGGAGGACGTCGTCGAGCACGGGGTCGAGGAGGGGCGGCCGCTCGGGCAGGGGGTTCTCGGTGTCGTCCTCGGCCTGCGGCCCGGGCTCGACGCCCGAGTCGGTCCGGGCCTCGCGACCCGGGTGGGGGAGCGCCTCGCCGCCGACGGCGAGCTGCGGGCGCGGGTCGACGGCCTGGCCTTCCGGATCGTCTGACGGCCGCCCCGGGGCCGCTCAAGTTTCCGGCACCGGAGAGAACACCCACCGAGGCAAGGGAAATGATTGCCTCGTCGGGTGCGCGTTCCGGTATCGGGCGGGAAAGTGCCGGCCCCGGGGGATTTCGGGGTATGCCGGGGCCGCTGGTAGCCTTGAGCGTTGACCGGCCGCCCCGCGAGGGGCGGCATGCAAGAGAAGCACCGCTTCCACCCGCGTCGACCCTCGGGTCGCCGGGTCTTTCCGTCGGTCCGCGGCGTTCGCCGCGACGCCCTGCGGGGTGGAGCCGCGGCAGCCGCGGGGCCGGACGGCTCGGTGAGGCTTCTCGCGCGTCGGCGGCGAGGAGCCTCTTCTCGTCGGTGCGGTCGGCCCGAGACCGACGAAGGAGAACCACTATCAGCGAGCCTCGCATCAACGACCGCATCCGGGTTCCCGAGGTGCGGTTGGTCGGCCCCAACGGCGAGCAGGTGGGCATCGTGCGCGTCGAGGACGCGCTGCGCCTCGCCGCGGAGGCGGATCTCGACCTCGTCGAGGTCGCCCCGATGGCCAAGCCCCCGGTCGCCAAGCTCATGGACTTCGGCAAGTACAAGTACGAAGCCGCCATGAAGGCCCGAGAAGCGCGCAAGAACCAGGTCAACACGGTCATCAAGGAGATCAAGCTCCGCCCGAAGATCGACCCGCACGACTACGGCACGAAGAAGGGCCACGTCGAGCGGTTCCTCAAGGGCGGCGACAAGGTCAAGGTGACGATCATGTTCCGCGGCCGCGAGCAGTCCCGGCCCGAGCTCGGCTTCCGGCTGCTGCAGCGCCTCGCCGAGGACGTCCTCGAGCTGGGCACCGTCGAGTCCGCGCCGAAGCAGGACGGCCGCAACATGATCATGGTGCTCGCCCCGACGAAGAAGAAGTCCGAGGCTCGCGCCGAGCAGCGCCGCCGGCGCGACGAGGCCGCCCACGCGGCCGAGCCGGCCCAGCCGACGAGGAGTCCGCAGCGAGGAGCCGCAGCGAGGCCGACGACCGCCGCCGACGCGACCGCCGCCGCCGCCGAGCACGCGACCGGCGCGGACCGAGACCCGACCAGACCCACGACGCACCACCGCACCACCAACGAAGGAGATCGGCCCCATGCCGAAGAACAAGACCCACAGCGGCGCCAAGAAGCGCTTCCGCATCACCGGCACCGGCAAGGTCATGCGGCAGCAGGCCGGCCACGTCCACAAGTTCCACGAGAAGACCCCGCAGAAGGCCCGCGCGCTGAGCAAGGACGTCATCGTCAGCCCGGCCGACACCTCCAAGGTCAAGCGGCTCCTCGGCAAGTGACCCGCCGCGTCCGCGCGGCCGCTCCAGGTGAGCGCCCCGGGCCACCCCGAACCAGCAAGCAGATCAAGGAGTACTCACGTGGCACGCGTGAAGCGGGCGGTCAACGCCCAGAAGAAGCGCCGGGTCGTCCTCGAGCGCGCCAGCGGCTACCGCGGGCCAGCGGTCCCGCCTCTACCGCAAGGCCAAGGAGCAGGTCCAGCACAGCCTCGGCTACGCCTACCGCGACCGTCGCGCCCGCAAGGGTGACTTCCGCCGGCTGTGGATCCAGCGGATCAACGCCGCGGCCCGCGCCAACGGCATGACGTACAACCGGTTCATCCAGGGCCTCAAGGCCGCCGATGTCGAGGTCGACCGCCGGATGCTCGCCGAACTCGCCGTCAGCGACGAGGCCGCCTTCGCCGCGCTCGTCGAGATCGCCCGGGCCAACGTCCCCGCGCAGGCAGCCGCGAGGCCGGAGCCCTCGCGGCACCGCAGCACCGATCGCGCGCCGGGAGCCCTCGTGCTGACCAACCCCCGATCCGATCGGGTCCGGTCGGTCCGCGGGCTCGCCCGGCGCGCGGTGCGTGTGCGGACGGGCCGGTTCGTCGTCGACGGCCCGCAGGGGGTTCGTGAGGCGGTGCGGTATGCCGCGGACCGCGTCCTCGACGTCTACGTCACCCCGGACGCCGCGCAGCGGCACGAGCGACATCGTCGAGACGGCCCGCGCGGCGTCGCTGCTGGGTCC
This sequence comes from uncultured Actinomycetota bacterium, assembly GCA_963728395.1. GTDB lineage: Bacteria > Actinomycetota > Actinomycetes > Actinomycetales > Dermatophilaceae > CAVSJJ01. Next base: position 134,216 of record CAVSJJ010000003.1, read on the forward strand.
ACGAGGCGAGCGACGAGGTCATGGCCGCCATGGCCGGGACCGACACGCCCCAGGGGCTGCTCGCCGTCGTCCGCGAGGACGCCGGCGTCGCTCGGACGACATCCTCGACGGCGGCCCGCGGGTGCTCGTCGTGCTCGCCCACGTGCGCGACCCCGGCAACGCGGGCACCGTCATCCGCGGCGCCGACGCCCTCGGCGCCGACGCGGTGCTCGTCAGCGAGGGGTCCGTCGACGTCCACGCCCCCAAGGTCGTCCGGTCGACGGCCGGCTCGCTCTTCCACCTGCCGGTCGTCACGGGGCTCGACCTCACCGAGACCCTCGCGACGCTGCGCGCCCACGGCATCCGCACCCTTGCCGCCGACGGCGCCGCGACGACGCTCCTCCCGGACGTCGACCTCACGTCGGCGCACGCCTGGGTGATGGGCAACGAGGCCTGGGGGCTGACCGACGAGGTGCGCACGGGTGCGACGACGTCGTCGCCGTCCCGATCCGTGGACATGCCGAGTCGCTCAACCTCGCCATGGCGGCGACGGTGTGTCTCTACGCCTCGTCGCTCCAGCGTTCGGCGCCGCCTGCACGGTAGATTCGCCACATGGCACCCCCCACGCCGTCGCGCTTCCCGTCGACGGCGGTGGATGCTGCCGAGCTCCTGCCCGACGGCATCGTCACGACGATCGGCGGCGCGCCGACGGTCCGGTTCATGAACGAGCGGGCCGAGCGGATCACCGGCCTGGCCCGGGACGAGGTCGTCGGCCGCGACATCCGTGAGGCGCTGCCCTTCCAGGACTCCAACGGCGAGTCCTGGTGGGGGCTGACCGACCCGTGGTCCGGCCTGCGGACCCGCACCGGTCACCGCGAGAAGCTCCTCCTCCTGCCCAACGGCCACGAGGTGCTCCTCACCGCGCGCTACATCCGGCCCGGCCGGAGCCAGCCGGTCCAGTCGGTCGTCTGCGCGCTGCGCGACGCCGAGGCGCGCCGGCGGGCGGAGGCCGACCACGCCGCCCTCATCTCGACGATCTCCCACGAGCTCCGCTCACCGCTCACCGGGGTCAAGGGCTTCTCCTCGACGCTGCTCCGGCGCTGGGACCGCTTCTCCGACGAGCAGAAGCGGCTCATGCTCGAGACGATCGAGGCCGACGCCGACCGGGTGACCCGGCTCATCACCGAGCTGCTCGACGTGTCCCGCATCGACTCGGGTCGGCTCCGGATCCATGCCCAGCCCCTCGACACGCGGTCGGCGTTCACGCGTCACGTCGAGCGGTATGCCGCGACCGGCGTCGAGCCGGACCGCTTCGCCATCGACGTCGAGGACGGTGGCGAGGAGATCTGGGCCGACCCCGACCGGCTCGACCAGGTTCTCGCCAACCTCGTCGAGAACGCCCTCAAGCACGGCAGCGGGACCGTCGGGCTCCACTGCCGCCCCGCCGACGGCGGGCGTCTCGCTCGCGGTCTCCGACGACGGACCGGGCATCCCGGTCGAGAAGCGCGAGGTCGTGTTCTCCCGGTTCTGGCACGGCCGGACCGCCGGCAGCACCGGCCTCGGCCTCTACATCGTCCGCGGCCTCGTCGAGGCACACGGCGGGAAGGTGGTCGTCGGCGAGGCTCCCGGTGGGGGAGCGCTCATCTCGGCAACGTTCCCGCGGCCTGCCCACGAGCCCGCCTGAGGGGCGGGGCGGGCGTCGCGCTCTGCCGGGGAGGCTCCTGCCGGGCACCCCGGGCCGCATGGCAGCGTGCGGAGTGCTCAGCGGGAGGCGTCGGCGCCGGGGAATGGTCAAGGCCCGGTCAAGGTGACTTTCGGTATCGGTCAAAACTCGCGCGGGATCGGTCAAGACTCGCGAGTCCCCCTCGCGCGCGGGCGCGCGTGCTGCCAAGGTCGGGGCCGTGACGGTCCTGTCGAGCGCCCCGTACAAGCGGGCCCTGAGCGTCCGCGAGCTCCGCGCGGTCCTCCTGCTCGGCACCCTCGTGCGGATGCCCGGCTTCGCCATCTCGGTCCTCGTCACGGTCCACGTCGTGACGACCCTGCACGGGACCTACGCCCAGGCCGGGCTCGTCGCCGCCGTGGCGACGATCTCCACGGCGGTGAGCGGACCCTGGCGTGGCCGGCTGCTCGACCGGATCGGGTTGCGGCGGGTCGCCATCCCGTCGGTCTCTCGTGGCGCTCGTCGCGTGGTCGATCGCCCCGTGGGTCGGCTACTGGGCACTGCTGGTCCTCGTCGGCATCGCCCAGGCCTTCGCGCTGCCCTCGTTCTCCATCGTCCGACAGGCGGTCATGGCCGCCGTCGACGAGCAGGATCGCCGCACCGCGATCGCCCTCGACAGCTCGGCCATGGAGGTCTCCTACATCGTCGCGCCGGCCGTCGCCATCGCGGCGGCCGCCCACTGGTCCACCTCGTGGGTCATCCTCTGGGTGCAGATGCTGGGCGTTGCCGGCGGGATCGTCCTCGCCGTCGTCAACCCCCGCCTCAAGGGCGCGGGCGAGGTCGAAGACGGCGTCCCGCCCGCGCCCCGGCGGACCTGGTTGCGGATGCCGTTCGTCGGCGTCCTGGCCGCCGCGGCGGCCGCCACCCTCGTCCTGTCCGGTTCGGACCTCGCGATCGTCGCATCGGTGCGCGCCTTGGGGTCGGCATCGGCCATCGGCGTCATCCTCGCCCTCTGGGGCCTGGGGTCGCTCGTGGGCGGGCTGCTGTACGGCGCCCTCCACCGGTCCATCACCGCCTACTGGCTCCTCGCCGCGCTCGGCGCCGTCACCCTCCCGCTCGCGCTCGTCACGTCGATGGCGGGCCTCGGTGCCTTCGCCTTCGTCGCCGGCCTGCTCTGTGCCCCGACGATCACGGCGACGATCGACCAGGCGGCGCGGATCGTCCCCGCCGCCTCGCGCGGCGAGGCGATGGGCTGGCACGGCTCGGCTCTCACGGCCGGCGGGGCCATCGGGGCGCCACTCGCCGGCTTCGCCATCGACCAGGTGGGGGGCCCGGGCGCCGGCTTCACTGCCGTCGCACTCGCGGGCCTCACCGTCGCGGTCGCTCGGCCTCACGGCGACGAGGATGGGCCGTCGCGAGGGGCCGGCTGCCGATCCCGGCACCCCAGGGTGCGGCGACGAACGTCTGAGGCTCTCCGGGCGCGGAGCGCGCCCTGCGCTCAGGCAGTGGAACGCGGTTGCGATGGTTGCGCGCCCGGGGGACGCTTGCGGGGTGAGCGACCGCCGTGCCGTCCCGCTGCGTGCCCCGCAGCGATTTACCGTGCCTTCGGGTGCGGTGACCGGGCGGGGCTGAGACGCGCACCCGGCATCCGTCCACCCGAAGGCTGACTCGGACCCCACGGCGCGCCCCCTAGACTCGGGCCCGCCGCACCGACAGCAAGAAGTGGAAGCGATGTCCGGACCCAACACCAGCTACGACCCCGTCGAGGTCGCCGCCCTCGACCCGGAGGCCGTCGACGCCGCCGTCGAGGCGGCGCTGGCCGCTGCCGCCGCCGCAGGCACCCTCGAGGAACTCAAGGCGGCCCGCAGCGCCCATCAGGGGGACAAGAGCCCCCTCGCCCTCGCCAACCGGGAGATCGGGGCGCTGCCCCCGAGCGCGAAGGCCGACGCCGGCAAGCGGGTCGGCCAGGCGAGGGGAGCAGTCGCCCGAGGCCTTCACCGAGCGCCAGGCCGAGCTCGAGGCCGAGCGCGACGCGCGCATCCTCACCGAGGAGGCCGTCGACGTGACCGCTGCCGACCGGCCGCCGGCCGCTCGGGCGTCGCCACCCCACCGAGCTGATGAGCGAGCGGATCGCCGACATCTTCATCGGGCTCGGGTGGGAGATCGCCGAGGGGCCCGAGGTCGAGGCGGAGTGGTTCAACTTCGACGCGCTCAACTTCGACGCCGACCACCCGGCCCGGCAGATGCAGGACACGTTCTACGTCGAGCCGCCGGACGGCGGGCTCGTCCTGCGCACCCACACCTCGCCGGTCCAGGCCCGCACCCTGCTCGAGCGCGGGGTGCCGGTCTACATCGCCGCCATCGGCCGGGTCTTCCGCACCGACGAGCTCGACGCGACCCACATGCCCGCCTTCCATCAGGTCGAGGGGCTCGCCGTCGACGAGGGCATCACGATGGCGCACCTCAAGGGCACCCTCGACCGGCTCGCCACCGAGCTGTTCGGCGAGGGCATCACGACCCGGCTGCGGCCGTCGTTCTTCCCGTTCACCGAGCCCAGCGCCGAGATGGACCTGCTCTGCTTCGTCTGCCGCGGCGCGGACCCCGACTGCCGGTCCTGCAAGGGGACCGGCTGGATCGAGTGGGGTGGCTGCGGCATGGTCAACCGCAACGTCCTCACCGCCTGCGGCGTCGACCCCGAGCGCTACACCGGCTTCGCGTTCGGCATGGGCATCGACCGCGCGCTGCAGTTCCGCACCGGCGTCTCGGACATGCGGGACATGATCGAGGGTGACGTGCGCTTCGCCGCGCAGTTCGGGATGGAGATCTGATGCGCGTTCCCGTGGACTGGCTCGGCGAGTACGCCGCGCTGCCCGCCGATGCCGACGGGGCGGCCATCGCCGCCGCCCTCGTCCGGGTCGGGCTCGAGGAGGAGGGGCTGCACTCCGGCGGGGTCGGCGGTCCGCTCGTCGTCGGCCGGGTGCTCGAGAAGCAGCCCGGAGCCGCAGAAGAACGGCAAGACGATCAACTGGTGCCAGGTCGACGTCGGCGACGCCAACGGCACCGGCGAGCCGCAGGGCATCGTCTGCGGTGCGCACAACTTCGAGGTGGGCGACCTCGTCGCCGTCATCCTGCCCGGCGGCACGCTGCCCGGCCCGCACGGCCCGTTCGAGATCTCCGCGCGCAAGACCTACGGCCACGTCTCGGCCGGAATGATCTGCTCGGCCCAGGAGCTCGGCCTCGGCGAGGACCACGACGGCATCATCGTGCTCACCGACTGGTTCGCCGGCGACGAGCCGGCCCTGGCGCCGTCTCGCGCCGGGCGTCGACGCGCTGCCGCTCCTCGGCCTGGACCGCGAGACCGTCGAGGTCAACGTCACCCCGGACCGCGGCTACTGCTTCTCCATCCGGGGCATCGCCCGCGAGTACGCCCACGCGACCGGCGCCGCCTTCCTCGACCCGGTCGTCGCCGCTCGCCGCGGCGGCCCCCGCGGCGAACGGCGGACGGGTACCCCGTCGCGGCTCGAGGACGACGCCCCGATCCGGGGCCGGCTCGGGCTGCGACCGGTTCGTCACCCGCGTCGTCCGCGGCGTCGACCCGACCGCGCCCGAGCCCGGCGTGGATGAAGGCCCGGCTCACCGAGGCGGGGATGCGGCCGATCGCGCTGGCCGGTCGACGTCACGAACTACGTCATGCTCGGCCTCGGACAGCCGCTGCACGCCTACGACGCCGACGACCCTCACCGGGCCGATCGTCGTCCGCCGGGCCCGTCCCGGCGAGCGGCTGCGCGACCCTCGACGACGTCGACCGCGCCCTCGACCCCGAGGACCTGCTCATCACCGACGGCGGCGACGAGGTCGATCGGCATGGCCGGCGTCATGGGCGGGTCGAGCACCGAGGTCACCGCCGCGACGACCGACGTGCTCATCGAGGCCGCCCACTTCGACCCCGTCTCGATCGCCCGTACCGCCCGGCGCCACCGGCTGCCCTCCGAGGCGTCCCGGCGCTTCGAGCGGGGCGTCGACCCGCAGCTCGCCGCCGGCGGCGGCGCAGCTCGCCGTCGACCTGCTCGTCAGCTACGGCGGCGGCACCGCCGACCCCGGCGTGACCGACGTCGGCTCGCCGCCCGGCCGCGGCGCCGATCGACGATGGACCTCGCGCTTCCCCGCGCGGATCGTCGGCGTGGACTACGCCCGCCGACGAGGTGATCGGCGATCCTCGAGCGAGATCGGCTGCGCGGTCGACCGCGCGACGGGGACGCTGGCTCACCGTCGACGCCGCCGAGCTGGCGCCCCGACCTCGCCGACCGCCGAGGACCTCGTCGAGGAGGTGGCGCGGATCCACGGCTACGACGAGATCCCGTCGGTCGCTGCCGACGCCCGCCGGGCGGCTCGCGGCCTGACCCACGACCAGCGGGTCCGGCGGCTCGTCGCCACGGTCGCTCGCCGCCGAGGGGCTGAGCGAGATCTGGGACGCACCCGTTCGTCGGCGAGGACCGGCTCGCCGCCCTCGGGCTGGACGTCGCGGCCGAGACCGCGCCGGACCGTGCGGCTGGCCAACCCGCTCTCCGACGAGGCGCCGCTCATGCGCACGGCCGTCGTCCAGACGCATGGTCGACGCGCTGCGTCGCAACGTCGCCCGGGGCGCCAAGGACGTCGCGCTCTTCGAGCTGGGGCTCGTCGTCGACCTCGACGGGCGACAGCGGTCCGCGCCCGACCGAGGACGTCGGGGTCCGCCCGGCGGAGGAGACCCTCGGCGGCGATCCACGCCGCGGTTCCCCGCCAGCCGCGGCACGTCGGCATGCTCCTCGCCGGCGACCGCGACCGCGCCGGCTGGTGGGGCGCCGGCCGGCGCGCCGACGTCGCCGACGTCGTGGAGCTGGCCCGGTCGCTCGGCGAGGCGCTCGGGGTCGAGCTCGACGTCGCGCGCCGACGCGGTGATGCCGTGGCACCCGGGACGCTGCGCCCGGGTGGCGCTGCGCCGACGGGACCGCTCGTCGGCCACGCCGGCGAGCTGCACCCCAAGGTCGTCGCCGCGCTGGGGCTGCCCGCCCGCACCGTCGGCGGCGAGCTCGACCTCGACGTCCTCACCGCGGCGGCCCGGGGCGCGACGCCGGGCGCGCACCCTCGCGACCTACCCGATGGCCCAGAGCGACGTCGCGCTCGTCGTCGACGGGGCCGTCCCGGCCAGCCGGGTCGAGGCCTCGCTCGCTCGGCGGCGGTGGCGACCTGCTCGAGGCGGTCCACGCTCTTCGACGTCTACGAGGGCGACCAGGTCGGCGAGGGGCGCAAGTCCCTCGCCTTCCGGCTGACCTTCCGCTCGGCCGAGCGCACCCTGACGACCGAGGAGGTCGTCCGCGGCTCCGGGACGCCGCCGTCGCCGCGGCGGCTGACCGCGCGTCGGCGGCGGTGCAGCGCGCATGACGGCGACCGCCGTGGCCGGGGTCGCGGTCGTCACCGGGGCCTCCCGGGGCATCGGCCGGCACGTCGCCGACGCGCTCGAGGACGCCGGCTGGGTCGTCGAGCGCGGCTCGACGCGCGGTCGCCGCCGGTGACCGACCGCGGCGGCCGTCGAGCGCGTGGGTCGACGACGATCCTCGCCCGCACGGGCCGGATCGACCTGCTCGTCAACAACGCCGGCGTCATGGACGCCGAGGTGGCACTCCTCGACTCCGACCCCGACGACTGGTGGCGGACGATGGAGGTCAACGTCCGCGGCGCCTACCTCATGACCCGGGCCGTGGGCCGGCACATGCGCGCCGCCGGGGGCGGACGGGTCATCAACCTCAACTCCGGCGCCGGCGACCGCGCCCGGGCGAGGTCTCGTCGGCGTACAACGCGAGCAAGACCGCCCTGGCCCGGATCACCGGGCTCGACGGAGATCGACGGCGCGGGCCGGCGGCATCCACGCCTTCGACCTCGTCGCCCGGGGTCGTCGCGCACCGACATGACCCGGTCGATGCGATCCCACGACGGCCGGACCGAGTGGACCGACCCGGCCGAGGTCGTCGACGCTCGTCCTCGCGCATGGCCTCGGGCGAGCTGGACGCCTGGGCCGGCCGGATGGTCCGGGCCGGGGTCGACACCCGGCGACGAGCTGACCCGCGCTCGGCCGGGACGGGCCTCGACGGCGCAGGCGCGGACCATCGGCCTGCGTCGGCTACGGGGACGACGACCCGCTCGGCTGACGGCCCGGCACCGCCGTCGGCGGGACGGATCGCAGACTGCATACGTCATGACTGTCATGGCGTATAGTCATGCATCATGGTCACGGTAGCGGTCGCCGGTGCCAGTGGGTACGCCGGGGGAGAGCTGCTCCGGCTGCTCCTCGCCCATCCCGAGGTCGAGATCGGCGCGCTCACCGCGTCGGCGAACGCCGGCCAGCCGCTCGCGCTCGGTCCACCCCCATCTCACGCCGCTGGCCGACCGGGTCCTCGCCGACACGAGCGCCGAGACGCTCGGCGGGCCACGACGTCGTCTTCCTCGCCCTGCCGCACGGCCACTCGGCGGCCATCGCCGCCGCGCTGCCCGAGGACGTCGTCGTCATCGACTGCGGCGCCGACTTCCGGCTCGACGTCGGCGCAGGCATGGGAGGCGTTCTACGACACCCCGTATGCCGGGTCCTGGCCCTACGGCCTGCCCGAGCTCGTCGGGGCGGACGGGCCGCAGCGCGCGGCGCTGGTCGGCGCCCGGCGCATCGCCGTGCCCGGGGTGCTACCCGACGGCCGTCTCGCCTCGCCCTGGCCCCCGGCCTGGCCGCCGGCGTCGTCCTGCCCGACGACATCACCGTCGTCGCCGCCTCCGGCACGAGCGGCGCCGGCAGGTCCCTCAAGCCACACCTGCTCGGTGCCGAGGTGATGGGCGCGATGTCGCCGTACGGCGTCGGTGGGCGTGCACCGGCATACCCCGGAGATCGAGCAGAACCTCACCGCGCCGCCGGTGCCGGACCGGTCACCGTCTCCTTCACCCCGACCCTCGCCCCGATGCCGCGGGGCATCCTCGCGACGGCGACGGCCAAGGCGGCCCCCGGGGCGACCGCCGCGTCGGTCCGCGCGGCCTGGGCGCGACGCCTACGCCGACGAGCCCTTCGTCCACCTCCTGCCCGAGGGCGCCTGGCCGTCGACGGCGCAGCGTCCTCGGGTCCAACAGCGTCCATCATCCAGGTCGCCCTCGACGAGCGGGTCGGGCGGGTCGTCGCGGTCGCCGCCGTCGACAACCTCACCAAGGGCACCGCCGGGGCCGCCGTCCAGTGCCTCAACCTCGCGCTCGGGCTGCCCGAGACGACCGGGTCTGCCCATGGCGGGGGTGGCGCCGTGAGCCGGATGCCGCTGCACCTCATGACCCACCCGGAGGAGGTTCTCGTCGTCCGGCTCGGCCCCGGCGAGGAGCCCGCCTGGGACTGGACGCCGGGTCCGCTCGGCTCGCTGACCCACACCGCCGACGAGACCTCGGTCGTCTGCCGCGCCGACCTCGTCCCCGACGGCCCGTCGCGAGGGCCCGTTCCGGGCCGTCGAGATCGCCGGGCCGCTCGAGTTCGGGATGATCGGCGTGCTGCAGCCGATCCTCCACCCGCTCGTCCAGGCGCGGATCAGCATCCTCACCCTCTCGACCTACGACACCGACTGGATCCTCATCCCGACCGCGGACATCGACGCGGCGGTCGAGGCGTGGCGCCGGGCCGGTCTCGTCGTCACGCCGCAGCACCCTGATCGGAGGGTCGGCTAGATGAGCGTCACCACCCCCGCGGGGTTCCGCGCCGCCGGCGTCGCCGCCGGCCTCAAGGCGTGCGGCGCCCCCGACGTCGCCCTCGTCGTCAACGACGGGCCGGACCACCACGCCGCCGGCCGTCTTCACGTCCAACCGGGTCGTGGCCGCGCCCGTCGACCTGGTCGCGGCAGGTCGCTCGCCGACGGCCGGGTCGACGCCGTCGTCCTCAACTCCGGCGGCGCCAACGCCTGCACCGGGCGCGCGGGGCTTCCAGGACACCCACCGGACCGCCGAGCTCGTCGCCGAGGCCATCGGGGTCGCCGCCGGCGACGTCGCCGTGTGCTCGACCGGCCTCATCGGCGAGCTGCTGCCGATGGACCGGATCGAGGCCGGCGTCGCGGCGGCCGTCGGCGGCGCTCTCGCGCCGACGGGGGCGCGGCCGCGGCGACCGGCGATCATGACGACCGACACGGTGAGCAAGCGAGGCCGTCGCCGCGGGCGACGGGTGGAGCGTCGGTGGGATGGCCAAGGGCGCGGGCATGCTCGCCCCCGCGCTGGCGACGATGCTCGTCGTCGTGACGACCGACGCCGTCGTCGACGCCGCGACCCTCGACGGCGTCCTCCGCTCCGCGACGGCCGTCGACGTTCGACCGGATCGACTCCGACGGATGCCAGTCGACGAACGACACGGTCCTCCTCCTGGCCTCGGGAGCCTCGGGCGTCGAGCCGTCCGTGGCGCGAGCTCGACCGAGGCGGTCACCGAGGTGTGCGCGACCTGGCCCGGCAGCTCATCGCCGATGCCGAGGGCGCCGCCCACGACATCGCCATCGAGGTCCGCACGGCCGCCTCCGTCGGCCGACGCCCTCGAGGTGGCCCGGTCCGTCGCCCGCAACAACCTCGTTCAAGTGCGCGGTCTTCGGCAACGACCCCAACTGGGGTCGCGTCCTCGCCGCGGTCGGCACGACGGCCGCGGCCTTCGACCCGGCGGCCCTCGACGTGGAGATGAACGGCATCCAGGTCTGTCGCGCGGGCGGGGTCGGCGAGGACCGCTCGCTCGTCGACCTCACCGGCCGGGAGGTCCGCGTCGTCGTCGACCTCCACGCCGGCGACGCCACGGCCACGGTGTGGACCAACGACCTCACCCACGACTACGTCCACGAGAACTCCGCCTACAGCAGCTAGGACACCGGATGACGCCACAGACCACCTCGACCCTGCGCGGCGCCATCGACGCCGCGGCGCTGCGGGTCGCCCAGGCCAAGGCGAGCACCCTCGTCGAGGCGCTGCCCGTGGCTCGAGCGCTTCCACGGCGCGCTCGTCGTCGTCAAGTACGGCGGCAACGCCATGGTCGACGACGCCCTCAAGGCCGCCTTCGCCCAGGACATCGTCTTCCTCCGGTATGCCGGTCTGCGTCCCGTCGTCGTCCACGGCGGCGGCCCGCAGATCAAGGCGATGCTCGACCGGCTCGGGCTCGAGAGCGAGTTCCGCGGCGGCCTGCGGGTCACCTCGCCCGAGGTGATGGACGTCGTCCGGATGGTCCTCACCGGCCAGGTGGGCCGCGAGCTCGTCGGGCTGCTCAACCAGCACGGGCCGATGGCGGTCGGCCTCTCCGGCGAGGACGCGCACCTCTTCGGCGCGCGACGCCGCGGGGTCGTCGTCGAGGGCGAGCACCACGACATCGGGCTCGTCGGCGACGTCGAGGTGGTCCGGCCCTCCGCGGTCCAGGACCTCCTCGACGCGGGCCGGATCCCCGTCGTCTCGACGGTCGCGCCGGACCTCGACGTCGACGGCCAGGTCCTCAACGTCAACGCCGACACCGCGGCCGCCGTCGCTCGCCGCCGCCCTCGGCGCCCGCAAGCTCGTCGTCCTCACCGACGTCGAGGGCGTGTATGCCGCCTGGCCGGACCGGGACTCGCTGCTGTCCCGGCTGCCGGTCAGCGCGGCGAAGGACCTGCTCACCCGGGTCGACGCGGGGATGATCCCCAAGCTCGAGGCGTGTATCCGGGCCGTCGAGGAGGGCGTCCCGCAGGCCCACGTCATCGACGGCCGCCAGCCGCACTCGCTCCTCCTCGAGGTCTTCACCTCCGAGGGCATCGGCACCGTCATCGAGCCCGACGAGGCCCCGACGTCGAGGAGGCGGTCCCATGGCTGAGCGGCCGACCGGTGCCCCGGCGGAGGCCGGCTCCTCGACCGCTACCGGCACGCCCTGCTCGGGGTGTTCGGGCGTGCCGCAGCTCGTCCTCGACCACGGCGAGGGCGCCTGGGTGTGGGACGTCGACGGCCGCCGCTACCTCGACCTGCTCGGCGGCATCGCCGTCAACGCCCTCGGCCACGGCCACCCGGCGCTCGTCTCGGCCGTCGCCGACCAGGCCGCCCGGCATGGTGCACATCTCGAACTTCTACACCTCGGCCGCCAGGTCGGCCTCGCCGAGCGGATCCTCGACCTCGCCGGGCGCACCGGAGGGCTCGGCCGTCTTCTTCGCCAACTCCGGCACCGAGGCCGTCGAGGCGGCGGTCAAGCTCGCCCGGCGGACCGGCCGGACCGAGCATCGTCGCGGCCGAGGGCGCCTTCCACGGCCGGTCGACCGGGGCCCTCGCGCTGACCCACAAGCCGGCGTACCGCGAGCCGTTCGAGCCGCTCATGCCCGGCGTCACCCACGTCCCCTACGACGACGTCGACGCGCTGCGCGCCGCGGTGTCCGAGCGAGACCTCCGCCGTCGTCCTCGAGCCGATCCAGGGCGAGGCCGGCGTCGTCGTGCCCGACCCCGGCATACCTGCGCGCCGCCCGCGACATCGCGGCCGACGCCGGGCGCCCTGCTCGTCGTCGACGAGATCCAGACCGGCGTCGGCCGGACCGGGACGTGGTTCGCCTTCCAGCAGGCCGGGATCCTGCCCGGACGCCATGACCCTGGCCAAGGGCCTGGGCGGCGGGGTGCCGATCGGCGCCCTCGTCACCTTCGGCCCCGAGGTGTCGCGGCTGCTCGCCCCGGGCCAGCACGGGTCGACCTTCGGAGGCAACCCGCTCGCCGCCGCGGCCGGCCTCGCCGTCCTCGACACGATCGAGTCCGACGGCCTGCTCGCGCACGCCGCGGCGATGGGGGAGCACCTCGCCGCGCGGGTCGCCGCCCTCGGCCACCCGGCGCATCGCCGGGGTGCGGGGCGCGGGCCTGCTGCGGGCGGTCGTGCTGACCCCGACGTCGCGCCGGCCGTCGCCGCCGCCGCCCGCGAGCCGGCTTCCTCGTCAACCCCGTCGCCCCGAACGCCCTGCGTCTCGCCCCACCGCTCGTCGTCACCGCCGAGCAGCTCGACTCCTTCGTCGACGCCCTCCCGGGTCTGCTCGACGCCGCCACCATCGCCCGCAAGGAGCCCTCATGACCGTCCGCCACTTCCTCCGCGACGACGACATCACCGCCGGCCGAGCAGGCCGAGATCCTGCGCCGCGCGGCGGCGCTCAAGGCGGCGCCGTTCGCCGACCGGTGCCTCGAGGGGCCGCAGGTCGTCGCCGTCCTCTTCGACAAGCAGACCCTGCGGACCCAGGTCTCCTTCACCGCGGCGATCGCCCATCTCGGTGGCTTCCCCATGGTCATCGACGGCAACCTCGCCCAGGTCGGGCGTCCGCGAGTCGATCGCCGACACCGCGCGGGTGCTCGGCCGTGAGGCCGTCGCCATCGTGTGGCGGACCTACGGCCAGGAGCGGATCGAGGAGATGGCGTCCTTCGCCCACGTCCCCGTCATCAACGCCCTCACCGACGAGTTCCACCCGTGCCAGATCCTCGCCGACCTGCTCACGATCCAGGAGCACCGCGGCGACCTTGCCGGCCAGACCCTCGCCTACGTCGGGGACGGGGCGAACAACATGGCCCACTCCTACCTCCTCGGCTGCGCGACTGGCCGGGATGCACGTGCGGGTCGGGCACGCCCGCCGACCCACCAGCCGCGAGCCGGCCATCCTCGCCCGGGCCGAGCGAGATCGCCGCCGAGCAGGGCGGCTCGGTGACGGTCCTCGACGACCCCGTCGCGGCCGTCGACCGGGGCGGACGTCGTCGCGACCGACACGTGGGTGTCGATGGGGATGGAGGACGAGAGCGACGCCCGCAAGGGACCGGGCGGGCCGTTCGAGCGCTTCCAGGTCAACGACGGCGCTCATGGGACACGCCGACGGACGACGCGATCTTCCTCCACTGCCTGCCGGCCTACCGCGGCTACGAGGTGACGGCCGAGGTCATCGACGGCCCCCGCTCGGTCGTGTGGGACGAGTCGGAGAACCGGCTGCACGCCCAGAAGGCCGTCATCTCCTGGCTGCTCGAGCAGTCGGACCGGACCGGCGGTCCGTCGTGACCGTCTCGACGAGCCGGACCGCGCGTCAGCAGCGCATCGTCGAGATCCTCGGCCGACGCAGCGTCCGGTCCCAGTCCGAGCTGCTGGACCTGCTCGCCGACGGACGGGATCGAGGTCACCCAGGCGACCCTGTCGCGCGACCTCGTCGAGCTCGGCGCGGAGAAGGTGCGGGTCGGGCAAGTCCCTCGTGTATGCCGTGCCGGGCGAGGGCGGCGACCGCACCGTCCGTCCCGCGCCGGACGAGGAGGAGGTCACGACCGGCTGCGCCAGCGCTGCGCCGAGCTCCTCGTCTCGGCCCGGGTCTCGGCGAACCTCGTCGTCCTGCGCACGCCGCCCGGGGCCGCGAGCTTCCTCGCCTCGGCGATCGACCACGACGAGGTCCCCGGACGTCCTCGGCACGATCGCCGGGGACGACACGATCATGGTCATCACCTCCGGGCCGCCCGGCGAGCGAGCGCGACCGCCCGGCGCCTCATGTCGTACGCACGGAAGGACACAGGCGTGAGCCGACCACGCCGACGACCCCGCGCCGCCGGACGCGCCAGCGGGCGAGCGGGTGAGCCTGTGGGGCGGCCGGTTCGCCGGCGGCCCCGCCGACGCGCTCGCCGCGCTGTCGAGGTCGACGCACTTCGACTGGCGGCTCGCGGCATACGACCTCGCCGGCTCCCGCGCCCACGCCCGGGTCCTCCACCGGGCCGGGCTGCTCGACGACGCGACGCTCGCCGCGATGCTCGACGGGCTCGACGCGCTCGGCCGGGACGTCGCCAGTCGGGAGCCTTCGTCCCGGCGCCCGACGACGAGGACGTCCACACCGCCCTCGAGCGCGGCCTCATCGAGCGGGTCGGGCCCGACGTCGGCGGCCGGCTCCGCGCCGGGCCGGTCCCGCAACGACCAGATCGCCACGCTCGGGCGGATGTACCTGCGCGACCACGCCCGCCTCGTCGCCGGGCTCGTCCTCGACGTCGTCGACGCGCTCGTCGGCCAGGCCGACGCGCACCTCGGGCGTGCCCATGCCGGGGCGGACCCACCTCCAGCACGCCCAGCCGGTGCTGCTCAGCCACCACCTGCTCGCCCACGCCTGGGCGCTGCTGCGCGACGTCGACCGGCTGCGCGACTGGGACGCTCCGGGCGGCCGTGTCGCCCTACGGCTCCGGGCGCGCTGGCCGGGCTCCTCGCTCGGCCTCGACCCGGAGGCGGTCGCCGCCGAGCTGGGCTTCACCGGCGCCGTCGAGAACTCCATCGACGGCACGGCGTCGCGCGACGTCTTCGCCGAGCTCGCCTTCGTCCTCGCCATGGTCGCCGTCGACGTCTCCCGGCTCGCCGAGGAGGTCATCCTCTGGGCGACGAAGGAGTTCTCCTTCGTCACCCTCGACGACGCGTACTCGACCGGGTCGAGCATCATGCCGCAGAAGAAGAACCCCGACGTCGCCGAGCTCGCCCGCGGCAAGGCCGGACGCGTCGTCGGCGACCTCGCCGGGCTGCTGACGACCCTCAAGGGCCTGCCGCTCGCCTACAACCGCGACCTGCAGGAGGACAAGGAGCCGGTCTTCGACGCGCTCGACACCCTCGAGGTGCTGCTGCCCGCCGTTCGCCGGGATGGTCGCGACGCTCGTCTTCGACACCGAGCGGCTGGCCGGCGCTCGCCCCGCAGGGCTTCTCGCTCGCCACCGACGTCGCCGAGTGGCTGGTCCGCGCAGGGCGTGCCTTCCGCGTGGCCCACGAGGTGGCGGGGGCCTGCGTCCGGGCGTGCGAGGAGCGCGGGATCGAGCTGTGGGACCTCACCGACGAGGACCTCGCGGCGATCAGCGAGCACCTCACCCCGGGCGTGCGCGAGCGTCCTTCGGTCGAGGGGTCGCTCGCCTCCCGCGACGCCAAGGGCGGCACCGCGCCGGTCCGGGTCGCCGAGCAGCTGGAGCGGGTCCGTGGCCTCGTGGCGCGGGGCCGCGACTGGGGTGCGACCGGGCCCGGCACGGGAGTCGTCGGCTGACCCGACGCCCCTCGCCCGGCGGGGTCACAGGACCGTCGCGTGCTCGACGACGTGGTAGACCGGCTCGCCGGAGGGGTGGACCTCGCGCATCGCTGCGACGACCTCGTTGCGGCGATATCGCGGGTAGGTCACCTCGACACGGTCCTCCGGCTCGGCTGCCGTGGCGACGTCACCGGCCGGCCCGTCAGCCGTCGTCACCGGCCCCGCCACGGGCGCGCGACCCTCGCTGACGAAGGCCCGGTGCGGCCGGGAGCCGTCGACGGTCTCGAACGCGAGCAGCGCCGCGACGACATCGTCGGTGTGCGGCCGCGGGACGAAGACGACGATCGAGTCCAGCTGCTCCATCATCGGGTGCTCCGCGGGCCGGGTGACCACGGCGGGGCGCCGCTCCCACCGCCGCTCGATGTACCGGTGCCCGAGGTCGGCTGCGAAGAGCGCGGCGAGGGGGACGCCGATGCCGGTGACCCACATGAGCCAGGTGGCCCGCGGCGTGTGGAGGACGAGGCCGAGGCCGCGCACCGCCATGATGATCGGCATGTGGAGGGCATAGAGCGCGAAGGACCGTGACCCGAGCCAGCGCATGACGGGGGTCGAGAAGATGGCGTGCATCGGTCCGGTCGCCGGGACGGCGAGCATGAAGACGGCGACGGCCGCGACCACCGTGACCGGGAGGTACTGGTGGCGGAAGACGAACGTCGCGCTGAGGATGAGGTCGAAGAGGGCCACGATGGCGACGGTGGCGCCGAGCCCGGCCCAGCGCAGCGCGCGGTCCCGGTAGCGGACGTAGAGCTGGTACATGACGACGCCGAGGCCGAGGCCGGCCAGGCCCCGTCCGACGCCGGTGGCCCCGACGGTGTTCGACGTCTTGTAGCTGACGGACATCAGGAGCACGACACCGCCCACCGCGAAGGCGGCACCGACGAGCCACCGCGCCCGGATCTTCGCCGCGAGCACCATGGCGATGATGAAGGCGACGTTGAGCCAGGAGCTCGACGGAGAGCGACCAGGCGGGGGAGTAGCCGGCCCGGTCCGGTCCCACCCAGCCCTGGAGAAGGAACAGCGACGAGACCCATGCCCACGGGGTGCTGTTGCGCTCGACCCACGACGCCCAGTTGGCCTCGGCGGCTCCTCGATGGAGGTAGGTCGCGATGATGACGGCGATCGAGAGGAACGAGAGCCCGAGCGCGGTGAGGTGGAGGGGGAAGAAGCGCCGGACCCGTCGCTCGACGAAGCGGCGGGCGTCCCCCCACGTCTCGGCGCGGAGCATGAGCCGGGCGAGGACGAAGCCGGACAGCACGAAGAAGATGTCGACCATGACCCCGGCCCCGTGGAGGAAGTCGAAGACGACGCGGGGTATCGGGAGTCGCGCCAGCTCCGGACGGACGTGGTAGAGCACGACGAGGAGGGCAGCGACCCCGCGGAGCCCGTCGAGTGCGACGATCCGGTCCTTCGCCGGTGCGCGTCGAGAGGCCGGGGGGGCAGGCTGGCTGGCGTCGGGGGAGGAGCGGGGCACCGGACAAGGCTACTGATGCGGCGGGGGGTCCCGGCCAGCGCGTGTCGTCCGTCCCCGCTACCGTCCATGGCGTGGCTCGCCTCACCCGTGACTTCTTCGACCGTGACGCGGTCGAGGTCGCCCCGCAGCTCCTGGGCGCCGTCCTCGTCCACGGCGGGGTCGCGCTGCGGCTCACCGAGGTCGAGGCGTATGCCGGTGACGCCGACCCCGGCTCGCACGCCTTCCGGGGGTGGACGCCCCGCGTGGAGGTGATGTTCGGCCCACCCGGGCATCTCTACGTCTACTTCACGTACGGCATGCATTGGTGTGCGAACGTCGTCTGCGGACCCGAGGGGCGCGCCTCGGCCGTCCTCCTCCGCGCCGGTGAGGTCGTCGCCGGGCAGGACGTCGTCGCGGCCCGCCGGGAGGGCGTGCGGCAGCGCGACTGGGCGCGGGGTCCGGCACGGCTGACCCGGTCGCTGGGGCTCGCCCGGGCGGAGAACGGCCTCGACCTGTGCGCGCCGGACGGAGGGACCCGCCTCGAGGCCCCGGAGGTCCCGGTCCCGCCGGACCTGATGCGGACCGGGCCGCGGGTCGGGGTGAGCGGACCCGGCGGCGACGCCGCGGCATACCCGTGGCGGTTCTGGGTCGACGGTGAGCCCACCGTCAGCGCCTACCGCCCGGGGGTCCGCCGTCAGCGGGGCGCCGGCGGTTCCTCGTCCTGAGCGGGCCCCTCGACCTCGAGGGCACCGGCCGCCGCGCCCGCCGGCAGCGCGACGACCGTCTCGGGCCCGGCCAGGCGCACCGGGGCGCGGAGCGTGCGGCCGTCGAGGGGACCGTCGGGCAGCTGGTCGCGGTCGACGTTGAGGTCGATCTCGGTCCCGGCCGTCTCGGCGAGCAGGTTGGGCATGCCCTCGACCTCGGCGATGTCCTCGACGCGCACCCGCAGCACGTCCCACCGCCCGACGGTCGGATGGGCCGAGCGCCCGAGGACGCGCGCGGTCAGCAGCGACCGGTTCTCAACGGGACTGACCATGGCTGGACCTCCGCGACGGGGGCGCCGGTGGGTCGGCCTTGCCGGCGAGGAGTCGGACGAGCGCCGTGCTGATCGGCTGGCCGGTGTGCGCCTCGAAGAAACTGTAGCCCGGCATCGGGTTGGCCTCGAAGCACACGAAGCGGCCCTCCGGCGTCACCCTCAGGTCGATGCCGACCAGCGGCAGCGACAGCGCGGCGGCGAGCGAGACACACCGCTCCGCCACGTCGTCGGGGAGGGTCGTCGGCACGAGGTCGGCGTCGAGGCCGTCGCGTCCGGCGTAGCGGTAGTCCGTCGCGTCCGAGGCGATCCGCGTCGAGAAGACCTCCGTTCCCACGACGTGGACCCGCACGTCGACCCCCTCGACGAGCTCCTGGAACTGCGTCGGGAGGGCCCGGACGCGGTCCAGCCGGTCGAGATGGCCCGCGTCGAGCCGGCGGACGATGGACCGGATCCCACTGCTCGACTTGAACACCAGCGGCCCGACCTCCTCCGCGAAGGCGCGCACGGCGTCCGGGTCGGTCGTGATGAGCGAACGGGGGACGTCGAACCCGGCCGCGCCGATGAGCGCCGCCTGGAACGGCTTGCTCGAGTTGGAGTGCATGTCACCGGGTCTGCTGACGACGACGGCGTCCGCGAGGTCGAGCCACGTGACGAGGTCATGGCAGAGCCGCTCGCCCCGCTCCACCGCCCCGGGGTCCCCGGTGTCGACGGGGGAGAGCGGTCGGGCGTAGGCACCGTCGATGTCCGAGAGCGGCAGCCGGAGGCCGGGCGTGCTGAGCCGGCCGTCGAGGTCGGCGCCCCGTTCCTCGAGGGCGAGGTCCCAGCCGAACGGGTCCTCCTGGTCGAGGAGGATGTGCTCGACCCCGAGGTCCGCCGCGGCCCGTGCCGTCCGGGCCACGCACGGGTCCGACCCGTAGCCGGCGAGGAGGATCATGACGCCAGCCCGAGGAGCAGGTCCGCCGCCGCCCGGCGCCGTTCGTCGCCGGTCACGTCCGGGACGGTCGACACCCCGGTCACCTCGCCCGCCTCGGTGAGGAGGATGTCGAGGGCGCGGCAGCCCGTCCTCTCGCCGAGGGCGGCGACCCCCTCGGCCTCGACGGCGTCGCGGGCGCCGCACACCCGCCCGTTCGCCACGAGGACGGAGCGGGACGGTATGCCGTCCGGCGCGGTCGGCATCCCCACCTCCGCGGCCACGCGGCGCCACCGCGCGGGCGACCACGACGGCCCGGTCGGACCGAGCCCGTCCGGCGGGTTGACGACCCGTCGACCGAGCGCGGCGAGCCAGGCCACGAGCAGCGCGTCGGTCTCGGCCCGGGCGTAGTCGGCATCGGGACCGCCCGGGTGGACCGCACTCGGTCGACGCGAGGACGCGCGGAACCAGACGGCGGCCAGGCTCCCGTCCTCGACGAGGGCCCGGCCGGAGGAGTCCGCGCCGAGGTCGGTGACGGACCGGATGGTCCCGTGGCGGTCGACCCGCAGGGTCCACCCGGCCGAGGCGAGCCGGTCGCCGGTCACGAGGGCCACGCGCCGGGCCGGGTCACCGTCGAGCAGCGACGCGGCCTCGAGCGCGACCGCTCGGCCCCCGTGGTCGCCGGCGTCGGCGACCACGAGGACCACGCGGGCCTGGGTCACGGCGTGCTCGGGGGCGTGTCGAGCTGACGCTTGCCCTGGGCGTCGTCGGGCGGCACGACGCCCGAGCCGGGCGCACCCATGAGGTCCGGCCGGAGCGAACCGTCGATGAAGACCTGGCCGCCCTGCTGGTCGGCGCCGCCGAAGACGGCCGCCTCGAGGGCGCTCAGGCGGGCCTCGACGCCGGGGTCGGCGGCCTGCTCGGGGGCATAGCCACCACCGCCGCCGGGTCGTCCGGGCCAGTTCTCGAACCCGGCCTCCTTGACCTCCTTGGCCACCTCCTTGAGCTCCTTGGCGACCTCCTTGACGTCCTTGATCGTGTCCTTGAGGAGGTTCTTGTCGTGGGTGGTCTCCTTGAGGTCCTTGATGATCGTCTTGTGGTCCGGGAAGCGCTCCTTGAGGACCTCCTTGACCTCCTTGACCTCCTTGCCCTCCTTGAGGATCGTCTTGCAGGACACGGTGAGCTGGACGGTCATCGCGGCGCTCGAGGCGGGGATGGACTTGACGGACACGCACGTGTCGGCGCCGGCGTACGACTTCGTGCTCGGCGACGTCGCCTGGGTGGCCGAGGTCTTGTTCGCCGACCCCGGGAAGGGGTCTCCGGCGTCGCCACGGTTCGCCCCGTGCTCGAGGTCCTGGCTGCCGTCGGCCTGGAGCAGACCGACCTTGTAGTGGGTCTCGTCGCTGTTGCTCGTCTTCGTGTCGTCGACGTGCCACAGGAGGAGCCCGTCGCCGGGCAGCGCCTGGTCGTAGCCGGTCTTCTGCCGGTTCTCGAGGAGGAAGTACTCCGAGCCGCTCGCGCCGTTCTTCCAGAGTCGGAACAGGTGGTGGCTCGTCTCGACGGCCTCGACGGTCACCGGGCCGTTCGTCGTCACGTTCGTCACGGTGGCCCAGCCCTGGTTCGCCTTGCACCACGCGCTCGGGTGGGACGGGATGTCGCCGCCACCGTTCCAGCTGCCGCCGCCCATGAGGCACCAGTTGCCGACGCCCTCGGAGGAGTAGTCGGTGTCATAGAGGTCGGGGAAGCCGAAGAGCAGATGCCCCAGCTCGTGGGCCGAGACGCCGATCTTCGCGTCCTCCGGGATGGTGAGGTAGCCGTAGATCTTCGTGCCGTCGGTGTTGTAGGCCGTCGACAGGGTCGACTTGTGCGACCAGATGTCGCCCAGGCTGCCGGTGACCTCGGCGCCGGGGCCGGCGTGGACGACGATGAACGCGTCGACGTAGCCGTTGCCGTCGTTGTCGTACGGCGCGAAGTTGACATCGGGGTCGGCGGCGACGGCCGCGTCGTGCGCGAGCTGCGGCGAGCGGAAGGCCGTGCCGCCCTTGCCGATCCCGGACCCGTTGTTGGCGTACCACGCCAGCGTCTGCGGCATCCGATAGGGGCCGACGACCGTGCCGTCGAGGGTGACGAGCCCGTTCGTCACCTCGGCGTAGTACTCCTTGACGCTGCCGTGCGGCAGGACGCCGGTCGAGAAGAACAGGTCCTCGAAGTGGCTCGTCGACGCGGCCATCGCCTTGTCCGAGAAGTCGACGAGGATGACGGCGACGCGGACGGTTCCCCGCAGCGGGGTCCGCTCGAGTGCGGCCGCCCGGATGGTGGCCTCCGCCGTCCCGGCGGGGAAGGCCTCGGGCGGGATGATGACGCCGTCGTTGAAGCCCAGCCGCTTGGGCTCACCCTCGAGGCGCAGGGTGGCGGCACCGTCCGCCTTGCGGCGACGACCGGTCGCGGCGAGCTCCTTGGCCCAGCGCTCCTTCAGCTCCGGGCTCGGGGCGATGGCGCAGGTCGCGTCCCGCTGGTCCCGGGTCCACGTGGACGTGTCGATCTCGGACATGGTGATCTCCTCCCCGCGCACCCCCCGGCGCGCGACTGGTGCCGATGACGGGAGGAGCGGGAGGCGGGCGGACGTGATACGTCGCGCCCCGGGCGCCGACGCGCGGGCTCAGGAGCCGGGGCCGCCGGCTGCGTATGCCGTGATCTCGCGGTGCAGCCGGGCCCGCACCTCGTCGGGGGCGAAGCTCGCGTCGACCGCCGCCCGGGCGAGATCGGTGACGCCGGCGGCGTCGAGCCCGAGGAGGGCCGCGGCGACCGCGTACTCGCGGGTCAGCGTCGTCCCGAACATCGGGGGGTCGTCGCTGTTGACGGTGACGACGACGCCGGCGTCGCGCATCGCGACGATCGGGTGGTCCTCGATCCGCTCCACGGCGCGGGTGGCGACGTTGGACGTCGGGCAGACCTCGAGGGGGATCCGGTGCTCGGCGAGGTGCTCGAGCAGCCGGGGGTCCCGGACCGCCGAGGTCCCGTGGCCGATGCGCTCCGCGCCGAGGTGGGTGAGGGCGTCCCACACCGTCTCGCGGTCCCGTCGTCTCACCCGCGTGGGGGACGCTGTGCAGCCCGGCGGCCCGGGCGCGCTCGAAGTGCGGCGCGAACGGCGGCCGCGGGACGCCGACCTCCGGGCCGCCGAGGCCGAAGCCGACCAGCGACGGCGGGGCCGTGGTCGACGGCATACGTCGACCGTGGCGTCGGCGGACGCGAGGCCGACCTCGCCGGGGATGTCGTAGATCCAGCGCAGGACGATCCCGAGGTCGCGCTCGGCGGCGACCCGAGCATCCTCGATCGCCTCGGTGTAGGCCTCGATGGGGATGCCGCGGACGACCGAGGTGTACGGCGTCATCGTCAGCTCGGCGTAGCGGACCTGCTGGGCCGCGAGCTCCTGGGCGACCTCGTAGGTGAGCAGCCGGACGTCCTCGGGCGTCGTGATGAGGTCGACGACGGCGAGGTAGACGTCGATGAAGTGCGCGAAGTCGGTGAAGGTGAAGAACCGCGCGAGCTCCTCGGGGTCGGTCGGCACGGGGGAGCCGGGATGCCGGGCAGCGAGGTCGGCGACGATCCGCGGGGACGCCGAGCCGACGTGGTGGACGTGCAGCTCCGCCTTGGGCAGGCCGGCGATGTATGCCGAGAGGCCGGTGCCGCCGGGAGGTCCGGGGTGGCGGCGTCGGGTCGGGCCGGAGGGGTCGTCGGGCCAGTCATGCGGCCGAGTGTGCCCCATGGCCCGGAGCGAGGCGGGCGCGACGGGTGGACGTGGGTGAGCCCGGTGCTCGGCTTCGTCGTCGTCGTCGCCGCCGGGCTCGAGCGGATCTTCAGCCGGACGACCCAGTCGGCCGTCGCGCTCGACGAGCTGCGCCGCGGGCTGGCGCGGGAGCGGCGCCTGCTCGTCGCCGGGACGGGGGAGTACGCCGACCCCGACGGCCGCGTCGAGACGTACGTGCGGCGCAGCGAGGAGCACCTCGCCGCCTACGACGCGATGATGGTCGACTACGCCCACCACCTCGTCGAGCGTCAGGGCTGAGCGTTCCCCTCTCGGCCCCGTCGGCCGCGTGCGGTTCACCGGGTCTCGCACGTCCCGACCCGGGTGAACACCCGCGCGACGGCTCCCTCGCCCGTGGCAGGCTGGGGCGCGGCATGGCCCATACCGGGCGGCGTCGTCGCCCCGCCGGCCGAGACGAAGGAGAGCCGACACCGTGACCGACATCCTCGACGAGCTGCAGTGGCGCGGATCGGTGGCCCAGACCACCGACGAGACCGCGCTGCGCGAGGCACTCGCGAGCGGACCGATCACGGCCTACTGCGGGTTCGACCCGACGGCCCCGTCGCTGCACTTCGGCAACTTCGTCCAGCTCGTCGTCCTGCGTCGGCTCCAGCGGGCCGGCCACCGGGTCATCTGCCTCGTCGGCGGGTTCGACGGGGCTGATCGGAGACCCCAAGCCGACCTCCGAGCGGGTGCTGAAGTCCAAGGAGCAGACCGCGGACTAGGTCGGCCGGATCAAGAAGCTCGTCCAGCCCTTCCTCGACTTCGACGGCGACAACCCGGCGATCCTCGTCGACAACCTCGACTGGACGGCCCCGATGTCGGCCCTGGACTTCCTCCGCGACGTCGGCAAGCACTTCCGGGTCAACCAGATGATCCGCAAGGAGGCGATCGCGGCGCGGCTGGAGAGCCAGGAGGGGATCTCCTACACCGAGTTCAGCTACCAGCTGCTCCAGGCCCTGGACTACCTCCATCTGTACCGCGCGCACGGGTGCACCCTGCAGACCGGGGGCTCGGACCAGTGGGGCAACCTCACCGCCGGCGTCGACCTCATCCACCGGACCGAGGGGGTGGCGGTCCACGCCCTGACGACGCCGCTGCTCACCGACGCGGCCGGGGATGAAGTTCGGCAAGTCCGAGGGCAACGCCATCTGGCTGTCGGCCGACATGACGAGCCCGTACGCCTTCTACCAGTACTTCCTCAACGTCGAGGACGCCTCGGTCGTCGCCCTGCTCAAGGTCTTCACCGACCGCTCCCGCGAGGAGATCGCCGAGCTCGAGCGGCAGGTCGCCGAGGAGCCGTTCCGCCGCGCCGCCCAGCGGGCGCTCGCCGCCGACGTGACGACGCTCGTCCACGGGGCGGGGGCGACGGCGGCGGTCCAGGCGGCCTCGCGAGGCGCTGTTCGGCAGGGGCGACCTCCGCGCCCTCGACGCCGACGACGCTGCGGACGCGACGGCGGAGCTGCCCGGGGGAGAGGTGCCGCCGGGGATGCACCCTCACCGACGCCCTCGTCGCCGTCGGGCTCGTCGACTCGCGCAACGCCGCCCGCCGGGCGATCGGCGACGGGCGGCGCCTCGGTCAACGGCGAGCGGACGAGCGACCCCGAGCGGGGGCTCGACCGACGAGGACTTCCTCCACGGCGCGGTCGTCGTCCTGCGCCGGGGGCGCAAGTCGCTCGCGGCGGGCCGGCGGGCCTGCGCCTGAGCGTCGCCGGTGCGGACGCGGCTCGCGCGCCACGCGCAGCCCGCTGACCTGCGACGGTGCGGGAGCGGCTCGGCGCGGGGCCGGCGCCGCGCGACACGCCCGGGATCCGGCCGATTTGTGTTCGCCGCCCGGCGTCGTCTACTGTCTACGACGTCAGCCCGACAGGGAGGAACGGACGCCACCGCGGCGGGGCACACCCGCCCGAAGTAGGCCGGTCCCGAGCGGCTGACTCCCCACGCGCCGACCGCGAGTTGGAACGGCGACCGCAAGGTTGCTAGAGTGGGTGCCCCGCTGAGATCCAAGCGCGACCAGATCCGGCCGCTCCACGGAGCGGATTTGACGCCCAAGCATGGACGCGGGTAAGTTGGAGTGGTTGCCCCGAAACGCCGGACCGAGGTCCGGGGGATGGTGTGCGTCCGAACCTTGAGAACTCAACAGCGTGTCAAAAATCGATGCCAATAACCTCGTCCCGAGGTGGCAGCGAGCCGGGCCATCCGGCCTGGTGGCGCACCGTCTCGGACGAAAATCCTTTGGTTGACAACGAATGACTAACTCAAGCTAGTCGTTCTTGCTCAGTCAGTGAAACAACCCTTCGAGGGTTTCTGTTTCCGCCGGCGCTCGCGTCGGACGGAGCAAGACATCAACGGAGAGTTTGATCCTGGCTCAGGACGAACGCTGGCGGCGTGCTTAACACATGCAAGTCGAACGGTGACCTCGGAGCTTGCTCCGGGTGATCAGTGGCGAACGGGTGAGTAACACGTGAGTAACCTGCCCCAGACTCTGGAATAACCCCGGGAAACCGGAGCTAATACCGGATACGAGACGGAGAGGCATCTCTACCGTCTGGAAAGTTTTTCGGTCTGGGATGGACTCGCGGCCTATCAGCTAGTTGGTGAGGTAACGGCTCACCAAGGCGACGACGGGTAGCCGGCCTGAGAGGGCGACCGGCCACACTGGGACTGAGACACGGCCCAGACTCCTACGGGAGGCAGCAGTGGGGAATATTGCACAATGGGCGAAAGCCTGATGCAGCGACGCCGCGTGAGGGATGACGGCCTTCGGGTTGTAAACCTCTTTCAGCAGGGAAGAAGCGAAAGTGACGGTACCTGCAGAAGAAGCACCGGCTAACTACGTGCCAGCAGCCGCGGTAATACGTAGGGTGCGAGCGTTGTCCGGAATTATTGGGCGTAAAGAGCTTGTAGGCGGTTTGTCGCGTCTGCTGTGAAAATCCGGGGCTCAACCCCGGACTTGCAGTGGGTACGGGCAGACTAGAGTGTGGTAGGGGAGACTGGAATTCCTGGTGTAGCGGTGAAATGCGCAGATATCAGGAGGAACACCGATGGCGAAGGCAGGTCTCTGGGCCATAACTGACGCTGAGAAGCGAAAGCGTGGGGAGCGAACAGGATTAGATACCCTGGTAGTCCACGCCGTAAACGTTGGGCGCTAGGTGTGGGACTCATTCCACGAGTTCCGTGCCGCAGCTAACGCATTAAGCGCCCCGCCTGGGGAGTACGGCCGCAAGGCTAAAACTCAAAGGAATTGACGGGGGCCCGCACAAGCGGCGGAGCATGTGGATTAATTCGATGCAACGCGAAGAACCTTACCAAGGCTTGACATATACCGGAAACATCCAGAGATGGGTGCCCCGCAAGGTCGGTATACAGGTGGTGCATGGTTGTCGTCAGCTCGTGTCGTGAGATGTTGGGTTAAGTCCCGCAACGAGCGCAACCCTCGTTCTATGTTGCCAGCGCGTCATGGCGGGGACTCATAGAAGACTGCCGGGGTCAACTCGGAGGAAGGTGGGGATGACGTCAAATCATCATGCCCCTTATGTCTTGGGCTTCACACATGCTACAATGGCCGGTACAAAGGGCTGCGAAATCGCAAGATGGAGCGAATCCCAAAAAACCGGTCTCAGTTCGGATTGGGGTCTGCAACTCGACCCCATGAAGTCGGAGTCGCTAGTAATCGCAGATCAGCAACGCTGCGGTGAATACGTTCCCGGGCCTTGTACACACCGCCCGTCAAGTCACGAAAGTCGGTAACACCCGAAGCCGGTGGCCCAACCCTTGTGGAGGGAGCCGTCGAAGGTGGGACTGGCGATTGGGACTAAGTCGTAACAAGGTAGCCGTACCGGAAGGTGCGGCTGGATCACCTCCTTTCTAAGGAGCACTGGCCGCCTCTGGCGGTCCAGAGCCTGGTCTGTCCGCGTACTGTCGGGCAGCAGGTGCTCAAGGGTGGAACATCGATTATTTGGCGCCGACTTCGCGCACATCATTGCTAGTACTGGCCTTGGCCGTGGAACGCGAGATGAGCGAGGGTCGGCGCCTGACACGTTGTTGGGTCCTGAGGGCTCGGGCGATACTGCCTGACTCGAAGGCCGGCTTGCCGGTGAGGACCCCCTCCGCGGACGAACCGCCGAGCTGTTGCTCGGCAGGCGCCGGATCCGGTGGGGGACCCGCCCGTATGTTGAGAACTACACAGTGGACGCGAGCATCTTTGTGGCTCAAGTTAATAAGGGCACACGGTGGATGCCTTGGCACCAGGAACCGAAGAAGGACGTAGGAATCTGCGATAAGCCTCGGGGAGTCGATAACCAGACTGCGATCCGAGGATTTCCGAATGGGGAAACCCGGCTGGAGGCAAGTCCAGTCACTCCCACCTGAACACATAGGGTGGGTAGAGGGAACGTGGGGAAGTGAAACATCTCAGTACCCACAGGAAGAGAAAGCAACCGCGATTCCGTGAGTAGTGGCGAGCGAAAGCGGAACAGGCTAAACCGATCATGTGTGATAGCTGTCAGGCGTTGCATGGTCGGGGTCGTGGGACTTCTCAGTTGGTTCTGACAGACCGACATGGAGTCAAAAATTCGCGTCATAGTCGAAGGACATTGAAAGGTCCGGCACAGAGGGTGCTACCCCCGTAGACGAAATGGCGTGAACTCCAGAGAACCATCCCAAGTAGCACGGGGCCCGAGAAATCCCGTGTGAATCTGGCGGGACCACCCGCTAAGCCTAAATATTCCCTGGTGACCGATAGCGGACAAGTACCGTGAGGGAAAGGTGAAAAGTACCCCGGGAGGGGAGTGAAATAGATCCTGAAACCGCGTGCCTACAATCCGTCGGAGCCTCCTTGTGGGGTGACGGCGTGCCTTTTGAAGAATGAGCCTGCGAGTTAGTGTTCAGTGGCGAGGTTAACCCGTGTGGGGAAGCCGTAGCGAAAGCGAGTCCGAATAGGGCGAATGAGTCGCTGGATCTAGACCCGAAGCGGAGTGATCTACCCATGGCCAGGCTGAAGCGACGGTAAGACGTCGTGGAGGGCCGAACCCACTTAGGTTGAAAACTGAGGGGATGAGCTGTGGGTAGGGGTGAAAGGCCAATCAAACTCCGTGATAGCTGGTTCTCCCCGAAATGCATTTAGGTGCAGCGTCATGTGTTTCTTGCCGGAGGTAGAGCACTGGATAGCCAATGGGCCTCACCAGGTTACTGAAGTTAGCCAAACTCCGAATGCCGGTAAGTGAGAGCATGGCAGTGAGACTGCGGGGGATAAGCTCCGTAGTCGAAAGGGAAACAGCCCAGACCACCAGCTAAGGTCCCTAAGCGTGTGCTAAGTGGAAAAGGATGTGGAGTTGCCTTGACAACCAGGAGGTTGGCTTAGAAGCAGCCACCCTTTAAAGAGTGCGTAATAGCTCACTGGTCAAGTGATTCCGCGCCGACAATGTAGCGGGGCTCAAGCACACCACCGAAGCTGTGGCATTGACATACTGCCCGGCCGTGACATCTGCGGATCCACGGTCCAAGCGTGTTGATGGGTAGGGGAGCGTCGTGTGGCCAGGGAAGCGGCGGAGTGATCCAGCCGTGGAGGCCACACGAGTGAGAATGCAGGCATGAGTAGCGAATGACGGGTGAGAAACCCGTCCGCCGAATAACCAAGGGTTCCAGGGTCAAGCTAATCTGCCCTGGGTAAGTCGGGACCTAAGGCGAGGCCGACAGGCGTAGTCGATGGACATCCGGTTGATATTCCGGAACCGGCGAAGAACCGCCCCTGACGAACCTAGTGATGCTAAGCGCCTGAAGCCGGCCGACGTCTTCGGACTGACGCTGGTGGAGCGCGTGACCCGAACTAGTAGTAGTCAAGCAATGGAGAGACGCAGGAAGGTAGCCTCCGCGTGGCGATGGTTGTCCACGTCTAAGGGTGTAGGGCGAGGTGTAGGCAAATCCGCACCTCATGTGCCTGAGACCTGATAGTGACCGCGATAGCGGGAAGAGGGTGATCCTATGCTGCCTAGAAAATCTTCTAGCGAGGTTCTAGCCGCCCGTACCCCAAACCGACTCAGGTGGTTAGGTAGAGAATACCAAGGCGATCGAGTGAATCGTGGTTAAGGAATTCGGCAAAATGCCCCCGTAACTTCGGGAGAAGGGGGGCCCAGAGAGTGATGAGGACTTGCTCCTCGAGCTCGAAGGGCCGCAGAGACCAGGGAGAAGCGACTGTTTACTAAAAACACAGGTCCGTGCCAAGTCGCAAGACGATGTATACGGACTGACGCCTGCCCGGTGCTGGAAGGTTAAGAGGACGGGTTAGATCCTTCGGGGTCGAAGCTCAGAATTTAAGCCCCAGTAAACGGCGGTGGTAACTATAACCATCCTAAGGTAGCGAAATTCCTTGTCGGGTAAGTTCCGACCTGCACGAATGGCGTAACGACTTCTCCACTGTCTCAACCACGAACTCGGCGAAATTGCACTACGAGTAAAGATGCTCGTTACGCGCAGCAGGACGGAAAGACCCCGGGACCTTTACTATAGCTTGGTATTGGTGTTCGGTACGGCTTGTGTAGGATAGGTGGGAGACTGTGAAGCAGGCACGCCAGTGTTTGTGGAGTCAACGTTGAAATACCACTCTGGTCGTTCTGGATATCTAACCTCGGTCCGTGATCCGGATCAGGGACAGTGCCTGGTGGGTAGTTTAACTGGGGCGGTTGCCTCCTAAAAGGTAACGGAGGCGCTCAAAGGTTCCCTCAGCCTGGTTGGCAATCAGGTTTTGAGTGTAAGTGCACAAGGGAGCTTGACTGCGAGATAGGCATATCGAGCAGGGACGAAAGTCGGAACTAGTGACCCGGCGGTGGCTTGTGGAAGCGCCGTCGCTCAACGGATAAAAGGTACCCCGGGGATAACAGGCTGATCTTGCCCAAGAGTCCATATCGACGGCATGGTTTGGCACCTCGATGTCGGCTCGTCGCATCCTGGGGGTGGAGTTGCTCCCAAGGGTTGGGCTGTTCGCCCATTAAAGCGGTACGCGAGCTGGGTTTAGAACGTCGTGAGACAGTTCGGTCCCTATCCGCTGTGCGCGTTGGAAACTTGAGAAGGGCTGTCCCTAGTACGAGAGGACCGGGATGGACGAACCTCTGGTGTGTCAGTTGTTCTGCCAAGAGCACGGCTGATTGGCTACGTTCGGAAGTGATAACCGCTGAAAGCATCTAAGCGGGAAGCACGCTTCAAGATGAGGTTTCCATGGGGCTTGCCCCGAGAGGCTCCCAGTAGACGACTGGGTTGATAGGCCGGATGTGGAAGTGCAGCAATGCATGGAGCTGACCGGTACTAATAAGCCGATGACTTGATACACACTGCTTGCGTCCACTGTGCAGTTCCCGAGATACGGTCGGGAACGACTGACATCTCCATAGAGTTTCGGCTGTCATAGCGAAGGGGAAACGCCCGGCTCCATTCCGAACCCGGAAGCTAAGCCCTTCAGCGCCGATGGTACTGCACTGGGGACGGTGTGGGAGAGTAGGACGCAGCCGGACATACTTTCACCATGGCTCGTCGGTTTCCGACGGGCCATGGTTGTTTTCTGGGTCGATGGGCCCGGCGCCGGCAGCACAGGCGCATCCGATGGGTGAGGAGGCCCGGTGAGCGAGTCAGACAGGCCGCGCGGTGGACGCCGTGATGGCGGGCGACGCGACGGGGCCGGAGCCTCCGGCGCCGGCCGCGATGGCGGCGGCGCCGGTCGAGGCGCCGGACGGGCCGGCTCAGCCGGGTCGGGGCGGGGCGGCTCCGCTGGTCGCGGGGGCCCTGGCGGGCGTGGCGGCCGCGGTGGCGATGCCCGGCGCGGGGGTCCCGAGCGGGGCGACGGCGCGCAGCGGGGCGGCCCACGGCTGACCCCGACCACGCCCCGACTCCCCGAGCCCCGCATCGCCGACGGCGTCACGGGAAGGGAGCTAGACCGTGGCGTCCATCTGCAGCTGCGGACGCTGAGCAAGGAGAACGCCGAGGGCGTGGCTCAGCATCTCGTCATGGTGGCCCTCCTGATGGACGCCGGCGATCTCGCGGCCGCCCAGGCGCATGCCGAGACGGCGGTGCGCCGTGCCGGACGGGTCCCGGCCGCCCGCGAGGCCCTCGGGATGGTCGCCTACCGGCAGGGGGACTTCGCCCGCGCCCTCGCTGAGTTCCGGACGGTGCGCCGGCTCAGCGGCTCGGCGCATCTCCTGCCGCTCATGGTCGACTGCGAGCGGGGCCTCGGTCGGCCGACCAAGGCACTGGACCTCGCCGCGGAGAAGGACGCCGCGACGCTGAGCG
This sequence comes from uncultured Actinomycetota bacterium, assembly GCA_963728395.1. Taxonomy (GTDB): domain Bacteria; phylum Actinomycetota; class Actinomycetes; order Actinomycetales; family Dermatophilaceae; genus CAVSJJ01. Next base: position 165,405 of record CAVSJJ010000003.1, read on the forward strand.
ACGCCGAGCGGGTTGAGCTCGCGATCGTCGTGTCGGGCGTGCGCCGCGACCTCGGCCAGGACGACATCGCCCTGGTCGCCCTGCAGATCCCCCAACTGAGGCGACGGGGAGGGGACCACCACCGTCTCCACTACGCCTACGCCGATGCACTCCTCGCGCTCGGCCGGACCGAGGAGGCGCGAGAGTGGTTCGCCCGTGCCGCGGCCGGGGACCCCGACGGTGAGACCGACGCCGTCGAGCGGCTCGAAGAGCTGGACGGGGTCATCGTCACCGATCTCGGTGCCGACGACGAGGACGAGGGCGAGCCGAACGCGGGCCGGCCCGGCGATCATCCGGCATGAGTCTCGTCGAGCGATATCAGGCGCTGGTCTGTGACCTCGACGGCGTCGTCTACCGGGGCCCTAGCCCGGTCGACCATGCCGTCGAGGCGCTCGGCTCCGCCGGAGTCCCGGTGCACTACGCCACGAACAACGCCTCGCGTCCACCCGACGCCGTGGCCGAGCACCTCCTCCACCTCGGGCTGAGCGCGACGACGGAGGACGTGACGACGTCCTCCCAGGCCGGAGCCTGGGTTCTCGAGCACCACGTCCCGACCGGCTCCGCGGTCCTCGCCATCGGTGGTCCCGGTGTGCCGCGGGCTCTGCGCGAGAGCGGCTTCGACGTCGTCCTGCCGATCGAGGCGCAGGGCGCGGGGGCTCCAGTGGCCGTCCTGCAGGGGCTGGGTGCCGAGGTCACCGCCGCGGACCTGGCCGAGGCGGCGTACGCGATCGAGGCGGGGGCGAGGTGGGTCGCGACGAACACCGACGCCACCTTGCCGACCGACCGTGGCGTCGCGCCGGGGAACGGCGCCCTCATCGGTGCGGTCGAGCGCGCGGTCGGGCGCGGCCCGGACGACATTGCCGGCAAGCCACACCCCCCGCTGTACCGGCTGTGCGCAGAACGGCTGGGCCAACCGGTCGAACGCGTGCTCGCCATCGGCGATCGCCTCGAGACCGACATCGAGGGGGCGGTGCGCACCGGGATGGACTCCGTCCTCGTCCTCACCGGCGTCCACACCCTGCGCGACGCCGCCCGCGCCGCGGCGAAGCGGCGGCCGACCTTCGTCCTGCCGGACCTGCGCGGTCTGGGGGCCCAGCTGCCCACTCCGGTCGTGGTGGAGGGCTGGGGCAGCTGCGGTCGGCGGCGCCGCCGGGTCGACGCCGCGGGGTGGCGTGCCGAGGGCGAGGGCAGCCCGCTCGAGGATCTCAATGCCGCCCTTCTCGCGGCGTATGCCGCGCTCGATGCGGGATCGCTCACGCTCGACGGCCTCGACGCCGTCTGGGACGAGATGCAGTGTCTGCTCCGCGAGGTCACCGCCGGGTAGCGTGGGGCCCGCCGGCCACGACGGCCGGCCCGAGCGAGGAGGACAGATGGCCAGACAGTCCATCCAGGGTTTCGTCGAGCTTGCTTCAGGGCTGGGAGAGCTGACCAAGAGCCGCGCCATGGACGCGGCGAACGAGCTCGTCGCGCTTGCCGGGCTCGAGGGGACGAGGTCCGCACTCAATACGCAGGCCGGCGCCCTGGCCGAGGACCTCATGACCGCCGCCGAGAGCAACCGTCGCCAGCTTATGGCGCTCGTCCGACGCGAGGTCGACGCCGCGATGGGTCGGGTCGACGTCGGCCGGCTCGCCGCGGACGTCAACGCGGTGACGGCCGCAGTCGCCGCCCTCGCCGGCCAGCTCGAGGAACTCGCCACGACGGTCGCCGGCCGGGCCCGCGCCGAGGTCACGGAGGTGGCCGAGCCCTACATCGCGCCCGAGGCGGGGCCGGCCAGGGTCGCCGGCGCCTCGGGGTCTCGTCCCACCCCGGCCCGCAGGCGCCCCGTGACGAAGGCGGCGGCGAAGAAGGCGGCGGCGGGGAAGAAGGCTCCGGCGAAGAAGGCTCCGGCGAAGAAGTCGGCGGCGAAGAAGTCGGCGGCGAAGAAGTCGGCGGCGAAGAAGTCGGCGGCGAAGAAGGCTCCGGCGAAGAAGGCTCCGGCGAAGAAGGCTCCGGCGAAGAAGGCGACAGGCAGGACGAGGACGAGTGGCTGACGACATCCCTACCTCGCGCGTCGGCGCGGCTCGGAACCCGGCGCCGGAGACCGGCGATCTCGTCATCGACGCGGCGCTCCGCGACCTGGCCGCCAGCCCGGCCGACGACCTCGACGCCCAGATCGAGGCCGGCGAACATGTCCAGCGCACCCTTCAGGCCCGCCTCGGTGACCTCGGCAGCTGACCCGCGGCGCCCGACGTCGGACGCCGCGCCGGTCCGCACCACTCGGCTCGACGCCGAGCTGGTGCGCCGTCGCCTCGCCCGGTCCCGTGGCGAGGCGCGCGAGCTCGTCGTGGGCGGCCATGTGCGGGTTTCCGGTGCGCCGGCGACCAAGCCCGCGCAGCCGGTGTCGGCGGGCGTCGAGATCCTGCTCGACAGGCCCGGCCCGGCCTGGGTGGGTCGCGGCGCCGAGAAGCTGCTCGGGGCGCTCGAGCGCTGGGCTCCGGCCGGTCTCGACGTCGCCGGCCGGCGATGCGTCGACGTCGGCGCCTCCACCGGCGGCTTCACCCAGGTCCTCCTCGCCCGGGGGGCGGCGACGGTGATCGCCGTCGACGTCGGCCGCGGCCAGCTCGCCGCCGACCTCGCGGTCGACCCGCGGGTCGAGGAGCGCAGCGGTACGACGGTGCGCGGTCTCACCGCCGCAGACCTCGGTGGCCGGGCCGATCTCGTCGTCGCGGACCTGTCCTTCATCTCGTTGCGCCTCGTCCTCGCCGATCTCGCGGCCCTCGTCGCCCCCGCCGGGGACGTCATCACCCTCGTCAAGCCGCAGTTCGAGGTGGGCCGCGCCCGGCTGGGCAAGGGCGGGGTCGTCACGGATGCCGACGCCCGGCGCGCGGCGATCGTCGACGTGGCGGCCGCCGGCCGGGCGGCTGGGCTGCACCCGTATGCCGTGATGGCCAGTCCGGTACGCGGCGCGGAGGGCAACGTCGAGTACCTCGTGTGGTTCCGGCCCGAGCCGTCGGGGAAGATGGGGGAGGACGCCGTGGCGGCCGCGGCCCGGACCCTGACGAAAGGACCCGCGTGAGCTCCTCGACGCGACGCATCCTCCTCGTCGCCCATCCCGACAAGCCGGAGGCCCACGCCCTCGCCGCCGGGGTGGCCGCCCGCCTCGAGCGGGCCGGGGTCGAGGTCGTCGCGGACCGGGCCCTCGCGCGGGAGCTGGACGGTGGCGTCCGCGTCGCGGAGACACTCGACCCGGTCAGTGGCTGCGAGCTGGTCTGCGTCCTCGGCGGGGACGGCACCATCCTCCGGGCGGCCGAGATCTCGCGCGGCACCGGGGTCCCCCTCCTCGGGGTCAACCTCGGCCACGTCGGGTTCCTCGCCGAGGCCGAGCTCGACACCCTGGGTGAGGCGGTCGACCGCATCGTCGCCCGGGACTACTCCGTCGAGGAGCGGATGACGCTCGAGGTGGCCGCCTTCGAGGACGGGCGGGAGGTCTTCTCCAGCTGGGCGCTGAACGAGGTGACCGTCGAGAAGGGCACCCGGGAGCGGATGATCGAGCTGACGGTCGAGATCGACGGCCGGCCGCTGTCGACGTGGGGGTGTGACGGCGTCGTCGTCGCAACCCCGACCGGGTCGACGGCCTACGCCTTCTCGGCGGGCGGGCCCGTCGTCTGGCCCGACGTCGAGGCGATGCTCATGGTCCCGATCAGCGCCCACGCCCTCTTCGCCAAGCCCGTCCTGGTCGGACCACGCAGCCGCCTTGCCATCGAGGTCCTCGCCGGGTCGGAGGTATCCGGGTCCCTCGCCTGCGACGGGCGTCGGACCGCCGAGCTGCGACCGGGGGCGCGGGTCCAGGTCACCCGGGCCGACGAGCCGGTCCGGCTGGCGCGCCTCGACGCCTCTCCGTTCACCGACCGACTCGTCGCCAAGTTCGACCTGTCGATCGAGGGCTGGCGCGGCCGTGCCGACCTCGAGCGGGCTCGGCGCGGCGACGTCGCCGGCGGCTGAGAGGCTGTCGCGTGCTCCAGGAGATCCGGATCCGCGACCTCGGTGTCATCGACGACGCCGTGCTCGAGCTGCATCCGGGCCTGACCGTGCTCACCGGCGAGACGGGCGCCGGCAAGACGATGGTCGTCACCGCGCTGCTTCTCCTCCTCGGCGCCCGCGCCGACCCCTCTCTCGTCCGCACCGGTGTGCCGCGGGCCGTCGTCGAGGGGGTCCTCGACCTGCCCGCCGGCCACCCGGCCCTGGACCGGGCGGCCGAGGCGGGGGCCGATGTCGACGACGGTCTCGTCCTCGTTCGCACCGTCTCGTCCGAGGGCCGGTCCCGGGCCCACGTCGGGGGTCGCTCCGCCCCCGCCGGCCTGCTGGCCGAGCTGGGGGAGCGGCTCGTCGCGGTCCACGGCCAGGCCGACCAGTGGCGGCTGCGCCAGGGCGACCAGCATCGCGAGCTGCTCGACCGCTTCGGCGGGCCGGCGCTGATCGCGGCGCGGGACGCCTACCAGAGTGCCCATGCCGAGCACCGGTCCGCCACCGAGGAGCTGACCCGACTCCGCTCGCTCGGCCGGGAGCGGGCCCAGGAGGCCGACATGCTCCAGCTCGGTCTCGAGCGGATCGAGCGGGTCGACCCGCAGCCGGGGGAGGACACCGCCCTGCGCGTCGAGGACGAGCGGCTGGCCCATGCCGAGGAGCTGCGCCTCGCCGCCGAGAGCGCGTCGCTCATCCTCTCCGGTGACGACGAGGCCGATGGTGGCGGATCCACCGGCGTCGTCGGCGCCCTCGGCCAGGCCCGGGCGGCACTCGGCGCTGCCGCCGACAACGACCCCGATCTCGCCGCCCTCGCCGGCCGGCTCGCCGAGCTCCTCTACCTCACCACCGACCTCGGCTCCGACCTCGGTCGCTATGCCGCCGGCGTCGAGCTCGACCCCGCCCGGCTCGCCTGGGTGCAGCAGCGCCGGGCCGACCTGGCGAGCCTGACCTCCCAGTACGGCGCGGACGCCGACGAGGTCCTCGCCTGGTCCGCGACAGCGGCGACCCGGCTGGTCGAGCTTCTCGGGGCCGACGACCGGGCCGAGGCCCTCGAGGCGGCCCTCGCCGCGCTGACGGCGCGCCGAAGCGAGGCGGCCGTGGCCCTGACGGTCGAGCGGCGCCGCGCGGCCGCGGCGCTCGCCGAACGCATCTCGGCCGAGCTCGGCGCCCTCGGGATGGCGAAGGCCGAGGTGGACGTCGTTGTCGCGGCCGCCGAGAGCCTCGGGCCGCACGGCGCCGACGACGTCGAGATCCGGCTGGCCGCCAACCCGGGCACCCCGCCCCGGCCGGTCACCAGGGCCGCCTCGGGCGGCGAGCTGTCGCGCGTCATGCTCGCCATCGAGGTGGCGACCGCCGCCGAGGTGTCCGACGTGCCGACGTTCGTCTTCGACGAGGTCGACGCGGGCGTCGGCGGCCGCGCCGCGCTCGACGTCGGAGCCCGGCTCGCCGAGCTCGCCCGGCACGCGCAGGTCGTCGTCGTCACCCACCTGGCCCAGGTCGCGGCATACGCCGACCGGCACCTCGTCGTCACCAAGTCCGAGGACGGCCACATCACGACGAGCGGTGTCCTCGCCGTCGAGGGCGAGGACCGGGTCGCCGAGCTGGCCCGGATGATGGCCGGGGCCGGCACCGAGGCGGCCCTCGAGAACGCCCGGGAGCTGCTCGGCCGGGTGCGTCGGGGCGCCTGAGCGCGGGGCCCATCGACCTCGCGTCCCGGCGGGCGTCACCGCAGCGTTGACGCGAGTTCATGGCACGATGGAGCAGTCATGGCGATGCGTGTCCCGAACCCCCGGCCACGCTCCCCCGAGATCGGGGTGAGCGGTCCTGCTCGCGTCGACAGGCGGACGAAGAACCTCACCAAGCGGCTCCAGCCCGGTGACATCGCCGTCATCGACCACCAGGACATCGACAAGGTCAGCGCGGAGGCGCTCGTCGCGTGCCGCCCGGTGGCCGTCGTCAACGCCTCGCCGTCGATCTCCGGGCGCTACCCCAACCTCGGCCCGGAGATCCTCGTCGACGCCGGCATCCTCCTCCTCGACAACGTCGGCACCCCCGTCATGGCGGCCCTGAAGGACGGCATGGCGCTCAGCGTCGTCGGCGACGAGGTCCGCTTCGACGGCGAGCCGGTCGCAAGCGGCACGCTGCTCGACGCCACCGGCGTCGAGCAGGCGATGACCGAGGCCCGGGCCGGACTGTCCGACCAGCTCGAGGCGTTCGCCGCCAACACGATGGAGTACCTCAAGAAGGAGCGCGAGCTCCTCCTGGACGGCGTCGGCGTCCCCGACATCCGCACCAGCATCGACGGCCGGCACGTCCTCATCGTCGTCCGGGGCTATCACTACAAGGAGGACCTGCAGACCCTGCGGTCCTACATCCGTGAGTACCACCCGGTCCTCATCGGGGTGGACGGCGGCGCCGACGCCCTCATCGAGGCAGGCCTGACTCCTGATCTCGTCGTCGGCGACATGGACTCGGTCTCCGACGCGACCCTCCAGTGCGGCGCCGAGATCGTCGTGCACGCCTACCGCGACGGAAGGGCTCCCGGACGGCAGCGGGTCGAGGACCTCGGCATCGAGCCGGTCGTCTTCCCCGCGACGGGCACGAGTGAGGACGTCGCGATGCTGCTCGCGGATGACAAGGGCGCGACCCTCATCGTCGCCGTCGGCACCCACGCCACCCTGGTCGAGTTCCTCGACAAGGGCCGCGCGGGCATGGCCAGCACCTTCCTCACCCGGCTGCGGGTCGGCGGGAAGCTCGTCGATGCCAAGGGCGTCAGCCGGCTCTACCGCTCTCGGATCTCCGGCTGGTGGCTCCTGTTCGTCATGGCGGTCGGCGCGCTCGCGCTCGTGACCGCCCTGTGGGCCACGCCCGCCTTCCACCAAGTCATCGGCGCGCAACTGGACGACCTGTGGTCGGCCATCCAAGGGGTCTTCACGTGATCGACTTCCGCTACCACCTCGTCTCCATCGTCTCGATCTTCCTCGCCCTGGCCGTCGGCATCGTCCTCGGTGCCGGGCCGTTGCAGCAGGGGATCAGCTCGACGGTGTCCCAGGAGCTGGAGCAGGTGCGCCAGGACAAGAGCGACCTGCGGGCCCAGCTCGACGCCGAGACCAAGGCCGCGGAGAGCCGCGATGCGTTCGTCGCCGCCGCCAACCCCACCCTCGTCGCCGACCAGCTCGTCGGCCGGAGCGTCAGCCTCGTCGTCCTGCCCGGCGCCGACTCGGCCGTCGCGAAGGCGACGGCCACCATCCTCGAGACGGCCGGCGCCGACGTCACCTCGACGACGACGATCCACGACACGTGGGTCTCCGCCGACAGCGACACCGCCGACGCCCGCCAGCAGGTGGCCGACCAGGTGGCCACGACGCTGGGGACCGACGCCGCGACGGCGGGTGGGTCCATGCTCGACGCCGTCCTCGCCCAGCTGCTCCTCCGTCCGCGGGCGAGCGCGCCCGGTGGCCTCCAGTCCGGTCCCGACCCCGCCGTCGTGACGAAGGCGGTCTCCGAGCTGACCAAGGCGGGCCTGCTCGAGGTCGACACCGCGACGCCGGAGCGGGCCGAGCTCGGGGTCGTCATCGCGCCGGACGCCCAGAAGGGGTCCTCCGACGCCGACAAGGCGGCGGTCGAGGGCTACCTCACCCTCGTCAAGGGCCTCGACGCCGCCGCTGCCGGCACCGTCGTCGCCTCCAACGCTGGTGTGAGCGCACCGACCGACGCGGTCTCCGTCGTGACGGCCGTCCGCCAGGACTCCGATGCCGTCAAGGCGGTCTCGACCGTCGACGACGCCGGCCTGCCGATGGGGCGGGCGAGCGTCGTCTTCGCCCTCGCGCAGCAGCTCGACGGACAGGCCGGGCAGTACGGCCTCGAGAGCGGGGTGACGGCCGCCTTCCCGCCGTTGCCCTCGGCGTCGTGAGCCGGCTGCGTCCCCTCGTCGCCGCCGGGCTGGCGGCGACGGGCGCCGGCGCGGCATATGCGCTGCGCAGCTCCCTCCCGGACCGCTGGCAGGCGCGGTTCGTCCGGACGAACCACGCGGGCGAGGAGGTGACCCTCCTCGAGGGGCCGGCCTACGTCGCCGGCGCCACCACCGGCGCCGTCCTGGCCGGACCCGGTCCGGCGCTGGCCGCCCTCTCCGCGGGCGTCCTCGGCGGGGTCGACGACCTCGCCGGCGACTCCTCGAGCAAGGGGCTGCGCGGGCACCTCGGCGCGTTGGCCCAGGGCCGACCGACGACCGGGTCGGCGAAGATCCTCGGCCTCGCCCTCGGCGGCCTCGGTGCCGCCGCCCTCGTCGACCGCCGTGCCCGGGGCGGCGGCGAGCCGGATCCCGGCGCCCTCGGCACGCTCGTCGGCGGCGCCGTCGTGGCCGGCAGCGCCAACCTCGTCAACCTGCTCGACCTGCGGCCCGGACGCGCCCTCAAGGCCACCCAGCTCGCCGCCCTCGCGTTGCTGGCCCACCCCGGCCGGCCCGGAGCCACCGGCGCAGCCGCCGCGCTCGGCTCGGCGGCCGCGCTGCTCGGCCCCGACCTGCGCGAGGAGGCGATGCTCGGCGACACCGGCGCCAACGCCGCGGGGGCCCTGCTCGGGTCGGCCCTCGTCGAGCGCACCGGCACCCGGGGCCGCCTCATCGCGCTTGCGGTCCTGACCGCCCTCACCCTCGCGAGCGAGCGGGTCAGCTTCACCGGGGTCATCGAGGCCACCCCGGGCTTGCGCGAGCTCGACGCGCTGGGCCGGCGGCCGCGGTGAGTCCGACGGGCCGGGCCGCCCGCGGCATCGCGGGTGCGGCTGGGCTCATCGCCGCGACGACCCTGCTTGCCCGGGCGGCCGGCTTCCTGCGCACCCTCGTCTTCGCCGACTCGGTCCGCACCGGCGGGGTCGGCGCGGTCTACACGAGCGTCAACGCGCTGCCCAACGTGCTGTACGAGATCGCCGCCGGGGGGATCCTCGCCGCCGTTGCGGTGCCGGTCATCGCGGGGCACCTCGGGACGGGTGACATCGGCCGGGCGCACCGCAGCGCCTCGGCCCTGTTCACCTGGTGTCTGGCGATCCTCGTCCCCCTCTCGCTCCTCCTCCTGCTCGCCGCCCCCGTGCTCGCGGGCTGGATCATCAACCCCACGATCCCCGGTGGCGCCGACGCCGGCACGCTCATGCTCCGCGTGTTCGCCGTGCAGGTGCCGCTCTACGGCGTCGGCGTCGTCCTCACCGGGCTGCTCCAGGCCCACAAGCGGTTCTTCGCTCCGGCCGTGGCGCCGCTGCTGTCGAGCATCGTCGTCATCACGACGTATCTCACCTACGGCGCTCTCGTCGACGGGGCGACCGACCCGACGTCCGTCGACCGCTCGGCCCTCCAGCTCCTCGCGTGGGGAACGACGGCCGGCGTCGCGGCGCTCAGCCTGCCGCTCCTCGTGCCCGCGTGGCGGGCCGGCTGGCGCTGGACCCCGACCTTCCGGTTCACCGAGGGCGATGCACGCCGCTCCGCCTCGCTCGCCGTCGCCGGCCTCATCGCGCTGTTCGCCCAGCAGCTCGCCGTCGTCGTGACGTTCTACGTGGCCAACCACGACGGTGGCGACGGCGCCGCAACGATCTACCAGTACGTCCAGTCGGTCTACCTCCTCCCGTTTGCCGTGCTCGCGGTTCCCGTCGCCACGGCCGCCTTCCCGTCGCTCGCCCGGTCCGGCGACGCGACGAGCACGGCGACCCTGGGCCGGTCGCTGCGGGCGGTCCTCGTGCTCGGCGGCCTCGGCGTCGTCGTCCTCGTCTCGGCGGCCGGATCGGTCGAGTCCTTCTTCGCCGGCCTCGATGCCCGCCGCGGCGGCGGCGCGACGAGCGCCGCGGCCCTCGGGGCGCTGGGCAACGCGCTCGCGGCCTACGCTCCCGGGGTCCTCGGCTTCGGGGTCGCGGCCCTGCTCACCCGGGCCATCTATGTGCGGGGCCGACCGCGGGTGGCCGGCCTCGCCATGGCATCGGGTTGGGTCCTTGCCGCCGTCATCCCGCTCATCCTCCTCCGCCCCGACGCCGGAGCCCAGCGCACGCTCGTCACCCTCGGCATCGCCTCGTCGGTGGGAATGACCGTGGCGGCTTGCGCGCTGGCCGTCCTGGTCCACCGGGCCTGGGGGAGCGACGCCCTCTCCGGCGCGGCGCGCACGACCGGGTCGATGGCGCTCGCCGTCCTCGTCGGCTGGGGGGCCGCCGAGCGGCTCGCGCCGTCCCCGGGCTCCACGCTCGTCGGGTCCCTCGTCACCGGGCTCGTCGCGGCCGTCGTGTCGGCGCTGGCGTACGGCGCCGCGCTCGTCGTCGTCGACAACGACGTCGCCCAGCAGGCCCGGGACCTCATCGCGGCTCGCCGACGCAGGGGGTCCGGATGAGGGTCGTGCTCCTCGTCGGGCCGAGCACCGGCGGCATCGGGACCCACGTCGTCGAGCTGGCCGGCGCGCTGCGGGCACTCGGGGACGAGGTCGTGGTCGCCACCGCCCCGGTGACGGCCGAGCGCTTCGGCCTGGTCGACGCCGCGCCGCTGTGGCCGGGCCGTGACCGCGGGACACCCGGGCGGCTGCGCCGGCTGCGTTCCCTCATCGCCGGGGCGGACGTCGTCCACGCCCACGGCCTCCAGGCGGGCCTCGTCGGTGCGCTGCTCGCCCCCCGGCGAGTCCCGCTGCTCACGAGCCTGCACAACGACCTGGCCTGGACCGGTGGGCCGCGCGGGGCCGTGCTGGAGCGGATGCTGCGCCGGGTCGCGAGCCGCTCCACGCTCGTCTCCGGCGCCAGCAACGACCTCGTCGACCTTGCCCGCATCCACGGGGCCCGACGGGCCGAGCTCGCGCCGGTCGGCTCGCCGTTCGTGCCCGGCCTCCTCGGCGAGGAGCCGCTCGACGCGGACGGACGAGCTGCCCTGACGGCCCGGTTGCTGGCCGAGCACGACCTCGCGGCCTCCGGGCCGCTGGTGCTCACCATCTCGCGGATCGCCCCACAGAAGGACCTCGCCACCCTCGTCGAGGCCGCCGCGGCGATGCCCGAGGCGACGTGGGTGGTCGTCGGCGGCGGCGTCGCCCGGCTTCGCGACCAGCTCGCCGACCATGCGGCGCGGATCGGCGCGCCGGTGCACCTCGTCGGTCAGGTGGCGACACCGGCGGAGTGGGTGCGCGCGGCGGAGGTGTTTGTGCTCACGAGCCGCTGGGAGGCGCGGGCGCTCGTCGTCCAGGAGGCGATGGCGGCCGGCGCCCCGGTCGTCTGCCCGGCGGTGGGCGGCCTCGTCGACCTCGTCGAGGGCGTTGGCCGCCTCGTGCCCGCGGGGGATGCCGCGGCGCTGGCCGATGCGGTCCGTGGGCTGCTCGCGGACCCGGCCGAACGGCAGCGCGTCTCACTGGCCGGACGGTCGCGGGCGGCGACCTGGGAGAACGGCGCTCAGTCGGCGCGTCGGTGGCGGGGTTGGTACGGCGAGTCGACCGTGATGACGTAGAGTTGAAGCCCGTGGTGCAGACGAAACAGATCTTCGTGACCGGGGGCGTCGCCTCATCGCTCGGCAAGGGCCTGACCGCCTCCAGCCTCGGACACCTGCTTCGCGCGCGCGGGCTCCGAGTGACGATGCAGAAGCTCGACCCCTACCTCAACGTCGACCCCGGGACGATGAACCCGTTCCAGCACGGCGAGGTGTTCGTCACCGACGACGGGGCCGAGACCGACCTGGACATCGGCCACTACGAGCGATTCCTCGACGTCAACCTGCACGGCAACGCCAACGTCACGACCGGGCAGGTCTACAGCCGGGTCATCGCCAAGGAGCGGCGCGGCGAGTACCTCGGCGACACGGTCCAGGTCATCCCGCACATCACGAACGAGCTCAAGGAGCGGATGCGGGCCGAGGCGGCCGGCTCACCGGGCGTCTCCGACGCGGACCCCCCCGACATCATCATCACCGAGATCGGTGGCACCGTCGGCGACATCGAGTCCCTGCCCTTCCTCGAGGCGGCCCGCCAGGTCCGCCACGACCTCGGCCGGGACAGCGTATTCTTCCTCCACGTCTCGCTCGTGCCCTACCTCGCGCCGAGCGGCGAGCTGAAGACGAAGCCGACCCAGCACTCCGTCGCCGCGATGCGCCAGCTGGGGCTCCAGCCGGACGGCCTCGTCCTGCGTGCCGACCGCGAGATCCCCGAGCCGATCAAGCGCAAGATCTCGCTCATGTGCGACGTCGACGTCGAGGCGGTCACCGCCGCGGTCGACGCGCCGAGCATCTACGACATTCCCAAGGTGCTGCACCGGGAGGGCCTTGACGCCTACGTCATCCGCCGGCTCGGCCTGGGCTTCAGGGACGTCGACTGGACCTCGTGGGACCGGCTGCTCGACCGGGTCCACCAGCCCGCCGAGGAGGTCGAGGTCGCCCTCGTCGGCAAGTACATCGACCTCCCGGACGCCTACCTCTCGGTGACCGAGGCGCTGCGCGCGGGCGGCTTCCACCACGACGCGAAGGTCCGGATCCGCTGGGTCGTCTCGGACGACTGTGTGAGCGATGCGGGGGCGAGCAGGGCCCTCGGCGGTGTCGACGCGATCGTCGTGCCCGGAGGGTTCGGGGTCCGCGGCATCGAGGGCAAGGTGGGTGCCCTGCGCTGGGCGCGCGACCGCAAGGTGCCCACCCTCGGCCTGTGCCTCGGGCTGCAGTGCATGGTCATCGAGTTCGCCCGCAACGTCGCGGGCATCGAGGGCGCCAGCTCCACCGAGTTCGACCCGCAGACACCCGCTCCGGTGATCGCGACGATGGAGGAGCAGAAGGCCTACGTCGAGGGCGCGGGCGACCTGGGCGGCACGATGCGGCTGGGCGCCTACCCGGCGCGGCTCGTCGAGGGCTCGATCGTCCAGGAGGCGTATGCCGCCACCGACGTCTCCGAGCGCCATCGGCACCGGTACGAGGTCAACAACGGCTACCGCGACCAGTTGGCCGCGGCCGGGCTCGTCTTCAGCGGGACCTCGCCGGACGGCTCGCTCGTGGAGTTCGTCGAGCTTCCCCGCGACGTCCACCCCTACTATGTCTCGACCCAGGCCCACCCGGAGTTCCTGTCGCGCCCGACCCGTGCGCACCCCCTCTTCGCCGGGCTGGTCGGCGCGGCGATTGCCGCCCAGCGCGCCTCCCGGCTCGTCGAGGTCGAGCGCCCCCGGCATCCGAGCGACGACCCGGCACCGAGCGACGGGGCCGCGCAGTCCAGCGCGGTCGCGACCTCGGCGTGACGGACGCCGACGCGAGCGGACGGCCCGGCCCGCGGCCGATCGCCGACGAGGTGGCACCGCGCCCGGCGCGCTCGGCGCGGACCCTGTTCTCCGGACGGGTGTGGGACGTCACCGAGGAGACCTTCGAACTCGGCGACGCGGGTGAGCTCACCCGCGAGATCGTGGACCACCCGGGTGCCGTCGCCGTGCTCGCCCTCGACGACGACGACAACGTGCTGCTCATCCGGCAGTACCGACACCCGGTCGGCGCCTTCGAGTGGGAGCTGCCGGCCGGCCTCCTCGACGTGCCGGGGGAGCCGCCGCACGTCACCGCGGCACGCGAGCTTGCCGAGGAGGTCGACCACACGGCCCGGACCTGGCACACCCTGCTCGACTACGTCTCGTCCCCCGGTGGTTCGACCGAGGCGCTGCGCATCTTCCTCGCCCGGGACCTCGCGGTCGTCCCCGAGGCAGAGCGGCACGAGCGGACGGGGGAGGAGCGTGGAATGCCGTCCCGCTGGGTCTCGCTCGAGGAGGCCCGCGATGCGGTGCTGCAGCACCGGGTGCACAACCCGACGCTGGCCCTGGGCGTCCTGGCCGCCCTGGCGGCCCGGGAGGACCGGTGGCGGACCCTGCGCCCGGCGGACGCCCCCTGGCCGAGCAATCCCCGTCGGCGCGGCTGACCGCCCAGGCAAGACCCCTGCAACGGGGGAAGGCCTGGCTGCGACCGGAGCCCCCGACCGCGTTGCACCTTGCCGGAGCCGGAGCGGAGCGCGAGGATGCCAGGCAGGACTTCCGAAGGACGGACCGATGGACCACACCGCACTTCCCGAGGGCGCCAACGACGTCGGCTTCGTCGGGGCGACCGGTCATGCCGACGACTACACCAAGCACGGTCGGCTCAGGTCCCGGGTCTACGAGGCGGAGATGGAGCGCCTGCAGACCCAGCTCGTCCTTCTCCAGTACTGGATCCAGACCCAGGGCCTGAAGGTGCTCGTCATCTTCGAAGGACGGGGCTCGGCCGGCAAGGGCGGGGTCATCAAGCGGATCACGGAGCGGACGAGCCCGCGGACCGTGCGCGTCGTCGCCCTGCCGAAGCCGACCGAGCGCGAGCACACCCAGTGGTACTTCCAGCGGTACGCCGAGCACCTTCCCGCCGCCGGCGAGATGGTGCTCTTCGACCGCAGCTGGTACAACCGCAGCAACGTCGAGTGGGTCATGGGCTACTGCTCCGAGCAGGAGCACCAGGAGTTCCTGCGCTCCTGTCCCGAGTTCGAGCGGATGCTCGTGCGGTCCGGCATCGTCGTCCTCAAGTACTGGTTCTCGGTGTCGTTCGAGGAGCAGCGGCGCCGGTTCGAGGCCCGCAACGCCGAGCCGCTCAAGCGATGGAAGCTCTCGGACATGGACCTCGCCGAGCACGAGCTCTATGTCCGGTACTCCATGGCGAAGGACACGACCTTCCAGTACACCGACATCAAACAGGCACCCTGGTACGTCGTGCCTTCGGACGACAAGCGGGCGGCGCGGCTCAACTGCATCACCCACCTGCTCAGCCAGTTCGACTACGAGGACGTGGCGCCCGACGTCGTCGAGCTGCCCGACATGAGGCAGATCCCCTATGTCCGCCCGCCCATGCACGAGCAGACCTTCGTCCCCCGGCTGTTCTGACGGCGGCCCACGTCGGGCCTACTGGTAGGACACGAACCACGGCGTCGGATGGACGCTCGTCATCGTCTCCTTCGGGCTCAGCGGCGCGTAGTCCTCGTCGTGGAAGTTCTTCCAGCCCATCCAGGCGCCCGACGGCAGACCCTTCTGCAGCGTGCGCCACGTCGCCCACTTCGCCGCCCTCGACCCCTGGCCGTCGGCGTGGATGACGACCTGGACCTCGTCGTGGCTCGTGTCGAGGAGCTGGCGGCGGCGGATCATGCTCGTCGAGAACTGGTGGAGGGTGAGCACCTTCGGCGGCAGGTTGTTGACCTGGACCAGGGCAGCGAGCCACCGGATGACCTCGTTGATCTCGGCGACGTCGACCGAGCCGAGCTGCTTGAGCGGTCGCTGCTTCTTCGCGAGGCGCCACTCCGGGTCGAGGGCCAGACCGACGTGCGGCTCGAGCAGGAGCGCGAGGTACAGCTTTGCCTGCTTGAGGAACTCGCTGCGTCCGGGCTGCAGGTCGAGGACGACGTAGACGCCGGCCTTCCGGGCCGCGTCGACCCAGGGACGCAGTGACGCCACCGAGGACTCGTTGGAGAAGTTGTGGTCCGCGCCGTGGTAGCCGGACGCCACCGTGGCGATGATCTCGAAGGCCGGGACGACGGGGGTGGTCGTGTACCGCGCGTGGGCCGCGGCGAGGGAGCGGACCCGGCGGATCGACGCGGCGACGCCCTGCTCGCCGAGCATCCCGAGCGACGGGGTGCCCGGGTGGCCATAGAGCGCCACGAGGCGCCGCCCCGGGAAGGGCACCCAGCCGCCGCCCGGGATCTGGGGGGCCGAGCGCACGACGGCGACCCGGTCCGCCAGCCGGGTCTGCGGGCCGAACGCCGTCCCGACCGCGACGACGGGGACGTCGGCGTCCTTGACGAGGCTCGTGGCGGCGACGAGGTTCTGTCGGGGATCGGGGCTGTTCACCCGCAGCGACGTTGCGCCCGCAGCGCCCAGCGCGGCGGAGACGGCGGCGCTCGGCGGGACCGTGCGGCGCCACATCATCCAGGCCGCCGGCTGGGTCCCACCCACGGAGGGGAGCGGCACCGGCATACCGAGATCGGCGAGGCCGGCGGCGGACGCGGGGCCGGGCACGACGTCGCGGTCGCCCGCGGCGACGTCGGCTTCGGGGGGATAGGTGAGCACGACCCGGGTGCGGAGCCGGTCGAGCTCGGCGGCGAGGGCGTCGGTGCCGACGAGGAGGGGAACGCCGAGCGCGGTCGCGACCTCCTCGGCGGGTCCGAGGGTCGCCTTCTCGGCGTCGGCGGCGACGACGGCCACGGAGGCCTCGTCGAAGAGGGCCGCGCTGATCGCCCGGCTCGCGGGGCCGTCCTTCGCCGGCAGCAGGTGGACCCCGCCGAAACGGCGCTGGGTGCGGTACTCGGCCGCAGCCCCGGTCGCACTCGGCGTCGGGCTCGTCGAGGGTGTGGACGTGGCGACGGGAGGCGGATCCTGCCCGGTCGCCGTGCATGCCGCGACGGTGGCGACGACCGGCGCCGCCACCAGAATCTCGCGTCTCGTCAGCTCGCGCCCCATGCCACCCCTGCTTCCCACTCGGCCGACGGGAGCACCACCATGCCACCTGTGGCTGGGAGACGCGCCACGGTTGGCTCAACCGATATCAACGCGTGTCGGCGGACTAGTCATCCGGCAGACCGTGCTCGGCCAGCCAGCGGCGCCGACGGGTGGCCGACGCCCGGGCCAGCCAGGCGTCCTGGACCAGCTCGGTGACCTCATCGCGGCTCAGCTCGCCGATCCGGGAGGTCCGCAGCAGCACCGAGGGATGCCCGTCGAAGTGCGGCGTCGTGAAGAAGGGCCCGTCCTCGGCCTGGACGAGGGCGAGCTTGTCCTCCGGTGAGCCGACCCAGAACACGACGACGTCGTCGTACCGCTCACCGGTGTCGGGGTCGACTGCGTCGGGCCGGGGGGTGCGGAAGAAGACGAAGGTCCGCCCCCCCACGGCATACACCGCCTTCCCCCGGCTCCCGTCGTCCCGGGTGACGTGCGGCATCGCGGCGGCCGCCTCGTGGATGTCCGAGACGCGGGCGCGGCGGCTGCGGCGGGCCATCCGGGCAGCCTACGTCGGGCCGGGGCCGTGATGAGGTCGTATGCCGCGTCACCGGGTCCGTAGGATGGTGCCGGCCCGGCGGCGTCCGACGCCCTGGCGGGCCGAGCACCCGGCACTGGCCGATGCTGACCCCCGCACCGTCGCAAAGGATCGATCACCCGTGCTTCGCACCCATGAGGCCGGCACCCTGCGTGCCGAGCACACCGCCCATAGCGTCACCCTCACCGGCTGGGTGGCCAAGCGGCGCGACCACGGCGGGGTGGCCTTCATCGACCTGCGGGACGCCTCCGGCGTCGTCCAGGTCGTCGCCCGCGACGAGGTGCTGGCCGAGGGCGGCGCCCACGACCTGCGCAACGAGTTCGTCGTCAAGGTCGTCGGCGAGGTGCGCCGCCGGCCCGAGGGCAACGCCAACGCCGACCTGCCGACCGGCGAGGTCGAGGTCGTCGCGACCTCCCTCGAGGTGCTCAACCCGAGCGCGCCGCTGCCGTTCCAGATCGACGAGCGCGTCACCGTCGGCGAGGAGGCCCGGCTCAAGCACCGCTACCTCGACCTGCGCCGCCCCGGGCCGCAGTCCTCGGGCCACGCGATCCGGCTCCGCTCGCAGGTCAACGCCGCCGCGCGCCGCGTCCTCGGGGCGCGCGACTTCGTCGAGATCGAGACGCCGACGCTGACCCGGTCCACGCCCGAGGGGGCGCGCGACTTCCTCGTGCCGGCGCGTCTCGCCCCGGGCAGCTGGTACGCCCTCCCGCAGAGCCCCCAGCTGTTCAAGCAGCTGCTCATGGTCGCCGGGATGGAGCGCTACTACCAGATCGCGCGGTGCTACCGCGACGAGGACTTCCGGGCCGACCGGCAGCCGGAGTTCACCCAGCTCGACATCGAGATGAGCTTCGTCGAGGAAGACGACGTCATCGAGGTGGGCGAGGAGGTCGTCGCCGAGATCTGGCGGCTCATCGGGGTCGAGCTCGACGCGCCCTTCCCGCGGATGACGTATGCCGAGGCGATGTCCCGCTACGGCTCGGACAAGCCGGATCTGCGCTTCGGGCTCGAGCTGGTCGACTGCACGCAGTTCTTCGCCGAGACCCCGTTCCGGGTCTTCCAGGCCGACTACGTCGGCGCCATCGTCATGCCCGGCGGCGCGAGCCAACCGCGCAAGCAGCTCGACGCCTGGCAGGACTGGGCCAAGCAGCGCGGAGCGCGCGGGCTCGCCTACGTCCTGGTCCACGAGGACGGAACCCTCGGCGGACCCGTTGCCAAGAACCTCTCCGAGGCCGAGCTCGCGGGCCTGTCCGCCCACGTCGGCGCCGCACCCGGCGACTGCGTCTTCTTCGCCGCCGGAGCCGCCAAGCCGAGCCGCAGCCTCCTCGGCGCGGCCCGCCTCGAGATCGGCCGTCGCACCGGTCTCATCGACGAGGACGCGTGGTCCTTCCTCTGGGTCGTCGACGCGCCCCTGTTCGAGCCGGCCGACGAGGCGGTCGCCGCCGGCGAGGTCGCCGTCGGCGCCGGGGCCTGGACCGCGGTGCACCACGCGTTCACCTCGCCCAAGCCGGAGTTCCTCGACACCTTCGACGAGCGGCCCGGCGAGGCGCTCGCCTACGCCTACGACATGGTGTGCAACGGCAACGAGATCGGCGGCGGGTCGATCCGTATCCACCGCCGCGACGTCCAGGAGCGGGTGTTCGCCGTCATGGGGCTGACGCCGGAGCAGGCCCAGGAGAAGTTCGGCTTCCTCCTCGACGCCTTCCAGTTCGGCGCGCCGCCGCACGGGGGCATCGCCTTCGGCTGGGACCGCGTCGTCATGCTGCTCGGCGGCTTCGACAGCATCCGCGACGTCATCGCCTTCCCCAAGTCCGGCGGCGGCTACGACCCGCTCACCGACGCCCCGGCGCCGATCACGCCGGAGCAACGCAGGGAGGCCGGCGTCGACGCCACCCCTGAGCAGCCCGGTGGTCCCGACGCCACCGCCTGACGGCCTGCCGCCGACGCGGCTGGGCGGTCGGCTCGGTGACCCGCCGGTAGGAGGTAGGGTCACCGACGTCGACGCACCACGCCAGCACCCCGCACCCGAGGACGCCGCATGACCACCACGCCCTCCTCCCGCCGGTCCTTCGCCGCCCGCGACCTGGCGCTCATCGCCTCGTTCGCCGCCCTCATCGCCGCGCTGGCGATCCCCGGTGCCATCCCGGTCGGCGGGTTCCCCGCGCCGATCACCCTGCAGACCCTCGGGGTCATGCTCTCCGGGTCGATCCTCGGCTGGAAGCGCGCCGCCCTGGCGGTCCTGCTCTACCTCGCGATGGGCGCGGTGGGGCTGCCCGTCTTCGCCGGCGGCCAGGGCGGGCTCGGGTCGTTCGTCGGTCCGACGTCGGGCTACCTCTATGGCTTCGTCCTCGGTGCGGCGGTCATCGGCTGGCTCGTCGAGCGACGGCTGCCGTCCTACCCCACCTGGTGGGGTGCCCTCGCCAACGTCGTCGGCGGCATCCTCGCCGTGTATGCCGTGGGCATCCCCGTCCTCGCCAAGGTCGCCGGCCTGTCGCTCACGGCGGCGATCACCGGCAGCTACATCTACCTGCCGGGAGACCTCGCGAAGGTCGTCATCGCCACCGTCGTCGCCGCCGCCGTCCACCGGGCCATCCCCGACGTCACCGGCGTCGGCGAGCAGCGTCAACGCCAGCGCGTCGCCGCCGCCTCCTGACCACCGGTGATCCGGGTCCAGGGGGTCACCCACCGCTACGGCGAGCGCGTCGTCCTGCGCGACGTCACCGTCGACCTGGACGAGCCCCGGGTGGCCGTCATCGGAGCCAACGGCTCGGGAAAGTCGACCTTCGCCCGGTTGCTCAACGGCCTCGTCCTGCCCACCGAGGGCCGGGTCGGCGTCGACGGGCTCGACACGCGACGCGACGGCGGCGCGGTGCGGCGGGCGGTGGGCTTCGTCTTCTCCGACCCGGACGCCCAGATCGTCATGCCCACGGTCCGCGAGGACGTCGAGTTCTCGCTGCGCGGCAGGGGCCTGGGCCGCGACGAGGTCGAGCGTCGGGTGGCCGCCGCCCTCGCCGCGCACGGTCTCGCCGACCACGCCGACCACCCGGCCCACCTGCTCTCCAGCGGCCAGAAGCAGGCCCTGGCTCTCGCCTCCGTCCTCGTCCTCGAGCCGGCCGTCCTCGTCTGCGACGAGCCGACGACGCTGCTCGACCGGCGGCATACCCGTCGGGTCGCCGACCTGCTCGACGCCCTCCCGCAGCGGGTCGTCCTCGTCTCCCACGATCTCGACCTCGTCCGCGGCTGGGAACGGGTGCTCGTCATCGACGAGGGCCGCATCGTGGCCGATGGTGCTCCCGCGGAGACGGTGCGCTTCTACGAGCGGCTGATGGACGGGCAGCCGGCGCACGGCGGGGAATCGTGAGCCCCGTTCACCGCCTGCCGGCCGGCGGCAAGCTGGTGGGGCTCGTCGTCCTCACCAGCGTGCTCGTCATCCTCCGGTCGCCGTGGGTCCTGCTCGGTGGCGTCGTCGTCGTGCTCGGCGGATATGCCGTGGCGGGCCTGGGCCCGCGCCGCGTGTGGGCGGTGGTCCGTCCGCTGCGCTGGTTCGTCCTCGTACTCGTCGCGTTCCAGTGGTGGACCGCCGGGTGGCAGACCATGGTGCTCGTCGTCGGCACGCTCGTTGTCGCCGTGCTGGCGGCCGGGCTCGTCACGGCGAGCACCTCGACGACGGCCCTGCTCGATGCCGTCGTGGCGGGGCTGCGGCCGGCCCGGCCGCTCGGCGTCGATCCCGAGCGGGTGGGGCTGACGTTCTCGCTCGCCGTCCGCGCGCTGCCGGTCATCCAGCACGCGTTCGGCGAGGCCCTCGACGCCCGGAAGGCCCGGGGTCTCGGTCGCAGCGCCCGCGCACTGCTCACCCCCGTCGTCGTGCGCACGATCCGGCACGCCGAGCGGACCGGTGAGGCGCTCGCCGCCCGCGGCCTCGACGACTGAGCGTCGCGAGCGGCGGGTCGCTCTTCGGGGCGGCCGGGGGCGGGGGTCAGCCGGTGGCGTCGGGGCGGGGTCCCTGGCCGGGGTCGAGGTCGGGGTCGCCGAGGAGGAAGGTGCGCCAGGTCACCGCGGTGAGGTAGCCGAGCCGCCGGTAGACCCGGCGGGCCGTCGCGTTCGACGCATACATCCCGAGGGTGCACACCCCCGCCCGGCCGAGTGCCTCCCGGGTCAGCCAGGCGGAGACCGCCGTGCCGAGCCCCCGGCCGCGGTGCTCCGCCGCCGTCGTGATGCCCGCGAGATGCGGGATGCCGGCGGTGTTGGGTTCGCTGCAGCCGACCGCGACGAGAGCCCCCGAGGCATCGCGGATCCCGGTCCACAGCTGCGCCGGCCGGGCGAACGGCCGACCGAACGTCCCCGGGTTGTGGACCTCGAGGAATGCCACGAGCTCGCCCCGGTGCTCCGGCCCGACCCGGACGAGCAGCTCCTCGCCGGACTGCGGCGCCGTGGCCGCCCGGGTCCACATCCACTCCCACGTGCTGGGGGAGTGCACGCGCAGCCGCCGCCCGAGCGCGGCCGATGCCTCGACGGGGACGCTGACCCGGAGCGAGCCGAGATCGTCGAGCCAGGCACGCACCTGCGGGTCGTCGAGGAGGGCCGCGATGGCGTCGGTCGGGCCGAGGAAGGCGGCGCCGACCCGGCCGCTCTGCCCGCGTCGCAGCCAGGCGACCGCACCCTCACCGGGATCGCCGACGGCATACGCCGGGGCCACCATCGAGCGTCCGACGTCCCAGCGCAGCACCGGGTGGCCACCCCCGGCCGCGCGCAACGCGGCCACGGTGGCGACCTCGCGGACCTCGCTCATTCGGTGATCCCCCATCGCTCGTGGAGGCGGCGCAGCGGACCGGGCGCCCACCAGTTGGCGTTGCCGAGCACCGACATTGTCGCCGGGACGAGCAGCATCCGCACGAGCGAGGCGTCGATGAGGACGGCGAGGAGGAGGGCGACGCCCATCTCCTTGATGACGAGGAGCTGGCCGGCGGCGAACCCCGCGACGACGATGACGACGAGGGCCGCCGCCGAGGTGATGATCCGGCCGGATCGCTGCAGGCCGAGGGTGACCGAGCGGTCGCTGTCGTGCCCCTGCTCGTGCAGCTCGACGATGCGGCTGAGGAGGAACACCTCGTAGTCCATCGAGAGGCCGAAGCCGAAGGCGAGGACGAGCAGCGGGATCGTCGACTCGACGGCGCCGGTCGAGGTGAAGCCGAGCAGGCTCTCGAGGTGGCCGTCCTGGAAGATCGACACGACGATGCCGAGGGCCGCGCCGAGCGAGAGGATGTTCATGACGAGGGCCTTGACCGGGATGACCACCGACCCTGTCATGAGGAACAGCAGGACGAGCGTCGCGAGCGAGACGAGCCCGAGGGCCAGCGGAGCCCTGGACAGCATGGCCTGGCTGAGGTCGGCGAGCAGCGAGGCCCGGCCGACGATGGAGGAGGGAAACGGTGGTCGCTCGTCGTGGAGGGCCGCGACGAGATCGCGGGAGCCCTGGCCGAGCCCGTCGTCGCCGGTGCGCAGGCCGAGCGTGACGAGCGAGGGGGACACCTGCTGCGGTGGGTCGACGGCGAGGACCCCCGGCAGCCGCGCCGCGTCGGGGGCCCAGGTCGTCACGTCGGCCACCGACGCCTCGGCCACGACGATGACCTGCGGGCCCCCGAGGCTCGAGTAGTGGGCGTCGAGGGTCTCGACGAAGATCCGTTCCGGGCTCGTGGTCGGGAGCAGGTCGGCTCCGGAGGAGGTGATCCGCAGCGACAACGCCGGCACCGCGGCGACGACGAGGACGGAGGCCACGGCGACGATGACGACCCACGGGTGGGCATGGACCCGCTCGGCGAGCCGGGAGAAGACCCCCTCGTCCCGGGCGGCCTCGGCGCCGCGGCGCAGCAGCCGCCGGGCCCCGAGGGTGGCGAGGGCGGGGACGAGCGAGAGGGCCACGGCCAGTGCGACGACGACGACGGACACCGCGGCGGCGCTGATCGCCCGCATGAACTCGACGTCGAAGAGCATGAGCCCGGCCAGGGAGATGGCGACGGTGATCGCCGAGAACACGACGGTCCGGCCCGCCCGGTCCACCGTCAGCTCGGTGGCGAGGAGGATGTGTTCCCGGGTGACCGTCCGGACTCCCGCCTCGCCCCGGACCCGGCGCAGCTCCTCCCGGTACCGGCTCACCGTCAGCAGGCCGTAGTCGATCGACAGGCCCAGCCCGAGGACGGTGACGACGTTGACGGCAGAGGCGTCGAGCTCGATGGCGTAGGAGAAACCGAGCAGCGAGGCGAGGGCTCCCGCGATCGAGGCGACGGCCCCGACGATGGGCAGGCCGGCGGCGAGGAAGCCCCCGAAGACGATGACCATCACGAGGAAGCTCACCGGCAGGGCGATGCCCTCACCGGTGCGCAGGTCCCTCGGGATCTGGCCGACGATGGCGTCGACGAGGCTGCGCACCCCGCCGCGCTCGTCCCGCGAGGCACCGGTCCGGTTCGCCAGCCCGTCGAGCACCCGGTCGACCTCGGCCGTGGCCGCAGCCTCCTGCCCGGCGGTGCTGTCGAGGTCGAAGCGGACGACGGTGGCGAACCCGCCGTCCGTGCGGTCGGCCTGCGCGCCGTTCTCGGTGAGGGCAAGGCCCGCGGCCGAGGTCGGGCCGCCCGGGACGACGAACGGGTTGGTCGCCGAGGAGACCCGGTCGATGGCGGTGAGGTCGGCGGCCGCGGCGCGCGCCGCCGCCGCCACGGCGGGGTCGGTGAGGTCGACACCCTCGAGGAGCTGGGTGTAGGTGCTGAACCCGGTGACCCCGGCGTCGAGGAGGAGGTCCCGGCCGGTCGTCGCCTCCCCGGCGACGGTGATCTCTCCGCTGAGCAGGCGGTCGAACAGCGAGTCGGTGCCGAGCGCGCCCTCCGCGACGGCGAATCCGGCGACGACGAAGAGGACCCAGCCGAGCACGACCCACCGCGCGTGACGTCCGACGAAGCGGCCCCAGCGGCGCAGGAGCACGTTCTGTCGCGGGTCCGCACGGTCCATGGCCCTCAGGCCCCCACCGGGTCGGCACCGTCGCGCCCGGAGTGGCGGACGGGGGAGAGGTCGATCTCCTCACCGCCGCGCTGGCGGGCGGGCCGGAGCATCCCGCGCCGCGCGGCGAGGGTGAGCAGCCAGGCGCTGAGGCCGAGCCCGAGCACCACGGTGACGACCGACCCTTCGACCCCCATCGCACCGCCGGACAGCCAGGTGCCGCCCGAGAGGGTGGACTCGACCAACCCCCGACCGGTGCCGCTGCCGGACACGTCGATCCCGAACACCGCGCTCTGGACGGCGTTCCAGGCGCCGTGGAGCCCGATCCCGAACCAGAGCCGTCGGGTCAGCAGGTAGGCCGCACCGAGGAGGAGGCCCGCCTCGACGGCGATCGCGACGGCGCCCCAGAGGGTGGCGTCGGCGTTGCCGAGGTGCGCGACACCGAACACCGCCGACGTCGCGACGAGCGCCGTCCGGCTGCCGAGGAGCTTGTCGAGGATGCGGAGCAGGACGCCGCGGAAGGCGATCTCCTCGGCGATGCCGGGCCCGACCCCGATGGCGAGGCCGGTGAGGATGCCGGTGTCCCAGCCGACCGAGACGACGTGGTAGCCGCCGAAGGCCCAGACGACGGCGACGACGAGCACCATGAACGTCGTGCCCAGCGCAATGCCGGCACCGAGGTCACGCGCGGCGCCGGGCACCGCCAGCTCGTAGACCGGCCGGCTGGCGAGCCGGCGGACCAGTACCGGGTAGAGCGCGAGGGCGAGGACGCCCTCGACGACGAGGCCGACGGCCGTGCCGGGCCAGGAGTGCGCGGCATACCAGCGGACGAGGTCTCCCGACGGCGACCCGTGGACGGCCACGGTGACGAGCGTCCCGATGACGCCGGTCCCGACGGCCGCGGCCAACGCGAAGGCGACGAGGCCGAGGAGCACCTGGGGGGCCGGGCGCGGCTCACGCCGCCGCAGGTCCGCCTCGAGGACGGGGGCCACGGCCTCGGGCGTCGCGAGCAGGGGCATGGGGCAACTGTGGCAGGCCCGGCAACCGCCCGACCCCCCGGGTGTTCCCCGGACCGGCGCGGAACCCGGCGCCGGCCCGGGTGGGTAGCCTCGGGCACGTGACGAGCGACGGCGGCGACCTGTTCGCCTCGGCGGCCGCCGAGGCCGGCCCCGGCGACGAGCGCCGCGTCGGCCTGCCCCCGCTCGCCGTGCGGATGCGGCCGCGCAACGTCGAGGAGGTCCGCGGCCAGGGGGACGTCCTGCGTCCGGGCAGCCCGCTGCGACGCCTCATCGAGGGCTTCGGCGGGACGGCCGGGCCGCTGTCGGCGATCATCTGGGGCCCGCCCGGGACCGGCAAGACGACTCTTGCCCACCTCGTGGCGACGGCCGCCGACCGTGACTTCGTCGAGCTGTCGGCCGTCACCGCCGGCGTCAAGGACGTGCGGGCCGTCATCGACGCCGCGAAGCGGACCCGGGCGATGTACGGCCGGGAGACGGTCCTCTTCCTCGACGAGATCCACCGGTTCACCAAGGCGCAGCAGGACGCCCTGCTGCCCGGGGTGGAGAACCGCCAGGTCATCCTCGTCGCCGCGACGACCGAGAACCCGAGCTTCTCCGTCGTCGCCCCGCTGCTCTCGCGCTCGATGCTCATCTCCCTGGTCCCGCTCTCCGACGAGGAGGTCGCCGACGTCGTCCGCGCCGCCACGGCCGACGAGCGGGGGCTCGCGGGTGGCTACACCCTGGCCGACGACGCCGTCGCGCACCTCGTGCGCATCGCCGGGGGAGACGCGAGGCGGGCTCTGACCGCCCTCGAGGCCGCGGCGGGCGTCGCCCAGGACCGGGTGCCCTTCGGCGCCGGCCTCGACGCGCCGATCGACATCACCCTCGCCGACGCCGAGCAGGCGGTCGCCCACGCGGCCGTCCGCTACGACCGGGCCGGGGACCAGCACTACGACGTGGCCTCGGCACTCATCAAGTCGATGCGCGGGTCCGACGTCGACGCGGCCCTGCACTACCTGGCCCGGATGCTCGAGGCGGGCGAGGACCCCCGGTTCATCGCCCGGCGCATCGTCATCGCCGCGAGCGAGGACGTCGGCATGGGGGACCCGACGGCCCTGCAGACCGCGGTCGCCGCGATGCACGCCGTCGCCCAGATCGGGATGCCGGAGGCGCGGATCATCCTCGCCCAGTCGGTCGTCCACACCGCGCTCGCCCCGAAGTCCAACGCGGCCTACGTCGGGATCAACGAGGCGATCGCCGACGTCCGGGCCGGACGGGTGGGGCCGGTCCCGACCCACCTGCGGGGCTCCGGGTATGCCGGAGCCGCGCGGCTGGGTCACGGCGAGGGCTATGTCTATGCCCACGACGAGCCGGACGCCGTGGCGCAGCAGCAGTACCTGCCGGACGACCTGCAGGGCCGCACCGACTACTACCGGCCGACCGACCGGGGCTTCGAGGCACGCCTGCAGGAGCGATGGGCGTGGCTTAAGGCACGGCTCGGCCGGGGCTGAGGCGCCGATCAGCCGCCCGCTCCCTCCCACGCCGCGTCGAGCAGCTCCTGCCAGTCGCTGATCTTCACCGCTGCGCGGCCGAGCCGGCGCCCCGCGCGGGCCTCGGCGGTGACGACCTGGCGCCAGCCCTCGAGGTCGACGTGGCGGACGCCCCGGGCCCGGAGCAGGTCGGCGATCCCGCGCGGTGGGTGCGGCCGGGTGGAGGCGAGCGCCGGGGCGTCCGCGACGAGGGCGAGGACGGTCTCCTTGGCGTCGGATCGGTTCGTCCCGATGACCCCGACGGGTCCGCGCTTGGCCCAGCCCACGGCATACTCGCCGGGGGCGATCCGGCCCTCCCGCAGGACGCGGTGGTCCCGGGTGGGAATGACCGCTCGGGAGTCGTCGAACGGCACGCCGTCGGGCACCGTCCCGCGATAGCCGACGGCGCGGAGGACGGCCTGGACCGGCAGCGCCCAGGTCTCGCCGGTGCCGGACCCGTCCGGCGCCGTCCGCTCGAGCTGGAGGCCGCTCACCCCGTCCTCGCCGAGGACCCGGACCGGTCGGGCGCCGAAGTGCAGATGGAGCCGGCGGGGCGCCTCCGTCCGTTCCCTGGCGGCCCACCCGCGCAGGACGGCGAGGTTGCGGACCGTGACCGGTGTCGCGCCCTCCGGCGGCTCGTCGGGAAGCTGGCCGTCGTCGACGAGGACGTCGACGCCGGCGAGGTCGCCGAGCTCACGCAGCTCCCGTGTCGTGAACCGTGCGTGCTGGGGGCCCCGGCGGCCGAGCAGGTGGACGTCACCGACCCGGCTCGCCCGCAGTGCCTCGAGGACATCCTGGGGGACGTCCGTCGGGGTCAGCTCCTCGGCGTCACGCAGGAGGATCCGGGCCACGTCGACTGCGACGTTGCCGACCCCGACGACGGCGGCGCTCTCGACCCGACCGAGGTCGGGGTGGGCGCTCTCGGGATGCCCGTTGTACCAGTCGACGAAGCTGCGGGCCGCCATGCTGCCGGCCAGCTCCTCGCCCGGGATCCCGAGCGCCCGGTCCTCGCTGGCACCGAGCGCGTAGACGACGGCGTCGTAGTGGGCGAGCAGGTCGGCGACGTCGAGGTCGGCGCCGACCTCGACGTTGCCGAAGAGGCGCACGGCCGGGCGGGCGAGGACCTCGCCGAGGGCGCGCCCCGTCGCCTTGATGTTGGCGTGGTCGGGGGCGACCCCGTAGCGGAGCAGGCCGAACGGCACCGGTAACCGCTCGATGAGGTCGACGAGGGCGCCACCGGGCAGGAGCGGCTCCTCGCCCGGGCGTGGCGGGGCGGTCAGGTGGTCGGCCGTGTAGATCCCCGCCGGACCGGCACCGACGACCGCGACCCGCAGGGGCCGCGACGGGGCCGGGCGGTGGCCGTCGTCGGCTTCGCCGGTCATCGAACATCCTCTCCGGCGGCGGGACGCCGGTGTCCGCGCCGCCGTCGGCTGGCCTCACGGTAGCGGCGGGGGAGGAGTGTGGGCCGCGGACGTGGCGGGCGTCGCACTCGCCGCGGCTCGTGGGGGTGGCCGAGGGAGCGGATCCCGGCGGGGGCGGTCGCACCGGCGAGGCGGGCAATCGACGACGACGGCCGCCCCGCCCGGCCGGTAGGGTCGTGAGCATGACCTGGACCCTCGGTGGCATCGCGGGGATGGTGGCGGCGCTCGCCTTCGCCGTCCTCGTCTTCCGGCTGGCCCAGCTCATCGGCAAGGCGGGGACGATCCTCGACGAGACGGCCGAGTCGCTGCGCACGACGAGCGGCAACGTCCAGCCGACCCTGCAGGGGCTCACCGAGACGGTGACCCTGACGAACGGCCAGCTGGCCCGGGTCGACACGATCACGACCTCGGTCTCGACGATGACGACGAACGCCTCGGCGCTCACCTCGCTGTTCGCGGCGACGCTGGGCAGCCCGCTCGTCAAGGTCGCGGCCTTCACCTACGGCGTGCGTCGGGCGGTCCGCGACCTGCGGGGGAGCCGGCGATGACCCTCAAGCGTGCGCTCCTGCTCGCGGCGCTGACCGGGGGCGCGTATGCCGCGGCGCGGCTTGCCTCGTCCCACGCCCCCGAGGGGGTTCGGGCGGCCGCCACCGACTTCGCGGCAACGGTCCGCCATCTCTCCGCGCAGCGCGAGGCCGAGCTGCGCGCCGCCCTCGGACTGGCCGTCGAGACCGACGCGATGACCCCGGAGGAGGCCAGCGCGCTGCTCGACGACCCGAGCGGGCGAGCTCTCTAGGGCCAGCGCGCCCCGCCCCGCCCCCACGGGAGCGTCCCCGCGCTCCCGTACGATCGTCCGTGCACCGAGACCGGCAGCACGGCAGACCAAGGAAGCACACCCAGACATGGAAACCGCAGAGATCCGGCGCCGCTGGCTGGCGTTCTTCGAGAAGAACGGCCACACGGTGGTGCCCTCCGCGCCGCTGATCTACGACGACCCGAACCTGCTCTTCGTCAACGCGGGGATGGTTCCGTTCAAGCCGTACTTCCTCGGCCAGGAGACCCCGCCGTTCGACCGGGCGACGAGCGTGCAGAAGTGCGTGCGCACCGGTGACATCGAGGAGGTCGGGAAGACGAGCCGGCACGGCACGTTCTTCCAGATGAACGGCAACTTCTCGTTCGGTGACTACTTCAAGGAGGGGGCGATCCGCCTCGCCTGGGAGCTGCTGACGACATCGCAGGACGACGGCGGCTTCGGCCTCGAGGGCGAGAAGCTGTGGGCCACCGTCTATGAGGACGACGACGAGGCCGCCCGCCTCTGGGTCGAGAGCACCGGCATCCCGCAGGAACGGATCGTCCGTCGCGGCGTCGCGGACAACTACTGGCACATGGGGGTCCCCGGACCCGCGGGCCCCTGCTCGGAGATCTACTACGACCGCGGGCCCGAGTACGGCCCCGAGGGGGGACCCGCCGTCGACGAGGACCGCTTCCTCGAGGTCTGGAACCTCGTCTTCATGCAGTCCGAGCTCGCCGAGGTCCGCTCCAAGACCGACTTCGACATCGCCGGCGAGCTGCCGAAGAAGAACATCGACACCGGCATGGGCCTGGAGCGGATGGCCTCGATCCTCCAGGGCGTCGACAACCTCTACGAGATCGACGAGGTCTACCCCGTCCTCGCGAAGGCTGCCGAGATGACGGGCAAGACCTACGGCGAGCACTCCGGTCATGCCGCAGGCTCGAGCCACCCCGACGACGTCCGGCTCCGGGTGGTCGCCGACCACGTGCGGACCTCGCTCATGCTGATCGGCGACGGCGTCACTCCCGGCAACGAGGGCCGCGGCTACGTCCTGCGCCGGATGCTGCGCCGGGTCATCCGGTCGATGCGGCTGCTCGGCTGGGACGAGCCGGCGCTGCCCCACCTGCTGCCGATCTCGATGGAGCGGATGAGCCGGTCCTACCCCGAGCTCGCCTCCGGCTTCGAGCGGATCGGCACCATCGCGTATGCCGAGGAGGAGGCGTTCCGGCGCACCCTCGCCGCCGGCACGACGATCCTCGACACCGCCGTCGGCCGGACGACGTCGGCGGGCGGCACCGTCCTGCCCGGTGACGAGGCCTTCGCGCTCCACGACACGTACGGCTTCCCCATCGACCTCACCCTCGAGATGGCTGCCGAGCAGGGCGTCAGCGTCGACGAGGAGGGCTTCCGGCGGCTCATGGCCGAGCAGCGCCGGCGGGCCAAGGCCGACGCGCGGGCGAAGAAGGTCGCCCATGGCGACACGACCGTTTACCGCGAGGTGGCAGACGCCGTCGGCCGGGAGATCGAGTTCACCGGCTACGACGAGGTCGTCAGCGAGGCCCGGGTCGCCGGCATCATCAACGGCGGGGTCTCGGTGACGTCGGCTCAGACCGGCGACGACATCGAGCTCGTCCTCGACCGCACGCCGTTCTACGCCGAGGGCGGCGGCCAGCTCGCCGACGGCGGCCGGCTCCAGCTCGCGGGCGGGGCGATCATCCAGATCCGCGACGTGCAGAAGCCGATCGGCGGGCTCATCGTCCACCGCGCCACGGTCGTCGTCGGCGAGGTCACGCTCGGCGAGCAGGCGCACGCCGAGGTCGACATCGAGCGACGCCGGTCGATCTCGCGTGCCCACACGGCGACCCACATGGTTCACAAGGCGATCCGCGAGGCGCTCGGCGAGACCGCCACCCAGGCCGGGTCCGAGAACGCCCCGGGACGGTTCCGGTTCGACTTCACCTCGGCCGCGGCTGTCCCGCCGTCGGTGCTCGGCGATGTCGAGGCCCGGGTGAACGCGATCCTCCTCGATGACCTGCCGGTCCGGGCCGACGTCATGACCCAGGACCAGGCCCGCGAGGCGGGGGCGATGGCCCTGTTCGGCGAGAAGTACGGCGACGCGGTCCGGGTCATCTCGGTCGGGGACTGGGCCCGGGAGCTGTGCGGCGGCACCCATGCCGAGCGGACGACCCAGCTCGGCACGGTCACCCTGCTCGGCGAGGCGTCGATCGGCTCCGGGGTGCGCCGGGTCGAGGCCCTCGTCGGCACCGACGCCTACTCCTTCCTCGCCCGCGAGCACGCGATCGTCGGTCAGCTGACCGAGCTGGTCAAGGCCCGCCCCGAGGAGCTCGCAGAGCGGGTCTCGGGGATGCTGGCGAAGCTCAAGGACGCCGAGCGGGAGCTCGAGCGGATGCGGGCCGAGCGAGTGCTCGCCGCGTCGGCCACCCTCACCCGGAACGCCCGGGACGTCGGCGGGGTCACCTTCCTCGCCCACGACGCCGGGAGCGAGGCGGCGGCCGACGACGCCCGCACGATGGTCCTCGACCTGCGCGGTCGGCTCGGCACCGACCGCCCCGTCGTCGTGGCGGTCACCGGCTCGGCCGGCGGTCGCCCCGTCGTCGTCGTCGCGACGAACCAGCCCGCCCGGGACCGCGGCATCAGGGCGGGCGAGCTCGTCCGGGCCGCCGCCCAGGCGCTCGGTGGTGGTGGCGGCGGCAAGGACGACCTCGCCCAGGGCGGCGGCTCGAACGCGAGCAAGGTCGGCGAGGCCCTCGCGGCGGTCGAGTGGCGGGTCGGCGAGCTGGCCGGCTGACATGCGTCACGGAGTCCGCGTCGGCGTCGACGTCGGGTCGGTCCGGATCGGGGTCGCGACGTGCGACCCCGAGGGGCTCATCGCCACCCCGGTGCGGACCGTGGGCGACCCAGAGGGTGCCCAGCGCACCGTCGAGGTGGTGGCCGGGATCGTCGCCGACCTGGCGGCCGTCGAGGTGGTCGTCGGACTGCCCCGATCTCTTTCGGGCGAGGAGGGCTCCGCCGCCGAGGCGGCCCGCAAGTATGCTCGATCCTTGGCGGCGCGGATCGCGCCCGTGTCGGTGCGGCTTCTCGACGAGCGGCTGACCACGGTCGATGCGCACCGCGTGCTGCGGGAGAGCGGTGTCGCCGGGCGGCGGCAGCGCGCCGTGGTCGACCAGGCCGCGGCGGTGCTCATCCTGCAGGCCGCGCTCGACCTCGAGCGCGGGACGGGTCGTCCGCCGGGCGACCCGGTGACGCACGGAAGGCGCAAGCCGAGGACCAAGGACGGTATGCGGTGACGGACAGCCACCTCGGGCACACCATCTTCGGTGGCGACCCTCCCGGGGAGCAGCCAGGCCCCCGGCGACGGGACGTGCACGGCCGCCCGCCCCGCCGCCGCCGAGGGCGCGCCTGGCTCGTCCTCGGCGTCGTCCTCCTCGTCGTCGGCGGGGTCGGCGCCGCGGCGTGGTCCTCGATCTCACCGCTGATCTCGCAGATCACCTCCATCGGGAAGTCCACGCCGACCGACTACCCCGGGCCGGGCAGCGGGACCGTCACGATCGTCATCAAGAGCGGCGACACCAGCGAGGAGATCGCGACCGCCCTCAAGGACGCCGACGTCGTCCTGACCCGGACGGCATACCTCGATGCGGCCCGGGCGCACCCCCAGGAGTCGGCGGCCATCCAACCCGGCAGCTACGTCCTCAAGAAGCACATGACCGGTGCCGCCGCCTTCGACCTGCTCATGGACCCGGCGAGCCGCTCCGCGGGGATCACCGTGCGCGAGGGCCTCTGGGCGAGCGAGATCTTCGACCTGTTGAGCGAGCAGACCGGGACCCCGCGGGCCGACTACGACAAGGCGGCCAAGAAGCCGGCCGCCATCGGCCTGCCGTCGATCGCCAAGGGCAACGTCGAGGGCTGGCTCTTCCCCGCGACGTACGACTTCCCCGACGGGATGAGCGCCACCCAGCAGATCAAGCGGATGGTCGCCAAGACCACCTCCGAGCTCAACGACGCCGGCGTCGCCAAGGCCGACCGCGAGCGGATCCTCATCATCGCCTCGATCGTCGAGGCCGAGGCGAACGGCGAGGCCGACCGAGGCAAGGTCGCCCGGGTCATCCTCAACCGGATCAAGAACACCGGCCCGCCCAACTACGGGCTGCTCCAGTTCGACTCGACCGTGAGCTACGGCGCCAAGCACCGCTCGGTGACGACGACGGACGCCGAGCGCGCCGACCCCAACCCGTGGAACACCTACGTCCACAAGGGGCTGCCGGTCGGACCGATCAGCAACCCCGGCCGCAAGGCCATCGACGCCGCGATCAACCCGACGCCGGGTCCGTGGCTGTTCTTCGTCGCCGTCAACCCGGTCACGGGTGAGACGAAGTTCGCGACGACCCAGGCCGAGCACGACCGCTACGTCCAGGAGTTCCAGCAGTTCTGCCGGGACCACCCCGGGACCTGTTGACCGCCCGACGATGCCCCACGCCGCCGTCCTCGGGTCCCCGGTGGACCACTCGCTCTCGCCTGCCCTTCATGCGGCCGGGTATGCCGCACTCGGCCTGACCGAGTGGGTGTACGAGCGGCACGAGGTCGACGCCGCCGGGCTGGCCGCGTTCGTCGCCGGTCTCGGTCCGGACTGGGTCGGCCTCAGCCTGACCATGCCGCTCAAGGAGGCCGCTCTCGACGTCGCGGCCGAGGTGACGCCGCTCGCCGCGGCGGCCGGTGCGGCGAACACCCTGCTACGTCGCTCGGATGACTCGTGGCTGGCGGACAACACCGACGTCGCCGGGATCGTCGGTGCGCTGCGTCCGCACGTCGGCGAGCCCGGCGTCGGGGGGCTCGTCCTCGGCTCGGGGGCCACCGCCCGCTCGGCCCTGCTCGCCCTGGCGCGGCTCGGCGCCGGACCGCTCACCGTGGCCGCCCGGGATGAGGAGAAGGCCCAGGCGCTGGCCGACTGGGCCGCCCGGCCCGAGGTGGGCGTCGGCGCGGTCGACACGGCCCCGCTCGCGGGATGGGGAGGCCTGCCGGGCGGCGTCGTCGTCTCCGCCGTGCCGCCGGCCGCCGGCCGGACGGTCGCCGACGGTCTGGGTGAGCGCACGGCGGGCGTGCTCCTCGACGTCGTCTATGCCGACTGGCCGACCCCGCTCGCGGCGGCGGCCACCGCAGCGGGGCTGACCGTTGTCCCGGGCCTCGACCTGCTCGTCCACCAGGCCGCGATCCAGTTCGCGATGTTCACCGGGCTCAGCGCGCCGGTCGAGGAGATGCTCCGGGCCGGCCGGGTCGCCCTGGCAGGATGACCGCGTGACGTCCGCACCGCTGCCCTGGTGGGCGCTCCTCGTCCTCGTCGTCGCCGGTGCGGGCCTCGGCGCCCTCACCGCCCGTCGCCTCGTGACCGGGGGCTACCGGATCTCGGACGACGGGGCCGACGGCCCGGCGGGGCGGCCGTGGTGGCCGGCGCCGGCTCTTGCCGCCCTGTGGCTCCTCGTCGGGTGGTGCGTCGGTGACACGGCGCACTGGGCCGCCGCGCCCGCATACCTCCTCTTCGCCTGGATGTCGGTCGTCCTCATCTGGATCGACCTCGACGTCCACCGGCTGCCGGTCGGCATCGTCTGGCCCGGGACCGCGGGCATCGTCCTCCTGCTCGCCGTCGCCACCGCCGCGAACGGGGGGGAGGGTTGGACGGGAGCGCTGTTCGGGATGGTGCTCACCTGGGTCGTCTTCTTCGTGCTCTCCCTCCTGCCGGGGGGCGGGATGGGTTGGGGCGACGTCCGGCTCAGCATCTCGGTCGGGTTGCTGCTCGGCTGGCTCGGCTGGCGGCCCATCCAGGCGGGGCTGCTGTCGATCGTGCTGCTCGGTGGGGTCGGCGCCGTCCTGGTCCTGGTGCGCGGCCGCAGTCGCAAGGCCGACTTCGCCTATGGTCCGGCGCTCTGTCTCGGCGTGTTCGGCGGCATCGTGTGGGCATCCCAGATCATGGCGGCGTGAGCCACGGGCCGGCAGGGGAGTGAGAATGGGCACATGGTGCGCTGGCTGACCGCGGGGGAGTCGCACGGCCCGGCGCTCGTCGCGACGATCGAGGGCCTTCCGGCGGGGATCGCCGTCTCGTCACGTGACCTCGCGCGGGCCCTGGCCCGGCGACGGCTCGGCTACGGGCGCGGCGCCCGGATGAGCTTCGAGACGGACGAGGTGGAGTTCCTCGGCGGCGTCCGGCACGGCCTGACGCTCGGCTCGCCGGTCGCCATCCGGGTGGGGAACACCGAGTGGGCCAAGTGGCAGACCGTCATGACCCCGGACCCGGTGAGCGACTCGGCGTATGCCGCGGCCGACGACGTCGGCGCCGAGAAGGAGCTGGCCCGCAACAAGCCGCTGACCCGCCCCCGCCCGGGCCACGCCGACCTCGTCGGCATGCAGAAGTACGGCTTCGACGACGCCCGGCCCATCCTCGAGCGGGCCTCGGCGCGGGAGACGGCCGCCCGCGTGGCGCTCGGCGAGGTCGCGGCCCGGTTCCTCGAGCAGGCCTACGGCATCCGGCTCGTCTCGCACACCGTCGCCATCGGGGGAGCGGGCGTCGCCGACGACGCGGCGCTGCCGAGGCCGGACGACATCGCCGCGATCGACGCCGACCCGGTCCGGACCCTCGATGCGGCGGCTTCCGCGGCGATGGTGGCCGAGGTCGACGCCGCGCGGGCGGACGGCGACACCCTCGGCGGCGTCGTCGAGGTCATCGCCACCGGCGTCCCGCCGGGGCTCGGCTCCCACGTCCACTGGGACCGGCGCCTGGACTCCCGTCTCGCCGGGGCGCTCATGGGCATCCAGGCCATCAAGGGCGTCGAGGTCGGCGACGGCTTCCGGACCGCCGCGCGACGGGGGTCCCAGGCGCACGACGAGATGGACCGCGACGCGGCGGGCGTCATCCGGCGGCGCACGAACCGCGCGGGAGGCACCGAGGGCGGGATGTCCGTCGGGGGGCTGCTCCGGGTCCGGGCGGCGATGAAGCCGATCAGCACCGTCCCGCGGGCGCTCTCCACCGTCGACGTCGCGGCGGACGGCCCGGCAACCGCCATCCACCAGCGGTCCGACGTGTGTGCGGTGCCCGCCGCCGGGGTCGTCGCCGAGGCAATGGTCGCGCTCGTCCTCGCCGAGGCATGCCTGGAGAAGTTCGGTGGCGACTCGGTGGCCGAGACGGCCCGCAACCACGCGGCATACCTCGCGGCCATCCCTCCGACCATGCGAACCTGGTGACCACCATGCCGAAACTCGTCATCATCGGCCCGCCTGGCGCGGGCAAGTCCACGGTCGGGGCGATCGTCGCCGACCGGCTCGGCGTCCCCTTCGCCGACACCGACGCCGCCATCGAGGCCGGCGAGGGGCGCTCGATCGCCGAGATCTTCATCTCCGACGGGGAGGCGGCCTTCCGCGCGCTCGAGCAGGACGAGGTCGTCCAGGCCGTCACGGAGGCGCCCGGGGTCGTCGCCCTCGGTGGTGGCGCCCCGATGGACGCGGCGGCCCAGGCCGCCCTCGACGGGCAGTTCGTCGTCTTCCTCGACGTCGGGATCGCCGACGCGGCCAAGCGGGTCGGCTTCGACGCCTCCCGGCCGCTCCTCGCCGTCAACCCGCGGGCGAGGTGGACGGCACTCATGGCCGACCGGCGGCCGATCTACGAGCGCCTGGCGACGGTGACGATCGACACGGCCGGCCGCTCCGCCGAGGAGGTCGCCGACGCCGTCCTCGCGACGATGGGGGAGGCGTGAGCGGGCCGTCGACGACGGTGTCCGTCGGTGGCGACTACGACGTCGTCGTCGGCCATGACCTGCTCGCGTCGGTGGGCGCGATGCTCCTGCCCGGCGTGGACCGGGTGCTCGTCGTGCACTCCGAGGCGTTCCCCGGGCCGGCCCGGGCGGTGGCCCAGGCCCTCGGGATCGACCACGAGGTCCACCTCGCGGCCGTTCCGGACGCGGAGGCGGCGAAGAGCGCCGAGAGCGCGTCCACGCTGTGGGCGCGGCTCGGGCGGGCCGGGTTCACCCGCAGCGACGCGCTCGTGGGCGTCGGGGGCGGGAC
The DNA here is from genome assembly GCA_963728395.1 of uncultured Actinomycetota bacterium. Taxonomy (GTDB): domain Bacteria; phylum Actinomycetota; class Actinomycetes; order Actinomycetales; family Dermatophilaceae; genus CAVSJJ01. Next base: position 202,232 of record CAVSJJ010000003.1, read on the forward strand.
GGTGACCGACCTCGCCGGTTTCGTCGCCGCGACCTGGCTGCGCGGCGTCGCCGTCGTCCAGGTGCCGACGACCCTGCTCGCCATGGTCGACGCGGCCGTCGGCGGCAAGACCGGCATCAACACCGCCGAGGGCAAGAACCTCGTCGGCTCCTTCCACCCGCCCGCCGGGGTCCTGTGCGACCTCGACCTGCTCGCCACGTTGCCGACCGCGGACTACGTCGCCGGGCTGGCCGAGGTCATCAAGGCCGGGCTCATCGTCGACCCGGCGATCCTCGACATCGTCGAGGCAGACCCGGACGGCGCCCGCCGCTGGGACGGGCCGCGGACGAGCGAGCTCGTCGAGCGGGCCATCGCCGCCAAGGCCGAGGTCGTCAGCGAGGACCTCACCGAGTCGTGGCTGCGCGAGATCCTCAACTACGGCCACACCCTCGGCCACGCGATCGAGCAGGTCGAGGGCTACACCCGCCGGCACGGCGAGGCCGTGGCCATCGGGATGGTGTATGCCGCCGAGCTCGGCGCCCTGGCCGCAGGCCTGCCGGCCCGGGTGCGGGACCGGCACCGGAGCGTGCTAGAGGCCGTCGGCCTCCCGACCACCTACCCGTCCGGGCGGCTCGACGACCTCCTCGTCGCGATGCGTCGGGACAAGAAGACCCGTGGCTCCCTGCTGCGCTTCGTCGTGCTCGAGGACCTTGCCCGCCCGGCGCGCCTCGAGGGACCGGACGAGGAGCTGATGCGGGCGGCATACGCGGCGATCTCCGCCGACTGACCACCCGACCCCCTGCACGAACCTCTGCTAGCAGCAGGTTCGTGCAGGGGCGGGGTGGGTCGGAGGATCGAGGCGGCTGGATCGATGGGTGCGCCCCGCGGGCGGGCGGGGAAGGGGTCCGCGCACGGTACGATGTCTCCCGATCCCCACCCCCTCCGCGGCGGTGACGCGCGCCCGCGCGAGCACCCCCCGCCCCGGACCCGTACCGAGAGAGACACACCCGCGTGGCAACGACCAACGACCTCAAGAACGGCATCGTCCTCAACCTCGAGGGCCAGCTGTGGACCGTCGTCGAGTTCCAGCACGTCAAACCCGGCAAGGGCCCGGCGTTCGTGCGCACCAAGCTGAAGAACGTCCTGTCCGGCAAGGTCGTCGACAAGACGTTCAATGCCGGCGTCAAGGTCGAGACGGCGAACGTCGACAAGCGGACGATGCAGTACCTCTACAACGACGGCACCGACTTCATCTTCATGGACCCCGACACCTACGACCAGATCCCGGTCGCCCCGGAGGTGGTCGGCGATGCGGCGAAGTACATGATGGAGAACCAGGACACCGTCGTCGCGCGCCACGACGGCGCCGTGCTCTACGTCGAGCTGCCGGCATCGGTCGTCCTCGAGATCACCTACACCGAGCCGGGCCTGCAGGGCGACCGCTCGACCGGTGGGACCAAGCCGGCGACCGTCGAGACGGGGGCCGAGATCCAGGTGCCGCTCTTCCTCGAGAGCGGGACGAAGATCAAGGTCGACACCCGCGACGGGTCGTATCTCGGCCGGGTCAACTGACCGGTGGCTGCCCGTTCCAAGGCCCGCAAGCGCGCGCTCGACCTCCTCTTCGAGGCCGAGCAGCGCGGGGTCAACGCCCGTGAGCTCCTCGCGGAGCGGCTGGCCAGGCCGACGACCAAGGCCCCGCTCGCCGAGTACACCGTCACGCTCGTCGGCGGCGTCGTCGACCACTGGAGCGACATCAACGAGCTGCTCTCGACCTACTCGCAGGGCTGGTCGGTCGAGCGGATGCCCGCCGTCGACCGGGCCATCCTCCGGCTCGGCGCCTACGAGGTCCTCTATGCCGAGGACGTGCCCGGTGCGGTTGCCATCTCCGAGGCCGTCGCGCTCGCGACCGAGCTGAGCACGGACGAGTCTCCCCGGTTCGTCAACGGTCTTTTGGCCCGTTTGGCCGAGGTGCGATCGACTCTGGGCTGAGACCCTGGAACTGGGCCGGCGTCCCACGCATCCTCGTGGTCACGTCCGTCCCGCCCGATGCCCGCCCGCGGTGGGCATCCACCATCTCCCATACGCCGAACCGCCTGTCGGATGTCGCTCGGGTGTGTCACCCTGTAGGGCACCCTCGTCACATTCGCCCCTGGAGCATCTCGTGTCACAGCTCGCCCGGTGGGTTGCCCCCCTCCTCGCCCTCGGGACCGCCCTCCTCGGACAGTCCGCCGCCTTCGCCACCACCGCCTCGGCGGCCCCGTCCGGCCCCACCTCCACCCCGATGGCCCGAGCCGCGGCGCCGGGCGCCACCTCCTCGCCCCTGAAGACGGTGCGGTACCGCTCGGTCGGGGTCCGGGTCCCGGCGTCCTGGCCGGTGATCGACCTCGACGCGGACCCCTCGCACTGCGTCCGCCTCGACCGCGCTGCGGTCTACCTCGGCACCCCGAGCGCCGACCAGGACTGCCCGGCGCACGCCGTCGGCCGGTCAGGCACGGTGTGGCTGGCCCCATCGACGCCTCGGGCCCGGTCGCTGGCGGCGACCGGCCGCTCGACGACGGTCGGGGGCATGCGGGCCCGGGTCATCGACGGCGCCGCCCGGGAGCGGCAGGTCGTCCTGCCCGACGAGGGCGTCGTCGTGCGGACGGCCTGGGGGGCCGACGCCACGGTCACCCAGCGGGCCGAGGAGTCGATCACGCCCCTGGCGGGCCCGGTGGCCGACCAGAAGCCGGTGGCTCCGGACGCCGGGGTGACCGCCGGTTCATCGGCCGCGTCCCCGAGCGGCATCTCCGCCGGCGGCGCCGCGGTGACGACGGCGGCACTGCGCACCGCCGCCGGCCCGACGGCCGTGGCGACGGCGAGCCCGACCCGCAAGGTCCTCGACGGCGGCATGGCCTTCGACGCGTGCGCCGCCCCGTCCACCTCGACGATGAGCGCCTGGCGGGGCTCGCCGTATGCCGCGGTGGGCATCTACATCGGCGGGTCGATGCGCGCCTGTGGCGACGGCAACCTCAGCTCGTCCTGGGTGTCGACCGTCTCGGGCTACGGGTGGGGCCTCATCCCGATCTACGTTGGGGCGCAGGCGCCCTGCGTCTACCAGAGCGGCCTGGCCCACATCTCGGTGAGCAACGCCTCGGCCCAGGGCCGCAGCAACGCCGCAGACGCCGTCGTCCAGGCCAAGCGGTTCGGCCTCGGCGCCGGGTCGGTCATCTACTACGACATGGAGGCGTACGCGACAGGGAACGCCTCGTGCACCGGTGCCGTGCTCGACTTCGTCACCGCGTGGACCGCCGAGCTGCGCCGCCAGGGCTACCTCTCCGGCGTCTACGGGAGCCCTGCCTCGCTCATGAGCGACATGTCCCGGGCCTTCGCCTCGGGGGACGCCTCCTTCACCCCGCCCGACCACGTCTGGTACGCCCACTGGAACCAGCGCCAGGACCTCGTCGACTCCGCGTCCTACCCCGCCTTCAAGGACCGGTACTGGAGCCGTCACCAGCGGCTGCACCAGTACGCGGGTGGCCACAACGAGACGTGGGGCGGGCGGACGATCAACATCGACTCCAACTGGGTCGACGCCACCCTGCCCGGCAACGCGACACAGCTGAGCTACGGGACGGGCATCCTCGGGCCCGGATCGGCCGGGTTCGTCTTCACCGGCAGCATGGGCGGCTGGAACCCTCAGCCGGGCCAGGGCGCCAAGGGCGCGGCCTACTTCACGAACTCGACCGCCACGACGCGCGAGGACCAGGGCGCGACGTGGTCGCCCAGCCTGCGGCCGGCCCTGTATGCCGTCGACGCGTACATCCCCGACACCGGGACGACCGGCACCGCCGCCTACACCGTCACCCACGCCCAGGGGACCAGCGCGACGACGATCGCGCAGTGGCAGAGCAAGGGCTACCGCCGGGTCGGGACCTATCTCGCGCTGGCGGGGAAGCCGATCACCGTCCACATGGGCGACAGCGGCTCGGTCTCGACGGCCCGGAAGGTGTCTGCCGACGCGATGCGCTTCACCGTCGTCGGCACCGAGCCCGGTGCGCCCGACGCGGTGAGCGGAGCCCCCGGCGACGGCCGGGTGACCGTCTCGTGGTCCGCCGCCCCGGCCAACGGCGCGAGCGTCGCCGGCTACACCGTCACCGCCTCCCCGGGCGGGAGGACGATGACCGTCGACGGCAGTGCCCGGTCGGTGACGATGACCGGGCTCAGCAACGGCACCGGCTACACCTTCGCGGTCCGGGCCACGAACATCGTCGGTGACGGCCCGACGGCGGTCTCGGGCGCGGTCGTGCCGACCGCCGCCGGCCGGGTCGTCGCCGTGACCCCGACCCGCGTCCTCGACACCCGGCGCGGCACGACCGCAAACCCCACCCTGTCGGGCGTGCTCGCGCCGCGGCAGCGGATCACCGTCCACCTCACCGGTTCCGGCACTCCGGTCCCCAGCGGCGCGACCTCGGTCGTCGTCAACGTCACCGCCACCCGGGCGACCCGGGGGGGCTACGTCGCCGACGGGGCGAGCGGCACCTCGCTGCTCAACCTCCGGCCGGGCGCCACCGTGGCGAACCTCGCCACCCTGCGGGTGGCGCCGAACGGGACCGCCACCCTCGTCAACGGCACGAGCGGCACCCTCCACCTCGTCGCCGACGTCCAGGGGTACATCTCACCGGCGGCCAGTGGCGGGGGGGAGTGGACGGCGACCGTCCCGACCCGGCTGCTCGACACGCGGTACGGGGCCGTCGCCAACCTGCGGTCCCGGGCCCTCGGCCCCGGCGAGTCGATCGACGTCCGCATCGGCGGCGCCAGCGGCTCCCCGGTGACCGCGACCGCTCTCGCCGCGGCGCTGCGGCTGACGACGGTGAACGCGACCCAGCACGGCTACCTCACGGCGAGCAACGGCTCGACCGGCGGGACCTCCGTGCTCAACTACGGCGCTGGGAGCGTCGTCGGGAACGTCGCGCTGGCCTCGCTCAGCCCGAGCGGCACCGTGCGGATCACCAACCACTCGGCCGGCGCGGTCGACGTCCTCGTCGACCTCCAGGGGCAGGTCACCCCCACCGGCTCACTGTGGACACCGGTCACCCCGGGCCGGGTGCTCGACACCCGCCGCGGGACCTCGGCCAACCCCGGCGCGGCCATCATCCCCGCCGGGGGCGACCGCGTCGTCCGGATCGCCGGCGTCCCGGGCTCGCCCGTCCCCTCCGGCGCCGTCGCGGCCTCGGTCAACCTCACCGTCGTGCCGACGACCGGCGGCGGATGGCTCTCGGCGGCCGCCGCCCGGACGACGACGAGCTCCGTCGTCAACTTCCGGGCGCACACGGTCGTGGCCAGCCTCACCGTCGTGTCGCTGGCACGTGACGGCTCGATCACCGTCCACAACGGCTCCCGCCAGGCCGTCGAGCTCGTCGTCGACGTCCAGGGGTACGCCCGCTAGGCCCGGACGACGGCGGATGCCGCGCGCGGTCCCGGCCGCGCGCGGCATCCGCCGGGTCAGGAACCCCGCAGCGCCGGCAGCAGTTCCTTCTCGGCGACCTCGAGGAATGCCTCCTGGCCGTCGTCGCCGGTCTGGACGAGGGCGATGTCGGTGAAGCCGGCGGCTTCGTACTCGCGCACGGCCGCCACGATGGCGTCGATGTCGGGCCCGCAGGGGATGGCCTGCGCGACGTCGTCGGGCCGGACGAACTGGGAGGCGGCCGCGAAGCCCGCCGTGCCGGGGATCTCCGCGTTGACCTTCCACCCCCCGCCGAACCACCGGAACGTCTCGTGCGCGACGCGGACCGCCTCGTCCCGGTCCGGCCCCCACGAGACCGGGAGCTGGCCGACCTTGCGCGACGGTCCGCCATGGGCCGCGTCCCAAGCGCGCACGAGATCGGCATCCGGCTCGACGGCGATGAGGTGGTCGGCGAGCGGAGCGAACCGCCGGACCGACTGCTCGCCGGAGACGGCGACCCCGATCGGCACCCCGTCGTCGGGGACGTCCCACAGCCGGGCGGAGTCGACGGTGAAGAACTCGCCGGTGCGGTTGACGTAGCCGCCCGCGAGCAGGTCCCGGATGATCGCCATCGCCTCCTCGAGCATGTCGTGCCGGGCGTTGGCCGGTGGCCAGCCCTCGCCGATCACGTGCTCGTTGAGGTTCTCCCCGGCGCCGAGCCCCAGGGTGAACCGGCCCTCGCTCAACAGGCCGAGCGTCGCCGCCTTCTGCGCGACGACGGCGGGGTGGTAGCGCATCGTCGGGCAGGTCACGTAGGTCATCAGCTCGACGCGCTCGGTCACTTGGCTCGCGGCGCCGAGCATGCTCCACGCGTAGCAGGCGTGGCCCATCTCGTCGAGCCACGGGAAGTAGTGGTCGCTGCTCACCTCGAAGTCGAAGCCGGCGGCCTCGGCGGCCGCGGCGTAGCGGACGAGCTCTCGAGGGCCGGACTGCTCGGTCATGAGGGTGTAGCCGTAGGAGGTCATGGCGGGCGCCTACCCGGGGTCGGCGTGGCGGAACCCCACCCGAGCGGCATCGGCGCGGCTCACGAGCCTCATTCGTCCCACCCCGCGAGCCCGGTGCGGGCCGTCGCGAGAAGCGGCATAGAGTGACCTCGCCAGACATCCTTTAACGACCTGTCCCGTGAGGCAGAGAAGGAGGTCGTTCGCGTATGCCGCGTCCCGACACCACCCCAGGCTCCCCTCCGGTCACCCGGACGGTGATGAGCCAATCGGACATCTCCCGGGCGCTGCGCCGCATCGCTCACGAGATCCTCGAACACAACAAGGGCGCCGAGGACCTCGTCGTTCTCGGGATCCCCACCCGCGGCGTCCCGCTCGCCGAGCGGCTCGCCGCGCTCATCGCCGACGTCGAGGGCGCCGCCGTCCCGGTCGGGGCGCTCGACGTGACGATGCACCGCGACGACCTGCGCCGCCAGCCCACCCGCAGCCCGATGCGCACCGACATCCCCGCGAGCGGGATCGACGACCGGGTCGTCGTCCTCGTCGACGACGTCCTGTACTCGGGACGGACGATCCGGGCCGCCCTCGACGCGCTCTCCGACCTCGGCCGGCCGCGGGCCGTGCGACTGGCCGTCCTCGTCGACCGGGGACACCGGGAGCTGCCGATCCGGGCCGATCATGTGGGCAAGAACCTCCCGACCTCCCACAGCGAGACGGTGCGCGTCCACCTCGCCGGCGAGGACGAGCGGGCGGAGTCCGTGACGATCTCTGCCACCGCCGAGGGAGGGGAGGCCTGATGCGCCGCCACCTGCTGTCCATCGCGGACCTCACCGCCGACGACGTCCGGATGATCCTCGACACGGCCGCCGAGATGCACGACGTGCAGCGCCGCGAGGTCAAGAAGCTGCCGACGCTGCGGGGTCGCACCGTCATCAACCTCTTCTTCGAGGACTCCACCCGCACCCGCTCCTCCTTCGAGATCGCCGGGAAGTGGCTCTCGGCCGACGTCATCAACATCTCGGGCAAGGGCTCATCCACCTCCAAGGGCGAGTCGCTGCGCGACACGGTCCGCACGGTCGCCGCGATGGGGGTCGACGCCTTCGTCATCCGCCACCACGCCAGTGGGGCGGCACACCAGGTCGCCGGATGGGTCGACGCCCACGTCGTCAACGCGGGCGACGGCACCCACGAGCACCCGACGCAGGCACTCCTCGACGCGTACACGATGCAGCAGCGGCTGGGCTCCCTCGCCGGGCGCCGGGTCGCCATCGTCGGCGACATCACCCACAGCCGGGTCGCCCGGTCCAACCTCCTCCTGCTGAGGAAGCTCGGTGCCGAGGTGACCCTCGTCGCCCCGCCGACCCTCATGCCGGCCGGAGCCGCCGCCTGGGCGGCGGCGGACGGGTTCGGCCTGACGAACGACCTCGACGAGGTCATCGCCGGCGGACCCGATGCGGTGATGATGCTGAGGGTGCAGCGCGAGCGGATGAGTGGAGGGTTCTTCCCGACGCCGCGTGAGTACACCGTCGGCTACGGCCTGACCCGGCCGCGGCTGACCGCCCTCCTCGACGGCAACCCGGCCGCCGTCATCTGCCACCCGGGCCCGATGAACCGCGGACTGGAGATCTCCGCCGACGCCGCCGACGCCGCGAGCAGCCTCGTCCTCGACCAGGTGTCCGCGGGGGTCGCCGTGCGGATGAGCATCCTCTACCACCTGCTCGCCGGGGCCGACGAGCCCGCCGTGGCCGGCGACGGGACGGAGGCGGCGGCATGAGCGACACCCTCCTCATCCGGGGCGCGACCCGGTATGCCGCGCACGGCCCCGCCGAGGGCGAGGCCGGCGACGTCCTCGTCCGTGACGGCGTCATCGCCGAGGTCGGCCGGGTCGAGGCCCCCGGCGACGCCGAGGTGCTCGACGCGGACGGGCTGCTGCTCCTGCCGGGCCTGGTCGACATCCACACCCACCTGCGTGAGCCGGGCCGGGAGGACGCCGAGACGGTGGCCAGCGGGTCCGCTGCGGCGGCCGCCGGCGGGTTCACGGCCATCCTCGCCATGGCCAACACGAGCCCGGTGGCCGACACCGCCGAGGTCGTCGAGCACGTCCTCGACCTCGGCCGCGCCTGTGGAGTCGTCGACGTCCAGCCGATCGGCGCGGTGACCAAGGGCCTCGAGGGCGCCGAGCTGGCCGAGCTCGGCCTCATGCACCGCTCCCGGGCCCGGGTCCGGGTCTTCAGCGACGACGGCCACTGCGTCGCCGACGCCCGGGTCATGCGCCGGGCGCTGGAGTACATCCGCGCCTTCGGCGGCGTGCTCTCGCAGCACAGCCAGGACCCGCACCTGGCCGGACCGACCGCCTGTGCGCACGAGGGTGAGCTGTCCGGGCGGCTCGGGCTGCCGGGCTGGCCGCCGGTCGCCGAGGCCTCGATCATCGCCCGGGACGTCATGCTCGCCGAGCACACCGGCAGCCGGATCCACGTCGCGCACGTGACGACGGCCGAGGGCCTCGAGGTCGTCCGCTGGGCCAAGGGACGCGGCATACCGGTGACGGCCGAGGCGACGCCGCATCATCTGGCGCTGACCGAGGAACGGCTGACGTCCTACGACCCGGTCTTCAAGGTCAACCCCCCGCTGCGTCCCACCGAGGACGCCGAGGCCCTGCGTGCGGCCCTCGCCGACGGGACCATCGACGTCGTCGCGACCGACCACGCGCCGCACGCGCGGCACGACAAGGAGCACGCCTTCGTCGACGCGGCGAACGGGATGATCGGCCTCGAGACGTCGCTGGCGGTCGTTGCCGACCTCATGGTCCGCTCCGGCCGGATGGGCTGGGCCGACCTGGCCCGGGTCATGTCGGCGGCCCCCGCCCGGATCGCCGGGCTCGACGGACATGGTCGGCCTCCGGCGGTCGGCGAGCCGGCCAACCTCGTCCTCGTCGACCCGTCCCGGAGCTGGCGGGTCGACCGCGAGGCGTCGCATTCGCAGGCCCGCAACAACCCCTGGCACGGCATGTCCTTCACCGGAGCCGTCCACACGACGATCCTGCGCGGCCGCGTGACGGCGCGGGAGGGAGAGATCCGCCCATGCTGACCGACCGCGAGCCCGCCGTCCTCGTCCTCGAGGACGGGCGGACCTTCTTCGGCAAGGCCTACGGCCACCGGGGCGAGACCGTCGGTGAGGCGGTGTTCGCCACCGGGATGACCGGCTACCAGGAGACGCTGACCGACCCCAGCTACCACCGGCAGGTCGTCGTCATGACCTCCCCCCACGTCGGCAACACCGGCTGGAACGACGAGGACGACGAGTCGGGTCGGATCTGGGTCGCCGGCTACGTCGTGCGCGACCCCGCCCTGCGTCCGTCGAGCTGGCGCTCGCGCCGCACCCTCGAGGGCGAGCTGGACCGCCAGGGGATCGTCGGCATCTGCGACATCGACACCCGCGCCCTCACCCGGCACCTGCGCGAGCGGGGAGCGATGCGGGTCGGGATCTTCTCCGGCCCGTATGCCGCGCTGCCGCGCGAGCACCTCCTCACGACCGTCATCGACGCGCCCGCCATGGTGGGGGCCGATCTCGCCTGCGAGGTCGCGACGAAGGAGCCCTACGTCGTGCCCGCCGAGGGAGAGCGGCGGCTCACCGTCGCCGCCGTCGATCTCGGCATCAAGTCGATGACCCCCGCGATGCTGGCGCGTCGGGGTATCGAGGTCCACGTCCTGCCGGCCGACGCCACCCTGGAGCAGGTCCGCGCCGTCGAGCCGGACGGGGTCTTCTTCTCCAACGGCCCCGGCGACCCCGCAACGGCCGACCACCAGACCGACGTCGCACGAGGAGTGCTCCGCGCCGGGATCCCCTTCTTCGGGATCTGCTTCGGCAACCAGATCCTCGGCCGGGCCCTCGGCTTCGGCACCTACAAGCTCAAGTACGGCCACCGGGGCATCAACCAGCCCGTCATGGACCGTAGGACCGGGAAGGTCGAGGTCACCGCGCACAACCACGGCTTCGCCGTCGACGCGCCCCTCGACCGGGACGCCGACACCGAGTTCGGCCGGGTCCGGGTCTCGCACGTGTGCCTCAACGATGACGTCGTCGAGGGCCTGGAGTGTCTCGACGTGCCCGCCTTCTCGGTCCAGTACCACCCGGAGGCCGCCGCGGGCCCCCATGACGCGGCATACCTCTTCGACCGGTTCGTCGAGCTGATGGAGCGCGACGGCGACGGCTCCCGGCCGGCGGGCGGGGCGAGCACGGGGGAGGTCGCCTGATGCCGCGGCGGACCGACATCACCAGCGTGCTCGTCATCGGCTCCGGGCCGATCGTCATCGGCCAGGCGTGCGAGTTCGACTACTCCGGCACCCAGGCCTGCCGGGTGCTGAGGGACGAGGGGATCCGGGTCATCCTCGTCAACTCCAACCCCGCGACGATCATGACCGACCCCGAGTTCGCCGACGCGACCTACGTCGAGCCGATCACCGCGGAGGTCGTCGAGAAGATCATCGCCCAGGAGCGCCCGGACGCCGTCCTGGCCACCCTCGGGGGGCAGACGGCGCTCAACACGGCGATGGCGCTGCACGAGAGCGGCGTCCTCGAGAAGTACGACTGCCCGCTCATCGGGGCCAACGTCGAGGCGATCCGGCTCGGTGAGGACCGCGAGGCGTTCAAGGGCGTCGTGGCGCGGTGTGGCGCCGAGTCGGCCCGCTCGGTCATCTGCAACGCCGAGGACCTCCCCGACGGCGCGAGCGAGCAGGAGCGGGTCGAGCACGCGCTCGCCCAGGTGCTCGCCGGGGCCGAGGAGCTCGGCTACCCCGTCGTCGTCCGCCCGTCGTTCACGATGGGCGGCCTGGGCTCGGGCTTCGCCCACGACGAGGCCGAGCTGCGCCGGATGGCGGGGGCCGGGCTGAAGTACTCCCCGGTCACCGAGGTGCTCCTCGAGGAGTCGATCCTCGGCTGGAAGGAGTACGAGCTCGAGGTCATGCGCGACCACGCGGACAACGTCGTCGTCGTGTGCTCGATCGAGAACCTCGACCCGATGGGGGTGCACACCGGTGACTCGATCACCGTCGCCCCGGCGCTCACCCTCACCGACCGCGAGTACCAGCGGCTGCGGGACATCGGCATCGCCGTCATCCGCGAGGTCGGGGTCGACACCGGCGGCTGCAACATCCAGTTCGCCGTCAACCCCGACGACGGGCGGGTCATCGTCATCGAGATGAACCCCCGGGTCTCGCGCTCGTCGGCGCTGGCGTCGAAGGCGACGGGGTTCCCCATCGCCAAGATCGCGGCGAAGATGGCGATCGGCTACACCCTCGACGAGGTGCCCAACGACATCACCGAGGAGACCCCGGCCAGCTTCGAGCCGGCGCTGGACTACGTCGTCGTCAAGGTGCCGCGGTTCGCGTTCGAGAAGTTCCCGTCGGCCGACGACACCCTGACGACGACGATGAAGAGCGTCGGCGAGGCCATGTCGATCGGTCGCTCGTTCACCGAGGCGCTCCAAAAGGCCCTGCGCTCCCTCGAGAAGTCCGGCTCGAGCTTCCACTGGACCGGCGAGCCGATGACGACGCAGCAGGCCCGGGCGGCCCTCGAGAGGTGTCGGCGCCCGACCGACGGCCGGATCGTCGTCGTCCAGCAGGTCATGCGGGCGGGGCTGTCCGTCGAGGAGGTCCACGCCGTCACCGCCATCGACCCGTGGTTCCTCGACCAGATCCAGCTCGTCAACGAGGTCGCCGAGTCCGTGGCCGAGGCCGCCCGGCTCACCCCTGAGCTGCTCCGGCTCGCCAAGCGGCACGGCTTCTCCGATGCCCAGCTGGCGGGCATCACCGGCCTGCCGGAGGCCGTCGTCCGCGGGGTTCGCCACGCACTCGGCGTGCGGCCGGTCTTCAAGACCGTCGACACGTGCGCTGCGGAGTTCGCCGCCCGTACGCCCTATCACTACTCCGCCTACGACGAGGAGACCGAGGTCGAGCCGCGCGAGCGCCCGGCGGTCATCATCCTCGGCTCCGGGCCGAACCGGATCGGCCAGGGCGTCGAGTTCGACTACTCGTGCGTCCACGCCAGCTTCGCCCTGCGCGCGGCCGGCTACGACACCGTGATGGTCAACTGCAACCCCGAGACGGTCTCGACCGACTACGACACCTCGAGCCGGCTCTACTTCGAGCCGCTCACCCTCGAGGACGTCCTCGAGGTCGTCCATGCCGAGCGGGAGGCCGGCCCGATCGCCGGCGTCATCGTGCAGCTCGGCGGCCAGACCCCGCTCGGCCTCGCCCAGGCCCTCAAGGACGCCGGCGTGCCCATCGTCGGGACGACCCCGGAGGCCATCGACCTCGCCGAGGACCGCGGCGCCTTCGGCCGGGTGCTCGCCGAGGCGGGGCTGCCCGCCCCCAAGCACGGGACGGCCTACAGCGTCGCCGAGGGGGTCGAGGTGGCCCGCGACATCGGCTACCCCGTCCTCGTCCGGCCCTCGTACGTCCTCGGCGGACGTGGCATGGAGATCGTCTACGACGACGAGACCCTGGCGACCTACGTCGAGCGGGCGACGAGCGGCTCGCCGGAGCACCCCGTGCTCGTCGACCGCTTCCTCGACGACGCGATCGAGATCGACGTCGACGTCCTCTACGACGGCGTCGACATGTATCTCGGCGGGGTCATGGAGCACATCGAGGAGGCGGGCATCCACTCCGGTGACAGCGCCTGCACGCTGCCCCCGGCCACCCTCGGCGCCGCCGAGGTCGAGCGGGTGCGCGAGTCGAGCCGGCGGCTGGCCGAGGGGATCGGGGTCCGCGGGCTGATGAACGTCCAGTTCGCCCTCGCCCAGGACGTCCTCTACGTCCTCGAGGCCAACCCGCGGGCGTCGCGGACGGTGCCCTTCGTCGCCAAGGCCACCGGGGTCCCACTGGCCAAGGCGGCCGCGCGGATCATGATGGGCGCGACGATCGCCGAGCTGCGCGCCGAGGGGCTGCTGCCGCCACGAGGCGACGGGGGCACGATGCCGGTGCACGCGCCGATGTCCGTCAAGGAGGCCGTGCTGCCGTTCCATCGGTTCCGCACCGCCCAGGGCGAGAGCGTCGACAGCCTGCTCGGGCCCGAGATGCGCTCGACCGGCGAGGTCATGGGCATCGACGCCGACTTCGGTCTCGCCTTCGCCAAGAGCCAGCTCGCGGCGTACGGGGGCCTGCCCGCCTCGGGATCGATCTTCGTGTCCGTCGCCAACCGCGACAAGCGGGCGATGCTCTTCCCCGTCAAACACCTCGCCGACCTCGGCTTCACGATCGTCGCGACGAGCGGCACGGCCGACGTGCTGCGCCGCAACGGCATCCAGGCGGAGGTCGTCCGCAAGATCAGCGAGCGGCAGGGCGACGACGACGAACCGACGATCACCGAGCGGATCACCGCCGGCCAGATCGCCATGGTCGTCAACACCCCGACCGGCCAGGCGGCCCGCGCCGACGGCTACGCGATCCGCGCCGCGGCCAACGTCGCGGACGTCACGCTCATCACGACGGTCCAGGAGCTCTCGGCCGCCGTCCAGGCGATCGACTCCCAGCGCCTCGGACAGCTGACGGTCACCTCGCTGCAGGACCACGCCCGGTCGATCGACCTGTACGGCCTCGGCGCGGGAGAGGAGCGGTGACCGGGGTCGCCCACGTCTGCGGCGAGGTCATCGCGGCGTTCCCGGTCGGCGCCTACACGCAGCTGACGATCGCGGCCCCCGAGATCGCGGCCCTCGCCCGCCCGGGACAGTTCGTCGCGGTTGCGGTCGGTGGCCCAACGTCCGCGACGCTGCTGCGACGCTCGTTCTCCATCCACCGCGCCGACCCGGATGGACCCGGCGGCGGGACGGTCGACATCGTCGTCGCCGCTCGGGGCCCCGGCACGGTGTGGCTCACCGGCCTGGCGGCGGGGGAGCAGGTCGACGTCGTCGGGCCGCTCGGCCGTCCCTTCCCGGTCCCGGCCGCCCCCGTCGCATGTGTCCTCGTGGGGGGCGGCTACGGCTCGGCGCCGATGTTCTGGCTCGGCGACGTCCTGCGTGCCGGCGGCTGCCACGTCGAGCTCGTCCTCGGCGCCGCGGACGCGGACCGGCTGTTCGGTGTCGATCTCGCGGCCGCCTGCGCCGACGGGGTCACCGTGACGACCGACGACGGCTCGGCCGGCCGGCGCGGCTGGGTCTCGGACCCGCTGCCGGAGCTCATCGCCCGGACGAGCGCCTCCGTCGTCTATGCGTGCGGGCCGATGGGCATGCTCCGGTCCGTCACCGAGGTGGCCACGGCGGCCGGGGCGGTGGCGCAGGTCGCCGTCGAGGAGGCGATGGCCTGCGGGATCGGTGTGTGCATGACGTGCGTGCTGCCCGTCGTCGACGACGAGGGGCGCACGTCGATGGTCCGCTCCTGCGCCGAGGGCCCCGTCTTCCGCGGCGACCGGATCCGCTGGGACGCCTACGACGACGGCGTATGCCGGGTACCCGCGGACGCCGTCGGCGGCCCAGGCGGGGGTGGGCACTGATGGCCTCCCTCGACCAGTCGGTCCGCCTCGGCACCGCGTGGCTGCCCAACCCGGTCATGACCGCGTCCGGGTGCGCGGCCAACGGCCGCGAGCTGCACCGGTTCTTCGACATCACCGAGCTCGGCGCCTTCGTCACCAAGACGGTGATGGCGCAGCCGCGAGCCGGGCGGGGGACCCCACGGATGGCCGAGACGCCGTCGGGGATGCTCAACTCGATCGGCCTCCAGGGTCCGGGCATCCGGGCCTTCGTCGAGAACGACCTCGCCTGGCTCGCGTCCGTCGGGGCCCGGGTCATCGTGTCCATCGCCGGCACCACCGCCGAGGAGTTCGCCGAGGTGGCGGCCGTGCTCGCGGGCGACCCCGCCTTCGTCGCGGTCGTCGCGGTCGAGGTCAACATCTCCTGTCCCAACGTCGCCAACCGGGGTCTGGTCTTCGCCTGCGACCCGGTCTCGTCGGCCGAGGTCGTCGGGCTCGTCCGGCAGGCCCTCCCGGCGACGACGCCGATCTTCGCCAAGCTCACCCCCGATGTCACCGACATCGTCACCGTCGCCGCGGCCGCGCTGCGGGCCGGTGCCGACGGGCTGACGATGATCAACACCCTCCTCGGGGTCGTCATCGACACCGACCGGCTCCGCCCGCATCTCGGCGGGGTCACGGGCGGGCTGTCGGGACCGGCGATCCGGCCGGTGGCGGTTCGCGCGATCTGGCAGGTGACCGCAGCCATGCGGGCGGGCGCCCTGCCCGCGGCGCCGATCATCGGCGTCGGCGGCGTCCGCACCGGCCGGGACGCCCTCGAGCTCGTGGCGGCCGGGGCGAGCGCCGTCCAGGTCGGGACGGCGACCTTCAACGACCCCCACGCCCCCCTTCGGGTGCGCGACGAGCTTGCGGCGCTCCTGCTCGAGCGGGGCTTCGCCCGCGTTGCCGAGGCCGTCGGGATCGCTCACGAGAGGATGGTGACCCCATGACGCAGACGGGGCACGGGCCGGCATACCTCCGGCCGTTCGGCGTCCGCCTGGCCGAGGCGATGCAGACGCGCGGACCGCTCTGCGTGGGCATCGACCCGCACCGCTCGCTCGTCCGGTCGTGGGGACTGACCTACGACCTCGCGGGGGTGGAGCGCTTCGCGCTCACCTGTGTCGAGGCGTTCGCCGGGGTGGTCGCGGCGGTCAAGCCCCAGTCGGCCTTCTTCGAGGTCTTCGGATCGCGCGGGGTGGCGCTGCTCGAGCGGGTCGTCGACGAGCTGCGTGCCGCCGACACCCTGACGATCCTCGACGCGAAGCGCGGCGACATCGGCACGACGATGGACGCCTACGCCGAGGCCTTCCTCGGCACGGACGCGCCCAGCGCGGCGGACGCCCTCACGCTCAGCCCGTACCTCGGCTACGGCTCGCTCCGTCCGGCCCTCGACCTCGCCCAGCAGACCGGCCGCGGGGTCTTCGTCCTCGCCCTCACCTCCAACCCGGAGGGTCCGAGCGTCCAGCACGCCGTCCTGGGCGGCCGGAGCGTCGCGGCCACCATCGTCGACGGCGCCACCGCGGACAACGCGGCGGCGCGGCTACGGGGCGAGCTCGGCAGCATCGGGATCGTCGTCGGGGCCACCGTGGGGTCCGCCGTGACCGCACTGGGCATCGACCTGGCCGCGAGTGCGGCCCCGATCCTCGCTCCCGGCCTCGGCGCCCAGGGGGCGGGCGGAGAGGACCTGCGGGCGGTCTTCGGGGGCGCCCTCGGCCAGGTGCTACCCACCAGCTCGCGGGGGATCCTCGCGGCCGGACCGGGCTCGCGGAGCCTGCGTGATGCCGCCGAGAGGGAGGGTGCCGGCCTGCGCGCACTCCTGCAGTGACGAAAGGCGCCTCGACCGGAGGCGCCGCAGGGGTTCGGGCATCGCTATAGTCCAGCAAGGCCGGTCCGGCGACGGATGCCCCCGGCAGTCTCACTGGAGGGTACACAGACGTGGCACTACCCCCGCTCACCGCCGAGCAGCGAGCAGCAGCCCTGGAGAAGGCCGCGGCAGTTCGCCGCGCCCGCGCAGCGGTGAAGAACCGGCTCAAGTACGCGCAGGGCTCCCTGGCCGAGGTCATCGCGGCCGGCAAGACCGACGAGGTCATCGGCAAGATGCGGGTCTCCGCCCTGCTGGAGTCGATGCCCGGTGTCGGTCGGGTCCGCGCCCGCCAGATCATGGAGGAGATCGGCATCTCACCGAGTCGTCGGGTCCGCGGGCTCGGCCAGAACCAGGTGTCCGCGCTGCTCGCGCGCTTCGACGAGAAGTGACCGCCCCGTCGCGGCTCGTCGTTCTCGCGGGTCCCACGGCCGTCGGCAAGGGGACCGTGTCGGCCTGGATCCGCGACCACGTCCCGGAGGTCTGGCTGTCCGTCTCGGCGACGACGCGTCCGCCGCGTCCCGGTGAGGTCGACGGCGTCCACTACCACTTCGTCTCCGACGAGGAGTTCGACGCGATGGTCGCCGCGGGACAGATGCTCGAGTGGGCGGTCGTCCACGGCCGGGCGAAGTACGGCACGCCGCGCGCTCCGGTCGAGGAGCGGCTCGCCACCGGGCGGGCCGCCCTGCTCGAGATCGACCTGCAGGGCGCCCGCCAGGTCCGCGAGGCCATGCCGGACGCTCTCTTCGTCTTCCTCGCCCCTCCGTCGTGGGACGAGCTGGTCCGGCGGTTGGTCGGCCGGGGGACCGAGAGCGAGGAGGAGCGGGAGGCCCGGCTCGCCACCGCACGGCGTGAGCTGGCCGCCGCCGAGGAGTTCGACGTCGTCATCGTCAACGACGAGGTTCGGCATGCGGCGGCCGACCTCGTATCATTGATCCGGTCCGCCGGTTCCTGAGCGCCCGGCGGGTCCTGCGGTCGCCGTTGCGCCCGTCCCACCGAACCCGACCGAAAGCAGACCACACGTGTCCGGCACCAAGGCCAACCCCATCGGCATCACCAACCCGCCGATCGACGACCTCCTCACGAAGGCCGACTCCAAGTACGCCCTGGTCCTGTACTCCGCCAAGCGGGCCCGGCAGATCAACGCCTACTACGCCCAGCTGCAGGAGGGACTGCTCGAGTACGTCGGCCCGCTGGTCGACTCCGAGGTCCACGAGAAGCCCCTCTCGATCGCGCTGCGCGAGATCAACGACGGCCTCCTGACCTCCGAGCCCACCGAGGAGTAGCGCCATGCGCGTCGTGCTCGGTGTCGCCGGCGGCATCGCGGCATACAAGGCGTGCTCGCTGCTGCGGCTGCTCTCCGAGGCGGGCCACGACGTCACCGTCGTCCCCACCCGCGCCGCCCTCTCCTTCGTCGGCGAGGCGACCTGGGCCGCCCTCTCGGGCAGGCCGGTCCACACCGACGTGTGGTCCGACGTCCACGAGGTCCCCCATGTCCGGATCGGCCAGGAGGCCGACCTCGTCGTCGTCGCCCCAGCGACGGCCGACCTGCTCGCCCGCGCCGTGACCGGGCAGGCCGACGACCTGCTGACGACCGTGCTGCTCACCGCACGATGCCCGGTCGTCATGGCGCCCGCCATGCACACCGAGATGTGGGAGCACCCGGCGACCCGGGCCAACGTCGAGACGCTGACCGCACGCGGGATCCACATGGTGCCCCCGGCCTCGGGACGGCTGACCGGCGCCGACACCGGTGCGGGCCGGCTGCCCGAGCCGGAGGAGCTGTATGCCGTCTGTGAGCGCGAGCTCGCCCGGTGGGCCGCCGCGGGACGCACCCGCACCGCGCCGACCGGACCGGTCCAGGACCTCTCCGGGCGACGCGTCGTCGTCTCGGCCGGGGGCACCCGGGAGCCCCTGGACCCCGTCCGCTTCCTCGGGAACCGGTCCTCCGGGAAGCAGGGCTACGCCCTCGCGGCGGTCGCGGCCTCTCGGGGCGCGCGGGTCACGCTCGTCACCTGCGCCGAGCTGCCGCCCCCGCGCGGCGTCGAGACCGTCGAGGTCGAGACCGCGCTCGAGATGCGCGAGGCCGTCGTCGCCGCGGCCGCCGGCGCGGACGCCGTCGTCATGGCGGCCGCCGTCGCGGACTTCCGTCCGGCGACCCGCGCAGCGGCGAAGATCAAGAAGACCCACGAGCCCGACGGCGAGGGTGCCGCGGCCTCGGCGCCCACCGTCAGCCTCGTGCGCAACCCCGACATCCTCGCCGAGCTCGTCGCGGCCCGGGATGGCGCCGCCGCGCCGGTCATCGTCGGCTTCGCCGCCGAGACCGGTGACGACGACGGCACCGTCCTCGAACACGGCCGGGCCAAGCTCGAGCGCAAGGGCTGCGACCTCCTCGTCGTCAACGAGGTCGGTCCGGGGGTGACGTTCGGCCAGGAGGAGAGCACCGTCCATCTGCTCCGGCGGGGGAGCCAGGAGAGCACCGACGTCGGCCCGGCCGCCAAGGCGGTCATCGCCGGCGCCGTATGGGACGCCGTCACCCGGCTCCTGTAGCCGACTGCCGGCCGGCACCTCGAGAGCGCCCGACCCGGGACGGGTCGGGCGCTCCTGGCAGGCCGCTCAGCGCTTGGCGGGCTGCGCCTCGGCGGCCAGCTCCTCGTCGTCCTCGTCGCTGACCGCGTCGTCGTCCTCGTCGCTGACCGCGTCGTCGTCCTCGACGGCGCCCACGTCCTCGACGTCCACCGCGTCCTCGGCCGCGTTCGTCTCCTCGGCCTCGAGGACGTCCGCGTCCTGGTCCATCAGCTCCGCCGCCTCGTTGCCGGCCTCGCCCGTGGCGTCCTCGTCGGGCCCGGCCGTCGCCCCCGTCACGGCCTGCTGCGCCGCGGCGTCGGCCGCCTCGTCGGCACCGGCGAGGGCCATCGACCCTCCGCCGAGGGTGGCGAGCATGCTCCGGACGTTGCCCAGCTGGGCGGTGATGCTGTCGCGGCGGGCGCTGACGGCCGCCAGCTCGCGCTCGCTGTCGCGGCGGATCCGGTCGGCGTGCTCCCGGGCCCCGTCGACGAGCGCGGCGGCCTCGGACCGGGCCTTCTCGAGGATCGACTCGGCCTCGGCCGTGCGAGCGGCGTGGTGGTCCTCGGCGTCCTTCGCCAGGCGCTGCGCGCGTTCCTGCGCGTCGGCGAGGCTCGACTCGTGGACGGCCATCTGCGCGGTGAACTCCTTCGCGGACTTCTCCCGGCGGGCGCCGAGCGTCGCCTCGAAGTCGGCGGCGGCCGCGGCGGCCCGGGCCCGCTGGTTCTCGTAGTAGGCCTCGGCCTCCTCCCGGCGCGCTGCCGCCTCGCGGGCCGCGTCGTCGAGGATCGAGTCCGCCTCCAGACGGGCCTTCTCCAGCATGCTGGCCGCGTCGACATCCGCCTTCGAGCGGACCTCGGAGGCGTACAGGTCGGCGGAGTCGCGGACGCGCTTGGCCTCGGACTCGGCGGTCGCGATGGCGTGCTCGGCCGCGGCCGTGGCGCCCTGGCGGATCGTGTCGGCCTCCTCGTCGGCGAGGCTGAGCATCCGGCCGATGCGCTCGCCGAGATCGGCGTAGCTGGGGGAGGCGACCCGCCGCGCCTCGTCCTGCAGGTCGGCGATGGTTCGTTGCTGGGCGTCGATCTCCTGCTGCGCCGCCTCGCGGGCCCGAGCCTGCTTGGTCAGCTCGACCTGGAGCCGCGCGTTGTCGTCGTGCGCCGCCTGGACCGACTGGTCGAGGGCCTGGAGATGTTGGTCGACCTGGAGCGGGTCGTAGCCGCGGAAGACGGTGTGGAACTCGGGGGTCTGGCTCATCGTGGCTCCTGGTCAGGGCTGGGGTCAGGGGTGGGGGCTGAGTGGTCTGCCGTCTCGTCCGTCAGGTCGTAGCGCTGCTCGACGGGGCGCTCCTCGGGGACGGCGAGGGCCTCGATGACGCCCGAGAGCCGGCCGAGCTGGCGGTTGATGTCGTCCCGGCGGGCGGCGAGGGTGTTGACCTCCTCGCGGGCCCGCTCCACGGCGGCCCGTGCCTCGTTGCGCAGCCGCTCGGTGTGCAGGCGCGCCTCCTCGGAGGCCCGGACGATCTCGGCGCGTGCGGCCCGGTGCGCCTCGTGGGCCTCGAGCTGGAAGCGCTCGACGTCGTCGGCGGTGCGCTCGCGGACGAGCCGGGCGCCCGCCTCCGCGTCGGCGAGGCGCCGCTCGGCGCGCTCCTCGGCCTCGGTGGCCCGGGCCCGGGCCACCGCGAGGATCTGGTCCGCCTCGCGCTGGGCGCTCTCCCGGGTCCGCTGTGCGTCCGCCTCGGCGGCGGCCAGCACCGAGGTCGCCTGGGAGCGCAGTCGGGTCGACTCGGCCTCCGCCTCGGACACCCGGTCGCGGGCCTTGGCCGTGGCGCCGGCGAGGAGGGTCTGCGCGCGCTGCCGGTTCTGCTGGAGCCGGTTCAGCAGGTCGGCGTGGTGCTGCCGTTCGCGCGCCGTGGTCTCGGTCTGTGCGTTGTCGATGATCTGTCGGACGGTGCGCTGGGCCCAGGCGAGGTGGGCGTTGGCCGCCTCGAGGACCGACTCCGCCTCGGCCTGGGCCGACGTCGTCAGCTCCTCGGCCCGCCCGCGTGCCTCGGCCTCGAGGGCCTCGCGTGAGGCGGCCGAGGCGTCCTCCCGCTCGGCGAGCCCGCGCAGGCGCGCCTCGATCTCGTGCTCGGCCTGCGCGACTGCGGCGGCGGCGGCCGCCTCGGCCTCGGCGCGCTGCCGGGAGGTGTCGGTGTGCGTCGTGTGTCGCAGTTGCTCGAGCTCGCCGTGGACCCGCTGGCGGGTGTCCTCGAGCTCCGCCAGCGTCGCGGTCTCGGTCTCGCTGATCCGGGCGAGGACGGCGTCGTGCTCGGCCGTGGCGTCGGCGATGATCTCCGCCGCCCGGGCCTGGGCCGCCTCGAGCCGGGCCTCGGCCTCCTCGCCCGCGGCGGCCAGCGCCTCGTCGGTCGCCTTGCTCGCCCGGGCCCGCAGCAGCGCCGCCTGGTCGGCGGCGTCGGCGAGGATCGTCTCGGCCTCCTCGCGGGCCTGCGCCAGCCGCCGGTCGGCCTCGGCGCGCAGGGCGGCGAGCTGGCCCTCGATCTCGCGCAGCTCCATCGACGCCCGCGCGGTCTCGTCCCGGACCCGGGCCGACTCGCCCCGGACCGACTCGGCCTCCGCATGCGCGTCGGCGCGAAGCTGGTCGGCGAGGGCCTGGGCGCGGGCGAGGAGGGTCAGCGCCTCGGCACCGGGCTCGGGCACGGCGCCGCCGGCGGGGTCGGACGCCTCGGGGCGGGGGGGCGTTCGGGACTCGGCGCCGGCCGGAACGCCGTCGCCGTGGGACGTCGCGGGGGTGGCGTGGCCCTCCTGTTCCCGCGCCACCTGACCGAGATCGAGATTCACCCGGCCATGATCGCAGAACCGCCGGTCTCGTGCCGCCCCGCGCCCGGCACCCCGGTTCGCCGGCCGGCCCGGAACGAGGCGCGGCCCCCCCCGTGAATGCCGGTAGATTGTCGCCGGTCCCCGTCCATGAAGGAGCCGTCACTTGTCCGCGCGCCTGTTCACGTCCGAGTCCGTCACCGAAGGACACCCGGACAAGATCTGCGACCAGATCTCCGACTCGATCCTCGACGCCCTCCTCGGACAGGACCCGCGCAGCCGGGTCGCCGTCGAGACGATGGTGACGACCGGCCTGGTCCACGTGGCGGGCGAGGTGACGACCGAGGCCTACGTCGAGATCCCACGGATCGTCCGCGACACCGTGCTGCGCATCGGCTATGACTCCTCGACGAAGGGTTTCGACGGCGCGTCCTGCGGCGTGGAGGTGTCGATCGGCCAACAGAGCCCCGACATCGCCCAGGGCGTGGACACGGCATACGAGAGCCGCACCGGCGCCGTCGACCCCCTCGACAAGCAGGGCGCGGGTGACCAGGGCCTCATGTTCGGCTACGCCTGCGACGACACGGCCGAGCTGATGCCGCTGCCGATCCACCTCGCACACCGGCTCGCCGAGCGGCTGACGGCGGTGCGCAAGTCCGGCGAGCTGCCCTACCTGCGCCCCGACGGCAAGACCCAGGTGACGATCGCCTACGAGGGGGTGGACGCGGTCGCCCTCGACACCGTCGTCGTCTCCAGCCAGCACGCCGAGGACATCTCCCTCGACGGGATGCTGACCCCCGACGTGGAGGAGCACGTCATCGCCCCGGTCCTCGCCGACCTCGAGGCGAGCGGCATCCACCTCGACACCTCGTCCTACCGCACCCTCGTCAACCCGACCGGCAAGTTCGCCGTCGGCGGACCGATGGGGGACGCCGGGCTGACCGGCCGCAAGATCATCGTGGACACCTACGGCGGCATGGCCCGGCACGGCGGCGGGGCCTTCTCGGGCAAGGACCCGTCGAAGGTGGACCGCTCCGCGGCCTACGCCACCCGGTGGGTCGCCAAGAACGTCGTCGCGGCCGGTCTCGCCAAGCGCTGCGAGGTCCAGGTCGCCTACGCCATCGGCAAGGCCCAACCCGTCGGCCTCTACGTCGAGACCTTCGGCACCGAGACCGTCCCCGAGGACAAGATCCAGGCGGCGATCCGCTCGGTGTTCGACCTGCGGCCCGCCGCGATCCTGGACGAGTTGGACCTGCTCCGACCCATCTACGCCGCCACCGCGGCCTACGGCCACTTCGGCCGGATCCCCGCCGAGGGGCGGTTCACCTGGGAGCGTGCCGACCGCGTCGAGCAGCTGCGGCGCGCGGTCGCCGGCTGAGCGTCCGTCCACAGCCCCGGCCGCCGGCGGCCACGCCGGTCGGCGCGCTCGGCTAGGTTCGCGCCATGGCCGAACGGCACATCGACGAGGGCTCAGCTGCCGACACCCGCCCGGCCGAGCACCCGGACGACGCCGAGCAGCTCGCGTTCATCCGGGCTCCGGCCCGGCGTTCCCGGCCGGCTGCGGCCGGCGACCCCCTCGCCGCGACGGACCCGGTCGCCCTCGTCCAGGTCGACACCGGCCTGGCCCACCTCGACCGGCCCTTCGAGTACGCCGTCCCGGCATCGCTCGCCGACCAGGCCCGGCCGGGGGTGCGGGTGCGGGTCCGGTTCGCCGGGCAGGATCTCGACGGGTTTGTCCTCGAGCGGCGCGCGGCGCCCGAGCACGAGGGCCGGCTGGCGCCGCTGCGCCGCGTCGTCTCACCCGAGCCGGTGCTCACCCCGGCCGTCCTCGCCGCCGCGCGTGCCGTCGCCACCAGGTATGCCGGGACGCTCGGGGACGTCCTCCGGCTCGCCGTCCCGCCGCGGCACGCCCGCGCCGAGAAGGCGCTGCCCCCTGAGCCGGCCCCGGACGGCGAGGCGGGGGCGCCGCCCGCACCGGGAGGGCCCGGCCCCTGGGCGGCCTACCCGGCCGGGGGATCCTTCCTCGCCCGGGTGGCCGCCGCGCAGGCGCCGGCCGCCACCCTGCTCGCCCTGCCCCAGCCCGACCCCGCACTCGCCTGGCCCCGACTGCTCGCCGAGGCCGCGGCGGCCGCCCGCACGGGCGGACGCGGAGCCCTGCTCGTCGTCCCCGACCATCGGGATGTCGCCCGTCTCGACGCCGCGCTGACCGCCGTCCTCGGTCCCGGCCGCCATGTCCGCCTCACCGCCGACCAGGGTCCGCAGGCCCGCTACACGGCCTACCTGAAGGTCCTGCGCGGACATGTCGACGTCGTCGTCGGTACCCGGGCGGCCGCCTTCGCACCGGTGCGCGACCTCGGCCTGCTCGCCTGGTGGGACGACGGCGACGACCTGCACGAGGAGCCGCGGGCCCCCTACCCGCACGTCCGCGAGGTGCTCCTCGCGCGGGCCGGCCTCGAGGGGGCGGCGCTCCTCGCGGCCGGCTTCGCCCGCTCGGCCGCCGTCGAGCAGCTGCTCCGAGAGGGCCGGCTGCGGGCCATCGAGCCGCCGCGGCCGGTGTTGCGCCGCGTCGCCCCCCGGGTCCGGGTGGCCGGCGAGGGCGGGGAGGCCGAGCGCGACCCGGCGGCCGCCCTGGCGCACCTGCCCTCGGCGGGCTGGCGGGTGGCGAAGTCGGCCCTCGAGGACGGCCCCGTCCTGGTCCAGGTGCCCAGGCGTGGCTACCTTCCCTCCCTCGCCTGCCAGGACTGTCGGCGCCCGGCGCGGTGTCCGCACTGTGGCGGGCCGCTCGCCCTGGCCCGCCCGGACGCGCCGGCCACCTGTCGGTGGTGCGGCCGGGAGCCCGGCGGGTTCATCTGCCCGGCGTGCGGGAGCCACCGGCTGCGCTCCTCGGTCGTCGGTGCCCGCCGGACCGCGGAGGAGCTCGGCCGCGCCTTCCCCGGGGTCCCCGTCCAGACCTCGGGGTCCGGGGCGGTGCTCGACGCCGTGCCGGGGACCCCGCGGCTCGTGATCGCCACCCCGGGCGCCGAGCCGGTCGCCGACGGCGGGTATGCCGCCGCCCTCCTCCTCGACGCCTGGGCCCTGCTGGACCGCCCGGTGCTGACCGCGGGGGAGGAGGCCCTGCGCCGCTGGCTCGGCGCCGCCGGCCTCGTCCGCGGGGCGGCCGAGGGGGGCGTCGTCGTCCTCGCCGGGGCGCCGGTCCACGCCGCCGTCCCCGCCGTCGAGACGCTCGTGCGCTGGGACCCGGCCCGGTTCGCCGAGCGCGAGCTGGCGGAGCGTCGCGAGCTGCGGCTCCCGCCGACGGTGGCGATGGCCACCCTGACCGGGCCCCGGCACGCCGTCACCGAGGCGGTGTCCGCTGCCGCCCTGCCGGAGGGCGTCGAGGTCCTCGGCCCGCTGCCGCTCGGCTCGGACACGGCCCGGATGATCCTCCGGGCACCCCGCGCTCTCGGGCCGACCATCGCCGAGGCGCTCACCGACGTCCGGGCCGTGCGCAGCGCCCGGAAGAACCCCGAAATCGTCACCGTGCGGGTCGACCCACCCGACCCGGGGATGTGAGGCGCCCGGGCCGGTTGACCGGGCCCCTTAGACTCTGCGCCGTGTCCGTCCAGCGCATCCGTCTCTTCGGTGACCCCATCCTCCGCACCCCGGCCGAACCGGTCGTCGACTTCGACAAGGAGCTGAGGGGGCTCGTCTGCGACCTCACCGACTCGATGCTCGAGGCCGGCGGTGCGGGGCTCGCCGCGCCGCAGCTCGGAGTGGGGCTGCGGGTCTTCACGTATGCCGTCGAGGGCCGGATCGGCCACCTCGTCAACCCGTCGCTCAGCCTCGGCGACGAGGAGGAGGTCGACGGCGAGGGGTGCCTGTCCTTCCCCGGGCTGCGGTTCGACACCCCGCGCCGGGTCTCCGTCGTCGCTCGGGGGCTCACCGAGTTCGGCGAGCCGACGACCGTCGAGGGAACGCACCTCCTGGCCCGCGCGGTCCAGCACGAGACCGACCACCTCGACGGCATCCTCTTCATCGACCGGCTCGACCCGCAGCAGCGTCGCGAGGCGATGCGGGTCATCCGCGACGCGGAGTGGGCCGGGGAGAGGGCACCGACGATCAGGGCCAGCCCGCACCCCACCTTCGGCACCGGCCGCTGAGCCCGCGCCCCCATCGGAGCCCCCCGTGCGCATCCTCTTCGCCGGAACCCCGGAGACGGCAGTCCCCTCGCTCGAGGCACTCATCGCCTCCGACCACGACGTCATCGCCGTCCTCACCCGGCCCGACGCCCGGGCCGGCCGGGGCCGCACCCTCCTGCCCTCGCCGGTCAACGAGGTGGCGACCCGGCACGGCATACCCGTCCTGACCCCCGCCTCGGCGCGCGACGAGGCCTTCCGGGGCCGGCTGCGCGAGCTGGCACCCGACGCGTGTGCCGTCGTCGCCTACGGCGCCCTGCTGCCACAGGAGGCCCTCGACATCCCCGCCCGCGGCTGGGTCAACCTCCACTTCTCGCTCCTGCCCGCCTGGCGAGGCGCCGCGCCGGTCCAGCGGGCCATCATGGCCGGCGACGAGGTCACCGGCGCGTCGACCTTCCTCCTCGAGGCGGGGATGGACACCGGGCCGGTCTTCGGGGTCATGACCGAGCCGATCCGGCCGGACGACACGGCGGGAGCGCTCCTGCACCGCCTCGCGGTCGGCGGGGCCGGGCTGCTCGTCGCCACGATGGACGGCATCGCCGACGGGAGCCTCGCCCCGGTGCCCCAGCCCGCCGACGACGTCAGCCTGGCGCCGAAGCTGACCGTCGAGGAGGCCCGGGTCGCCTTCGACCGCCCGGCGTTCGCCGTCGACCGGCACGTGCGGGGGTGCACGCCCAACCCGGGCGCCTGGACGACCTTCCGTGGCGACCGGCTGGGTCTCGGCCCGGTCCTGCTCCCCACGGTGCCGCTCACCGACCTCGCGCCCGGTGAGCTGCTGGCGACGAAGCGGACCGTGCTCGTCGGCACCGCCACCGACGCCGTCGAGCTCGGCGAGGTCCGCCCGCCGGGCAAACGGCCGATGCCGGCCGCCGACTGGGCCCGTGGTGTGCGGATCGGCCCCGGCGAGCGGGTCGGCGGATGAGCGCGACCCGACCCAGCCGGCGCAGCCGGACGGCCGAGCCGGCCCGGTTCGCGGCCTACACGCTGCTGCGCGCGGTCGCCGACGGCGCCTACGCCAACCTCGAGATGCCCCGGATCCTCCGGCGGCGCCACCTCGAGGGCCGGGACGCGGCCTTCGCCACCGAGCTCGCCTTCGGTACGGTCCGGCTCCAGGGCCGCTACGACCCCATCATCGCGGCGGCCGCCGCCCGTCCCGCCTCGGCGATCGACGCGCCGGTCCTCGACGTCATCCGGCTCGGTGCGCACCAGCTGCTCGGGATGCGGGTCCCCTCCCACGCCGCGGTGGACCAGACGGTCGGGCTCGCCCGCAGCGTCGTCGGGCAGGGCGCCGCCGGGTTCGTCAATGCCGTCATGCGCCGGATCAGCGAGCGGAGCCTCACGGACTGGCTCGCCGAGGTCGTCCCCGAGGGCTCGGGCGCCGAGGCCCTCGCGGTCCGGCACTCCCACCCCGTCTGGGTCGTGAAGGCCATGCGCGGAGCGCTGCTCGCTCACGGCCGGGCGAGCTCCGAGACGGTCGACGCCGAGCTCGAGGCCCTGCTCGCCTGTGACAACGAGCCGCCCCGGGTCGCCCTCGTGGCCCGTCCCGGACTGGCGACCGCCGCCGAGCTGCTCGACATCGCCGAGGCCGAGCCGAGCGGCACCTCGCCGATCGGCGTCGTCCTGCGCTCGGGCGACCCGGGCCGCATCCCCGCCGTCCGCGAGGGCCGGGCAGCCGTCCAGGACGAGGGCTCCCAGCTCGTGCCGCTCGCGCTCGCCGCCGCCGAGATCGCCCCGGGCCTGCCGCCGCGCTGGCTCGACCTGTGCGCCGGGCCCGGCGGCAAGGCCGGGGTCCTCGGCGGACTCGCCCTCGAGGCCGATGCCGACCTCGTCGCCGTCGAGGTGAGCCTGCACCGGGCCGACCTCGTCCGGAGCACCCTGACGGCCCTTGCCGAGCGGGCCACCTCGCTCGGCCGGTCGCTCGAGGTCCGCACGGGCGACGGGCGTGAAGTCGGGCAGGCGGAGGAGGCCGGATACGCCCGGGTCCTCGTCGACGCCCCGTGCACCGGCCTGGGCGCCCTCCGGCGCCGACCGGAGGCCCGCTGGCGGCGGGCCCCGTCCGACCTGGCCACCCTGGGCCCGCTGCAACGGGACCTGCTCCGCTCGGCCCTCGACGCGCTCGCCCCGGGAGGCGTGCTGGCCTACGCCACCTGCAGCCCGCACCCGGCGGAGACCCGCTTCGTCCTTCAGGACGTGGTGAGGAACCGGCCGGACGCCGAGGTCATCGACGCCCGGCCGCTCCTGCGGGGACCGGACGGTATGCCGCTGCCCGACCTGGGCGAGGGGCCGACGGTCCAGCTGTGGCCACACGTGCACGGCACCGACGCGATGTTCGTGGCGCTGGTGCGGAAGGGGTGAGGGGGACGTGGATCGAGGTCATGCCGGTGGCGCGGGGATGATCGCGTTCCGCGCTGGCTAGGGTGGATCCGTGCTCCAGATCTCGCCCAGCATCCTCTCGGCCGACTTCGCCAACCTCCAGTCCGAGCTGGAGTCGATCCGCAACGCCGACTGGGCGCACATCGACGTCATGGACGCCCACTTCGTCCCCAACCTCACCCTCGGCCTCCCGGTGGTCGAGAGCCTGATCAAGGTGAGCCCGCTGCCCATCGACTGCCATCTCATGATCGAGGACCCCGACCGGTGGGCGCCGCCCTACGCCGAGGCCGGCGCCCGGTCGGTCACCTTCCACATCGAGGCCGCCGCCGACCCGGTCCGGATCGCCCGGGACATCCGGGGCCAGGGGGCCCGTGCGGCGTTCGCCGTCAAGCCGGGCACCCCGTTCGCGCCGTACGCCGACCTGCTCGACGAGGTCGACATGGTCCTCGTCATGACGGTCGAGCCCGGGTTCGGGGGACAGTCCTTCATGGTCGAGCAGATGCCGAAGGTCCGCGAGGTCCGCGAGGCGGTCCGGCGCCATGGCGGCGAGATCTGGATCCAGGTCGACGGCGGGGTGTCCGCCGAGACGATCGAGCAGTGTGCCGAAGCGGGCGCCGACGTCTTCGTCGCCGGGTCCGCGGTGTACGGCCGGGACGATGCCGCCGGGGCCGTCGAGGAGCTCAGGGCGCTCGTGGCCCGCCACGCCCACTGACCGACGGCCCGGCACGGGGGATGTCGGCCGCCCCGCGACACATGGTCCGCCGATGAGCGGGCATGAGCCCGGCGTGGACGGCCTCTGGACCCGCCGACAGACGCTTCAGGCCGGCACCGTCGGTGCAGCCTCGGGCCTCGTCGCCCTCGTGGCGGCGACGCGGCCTCGGACGGCCGTGCCCGGGACGACGGCGGGGGCGGACGTCCAGGCCTTCCGCTCCCGGCCCCGGCTACGGCCGCCGCGGGTGACCGTGCGCACGCCCCGGTCGGGGCACCCGCGCCCCGGGACCGGCCCCTTCACCTTCGTCGGCGCCCGCTCTCCGGGCCCGGGCAGCCCCGGGGCGATGATCCTCGACGCGACCGGCGGCCTCGTCTGGTTCGGGCCGCTGACCAGTGGCGAGAACCCCACGGACGTGCGGGTGGCGCGGTACGGCGACCACCCCGTCCTCACCTGGTGGCAGGGCGGGATCACCCACGGCCACGGCGCGGGGGTGGGCGTGCTCACCGACGAGAACTACCGCCGGGTCCGGCAGGTCCGGGCACGCGACGGCGATGATGCCGACCTGCACGAGTTCCTCCTCACCCCGGACGACACCGCTGTCATCACCGTGTACCGCCTGGCCACGGCGGACCTTCGTCACCTCGGCGGAGCGAAGGACGGCACGGTCCTCGCGGGGGTCGTCCAGGAGATCGACATCGACTCCGGGGAGCTGCTCTTCCAATGGAACAGCCTGGACCACGTCCCGGTGTCCGAGACCCGCTATCCGCTCACGGACGAGGAGAACGACGTCACCTACGGCTCGCCGGAGCACCCGTTCGACTACTTCCACCTCAACTCGGTCGCGGTCGCCGACGACGGGGACATCGTCATCTCGGCCCGGCACACCTCGACCGTCTACAAGCTGGACCGTGCCTCGGGGGCGGTCCGATGGCGGCTGGGGGGTCCACACAGCGACTTCACACTGGGGCCCGGCGCGCGGTTCGCCTGGCAGCACGATGCCCGGCCGCACGGCGCCGCCCGGCTCACCCTCTTCGACAACGCGGCCCGGCACGAGGTAGCCGGCCGGGACCGGGTCTCCCGAGCACTCGTCCTCGCACTCGACGTCGACTCCCGCCGCGCTCGGCTCGTCCGCGAGATCCCGCACCCCGAGGGCGAGCTGGCGACGACGATGGGGAACGTCGAGGTGCTCCCCGACGGCGGGTTCGTCATCGGGTGGGGCTCGTCGGGGCTCTTCTCGCACCACGGAGGGAACGGCGAGGTCCTCTTCTCGGCGGCCCTGCCGGACGGCTGTGCGTCCTACCGCGCGTTCTCGATGCCGTGGGAGGGCCGGCCCGTCGAACCGCCGGCCGTCGGCGTCGCTGCCGGCGACGGCGGGACGACGGTGTACGCGAGCTGGAACGGGGCGACGGAGGTCCGAGCCTGGACGGTGCTCGCGGGAGCCTCGAGCGAGGGGATGAGGCCGGTCGGGACGGCGCCGCGCTCCGGGTTCGAGACGGGCGTGACCGTGCCGGCCTGGGGGCCCTACTTCGCCGTCCAGGCCCTCGATGCGGCCGGCCGCGTCCTCGCCGAGTCGCGGCCCCACACGCCGTGGGCGGGGGTCGGTGGGGCATAATCGGAGGCACGTGCTCCGGGGTCGGTGAAACTCCGAGCCGGCGGTGACAGTCCGCGACCCGACCGCAGCCAGCGGCCGGTGGACCTGGTGGAACTCCAGGACCGACGGTGAAAGTCCGGATGGTAGGCAGCACGGACGACGGCATCCCGTATGCCGCCGTCGCCACGGGCGACGGCGGGTGCGGCCTGTCGTGGTGCAATGTCCCCGGAGCTCGTCCGTCACCGGATCGACTCTGACAAAAGGACGAGCACCACTCATGATCGCTCTCACTGCGGCGAGCTCCGCCGCGAGCAACATCTTCCAAGGCCTCATCGACTGGGCCATCCCCATCGGCGGCTACCAGCTGCACATCCTCGAGGTCCTCGGCGTCCTCATCGGCGTCGTCTCGGCCTGGTACGGGATGAAGCGGTGGGTGTGGGCCTGGCCGATCGGCATCAGCGCCAACATCATCCTCTTCTTCGTCTATCTCGGCGCCGTCTTCGGCGCCGACCAGCGGATCCCACTCTTCGGCCAGGCCGGCCGGCAGGTCTTCTTCATCATCACCAGCGCCTACGGGTGGTGGCGGTGGAGCCAGCTGCGGCGCCAGCGAGGCGGCGGGAGCACGGCCCCGGCGATCATCCCCCGGTGGACGACCGCTCGCGAGCGGGTCGGCATCGTCGCCTTCTGGCTCATCGGCACCGTCGTCGTCCACTCGGCCTTCGTCGCCCTGTGGGACCTCGCGCCCAACCCGTACTGGACGCCGCAGTGGTGGTACTACTGGTGCGACGCCTGGATCTTCGTCGGCTCGATCGTCGCGACGTTCTCGATGGCGCGTGGCTGGAACGAGTTCTGGCTCGCCTGGATCGGCGTCGACCTCATCGGCGTCCCGCTCGGGTTCGCGACCGGATACGTCCCCACCGCCGTCATGTACATCTTCTACGGGATGTTCGTCCTCTACGGGTTCACCCAGTGGGTCAAGGTGTCCCGCGAGGCGCAGAGTGAGCGCGAGCCAGAGGAGCTGGGCGCCGCCCGGACCTGAGAGCCGACCGACGCCGCCCCACGGCATACCGACGGGGCCCGTCTGATCCGTGGGCGGCGGCCGGTCACCGGCCGCCGCCCACGTACCCTTGTCCCTCGTGAAGACGTTCGACGCGCTGTTCGCCGAGCTGACCGAGAAGGCGCAGACCCGGCCCGCAGGCTCCGCGACGGTGGCGGCACTGGACGCGGGCGTGCATGCCATCGGCAAGAAGATCGTCGAGGAGGCGGCCGAGGTGTGGATGGCCGCCGAGCACGAGGGCGCGGAGCGCACCGCGGAGGAGATCAGCCAGTTGCTGTACCACCTCCAGGTGCTCATGGTCGCCTCCGGCCTCACCCTCGACGACGTCTACGCCCACCTCTGAGACCAGGAGCCCAGCCGATGCTGCGAATCGCCGTCCCCAACAAGGGGTCGCTCGCCGAGCCCGCCGCCGACATGTTGCGCGAGGCCGGCTACCGCACCCGTCGCGACTCCAAGGAGCTCGTCGTCATCGACAACGACAACTCCGTCGAGCTGTTCTACCTGCGCCCGCGGGACATCGCCGTCTACGTCGGCTCGGGGACCGTCGACTGCGGGATCACCGGCCGCGACCTGCTCCTCGACTCCGGCAGTGCCGCGGTCGAGGTGTTGGCGCTGGGGTTCGGCGCCTCGACCTTCCGGTATGCCGCTCGCCCCGGGACGGTCGACGCCGTCGCCGAGGTGGCCGGTCACCGGGTCGCGACGAGCTATCCGGGGCTGGTCGAGAAGCACCTCGCCGACGCCGGCGTCGCTGCCGAGGTGGTCCGGCTCGACGGCGCCGTCGAGACCGCCATCACCCTCGGCGTCGCCGACGTCATCGCCGACGTCGTCGAGACCGGGGCCACGTTGCGCAGCCAGGGCCTGGCCGTCTTCGGCGACCCCATCCTGCGCAGCGAGGCGGTGCTCGTCCGGCGCGAGGGCAGCGAGGAGAAGGCCAGCATCGAGGTGCTTCGGCGCCGGCTGCTCGGCGTCATCACGGCCCGGCACTACGTCATGCTCGACTACGACATCCCCGCAGACCTCGTCGAGGCCGCCTGCGCCATCACCCCCGGCCTGGAGTCGCCGACGGTCTCACCGCTGCAGAACCGCGAGTGGTCGGCCGTGCGGGCCATGGTCCCCCGCACGGTGACGAACGCGGTCATGGACGAGCTCTACGAGCTCGGTGCCCGGGGCATCCTCGTCACCGACATCACCGCCTGCCGGCTCTGAGGTCCCGGTGACGACCGACCCGCTCGGCGCGCCCTGGGCCGACGGGACGCCGATCGACGCACCGTTCCGGCCGCGACGGGGACGGGCCGTCGCCATCGCGATGGGGATCATCGTCCTCGTCGTGTTCATCGGTGTCGCCGTGCTCATCCCCGGCCCCGCGGCGGGAGGCTCGTGGGCCCCGCTTGACCGCCTGCTCCTCGTCGGGGTGGGCCTGGCCATCGCCGCGCTCATGTGGCGCTACGCACGCATCCGGGCGGTGCCATCGGCCGAGGGCATCCAGGTGTGCAACCTCATCGTCACCCGGCGACTGGCCTGGGCCGACATCGGGTCCGTCCGGTTCCCCGACGGGGATCCCTGGGTCACCCTCGATCTCATCGACGAGGACACCGTGGCCGTCATGGCGATCCAGCGGGCCGACGGCGAGCTCGCCCAGCAGGAGGCGCAGCGGCTCGCGACCCTCATGGTCACCCGTCGCGACCGGCCGGCCTCCTAGGGAGGGTCACGTCCGCCGTGGCCGGCGGCCTCAGGAGGAGGAGCCCCGCCCCGGAAGGACGCCGAGGGCGGTGAGCGCCTCGCGGTAGTAGGGCGCGAGGGTCTTCTGGTAGGTCACGGTGATGTGGTTGTCGTCCCGGTAGACGTTGACGCCACCGATGACGACGGGGCAGGTGTCGGTGTCGCAGTAGAACCGGCTCATGTCGATGTAGGACGCTCCGTGGACCGCCTTGACGGCATCCCGGAACGGGCGGGGACGGTGGTCCAGCGCGGTCGCGCGGTCGAGGCCGCACACAGCGTTGAGGCTGGCGATCCTGGTGCGGGACATGCAGTCCTGCAGGTCCGGCCTGGCCAGGTGCGGCTCCGGGTTGTCGCGGACGGCGATGATCCGCACGCCGGCGTCGAGGGCGGGCCGCCAGACGTCGAGGAGCCCCTGGACCTTCTGCTTCTCGGTCCCGGTCATGTAGCGGACGTAGGCCGTCGTGACGACGGCATCGTACCGGCCCGGTGACCGTGCGAGCAGCGCGTCGAACGTGGCGTTGAGCGCCATGCACTCGTCCTGGAAGGCCTTTCGGTTGCCCGGCCGGTTGGCGGACCACGCACAGCCGGAGTGCGTGAAGAGCTCGACGTCGAGCAGACCCTGGTCGGCGAGCCTCTCGAACGTCGGGGCGAGGGATCGGGCGTGCGAGTCGCCGATGAGCGCGATCCGAGGCACGCCGACGTTGCGCCGCCCGATCTGGCACCCGTGGTCGAGGACGGCCTGGCTCAGCAGGTAGTGCTTGCAGCCCTCATAGGACGCGTAGTCCCCCGAGACGAGGTCGGGCGAGGGGATGAGCAGACCGGCCAGGGCCGGGTCGGGGCAGGAGGTGAGCCGAGGGTCGCGGCTGGCGGCGCCGAAGCACCGCGGCGGGTCGGCGAGGATGTGGCGGATCCGGGCGGCCTCGACGTCGTTGCGGTGCTGGACCGTGACCCAGCCCGTGCCGCCGATCGCCACGAGGACGGCGGCCCCCGCCGCGGTGAGGGAGAGACTGCGCGCCGGCCGTTGGATGCCGAGCCGCTGGGTCCGTCGCATCGGGTCCTCGACGAACCGCTTGGACAGCCCGGACAGGACGATCGTGGCGAGGAGGATGCCGACGCGGGCGACGCGGCCCAGGGTCACCGTCTCCAG
Organism: uncultured Actinomycetota bacterium; assembly: GCA_963728395.1. Taxonomy (GTDB): domain Bacteria; phylum Actinomycetota; class Actinomycetes; order Actinomycetales; family Dermatophilaceae; genus CAVSJJ01. Next base: position 237,149 of record CAVSJJ010000003.1, read on the forward strand.
GGCGTACGGGGCGAGGATGAGCAGGGGCCAGTGCCACAGGTACATCGAGTAGGAGATGTCGCCCAGGTACTGGGCTGGTCGCAGGCCGAGCAGGTGGATGGGCGACCACGGCGTCCGGGGGTCGCCTGCCCAGATCGTCGCGGCCGTGGCGAGCACGACCCAGATCGCGGCCGTGCCCGGCATCGGCGTCGTGGCGTCGTACCGGAAGGTCGCGCCGGCGATGATGAGCAGGCCGGCCCACGACAGCCCCGAGCGCAGCCGGCCGAGCGCAGCATCCCGCGCCTCGGGCACGAGGGAGAGCAGCGCCCCGGCGCCGAACTCCCACGCTCGTGTCGGGGTGACGAAGTAGGCGGCGGCCGGGTCGGTCGCCGTGAGGTGGAGGGAGTAGCCGAGGCTCGCGACCGTGACGGCGCCGAGGACGAGCGCGATGGCGCCTCGGGGGAGGGTACCGCCGGGCTCCTCGCGGCGACGGCGCAGCCACCACACGGTGAGTAGGGCCCCGCCGAGCACGAGCAGCGGCCACACGATGTAGAACTGCTCCTCGGCGGAGAGCGTCCAGTAGTGCTGGACCGGTGAGGGGGCGTTCTCGGCCGCGAGGTAGTCGACGGCGTCGGCCGCCAGCGACCAGTTCTCGACGTAGAGCGCCGCGGCGCCGATTTCCTTGAAGAACTGCTGCCAGTGGGGGGTGGGGACCCACCGCCAGATCCCGGCGGCCGTGACGAGGAGGACGAGGTAGGAGGCGGGCAGCAGCCGGCGGGCCCGGCGGGCCCAGAAGGCGGCGAGCCGGACGCGTCCGGTGCGGTCGACCTCACGGAGCATGTGCGAGGTGATGAGGAAGCCGGAGATGACGAAGAAGACGTCGACGCCGATGTAGCCGCCGGGAAAGCGGTTGGGCCACACGTGGAAGAGGACGACGGCGAGAACGGCGACGGCCCGCAGGCCCTGGATCTCCCGGCGCACGCGGAACATCGTAGATAGGCCACCTCACGATCCCAATTCGGCGCGGGCTGGTCTCGGCCCGGCCTCAGGACTCGTAGGTCTCGGGCACGAGGTCGCTGGCCTCGTCGTAGCTCAGGCCGGTCACCATGAGCAGGTCCACGACCATCGAGCGCATCTGGGCGCGGAGCACCTCGCCCGACAGGCTCGTCGCGGGCCCGATGCTGGCGGTCAGCTCGCCGACCTGGAGGACCGACGTGCGGGCCGGGCGCGCCCGCTCCTCGGTCTCCAGGCCGGCGGCGACGTCGTCGGTCGCGTCGGCGAGCGCGCGCATCAGGGAGAGGTATGCCGCGGGCACCGCCTCCGTGCGCCACGACGCCACGTGGGCCCGCCGGGCGAGGACCCGGAGGTTGCGTACGCAGCGATCGAGCGGGACGACGAGGTCGGAGACCGCGCGCAGGTCACCCGCGTGGCGATGCACGAGCGGGGAGAAGCGGACGACGGCCAGACCTTCGGCGGCCGCCGCGCGCAGCTCGTCGAGGAGCTGCTCGCTGGCCCGAGCCCGTTCGAGGGCGCCGGCGGCCGCCTCATCGCTGCCGTCGGCGAGAGCCCGGGCGATGGAACGGAGGATGTCGCCGACCTCGCGCAGCGCCCCGGCGGCCTGGGCGCGGGGCCGCCGCAGGGGGGCGGTCGGCGCCAGGAGGGCGAGGATCAGCGCCACCGAACCGCCGATGACGGCGTCGGTCCACCGGGAGAACCCCTGGCCCGGCTGGGGCAGGAGGGTCGTGACGAAGACGGACTGGACCCCCGCCTGGCTCGCGAGGAGCGTCCCCGAGCTGAGGAACGCGGCTCCGGCCATGGCGACGACGACGACGACGGCGATCTGCCACCAGCCTCGCCCGGCCACCTGGACGAAGAGGTCGCCGACGAGGATGCCGAGGGCCACCCCCACCATCAGCTCGACGCCACGCCGCAGCCGGTGGCCGTAGGAGAGGCCGAGGACGATGATCGCCGTGACGGGCGCGAAGAACGGCTGCGGGTGACCGAAGAGATGATGGGCCGCGAACCACGCACCGGCCGCGGCGGCCCCCGACTGGAGGATGAAGACGATCCGTTCGCGGACCCGCCGCAACCGACGGTCGAGCTCGAAGCGCGAGCGCCGGAGCACCCGGTCGGTGGACGACGCGTCGCTCACGACGGGCGCCCGCCGGCCCGTGACGGGTCGGTGTCGATGACGATGTCGGCACGTCCGCGGGTCCCGTCGGCGGCGAAGAGCGCCTCCTCCTGGGCCGCCCAGCGCTCCCAGTTCGGGCGGTAGGTCTCGCCGTCGCGGGCGATGCCTCGACGCATCCGCTCCGGCCGCGGGGCCTCGACCCAGACCCGGACCGCGGCATACCGGCCGGCCGGCAGGACGCTCGAGGCGCACCCCTCGACGACGAGGAACCGGTGGCGCGGCACGGTCCTCGTCCCGTCCCACCGGTCGTGGTCCCAGTCCCACACCCGGTAGGTCGCCTGCTCCCCCCGGGCGGTCGGCTCGAGGACCTGCGTGGTGAGGAGTGGGACGGCCTCGGCGAGGCCGTCCCACCCCGGGAATATCTCGTCCATGTGCACCGCGGGGCAGCCCAGCGCGTCGACCACCCCCTTGGCGAGCGTCGTCTTGCCCGAGCCGCTCGGGCCGTCGACGGCGAGCACGACGGTCGATCCGCACCTCGGCTCGGCCAGTCGGGCGGCGGCGACGACGGCCGTCACGTCCTCGGGGTCGGCCGGGTCCGTGATCTGGAACCACACACCGTCAGACCCTAGTCCCGTGGCTACATTGGGCGCGTGTCCGTCGCCATCCGGGTGATCCCCTGCCTCGACGTCGACGCCGGGCGGGTCGTCAAGGGCGTCAACTTCGAGAACCTCCGCGACGCCGGTGACCCGGTGGAGCTGGCCCGCCGCTACGGCGAGCAGGGCGCCGACGAGCTGACCTTCCTCGACGTCACGGCGAGCAGCGCTGACCGCGAGACGACGTACGACGTCGTCCGCCGCACGGCCGAGGAGGTCTTCATCCCGCTGACCGTCGGTGGTGGCGTGCGGAGCGTGGACGACGTGGACCGGCTGCTGCGGGCCGGCGCCGACAAGGTGGGGGTCAACACCGCGGCGATCGCCCGGCCGGAGCTCATCGCCGAGACCGCGGACCGCTTCGGGGCCCAGGTCCTCGTGCTCAGCGCCGACGTGCGGCGGCGGCGCGACGCCCAGGGACGGCGAAGCGGCGACGGGTTCGAGGTCACGACCCACGGCGGCCGGCGGGGCTCCGGGCTCGACGCGGTCGAGTGGTGCGCGCGGGCTGCCCGGCTCGGCGCGGGGGAGATCCTCCTCAACTCGATGGACGCCGACGGCACGAAGGACGGCTTCGACCTCGAGCTGATCAGGGTCGTGCGCGCCGAGGTGACCATCCCCCTCATCGCCAGTGGGGGAGCGGGTGCCGTCGAGCACTTCGCGCCGGCGGTCGAGGCCGGGGCCGATGCCGTCCTCGCGGCCAGCGTCTTCCACTTCGGCGAGCTGACCATCGGCGAGGTCAAGGCGGCGATGCGCGACGCGGGGGTGCTCGTCCGCTGAGGCGGCCCGGTCAGAGGCCGAGCGGTGCCTCGCGCAGGGCGGCCACGTCGTCCTCCTCGCCCTCGAAGGCGACATCCGCCACCCGCTCGCGGCCATAGGCGAGGAGGAGCAGCTCGATCGGGCCGCCGACGACCCGCACCGTTCGCTCTGCCCGGTGGGCGAGGACCGAGCCGTGGCCCGGGGCGAGGAGCTCCACGCCGACGGGGGACCGGCGGAACATCAGCGAGGCCATCCGGCCCAGCGCGGTGAAGACCGCCCGGTCCAGACGGGCCGAGACCTCGCGGCGAGGCCCGCGCTCACCGTCGCCACGCAGGGCGTCCTCGTGGTGGACGACCATCTCGACGGTGTTGACGAGGTCGTCGATGGTGGGCACCCGGGTGGGCGACCACATCGGGGGACCGCTGCGGACGGTCCGGACGAGCTCGAGCCATTCCGTATGCCGCGCGAGGTCCCGCTGTGCCCGCTCGAGGCGGCCTGCCAGCGGCGGGAGGAGGATCCCGAGCGCGAGGTCGGGGCGCCGCTCGCGCAGGACGATGTGGGCGGCGAGCATCCGGGCGTCCCACGGGTCACACAGGGTCGGGGCGTCCGGACCCACCTCCAGCAGCGTCTCGCAGAGGGCGGCCCGCTCGGCACGGGCGAGGTGGTCGGTGGTCTGGTCCTGGCCGGTCGTCATGGACACCATCATGGGCGCCGGGGCTGCGAGCGGCACAATGGCCCCCGTGCCGACCCTCGACCCCGCCATCGCCGCGCGCCTCAAGCGCGACCCGGCCGGACTCGTCGCCGCCGTCGTCCAGCAGCACGACACCGCAGAGGTGCTCATGCTCGGCTGGATGGACGACGAGGCGCTGCGCCGCACCCTGACCGAGGGCCGGGTGACCTTCTGGTCACGCAGCCGGTCCGAGTACTGGCGCAAGGGCGACACCTCCGGCCACGTCCAGATCGTGCACAGCGTCGCCATCGACTGCGACGGTGACGCCCTCCTCGTCCGGGTCGACCAGGTCGGCGCGGCCTGCCACACCGGCGAGCGCAGCTGCTTCGATGCGGGTGACCTCGGCGCCGCCCCGGGGTCGCGATGACGCCCGAGCCCGACCTCTCCTACGGCACGACCTGGCCCTCGCTCGATGTCTTCGCCGTCCTCGCCAGGGACCGGCGGGTCATTCCGGTCGTCCGCCGGCTCATGGCCGACGCCGAGACGCCCGTGGGCGTGTACCGCAAGCTCGCCGGCGGCCGCCCGGGCACGTTCCTGCTCGAGTCCGCCGAGCACGGGGGCGTGTGGTCCCGCTACTCCATCGTCGGCGCGGCGAGCCACGCCACGCTGACCGAGGTCGACGGCACCGCCCACTGGATCGGCGAGCCCCCCGTCGGCGTGCCGACGACGGGACCGGCCACCGAGGCCCTGCGCGGCACGCTTGCAGCCCTCGCGACCGAGCCCATCCCCGGGCTGCCCCCGCTCACCGGTGGGATGGTCGGGACCGTGTCCTATGACGCCGTCCGGCGCTGGGAGCGGGTGCCCTCCACCGCACCGGACGTCCTCGGCATCCCCGAGCTGGCGATGATGCTCGCGACCGACCTCGCCGTCCTCGACCACAGTGACGGCTCGGTCCTCCTCGTCGCCAACGCCGTCAACTACGACGCGACGGACGAGCGGGTCGAGTGGGCCTGGGCCGACGCCGTCGAGCGGCTGGACCGGATGACCCGAGAGCTGGCCGCCCCCGCGCAGAGCACCGTCGCCCACGTGGACGCGGCCGCCGTCGAGCGGGCGATGGGCGGGGTCCGGTGCACCATGCCGTCGGAGCGCTACGAGGAGATCGTCGAGGCCGCCCAGGAGGACATCCGCGCAGGGGAGGTCTTCCAGGTCGTCCTGTCCCAGCGGTTCTCCCTCGAGTGTCCCGCCGACCCGCTCGACGTCTACCGGGCACTCCGGGCGGGCAACCCGAGCCCCTACATGTACCTCCTCCGGCTGCCCGCGCCCGACGGGACGGCCTACGACGTCGTCGGGTCCTCGCCCGAGGCCCTGGTCCGGGTCACCGGAAGCCAGGCGATCACCCATCCCATCGCCGGATCGCGTCCGCGCGGGAAGACCCCCGAGGACGACGTCCGGCTGGCCGAGGAGCTGCTCGAGGACCCCAAGGAGCGCTCCGAGCACGTGATGCTCGTCGACCTCGGGCGCAACGACCTGCAGCGCGTCTGCCGACCGGGGACGGTCGACGTCGTCGAGTTCATGTCGATCCACCGGTACAGCCACATCATGCACATCGAGTCGACGGTCGTCGGCCGGCTGCGGGACGGCGTCGGTTCCTACGACGTCCTCGTCTCGACCTTCCCGGCCGGGACGCTGTCCGGAGCACCCAAGCCGCGGGCGCTCGCCCTCATCGAGCAGTACGAGCCGAGCCGGCGCGGCGTCTACGGCGGCGTCGTCGGCTACCTCGACTTCCACGGAGACCTCGACATGGCGATCGCGATCCGCACGGCGGTCATCAAGGACGGGGTGGCTCACGTCCAGGCCGGGGCCGGCATCGTCGCCGACTCCGTCCCGGCCCGCGAACAGGAGGAGTGCGTCGCCAAGGCCACGGCGGCGCTGCGGGCCGTCGCGACCGCCCGGGCGATGCGGACGATCCGATGACGGCGACCGCGAGGGACGGCGCCGGGCCGCCCGTGGACCCCGCCCCCCGGAGCTCCCGGCTGCGCCGCAAGTCGACCGCCGCGGTCCTCTCGCTGCTCGGGGCGGGCGGGGTCCTGCTCACCGGGTCGCGGCCGTGGGTGACCGGGACGGTCCATGACGCGGTCCTCGGCACGAGCACGGTCTCGGCGACCGGGGCGGACGCCGCCCCCGGTCTGTCCGCCCTCGCCCTCGTCATCGCGGCGGCGGCGATCGCCGCCGTGAGCGGCGGTCGCGTGGTCCGCGTGGGCTCCCTCGTCGTCGAGGGCCTCTCGCTCGTCGGGGTCGCCGTCCTCGTCGCTCGGGTCTCGGTCGACCCCGCGGGAGTGCTCGGCCCCGTCGCCGCGGCGAGCGTGGGACGGACCGGGTCGATCGAGGCGGTCGCCCACCTCACCGGGTGGCCCTGGGCCGCCACCTCGGGCCTCGTCGTCGCGTCGGTGGGCCTCGGGGGCGCCGTGGCCGGGATGCGCGCCTGGTCGGGGCCGTCGCCGCGCTACGAGCGGCCTGCGCCGGCCGGAGACGGCGACCAGGGGACGACGAGCGGGGCGCGCGGGCAGCGCGTCGCCAGCGCCTGGGACCAGCTCGACGCCGGACTCGACCCCACCGATGTGGGCGAGGACACCCAAACCTGACAGAATCGACCAGACCCCGGCACCCTGCGAGAAGGACGAGGCCCATGGAAGAGCAGCACCACCACGGCAACAGCATCGCCGCGTGGACCGCCGTCGGCATCATCCTCGCGGCCTTCACGGTCATGTCCGTCGCGGTTGTCGTGGCCAGCGTCGCGCTGTTCGTCGTCGGCTGCGTCGTCGTGGTCATCGGCGTCATCGCCGGCAAGGTGCTCGCGATGGCCGGCTACGGCGTCGACGGCCGGCGCGTCCCCGCCGAGCAACACGACGCCTGACCGGGTCGCCGGCCACGTCGCCCGTCCATCAGCCAGCCCCGAGTGAGACACCGATGAGCACCGTCTTGGAGAGCATCGTCGCCGGCGTGCGCGCCGACCTCGACGAGCGGATGCGAGCCGTCCCGGTCGAGGCGCTCCGCAGCCGGGCGGAGGCGGTCGACCCGGCCCGAGACGCCGTCGCGAGGCTGCGCGCGCCGGGCCTGTCGCTCATCGCCGAGGTCAAGCGGTCCAGCCCGAGCAAGGGCGCCCTGGCCGACATCCCCGACCCCGCCGCGCTGGCCGCGGCATACGAGGTGGGCGGCGCCGCGGCCATCAGCGTCCTCACCGAGGGCCGCCGCTTCGGCGGCAGCCTGGCAGACCTCGACGCCGTGCGGGCGTCGGTGGACGTGCCGGTCCTGCGCAAGGACTTCATGGTCGGCGACTACCAGATCTGGGAGGCGCGGGCTCACGGCGCCGACATCGTCCTGCTCATCGTCGCCGCCCTCACGGACGCGGAGCTCCTGCGGATGCGCTCCCTCGCGGAGCGGCTCGGCATGACGGCCCTCGTCGAGGTCCACGACGAGGACGAGGTCGCCCGGGCCGCCGACTGTGGTGCCACGGTCGTCGGGGTGAACGCCCGCAACCTCAAGACCCTCCAGGTCCACCCCGACACCTTCGGTCGGCTCGCCCCGCTCGTCCCCGAGGGCTGCGTCCGGGTCGCCGAGTCCGGCATCGCCGGGCCGCGGGAGGCCGCACGGTATGCCGTGGAGGGCGCCGACGCGGTTCTCGTCGGTGAGGCGCTCGTCCGGGACGGCGCGCCCGCCGACGCCGCCCGTGCCATCGTCGCCGCCGGGACGGCGGCGACCCGATGAGCGAGCAGCCGTCCACCGACCTCGTCCCCGAGGAGGTCGAGCGGCCCGGCCGGTTCGGCCCGTTCGGGGGCCGTTACGTCCCGGAGGCGCTCATCCCCGCGCTCGAGCAGCTCGACGAGGCCCGACAGAAGGCCCAGGTCGACCCGGAGTTCCTCGGTGAGCTCGACCGGCTGCATCGGACCTACACCGGGCGCCCGAGCATCGTCACCGAGGTGCCGCGGTTCGCCGTGCACTGCGGCGGCGCACGGGTCATCCTCAAGCGCGAGGACCTCAACCACACCGGCTCGCACAAGATCAACAACGTCCTGGCCCAGGCCCTGCTGACCAAGCGGATGGGCAAGACCCGGGTCATCGCCGAGACCGGCGCCGGCCAGCACGGCGTCGCGACCGCGACGGCGGCCGCACTCATGGGGCTGGACTGCACGATCTACATGGGCCGGGTCGACACCGAGCGCCAGGCACTCAACGTGGCCCGGATGAAGATCCTCGGCGCGCGGGTCGTCCCCGTCGAGCACGGCAGTGCCACCCTCAAGGACGCCATCAACGAGGCGCTGCGCGACTGGGTCACCAACGTCGCAACGACGCACTACCTCCTCGGCACGGTGACCGGTCCGCATCCGTTCCCCGAGATGGTCCGCGACTTCCACCGGATCATCGGGGTCGAGGCCCGGGCCCAGGTCCTCGATCTCGTCGGCCGGCTGCCCGACGCCGTCGTCGCCTGCGTCGGGGGTGGGTCCAACGCGATGGGGATCTTCCACCGCTTCATCGACGACGCCTCGGTCCGGCTCATCGGGGTCGAGGCCGGCGGTGAGGGGCTGGAGTCGGGCCGCCATGCAGCCCGGTTCGCCTCGGCGAGCCCGGGGGTGCTCCACGGGGCGATGAGCTACCTCATGCAGGACGAGGACGGCCAGACGGTGGAGTCGCACTCGATCTCGGCAGGCCTGGACTACCCGAGCGTCGGTCCGGAGCACTCCTTCCTCCGCGACTCCGGCCGGGCCGAGTACCGCTACGCGACCGACGAGGAGGTCATGGCGGCCTTCGACCTGCTCTGCAAGACCGAGGGGATCATCCCCGCCCTCGAGTCGGCCCACGCGCTCGCCGGCGCGATGGAGGTCGGCCGCGAGCTCGGCCCGGAGGGTGTCGTCCTCGTCAACCTCTCCGGCCGGGGGGACAAGGACATGCACACGGCGGCCGCCTGGTTCGGCCTGCTCGACGACGGGGACGGCGATGTCTGAGGTCTCCACGACGGTCGGCGTCGGTGAGGTCCTGCGGCACTGTCGCGCGCAGGGACGGGCGGCCCTCGTCGGGTACCTGCCGGTCGGTTACCCCACCGTCGAGGGCAGCCTCGAGGCGCTGCGGGTCATCGTCGAGGCGGGCGTCGACATCGTCGAGGTCGGCATCCCCTACAGCGACCCGCTCATGGACGGTCCGGTCATCCAGCACGCCGCCGACGTCGCGCTCGCCGGTGGTGTCCGGGTCGACGACGTGTTCCGCGCGACGGCGGCGGTCCGCGACGCCGGCGTGCCCCCACTGGTCATGACGTACTGGAACCTCGTCCTCCATCGGGGCGTCGAGCGCTTCGCGGCCGACCTCGCCGCCGGTGGGGGAGCGGGCCTGATCACCCCCGACCTCATCCCCGACGAGGCGCAGGACTGGATCGCGGCGAGTGACCGGCACGGCCTGGACCGGGTCTTCCTCGTCGCCCCGAGCTCGCCCGTGGAGCGGCTGGCCCTCGTCGCCGGGGCCAGCCGCGGCTTCGTGTATGCCGCGTCGACGATGGGGGTGACCGGCGCGCGCTCCAGCGTCGGCGGGGCCGCCGAGGGGCTCGTGGCCCGCACCCGGGAGGTCACCGATCTGCCGGTCTGTGTGGGGCTCGGCGTGTCGACGCGGGAGCAGGCCGCCGACATCGCCTCGTTCGCCGACGGCGTCATCGTCGGGTCGGCCCTCGTGCAGACCCTCGTCGGCGACGGGGAACTCTCCGCCCGCCTCGACTCGTTGCGGGCACTGACCGAGCAGCTCGCCGCCGGCGTGAGAGAAGGCAGGGCATGACGAGTGACACGCAGGTGCAGCCACCGCGCACCTCCGCAGGTCGTGTCCGGGTCCTCGACATCGTCGGGTTGGCGGCCCGGCTGGTGCTCGGGGTCGTGCTCGTCGTCGCGGGCGGGCTCAAGGTGACCACGCCGAGGGCCTCGGCCATCGCCGTGCACGCCTACCAGGTGCTCCCGTACGACGTCGGCACCTATGTCGGCTACGCGCTGCCGGTCGTCGAGATCCTCGTCGGGCTGCTGCTCGTCCTCGGCCTGTTCACCCGGGTCTCGGCGGTGGCCGGGACCCTCCTCATGGTCGTCTTCATCGCCGGGATCGCCCAGGCATGGGCGCGCGGCCTGTCCATCGACTGCGGCTGCTTCGGCGGCGGCGGGGAGATCGGTGCCTCCCAGACGCAGTACCCGCTCGAGATCCTCCGGGACGTGGGGCTCGCCCTGTGCGGTGGCTGGCTCGTCTGGCGACCGCGTTCGCTCGTCGCCCTCGACTCGATGTGGGCCGCCGGCGACGGCACCTAGGCCGGCCGACCAAGGACCACCAGGTACATTGCAGGGCCCGGCGCGGCGTCGGGCGGACCGAAGGAGATCACCCCCGATGGCGAAGAGCTCATCGAAGCCCTCCGCGGGCAACCGCCAGGCCAAGATCCAGGCGGCCCAGAAGGCGACCTCGTCCGGACCGAACCGGATCGTCATCGCGACCGTCGTCGCGATCGTCGCGATCGTCGCCGTCGTCGCCGGCGTGATCCTCGCCAGCCGGCAGTCCCAGCCGGACACCGCGACGGGCAACGCAGTGCCCCCGGCCGCCGGCGGCATGGGTGAGGGCTACGTCGCGAACAAGGACGTCACCCTCGTCTCGGGCGCCCCGACGGTCGACATCTACGAGGACTTCCAGTGCCCGGTCTGCGGGCAGCTCGAGTCGATCATCGGCCCGACCGTCCGCGACCTGGCGGACGCGGGCAAGGTCAAGCTCGTCTACCACTTCAAGACGATCATCGACGGCAACCTCAACACCGACTACTCGCTCAAGTCCGCCAACGCCGCGCTGTGCGCCGCCGACGCCGGGCAGTTCGAGAAGTACCACCAGGAGGTCTACGCCAACCAGCCGCAGAAGGAGGGCGCAGGCTGGACCGACGCCCAGCTGAAGACCTTCGCGGAGAACGCCGGCATCACCGGCGCAGCCCTCGACACCTGGCAGCAGTGCTACGACAAGGGCACCTACGACAACTACGTCCGCTCCGTCGACGAGGCCTCGTCGAAGAAGGGCGTCAACGCCACCCCGACCGTCTACATCGACGGCACCGAGGAGAAGCTCGCCGACATCGCCTCGCCCGAGCAGTTCACCGCGGCGGTCCAGAAGGCCACGAAGTAGCCGATGGGGAAGAGCTCGACGAAGGGCAGGCCGACCGGGCGCCAGGCCAAGGTCGCCGCGGCGCAGCGGGCCCGGGGTTCCGGTCCCAACCGGATCGCCGTCGCGGCGGTCGTCGTCGTCGTCGCGATCGTCGCCGTCGTCGCGGGCGTCATCCTCGCCAACCGGTCGGCCACCCCGTCGGGCGGGTCGGACGTGCCGGTGGGTGCCGCCGGGATGGGGCAGGGCGTCGTCGCCAGCCACGACCAGCAGCGCGAGGCCGGTGCGCCGACGGTCGACGTCTACGAGGACTTCCAGTGTCCCCATTGCGCCACGTTCGAGCGGGCGCTCGGCGCGACGCTCCAGGACCAGGCGGTCCTCGGCAAGATCAAGCTCGTCTACCACCCGATGACCTTCCTCGACGCCAACCTCCGCAACGACGCCTCCGCGCGGGCGGCCGAAGGCGCGCTGTGCGCCGCCGAGTCCGGCGGCTTCCTCGGCTTCCACAACGCGGTCTTCGCCAACGAGCCGCAGCAGGAGGGCGCCGGCTGGACCGACCAGCAGCTCGAAGGGTTCGCCGCCGACGCCGGGCTGACCAGCGTGCAGCTGACCGCCTGGCGCGGCTGCACGGCCGGGGGACGGTTCGCCGACTACCTCGCCTCCATCGAGCGGTCCAGCTCGCAGGACGGCGTGACCGAGACCCCGACGGTCCGCGTCGACGGGACCACCCTCACGGCGGACGAGCTCGCCAGCAGCACGGCGCTCCTGTCCGCCATCGCCGCCCATGGATCCTGAGGGGAGGCCGCGCCGTGACCTACCCTGAGGCGGTGCTGCCCGCGATGATTCCCAGCCCGACGGTGGCGGCCTTCCAGCTCGGCCCGCTCACCATCCGGGCCTACGCGCTGTGCATCCTCGCCGGGATCGCCCTCGCCGTATGGCTGACCGGCCGACGGCTCGTGCCACGCGGCGGGACGCCGGCCCAGACCCTCGACATCGCGGCATACGCAGTGCCGTTCGGGATCGTCGGCGGCCGGCTCTACCACATCATCACGACGTGGCAGCCGTACTTCGGCAAGAACGGCGACCCGGTCGCGGCGCTCTACATCTGGCACGGCGGCCTCGGCATCTGGGGCGCCATCGCCCTCGGAGCCCTCGGGGCGTGGATCGGCTGCCGCCGGGTGGGCGTCTCGTTCCTCGACTTCGCCGACGCCGCAGCGCCGGGCGTCGTCCTCGCCCAGGCCCTCGGCCGCTGGGGCAACTGGTTCAACAACGAGCTCTACGGCCGGCCGACGACCGCGCCGTGGGGTCTGCAGATCCACGAGTGGGACGAGGCGAGCGGCCGCGCGGTCACCGACGCCCAGGGGAACGCCATCGTCAAAGGGGTCTTCCAGCCGACCTTCCTCTTCGAGTTCCTCTTCCTCCTCGTCCTCGCGGCGTTCCTCATCTGGGTGGACCGCCGCCGCGACCTGCGTCCCGGGCAGCTCTTCGCGCTCTACATCGCCGGCTACCCCGTGGGCCGGGTCGTCATCGAGTTCCTCCGCAGCGACACGGCCAACCACATCCTCGGCCTGCGGGTCAACGTGTGGACCTCGGCCCTCGTCTTCGCGCTCGGCGCCGTGATCTACCGGCGGCTCGGGCGGGGGCATCCGGTCCGAGCCGGGGCGGACGACCCGCCCGAGGACCCCGCCGACGACGCGTCGGTGGAGCCGAGCACGACCGGGCCCGTCGATGACCATGATGCGAGATAGGTCGCCCAGATATTAGGACGGTGAGGGTCTTCGATAGCATTCTCCTCACCGTGGCCGAAGCCGTCCACACTGACCTACGCCCTGGGCCGCGTAGCCCCTGACCATGGAGGACGGTGATCAGACGTGTCCGAGCGGCTCTTCTCCGTGCACCCCGCCGATGCCGGGCTGTACCGCGCCGAGCACGAGCACGACGCGTGCGGCGTGGCGTTCGTTGCGACGATGCGGGGGACCCCCGGTCACGACATCGTCGTCCACGCGCTCGACGCGCTGCGCAACCTCGACCACCGCGGCGCGACCGGCGCCGACCCCCTCGTCGGTGACGGCGCGGGGATCATGACGCAGATCCCGGACGCCTTCTTCCGGGCCATCGTCGACTTCGCCCTGCCCGGGGCCGGCGCGTATGCCGCCGGGCTGGCCTACCTGCCCGTGGACGACGCCGAGCGGGTCCAGGCGGAGGCGACGATCTCGGCCCTCGCGGCCGAGGAGGGCCTGACGGTCCTCGGCTGGCGCGACCTGCCCGTCGTCCCGGAGCTGGTCGGCGAGGCGGCCCGGGCCTGCATGCCGGCCTTCCGGCAGCTCTTCCTCGCCGCCACCGACCCCGAGGTCGCCGGGGTCGCTCTCGACCGGCGCACCTTCGCCCTGCGCAAGCGCGCCGAGCGGGACCTCGGGGTGTACTTCCCGTCGCTGTCCTGCCGCACCGTCGTCTACAAGGGCATGCTGACGACCGGCCAGCTCGAGCCGTTCTTCCCGGACCTCTCCGACGAGCGGTTCGTCACCGAGCTCGCCCTCATCCACTCGCGTTTCTCGACCAACACCTTCCCGAGCTGGCCGCTGGCCCACCCCTACCGGCTCATCGCCCACAACGGCGAGATCAACACGGTCAAGGGCAACCGCAACTGGATGCACGCGCGGGAGGACCAGCTCGTCTCGGAGCACATCGCCGGCGACCTGTCCCGGCTCTTCCCCATCTGCACGCCCGGCGCGTCGGACTCCGCGTCGTTCGACGAGGCCCTCGAGCTGCTCCACCTCGGCGGCCGCTCGCTCCCGCACGCGGTCCTGATGATGATCCCGGAGGCATGGGAGAACCACGAGGAGATGGACCCCGCTCGGCGCGCCTTCTACGAGTTCCACTCGATGTTCATGGAGCCGTGGGACGGGCCGGCGGCCGTCACCTTCACCGACGGGACGGTCATCGGGGCGGTCCTCGACCGCAACGGCCTGCGTCCGGCGCGCTACTGGGTCACCGACGACGGGCTCGTCGTCCTCGCCTCCGAGGCCGGGGTGCTCGACATCGCGCCCGAGAGGGTCGTGCGCCGGGGCCGGCTGCAGCCCGGCCGGATGTTCCTCGTCGACACCGCCGAGGGGCGGATCATCGGCGACGACGAGATCAAGGGCGACCTCGCCGCGGCCGAGCCGTACGCGGAGTGGCTGCACGCCGGCCTCATCCGGCTCGCCGACCTCCCCGAGCGCGAGCACATCGCGTACACCTCCGCGTCGGTCGCCCGGCGCCAGCGGACCTTCGGCTACACCGAGGAGGAGCTGAAGATCATCCTCAGCCCGATGGCCCGCACCGGTGCGGAGGCCATCGGGTCGATGGGCACCGACACGCCCATCGCCGTGCTGTCCGGCAAGCCGCGGATGCTCTTCGACTACTTCACCCAGTTGTTCGCCCAGGTGACCAACCCGCCACTCGACGCGATCCGCGAGGAGCTCGTCACCTCGCTCGGCGCCTCGATCGGTCCGGAGGAGAACCTCCTCGCGGCGACCCCGGCCCATTGCCGGCAGGTCATCGTCGACTTCCCGGTCATCGACAACGACGAGCTCGCCAAGATCCTCCACATCAACGACGACGGGAACCTGCCCGGCTACGCCTCGATCACGATCCGCGGCCTCTACGACGTCAGCGGGGGCGAGCCCGCGCTGCGGGCCCGCCTCACGGCGATCTGCGAGGAGGTGTCCACGGCCATCGCGGAGGGCAAGCGCTTCATCGTCCTGTCCGACCGCGACGCCGACCGTGACCTCGCGCCGATCCCGTCACTCCTGCTGACCTCGGCGGTCCACCACCACCTCATCCGTGAGAAGACCCGCAACATGGTCGGGCTCCTCGTCGAGGCGGGCGACGTGCGGGAGGTCCACCACGTGGCCCTCCTCGTCGGCTTCGGCGCCGCTGCCATCAACCCCTACCTCGCCATGGAGACCGTCGAGGACCTGGTCCGCACCGGCACCATCACCGGGGTCACCGGCGAACAGGCGGTCAAGAACCTCATCAAGGCGCTCGGCAAGGGCGTCCTCAAGGTCATGTCGAAGATGGGGATCTCGACGGTCGCGTCCTACCGCGGCGCCCAGGTGTTCGAGGCGATCGGGCTGTCCCAGGAGCTCGTGGACGAGTACTTCACCGGCACGGTCTCCCAGCTCGGCGGCGTCGGGCTCGACGTCGTCGCCGAGGAGGTCGCGGCCCGGCACGCCGCGGCATACCCCCCGGACGGCGTCCGGCTCGCGCACCGCAAGCTCCTCGTCGGCGGTGAGTACCAGTGGCGCCGCGAGGGCGAGGCACACCTGTTCGACCCCGAGACCGTCTTCCGCCTCCAGCACGCCACCCGCGCCCGGCGCTACGACATCTTCAAGGAGTACACCCGGCGGGTCGACAACCAGTCCGAGCGGCTGATGACCCTGCGCGGCCTCTTCGAGTTCGGCGGTGCCGACCCGCGCGAGCCCATCCCGATCGACGAGGTCGAGCCGGTGAGCGAGATCGTCAAGCGCTTCAACACCGGCGCGATGAGCTACGGCTCGATCTCGCGCGAGGCGCACGAGACCCTTGCGATCGCGATGAACCACCTCGGCGCCCGATCCAACACCGGCGAGGGCGGCGAGGACCTCGATCGGCTCATGGATCCCGAGCGGCGCTCGGCCGTCAAGCAGGTCGCCTCCGGCCGGTTCGGCGTGACGTCGGTCTACCTCACCAACGCCGACGACATCCAGATCAAGATGGCCCAGGGGGCCAAGCCCGGTGAGGGCGGCCAGCTGCCGGGCCCTAAGGTCTACCCGTGGGTCGCCAAGACCCGGCACTCGACCCCGGGCGTCGGGCTCATCTCGCCGCCCCCGCACCACGACATCTACTCGATCGAGGACCTCGCCCAGCTGATCCACGACCTGAAGAACGCCAACCCGAAGGCCCGCATCCATGTCAAGCTCGTCGCCGAGGTGGGCGTCGGGACCGTGGCCGCGGGAGTGAGCAAGGCGCACGCCGACGTCGTCCTCATCTCGGGGCACGACGGTGGCACCGGCGCCTCCCCGCTGACGAGCCTGAAGCACGCGGGAGGTCCCTGGGAGCTCGGGTTGGCCGAGACCCAGCAGACGCTCGTCCTCAACGGCCTGCGCGACCGGATCGTCGTCCAGGTCGACGGGCAGATCAAGACCGGACGCGACGTCGTCATCGCGGCGCTCCTCGGTGCCGAGGAGTTCGGGTTCGCCACCGCTCCGCTCGTCGTCAGCGGCTGCGTCCTCATGCGGGTCTGCCACCTCGACACCTGTCCGGTCGGCATCGCCACCCAGAACCCGGAGCTGCGGGCCCGGTTCACCGGGAAGCCGGAGTTCGTCGAGACCTTCTTCGAGTACATCGCCGAGGAGGTCCGTGAGCACCTCGCGTCGCTCGGCTTCCGCACGCTGGCCGAGGCGATCGGCGAGATCGGCCACCTGGACACCGCCAAGGCGGTCGCCCACTGGAAGGCAAGCGGCCTCGACCTCGCGCCGATCCTCACCGCGGTCGAGAGCCCGGACGGCTCCGGCAGGAGGCACCTCGTCTCGCAGGACCACGGCCTGGAGAAGGCGCTGGACCACCAGCTGATCGCGCTGGCGGGCGACGCCATCACGCACGGCACCCCGGTGACCGGGGAGCTTGCCATCCGGAACGTCAACCGCACCGTCGGGACGATGCTCGGCCACGAGGTGACCCTCCGCCACCCGATGGGCCTGCCGGACGGCACGATCGACCTCACGCTCACCGGCTCCGCGGGGCAGAGCTTCGGTGCCTTCGTCCCGGCCGGCATCACGCTGCGGCTGGTCGGCGACGCCAACGACTACGTCGGCAAGGGCCTGTCCGGCGGCCGGATCGTCGTCCGGCCGGACGGCGCGGCTCCGCTCGTCGCCGAGGACAACGTCATCGCCGGCAACGTCATCGCCTACGGCGCCACCTCGGGCGAGATCTACCTGCGCGGTCGGGTGGGCGAGCGTTTCTGCGTCCGCAACTCGGGTGTGACGGCCGTCGTGGAGGGGGTGGGCGACCACGGGCTGGAGTACATGACCGGCGGCATCGCCCTCGTCCTCGGCCCGACCGGCCGCAACGTCGCGGCCGGCATGTCCGGTGGCGTCGCCTACGTCCTCGACCTCAGCCCGCAGCGGGTCAACCGCGAGCTCGTCGACGTGACGCCGCTGCGCGACGCGGACGAGATCATCGTCAAGGACCTGCTGGAGCGGCACGTGCAGTGGACCGGCTCGCCGGTCGCGTCCCGACTCCTCGCCGACTGGGACGCGAGCCGGGAGCGGTTCTCGCTCATCCTGCCCCGTATCTACCAGAGGGTCCTCGACGTCCGCGAGGCGGCCGAGGCCGAGGGGCTCGACATCGACGGTCCCGTCGTCTGGGACCGGATCATGGAGGCATCCCATGGCTGACCCCCGCGGCTTTCTCAAGGTCCGCGAGCGCGAGCTGCCGACCCGGCGGCCCGTGCCGGTCCGCATCCAGGACTGGCGCGAGGTGTACGAGGAGCAGGACCGCGGTCAGCTCCAGCGTCAGGCGGGTCGCTGCATGGACTGCGGCATCCCGTTCTGCCACTCCGGCTGCCCGCTCGGCAACCTCATCCCGGAGTGGAACGACCTGGTCTGGAAGGGTGACTGGCGAGCCGCGATCGATCGGCTGCACGCGACGAACAACTTCCCCGAGTTCACCGGCCGGCTCTGCCCGGCGCCGTGCGAGACCGCCTGCGTGCTCGGCATCAACCAGCCGGCCGTGACGATCAAGCAGGTCGAGGTGAGGACGATCGAGGAGGCCTTCGCCCGTGGCGGCGTCGTCCCGCACCCCCCCGAGCGCAACTCCGGCCGGTCCGTCGCCGTCGTCGGGTCCGGTCCCGCGGGGCTGGCCGCCGCCCAGCAGCTCACCCGCGCCGGACACACCGTGGTGGTCTTCGAGCGGGCCAACCGCCCCGGCGGCCTGCTGCGCTACGGGATCCCCGAGTTCAAGATGGAGAAGGCCGTCCTCGACCGCCGGCTGGCCCAGATGCAGGCGGAGGGGACGATCTTCCGCAGCGGCGTCGACATCGGCGAGGACCTCACCGGTAGGCAGCTCAGGCACCGCTACGACGCGGTCGTGCTCGCGATCGGCTCGACCGTGCCGCGCGATCTGCCCGTCCCCGGCCGTGACCTCGACGGGGTCATGCAGGCGATGGACTTCCTCCCGCCGGCCAACCGGGCCGCGCTCGGCGAGAGCGTCGAGGGACAGGTGACGGCCGAGGGCAAGGACGTCATCGTCATCGGCGGCGGCGACACCGGCGCCGACTGCATCGGCACGGCCCACCGCCAGGGGGCTCGGTCGGTGACCAGCCTCGAGATCATGCCGCAGCCCGGCGAGGCCCGCCCCGACAACCAGCCGTGGCCGACCTACCCGACGATCTTCCGGGTCGCCTCGGCCCACGAGGAGGGCGGCGAGCGGCTCTACGCGATGAGTACGACCGAGATCCTCGGCGACGACGAGGGGCGGGTCCGGGGGATCCGCCTGGTCCAGGTCCGGATGGGAGAGTCCGGCTTCGAGCCGGTCGAGGGCACCGAACGCGAGCTGCCGGCCCAGCTCGTCCTCCTCGCCATGGGCTTCCTCGGGCCGCAGCGGTCCGGGCTCGTCGACCAGCTCGGCGTCGAGCTGGACGCCCGCGGCAACATCGTGCGCAACCGGGCGTTCATGTCCTCGGTCCCCGGCGTCTTCGTCGCCGGCGACGCCGGCCGCGGCCAGTCCCTCATCGTCTGGGCCATCGCCGAGGGGCGGGCGGCGGCGAACGGCGTCGACGGCTGGCTCGGCAAGAAGGTCTCGCACCTGCCCCGCCCGATCGACCCGACCGACCGCCCGCTCATGGCCTGACCCCGCCGCCCGCTCGCGGCCTGACCCGACCGCCCGCTCGCGGCCTGACCCGGCCGCCCGCTCGCGGCCTGACCCGGCCGCCCGCTCGCGGCCTGACTCGGCCGCCGGCCGGGCCCACGGCATACCGCATCGAGACCAGCTCCGACGCGCCGGGCGTGGCTCGGCCGTTCGTCGGGAGCGGGCCCGGCGGGACAGCCAGCGGTGGGCCGGGCCCGCGGCCGGACGGGCGCCCACGGGGCGGGCCCGGGGCCGAATGGAACCGTTTGCACCCATAGGATGGGGCCTATGCGCCGCGCCAAGATCGTCTCCACCATCGGCCCCGCGACCAGCTCCGTCGACGGCCTGCGCGAGCTGGTCCGCTGTGGCATGGACGTTGCCCGGCTCAACCTCAGCCACGGCGAGCACGCCGACCACGAGCAGGTCTACCGCGACGTCCGGCGAGCCAGTGACGAGGTCGGCCGCGCCGTCGGCGTCCTCGTCGACCTCCAGGGCCCGAAGATCCGCACCGGCCGGTTCGCAGCCGGTCCCATCACGCTCGAGCAGGGCCAGCAGTTCACCATCACCACGCGCGACGTGCCCGGCTCGCCGAGCGAGGTGGGGACGACCTTCTCGGGCCTGCCCGCCGACGTGCGCCCCGGGGACCGCATTCTCATCGACGACGGGAAGCTCTCGCTCATCGCGACGGCCGTCACCGACACCGACGTCGTCTGCACCGTCATCGAGGGTGGTCCGCTCTCGAACAACAAGGGCATCAACCTGCCCGGGGTGGCCGTCAGCGTCCCGGCCCTGTCCGAGAAGGACAAGAACGACCTGCGCTGGGCGCTGCGGATGCAGGTCGACATGATCGCCCTGTCCTTCGTCCGCAGTGCCGACGACATCCGCGACGTCCACGCGATCATGGACGAGGTCGGTCTGCGCCTGCCGGTCATCGCCAAGATCGAGAAGCCCCAGGCCGTCGAGAACCTCGACGAGATCATCCGGGCCTTCGACGGCGTCATGGTGGCTCGTGGCGACCTCGGCGTCGAGATGCCCCTCGAGGAGGTCCCGCTCGTCCAGAAGCGCGCGTGCGAGATCGCGCGGCGCCGGGCCAAGCCGGTCATCGTCGCGACCCAGGTGCTGGAGTCGATGCTCGAGAACTCCCGCCCGACCCGCGCGGAGGCCTCGGACGCCGCGAACGCCGTTCTCGACGGCGCCGACGCCCTCATGCTCTCCGGCGAGACGAGCGTCGGCAAGCACCCGTTCGAGGCCGTCAAGACGATGGCCCGGATCATCGAGAACACCGAGGACCACGCGCTGTACCGGATGCGCCCCCTCGACACCCGCCCGTCGAGCACCGGGGGAGCCGTCACCGCGGCGGCCGCGGAGATCGGCGAGCTGCTCGGGGCGCGCTACCTCGTCACGTTCACCCAGAGCGGTGACTCCGCCCGGCGCCTGTCCCGGGTCCGGCCGCGGATCCCGATGGTCGCGTTCACGCCGCTGCAGGCCACCCGCAGCCGGCTCGCGCTCTCCTGGGGGGTCGAGACCTTCCTCGTGCCCAGCGTCCGGCACACCGACGAGATGCGGCTGCAGGCCGACGACGTCCTCCTCTCGACCGGCCGGGTCGACGAGGGCGACCTCGTCCTCATCGTCGCCGGCTCACCCCCCGGCATCCCCGGCACGACGAACTCGTTGCGGGTGCACCGGATCGGGGAGACGAAGCAGCCGCCGCCCGAGCCGAGGAGCTGAGCGGCAGCGGCACACCTGCGCCGACCCGTCGTGAGCGGCTCGGCCGCGCCGGTATGCTGTCGACCGCCCGCCGGGGTGGTGGAATGGCAGACACGGGGCACTCAAAATGCTCTGCCCGCGAGGGCATGCGGGTTCGAGTCCCGCTCCCGGCACCGAGGTCCGGCTCCGAACCGCTCCGAAGCGGTACGGGTCCGGCCGAGTACCGGGCCGATTCCCTGGTCCGGACCGGCTCCCAGTATCCTTGGGCCCCGAGCAGGAGCGTCCGGACCGACCGGTGCGGTAGCGCTCTCACCGTCAGGCCGGAGGTCCCATGAGCAGCACCGAGACGGCGAAGTCGCCGAGTCGCATCGTCGTCGCCGAGGACGAGGCGATCATCCGGGTCGACCTGGCCGAGATGCTGACCGAGGCGGGCTACGAGGTCGTCGGCGAGGCCGCCGACGGCGAACAGGCCGTCGACCTCGCGACGCGGCTGCGGCCGGACCTGGTCATCATGGACGTCAAGATGCCCATCCTCGACGGGATCTCCGCGGCCGAGCGGATCGGCGCCGAGCGGATCTGCCCGGTCGTCATGCTCACCGCGTTCAGCCAGACCGAGCTCGTCGAGCGGGCCCGCGACGCCGGCGTCATGGCCTACGTCGTCAAGCCGTTCACCGGCGCCGACATCACCCCGGCCGTCGAGGTCGCCCTCTCCCGCTGGGCCGAGGTCAAGGAGCTCGAGGCGGAGGTCGCTGACCTGGGCGAGCGGCTCGAGACGCGCAAGGCGGTCGAGCGGGCCAAGGGCGTGCTCATGACGAAGCTGAAGATCACCGAGCCCGAGGCCTTCCGCTGGATCCAGAAGACGGCGATGGACCGCCGGATGGGGATGCGTGAGGTCGCCGACGCTGTCGTCGCCGGCATGGAGAAGGCCTGACCGAGTCGCGACCATCGTCGCGGCCGGCCGCGTCCGGGCTGCTGCTCGTCCCGTTCCGCGACGGGGACCTCGGCCCGACGAACGGGCCGTGGTCAGCGCAGAGCCGCGACGAGGGCCGTCAGCAGCGGCGCGACGAGGAGGGCGGCCAGCATGTCGCCCACCGGCACCTCGCGGATCCGCAGCAGCCGCATCCCGATCCCGGCGAGGAGCAGTCCGCCGGTCGCGGTGAGCGCCGCGATGTGGGCGTCGGGCATGACCGAGCCCAGGACCACCCCGACGAGGGTGAGGCTGCCCTGGATGACGGCGACCGACGCGGCGGACATGAGGACCCCGACCCCGAAGGTCGACGCGAACGCGAGCGCCGCGAAGCCGTCGAGGACGGACTTCAGCGCGAGCTGGTCGATCCCGCGGCCCAGGCCGTCGGAGAGCGAGCCGAGGATGGTGAGCGGGCCGACGCAGAAGAGGAGCGAGGCGGTGAGCCAGCCCTCGATGAACCGCTCCCGCGCCTCGTGGCCGGTGCCCCCCTCGGCCCCGGACCGGCGTGCCACCCAGGCCTGGATCCGGCCGGCGAGTCCCTCGAGACGGTCCTCGATCCGCAGCAGCGAGCCGGGGATCGCCCCGATCAGGAGGGAGCCGAGGACGACGAGGACCGGCACCCCGCGCCCGACGGCCGCGACGAGCGAGGGGTCGGTGACGCTGACGACGGACAGCCCGGCGATGAGGAGCGTCGTCAGCCCGAGGACGTCGGTGACGACGGACCGGACCCGCTCGGGGAAGCGGTGGCCGGCGGCCATGCCGATGAGCGACCCGAGCAGGACGGTGGCGACGTTGATGACCGTGCCGAGGCCGGGGAACGCGGAGTGCACGACGGCACCCTACCGGCGGGGCCGATGCCGCGGCGGGCCGGGCGGGGGACCCCCCTTCCCAGCCGCTGGCCTGCGGGAATAGGGTCGGCTGCAGCCGCGGCGGCACTCCCGCCCCGTCGGTGTGACGTCGGTGAGTCGGGAGGCGTGTGGTGAGACGCACGGTCGAGGTGGTCGCCATCTCGGACGAGACGGTCTGCGAGCTGCTGGTGCTGTGGAGCGCCTCGAAGGCCGAGGCCGGCATGGACACCGAGTGCGCGGCGAAGTCGGCGGCCGAGGCGCGCCTCGTCGGCGCGCTGTCCCGCCCCGAGGTGCGGGCCTACCTGGCCCGGTCCGACGGCCGGCCGGTGGGGTATGCCGTGACCTCGCAGAACGTCTTCGGCCTCTCGCCGTCCCCCGAGCTGGCGATCGAGCAGCTCTACGTCGACCCCGCCACCCGGCACCAGGGCGTCGCCAAGGCGCTGCTCGCCGCGGTCGTCGCCCATGCCGAGCGGGCCGGGTGCGACGTCATCGTCGGCAACGTCCCGAGCCAGAGCCGGGACGCGAACCGGTTCTTCGCCCGGCTCGGGTTCTCCTCGATCCTCGTGCGCCGGGTGACCTCGACCGCGACACTGCACAAGCGGCTCGCCGCCGAGACGAGCCACCCGGCGATCGAGCAGCTCCTACGCCGGCGCCGGTCGCTGCGCGCCGTCACCGGCCGCGCCCGCTCCGCCTGACCCGCCCGCCTCGACTTTCCCGCCTCAGGCGGGAACATGACACTTCGCCCCGGAAACGACCTGGGGTGAGGTGCCATGTTCCGTGGTGCAGTGCCGCCGCTTGGGGCGGGTCACCCGCGGGCCGGGGGAGCGTCGCGCAGGAGGCAGGTCAGCCGGGCCGTGCAGAGCCGGTGGTCGTGGTCGTCGGTGACGACGATCTCCCACGACGCGAGGGTCGAGCCGAGGCTGAGCGGGGTCGCCACCCCGGTGACGATGCCGGAACGGGCGGCGCGGTGGTGGGTGGCGTTGAGGTCGAGCCCGACGGCGATCCGGTCCGGCCCGGCGTGCAGCGCCGAGCCGATCGAGCCGAGCGTCTCGGCGAGGACGGCGGATGCACCGCCGTGCAGCAGGCCGTAGGGCTGGGTGTTGCCCTCGACCGGCATCGTGCCGACGACCCGCTCGGGACTCGCCTCGACGATCTCGATCCCCATCCGCTGCACGAGCGAGTGGGGGTTGCTCGCCGTGATGGCGAGCACGGTCGCCGCGTGGTCGGGCCGCTCGGTCATGGTGTCCCTTCGGGTCGGGGGGGTGCGACGCCGTCGAAGATGTCGGCATCGGCTAATAGGCTGCCATGTCGTGAGTCGTCTCCTCCTGCTCGATGGCCATTCGCTCGCCTACCGGGCCTTCTTCGCCCTGCCGGTCGAGAACTTCTCGACGAGCACCGGCCAGCACACCAACGCCGTCTACGGCTTCACCGCGATGCTCATCAACGTCCTGCGCGACGAGGATCCCACCCACGTGGCCGTCGCCTTCGACGTCTCGCGGCAGACCTTCCGTACCGAGGAGTACGCCGAGTACAAGGCCGGTCGGGCCACGACACCCAGCGAGTTCGCCGGGCAGATCTCCCTCCTCAAGGAGGTCCTCGCCGCGCTGCGCATCCCGACCGTCGAGTCCGACGGCTTCGAGGCCGACGACGTCATCGCCACCCTGACGACCCAGGCGGCCGCCGAGGGGCTGGACGTCCTCATCTGCTCCGGCGACCGCGACACCCTCCAGCTCGTCACCGACCGGGTCACCGTCCTCTACCCGGTCAAGGGCGTCTCCGAGCTGTCCCGGATGACGCCGGCGGCCGTCGAGGCGAAGTACGGCGTCCTCCCCGAGCGCTACAGCGACCTCGCTGCCCTCGTCGGTGAGTCGAGCGACAACCTGCCCGGCGTGCCCGGCGTCGGGCCCAAGACCGCCGCGAAGTGGCTCGGTCTCTACGGTGACCTCACCGGCATCGTCGCCCACGTCGCCGACATCACGGGCAAGGCGGGCCAGTCCCTGCGCGAGCACCTCGACGGCGTCCTGCGCAACCGGCGGCTCAACCAGCTCGTCCGCGACCTCACCCTGCCCGTCGACGTCGCCGACCTCCAGCGCCGCACGTGGGACCGCGAGGAGGTCCACCGCGTCTTCGACGGCCTCGAGTTCCGGGTCCTGCGCGACCGGCTCTTCGCGACCCTCGAGGCGGTCGAGGAGGAGGCCGAGGGCGGCTTCGACGTCGCGGGATCCGTGCTCGGCACCGGTGAGGTCGCCGGGTGGATCGCGGAGTATGCCGCGGGCGCGGGCTCCGTGGGGGTGCACGTCCTCGGGTCGTGGGCCCAGGGGACCGGCGACGCGACCGGCCTGGCGCTGGCGGCGCTCGGCGGGGCCGCGGCATACCTCGACCTCACCGCGCTCGACGAGGCCGACGAGGCGGCCCTCGGCTCGTGGCTCGAGGATCCGGCCCGGCCCAAGGTCATGCACGACGCCAAGGGCCCGATGCAGGCCCTGCATGCGCGGGGGTGGGCTCTGCGGGGCCTGGTGAGCGACACGGCGCTGGCCGCGTATCTCGTCCGCCCCGACCAGCGCAGCTACGACCTCGCCGACCTCGTTCTGCGCAACCTGGGTCGTGAGCTGCGCTCGGAGTCCGAGGCGAGCGACCAGGGCATGCTCGACTTCGGGGTCGACTCCGAGGCCGTGGCGACCGAGGCGATGGTGCGGGCCCGGGCGGTCCTCGACCTCGCGGAGGCGCTCGACGGCCAGCTGGCGACGACGGGCGGGAGCGAGCTGCTCCGCGACCTCGAGCTGCCGCTCGTCGACATCCTCGCGGCGATGGAGCGCACCGGGATCGCGGCGGACATCGAGGCCCTCACCGCGCTGGAGGCCGACTTCGACGCGGCGATGCGGGAGGCGGCCGAGGACGCCTACGACGCCATCGGCGGCGAGCAGGTCAACCTCGGCAGCCCCAAGCAGCTCCAGGTCGTCCTCTTCGAGACCCTCGACATGCCGAAGACGAAGCGGACCAAGACCGGCTGGACGACCGACGCCGAGGCGC
Source organism: uncultured Actinomycetota bacterium (assembly GCA_963728395.1). Taxonomy (GTDB): domain Bacteria; phylum Actinomycetota; class Actinomycetes; order Actinomycetales; family Dermatophilaceae; genus CAVSJJ01. Next base: position 262,905 of record CAVSJJ010000003.1, read on the forward strand.
TGGCCGACCTCTACGCCAAGACCGAGCACCCGTTCCTCGAGGCGTTGCTGCGCCACCGGGACACGAGCCGGCTGCGGGTCACCGCCGAGGGGCTGCTGAAGTCCGTGGCGCCGGACGGGCGGATCCACACGACCTACCTTCAGACGATCGCCGCCACCGGGCGGCTGTCCTCGACCGACCCCAACCTTCAGAACGTGCCGATCCGCACCGAGGAGGGGCGCCGGATCCGGGAGGCGTTCGTCGTCGGCGCGGGGTTCGAGTCGCTGATGTCGGCCGACTACAGCCAGATCGAGATGCGGATCATGGCGCACCTGTCCGGCGATGCCGGGCTCATCTCGGCGTTCCGGTCCGGCGAGGACCTGCACAGCTTCGTCGCGAGCCGGGTCTTCGCCGTCGAGCCGGCGGACGTGACGATCGCGATGCGGAGCAAGGTCAAGGCGATGAGCTACGGCCTCGCCTACGGCCTGTCCGCCTACGGGCTGTCCCGCCAGCTCACCATCCCGGTCGAGGAGGCCAAGGGCCTCATGGACGAGTATTTCGCCCGGTTCGGTGGGGTGCGGGACTACCTCACCGAGATCGTCGCCCAGGCCCGTGGCACCGGCTACACCGAGACGATGCTCGGCCGGCGCCGCTATCTGCCGGACCTCACCTCCGACAACCGGCAGCGCCGCGAGATGGCCGAGCGGATGGCGCTCAACGCCCCGATCCAGGGCTCGGCGGCCGACATCATCAAGCTGGCGATGAAGGGCGTCGACGCGGCGCTGCGCGCCGAGGGGATGAGGTCGCGGATGCTCCTGCAGGTGCACGACGAGCTCGTCCTCGAGGTGGCGCGGGGGGAGCGGGAGTCCCTCGAGCGGCTCGTGCGCCGCGAGATGGGGGCGGCGATCGCCCTCGATGTCCCGCTCGATGTCAACGTCGGGGTCGGCCGCAGCTGGCACGACGCCGCCCACTGAGCGGCCGGGCATGCGAGGTCGCTGAGGCCCCCGAGACGCCCCGCCGGTTCGAGGTATTCCGGTCGCGTCTCGTGGTCTCGGATTACCTCGAATGCCGGGGTCGGTGGACGCCCGGACGAGGCTCAGGCGAGGTGCTCGACCACGTCGCGGCGAGTGGCCAGGGTGAGGACGACGAGGAGCGTCGCATCGACAGCGAGGACGAGGGCCAGCAGCCCGGTCGCCGTCGTGACGACGACGAGGCCCGCGGCGATGAGCGCCAGCGCACCCCAGAGCCACCACGCCGCGCCGCGATGCCGGCGGGCCAGCGCGCTGTAGACGAGCAACTGGATCCCGGCGAGCACCGTCCCGAGCGCGGCGAACGTCCACAGCCGGCCGGACAGGGCGGCATACTCCGTGCCGCCGACGAACTGCAGGGCGAGCCCGGGCAGCAGCGCAACGCCCGCCACGACGACGGCCCCGATCGCCAGGGCGCCGGCCAGCCCCCACAGGTGCAGGTGCCGGTGCGCGCCGCGCCGCGCCATCGCGGGGAAGGCGACGACGGTGAGGAAGTAGGGGAGGAACAGGACGGCCTTGGCGAGGATGATCCCTGCGGCGTACAGGCCGGCCTCGTGCTCGGGGAGCGCCACCCGCGCGAGGAGGACGTCGATGCTCGTCAGCGCGAAGAAGGCGAAGAGCGCATGCGAGCTCGTCACCGCCTCCCTCAGCACCCCCGGCTCCGGTCCGTGCCCGGCGTCGAGCCTCGGCGACGGGCCCGGGGAGGGGGGACCGGCCCGGGCGACGGCGAGCCGCGCGATGACGGCCGGGACGACGGACCCGGCGGCGACGCCGAGCATCGCGCCCAGCGGGCGCGACCAGAGCAGGAGCGCGGCTGCGCCGAACCCGAGCCGGGCGATCCCCAGGGAGAGGAAGACCGCGGCGAAGCCCGCCCACCGTCCCTCCCCCTGGAGCAGCCCGACGTCCCCGCCCATGACGGCGTATGCCGCGGCCGGCACGGCCAGCGCGGCCGCCGTGAGCCACGAGTCGAGGCGGAGCACGAGTGCGAGGACGGGCGAGAGGGCGAGGCAGACGATGGCCAGGAGCAACGCCGCCCGACGGGCCGTGACGGTGATCTCGGCCTCCACCTGAGCCCGGTGACCGGGGTCGGCCGCCACCCGGCGGGCTGCGGTCGCCTGCAGGCCGAGGGAGACGACGTTGACGACGATGACGAGCCCCATCATCGCGGCGAGGGCCCCGTAGCCGGCCGGACCGAGCCGCCGGGCGGCGAGGATCGTGAAGGCGTAGGCCGCGACGTTCATGACCCCCATCGCGACGGCGACGACGAGTCCGCCGCGCACCGCCTCGGTGCGGTCGGTGCGGGCCACGTCAGATCGGGAGTCGGCGGAACACGGCGGCAGGCAGGTGGCGCAGGACGGACATGACCGGGCGCATGGCGCGCGGGACCCAGATCGTCCGGCTGGGCCCGCGCAGATGGGTGACGATCGCGTCGGCGACGTCGGCCGCGTCGACGGCGAGCGGAGCCTCGTCGAGCCCCTCGGTCATCGACGTGCGCACGAAGCCCGGGCGCACGACGAGGACGACGACGCCGTCGGCACGCAGGTCCTCGCCGAGCCCGGTGGCGAACGCGTCGAGCCCGGCCTTGGTCGAGCCGTAGAGGAAGTTGGAGCGACGGGCCCGCTCGCCGGCGACCGAGGAGAGGACGGCGATGGTGCCGTGGCCCTGGGCGCGGCACCGCTCGGCGAGGACGGTGAGAGCCGAGACGGCGCCGGTGAAGTTCGTCGTGACGACGTCGGCCGCGGCGACGGGGTCGGGCAGCGTCGGGCGGCTCGGCAGCACGCCGACGGCCAGGACGACGACGTCGATGTCCCCGGCGTCGAAGACCCGGCCGAGGGCGGCGGCGTGGGAGGCGACGTCGGCTGCGTCGAAGTCGACGGCCTCGACGCCGACCGCATCACCGAGCGCGGCCCTGGTGGCAGCGACGGCCGCGTCCCGCGCGGCACCGGGCCGCCCGGCGAGGACGACGCGGCGCAGCCGCCCGGCGGCCGCGAGCCGCCGCACGGTCGCCGCGGCGATGTCCGAGGTCGCGCCGAGGACGAGGACCGACTGGGCGGCACCGAGAGCATCTAGCACAGCGACAGTCTCCTCGACAGGTCGGAGGCGAACACCCCGTCCGGGTCGAGCCGCGCGCGCAACTCGCGCCAGCGGTCGAGCTCGGGATACATGACGGGGACGAGGTCGGGACGCACCCTGGCGTCCTTGGCGAGGTAGCAGCGGCCGCCGGCGGCGACGACGATCTCGTCGGCCCGGTCCAGGACCGGTCCGAGATCGGGCGTCGCGGGGATGTCGACCGCGAGTGTCCAGCCGGGGGTCGGGAACGACAGCGGCGCCCCGCTCGCGGGCCCGAACCGCTTGAGTACCGGGAGGAAGGTCGCGACCCGCTCACGGCGGAAGAGCCCGAGGATCCTCTCGATGACGGAGGCGTCGCCGACGGCGAGCTGGTACTGGACGAAGCCGGTCGCACCGTAGGCCCGGTTCCATCCCTCGACGATGTCGAGCGGGTGGAAGAACGACGCGATCGTCGCCGGCCCGACGCTCGGCCGGCCGGGCGCCTTGCGGTACCAGCCCTCGTTGAAGGCCCGGGCGGTGTGCCGGTTGACCAGCCTCGGGGGTGCCCACGGCGGCGCGGGGACCGACCCGGGGCGCGCGTGGTCCCGCAGCGGTATGCCGCCCTCGGCCGCCGGAGTGTGGTCCCCGCTCGTCAGCACCCCGCGGCCGGCGTGCCGGCCGGGCGCCTGGGTGTCGAGCCAGGCGACGGTGTAGCGGTGGCGGGCGTCGTCCTCGGCCAGGGCCGCCATCGTCTCGTCGAGGTCGGCGGTCCGCCGGGTGTGCACGGTGATGCTCGCGGACTCGACGCGCCGCAGCCGGAGCCGGACCGAGACGACGACGCCGGCCAGGCCCATCCCGCCGACGACGGCCCCCCCGAGCGGGTCATCGGCCGCCAGTCGGCGCACCTGGCCGCGGCCGTCCACGAGGGTGAGGCCGTCGATGTGCGCGCCGATGCTGCCGTCCCGGTGGTGGTTCTTGCCGTGGACGTCGGCTGCGAGCGCGCCCCCCAGCGTGACGTGCCGCGTGCCGGGCGTGACGGGGACGAACCAGCCGCGGGGCACGGCATACGCGATGAGGTCCCCGATGCTCACGCCGGCGCCGACCTCGACCGACCCCTCGGGACCGATCTCTCCGACACCCCCGAGGCCGGTGAGGTCGAGGACGAGGCCACCGCCGTTCATCGCCGCGTCGCCGTAGGAGCGACCGAGCCCGCGGGCCAGGACCCCCCGCGCGCCGGCGGCCTGCACGGCCTCGGCGACGCGGTCGACGTCGGCGGGCCGCACGACGTGCGCCGTGGAGTGACCGGCCCGCCCCCAGCCGGTGAGGCGGGTGGGGCGCGCGTCCAGCGGTGCGCTCACCGGGCCACCCCGACGGCGAAGGTCGCCAGCCACAGCAGGCCGAGGACGAGGAGGGTGCGGTCGTGGAGGACGACCTCCTCGGGCTCCTCGACGGCGCCCCGGTCGGTGTCGAGGGCGTAGCGCAGCAGGGCGAGGACGAAGGGCACGATGCTCACCGTCGACCAGGCGGCGGCGGGGCCGCCGGCAGTCGTCTCGAAGGCCCACAGGCAGTAGGCGGCGACGGTCACGGCGGCGCTGACCCCGACGATCATCCGCAGGTAGGACACGGGGTAGTGGGCGAGGCTGCGCCGGACGACCGAGCCGGCGCTCTCGGCCCGGATGAGTTCGGAGAGGCGCTTGCCGGTGACGACGAAGAGCGAACCGAACCCGGCGACGATGAGGAACCACTGGGACAGCGGGAGCCCGGTCGCGGCGCCACCGGCGATCGCCCGGAGGATGAAGCCCCCGGAGACGAGACCGAGCTCGATGACCGGCTGGTGTTTGAGGACGGCGCTGTAGGACACGGTGAGCACGAGGTAGCCGAGGACGACCCATCGCAGCGACCCGGGATAGGCGATCGCGACCGCGAGCACCGCGAGGAGGGCCGAGATCCCGAGGGCGAGCGGCCGTGGCACCCGGCCCGAGGCGACCGGGCGGTGGCGCTTGGTCGGGTGCTGGGCGTCCGAGGCCGCGTCGAGGACGTCGTTGAGGCAGTAGGTGGCGCTGCTCGCGAGCGAGAAGGCGACGAAGGCGACGAGGGTGTGCAGGGCGACGTCCCCGGCGAGGAGCGACCCCGCGGCGAGTGGCGCGGCCGCCACGAGGACGTTCTTGACCCATTGCTTCGGGCGCAGCAGGGTCAGCACGCCGAGGATCACGGGGGTCACCCTAGCCGGGATGCAATAGTCTTCCCGGCCATGGACGGTGAGGCCGGGCGGCTGCGACCCGGTCCGCGCCCCCCGACGGCCCCCGACGGGGCCGGGGGTGGCGCGGCGACGCCCCGGGCGGCCCGGGTCGCGGCGGCCCGGTGGGCCGTGTCCGCCGGGGCCGCCCTCCTCGTTCTCGGACCGGGTCTGGCGCCGGGCTACGTCCTGCTCCGCGACATGGTCTTCACCCCGTCGCCACCGATCTCGGCTCGGCTGCTCGGGATCGGTCACGAGACCCCGCGCGCCGTGCCGAGCGACCTCGTCGTCGCCCTCGCCTCGCACGTCCTGCCGGGTGACCTCGTCCAGAAGCTCGTGCTCCTGGCCGTCCTCGTGTCGGCCGGCGTCGGCGCGGCCCGGCTGGCCCCGCCGACGGCGGTCGCGGGCTCCGCGGCCGCACTGGCCGCCATCTGGAACCCGTTCGTGGCCGAGCGGCTCGCCATGGGGCAGTGGGCGGTGCTCGTCGGGTATGCCGCCCTGCCGTGGGTGGTGCTGGGCGTCGCCCGGGCCGGCTCCGGTGGCCGCGGCGGACTCCCGCTCGTCCTCGGGTTGGCGGTCGCCGCCCTCGGCGGGGCCTCGTCGTGGCTCATCGTCGCGCTCGGCGCGCTCGCCGCGGCCCTGGGGCTTGCGGTGGCCAGGCGACGGCGCGGGCTGGTCCTTCGCCGCCTGCTCTGGTGGGCGGCGTTCGGGCTGGTCGTGACGCTGCCATGGTCGGTGCCGGCGCTGCTGCGACCGCACGGCTTGACCAGCGACCCGGCAGGCTTCGAGGTCTTCGCGCCGAGCGCCGACACCCCCCTCGGCCTCGTTGCGAGCATCCTCACCGGCGGCGCGTCGTGGAACGCCGACGTCGTGCCCCCCGGTCGGGATACCGCGCTCGGCGTGGCCGGGGCGCTGGCCCTGCTGGCCTGGTCAATGGCCGGCTTCCTGCTCGCCCGGCGCGGGCCGGTCCGGGAGCGGCATGCCGCGGCGGCGGCATACCTGCCCGCTCTCGTCGCCGTCGGACTCGCCGGACTCCTCGTGCCCGCTGTGTCGCTGTTGCGCCTCGGCGCGCATTCGATGGCCAGCCTTCCCGGCGGTGGGTTGTTCCGCGACGCCAGCCGCGAACTCGGCCTGTGGGCCCTCGTCGTCGCCGTCGGTGCTGGGTGGGCCGTCGCCTGGCTGAGCCGGACGAGCCTTCCTGCACTGGCCGGCGCGCTTGTCGGACTGCTCCCGGCCGCCGTCCTCCCATCTGCCGGCTGGGGTCTGGCCGGTGTCCTGCACCCCATCGGCTATCCCGACGACCTCATGGAGGCGACGGCGATGCTGCACGCCGAGCCAGGTGCGGGGGCCGTCGTCGTCCTGCCGTTCGAGACGGTCCGGCGCTACCCCTGGAACGGTGGCCGCCCGAGCCAGACACCGTGGTCGCGGCTTCTCGATCGACGAGTCGCCGTTTCCTCCGACCTCGTCGTGTCAACCCCCACCGGGCTGCGTACCGTGGCAGGGGAGGACGCCTACGCAGCCGCCGTGGACAAGGCGCTGGCCGCTCCGGACGCCATCGCCGAGCTGAACCGTCTCGGGGTCGGGTGGGTGGTGGTCGACGGTCCGGGTGCCGTCCCGCCGCAGGGAGCCGACCCGGTCCTGGAGGGGACAACGACGACGCTCTACCGGGTGGGCCCCTCGGCGGCGGTGGACGCCGCCGCTCCGCGGGAGTTCGACCCACCCGCCGGGCCGGTGCTGGTCGGGGACATCCTGGCGCTGGGGTGGATGGTTGGGGGCGCTGTGCTCGAGGCGCGCCGGAGACGCGCCTCCTAGCATCTGGACGCCGACCCCCTACCATCGGGTAGCATCGCGCAGGGACGTGACCGAGACCATTTCGCCGCACCAGGAGCAGCATGCGCCCGCAGATCCTCATCACCGTGCTCGTCGCGGCCCTGCTCGGCGCGCTCGCGAGTTTTGGCGTCTACAGGGCCGCCACGCCCGCCGCGTTCAACTCGCCGCAGCCGCTCTACACCTACGGCTCGTCGAACTGACCGACGCCGCACCGTCCGGGCCGGACCCCCCTCAGGGGCCCGGCCCGTTCTCATCCCCCGGCCCTCCCGATGCCGCGGGCGCCCCTTCCTCCGTCGCCGGTTCGAGGTATTCGGGGGCGCGGGGTGGGTGTCGGATTACCTCGACCCGGGTGATCTCTGCTGGTTCGAGGTATTCGGGGGCGTGGGGTGGGTGTCGGATCACCTCGACCCGGGGGCGCGGGTGCGGCGGGCCACGGCGTCCCGGATGACGCCGTCCCACGAGGCCACCGTCGCATCCCAGGTGAACTCGGCCGCGAAGGCCTCCGCGCCCTTGCCGAGCCGGCGACGCTCGGTGGGGTCGACGAGCAGCCGCCGGATCAGCTGGACGAAGTCGTCGAGGTCGTCGTGCCGGGCGAGGTACCCGGTCTCGTCGTCGATGATCGACTCGGTGATCCCGCCGGTCCCGTCGAAGGCGACCGTCGGCGTGGCGTGCATCCCCGCCTCGACGACGACGAGGCCCCAGCCCTCCTTGATCGACGGGACGAGGGACACCCACGAGCTCGCGAGCAGCCGGTGCCGCTCCTCCTCGGTGACGAAGCCGGCCAACTCGACGCGGTCGCCGAGGCCGAGCCGCTCGATCTCGTCGCGGATCTCCTCCTCCCACCAGCCCCGGCCGGCGATGACGAGCCGAGCCGTGGGGAACTCCTCGCGCAGCCGGGCCATCGCCTCCAGGGCGAGCTCGACCCGCTTGTGCGGGACGAGACGGCCGAGCAGGAGCAGCTGCGGGTCCGGGGACCGCTGGACGTCGTGCGGTGGGGGCGGAAGCGCCCCGTTGTGGATCACCCGGACCCGCTCGGGGTCGACCCCGAGCTCGCCCAGCTCGCGCCGGGTCACCTCGGACACCGCGACGTACGGGCGACGCCGGTTCACGGCCGGCGCGACGCGCGACTCGAGGAACCAGCCGAACCGGGCCATCATCGGCCCGAAGACGACCGGCCACTGCTCGCGGTGGACGTGGTGGACGAGGACGACATGGGTCGTGCGCCGCGACCACAGCGCGGCGAGATAGGGCACGCCGTTCTGGGTCTCGATGATGATGTCCGGGGCGGGGACCCGGCCGCTGCGCACCGCCCACGCGGCGTGAGGGTAGACGCCGAGCCGTCCGCCGGCCCGCACGACCCGCACCCCGCTGGGTCGGACCTCCTCGGCCGCGGACCCGGCATACCGCGCGGTGAGGACGGTGACGTGATGACCGAGCCGGGCGAGCCCGTCGGCGACCCGCTCGGCGTAGACCTCGGAGCCGCCCCCCTCGGGGTGGCCGGTGTCGCGCCAGTTGAGATAGAGCACCCGAAGCGGGCGCCCAGCAGGCGAGTGTGGCACGGCGTTGTGGCAGCCTTTCGCGAGGCGAGGTCCAGTTATGCTACCTGCCGGTACGGTTCGACGGAGCGACGAAGGAGTCCACGCACGTGGTGACGCACTCGCTCCTGACCCGTTGCGTGGCCCCCGTGGCGGGGCTTCCTTTGGGCCTTCCACGCGACCCGGGCACTGGCCGCATGTTTCGGGGTGGTCGGGATGCGGCCCCTCGCATGGCAGAACCACCGACGTGAGCACGTCCACCAGTGCCGCGATCCCGTCGGTCGGGACCGCGACGAGTGTCTGGCTCTGGCGCCTCCGCCACACCGCGGTTTTCATGATGTTCCTGGCAGTGTCCCTCAACACGGCCTCGGGGCAGATCGTCAGCGACACCAAGTTGGACCTCACCCTCAATCCTGCCGGACTGCTCAGTCGCGGGACCAACCTGTGGGAACCCCTGGGAAGCGCTGGGCAGGTCCAGGACCAGGGATACGGCTATCTCTTCCCGATGGGGCCTTTGTTCGACATTGCCGCCCGGGTCGGGCTGCCGGCGTGGGTGACCCAGCGTCTCTGGTGGGCGGTGCTGCTCGGGGTTTCCTACGCCGGATTCGTCCTCCTGGCATCCCGGCTGCACATCGGCTCGCGCTGGGCGCAAGTCGTGGCAGGGACGGCGTTTGCTCTGTGGCCGCACGTCCTCACCATCCTCGGTCGGTCTTCGGTCGAGGCCTGGCCGGTGGCCTGGTCGCCGTGGGTGGTCCTTCCTCTTGTCGGGCCGGCAGCGCTCGCTCGACCGGTCCGCGCCGCAGCGCTGTCCGGTCTTGCGGTCCTGGCGATGGGCGGCGTCAATGCGACGGTCGATCTCGCCGCGGTGCTTCCGGCGATGCTGTGGCTGGCGAGTCGCCGCTGGGGGTGGGCGTGGCTGCGGTTGTGTCTCACCTGGGTCGTGACGGTCGGGTTGGCGTCGCTGTGGTGGGTGGTTCCGCTGCTGTCGCTGAGGCGGTTCAGCCCGCCGTTCCTCGACTTCATCGAATCGGCGTCCATCACGACGCGAACGACGGCGCTCGTCGAGGTGCTTCGGGGCACCTCGGACTGGGTCGCCTACCTCGGGGACGCGAGCACCCGGGCCGGAGGAATGCTGCTGACGCGCCCGACGCTCATCGTGGGCACCATTGTCGTGACGGCTCTCGGCCTGGGTGGCATCGCCCTTGCGGAGCGGCGGGTCAGGGGATGGCTCGCACTGCTCCTGATCTTCGGAGCAGTGCTTGGAACGCTGGGGTACATCGGGTCCGTCGGTTCCCCGGCAGCGGCCGAACTACAGAGGCTGCTCGATGGACCGCTGGCGCCGCTGCGGAACATCCACAAGTTCGACATTCTCGTCCGGCTGGCCGTGAGCCTCGGCCTGGCCGCGGCATTGGATGAGCTTGCCCGGGCTCAGTCACGCGCTGAGACGCGCCTGCTGCGCCCTGTCGTCGCGGCGGGTGCCTCCTTCGCGGTCGTGACAGCGGCGAGCCCGTTCTTCGCCCTGGCCACAGCCCCGGGCGCGTCGTATGAGGCCGTGCCGGGCTACTGGTCCGAGGCCGCGACCTGGCTCGGCCAGCATGGCCCAACTGGGCGGACCCTGCTGGCCCCGGGGTCTCGATTCGCCGACTACGACTGGGGGTCCACGGGTGACGAGCCGATGCAAGCATTGGCCGTCAGTGGCTGGGACGTCCGCAACGCCATCCCGCTGACCAGCGTCGGCCACATTCGCTGGTTGGATGAGTTAGAGGGCCTCTTCGCCATGGGCCGAGGCGGGTCGGACCTCGCCGCCGCGCTGCGAGAGGGCGGAATCACCCACGTCCTCGTGCGCAACGATTTGAGCATTGGTGTCAGCGCTGCGACGCGGCCGCTCCTCGCCGAGGCGGCCCTCGCTGCGACGCCGGGAGTTCACCGTGTTGTCTCTTTCGGTCCGGTGGTCGGCGGGTGGGAGCGCGGGCTGGTCATCCCCGACGAGGGGCTGCAGCTTCCCGCTCGGGCGATCAACATCTACTCGGTCGAGACCCGAGGGGATCCGCGGGTCAGTGCGACGCCTCTGTCGCAGGTCGCCGAGGTGTCCGGATCTGCCGAGTCCGTCCTGGGCCGGGGGCTGGACGGTGCCGCAATCGGTGTGAGTTCGCTGGACCCGACGACGGCTCAAGTGGCAGATGAGGTCGGCAGACACGTTCTCACCGACACGCCCCGACTGCGTGAGACGAACTTCGGTATCGGAGCCTTTGGTTCCTCCCAGACCCTGTCTCCCCACGATCCGCTGCGCCTGGACAAACCCGTTCTTGACTACACCTCGTGGAGCCGGTCAGCTGCCGCCACCGCCTCGATCCGGGGGGTGGACGTCCTGCGTGCCTCGTCGTCGTCTGCCGACGCCGATGCCTACCCCCGGACCGACCCCGGCACCATGCCGTACGCCGCTGTGGACGGGGACCCCACGACGGCATGGCGCCCGAACCGGAGCAAGCCTGCGCGAGGCTCATGGTGGGAGATGGAGCTCCCCATCGTCCGGACCATTTCGGGGACCGTGACGGTCGAGGGCCCTGGTCCTGGTGGGATCACCGAGCTGACCCTGGTCACCGACGTGGGGACGACCAGGCTCCCGGTGGTCGATGGCCGGGCGGCCCTGCCGGAGGTGCGAACCAGGCTTGTCAGGCTGCAACTCAGCGGCGTCCTGGAAAGACCCGTCCGGGATGTCGGGATCCGGGAGGTGACCATCCCGGGACTGACGGTCCGGCGGAGCGTCGTCATACCTTCGACGGGTTCAAGCCCGACCCCTGACCGGGTGTGGCTACAGGCGGACACAGGCGGCGACGGATGCGTCGATCTCGGCGGCCGACCGCTGTGCGCGCCCGCCCTCGTGAAGAGCGGTGAGGACGCCGCGGGCCTGAATCGGACGGTGACGCTGGGAGCCATGGCCGCGTCCGTGTCGCTGCGAGCCGTGCCGCGCCCGGGGGCTGCGCTCGACGAGGCCGTGTCTCAGGCACTCCACCTGGGGGTCAACGTGACCGCGACCTCGCGGGCGGTTGCCGCACCGGCGGCAGGACCCATCGCGGCCATCGACGGCAGCATGGACACCGCATGGCTGTCCTCCGGCGACGACCCGGCGCCGTCCCTGACCCTGGCGTGGAAGGGCAAACGGACCATCGACCACCTCCGCGTCGTGCTCGACCGGTACGTCGGCGCTACCGCATCGACCGGGGTGGAGGTGCGCTCCTCCGATGGTCACAACCGTAAGGCGTTGCTCGATCCCGGTGGGCTCGCGGAGTTCGCGCCCATCACCACCGATGCCCTCACCATCCGGTTTGTCGCGAACCCCTACTCACGATCCATCGACCCCTACACGCTGCGGAACTCCGCTTTGGGGATTGGGGTGTCCGAGCTCGAGGTACCCGGCGTAACCGGAGCTGTCAGTCAGTCCGGTGCAGCCGGTGCCCGCCGCGTGGAGTTCCCGTGCGGCAGCGGGCCCACGCTCGATATCGGTGGTCGGCGTCTCCGAACTTCGGTGTCGACTACGGTGTCCGACCTCCTGAGCGCTCGCGAGGCATCTCCCGAGGTGTGCGGGGACGCCATCGTCGCGATCCCCGCCGGGATCGTTCGGGTGGCGGAAGAGGGCGGTACAGACCGGGCGTGGTCCGTGACCGACCTGCTCCTGGACCGGGCTGGTGGAGCGAGTCGCGTGGCCCCGACAGCGGCCTCACCGTCCGTAACGGTGACCTCGTGGGGTGCAGGAGCCCGCGGGGTCACCATCGGTGCCCGCACCGAACCCGTCCTGCTCGCGGTCCACGAGAACGCCAACGCAGGCTGGCTGGCCAGGATCGGCGGGACCTCACTTGCGCCCATCACGGTGAACGGGTGGCAGCAGGGCTACCTTGTTCCGGCCGGTCCGGCGGCGCACATCGATCTCGAGTTCTCCGGCAACTCCGCGATGCGTGCCGGGATGCTCGCCGGGGCGCTGGGCGGGGGGGTGCTGGTGGTGGCCGGGCTTGCGATCCTGGTCGCGGCATACCGCCGCAGGTCGGCTCGGGAGGCAGGTGGTCGGCACTGCGACGCGGGGCTGCCAGACGCGCTGCCGGAGGTGCCCGTCCTCGGTGCCCTGGTTGTGCTCCTGGTCGCCCTCGCGGGGCTGTGGGCCGTGCTCGCCGGCGCCTCCGTCACGGTCGCCTGGGCCATCCTCCGGCATTGGCCGCGCGCATCGCGGTGGGGCCATCAGGCCTTCCTCGCCTGGGTAGCCGCCGTCGCCTACTTGGGAGCCGGGGTCTTGTTGGTCTCGGGCCATCTTGGGTCCGCGACGTACCGGGCCGGGTCGGCGGCGACCCAGGTGTTGGCGCTCACCGCACTGACGGCAGTTGCCGTCGCCGTCACGCCCGCGCGCTGGTGGCATCCTGGGGGGCTCTGACTCTGGATCTCCATCGGCCACGGTGGGCCAACCGCAGCACGGGCTCTTCGAGGAACCGGCGGCTCACTGCGGCGAGAGCGACCGAGGCGGCGAGGGTGAGTCCGAGGACCTGGAGGAGCTGACCCGACCAGATGGAGTTGCCCAGCAGGGTCATCACCCACCGTAGGACGACGAGGTGGTAGAGGAAGACCCCGTAGGAGATGTCCCCGGCGTACCGCATCGCCCTGTTGCCGAGGAGGGAGGTCGCCATGGCGGATCCGGACAGGGCGGCGGGTGCCACCATCGCCGCGGCGACGACGAGGTAGAGCGTGGACTTCGTCACCGCCTCCCAGGATGTGGGTGGCTGCAGCAGCCGCGGGCCCGCGATCGGCGTCGCGGCGACGAAGAACGCGCCAACGGCCAAGGCCCACCAGGTGAAGGGAAAGCGGCCGAGGGAATCCAGCGCCGACCACCGGGAGCCCGCCGGGACGGATCCCAGGTCGACGTTGACCCGGATCAAAGCCAGCGCCATGCCCGACGCGAACCAGCCGAGGTAGCCGGGGAGCCACAAGCCGCCGCTCGCCCATCGGTCGCCCTGGCCGTAGAGGAACAGGTACCACGCGATGGGCACGGCCACCCCGACCGCCAGCGCGACCGCGATGGCCGTCGGGCGCCAGCGGCGGCGACACAGCAACATCGTGCCAACTCCGAGGACGGGTAGCAGGGCGTAGAAGGCGACCTCTGTGCTGAGGCTCCAGGTCTGAGTGAGGCCCTCGCGCAGCCCTCCGGATCCGTAGATCTGGAGAAGCATCATTTGGCGGGCCCACTCCGTTGCGGAAGCATCAGCGTTCTCTGGGAGGGCGAGGAGCGCGAGTGCTACAGCCGCGAGGTATGCCGGCATGATCCGCGCGACACGTCGGACGACGTAGATGCGCAGGGCGGGTCGTGGGCCGTTCGTTGCGGCGGTGCGGAACCAGGGTTGCACGAGGAGGAACCCGGAGATAACGAAGAAGATGGCCACGCCGACATCGAGCCGAGCCAGCGCCGCGTGGGCCCACCCTCGTTCGTATCTCCCGGTCTGGAAGGCCGCATGGGTGGTCACCACCGCGAGGACCGCGATCGCGCGGAGCCCGTCCAGAGCGGGGAAGCGCCGGGGCGCGCTGTGGTGCGGGGGAGCGGGGGCGGTCGCTTCGCTCATGGACGGCTCTCTGGGAGGGGTCGGGCGGTCCCGGCCTGGGCGTCACTGACACAGATGGTCAGGCCGTCGGAGATGACGCGCGTCGAGACGTTCGACAGCCGACCGGATACGGCCGTGTAGACGGAGCTGAAGCCCCCGGGGATCTCCAGCCGGCTGCTCCGTCCGTTGGCGGTGACCTCGATGGTGGTGGGCTCCCCGGCCAGCACTCCCAACCGGACGATCGGGTCCCGCGGCGTCGCGGTTGACTCGAACGGCACCTGGCGAGCGCTGGTCGCAACGCGCCAGCCGCATCCCCCATCTGGCCCTTGTTCAGCCGCGGCACCGGCGACGTCGACCCTCCGCAGCCAACCATGCTCGTCCGGCAGGACCGCAAGGGTGGTGGAAGATCCCGGCCGCAGCTCGCGGTCATCACTGAGGACCGGGGCAAAGACGGCGAAGGTCGTCGTGTACGGCTGAATGAGGGGGGTCGCCACCTCGTAGGGCACCTGAGCGTTGATGACACGGGCATCGGGCGGTAGGCCGGCGATATCGGATTTCGTCCTCTCGACGATGGCACGTGCCGGGTTCACATCCCACGTCGCTGCGTAGGTCAGCGAGGAGACCATTGCGCTGGCCGCGATGAGGCCGGCCGCTCCGAGGGCGGCAGCCGCGGCGAGGGCGCCGGGGCGGGCGGGCAGTACCCCGGCGGCGCGCAGCGGACCGAGAAGTGTTCGGCCCAGCGCGGCCCTCCCCGCGGGCCTGGCGGTGAGGGCACCGGGCAGGTGGCCGGCCTCGACGGCCGAGACCCGTCCGGTGGCGAATGCGAGGCCGAGACCGGCAACAAGGGCGAGATCACCCTCGGTGCGGTAGTCGACTCCGACCAAGGCACCAAACCCCGCATCGGGTCCCGCCGCGGCCCACAGCACCGAGGCGCCGACATAGACGGCCACAACGATCCACGCGGCGGCCGCGCCCCGCCACCAGCTGATCGACAGCACGACAACCGTGGCAGCAGTCATGAAGGCCAGGGCCGTCGGCACCGGGCCCGGATTGGCAATGGCGGCGGCGTACCCCACCTGGGTCCAGGACCACGGCCCGCCGCTCAGACCCGGCAGCACCCCACGAAGGACAGCTGCCTGCGCAACGTCGAGGACCGCCCGCACGGAGGGGATCGTGCGCCCGCTCTCCGGCGCCATGGCAATCCAGGCGATGAGTGCGAGGAGCACGACAACGCCGTGCGACCCCCAGAGCAGCCGCCGGCTTCTGAAGGCCAGCGCTCCTCGCGCGCGGAACGGCCCGTCGCTGAGGTGGGTGACGCTGAAAGCGAGGACGAGGGGAGTCGCCAGCAGGGTCCGTGGGGAGAAGAGGCATCCCAAACCAATGACCATTGCAGACATCGGTGCGAGCCACCACGCCCCGTCCTTCATCGACCACACGGCGAGGATGAACGCGCCCAGAAGGGCTGCGTGCTGGGGCAGCTGGAGCAGTCCGGTCGACCACCACAGCGCGCCCGGAAGTCCGATCGGGGAGAGGACAATCACTGCGAGGGCAGGAAGAATGGCCCACGAGTCGTCGAAGAGAAGGCGCAGCAGGCGCCACGCGAGCAGGGTGACGATCACTTGGCCGGCGATGAGTACGGCCGCGATCGCGGGCCACGAGAGTGGAGCCCCATGGGCGAGCGTCCAGGCGGCGAGGCGCGCGCCGGGTGTGACGACGCCGCGGTGCGGCTCAAGGAGGTATGCCGTCCCCGGGGCGGATGCCTGAGCGGCGCGCGCTCCGAGCTCGAAGTCGTCGAGGTAGAAGTATCCCCGTGCCGTCACCCACGCCCAGATCACCACCTGGAATGCGACTATGCCGAGCGCACTCCGTCGTACGAGGGCCCCGCGGTCGCCGGACGACTCCGTCACGGCCCGGTACCAGGCATGGGGTCGATGAAGCCGACCTCGACGTCGTTGGTGCAGAGTGTTCCGTAGCTGAGGTCCTTGATCGTGACCTCGCCGATAGCACCCTGGCCCTCGACATAGAGCGTGTGCGCCCCGGCCGAGATATGGACGGGGGTCGAGATCTCGCCCACCTTCACGACTGCATCTGCGTCCATCGAGGCGAGGTAGCCGATCCGGGCTGTCCAGGTCCAGTTGACGGTCGTGAGCTGCAGAGGGACGGTGATCGCGCTGCGCTCCACCTTCCAGCCGCAGCCTCGTGCCTGGCCAGGTTCGTTACGGAAGCCGGAAACCTTGGCACGGCGGATATGGCCGGTCTCGTCCGGGACGTAGAGGACGTCCTGGGCATACTGCCCGGAGGTGAGGAACCGGGGCGCGGGCATAAAGCCAGTGAACATGAACGACGTCATGTTTTGGGGAAACATCAATGCGTTCTGCACGCCAGCGGGTACGGCGACGTTGGCGATGGTGAGGGGTTCCGCAGCGCGCGCAATGTCATGTTCGACGTTGGCGAAGTAATTGCGACCCACGTCGCTGCGCCAAATGGGGTCGAAGCGAACCGTCGATAGGGTTGACAGCACAGCCACCACGCTGGCGAGACCCAAGCTGACTGCGGCTTCGGCGCTCCGGCGTTCCTCCTGTCCCAGCGTGTGGCCGAGCAGTGCCACGGACCGTCGGGGAACCAGCCTCTGGAACGGACCGACGGCGAAGGTGCCGTCGACAGGAAGGAAAGCGAGCGTGCCGAAGAAGACGATGATGAGAAGCTCATCGGAGTGATACCGATACTCCGCTCCGATAAGAGGACCGATGATGGTGGCGCGGGTGATGCCTAGCAAGGTTGAGTCCACGGCAATGTAGCCGAGGATGATGAGCCATCCAAAGATCGCGCGGGCTCTGCGGTAGATCGAGAACAGCAGGGCAAGCACCGCGGTCAGCATCGATAGCACCACGAAGGTGTCTGTCGGCGCAGCAACCCCGCCCGCGCCCACCTGCGTCCATGTCAGCGGCCCGCCGAGCACGCCAGGGAGGACCGCCCGGACCAACCCGGTGCCGGCCGTCTCGACGGCGATTGTGAGACTTGAGTCCTTCGTGCCTGGGCTTTGAGCGGTCGCCGCATAGAGCACGACATAGCCGACCGACACGCTCAGGTAGGCAAGCCAGACGAGGCGGCTGCGGGACACGGCGGCACGGAGTCTCGTCACGGGAGGGCCTGCGGTGAAGTAGAGCAGCGAGAGGAGGAACACCACGGGCACCATCAAGATGACCTTCTCCGAGAAGAGAAGGCCGCCGATGAGCGCCAGGACGCCCGCCATGCCAAACCGAAGCCGTCCGGTCCGGTGGTAATGGACATGTGCAAGGAGCATGAGGGCCATCGCGATCTGCCCCCACAGTTGATTGAGCGAGGCTGCCCACCACAGGAACGCGGGCAGGGTAATGGGGGAGAGCACGAAGATGGTGAAGGGCACGAGGATGGCAGGTCGAGGCCGGAACATGGTCGATAGGAGGCGGAGGACGAGGAGACCAAGCGCGGCCTGGCCAACCAGATCGACGATCGCGACGGGTAGGTAGTTGAGGGGCGCGAGGCCAGTCAGGATGTTGACGAGGGCGAAGGCACCGGGCATGAGGTGGCCGTGCCACCCCTCCAGGAGGTAGCTCGCCGACCAGTGGTTCATCGTCTGAGCGCGGTTGATGAAGGCGAGGTCATCGATGACGAACCATCCGCCGAACTTCGACCAGCCGCGAAGTACCGCCTGAACGAGGATCAGCGCGTACCCGATCAGCAGCACGGTGCGCTCGGGTGACCCGGCGAGCCCACGCAGAGGGGTGTACAGGACTTCCCCGTCGGTCCGCGTGGATGCCGAGACCTGCAGCGCAGGAGTATCGGATGCCGGCTCTGCCGACGAGTCCATGCTCCCCCCTTCCGTCCGCGCAGCGGCGGATCTGGCGCTGACGCGCAGGGATCGTACCGCCGGGAGCACCTGCGTGAAGGGAAGGGCGTCATCGAGAACCGCCTCGAAGAAGTGCGCCACAACTGTGATACCCGCTGGTAATGTCTCCTCGTCCGCTCAACGTCGAGTAGCGAGTGAGGTCCACCGTGCGCCGCATCCTCGGGACGGTCCTGCTGGGTCTGTTCGGGTTCCTCCTCCTCGTCGGGCTGCTGGCGCAGTTCTATGCCCCTGGCGCGCTCAAGAAGACGCCGCTCGACGTCAACACCGTCACGAACCTGACCGGCGAGGGCAGCTACGTCGGCGACGCGATGACACCGGTGTCGGTCTGGCAGCGGACCCAGGCGATCGGCGACAAGTCGACGTCGAGCACCATCGTCTTCCGCAACTTCTCCTGTGTCATGAAGGACCCGGACGGCACCGCGCCGCAGGCGCCGGTCTGCCTCGATGCCACGGACAAGCGGCTCATCAGCGCCTCCGAGGACGCCTTCGCGACCGACCGGAAGACGGCGTTGGCCGTCGACGACGGCGGCCCCCGGCACGAGGGCCTCGTCAACAAGTTCCCCTTCGACGTCGAGAAGAAGACCTACCCGTTCTGGGACAGCCTCGTCGGCGGCGCCGTCGACGCGACGTTCGAGGGCGAGGAGGACGTCAACGGGCTGAACACCTACAAGTTCCACATCCAGGTGGACAACGCGCAGGTCGACATCGCTGCCGGCACGCCCGGCTCCTACAGCGACGACAAGACGATGTGGGTCGACCCGGTCACCGGCTCGATCATCAACCAGACCGAGCACCAGGTCCGTGACCTGCCGAGCGGCGACAACGCCCTCGACCTGTCGATCCACTTCACCGACGCGACCGTCCAGACCAACGTCGACGACGCGAAGGCCAACGGGACCAAGCTCTCCGTCATCGGGATGCTCCCGCTCATCTCCTACGTCCTCGCGGCCATCGCCCTCGTCGTCGGGCTGGTCCTGTCCTGGGGCACCTCCCGCGAGGGCACGGCCCGCGACGAGGCCGACCTCGACGCGCTCATCGACTCACGCACCCGCAGCGTCTGAGCCCGGCGCATGGGGGGCGCCCGGCCCACCCGTGGGTCGGGTGTGGCGTCCGCGTCAGGGCCGGGTGGCGACGAAGATCGCTGTGCCCGGCAGGAGGCGCCCCCGGATCGGGCTCCAGCCGCCCCAGGTCTGGCTCGTGCGCTCCGGCCACTCCGGTTCGACGATGTCCGCGAGCACGAGGCCGGCGTCCCGGATCTCGCGCACCCGCCCGCCCAGCGTCCGGTGGTGCTCGACGTAGGTCGCCCGCCCGGCGTCGTCGCTCTCGACGTACGGCGTCGTGTCGAAGTAGCTCTGGCTTGCCGTGAGCCCTCGTTCGCCGGGGTCGTCGGGGAAGGCCCAGCGGATCGGGTGCGACGTGGAGAAGACGAGCCGTCCTCCGGGGCGCAGCACCCGCGCCGCCTCCGTGAGGACCCGGCCGGCATCGGCGACGAACGGGATGACGCCGTATGCCGTGAAGACGACGTCGATCGTCGCGTCGGCGAGCGGCAACGCCCGGGCGTCGCACTGGAGGAGGGGGACCGGCACACCGGTCCGACCGGAGACCGCCCGCGCCGTGCGCAGCATCTCCGAGGACAGGTCGGACGCGACGACCCGGGCGCCGTGGCCGGCGAGCCAGCGGGAGCACTGGGCGCCGCCCGCCCCGATCTCGAGGACGTCTCGTCCCTCGACCATCCCGAGCAGCCCGAGCTCGCCCTCGGTCCACCCCTCGGGGCCCCAGACGAATGCGTCGTCGCCGAGGAAGCCGCCGTGCTCGAGGTGGTAGTCGGCGGCCTCCTCGTCCCACCATGCCCGGTTCGCGCGGGCGGTCTCGTCCGGCCCGACGGCGTGCCGCCCGACGCGGCTCGGCTCACCCGGCATCTCGGCCGCCCTCGCCCGCCGCGGGGTGCTTTGACCAGCGCGTGACGGCATCGGTATTCTGTCCGAGCACTCGTGTGGCCGCAGGACCGGTCCCTCCGGTCGGTGCTGCACCCCCGCACACACTTTCCCATCGATTACATCTGCCCACATCGGAGTTCCTACTACATGACTGCCAGCCCGGTCGACACGACCGCTCCCGCCGTTGCCGTCAACGACATCGGCACGGAGGAAGACCTTCTCGCCGCCATCGACGAGACCATCAAGCACTTCAACGACGGCGACATCGTCGAAGGCCGCATCGTCAAGGTCGACCGGGACGAGGTCCTGCTCGACATCGGCTACAAGACCGAGGGCGTCATCCCCTCGCGCGAGCTGTCCATCAAGCACGACGTCAACCCTTCCGAGGTCGTCTCGGTCGGTGACGAGGTCGAGGCCCTCGTCCTCCAGAAGGAGGACAAGGAGGGGCGGCTGATCCTGTCCAAGAAGCGCGCGCAGTACGAGCGCGCCTGGGGCACGATCGAGAGGATCAAGGAGGAGGACGGCGTCGTCACCGGCACCGTCATCGAGGTCGTCAAGGGCGGCCTCATCCTCGACATCGGCCTGCGCGGCTTCCTGCCCGCCTCCCTCGTCGAGATGCGCCGGGTCCGCGACCTCCAGCCGTATGTCGGCAAGGAGATCGAGGCCAAGATCATCGAGCTCGACAAGAACCGCAACAACGTCGTGCTCTCGCGTCGCGCCTGGCTCGAGCAGACCCAGTCCGAGGTGCGGACCACCTTCCTCAAGGAGCTCGCGAAGGGCCAGGTCCGCTCCGGCGTGGTCAGCAGCATCGTCAACTTCGGTGCGTTCGTCGACCTCGGCGGGGTCGACGGCCTCGTCCACGTCTCCGAGCTGTCCTGGAAGCACATCGACCACCCGTCCGAGGTCGTCGAGGTCGGTGACGACGTCACCGTCGAGGTCCTCGACGTCGACATGGACCGCGAGCGGGTCTCCCTGTCGCTCAAGGCGACCCAGGAGGACCCGTGGCAGCACTTCGCCCGGACCCACGCGATCGGCCAGGTCGTCCCGGGCAAGGTCACCAAGCTCGTGCCGTTCGGTGCGTTCGTCCGCGTCGACGACGGCATCGAGGGCCTGGTCCACATCTCGGAGCTGGCCGAGCGCCACGTCGAGCTGCCGGAGCAGGTCGTCACGGTCGGGGCGGACATCTTCGTCAAGGTCATCGACATCGACCTCGAGCGTCGTCGCATCTCGCTCTCGCTCAAGCAGGCCAACGAGGACGGTGCCGCGCTGACCGAGTTCGACCCGACGCTCTACGGCATGGCCGCGGAGTACGACGAGCAGGGCAACTACAAGTACCCCGAGGGCTTCGACCCCGAGACCAACGAGTGGCTCGACGGCTACGAGAAGCAGCGCGAGGAGTGGGAGAAGCAGTACGCCGAGGCCCACGCCCGCTGGGAGGCGCACCGCTCGCAGGTCGAGGAGGCCGCCAGGGCGGACTCCGAGGCCGCCACGTCCCCCGGCACGTCGAGCTCGTACTCCTCGGACTCCGCCGCCGAGACCGGCGCCGCCCGGCCGAGCGCCCCGAGCAACGAGGGCACCCTGGCCTCGGACGAGGCCCTCGCCGCGTTGCGCGAGAAGCTCACCGGCAACTGAGGCCCGCGGCATACGCCCGTATGCCGCGGCCGCGCCGACGAGGCCCGCTTCCCTCCGGGGGGCGGGCCTCGTCCGGTGCCCGGCCGGCTCGGCGACTTGACCGGTACAGACGCGAGGCGCTACTGTAGCGGTACAGATCAGCCCGCACGACCAGTTCCGAGGTAGCCCAGCATGACCCTTCCCATCGCCGCCATCGTCGCTCGACCGAACGCCGAGCGCGCCGTCCTCAGCGCCCGCCCCGACGCGCCCGTCGCCGGCCACACCCCGCCGGCCCGCCGGGACCGTCTCGTCACCCCGCGCCTCGCCCTGTCCCGGGTCCTCCACCGGGCCGGCGACGTCGTCGCCCCGGCCGCCTACACGCCGGCCGCCTGAGCGGCGATGCGTCGACGGGGCTCGACGTGGCGGCCCGCGTAGTCTCCTCCCAGGCGGGGAAGGAGATGCACATGGGCAAGGTCACCCTCCAGACGATCGCCGACCGGGTCGGCGTGAGCAGGATGACCGTGTCCAACGCCTTCTCCCGCCCGGACCAGCTCTCCGCGACCCTGCGGGGGCGCATCCTCGCCGCGGCCCAGGAGCTGGGCTACGTCGGGCCCGACCCGAGCGCCCGGGCACTGGCCCGCGGGAGCACCGGTGCGATCGGCGTCCTGCTCACCGACTCCCTCCAGTACGCCTTCACCGACGAGGTCGCCATGACCTTCCTCGGGGCGATCACCGCCGAGATGCGCCCGACCGGGCTCGCGCTCACCCTGCTCACCGCCTCGGAGACCGAGGGGCGGGTCCCGGCGCGCGACGTCCTCATGGATGGCGCCCTCGTCTACTCGTGCGACCCGCACACGCCGGCGCTGGAGTGGCTCGTCAAGCGGGACCTGCCCCTCGTCTTCGTCGACCAGGTCCTCGCCGCCGGGATCCCCAGCGTCAACATCGACGACCGGGGCGGGGCGCAGGCCGCGGCCCGACACCTCGTGGACCTCGGCCACCGCCGGATCGGGATGATGCTGGCGACCGTGGGGGGCGCGCTGACCGTCGCCGAGGCCGCGGACGGCCACGTCCTCGGCCACGTCGTGCGACAGCGGTTGCTCGGCTGGAGCGACGTCCTCGACGAGTGCGGTGCCCGGGGGCCCCTTGTCCTGGTGCCCGATGGGGCGGACGGGGCGGCCGGCGAGGGCGCCCACCGGCTCCTCACCGCGGACGACCCGCCGACGGCGATCCTGTGCTACTCCGATGTCGTGGCCCAGGCCGTCGTCCACGCCGCCGAGGACCTCGGGCTGCGGGTGCCCGAGGACATCTCCGTCGTCGGCTTCGACGACAGCCCGGTGGCCGGGCGGATGCGGCCGACCTTGACGACGGTGCGCCAGGACTTCGTCGCCAAGGGCAAGGCCGCGGCGGCCGCCCTCCTGGGTGCGATGGACGCCAAGCGGGCCGGCCGCCGGCACCGGGCCCGGCACCTCGTCCTGCCCACCGAGCTCGTCGTGCGCGACAGCACCGCCCCGCCACCCGCCTGAGGACCCACCGGCGACTCCGGGCGACCGGCTGGACGGCCGCCCGGAGGAGGGGCCGCCGCGGAGGGACGGGCGGCGGCGCCTCGGTGCCGGGTGCGTGGGCGGGTCAGTGCAGGCGGACCCGCGGGTCGAGAACGGCGTAGAGGATGTCGACGACGATGTTGGCGACGACGACGGCGGCCGAGGCGAACAGGACGATCCCGATGATGACCGGGAGGTCCTGCTGGTTGATCGCATCGACCGCGGTCTTTCCGAGGCCGGGAAGGCTGAAGACGTACTCGGTGACGACGACGCCGCCGAGCAGGGTGCCGACGTCGATCCCGAACTGCGTGACGACCGGCGTCAGCGCGCTGCGCAGGGCATGCCTGACGATGACGCGCTTCTCGCCGATCCCCTTCGACCGGGCGGTCCGCACGTAGTCCTCGCCGAGGACGTCGAGCATCGACGCCCGGGTCAGCCGGGTGTACGCCGCGGCCGACACGAGGGCGAGGGTGAACCAGGGCAGGACCATGTGCCGCAGCCACTGGCCCAGCCCGGCGGTGAAGCCCGAGTAGCCGCCGGCCGGGAAGACCTGGTAGCCGGCGAGGGTGAGCCGGAAGTAGAGGAAGTACAGCAGCAGCAGGCCGAGCAGGAAGGTCGGCATCGAGTAGAAGAAGAGGGCGAAGACGGTCAGGCCCCGGTCGGTGAACGAGCGGGGTCGCACCGCCGAGACGACGCCGTTGGTCACGCCGAGGACGAGCCAGATGAGCGCGCCCCCGATGACGAGCGAGAGGGTGATCGGCAGGGCCTGGCCCATGATCGTCGTCACCGGGACCTGGTGGTAGTAGTCGTAGCCGAGGTCGCCGTGCAGCGCCCGCCACACGAAGTCGACGTACTGCTTCCAGATCGGCTGGTCGAGCCCGAGCCGATGCGACACGAGCGCGATCGTCTGCGGCGTCGCCTGCCGGCCGGCGATCGTCCGGGCGACGTTGTTGGGCGCGACGAAGAACAGGCCGAAGACGGCCACCGTGATGAGCCACATGACGAGCAGGCCGAGAGCCGTGCGTCGGATGAGGAAGCGCAGCATCAGATCCTCCTCACTGGTTGATGAGCCGGTCGCTGCGCGGGTCGAAGGCGTCGCGGATGCCGTCGCCGAGCAGGTTGAAGGCGAGAGTCGTGGCGAGGAGGGCCAGGCCGGGGAAGAGGATGAACCACCAGGCGGTGGTGTAGTACTGCTGGCCCTCGCTGATCATCCCGCCCCAGTCGGCAGTCGGCGGCGGCAGGCCCAGCCCGAGGAAGGACAGGGTCGCCTCGACGACGATGACGACCGGGATGAGAAGCGACGCGTACACGATGACCGGGGCGAGGACGTTGGGGAGAATGTCGACGAACATGATCCGCCGGTCGCTGGCCCCCAGGGACCGGGCCGCCTCGACGAACTCGCGTTCGCGCAGCGAGAGAACCTGCCCCCGGACGATGCGGCCGACCGAGGCCCAGCTGAAGAAGCCGATGACGATGATCGTCACCCCCAGGCTCGGCCCGGTCAGCGAGACGAGGGCGATGGCGACGAGGAGGAAGGGCACCGACAGGATGACGTCGACGAGCCGGGCGAGCACCGTGTCGACGAGGCCACCGAGGAAGCCCGCCGCCAGCCCGACGACGACGCCGATGACGACGGTGAGCGCGGTCGCCGCGACCCCCACGAGGAGCGAGATCCGGGCGCCGTAGGCGATCCGGACGAGGATGTCGCGCCCGAGGTCGTCCGTGCCGAGCCAGAACGTCGAGCTCGGTGCCACGGGCAGGCCGTCCGGCGACAGGCCGGTGCGCCGGTACTGCTCGTTCGGCGGATGTCCCGTCAGGTGGGCGACGAGGGGGGCGCACAACGCGAACACGACGATGAGCACGATGACGACGAGGGAGATCATCGCCACCCGGTCGCGGCGCAGCCGCTGCCAGGCCAGTGCCCAGGGACTGCGGCCCTCGATCCGCCTCGTCGGGGTCGGCTCGTTGCCGCCCTCGACGCGGTGCTCGCCCTCGGTGCCGGTCTGGGCCTCGGGGCCGGCGGGGCTGTGCTCGACCGTCATGTCCTCTCCCTCTCCGTCGTCGCTCCCGCGTAGGCCGCCGGTACGGCGTCGTCCGACCCGATCTCGCTGTCGTCCACCTGGGGGGTCGACGCGGTGAGGTCCTCGCCCTGCTCCAAGGGATGCCGGCAGGCGACCGCGTGCTCGGGTCCGTCGCCGAGGACGGGGGCAAGGGGTGGCACGGCATCGGTGCAGTCGTTCCGGGCCTTGGGGCAGCGGGTGTGGAAACGGCACCCCGACGGCGGGTGGGTCGGAGTGGGCAGGTCCCCGGCGAGGACGATCCGCTCCCGGCTGTCCGACATGTCGGGGTCGGCGACCGGCAGGGCCGAGAGGAGCGCGCGGGTATAGGGGTGGCGGGGAGTGTCGAACAGCTGCTCGGACGGCGCCACCTCGACGACCTTCCCGAGGTACATCACGGCGATCCGGTTGCTCACGTGCCGGACGACGGACAGGTCGTGCGAGATGAAGACGTAGGTGAGGCCGAACTCGCCCTGGAGGTCGAGGAGCAGGTTGATGACCTGGGCCTGGATCGACACGTCGAGCGCGGAGACCGGTTCGTCGCAGATGATGAGCTTCGGTCGCAGCGCGAGGGCCCGGGCGACGCCGATCCGCTGCCGCTGACCTCCGGAGAACTCCGCCGGGAACCGGTTGTAGTGCTCGGGGTTGAGGCCCACCCGCTCCATCAGCTCCTGGACCGACCGCTTGCGCTCCGAGCG
Source organism: uncultured Actinomycetota bacterium (assembly GCA_963728395.1). Lineage (GTDB taxonomy): Bacteria > Actinomycetota > Actinomycetes > Actinomycetales > Dermatophilaceae > CAVSJJ01. Next base: position 288,871 of record CAVSJJ010000003.1, read on the forward strand.
GTTCCCGACGTGGTGGATCTCGAACGGGTCGCCGATGATCGAGCCGACCCTGCGGCGCGGGTTGAGCGAGCCGTAGGGATCCTGGAAGACCATCTGGACGTCCCGCCGCACGGCCCGCAGCCCGGATCGGCTCGTCCGGCTGATGTCGGTGCCGTCGAAGGTCACCGTGCCGCCGTCGAGCTCGTAGAGGCGGGACATGCACCGGGCGAGCGTCGACTTGCCGCAGCCGGTCTCGCCGACGAGACCGAGGGTCTCCCCGCGCCGTACCTCGAGGCTGACGTCGTCGACGGCGTGGACGACGTCCGTCGAGCGACGCAGGAGCGACGAGGAACGCACGGGGAAGGACTTCGTGACGCCCTCGAGGGCGAGGAGCGGGGACTCGTTCACGCGCCGGCCTCCCGTCGGTCGGTGTCGGTCTGCGCACTCGGTGCGTATGCCGCGTGCGCGGGTCGGGTGGCGGCCGCCGCTCGATCCTGAGCGTCCGTCGGCAGCCAACAGGCCGAGGCGTGCTCGTCGTCGCCGAAGACGACGCGCAGGGGCGGGTCCTGGGTGCAGGCAGCGAAGGCGTGCGGGCAGCGTGGAGCGAATGCGCACCCCCTCGGCAGGTCGATGAGTGACGGAGGGGCGCCGCCGATGGGGGTGAGCCGGCGTCCGGGGTCGCCGAGGGAGGGGAGCGAGCGCAGCAGCCCCTCGGCATACGGATGGTGGGGATGGTAGAAGAGGGTCCGGCGCGGCGCCTTCTCCATCGCCGTTCCCGCATACATGACGACGACCTCGTCGGCCATCTCGGCGACGACGCCGAGGTCGTGGGTGATGAGGATGATCGCTGTCCCGAACCGCTCCTGGAGGCGCTGCATGACCTCGAGCACCTGCGCCTGGACGGTGACGTCGAGTGCGGTGGTGGGCTCGTCGGCGATGAGGAGGGCGGGGTCGAGCGCCATCGCCATCGCGATCATGACCCGTTGGCGCATCCCGCCGGAGAACTGGTGGGGGTAGTCGTCGATCCGCTGCTCCGCGTGGGGGATCCCCACGAGCGAGAGCAGCTCTGCGGCGCGCGCCCGGGCGGCGCCCTTGGCGACGCTGCGGTCGTGGGCCCGGATCATCTCGACGATCTGCCAGCCCACGGGGTAGTACGGGTGCAGGCTCGACAGCGGATCCTGGAAGATCATGCCGATCCGCGCCCCGCGCAACCGTTGGAGGGTCGACCGGGTGGCGCCGATCAGCTCGGTCCCGTCGAAGGTGGCCGAGCCGGACACGTGCGCCCCCCGGGTCAGGCCGGTGATGGTCTGCGTGGCGACGCTCTTGCCCGACCCCGACTCGCCGACGATGGCGAGGGTCGAGCCCCGGTCGACGTCGAACGACAGGCCCCGGACGGCGTGGACCACGCCGTCCGGGGTGTCGAACTCGACGCGCAGGTCCCGGACTTCGAGAAGTGCCATTGAGTACTCCTGCTCGTCGGGTGAGCGGTGCCTCAGCCGCCCTGCTTGTCCGCGCTCAGCCAGACGTTCGTCGGGTCGAAGTTCTGGATCGCGGGAACGTAGACGGTGTTGTGGACCTGGGAGGCGTGGTAGTTGGGCTGGTTCGGTTGGGTGATGGGGTAGAACGGCGCGTCCTTCATCACCTGCTGGTCGGCCTGGGCCCACAGGCTCGCGGCCTGGTCCTGGGTCTGGGCGGTCGCCGCCTGCTGGATCAGCTTGTTCGCGGCCGGGTCGTTGTAGAGCCCGAAGTTGCTGCCGACCGGCGGGAACGATGGCTGGCCCGAGAAGAGCGGGTTGAAGAAGGACAGGGCGGCGTTGCCGTACCAGTCCGAACCCCAGCCGGCGAGCGAGAGGTCCCAGACGCCGCGCTTGGCGACCGACGGCACCTCGAGGTACTTCGTGTAGAAGTCCGCGTTCGGCGAGGGGACGCCCTTGACCGTGATCCCGACCTTGGACAGGTCCTGCTGGATCGTCTGGAAGGTCTTCGTGCTGCCCTCGGAGGCGTTGCGGTAGAGGAACTTCAGGGTGAGCCCCTTGGAGTACCCGGCATCGGCGAGCAGCTGCTTGGCCTTGGCCTGGTCGTAGGGGTAGTCGTCGAAGTTCTTCTCACCACCGACGATGTTGGAGGGCAGGACGTGGCTGAGCGGGGTGTTGAGCTTGCTCCCGCCGAGGACCTGGATGATGTCCGCACGGTTGATCGCGTAGGAGATCGCCTGGCGCACCTTGAGGTTGGCCATGGCCTTGTTGTTGTTCGGGGAGGCCATGTTGTAGACGACGTACGGGTTGGACGACGCGGTCGGGCCGATGTTGAGGTTCTTGTCGTTGGCCGACAGCAGCCCGGGGATCTGGGAGGCCGCTGGGAAGTCGTCGAACTCCATGTCCGCGCTGGCCGTGCCCGTCTGCAGCTGCTGCTGTGCCGAGTCCTGGCTCACCGTCTCGTCGATGACGATCTTGTCGACGTAGGCCTTGCGGACCGGGTCGGTCGAGCCGTCCCAGGCGGGGTTGCGGCTGAAGTCGATCTTCTTCGTCGGGGTGTAGCTGTCGATCTTGTACGGGCCGTCCGAGATCGTGTGCTGGGCGAGCTCCGCGCTGCCGGGGACGTACTTCTCCCACTCCACCGGCGCCGGCGAGAAGGCCGGCAGGGTGAGCATGTCGACGAAGTAGCTCGCCGGCTGGTTGAGGGTGAAGACGACGGTGTGGTCGTCCTTGGCCGTCACGCCGGTGATGTCGTGGCCGTCCATGTAGGACTTCATCGCCGATGCGGACTGGCCGACCTTGGCAAAGCCCTGGCAGAAGGCGGTCATGCCCTTGATCAGGCTCTCGTAGTCGGGGAGGCCGCCGAACGGCTGGGCCGGGTTGCAGGTGCGCTTGACGCCACGCACGACGTCGCCCGCGGTCACGTCACGGGCCGGGCTGGTGTCCCACTTCACGCCCTGGCGCAGGGTGATCGTGTAGGTCTTGCCGTCGCTGCTGATGCCGTTGCCCTGCGTAGGCATCGAGGCGGCGAGGTCGGGCACCGCGGTCGTCGTCTTGCCCTCCTGGGCGGGGTAGGTGAACAGCTGTCGCGTCCACATCCGCAGGCCCAGGTAGCCGATGGAGTAGTAGCTGACGTTCGGGTCCATGTAGTCGACGTCGCCGGAGCCGAGCATGTTGAGCGTGCCTCCCTTGACGGGGGACGCGCTCGAGCCGGACGTCCCGCTGCCCGTCGAGCTACCGCCACCGCAGGCCGTCATGACGAGGCCTGCGGCGCAGACCCCGGCGACGGTGCCGAGTCGTCGTGGTGTCAATGGCATATGCATTCTCCTCAGAGGTGGTCTCCGTCGAGGCCGGTCATGCGTGGGTTACGCACGGAGGGCACCGTAGGCACGGCACACCGCCCGGCCGAAGGCATGCCGGGCGAACGTCACGGGACCGACACGGATCCGTCACATCGGCCGGGCCGTGTGTGACGGGACGGTGTCGCCGGCCGGGCTCAGGACGGGCCCAGCCGGTTCCCAGAGAGCGTGCAGCCGGGGTGCAGGGGAGGTTGCGAGGGTGGGGGAGTGCCGCGTCGTGTGCTGCTGATCGAGGACGACTCGCGGGTCCGCCGGGTGCTCAGGCTGGCCCTCGAGGACGAGGGCTATGACGTGACGGAGGCCGGGGGCGGTGACCAGGGCCTCGAGGCGCTGGGCCGGGACGACCCCGACGTCGTCCTGCTCGATGTCATGCTCCCCGACGTCGACGGTTTCTCGGTATGCCGCGAGATCCGCCGGGGCAGCAACGTGCCCGTCATCATGGTGACGGCGCGGACCGACAGCCACGACGTCGTCGCCGGGCTCGAGGCGGGCGCCGACGACTACGTCACCAAGCCCCTGGTCTCCAAGGAGCTCTCGGCCCGGATCCGGGCCCTCATGCGCCGGGTGGAACCGAGCGTCGACCACCGGCCGCGGCGGGTCGACGTCGGCGAGCTGTCGGTGGGCCTCGACGACGGAGTGGTCAGCCGGGACGGCGAGCCGATCGCGCTGACCAGGACCGAGTTCCGGCTCCTCGTCGAGCTCGTCCTCGCGGAGGGGCGCATCTGCACCCGGGAGGACCTGCTCGAGCGGGTGTGGGGCTACGGATACTTCGGTGACAGCCGCATCGTCGACGTCCACATCCGGCGGCTGCGCACGAAGGTCGAGCGCGACCCGTCCAACCCCCGACACGTCGTCACGGCGCGGGGGCTCGGCTACCGGCTGGCGACCTAGTGCGAGGACGTCCGCGCCGCAGCGGCTCCCGCTGGGGGCTGCGGCGCCGGGTCACGGTGGCCTTCGGGCTGCTGGCCCTGGGTGTGTCGATCCTCCTGTCCGCCGTCGCGTGGGCGCTCGTCAGCCAGTCCTTCGTCCGCGACGCACAGGCCGCCGCCGTGGCCGGCACGTCGGTGGACGCCGGACGCCTCGACGAGGCCCTCTCGGAGGACCAGGGTGGGGCCGTCCCACCCGCGCGGGCCATCGACACGATGCGCCGCAGCTCCGCGGCGGCGGCGATGACGTTCCTCGGCCAGAAGTGGTTCGCGACCTCGCCGCGACTCGGCCCGACGACCCTTCCGGCCCCGCTGGTCTCCGCGGTCGGCAACGGCCAGGTCGCCAGCCAGCGGGTCGACATCGACGGCGACCTCTACCTCGCGGTCGGGATGCCCCTGCCCGGCCGGCCGGCATCCTTCTACGAGCTGTACAACCTGCGCGGCACCGTCGACGCGACCCGGGCGCTGTCGCTCGGTCTCGGCGCCGCCACGGTGCTGACCGTCGCGCTGGGCCTCCTCGTCGGCCGCTGGGCGACGACCCTCGCCCTGCGCCCGCTCGTCCGGCTCAACGCCGCGGCCGCGGAGGTCGCCTCCGGGCGGCTCGGCGTGCGGCTCGAGGACGGCGGCGACCCCGACCTCGTCCCGCTCACGACGTCGTTCAACCGGACCGTCTCCGACCTGGACCGCCGGGTCGTCGCCGACGCCCGGTTCGCCGTCGACGTCAGCCACGAGCTGCGGACGCCGCTGACGACGATGCTCAACTCGATGCAGGTCATCCGCAACCGCCAGGACTCCCTGCCGCCGCGGCTCCGGGAGCCGGTCGACCTGCTGGCCGACGACCTCGACCGGTTCCGCGCCCTCGTCACCGACCTGCTCGAGGTCTCCCGGCACGACGCCGGCGACGACCTCGTCCTCGAGCCCGTCGTCGTCGGAGACCTGGTCCGCCGGGCCGCCGACGCCGCGGCCGGGCATCCGGTGACCCGGGTCGACGACGACGCCCGGACCGTCGCGATGGAGGGGGACAAGCGGCGCCTGGAGCGGGTGGTCGTCAACCTCGTGCGCAACGCCGAGGTCCACGGCGGGGGGTGCGTCGGCGTCATCGTGTCGCGCACCGTCGACGGCGTGCGGGTCCGGGTCGACGACGCCGGCCCGGGGATCCCGGTCGACCTGCGCGAGCGGGTCTTCGAGCGCTTCTCGCGGGGCCCGGGGACGAGCACGGAGGGGGTCGGGCTGGGGCTGTCCATCGCCGCACGACACGTGGAGCTCCATCGCGGCACGATCATCGCCTGCGAGCGTCCCGGAGGAGGTGCCAGCCTTGTCCTCGACATCCCGCTGGAGCGGCGCTGAGCGGGCCCGGTCGGTCCTCGCCCTCGGCGCCACCGTCACCGTGCTTCTGGTGGGCGGGTGCGGGGTCGGACCGCAGGATGCCCCTGACCTCGTCGCGGCCCCGCCGAGCGCCGGTCCCGGCGAGGGCACGGCGACGCCCGGCGTCCCCATGACGGTCCAGGTCTACCTGCTGCGCGGCGACCACGTCGTCCGGGTCTCGCGGGCCGTTCCCGACGGCACCGGCGTCGCCCCGAGCCTCGCGGGCCTCACCCTCGACCTCACGCCCACCGAGGTCTCGGACGGGCTGCGCACCGCCGTGCCGCACGGGGCGGGTCTCCATGGCCGCATCGAGGGCCCGGTGGCCGTCATCTCCATGCCGGCGGGATTCGACGGGATGTCGGTGCACGACCAGGTGGCCGCGATGAGCCAGCTCGTCTTCACCATCACCGCCAACACCGTCGCGACAGAGGTGCGGATGACCCGGGGGTCGCGGGCCATCCCCGTCCCGGACGGCGCCGGACGACTGCTCACCCGGCCCGTCAACACGGCCGACTACGCCACCTGGGCACCGATGGACGCGCAATGATGGACCGATGAGCGAGCGGAACGTCCTCGGTGGCGACCTCGAACCCTGTGGCCTCGACCCGGTGACCGGGTTCTTCCGCGACGGGGCGTGCCGGACCGGCCCGGAGGACCTCGGCAGCCACACCGTGTGCGCCGTCGTCACCGCCGAGTTCCTCGATCACCAGCGCTCGATCGGCAACGACCTGTCGACCCCGCGCCCGGAGTTCCACTTCCCCGGGCTGAGCCCGGGGGACCGGTGGTGCGTCACGGCCGCGAACTGGGCCAGGGCCTACGACGCGGGGGTCGCCGCTCCGGTCGTCCTCGCCAGCACGAACGCCGCGGTCCTCGAGGTCGTGCCGATCGACGCCCTGCGCGAGCACGCCGTGGACGTCCCGGCCGACGCGAGCTCCCTGGACCCGCTCGACCCCTGAGCCCGCGGATAGTCTCGGGAGCATGCTGCGTGTCGGCCTCACCGGGGGCATCGGATCCGGCAAGTCCTCGACTGCCGCGGCCCTCGCCGGCTTCGGGGCGGTCGTCATCGATGCGGACCAGGTGGCCCGCGAGGTCGTCGCGCCCGGAGAGCCGGCGCTGGGCGCCATCGTCGAGCGGTTCGGACCGCGGGTCCTCGGGGCCGACGGCGGCCTCGACCGGGCCGGGCTCGGCCGGGTCGTCTTCGGGGACTCCGACGCACTGCGCGCCCTCGAGGCGATCACCCATCCGGCCATCTGGGCCCGGACGGCGCAGCTCGTCGCCGCCACGCCGCCGGACGCCGTCGTCGTCCATGACATGCCGCTGCTCGTCGAGAAGGAGATGGTGGGGGAGTACCACCTCGTCCTCGTCGTCGGCGCCTCCGCCGAGACCCGGGTCGCCCGGCTCGTGCGGGCTCGGGGCATGGCCGAGGCCGACGCGCGCGCCCGGATCGCCGTGCAGGCCGACGAGGAGGCCCGGCGCGCCGCGGCCGACGTGTGGCTCGACAACGAGGGGACACCGGAGGCGCTCCGCACGGCCGTGGAGTCCCTGTGGCACGGGCGGCTGCTGCCCTTCGAGGAGAACGTGCGGCGCGGCATACGCAGCCGGCTCACGGTCCCCGAGATCGGGCCACCGGACCCGGAGTGGCCCGCGCAGGCGGCACGGCTGCTCGCCCGGGTCCGGCACGCCGTCGGACCGGCGGCGGTGACCCTCGACCACATCGGCTCGACCGCAGTCGCCGGCCTCCCGGCCAAGGACGTCATCGACCTCCAGGTCGGCGTCGCCTCGCTCGGCGACGCCGACGCACCCGCCTGGCGCTCGGCGATGGCAGGTGCCGGCTTCCCGGTCACGGAGGGCAATGTCTCCGACAACGCCAGGGACGGCACCGGCTGGCCCAAGCGGTTCCACGGCTCGAGCGACCCGGGGCGGGTCGCCCACATCCATGTCCGCGAGGTCGGCGGCGCGGGGTGGCGCTGGGCCCTGCTCTTCCGGGACTGGCTGCGCTCCGAACCCGCCGAGCGGGAGGCGTACGCCACGCACAAGTCCGAGCTGGCCGCGCGCCACGCCAGCACCGAGGACTACGCCGAGGCCAAGGAGCCGTGGTTCGACGCGGCCCACGAGCGGGTGGAGGCCTGGGCGCGGCGCACGCGCTGGGTCCCGAGGGCCGAGTGACACGCGGAGGCGGCGGTCTCGGCGACCGGCACCTACAGTGGGGCCCGTGACGGGCACCATGCTCTTCTGGGTGGACTCCGGCAGCGGAGTCGCGCAGCCGCGTGCGGCCGCCGACCTCGAGGATCTGCTCACCCGCGAGGACGGCTGGGTGTGGCTCGACATCCCGACCCTCGACGACACGAGCGCCCGGACGCTGCGCGACGCCTTCGGCTTCCACCCGCGGGCCATCGAGGACGCGCGGGAGCGCAACCACGTGTCGCGGCTGCACGCCTACAAGGACCATCTCTTCCTCGTGCTCCACCGGCCCGAGCAAGGGATGGGCGGGCACGTCCACTACCTCGAGATCGACCTGTTCGTCGGCCCCCGCTACGTCGTGACGACGCACGGCCCGCGCAACCCGGTCGTTCCTCTCGAGAGCCTGCTGACCGAGACGGGAGAGGTCGCCGACCGGCTTCGGGCCACCCGGCTGCGGCCGCCGTCGCCGGTGGCGCTGTGCTACTCGATCGTCTCGGCCATGACGAACGCCGAGGAGCGCATCGTCAACGATCTCGCCCGGGACGTCGGCCGGCTCGAGCAACGGGTCATGGTCGGCGAGGACGACGAGCGACCCCAGCAGTTCCTCGACGAGCTCTTCCAGGCACGGCACGCCCTCCTCGCGATCCGGACCATGGCGGCCCAGGGCACCGAGGTCTTCGCCCGCGCCGCCAAGCTGCAGAGTGACCTGCCGCGGGCCGACACCCGGATGATCGAGGACCTGCACGACCAGTACCACCGGCTCGAGCGGATCACCTCGAGCCAGCTCGAGTTCCTCCACGGCGTCACCGAGTTCTACCGCGCCCGGACCGACACCCGGATGACCATCGCGGCCGAGCGGCTCGCGGTCATCGCCGCCGTCACCCTGCCGGTCACCGCGATCTCCTCGGTCGTCGGCATGAACGTCATCGTCAACGACCACACCCATCTCGGCTGGCTCATCGCGCTGCTCGTCGTCATGTCCGGGATGTCGGTGTGGCTGCTGCGCTGGGCGCGGCGGCAGGGCTGGTGGTGACGGGGGCGGCATACCCGCCGGCGGGGTGGGTGCGAGCGGCCCGGACTTCGCCGAAACCGACCCGCCGTGTCTAAGGTAGGAAGACCCGTCCTCGGACCGGCCTGTGGGCCGCGCCGGGTCGACACCACCACAGCCAGGGAGGAACGACCCATGCAACCGGTCAGTCTCATCGGCGCCCCCACCGACATCGGCGCGAGCGTCATCGGCGCTCGGCTCGGGCCGGGCGCGCTGCGTGTCGCTGGCATCGAGGACGCCCTCGCGGCGTTCGGGGCCAAGGTCCACGATCTCGGGGATCTCTCCGGCCCCACGAACCCGCTCCTGCCGCCGGTGGACGGCTACCGGCACCTGCCGGAGGTCATCGAGTGGAACCGCTCGGTCCATGACGCGGTCCACGGCGAGCTGACCCGCGGCCACCTGCCGGTCCTCATGGGCGGTGACCACAGCCTGGCGGTCGGCTCGATCAGCGCCGTGGCCCGCTTCTGCCGCGAACAGGGCCGTGACCTGCGCGTCCTGTGGTTCGACGCCCACGCCGACTTCAACACGGCGGCCATCACCCCGAGCGGCAACCTCCACGGCATGCCCGTCGCGTGCCTGCTCGGCCGCGGCCCGGAGGGCCTCGTCGAGATGGCGGGCGCCACCCCGGCGCTCGACCACTCCCAGGTGCGCCAGGTCGGGCTGCGCAGCGTCGACCAGGGGGAGAAGGAACACCTGCACGAGATGGGCATCGAGGTGTTCGACATGCGCTTCCTCGACGAGCTGGGCATGCGCAAGACGATGAAGCGGGCGCTGCACGGACTCACCGAGGACACCCACCTGCACGTCAGCCTCGACCTCGACTTCATCGACCCCGAGATCGCTCCCGGGGTCGGGACGCCGGTGCGGGGCGGGCCGACCTACCGGGAGGCCCAGCTGTGCATGGAGATGATCGCCGACACCGGGCTCTTCGGCTCGATCGACCTCGTCGAGCTCAACCCGGCGCTCGACAGCCGCAACACGACGGCCGAGCTCGCCGTCGACCTCCTCGAGAGCCTGTTCGGCAAGAGCACGCTGATGAAGGTCCACGAGGAGATCCCCGGCAACTGACGGGCTGTCGGCGGCGCGGCATACCGTAGGTCCATGCGTCCAACCACCGACCTCACGCGCCGGGTCGCGCCGCTCCAGGTCGTCTCGGAGTTCCAGCCGAGCGGCGACCAGCCTGCCGCGATCGAGGAGCTGGCCCGCCGGGTCAACGCCGGCGAGCGCAACGTCGTGCTGCTCGGCGCCACCGGAACCGGCAAGTCGGCGACGACGGCCTGGCTCATCGAGCGGGTCCAGCGGCCGACGCTCGTCATGGCGCCCAACAAGACGCTCGCCGCGCAGCTGGCCAACGAGTTCCGCGAGCTGCTGCCGAACAACGCCGTCGAGTACTTCGTCTCGTACTACGACTACTACCAGCCCGAGGCCTACGTCCCGCAGACGGACACCTACATCGAGAAGGACTCCTCGATCAACGACGAGGTCGAGCGGCTGCGCCACAGCGCGACGAACTCGCTGCTCACCCGGCGCGACGTCGTCGTCGTCGCCTCCGTCTCGTGCATCTACGGCCTCGGTACCCCGCAGGAGTACGTCGACCGGATGGTCCCGCTCCGGGTCGGCGACGAGCTCGACCGCGACGAGCTGCTGCGACGCTTCGTCCAGATGCAGTACACCCGCAACGACCTCGCCTTCACCCGCGGGACCTTCCGGGTGCGCGGCGACACCGTCGAGATCATCCCGATGTACGAGGAGCTCGCGGTGCGGATCGAGTTCTTCGGCGACGAGGTCGAGCGGCTCTACACCCTCCATCCGGTCAGCGGCGAGGTGGTGCGCGAGGAGGATGAGATGTACGTCTTCCCCGCGTCGCACTACGTCGCGGGACCGGAGCGGATGGAGCGGGCGATCCGCGGCATCGAGACCGAGCTCGAGGAGCAGCTCGCCCTCTTCGAGCGACAGGGCAAACTCCTCGAGGCGCAGCGGCTGCGGATGCGCACGACGTACGACATCGAGATGATGCGCCAGGTCGGCTCGTGCTCGGGCATCGAGAACTACTCGATGCACATCGACGGGCGCAGCCGTGGCTCGGCCCCCAACTGCCTGCTCGACTACTTCCCCGAGGACTTCCTCCTCGTCATCGACGAGTCGCACCAGACGGTGCCCCAGATCGGCGCGATGTACGAGGGCGACATGTCGCGCAAGCGGACCCTCGTCGAGCACGGCTTCCGGCTCCCGTCGGCCATGGACAACCGCCCGCTCATGTGGGAGGAGTTCCTCGACCGGATCGGGCAGACCGTCTATCTCTCGGCCACGCCCGGCCCCTACGAGCTCGCGAAGGCCGATGGTGTCGTCGAGCAGATCATCCGCCCGACCGGGCTCATCGACCCCGAGGTCGTGCTCAAGCCGACGAAGGGCCAGATCGACGACCTCCTGCATGAGATCAACACCCGCGCCCAGCGCAACGAGCGGGTCCTCGTCACGACCCTGACGAAGAAGATGGCCGAGGACCTCACCGACTACCTCCTCGACAAGGGCGTGCGGGTCCGCTACCTCCACTCCGACATCGACACCCTGCGGCGGGTCGAGCTGCTCCGCGAGCTCCGGCTGGGCGAGTTCGACGTCCTCGTCGGGATCAACCTCCTGCGCGAGGGCCTCGACCTGCCGGAGGTGTCCCTCGTCAGCATCCTCGACGCCGACAAGGAGGGGTTCCTCCGCAGCGCCCGCTCGCTCATCCAGACGATCGGGCGCGCGGCCCGCAACGTCTCCGGGCAGGTCCACATGTATGCCGACTCCGTCACCCCGTCGATGCGGGAGGCGGTCGACGAGACCCAGCGCCGCCGCGAGAGGCAGGTCGCCTACAACCTCGAGCACGGCATCGACCCGACACCGTTGCGCAAGAGGATCGCCGATATCACCGATCTGCTGGCCCGCGAGGACGCCGACACCCAGAGCCTGCTCGGCTCCGGCCGGTCCCGATCGCGGGGCAAGACCGACGGCGGACGCGGCCAGCGCGGTGCGGTCGTCGCCGACGCCGGGCTGGCCTCCGGCGCCCGGGAGAGCCTCCCGGCGAGCGAGCTGGCCTCGCTCATCCAGGAGCTGACCGCCCAGATGCACCAGGCCGCCGGGGAGCTCCAGTTCGAGCTGGCGGCCCGGCTGCGCGACGAGCTGTCCGACCTCAAGAAGGAGCTGCGCCAGATGAGCGAGGCGCTGAAGTGAGACGTCGAACGTGAGCCCGGAGGAGCTCGCGGCCCACTGCCTGGCCAAGCCCGGCGCGTGGCCCGACAGCCCGTGGGGGGAGGACCACCCGGTCGCGAAGGTCGCGGAGAGGATCTTCGCCTTCCTCGCAGAGGACACCGTCGGCGTCAAGTGCGGCGCGAACCGCGCGGAGGCGGACGAGTGGCTGCGCGAGTTCCCCGACGACGCGGTCGTCATGGCCTACGTCGGCCGCAGCGGCTGGAACACCCTCGCCATCGGCGGTGGCATCCCCGACGAGGTCATCCGCGAGGCGGTCGACGACTCCTACGCCATGGTGGTGGCGAGGCTGCCGAGGTCGCGCCGACCGGCAGGCTGAGGCTCGCCGAGGTCAGGTCGTCACCGATACCGCGTCGTATGCCGCAAGCTCGTCATCGTCGGGCGGCTGCCAGGCGCGCTCGAAGCGTTCGAGCTGGGTGCGGTCGATGACGACCGAGCCCGGCTCGTCGTTACGGACGACGATCCGGCGCCAGCGCTCCTCGAACGGGACGTCGAGGACGTGCAGCTCTGCCCGGACCCCGAGGGCCCGCGCCGCTGCGAGCCGCCGGTCGCGGTTGGCCCGCTTCCACGACGCGTTCTCGATCACGACGGAGGCTCCCAGCCGGAGCAGGTCCTCGGCCTGCTCCCACTGGAGCGCCTCGAAGCGGGCCCGGAGCAGCCGGTCGTGCGGGTCCAGCCCGAGCTCGATGATCCAGGCGTCCGGGTCGAGGTGCAGCGCGGAGTGCTCGGCGGCAAGACGCCGCGCCAGAGTGGACTTGCCCGATCCCGGCATGCCGCAGACGAGGAACATCGTCGTCACGCCCTCAGGCTAGGCTGGCCGTGCGGAGGGCGGGGTCCCCCCGGTCGGACAGCCGCTAGGCTGGCCGTGCGGAGGGCGGGGTCCCCCCGGTCGGACAGCCGCTAGGCTGGCCGTGCGGAGGGCGGGGTCCCCCCGGTCGGACAGCCGCTAGGCTGGCCGTGCGGAGGGCGGGGTCCCCCACCACGGTGACCTCGTCATCACGGGCCGGACCCGGCATACCGGCGGTCCCGGGGCGCCGGCTCGGACCCGGTCCGGGCGGGAGAGACCTCCGGCCACCTCGGCGTGACCGGAAGGACTGCGATGACCGTTCCCACGTGGGCCTGGGCGCTCACCCTGGCCGCGACCGCGGTCGTGCTCGCGATCGACGTGCTCGTCATCGCCCGCCGCCCGCACCGGCCCTCGACCCGCGAGCTGTCGCTCGCCCTCGGCGGCTACGTCACCGCCGCGGTCCTCTTCGGTCTCGGCGTGTGGTGGCAGGTGGGCGGGCGCTATGCCGGTGAGTTCTTCGCGGGTTGGCTGACCGAGTACTCCCTCTCGGTCGACAACCTGTTCATCTTCATCCTCATCATGGCCCGGTTCTCGGTGCCGACCCAGCTGCAGCAGTTCGCGCTCATGGTGGGGATCGTCATCGCCATCGTTCTGCGCGGCATCTTCATCGCGCTCGGCGCGGCGGTCATCAACAACTTCTCGTGGGTCTTCTACGTCTTCGGCGCCTTCCTCATCTACACGGCGGTCAAGCTCGTGCGGGAGGGGCAGAGCGACGACGAGTACGAGGAGAACCGGCTGCTGCTCACCCTCGAGCAGCGATTCCCGGCGACGAAGGAGTTCGACGGAACCCGGCTGTCGACGCGCGTGAACGGCGGCCGGCTCGTCACGCCGATGTTCTTCGTCATCCTCGCGCTCGGCACGACCGACCTGCTGTTCGCCCTCGACTCGATCCCGGCGATCTACGGTCTGACGAGCGAGGCGTATATCGTCCTCACCGCGAACATCTTCGCCCTCATGGGACTGCGCCAGCTGTACTTCCTCCTCGGCGGCCTGCTCCAGCGGCTGGTGTACCTCGGCTACGGGCTCGCCGTCCTGCTCACCTTCATCGGGGTCAAGCTCGTCCTCCACGCTCTCCACGAGAACGAGCTGCCGTTCGTCAACGGCGGCGACCCGGTCCACGTCCCCGAGATCCCGATCACCGTCTCGCTCGGTGCCATCGTCGTCATCCTCGGGACGACGACGGCGGCGAGCCTGTGGCGCTCGCGGCGGGACGGCCGGGACGGCGCGGCGGCATAGGTCGTGCCCATCCCGCCGGTCTCTCAGGTCGCGGCGGTCTCGGCCGGGTCCTTGCGAGCGCCGACGCCCATGACGAGCGCCGAGGCGAGGACGACGAGGGCCATGCCGAGCAGCTGGACGGTGTCGAGTCGCTGCCCGAGGACGACGAGCCCGGCGAGAGATGCGACGGCGGGTTCGAGGCTGAGCAGGATCCCGAAGACGTTGGCGCTGAGCCGGCGCAGGGCCACGAGCTCGAGGGAGTAGGGCAGCACGGAGGACAGGACGGCGATGCCGAACCCCTTGATGAGCACCGTTCCGTCCCACATGCCCACCGAGCCCACCCCGAAGGGCAGGGTGATGACGGAGGCGACGATCATCGCGAGGGCGAGCCCCTCGAGTCGGTCGAAGGCCCGCCCGGTGCGTCCGCTGAAGATGATGTATGCCGCCCAAAGGGCTCCGGCGGTCGCCGCGAGGGCGAGGCCGGTCCAGTCGAGGTCGGCGAGCGGGACGGAGAATGCCTCGGAGATGAGGACGACCCCGACGGCCGCCGCGGCCACCGCGCCGATGTCCTGAGCCCGCCGGGACAGGGCCGTGGCGAGGACGAGCGGCCCGATGAACTCCGCGGTGACGGCGACGCCGATCGGCAGGTGTCCGAGCGCGCCGTAGAAGCTGAAGTTCATCAGCCCGAGCGCGGTGCCGAAGCCGACGACGGTCAGCCACGCCTGACGGGAGTGGCCCCGCCATCGAGGGCGGACGATCACGAGGAGGATGAGCGTGGCGAAGAGCAGGCGCATGACGACCGAGCCACCCGCACCGATCTGCGGGACGAGGCCGGCAGCGAGCGCCCCGCCGAACTGCACCGACACGATGCCGCCGAGGACGAGGGCTGGTGCGGGGACGGAGTCGGCGCGGGGCACGTCGCTCAGGCTAGGACACCGCGGCCGGCCGGGGCGGCGCGGTCCGGCGTGGGCGAGGTGGCCGGCTGCCGGGGCGGCACCGACATGGGACAGTTGAGACATGTACGTGCCCGCACACTTCGCGATGACCGACGAGCAGGTCGAGGAAGCCCTGACCCATCTCGGTTCGGCCGACCTCGTCACCCTCCACGACGACGGGATGGTCGCCACGTATCTGCCCTTCTTCTACGACGCGAGTCTCGGTCCGAAGGGCGCCCTGTTGGCGCACGTCGCACGGAACAACACCCAGTGGTCCAAGCAGTCCATCGGCGAGTCGCTCGTCATCGCCCATGTGGCCGACCACTACGTGAGCCCGGCCTGGCTGCCGTCGGCTGCCGGTCACGCCAACGCGACGCCGACGTGGGACTACGTCACCGTCCACGTCTACGGGCAGCTCATCGCGCACGACGACCAGGAGTGGACCGAGGACGTCGTCAGGCGGCTTACCGAGCGTCACGAGTCCGAGCTCGAGCTGCACTGGAGCGTGGACGACACCGGCGAGGGGTTCATCGAGGCGATGTTGCGGGCCGTCGTCGGGCTCGAGCTGCGGATCACCCGGGTCGAGGCGAAGGCCAAGATGGCCCAGAACAAGCCCGTCGACGACATCACCTCGCTCGCCGAGCACCTCGACGCCCGCGGCGACCACACCGGCGCGCGCTGGCTGCGGGAGGTCTCGCTGCCAGCCGCCCGGCGCCGCGCAGCGACGATCGAGCAGGTCCGGGCCTTCGACGAGACCCGCCGCTCCCAGCGCTGATCCCCTCTCACTCCGCCACCTCGACTTTCCCGCCTGCAGCGGGAAACTGGCACTTCACCCGGGAACGTTTCCGGGGTGAAGTGCCACATTCCCGCCTGAGGCGGGAAAGTTGGGGCAGGGGGCCTACCAGCCGCGGGCGCGCCACTCGGGCAGGTGCGCTCGCTCGGCTGCGAGGGTCGAGTCGGCACCGTGGCCGGGGTAGAACCAGGTGTCGTCGGGGTAGACGTCGAAGACCCGGGTCGTCACGTCCTCGATGAGGCTGTCGAAGCTCTGGCCGGGCCGGGTCGTGTTGCCGACCCCTCCGGGGAAGAGCGAGTCGCCGGTGAACAGGTGCGTCGAGCCCTCCGGGTCCGCATAGGCGAGGGCCACCGAGCCCGGCGTGTGCCCGCGCAGGTGGACGACGTCGAGGACGATCTCGCCGAACGCCACCGTGTCGCCCTGCGCGAGGCGAACATCGGGCGCCAGGGGCAGCGCGTCGGCGTCGTCGGCGCCGGCATACGTCCTCGCGCCGGTCGCGTTGGCGACCTCGGCGAGGGCACGGACGTGGTCCCAGTGCTGGTGGGTGGTGACGATGGCGTTGAGCCGACCGGTGCCCTCGGCCACGAGGGCCAGGCATCGCTGTGGGTCGTCGGCGGCATCGATGAGCAGCTGTTCGCCGGTCGCCCGGCAGGTGAGCAGGTAGACGTTGTTGTCCATCTGCGAGACCGACGCCTTGCGGATCGTCAGCCGGGCGAGCTCGCGGACATCGCTCGGGCCACCGGGGGAGACCCGGCCCGTGTATGCCGCGTCGCCGCCGTCAGGCGCCACGGGGCGGCTCCGGCAGCTGGGGATCACCGCTGACCCCCACCGGCATCTGCCGGGAGAGCCAGAGGAGGAGACCCGCGCGCGACCCGGTGACGGTCGTCGTCGGGCCGTCGCCGACGTCGTAGGAGTCGCCCTCGTCGCTGATGATCCGCACGCTCGGCGCCTGCGTGTTGCGGCACAGCACGGCGACCTCGCGGTCGAGGAACAGGGCGAGGAGCCCGGCCTCGACGTCGTCGAAGGTGAAGCCGGCGTCGAGGTCGACATGGTGGTAGACGACCTCCCGCAACCGCAGGTACGGCAACGTGGCGGCCCGGAACGTCCGTCCTCCGGGCGTCCGCTCGGCCCTGGCCTCAGCGTGCTCGGGGCCGAGCCGGCGCAGCGCGGCGATGGCGTCCTCGCTGGTCGCCTCGAGGTCCGCGAGCAACGCGTCGAGCGGCCTGCTCGCCCCGACCGTGATGTCGGTGTCGCGCTCCTCCTGGGAGGCGTACATCGTCCGCGGCTCGCCGTCGACGACCGCGCGGACGAGGTTGACCATGCCGCGCCCGTTCGACGCGAGGTGGGCGAGGACGTGGGCGCGGGTCCAGCCGGCGCAGAAGGAGGCGTGTTCGAGGTCGCGCAGGCTCCCGGCGGTCGCCAGGAGCGACGCGGTGTGCTGCTCCAGGGCGGGCACGAGGTCGGTCATGAACCGAACGTAGCCGCGGGGACGGTCAGTCGTCACCCTTCCCCTTCCGCGCGTCCTCGGCCTCCTCCAGGGCGTATGCCGCGCCGACGAGGGCGAGGTGCGAGAGCGCCTGCGGGAAGTTGCCGGCCATCCGGTCCGACCTAGCGTCGTACTCCTCCGAGATGAGGCCGACATCGTTGAGGAGAGCGAGGTAGCGGCGCATCGCCGCGTGCGCGTCGTCGATGCGGCCGGCCGCGGCATACGCGCTGACGAGCCACCAGGCGCAGGCCATGAAGGGGTGCTCCCCGCCGTCGATCCCGTCCATCCCGGCCGACGTGCGGTAGCGCAGGACGAGCCCGTCCCGCATGAGGTCCTCCTCGATGGCGGAGATCGTGCCGAGGACCTTGGGGTCGTCACCGGGCAGGAACCCGACCAGCGGGATCATGAGCAGGGCCGCGTCGACCTCGGTCGTCTCGTCGTGCTGGGTGAAGGTGTTGCGCTCGGCGTCGTACCCCCGCTCCAGGACGGTCTGCCGGACGGTGTCCCGCAGCTCGCGCCACCGCTCCACGGGACCGTCGAGGCCGTGCTCCTCGACCGCCCGGATCCCCCGGTCGAAGGCCGCCCACACCATGACGGTGGACTGGGTGAAGTGGTGCTTCTTGCCGCGGCTCTCCCACAGCCCGCTGTCGGGCTCGTTCCACGTCTTCTCGAGATGCTCGAGGAGGACCTTCTGGACGTCCCAGGAGTCGTCGGACTCCTCGATGCCGTGTGCCCGGGCCTCGGCGAGCGCGATCATCACCTCGCCGATGACGTCGACCTGCTGCTGGTGGACGGCCCCGTTGCCGACGCGGACCGGTCGGGAGCCGGCGTAGCCGGGCAGGTGGTCCAGCTCGCGCTCCTCCAGCTCGCGGCCGCCGTCAACGGCATACATGATCTGCAGGTCGTCCGGGTCGCCGGCGACCGCCCGGATCAGCCAGTCGCGCCAGATCCGGGTCGAGGCCTGGTGGCCGGCCCGCAGGAGGGCCCGGACCGTCAGCGACGCGTCGCGCAGCCAGGTGTAGCGGTAGTCCCAGTTCCGGCTGCCGCCGAAGCCCTCGGGCAGGCTCGTCGTCGCCGCAGCCACGATCCCGCCCCGCTCGCTGTCGGTCAGCTGCCGCAGCACGAGGAGCGACCGAAGCACCTCCTCGCGGTAGGGGCCGCGGTACTCCGAGCGCTCCGCCCAGCTGGCGAACACCTCCTGGCTGTGCTCGATCTGGTGCTCCCCGTCCAGGGCGGGGGGCACCGGCTTCCACGAGTGGGACCAGGTGAGCCCGAAGCTGACGACGTCGCCCTCGGACACGGTGAACTCGTCGCGGTGGTGGTGGTCGACAGCCTCGGGGAGCCGGTCGCCACGCAGGATGAGCATGTCCGGTCCGGCGACGGCCGTGAGCAGGTCCTCGCCGTCGGGCCCGGTCCGCCTGGCCACCCACGGCAGCACCTTGCCGTATCCGGGGCGGACGACCCACTCGTGCACCATGTCGACGCTGCCGGACAGCCCCTCGACCCGACGGATGACGTCGGCCCGGTCGTCGCCGACCGGCATGACGTCGATGACCTTGACCGAGCCGGTCGGCGTCTCGTGAACCGTCTCGAGGATGTAGGAGTGGTCCCGGTAGGACCGGGTGCTGCGCGCCTCGCCGCTGGGTCCGAGCAACCAGCGCCCGTGCTCCGTCGTCCCGAGCAGGGCGGCGAAGCACGCGGGGGAGTCGAACCGCGGGAGGCACAGCCAGTCGATGGAGCCCCCGCGGGAGACCAGGGCGGCGGTCTCGGTGTCACCGATGACGGCATACTCGGCGATCGGTGTCGGGTCATCGCTGTTGTCTGTCGAATGTCCGGATCGGTCCTCAGGCATGCTTCTACCTCGCCAGAGTCGCCTGGGAGTCACCTGGGAATCCGATGGGAGGCGTGGTCGGACGCGGGGTGCCCTGGACGAGCGGGCAGCGCTGTCGGTGACCCCGCTTAGCATGGAGACCGTGACGTCTGCCCCCTCTCCGACCGCCGACGCCCGACCGGCGTACGCCCATGACCGCCTCGTCGTCCACGGGGCCCGCGAGCACAACCTCAAGGACATCTCCGTCGACCTGCCTCGGGACGCGCTCATCGTCTTCACCGGCCTCTCCGGCTCCGGGAAGTCCTCGCTGGCCTTCGACACGATCTTCGCCGAGGGCCAGCGCCGCTACGTCGAGTCGCTGTCCGCCTATGCCCGGCAGTTCCTCGGCCAGATGGACAAGCCGGACGTCGACTTCATCGAGGGGCTCTCGCCCGCCGTCTCGATCGACCAGAAGTCGACGAACCGCAACCCCCGCTCGACGGTCGGCACGATCACCGAGGTCTACGACTACCTGCGTCTCCTCTTCGCCCGGGCGGGGCGGCCGCACTGCCCGACGTGTGGCGAGCCGATCACGCGGCAGAGCCCCCAGCAGATCGTCGACCGGCTCCTCGAGCTCCCGGACCGCACCCGGTTCCAGGTGCTCGCGCCCGTCGTCCGGGCCCGCAAGGGCGAGTACGTCGACCTCTTCACCGAGCTGCAGTCCAAGGGCTTCGCCCGGGCCAGGGTCGACGGGGAGGTCATCGGCCTCACCGACCCGCCGAAGCTCGAGAAGCAGGTCAAGCACACGATCGACGTCGTCGTTGACCGGCTCGTCGCCAAGAAGGGCGACGACACCGGCGCCAAGCGGCGGCTCACCGACTCCGTGGAGACGGCGCTGGGCCTGGCGGGTGGGGTCGTCGTCGTCGAGTTCGTCGACCGCGACGCGGACGACCCCGAGCGGGAGCGTCGCTTCTCCGAGCGGATGGCCTGTCCCAACGACCACCCGCTGTCGATGGACGAGGTCGAGCCCCGCTCCTTCTCCTTCAACAGCCCGTTCGGGGCGTGTCCCGCCTGCACCGGCATCGGCACCGAGCTCGAGGTGGATCCCGAGCTCGTGGTCCCGGACGAGGACCTGTCGCTGGCCGAGGGCGCTATCGCGCCGTGGGGGAGTGGCAGCGGGGCCGCCGACTACTTCCAGCGGGTCATGAGCGCCCTCGCGGACGACCTGTCCTTCTCGATGGACGTCCCGTGGCGCCAGCTGCCCGAGCGCGCCAGGGAGGCGGTCCTCACCGGGCGCAACCACAAGGTCCACGTCCGGTACCGCAACCGCTACGGCCGGGAGCGGTCCTACTCGACCGGCTTCGAGGGCGTCATCCCGTTCGTCAAGCGTCGGCACGCCGAGACCGACTCCGACTGGAGCCGGGAGCGCTACGAGGGCTACATGCGCGAGGTCCCTTGTCCGGTATGCCGCGGGGCCCGCCTCAAGCCCGAGTCGCTCGCCGTCCTCGTCGGCGGGCGCTCCATCGCCGAGGTGTCGGGGCTGTCCATCGCCGAGTCCGCCCAGTTCCTCGACACCGTCGACTTCACCGACCGGGAGCGGCAGATCGCCGAGCGCGTCATCAAGGAGATCAACGCCCGGCTCGGCTTCCTCCTCGACGTCGGCCTCGACTACCTCAGCCTGGACCGCCCGGCCGCGACCCTCTCCGGTGGCGAGGCGCAGCGGATCCGGCTCGCCACCCAGATCGGCTCCGGTCTCGTCGGCGTCCTCTACGTCCTCGACGAGCCGAGCATCGGGCTGCACCAGCGGGACAACCACCGGCTCATCGAGACGCTGACCCGGCTTCGCGACCTCGGCAACACGCTCATCGTCGTCGAGCACGACGAGGACACGATCGCCACCGCCGACTGGGTCGTCGACATCGGGCCGGGTGCCGGCGAGCACGGCGGACAGGTCGTTCACTCCGGCCCGGTCCGCGGCCTGCTCGAGCATGCCGACTCCCTCACCGGCCAGTACCTCTCCGGCCGCAGGGAGATCCCGACGCCGCAGGTCCGCCGACCGCGGGAGAAGGACCGTCAGGTCACCGTCGTCGGGGCCCGTGAGCACAACCTCGACAACGTCACCGTGTCCTTCCCCCTGGGCACCCTGGTCGCGGTGACCGGCGTGTCCGGGTCGGGGAAGTCGACCCTCGTCAACGACATCCTCTACAACGTCCTCGCCAACAAGCTCAACGGCGCCCGGCAGGTTCCCGGCCGGCACAAGTCGGTCACCGGGCTGGACCACCTCGACAAGGTCGTCCACGTCGACCAGAGCCCGATCGGCCGGACCCCGCGCTCGAACCCGGCGACCTACACCGGGGTCTTCGACCACATCCGGCGGCTGTTCGCCCAGACGACCGAGGCCAAGATCCGCGGCTATCAGCCGGGCCGGTTCTCGTTCAACGTCAAGGGCGGCCGCTGCGACGCCTGCTCGGGCGACGGGACGATCAAGATCGAGATGAACTTCCTCCCGGACGTCTACGTCCCGTGCGAGGTGTGCCACGGGGCCCGCTACAACCGCGAGACGCTCGAGGTCCACTTCAAGGGCAAGACGATCGCCGACGTCCTCGACATGCCGATCGAGGAGGCCGCGGAGTTCTTCGCCGCGGTCCCGGCCATCGCCCGCCACATGACGACCCTGACCGACGTCGGCCTCGGCTACGTCCGGCTCGGGCAGCCCGCACCGACCCTCTCCGGTGGTGAGGCCCAGCGGGTCAAGCTCGCCAGCGAGCTCCAGAAGCGCTCGACCGGCCGGACCATCTACGTCCTCGACGAGCCGACGACCGGCCTGCACTTCGAGGACATCCGCAAGCTGCTCGGCGTGCTCCAGGGCCTCGTCGACAAGGGCAACACCGTCATCGTCATCGAGCACAACCTCGACGTCATCAAGAACGCCGACTGGGTCGTCGACCTCGGCCCCGAGGGTGGCAGCGGCGGCGGTCGGGTCATCGCCGAGGGGACCCCGGAGCAGGTCGCCGAACTGGCGGACAGCCACACCGGGGTCTTCCTCAAGCCGATCCTCGAGCGGACGGCCCGGACGAGCGCCCCGCGCCAGCGGTCCGCGACGACGGCCTCGGCGTCGCCGACGCGGTCCGCGACGAAGGCGACGGCGAAGCGGGCCACGGCGAGGAAGCCCGCGACGGCGGCCGAGAGCGGATCGGCGAAGAAGTCGCCGACGAAGCGATCCGCGACCCGCAAGTCCGCCTGAGCACCGCGCCGGACCGAACCGCAGCGGCGCGGCATACGAGGTCGTATGCCGCGCCGCTGCCCTCGGTGCCCGGTCATCGCACCCCGGGCCGAGCGTCAGTCCTCGCCGAGGTAGGCCTTGCGCACGTCCTCGCTCGTCAGTAGCTCGGCGCCGGTCCCGGTCAGGACGATCTTGCCGACCTCGAGCACGTACCCCTTCGAGGCGCGCTTGAGTGCCGCCTGGGCGTTCTGCTCGACGAGCAGGATCGTCGTGCCGCGTTGCTGCAGGGTGGTCACGGTCGTCATGATCCGCTTCATCATGATCGGGGAGAGACCCATCGACGGCTCGTCGAGCATGAGCAGCTTCGGGTGGCTCATCATCGCGCGGCCCATGGCGAGCATCTGCTGCTCGCCGCCGGAGAAGGTGCCGGCTGCCTGGTTGCTGCGTTCCTCGAGGATGGGGAAGAGCTCGAAGACCTCGTCGAGATCCTCGGAGATGCCCCGGTCGTGCCGGGCGAACGCCCCGAGCATGAGGTTCTCGCGGACCGTCAGCCGCGGGAAGATGCGTCGACCCTCGGGGGAGTGGGCCAGGCCCATCTCGACGATCCCGTGAGCGGGCGTCTTCGAGATCTCCTGGCCGAGGAAGCGGATGGAGCCGCGCAGCGGCCGGAGCAGGCCGGAGATGGTCCGCAGCGTCGTCGTCTTCCCGGCGCCGTTCGTCCCGATGAGGCTGACGACCTCGCCCTCGTCGACGGTGAAGGAGATGCCCTTGACGGCCTTGATCTTGCCGTAGGCGACCTCGAGGTCGGTGATCTCGAGAATGGGGCTCACTCGTCGTCCTCCTCGCTGCCACCGATGTAGGCCTCGATGACCCGGTGGTCCGACTGCACCTCGGCGGGGGTCCCCTCGACGAGCAGGCCACCCTGGACGAGACAGAGGACCCGGTCGCACAGGCCGAAGATGAACCGCATGTCGTGCTCGATGACGACGACGGCGAGCCCCCTGTCCCTGATCTTGAAGATCAGGGACATCGTGTCGCTCGTCTCCTTGGGGTTCATCCCAGCGGTCGGTTCGTCGAGGAGGAGGAGCTGCGGGTCCGTCGCCATGGCGCGGGCGATCTCGAGCCGCCGCTGGTCGCCGTAGGCCAGGTTGCGCGCGAGGTGCTCGGACAGCTCGCCGAGCCCGACGAAGTCGAGCAGCTCCTGGGCCCGCTCCCGGGTGGCCGCCTCCTCGTGCCGGAACTTCGGTCCGCGCAGGATCGAGGTGAGGGCCTTGGCGGAGGTCCGGCAGTAGCGACCGACCATGACGTTCTCGAGCGCCGTCATGTTGTGGAAGAGCCGGATGTTCTGGAAGGTGCGGGCCATCCCGGCCTGGACGACGGCCCTGGGCTTCGGTGGGAGCACCTTGCCGCGCAGGGTCACCGTGCCCTCGGTCGGCCGGTACATGCCGGTGAGGCAGTTGAAGAACGTCGTCTTCCCGGCGCCGTTGGGCCCGATGAGCCCGACGATCTCGCCCTCGTGGACCTGCATCGTCACGTCGTCGACCGCCGTGAGGCCACCGAAGCGCATCGTCACGTTCTCGGCCTGGAGCACCGTGGCGCCGCGGGGCGCGGACCCGGTGGCGGCCGTCGTCTCGAGCGCGCTCATGCCCGTCCCTCCCCGACCTCGACGTGGGCTTCCTCCGCCCGGTCCGCGAGGCCCTCGTCGGACTCGTGGAACTCGAGCTTGCGGCGTCTGCTCGCCACGAGACCCTCGGGGCGGAAGCGCATCATGAGGACGAGCATCGCGCCGAAGAACATGATGCGGTAGTCGGCGACGAAGCGGAGCTTCTCGGGCAGGAGCTTGAGGATCGTCGCGCCGATGAGCACGCCGGCGACCGTCCCCATGCCGCCGAGGACGACGGCGGCGAGGAGGAAGGCGGACTCGAGGAAGATGTACTGCTCCGGCGTGACCGACACGTCCTGGTGGGCCTTGATGGTGCCGGCGAGGCCGGCGAGGAAGGCGCCGCTGGCGAAGGCGAAGAGCTTGAGGCCGAAGACGTTGACGCCCATCGCCTCGGCGGCCCGCTCGTCCTCGCGGATGGCGACCCAGCCCCGCCCGATCCGGCTGTCGTTGAGCCGACTGAAGATCGCGATGATGATGGCCGCCACGACGAGCATGGCGAAGTAGTAGTTCGCGAAGCGGCCGAGGGTTATCCCGAAGACGACGTGGCTGTCCCCGAAGTTGAACGACCCGATCTCGAGGTCCGGGATTGCAGGGATGCCGTTCGGGCCGTGGGTGAGGTCCGGCCCGTTCGTGCCGTCGAGGTTGCTCATCGCGAGGCGGAAGATCTCACCGAACGCGAGGGTGACGATGGCGAGGTAGTCGCCGGAGACCCGCAGGGTCGGCGATCCGATGATGAGGCCCAGCGTCGCCGAGACGATGCCGCCGACGAGCATGACGACGAGGAACGGCGGCTTCCAGCCGATCGTCGCGAAGCCCGAGTACGACATCGTCGCCCCGGTGTAGGCGCCGGCGCCGAGGAAGGCGATGTAGCCCAGGTCGAGCAGGCCGGCGAGGCCGACGACGATGTTGAGGCCGAGGGCCGTCGTCGCGAAGATGAGCACCTGCGTGGCGATGGACATGTTCGCGTTCGAGCCGTTCTGGGTGAACGGGAAAAGGAACGCCACCATGAACGCGCCGAGGGTGAGGACCCGGCGGTGCTTCTGGGCCACGAGGGTGAGCCAGGTGAACAGGCCCGCCGCGACGAGCGCCCAGGCGAGGGCCGCCACGAAGCCGAGGAAGAGGAAGAAGGTCGCTGCGTCGGAGATGCTCAGTGCGTAGGCGCTCCCGAAGAGGACGAGGGCGAGCAGCACGGCGACGACGAGGATCTCGAGCCAGCCGGGCAGCTGCGCGCGGAACTGGTCCTTGGTCTCCTCCGGCGTGAGGAAGAGCGACCCGGCGAACATGAGGAGGGCACCGAGGAAGGACACCCAGCCGCCCGGGTTGACGTTGATGAGCCCACCGGCCTGCACCGCGATGACGATGACGACCAGGGCCATGTAGCCGAAGGCGCTGGTGCCGAGGGCTCGCAGCGCCTTCGCGGAGCCCACCCAGGCGCCGAGCCCACTCATCATCCCCCGGTCGAGCAGGAGGAAGAGGACAGACGCCAGGGCCACGACGAGCATGAGGATCTGCAGCGTGCCTGGATAGAAGTCGATCGACAGGTCGCCGAGGATGTTCCCGACGTAGGCCCAGGACAGGAAGCAGCCCACGGCGAGGATCACGGCCCCGGCGAAGGTGACGATCCACCCGTAGCGGGCGAGGCCGGGGAACCGTCCGGCGAGACCGTCGGCCGGTTCCGAGCCGCGGTCGGTCATCGTCGGCCCGGTGGGGGTCGTCGCGTCGGTGCTCATGCCCGGTCCACCACCCGAGCGCCCATGATTCCCTGGGGACGGAAGACGAGGACGACGATGAGGAGCACGAAGGCCCAGACGTCCTTCCATGGTGTCCCGCCGAAGGAGCCCGGGATGAACTGGGTGGCCATCGACTCCGCCAGGCCGAGGACGAGCCCGCCGACGACGGCGCCGGCGATGTTGCCGATGCCCCCGAGTACCGCCGCCGTGAACGCCTTGAGGCCGGCCGTGAAGCCCATGATGTAGCTGATGTTCGCCGTCTGCAGTCCCTGGGCGACGCCGGCGAGACCGGCGAGGAAGGCGCCGAGACCGAACGCGACGACGATGATCCGGTCGACGTTGATGCCCATGAGCCGGGCCGTGTCCGGGTCCTGGGAGACGGCCTGCATGCCGCGACCGAGCTTCGTGCGGTTGATGAACCACCAGAGCGCCACGGCGGAGATGATGAGTGAGCCGACGGTGAAGACCGCCGGACGACGGATCGACAGCTCGCCGAAGGTCATCGCCGGCCCGGTGACCCAGTCGATCTGCGGGTAGGGCAGGGGGCTCTTCGCACCGGGGTACCACAGGCGCACTGCCTCCTGGAGGAACACCGACATCCCGATGGCGGTGATGAGCGGCGCCAGCCGTGGCGCGCCCCGGAGGGGGCGGTACGCGAGCCGTTCCATGAGGACGGCGATGGCCATCGAGGCCAGGACCGCGCCGACGAGCATGATCGGCAGGATCCAGATGGACGTCGAACCGTCGAAGAGGACGGTCCAGACCGCGAGCGACCCGAACGCCCCGATCATGAAGACCTCGCCGTGGGCGAAGTTGATGAGCTGCACGATGCCGTAGACGACGGTGTAGCCGACGGCGATGAGGGCGTACAGCGACCCCAGGGCAAGGCCGTTGACGAGCTGTTGGACGAAGATCATCTCAACCTCGGTGGTCAGGGGACGCGCTGGTCGATGGTAGCGGCGGGAGCGGGCCATGGCCCGCTCCCGCCGCTGCTCCGGCCGGGTCGGCCGTCGGGTCAGGAGTGGATCGGGTCGATCACTCGAAGGTGCCGGTCTTCGCCGGGACCCACTTGCCACCCTCGACCTTGTACACCGTGAGGACCTTCGACGTCGTGTCGCCGTACTGGTCGAACCCCACGTGTCCGGTGACGCCGTCGAAGGAGACCTTGTTGAGGGCGTCGACGGTCGCCTGGCGGGCCGACTTGGCGTCGGGCGCGTCCTTGAGCGAGGTCTTGAGGGCCTCGATGATCGCGTTCGCCGCGTCGTAGGCGTAGCCACCGTAGGCGGCGGCGGGCTCGCTGTAGCCGGCCGCCTGGTAGTCGTTGAGGAACTTCTTGCCGGCCTCGGTGCTGTCGGTCGGGGCACCGACCGAGGTGGCGAGGTCGCCGTCGGAGTTCGCGCCGGCGAGCTTGATGAAGTCGTCGGCGAAGATGCCGTCACCACCCATGAGCGGGATGTTGAGACCGGCGTTCTTCACCTGGAGCGAGAGCGGACCCGCCTCGGGGTACTGGCCGCCGTAGTAGATGGCCTGCGGACCGGTCGGCTTGATCTTGGAGATGACGGTGGAGAAGTCGTTGTTGCCACCGTTGTCCTGGGTGACGATCGACTCGGCGTCGGTGACCGTGCCGCCGCCCTTCTTGAACTCGGTGGCGAAGGCGTCGACGAGGCCCTGACCGTAGGTCTGCTTGTCGTGGACGGTCGCGACCTTCTTGATGCCCTGACCGAGCAGGTACTGGGCGGCGAAGGGTCCCTGGACGGCATCGGTCGTGCAGGTCCGGAAGTAGGTGTCGTACTGCCGCTTGGGCGCGTTGGGGTCCGGGCCGATCGTCAGGCTCGGGTTCGTGTTCGCCGGGGAGACCTGGGCGACCCCGGCGCTGGCGAAGATCGGCTGGGTCTGCTGGGCGACACCCGAGTTGAGGTTGGCGACGACGCCGACGACCTGGTCGTCGGCCACGATGGCGGTGGCGGCGTTCTTGCCGACGTCGGGCTTCGCCTCGTCGTCCTTGGGGAGGACCTCGAGCTTCCAGCCCGGGATGGTGTTGTTGTCGTTGGCCTGCTTCACGGCCAGCTCGACCGAGTGCTGGATGCCGAGGCCGAGCGCGGACAGGCTGCCCGAGAACGGGGCGCTGACGGCGATCTTGGCCACCTTCTCGCCTCCGGAGCCACCGGTGCTCTCGCTGCCGCGGCTGCCGCACCCGGCAAGCGCGAGCGACGCGACGAGCACCGAGGCGCCGACCGTGATGACGGAACGCTGAGGCACATTTCCTCCTGTGTGAACATGTCCGGGGGGCACACGTGCCCAGCCCGCTGCTCGCGACGGGTAGCGAGCATTGGCGAACTGTAGCGAGTCTCACATTGCGGTGGTGTTTCCCGCCCACGGATGGTGCCGAGTCGTTATCTTCCGGGACCCGGCCCTACCGCGCGCCAGGCCGGCCCGAGAGGGCGGGGCGCGAGCCTTACAGCCTCCTCTCAGCAACCCGAACCAGACTCCTGCGGGTCGGTCGCGCACCCCGCGGCCGATCGGCATACCCGGCGTCACGTGAGGACGGATCTGCATGACCGAGCAGCGACCGACGAGGACTCCCGAGGGCCCGCGCGCCACCGGTCGGCGCCAGGTGCTGGCCGGCACCGGGCTCGCGGTGGCGGGAGCCGCCCTGCTCGCGGGCTGCGGCGCGGCATCGTCCGCCGCGGGCCCCACCGCGGGCACCGGTGGCGGCGGGGCGACGTCCGTTCCCGTCTCCGACGTCCCGGTGGGTGGCGGCACCATCCTCCAGAGCCCGCCGATCGTGGTCACCCAGCCGACAAAGGGGACGTTCGAGGCGTTCTCGTCGATCTGCCCGCACGCCGGCTGCCCCGTCACGAGCATCCAGAGCGGCCTGATCATCTGCCCCTGCCACGGCAGCCAGTTCGACATCACGACCGGCGACGTCAAGGCCGGGCCGGCCCCGCACGGCCTCGACAAGAAGACGGCCACCGTCCAGGGGGACGCGGTCGAGGTCTCCTGACCGGGGACCGGCGCACGAGCATGTGTCCGGCCCGCCGGCATCGTCGCCGGGCCGCCGTAGGGTTGTCGTGTGGCCGACCCGTCGACGTACCGCCCCGCGCCGGGGCAGATCCCGACCGATCCGGGCGTCTACCGCTTCCGGGACGCGCAGGGCCGGGTCATCTATGTCGGCAAGGCCAAGTCGCTGCGCTCCCGGCTCTCGTCCTACTTCCAGGACGTCGCCGCCCTCCACCCGCGGACGGCGACGATGGTGCGGACCGGTGCGAGCGTCGAGTGGACCGTCGTCTCGACCGAGGTCGAGGCCCTCCAGCTCGAGTACACGTGGATCAAGGAGTTCGACCCGCGGTTCAACGTCAAGTACCGCGACGACAAGTCCTACCCCTACCTCGCCGTGACGATGGGGGAGGACTACCCGCGGGCCCAGGTCCTGCGCGGCGCCAAGCGGCGCGGCACCCGCTACTTCGGCCCCTACACGCACGCGTGGGCCATCCGGGAGACCCTCGACCTGCTTCTGCGCGTCTTCCCGGTGCGCACCTGCTCCACGGGCGTCTTCAACCGGGCCCGGCAGGTCGGCCGGCCCTGCCTGCTCGGCTACATCGACAAGTGCTCGGCCCCCTGTGTCGGCCGCGTCGACGGGGACGAGCACCGCGCCATCGCCGAGGAGCTGTGCGACTTCATGGCCGGCAGTACGGGGAAGTATGTCCGCAGGCTGCAACGCCAGATGTCCGATGCGGCGGCCGAGCTCGACTTCGAGCGGGCCGCCCGGCTCCGCGACGACATCGGAGCCCTCGAGAAGGTCCTCGAGCGCTCCGCGGTCGTGCTCGGCGACGACACCGACGCCGACGTCTTCGCCCTCGCGGACGACGAGCTGGAGGCGGCAGTCCAGGTGTTCCACGTCCGCGCCGGCCGGGTGCGCGGCCAACGGGGATGGGTCGCCGAGAAGGTGGCCGAGGACGTTCCGGACGTCGTCGGGCATCTGCTCCAGCAGATCTACGGCGGCGAGACGGGCGAGGGGGTCCCCCGGGAGGTCCTCGTCCCTGTCCTGCCGCCGGACGACGTGGCCGTGGCGGAGTGGCTCTCCGGCCTACGCGGCAGCCGGGTCGACCTGCGGGTGCCGCGCCGTGGCGACAAGCGCGCGCTCATGGACACGGTGCGCCGCAACGCCGAGGAGAGCCTCGCCCGGCACAAGGTGGCCCGCGCGGGGGACCTCACCGCGCGCAGCCAGGCGCTCCAGCAGCTCCAGGACGCCCTCGACCTCGAGGACTCCCCGCTGCGGATCGAGTGCTTCGACATCAGTCACGTCCAGGGGACGGACGTCGTCGGCTCGATGGTCGTCTTCGAGGACGGGCTGCCTCGCAAGTCGGAGTACCGCCGGTTCATCGTGCGCGGCACGGCGGCGCGCGCCGGCCGCGGCGAGGCCGGCGACGAGCGGTATGCCGTCGACGACACCGCCGCGATGCGGGAGGTCCTCGGCCGGCGGTTCCATCGCTACCTGCAGTCCCTGCAGGAGTCGCCCCGACTCGACGAGGAGACCGGTCGTCCGCAGAGGTTCGCCTACCCGCCGAACCTCGTCGTCGTCGACGGCGGCCTCCCGCAGGTCAACGCCGCCGCCCGGGTCCTCGACGAGCTCGGCGTCAGCGACATCGCGCTCGTCGGGCTCGCCAAACGGCTCGAGGAGGTGTGGGTGCCCGACCAGGACTTCCCCGTCGTCCTGCCCCGCACCAGCGAGGGCCTCTACCTCCTGCAGCGGGTGCGGGACGAGGCCCACCGCTTCGCCATCACCTTCCACCGACAGCGGCGGTCCCGGTCGATGACCCGCTCCGCACTGGACGGCATACCGGGGCTCGGCGAGGGCCGCAAGGCGGCGCTGCTCAGGGCCTTCGGGTCGGTCAAGCGGCTCCGGGCCGCCTCCGTCGACGAGCTGCGCGATGTGCCTGGGATCGGTCCCCGCCTCGCGGCGACGATTGCGGCAGAGTTGGGGGGACGGGAGCAGGCCGAGTCGGTCAACCTGATGACCGGCGAGATCCTCGAGGACGGGCCAGGAGGCGGCGATGGGTGACGGGCCGAGGGTCGAACGCGTCGACCTGCCCGAGACGGACGACGGCGAGCTGCTCATCCTCACCGGGATGAGCGGCGCCGGGCGGTCGACGGCGGCGGACGTCCTCGAGGACCGCGGGTGGTACGTCGTCGACAACCTCCCCCCGCAGCTGCTCGTCTCGATGGCCGACCTCGTGGCCCAGGTCCGGGCGCAGGGGGTCGACGTGCGCCTGGCGGCCGTCGTCGACGTCCGGGCGCGACGCTTCTTCGCCGACCTGCGCAGCGCCATGGAGCAGCTGCGCGAGCGGGGCTGGCGCCCGCACCTGCTCTTCCTCGACGCCACGGACGAGGCCCTCGTCCGCCGGTTCGAGAGCGTCCGGCGACCGCACCCACTGCAGGGCGAGGGCCGTCTCCTCGACGGCATCCAGACCGAGCGACGCCTGCTGCGCGACCTCCGGGCCGAGGCCCAGGTCGTCGTCGACAGCTCGGGGCTCAACGTCCACCAGCTCGGCCGCAAGGTGTCCGAGCTCGTCGGCAGCGACCGGGGCCCGGCCCTGCGGCTGGCGGTCATGTCGTTCGGCTTCAAGTACGGCGTCCCCCTGGACGCCGACGTCGTCTTCGACATGCGCTTCCTGCCCAACCCGTTCTGGGTGCCCGAGCTGAAGTCCCTGACCGGGCAGGACGCGCCGGTCGCCGAGTTCGTCCTCGGCCAGCCCGGCGCCGAGGAGTTCCTCGAGCGCGCCGTCTCCCTGCTGGAGCCGGTGACGGAGGGCTACCGGCGTGAGGGCCGGCGCTATGCGACGATCGCGATCGGCTGCACCGGAGGCAAGCACCGGTCGGTCGCCATCGCCGAGCGGCTCGCCGAGCGGCTGGCCACACCCTCGGTCGCGTCCTTCCTCGTCCACCGCGACCTGGGGCGCGAATGAGCGGCCCGGACGTCGCGGCGCTCGGCGGCGGGCACGGCCTCGCGGCCTCGCTGTCGGCGCTGCGACTCATCACCGACGAGCTCACGGCGATCGTCACCGTCGCGGACAACGGCGGCTCGAGCGGCCGGCTGCGACGTGAGTTCGGCGTCCTGCCTCCCGGAGACCTCCGGATGGCCCTCGCCGCGCTGTGCGAGGACACCGAGTGGGGCCACACCTGGCGGGAGGTGCTCCAGCACCGGTTCTCCGGCGCCGGCACTCTCGGCGGACACCCGCTCGGCAACCTGCTGATCGTCGCCCTGTGGGAGCTGCAGGAGGACCCGGTGGCCGGGCTCGACTTCGTCCGTCGCCTCGTCGGCGCGCGTGGCCGGGTGCTGCCGATGGCCTCGGTGCCGCTCGACATCGAGGCCGACGTGTCCGGGGTCGAGTCCGACCGCCTGGTCCGGGTCCGCGGTCAGGCGGAGGTGGCGACGACCCCGGGCACCGTCGAGGAGGTGCGGCTGGTCCCGGTCGACCCCCCGGCATACCCCGAGTCGGTCGCCGCGCTGCGCTCCGCCGACTGGGTCGTGCTCGGGCCGGGCTCGTGGTTCACCTCGGTCATGCCGCATCTGCTCGTCCCCGAGCTGCGCGACGCCCTGCGGGTGACCCGAGCCCGCCGGCTGCTCGTCCTCAACCTCGAGGTCGGCAAGGACGAGACCCAGGGCTTCTCGGCGGTCCGTCATCTCCAGTCCTTCCAGGCCCACGCGCCCGACGTGCGCCTCGACGTCGTCCTCGCCGACCCGAGCGTCGTCGAGGACGAGGCGGCCCTCGCCGGAGCGGCCGACGCGATCGGCGCGGAGCTGCATGTGGCTCCGGTCGCGGTGCGCGGCAGGGCCGGTCACCACGACCCGCTGCGGTTGGCGGCCGCACTCCAGGACGTGTTCGTTCCGGGTCGGGCACGTCCGTGACCTCGTGGCAGGATGGCCCGCATGGCCATGACCGCAAAGGTGAAGGACGAGCTGAGTCGCCATGACGTGACGAAGCCCTGCTGCCGCAAGGCAGAGGTCGCGGCCATGCTTCGCTTCGCCGGGGGACTGCACATCATCGGCGGTCGCATCGTCGTCGAGGCAGAGCTCGACACGGCGAACGCCGCCCGACGCCTGCGCCGCAACCTCGCCGAGGTCTACGGACACACCCCCGAGGTCCTCGTCCTCGCCGCCGGCGGGTTGCGCAAGGGCAGCCGCTACGTCGTCCGCGTCGTCCAGGACGGGGAGTCGCTCGCCCGGCAGACCGGCCTGATCGACAACCGCGGCCGGCCGGTGCGCGGCCTGCCACCCAAGGTGGTCTCGGGCGCCGTCTGCGATGCCGAGGCGGCCTGGCGCGGCGCCTTTCTCGCCCACGGCTCCCTCACCGAGCCGGGGCGCTCCTCGGCCCTGGAGGTGACCTGCCCGGGACCGGAGGCGGCCCTCGCCCTCGTCGGCGCCGCGCGCCGCCTCGGCATCTCGGCCAAGGCGCGTGAGGTCCGCGGCGTCGACCGCGTCGTCATCCGCGACGGCGACGCGATCGGGGCGATGCTGACCCGGCTCGGCGCCCACGACGCGGTTCTGGCCTGGGAGGAACGGCGGATGCGCCGCGAGGTCCGGGCGACGGCCAACCGGCTCGCCAACTTCGACGACGCCAACCTGCGCCGCTCGGCGCGCGCCGCAGTCGCGGCCGGAGCCCGGGTGCAGCGGGCGCTCGAGATCCTCGGCGAGGACATCCCCGAGCACCTGCATGAGGCCGGCCGGCTGCGCATCGAGCACAAGCAGGCCTCGCTCGAGGAGCTCGGTCAGCTGGCCCAACCACCGATGACCAAGGACGCCGTCGCGGGGCGGATCCGGCGACTCCTCGCCATGGCCGACAAGCGAGCCGCGGAGCTCGGCCTCCCCGGCACTGAGGCATCGCTCACACCGGACATGCTCGACGGCTGATTTCGTGCGTGCCCGGCCCGCTCGGGGGGCGGGTGCGTGTGCGTGAGAGGGTGTGCCGCCACTACCCTGTAAGCGGTACCGCATGCCGCAGACAGAGCGGCATACCTCCTGCAAACGGAAGGCAGCACCCACCGTGACTGTTCGCGTAGGCATCAACGGATTCGGCCGCATCGGCCGAAACTTCTTCCGCGCCGTCCTGGCGTCGGGCGCCGACATCGAGATCGTCGCCGCCAACGACCTGATGGACAACGCTTCGATCGCCCACCTGCTGAAGTACGACTCGGTCCTCGGTGTGCTCTCGGAGGACGTCTCGGCCACCGAAGACTCGATCACCGTGGGGAACCACACCGTCAAGGTCTTCGCCGAGCGCGACCCCGCGGCCATCGCCTGGGGCGACGTGGGCGCGGACATCGTCATCGAGTCCACCGGCATCTTCACCGATGCCACGAAGGCGAAGGCGCACCTCGACGGCGGCGCCAAGAAGGTCATCATCTCCGCGCCGGCGAAGAACGAGGACGCCACCTTCGTGATGGGCGTCAACCACCAGGACTACGACCCGGCGAAGCACCACGTCATCTCCAACGCGTCGTGCACGACGAACTGCCTCGCGCCGATGGCCAAGCCGCTCCACGACGAGCTCGGCATCGTCAAGGGCCTCATGACGACGGTTCACGCCTACACCTCGGACCAGAACCTCCTCGACGGCCCGCACCGCGACATGCGCCGCGCCCGCGCCGCCGCCCTGTCGATCATCCCGACGAGCACCGGCGCCGCGAAGGCGATCGGCCTCGTCATGCCCGACCTGAAGGGCAAGCTCGACGGCTACGCCCTGCGCGTCCCCACGCCGACCGGCTCCGCCACCGACCTCACCTTCGAGGCCGGCCGCGAGACGACGGTCGAGGAGGTCAACGCGATCGTCAAGGCCGCGGCCGAGGGCCCCCTCAAGGGCTTCCTCCGGTACACCGCAGACCCGATCGTGTCCGCGGACATCGTCACCGACCCCAGCTCGTGCATCTTCGACTCCGGGCTGACCAAGGTCATCGGCAGCATGGTCAAGGTCGTCGGCTGGTACGACAACGAGTGGGGCTACAGCAACCGCCTCATCGACCTGACGAAGCTCGTCGGCGAGAGCCTCTGATCCGATGACGACGTCCATCGAG
This sequence comes from uncultured Actinomycetota bacterium, assembly GCA_963728395.1. Taxonomy (GTDB): domain Bacteria; phylum Actinomycetota; class Actinomycetes; order Actinomycetales; family Dermatophilaceae; genus CAVSJJ01. Next base: position 323,727 of record CAVSJJ010000003.1, read on the forward strand.
GGGCTGGGCGACCTGCGCGGCAAGCGCGTGCTCGTCCGGTCCGACCTCAACGTTCCCCTCGACGGCGAGACGATCACGGACGACGGGCGGATCCGGGCCTCGGTGCCCACGATCTCGGCCCTGACCGGGGCGGGCGCACGCGTCATCGTGTGCGCCCACCTCGGGCGCCCGAAGGGCGCGCCGGACCCGAAGTACTCCCTCGCACCCGTCGCCGCGCGGCTCGGTGACCTGCTCGGCTCGGCCGTCACCTTCGCCACCGACACGGTGGGGGAGAGCGCCCGGGCGGCCGTCGCCGGCCTCGAGGACGGCGACGTCGTCCTCCTCGAGAACCTCCGGTTCAACGCCGGCGAGACCGCCAAGGTCGAGCAGGAGCGCGCCGAGTTCGCCGACGCACTCGCCGGACTGGCCGACGCCTACGTCTCGGACGGCTTCGGCGTCGTCCACCGCAAGCAGGCGTCGGTCTACGACGTCGCCAAGCGGCTGCCGTCCGCGATGGGCGGACTCGTCCGCTCCGAGGTCGAGGTGCTCCGGCGGCTCACCGAGAACCCCGAGCGGCCGTACGCCGTCGTGCTCGGCGGCGCGAAGGTGTCCGACAAGCTCGGCGTCATCGCCAACCTGCTGACGACGGCCGACCGGCTGCTCATCGGCGGCGGCATGGCCTTCACCTTCCTCGCGGCCCAGGGCCACGAGGTCGGCAAGAGCCTGCTCGAGCCGGACCAGATCGAGACCGTCAAGGGCTACCTCGAGCAGGCCGCCGAGCGCGGCGTCGAGATCGTGCTGCCGACCGATGTCGTCGCGGCAACGGAGTTCTCCGCGGGCGCCGACCACGAGGTCGTCGCCGTCGACGCGATTCCCGCCGACCGGATGGGCCTGGACATCGGCCCGGCCTCGGCGGCCCTGTTCGTGGAGAAGCTCGCCGACTGCCGGACGGTGTTCTGGAACGGGCCGGCCGGCGCGTTCGAGATGGCCCCCTATGCCGCGGGCACCAAGGCCGTGGCGCAGGCGCTCGTCGACGCGACCGCCCGCGGGGCGCTCACCGTGGTCGGCGGCGGCGACTCGGCCGCGGCCGTGCGGCGCTTGGGCTTCACCGACGACCAGTTCGGTCACATCTCGACCGGCGGCGGCGCGAGCCTGGAGTACCTCGAGGGCAAGGAGCTACCCGGGATCGCCGTCCTCCAGGAGGGCTGAGCCGCTCGCCTCCCGTACCCGCCGTGGGGTCGGCGGTCGCCACATCGGCCGGCCCCACGGCATACCGCTCACCACCCGACCACCGCACCGGCGCACCGCGCCGCCCGATGAAGGAGCAGCAGCTCATGGCCGTTGGCCGCACCCCGCTCATGGCGGGGAACTGGAAGATGAACCTGGATCACCTCCAGGCCACCCACCTGGTCCAGAAGCTCGACTGGACCCTGCAGGATGCCAAGCACGACCACGGCGCCGTCGAGGTGGCGGTGCTGCCGCCGTTCACCGACCTGCGCAGCGTCCAGACCCTCGTCGACGGCGACAAGCTGGAGATCAAGTACGGCGGCCAGGACCTCTCGGTCCACGACTCGGGCGCCTACACCGGCGAGATCAGCGGCGCGTTCCTCGCCAAGCTGGGTTGCACGTACGTCGCCGTGGGCCACAGTGAGCGTCGCGAGTACCACCAGGAGACCGACGAGATCGTGGGCGCGAAGATCGCGGCGGCCTACCGGCACGGCCTCACCCCGATCTTCTGCTGTGGCGAGGGGCTCGAGGTCCGCCAGGCGGGCCGCCAGGTCGAGCACGTCCTCGGCCAGATCGAGGCGGGCCTGTCCGGTCTGCCGATGGAGCAGCTGCGCTCGATCGTCATCGCCTACGAGCCCGTCTGGGCGATCGGCACGGGCGAGGTCGCCACGCCGGAGGACGCCCAGGAGGTCTGCGCCGCGATCCGGACCAAGGTCGCCGAGCTCTATTCGGGCGACGCGGCCGACGGGATCCGGATCCTCTACGGCGGCTCGGTCAAGTCCGGCAACATCGCCGCCATCATGGACAAGCCTGACGTCGACGGGGCGCTGGTCGGCGGTGCGGCCCTCGAGGCCGGCGAGTTCGCCGCAATCTGCCGCTACCGGGACCACCTCAAGACGAGCTGAACCCACCCGGCGCGGCCGGGAGCAGACCGCTCCCGCGCCCGCCGGGCCGAGCAGGTATCCTGTAGCCCCGAGGCGGCGCCCTCGGATCCCGACCACCGACCACGCCCCCGCACACGAAGGAACCACATGGACGCGGTTCGCATCGGCCTCCAGGTCCTCCTGATTCTGGGTGGCCTGTTCCTGACCCTGCTCATCCTGCTGCACAAGGGCAAGGGCGGGGGACTGTCCGACATGTTCGGCGGTGGCATGTCGAGCTCGCTCGGCGGCTCGTCGGTGGCAGAGCGCAACCTCGACCGGATCACCATCGCGGTCGCGCTCGTCTGGTTCACCTGCGTCGTCGGGCTGGGCGTGCTCCAGCGCTTCGCCGGCTAACCGAGAGGACCCCTGATGGCAGGCGGCAACGCGATCCGAGGCAGCCGAGTCGGCGCCGGTCCGATGGGCGAGGCCGAGCGGGGCGAGGTCGCCCCGCGGGTCTTCGTCTCGTTCTGGTGCGCCAACGGGCACGAGACCCGGCCCAGCTTCGCCGAGGAGCCCGGCCTCGCGGTCCCCGAGACGTGGGACTGCCCTCGGTGTGGCCTTCCGGCCGGCCAGGACAAGGAGAACCCACCCGCGCCGCCGAAGGTCGAGCCGTACAAGACGCATCTGGCCTACGTCAAGGAGCGTCGATCCGACGCCGACGGCCAGGCGATCCTCGACGAGGCCCTCGAGTCCCTGCGCGGCCGCGGTCTCATCCAGTAGTCGACCCACCCCACCCAGGAGTCGACCGGGTCGGTGGCTGTTCGGCTCCAGTTTCTCACCCAATAGGGAAGATGTTGACGGCGGCGGGGCGCCCGCCCGGGGTCAGGCGCCGTCGAGCTCCTCGGCCGCATCCTCGTCGATGAGCCACCGGGTCCGCTCGACGCCGTGCACGTGCGCTGCGGGGGTCCGGGCCAGGTCGTCCCCGCGTATGCCGCGAGCCGTGGCCGTCGCCTTGTCCGACCCACTGACGAGGAACCACACCTCTCGGGAGCGCCGGAGCACGGGGAAGGTCAGCGTCACCCGGTCCGGCGGCGGCTTGGGCGAGTCGTGGACCGCGAGGGTCGTCGCGTCCATGACGTCCAGCTCCGGACGCCCGGGAAAGAGGGAGGCGACGTGGCCGTCCGGGCCGACCCCGAGCAGGCAGACGTCGAACAGGGGGCTCGCCTCGCCCGCCCCGGCGGCCGCGGCGAGCTGGCGCGCGTAGTCCTCGGCGGCGTCCTCGGCGGAGTCGCCGAACGGCGCCCCGGGCCCGGCCACGCTGTGCACCTTCGCCGGGTCGAGCGGCACCGCGTCGAGGAGCGCCTCCCGGTTCTGCGTCTCGTTGCGCTCGGCGTCACCGAAGGGGAGGAACCGCTCGTCACCCCACCACACGCTCACCCGGTCCCAGGCGACGGCGTCGCGTGCGGCGTCCTCACGCGCCGCGGTGAGGATCGCCGACCCCATCGAGCCGCCGGTGAGGACGACGTGCGCCTCGCCGCGCGCCGCCTGGGCGTCGAGGATCGCCGTGACGAGCCGCGCGCCGGAGGCGGCGGCGAGCAGGTCCTGGGACGGGTGGCGGACAACATCGGTCGTCGGGGTCATGGGCGTGGCTCCTGTCTGCCGCCCGCGGCGGTCCGACCGGCCGGAGGTGCCCGGTGGATGCCGCGGGGCGAGGTCGCGGTCAGTCGCTGGTACTGGTCCTCTTACCCGGATGCCCGCTCGGCGATGTGCCCTTGCGGGGCCGGGAGCCGCGGCGCGGGGTGCGGCTCAGCCGGGCCTTGGTGGCCCGCTTCTGTGCCCGCTCGGCCTCGGCCACCGAGGGCGCCTCACCGCGGCGCGTCGCCTGGCTCGCGGTGCGCGTCGAGGTCACCTGCGCGATCCCGTCGACGAGGGCCTCCTGGTAGATCTCGTCCGGGTCGAGGCGGCGCAGCTCGTCGGCGAGACACTCGGCGTCGCTGCGGTGGGCGAGAGCGATGGTCCGGTCGGGCTGTCCCGGCTGGGACAGGGTCGCCGCGTCCGTCTCCTGTGGCCGGACCAGGTCGATCGCGCCGCTCTTGCGCTCAAGCCGGACGCTGATGATCCCGGTTCGGTTGCGGGAGCGGGCGAGCGAGACCGGGCAGCGCAGGGCGACGGCGAGCCAGCCGGCGAGCAGGTCGGCCGAGGGTGAGTCCGGCGCGCCGGTCACCGTGGCCGACACGACGCTCTCGTAGGGTGCCTGGTCGAGCGCGGCGGCTAGGAGGCCGCGCCACAGCGTGACCCGGGCCCAGGCAAGGTCGGTGTCACCGGTGGCGTATGCCGCGGCGAGCCGGCCGAGCACCGTCGCCGGTCGGCCCGTCGTCCGGGCGGAGTCGGTCACCCGTCGGTGGGCCATCTCGCCGATCGGGTCCGCCGACGGGTTCTTCGGGGCCTCGACCGGCCACCAGGCGACGATGGGGGAGTCGGGCAGGAGGAGCGGGGTGACGACGCTGCGGCCGTGATCGGCGAGCGGACCGTAGAGCCGCAGGACGAGGACCTCGCTCGCGCCGGCGTCGCCGCCGACCCGGATCTGGGCGTCGAGCCGGGCCGCGCCGCGTCGGTTGGCCGTGACGACGACGATGATGCGGCACGGGTGCTGCCGGCTCGCGTCGTTCGCGACCTCGATCGCCTCCTCGGCGTGCGTCTCGTCGACGACGGTGATGAGGGTGAGCACCCGCGACAGGGCCATCGACCCGGTCTCGGATCGCAGCCGGACGAGGCGCTTGGAGACGTCCGACGTGCTCGTGCTGGGCAGGTCGATGATCACGGAAGCCTCCAGGTCCGACCATCGCGGGCCATGAGCCGGTCGCCGCTCTCCGGGCCCCAGCCACCGGAGACGTACTGGTCGATCCGGCCGGTCGACTTCGCCCAGTGCTTCTCGATCGGGTCGAGGATCCGCCAGGAGAGCTCGACCTCCTCGTGCCGGGGGAACAGCGGCGGCTCGCCGAGGAGGACGTCGAGGATGAGCCGTTCGTACGCCTCGGGTGAGGACTCGGTGAAGGCCCGGCCGTAGCCGAAGTCCATCGTCACGTCCCGCACCTCCATCTGCGCGCCCGGCACCTTGGCACCGAAGCGCATCGTCACGCCCTCGTCGGGCTGGACGCGGATGACGACGGCGTTCTGGCCGAGCTCCTCGGTCGCGGTGTCGGTGAAGGGCAGGTGGGGCGCCCGCTTGAAGACGACGGCGATCTCGGTGACCCGCTTGCCGAGCCGCTTGCCGGTGCGGAGATAGAAGGGGACCCCCGCCCAGCGGCGGGTGTCGATCTCGAGGCGGACGGCGGCATAGGTCTCGGTCGTCGAGCGCTCGGCCACCCCGTCCTCCTCGAGGTAGCCGGTGACCTTCTCGCCACCCTGCCAGCCCGGGGCGTACTGGCCGCGGGCGGTCGCCTGGGACAGGTCCTTGGGCACCTTGACGGCCGAGAGCACCTTCTCCTTCTCGGCCCGCAGGTGCTCGGCGTGGAAGGAGACCGGCTCCTCCATCGCGGTCAGCGCGAGCAGCTGGAGCAGGTGGTTCTGGATGACGTCGCGTGCGGCGCCGATCCCGTCGTAGTAGCCGGCCCGGCCGCCGATCCCGATGTCCTCGGCCATGGTGATCTGGACGTGGTCGACGTAGCGGTTGTTCCACACCGGCTCGAACATCTGGTTGGCGAACCGGAGGGCGAGGAGGTTCTGGACGGTCTCCTTGCCGAGGTAGTGGTCGATCCGGAACACCGAGTCGGCCGGGAAGACCGACTCGACGATCGAGTTCAGCTCGCGTGCGCTCTCGAGGTCGTGGCCGAAGGGCTTCTCGATGACGACCCGGCGCCACGAGCCGGGCTGTGGCGTGCTGAGCCCCGCGGTCTCGAGCTGCTCACAGACCTGCGAGAAGAAGGCCGGCGGGATCGAGAGGTAGAACGCATGGTTGCCGCCGGTTCCGCGTTGCTGGTCGAGCTCGTGGAGGGTCGAGACGAGGGTCGAGAAGGCGTCCGGGTCGTCGAAGGTGCCCGGGACGAAGCGGACGCCCTCGGCGAGGGAGCGCCACACCTCCTCCTTGAACGGCGTGCGGGAGTGCTCCCGCACCGACTCGTGGACGATCTTGCCGAAGTCCTGGTCGGCCCAGTCCCGCCTGGCGAACCCGACGAGGGAGAAGCCCGGCGGGAGCAGGCCGCGGTTGGACAGGTCGTAGATCGCCGGCATGAGCTTCTTGCGGGCGAGGTCGCCGGTGACGCCGAAGAGGACCATGGCGCTCGGCCCGGCGATCCGGGGGAGCCGCTTGTCCCGCGGATCGCGGAGCGGGTTCTCGTCCGCGGTGACCCGAGCCGGGCTCACGCGGCTCCCTCGCCGCGGAGCGCCGCCGTGACGACGGCCAGTCCGGCGTCGTGGTCGGTGAGGTGCAGGCGCAGGACGGGCCGGCCGTGGTCGGCCAGAACCTGGGCGTCGCCACCGGCCTGGGCCGCGATGAACTCGCCGAGGGTGAAGTCCCGGCCCGGCACCGCGAGGTCCGCACGTGGGTCGGCCGAAACCTGGATGTAGACGCCGGTGGCGGGTCCGCCCTTGTGGTACTGCCCGGTCGAGTGGAGGAAGCGCGGTCCCCAGCCGAACGTCACCGGTCGCCCGGTGCGCTCGAAGAGGTCGCGCGCGACGTGCTCGAGGTCGGCGTCGTTCTCTCGGTCGAGATACGCCATCACCGCGACATAGCCGCGCCGGGTGTCGAGTCGCTCGAGGAGCGCGGCGACGGCGGTGCCGACGCTCGAGGCGTTGCCGAGCCAGTCACCGCCCGGCGCGCGGACCTGGACCGGCCCGTCGACGAAGGCCGGGGGGTCCTCGCTCGCACCGGCTCCCTCGAGCAGCTCACGCGCGGCGGCCTTGGCGCTCTCGACGTCGGGCTGGTCGAAGGGGTTGACGCCGAGCAGCCGCCCGGCCACGGCCGTCGCCGCCTCCCAGAGGAGGAGCTGGGCGCCGAGCGGCCCGGCGACATCGATCGTCGAGGCACCGACGGCCGGCTCCTCGTCGGCGTCCGTCGGCAGCAGCCGGACGACGGTGGCGTCGTCGTAGGTGTGCGCCGGCCGCTCCCCGATGGCGACGACGGGCAGGAGGCCGGTGCCGTTCTTGCCCGTCGACTCCGCAATGAGCTGCTCGGCCCAGCCGCCGAAGCCGTGGTTCTCCGTGCCGGCGTCGACGAGGACGAGCTTGTCGCGCAGCGGGTCGGTGCCGCCCATCGCCGCCCCGAGCCGAAGGGCCGGGTTGGCCTCGTCGTCGGCGGCCAGCAGGTCGGCGACGGCCTCGGCGTCGTCCAGGAGGGCCTCGACATCGGCTCCCGCGAGGCCGGAGGGGACGAGCCCGAAGGCGGTGAGCGCGGAGTAGCGACCGCCCACGTCGGGGTCGGCGTTGACGACCCGGTAGCCCGCCTCGCGGGCCTGGCCGTCGAGCGGGCTGCCCGGGTCGGTGACGACGACGATGTGCTCCGCAGGGTCGATCCCCGCGTCGCGGAAGGCGCCCTCGAAGGCCCGGCGTTGGCTGTCGGTCTCGACGGTGGACCCGGACTTGCTCGACACGACGACGACCGTCGAGTCGAGCTCGGTGAGCGCGCCGCGCACGACGTCGGGGTCGGAGGAGTCGAGGACGACGAGCGGGACGCCGGCCGTGGCACAGATGACTTCAGGGGCCAGCGACGAGCCGCCCATGCCGCAGAGCACCACGCGGGTGAGACCACGCCCGCGCAGCGCGTCGCGCAGTGCGGTGATCTCACCGACGAGGGGCCGCGAGGTGCGCGGCAGGCTGGTCCAGGACAGCCGCTTGGCCGCCTCGCTCTCGGCACCGGGCCCCCAGAGGGTGTGGTCCTGCGCGAAGAGCCGGCTGGCGACCTGGTCCGAGACGAGGGTCGGCACGTGGGAGGCCACGGCGTCCGCCGCGGCCCCCCGTGCGTCGAGGAGGAGGCTGCTCACGTCGTGACCTTGTCCAGCTCCGCGGCGACGCCGTCGAGCAGCTCCGACCAGGACTTCTCGAACTTCTCGACGCCCTCCTTCTCGAGGAGCTCCACGACCTCCTGGTAGGAGATCCCCAGCGCGTCGAGGGCGTCGAGAATGGCGGCCGCCTCGGCATATCCGCCGGTCACCGTGTCACCACGGATCTCGCCGTGGTCCGCGGTGGCGTCGAGGGTCTTCTCCGGCATCGTGTTGACGGTGCCCGGGGCGACGAGCTCGGTGACGTAGAGGGTGTCCGGGTAGGCCGGGTCCTTTACCCCCGTCGAGGCCCACAGCGGCCGCTGTGGCCGGGCACCGGCCTCGGCGAGCGTCTGCCAGCGCGGCGTCGAGAAGACCTCCTCGTAGGCCTGGTAGGCGAGTCGGGCGTTGGCGATGCCCGCCTTGCCGCGCAGCTCGGCGGCCGTGGGGTCGTCGATCGCGTCGAGCCGCTTGTCGACCTCGGAGTCGACCCGGCTGACGAAGAACGAGGCGACGGAGTGGATCGTCGACAGGTCCTTGCCGGCGGCCTTCGCCTGCTCGAGCCCCGCGAGGAAGGCGCCCATGACCGCGCGGTAGCGGTCGAGGGAGAAGATCAGCGTGACGTTGACGCTGATCCCCTGGGCGAGGACGGCCGTGATGGCCGCGAGCCCCTCGAGGGTCGCCGGGATCTTGATGAAGACGTTCGGACGGTCGACGGTCGTCGCGAGGGCGACGGCCTGCTGGATCGTCGGGTCGGTGTCGTGGGCGAGCCGCGGGTCGACCTCGATCGACACCCGCCCGTCCACGCCGTTGGTGGCGTCGTGGACCGGGCGCATGATGTCGCAGGCATCGCGAACATCATCGGTCGTCATGGCGAAGACGGCGTCCTCGAGCGTCGTCCCGGCCTGCGCGAGCTCACGCAGCTGCTCGTCGTAGGCGTTGCCCTTCGACATCGCCGCCTGGAAGATCGACGGGTTCGTCGTGACCCCGACGACCCCCTTGTCGTCGATGAGCGACTGGAGGTTGCCGGTGCGGATCCGGTCGCGGCTGAGGTCGTCGAGCCAGATGGCGACCCCCTCCGCCGCGAGGGCCTTGAGGGTGGCGTTGTCAGTCATGCGTTCTCACTTCCCGGTCTCGGGGACAGCCTTGATGGACTCCCGGGCGGCCTTGACGACCGCCTCGGGGGTGAAGCCGAACTCCGTGAAGAGGGTCGCGCCGGCTGCCGAGGCACCGAAGTGCTCCAGGCTCACGCAGCGGCCCGCGTCGCCGACGACCTCGCGCCACCCCTGGGCGACGCCGGCCTCGACGCTGACCCGCGCCCGGACCGCCGAGGGGAGGACCTTCTCGCGGTACGCCTTGGTCTGGGCCTCGAACCACTCCCGGCAGGGCATGGAGACGACCCGCGTCCTGACCCCGCTCTTCTCCAGCCGCTCGCGGGCGTCGAGGGCGATGGACACCTCCGAGCCGGTCGCGACGAGGATGACGTCGGGGCTCTCCTTGCCGCTCGCGCCGCCGTCGACGAGGACGTAGCCGCCCTTGGCGACGCCGGCGGTCGACGCGTACGTCGAGCGGTCGATCGTCGGCAGGTTCTGTCGGCTGAGGGCCAGCGCGGCCGGACGCCGGTTCCTCAGCACCGCGCCCCAGGCCGCCGAGGTCTCGTTCGCGTCGGCGGGACGGACGACGTCGAGGCCCGGGATGGCCCGCAGCGCCGCGAGGTGCTCGACCGGCTGGTGGGTCGGCCCGTCCTCGCCGAGGCCGATCGAGTCGTGCGTCCAGACGTAGGTCACCGGCGCGTTCTGGATGCAGGCGAGCCGGACCGCCGGGCGCATGTAGTCGGAGAAGACGAGGAAGGTCCCGCCGTAGGGCCGGGTCAGACCGTCGAGGGCGATGCCGTTGAGGATCATCCCCATCGCATGTTCGCGGATGCCGAAGTGCAGGGTGCGGCCGTATGGTCCGCCCGACCACTCGTCGGTCTGCTTGCCCGCCGGGATGAACGAGGGCTGGCCGCCCATCGTGGTGTTGTTCGACTCCGCGAGGTCCGCCGACCCGCCCCACAGCTCGGGCATGACGTCGGCGAGGGCGGTGAGGACCTTGCCGGAGGCCGCCCGGGTCGCCATGCCCTTCTCGTCGGCGGGGAACGTCGGGAGCGCGGCGGCCAGCCCGTCGGGCAGCTCGCCGGCGACGAGGCGGTCGAGCAGCTCGGCGCGCTCCGGGTTGGCCTTGCGCCAGGCGGCATACGTCTTGTCCCAGGCCTTGTGGGCGGCCTTGCCCCGCTTCTTCACCTCGCGGGCGTGGGAGAGGACGGCGCGGTCGACCTCGAAGGTCTTCTTCGGGTTGAAGCCGAGGAGCTCCTTCGTCGCCGCGACCTCGTCCGGCCCGAGGGCCGAGCCGTGGGACTTGCCGGTGCCGCGGGCGTCCGGCGCGGGCCAGGCGATGACGGTGTGCAGCCGGATGAGGGTGGGCCGGGTGCGGGACGTGCGGCTCTTCTGGAGGGCGGCGAGGAGGGCGTCGACGTCCTCGACGTAGTCGGAGGTGCCGGCCGGGTCGCTCGACTTGCGCCAGTCGACGTCGAAGACCTCCCAGCCGTAGGCCTCGTAGCGCGCGGCCACGTCCTCGGAGAAGGAGATGTTCGTGTCGTCCTCGATGGAGATCTGGTTGGCGTCGTAGACGACGGTGAGGTTGCCCAGCTCCTGGTGCCCGGCGAGCGAGCAGGCCTCGGAACTGACCCCTTCCATGAGGTCGCCGTCGGAGGCGAAGACCCAGACATGGTGGTCGAAGGGGCTCGTGCCGGGCTTGGCGTCGGGGTCGAAGAGGCCGCGCTTGCGGCGCTGGGCCATGGCCATGCCGACGGCGGAGGCGAGGCCGGAGCCGAGCGGGCCCGTCGTGATCTCCACCCCTGCGGTGTGGTGGACCTCCGGGTGGCCCGGGGTCCGCGAGCCCCAGGTGCGCAGCGACTTCAGGTCCTCCAGCTCGAGGCCGTAGCCGGAGAGGTAGAGCTGGATGTACTGGGTGAGGCTGGAGTGGCCGCACGAGAGGACGAAACGGTCCCGCCCGAGCCAGGTCGGGTCGCCCGGGTCGTGGGTCATCACCTGCTGGTAGAGCAGGTATGCCGCGGGGGCGAGGCTCATCGCGGTGCCCGGGTGGCCGTTGCCCACCTTCTGCACCGCGTCGGCGGCGAGAACCCGAACGGTGTCGACCGCCCGGACGTCGAGGTCGGTCCACTTCGCCTTCGTGGCGAGCGGCCGGGAGATCGCTGACGATCGCCCCGCCGTGGCAGCGGGGCGGCGGGTGGGCTTCTTCGAGGTGGTGGTGCTCACCGCGGGCCTTCCTGGTGTGGGGATACGGCGGGAACGTCGTGACTCCGCGGAGCCCGCGTCGGCGGTCGCGGAGCCGACTCTTACCCTAGTCGGAACGACCGGACCGGGCGGCACGGCCACCGACGGGTCGAGCGAGGCGCGGCATACCCTCCCGTGCGTCGGTCTCGTCACGGCGACCTCTCACGCGAGGCCGGTAGACTCCCTCATCCGGCCGATCCGCTGGCCGCCGCCACCCATCCCATACCCGAGCCCGCGAAGGGAACACGTGGCCCACACGCACTCGACGCCCGCCCTGGCTGCTGCGTCTCCGGCGGGCTGGCGCCGCACCCTCGTGAACTACGTGGCGCTGACGAAGCCCCGAATCATCGAACTCCTCCTCGTCACGACGATCCCGGTCATGTTTCTCGCCGAGCGGGGGGTGCCGTCGCTGTGGCTCGTCGTCGCGACGCTCGTCGGCGGGACGCTGAGCGCGGGGGCGGCCAACGCCTTCAACTCGGTCTACGACCGGGACATCGACGCGCACATGGCGCGTACCCGCAACCGGCCGATGGTGACCGGGGAGATCAGCCCACGCGCCGGCGTCGTCTTCGCGTCGGTCCTCGTCGTCGTCTCGACGGCGTGGTTCGCGGCCCTGGTCAACCTCGTCTCGGCCCTGCTGTCCCTCGTCGCCATCGTTCTGTATGCCGTCGGCTACACGATGCTGCTCAAGCGGCGGACCTCCCAGAACATCGTCTGGGGTGGTGCCGCCGGGTGCATGCCGACCCTCATCGGCTGGGCGGCCGTCACCGGCCGGATCGAGTGGCCGGCCGTCGTCCTCTTCCTCGTCATCTTCTTCTGGACGCCGCCGCACTACTGGCCGCTGTCGATGGCGTTCAAGGACGATTACGCGAACGCGCACGTGCCGATGCTGCCCGTCGAGCGCTCGGCCCTGGCGGTGGGCCGCCAGATCGTCGGCTACGCGTGGGTGATGGTGGCGACCTCGCTCGTCCTCGTGCCGGTGGCCGCGATGGGGTGGCTCTACCTCGTCGTCGCCGTGGTCAGTGGTGGGTTCTTCCTCGCCGAGGCGCACCGGCTCGTCCGGGCCGCCAGGTCCGGGGCGGACCAGCGCACCCTCAAGCCGATGCGGCTGTTCCACCTCTCGATCAGCTACGTGACGGTGCTCTTCCTCGCCGTCGCCCTGGACCCGATCCTCCATCTCGCCCTGCGCTGACCGCCGCCCCAAAACCCCCTGCTGCCCTGCACGAACCTCTGCTAGCAGAGCTTCCTGCAGAACGGGGGTGGTGCAGCACCCCCGTCCGGCAGCAACCTGTCCGTCGAAGGGGGGTAGGCCAACCTGTCCGTCGACGCGGCGGAGGCCAACCCGTCCGGCGACAGCGCCGGAGGCGTGGGGCTCAGGCGCCCCGAGTGGGCTCGGGTCCGCGATGACGCAGGGTCATCATGGCCCGCGTGAGCGCGACGACGAGCAGCGCCGCGAGCAGCATGTGGACGACGACGAGCCACGTGGGCAGGCCGGTGAAGTACTGGACATAGCCGACGACGGCCTGCAGCACGATGACGTGGATGACACCGGTCCAGGCCCGCCGCGCCCGAGGGGTCGTGTCGGCGAGCCGGACCCCGAGCCACATCGCGACGGCCAGCCCGGCGAAGAGCATGACGGCGTCGGCATGGAGCCACGAGACGCTGCGCGGGTCCAGGCCGTACCGGGACGGGGCGTCGGCGTCCCCGGAGTGCGGGCCGGAGCCGGTCACGACCGTGCCGAGGGTGAGGACGAGGACCGCCATGACCGAGGTGAGGACGCCGACCCGGCGCAGGAGCGGGGGGCCGACCGGGTGGGCCGGGCCGCCGGCCTCGTCCCGGGCGAGGTAGAGGTATGCCGAAGCGGCCACCATGGCGGCCGAGGTGAGGAAGTGCAGCGAGATGGTGATCGGAGCGAGGCTGGTGAGCACGCTGATCCCGCCGATGATCGCCTGGATCGGCACCCCGGCCAGGACGAGCGACGCTGCGACGACCAGCGCCCGACGCCGGGCCACGGTCATGACGGCGAGGAAGGCCATCACCGCCGCGACGACGAGGATTCCGGTCAACGTCCGGTTCCCGAACTCGATGTACTTGTGGTAGCCCTGCGCCTGATGGGCCACCGGCGTGAAGTGGCCCGGCGTGCACTGGGGCCAGCTGGGGCAGCCGAGGCCGCTGCCGGTCACCCGAACCAGGCCGCCGGTGACGATGATGCCCACCTCGGCGACGAGATTGACGAGCAGGATTGCGGCATACCACCGGCGCAGGTGACCCCGCAGGGGGCCGGCCCACCGGGCGAGGCGGCCCCCGCCCCCGGGAGCCGGGGTCGCTGGCTCGCGCGGAGCCGTGTCGTGAGGCGGGGTGCCGGTCGTCGTCACGTACCGAGGGTACGGCCAGGGCGAGGACGTCCCACGAACCGGCTCAGGGGGACCAGCGGAACAACCGCGAGGTGACGATCCCGGCGACGACGCCCCACGCGAGGAGGACCCCCCACTGCGCCCAGGGCCAGCCACCCGAGACGAGCGCCGTGCGCATCGCGTCGCCGAGCGCGCCGGAGGGCAGCGCCCGGGCGATGGGACCGAGGACGTGGGGGAGCCGCTGCGTCGGCAGGAGCAGCCCGAGCCCGAGGAGGACCACCCAGACGAGGTTGGCGAGCGCGAGGGTCGCCTCGGCCCGGAGCGACCCCGCCATGAGCAGGGCGAGCGCGACGAAGGTCCCGGCGCCGAGGACGAGGCTGACGACGGCGGGGAGCAGCCCGCCCAGGACGGGGCGCCAGCCGAGGATCCCGGCGACGATGCCGAGCGCGAGCACCTGGACGACGAGGACGGCACCGACGGCGATCGCCTTGCCCAGCAGGAGGCCGCCCCGGCCGAGCGGGGTGACCCCGAGGAGCCGGAGGACGCCGTAGCGCCGGTCGAACCCCGTCGAGATCGCCTGCCCGGTGAACGCGGTGGACACGACGGCGAGCGCCAGGACCCCCGCCGTGGCCACGTCGACCCGCCGGCCCGGGCCCAGGGACGGCGTGGAGGACAGGGCGAGTCCCAGGAGGGCCATCGCCGGCAGCACGATCGAGACGAGGAGTTGCTCGCCGTTGCGCAGCAGCGTGAGCGTCTCGAACCCACCCTGGGCGCGGACCCGGGCCCACCCGGCGGCGGCCCGGGCGGTGCCATCCGGCGTCGTCATCGCTCACCCCGACCGGTCAGGGCGAAGTAGAGATCCTCGAGGCTGCGCTCCACGGTGAGGTCGGCGGTCAGGCCCTCGGTGGCGACCCGCCCGGCCGACATGATGACGAGGTGCCCGGCGATCCGCTCGGCCTCCTCGAAGGAGTGGGTCGTCATGACGACGCAGACGCCCTCGTCCGCCGTCTCGCGGACGAGGTCCCACACGTCGAGCCGGGCGTGCGGGTCCAGCCCCGCGGTCGGCTCGTCGAGGAACAGCACATCGGGCCGACCGACGAGCGCGGCGGCGAGGGCCACCCGCTGCCGCTGACCACCCGACATCCGCCGAAGCGTCGTCCCGGCGAAGCCGCCGATCCCGAGGCGCTCGACGAGCGCGTCGACGTCGGCCGGGGCGGCATACAGGCGGGCGAGGTGCCGCAGCAGTGGCACCGGCTTCGCGGTCGTGGGAAGGCCGCCGTCCTGGAGCATGACGCCGACCCGGGCGCGGTGCTCCGGCGAGGCCCCCCAGGCGGGGCGGCCGAGGACCTCCGCCCGACCCGAGTCGGGCCGTTGCAGGCCTTCGAGGCACTCGATGGTCGTCGTCTTCCCGGCGCCGTTGGGTCCGAGGACGGCCGTGACCGTGCCGGGCTCGGCGCTCCACGACACGCCGTCGACGGCGCGTACGGTGCCGAAACGACGCTGGAGATCCTGGACGTCGACCGCGGGCACGGCTCGACATCCTAGGCTGCCTCCTGTGCGGCCGATCGGCCGGGCGGGTAGGACGTCGACGACGGGAGCAACGGATGACGAGGATCGACCGGGCGGCCTGGCCCGCCGTGGCCGTCGCCGCAGGGCCTGCCCTCGTCGCGGGGCTGACCCGCCGGGCACGCCTCACCGCGGCTCTGAGTCCACTCCCGGTGGCCGTTGCCGCCTTCTTCCGCGACCCCGACCGCACCCCGGAGACCACCGTGGTCGACCCAGACCTCGTGCTCGCGCCGGCCGACGGCAAGGTCATGTATGCCGGGCCGGCCCAGGTCGGCGTCGCGCCGCGGGGGGAGTGGCGGCAGGTCAGCATCTTCCTCAGCGTCCTCGACGTCCACATCAACCGGACGCCCTACGGCGGTCGGGTGACCGACGTGTCGTACCGGCCGGGCCGGTGGCTGGCGGCATACCGGGCGGCGAGCGCGACCGAGAACGAGCGGAGCGAGATCACCGTCGAACGGGAGGTCGAGGGAGTGACGCGCACCGTCGTCTTCCGCCAGATCGTCGGCGTGCTCGCCCGCCGGGTCGTCACGCGCGTCTCGCCGGGGGACCAGCTCCAGACCGGGGACCGGGTCGGCCTGATGAAGTTCGGGTCGCGGATGGACGTCTTCGTCCCGCCGGAGACCACCCTCACCGTCGCCGAGGGCGACCGGACGACGGCGGGCGAGACGATCATCGCCCGGTGGCCGGGGGCGCCGTCGTGAGCGACCCCGGCTCCCGCCCGCGGGTGCGCGACCGGCTCCGGCGGTTCCGGCTCGTCTCACCGACCGGCGCACCGGTCGTGCCGTTCGAGCGGCTCGACGCCAGGACCCGGGTGCGGGTGACGATCCCCAGCGTCTTCACCACGCTCAACATGATCGCCGGGTTCTCCTCCGTCCTCGTCGCGGTCCGCGGACACTTCGCCTGGGCGGCGACGCTCATCGCCGTCTCGATCGTCATGGACATCGCCGACGGTGCGGTGGCCCGGATGGTCGGTGCCGCGTCGCCCTTCGGCGTCCAGCTCGACTCGATGGCGGACCTCATCTCCTTCGGTGTCGCGCCGGCGGTGCTCGTCCACACCTGGGCGCTGCCGCAGTGGCCGGTCCTGGCCTGGGCGGGCTCGTTCTTCTGGCTCGCCTGCGCCGGCTTCCGGCTCGCCCGCTTCAACGTCACCGTCGACCCGACGGCCGACAAGCGGTACTTCATCGGCCTGCCCAGCCCGGGCGCGGCTGGGGTCATTATCGCGACCGTCTTCGCCCTCGACTCCGTCGCCCACGGACCGTGGCTCTTCCTCCCCCTCGCGATCGGGGTCATGCCGGCCGCCCTCATGGTGACGACGGTGCGGTTCCGCAGCTTCCGCAACCTGCTCAGTCCCCGGGGCAACCTCTGGCCCCACGTTGGCGGCCTCGCGCTGCTCATCGCGGGTCTCGTGCTCGCGCCGGGCACCACGGGCCTCGTCGTCGCCTACGGCTACGTCCTCACCGCGCCCCTCGGCTGGCTGACCCGGCCGGCGCGCCGGCGCTGGCTCGGGGACGCGGCCGTCGCCCCGCCCCGCACCCCGATGCCGTCGGTGTTCCTCCCCGTCGTGGCCGACGAGGGTGACGACGTCGATGAGGACGACCCCGACGACGATGCCGTGGAGGGCCCGGCGGCGGGCCGGGCGATCGACGGCGGCTGAGGTACCTCAGGGCGAGCGGCGCGGCGCCGGCCCTGCCATGGTTCGGGAGGTCGCCCGATGTGGGGCCCTACCTCAGGGGCGGAACGTGGGTCTGGCACACGGAGATCCACCCGAGGAGCCATCATGAACCCCTTCGCCGATCCGCTGTTCGTCCAGGCCGAGGTCGCCTACCGCCGCGAGCGCGCCCTCTGGACGATGCGCCACCTGTCCGAGCCCGGAACGGGCCGCCGCCGGGTCCGTCGCCTCGTCGGCCGGCTCGGACAGCTCGCGCCTCGCGGCCGCGCCGCCCGCCCCGAGGCGGCGGTGCTCGGCTGCCGGTCCGCGGGCCCTCGTCCGGCCGCCTGAGCGTGTCATGATCGGCCTGATGCCGATCCGCCGCACCCAGCCTCTCGTCGGGCGCGACGACGAGTTGGGACGCGCCCGGCGCGCCCTCGGGCTCGCCGACGCCGACCCGTCCGGCGGTCTGCTCCTGCTCGCCGGCGACGCCGGCATCGGCAAGACGGCGCTCGTCGGCGCGGTGCTCGAGGGCGTGCGGGCCACCCAGCGGGCCCTCGTCCTCACCGGCCACTGCGTCGGCGAGGCGGGAGCGGACCTGCCCTTCCTCCCCTTCGTCGAGATGTTCGCCAGGCTCGACGGCAGCGACACCGAGATGGTCGAGGAGCTGCTCCGGGTCCACCCCCACCTCGTCCGGCTTCTGCCGCGACGGGCGGAGGACGCGACGGCGCCCGGGCCGGGCGGGGAGCACGAGCGTGGCCGGCTTCTCGAGGCCGTGCACGGTGCCCTCGAGTGGCTGGCCCGGGACCGGCCGGTCCTCGTCGTCGTCGAGGACCTTCACTGGGCCGACGAGTCCTCGCGAGACCTGCTCACTCTCCTGTTCACCCGGGGCTTCACCGGCCCGGTGTCCGTCCTCGCGACGTACCGGAGCGACGACCTCCACCGTCGGCACCCGCTCCGGTCCTCGCTCAGCCTGTGGTCCCGGCTGACCGGCCTGTCCCGCATCGACCTCGAACCGCTCGAGGACCACGAGGTCGCGGATCTCGTGCGAGCCCTCGCCGATCTTCCGCAGGCTCGCGTCGACGAGGTGGTCGAGCGCGCCGAGGGTAACGCCTTCTTCGCCGAGGAGCTCGCCTCCGCGGCCGCGCAGGGCGTCACCACCGAGCTGGCGGACCTGTCCCGCCTGCTGCTCGCTCGGGTCGAGCCGCTCGACGAGGAGACCCAGGAGATCGTCCGGGTCGCCGCCGTCGTCGGCCGGCGGGTGCCCCAGGCGCTGCTCGAGCGGGTCGTCGGTAGCCCGCCCCACGATCTCGAGCGGCTCCTGCGCCATGCGGTGGAGCACCACGTCCTCGAGCCGCTCGGCGCCGACGGCTACATGTTCCGGCACGCCCTCCTGGCGGAGGCGGTCTACGACGACCTTCTGCCCTCGCAACGGCTGCGGATCCATCGGGCGTGCTCGCGCGCCCTGCGGGACGACCCGTCCGTCGGCACCCCGGCCGACCTGGCGCGGCACGCGCTTGCGGCCGGGGAGCATGAGGTCGCCGTCGGTGCCTGCCTCGACGCCGGCCGGACGGCGCTGCGGGTCGGGGGCGTGGCCGAGGCGCTCGCCCACTTCGAGCGGGGGCTGGGCCTGGCCCCGGCCGAGGACGCCCGGGCCCGGGACCTCCTCCTCGGCGCGGTCGACGCTGCCCTGGCGGGAGGACGCACCAACCGGGCCCTCGGGCATCTGCGCGACCGGCTGGACCGGCGCCTCGACCGTGGCCCGGAGCGCGCCGAGCTGCTCGGGCGCCTCTCCTCCGTCCTGCGGCTCACCGAGGACCGCACCGACCGGGACGCCCTGACGAGTGAGGCGGTCTCGCTCCTCGAGGACGCCTCGGAGCGCCAACGGGCGGAGGTCCTCGTCCGGCGCGCCGAGTACCTCGCCGACGCCGGGCGGCGTGACGAGGCGGCGACGGCCGTCCATGGCGTCATGGAGGCGGCCGCCGCGCTCGGCGGCGGGGTCCACGCCGAGCTGATGTCGGTCGTGGCGAGGCTCAGCGTCCACGACGGGGACCCGGCCGAGTCGCTGCGCCGCCTCGCCGATCTCGTCGCCCGGTCCGAGTCGGTCCCCGACCTGCCGATGATCCGGGCCATGCACACGATCGGGTCGGTCCACTACCGCCAGGAGAACCTGCGGGCCGCCCTCGCGGCCTACCGCGCGTGCGTCGAGCGCGCCCGGGCGGCCGGGCTGCCCTGGGCGCCGTACGCCACCGACGCGCGGGCCATGGCGGTCACCGTCGCCTACGAGCTGGGGGAGTGGGACCTCGCCCTGGGACTGGCCGACACCGAGGGGGAGCACGCGCCGGAGTTCGCCGCCGCGGCGCTGGACTCCGCCGCGTCCTACGTCCACGCCGGTCGGGGGAGCGACCTGGCCGTCGAGATGTACCCCCGGATCCGCCGGCTGTGGCCCCGGGACGGCATGCTCGTCGTCCAGTCCGGCTCCGCGACCCTCGACGCGCTCGGGTACGCCGGTGACGTCGACCGGGCCTGGGAGGTCCACCATGAGGTCGTCGGCTTCATCCGGGAGCTGTGGGGGATGCCGGACGTGGCCGCCGAGGTGCGCCTCGCCGCCCTCCTCCTGGGCCGGACGGCGGACCACGTCTCCCGCCTCCCCGCCGACCGCCTCGGCCGGCTGGTCGCCCGGGCCGAGGAGGTCGCCGGACGGGCGGCTGGGATCTTCGCCTCGGGATCGGGCCGTCCCGCCCCGGACACCGAGGGCCGCGCCTGGTCCGCCCGGGCCGAGGCCGAGCACCTCCGGCTGCGCTGGCGCGCGGGCCTCGACGTCGACGAGGCGAGCCTGCGCGGGACTTGGGAGGAGGCGGCTCGCCTCTTCGCCGACCGCGCTCACCCCTACGAGGCGGCCCGCTCCCAGGCCGAGCTTGCCGGGGTCCTGGCCGCCGGGGGACAGCGGGACCGGGCGGACGAACTGGGCCGGGCGGCCCGGGATACCGCACGCCGGCTCGGGGCGCGCCCGCTGCTGGCTCGGCTGCGATTGCTGGACCCGATTGATCGCCCTGCGGACGGCGCTCCCGCGCTGACCGCCCGGGAGTCGGAGGTGCTCGCGCTCATCGCCGAGGGCCGCTCCAACGGGCAGATCGGCACGGCCCTGTTCATCAGCACGAAGACGGTGAGCGTGCACGTCTCGAACATCCTGGCCAAGCTCGGGGCGCGCAGTCGCGGTGAGGCCGCCGCCCTCGCCCGGGCCCGCGGCCTGTTGCCCTGACCGCACGCCGGGGCCCGCTGCATGCCCGCTGACCTGCGACGATGCGGCTCCCAGGGTCTACTCAGGAATCGGGGAGGCGACACACAGTGGACCCGAGTGGAAACCAGGACGGGTAATTACCTAACATGGGTGTGTGCTAAATGACGCCGCGCCCGCCGATCGGCGGGACCATCTGCTCGACTCGCGCACCCGCGACCGGGTGCTGCGCGTTGTCAGCCAGCGCGGACCGCTCACGGCATCGACCCTGGCCGAGGTCCTCGACCTCACCGACACGGCCATTCGCCGCCACCTCGAGAACCTCGTGGGCGCCGGGCTCATCGAGCCGCACGACGGTGGCACCGGCCGCCGCGGTCGCGGCCGCCCGGCCCGGTTCTGGGTGGTCAGCCCGGCCGGCCACCAGGCCCTGGCCTCCGACTACGACCACCTCGCGGGCGAGGCCCTGCGCTTCCTCGCGGACACGGCCGGACCCGAGGCGGTATCGGCGTTCGCGGAGCACCGGGTCGCCGCGATCGAGGAGCGCTTCGAGGCAGCCCTCGCCGAGACCGATGACGACGCCCAGGCCAGGGCCGCGGCGCTCGTCGAGGTCCTCAACTCCGCCGGGTATGCCGCCTCGACCCGCCCCGTCTCGGGCGCCGGCCCCGCGCTGACCGGCATCCAGGTCTGCCAGGGCCACTGCCCGGTCGGCCACGTGGCGGCGGAGTTCCCCCAGTTCTGCGATGCCGAGACCGAGGCCTTCTCCCGGATGCTCGGCGTCCACGTCCAGCGGCTGGCCACGCTGGCCCACGGCGACCACGTCTGCACGACCTTCGTCCCCGCGACGAGCGTCACCACTCGGAGAACCGCTCCGGGTGCCACCCCGACCCCCACCGAGGAGAGGTCAACGCGATGACCGCGAACCCCGAGAACGCCACGATCGAGGAGCTCAACCCGGGTCTGAAGGGCCTGGGGCGCTACGAATACGGCTGGGCGGACTCCGACGTCGCCGGCGCCTCCGCCCGGCGCGGCCTCGACGACGAGGTCGTCCGCGACATCTCGACGCGCAAGAACGAGCCGCGGTGGATGGTCGACCTGCGGCTCAAGGCGCTGCGCCTCTTCGAGAAGAAGCCGATGCCGCACTGGGGCAGCGACCTCACCGGGATCGACTTCCAGAACATCAAGTACTTCGTGAAGTCGACCGAGAAGCAGGCGACGACCTGGGACGAGCTGCCCGAGGACATCAAGGCCACGTACGACAGGCTCGGCATCCCCGAGGCCGAGAAGCAGCGGCTCATCGCGGGCGTGGCGGCGCAGTACGAGTCGGAGGTCGTCTACCACCAGATCCGCGAGGACCTGGAGGAGAAGGGCGTCATCTTCGTCGACACCGACACCGGCCTGCGCGAGCACGAGGACCTGTTCCGCGAGTACTTCGCCAGCGTCATCCCGGTCGGCGACAACAAGTTCGCCTCGCTCAACACGGCCGTCTGGTCGGGCGGGTCGTTCATCTACGTCCCGCCCGGCGTCCACGTCGACATCCCGCTCCAGGCCTACTTCCGGATCAACACCGAGAACATGGGCCAGTTCGAACGGACGCTCATCATCGCCGACGAGGGCTCCTATGTGCACTACGTCGAGGGCTGCACGGCGCCGATCTACAAGTCGGACAGCCTCCACTCCGCCGTCGTCGAGATCGTCGTCAAGAAGAACGCGCGGGTCCGCTACACGACGATCCAGAACTGGTCGAACAACGTCTACAACCTCGTGACGAAGCGGGCGACCGCCGCCGAGGGCGCGACGATGGAGTGGGTGGACGGCAACATCGGCTCCAAGGTGACGATGAAGTACCCGGCCATCTTCCTCCTCGGCGAGCACGCCAAGGGCGAGACGCTCTCGATCGCCTTCGCCGGCGAGGGCCAGCACCAGGACGCCGGGGCGAAGATGGTCCACGCCGCCCCGCACACCTCGAGCTCGATCGTCTCCAAGTCGGTCGCCCGTGGCGGCGGACGAACCTCCTACCGTGGGCTCGTCCAGATCATGGAGGGCGCCGCAGGCTCGAAGAGCAACGTCGTCTGCGACGCCCTGCTCGTGGACCAGATCAGCCGGTCCGACACCTACCCCTACGTCGACATCCGCGAGGACGACGTCCAGATGGGGCACGAGGCCACCGTCTCGAAGGTCAGCGACGACCAGCTGTTCTACCTCATGTCTCGGGGCATGTCCGAGGAGGAGGCCATGGCGATGATCGTGCGCGGGTTCGTCGAGCCCATCGCGCGCGAGCTGCCCATGGAGTACGCCCTCGAGCTGAACCGCCTCATCGAGCTGCAGATGGAAGGAGCCGTGGGCTGATGAGCCTGCTGGCAGAGAAGAAGGACGCTCCCGCCGGGTCGCTGCTTCGCCCCAAGGCCCACACCGACGGGGGGGCGGCGTACGTACCGGACAAGTCGCGCGGAGCCCGCCCGACCTCCTTCGCGGTGGCCGACTTCCCCGTGCCGGGCGGCCGCGAGGAGGAGTGGCGCTTCACCCCGGTCGACCGGCTCGGCCGGCTCCTCGCCGACGAGGCGTCCGAGGGCGAGCTGGACTGGGACTCCACGCTGCCCGACGGGGTCGCGCTGAGCGAGATCACGACGGAGCAGGCCCGCGAGCTGGGCATCATGCCCCCCGGCGACCGCCCGGCGGCCCTCGCGGTCGAGCACGCCGACGCCAGGCACCTCGCGGTGCCCGCCGACGCCCAGCTCGAGGCGCCCGTCCGAGTCCGGCTGTCCGGCCAGGGCGGCCGGGTGTGGGGCCACCTCGTCGTCACGGCGGGGCGGTTCTCCAAGGGCCTGGTCATCGTCGAGCACACCGGCTCCGCCGAGTACTCCGAGGTGGTCTCGATCGTCGCCGAGGACGGCGCCGACCTCACCGTCGTCACCGTGCAGGAGTGGGCCGACGATGCCCACCACCTCGCCGAGCACGACGTCGTCGTCGGCCGCGACGCCCGGGTCCGGCACATCGCCGTGACCCTGGGCGGCGGCATCGTCCGCCTCGGGACGAACGCCCGCTACTCGGGTCCGGGCGGCGAGTTCGAGGCGCTGGGTGTCTACTTCGCCGACGCGGGGCAGCACCTCGAGCACCGGCTGTTCGTCGACCACGAGGCGCCGCACTGCAGGTCCAACGTCGAGTACAAGGGCGCTCTCCAGGGTGAGACGGCCCGGACGGTCTGGGTCGGTGACGTCCTCATCCGGGCCGGCGCCGAGGGCACGAACACCTACGAGCTCAACCGCAACCTGCTCCTCACCGACGGGGCTCGGGCTGACTCGGTCCCCAACCTCGAGATCGAGACCGGCGAGATCGAGGGGGCGGGGCACGCGTCGGCGACCGGTCGATTCGACGACGAGCAGCTGTTCTACCTCATGGCCCGTGGCGTCCCCCAGGACGTCGCCCGCCGCCTCGTCGTGCGCGGGTTCTTCGCCTCCGTCGTGGGCCGGATCGGCGTCGAGGAGATCGTCGAGCACCTCATGGACGCCATCGACCGCGAGCTCGCGCAGGAGGCCACGGCATGAGCGAGTCCACCCTGGCCGAGGCCGGCTTCGTCCGGGTATGCCGCCTCGACGAGCTCCCCGGTGTCGGCGCCGCCGCCGCCGACATCGGCGGCCGGATCGTCTCGATCATCCGCACCGAGGACGGCGTCGTCCACTGCGTGGACGACACGTGCCCCCACGCCGAGGTCTCCCTCTCCGAGGGGGAGATCGACGGGTGCGAGGTCGAGTGCTGGCTGCACGGCTCCCGCTTCGACCTACGCACCGGCGAGCCCTCGGGTCCGCCGGCGACCGTCCCCATCGCCGTCCACACCGTCACGATCGAGGGTGACGAGGTCTTCGTCTCCCTCACCGACCAGAACTGAGGCTGACCAACCGATGTCGACTCTCGCGATCAAGGACCTTCACGTCACCGTGGAGACCGAGCAGGGCACCAAGGAGATCCTCCGTGGTGTCAACCTCACCGTCTCCTCGGGTGAGACCCACGCGATCATGGGGCCCAACGGCTCCGGCAAGTCCACCCTCGCCTACTCCATCGCCGGCCACCCCAAGTACACCGTCACCGGCGGGACGGTCACGCTCGATGGCGAGGACGTCCTCGCCATGCGCGTCGACGAGCGGGCGCGCGCCGGACTCTTCCTCGCCATGCAGTACCCCGTCGAGGTTCCCGGCGTGACCGTGTCGAACTTCCTGCGCACCGCCAAGGCCGCACTCGACGGCGAGGCGCCCAAGCTGCGCACCTGGGTCAAGGACGTCCGGGAGGTGATGGACCGGCTCCGGATGGACCCCGCCTTCGCCGACCGCGGTGTCAACGAGGGCTTCTCGGGTGGCGAGAAGAAGCGCCACGAGATCCTCCAGCTCGAGTTGCTCAAGCCGAAGATCGCCGTCCTCGACGAGACCGACTCCGGCCTCGACGTCGACGCCCTGCGCGTCGTCTCCGAGGGCGTCAACCGCGCCAAGGACTCGACCGGGTGCGGTGTCCTGCTCATCACCCACTACACCCGGATCCTGCGCTACATCCGTCCGGACTTCGTCCACGTCTTCGTCGACGGCCGGGTCGCCGAGGAGGGTGGCCCCGAGCTCGCCGAGCGGCTCGAGGAGGAGGGCTACGACCGGTTCCTCGCCCCGGCCTGACGGTCGGGCCGGACCGAGTCCGTCCGACACCACCACCGGATCGGGGCACCGCCCCACATCCCACACCACACGAGTGAGAAACCAGGTCGACATGAGCGCCACCCCCTTCACCGAGGCAGAGCTCGACGCCATCCGCGCCGAGTTCCCCGTCCTCGCGCGGACGGTTCGCGACGGCAAGCCGCTGGTCTACCTCGACTCGGCCGCGACGTCCCAGAAGCCGCACCGTGTCCTCGACGCCGAGCGGGACTTCTACACCCGGATGAACTCCGCGGTGCATCGTGGAGCGCACCAGCTCTCCGAGGAGGCCACCGACGCCTATGAGGCGGCCCGTGAGACGATCGCCGGGTTCATCGGGGCATCGGCCCGGGAGGTCGTCTTCACCAAGAACGCGACCGAGTCGCTCAACCTCGCGGCGTACGCCTTCTCCAACGCCGCCTTCACGGCGAAGCCGGATCCGCGTCTCGTCCTGCGCGAGG
This sequence comes from uncultured Actinomycetota bacterium, assembly GCA_963728395.1. Lineage (GTDB taxonomy): Bacteria > Actinomycetota > Actinomycetes > Actinomycetales > Dermatophilaceae > CAVSJJ01. Next base: position 349,040 of record CAVSJJ010000003.1, read on the forward strand.
GCGACGAGGTGCTCGTCACCGAGATGGAGCACCACGCCAACCTCATCCCCTGGCAGGAGCTGTGCCGGCGGACGGGGGCGACGCTGCGCTGGGTGGGCGTGACCGACGAGGGTCGTCTGGACCTCGACGACATCCCCCGGGTCGTCACCGAGCGGACGAAGGTCGTGGCGTTCACCCAGGCGTCCAACGTGCTCGGCACCGTCAACCCGGTGGCGCCGCTCGTCGAGGCAGCCCGGGCCGTCGGGGCGCTCGTCGTCCTCGACGCCTGCCAGTCGGTACCGCACCTGCCCGTCGACGTCGCCGAGCTCGGCGTCGACCTGGCGGCGTTCTCCGGCCACAAGATGCTCGGCCCGCTCGGCATCGGCGTCCTGTGGGGTCGCCACGACCTGCTCGAGGCCATGCCGCCGTTCCTCACCGGGGGATCGATGATCGAGACCGTACGGATGGAAGGCAGCACGTATGCCGCCCCGCCGCAGCGGTTCGAGGCGGGCGTCCCGATGGCGGCCCAGGCCGTCGGTCTCGCGGCGGCGGTCGACTACCTCAACCACCTCGGGATGGAGCGGGTCCACGCCCACGAGGAGATGCTGACCCGCCGCCTGCTCGACGGGCTGGCCCAGCGGCCGTGGACCCGGGTCATCGGTCCGACCGACACCAAGGACCGCGGGGGGGCAGTCAGCTTCACCTCGCCGCAGATCCATGCCCACGACGTCGGACAGGTCCTCGATGACGCCGGCGTCGCCGTCCGCGTGGGTCACCACTGCGCCTGGCCGCTGCACCGCCGCTTCGCGGCCACGTCGTCGACGCGTGCCAGCGTCGCGGCATACACGACCCCGGGGGAGATCGACGCCTTCTTCACCGCGCTCGACGCGGTCCCGGCGGTCTTCGGCATCGACGCGAAGGCGAGCGCCTGATGGACCTGTACCAGGAGCTCATCCTCGAGCACAGCAAGCGCCCGGTGAAGGCGGGGCTGCGCGAGCCGTTCGAGGCCGAGGTGCACCACGTCAACCCCACGTGCGGCGACGAGGTCACCCTCCGGATCCACCTCGACACCGCGGGCGAGCACGGGAGCGACCCGGTCGTCGAGGACATCTCGTACGACGCCACCGGCTGCTCGATCAGCACCGCGTCGACTTCCGTCCTCGCCCAGGAGGTCATCGGCCGCCCCCTGAGCGAGGCCCTGCAGACCTTCGCCGCCATGCGGACGATGCTCACCTCCAAGGGCACCGTCACCGGCGACGAGGAGGTCATCGGCGACGGCGTGGCCTTCGCCGGTGTCGCCAAGTACCCCGCGCGCGTCAAGTGCGCCCTCCTGGGATGGATGGCGTTCACCGATGCGTTGCACCAGGCCGGGATCGAGACCCCTACCGACTCCGACGGAGGAACGCCATGACCGAGACCACCACGACCGACGGCCAGGGTGGCACGTCCGCGGAGCTCGTGGACATCGAGGAGGCCCTGCGCGACGTCGTCGACCCCGAGCTCGGCATCAACGTCGTCGACCTCGGCCTCGTCTACGGGCTGCACCGCGACGAGGACGGCGGCGTCGTCATCGACATGACGCTGACCTCGGCCGCGTGTCCGTTGACCGACGTCATCGAGGACCAAGCCAGCAACGCCCTCGAGGGCCTGGTCACCTCGCACCGGATCAACTGGGTGTGGATGCCGCCGTGGGGCCCGGACAAGATCACGATGGAGGGTCGCGAGCAGCTCCGTGCCCTCGGCTTCAACATCTGAGCCGCGGCGCGAACCCGGCAGCCCGACGGCATACCCGTGTCGCGCCTCGTCGAGATCGCCCCGGAGCGGCTCGAGCGATGGCTCGCGGCGTTCCACGAGAACAACCCCGAGCCCGACCCGGGCCAGCGCGTCGAGGCGATGGAACGGTTCGACCACGACCCGCTCGCCCTCGTCCTCGTGCGCCGCGGTGGGTATGCCGTGGGGCTGGCTCGTGGCGTGCGGCTGCACAGCCACAAGGTCGGTAGCCGCTACGTCCAGTCGCGCACGGCCGCCGGGGGCTGGTCGCAGCAGCGGTTCGCCCGCCGGCGCGCCAACCAGGCCGATGCCCTCGTCGGCGCCGTCGTCGACCACGTGCTGCGGCTGCTCGGGCCGGGCGTCCCCGCTCGCGGCCTCATCCTCGGCGGGGACCGGCGGCTCGCCGCGGACGTGCTCTCCGAGCCCCGGCTGGCCCATCTGGCCGCCCTGCCGCGCCGAGAGCTCTACGATCTCCCCGACCCGTCGCTGGCCGTCCTCCGCCGAGCGGTCGAGCGTGGCCGCGCCGTCCGGGTGAGCGTCACCGACCTGCGCTGACGGGCCCGGCGGCTCGGCCCGGTCGATGGCGGCGGTGGGGTCCGGCGCGGCGGCACCTAGACTAGAGGGCTGGGTGGCTCCCGTGCTGCCGTCGCGAGGTCGCGGCAGCGGCGCACGGAGTCGCCTTCCCGTGTCCGCCCCAGATCCGCCGACCACCACCGAGGAGAACGACGTGATCACCGCGACGTCCATCGAGCTGCGCGCGGGGTCCCGCCTGCTCCTCGACGGGGCGACCTTCCGGGTCGGCGCCGGGGACCGGATCGGGCTCGTGGGCCGGAACGGCGCCGGGAAGACCACCCTGACCAAGGTGCTCGCGGGGGTGGCCCTTCCCGCGGGCGGGAGCGTGACGCGCACCGGCGAGGTCGGCTACCTGCCCCAGGACCCCCGCACCGGGGACCTCCACGTGAGTGCCCGGGCCCGGATCCTCTCGGCCCGCGGCCTCGACACGATCGTCGCCGACCTGCGAGCCGCCGAGGGGGCGATGGGGATCGAGACGGGGGAGCGCCAGGAGCGAGCCATGCGGCGCTACTCCCGGCTCGACGCGGAGTTCACGGCCGCCGGCGGGTATGCCGCCGAGTCGGAGGCGGCCTCGATCGCCGGGGCGCTCGGCCTGCCCGAGCGGGTCCTCGACCAGCGGCTGTCGACGCTCTCCGGCGGTCAGCGCCGACGGGTCGAGCTCGCCAGGATCCTCTTCTCCGGTGCCGAGACCCTGCTGCTCGACGAACCGACGAACCACCTCGACGCGGACTCCGTGGCCTGGCTGCGCGACCACCTCAAGAGTTACCGCGGCGGCCTCATCGTCATCTCTCACGACGTCGAGCTGCTCGACGCGGTCGTGACGAAGGTGTTCCACCTCGATGCCAACCGGTGCGAGCTCGACACCTACAACCTCGGCTGGAAGGGGTACCTCCAGCAGCGCGAGACCGACGAGCGACGGCGCCACCGCGAACGGGCCAACGCCGAGAAGAAGGCCGCCGCCCTCCTCGCGCAGGCCGACAAGATGCGGGCGAAGGCGACGAAGGCGACCGCGGCGCAGAACATGGCCCGGCGCGCCGAGCGCCTGCTCGCCTCGACCGAGGGGGAGCGAGCCCACGACAAGGTGGCCCGGCTGCGCTTCCCCGACCCGGCCGCCTGCGGCAAGACGCCGCTGCGGGCCTCGGGCCTGTCCCGGTCCTACGGGTCCAACGAGGTGTTCACCGACGTCGACCTCGCCATCGACCGAGGGTCGAGGGTCGTCGTGCTCGGCCTCAACGGCGCCGGCAAGACGACCCTGCTGCGCATCCTCGCCGGCGTCGACGCTCCCGACACCGGAGCGGTCGAGCCGGGGCACGGCCTCAAGCTCGGCTACTACGCGCAGGAGCACGAGAACCTCGACGTGGGTCGCACGGTCCTGGAGAACATGAAGACGGCCGCCCCCGACCTGGCGGAGACCGAGGTCCGGAAGGTGCTGGGCAGCTTCCTCTTCTCCGGCGATGACGTCGACAAGCCGGCCGGGGTCCTCTCCGGTGGCGAGAAGACCCGCCTGTCCCTCGCCCTGCTCGTCGTCTCCGCGGCCAATGTGCTTCTGCTCGACGAGCCGACGAACAACCTCGACCCGGCCTCTCGCGAGGAGATCCTCGGGGCACTGCGCACCTTCAAGGGCGCCGTCGTCCTCGTCACCCACGACGAGGGGGCCGTCGACGCGCTCGAGCCGGAGCGGATCCTCCTGCTACCCGACGGCATCGAGGACCTCTGGGGGCTCGACTACCGCGACCTTGTCTCCCTCGCCTGACTGTGAGGATCGACAGCGCAGCCTGATGGTGCTGGGTTGTGGTCGACCGCCACGGGTGTGACCCTTCGCCTGACTGGCCGTGGTGCCTGTTGCGGGACGTGTCCGCTCGGGGTGGTCGGCCCCGGCCCGGTCGGAGCGTGACTGGCCTGATCAGGAGCTTGACCGGCGGGCGTAGCCGCGCCCGCCGTGTCTCATCACAGTCCTGCCGTGGCTCCTCCCGGACCGGACCCTTCGTCCGCTCCGAGCTGTGGAGCAACGCAATGCCCAGTCTGTCCGAGATCGTCGATGTCGTCATCGGCGTCGACACCCATGTCGAGACCCACACCGCCGCGGTGGTCGATGCCCGCACCGGCGCCGTCCTCGATGAGCTGACCGTGCCGACCACCCCCGCAGGGCTACCGGGAGCTGGTCGACCTTGCCGACACCCACTCCGCATTGCGGGTGTGGGCGGTCGAGGGCACCGGCGGTCACGGCGCCGGCCTGGCCCGCCACCTCGCCCGCGGTGATGAGGTGGTCCACGAGCTGGATCGTCCCGAACGCGCGAAGCGGCGGCACGGGGCGAGGTCAGACCCGTTGGACGCGGTCCGTGCTGCCCACGAGGCGCTGGGCCGTCCGCTGCTGGGCACCCCCCGGGCCGGTGGTGACCGACAGGCCCTGTCGGTGCTGCTGGCCGCCCGCGGCTCCGCGGTCGACGCCGCCACGACCGCTCAGCGGCAGCTGTTCTCCCTGGTCATCGCCGCCCCCGAACAGATCCGCGCCAAGCTGCGCGGCATGCGGATGCCCGAGATGGTCAAGACCGCCGCCCGGTTGCGGGTCCAGCCCGGCTGGGACACCGAGTCGGCCACCACCGCGACCACGCTGCGCACCCTGGCCCGCCGCGCCCAGTCACTGGGCGCCGACGCCGCCGACCTGGAGAAGCAGATCCTGGCCCTGGTCCGCTCCTGGCGCCCGGACCTGCTCGACCAGCCCGGCGTCGGACCGATCACCGCCGCCACCATCCTGTGCGCCTGGTCCCACCCCGGACCGGTCCACTCCGAGGCCGCGTTCGCGATGCTCGCCGGCGCCGCGCCCATCCCCGCCAACAGCGGACAGGTCACCACCCGCTACCGGCTCAGCCGCCACGGTGACCGCCAGCTCAACCGCGCCCTGGCCACCATCGCGCTCTCCCGGCAGCGCTACCACGCACCGACCAAGGCCCACACCCTGAAGCGAACCGCCGACGGCAAGACCCCACGCGAGATCCGCCGCTGCCTCAAGCGCTCCATCGCCCGAGACCTCTTCCGACTCCTCGAACACGGCCCCTCACCGGCTTGACGAACGATAGGAGCGTCCCCCACAAACCCGCATTCGAGGTATTCGACGACCCACCAGGGGCCCCGGAATACCTCCACCCGGCGCGCAAACCGGCATTCGAGGTACTCGACGACCCACCAGGGGCCCCGGAATACCTCGAATGCCGCGGGCTGACCCGGGCCCGGATGCCTCAGACGCCGGCCATCGGCAGCCGGGCCAGGGCCGCCGCGACGGACTCCTGCAGCTCGGTGTCGGCCCACTCGTGGTCGCTGAGGTCGCCGCGCAGGTACGCGTCGTACGCCGTGAGGTCGAGGTGACCGTGCCCGGACAGCCCGACGACGATGACCCGCTCCGCACCCGACTCGGTGCACCGACGCGCCTCGTCGACCATCGCGGCCAGCGCGTGGGTCGTCTCCGGCGCCGGGACGATGCCCTCGGTGCGGGCGAAGAGGACCCCGGCGGCGAAGGTGTCGTTCTGGCGGACGGCGGTCGCCTCGATGAGCTTCTCCTCGTACAGATGCGAGATGAGCGGGCTCATCCCGTGGTAGCGCAGGCCGCCCGCGTGGATCGGGTCGGGGATGAAGTCGTGTCCGAGGGTGTGCATCTTCATCATCGGCGTCAGCCCGGCCACGTCGCCGAAGTCGTAGGCGTACGTGCCCTGGGTCAGCGACGGGCACGAGGCCGGCTCCGCCGCTCGCAGCACCGGGCCGGCTCCGGCGGCCAGCTTCTCGCGGAGGAACGGCGTGATGAGGCCGCCGAAGTTCGAGCCGCCGCCCGCGCAGCCGATGACGACGTCGACGCTCTCGCCCGCCTTCGCCAGCTGCAGGAGGGTCTCCTCGCCGATGATCGACTGGTGCAGCAGGACGTGGTTGAGGACGCTCCCCAGGGCGTAGTTGGCCTCCGGGTCGCCGGCGGCGGCCTCGACCGCCTCGCTGATCGCGATGCCGAGCGAGCCGGGGGAGTCGGGGTGCTCGGCGAGGACCGCGCGGCCGGACTCGGTGAGGTCGGACGGGCTGGGGTGGACCGTGCCCCCGAAGGTCTCGATCATCATCTTCCGGTAGGGCTTGCCGTCGTAGGAGGCCCGGACCTGCCAGACCTCGCACTCGATCCCGAACTGGGCGCAGGCGAAGGCGAGCGAGGTCCCCCACTGCCCGGCACCGGTCTCGGTCGTCAGCTTCTTCACGCCGGCCTTGGCGTTGTAGTACGCCTGGGCGACCGCGGTGTTCGGCTTGTGCGACCCCGCCGGAGAGACGCCCTCGTACTTGTAGTAGATCCGTGCCGGGGTCCCGAGCGCCTTCTCGAGGCGGTGGGCCCGGAACAGCGGTGAGGGCCGCCACAGCCGGTAGACGTCGAGCACCTCGTCGGGGATGTCGATGTACTGCTCGGTCGTGACCTCCTGGAGGATGAGGTCCATCGGGAAGATCGCGGTGAGGTCCTCCGGCCCGACCGGCTGCCGGGTCGCCGGGTGGAGCGGCGGCGGGGGAGGCGTCGGCAGGTCGTGGAGGATGTTGTACCAGCGGGTCGGCATCTCGCTCTCGTCGAGCGTGATCTTGTGTTGGTTCACCGGTGCCACGGCATACCCCTTCGACGGCTGGCCGCCCCACGGCGGCGCGACGGGCCCATCCTCGCGGGCGGCGGCGCGACGGGACCAGGGCGGTCCATCATGTGATGCATCACCCGCGAGGGTCGCGCCCGCGGCCGGGGCGTGGTCGGCGGGAATCCCCGTCGCCGCGCCATGGTTGACTGACCCGGCCGGACGAGCACGGACGGAGGGACGCCGATGAGCATGCATGGCTGGGGCATGATGCGCACCCTGACGAAGGACTCGAGCGTCGCCGACCACGAGCTCTCGCCGGGCACCACCAAGCGGGTCCTGACGTATGCCGCGCCCTACCGCGCCCGGATCGCCGTCTTCCTCGTCCTCGTCGTCATCGACGCCGTCCTGACCGTCGCCACGCCGCTGCTCCTGAAGGAGATCGTCGACCGTGGCGTCATCCCGAAGGCCTCCGGGGTCGTCGTCCGGTTCTCCCTCGTCGTCGCGGCCCTGGCGGTGCTCGGAGCGGGGACGACCCTCCTGCAGCGGTGGTACTCCTCCCGGATCGGCGAGGGCCTGATCTACAACCTGCGGACCGAGGTGTTCTCGCACGTCCTGCGCCAGCCCATCGCCTTCTTCACCCGCGCCCAGACCGGCGCCCTCGTCACCCGGCTCAACAGCGACGTCATCGGGGCCCAGCAGGCCTTCACGTCGGTGCTGTCGAGCGTCGTCAGCAACGCGATCTCGCTCGTCCTCATCGTCGGCGCGATGGCCACGCTGTCCTGGCAGCTCACCCTCGGGGCCCTCGTCCTCGTCCCGTTCTTCCTCATCCCGGCCCGGATGATGGGCAAGCGGCTCTCGGCGCTGTCCTACCAGCAGATGTCGCTCAACGCCGACATGGGCACCCGGATGACCGAGCGGTTCAACGTGGCCGGGGCGCTCCTCGTCAAGCTGTTCGGCCGCCCGCAGACCGAGGACGTCGAGTACGCCGAGCGGGCCGGCAAGGTCCGCGACATCGGGGTGCGGATCTCCATCAACCGTTCGGTCTTCCTCGTCGCGCTCACTCTCGTGGCGTCGCTCGCGACGGCCATGGTCTACGGCTTCGGCGGCGTGATGGCCGTCGGGGGCTCCCTCACAGTGGGATCGCTGCTCGCGCTCACCGCCCTGCTGGCCCGTCTCTACGGACCCCTGACGGCGATCTCCAACGTCCGGGTCGACGTGATGACGGCCCTGGTCTCCTTCGAGCGCGTCTTCGAGATCCTCGACCTCGAGCCGCTCGTCGGTGAGGCCCCGACCGCACGGCCGCTGCGCAGCGGCCCGGTCCGCGTCGATGTCGAGGGTGTGGACTTCACCTATCCCTCGGCCGACGCGGTGTCGCTCACCTCGCTCGAGGGCATCACGGTCGGTGACCGGCGCAGCAGCGGGACCGTGCTGCACGACGTGACGTTCTCGGTCGAGCCGGGCCGGCTCGTCGCCCTCGTCGGTCCGAGCGGCGCCGGCAAGACGACGATCACCTCACTCGTCGCCCGGCTCTACGACCCGGATACCGGGACCGTGCGGATCAACGGGACCGATCTGCGCGAGGCGACCATCGAGTCGATCCACGCGACGGTCGGGGTCGTCACCCAGGAGGCGCACCTCTTCCACGACACCATCCGGACCAACCTCCGGTATGCCGCCCCGGAGGCCACCGACGCCCAGCTCGAGGCCGCCCTGCGAGCCGCGCAGGTCTGGCCCCTCGTCAGCTCGCTACCCGCCGGCCTGGACACGGTCGTCGGCGACCGGGGCCACCGCCTCTCCGGCGGCGAGAAGCAGCGACTGGCCATCGCCCGGCTGTTGCTCAAGAGCCCGGGCCTCGTCGTCCTCGACGAGGCCACCGCCCACCTGGACAGCGAGTCGGAGGTGGCCGTCCAACGCGCCCTCGACGAGGCACTGAAGGACCGGACCGCTCTCGTCATCGCCCACCGGCTCTCGACGGTCCGGCACGCGGACCTCATCCTCGTCGTCGACGAGGGGACGATCGTCGAGCGCGGCCGGCACGCCGAGCTCGTGGCGGCCGGCGGCCTCTACGCCGAGCTCTACCGCACCCAGTTCGCCGAGCAGGCCGAGGACTCCCAGCTGCCGATCTAGCCCGGGACGGTGGCAGGGGAGTCAGTCGAGGTCCTCCTCCTCCCAGATGCTGGGTCTCTTGGCCTTGGCGGGCCGGTCCGGGTCCTCGTCGCGCAGCTCGCGGCGGATCCCGAAGAAGATGAGGACGAAGCCGACCGGCATCGAGCCCCACCACTGGATCGAGTAGGCCTGGTGCGGTCCGAGGCTGCGGTCCGGTGGCGCGAGGGGTTCCGGTCGTGGGGGAGTGGACCCGTCCGATGCCGTCTCGGTGTCGAGGATGACGTACCCACCGAGCAGGTCGGTCCCCAGCGCCGTCGACGCCTCGTCGAGGTTGATGCTCGCCAGCTGGCCCTGCGGCATGTCGTGGTGCAGGGACACCTCGCCCTGCTTGAGCCACCCGGTGAGCGTCACCGGCCCGTCGGGCGTCGGAGGGATCGAGGGCAGGTCGCTCGCCGTGCGGCCGTTCTGGACCCAGCCCCGGTCGACGAGGACGGTCCCGTCGCCGTCGACCGCGAAGGGGGCGACGATCTCGTAGCCGTACGTCCCGTTGTTGGGCCGGTTGCGGACGTAGAGCTGGCTGCCGAGGTAGTGGCCGGTGGCGCGCACATGGGTCCACTCCCGGTCCAGCGGCAGCGTCGAGGAGGTGAGCAGCCCGGTCAACGGGACGGGGTCGGCGGCGTAGTGGGCGTCGAGCCGGGCGTTGCGACCGGCCTTGTCCTCATAGCGTCCCCACTGCCACGTGCCGAGGTGGTAGGCGACGATCGCATAGACCGTAGCGGCGAGGAGGGCGCCCATCCATCGCCTCGTCAGGACCCGCCGCACCACGCGCACACCCTAGCCGTCGTAGATTGGTCTCCTATGACCCAGGCACCCCAGCCCCGCCTTCTCGACCGCTTCGGCCGGATCGGGCGGGACCTTCGCGTCTCGGTGACCGACCGGTGCAACCTGCGCTGCACGTACTGCATGCCCGCCGAGGGGCTGGACTGGACCCCACGCCCGGACATGCTCACCGACGGGGAGCTGCTCCGGCTCGTGCGCGTCATGGTGGGGCTGGGGATCACCCAGGTCCGGCTCACCGGGGGTGAGCCGATGCTGCGCCGGAGCCTCGTCGAGATCGTCGGGGGCATCGCCGGGCTCGAACCCCGGCCGCGGATCGCGATGACGACGAACGGTGTCGGTCTCGACCGCCTGGCCCGGCCGCTGGCGGAGGCGGGCCTGGACCGGGTCAACGTCAGCCTCGACACCGTGGACCGGGCCCACTTCGAGCGGCTCACTCGTCGCGACCGCTTCGACGACGTCGTGGCGGGCCTCAAGGCGGCCGCGGACGCCGGTCTGACCCCGGTCAAGGTCAACGCCGTGGCGATGCGCGACGTCAACGAGGCCGACGTCGTCGACCTGCTCCAGTGGTGTCTCGACCGAGGCTACGAGCTGCGCTTCATCGAGCAGATGCCGCTCGACGCCCAGCACGCGTGGCATCGCAGTGAGATGGTCACCCAGGCCGAGATCCTCGACCGTCTGTCCGAGCGGTTCACCCTCACCCCGGTTCCCGAGCGGGGGAGCGCACCGGCCGAGCGGTTCCTCGTCGACGGTGGTCCCGCCACCGTGGGCGTCATCGCGTCCGTGTCCGCACCCTTCTGCTCCAGCTGCGACCGGGTCCGACTCACCGCCGACGGCCAGCTGCGCAACTGCCTCTTCGCCCGGCGCGAGGTCGACCTGCGCGGCCCGCTCCGGGACGGGGCCGACGACGAGGAGCTCGCCGACCTCGTCATCGGAGAGATGGCGCGCAAGGAAGCCGGGCACGGCATCTCCCGCCCCGACTTCGAGCAGCCGTCGCGCCCGATGTCGGCGATCGGCGGCTGAGCCGACCGCCCCGGGGGATCGCGGGGGTATGCCGCCCCGCGGCTCAGCCGGCCGACTCCGGGATCGCGTCGGCCGGGACGACGTCCTTGAGGAAGCCGCGGAGCCGCAGGAACTGGGCAAGGTGCTCGCGATGCTCCCCGCAGGCCAACCACACCTTGCGCCGCTCGGCGTCGTGGAGCTTCGGGTTGTTCCACAGCAGCGCCCAGGCGGGGGCCGCCCGGCAGCCCTTCGCGCTGCAGACGAGCGGTTCGGTCATCACCGTTCCAGGTGCCTCGTGTCGTCGGCGCGCGGCACGACCGGGGCGGCGTGGCCGAAGGTGCGCGGCGATGTCGCGTTGGCCAGGACGACGGCGAAGAAGGGCAGGACGATGGCCAGCGCGGCGCACACCCAGCGCAGCCAGCCGTCGAGAAGAACCGCGAGGGCGAAGCACGTCGTGCGGACCGACATGGTGATGAGGTAGCGCTTGATCCGTGCCGACTGCTCGGCCTCGAGGGACTCCGGGGCGCTCGTCACCGTCTGCACCGGAGTGTCGGGCTGGCGGCGAAGCATGGTCACCACCTCACTGTAGGTTGTCCTTCCCTCAGTCGTGCCCAGCGGGTGAAGGGTGATGCGGGCTACCCATGGGTAGTCCACTAGCGTCGCGCACGGGGAGCGGCCAGGGTGGCCGCCCAGGAGGTGACCGCAGACCATGACCGACCCGCGCAACGTCCTCGTCACCGGGGGCAACCGGGGCATCGGGCTCGCCATCGCCCGCTCGATGGCGGCGGCCGGCGACCGGGTCGCCGTCACGTACCGTTCCGGTGAGCCGCCGGCCGGCTTCGCCGCCGCCCGCGCCGACGTCACCGACAGCGCGTCCGTCGATGCGGCCTTCGACACGGCCGAGGAGGCACTCGGCGGACCGATCGAGGTGCTCGTCGCGAACGCCGGGGTCACCAAGGACACCCTCCTGATGCGGATGAGCGACGAGGAGTTCGCCTCCGTCCTCGACACCAACCTCGCCGGCGCCTTCCGCTGCGCCCGCCGGGCGAGCAAGGGGATGATCCGGCTGCGCCGCGGCCGCATGGTGTTCATCTCCAGCGTCGTCGGGCTCTACGGTTCACCGGGGCAGGCCAACTATGCCGCGAGCAAGGCAGGCCTGGTCGGCCTGGCCCGGTCGATCACCCGAGAGCTGGGTGGCCGGGGGATCACCGCGAACGTCGTCGCGCCCGGGTTCATCGAGACGGACATGACCGCGGCCCTCCCGCCGGACCGGGTCGCGTCGTACCAGGCGAGCATCCCCGCCGGCCGCTTCGCCTCCCCGGAGGAGGTCGCCGAGGTCGTCCGCTTCGTCGCGAGCGAGGCCGCGGCATACATCTCCGGAGCCGTCATCCCCGTCGACGGCGGGCTCGGGATGGGCCACTGACCGCGGCTACGGGATACGGTCGGACGGACGGACGGACGGCACGACAGGAGAGGGACCCACCCATGCTGCTCGAGGGCAAGAAGCTGCTCATCACCGGAGTGCTCATGGACTCCTCGATCGCCTTCCACGTGGCCAAGCTGGCCCAGGAGCAGGGCGCCGAGGTCGTCCTCACCTCCTTCGGCAGGACGATGCGGATCACCCAGACCATCGCCAAGCGGCTTCCGAGCGCGCCGCCGGTCGTCGAGCTCGACGTGACGAGCGAGGAGGACCTGGCCGCCCTCGCCGACCGGGTCCGGGAGCACGTGCCCCACCTCGACGGGGTCCTGCACTCCATCGGGTTCGCGCCACAGGGGGCCTTCACGTTCATGGAGGGCACCTGGGACGATGTCGCGACCGCGGTCCAGGTCTCGGCCTTCTCCCTCCAGAGCCTGACCAAGGCCGCCCTCCCGCTCATGGGCCCGGGCGGCAGCGTCGTCGGCCTGACCTTCGACGCGCGCTACGCGTGGCCGCTCTATGACTGGATGGGCGTCGCGAAGGCCGCCTTCGAGGCGACGAACCGCTACCTCGCTCGGGACATGGGTCCGCGGGGCATCCGGGTCAACCTCGTCTCGGCGGGCCCGCTGCGCACGACGGCCGCGAAGTCGATCCCCGGGTTCGAGGCGTTCGAGGCCGAGTGGCACCGCCGGGCGCCGCTGCCGTGGGATGTCGATGACCCGACCGCCGCCGCGAAGGGGTGCGTGGCCCTCATGTCGGACTGGTTCCCGGCCACGAGCGGCGAGATCGTCCACGTCGACGGCGGCTTCCACGCGATGGGCGGCTGACCCGCCCCGGCGGGCCCAGGGGGCTCAGCCCTCGTCGGAGGCGTCGGCGTCCTCGATCTCCTCGCGGGTGATGCCGAGGAGGAACAGCACCGCGTCGAGATAGGGCACGGTGACCGTCGCATCGGCCTGGGCGCGCACGAGGGGCTTGGCGTTGAAGGCCACCCCCAGGCCGGCGGCCTGGAGCATGTCGATGTCGTTGGCCCCGTCGCCGATGGCGACCGTGCGACTGAGCGGCAGCCCCTCGGCCGCCGCGAAGCGTCGCAGCGCCGCGGCCTTGCCCGGCCGGTCGACGATGTCACCGACCGTGCGACCGGTGAGCCGTCCGTCCACGACCTCGAGCCGGTTCGCGGCGACGTGCTCGATCCCCAGCTCGGCGGCGAGCGGGGCGACGACCTCGTGGAACCCGCCGGAGACGAGGGCCACGCTGAAGCCGAGCCGCTTGAGGGTGCGGGCCAGCGTCCGTGCCCCCGGCGTGAGCCGCACCGCGGCGCGGACCTCGTCCAGCACCGACTCGGGCAACCCGCGCAGCGCGGCCACCCGAGCAGTCAGGCTCTCGGCGAAGTCGAGCTCGCCGCGCATCGCGGCGGCCGTGACGGCCGCGACCTCGCGCTCCCGCCCGGCATGGCCGGCGAGCAGCTCGATGACCTCGTCCCGGATGAGGGTCGAGTCGACGTCCATGACGACGAGGCGCCGGCCCCGTCGGGCCAGGCCCGCGGGGGCGACGGCGATGTCGACTCCGCGCTCGGCGGCGACGAGGGCAAGCTCGCGGCGCAGGTCGGGGACGTCGGCGCCCGAGACGTCGAACTCGATCGTCGTCACGGGGTAGCGGGCCAGCCGCCGGATCCGGTCGATGTTGGCACCGTGCGCCGCGATGCTGCGCGCGAGGGCGGCGACGTCGGCGGTGTCGAGCGGAGCCCCGATGACCACGACGGCGGCCCGTCCGGTGCGTCGGTGCGCGTTGTCCCCCCGGCCACCGCTGAACCGCACGTCCATTCCGAGCCGGGCGCCGACCGCCTCGGCCGCAGAGACGAGCGCCCCCGAGCCCTCCTCGGCCGCGAGGAGCACGGCGAGGGTGAGGTGGCCCCGGACGACGACCTGCTCGACGTCGAGCACCTCGGACCCGATCTCGGCGAGCGCGTCGAAGAGGGCACTGCTCACCCCCGGGCGGTCCTCGCCGGTCAGGGTGAGCAGGACGGTGCGCGGTTCGGGCGCGCGAGGAGGGGTGGACACCCGGCCAGGCTAGCCAGCGGCGCCGGCCGGCGCGTCCGACGTTCGTGGCCGGCCGCGGCACACCCGGCGTCGGGCCGGTATGCCGCGCCCGGGCCGGTCTCCCGCGGCGAGCCGGTCAGCCGTCGACCGTCTGCTCCTTGCCGACGACGACGAGGCCGGAGTCGGTGACGACGAAGCCGCGGGCCCGGTCGTGCTCCAGGTCGTAGCCGATCGTCGTGCCCTCGGGGATGACGACGTTCTTGTCGATGATGGCGTGCCGGATGCGCACATGTCGGCCGATGATGACGTTGTCGAGGATGACCGAGGAGTCGACCTCGGTATAGCTGTGCACCTTGACGTTCGGGGCGACCACGGAGCCGCTGATCCGGGCGCCGGAGATGACGACGCCGGGGGAGACCGCGCTGTTGAGCGCCTCGCCGAACCGGCCGTGGTGGCCGTGGACGAACTTCGCCGGCGGGAACGGCCCGTAGTCGGTGTAGATCGGCCAGTCGTAGTTGTAGAGGTTGAAGATCGGGTGGATCGAGATGAGGTCCATGTGGGCGTCGTAGTAGGAGTCGAGCGTCCCCACGTCACGCCAGTAGCCGCGGTCGCGGTCGGTGCTGCCGGCCACGTCGTTGTTCTTGAAGTCGTAGACCCATCCGTCGCCCGCCGAGACGAACGCGGGCACGATGTCGCCGCCCATGTCGTGGCTGCTGCCCTCGAGGTGGTGGTCGCGGGTGACGGCGTCGACGAGGACGTCGGCGTCGAACACGTAGTTGCCCATCGAGGCGAGGACCTCCTCCGGGCTGTCCGGCAGCCCCTCGGGGTCGGCGGGCTTCTCGAGGAACGCGCTGATCCGGCGCGGCTCCTGCTCGGCGACCTCGATGACGCCGAACTGGTCGGCCAGGCTGATCGGCTGGCGGATCGCCGCGACGGTGACGCCCGCACCGGTCTCGATGTGCTGCTCGACCATCTGGGAGAAGTCCATCCGGTAGACGTGGTCGGCGCCGACGACGACGACGATGTCCGGCCGCTCGTCACGGATGGTGTTGAGGCTCTGGTAGATGGCGTCGGCGCTGCCGAGGTACCAGCTCTTGCCGACGCGCTGCTGGGCGGGGATCGGGGCGACGTAGTTGCCGAGCATGGTCGACATGCGCCACGTCTTCGTCACGTGCCGGTCCAGGCTGTGTGACTTGTACTGGGTGAGGACGACGACCTTGAGGTAGCCGGAGTTGACGACGTTGCTCAGCGCGAAGTCGATGAGCCGGTAGATGCCCCCGAACGGGACGGCCGGCTTGGCCCGGTCCCGGGTGAGGGGCATGAGGCGTTTGCCCTCTCCGCCAGCGAGGACGATCGCGAGAACCTTGGGACCACCGCTGCGGTATGCCATGGTCCGACCCTAGAGAACCTCGGCCCTCGCGGACACCCCGGGACGCGACTAACGTGACGAATGTGAGAGCCGACGTCCTGACCAAGGAGTACCCGCCGAACATCTACGGGGGTGCGGGGGTCCATGTCCAGGAGCTGGTCCGGGCCCTGCGCGGGCGTGGCGACGTGGAGGTGCGCGTCCACGCGTTCGGCTCTCCACGCGAGGAGGAGGGGACCGTCGGCTACCCCGACCTCGCCGAGCTCGCCGGCGCCAACGCGGCGGTCCGCACCATGGGCGTCGACCTCGCCATGGCCGGGCCCTGCCAGGGCGCCGACCTCGTCCACTCCCACACCTGGTACGCGAACTTCGGCGGCCACATCGCCTCGCTCCTGCACGGCATCCCGCACGTCATCTCCGCCCACAGCCTCGAACCGCTGCGTCCCTGGAAGGCCGAGCAGCTCGGCGGCGGGTACCGGCTCTCCTCGTGGGTCGAGCGCACCGCCTACGAGGCCGCGGCGGCCGTCATCGCGGTGAGCGCCGGGATGCGTGCCGACATCCTGCGCAGCTACCCGCACATCGACCCCGACACGGTCCACGTCGTCCACAACGGCATCGACTCCCAGCTGTGGCGGCCACGCGCCGACGCCGACGCCGTGCGAGCCCGCGGCGTCGACCCCGACCAGCGCTCGGTCATCTTCGTCGGCCGGATCACCCGGCAGAAGGGACTGCCCTACCTCCTGCGCGCGGTCTCCGAGCTGCCCCCCGACGTCCAGATCGTCCTGCTCGCCGGGGCCCCGGACACCCCCGAGATCCAGGCCGAGGTCGAGGAGCTCATCGCCGGGCTCCGGGAGACCCGCGAGGGGGTCGTCTGGATCCCCGAGATGCTCAAGCGGGCCGACGTGATCGCCCTGCTGTCCTCGGCGACGGTCTTTGCCTGCCCGTCCGTCTACGAACCGCTCGGCATCGTCAACCTCGAGGCGATGGCCTGCGAGGTGCCGGTCGTCGCCACGGCGACGGGAGGCATCCCCGAGGTCGTCGTCGACGGCGAGACCGGGTGGCTCGTCCCCATCGAGCAGGTGCAGGACGGCACCGGCACCCCGGTGGACGTGGACCGGTTCGTCGCCGACCTCGCCGCCGCTCTGGGGGAGGCCGTGAGCGATACCGACCGGGCCGCCCGGTTCGGCGAGGCGGGCCGTCGGCGGGCCGTCGAGGCGTTCTCGTGGTCGAGCATCGGGGACCGGACGATGGAGGTCTACTCGCAGGTCCTCGGCTCGCACGGCTGAGGAGGGCCGCCCCTAACGCTGGGGGACCCAGCCCGCCATGGCCGCGACCGCGGCGTTCGTCGCGGCCACGAGGGCGTTCTCGGCGTCCCGGCGCAGCACGCGCAGGGCGCGCTCCCGGCCGGCGAGGACCACGCTGTCGAGGGCACCCTGCCCGGCGGCCAGGCCCCGTTCGGCGGTCGTGCCGACCGCGGCCGCCGAGCGTATCGTCGCGGCCATCTCGGCGGGGATCTCGCGGGGCAGCGCCCACTGGTGCCGGTCCCGTGCCGCCTCGGCATGGGCCCGGCCCGGGTCGAACGGATGGCCTCCCCATCGCTCGAGCTCGGCGGTCGCCGCGGCGACGGCTCTGGCCAGGTCGCGCCCGGCCTGCCGGGCCTGGAGCGCCTCCACCCGGTGTCGCGGCACCGGGTCGGCGTCGTATGCCGTCCAGTCCACCCGGAGCCCCCGGTCGCCCTCCGGCCCATAGCCGGCGACCTCCGGCACGAGGATCCCGCCCAGGCCCGGGGCGAGGACGCACTCGCCGGCCGCGGTGGCCGCCGCGAGCGCGCCGGGCCCGGCCGACGGCATACTCCCCGAGTCTCCCGGGGCGGGCAGTGCGACGAGGACGGCCTGCTCCCCGAGGTCCCGCCACAGGGCGAGCCGGTCCAGGTCGCCGACGACCGTGTCCGCGTCCGGATGGGCCCGGGCGATCGCCTCGGCCACGTCCGAGGAGCGTGCCCAGGCCTGGGTCACCCACAGGGCGAGGCGGACACTGACCGGCAGGTCGGGCATCGGGTCATCGTAGGCCCCGCCGCGTCGTCTAGGGTGGCGTGCCATGAGCGACGTCCTGGCCTTCGCGGGGGTGAGCGTCGTCCGGGGGACCACCACGCTCCTCGACGACGTGTCGTGGGAGGTGGAGGAGGGGCAGCGCTGGGTCGTGCTCGGGCCGAACGGCGCCGGGAAGACGACGTTGCTCCAGCTCGCGGCCGCGCGGATGCACCCGACCACCGGTGTCGTCGGCGTGCTCGGGGAGGTGCTCGGCACCGTCGACGTCTTCGAGCTGCGGCCCCGGATCGGCCTGGCCTCCGCCTCGCTGGCCGACCGGATCCCCGGTGGCGAGATCGTCCACAACGTCGTCGTCACCGCCTCCTACGGGGTCGTCGGGCGGTGGCGCGAGTCCTACGAGAACTTCGACCACGCACGAGCCGCCGCGCTCCTCGAGGCGATGGGTGCAGCCCACCTCGCCGACCGCCGCTACGGCACCCTCTCCGAGGGGGAGCGCAAGCGGGTCCAGATCGCCCGGGCCCTCATGACCGATCCCGAGCTGATGCTCCTCGACGAGCCCGCGGCCGGCCTCGACCTCGGCGGCCGTGAGGACCTCGTCCGGCGGCTCGGTGACCTCGCCGCCGACCTCGCCGCACCGGCCCTCGTCGTCGTGACCCATCACGTCGAGGAGATCCCGCCGAGCTTCACCGACGTCCTTCTCCTCCGGGACGGCCGGATCGTCGCTCAGGGTCCGATCGAGATCACCCTCACCGCCGAGAACCTCTCCGAGACCTTCGGTATGCCGCTCACCCTCGAGGCCCACGGCGCGCG
Source organism: uncultured Actinomycetota bacterium (assembly GCA_963728395.1). GTDB lineage: Bacteria > Actinomycetota > Actinomycetes > Actinomycetales > Dermatophilaceae > CAVSJJ01. The sequence goes on from CAVSJJ010000003.1 coordinate 367,567, forward strand.
GTTCGCCGCACGTGCGGCGCAACCGGGCGTGGAACCGCCATGATGTCCATGACGTCGTAGCGGTACGCGCGCCTCGCGTGAGGGGGGCGGAGGAGGACTGACATGAGCTGGCTGAGCGACTACGCCTGGCTCGCGTGGGTGGGGATCGCCCTCGCGCTGGCCGCAGTCGAAGCGGCTACCGTCGACTTCGTGTTCATCATGCTCGCCGGTGGAGCCCTTGCGGCGGCCCTGGCGGCCGGCCTCGGGGCCAACTTCGCCATCCAGGTCGTCGTCGCGGTCGTCGTCGCCCTCCTGCTCCTCGTCATCGTCCGGCCCCTGCTCAAGCGGCACTTCACGGACGGCGAACTGGGCCGGGACATCGGCTCCTCCGGTCTCGTCGGCCGGCATGCCCGGGTCATCCAGCGCGTGACCTCGACCGACGGCCGGGTCAAGCTCAACGGCGAGACCTGGTCCGCGCGGACGGCGACCGGCGCGGAGCCCTGCCAGCCCGGCGCGGAGGTCCGGGTCCTCGCGATCGAGGGAGCGACCGCGATCGTCGTCACCGTGACCACCATTGACCACCACGAGGACGCAGCGGCCCAGTAGTCGGTCCGCCCTTGCACCTCGAGATCGGAGAACACCCATGCCCAGCATCGGCATCGTCGTGCTGCTGTTGCTGCTCGTCTTCGCACTGATCGTCATTGTGCGAACCGTGCGGATCGTGCCGCAGCAGACGGCGGTCATCGTCGAGCGGCTCGGGAGGTACCATGCGACCTTCACCCCGGGGCTCAACATCCTCGTGCCCTTCATCGACAAGGTCCGGGCCAACATCGACCTGCGCGAGCAGGTCGTGTCGTTCCCGCCGCAGCCGGTCATCACGTCCGACAACCTGGTCGTCAACATCGACACGGTCATCTACTACTCGGTCATCGACGCCAAGTCCGCCGTCTACGAGATCGCCAACTTCATCCAGGGCATCGAGCAGCTCACGGTGACGACGCTGCGTAACGTCATCGGCTCCCTCGACCTGGAGCAGACGCTCACGAGCCGCGACCAGATCAACGCCCAGCTGCGCGGTGTCCTCGACGAGGCGACCGGCAAGTGGGGGATCCGGGTCAACCGCGTCGAGCTGAAGGCGATCGACCCGCCGATGTCGGTTCAGGAGTCGATGGAGAAGCAGATGAAGGCCGAGCGTGAGCGTCGCGCCCAGATCCTGTACGCCGAGGGCACCAAGCAGTCGGCCATCCTCACCGCCGAGGGTGAGAAGCAGAGCCAGATCCTGTACGCCGAGGGCTCCGCGCAGGCACGCGTCCTCGAGGCGCAGGGGCAGGCCCGGGCCATTCAGCAGGTCTTCGAGGCGATCCACCGCGGCAAGCCGACCCAGAAGCTGCTCGCCTACCAGTACCTCCAGGTGCTCCCGCAGATCGCTCGCGGCGACGCCAACAAGATGTGGATCATCCCCAGCGAGCTGACCGACGCCCTCAAGGGCATCGGGGGGATGCTCGGCAGGTCGCCCGAGAACGGCCTCGACGACGGGTCGGACGAGTCATGGGTCGATGACAACCCCGAGATGGAGAACGTCTTCGAGGACACGACCCTCGAGGACGCGGCCCAGGCCCTCGCGGAGGCGCGAGGTCAGGCCGGACGCGCCAGCCAGGAGGCGAGCGAGCACGCGAACCCGGTCGGCCGGGTGCAGCCGCCCATCCAACGGTCCTCGGACGCCGTCCCGGACCAGCAGACCCCACCGCCGGCCCCGCCGGCCCCGGCGGCCCCGCCGGCGACACCGGAGGCCCCGCCCGCCCGGCCGCCGGCCGACCTGCCCCCGGCGCCGCCGCAGTTCCCCGAGCCGCCGGAGGCCCCGCGGCAGGGCTGAGCAGCCGCACCGGACACCCGGTCACCCTCGCTAGGGTGACCGGGTGTCCGTGCTCGCCGCCGTCTGCATCGTGCTCGCCGGCGTCGGGGCCGGGACGATCAACACGATCGTCGGGTCCGGCACCCTCATCACGTTCCCGACGTTGCTGCTCTTCGGCGTCCCGCCGGTCACGGCGAACATGTCGAACACCGTTGGGCTCCTCTTCGGCGGGATCAGCGGCGCCGCCGGCTACCGCGCCGAGCTCGTCGGCGCGACCCGCACCCTGCTGCGCCTGGCCCCGATGTCGCTGGTCGGCGGCAGCCTCGGCGCCGCCCTCCTGCTCGTCCTCGACCCCGCGGCCTTCCGGGCCATCGTCCCGGTGCTCATCGCCCTCGGGGTCCTCCTCGTCGTGGTCGGTCCCCGGCTGTCGGCGGCGGCGGCGAAGCACCACTCCGCGGCCGAGGTGGGCTGGCACCGTTGGGCGATGATGGCCGGCATCTTCGTTGCCGGCATCTACGGCGGCTACTTCGGCGCCGCGCAGGGAGTCCTCCTCATGGGGATCATGAGCACGCTCAGCGCCGAGCCACTCCAACGGCTCAACGGCTACAAGAACGTCCTCGCTACCGCCGCGAACCTCATCGCCGCCATCGTCTTCGTCACGGTGGCCCGGTCCGACATCGACTGGCTCGTCGCAGCCCTCATCGCCGTCGGTTCGGTCATCGGCGGCATCATCGGGGCGACGGTCGGCCGTCGGCTCAGCCCGGCTGTGCTGCGGGCCGTCATCGTCGTCATCGGGGTCGTCGCCATCATCAAGATCGTCTGGTTCGACTGATGGTCGAGCGGGTGACGGACCCGGCCGATCCCCGGGTGGTCGACTACGTCGGGCTCACCGACGTCGCGCTGCGGCGCCGGTCCGAACCCGAGCGGGGCCTGTTCATCGCCGAGTCCGAGAAGGTCATCCGGCGCGCCCTCGGGAGCGGGCTGCGCCCGCGGTCCTATCTCATGGCGGAGCGCTGGCTCACCGACCTCACCGACCTCGTCGCCGAGGCGGAGCGCGACGGCATCCCCGTCTTCGTCGGTGAGCACGACGTCATCGAGCGACTGACCGGCTTCCACCTCCACCGGGGCGCACTCGCGGCGATGCAGCGGCCGGTCCTGCCGGGCGTGGCCGACGTGTGCCGCGCCGCCCGCCGGGTCCTCGTCCTCGAGGACATCGTCGACCACACCAACGTCGGCGCCGTCTTCCGCAGCGCGGCGGCCCTGGGAATGGATGCCGTCCTCGTCACGCCCCGCTGCGCGGACCCGCTCTACCGACGCAGCATCCGCGTGTCGATGGGAACGGTCTTCCAGGTGCCGTGGACCCGGGTCGAGCCCTGGCCGGGCGGTGTCGCGGAGCTGCGCGGGCTCGGCTTCACCGTCGCGGCTCTCGCCCTGTCCGCGGGCGCGGTCGGGCTGGACGAGCTGGCGGCCGACCCGCCCCACCGGCTCGCGCTCGTCCTCGGCACCGAGGGCGACGGGCTGGCCCGACGCACGCTCGACGCGGTCGACCTCACGGTGACGATCCCGATGGCCGGGGGGGTGGACTCACTCAACGTCGCCGCGGCCGGCGCCGTCGCGGCGTGGGCGCTGCGGGTCGGCTGAGGACTCAGGAGACGAGCCGGTCCAGCAGCCGGTCGAGCTCGGCCTGCGGGTCGCCGGTCAGCCCTCCGTGGACCGGCCCGGGCTGGACCACCGTGGAGCGGGGGGCGGCGATCCAGCCGAACCGCTTCCCGAGCGCCTCGATGTGGGGCAGGCCGGCGCCGCTCTCGCCGCGGCATACCCGCGCCACGGTCTCCACGGAGTCCCGGACCGCACCGGGGTCCAGCCCGGGGGCCAACGCCCGCAGCCGGGCCTCGTCGATCCGGTGCGCCGTGGCGAGGAAGTCGGCCCCTTGGCTGTAGAGGACGACCCCGACGTTGACGAACTCCTCGCGCTCGACGCGCGGCACACAGCGCAGGACGACGTACTGGTAGCCGGTCAGGTCCATGGGTCCCCCTGGGGCAGCCAGGCGTCGACGCCGCCGAGCCGGGCGGTGAGGTGCTCCCGGTATGCCGCGCGGACGGCGTCCGGCCCGTCCAGCCCGGCGACCGGCTCGAGCCACTCGTCGGGGACCTCGCCCGTCACCGCGTCGAGCAGGTCCGCCGTGACGAGCGGCGCGAGACGCTCGTGGGCCGCGACGAGGCTGCCCGCAGGCGTCGCGAGCACGTGCCGGCTGGCGTCGTACGGCTGGCGCGCGAAGGCCGCGGCGTCGGGCGCCCTGGTCGGCCACCGGTGGTGGAAGTAGAGCGCCGCACCGTGGTCGATAAGCCACGGCCGGTCGTGCCACATGAGCAGGTTGGGGTTGGCCCAGGTCCGGTCAGGGTTGGCGGTGAAGGCGTCGAGCCACACCACATCGGCGGCCGTCGCGTCGTCGGGTCGACGCGACCCGTCGTAGCCGAAGGACCCGGGCAGGAAGTCCACTCCCAGGTTGGTGCCCAGGCTGGCCGTGAGGAGATCCTGGACCTCCTCGTCGGCCTCGTACCTGGCGATGGGGTCGCGCAGGTCGACGACCGCCATCCGTGGGACGAGCAACCCGAGCCGTCGCGCCAGCTCGCCCACGAGGATCTCGGCAACGAGGACCTTCAGCCCCTGCCCCGCGCCGCGGAACTTCAGCACGTAGGTCCCGAGGTCGTCCGCCTCGACGATGCCCGGGAGCGACCCGCCCTCCTTGAGGGGGGTCACGTAGCGGGTCGCCGTGATCCGTTCGAGCACGCCGCCCAGCGTAGGGCCCCCGGCCCCTAGGCTCCCGCCATGGAACCCGTGTCCCTCGCGGCCGCCCTGGCCCACGTCGACGTGGTGTGGTCGCCGCTGACCGTCGCCACGGTCAACGACTACGACGTCCGGGTGGTCAGAGCCCGTGGCCAGTTCACCCGGCACAGCCACCCCGACACCGACGAGCTCTTCCTCGTCCTCGAGGGCGAGCTCGGCATCCGACTGGAGGACCGCGAGGTCGTCCTGCGGCCCGGGGAGGTCTTCGTCGTGCCGCGCGGCACGATCCACCAGCCGTTCTCCGCGGAGGGAGCGAGCGCTCTGCTCCTCGAGCCGAGCTCGACCGTCAACACCGGCGACACCCCCGGGGAGCTGACGGCGCCGCGGCGGCTACGCGCGGGCCTGAATGCCTCGACCGGTGAGCCGGCTCCGTAGCGTGGCGGCGGCGGTCGTCCTCATCCTCGGTGCCGATCGGCCGCCCGGCGCGTGTGCCGCTGCCGCGGCGGACGTGCGAAGGGCCCCACCGACGGGTGGGGCCCTTCGAATGTGTCCGAGGGGGGACTTGAACTTCCAGTACCGCGTCGGCATCTGGGGGCATCTGGGGGCGGGTTCATGCTCAGATGGCGTTCTCGGCGGCCCCGCTCGGGCACCGTCCAGACGTCCAGGAGCATCCCGATACCTCGGCGGCAGTATCACGCGGAGTATCACGAAAGACCCCGCTGTCACCCGGCAGCGGTACACAGAAGAGCGGCCCCGGTCGGTGGAGAAAGCACCGGCCGAGGCCTGGACCGATCACCTAACTGAGAGGAACCGATCGTGAACACCATCCTGCACACCGAGTGGTGCAACCGCGACCACGACGCTCTGGACCCCTGCAGTTCGGAGGCGATGACCGCAGGCCGCGTCAGCCTCTGGCTCGTCGCCGGCCCCGGGCGAGGGACCCAGATCGCCGTCGATGCGCCCCAAGGCGCGGAGGTCGACGTCGAGGAGGCATCTGAGCTTGTTCTCGCCCTCGTCGAGCTCATGGATCGGGCGCGGCGGTCATGAGCCCGATGTGGACCGCCGCGCGGGCCCTTCCCCGGCCCGCCCCAGATGACGCCGTCCGGGCAGCGCTGGCGGCCGCTGACGACCGTGTGCGGCTGGCCCTGTACCTCGCGGTGTTCGCCGGCCTACGGCGGGCTGAGATCGCCGCTGTGCACACGCGGGACATTGAGGACCAGGCGCTGCACGTCCACGGCAAGGGCGGCCACGAGCGACTCGTGCCACTCCACCCCGAGCTGCGTGCCGCCCTGCGCGCCGAACTCAGGCGCCGGCGGGAGGGCGTGCCGGGCACAGGGTGGGGGCGCGGCCCCGTGAAGCCCGGCGGCTGGCTCTTCCCGTCTGACGTCGCCGACGAGCACCTGACGGCGCACCATCTCGGCAAGCTCATCGCGGCGGCGCTGCCAGACGGCTGGACGACCCACACGCTGCGGCACAGGTTCGCGACCAAGGCCTACCGCACCGGCCGGGACCTGCGGGCGGTCCAGGAGCTCCTGGGGCATGCGAAGCCGGAGACGACGGCGATCTACGCGGCCGTGCCCGACGGTGCCCTCGAGGCGGCCGTGGCCGGCGTTGGGGTCTAGGCCGGCGCGCTCCGTCCGTCAGTGGTCAACACCGGCAGAGCGGGGCGGCCGGACGCCAGCGCCCCAGGGAAGAAGGGATGAGCCATGGCAGTCGTCGTCAGGAAGTCGTCGAGAGACGACCTCATCGAGCGCGGACAGGACTTCTCCGTCAGCGATGGGCACCTGTTCGTCTGGGATTCGATCTACACCGGCCGCAGCGTAGCCGTCAGCACCCCATCCGCCCCGGTCACCGACGCCGGCGGCGACGGCGGGACGAACCCGGGATCCACGATGATCGGCATGTCAACGGCTCCTCGATGCGGCGTGCGCGGTGTCCCGGATGATGCCCCTCACGTAGCCCGTCAGGCCGTTGCCGAGGTCGAGCGTCCCCTCGATCGACAGGCCTGTCAGGGACGGTCCGCCGCTTGCACCAGTGCGCGAGAACCCGCCGAGCCCGGCCGGGCCCTGCGTGGACTGTGTAGCCAGATCCGGCTTGACCAGGCCCCGCATCTTCGCGTCGAGCTCGGGAGCGCCGCGGTCGATGCCGGCGACGATGCCGGCGGGGATCCACCGGCCGACCCTGTCGGCCATCAGGCGCGACGGCGACCCGATGTTCAGCGCCTTGGCGATGGGGCCGGGGATGTGGTCGAGTACCCACTGCTTGACCCAGTTCATGATCGTCGAGCCCATCGACTTGATGCCGTCGATGAGGCCCCACACGATGTCCTTGCCCTTCTGGACGAGCAGGGTGTTGACGTTGCGCATCGAGTCGAGGATCCGCCCGGGCAGCCCGCGGACCCAGGTGAGCAGGCCGAGAAGCTTGGACACGGCGGCATCCTTGAGCCCGCCGAACCAGGCCTGGGCCTTGCCGGGCAGCTCCTTGAACCAGCCGATGGCGCCGACGATCCAGTCGACGGCCTTGCCGATGCCGGTCTTCACAGCCGACCACACGGCCAGGACGATGGTGCGGAACTTCTCGGAGTGCTTCCAGGCGTAGACGATGGCCCCCACGAGGGCTATCACGGCCACCACCACCCAGGTGATGGGGTTGGCCAGCAGCGAGGAGTTTAGGGCCCACTGCACCGCCGTCCAGACCTTCGTGGCCGCCTGCACCGGGCCGAGGGTGGCCAGGTATGCCGAGATGGACCCGGCGGCGTTGACCGATAGGGCGATCGAGTGGGCGATCGTGGCAGCGGTGAGGATGCCAACGACGGCGGCCAGGGTGACGGCGATCGCGCGGTGCTTGTCGAACCAGCCGACGACCGTGGAGATGGCGCCGGAGACGCTCGTCAGGGCGTCGATGAGGTTGATCATGAACAGCCGGACCTTGGTGATCGCCGGCGCCAGCTTCTGCCCGAGCGCGGCCTGCGCGTTCTCGGTCTTGGCCGTCAGGGTCTTCTGGACGTTGGCGGTGGAGTCGGCGGTCCGGGCGTAGTCGCCCTGGGCGTCCTTGGTCTGCTTGAGGATCAGAGCCTGGGTGGCCAGGACGCGCTGCTGCTGTGTGAGTGGCGGAATGGATCCCTTGCTCGCCTTTTCGACGGCGGCCGTGGCGGACGAGAGGGAAGCCGACGCGGACCGCGCCTCGAGGCTGCTTGCTCCGTGCTGGCGAACGGCCTCGTTGTACCGGCGCTGGGCGATGTCGGCGCGCTCTTGCGCCAGCCGAAGAGCCTGGCTGTCGACCTTGGCCTTGACCAATCCCATGCTGAGGGCTTGGCTCTGCACCGCGGCCTGGTCGATCATGACGCCGTACTGGCGGATCGGCTCGGTCTCGCCGCGCAGGGCGGCGCCAACCGCCTCGATGGCCTGCTCTGGGCTGGTGCCGCGGAACGAAGCCAGGTCGCCTGCAAGGCTCGTCATGCCGGTGGAGAACTTGGCCAGGTCGTCTCCAGCTAACCCGGCGCCCTTGCCGAAGGTGCCCATCGTGATCGCCGCGTTCAGCGCCGATGCCTTGGCGATGCCGAGCTTCGATGCAGCCGAGTCGGCGAAGGAGACGATCTTGTTCTGCGAGTCGCCGAAGACCTGGCCGGCTGCGCCGGTGGCGTCCTCAACCTCAGAGAATGCCTCGACTGACCCGGAGGCGAAGTCCTTGAGGAGGCCGACGCCCTTGGTGACGCCGAGGCCGATGCCCGTGCCGATCGCGGAGCCGATGGCGACGCTCTTGGCGTTGATCCTGGACCCTGTGCCGCTGAGTTTCTGCTGGGCGGAGTCGAGCCCGCGATCGAAGCCCTTGTCGTCGATGCGCAGGTAGGCGACGAGCTCGCCGATGTTGAGGGACACCGCGGTTCACCTCCAGGTGATCGTCTGGAGCAGCCCGGCGCGCTCGTCCTCCGGGACGTGGTCGAGGATGAGGGACGCGGCCGCCACGGCGAGCTGCGCGACGAGATGCCCCACGGCGAGGGTCGGCAGCTGGTCGAGCTCGTCGCCTAGCTGGGCCGCCAGACGGTCGGGGTTCTTGGTCTCGATGCTCGACATGGCGACGCGGATGAGGCGCTCAGCCGACCGGTGGCCCCGGGCCGCCTCGGCGGCCTCCGAGGCCACCACCGCGGTGCGGTGGTGGACGTCGGTCAGGCCGAGCGCCGTGATCATCGCAGGGCCTCGTCGAGAGCGTCGCGAACCATCTGAAGCAGGAGGTCATCGATGCTCGTCCCAGCCGCCGGCGAGTAGCTGAGCCCGTCGATCTCGAGGTTGTTCGACGAGCCGATCCCCACCCCGGCAACCTCGTCGCCTCCCGGCTCCAGGCCGAGCTCGGAGGCCACCCGCGCTCGCTGTGCATGGAATGCCGCGGCCACCTCCTGCAGATCCGCACGGAGTCCGGAGAGGGTCTTCGTGATGCTCGCGCGCGCCCTCTCCGCCGCCGGACCGCCGTCGCCGCGGTGCGCGCCGGCGTCGATCAGTGGGCGCAGCTGCTCGCGGACGTCTATGGCGATCGCCTCCCGCGCCGCCTCCAGCTCGGCCGCGGCGCGGCGTTCCCGTGCCTTGTCCCGAAGCCCGGCGAACCTGCTGCGGGACCTGGCCTGGTCGAGGGCCTCGGCGGTGATGGTCTCGTCTCCGTCGAGGATGCGCTGCTCCAGCTGCTCGACGCTCGACTGGTCGATGATGCTCATGCCGCCTCCCCACCTTCCGTGTCGCCCTGGCCGGCGTCGAGGCCGCGACCCGTCTCGGCCATCGCGTAGTGGGATTCCACGGCGGCCTCGAGCGCGCCCCCTGAGGTCGGCTGACCGTCCAGAAGACCCTGGACGTGCTGGGCGATGGGACCGATGCCGGCGAGGGTCTTGGCGACCTCCTGCTGTGCCTGGAGCGCCCACTGCTCCTCGCTGTTACCGACGGCGACGAGGCGGGCGTCGATGGACCGCCTGAGGCCATCGACGTCGGCGGTGGGGGAGCTGCCCGTCACGCCGGACGCCTGCCCGGCGTGCGCCTGTGCCTCGAGGTACGAAGGGCCCCACTCGGCGATCGCGAGCAGGGTCTCGGCATCGGCCGCGTCGATGACCTGGCGCAGGGTCATGCCGGCCTCGAGCCGCGCCCGGACCTGGTCCCACTTCATCTGGGCGCGCTGCAGGCTGGCCGCGTCGGTGCCGAGGGTCGGCCGGTGCTTCGCCGCGTACTCCTCGACCATGCGCCCGTTCGTGGCTAGCGAGGCCTGGAGGACGCTGAGCTCCTCGCGGTGCTTGGCCCTGACCTTCTCGGCGCGCTCGGCGCGGACCTTTGCCAGCCCCTCCTCGGTGTAGTCCTCGGAGGTGAACCCCAGCGCGGCCGTCAGGTCCGCCTGCAGCTGGGCCTGCAGCTTGCGCAGCCTGGCGGGCAGATCCGCCACCTTGGCCCGAGCGTCCTCGATGTACTGGCGGTCGCTCATGCCTGGCTCGCGATGCTGTTCGGGTGTGGCTCGTAGAGGGAGCACGAGGTCTCGTGCTGCCACGTCTCCGGCTCCCCCTTGGGGAAGTCGTGGCGGGCGATGATCGTGCGGCCGCACTCGGTGCAGTTGTCCCCGTTCGCGTCCTGCAGCGGGGTGATCACGATCGGATGACCGAGCGGGTCGTGGGTGTGGTCGTAGTCGGCGAGGTGGCGGGTGCGGCGCTCGTCCGGGGTCTCGTCAGGCATGTTCTCTCGACTTCCTGCTCGAGGCGCTCTCGCGCGACACGAGCGATCGGGTGATCAAGCGGGTACAGCGCAGCCACGTCGGCCGCCACACGGGCAGGGGAGTCGCTCACGACGCCCGCCCGCGCAGATGGGCGCGGAGGTCCTCGACGTCGACGACATATCGACCGTCGAACATCACGTGCCGGACCAGGCCGTCGCAGCAGAGCTGTCGGACTCGACGCCCCGACAGGCCCACCTCCGCGCCGGCCTGGTCGGCCGGCAACCCCTTGCTCATGTCCATCAGCGTGCCGCCTGAGCCCGAACCGCTTCCGTGCGTGGAAACGGCGTCCTCCGCCAGTGCCTGCATCAGGTCCACCACGACGCCGGGGACCTTCTCCTGGGAGCGCGCGAGTGCGGCAATGCGCGCCAGGACCAGGAGTCCGTCGAACGCCTCCTGCGAGCGCTCCGCCGGCCACCTCACCGGCGCCGCCCCCTCGCGCGCTCGCGCTCGGTCAGGCCGCCCCAGACGCCATACCGCTCGTCCGCCGCGATCGCGTAGCCCAGGCACTCCAAGCGGGCCGGGCATCTGCGACACACCGTCTGCGCCTCGCCCTCGAGGTCGCGCGACCACCACGCCTCCGGCATGGCCGACGTCTCACACCCGACAGGCCCGTGCTGGGTGAGCACATCGGACAACGCCAGCCACTCCTCGAGGGCGGTGGGTGGCACACAGTCGTTCACCACGCCTCCCCGGTCTCCTGACCCTGGGGCATCCAGCACCACCCGGAGGCCACGTCCTCCATCGGTAGCGGCCGCTGTGGCACCAGGACGCCCGCCTCGGTCCGGGTGTGCGTCTCCACGGTCACGGCCGCCAGTGCGTGGGCGCGCGCGCTCCGGTATGCCGACCACACCTCCGAGCGTTCGCGGTCCGTCGACCACACCGACAGCCCCGACGCCCAGCGCCACTGCTCCGGATCGGCCACGCAGGACACCGCCTGCAGCAGGGCCATCGCGAGATCGTCATGGCCCCGGTTCTCCGGAACGGCGATCCGCGTGCCGCCGCCCTCGGTGCGGGAGAACTCCAGCGCTCGCAGCTGCTTGAGCAGCTCGGGGTGCCGGGGCAGAACCAGCAGCCCCCGCTGCAGCAGCAGCTTGATCTTGCCGAAGCCGGCCTGCTTGCGCCGGGCGTCGGTCCAGACGCCCGCCACCTGGGTCGACCAGCCCGTTCGACGCGACTCGCGCAGCTTCTCCTGCACGGCCAGCTCGAGCATCCGCGTCGCCGCGTCCCCCACGCCGTTCAGCTCGCTCGCCACGACCTTCATGTCGTAGGCCACCGACAGCCCGGCCACGTGATCGGCGAAGGCGTCCCACTGCCACCCGGACTCCGCCGCGACGTACGGCACGAAGAGCGCACGCCGGCCCTCACCGAGGCGCTCGTCGTTCACCCCTCGGTCCTCCAGCGGGGCCACGACCGCCACGGCGTTGGCGTCGCGCCGCATGCCCCAGTCCACGCCGGCCACGGCCGGCAGAGAGGCCACCGGGCCCAGCCCGTCCATGAACCGCGAGGCAGCCCGCACGGCGGCCGCGTCGAGCAGCTCGTAGTCCGTGACGCAGCGCATGATCTCCTCGTCGGTGAAGTAGGCGCCCGACGACGACGTCCACTCGGCCAGGTACTCCCGGCCGAAGTACTCCGACGATGAACGCGACCGCACCCCCTCCAGCCAGACCTGGTCCACCAGCGGGTTGACCGTGCTCGGCCAGTGCCACGACTCGACCTCCGCGTCCGGGCGGTCCATCCCCTGCCGCCACAGGTCGTGGAAGAAGTGCCCGGGGCCCATCCACGGCGAGCTGGCGATGATGACCCGTGACCCGCGACGCGCGCCGATCGTCGGCTCCGCCGCCTCCCACACCCCCTGGGGAACGAACCCGGCCTCGTCGATGATCAGCAGGTCCACGTCCGCCGACCGGGCCGCCTTGATCGACGACGGCACCGACTCCAGGGTGCTCCCGTTCGACAGGGTCAGCTTGTGGACCCCCGTCTCCGGATCCACGACCGAGGCGGCCGCAGCATCGACCGCCATGACCATGGCGACGATCTCCGCGTGGGTCCGCTTCACGCTCGTGTCCCCGGCGCTGATGATGAGCACCCGGGACCCTGGCACCGAGAACATCAGGTGCAGGGCCACCACCCCGTAGACGCGGGTCTTGCCGGCGCGCCGGCCCGCGTTCATCACCCGGTACCGCGCCCGGGACCGGCACACCTCGACCTGGTGGCCGAACAGCGGGGCATGCAGCAGCCGATCCGCGAACACCACCGGGTCCCGGCGGGCGGCGTCCAGGTCGGCGATCGACAGGCTCACGACGCCTCGCCCCCCTGGATCGGCAGGCGCCCCTCCGCCTCGAGGCGGTGCAGCTCGGCCATCACCGCCGCGGCGTCGGCCGCGCGGCCCTGTGCCACGTCCTTGCCCAGCCTCGCCCGGGATGCCGGATCCAGGCCGAGCCGCGCCCGCCCCCGGTCCGCCCGGGCCTCCGCCCGGTGCAGCAGCAGGTGCGCGGTGCGCACCCGGTCCTCTTCGAGGTCTCCCAAGCCGTCCCCGCCACGGCGAGCGAGATACTCCATCAGCAGCTGCACCTGCGCCTCGGCCCGCGCCCACGCCCAGAGCGCCGGCCGGTAGGCCGGGGCCTGCAGGTAGCCGAGCGAGGAGTCGGCCAGGGTCGCCTCGACGAGGTCCCGGGCGACAGGGTCCACGATGCGCGGGGAGAACGCGCCGTGCTGCACCGAGAGGGTGTGCCCCGGAGGGAACGGGGGCCGTTGGCCGGGGAAGGCCGGCGTCCAGTCGGCGCCTGCCGGTTTCGCGTCCTGCCCGCCGATGACCGAGCCATGCTCGAGAACGCGATCCTGTCCCAGCCCACCATCCCCGGCACCGTCATCGGCGCCCTGGCGCACACCCTCACGCTCGCGGGACGCCCCGACTGGGGCGCCCTGGTCGAGCACAGGGCCCCGCTCATCGAGGGCGTCCTGCACGCCCTGGTCGTGGCCAGCGGGGTGCTCGTCGGATGAGCGCGTCATCGGTCCACCTCCGACCAGACCGCGGACCGCCATGCAGGGTCCCCGTCGTCGAGGACCTCGATCAGCGACTGAACCTCGATCGCCACGCTGGCTGCCGGCCAGGGGAGGATGTCAGCTCCGCCAGCGGCTCGGCCCAGGGCGTCGATGTGGTTGGCCAGGACGCCGAGACGGTGCTCAGCCGCCAGCGCCCGGAGATCCCCGAGCAAGGCCTGGCGCGCCGCCAGGACGGCCCGACGTGCCGCCTCGGCCTGGGCATGGGGGGACATGTCGTCCCCTCGTGCATCGCCTGTGGCTGAGCACGAAACGACGCTGCCGAGCAGGCTCTCATCAGCCCGTGATCCCAGCCGTGATACCGGAGCGCTCGCGATCGGGTCAACGTCGGCAGTCTCGCGCGTGCGCGCGGGATTCCGGCGCGTTGGCCTCGGAGGCACGCTGTGAGGGTCGCGCGGGTCGGTCATGACGATGCTCCTGTCGTTCTCGCTGGCACCCCGTGACCGCGTGACGTGACGTGTGACCTCCCTATAGGAGGAGGTCACACGGGTCACACGGTCGCGCGTTTCGCGTGACATCACGCGTGATGTCACGGTCATCACGCGTGATCTGGCGCCCGTGACCATGGGGTCCGCCACGGGTGGTGTGATGGTCACGGGAAATCTGGTCACGCGGTGGCCTCCTCGGCGGGGGTCTGAGCGGCGCGGGACCAGAGCTTGACGGGCCATCGGCCGGGCTCGGGGGGGAGTTCGACCGACACGACGACGCCGGCCGTTTCGAGCTTGCCCATCTCGCGGGAGACGGTCTCTCGGCGCAGTCCGTTGCCGTGCTTCTTGGCGATCCAGTCGACGAGCTGGCGAACGGTGCCGCCGCCCAGGGCGTCGATGGCCTCGAGCAGCTTCCGGGCGGCGGGGGAGAGGTCCTCGGGGGCGTCGGTCAGTTGGGGAGTGTCGTCCTCGGCCCAGGAGGCGCGGGTCTGCATGTGCAGGGGTGAGTCGAGGTTGTCCGGGTCATCGGCCCAGATGCGGCGCTGCACTCGGATCTTCTGGTCGGGGATCTCGCCGCCTTCGACTTCGAGCTCGATGACGACTTGACTGGCGCGGGTGTCGGGGTCGGTGTGGCGGGTCTTCACCGATGCGGCGATAAGGACCCGCCCCCACTCCTTGGGGCCGGCGCCGGACAGCCGGGAGGAGCCCGTGCCCTGGCCACGGTTGAAGTGATGCACCACAAACAAACTGGCGCCGGTCGCCTGGCAGATGTGCTGGGGCCGCTCGAGGAGGGCGCCCATCTTGTACAGGTCGCCGAGCTCGGCGCCACGGCCGGCGGCCAGGTAGAGCGGGTCGAGGGTGACCAGGACTGGGCGGGTCTGCTGGACGCGCTGGGCGAAGAGCTCCATGTGCACGGCGTTGCCCAGGTGAGGGGCCCGGTCGCAGACCTCGATGGGCAGGTCGTCGGCGTTGAGGCCACGAGCCTCGGCCGCGGCGTCGATGCGACGGAGCGTGTTGCCTCGGCCTCCTTCGCCGACGAACATCAGGACCGGGCCAGGGGTGTCGACAGGGATGAATCCAAGCCACGGCGTGCCGGAGGCGACGGCGACAGCGAGGTCGTTGGTGTTCCACGTCTTCTGGGCCTTCGGCTCGGCGCCGTGGATGCCGTAGTCGCCGGCGGGCCAGATGCCGCGCAGCAGCCAGCGACGGGGACCCTGCGCGGCGACGAGGGCGCGCAGTTGGGCGATCGTGTGAAACTCCAGTGCGGGCGCGTAGAGGGCCACCTCGTCGAGGGGAAGGTCTCGAGGGTCGGGCCAGGCTGGCATGTCGTCCGGTGCCGGCGCCTCTGGAGGCCAGTCGGGGGCTGGATGGCTCACGAGGCCCTCCCGGACAGCCTCATCGCCCGGTAGGCGGGGCAGGTGTCCTCGTGCTGGATGTCGATGCGCCACACGCCCGGCGCCAGCCGGGTCAGTCCGATGTCGGCGGGGCAGTCGGGGCAGGGGCCGGAACGGCGGACGCCCTCCAGGTAGGCCTCGAGGGCGGTGGGGCTGATCATGCTGCGGCTCCTGGGGTCTCCGTGGGGGCCTGGGCGTGCAGTGCCGCCTCGAGGGTGTGGATGCGCGACTTGAGTCGGCGGACCTCATGGGGGTCGAGGGTCGCAGCCTGGTGCACGATCCGGGCGGCAGCGGCCTGGAGCCGGGCGAGCTCGGCGTCGCAGGCGGCCCATCCATGCGCGAAGCCGTCGACCAGCCCCTCGGCGCGGCCGTCGATGCGGCCGCGCATGTAGACGTCGTGGACCGCGGGGTGCTCGAGGAGGAGCGCGACGAGGTCGAGGGGGTCGCTCACGATGCCCCCCGCTGCAGGAAGAGGAGCCGGTCGATGTCCTCCGTCGGGGCCCACAGGGTCATAGAGGAGTGGACGACGTCGACGCGGTGGTAGAGCCAGATGGCGTGCCGGGCCCCAGCCTCCTCGTCCCCGTCGAAGTCGGTGCCGCAGTCGTTGCAGGCAACACTCGTTCGCCAGGTGACGGGGCGCCGCGCGATCCAGCGCCGCCGGCCGATCTGCTCGAGCTCTCGCAGGCGCTCGAAGCTGTCGACTGGCGGGTCGTCGCTAGACGGCGTGGGGGAGTGGGGTGGCACACTCATGGTGGCGCTCCTCTTCAGCGCTGGTGGTGGCGATGGGCGCGTCTGTGGCGGACGCGCTCTCGCTGTGTTCGGGGGTGTCGAGCAGCGCGAGCAGTCGCGCGGTCGGCAGGAGGATCCGGCGGCCGACGTGGATGGCCGGCAGCTGCTGGTCCTCGCAGGCGCGGCGCACGGTGCGCTCGTCGACGTCGAGGAGGGCGGCGACCTCGGTGACGGTGAGAGCGGCCCGGGGGCAGGTGCGGAGGTCGTCGAGGGTCATGCGGCACCGACCTCAGTCTCGAGCTGGGCCAGCAGCTCGCCCCAGATGGCGGCCTGCGCCCCCCGGGGCGCTCGTTGACCGTGCTCCCAGCGCCAGAGTGCCGAGGGGGAGACGCCAACGGCCGCTGCCACCTCTCGCAGTGATAGTCCGGCGCTGACGCGCAGCGCTCGTGCTTCACCGGTGCGACTGAGCCGTCGGGCTCTTGTCGCCATCAGCAGTTCTCTGGCTTCCACGTGGTCAACGCTGACGCATCGGGAACGCTATGTCGACACATTGACATTACCGTGTTGGATGCATAGCATCGGGAACGTGATGACAAAGCGTTCCCAGGGTGGCACCATGACGGGCATGGCCCTACCCCCTCGCGTGGTTGACGTCCTTTGGCCCGATCGGCTGCGGGGGCCCTGGTGGTGTCACGTTTCTTGGCGACTCCAGCACGGCATTCCGACCCCGGTAGGGATCGAGGTCCGCAGCTGGGTCACCCCGCAGGAGGCGCGGGTCTCGGGGTGGCACAACAACCTGCCGGACGCCGCGGCGGACGTTGATCTCCCGAGGATTGACGGGCAGACCATGCGCAACCTCCCGTGGGGCGCGATCATCGAGGCGTCGCGCGAGGCGATGACCGACCTGCTGGAGCGTGATCCGGACACTTCGGACTGGCCGGCAGAGTGGGTTAAGGGGCTTGCCGCCTGGCGTGACGACACAGCCGCGGAGCGGAATGCCCTGCGCGAGGGGCGCCGGGGAAGGGATCTCGGCAATGGGCACTATCGCGAGGTGGCCGAGGTCTACGCGCGTGCGGTTCAAGCCGGCCAGCCGCCCACCATGGCCGTGGCCGCGCATTTCCAGGTCGAGAAGTCCTCGGCCGCGAAGAAGGTCGCACGAGCCCGAGAACGCGGTCTCTTGCCACCCACGACGCGGGGGCGCATAGGGCGCCTTCGGGAGGAGGTGTGAGATGACCAAGCCACGGCGCCGCCAGTCCGGTGAGGGCGGGATCAGTGAGTACGCCACGAAGGCCGGCCCGCGGTTCCTAATCAAGTACCGCGCGCCCCTCGAGGACGGCTCGACCAAGGTCGTACTCCGGCGCGGCTACCCGACCCGGAAGGCCGCGGCCGAGGCCCTGGGCGACATCAACGCCGAGCTGCGGAAGGGCGCACACGTGCTCCCGGCGAAGATGACCACGGGGGAGTGGCTCGACCAGTGGCTCGACGGCCTCCGACTCGCCCCGTCGACCATCGCCTCGTACCGCAAGAACGTCCGGCTGCACCTGCGGCCGCGGCTCGGCGGCGTCCCGCTGCGAAGCCTCACCGGGGCCCGGATCTCGGCGGCCTACCGCGACATGGAGACCGGCGGCCGCCTGGACCACCGCGCCGGCGAAGGGCTCTCGCCGCGGACCGTGCGGTACTGCCACACGATCCTCAAGGCTGCGCTGCGCCAGGCCGTCGACGACGGGCTGCTCGCGGTCAACCCGGCCGACAAGGCGAAGCCGCCGACCGTCACCGAGGCCAAGGCGCCCGAGATGCACCCGTGGACCGGGCCACAGCTTGCGGCGTTCCTCGGCTGGGCTGGCGAGCACGCGCCCGAGCACCTGCCGGCGTGGCACCTGCTCGCCTACACCGGGATGCGCCGCGGCGAGCTCCTCGCCCTCCGCTGGCGGGATGTCGACCTCGACGCCGGCCGGGTCGCCGTCCGCCGCTCGGTCGGCGTCGTGAAGGTCGAGGGCCGCGGGAAGCAGCTCCTCGAGGGGCCGACGAAGGGCAAGCGGGCCCGGACCGTCGACCTCGACGAGCAGACCGTCGCGATGCTGCGCCGTTGGCGCGTAGAGCGCGCCACGCTCGCCCTGCAGCTGGTGAAGGACGACGCTCTGCTCTTCGGCCGGCTCGACGGCACCCACCAGCACCCGGAGCGGTTCTCGGCGCGGTTCGTCGAGAAGCAGGCGCAGTGCCGGCGCGCGCTGGGCGAGCAGGCGCCGGCGGCGATCCACCTGCACGACCTGCGGCACACCCACGCGTCGCTGCTGCTGCAGGCGGGGGTGCCGGTGAAGGTGGTCTCCGAGCGGCTCGGCCACGCCACGGTGATGATCACGCTGGAGACCTACGCGCACGTGATGCCGGGGATGCAGGCCGAGGCTGCGGCGACGTTCGCCCGGATCATGGCCGGAGGCGTGTCGTGAATGGTCTGACGACAGCCGAGCTGTGGACGGTCATCGGTGCGGCCGCCGCGATCGCGACTGCGGTGGCGACGGCGATCTCCGCGTTCGTCGCGCTGTTGATCAGATACCGGGATCGGCCGCAGGCTGATTGGGCGCCTGTACTTGGATGGGACTACACAGTAGGGGTGCGTCGCCGCGGCGTGAGGCTCCCGATCGGCGTGAGTGGATCTCTCACCAACGTCGGAGACGGACGAGCCTTCCGGGCGACCCTCCGATCAACCCGGGGTGAGGCTCAGGTGCTTATCCCTAGTTCATCCGGGGGCCATCAGTGGCCAGCACTCTTTGTGCCTCTTTGGGATCTCGGAGAGAGGATGACAATCGTCGTGAGGAACGTCGGGGATCGCGTCGACTACCTCGGGTGTGAGGTCACCCTCGAGTGGACCGAAAGCCCCACGCGACGTAACAAGCGCGTGCACCAGACCTGGAAGCTCTCTGATCCTCATCGAGGAGCCCAACTGGAGGGGGCGAGCCTTCGATGAGGGCACCGGTCAAGAGGTCGATGTGGTCGATGACGGAGAGGCTGGCGAAGCATGAGGTATCACGGCGGTATCGCGCGGCCCGAAACGGCCCGGACAGCGACGAACCCCGGGCCTGTGACATGCACAGACACCGGGGCCGGTGAGTGTCCGAGGGGGGACTTGAACCCCCACCCTCTATGCGAGGACTAGCACCTCAAGCTAGCGCGTCTGCCAATTCCGCCACCCGGACGAGGTGGTGACCGCGGGCCCGGGGAGGGGCGCTGCAGCCGACCCGGAACGATACACGCTCTCGGCCCCGTTGCCGAAATCGGCCTAGGGTGGCCGCATGGCCGACGCAACCGAGGTGACCGAGCCGTCCGAGCTGTCCGCACCCGAGGCCGAGGTGGCGCGGATCTGCCAGGACCTCATCCGGATCGACACGAGCAACTTCGGCGACGGCTCGGGGCCGGGGGAGCGGGAGGCGGCCGACTACGTCGTCGGGCTGCTCCGCGAGGTGGGGCTCGAGCCCACCGTCTACGAGAGCGACCCGGGCCGCACCACGGTGGCACTGCGGATCCCCGGGGCCGACCGGCGGCGCCCGGCACTGTGCATCCATGGTCACCTCGATGTCGTCCCCGCCCGGGCCGAGGACTGGCGGGTCGACCCATTCGCCGGGGAGGAGCGCGACGGCTGCATCTGGGGCCGGGGCGCCGTGGACATGAAGGACATGGTGGCGATGATGCTCGCCGTGGTCCGCGACCTGGCCCGCGCCGGGACGGTGCCGCCCCGCGACCTCGTCATCGTCTTCTTCGCCGACGAGGAGGCGGGCGGCCGGTGGGGCTCGCACTACCTCGTCGAGGAGCACCCCGAGGTATTCGAGGGAGTGTCCGAGGCGATCAGCGAGGTCGGGGGCTTCAGCGTCACCGTTCCCGGCGCCGACGGGGACCCGCACCGGGCCTACCTGCTCCAGACGGCCGAGAAGGGGATCTGCTGGGTCAGCTTCGTCGCCTCGGGCCAGGCCGGCCACGGGTCGGTGCCGGCGACCGACAGCGCCATCGTGCGGCTGGCCCGAGCCATCAGACGCGTCGACGAGCACCGGTGGCCCCGCGAGTACATCGCCTCGGTTCGCGGGCTGCTCGACGGCCTCTCCGAGCTGACCGGCACGGCATACCGCGACGAGGACGCCGAGGACCTCCTTGCGCACCTCAAGGGGGCCCAGGGCTTCGTCCGCGGGTCGCTCCAGGACACGGCGAACGTCACGATGCTCGAGGCGGGCTACAAGCACAACGTCGTCCCGCAGACGGCTACGGCCGCGGTCGACGCCCGCTTCCTGCCGGGGCACGAGGACGAGCTGATGGCCACCCTGCGCGAGCTCGCCGGGGAGGGGGTCGAGGTCCGGGTGGACACCCGTGACATCGCCCTCGACGTGCCCTTCGACGGCGCCCTCGTCGAGGCGATGCGCGCGGCCTTGCGGGCCGAGGACCCTGAGGCGACGGTGCTGCCCTACTGCCTCTCGGGGGGTACCGACAACAAGGCGCTCTCCCTGCTCGGGATCACCGGCTACGGCTTCGCACCGCTGCGGCTGCCGGAGGACCTCGACTTCGCCCCGATGTTCCACGGCGTCGACGAGCGGGTGCCGGTGGAGTCCCTCCGGTTCGGGACCCGGGTGCTCGGCCGGCTCGTCAGGTCCTGCTGATCTCCCGCCGCGGCGCGCGGATGATCTTGCGCCGCAACCAGGTCCGGGTCAGCCCCCCCATGTAGATCCGGGTGCGGTGCAGCTCCCAATGGCCGTACTCGGCCTCCTCGGCCAGCAGACGGCGAATGTCCTTCCGCGCGGTGTCGCGACGGAAGGACAGGACCCGGTACTCATACTCCACCATTACTCCCCATTGTGCGTCAGAGCAGATACGGTCATCGCATGAGCGCTGACCCGCGAGGTGCCCTGAACCAGCTCATCGCCGCCTTCGAACGCCACCTCGAGGCCAGCTCGACCCGCCGGGGGGAGGATGACCCGGCCGTCATCGCCGCCTACGACGACCTGTCCGAGGCCTTCGAGGCCTACGACGCGGCGCTCTACGACGCGTTCCAGGAGATGACCCCGCTCGTCGTCTACGGCGGCCCCGAGGACGACGACGCGGATGCCGACGACGAGGACTACGACGAGGACTCGGACGACGAGGACTCGGACGACGAGGACTCGGACGACGAGGACTCGGACGACGAGGACTCGGACGACGACTCGGACGACTTCGACGACGAGGACGACGACGACGACGGCATGTATGCCGGCCTCGACGACGAGGAGTTCGAGGAGACCGACCGGGCCTGAGCCGGGCCGCCCGGCTCAGAGGTGCTCGGTCGACACCTCGTCCAGGACGTCGGCGATCTCCCGGGGCAGCTCGACGTCCTCCGCCTTGAGCAGGGCCCGCAGCTGAGCGGGGGTGCGTGGCCCGATGACGGCCGCGCTCACCCCCGGCCGGTCCCGCAGCCAGGCGAGCGCCAGGGCCGCGGCCGACACATCGAGGCCGCGGGCGGCGGTCAGGACCGCCTCGACGACGCCCCGGGTGTGCTCGCCGACGTGGGCGGCGGCGAACCGGGACAGCTCGGGGGAGGCGAGCCGGCTGTCGGCGGGAACGGCCCCCCGGTAGCGTCCCGCCAGTACCCCTCGTCCGAGCGGCGAACTGGCAAGCAGGCCGAAGCCGAGCACGCCGGCGGCTGGCAGGAGCTCGAGCTCCGGGCGGCGCCACACGAGCGAGTACTCGCTCTCGACCGCGACGAGCGGGACGCGCCGGGACTCCAGGAGGGAGAAGGCCCGCGCCGCCTGCCAGCCGGCGTGCTCCGTGACACCCACGTAGCGGGCCCGGCCGGTCGTCACGGCCCACTCCAGGGCCCCGACCGTCTCCTCGAGCGGGGTCCGCTCGTCCCAGGCGTGGGCCATCCACAGGTCGACATGGTCGGTCCGCAGACGCCGCAGGGACGCGTCGAGCTGATTCATCAGAGCTCGGCGGCTCGCGTCGACGACCCGCCCGGCGGCATCGGGGGCGCCGACACCGGAGATCCCCGCCTTGGTCACGACGACGACCTCGTCACGGGGGACGCCGTCGAGGACGGCGCCGACGA
The DNA here is from genome assembly GCA_963728395.1 of uncultured Actinomycetota bacterium. GTDB lineage: Bacteria > Actinomycetota > Actinomycetes > Actinomycetales > Dermatophilaceae > CAVSJJ01. The sequence goes on from CAVSJJ010000003.1 coordinate 389,599, forward strand.
TCTCCTCGCTGCGGCCCGCGGCATACCCGTGGGCGGTGTCGAGGACGGTGCCCCCGGCCGCGCGGAAGGTCGTGAAGAGGTCCTCGGCATCCTCCGGTCCGGTCCGGGTGCCCCACGTCATCGTCCCGAGCGCCAGCCGGGACACGGTGACGCCGCTCGACCCGAGGTGCCGCTGCTCCATGGCGGCGACCCTATCGAGGGGCCCGGTCCGGGCGCGCCGCGGGCGGGACTCCCAGCCAACTCGCGGGACTCGCACAGGGAAGGTGGCCACCCGGGGGCGCCGGGGCCGATACGGTGGCGGACATGCGACTTGGCGTCAACTTCGGCTACGCGGGGATGGGGATCGACGCGGACATGGTTCCGCTGGCCCAGCTCGCGGACGAGCTCGGGTATGCCGCGGTGTGGATCGCCGAGGCCTACGGCTCGGACTCACCGACCGTGCTGTCCTGGATCGGCGCGCAGACGAAGCGCATCGGCCTCGGCGCCGCCGTCATGCAGATCCCGGCCCGGACCCCCGCCATGACGGCGATGACGGCGGCCACCCTCGACGCGCTGTCCGGCGGCCGGGTCCACCTCGGCCTCGGCGTCTCGGGGCCACAGGTCAGCGAGGGGTGGCACGGGGTCCGTTTCGGCGACCCCCTGGGGCGCACCCGCGAGTACGTCGACATCGTCCGGATGGCCCTACGCCGCCACATGGTCCGCTACGAGGGCGAGCACTTCACCCTCCCGCTGCCGGACGGGCCCGGGAAGCCGCTCTCGCTCACGTTGCACCCGGTGCGCCCGGAGATCCCCGTCTATCTCGCCTCCGTCGGTCCGAAGAACCTCGAGCTCACCGGCGAGATCGCCGACGGGTGGCTCGCGATCTTCTTCTCCCCGGAGCACTCGGGGCCGATGCTCGAGTCGATCGCCACCGGCCGCCGCGCGGCCGGACGGGGGAGCGAGGACAAGCCCCTCGACGGCTTCGAGATCGTCCCGACCGTCCCGGTCGTCGTGACCGACGACATCGAGGCCGGGATGGCGGCGGTCAGCGCCTACGCCGCGCTCTACATCGGTGGAATGGGCTCGCGGAAGCAGAACTTCTACAACCGCCTCGCCGTGCGAATGGGCTTCGAGAAGGAGGCCCAGGAGATCCAGGACCTCTTCCTCGACAGGCGGCACCGTGAGGCCGCCGCGGCCGTCCCACCCGAGTTCATCGACGCCACGTCCCTCATCGGGCCCAAGCAGCGGATCGCCGAGCGGCTGCCGCGCTATGCGGAGGCGGGTGTGACGATGCTTGCCGTCTCGCCGTTCGCCATGACGGGCGAGGGGCGCGCGCACACCCTGCGCGTCATGGCCGAGATCCTTGACGAGAGCGGGCTCGCTGACTAGCCACGGCCCGGCGCACCGACCACCGCCACCGACCGTTCCCCGCCCGCCGCCGGGCGCCGCCCCACGTGCCACCGATAGGAGCCCCATCCGTGCCCGCAGCCGACCTGACCTACCTCCAGGCCGTCGTCCTCGGCGTCGTCGAAGGGCTGACCGAGTTCCTCCCGGTCTCCTCCACCGGCCACCTGACGATCACCGAGAAGCTCATGGGGCTCCAGGTCGACGCCCCGGCCGTCACGGCCTACACCGCGATCATCCAGATCGGTGCGATCGTCGCGACCTTCGTCTACTTCGCCCGCAAGATCGCCCGGCTCGTCCTCGCCTGGTGGAAGGGCCTGCGCTCTGCCGAGGCCCGCACGGACCGGGACTACCGGCTGGCCTGGGCGGTCATCATCGGCTCGATCCCCGTCGGACTCGCGGGCTTCTTCCTCCGCCACGTCATCGAGGGGCCACTGCGCAGCCTGTGGGTCGTCGCCGGCGGGCTCATCGTGTGGAGCATGGTCATCTGGTGGGCGGAGGGCCGGCACGACGACCTCGAGAAGCTCGGCAAGCAGCGCGGCGAGGGAGAGGTCACCCTCGTCGACGGCCTGGTCATCGGCCTCGTCCAGTGCTTCTCGCTCATTCCCGGCGTGTCCCGGTCCGGCGCCACGATCTCGGCCGGCCTGGCGCGCGGGATCGACCGAGTGTCGGCGACCGAGCTGTCCTTCTTCATGGCCATTCCGGCCCTCACCGCCGCGGGGCTCTTCGAGGCCGCCCAGAACGCCTCCGACATCGGGGCGCTCGGCTTCGGACAGATGGCCGCTGGCATCGTCGTCGCCTTCGTCGTGGCGTACGGGTCGATCGCCTGGCTGCTGCGCTTCGTCCAGACCAACTCGCTCCGCACGTTCATCTGGTACCGCATCCTGCTCGGGGCGGCCCTCGTCGTGGCCCTCGGCATGGGCTGGATCGCCGCCACCTAGAGTGGACCGGTGGCGACGACCATCCTCCTGCGACACGGGCAGTCCACCGGCAACGCCGACGGCATCCTCGCCGGCTGGACGCCCGGCGTCGCGCTGACCGAGCGTGGGCGCGACGACGCCGGCGCGCTCGCCCGTCATCTCGCCGACATCCCGCTCGTTGCCGTCGTGTCCAGCCCGATCGAACGCTGCCTCGACACGGCCGGGGCCGTCGTCGCGGGCCGGGACATCGAGGTCGAGGTGGACGAGGACGTCGGGGAGTGCCGCTACGGAGCGTGGACCGGTCGGCGGCTCAGCGAGCTGGCGAGCGACCCGCTCTGGCGGGTCGTCCAGGACCATCCGACCCGGGCCCGGTTCCCGGACTCGGCCGAGTTTGCCGCGGAGAGCATCGCCGAGATGGCACACCGTGTCGTCCAGGCCGTTCGCCGACACGACGCGCGGGTGGAGGCGGAGCACGGCCCCCGGGCGGTGTGGGCCGTCGTCACCCACGGCGACCCGATCAAGGCCGTCGTCGCCGACGCCACGGGCACGCATCTGGACCACTTCCAGCGGTTCCAGACCGGTCCGGCGTCGGTCACCGTCATCCGCTATACGGCACAGCGCCCCCTGTTGCTCACCTCCAACGCCTCCGGCGACGGGCTCGCCCGGCTCGTCGTGCCCGCCCCGATGGCGGGGGTCGACGGGGACTCGGCCGTCGGCGGGGACGCGGGTTAGGGTGCCGGGGTGAGCCTCGCCGACTTTGACCCGCCGGAGCGATTCATCGCCGGCACCGTCGGCCCGCCCGGGCAACGGACGTTCTTCCTCCAGGCCCGGGGAGCCGGCCGGGTCGTGTCGCTCTCCCTCGAGAAGGTCCAGGTGAGCGTGCTCGCCGAGCGGGTGAGCGACCTGCTCGAGGCCGTCGGCGACGACGCCGACGTCCCCCCGCTGTCCCCGGACAACGATCCCCTCGACACCCCGATCGAGGACTCCTTCCGGGTCGCGACGATGGCGCTGTCCTGGGACACCGACCGCGGAGCCGTCGTCATCGAGTGTCACGACCGCGACATCGACGACGCGGGGGAGGCCGTCGCCGAGGCCGCGAGCCATCCCGAGGGCGAGGCCCAGTCGGTCCGCGTCGTCCTGCCTCCGGCCGCCGCCCGGGAGTTCGCGCGGCGCTGCGCGGCCGTCGTCGCGGCCGGACGGCCCCCGTGCCCGTTCTGCGGGCAGCCCCTCGATCCCGACGGCCACATCTGTCCCCGTGCCAACGGCTACCGACGCTGAGGTCGCCGACCTCCTTGCGGGTGGCGAGCTGGTCCCGCTCGGCCGGATCAGCGACTCCTCGAACGGGGCGATCCTCGCCGAGGTCCGCGGTGGCGGCGCCGAGCTGCTCGCGATCTACAAGCCCATCGACGCCGAGCGGCCCCTGTGGGACTACCCGGACGGCACGCTCGCCGGCCGTGAACGGGCGGCATACCTCGTCAGCGCGGCCGGCGGCTTCGGCGTCGTGCCGCCGACCGTCCTGCGCGACGGTCCGTTCGGCCGGGGCTCGGTCCAACAGTGGATCGGCGACCCGAGCGAGGAGCCGGAGCTCGTCGTCGCCGTCACGACCGCCCGAGAGGTGCCGCAGGGGTGGCGCGTGGTCCTGCGCGGCGAGACCGAGCTGGGTGAGCGGGTCGTCGTCTCGCACGCCGACGAGCCAGCCGTGCGCAGCACCGCGGTCCTCGACGCCCTCATCAACAACTCCGACCGCAAGGGCGGCCACCTGCTCCGGTCGCGTGCCTGGGTCCGGGGGGTCGACCACGGCGTGAGCCTCGGCGTGGAGCCGAAGCTGCGTACCGTCCTGTGGGGCTGGGCCGGCGAGCCCGCCCCCGACGGCGATCTGGACCGGGTACGGACGATCGCCGATCTGCTCGACGCGGCCGGCGCCGAGGTGCTCGAGCTGGCCGACCTGCTGACCCGGGCCGAAATCGATGCCCTCCGCGCCCGGGCGCGCCGGCTCCTCGACTCGGGACGGCATCCCCGGCCCAGCCCCGGCTGGCCGTCCATCCCGTGGCCGGCGATGTGAGTGCCGGGCCGTAGGCTTCACCCGTGATCTCCTGGCCCACGCCGTTCATCCCTGCCCTGCCCGGCCACGGAGACCCGCTTCGGATGTGGGACAGCAGCACCGGTGAGGCGCACACGGTCAACCCCGGGCCGATCGCCCGGATGTACGTCTGCGGCATCACGCCCTACGACGCGACCCACCTCGGCCACGCGGCGACCTACGTCGCCTTCGACCTCGTCGGGCGGGTGCTCCGGGACGCCGGGCACGCCGTGACCTACGTCCAGAACGTCACCGACATCGACGACCCCCTCCTGGAGCGGGCCGAGCGGGACGGGCTCGACTGGCGCGACCTCGCTTCGGACGGGATCTCCCTCTTCCGGGAGGACATGACGGCCCTGGCCGTCATCCCTCCCGACCACTACTCCGGCGTCGTCGAGTCGATGGACCTCATCACCGACGCCGTGCGCCGGCTCCTGGCGGCGGGCGCGGCATACCGGCTCCCCGTCGAGGACGGTCCGGGCGAGGACGTCTACTTCGACCTCGCCACCGAGGCCGGGTTCGGCGCGGTCTCGTCGTGGTCGCGCGAACAGATGGTCGCGATGTCGGCCGAGCGCGGCGGTGACCCGGGGCGAGCCGGCAAGCACGACCCGCTCGACCCGCTGCTCTGGCGCGCCGCCCGCCCCGGGGAGCCCTCGTGGCCGGATCCGGTGCTCGGGGCCGGCCGTCCCGGCTGGCACATCGAGTGCACGGTCATCTCGGTGACCCATCTCGGGATGGCGATGGACATCAAGGGCGGCGGCTCGGACCTGCTCTTCCCGCACCACGAGATGAGCGCTGTCCAGGCCTCCGGGCTGACTCGCGAGCCCGTGTTCGCCCGCCTCTACGCCCACCAGGGGATGGTCGGGTTCGACGGCGAGAAGATGAGCAAGTCGCTCGGCAACCTCGTCCTCGTCTCCGGGCTGCGCGCCCGGGGGGTCGACCCGATGGCCATCCGGCTCGTCCTCCTCGGGCAGCACTACCGCGCCGACTGGGAGTACCGTCCGGCGTTGCTCGCCGAGGCGGAGGACCGGCTCGACCGGTGGCGCCGCGCCCTGTCGATGAACGAGGGCCCGTCGGCGGACGCGACCCTCGCCGAGGTGCGGGCCGCCCTGGCCGACGACCTCGACGCCCCGCGGGCCGTCCGCGCGGTGGACCAGTGGGTCGAGACCGCGCTCGGCCACGGGGGCAGCGACCGGACCGCCCCGGGCCTTCTTGCCCGGCTCGTCGATGCCCTCCTCGGCGTGCGGTTCTAGCCGGGCCCGGCGCGGCCAGGCCGCGGCCGGGTGGGTTCGCCAGAGTGGGACGGGCCCCCGGGATGCTCAGGCGTCGGTGCCGTCGACCCCGCGGCGCCGCAGATAGCGCTCGAACTCCTGGGCGATCGCGTCCCCGGTCGCCTCGGGCAGCTCAGCGGTGTCCTGCGCCTCCTCGAGCGACTCGACGTACTCGGCGACATCGGAGTCCCCGGACGCCAGCTCGTTGACGCCGCGCTCCCACGCCCGGGCGTCCTCGTCGAGGTCGCCGTGCTCGATCGGTCCGTCCAGGAGGGCCTCGAGGCGCGAGACGAGCGCGAGGGTCGCCTTGGGCGAGGGAGTGTGGCCGGCATAGTGCGGGACGGCCGCCCAGGCCGAGATCGAGCTGAGGCCGACCTGTCCGGCCGCGTCGGCGAGGACCCCGACGATGCCGGTCGGGCCCTCGTAGGTGCTCGTCTCGAGGTCGAAGCGGCGCCGGACCTCGGGGTCGTCGGACGTGGCGGTGACCGGGATCGGGCGGGTGTGGGCGACATCCGCCATGAGGGCACCGAGGGTATAGACCTCGCTGACCCCGGCCGAGTCGGCGAGCTCCATGAGCTCGACGGCGAACGCGCGCCACCGGAAGGACGGCTCGATGCCCTGGACGAGGATGACGTCCCGGCCGATGCTCGTCTCCTGGGCGACGAGGATCCGCGTCGTACGCCACGAGATGCGGCGGCGACCGCCCTCGGACACCACACGCGGCCGGTTGACCTGGAAGTCGTAGTAGTCCTCTGGGTCCATCGCCGCGACCGGCTCGCCGCCCCAGACCTCGGCGAGATGCTCGATGACGGCGCTGGCGGCCTCACCGGCGTCGTTCCACCCCTCGAAGGCCGCGATCATCACGGGTTCGTGCAGATCGGGCAGATCCTCGAGCTCGATCACGCTCTCCTCCTCCTCGTCGAGGTCCACCCTACGCACGCCGTCCACGTGGGCGACCTACCCGTCCGTAGACTCGCCGCATGAGCCTTCCCGACGCGGTCCTGTGGGACATGGACGGGACGCTCGTCGACACCGAGCCGTACTGGATCGCCGCCGAGCACGAGATCGTCGAGCAGGCCGGGGGACGGTGGTCCCAGGAGTACGCCCATCAGCTCGTCGGCAACGACCTGCGCTACTCCGCCGCCTTCATCCGGGACCACTCGCCCGTCGACTGGGACGTGGAGCGGATCATCGAGGAGCTCCTGACCCGCGTGGTGACCCGGGTCCGCAGCCACGTCCCGTGGCGTCCCGGGGCCCGCGACCTGCTCGGCGGCCTCGTCGAGGCGGGAGTGCCGTGCGCCCTGGTGACGATGTCCTGGCGAAGCCTCGCCGACGCCGTGCTCGACGGGCTGCCCGCGGGCACCTTCGGCGCCGTCGTCACCGGCGACGCGGTCGAGCACGGCAAGCCACACCCCGAGCCCTACCTCGCGGCGGCGGCCGCCCTGGGAGCCGAACCGGCGCGGTGCGTCGCCATCGAGGACTCACCTGCCGGGGTGCGCTCGGCGGTGGCCGCGGGCGTGCCGACCGTCGCGGTCCCGCACGTGATCCCTGTCCCCTTGGTCGCCGGGGCCGTGCAGGTCCCGACCCTGCTCCGGGTGTCGCCGGCCGGGCTGGGGGGGCTGGCCGGCATACCGGAGCGGGCCGGCTGAGCGCAGGATTCGCTCAGTCCTCGGCCGGCTTGGCCATCCCCGAGGCCATCGGGTCGAGCGCGGCCGACGGAGCGTTCTCGGGCAGCGGTGGCGGGGTCCCGCCCCACTCCGGGCAGAGGTGGCGGAAGTCGCACCAGTCGCACAGCCGGGACGTGCGCGGCCGCCAGTCCCCGGTGCTGGCGGCCCGCTCGATCGCGGCCCACACGGCCTTGACGTTGCGTTCGAGAGCCCGCAGGTCGGCCTCGTCCGGCTCGTAGCGGACGATCTCGCCGTCGCCGAGGTAGACCAGCTGGAGCATCCTCGGGATCTCGCCCCGCAGACGCCAGAGGACGAGGGCGTAGAACTTCATCTGGAACAGGGCCTTGCCCTCGAAGGTCTCGCGCGGCGCGCGCCCGGTCTTGTAGTCGACGACCCGCATCGCCCCGTCGGGGGCGACGTCGAGCCGGTCGACGTATCCGCGCAGGGTCAGCCCGTCGATCTCGGTCTCGACGTAGAGCTCCCGCTCGGCCGGTTCCAGCCGGGTGGGGTCCTCGAGCAGGAACCAGCGCTCGAGCAGGGCCCGGGCGTCGGCGAGCCAGGTCTGCTCGTCGAGCTCGGCGGACTCGGCGAGCATCGCCCCGAGCTCGGGGCGCTCCGCGACGAGGGCCGCCCAGCGGGGCAGGAGGAGATCGGCGGCGGCATCCGGCGTGCGCTCGGCCGCGGGAAGCTCGAAGAGGTGCTCGAGGACGGCATGGACGAGGGTGCCGCGGGCCGCCGCCGGCGAGGGCGGTGCCTCGAGCCTGTCGACCGTGCGGAACCGGTAGAGCAGTGGGCACTGCTTGAAGTCGGCGGCCCGGCTCGGAGACAGCGCGGGAACCATGCGCCCACGGTATGCCGTGCCTCGGACACCCCCGTCGAGCGACACCCCCGGTCCCCTCCCCAACCACCCACCCCCCAGCCCCCGCCCCAATCCCAACTTTCCCGCCTCAGGCGGGAATGTGGCACTTCACCCCGGAACATTTCTCGGGTGAAGTGCCAGGTTCCCGCCTCAGGCGGGAAAATTGGGGCGGGGGCGGGGGCGTCAGTCGTCGGGGTCGTAGCCAAGGTTGGGGGCGAGCCAGCGCTCCGCCTCGGTGAGGGTCCACCCCTTGCGCTCGGCGTAGTCCTCGACCTGGTCGCGCCCGAGCCGGCCGACGACGAAGTACTGGCTCTGCGGGTGCGAGAAGTACCACCCCGAGACCGACGCCCCGGGCCACATCGCCATCGACTCGGTCAGCCGCATCCCGGTCTTCTCGCTCGCCCCGAGCAGCCGGAAGAGGGTGTCCTTCTCGGTGTGGTCGGGGCAGGCGGGGTAGCCGGGCGCGGGGCGGATGCCGGCATACCGCTCCGCGACGAGCTCCTCGCTGCGAAGCCGCTCGTCCGCGGCATACCCCCACAGCTCGCGCCGAACCCGCTCGTGCAGGCGCTCCGCGAAGGCCTCGGCCAGCCGGTCCGCGAGCGACTCCAGGAGGATCGCCGAGTAGTCGTCGAGCTCGGCCTTGAAGGCGGCGAGCCGTTCCTCCACCCCGTGTCCGGCGGTGACGGCAAACGCCCCGAGGTAGTCCTTCACGCCGGTCTCGCGCGGGGCGACGAAGTCCGACAGGCAGCGGTTCGGCACGCCCTCGCGGTGCTGGCCCTGCTGACGCAGCCCGTGCACCCGGGTGAGCACGGTGGCGCGGGACTCGTCGGCGTACACCTCGATGTCGTCGCCGACCGAGGAGGCGGGGAACAGCCCGACGACGCCCTTGGCGGTCAACCAGCCCTCCGCGGTGATCCGGTCGAGCATGGCGCCGGCGTCGTCGAACAGCCGGCGCGCCGCCTCGCCCGTCGCCGGGTTGGACAGGACGTCCGGGTAGCGGCCCTTGAGCTCCCAGGCGCTGAAGAACGGCGACCAGTCGATGTAGTCGCGCAGCTCGGCCACGGGGTAGTCGTGCCACGTCTTCGTGTACTGGCCGGCCACCCGGTGCCAATGATCATCGGTCGGACCGGTCCACACGTCCGCCGCCTGCTGCGCGAGCAGGTGGGGCCGCATCGGCCGGTAGGTCGCCCAGTCCAGCTCCGGGGCGCGCTTGCGGGCGTCGTCGAGCGAGATGAGGGGTCGCTCACCGCTCTTGGCGGCATGGCGGGCCCGGATCGCCTCGTAGTCCGCCTGGACCGACGCCATCAACTTCGGCCGGTCCCGCGTCGACAGCAGCTGGCTCGCCACGGGCACCGAGCGGGAGGCGTCCTTGACCCAGACGACCGGCCCGGAGTACTGCTCGTCGATCTTGACCGCCGTGTGCGCCCGCGAGGTCGTCGCCCCGCCGATGAGCAGGGGGATGTCGAAGCCCTGACGCTCCATCTCGGCGGCGACCCGGACCATCTCGTCGAGCGAGGGGGTGATGAGACCGGACAGGCCGATGATGTCGGCGCCCTTCTCCCGGGCCGTCTCGAGGATGGTCTGCGCCGGAACCATGACGCCGAGGTCGACCACGTCGTAGTTGTTGCACTGCAGGACGACCCCGACGATGTTCTTGCCGATGTCGTGGACGTCGCCCTTGACGGTCGCCGTGACGATGAGGCCCTTGCTCAGGACCTGGCCCCGCGCGGTGCGGGCGTTGTGCTCCTCGATGTAGGGCACGAGGTGGGCCACGGCCTTCTTCATCACCCGGGCCGACTTGACGACCTGCGGCAGGAACATCTTGCCCGCCCCGAACAGGTCACCGACGACGTTCATGCCGTCCATGAGCGGGCCCTCGATGACCTCGATGGGCTCGCCGCCTGCCTCGTCGACCTCGATGCGCAGGGCCTCGGTGTCGCCGACGACGAAGTCGTCGATCCCCTTGACCAGGGCGTGGGTGATCCGCTCCCGCAGTGGCAGCGAACGCCACTCCTCGGCGGCCGGGTCCTCCTCGACGGGTCCGGCGTTGAACCGCTCGGCGATCTCGAGCAGCCGCTCCGTGGCGTCGGCCCGGCGGTTGAGGACGACGTCCTCGATCCGCTCGCGTAGCTCGGGGTCGATCTCGTCGTAGACGACGAGGGCCCCGGCATTCACGATGCCCATGTCCATGCCGGCGCCGATCGCGTGGTAGAGGAAGACGGCGTGGATCGCCTCCCGGACCGGGTTGTTGCCCCGGAAGCTGAACGAGACGTTGGAGACGCCGCCGGAGACGAGCGCCCCGGGGAGGTTCTCCTTGATCCAGCGCGTCGCCTCGATGAAGTCCGTGCCGTATGCCGCGTGCTCCTCGATGCCCGTCGCCACGGCGAAGACGTTCGGGTCGAAGATGATGTCCTCGGCCGGGAACCCGACCTCGCCGACGAGCAGGTCGTAGGCGCGGCGGCAGACGGCGATCCGCCGTTCGTAGCTGTCGGCCTGCCCGTCCTCGTCGAAGGCCATGACGACGACCGCCGCACCGTGCTTGCGACACAGCCGGGCCTGGTCGAGGAACGGCTCGACACCCTCCTTCATCGAGATCGAGTTGACGATGCACTTGCCCTGGGCCGACTTCAGCCCCGCCTCGATGACGTCCCACTTGCTCGAGTCGACCATCAGCGGGACCCGGCAGATGTCGGGCTCGGCGGCGACGAGGCGGACGAACCGCTGCATCGCGGCGACGCCGTCGATCATCCCCTCGTCCATGTTGATGTCGATGACCTGGGCGCCCGCCTCGACCTGCTGGCGGGCGACGGACAGGGCCGCCGGGTAGTCCTCGGCCTGGATGAGCTTGCGGAACCGGGCGGAGCCAGTGATGTTCGTCCGCTCGCCGACGTTGACGAAGAGGCTCTCCGCGGTGACGGCGAGCGGCTCCAGGCCCGACAGCCGCAGCGCGGGAGCGGCCGGCTCCGGCACGCGCGGCGCCCCCCCGGCGGCGGCCGCCGCGATGGCCGCCACGTGCTCGGGCGTCGTGCCGCAGCACCCGCCGAGGATGTTGACGAGGCCACTGCTGGCGAACTCGCCGACGACGCCGGCCATGTGCCCGGGCGTCTCGTCGTACTCCCCGAAGGCGTTGGGCAGGCCGGCGTTGGGGTGGGCCGACACGAAGCAGTCGGCCAGCCGGGCCAGCTCGGCGACGTACGGCCGCAGATCCTCGGCCCCGAGGGCGCAGTTGAGGCCCACCGAGAGAGGCCGGGCATGCCGCACGGAGTTCCAGAAGGCCTCGGTCACCTGGCCCGACAGGGTTCGACCGGAGGCGTCGGTGATCGTCCCGGAGATGAGGACCGGCCAGCGCCGTTCCTGCTCCTCGAAGAGGGTCTCGAGGGCGAAGATCGCCGCCTTGGCGTTGAGGGTGTCGAAGATCGTCTCGACGAGCAGGGCGTCGGCGCCCCCGTCGACGAGGCCGCGCGCCTGCTCGAGATAGGCGCGGACAAGGTCGTCGAAGCCGACGTTCCGGGCGCCCGGGTCGTTGACGTCCGGTGAGATCGAGGCGGTCCGGTTCGTCGGACCCATCGCGCCGAGGACCCACCGCGGCCGGGTCGGGTCGGCCGACTCGGCCCCGTCGCAGGCGTGGCGGGCGAGCCGGGCGGCGGCGACGTTGATCTCGTAGGCCAGCTCGCTCATCTCGTAGTCGGCCAGCGAGATGGCGTTGGCGTTGAAGGTGTTCGTCTCGACCAGGTCCGAGCCCGCCTCGAGGTAGGCGCGGTGGATCTCGTCGACGACGTCGGGCCGGGTCAGGCTCAGCAGGTCGTTGTTGCCCCGCAGGTCGCTCGGCCAGCCCGCGAAGCGCTCGCCCCGGAAGTCCGCCTCCGTCAACTGCCGACGCTGGATGAGCGTGCCCATGGCGCCGTCGAGGACGAGGACCCGCTCCCGCATCGCGGCGGTCAGGGCCTCGGTCGCGTCCGGTCGATGGGTGCTCGGGGCGTGGCTGGTGTCGGTCACGGCGTCCTTGGGTCGATGGGGAGGGTTCGATGGGGGAGGGCCCGGCGCGTCCGGTGGCATCGGCGACCCGCCACATTCCAGTATGCCGCCGCCCGTGGACGCGGCGCGGGCGTGCCCATGTCCTGCCGTAGGGTCTGCGCATGAGCCAGACCCGCTCGAGCCCCCCGCGCGGCGGCGCCCAGCGGGGGCTCGTCATCGCGCGGGTGGCCGGCATCCCGGTGTCCATCGGGGGCAGCTGGCTCATCCTCGCGGCCGGACTCATCTTCCTCGTCGGCTCGGCCAACCCCCAGCTCGGGACGACGGCATACGTCATCGGCGCGGTCTACGCCCTCGCCCTTCTCGTCGCCGTCCTCGCCCACGAGTCGGCCCATGCCCTCGCGGCACGGAGCTTCGGCATCGAGGTCCACCGGATCGTCGCAGACCTCTGGGGCGGGCACACGGCCTTCGACGGGCGCCGGACCACCCCCGGTCGCTCGGCCGTCATCGCGGTCGCCGGACCCTCTGCCAACCTCCTGCTCGCCCTCATCGCCTACATGGCCGGAGGCAGCATGCCGGCCGGCGGCACCGTCACGGCGATGGTGAGCGGGTTCGCGACCGTCAACGGCCTCCTGGCCGCCTTCAACCTCCTGCCCGGCCTGCCGCTCGACGGCGGCCAGCTCGTCGACTCCCTCGTCTGGCGGCTCACCGGCCGACGGGACCTGGGGCTCGTCGCCGGCGGGTGGAGCGGGCGGATCGTCACGGCGGGCGTCGTGGCCTCGGCGCTGCTGTGGCCGGTCGCCCAGGGGCGCCAGCCGTCGATCGGCACCATCGTCTGGGCCTTCATCATCGGCGGGTTCATGTGGTCCGGGGCCTCCAACGCCATCGCCATGGGGAAGGCGCGACGCGTTCTCGGCGCGGTGCGGGTCGGGGACGTCATTCGCCCGGCCGTCCCGGTCGACCCAGCGGCCCCCATCGGCTCGCTCGGCCAGGACGGGGTGCCCGTGGCCCGGGACGAGACGGGCCTGCCGACGCTCGTCACGACGCAGGTGGACCCCGCGCAGGCGCCGCCGCCGCAGGCGCCGGTGTCGTCGATCATGGTGCGGATCCCGGCGGAGTGCGTCGTCGAGACCGGCCCGGGGGACGACGTGACGCAGCTCGTCACGGCCCTCCAGCGGTCCGGAGTCGGCGTCGCGGTCGTCACCCAGGGCGGCGTGCCCTACGGCGTGGCAACGGCCGACCTCATCAACGAGCGTCTCCAGGCCGTGTCGTGACGCCGATGGCGGCGAGGGCCCTCCCGTGCAGGTCCTAGACTCGCCGCGATGAGCCCCACCGGAGCAGAGCGTCGGCGCGGCCCCTTCACCGAGGGGGAGCGGGTCCAGCTGACCGACCCCAAGGGCCGGCTGCACACGATCACCCTCGGGGCGGGCAAGCAGTTCCACACCCATCGGGGCCATATCCGCCACGACGACCTCATCGGGGCGCCCGACGGCTCGACGGTGACGAACACCGCCGGGACGGAGTATCTCGCCCTGCGGCCGCTGCTGGCCGACTACGTGATGTCGATGCCCCGCGGCGCCGCCGTCGTCTATCCCAAGGACGCCGGGCAGATCGTCATGATGGCCGACGTCTTCCCGGGGGCCACGGTCGTCGAGGCGGGCGTGGGCTCCGGCGCGCTGTCCATGTCGCTCCTGCGGGCCGTGGGGGAGGAGGGGCGGGTCCTGTCCTTCGAGCGGCGCGGCGACTTCGCCGACATCGCGCGGGCGAACGCCCGGGCCTTCTTCGGCGAGGACCACCCCGCCTGGTCGGTCACGGTCGGTGACCTCGTCGAGGAGCTGCCGTCGCACGTCGCGGACGGGACGGTCGACCGCGTCGTCCTTGACATGCTCGCCCCGTGGGAGTGCCTCGACGTCGTGTCCACGGCCCTCGCGCCGGGCGGCCTGCTCATCTGCTACGTCGCGACGGCGACCCAGCTCTCCCGGGTCGCCGAGGCGATGCGCGACCACGGGACCTTCACCGAGCCCGAGGCGTGGGAGTCCATCGTGCGCGGGTGGCATCTCGAGGGCCTCGCGGTCCGCCCCCAGCACCGCATGCACGGGCACACCGGGTTCCTCATCACGACACGCCGGCTCGCCCCCGGCGTGGCCCCTCCGCTGCGCAAGCGCCGCCCCGGACGTGGCTATGAGGGCGAGGACGAGGCGAGCGCATACTGGACCGCCGAGGCTCTCGGCGAGCGGGTTCCCTCCGAGAAGCGGGTGCGCCGGGCCCGCAGGTCCATCGTGGAACCTCCGAACAATGCCCAGCCCGGCGGGTTAGGGTCGTAAGGACGGGCCCCGACTGAAGGCCCCGACGACCGAGGAGGCGCCATGAGCGACATGGACCGCCCGACGGAGCCCGACGGCACGGCTGAGCCCGGCGCCGAGCGCGAGCGTCTCGAGGCCGAGCGCGCCCGCCTCGAGGAGGAGATCTCCGCACTGCGCGGACGTGGCGTACCCACTCCGACCCAGGTCCGCGAGCTGGAGCGGACCCTCATCCAGCTCCGCTCGCAGATCTCGACGGTCTCGGCCCAGAACGAGCGGCTCGTCCGGACCCTCAAGGAGGCCCGGGAACAGATCGTCACCCTCAAGGCGGAGGTCGACCGGCTCGGCCAGCCGCCGGCGGCATACGGCACCGTCGTCGAGACCTTCGAGGACGGGACGATCGACATCCTCTCCAGCGGCCGCAAGATGCATGTCGCGGTGAGCCCGGCCGTCGACCCCGCCGAGCTGTCGATGGGCCGCGAGGTCATGCTCAACGAGGCGATGAACGTCGTCGCAGCGCACGGCTTCGAGCGCACCGGCGAGGTCGTCATCATCAAGGAGCTCATCGACGAGGGGCGGGTCCTCGTCGTCGCGCACGCCGACGAGGAGCGGATCTGCCGGATCGCGGCCTCACTCCTCGACCAGCGTCTTCGGGTCGGTGACGCCGTCCTCCTGGAGTCCCGCAGCGGGTTCGTCTTCGAGCTGGTGCCGAAGGCCGAGGTCGCCGACCTCGTCCTCGAGGAGGTCCCGGACATCGCCTACGAGGACATCGGCGGCCTGTCCGGCCAGATCGAGGCGATCCGCGACGCGGTCGAGCTGCCCTACCTCCACCCGGACCTCTACACCGAGCACCGGCTCAAGCCCCCGAAGGGGGTGCTCCTCTACGGCCCCCCCGGATGTGGCAAGACGATGATCGCGAAGGCCGTCGCCGCCTCCCTCTCGCGCAAGATCGCCGAGAAGGAGGGCCGCCCCACGGGAACGAGCTACTTCCTCAACATCAAGGGCCCCGAGCTGCTCAACAAGTACGTCGGCGAGACCGAGCGGCACATCCGGCTCATCTTCCAGCGGGCACGCGAGAAGTCCAACGAGGGCTTCCCGGTCGTCGTCTTCTTCGACGAGATGGACAGCCTGTTCCGCACCCGCGGGTCGGGGGTCTCCTCCGACGTCGAGACGACGATCGTTCCCCAGCTGCTCTCGGAGATCGACGGCGTCGAGGGGCTCGAGAACGTCATCGTCATCGGCGCCAGCAACCGCGAGGACATGATCGACCCGGCGATCCTCCGTCCGGGCCGGCTCGACGTGAAGATCAAGATCGAGCGCCCGGACGCCGAGAGCGCGACCGACATCTTCAGCAAGTACCTCACCCCTGATCTGCCGCTGCACCCGGAGGATCTCGGCGTCAACGGCGGGTCACCCGACGCCACCGTCGAGGCGATGATCGAGGCCGTCGTGACCCGGATGTATTCCGAGGAGGAGGACAACCAGTTTCTCGAGGTCACCTACGCCGGCGGCGACAAGGAGGTCCTGTACTTCAAGGACTTCAACTCGGGCGCGATGATCCAGAACATCGTCGACCGGGCCAAGAAGATGGCCATCAAGGACCTGCTGACGACGGGCCAGAAGGGGCTGCGCGTCGACCACCTCCTCCAGAGCTGCGTCGATGAGTTCAAGGAGAACGAGGACCTGCCCAACACGACGAACCCCGACGACTGGGCGCGCATCTCGGGCAAGAAGGGGGAGCGGATCGTCTACATCCGCACCCTCATCAAGACCAAGGAGGGCTCGGAACCGGGCCGCTCGATCAGCACGGTCGCCAACACAGGGCAGTACCTCTAGGGGCCGCGAGCGTCCGGCGGCGTGACACCGGTCATGGATCCTGGCTGAGCCGCCCTGCGGGTGGTTCGCGCCGTGCTACGTTTCCGCGCATGACGCGCGGTCCCTCGCGGCGCGGCAGGGGACGGGCGGCCATCCTCGCCGTCCTGGCTCTCACCAGCACCGGCCTCGCCCAGGGCGGCGCCTCGGCCCGGCCGGGCACCGTGCGGGCCGAGGCACTCACCGAGCCCGCCAGGACCGGCTTCCAGGCGCTCACCCCGGCCCGGATGCTCGACACCCGCACCACCGGCGGCACCGTCGGGGCGGGCGCGACACGCAAGGTCCTCGTCCTCGGCAGGGGCGGGGTCCCGGCCGGCGGGGTCGGATCGGTGGCGCTCAACATCACCGCCACCGCGGCCACCATGGGCGGCTACCTCACGGTGTGGCCCGGCACCGGGTCCCGGCCGCGCACGTCGACCGTCAACTTCCCGGCCGGGCGCACCGTCCCGAACTCGGTCGTCACCGGGCTCGCCTCGGACGGCACGATCAGCATCTACAACCTCCGAGGCAGCACCCACGTCGTCGTCGACGTGACCGGCTGGTTCCCGAGCGGCAGCGGGGTCAGCGCCATCACGCCCCGGCGCGTGCTCGACACCCGTGCCTCGACGCCCGTCGGCCCCTCCGCGACCCGCACCGTGGCCGTCACGGGATCCTCGGTCCCGTCCACCGCCATCGCCGTGACCGCCACGGTGACGGTCGCCCGGCCGAGCCGGGGAGGCTACCTCACGGTCTATCCCTACGGCTCCCGCCGGCCCGGCACCTCGTCGGTCAACTTCCCCCCGGGCCGGACCGTCGCCCACTCGGTGTTCGCGACCGTCGGCACCGGCGGGAGGATCGTCATCTACAACCGGTCCGGCTCGACCCACGTCGTCGTCGACGTCACCGGCCATCTCAGCCCGACGAGCGGCTACATCCCCCTCCCGACCCCGGTCCGGGTCGCCGACACCCGCTCGGGCGACTACTACCGCAACGGCGGTTACGACAGGGTCGGCTACCTCGGCTCGAACGCGGACTTCTTCGGGGTCCAGTTCCCGAACCGCAGCCTCACCCCGACCCCGGCGGCGGCCTACGGATCCGGTGCGGCGGTCGTCAACGTCACGGTCACCCAGCCCGACGCAAACGGCTATGCGACCGTCTGGCCCTACGGGACCGCGAAGCCGGCCACGTCCACCCTCAACTTCACCCGCGGCGAAACGGTCGCCAACGGCGCGATCGTCGGGTCTCCGGAGGGCCTGCTCCGGGCCGCCACGAGCGCCGACGCTCTCGCTCATCTCGTCATCGACGTCTCGGGATACTTCCCGAGCGACGGCGTCGGGGTCCTCGACGTGAGCAGCACCTTCCGCGGCTACGCCATCGGCACCGACAGGATCGGGGTCGCCTTCTGTGAGACGGCGGGCGACACCGTCGACCACACGACCGTCATCGACAACCTCAACGCGTCGGTCGGGGCCTACTACGCGTGGCTCAGCCGAGGCCGCTACGAGCCGGTCTTCTCCAGTGCGGGGACGATCCCTGTCGCAGCGGGGGACCTGGACTGCATCGACAAGCTGGCCGACAACGTCTCCGCCGCGGCCGGCTTCAACGGAGTCCTCGGGGTCATCGTCCAGTACCAGGACCCGAACAGCGCCTACGGCCTGGCCGGGCCGGGCTACAGCATCGACCGTGGCACGACGTTCCCCCGCAACCTCCGACGCGGCGAGATCACCGCGTCCACCGTTCTCCGGTTCGGGACACTGCCGCCCTTCACGAACGTCGCAACCCACGAGCTCGGACACATGCTCGACTGGCCGCACTCGTTCGTCAACGGCTCGAGCAGCGAGTACACCAATGTCGTCGACCTCATGAGCGGTCACCCCGACGTCCTCGCCGGCGACAGCACCGCGGTGCGGTACGCCAAGGTCACCCAGCCGATCGGCACGATGGGGCCGAACCTGCTCCGGGCGGGTTGGCTCGACCCGTCGGAGGTCGCCGTCCATCCGGGGGGCACGAAGACCTACCGCCTCCAGCCACTGGGCGGCACGGGACTGCACCTGCTCGTCGTCCGCAGCGGCATCGACGGGAAGGTCATGACGCTCGGCGTCCGCGAGAAGACCTCCTACGACCAGTACCTCGACAAGGCCGGCGTGGAGATCGACCTCGTCCAGGAGGACCGGTCGGTGGCGACCCATGGCCTCGCCAGCCGGCAGGCCCCGGCCCTCGGTGCCGCCGGCTCCGTCGACCACGTCCTGGCGGGGGGCTCCCACGCCTTCGGCGGCGTCACCGTCTCGGTCGGCGCGGCGAGGACCGACGGGTCATACCCGGTGACGGTGACCGGTGCGGCATACGACTTCCCCGCCCTCCACGAGCTTCCGGCGCTGGCCTCGTCCGACACCGACATCGACCTGCCGCCCGACCCGCTTCCCTGACCGGGTGGGCCTGCCGTCAGGCCACGAACCGGGCCACGAGCCGCCAGCCGAGCAGGAACGCGGCGAGCACCGCCGTGGCGACGACGATGAACGACACGGCCGTCCCGTCGCCGGTGACGAGGACCCGCAGCAGCATCCCGCCCAGGACCGCCCCGGCCACGACGACGGCCCCGAAGGCGAGCGCGGTCGAGCGGGATCCGAACACCAGCAGCGCGACGACCCAGCCGACGGCCGCTCCGGCGAGGAACGGCCAGGCCGTATGGGCGACGCCGCCTGGCGTGGGGCCCTCGGCGTGGCTGCTGCGGCCGACGGCGGCGAAGACGAGGACGAGGACGGCGTCGAGGACGCCGGCGACCGGCGGGCCCACGGACGCGGTCACGCCCCTGGCTTGTCGAAGAGCGAGCGCTGGGGCGGTGCGTGCATCGGGTCGACCCCATCGAACAGGCTGCTGACCGACTTGCCGGCGTGGATCCGCTTCATCGCCTCGGCGAAGAGCGACGCCACCGAGCGGACCTGCAGCTGCGACCAGCCGGGCGGAGCCGGGACGGTGTCGGTCGTCACGACCTGGCTGATCATCGGATGCGAGCGCAGCCGCTCGACGGCCTTGCCGGCGAAGAGTCCATGGGTGCAGGCCACGGCGGCCTCGGTGCAGCCGGCGTCCTTGAGCCGGTCGAGCAGCTCGACGATGGAGCCACCCGTGGCGATCTCGTCATCGAGGATGATGGCGCGCTTGCCCTGGACGTCGCCGACGATCGAGTCGATGACGACCTCGTCGTCGGCCAGCCGGCGCTTGCTGCCCGCCGCGACCGGGAGGTTGCCGAGCAGCCGGGCGAGCTGGGTCGCCTCCTTGGCGTTGCCGAGGTCGGGGGAGACGACCATGACGTCCTCGAGGTCGGTGCCCCGGAAGTGGTCGGCGAGGACCCCGAGCGCGGTGAGGTGGTCGACCGGCACGCTGAAGAAGCCGTGGACCTGCGGTGCGTGGAGGGTCATCGTGAGGACCCGGTGGGCCCCGGCCGTCGCGAGGAGGTCAGCGACGAGACGCCCCCCGAGAGACATCCGGGAGGCGTCCTTCTTGTCCGAGCGGGCATAGGAGAAATGGGGGATGACGGCCGTGATCTGGCCGGCCGACGCCCCTCTGGCGGCATCGATCATCAGGAGCAGCTCCATGAGGTGCTCCTGGGTCGGCGGGATGAGCGGCTGGACGATGTAGACGTCGCGCTGACGGCAGTTGGCCAGGAGCTGGGCCTGGAGGCAGTCGTTGCTGAACCGGGTGAGCCGGGCCTCGGAGAGAGGAACGCCCAGCCCCGTGCAGATCTGCTCCGCGAGCTCTGGGTGGGCGCTTCCGGAGAAGACCACGATGTCCCGCATGCGCCGCAGCCTATCTCCTGACCTATCGTCGAGGCATGACGGTTCGGCGAGTGATGGGCATCGAGACCGAGTACGGGATCTCGGTCCCCGGAGACCCCATGGCCAACCCGATGGTCCGCTCGGGCGATGTCGTCACCGCCTATGCCGCGAGCACCGGTCGGCGGCCGACCCGCGCCTCGTGGGACTACGCCGACGAGGCCCCGCTGCGCGATGCTCGCGGCTTCGACATGGGGCGGGGGAGCGCGCACCAGAGCCAGCTGACCGACGTCGAGGACCCCACGCTGGCCAATGTCGTGCTCACCAACGGCGCCCGGCTCTACGTCGACCACGCCCACCCCGAGTACAGCTCGCCGGAGGTGACGACCCCACGGGCCGCCGTCACGTGGGACCGGGCGGGCGAGCTCGTCATGCGGACCGCCGTCGAGCGGCTCTCGGCCCAGCCGCCCGGGGTGAACCTCTACAAGAACAACAGCGATGGCAAGGGCGCGTCCTACGGCACCCATGAGAACTACCTCATGTCCCGCCGGACGCCGTTCGCCGCGATCATCGCCCACCTCATCCCGTTCTTCGTCGTCCGCCAGGTCATGTGCGGTTCCGGCCGGGTCGGGCTCGGGGTCGACTCCCGGGCTCCGGGGTACCAGATCGCCCAGCGCAGCGACTTCTTCGAGGTCGAGGTGGGTCTGGAGACGACCCTCAAGCGGCCGATCATCAACACCCGGGACGAGCCGCACGCCGACGCCGAGCACTACCGCCGCCTCCACGTCATCATCGGAGATGCCAACCATGGCGACGTGGCCAACCTCCTCAAGCTCGGCACCACCTCGCTCGTCCTCGCGATGATCGAGGACGACACGATCGAGGTCGACCTCAGCCTCGAGAACCCGGTCGCCACCCTCCACGCGGTCTCGCACGACCCCTCGCTCGCGACGAAGGTCCAGCTCCGGGACGGGCGGACGATGACCGCGCTCGAGCTGCTGTGGACCTACCACGACCTCGCCGCGGCATACCTCGACCGGCGCTGGGCGGGCGAGCCGGACCGGGACACGACGGAGGTCATGCACTGGTGGGGGACCGTGCTCGACACGCTGGGCCGGGACCCGATGGAGGCCCGGCGCGAGGTCGACTGGGTCGGCAAGCTCGCGGTGCTCCAGGGCTACCAGGAGCGGGACGGCCTCTCGTGGAGCGACCCGCGGCTGCGGGCGATCGACATCCAGTGGTCCGACGTGCGCGCCGACCGGGGCCTGGCCAACCGGATGCGGGCGGCCGGGCGGCTGACGACCCTGGTCCCCGACGAGGAGGTGGCCCGGGCGGTGACCGAGCCACCCGAGGACACCCGGGCGTGGTTCCGGGGCACCTGCCTGCGGCGCTTCCCGAGCGAGGTCGTTGCCGCGTCGTGGGACTCGGTCATCTTCGACCTCCCGGGCTCCCGGACGCTGCAGCGCATCCCGATGCTCGAGCCGCTGCGTGGCACCAAGGCGGCGGTCGGCGACCTCGTCGAGTCGGCCCCCGACGCCGCGGCCCTGCTCCGGGCCCTGGCCCAGCCGGACTGAGCGATCCGCCGGGCCCGCGGCGCCCCCACCGGTGCCCTCGCGGCGCCCGGGGGGCGGTGCTCAGCCCGCGGACGGCCGGGTTGACTAGGCTCGGAGGTACGGACCCCACGCGACGGTGTCGGACCGGCACCGTCAACGCACGAGGAGGAGCCATGGCCGGCCAGGAGCACATCAAGCCCCAGCGACGCGACGACGGGCCGGACGACGTCCCCGAGCCGGACGCCCCGGCCGCCGCCGCGAGCAAGGAGAACCTCGACAGCGACATCGACTCGATCCTTGACGAGATCGACGGCGTCCTCGAGTCCAACGCCGAGGAGTTCGTGCGCGGATTCGTCCAGAAGGGGGGCCAGTGAGCACCTCCGCTGACGGATCCCGGCTCCCGGCGGCCTATCTCGTCCCCGGCTCGTCCTCGTTCACCGAGTTCCTCGCCGCGCATGCGCCCGCCCTGCTCCCCTCCCGCCGGGTCCTCCCGGTGGGGACGACGCTCGAGGCGCCGCACGGCACGACGATCGTCACCCTGACCTATGCCGGCGGGGTGCTCATGGCGGGCGACCGACGGGCGACGATGGGCAACATCATCGCCAACCGCGACATGGAGAAGGTCTTCACGACCGACGAGTTCTCCGTCGTCGGCATCGCCGGCACGGCCGGCCTGGCCATCGAGCTCGTCCGGCTGTTCCAGGTCGAGCTGGAGCACTACGAGAAGATCGAGGGAACCCTCATGTCGCTCGAGGGGAAGGCCAACCGGCTCGCCTCGATGATCCGGGGCAACCTCGGCATGGCGATGCAGGGGCTGAGCGTCGTCCCGGTGTTCGCCGGCTACGACCTCGGCGACGACGCCGGCCGGATCTTCTCCTACGACGTGACCGGCGGCTGTTACGAGGAGCACGACCACCACAGCGTCGGCTCCGGCTCGCTGTTCGCCCGCGGGGCCCTCAAGAAGCTGTGGCGGCCCGGGATGGACCAGGCGGACGCCGTCCGGGTCGCCGTCGAGGCGCTCTACGACGCCGCGGACGACGACTCGGCCACGGGTGGACCCGACAAGGGCCGGCGGATCTGGCCGACCGTCGGAGTCGTCGACGAGACGGGCTCGCGCTTCGTGCCGGGCGAGGAGATCGAGCCGGTGGTCGATACCATCATCGACGGCCGCCAGGGCAACCCGGGGGGTGCGCGATGACCGCGAGCATGCCGTTCTACGTCTCGCCCGAGCAGCTGATGAAGGACCGGGCCGACTTCGCCCGCAAGGGCATCGCCCGGGGCCGCTCGGTCATCGTCCTCGGCTACGACCACGGCATCGCCTTCGTCGCCGAGAACCCCAGCCGCAGCCTCCACAAGGTGTCCGAGATCTACGACCGGATCGGCTTCGCCGCCGTCGGCAAGTACAACGAGTTCGAGAACCTGCGGGTCGCCGGCGTCCGCTATGCCGACCTACGTGGCTACTCCTACGACCGCTCGGACGTCACGGCCCGGGGCCTGGCCAACGCCTACGCCCAGACCCTCGGCGCCGTCTTCACCCAGGAGTCCAAGCCGTACGAGGTCGAGATCGCGGTGGCCGAGGTCGGTGCGTCCGCCGGCACTGACCAGATCTACCGGCTCACCTACGACGGGTCGGTCGGTGACGAGCACGGCTTCGTCGTCATGGGTGGCGCGGCCGAGCAGATCGAGGTCGGCCTGCGCGAGGGCTGGCACGACGGGATGACCCTCTCCGAGGCGCTCCGGCTCGCCGTGCGCCTGCTCGGGAGCGAGCCGGCGGGCGGTACCGACCGCGAGCTCGCCGCCGACTCCCTCGAGGTCGCCGTCCTCGAGCGCGGCCGCCCGCGCCGGACCTTCCGCCGAATCACCGGGCATCTCCTGGAGCGGCTGTTGAGCGCCGAGGACCCGACGAGCGACGCCCCGACCGAGGACGACGACGGCGAGGAGTGAGGCCGTCCTCACCCGCTCACCCAGCCGGGGCACCTAGAGTGCCGTCATGGAGCGGCGGATCTTCGGGATCGAGAACGAGTACGGCATCACGGCCCTCACTCGCGGCCAGCGCACGCTCACGCCCGACGAGGTCGCCCGGCACCTGTTCCGCAAGGTCGTCGCGTGGGGCCGCTCGAGCAACGTCTTCCTCAGCAACGGGGCCCGGCTCTACCTCGACGTCGGCTCCCACCCGGAGTACGCGACGCCGGAGTGCGACTCCGTCCTGCAGCTCGTCGCCCACGACAAGGCGGGGGAACGGATCGTCGAGGCGCTCGCCGCGGACGCCCAGCAGCGGCTCGCGGACGACGACGTGGCCGGCGAGATCTACGTCTTCAAGAACAACACCGACTCGGCCGGCAACTCCTACGGCTGTCACGAGAACTACCTCGTGCGGCGGACCGGGGAGTTCCAGACCCTCTCCGACGTCCTCCTGCCCTTCCTGATCAGCCGGCAGCTGACCTGCGGCGCAGGCAAGCTCGTCCTGTCCTCCAAGGGCGCGACGTATGCCGTGAGCCAGCGGGCCGACCACATCTGGGAGGGCGTCTCCTCGGCGACGACCCGCAGCCGCCCGATCATCAACACGAGGGACGAGCCGCACGCCGACGCCGAGCACTACCGGCGACTGCACGTCATCGTCGGCGACTCGAACATGAGCGAGACGACGACGATGCTCAAGGTGGCCTCGGCCGACCTCGTGCTCCGGCTCATCGAGTCCGGCGTCCCGATGCGCGACCTGACCCTCGAGAACCCGATCCGGGCCATCCGCGAGATCAGTCACGACATGACCGGTCGACGGCCGGTCCGGCTCGCGAACGGCCAGACGATGAGTGCCCTCGACATCCAGCGCGAGTACCTCGCCCGGGCCGTAGACCACCTCGACCGACACGGCACCGACGACCCCGCCCACAAGTCGGCCGTCGAGCTGTGGGACCGCACGCTGACGGCCATCGAGACCGATCGGCTCTCGATGGTCGACACCGAGATCGACTGGGTCATCAAGCACCGGCTCCTCGAGGACTACGCGACCCTGCACCGGCTGCCGATGGACCACCCGCGGCTCGCCCAGATCGACCTGGCCTACCACGACATCAACCGCGAGCGCGGCCTGTTCTACCTCCTCCAGCGGCGCGGGCGGGCGGCGCGGGCCGTCACCGACCCGGTCGTCTTCGAGGCGAAGGTCGTTCCGCCCCAGACGACCCGGGCCCGGCTGCGTGGCCGTTTCGTCAAGGCGGCCTCCGAGCACCGTCGCGACTTCACCGTCGACTGGGTGCACCTCAAGCTCAACGACCAGGCGCAGCGGACCGTCCTGTGCAAGGACCCCTTCGCCAGCGAGGACCCCCGGGTGGACCGGCTCATCGAGGGCATGGGCGGCTGACCGGGTCGCGGCCCGCGTCCACGGCCCAGTGGGAGGTGGGCGGCGATCCGGTGCACACGGTTTGGCCGGTTATGGTGGGCCCGGTCCGTCACCCCACCGATCGAGGTCCCTCGTGCTTTTCCGCCGTTCGGCGCTCACCGCTGCCGCCGCGCTCGTCGCCGCTCTCACCCTCTCCGCCTGCGGCGGCTCGTCGTCCTCCTCCTCCGCCCCGTCGGGCAGCAACCCGCTCGCGTCGGTCTCCGTCGAGCCGGCCCAGGGCGACAAGGCCCCCAAGGTCACTCTCGACACGACGCCGCTGAGCGTCGACACGTCGGTCTCGAAGGTCGTCAGCGAGGGCGACGGGGACACCATCAAGGCGTCCGACCTCATCTCGATCAACGCGCTCATCGTCAACGGCGCGGACGGCAAGGTCGTCACGAGCACCTGGGACGCCACGCCCGTCGGGATCGACCTCGGTGCGGCCGACCTCTTCCCGTCGCTGAAGGGGCAGCTCCCCGGCAAGAAGGTCGGCTCCCGCGTCGTCATCGCCTCGCCCCCGAAGGACGCGTTCGGCGACCAGGGCAACTCGGCCCTCGGCATCAACGCCAAGGACAGCGTCGTCTTCGTCGTCGACGTCCTGTCGACGACGAAGGCCCTCGACTCGGCCACCGGCAGCGCCGTCGCACCGAAGAAGGGCCTGCCCACGGTCACGATGAACGACGGCAAGGCCGCCACGATCACCATCCCCAAGGGGGTCAAGGCCCCCTCGAAGCTCATGGTCCAGCCCCTCATCAAGGGCTCGGGCGAGAAGGTGACGAAGGGCCAGACGGTGCGGGTCACCTACACCGGGGTGCTGTGGCGCAACGGTGAGGTCTTCGACGCCTCGGCCCAGCACCCGGACCAGCCGTTCTTCGAGTTCCCCGCCGGCCAGGGGCAGGTCATCACCGGCTGGGACAAGGCCGTCGTCGGAGCCACGGTGGGCAGCCGCCTCCTCATCGTCGTGCCGCCGAGCGAGGGCTACGGCTCGGCCGGAAGCCCCCCGAAGATCAAGGGCACCGACACCCTCGTCTTCGTCGTCGACATCCTCGCCGCCTACTGACCGACCGGACGGGGGCGCCCGGCGCCACCGGTCCAGCATCCATCCGAAGGGAAGCAGCATGCCGTTCGACCCCTCCACGACCAAGCCCGAGATCGACTTCCCGGGTGACAACCCTCCCACCGAGCTCGTCATCGACGAGATCACCGTCGGCGACGGGACCGAGGCCACGGCCGGCTCGACGGTCTCGGCCCACTACGTCGGCGTCGCCTACTCCACCGGCGAGCAGTTCGACGCGTCGTGGGACCGTGGCGCCCCGCTCGACTTCCGCCTCGGCATCGGTCAGGTCATCGCCGGCTGGGACCAGGGCATCGTCGGCATGCGGGTCGGCGGCCGGCGCAAGCTGACCATCCCGTCGCACCTGGCCTACGGCGACCGGGGTGCGGGCAGCGTCATCGCCCCCGGCGAGTCCCTCGTCTTCGTCGTCGACCTGGTCGACGTGCGCTGAGCCCGGCCTCAGGGCAGCAGCGAGGCGGCATACCGGCCGGCCGCCGCCGCGGCGAGGAAGGCGGCCGCGTCGGCGTCCAGGCCCCGCCCCATCGTCCGCAGACCCACGGGTGAGCCCTCCAGTGCCTCCCGCAGCCCGGCCACGTCGACGGAGACCGCCTCGAGCGGGGCAGTCGCCATCCGGACCAGCTCGGCCGCCTGACCGGCCACCCTGGCGCCGATCCCGCCCCCCAGGGCCGGGACCGGGACGGTGGCCGGGCCGAGCAGGGCCCGGCCGTATGCCGTGAGGCTGTGGTGGGAGATCCCGCGGTGCCGGTCCCGCGCGTCGCCCTCCGAGACGCGCAGCGAGGCGACTGGACGCCCGCCGAGCACGTGGGCGGCGTGCAGCGCTTCGGCCACCGCGATCCCCGAGTACCCGAACCGGGTGCCGGTCCCCACGTTGCCGGGCCCCTGCGCGACGACGGCGACGTCGGCGCCGAGGACGTGACGCGCGGCGAGCAGCCCGCTGTGCAGGCTGACGGCCTCGTGCTCGCCCCCGAACGCCTGTCCGACGGTGACCGTCGCCGCGAGCCACCCCGCAGACGTCAGCCCGGCCACGGCCATCGAGAAGGCCGCGGGCAGCGCCCCGCCGTCGGTCATGACGTAGACGACGCGGGCCTGCGGACGGTCCGCACGCACCCCGGCGATGACGGCCGGGAGCGCGGAGTGCAGGTCGGCGACGACGACGGGCAGGCCCCCGAGGTCGTCGGCGGCGGCGAGGACCTCGTGGTGGTCGCTGTCCTGCTCGTCGACGGCGAGGAACATCTGCTGCATCGGCGTGTAGCGCGCCTTGACGATGTGGCCCGGGGCGGGCGGCGGGTCGGCGGGAAGCCGGTCGGGCAGCGCGACGACGAACGCGAGGCCACCGGTGCCGAGACCCTTGAGCAGCGCGGAGGCGTTGAGCAGGACCCGGTCGCCGGGCTCCGGCGTCCCGACCATTGCCGTGTAGGCGAGGGCTCGGACCCGGCCGTCCGGCGGCTCGACGCCGTCGACGGTGACGGCATACTCCACCGCCCCCGGCCATGCGCGGACCTGCTCGACCACCGTCCCGGAGCGCCACTGCATCACGCTCGGCAGCGTAACCGGGGCGGGGCCGGGACGTCGGGTAGCGTCTGCGGACATGAGCGCAGCAGCGGGGCCGGCCGCGAAGACGGAGCGGCTGCTCAACCTCGTCCTCGTGCTGCTCTACACCCGCCGGCCGCTCCCGAAGAGCCGGATCCGGGCACTCGTACCCCAATACGGCGCCGCGGCCTCGACGGAGGCGTTCGACCGGATGTTCGAGCGCGACAAGGACGAGCTGCGCGAGCTCGGGGTCCCGCTCGTCACCGAGGAGATCGACAGCCTCTGGGAGGACGAGCCCGGCTACCGGATCCACCAGCGCGACTACGCGCTGCCCGACATCTCCTTCGAGGCCGACGAGCTGGCCGTGCTCGGCCTGGCGAGCCGCACGTGGGCCCAGGCCTCGCTCGCCGGCCCGGCGGCGCAGGCCCTGCGCAAGCTGCGGGCCGCCGGGGTCGAGCGCGACGTCGGGTCGCTCATCGGGATCGAGCCACGTCTGCGGACCATCGAGCCGGCCTTCGAGACGGTCAAGGACGCGGTGCTGCGCCGGGTGCCGATCCGCTTCGACTACCGCCGTCCCGAGGCCGGGGAGGCGATGACCCGGCACGTCCAGCCGTGGACCCTCGCCTCGTGGCACGGCCGCTGGTACCTCACCGGGCACGATGTCGACCGCGAGGGTGCCCGGGTCTTCCGGCTCTCGCGCATCGTCGGACCGGTCGCCCTCGACGGCGCCCCGGGATCCTATGCCGTGCCCGAGCACGACGCGCACGAGATGGTCCGCGGGTCCTCCGCGCCGCCGACGGACACCCGCACCGGCACCCTGCGGGTCCGGGACGGCGCCGGTCAGGTGCTGCGCCGCCGGGGCACGGTCCTCGCCGATGGCCAGGGGTGGAGCACCCTCACG
Source organism: uncultured Actinomycetota bacterium (assembly GCA_963728395.1). Classification (GTDB taxonomy): domain Bacteria; phylum Actinomycetota; class Actinomycetes; order Actinomycetales; family Dermatophilaceae; genus CAVSJJ01. Next base: position 418,107 of record CAVSJJ010000003.1, read on the forward strand.
GTCGACTACGCCGAGACCGAGGCACTCGCGGGGGAGGTGTGCGGCTACGGCCCCGACGTCGTCGCCCTTGAACCACCCGACCTCGCCGCCGCGGTCGTGCGTCGCCTCGGGGGCGCGGAGGCCGCCCACCGCGGCCCTGCTGGCGCCGGCACGGAGGAACCTCGATGAGCGCCCGGCGCCCGGTCGAGACCGCGACCACCCGGCTCTCCCGGCTCCTGACGATGGTCCCCTGGCTCCTCAACCGGCAGGGGATCGACCTCGCCGAGGCGGCGGCCGGGCTCGGCGTGTCGACCGCGCAGCTCGAGGCCGATCTCAACCTGCTCTTCCTCTGTGGCTACGGCCAGATGCCCGACGAGCTCATCGACGCCCGCTGGGAGGGCGGCCGGGTCTATGTGACGAACGCCGAGATGATCGGCCGTCCGCTTCGGCTCGGCCGGGACGAGGCGGTCACCCTCATGGTGGGCCTGCGCGCCCTGCTCGACGTCCCCGGCCTCGGCGAGCGCGACGCCGTCGAGCGCGCCCTCGCCAAGATCACCGAGGCAGCCGGGGCCGCCGGCGAAGGGGCCGGCAGGGTCCTCGTCGCGATGGAGGACGACGCGGACCCGACCCTGCTCGCCGATGCCCGGCGCGCCGTCGAGGGCCACCGTCGGATCCACCTGCGTTACCTCGTCCCGAGCCGTGACGAGAGCACTGAGCGCGACGTCGACCCGATGCGCGTCGCGAACCTCGACGGCCGCTGGTACCTCGAGGGCTGGTGTCACCGGGCTCGGGACACCCGGCTGTTCCGGATCGACCGGGTCGAGGAGCTGACCGTCCTCGACGTGGACGGCACCCCGCCGAGGGGCGCCCGGACGCGGGACCTCGCCGACGGGGTCTTCCAGGCATCCCCGCACGACATCCTCGTCACGCTGCGGCTGCTGCCCGGGGCGACCTGGGTCGGCGACTACTACCCCGTCGAGTCGATCGCGGCGCAGGAGGACGGGAGCCAGGTCGTCACCCTGCGCACCGGTGACACCGCCTGGCTGCGCCGCCTGGCCTGGCGGCTGGGCGGCCGGGCCGTCGTCGTGGAACCACCGGAGCTCGCCGCCGAGATCGCCGACGGCGCGGCCGCGGCCCTGGCGGCATACCCGGACCGGGGCTGAGCCGTGCTGCCGTGGTGGGGCTGGGCGCTCCTCTGGGCCGCCCTCCTGCTCGGCGGCGCCGGTGTCCTCGCCTGGCGGCTGCGCTGGCTCTGGGGGCGCAGCCGGGCCTTCCTCGCCGCGCTCGAGGAGGCGGAGGCGACGCTGTCGGCCGTCGAGGCCCGCGCCGCCGAGGTGGCGCAGGCCGACGAGCGAGCGGACCGGATCGCCCCGATCGAGGACCCGCGGGAGCTGCGACGGGCCTACGCCGCGGTCCGCGCCACCCACCGTGAGGCTCGCCGTCGCCGGCGTGGGGAGCGGCTTCCTGGATGGGCTCGACGCAACCCCCATCGTTCTCACATGGACCCGACGTAGACTGTCCGGACCACGGCCTCCCGGGAAAGGCACACTCATGTTTCGCAACCTCGGCGCACCCGAGATCATCATCATCGCGGTGCTCCTCATCGTCGTCTTCGGATGGAAGCGCCTTCCCGATGCCGCCCGCAGCCTGGGGCGGTCCGCCCGGGTGTTCAAGTCCGAGGTCGAGGAGATGAAGAACGACAAGTCGTCCTCGGCATCCTCCGAGACCGTCAAGGGCGAGACGGTCGCCCACCCCGAGCGTGCCGACGGCAACGCCGTCGACGAGGTCCGATCGCCCCACACGGACAACCAGTCCGGCCCGGCTGCCTGATCGAGGTTCACCCGACCGCCGCCGATGGCCCGACTGCGCCGACGCCCTCGCGACCCCGAGGGCCGGATGACCCTGCGCGAGCACCTGCTGGAGTTCCGGCGCCGGCTCCTCATCGCCGGCGCCGCGGTGCTCGTCATGGCGGTCGTCGGCTTCGTCAACTACCAGTGGATCTTCGACACGCTGTCCCGGCCGTTCCGGGAGTACCAGCGGCGTAACCCCGACAGCCTCATCAGCCTCAACTTCGCCAACGCCACCGCGGCCTTCTCGAACCAGGTCAACGTCTCGATCTTCGTCGGCGTTCTCGGCTCGAGCCCGGTGTGGCTCTACCAGGCCTGGGCGTTCATCGTCCCCGGGCTCACCAAGCGCGAGAAGCGCATCTCGCTCGCCTTCGTCGGCGCGATCGTTCCGCTCTTCGCCGCCGGATGCTGGTTCGGGTACACGCTCCTGCCCCGCTCGCTCGCCCTGCTCTACGGCTTCACGCCCCAGGGCGCGTCGAACATCCAGCAGACGACGGACTACTTCACCTTCGTCACCCGGTTCATCCTCGTCTTCGGGCTGGCCTTCCTCTTCCCGGTCTTCCTCGTCGCGCTCAACCTCATCCGGGTGCTGCCGAGCCACATCATGATCAGGGGCTGGCGACCGGCCATCGTCATCATCTTCGTCTTCGCGGCCATCGCGACGCCCACCCCGGACCCGTACACGATGTTCCTCCTCGCGACGCCGCTCACCCTCCTGTACTTCGCGGCCTACGGCATCGCCTGGTTCATCGACCGGCGCCGGCTGCGCAACCGCCCCGAGTGGGCCGAGACCGCGGACGACGAGGCCTCCGCGCTCTGACCGCGACGGGACCCGCCGCGGGCCTCGCCGCGACCGCCTCGGCGAGCCGGTACTGTCCCGCCCATGACCATGCGCGTCGGCCTCGTCGTCAACCCGACCGCGGGGCGTGGACGGGGCGCACGGATGGGGGAGGAGGCCGCGAGCGGGCTCGAGGCCGCGGGCTGCACCGTCGTCCACCTCAGCGCGGGCAGCGCCGCCGAGGCGAGCGCCCGGGCCCGGGCCGCGGCGGCCGAGGGCAGCATCGACGCACTCGTCGCCTCCGGGGGCGACGGGATGGCCCACCTGGGCGCCAACGTCTGCGCCGGGACCGGCCTGCCGCTCGGGATCATCGCCACCGGGACCGGCAACGACATCGCCCGCGAGCTGGGGCTGCCCGTCCAGGACCCCGTCGCGTCGGTGCGGCGCATCGTCGACGGGACGACGCGGGCGGTGGACGCGGCCCGGCATACGGGGGTGGACGGCGCACAGCGCTGGTTCGTCGGGGTCCTCGCGGCGGGGTTCGACGCCGTCGTCAACGAGCGCGCCAACCAGTGGCGGTGGCCGAAGGGCCAGATGCGCTACAACCTCGCCATGCTGCGGGAGCTGCCCGTCTTCAGGCCCATCCAGTACGTGATCGAGGTCGACGGGACGAGGCACGACACCGCGGCGATGCTCGTCGCGGTCGGCAACGGTCCGGCATACGGGGGCGGGATGAGGGTGGTCCCGACCGCCGACTTCGAGGACGGCCTGGCCGACGTCCTCGTCCTGCACGAGCTGCGCATCCCCGAGTTCCTCCGGGTCTTCCCCCGGGTCTTCTCCGGCTCCCACGTCGAGCATCCGTCGGTCGAGGTGATCCGGGGCCGGCACGTGCGGCTCGAGGCGACCGGGATCGTCGGCTACGCGGACGGCGAGCGGTTCGGGCCGCTTCCCCTCGACATCGAGGTCGTGCCGGGCGCCCTGGCCGTGCTCGGGTCGCCGCTCACGTAGCCTGAGGGACATGTCCAGTCCCGCCGAGCGGTATGCCGCTGCCGCCGCCCGGCAGCGGCGCTCCCGCTCCGAGCTCGGGCACTTCGCCGGGACCCTCGGCTTCCCCCTCGACCCGTTCCAGCTCGAGGCCTGCGAGGCCGTCGAGGGGGGACGGGGCGTCCTCGTGGCCGCTCCCACCGGGGCGGGCAAGACCGTCGTCGGGGAGTTCGCGGTCCATCTCGCGCTGACGACCGGCCGCAAGGCGTTCTACACCACGCCGATCAAGGCCCTGTCGAACCAGAAGTTCCACGACCTCGTCGAGCGGCACGGCCCCGAGCGGGTCGGGCTCCTCACCGGCGACTCCTCGATCAACGGCGAGGCACCCATCGTCGTCATGACGACCGAGGTGCTCCGCAACATGATGTATGCCGGGTCCCCGACGCTGCACGGGCTCGGCTTCGTCGTCATGGACGAGGTCCACTACCTCGCCGACCGCTTCCGTGGTGCCGTGTGGGAGGAGGTCATCATCCACCTGCCCGAGGACGTCCAGGTCATCTCGCTCTCGGCCACCGTCAGCAACGCCGAGGAGTTCGGGGACTGGCTGGCCGAGGTCCGGGGCAACCATGCCGTCATCGTCTCCGAACACCGGCCCGTCCCGCTCTGGCAGCACATGCTCGTCGGGACGACGATGTTCGACCTGTTCGCCGACGACGCCGATCCCGCCGGGGGCACCGGCGGAGCCGACCGTCCCGGACGGCTCAACCCCGACCTGATCCAGGCGATCCGCAACGCCGAGCACCGGGACCGCTGGAGCGACGGCGGGCGGTCCTCGTCCGGGCCGCGCGGTGGCCGGCAGCGCGGGCGGGGGCGCGCGTCACGGGGCCCCGGAGGCGGTCCGGGCGGGCGTGGCTTCGCCCGCGGCGGCCGTCCTGGCGGCGGAGCGACCCGCGCCGAGGTCATCGACCGCCTCGACCGGGAGGGCCTGCTGCCGGCCATCACCTTCGTCTTCTCCCGGCTGGGCTGCGACGCCGCCGTGGGGCAGCTCCTCGCCGCCGGGACGACCCTCATCCCGCCGACCGAGGGGGAGCGGATCCGCCGGCTGGTCGAGCAGCGGGTCCAGGTGCTCGCCGACGAGGACCTCGCCGTGCTCGGCTACTGGGACTTCGTCGAGGGGCTGAGCCGGGGGTATGCCGCCCACCACGCGGGGATGCTGCCCCTGTTCCGCGAGATCGTCGAGGAGCTGTTCACGGCGGGCCGGATCCGGGCGGTGTTCGCGACCGAGACCCTGGCGCTGGGGATCAACATGCCGGCCCGGACCGTCGTCATCGAGAAGCTCGTCAAGTTCAACGGCGAGACCCACGCCGACATCACGCCCGCGGAGTACACCCAGCTGACCGGGCGTGCGGGCCGGCGGGGGATCGACGTCGAGGGGCACGCCCTCGTCCTGTGGACCCGTGGCCTGGACCCCCTGGCCGTGGGCGGCCTCGCCTCGACCCGGACCTACCCGCTCACCTCCAGCTTCCGGCCGACGTACAACATGGCGGTCAACCTCGTCGCCCAGGTCGGGCGCGAGGTCGCCCGGGAGATCCTCGAGACCTCCTTCGCCCAGTTCCAGGCCGACCGCGGGGTGGTCGGCCTGGCGAGCACCGTCCGGCGCAACGAGGAGGCCCTGGCGGGCTACGCCGATGCCATGCACTGCGAGCACGGGGACTTCCGGGAGTATGCCGGACTGCGCCGGGCCATCGCCGACGCCGAGAAGGACGGGGCCAAGCAGCGCTCGGCGAGCCGGCGCGCGGAGGCTGCGCTCAGCCTCGAGGCCCTGCGGATCGGCGACGTGGTCCGGATCCCGGCCGGCAGACGCGCGGGGTGGGCCGTCGTCGTCGCCCCGGCGCGGACGACCAGGGGCGGGACGAGCCAGGGGCCGTCCGTCGTCACCGAGGACAAGCAGCTGCGCAGGCTCACCCTCGTCGACGTGCCCGAGGCCGTCGAGCCGGTGACCCGGATCAAGGTTCCCGGCCAGTTCAACGCCAAGTCTCCCAAGGCGCGCCGCGACCTGGCCAGCTCGATGCGCTCCGCCGTCCCCCACGAGCCACCGCCCCGGCGGGGGGCCGAGGCGGCCGTCGGAGCGGACGAGCGGGTCGAGCGGCTCCGCCGTGAGCTGCGCGCCCATCCGTGCCACGGGTGCCCCGACCGCGAGGACCACGCCCGGTGGGCCGAGCGATGGTGGCGGCTCAAGCGCGAGACCGTCGGGCTCCAGCGCAAGGTCGAGGGGCGGACGAACACGGTGGCCCGCACGTTCGACCGGATCTGCACCGTGCTCTCCCGGCTCGGCTACCTCGACGAGGAGGGTGCGGCCGTCACCGACCTCGGTCAGCGGCTGCGCCGGATCTACACCGAGCGCGACCTGCTCGCCGCTGAGTGCCTGCGTCACGGCGTCTGGAAGAGGCTCGACCCGCCGGGACTCGCGGCGTGCGTCTCGGCCCTCGTCCACGAGCCCCGCCGGGACGAGGGGGACCCCTCGCCGAGGCTGCCCACCGACGAGGTCGCCGAGGCCCTCGGCCGGATGGACCGGCTGTGGAGCGAGATCGAGGACCTCGAGGTCGAGCACCTCCTGCCGACGACCGGGGCGCCGGACGCCGGGATCGCGTGGATGGTCCATCGCTGGGCGAGCGGGGGCCGCCTCGACCAGGTCCTGCGCGGCCAGAACACCTCGGCGGGCGACTTCGTCCGGCGGTGCAAGCAGATCGTCGACCTGCTCGACCAGATCGGGGAGGCCGCCGGCGACCCGGTGATGCGAGCGACCGCCCGCCGGGCCGTCGATGCCGTGCTGCGCGGCGTCGTCGCAGCCGACCGGCTCGACTGACGGCGGTCGGGCCTAGCGTGCTGGCATGACCACCCCGCCGACCATCCCCGGCCTCGCCGGTCTCAAGGCCGACCTGCACCGCTACCTCCAGGAGTCCCGCGATGGGCTGCTCCGGGCCCTCGACGGGCTCTCGGACTACGACGCCAGGCGCCCGCTCACGCCGACCGGGACCAACATCCTCGGCCTCGTCAAGCACCTCGTGGGCGTCGAGCTCGGCTACCTCAGCGGCGCGGTCGGGCATCCGGCGCCGGTCACCCTCCCGTGGGACGAGGACGGCTCGGTGTGGGAGAACGGCGACATGTGGGCCCGGGCCGACGAGGGCCGGGAGTGGCTGCTCGATCTCTACCGGACGGCCTGGCGACACAGCGATCCGGACTGGTGGGACGGCTACCTGGCCTCGGTGCAGGCGGCGGCCGACGCACACCGCTGATCGGTGCCTCCCGGTCCGGCGTCGCTCAGCCGCCGAGGCCGAGCGCCGAGAGGACCCGGTTGACCGGACCGGTGAGCCCGTAGGTCGAGGCGACCTCGCTGAGCAGCCGGGCGTCGGCCACCTCCGTCGGCACGGTCGGGTCGGTGTCGGGGACCGGCGCGTCCCGAGCGACCCGGACCACCGTCGCTGCCACGTCGAGGTAGGCCGCGGCCTCCTCGAGACGGGTCCGCCGGGCGCCCTTGATGGCCGGGTCGCCGCCGTCGACCGCCGCCCGCAGCCCGGCGAGCGAGCCGTAGGCCGCGATGAGCTGCGCCGCCGTCTTCTCGCCGATGCCGTGGACGCCGGCAAGCCCGTCGCTCGTGTCGCCGCGCAGGATGGACATGTCCGCGTACGCGTCGCCGGTGGGCACGGCATACCGGCTCCGCAGGGCGGCCTGGTCGATCGGCTCCGCGTCGCGCACCCCGGCGCGCGCGGTGTAGAGGACGCGCACCGGTGCGGCGTCGTCGACGAGCTGGAACAGGTCGCGGTCACCGGTGACGACATCGACCGGCATCCGGCCCCGGTAGCGTTCGGTGAGGGTGCCGATGACGTCGTCGGCCTCGAAGCCGTCCGCGCCGAGCCGGGCGATGCCGAGCGCGGCGAGGGCGTCGACGATGACCGGGACCTGGGGGGAGAGGTCGTCGGGGACCTCCTCGGCCACGCCGCCGACGTCGGTCGGCTCGTTCCCGGCGACCCGATGGGCCTTGTAGCTCGGGATGAGGTCGACCCGGAACTGCGGGCGCCAGTCGTTGTCCCAGCAGGCGACGAGGTGGGTCGGACGATGGGCACTCACCAGGGTGGCGATCATGTCGAGGAAGCCGCGCACGGCATTCGTCGGCGGCTCGTCGGCGGAGCGGCGCTGGTCCGGCACGCCGTAGAACGCGCGGAAGTACAGCGACGCGGAGTCGAGGAGGAGCAGCCTCGGCTGGCGGTCAGGGCCCGGCGACATGGCCCGAGCCTACGCACCCCCACCCCGGCACGAACCTCTGCTAGCAGAGGTTGCTGCCGCACGGGGGTGTTGCAACACCCCCGTGCGGCAGCAGCCTGTCCGTCGGGCACGCGGGCCGCCGGGCCGCGTGCCCGCCCCCGCCGGCCCCAGCCGTCGAGCGCACGGGTGGACCGATCGGCGCGCCCCGCCGGGAGTTGGCTGCCCCGGGGCCACGACGTGCGTACGCTGCGTCCATGGAGGACCTCGACCGCCGGATCGTCGAGCAGCTGAGCGCGGACGGCCGGATGAGCTACACCGAGCTCGGCCGCGTGCTCGGCATGTCGACCTCGGCCGTGCACCAGCGGGTCCGCCGGCTCGAACAACGCGGGGTCATCAAGGGGTATGCCGCCCGCGTCGACCACCTCTCGCTCGGGCTGGCGATGACGGCATTCATCTCCATCACGCCGCTCGACCCGGCCGCCCCCGACGACATCCCGGAGCGGCTGCGCGACCTCACCGAGATCGAGGCCTGTCATTCGGTGGCGGGAGATGAGAACTACATCCTCAAGGTCCGGACCGAAACCCCGTCCGATCTCGAGGAGCTGCTCGCCACGATCCGGGCGTCTGCCAACGTCTCGACCCGCACGACGGTCGTCCTCTCGACCGCCTGGGAGTAGCCGCTCGTCGCTCAGCGGGCGATCTCGGCCGTCGACGCGCCGAGCCGGCCGATCAGATCGGCGGGGGAGAGCTCGAGGTCCATGCCGCGGCGGCCACCGGAGACGAAGACCGTCGGGTATGCCGTGGCGCCGGCGTCGAGGACCGTCGGCAGCGCGCGCTTCTGGCCGATCGGTGAGATGCCGCCGACGACGTAGCCCGTGGCGCGTTCGGCGGCACCCGGGTCGGCCATCGCGACCTTCTTCACGCCGAGGGCGGCGGCGAGGGCCTTGAGGTCGAGAGACCGGTCCACCGGGACGATGCCGACCCCGAGCCCCCCGCCGGTGTCGACGAGCAGTGTCTTGAACACCCGGGCCGGCTCCACGCCCATCGCCGCGGCTGCCTCGAGACCGAACGAGGGGGCCGCCGGGTCGTGCTCGTAGGTGTGGACGGCAAACTCGACCCCGGCCGCGGTCAGGGCGACGGTCGCCGGCGTGCTCCCGTGGTCGGCACCGACGCGCCGACGGTCCTTGCGCGGCATACCGGCCACGCTAGCCCCCCGGCCCCGAGGCCGGGAGTCAGGGGAGGTCGGCGGCCGAGGCGGTGCGGGAGGCGCTGGCGCCGGCGACGGCGGCGGCATGGACGGCGTCGACGTCGGTGTTGTGGTGCCACCACTCCTGGCCGGCCTCGGGGAGGGTGTAGATCGGGTCGTAGTAGACGTACTCCCGGGAGAGGGCCTGCTCGTCACCGGCCTCGATCGAGGTCCGGTAGTGCTTGCGCCAGAACGACATCCCGCGCTCGGTGTCGTAGGACTCCGCCTGGTGGACCCATCGCTTGCCGACGAACGGCACGTCGCAGACGACCCGTGGCGTGGCGAAGCCCGGCAGGTACCCGAGGATCGAATGTTGCAGCTCCTGGGCCTCGTGCAACGAGAGACGCCAGTGCTCCGAGAACGGGATCATGTCGCAGAGGTAGAAGTAGTACGGCGTGATCATCGCCTCGTCCTGGAGGGCGAAGCAGAGGTCGAGCAGGTCCTCGGTCGTGTCGTTGACCCCGCGCAGGAGCACCCCCTGGTTGCGGACGTTGCGGACCCCGGCGTCGAGCATGGCCTTGGCCGCATCGGCGACGAGCGGCGTGACCGAGTTGCGGTGGTTGACGTGGGTGTGGACCGCGATGGAGACCCCGCGCTCCCGGGCGGCGGCCGAGATCCGCGCCATGCCCTCGACGACCTCGTCCTGGAGCCAGTGCTGCGGCAGGGCCATGAGCGCCTTCGTCGCGAGCCGGATGTCGCGGATCGTCTCGACCTCGAGCAGCCGGCCGACGAAGCTCTCGATGTTCTTCCACGGCATGTTGGCCACGTCGCCACCGGAGACGACGACGTCCCGCACCCCGGGCGTCCGCTTGAGGTAGTCGATCATCGCGTCGTAGCGGTCCACCGGCTTGCCGGCCAGCTTGAGCTTGGTGAACTGCGGCGTCGGGTTGCCGACGAGGTCCATCCGGGTGCAGTGCCCGCAGTACTGCGGGCACGTCGAGAGCATCTCGGCGAGCACCTTGGTCGGGTAGCGGTGGGTGAGCCCCTCGACGGCCCACATGTCGTGCTCGTGGAGGCTGTCGCGGGTGGCGAAGGGGTGCGAGGGCCAGTCGGTCCGCCGGTCGGAGAAGACCGGGAGCATGTAGCGTCGCACCGGGTCGGCGTAGAAGGCCTCGGTGTATGCCGCCCCGGCCGCCGGGACCTCGCCGTCGGTCGCGGGGACCATCGTGTTCATCATCTGCGGGGTGACGAGCATCGACATCGTCGCCCGCTCGGCCTGGTCGCGGGCCAGGTCGGCATAGAAGTCCTCCGTGAGGAGCTCGCCCATGAGCTCGTGCAGCTGGTCGACGCTCTTGACGCAGTGGGCGCGCTGCCACTGGGCGTCGGCCCACTGCGCGGCCGTGACGTCGCGCCAGCCGGGCAGACGCGTCCAGTCAGGCTCGACGAGCTCGGTGCGCCGGTAGACGTAGGGCTGCTCGATCGCGATGCTCATAGGTGGCAGGATACGCAATGAGTTGCAGAATTGCCGCACATCTACCGCAGAACTTGCGCAACACCATCTTCTCAGCAGGAGATCCTGTGTCCACGGTTGACTCGTCCACCACCCCGTCCTCCCCGGTCGGCCTCCATCGCGTCCTCGACCCGGCGGGGGAGGCGCTTCCCCAGGCGGCCCGCGTCCTCGACGCCTCCCCGACGATCTGGCCGGACGAGGTCCGCATCGCCCTCGACACGCTCAACCTCGACGCCGCCTCGTACCGCCAGCTCGCCGACACCCACCGCGGGGCCGACGGCGAGCTCGACGGGGCAGCGCTGCGCGCCACCGTCCTCGACATCGTCGCCACCCGCGGCAAGATGCAGAACCCGGTCACCGGGTCGGGAGGCATGCTCATCGGCACCGTCGAGGCGGTCGGGCCGGGGTCGCCGCTGGGACTCGCGGTCGGCGACCGGGTGGCCACCCTCGTCTCCCTGTCGCTGACCCCGCTGCGGATCACCGACGGCCTGGCCCGATGGGACGGTCGCTCCGAGCGGGTGCCCGCCGCCGGGCATGCGATCCTCTTCGGCCGCTCGATCGCGGCGCGGCTGCCGGAGGACCTCGACCCCGAGCTCGCGCTCATGGTCATGGACGTATGCGGCGCGCCGGCGCTCCTCGCCCGCGTCGTCCGGGAGTATGCCGCGGCCGGCAAGACCCCCACCGTCCTCGTCCTCGGCGCAGCGGGCAAGTCCGGCTCGCTGGCCCTCGCGGCCGCCGCCGACGCCGGCGCGGGCCACCGCATCGGGGTGGTCCCCGTCGAACGCGAGGCGCGGCTCCTGCGCGGAACCGGCCTCGCCGAGGAGGTCGTCGTCGCCGACGCCCGCAGCCCGCTCGGCCTCTCCGAGGCGGTCGCCGCCGCCGGCGGACCGGCCGACATCACCGTCGTCTGCGTCGACGTGCCGGGATGCGAGCAGCCCGCCATCCTCTCCACCGCGCAGGGCGGCACGATCATCTACTTCTCGATGGCGACGAGCTTCGCGGCCGCGGCCCTCGGCGCCGAGGGCCTCGCGGCCGACGTGCGGATGCTCGTCGGCAACGGCTACGTGCCCGGGCACGCGGCCTACGCCCTCGACCTCGTCCGGGAGAACGCCGACGTGCGCGGGCTCTTCGAGGCGCGGCTGGCCGCGGAGGGCTGACGCCCCCGGTGTGACGAACGGGTCACCTCCGCGCGATACCGCCGTCGGCCGCCGCCCGGCATAGTCGGCGACACCCCCGGCGGTGGCAAGGAGGCGCCGTGTCCGGTGACATGCGGCCGGCTCGCCCGGCCGTCGTGCGCCGGCCGCCGGCCGTGGCTCTCGCCCGGATCCTCGGCCGAGACCTCCTCGAGAGCGCCCGGGACCTCGCGCCGGTTGTCCTCGTCGTGGCGTTCTTCCAGGTCGTCGTCCTGCGCCAGGCGTTGCCCGATGTCGGCCGGATCCTCGTTGGCGCGCTGGCCGTCGTCGTCGGGCTCGCGCTGTTCGTCCGCGGCCTGCGGCTCGGGCTCTTCCCGATCGGCGAGCAGATGGCGCGCGGCTTCGCCCGGCGGGGAAGCCTCCCGGCCCTGGTCGTCTTCGCCTTCGCCCTCGGGTTCTCGACGACGGTCGCCGAGCCGGCCCTCATCGCCATCGCCGCCTCCGCCGCCGCCCGCAGCGGTTACGCCCTCGGGCTCCGGCTCACCGTTGCCGTCTCGGTGGGCGTGGCCCTGGTCATCGGCGTCGTCCGGATCATCAAGGGCTGGCCGATCCGGTGGTTCATCCTCGGCGGATACGTCTCGTCGTCCTCATGGCGGCCGTCGCACCGAGCGACATCGTCGGCATCGCCTACGACTCCGGGGGCGTGACGACCTCGACGGTCACGGTGCCCCTCGTGACGGCGCTCGGCGTCGGCCTGTCGTCGTCGATCCGCGGGCGCAGCCCACTCGTCGATGGCTTCGGGCTCATCGCCCTCGCCTCGCTCACGCCGATCGTCTTCGTCCTCGGCTACGGGATGTTGGCATGACTGGCTACGGGCAGCTGCTCATCGACGCGTTGCGCGACACGGTGCTCGCCGTCCTCCCGATCGCCGTGATCCTCGCCCTGTTCCAGGTCGCCGTCCTGCGCCGACCGGTCGTCAACCTCGGCCAGGTCGTCCTCGGCTTCCTCCTCGTCGTCTTGGGCATGTCGCTGTTCCTCGCCGGGCTCGGCGAGGCGCTGTTCCCGCTCGGACGACACATGGCCGGGCAGCTGACCGACCCGCAGCTGGTGGGAGACGGCCGGGCCGGTTGGACGGCATACCTGTGGGTCTATGTGTTCGGCGCAGCCATCGGCTTCGCCACCACCCTCGCCGAGCCGGCGCTGCTCGCGGTCGCCATCAAGGCCGACGAGATCTCCGGCGGCACGATCTCGGCGTGGGGGCTGCGGGTCGCCGTCGCCATCGGGGTCGCCGTCGGCATCGCCGTCGGCTGCCTGCGGATCGTGACGGTGACGCCGCTGCCGGCCTACATCATCGGCGGGTATGCCGTCGTCACCGTCCTGTCGGCGCGGGCTCCGCGGGCCATCCTCGCCCTCGCCTTCGACACCGGCGGGGTCACGACGTCCACCGTCACCGTGCCCGTCGTCGCCGCCCTCGGCCTCGGCCTCGCCAGCACGATCGAGGGGCGCAGCCCCCTCGTCGACGGGTTCGGGCTCATCGCCTTCGCCAGCCTGTTCCCCATGATCACCGTCATGCTCTATGCCGGGCTCGGTCAGTGGCGCCGCGAGCGCCGTCCCGCGCCCCCGTCCAAGGAGGTCTGATGCACTTCAAGCTGATCCTCGTCATCGTCGAGGACGCCGACACCCCGGCGCTGTGCGAGGTCGCGCGGCGCGAGGGAGCGACCGGCTCGACGGTCATCAGCCAGGCCCGGGGGGAGGGGATGGTCCCGCAGCGCACGTTCTTCGGCCTCGACCTCGAGGCTCGGCGCGACGTCATCCTCCTCCTCGTCGAGGAGCACCTCAGCCGACGGATCCTTGAGGCGATCGGCCGGGTCGGGGGCTTCGACGAGCATCCCGGCCGGGGGATCGCCTTCCAGATCGACGTCGAGGACGCCGTCGGGGTGATGATGCAGCAGAGAACGCTGGAGGACCGGGTGGAGGAGGAGCTGTGAGCGAGGCACGACGGGTCGTCCGGGTCCGCGATGTCATGAAGCACCAGGTCGACCTCGTCGACGGGTTGACGACGGTGGCGGACGCCCTGCGCGAGATGAAGCACAGCGAGACCAAGGCGCTGCTCGTCGACAAGCGGTTCGAGGACGACGAGTACGGCATCCTCCTCATCTCCGACATCGCCAGGTACGTGCTGGCCAAGGACCGGGCGCCCGAGCGGGTGCACGTCTACGAGATCATGACGAAGCCGGTCCTCGGGGTCGACCCCGAGATGGACATCCGCTACTGCGCCCGGATGTTCGACCAGTTCGGCCTCTCCCGGGCACCCGTCATCGAGAACGGCGAGATCATCGGCATCGTCAGCCACACCGACATGGTGTTGCGCGGGCTCTACCGCGAACTGTGATCCCCCACTGCTGGCAAACCGCGCGGATTCGCCAGGTGGCGGTTGCCACCGGCCGCTGGGCGGAGTGAGATGGGGACATGACCATGACGTCGACGCAGGCCGCCTACACCCCGGAGGACCTCGACCTCGACCTGCGCTGGTGGGCCGCGGCGAACTACCTCACCGTGGGTCAGATCTACCTCCAGCGCAACGCTCTCCTGCGCGAGCCCCTCACCCTCGAGCACATCAAGCCCCGGCTGCTGGGGCACTGGGGCACCAGCCCCGGCCTTTCGATGGTCTATGCCCTGATCAACCGGGTCATCCGCGAGACCGGCAGCGACTGGCTCTATGTCACCGGGCCCGGCCATGGTGGTCCGGCGCTCGTCGGCGCGGCCTGGCTGGAGGGGACCTACTCCGAGATCTACCCCACCATCGGCCGCGACGCGGTCGGCATGCGGGCGCTGTTCCGCCAGTTCTCCTCGCCGGGCGGCGTCCCGAGCCATGTGAGCGTCCAGACCCCCGGGTCGATCCACGAGGGCGGCGAGCTCGGCTACGCCCTCGTCCACGCCGCCGGGGCGGCATTCGACCACCCCGACCTCATCGTGGCGTGTGTCGTCGGCGACGGCGAGGCCGAGACCGGTCCGCTCTCGGCCTCCTGGCGGTTGCCCACCTTCCTCAACCCGCGACGCGACGGCGCCGTTCTCCCGATCGTGCACCTCAACGGCTACAAGATCGCCGGCCCGACCGTGCTCGGCCGAACGAGCGACGAGGACGTCGAGGCCTACCTGCGCAGCCAGGGGTGGGACCCGGTCACGGTGGCCGGCGACGACCCGGGTGAGGTCTTCCCGACCCTGTATGCCGCGCTCCGCTCGGCCCACTCGCGCATCCGCGACCTGCAGACCCGTTCCCGCTCCGAGGACGCCGAGAGCCCGCCGGGACGCCACCGGTGGCCGGCCATCGTCCTGCGCACCCCGAAGGGCTGGACCGGCCCGGCCGAGGTGGACGGGATCCAGATCGAGGGCACGAACCTCGCCCACCAGGTGCCCCTCTCCGGGCTGGCCGCGAACCCCGACCACCTGCGGATGCTCGAGGAGTGGATGCGCGGCTACCACCCCGAGGAGCAGTTCGACGAGGACGGCCGGCTCCGCCCCGAGCTCGCCGCTCTCGCACCCGAGGGAGACAAGCGGATGTCGGCCACGGCATACGCGAACGGCGGTCGGCTGCGCACCCCACTGCCGATCCCCGACCTCGACCGGTACGCGGTCCCCGTCGACGTACCGGGCCAGAGCTGGGTCGAGAACACCTACTCGACCGGTGAGCTGATGCGCGACGTGTATGCCGCGGACACCCGCCCGGACGGCGGCGGGACCTTCCGGCTGTTCTGCCCGGACGAGACCGCGAGCAACCGGCTGCAGGCGGTCTTCGAGGTGACCGACCGGTGCTTCCAGGGGCCGCTCGTCGCGACCGACAGCCAGCTCGGCCCGGACGGCCGGGTCATGGAGGTGCTGAGCGAGCACCTGTGCCAGGGCTGGCTCGAGGGATACCTCCTCAGCGGCCGGCACGGGATGTTCGCGACGTACGAGGCGTTCGCCATGGTGTCGGCCTCGATGGCGATCCAGCACGTCAAGTGGCTCCAGCACGCGATGACCCTGCGCTGGCGCGAGCCGGTGTCCTCGCTCAATGTCCTGCTCACCTCGACCTGCTGGCGCAACGACCACAACGGCTTCTCGCACCAGGGCCCCGGGCTCATCGACGCACTCATCCCGCTGGCCCCGGACGTCGTCCGGGTGTGGCTGCCGCCGGACGCGAACTCGACCCTGTCCATCGCCGATCACTGCCTGCGCAGCACCAACCATGTCAACCTCATCGTCGTCGACAAGCAGAAGCACCTGCAGTACCTCACCCTGGAGCAGGCGCACGAGCACTGCGCCGCCGGGGCTGGGGTGTGGGAGTGGGCCGGGACCTGCCCTGAGGAGGAGGAGCCGGACATCGTCCTCGCCTGCGCGGGCGACGTCCCGACCCAGGAGACCCTGGCGGCCGCGGAGCTGCTGCGCGAGCACGTCCCCGACCTGCGGGTGCGGGTCGTCAACGTCGTCGACCTCATGGCCCTGCTGCCCGAGAACGACCACCCGCACGGCTTCACCGACACCCAGTTCGATGACCTGTTCACCGCCGAGAAGCACGTCGTCTTCGCGTTCCACGGCTACCCCCGGGCGATCCACCAGCTCGTCCACGGGCGGACGGCGCCGGGCCGGTTCCACGTGC
The DNA here is from genome assembly GCA_963728395.1 of uncultured Actinomycetota bacterium. Classification (GTDB taxonomy): domain Bacteria; phylum Actinomycetota; class Actinomycetes; order Actinomycetales; family Dermatophilaceae; genus CAVSJJ01. Next base: position 434,423 of record CAVSJJ010000003.1, read on the forward strand.
GCGGGTTCAACGAGCAGGGCACGACGACGACGCCGTTCGACATGGTCGTCCTCAACCGGATGAGCCGGTTCCATCTGGTCAAGGAGGCGCTGCGCCGCTCTTCGCGCCGCACGTCGGGCTGGAACCACCTGGTCCAGCTGTGCGACCAGCGGCTGTCCGAGCACGAGACCTACATCCGCGAGCACCTCGAGGACCTGCCCGACATCGCCGGGTGGACCTGGCGCGGCCCGACCCCCTGACCCGGGGTCGGCCCCCGCCGCCGGCAACAACTTCCCAATTGGGTGACTTCCCGACCCCGGGTCGGCCCCCGCCGCCGGCAACAACTTCCCAATTGGGTGACTTCCCGACCCCGGGTCGGCCCCCGCCGCCGGCAACAACTTCCCAATTGGGTGACTTCCCGACCGCGGGGGGCGGGAGCGGGGTCACAGGGCGACCCGCTCCTTGTCGCGCGGCACCACCGTGAGCCAGCCGAGCTCGCGGCGGACCCGTTCGGCGAGGGCGCGGGAGCCGCGCGGCTCGCCGTGGACGACATAGGTCGTTCCCGGCGGATCCGGTATGCCGGCCAGCCAACCGAGCAGCTCGTCGGCGTCCGCATGCACCGAGAAGCCGTCGACCTGGACGACCTCGGCCCGGACGGGCACGTAGCGGCCGTGCATCTTCAGCTGGTCGGCGCCCTCGGCGAGATCGCGGCCCCGGGTCCCGACGGCCTGGTAGCCGACGAGGACGACGGCGTTGTCCGGGTCCGGCAGCAGGTGTCGCAGGTGGTGGACGACCCGCCCGCCGGTCGCCATCCCGGACGCGGAGATGACGATGCACGGGTGGTCCGGCCGGTTGAGCGCCATCGACTGCTCGGCCGAGCGCGCCTCGCGGACCTGGGCGACGTCCAGGACGCGGGGGTCCAGGCCCGGTCGTAGATCGGGGTCACCGGCCCGAAGCGCCGACCGGTAGACCTCGAGGGTCGCCAGGGCCATCGGACTGTCGAGGTGGACGGGCACCGTGGGGATCCGGCCGGCGTCCATCAGCGTCCGCAGTGCGTCGAGCACGACCTCGGTCCGGTCCACGGCGAAGGCCGGGATGAGGACCGTCCCGCCCCGCGCGATCGTCCGGGCGACGATGTCCGCGAGGGCCTCGAGCGCGTCGGCTCCGTGTCGCCGATCGCCATAGGTCGACTCGACGAGGAGGGTGTCACACGGTGGGGGCGGCGGTGGCGGGGCCAGGAGCGGGTGCGACGGACGGCCGAGGTCGCCGCTGACGAGGAGGCGGTGCCCGTCGATGGTGACGAGCGCGGACGCCGAGCCGAGGATGTGCCCGGCCGGCCGAAGGGTCACCTCGACGCCCTCGAGCACCGGGGTGGGATCGCCGAAGCCGACGCGCCGGAACAGGGGGAGCACCCGCTGCGCGTCGTCGACGTCGTAGAGCGGCCGGGGCTGGGCGTGCCTGGAGAAGCCGCGGGACGCGGCATACCGCGCGTCCTCGACCTGGAGGTGCGCGCTGTCGGTGAGGACGATCGCCGCGAGCTCGGCCGTGCGGCCGGTCGTCACCACCTCGCCGGTGAACCCCTGGTCGACGAGGGCCGGCAGGTACCCGCTGTGGTCGAGGTGGGCGTGGGTGAGCACGACGGCATCGATGAGGGCGGGGGAGACCGGCAGAGGCTCCCAGTTCCTCCGGCGCAGCTCGCGCAGCCCCTGGAAGAGCCCGGCGTCGAGGAGCAGTCTCCGCCCGGCGGCCTCGACGAGCGTCTTGCTCCCCGTCACCGTGCCGGCCCCACCGAGGAAGGTCAGCACCGCACCCGGCCCGGACATCACGCCTCCTCCCGACGCGATCTCAGCCTATGTCCAGGAAGCGGAGTGAGGGTGTCGACGTGCACTCCATCACCCGAATCCCGACCCTGTTCGTCACGACCGGTCACGCCTTCGGCCTGCTCCAGACCGCGGCGCTGATCGCCGGCGTCTTCCTGCTCATCCTCGGCGCGATGATCGTCTTCGGCGAGCGCCGCAACGGTCGCTGACCCGGCGCGTCGGCGGCCTGCCGAGACAGAGCAACAGATCCACCCTCTGGAGCCCGCAGATTCCGCAGACTCTTCGTCGAATGCTGCCCGCCCACGCAAATCCTGCACCTTCCCCTTGGTAGATTGGTCCCGTGTCGCCACGGAACAAGCCCCTCCTCGAGCTCGATCCCGCCACCGTCCGCCGCGCCCGAACCCTGGCGCGCCGGGCGGGCCGACCGGTCGTCGACCTGGCCCGTCGGCATACGACCGTGTCGGTCGAGCGGGCCACCCTGCGCCTGGCCGGGCTCGCCGGGGCCGACCACGAGCGCATCCCCTGGGTAAACCACCTCGTCGACGCCGTCCGTGCGGAGGTGGGGCTCGAGCACGGGGTGACGACGCCGGTCTGGGACGCCCTGCGCCGCGGCGAGGCCGAGGACCTGCTCACCCTGGCCCAGAAGTCGGCCAGCGGCTCGGTCTCCTTCCGGCTGCCTGAGGGCGGGGAGGCCACCCGCGCCCGCAAGGCGGCCCGGACCGCCGTCGCCGCGGGCATCCGCCGGATCGACCGGCAGCGCGCCGCCCGGGACCGGCTGGTCGCCCGGCACGGGGATCCGGCGCGCCGGCCGTGGATCTATCTCATCGTCGCGACCGGAGACATCTACGAGGACATCCCGCAGGCCCAGGCCGCCGCGCGTGAGGGTGCCGACGTCATCGCGGTCATCCGCTCGACGGGGCAGTCCCTCCTCGACTACGTCCCCGAGGGGGCGACCCGGGAGGGCTTCGCCGGGACCTACGCCACCCAGGAGAACTTCCGGCTCATGCGGGCCGCGCTCGACGAGACGAGCAAGGAGCTGGGCCGGTACATCCGGCTGACGAACTACGCCAGTGGGCTGTGCATGCCCGAGATCGCGACGCTCGCCGGGCTCGAGCGGCTCGACATGATGCTCAACGACTCGATGTACGGCATCCTCTTCCGCGACATCAACCCGATCCGGACCTTCGTCGACCAGCGATTCAGCCGGCAGATCCACGCCCGGGCCGGCATCGTCATCAACACCGGTGAGGACAACTACCTCACGACGGCCGACGCCGTCGACGCGGCGCACACCGTCACCGTCAGCCAGCTCCTCAACGAGTACTTCGCCGCCGAGGCCGGCCTCGAACCGTGGCAGATGGGGCTGGGCCACGCGTTCGAGATCGACCCGGAGGTCCCGGACAGCTTCCGCCTCGAGCTGGCCCACGCGCTGCTCGCCCGGCGCCTGTTCCCGGATGCGCCACTGAAGTGGATGCCGCCGACGAAGCACATGACCGGGGACGTCTTCCGCGGGTTCCTCCTCGACGGGTTCTTCAACCTGGCCGGCGCTCTCACCGACCAGAGCATCCTCCTCGTCGGGATGATGACCGAGGCCGTCGTCACGCCGTGGCTGTCCGACCGCGATCACGCCCTCCGGAACGTCCGCTACGTCATGAACGCCGCGGCCGGGCTCACCGAGGACTTCCATCCGCCGAAGGACGGCTTCATCCAGACCCGGGCACGGCACGTCCTCGACGAGGCGGTCGCCCTCCTCGAGACGATCGTCGAGGACACCGGCGACGACCCGGCATACCCTCAGCCCCTCCTCGCCGCCATCGAGGACGGCACGTTCGGGCTGATGAAACGCCCGCCGCGCAAGGGCAAGGGGCTCGAGGGCATCGTCGGCAAGGCCGAGGACTACGACAACCCCGCGACGACGCTGCTCGAAAGTGGTGAGACCCGATGAGCCGCACCGGACACGAGGCCCAGCGCCGGATGGAGCACGCCTCCGGCGACGATCTCAGCCTGCGCGAGCCGAGCCCCCTCGTCCGCCCCTACGGCGACACGACCGGCGACGGGATGGTGCAGGTCTCCTTCACCCTCCCACTGCCGCACGACAAGCGGGCCGAGGGTGCGGCCCTCCAGCTCGCCGGCAAGATGGGCCTGGACCCCGCCCTCATCGTCCACGCCCGGGCGATCGGGCCGCACTTCACCTACTTCGTCGTCTATGGCTCCGTCACCCACCTCGTCGACGTCCGCGACGTCGTCGTCCACGAGCGCGAGTTCCCGCTCCTGTCCGGCCGTGACGTCAACGCGCTCATCCGCTCCCGCCTGCGTCGCAAGCTCGTCGTCGTCGGCGCCTGCATCGGCTCCGACGCCCACACCGTCGGGATCGACGCCATCCTCAACATCAAGGGGTATGCCGGCGAGAAGGGCCTGGAGTACTACCGCGAGATGGACGTCCACAACCTCGGTGCCCAGGTGCTCATCCCGGACCTGGTCAACGCGGCACGGGACCTGCGGGCCGACGCCGTCCTGGTCAGCCAGGTCGTCACCCAGCGTGAGGCCCACATCCACAACACGACCGCGATGACGGCGGCGTTCCGCGAGGCCTTCCCGGCCGGCTCGGTGCCGCTCCTCGTCGTGGGCGGCCCGCGCTTCGAGGAGGGTTCGGCGGCCGCGCTCGGCGTGGACCGGATCTTCGGTCGAGGCACGACTCCGGGCGAGGTCGCCAGCTATCTCGTCCACGCCCTCGTCCCGCAGAGCCGTCCGCAGCGCAAGGGAGCCTGAGATGACCGCCGAGGTCGGGGCGAGTGTCGTGCATCGCCGCTACGTGCCGTACGGCCACGCCCACTATGCGGGGAACCTCGTCGACGGGGCCTACTCGCTCGCGGCCTTCGGTGATGTCGCCACCGAGATGTGCATCCGCACCGACGGCGATGAGGGGTTGTTCGCCTCCTACAGCGACGTGCAGTTCCGCTCCCCGGTCCGCGCCGGCGACGTCATCGAGGTCGAGGCGCGCCTGGTCCGGGTCGGGACGCGAAGCCGCGAGATGGAGTTCGAGGTGCGCGTCGTCGGTCGCGGTGCCCCGGAGCGCGGCGCGTCGGCGGCGGACGTCCTCGCCCCGCCGATCCTCGCGACGACGGCCCGCGGGGTCGTCGTCGTGCCCCCACCTGCGTGACCTACCCTGCACGGGTGACCCGTGCAGGCCTGGCCCCTCGACTCGCCGCCGCCGTGGCCGGTGGGCTGGCCCTGTGGCTCGCGTTCCCGGACCACGATGTGTGGTGGCTGGCGCCGGTCGGCGTGGCCCTCCTCGCCGCCGCCACCCTCACCGCGAGGGCCGGTCACGCGTTCCTCGTCGGGCTCGTCGGGGGAGAGGCCTTCTTCGTCCCCACCCTGTCCTGGTCCGGCACCTACGTCGGGAAGCTGCCGTGGTTCGCCCTGGCGACTCTGCAGTCCCTCTACATCGCCCTCATGTGTGTCGTCACGGCGTATGCCGGGCGCCGGCTGCTCGCGACCGGCCACCGGTTCGCCGCCTACACCGTCATCCCCCTCGCCTGGGTCGCCCAGGAGCTCGCCCGGAGCAAGACCCCCTTCGGAGGCTTCCCGTGGGCCCGCCTCGCGTTCAGCCAGGCCGACGGACCCCTCGCCCGGGTCGCCGCGTATGCCGGTGCCCCCGGGGTCTCGTTCGCGGTGGCCGCCGTCGGCGTCGCCCTTCTCGCGCTCGCCCGCGAGGCTCGGAGGCAGGAGGGGCGGCCGCACCGGCTGCGGGTCGCCGCCGTGGGGGGCGTGGTCGCCCTCGCGACCCCGCTCGCCTCGTGGGGGATCCCGCTGCCGACCGACGGAGCCCGGGTCACCGTGGCCCTCGTCCAGGGCAACGTCCCGCACCCGGGCCTGGACTTCAACGCCGAGCGCCGGGCGGTCCTCGACAACCACGTCCGGGGCACCCTCGAGGTGGCCCAGCGGCAGACACCCGACCTCAGCCTCGTCATCTGGCCGGAGAACTCCTCCGACATCGACCCGATCCGCAACCTCGACGCCGCCGCCCAGGTCCAGCGGGCCCTCGACGCGGTCGGGGTGCCGCTGCTCATCGGTGCCGTGCTCGACGAGCCGACGCCGGATGTCTCCAACGCCTCGCTCTTCTACCGCCCCGGTGCCGCGCGGCCCGAGCGGTACGTCAAGCTCCACCCGGTGCCCTTCGCCGAGTACATCCCGTACAAGTCCTTCTTCCGGATCTTCAGCGACAAGGTCGACCTCGTCCGGCGCCCGTTCGTCGCCGGCCACACGATCGGCGGGTTCCGGGTCGGCTCGAGCGAGGGAACGTACTGGGCGCTCCCGACGATCTGCTTCGAGGTCGCCTACGACGGGCTCGTGCGCAACGCCGTCACCCAGCCCGGCCGGCAGCCCGGCCTGCTCGTGGTCCAGACCAACAACGCGACGTTCGGCTACAGCGACGAGTCCGAGCAGCAGTTCGCCATCTCCCGGATCCGGGCCATCGAGCACGGCAGGTCCGTCGCCCACGTGTCGACCGTCGGGGTGAGCGGGTTCATCAACCCCGACGGCTCGGTCGCGTCGAAGACCTCGCTGTTCTCGGCGGCGCAGGTCATCGGCCACCCCGTCGTCCGCGGCGCGGAGACCGTCTCGGACCGTCTGGGGTCCCTGCCCGAGGCTCTCGCCGTCGTCGCCCTCCTCGTGCTCCTCGGTGCCGCACACCGGGTCTCCCGACGGACTAGGGTCATGGCACCGGCGCCGGGTCCCAGCGACCAGGCACCCGACCACCGCCCCACGACCGACCCGCGCAGCCCCGGCTCCGCGAGCAGCGACCCGCACAGCAAGGACGCCCCCGTTGCCTGACCGCCCCGCCGCCGACGACAACCCGGTCCCCGAGCGCGGCCCGCTGACCCGGGTCGCCGTGCTCATTCCGACCTACAACGAGCGGGACAACCTCGCCGGCATCGTCGGGCGCGTCCGCACCGCTGCCCCCGACGTCGATGTCGTCGTCCTCGACGACGCCTCGCCCGACGGCACCGGCGAGCTCGCCGACGAGCTCGCGGCGGCCGACCCGCGCATCCACGTCATCCACCGGCCCGGAAAGCACGGGCTCGGCGCGGCCTACCTCCAGGGGTTCCACTGGGCGATGGACGAGGGATACGACGCGGTCGTCGAGATGGACGCCGACGGCTCGCACCGTCCCGAGCACCTGCCGGCGCTGCTCGACGCGGCCCGCGACGCCGACCTCGTCATCGGGTCCCGCTGGGTGCGGGGAGGAGCGGTCGTCAACTGGCCCGCGCACCGCAAGGCGCTCAGCGCGGGCGGCAACATCTACACGAAGGTGCTGCTCGGCATGGGGGTCAACGACGCGACCGCGGGCTACCGGGTCTACCGGACCTCGGCGCTGCGCCGGATGGGCCTGTCGGACGTGGCCTCGCAGGGCTACTGCTTCCAGGTCGACCTGACCTGGCGGGCGAGCCGACGCGGGCTCACCGTCGTCGAGGTCCCGATCACCTTCGTCGAGCGCGAGGTCGGCGACAGCAAGATGAGCCGCGCCATCATGACCGAGTCACTGCGACGGATCACGTCCTGGGGGGTCGGCTACCGTGCCGGGCAGCTGCGGGCTGCGGCGCAGCGCCTGTCCCGCAGCGAGCCCAGGTGGCACCGCCTGTGAGCCCCGCGGCCGGCCCGACGCGCCGTCGCCGGCGGCCGAGCTGGCCGGCGATGATCTTCCTCGCGCTCCTCGTCGTGCCGACGGTGGAGATCGCCGTCATCATCGGCGTCGGGCGGGTCATCGGCGCCTGGCCGACCGTCCTGCTCCTCCTCGCCGAGTCACTCTTCGGCGCCTGGCTGGTCAAGCGGGAGGGTGGGCGCGCCTGGGCGGCGCTGCGTGATGCGCTGCGCAGTGGCCGGATGCCCAGTCGTCAGCTCGCCGACGCCGCGCTCGTCCTCGTCGGGGGCACGCTCCTGCTGACCCCCGGGTTCGTCACCGACCTCGTCGGCTTCGGGTTCGTCGTGCCGGTGACCAGGCCGGTCGCCCGGCGGCTCCTCGAGGCCGCGGTGGCCCGGCGGCTCCTCGGTGACCCCGCCGCCTTCGGCTCCGCGGGCTTCGGCTCCGAACGCGCCTGGCCGGGGGGCCGGGGCGGAGGCGAGAACCCGGGCGCCCGGAGCGACCCGTCGGGACCGCCGGACATCATCGAGGGGGAGGTCGTCGACGACGAGGACCGCCCGGACGCCATCTAGGCGGCCCCAGGAAACAGATATGCCGCCCATCCCCGGCGGACGGACGGCATACCTGGCCTTGGTGCGGCGCGGGCCTCAGGCGCTCTTGCGCTTGCGGGGCTTCTCGCCGCGGGACTCACGCAGCAGCGTGAGGCGCTCCTCGAGGAGCTCCTCGAGCTCCGGGATGGACCGGCGCTCCAGGAGCATGTCCCAGTGGGTCCGGGCCGGCTTCGTGGGCTTGGCGTCGGGCTTGCTGCCACCGTCGAGGATGGCGGTCTCGCCACAGCGGCACTCCCAGACCGCAGGCACGTCAGCCTCGACGGAGAACGGCAGCTCGATCCGGTGCCCGTTGGGGCACAGGTACGTCGTGATCTGCCGCTCGCTGGGGACCACGTTCTCCTCGGTCTCCATGCTGAGGGTGCCGAGGCGGGTCCCGCGAAGGCTGCGTTCTGCCATGGGTGTCTCCCAACGATTCGAGTGCGACGGGGCGAGAGGACGGTGTCCGCCCCTGCCTCACGCACAACGTGTGCGTCCCTGTCCTTGTTCCCCACGGATTAGGTTGACCTTACACCCCATTGATGTGACGTGTGTCACATTTGCCCCACGACACGGCGGATTCTGGGGTAGCGGGTGATGTCGGCCCGTCGGGTTCCACGCCCGTGACCTGCTCAGATGACCCGCGGCAGCTCGTTCCCGGCATCGATGATGCCCTGGCGCATGTCGACCCGGCGCAGGATCAGCCCGCCGAGGACGAAGAAGACGACGAGGGCGAGGATGGCCGGCCGGTAGGAGTGGGTCAGCTGGTGGACGAGCCCGAACAGCAGCGTCCCGAACCACGAGGTCCCTCGCTCCATCGCCTGGTAGAAGGAGAAGAACTCCGCCTCCCGGCTGCGCGGCACCAGCTGGCTGAACAGCGACCGGCTGAGGGCTTGGCTGCCGCCGAGGACGACGCCGATGAGCACTCCCAGGACGAGGAAGGGCGTGAAGGCGCCCACCGGGAGGAAGTAGGCCGCGACGACGATGACGCTCCAGGCGACGAGCGAGCCGAGGACGGTCCGCCATGCCCCGTACCGGCCCGCCAGCCGGCCGAAGAGGAGAGCTCCGCCGAAGGCGACGAACTGGACGATGAGGATGAGGGCGATGAGCTGGTCCTGCGCGAACTTCAGCTGCTCGCTGCCGTAGAGGCTGCTCGAGGAGATGACCGTCTGGATGCCGTCGTTGAAGAAGAGGTAGGCCAGCAGGAAGGTGAGCGTCTGCGGAAACATCCGCAGCTCGCGGAAGGTGTGGGCAAGCTGGCCGACGCTGCCGCGCATGACGCCTGCCTGGGGACGGTCCTCCCGGGGGATCTCGCTTCCCCGCAGGTTCCACAGGCCGATGACCGGGATGAGGGTGAACACCCCCCACCACAGTCCCGCGCTGAGCAGGCTGATCCGGACCGCCATGCCCTCGTCGACGCCGATCAGGTCGGGCTTGGTGACGATGACGAGGTTGAGGGCCAGGAGCAGACCGCCGCCGAGGTAGCCGAGCGCCCATCCTCGGGAGGAGACCCGGTCGCGGTCGTCGGGGCTCGCGATCCGGCAGAGGATCGCGTCGTAGACGACGAGGGACGCGCCGAGGGCGACCGAGGCGATGATCATCAGGCCGGCGCCGAGCGCCCAACGGGTGCCCGTGACGAAGTACAGGCCCGACCCCGCCATCGAGCCGACGAGGGCGAACAGGCCGAGGAGTCGGGCCGGGCGCGGCGAGCGGTCGGCGATGGCACCGGCGAAGATGAGCAGCACGGCCGAGAGCAGCGTCGCCACGGTGATCGTGTAGGGGGCGAGCGAGCCGGGGTCGATCGGGACGCCGAGAACATGCAGCGACGTCGGGCACGTGGCGTCGGAGTCCAGCCCCGGGCAGGCGGCCGACTTGGCGACGGAGGTGAGGTAGGGGCCGAAGAGGACCGTGCCGACCGTGGTGACGAAGGCCGAGTTGGCCCAGTCGTACCAGTACCAGGGTCGCTGGAACCGCTGCTTGTCGGCGTACTGGTCGATGGCCGCCGGCTCCGTCGTCATGCGCGAAGCCTGGCACACCCGCGGTGGCGAGCAGGCGAACTTCGCCGGGCGGGTGTCACCCCGTGCTCAGCCGGAGAACTCCCAGTGCCACGGTTCGGGCAGCGATCCGTTCGGCTCGGCCCAGCTCGGGTGGTACCAGCCGTAGAGCGGGGCGTTGAGCTTCATCCACAGGTGCTGGGGAGAGCCGAAGTCCTGGATCCCCCCACACAGGTCGACGGCAACGCCGAGCCCGTGCTTGCTCGTCCCCGGCGTCGCGGCCCACGGGCCCCGGCTCGCCTTGACCACGACCTGCTCGGACAGGGTGCGATAGGAGTCGGTGACGCAGATCGCCGTGCCGAACTGCTTGGCGTACTCCTTGCTCATCGCCGAGAAGGCGGCCGCCGCCGTGGGCCGGAGCGACTCACCCGGGGCCTCCCACAACGGGCAGAGGGCGCTGGCGGGCAGTTGCCCGTTCGGGTACATCGCCGCGTCCGACGAGCACGGCTTGCCGCCCGTGTATGCCGCGGGGGAGTGGGCGTCGGAGAGGGCCGCCCGCAGCCGCGCCGCGGCGGCTGCGGCCTCCGGGGTCTGCGCCCCGAGGAGGATGGCGGCCACGGGTCCGGCCTTGGCGATCTCGGCCTCCTGCGTCTGGCGCAGTGTCTCGACCTCCGACTTCGCCGTGGCGAGCAGCGGGTCGAGCTCGGCCTTGGCCGACTCCAGGGTTGCGGTCGCGGCGGCCGCCTCGGCGCTGGCCGCGTCGGCCTCGGCGCTGAGCCGGGCCTGCTCGGCCTCGAGGTCGGCCAGGTCGTGCAGGGCGCGCAGCCGGCTGTCGGTGACGAAGGCGAGGTCACCGGCCGACGACGCGGCCTGCGACGGGTCCTTGCCCATGACGTCGAAGACGTTGGTCAGCTCGCCGGTGCGGCCCCCGGCGGCATACGACTGGAACGCCCACATCCGCGTCACGGACCTGGCGTTCTCGAGGCGGACCCGCACGACGGTCAGCTCGGATCGCGCGGTGGCGGCCTTGTCCTCGGCGGCCTTCTGCTTCTCCTGGGCGGTCGAGATCCTCTCGAGGAGGGCGTTGACCCTGTCCGAGAGGGAGTTGAGCTTCTTCATCGCCGCGGCGAGGCTGCCGTTGGCCTCGGTGAGGTTCTCCCAGATCGTCGTCGCCTCGGCGAGCTGGGCCGCGAGGACGGTGTCGTTGAGGCCGTCCTGTGCGGGGGTGTCCGACGGCGCCTTGTCGGTGGCCGGCAGCGACGGCTTGCCGGACGACGCCGGCGGGGGCGTCGAGGGCGACGGGCTGGGTGGCGTCGACGGCCGGGGGGTGGTGCGAGTGGGGGTCGGCGTCGGCGTGGGGGTCTGGGTGGGCGTCGGGCTCGGCGTGCTCCCCGGGTCGCCGCTCGGGTCGCCCGTGCCGTCGTCCGTGGTCGTCGGGGAGGGGGTCGAACTCGGCTGCGTCGTCCCGGTGTCACCGCTGGTCACCGGCACCGGGTCGGCGTGGGCCGGGGTGGCGAGGGCGAACGCGAGCAGGCCCGACAGGGCCGCACCCACCCCCGTGCGTACCAATCCCGACCTCATCGGCCTCGTTCCAATCCCGGACCGATCCCACGATCGGTTCCACGTCGCAACGACAGGGCGGCCCCCCGCCGTTGAGCACAGCGTAGGTCACGGCTGATGTGGTGTCTCCCCCAGCCCCGACCAACGCGAGCCCTCACCCAAGGATGCCCCACCCGTCGGCCGCGATACAGGTTTTGAGACGAAGGATTCATCGACTCGTCAGGTTTCGGTCATCCACAAGCAGGCGGCCCCGGCCAGCCCGTCCACAGGCCCGTCAGTCGGAGCGAGCCCCAGGCTGCTCCGCGCGCCAGGGTGGAGCACGCGTCGAGGAGAGGAGGCCCCCGCCATGGGATCGGTGCGAGCGGCGGATGCCGTCAACGAGGTCCGGCTCGTCGGTCGGGTCAGCGCCGTCGAGGAGCTTCGGAGGTTGCCGAGTGGCGACGTCGTCGTCACGCTGCGGGTCGTCGTCCCCCGATCGCGGCCGCGGCCGGGGGCACGGGTGGACACCATCGACGTCGCGTGCTGGAGCACCGCGACACGTCGTCGGGCGGGGCGCCTCGGGGCCGGCGACGAGGTCGAGGTGGTGGGGGCGCTGCGCCGCCGCTTCTTCCGATCCGCTGCCGGTCCGGCGAGCCGCTACGAGGTCGAGGCCACCGGGCTCAGGAGGCGCGGCGGCGGCTCGCGTCGTGCCGGTCCGGGGTGCTGAGGAGGAAGGTCGCGCTCATGTCGAGGTCGCCGTGCTCGTCGACCCCCTCGTCGAGGCGGCGCCGCACGACGCGCACGAGGGGGAGGTCCATGCCGTGGTCGGCGGCAGCCCACTCGACGAGTGAGGCGTCCTTGGCGGCGAGCCGCAGCCGGAAGGCCGGGTCGAAGGCACGCGCGATCATGCCCGAGCCCTTCATCTGGAGGTAGGGCAGGTCGAGCGGGCCACCGTCGACGGCGTCGAGCAGGAGCTGAGGATCCAGACCCAGGCCCTCGGCGAGGGCGAGGGACTCGGCGGCGCCCTCGACGACGGCGAGGATCCAGGCGTTCGTCACGAGCTTGAGCCGGCTGCCCGAGCCGGCCGGACCGACCCAGATGGTCCGGTGACCGACGGCATCGAAGATCGGCTGCACCCGGTCCCGGACGTCCTCGGGTCCCGAGGCGAGAACGACGAGAGCACCCTGTTCGGCCGGCTGCTTGGTTCCCAGGACCGGGGCGTCGACGAAGGGCACGCCGTGCTCGGCAGCGAGGTCGGCGCACCGACGCGTCGCACGCTCCCCGATCGTGCTCATCTGGAGCCACACGGCGTCGTCGGCCATCCGGGACAGGGCACCCTCCGGGCCCGCCATGACGTCGTGGACGGCATCGCCGTCGGACAGGATCGTCATGACGACGTCGGCCCCGTCGGCGGCCTCCGCGGGCGACCCGGTGAGCGACGCACCGTCGTCGGTCAGCGGCTCGGCGCGGGCGGCCGTCCGGTTCCAGGCCCGGACCGCCATCCCCGCGTGGAGGATGCTGCGCGCCATCGGCTGACCCATCGTGCCGCCGGCGCCGAGCACCGCAACCGTCTGCTGGTTCGTCATCGTGAGCGTTCCTCCTCGATCGGGGTCCCGGCGCCGGGGTCGGGCCCGCCGCCGTGGTGACCGTTCTCCGGTCCTGCCAGTGCCGTACCCGCCGACCGTCCCGCTACGCGAGCTGCGGGCACGACCGGGTCGGACGGGACAGCGAGTGGTGGTGTGACATACCCCATGGGGCATGAGGGGCGCCGTCGCCCTGGCCCGTGCCAGACTGACAGCGGGACAGGGATCAGAGCGCCCGGGCCGCCATCCGGACCCGGGCCCACGAGATACCCGGAGTGAGACGCGTCGTGCACACCATCACCGAGACGACCCATCTGTCCGACGCGGTCGTCCGGACCGTCGTCGAGGCGCCGGAGATCGCGCGCAAGCGGCGCGCCGGGCAGTTCGTCATCCTCATGATCGACGACCACGGGGAGCGGATCCCGCTGACGATCGTCGACTCCGACCCCGAGGCCGGGACGATCACCCTCATCTATCAGGTGGTGGGCCGCAGCACGGCCGACCTGGCCGACCTGGCGGCCGGCGAGGCCATCGGTCACATCCTCGGGCCGCTCGGCCGGCCCACCGAGGTCGAGGGGGTCGGCTCGGCGGTCTGTGTGGGCGGCGGTGTCGGGATCGGCGTGCTCTATCCGATCACCGCGGCCCTCAAGCGGCACGGCACCACGGTCACCGCGGTCCTCGGCGCCCGGTCTCGGGACCTACTCATCCTCGAGGAGGAGACCCGCGCCGTCGCCGACGAGCTCATCGTCACGACCGACGACGGCTCGCACGGGCGGCACGGCTTCGTCACCGACGCCGTCGCCGACCTCATCGCCTCGGGACGGCCGATCGACCGGGTGTACGCCATCGGCCCGGTCCCGATGATGAAGGCGATCGCCGAGGTGACCCGGCCCCCCGGCATACCGACGATCGTCAGCCTCAACCCGATCATGGTCGACGGGACGGGCATGTGCGGCGGCTGCCGGGTCAGCGTCGATGGCCGGGCCAGGTTCGCCTGCGTCGACGGCCCGGAGTTCGACGGGCATCTCGTCGACTTCGACCTCATGCGCAAGCGACTGCGCGCCTACCTGCCCCAGGAGCAGGAGGCCATGGAGCGCAAGGGGTGCCGTGCCCATGTCTGAGCCGACGACCTCCCCGGCCCCGACCGCCGACACGGGAGCCGGCCGCCCCCGACGGGAGCGCCCCGCGGGAACGGAGCGTCCGACGCGAGAGGAGCGCAAGCCCAAGGTCCGGGTGCCACGGCAACCGATGCCGGAGCAGGACCCGGCCCGGCGGGTGACGAACTTCGACGAGGTGCCGCTCGGGTTCACCCCCGAGACGGCGATGGTCGAGGCGGCACGGTGCATCCAGTGCAAGAAGGCCGGCTGCCTCGGCGCCTGCCCGGTGACCATCGACATCCCCTCCTTCCTCCGGCTCGTGGCCGACGGCGACTTCCTCGGCGCGGCCCGCAAGGTGCGTGAGAACAACGCCCTGCCCGCCGTGTGCGGCCGCGTCTGTCCCCAGGAGGACCAGTGCGAAGGCTCGTGCGTGCTCGGCAAGCGCTTCGAGCCGGTGGCCGTCGGTCGCCTCGAGCGGTTCGTCGCCGACTACGAGCGCGAGCACGGCGCCCACGAGCCGCCGAACATCCCGCCCTCGACCGGTCGGCGGGTCGCGGTCGTCGGCGCCGGGCCGGCCGGGCTCACCGTCGCCGGCGACCTCGTGAAGATGGGCCACTCGGTCACCGTCTTCGAGGCCCTGCACAAGGCCGGGGGCGTGCTCATCTACGGGATCCCCGAGTTCCGGCTGCCCAAGAGCATCGTCGACGCCGAGGTCAAGGCCCTCGCCGAGATGGGGGTCAGGATCGTCACCGACGCGGCGATCGGCCGGCTCAAGACGGTCGACGACCTGTTCGACGAGGGCTTCCACGCCGTCTTCATCGGCGTGGGTGCCGGCGCCCCCGCCTTCATGGACCTGCCCGGGGAGAACCTCTCCGGCATCTACTCGGCGAACGAGTACCTCACCCGGGCCAATCTCATGAAGGCCTACCGCTTCCCTGACTACGACACCCCGATCGCCCACGGCAGGAGGGTCGCGGTCATCGGCGCGGGGAACGTCGCCATGGACTCGGTCCGCACCGCCGTGCGGCTGGGCGCCGAGAAGGCCTTCATCGTCTACCGCCGCACCCGCGACGAGATGCCCGCTCGGGCCGAGGAGATCCATCACGCCGAACAGGAGGGCGTCGAGTTCCTCTTCCTGTCCAACCCGCTGGGCTACGCCGGCGACGACGACGGGTGGGTCCGATCGATGCGCTGCCAGCGGATGGAGCTCGGTGAGCCCGACGACTCCGGCCGGCGCCGCCCGGTCCCGACGGACGAGGAGTTCACCCTCGACGTCGACACGATCGTCGTCGCGATCGGCACCTCGGCCAACCCCCTCGTCACGGGGACGACCGAGGGCCTGGAGACCAACCGGTGGGGCTACATCGTCGCCGACGAGGACACCGGCCAGACGACCCGGCCGGGGGTGTTCGCCGGGGGAGACATCGTCACCGGCGCGGCCACCGTGATCCTCGCGATGGGTGCCGGCCGCGCGTCGGCGGCCGCCATCCACGACTACGTCATGGCACTCGACGTGCCGGACCCGCCCGAGGGAGGGCAAGGCCAGGGCTAGCCGTCGAGCAGCGCCACGAGCGAGACGGCGTTGTGGGGGGCGCGCCCGTCCGCGTCGTTGTCGAAGTAGACGTGGACGTCCTCGCCCGCCTCGAGCCAGCCGGTGGCCCGATCGGCCCACCGGCGCAGCGTGTCCGGCCCGTAGTCGCCGCCGTACAGCCGCTGCTCGCCGTGGAGCCGGACGTAGCGGAACCCGACGCCGCCACCGCCCATCTCGGGGAACCGGCCCGCCGTGTCCGCGTGCGCGAGGGCCACCCCGCGGGACTGGAGGACCTCCCGGGCCTGCGGGGTGTCGAAGGAGGGGTGCCGCGGCTCGATCGCATGGCGCACGGGACGGTCGGTGACCGCCTCGGTGAGCGCCCGGTCGGCCGGCAGCTTCGCGTCGTGGTTCCTCGCCAGGGCCGCCGCCTCCTCCGTCGTGCGCGGCAGCAGCTCGAGGAAGTGCGCCACGACCGTCGCGTCGAAGGCGACCCGGTCGGGCAGCTGCCACAGGATCGGGCCGAGGCAGGGACCCAGGGCGAGGACCCCCGAGGCGAAGAAGTTCGCGAGCGCCGAGTCGACCCCGACCAGCCGCTTGAAGTGGGTGATGTACCGGCCACCCTTGACCGCGAGGACGAACCCGTCGGGCACCGCCGCCCGCCAGGCGGCATACGACGAGGGCCGCTGCAACGAGTAGAACGAGCCGTTGATCTCGACGGAGGTCATCCGGCTCGCGACGTAGCCGAGCTCGTCGCGCTGCCGCAGCCCGGCCGGGTAGAAGTCGCCGCGCCAGGACGGGTAGCGCCAACCCGAGACCCCGACGTAGGCGTGTCCGGCCGCCGTCACATCTCCTCGTGGACGTCCGGATCGCCGCCGAACAGCCGCCCGTCGGGCCGGCCCAGGGCGCTGATCGCCGCCATCTCCTCATCCGAGAGCTCGAACCCGAAGAGCTCGAGGTTGGCCCGCTGGCGCTGCGGAGTGGCCGACTTCGGCAGGGGCACCGTGCCGAGCTGGACATGCCACCGGAGGATCGCCTGGGCGGGGGAGACACCGTGGGTCTCGGCCGCCGCGACGACGGGCGCCTCGGTGTACGGCGCGCTGGCCTTGCCGAGCGGGCTCCAGGACTCGGTGCGGATGCCGAGCCGCTCGTGGACGGCGCGCATCTCGACCTGGGGGAAGTACGGGTGCAGCTCGACCTGGTTGACGGCCGGGACGACGCCGCTCTCCTCGATGATCCGCTGGAGGTGAGCGTCGGTGAAGTTGCTGACCCCGATCGAGCGGACGAGACCGTCCAGCTGCGCATCGACGAGGGCCCGCCACGCCTCGGAGTAGCGGTCCTGGCTCGGGTTGGGCCAGTGGATGAGCGCCAGGTCGATCTGCTCGACGCCGAAGGCGGCCGCCGAGTCCCTCAGGGACCGCATCGCCTCGTCGTGGGCGTGGTGGCGCCCCGGGATCTTCGTCGTCAGCCGTACCTCGTCCCGGGGAAGCCCACTGCGGCGCAGGGCCTCGCCGACCTCGCGCTCGTTCTCGTAGTTGACGGCCGAGTCGATGAGCCGATAGCCGTTCTCGAGCGCCGCGACCATCGCGGCGATGCCGTCCTCACCGCGCAGCGGGTAGGTGCCGAAGCCGACCGCGGGCAGCACGGTCCCGTCGTTGAGCTCGTATGCCGTGGGAGAAGCCATGAGCCCACGGTATGCCAGCCCTCCGGCCCACCCAGGCGGCCCCGGGCGAGGACTCCCGCGTCACAGTGGTCGCCACGCCTCATCCCCCTGACGCATCATGAGGGGTAGCAGGCGTGCGCGTGCGCCGCCGCCGTTTCCGCCGCGGGGGCGCCGGGTATGCCGCTGACGGGGTCGGAGGACCGGCTCCGCACGTCGCCCGAAGGAGGGTCGATGGAAGTCCCCAGGGAGCAGATCACGCATTTCCTCAAGGAACGGGGCCAGCCCGAGAAGATCCCGCAGGCCGAGGAGCTCCTGCCGGACCCGGTCGACACCGACGAGCACGCGGGTCACCTCGCCGAACTCGGCATCGATGTGGAGGACATCGCCCACCAGGGCCTGGGCTGACCTCTCGGCCGCCCGCATCGCCGCCCGCCGCGCCCGGGCGGTGATGTATCTCAGGCGTGGTCGAGCGCTCCTGCAAACCAGCGCCCTCGCCGACCGGCGGGGGTGGGGGACAGGAGCAGGACATGGACATCACCACATGCCCGGAGTGCGGCCAGCTCGCCGAGGTGCTCCGGCGCGACGTGCTCGAGAGCACGGCGGGGCCGGTGGAGCACGCGAAGACCCTCTGCATCGAGGGACACCACTTCCTCCTGCCGGTCGAGGTGCTCGCCCGGGGGTCCCGCCCTCGTGCCCGGCAGGTTGCTGAGCAGCCGCGGCCGGACCTGGGGCTACGCCGCTAGCCTTACCGCTCTGGCGAGGATCCCCTTTCGCCGGGCGGAGGAGGCGTGATGGCCGGCCAGCAGGACTCGTCGAGACGGGGGCGCACGGCGGACGCCCACGACCTGATCCGGGTGCACGGCGCCCGGGTGAACAACCTCAAGGACATCAGCGTCGAGCTGCCCAAGCGGCGGCTCACGGCAGTCACCGGTGTCTCCGGGTCGGGCAAGAGCTCCCTCGCCTTCGGCACCATCGCCGCCGAGTCGCAGCGGATGATCAACGAGACGTACAGCGCCTTCGTCCAGGGCTTCATGCCGACCCTGGCCCGGCCGGACGTCGATGTCCTCGAGGGGCTGACCACGGCCATCATCGTCGACCAGGAGCGGATGGGCGCCAACGTCCGTTCGACGGTCGGCACGGCGACCGACGCCAACGCCATGCTACGAATCCTGTTCAGCCGGCTCGGTGCCCCGCAGGTCGGAGGGCCCAACGCCTTCGCCTTCAACGTGCCGACCGTGACCGGAGCCGGAGCCGTCACGGTCGAGCGAGGCGAGGGACGCAGCCGCGCAGTGAAGGCGACCTTCAGCCGGATGGGCGGGATGTGCCCCCGCTGCGAGGGCATGGGCAACGTCAACGACATCGACCTCACCCAGCTGTACGACGCCACCAAGTCCCTCGAGGAGGGCGCACTGACGATCCCGGGCTACACCCAGGGAGGCTGGAACTACCGCCTGTATGCGGCGTCCGGGTTCGTCGACCCGGCCAAGCCCATCGCGACGTACAGCACGCGCGAGCTGCACGACTTCCTCTACCGGGAGCCCACCCGGATGAAGATCGAGAACATCAACATGACCTACGAGGGTCTCGTGGTGCGGATCCAGAAGTCGATGCTCTCCAAGGACCTCGAGGCGATGCAGCCGCACATCCGCGCCTTCGTCGAGCGCGCCGTCACCTTCTCGACCTGCCCGCAGTGCGGGGGGACCCGGCTCAACGAGGGCGCCCGGTCCTCGAGGATCGGCGGGGTCAACATCGCCGACGCGTGCGCGATGCAGATCAGCGACCTCGCCGCGTGGGTCCGTGACCTCGAGGAACCCTCCGTGGCGCCGCTGCTGACCTCGCTGGGCCACCTGCTCGACTCCTTCGTCGAGATCGGCCTCGGCTATCTCAGCCTCGACCGGCCCTCGGGCACCCTCTCGGGCGGGGAGTCCCAGCGGGTCCGGATGATCCGCCATCTCGGCTCATCTCTCACCGACGTCACCTATGTCTTCGACGAGCCGACCATCGGGCTCCACCCCCACGACATCCAACGGATGAACGAGCTGCTGCTGCGGTTGCGGGACAAGGGAAACACCGTCCTCGTCGTCGAGCACAAGCCCGAGGCCATCGAGATCGCCGATCATGTCGTCGACCTCGGCCCGGGTGCCGGCGCCGCCGGGGGAGAGGTCGTCTTCGAGGGCAGCGTCGAGGGCCTGCGGGCGAGCGGAAGCCTGACCGGTCGGCATCTCGGCGACCGGGCCCGGCTCAAGGACTCGGTGCGCACTCCGACCGGCACCATCGAGGTCCGGGGCGCCACCAGCCACAACCTCCAGGGAGTCGACATCGACATCCCCACCGGTGTCCTCGTCGTGCTCACCGGCGTGGCCGGATCCGGGAAGAGCTCCCTCGTCGACGAGTCGGTGGCCGGCCGCGATGGGGTCGTCGTCGTCGACCAGGCCGCCATCAAGGGGTCCCGCCGCAGCAACCCCGCGACCTACACCGGGCTCCTCGACCCGATCCGCAAGGCCTTCGCCACCGCCAACGGTGTCCGACCGGCCCTGTTCAGCCCCAACTCCGAGGGCGCCTGTCCCACGTGCAACGGGGCCGGCGTCATCTACACCGAGCTCGGCTTCATGGAGACCGTCTCGACGACCTGCGAGGACTGCGAGGGCAAGCGGTTCCAGCCGGCCGTGCTCGAGTACCACCTCGGCGGCAGGGACATCAGCGAGGTGCTCGCGATGTCGGTCGGCCAGGCCGCCGAGCTGTTCGCCGAGGGCCCGGCCCGGACGCCTGCGGCATACACGATCCTTCGCCGGATGGAGGACGTCGGGCTCGGCTACCTCACCCTCGGCCAGCCGCTGACGACCCTCTCCGGCGGCGAGCGCCAACGGCTCAAGCTCGCGACGCACCTCGGCGACAAGGGCGGCGTCCTGGTCCTCGACGAGCCGACGACGGGGCTGCACCTCGCCGACGTCGACCAGCTGCTCGGCCTCCTCGACCGCCTCGTCGAGTCGGGGAAGTCGGTCATCGTCATCGAGCACCACCAGGCCGTCATGGCCCACGCCGACTGGGTCATCGACCTCGGCCCCGGCGCCGGGCACGACGGCGGGCGGGTCGTCTTCGCGGGCACCCCGGCCGACCTCGTCGCCTCCCGGTCGACGCTGACCGGCCAGCACCTCGCGGACTACGTCGGGTCCTGACCACCGCTGACCGGCCGGGGGGAGTGGCTCGTCCGAGCCGGGGGCGTAGGGCGGAGACGCCGACGGGCCTACCGGGTCCAGCCGTTGGGGGAGACGAAGCGATAGCCCCGGGCCTTGTAGTACTTGATGATCCGGTCCAGGGCCATGGGGGTGTTGCCCCGGAAGGCGTAGCCGATGACCTGGCGGCCCTCGTTCTCATGCATGAGGACGATGGGGTGGGAGGAGGAGGACCGGGTCGTCGCCCGGGCGACGGCCTTGTCCCGGAACGTCCTGCTGAGGTGGTGCGGCTGGCCGGAGTCACCGGCGCTCGCCGACCAGTACACGTTGTCCAGTCGCCGCTGGGCCAGGAGCCGTCTGGTGACGCTCGCCTGCTGGGAGCCGCCCGGACCCCGGAACCAGCACGGCCGGACCCCGGTCGTCGTGATGATGAGGTTCGTGGTGGTATCGATCTCCTTCGCCTGGGTGGCCGCCGCGAGGCGGTCGAAGTCGCCGAGCGGGGTGTAGATCATCCGGGGGTTGTGGTCGGTGAAGTACTGGGGGTGGTGATAGGTGTGGTTGCCGATCCACACCCCCGCTCCGGCGATGGCCTGGGCCTGCTTCGGATACTTCCTGACGTGCTGGCCGACGAGGAAGAAGGTGGCCTTGACGTGGTTGGCCTTCAGCACCCTGAGGATCTGCTGGGTGTAGGCCGGCGAGGGACCGTCATCGACGGTCAGGGCGACGGTCCTGCTCCGGGGAGTGGAGTAGCGGATGGCGCCGGAGGACGTCGGGCAGGCGCTGTGGGACAGGGATCCAGACCGGGCCACGTGGGCTCGGACGTGGTATCCGCCAGCCGGCCGGACCGAAGAAGGGTGGACGGTGACCGGTCGAGCGGCGGCGCTCGTTGCCGAGCCCAGCAGGGCCAGGGAGAGAACCGCGGTGGCGAGGCGATGAATCGGACTTCTCCCAACTGGTCGACTACGTGGCCCAGCCGGTGGGGGAGACGAAGCGATACCCCCGGGCCTTGTAGAACTTGATGACCCGGTCCAGGGCCTTGGGGGTGTTGCCCCGGAAGGCGTAGCCGGAGGTCTGCAGCCCGTCGCTCTCGTGCATCAGGATGATCGGGTGGCGGTACAGCGGGTGCTCGCAGGCGTAGACGATGCGGTTCTGGTACGAGGCGCTGAGGTGCGAGGGCTGCGCCCAGTCCCGGGGGTCGTTGGACCAGTACACGTTGGCCAGGTGACGAGAGCGCACCGCCGAGCGGGTGGAGGAGGAGAACTGCGATCCGCCGGGGCCCCGGAACCAGCACGGCCGCACGCCGGTCGCCTTGACGATGGACGCCGTCGCGGCGTCGATCTCGGTCGCCTTGCGGGCTGTCGTGAGCTTGTCGAACCAGTTGTTGGGCCAGTGCATGAAGCCCGCCCGGATGGTGGACTGCCTCTGCGGGTGGTGGTAGGTGTGGTTGCCGATCCACATCCCCGCATCAGCAATGGCCCGCGCCTGCTCGGGGTACATGTCCACGTGCTTGCCGACCAGGAAGAAGGTCGCCTTGACGTGGTTGGCCTTGAGCACCGCCAGGATCTGGGCGGTGTACTTCGGCGACGGTCCGTCGTCGAAGGTCAGCGCGATGGTCTTGCCCGACCCACCGGCAGAGTACTGGGGCGCACCCGTGGTGGTCGGGCACGCGGTGTGGGCCGCGGAACCGGCCCGAACCCTCCGGAACCCGATCCTGAACCCGGCGGTCGGTCGGACCCGAGCGGGGTCGACGGCGCGGACGCCTCCGGGGCCGGCGCCGACCGGTCGGGCAACGGCCACCGAGGCGGGGGCCAGCAGCGACAGAGCGAGGACCGAGGTGGCCAGCCGCCGGGCGGTGAGCATTCTCTCCGGCCGCAGGGCAGCGACGAACCTGGCCGACGCTTCGGACGGGACCGACGCCTCGCGTCGACCGCTCCGGTCCATCACTCAGTCCTCCAGACGCGACCCGAGCACGGTCGCCTCGCACATCAGACGTCCGGTTGGCGGCGGTTCGGCGCACCGGACGAGAACCGCATACACCTGATCCGTTGCGACCGTTCCGACACGGGCCAGTCCGGCTCACCCTCCCTATCGGCCGAAACGAGCCGACCTACGTCCCGGGCCGCAATCTTGGCGATGCACGAACCCCGCCGGGCGCGACGCAGGTCTCACCCCTGCGCTGACGGTGACGCCCCGGACTGCTCGACGAGGGGAGAAGCGGCGGGCTTGCGATAGACCGAGACGTGGCTCGGGCTGTCGCCGGTGAAGGGGGAGCGGCGCCAGTCGGCGTCGCGTCGCTCGAGCTCGAGACCGGCCAGCCGGGCCATGAGGTCGCACTCGGCCGGCCAGACGAACCGGAAGTGGTGCGGCCCGTAGCGGAAGGAACCGTCCGGCTCGCGCGTGTAGTGGTGTGACGTCGCCCGTTGGGTCACCAGGTCGTAGGTGTCGAACCCGACGTGGTCGGTGCTCACCTCGAACGGCACCGCGGCCTGCCCGGGCGGCATCCGGCGCAGGGCCGGGACGCCGAGCTCGATGACGAACCTCCCACCCGGTCTCAGGTGACGAGCGGCGTTCGCGAAGCAGGCGACCTGCTCGTCCTGGGTCCGGAGGTTACCGAGCGTATTGAAGACGAGGTAGACGAGCGAGAACCCGCCGTCGACGGGGAGGTCCGTCCTCGCCATGTCGCCGACGACGACCGGCACGTCGTCGGTCTTGCCGCGCAGCACCGCGGCCATCGGCTCGGACAGCTCGATGCCGCTCACCGGGATGCCGCGGGCCGCCAGCGCGATGGCGACCCGGCCGGTGCCGACGGCCAGCTCGAGCGCCGGGCCGTCGCCGGCGAGCTCGGCGAGGGCGTCGACGGTGGGACCGAGCACCTCGGCGGCGAACATGCCCGCCGACCCGGAGTCGTAGCGGGCGGCGTCCTCGGCGTCCCATATGTCGCTGCTCGTCATGTCCTGCGACGATGCCGGGTGCACGGGTGCGACGCATCCGAGTTTCCGCGCTCGTGACGCTGCCGGGTGTCGACGCCGCATCAGGTTGGCCGTGGCGTGCCGTCCGACATGGGCGGGTCCGTCGACGGACAGGTTCCTGCAGGACGGCCGTGGTGCAACACCTCCGTTCGGCAGGAACCTCTGCTAGCAGAGGTTCCTGCCGGGACGGAGGGGCGAGCAGGGGGCGGCGGGCCGTCGGTGAGTTTCGCCGATAATCGACATTATGTCATTACACCTCAGCGTCCGCGGCTCCCCCTGCCACGGCCGCCGTGGGATCACCCGTCCGCGGGCTCCCCGGCCAGCCGAGTCGGTTCACCCGTCAGTGGGTCTTCTTCGCGCCCTCGCCGTGGGAGTGCACCCGGGACCTGCGCGAGGATGTCGAGTCGCTCGTCGCGGAGTCGGCCTGTCTCGTCGCGGCCGTCGTCGGCTTCGCCGGCCTGGTGGGCTTGGTGTGCCTCACCGATGGTGACGACGTGGCCGCGGTCTCCGGCTCGACCGGCTCCGCCTGCTGGGTCGACTTCGCCGGCTTGGCCGGCTTGGCCGGCTTGGCCTTCCTCGCCTTGGTGGTCGGCTTGGTCGGGTGCTTGGCGGCGACGACCTTCGAACAGTATCCGTCGAGGGCCGCCTCGCCCTCAGCGACCGCGACGAGCTCGGCATATCGCGCCGAGGTCCGGGGCAGGCCGCCGGACCGGTAGGCCGTGCACAGGCCATAGGCCGCAGCCCCCAGCGCCGGCTCCTCCCCGGGTTCGGCGGAGGCCGGGTCGCTGGCGGGATCCATGCCGGGCTCCGTGGTCGGATCCGCGCCGGGCTCCGCGGTCGGATCCGCGGTGGAGTCGGTCGTCGGGTCGGCGCTCGAGGTGTCGCTCGACGGTTCCGGCGCGGTGGCGCCCGCCGGGGACGGTGCGCCGGGCAGCACCCGGTTGGCCACGGCCTGAAGCGGGCCGGGCAGCTGACCGGCGTACGCGGCGGCGGACATCCCACCCATGAGCAGGGCCGCACCGGTCAGCGCGGCCGCGAGCCGGCGCCGCAGGGGCGAGCGCACGCTCGCCGGGCTGATGACGGGCTCGGCCTCGGCGACGACCGAGCCCGGTCCGAAGGCGAGGAAGGCCGCGATGGCGTCTGCTCCCTCGGCCAGCTCCTCCGGCGTGGCCGGTGACACGGCCGCCCGGAACAGGGCGTCGAGCTCCGGGGACAGGATGTCGGTTCGTCCGGCGAGGAACATGTCGGCGACGCCGAAGCCGTCGCTGCGGCCGGAGACGGTGTTTCTGCTCATAGCACTAGGAGAACGAGAGTTCGGTGCCGGCCGTTACAGCGACCTGGTCCGCGGCGAGGTGTGCCTCGAGGCGCCGCAGGGCCCGGTGCACGGTGACCCGCACCGCGCCGGGCGTGCGCCCGGTGACCTCCGCGACGTCGGCGACGTCCAGGCCCATGACGACGCGCAGGGTGACGAGCTCGGCCTGGGGCTTGGGCAGCCGGGCGATGAGGTCGATGGCCGCCT
The DNA here is from genome assembly GCA_963728395.1 of uncultured Actinomycetota bacterium. GTDB lineage: Bacteria > Actinomycetota > Actinomycetes > Actinomycetales > Dermatophilaceae > CAVSJJ01. The sequence continues at coordinate 459,515 of CAVSJJ010000003.1, forward strand.
GGGAGGACATCTTGGCCGCCACGAGCGCGGCCGGGTCGCTCCCGTCGCCCCCCTGGTCGAACGACTCGATGTCGTCGACCAGGTCCACCCGGCGGTGGGCGGCCGAGCGGACCTGGTCGATGTAGTGGTTGCGGGCGACGGTGACGAGCCAGCGCCGGAAGCCTGCCTCGGTGCCGGAGAACCGGTCGAGGGTCTCGATGACGCGCATCCAGGCGACGCTGGCGACATCCTCGGCGTCCCCGCCGGCGAGCACCCGCAGGTAGCGCAACAGCATCGGCTGCGCGTCGCGCCAGATCTCGCCGAAGGCGAGTGGGTCGCCGCTCTGCGCACGCTCGAGCAGGTCATCGAACCTGGAGCCGAGCATGGACGTGTCTCTCCGGTCGTCGAATGGGTCGCCGAGGGCGGACGCGCTTGCGTCCACCCTCATTCCTATCGACCCGGCCCCGGAGCGCACCACGACCGTACGGCTCGCGCGGCATCGTCCGAACGGCCGGTGACCACCGGGCGTGCCGGACGCACCAGCGGATCGCCGCCGACGGGGGCTCAGCCCTCCTCGGACCCCGTGAGCGAGGCGTCCGAGCCGGAGGCTGCCCCCTCGCCGCCCTCGGCTGACTGCTCGACGTAGCCCTCCGGGTCCTTGTCCGTCGGCTCGATGCCGGACGCCGCGTGGAGCGCCTGGAAGCGCAGGAACTGCACGGCGATGTCGTGCCGCAGGGCGAGGTCCGCCTGCTGCCGGAAGTCGGCGAGGTCCTGACGCTCCTCCTCCCCCATGTGGTCGCTGTTCGCCACGTTGGCGTCGACGACGGCCCGCCACCACTCCTCGGTCCCCACGTCGTGGTCGCTCACCCGCCGGATCGCGTCGCGGAGCTCGTTGTGGTCCTTGACCGCGTCCTGGACCTCCTCCGCGGCGCTCTCCGCGTCGGCGGCGCCGGTGCCGAGGGCGAGCAGATGGGGGTAGAAGAAGCGCTCCTCGGCCTCGGCATGGGTCTCGAGGAGGATGGCCAACCGCTCCCACAGCGCGGCAAGACCGCCGAGGTCCTCGCGGGGGAACTCCTCGAGGACGGCGAAACTGCGCCGCTGCTCCTCGTGCTGATGGGCGATGACCTCGGTGATGTCCACGGGTACTCCTGTCGATGGGGGTGCGCGGTCCGGGAGTGCCGCGCGGGCCGAAGGTCGCCTACCCGCGCCCGGCACCCCCCAACCGCCCCCGGCCACCAGCCCGGCGCGTGCGTAGGCTGGCCCGGTGACGTTCTCGATCGTGGCTCGGCAGGGCGAGGCCTACGGTGTCGCCGTCGCGAGCAAGTTCCTGGCCGTCGGGTCGGTCGTCCCCGGCGCCCGTCTCGGCGTGGGAGCGGTGGCGACCCAGGCCTTGGCCCGGACCGCCTACGTGCCGGAGCTGCTCGACGCCCTCGCCGCCGGGCTGCCGTGCCGAGAAGCGCTCGAACGGGCCGTCGCCGCCGACGCGGGCGGGCTCGAGCGGCAGGTGGGCATCGTCGGGCCGGACGGCGCCGCGTCGCACACCGGTGGCGGCTGCATGCCGTGGGCCGGCGGACGCACCGGTACCCGGGGCGAGACCGCATACGCCATCCAGGGCAACATCCTCACCGGCCCCGAGGTCGTCGACGCGATGGAGCGGGCCTGGCTGGACTCGGCTGGGCACCCCTTCGCCCGTCGGCTGCTCGCGGCCCTGCTCGCCGGCGATGCCGCGGGCGGCGACAGCCGGGGTCGGCAGAGCGCCGCGCTGTATGCCGTGGCGCCGGGCACCGGCTACGACGCCTGCGGGACGCTCGCCGACCTCCGGGTCGATGACCACCCCGAGGCGCCGCACGAGCTCGCCCGCATCGTGGCCCTCCACGAGCTCTACTTCGGGGCCCCCGAGGACGTGCGCCCCCTCCAGGGTGAGCTGCGCGCCGAGGTCACCGGGCGGCTGTCGGCGCTGGGTGTCGGCGGCGGCGACCTCGAGAAGGACCTCGAACGGTGGATGGGCGAGGTCAACCTGGAGTCGCGGATCGCCGGCGGTGGCATCGACGCCCGGGTCCTCGAGGTGCTCCGGAGCGCCACTCCCGACGCCTGACCGGGCTCAGCGGGCGGGACGCAGGCCCTCCTGCCACAGTTCCCGGGTCTGGATGAGCCAGAATGCCGCGAACTCGAGGATCAGCGCGGCCTCGAGCCACAGGATGAGCTGGGCGAACGTCGCGTCGGCGATCCGGAGCAGCACGACGACGCCGAGGGTGAGAACCATCGCGACGCCGACGGCGGCATACCCGGTGCGCACCGCGGCCGCAAGGGTCGAGCCGTTCCCGCGACGCCGCCCGACGCCGACGGCGTTGAGGCCCATGACGACGACGAGACAGAGGAACATCGCCACGGCTGACACCTCGTGTGCCCAGCGGAGGAATCCGTCCCGGGCGAGGGCGAACCCCGCCGCTCCCCCGGCGACGACGACGGCGGCCACCACCGCGCCGACCACGTCGACGGGCTGCCACGCCCGGCCGCCGTCGCGCCGGGCACCGATGACCGCCCAGAGCAGAACCGCCGCACCGACGACGAGGAGAGCGAAGACGTTGTTGGCGACGTTGTCGCGGATCGCGGGCATCTCGGTCGCGGCGTCCTCCCGGCAGACTCCGACGGCCGGGGCGGGGACGAAGGCGACGCCGAAGGCGAGCATTCCCGCGAGGTTGAGCAACACGTCCTCGTACTCGGTGTTGCCCTTGAGGGCGACGAGGCAGACGCCGATCGCGACGAGGACGGCGACGAGGACGGCGCGCACCGGCGTGTAGTAGTAGGAGCTGATCGAGGCCTCCCAACAGGGCGGCTCACGGGTCAGCCCCTCACGCAGGACGGCCACCCCGAGGAGGGCGACGAGGAAGACCATGGCGAGCCGCAGGTAGCGGTAGGTCTTGATGGCGTGCTGGCCCGGCGCGGCCCGGCCCACCACGGACACGGCGGGTCTACTCGAACCGTGCCGGGTCCCCGGCGCCGGCCCGGACGACCTCGGGGACGTCGTCGGACAGGTCGATGACCGTCGTCGGCTCGCGCCCGCACTCCCCCGCGTCGATGATCGCGTCGACGGAGTGGTCGAGGGACTCCTTGACGGCCCACCCCTCGGTCATCGGATCGGTCTGTCCCGGCATGAGCAGGGTGCTCGACAGCAGGGGCTCGCCCACCTCGGCCAGGAGGGCCCGGACGACGGCATGCTCGGGGATGCGCACCCCGACGGTCTTCTTCTTCGGGTGGAGGAGTCGGCGTGGCACCTCGTGGGTGGCGGGCAGGATGAAGGTGTACGGCCCCGGCGTCGCGGCCTTGACGGCCCGGAACACGGCGTTGTCGACGTGGACGAACTGGCCGAGCTGGGCGAAGTCCTTGCAGACGAGGGTGTAGTGGTGCTTGTCGTCGAGCCGCCGGATGTCCCGGATGCGGTCCTTGGCGTGCTGGTTGCCGAGCATCGCGCCGAGGGCGTAGCCGGAGTCGGTGGGATAGGCGATGAGCCCACCGTCGCGGAGGATGTCGGCCACCTGACGCACGGCGCGGGGTTGGGGGTCCACGGGATGCATGTCGACGTATCGAGCCATGCCCCAGACTAAGGCGGACCTCACCCCTGCGTCATCGCCACCGGCTCACCGAGCTCGACCGTGCGCGAGACCGTGCACAGCCGCTCGTGCGAGACGCGCAGTCCCCGCTCGATCATCGACCGGGCCCGATCGCCCGCCTCGCCGTCCGGGAACCGGAGGTTGAAGGTCAGCTCGATGCCCGTCATCCGGTTCCCGCCCTCGTCCGAGACCTTCTCGCCCTCGGCGCGCACCTCGAAGCGGGTCGGCTCGGCGCGGCGGCTGGTGAGATGGTCCACGTCGACGGCGCTGCATCCGGCGAGCGCCACGAGGAACAGCTCGACGGGCGTGAAGTCGGGGCCGTCCCCGGGACCGAGGCGAACCGTCCCGCCCCGCGCGTTCGTCGCGACGTACTCCCCGAGGCCGGCCCGGGTCAGGGTGACCTCCCGCTGCCCGGGGCCGGTGCCGCCCGACGGCTCACCGGCGGTGCCGTCGTCGGTTCGGGCGCTCATCGGACTCCTCCTTCTCGGTGATGTTCCGGACGACGCGGGGGGGTCCTGGCGACTCGCGGCATACCGGCGATCCTGCCAGAGTGACCGGATGGTCCCCTCACCACGCGGCCGCCTCGTCCTCGTCCGGCACGGTCAGACCGACTGGGCGCGGGAGGGACGGCACACCGGGCTGACCGACGTCCCGCTCGCCGAGGACGGGCGGGAGGCGGCGCGGCGGCTGGCGCGTCCGCTGGGCCGCTTCACCTTCGGGATGCGACTGGTCTCCCCGCTGCGCCGGGCCACCGAGACGGCCGAGCTGGCCGGCGTGGACGCACAGACCGAGCCCGACCTCGTCGAGTGGGACTACGGCGGCTACGAGGGCATGACGAGCGAGCAGGTGCGCCGCTCGAGAGGGCCGTCGTGGACGGTCTTCGCCGACGGGGTCGCGGCGGGCGACACCCCGGGCGAGAGCCTGGACCAGGTGGCGGCGCGGGCCGAGCGGGTCCTGGCCCGGGTGGGGCCGGTCCTTGCCGAGTCCGACGTGCTCCTCGTCGGGCACGGCCACGCCCTGCGGGTCCTCGCCGCGCGTTACCTCGAGCAGGCCCCGGATCTGGGGGCCCGGCTCGTCCTCGGTCCCGCGACGATCAGCGTGCTCGGGGTCGAGCACGGGCCGGCCGTCCTGGCCTGGAACCTCGAGGTCTGAGGCGAGTTAGGGCAGCGGCCAGGTGTGCACGGGCGCGTTGACCTCCATGTGCTCGGCATAGCGTCGGACCATCTCGCGCAGCGCGCCCCGCCGCTCCATGCCACGCAGCTCGAGCCGCTGCACCGCCTCGGTCTGCCAGGTCGCGCCGTTGACCCCGGCCGTGCACCGGCCCTCGATGATGCCGAGGTAGCGCTCCCGGACCTCGTCCGACACGCCCCACTGGCGCAACCCCTCGTGGGCGAGCGGGAGGAGGTGGCGCAGCACGAGCTCCTCGACCCCGACCTCGCCGAAGCCGGGCCAGTAGATGCGGGCGTCGATCCCCTCGACCGCGGCGCGCTCGAAGTTCTCCCGGCAGGCGGCGAAGCTCATCTTCGTCCAGACCGGACGGTCCTGGTGGGCCAGGGTGCGGATCGCGCCGTAGTAGAACGCGGCGTTGGCGAGGACGTCGGCGATCGTCGGCCCGGCCGGCAGGACCCGGTTCTCGACGCGCAGGTGCGGCCGGTCGCCGACGATGTCGTAGATCGGCCGGTTCCATCGGTAGATCGTGCCGTTGTGCAGCCGCAGCTCGCTCAGCGACGGAGCCACCCCGGACTCGAACATCGCCATCGGGTCCTCGTCGCTGACGTCGGCCAGCAGCACGGGGAAGTAGCGGGTGTTCTCCTCGAAGAGGTCGAAGATCGAGGTGATCCAGCGCTCCCCGAAGAAGACCCGTGGCCGGACCCCCTGGTTCTTCAACTCGACCGGTCGGGTGTCGGTGGCCTGCCGGAACAGGGCGATCCGCGTCTCCGCATGCAGCCGCTTGCCGAAGAAGAACGGGCTGTTCGCGGCGAGCGCGACCTGGGGCGCGGACAGGGCCTGAGCGGCGTTCCAGTGGTCGGCGAACTCGTTGGGCGACACCTGGAGGTGGAGCTGGACGGACGTGCAGGCCGACTCCGGGCCGATCGAGTCGGCGTAGGTCGCAACCCGCTCCCCCGTCGGGCCCTCGATGTCGAGGAAGATGTCCTCGCCACGCGCCCCGAAGATCGAGTCGTTGAGGGCCGTATAGCGGTTGTTGTCGCTGATCCACTCGCCCTCGTAGTGCTCGGGCATGATCGTCGGCAGGATCCCGATCGCGACGATCCGCGAACCCACCTCGCGGGCCTTGGCGTCCGCGGCGTTGAGCGAGCCGCGCAGGTCCTGCTCGAGCTCGAGGGCGGAGTCACCGGGCAGCGGCCGAGGCGGGACGTTGAGCTCGATGTTGTACTGCGCGAGCTCGGTCTGGAAGACGGGGTCGGCGATCGCCTTGAGCACCTCGGCGTTGTGGAAGTGCGGGTCGAAGTGGTCATCGACGAGGTTGAGCTCGATCTCGAGCCCGGTCATCGGCCGGTCGAAGTCGAACGAGCTCGTGTTGAGCATCCGCTCGAAGACGTCCAGATCCTGGCGCACCTTCTCCCGGAAGCGCTGCCGCTCCTCGCGGTTGTAGCCCCGAGCCGTCGTCTCCGTTCCCACGCAGACCTCCACCCCGTTGCGGGACGACGCGTCTCCGCCCGTCCCTCGTGGTCCTACGCAACCACAGGTGGGCCTTCGTTGGGAACTCGGTCCGCTGCGCGGCGTTGCGGTCCCGCCGTGTGTCGGTCCACTCTCCTAGCCTCGGATCGTGCGGCTGATCCACACCTCCGACTGGCACCTGGGCCGGGCATTCCACCAGGTGGGGCTGCTCGGCGCCCAGGCGGCCTACCTCGACCACCTTGTCGAGGTGTGCCGCAGCGAGCGGGTCGATGCGGTTCTCGTCTCCGGGGACGTCTACGACCGGGCCATGCCGGCGCCGGAGACCGTGACCCTGCTGTCCGAGGCGGTCGAGCGGATCATCGACACCGGAGCGCAGGTCGTGCTCTCCAGCGGCAACCACGACTCGGCGATCCGGCTCGGCTTCGCCTCCGGGCTGCTCGCGCGCGCCGGACTGCACATCCGTACCTCGCTGCGGTCCGTCGGTCGGCCGGTGCTCCTCGGGGATGTCGCGGTCTACCCCATCCCCTACCTCGAGCCGTCGATCGTGGCCGACCCGCTCGATGCCACCGAGCGCACCCACGCCGGCGTGTTGCGGGCGGCGATGGAGCGGATCCGGGTCGACGCGGCCGGCGCCGGGGGCCGGGCCACGGTCGTCATGGCCCATGCGTTCGTCACCGGCGGCGCCGGGAGCGACTCCGAACGCGACATCTCGGCGGGCGGGGTCGCTGCGGTGCCGCCCGACGTCTTCGCCGGGGTCGACTATGCCGCCCTCGGCCATCTGCACGGCCGGCAGCGGATCACCGACAGCGTCGGGTACTCCGGCTCGCCGGTCGCCATGTCCTTCAGCGAGGCCACCCACGCCAAGGGGTCGTGGCTCGTCGACGTCGACGCCGGCGGCGTCCGCTCGGTCGAGCACGTCGCCGCGCCGGTGGAGCGTCCCCTCGCGGTGTTGCGCGGCGACCTCGAGGCGCTCCTGTCCGATCCCGCCCACGCGGTCGCGGAGTCCGCCTGGTGCCAGGTCACCCTCACCGACCCGGTCCGCCCGGCCGGGGCGATGGACCGGGTGCGGTCCCGCTTCCCGCATGCCCTCGAGCTGCGCTTCGCACCGGCGGCCGCCCCCGTCCCGGTCCGCTCGTATGCCGCCCGGGTCACCGAGCGCGCCGACGTCGACGTCTGCTGCGACTTCCTCGCTCACGTTCGCGGCGGCCGCACCGCCACCGACGAGGAGCGGGTCCTGCTCACCGACGCCCTCGAGGCCTCGCGGGTCGCCCGCGCTGCCCTGGACGACGAGGGCGTGGCCCGGGACGTCGCCGCCGCGGAGGGCGCCGCGTGAGGCTGCACCGGCTGGCGGCCACCGCCTTCGGCCCCTTCCCGGGACGGGTCGAGGTCGACTTCGACGAGCTGACCGACGCCGGCCTCTTCCTCATCCACGGCCCGACGGGCGCCGGCAAGACCTCGCTGCTCGACGCCATCTGCTTCGCCCTCTATGCCGACCTCCCCGGGGCCCGCGGCAGGCGCGGGCTCCGCTCGGACCACGCGGCCCCGGACGCCGTGCCGTCCGTCGAGCTCGAGCTGACGGCGAGCGGGCGGCGGCTGCGGGTCCGACGCAGCCCGGAGTACGAGCGCCCCAAGAAGCGCGGGACCGGGACCGTCCGGGTCCAGGCCTCGGTCGTCCTCGAGGAACGGGTCGGCGGCAGCTGGCTGGCCCGTGGCACCCGCCACGACGAGGTGGCCGACATCGTCCTCGACGTCCTCGGCATGGGGCTGGCCCAGTTCGCCAAGGTCGTCCTCCTCCCCCAGGGCGACTTCGCGGCGTTCCTCCGCGCGTCGGCCGAGGACCGGCGCGCGGTCCTCGAGCGGCTCTTCGACATCGGCCGGTTCGCCGACGTCGAGGCGTGGCTGGCTGACCAGCGCCGGCTGGCCGGGGCCGCGGTCGCCGAGACCGAGGCCGCGCTGGCCACCGACCTCGCCCGGCTCGGTGACGTCCTCGCCGACCAGCAGGCGGTGCCGGCGCACGACTGGGTGGCCCTGCCGGCCACCGAGCTCGCCGAGCGGCTGGCCGAGACCGAGGCGGCACTGCAGGAGGCCCTCACCCTGGCGGTGACCGAGCTCGACGCCGCCTCGACCCTCGAGCGCGCGGCGGCGGCGGCCCATGCGGCCGGGGTCCGGCGCGCGAGGCTCCGACTGCGCGCTCGGGGGCTGCGCGAGCGGCTCGGGGTCCTCGAGGGCCGGCAGGAGGCCAACGCAGAGGAGCTACGCCGCCTCGACGGGGCCACCCGCGCCGCCTCCCTCGCCGGACACCTCGCGGCGCTGCGCCGGGCCGTCGACGACGAGCGGGGGCGGGCCGGCGCCGTCGACGCCGCCCGTCAGGCCGTCTCGCGCCTTGCCCTCGAGGACCGGTCGGCCGCCGGTGTCGTCCTCGTCCTGGACCGGGTGCAGGCGATGGACCGGCTCGTCGATGACCTGGCCCGGTTCGCCGACTCGCTCGACGACCTCGAGGCCAGGGCCGGGCGCGCCCGAGCCGACCGCGAGGCGCTGGCCGAGGAGCTCGCCGACGTCGAGTCCGCGGCCGCGGCGGCCGCGGCGGCGCACGAGGCCGCCGGCGCCCGGGCCGACGAGCTCCGCGAGCGGGCCGGCCACGCCGGCCGGCTTGCCGACGCCCGCGACCGGGCGGCGGAGCGGGTCGGTCTGGCCCGGCGGCGGGACGCCCTCGAGGCCGGGGCCGCCGAAGCCCGGCGCGCGCTCGCGGACTCGCGCGACGTGGCGCAGGACGCCCGCCAGCGCGCCCTCGACCTGCAGCAGCGCCGCATCGAGGGGATGGCCGGCGAGCTGGCGGCCTCGCTCGAGGACGGCGCCGCCTGCCCCGTCTGCGGCTCGGCCGAGCACCCCGCCCCGGCCACGGCCGGCGACCCGGTGACGCCCGCGCAGGTCCGCGCCGCGCACGAGGAGGCCGCCGGGTGCGCCGCCGCCCACCACGAGGCGGAGCTGGCGCTGGCGGCGACCGAGACGTCCCTGCGGGGGATCCGCGACCGCCTCCCCGGCTCGCCCACGGTGGCCGACCTCGACGCCGACCTCGACGCCGCCGAGAGCGAGCTGGGGCGCGCCCAGGAGGCCGCCGACGCGCTGGCCGCCGCCGAGGACGCCCTCGGAGCCGCGGCGGCGGCGCGTGCGATGGCCGCCGAGCGCACGGCGGCCATCGCGCTCGAGCGCGTCCGGCTCGAGACGGTGATCGCCGAGCTCGCCGGGGAGGCCGAGACCCTCGCCACCGCCGTCGCCCGGGCCGTCGCCGACCACGCGGAACGCTGCCCGTGCGACCCCGGGCGGCGACCGCGGCATACCACCGCCGCGCCCGAGCGAAGCGCACTCACGGCCCTGGCGGACACCCACGCGCGCACCGGTCGGCACCTGGCCGACCTCGTCACGTCGCTGCAGACCCTCACGGACGCCGGGACCCTCGTGGCGCGGGCCCGGCAGGCGGTCGACGGCGCGCTGGCCGAGGCCGGGTTCGCCGACCTCGCCGAGGCCCAGGCCGCGACGATGCCTGCCGCCGAGGTCGCCGCGCTGGCCGCCCGATGCGAGGCGCACGACCGCGAGCTCGTCGCGGCCCGCACCGCGCTGGCCGACCCCGAGCTCGCCGAGGCCGAGGCGGCCGGTCCCGTCGACGTGCCGGCTCTGGCCGAGGCGGAGCGGGGGGCCAAGGCCGCGCTGCTCCAGGCCCAGGCTGCGCAGACCCGGGCCCTGGCCGGACTGCGCGGCGTGCAGCGGCTCCGGCCCGCCATCGATGAGCGCTGCGCCGCCCTGGGGCCGTCCCTCGAGCGGTACGCGCGGCTGAAGGACCTCGCCGACGCCGTGGGCGGCACCGGGGGGGAGAACACCCTCCGGATGCGGCTCACCTCGTTCGTGCTCGCCGCCCGGCTCGAGAAGGTCGCCGACCTCGCCAACGAGCGGCTCGCCATCATGGGGGCCGGGCGCTACCGCCTCGAACACACCGACGAGCGGGCCTCCCGGGGCGCCCGGAGCGGCCTCGGGCTGCGGGTCCTCGACCAGTGGACGGGCCGGACCCGGGACACCTCGACCCTCTCCGGCGGCGAGGCGTTCATGGCCTCGCTCGCCCTGGCCCTCGGGCTCGCCGACGCGGTGCGCGAGGAGTCCGGCGGCCTCGACCTGCGCACCCTCGTCATCGACGAGGGCTTCGGCAGCCTCGACGACGAGAGCCTCGAGCAGGTGCTCGACGTCCTCGACGGGCTGCGCGAGGGCGGCCGAGCCGTCGGCGTCGTCTCGCACGTCGCCGAGCTGCGCGCTCGGATCCCGAGCCAGGTCGTCGTCCACAAGGACACGGCCGGCAGCACCGTCACCGTCGCGACGACGGCCGCGACCCCGGCGGCCTGATCACTGCTCGAAGGACTCCGGTGGCGGGCAGGCGCACACGAGGTGCCGGTCGCCGTAGGCCTGGTCGATCCGGCGGACCGGCGACCAGTACTTGCCCTCCGGTGGCACCCCGGGAGGGAACGCGGCACGTCGCCGGTCGTACGGGTGGTCCCACTCCCCTGCGAGGCAGGCGGCCGTGTGCGGGGCGTGGCGCAGCACGCTCTCCTCGGGCGAGACCGCGCCCGCGCCGACCTCGTCGATCTCGCCCCGGATCGCGATCATCGCGTCGCAGAACCGGTCCAGCTCCGCACGGTTCTCGCTCTCGGTCGGCTCCACCATGAGCGTGCCCGCGACGGGGAAGGACATCGTCGGGGCGTGGAAGCCGTAGTCGATGAGGCGCTTGGCGACGTCGTCGACGGTCACGCCGGTGTCCCGGGTGAGGCCGCGCAGGTCGAGGATGCACTCGTGCGCGACGAGCCCCTCGCCGCCGGCGTAGAGGACCGGGAAGTGCTCGCGCAGCCGGGCCGCGACGTAGTTCGCATTGAGCACCGCCACCTCGGTTGCCCGAGCCAGCCCGGCGCCACCCATGAGCCGGATGTAGGCCCACGAGATGGGCAGGATCGACGCGGACCCGAACGGCGCCGAGGCCACCGGCCCGATCCCGGTCTCCGGACCGGCGCTGGGGTCCAGCGGGTGGTTGGGCAGGTAGGGCGCGAGATGCGATCGGCAGGCCACCGGGCCGACACCGGGGCCGCCACCACCGTGCGGGATGGCGAACGTCTTGTGCAGGTTGAGGTGCGAGACGTCGGCGCCGAACCGGCCCGGCCGCGCCACCCCGACGAGGGCGTTGAGGTTGGCACCGTCGACGTAGACCTGGCCGCCGGCGTCGTGGACGAGGGCGCAGAGGTCGGAGATCGTGTCCTCGAAGACGCCGTGCGTCGACGGGTAGGTCACCATGATCGCCGCGAGCCGGTCGCGGTGTCGCTCGACCTTGGCCCGCAGGTCGTCCAGGTCGATGGACCCGCTCGCGGGGTCGGTACCGACGACGACGACCTCCATCCCGGCCATGACCGCGCTGGCCGCGTTCGTCCCGTGAGCACTGGCGGGGATGAGGCACACCCGGCGGTCGGTGTCGCCGTTCGCGCGGTGGTATGCCGCGATCGCGAGCAGCCCGGACAGCTCGCCCTGGGAGCCGGCGTTGGGCTGGAGGGAGACGGCGTCGTAGCCGGTGATGGCGCACAGCCACTCGGAGAGCTGGTCGATGACGGCGCGGATCCCGGCGGTCTGGTCCGCCGGGGCGAACGGGTGCAGGTCCGCGAACTCCGGCCACGACAGCGCGAGCATCTCGGTCGTGGCGTTGAGCTTCATCGTGCACGAGCCGAGGGGGATCATCCCGCGGTCGAGGGCGAAGTCCTTGTCGGCGAGCCGGCGCAGGTAGCGCACCATCGCCGTCTCGCTGTGGTGGCTGGTGAAGACCGGGTGGGTGAGGTAGTCCGACGTCCGCAGCAGGGCCGACGGCCAGGCCGGGCGCCCGGGATCGCCCTGACCACCCGGCCGCGCCCCGAGAGCGGCGCAGAGCCGCGCGAGGTCGTCGGCGTCGGTCGTCTCGTCGACGCTGATCGTGACGGCGTCGGCATCGACCCGGCGAATGTTGACGCCCTGCTCCAGCGCGGCGGCGACGAGCTCGTCGGCCCGGCCCGGGGCGTCCACCCGGATCGTGTCGAAGAAGGCGCCCTCGGCAACGGCGAGCCCCGCCTCCCGCAGCGCGTCGGCCAGCTCGAGCGCCGTCGCGTGCACCTCCGCGGCGATCGCGCAGAGCCCCTGCGGACCGTGGTAGACGGCATACATCGCCGCCAGGACCGCGAGGAGGACCTGGGCGGTGCAGATGTTCGACGTCGCCTTCTCGCGACGGATGTGCTGCTCGCGGGTCTGGAGGGCGAGCCGGTAGGCGGGAGCGCCGTCCTCGTCGACCGAGACGCCGACGAGCCGACCCGGCAGGGTCCGCTCCAGCCCGGAGCGGACGGCGATGTAACCCGCGTGCGGACCACCGAAGCCCATCGGGACCCCGAAACGCTGGGTCGTGCCGACCGCGACGTCGGCGCCCCACTCCCCCGGCGGCGTGGCGAGGGTCAGCGCCAGCAGGTCGGCTGCCGCGGCGACGAGGGCGCCGGCGTCGTGGGCGGCGGCAGTGAGGTCGCGCCAGTCGTGGAGCAGTCCGTCGGCGTCGGGGTACTGGATGAGGACGCCGAAGACCGAGCGGGCGCCGGCGGCGTCGGCGAGGCCGTCCGCGTCCCGCACCGTGGTGAGGTCGGCGACGACGACGTCGATGCCGAGCGAGGCGGCGCGGGTGCGCACGACGGCGAGCGTCTGCGGGAAGAGGGCGTCGTCGACGAGCAGGACGGCGTCGGCGGGAGCCTTGCTGCCGCGGCGCATGAGGGTCGCCGCCTCGGCCGCGGCGGTCCCCTCGTCGAGGAGGGAGGACCCGGCGGTGTCGAGACCGGTGAGGTCGCCGATGACCGTCTGGAAGTTGAGCAGCGCCTCGAGTCGGCCCTGGGAGATCTCGGGCTGGTACGGGGTGTATGCCGTGTACCACGCGGGGTTCTCGAGGACGTTCCGGGCGATGACCGCCGGGACGACGGTGCCATAGTAGCCGAGGCCGATCATCGACGTGAGCACGGTGTTGCGGGTGGCGAGGCCACGCAGTTCCTCGATGACCGCGGTCTCCGAGCCGGCGCCCGGAAGGGTGAGGCCCTCGGTGCTCTGGATCCCGCCGGGCACGGCGGCGTCGAGCATGGCCCGGAGCGACGGCTGACCGATGGTGGCGAGCATCTCGTCGATGTCGCGCTCGCGGGGCCCGATGTGACGCCGGGCGAAGGCGGGGATCTCGGGGCTGGATGCGGTCATGACGGCTCCTGAGGCATGTCGCGCGCGATCGCCTCCCCCTCTGTCACGGATGGCCGCTCCAGAGGCGCCTGATCCACGCGGTCCTGATGCCTGAGAGGTTCCGGGGAGTTTGCCCCTTCGGCGCCCCGTCGATCAGGCCGACGAGGACTCTCCCGCGTGGTGTTCGCAGCGGAGCCAATCTAACAAACCGGCCGGCGATCCGGGGGCCGGCGGCGCCGGCAGCGGGCGGGCCGGTCAGGCCAGCCGGGAGCGGCGGCGCAGGCTCAGCTCGTCGTCGTGGCCGGACGGGTGCTCGTCGTCGGCACGCTCGCCCGGCAGGTGGGCCAGCTCGCTCTCGACCTCGCGCCACACCCGGCCGACGGCGATCCCGAAGACCCCCTGGCCGCCCTGGAGCAGGTCGATGACCTCATCGCTCGAGGTGCACTCGTAGACCGAGGCGCCGTCGCTCATGAGGGTGATCTGGGCGAGGTCGTCGACCCCGCGTTCGCGCAGGGCCTGGATGGCGACCCGGATCTGCTGCAGCGAGACGCCGGTGTCCAGGAGCCTCTTGACGACCTTGAGGACGAGGATGTCGCGGAACCCGTAGAGCCGCTGGCTGCCCGACCCCTTGGCGCCGCGGACCGAGGGTTCGACGAGCCCGGTGCGCGCCCAGTAGTCCAGCTGCCGATAGGTGATCCCGGCCGCGCGACAGGCCGCGGGACCCCGGAAGCCGACCTCCTCGTCGAGGGCGGGCAGGTCGTCGTCGAACAGCAGGCCCTGCGCGCCCACCTCCGCATACCGGTCGCCAGAGGTGCCTCCACTGGGAATGACACTCGAGTTCACGCCGACCTCCGAACGACAAGCCCGTGACTACACGGACGTGATTTGACCTTTGTGACAGTAGGGACTGGTGTGACGGCCGTCAACCACCACTGCACCGTTGACGCCCGCGTGTCGCGCACATCACGGCATACCCTCAATGTCAACTAGACGGTTAGCCACCTTCGCCACCGCCCTCGACCTCGAAGTCGTCGGCCGAGACCTGGTCGAGGAACTCCTTGAACCGCTCGACCTCGTCCTCCTCCTCGGTCGCCATGGCGACGCCGGCCTCGTCGAGCAGGGCGTCCTCGGCGACGATCTCGGCGCCGGCCCGCAGGGCGAGGGCGATGGCGTCCGAGCTGCGGGACTCGATCTCGGTCCCGCCACCGGCCGGACCGCCGTCGACGTCGAGGGCGGCATGGAAGACGCCACCGTGCAGCGCGACGATCCGCACCCGGGTCAGGGTGTGGCCGAGCTCGTCGATGACGTTCTTGAGCAGGTCGTGGGTGAGCGGTCGGGGCGGGACGACCCCCTGCTGGGCGTAGGCGATGGCTGTGGCCTCCGCCGCGCCGATCCAGATGGGCAGGTAGCGATCGCCGTCCCGCTCGCGCAGCAGGACGATCGGGCTGTTCGTCGGCATCTCGACGCGCACACCGAGGACGTCCAGGACCTTCACCCGCTCACCGTACCTCCCCGGGCTGTCAGCGCGTCGACCTGCGCCGAGGTTGTCCGGGAACGGGTCCGGGTCACCCTCGTCCGGCGAGCCCACCCTTGACGAGCGCGGTGTGAAGGGCCAGGCACAACCGGGCGACCTCGGCGGCCGCCCGGTCGCGGTCGACCCCCGGACGGGTCAGCAGCTGGGCGGCCTGGTCGGCGAGACCGACCTCGCGGTCGGCGGCGGTGCGGAACGGCCTCAGGTGGCGCGCCTCGATCCCGTAGGCCGCGAGCCCGGCCGCCGCCTGGGCCACCCGCAGGTCCTCCTCGCCGAGAAAGCCATCCGCGTCCGGGCGGATCAGACCGGCGCCCCGGAGCGCGGCATACGCGTCGGGGTCGAGGTCGGCCGCGGCACAGACCTCGTCGGCCGTGAGGCGCATCGTCGACGGCGTGCTCAGCTCGGTGGCATCGACGACGTCCGGGTCCGGCGCGGCGCGTCGCGGACGAGGCCGACCGTCGGGGCCGTCGTCCTCGGGGAGCAGGCCCCGGTCGAGGGCGTCGAGCGACTCGCGGATCACCCGCAGCGGCCAGAACCGGTCCCGCTGGGCGCGCAGGACGTAGCGCAGGCGCTCGACGTCCTCGGTGGCGAAAGAGCGATAGCCGGAGGGGGTGCGCTCCGGCTCGATGAGGCCCTCGGCCTCGAGGAAACGGATCTTGGAGATCGTGACGTCCGGGAACTCCTCGCGCAGCTCGGCGAGGACGGCGCCGATCGTCAGGCGCCCGGCGGAGGAGGGTGCGGCCACGTCGCGCTCGGCGGCTCAGTCCTTGGCGGCGTAGAAGACGAGCCGGAACTTGCCGATCTGGACCTCGTCACCGGTGACGAGCACGGCCTGGTCGATCCGGTCGCGGTTGACGTAGGTGCCGTTGAGCGAGCCGACATCGCGGACGACGAAGCCCTCGTCGCTCCGGCTGAAGACGGCGTGCTTGCGCGAGACGGTGACGTCGTCGAGGAAGATGTCGCTGTCGGGGTGGCGCCCCGAGGAGACCTCGTCGTCGTCGAGGAGGAAGCGGGCCCCCGTGTTGGGGCCGCGGAGGACGACGAGCAGGGCGGTCCCGGGGCGCAGGGCGTCGACGGTGGCCTGGTCGGCACGGGTCAGGCTCCGGTCGGCCTCTGGCGCGGTGTCGACCCGGTCGCCGCCGTCGACGGGCTGGAGGTGCATCGTCGTCCCGTCGGGGGCGCCGTGTCCCTCCTCGGGCACGCCGCGAACCTCATGCTCGCGCTCGTCACCGGTCATCGTCTGGGCTCCTCACTGCATCGTCGAACGCCCTCACCCTAGATCACGCGATGAGGGTCGTGCACCCCACTGGGGCGAGCGGGTCAGGAGAGCTGGCCGCGGTAGGTCTCGGCGTCCATGAGGGCCTCGACCTCCCCCGACTCGGCGGGGCGCATCTCGAACATCCACCCGTCGCCGTACGGGTCGGCGTTGACGAGCTCGGGGGCGCCGTCGAGCGCGGCGTTCACGGCGGTCACCGCACCGGTCAACGGCGCGTAGACGTCGCTGACCGACTTCGTGGACTCGACCTCACCGCAAGCGTCCCCTGCGGTGACCGCGTCGCCGGTGCTCGGCAGCGAGACGTAGACGACGTCACCGAGGGCGGCCTGCGCGTAGGAGGTGATGCCCACCCGGACCGTGCCGTCGCCGCCGGGCCGCACCCACTCGTGCTCACCGGTGTAACGAAGGTCCGCGGGGTACTCGAGATCGCTCATGGCGCTCCTCAGGGGCTGGTCGTCGGCGTCGGGGTGGGAACGGGCTGAGCGTACTGAGGCACCGAAAGGGTGTGCAACGCGGTGACCTTCACCTGGTTGTGGGGAGTGATGACGGTGTCCCCGCCGATGCTCCGCACGCTCTCGCTCACCCCGCCCGGGATGTCCATGGCGGAGGCGAGCGTCTGGCCGTCACCGATGGCCGTGAACGTGTAGGGCGCGTCGATGGCTTCGCCGGACACCTCGATGCCGGAGTCGGTGTCGGTGAAGTAGGTGTTCGCCACGACCCGCACGTCGTTGAGCTGGACGGCCTCCGCCCCGGCATCCCGCAGCTCCTGGAGGGTGTCGAGCAGGAGCGGCGCCGTGACCTTGCCGTCGGGGTCGTGGATCGTCACCGTGACGCCCGGGCCCACGGCGGCGACGGTGCCGGTGAGGACCCCGAGCCGGTCGAGCCGGTCCTTGGCGGCCGCCAGCGCCTCCTCCCGGCTCGTGGCACCGGACTTGAGCCGGTCCCGGGACGCCTGGAGGGTGGCGATCTCCTGCTCCAGCCGGGTGCCGTCCTGGTTGACGGTGTCGAGGATCCGGACCAGGTCGTCCTCGCGGAGGTTCTCCAGCCCCTGGACCTGGGTCTGGTGGACCTGAGCGGCGATGGCGAACCCGAGGGAGACGGCCAGGACGGTGACGACGAGGTTCGCCGTCGTGGCCCGGGGTCTGCCGAAGAGGAACAACCGGCGCCAGGCCGCCCTGCTGCTCGGGACCGGAAAGACCTCCGCCGGGGGGGGCGGCCGGTCCTGGTCGACCGCGTCCGGGCGCCGGGCGTGCTGGCCGGGTCCGCGCTGAGGGTGTCGCTCGTCGGTCATGCGCTGAACAGATGCCGCCGGATGGAGGCGACGTTGGAGAAGATCCGGACTCCGAGCACGACGACCACGCCGGTGGAGAGCTGGTTCCCGACGCCGAGCTTGTCGCCGAGGAAGACGATGAACGCCGCGACGACGACGTTGGAGAGGAAGGAGACGACGAAGACCTTGTCGCTGAAGATCCCGTCGAGAACCGCGCGGACGGCCCCGAAGACGGCGTCCAACGCGGCGATGATGGCGATGGGCAGGTAGGGCTGCATCCACACCGGGACCTCCGGGTGGATGAACAGGCCGACGAGGATGCCGGCAACCAGGCCTAACGCGGGAATCACGACGAGCCTCCGGTGCTCGGTCGAGGGGACGGGCTGGACTTAGTATCCATCGGCCGGGCATAGCGGGTGAGCAGCGACGTGGCGGCCGGCACCTCGAGCGACCCCCGCGCGCTGCTGTTGACCTGGATCCCGTACTGCGACGCGAGGGTGGACAGGTAGGCGCCGCCCGGCCCGTCGGTGAACCGCTGCGGCAGCGTCGCGGGGTTCCCGAGCGCCGTGATCAGGTAGGGCGGGTTGAGCGGTCGGAAGTCGACGATGATGGCCCGTCCGGCGAAGCGGATCGCCGAGGTCGACGTGAGCCGCAGGCCGTTGATCGACATCGCCTCGGCCCCGGCCTCCCACAGGCTGTTCGTGACGATCTGCAGGTCGCGGGCGAGGACGTAGTTGGCGCCGCCCGTCGGGTCGGCCCGCGGGTCGACGCCAGAACCGTCGCCCTCGGGGGCGGGTGGGTTGTCGAGGGTGACGAGGAGGCCCGGGCCGGCAAGCGCGACGGTGCCGGCCGCCGCCGCCTGCGTCTCGATCCGGGTCTGCAGCGTGGCGTCGACCCCGGCGAGCGACTCGCCCTCGAGGGCGGCGACCTCGGACTGCAGCCTCGTCACGACCTTCGTCTGCTTGTCGACGCCGGCCCGGCGGTCGTTGATCTGGGAGATCAGCGCCGAACGGGCCCTCCCCTTCGTCGTGTCCTGCGCGCGCAGCGTGCTCGCCCCGACCCCGACGAGGAGGCCGACGAGGACCGACGCGATCATCATGAGGGGGGTGCCCAGCCGGCCCTGTCGTCGACCGCCGGCCGCCTCGCGGGCGTCGGCGGCCGCCGCATACCCGGGGTCGAGAGGCCGCTCCAGCATCGACCGGATGAGCGTCATGGACGCGTCCGGCCGGCGCTCGGGGGTGTCGGAGAGCATCAGGCGACCCTCGGGCGGCCGGCGATGATCTCGCGAAGCTGCATCGCGTAGAGGATGCCGGCGACCCAGTACAGGGCGGTCCCCCACCAGGCGAACCCCCAGCCGATCGGCAGGGCGATGTCGCGGGTCGTCCCGCCGACGGTGGCGAGGAGCAGCACGGGGAACGCGTAGAGCAGGTTGAACGTCGCGGCCTTGCCGACATAGTGGACCGGCAGGCCGGTGTGGCCGTATCGCTTGGCGATGAGGATGACGACGATCATGAACGCCTCGCGGGCGAACAGGACGGTGACGAGCCACCATGGGATGATGTCCCGCCACGCGAGCCCGAGGAGGGTGCTCGCGATGTAGAGCCGGTCGGCGACGGGGTCGAGGAGCTCGCCCAGCCGGGAGACGAGACCGTAGTGCCGGGCGATCTTGCCGTCGAGGTAGTCGGTGATCCCGGAGGCGGCGAGCAGGATGATGGCCAGGGCGACGTGGTCGGCGAGGATCGCCCAGAGGAAGACGGGAACGCCGACGAGGCGCAGCACGGACAGCGCGTTGGGGATGGTGAGGACGCGGTCGACCGCCCCCTGTTCCCCGATGCTCATGCGGTCACCCTATGCGGTTCGCCCTAGAGTGCCGAGCATGGACTCCCCCATCCTCGGAACCACTCTCGAGCAGCTGCGGGCGACGCGGACGAGCGTGAAGTGGCGGGCGTTCGACGCGGACGTCCTGCCCGTGTGGGTGGCCGAGATGGACGCCAGCCCGTGCGAGGCGGTCGTCGAGGCGGTGAGCGCCGCCATGGGGCGCGGCGACACCGGCTACTCGTGGGGTCCGCCGTACGTCGCGGCGGTGCGTCGGTATGCCGCGCAGGCCTGGGGTTGGGACATCGACCCGGCCGCGACGAGCCAGACCGCGGACGTGATGATCGGCGTCGCCGAGCTGCTCCGGCTCCTCACCGACGAGGATGCCGCGGTCGTCGTGTCGCCGCCGGTCTACGACGCGTTCTTCGGCTTCATCGATGCCATCGGCCGGCGCGTCGTCGAGGCGCCGCTGACCGAGGAAGGACGGCTCTGCCCGGACTCGCTCGTCGAGGCGTTCCGGGAGGCGCGCGCCATGGGTGGGCAGCCGGCATACCTGCTGTGCAACCCCCAGAACCCGACGGGCGCGGTCCACACCCCCACGGAGCTGGCGATGGTGGCAGCCGTCGCGGAGGAGTACGACGTGCGGGTCGTCTCCGACGAGATCCATGCGCCGCTCGTGTATGCCGGCGGCGACTTCACGCCGTTTCTCACCGTGCCGGGTGGCGAGCGGGGCGTCGCGATGTTCTCGCCGTCGAAGGGGTGGAACCTCGCCGGGCTCAAGGCCGGCCTGGCGATCGCCGGCTCCGCCGCCGTGGCCGATCTGCGCCGACTTGCTGAGGTCCATCGGCACGGGGCGAGCCACATCGCCGTGCAGGCGCAGGTGGCCGCGCTCGACGACGGCCGCGAGTGGCTCGCTCGGCTGATGGCCGAGCTGGACGAGAACCGGCGCCTGCTCGAGAGGCTGCTCGCCGAGCACCTGCCGGGGGTCCGCTACCGGATGCCGCAGGCGACCTACCTCGCGTGGCTCGACTGCCGCGACCTCGGACTCGGTGCGGACCCGGC
Source organism: uncultured Actinomycetota bacterium (assembly GCA_963728395.1). Classification (GTDB taxonomy): domain Bacteria; phylum Actinomycetota; class Actinomycetes; order Actinomycetales; family Dermatophilaceae; genus CAVSJJ01. Next base: position 479,950 of record CAVSJJ010000003.1, read on the forward strand.
CACGGTGTTCCGTCGGCGGGGACGGGTCGCCCTGTCCTCGGGCCACCGCTATGGCACCCCCGGGGCCGGTTTCGCCCGGTTCAACCTCGCCACGTCCCCCGAGATCATCACCGAGGCCGTCACCCGGATGGCATCCGCCCTCCCACCCCCTCCCCCCGGCACGAACCTCTGCTAGCAGAGGTTCCTGCCGAACGGGGGTGTTGCAACACCCCCGGGCTGCAGGAACCTGTCCGTCGACGAAGCCACTCGCCCAGCGGCCGGAGTCACCGAGCGGCCCCCGCCGGACGCGAAGACGGTCCGGCCGGCGTGTCGCCGGGCGGACCGTCCATCTCGTCGGGCTGACAGGATTTGAACCTGCGACCCCTTGACCCCCAGTCAAGTGCGCTACCAAGCTGCGCCACAGCCCGTGGCTCGCTCCCTCGAGAGCGAACGAAACCCTATCGCACGGCCCGCTCCCCCACCGAATCGCCCACGGCCCCTGGCCCGACGCCGGCGCGGGCTCCGCGACCCCGGCCGAGCGCGCCGGGCGGGCTCAGCGGCGGCCCCGCTTCTCGCGGACCCGGAGCGTGATCTCGATCGGGGTTCCGACGAAGCCGAACTCCTCGCGCAACCGGCGCTCGACGAACCGGCGGTAGCCCGCCTCGAGGAACCCCGAGGTGAACAGGACGAACCGTGGCGGCCGGGTGCCGGCCTGGGTGCCGAAGAGGATCCGCGGCTGCTTCCCGCCGCGGACGGGGTGCGGGTGTCCGGCGACGACCTGGCCGAGGAAGGCGTTGAGCCGGCCGGTGGGGATCCGGCTGTCCCAGGACTGCAGGGCGGTCTCGAGGGCGGGGACGAGCCGGTCGGTATGCCGGCCGGTCCGGGCCGAGATGTTGGCCCGCGGCGCCCACGGGACCTGGACGAGCTCCTTGTCGATCTCGCGCTCGAGGTAGTAGCGGCGCTCCTCGTCGGTGAGGTCCCACTTGTTGTAGGCGATGACGAGCGCGCGGCCGGCGTCGATGACCTGCTGGATGACCCGGATGTCCTGCTCGGTGATCGGCTCGCTCGCGTCGACGAGGACGACGGCGACCTCGGCCTTCTCCAGCGCGGTCTGGGTGCGCAGCGACGCGTAGAAGTCGGCGCCGCGGGTCTGGTGCACCCGGCGCCGGATGCCGGCCGTGTCGACGAACCGCCAGGTCCGCCCGCCCAGCTCGACGAGCTCGTCGACGGGATCCCGCGTCGTCCCGGCAACCTCGTCGACGACCACCCGATCGGTCCCGACCAACGTGTTGAGCAGGCTGGACTTGCCGACGTTCGGCCGGCCCAGGAGGGCGACCCGGCGCGGGCCACCGGGCTGGTATGCCGCGACCGCCGACTGCTCGGGCAGCACCTCGAGCAGCGCATCGAGGGCGTCACCGCTACCACGGCCGTGCAGGGCGGAGACCGGCCACGGCTCGCCGAGACCGAGGTTCCACAAGGCGGCGGCGTCCGCCTCGGTGCGCTGGTCGTCCACCTTGTTCGCGACGAGGACGACGGGCTTGCCGGCACGGCGCAGGAGCCGCACGACGGCGACGTCGTCGTCGGTCGCGCCGACGACGGCGTCGACGATGAACAGGACGGCGTCCGCCAGCTCGACGGCGACCTCGGCCTGCTCGGCGACCCGCAGGTGGATCCCGGTCGCGTCGACGGCCCAGCCGCCGGTGTCGACGAGGGTGAAGCGGCGCCCAGCCCACTCGGCCTCGTAGGACACCCGGTCCCGGGTCACCCCCGGGACGTCCTCGACGACGGCCTCGCGGCGGCCGAGGATCCGATTGACGAGGGTCGACTTGCCGACGTTCGGCCGCCCGACAACGGCGACGACGGGCGGCGCGGCGTCTCCGGTCTCGGCGGCGAGAACGCCCTCGGACGCGTCGAGGAGGGCGCGGTCCTCCGCGCTCAGCTCGAACTCGTCGAGGCCGGCGCGCAGCGCGGCGGCGACGGTCGCGTCGTCGGGGGCGTCCGGGGGCGGCGGGGTCGAAGTCACCGCACCATTGTCCCCGAGTGGGAGGGGTGCCCGAGCCACCCTCGTCCGGGCTCAGCCGGGCGGGCCCGTCGGGTCGGGCGGGTCGGGCGGTCCGTCCATCTCGTGGATGACGGACAGCACGGCCGCGACGCTGTCGTCGAAGGACAGCTCGGAGGTGTCGACGAGGACGACGCCGTCGGCGGCCACGGTGAACTGCGAGACGGTCGAGTCGTCCCGGTCGCGCCGGATGACCTGGTCGCGGGTGGCGGCCACCGACGTCGGGTCGGCCCCTCCGTGCAGCTCGGTGGAGCGCCGCCGCAGCCGGGCCTCCTCGCTCGCCGTGAGCAGGACGCGGACCCGGGCGTCGGGCGCGACGACGGTCGTGATGTCGCGGCCCTCGGCGACGACGCCGCCGGTCTCGGTGGCGATCCGGTCCATCAGCTCGCGCTGCCGGCGCCGCATCTCGGCGCGGACCTCGAGGTTCGTCGCGACGGCCGAGACCTGCGTCGAGACCTCCGTCGTGCGGATCTCCAGGTCCACCCGACGGCCGCCCACCCCGACATGCGGATCGGTGGGGTCGGTCCCCATCTCGAGGGGCAGGTCGACGGCGGCCCGGGCGACCGCCGCGGCGTCGGTCAGCGCCATCCCCCGGTCCAGGCACCACCAGGCAAGGGCGCGGTACATCGCGCCGGTGTCGAGGTAGCCGATGCCCAGGGAGCGGGCCACGGCCTTCGAGACGCTGGACTTGCCCGAGCCGGACGGTCCGTCGATGGCGATGGTGAGCGGCGTGGGCACGGGACGGGTCCTCCTGGGTCGGACGGGTGGGATCGGGGCCGGGTCAGTCGTGCAGCCGCCAGCCGCGGGCGGCCAGCGCCGCGGCGAGGGTGGCGGCGGTGGCCGGGAGGACGTCGATCTCGGCGAGCCCGAACGCCTGGCCCAGGCCGTGGTCGATCCGGAACTCCTCGATGTTGACGCCTTCCTCCCCGACGTCCTGGAACAGCCGGCCCAGCTGTCCAGGTTCGTCGGGGATGAGAACCCGGACCGTCGCGTATGCCGTGGGCCCGGCGCCGTGCTTGCCCGGGATCCGGGCGTGGCCGGCGTTGCCGGAGGCGATGACGTGCGCGACGGTCGCCCGGGCCCCGGGCGCGTCGCTGCCCGGGCCGTCCGTGAACTCACCGAGGGCCACGATGAGGCCCGCGAGCTCGGTGGCGAGGTCGGCGAGGACGGACCGCACGGCCCCGGCGTTGCCGGTGAGGATCTGCGTCCACAGCTGCGGCTCGCTCGCGGCGATCCGCGTCACGTCGCGCAGGCCCTGGCCGGCCAGGGCGACCGCGCTGTCCGGCAGGTCGGCGAGCCGGGCAGCGACGAGGCTCGCGACGACCTGAGGCACATGCGAGACGGCCGCCACGGCGGCGTCGTGGTCGCGGGGCGCGAGCCGGGTCGTCACCGACCCGACCCGGTGGGCGAGGTCCTCGAGCCGGCGGAGGATGGCCGGGTCGGTCTCGTCGGTCGGGGTGAGGACCCAGGCGCGCCCCTCGAAGAGGTCGAACCGCGCCGCGATGGCACCGGAGCGCTCGCGCCCGGCCATGGGGTGCGACCCGCAGTAGCGGCGCAGGTCGGCGCCACCCGCCCGGAGGGCATCGAGGACGGCGCCCTTGACCGAGGCCACGTCGGTGACGGCGGCCCCCGGCCAGCGGCCCAGGGCGGCGAGGACGACGGACGCGCTCACATCCGGTGGCGTGGCGACGACGACGAGCCCGGGGTCCGGACCGCAGGGCGTCCCCTCACCGGCGAGCGTCCCGGCCCCGAGGTCGCGGGCCAGGGCGGCAGCCGTCGGGGACAGGTCCTCGAGGGTGACCGGCACGCCCTTGCGGGTCAGGGCGATGCCGAGGCTCGTGCCGAGCAGACCGGTGCCGATGATGTGGACCCGCTCGTCGCGCGACGCCGTCACAGCCCCGCCTCCTTGTAGAGCGCGCCCACCTCGTCACGGGTCAGGGCGCGCCACTTGCCCGGCTTGGTCGAGCCGAGCCGGATCGGTCCGACCTGGGTCCGGACGAGGGAGAGGACGGGGTGGCCGACCTCGGCGAGGAGGCGGCGGACGATGTGCTTGCGCCCCTCGTGGAGGACGATCTCGACGAGCGCCTTGCCGGGGCGGGAGTCGACGAGCTTGAACGAGTCCACCGCGACCGGACCGTCCTCGAGCTCGATGCCGGCCCGCAGCCGCTTCCCGAGGTCGCGCGGCACCGGGCCGGGGACCTCGGCGAGGTAGGTCTTGGCGACCCCGTAGCGCGGATGCTGCAGCCGGTGGGCGAGGTCGCCGTCGTTGGTGAGCAGGAGGAGGCCCTCGGTGTCGGCGTCGAGCCGCCCGACGTGGAACAGCCGCTCCTTGCGGCCGCCGAGGTAGTCGCCGATGTCGACCCGGCCCAGGTCGTCGTTCATCGACGTGACGACGTTGAGCGGCTTGTTGAAGGCGAGGTAGACCCGGGACTCGTCGAGCTGGACCCGGACGCCGTCGACGTGGACGGTCCGCGACGGGTCGATCCGCACGCCGAGCTCGGTGACGACCTGGCCGTCGACCACGACCCGGCCCTCGATGATGAGCCGTTCGCAGGTGCGTCGGGACCCGACGCCGGCCCCGGCGAGGAGCTTCTGCAACCGGATGCCGTCCGGGTCGTGGACGTCCTGGGGCGCGCGGCCGCCGCGGCGGGGGCTCATCCGCGTCCCCGTTCCTCGATCTCGTCGAGCACGTCGACCTCCGGCAGGTAGGGCGCGAGCGCGGGCAACGCGTCGAGCGAGGTCAGCCCGAGCCGCTCGAGGAAGTACGGCGTCGTGCCGTAGAGGATCGCCGAGGTCTCCTCGTCGTGGCCGACCTCGGTGACGAGCCCACGGCTCAGCAGGGTGCGGATGACGCCGTCGACGTTGACGCCACGCACGGCCGAGACCCGGGAGCGGCTCACCGGCTGCCGGTAGGCGACGACGGCGAGCGTCTCGAGCGAGGCCTGGGTCAGCTTCGCCTGCTGCCCCTCGAGGAGGAACCGCTCGACGACCGGGGCGTAGTCGTGCCGGCTGTAGATCCGCCAGCCCTCCCCCACCTGGCGCACGGTGAAGCCCCGGTCTGCCGCGGCATACTCCTCCTCCATCGCCCGGAGGGTGCCCTCGACCGACGCCACCGGGACCTCGAGTGCCGTCGCGAGGGCGACGGCACTGACCGGCTCGTCGACGACCATGAGGACCGCCTCGACGGCGCCCCGGACCCCGCCCGGCAGGTCCTCGACGTCGAACGTCTCCGGTTCCGGCGGCGGCTCCGGCGCGGTGGCCTCGGCCCCCGGCTCCTCCGGGGTGGGCTCGTCGGCCGGCTCGGCGCCGGGGCCGCCCGTCATGTCCCTGCTCATCGGTCCTGCTCCTCGCTCGGTGGCTGCTCGGTGGCCGGTGCGCCGGTCGGGTCGTCCCGCCCGGGGGCCGCGGACGCCGCGACGACCTCGTCGTCGAACTCGCCGTCGACCTCGATCTCGCCCTCGTCGGTCCCGGTCCACCGGACGGTCAGCTCGCCGAGCGCCTCGACCTGCTCGAAGGCGATGTTGCCGTCCCGGAAGAGCTCGAGGAGGGCGAGGAAGCGAGCGACGATGACGAGGGTGCTGTCGGCGTCGGCGACCAGGGTGCGGAAGGAGGCGACCCGCTCCCGGCGCAGCCGGCCTCCGACGATGGCTGCCTGTTCCCGGACGCTGACGGCCGAGGCGTGCAGGTGATCGAGGCCGACGTGGTCCGGCTGGCGTGGGGTGAGCGCCCGCGCCGCGATCATCGCGAGCTGCTCGGGCGTGATGCCGATGACGAGCTCGGGCAACAGCGCCGCGAACTGCGGTTCCAGCCCCGCGGACCGGGGCGTCATCCGCCCGGCGGTGGCCATCCGCTCGGCGAAGGTCGCGGCGATGTCCTTGAAGGCGCGGTACTGCAGGAGCCGGGCGAAGAGCAGGTCCCGGGCCTCGATGAGGGCGAGGTCGTCCTCGTCCTCCGGACCCAGCTGCGGCAGCAGCCGCGCCGCCTTGAGGTCGAGCAGCGTCGCGGCGACGAGGAGGAACTCCGAGGCCTGGGACAGGTCCCACCCGTTGGCCTTGGCCCGCTCGGCCCGGATGTGGGCGATGAACTCGTCGGTGACCTTGGCCAGGGAGATCTCGGTGATGTCGAGCTTGTGCTTGCCGATGAGGCCGAGCAGCAGGTCGAAGGGGCCCGAGAAGACGTCGAGATGGACCTCGAAGGCCGTCGCCGGGGCGCGCCGGGTGAGCACACCGCCCGGGGCCTGGGGGCTCGTCGCCGTCGCGGCCGCGGCCACCTCGGGTGGCAGCGCGTCGGCCGACGGCTCGGTCCCGGGACCTGCCTCGGTCATCCGGCTCAGGCCGCCTCACCGCGGGCGATGAGCTCGCGGGCGAGCTGCCGGTAGGCCTCGGCGCCCTTGTGGGTGGCGTCGTACGTCGTGATCGGCTCGGCGGCCAGGGTGGCGTCGGGGAACTTCACCGTGCGGCTGATGACGGTGTGGAAAACCTGCTCGCCGAAGTGCTCGACGACGCTCGCGACGACCTCCCGCGAGTGCAGGGTCCGCCCGTCGTACATCGTCGCGAGGATGCCGTCGACCTGCAGCCGTGGGTTGAGCCGGTCGGTGACCTTCTCGATGGTCTCGACGAGCAGGGCGACCCCGCGCATCGCGAAGAACTCGCACTCGAGCGGGATGAGGACGCCGTGGGCGGCCGTGAGGGCGTTGACGGTGAGCAGCCCGAGGGAGGGCTGGCAGTCGATGAGGACGACGTCGTAGTCGTCGAGAACCGGGCGTAGCACCCGGCCGAGGGCCTGCTCGCGGGCCACCTCGCCGACGAGCTGGACCTCGGCGGCGGACAGGTCGATGTTGGCCGGGACGAGGTCGAGGCCGGGGACCTTCGTCGTCTGGATGATGTCGCGGACGTCGTGGCCCCGCTCGAGCAGCAGGTTGTAGATCGTCACGTCGAGCTCGTGCGTGGGCAGGCCCAACCCGACCGAGAGGGCACCCTGGGGGTCGAAGTCGACGAGGAGGACCCGGCGGCCGTACTCGGCCAGGGCCGCGCCGAGGTTGATCGTCGTCGTCGTCTTCCCCACGCCGCCCTTCTGGTTGCACATGGCGATGACCCGGGCCGGACCGTGCGAGGTGAGGGGGCCGGGGACGGGGAAGTCGGGAAGGGGACGGCCGGTCGGCCCCAGCCCGCCGGGGACACCCCCATCGGGCTGGTCTCCCACGACGGCCGGTCCATCCTGCCTGGACGAGGTCGCCTGCGAATCCATCTCTCTCCCGGTCCGTCCCTGCGCGCGGTCAGCATCGCGCTGATCGGCACGACCTTATCAGCGGGCCGGGCCCCGACTCAGCGGGCACGCGGGTGGCTCTGCGCGTAGACCTCCCGCAGCTGCTGAACCGTCACGAGCGTGTAGATCTGGGTCGTCGTCACCGAGGCGTGTCCGAGCAGCTCCTGGACGACCCGGACGTCGGCGCCACCCTCGAGCAGGTGGGTGGCGAACGAGTGGCGCAAGGTGTGTGGCGACAGGTGGCCGGGCAGGCCGGCCCGCTCGGCGCAGGCGCGCAGGACCGCCCAGGCACTCTGCCGGGAGAGCCGCCCGCCGCGCTGGTTGAGGAAGACCGCGGGGGTTCCCGCGCCGGCCGTGGCGAGCGCGGGACGGCCCCGGACGAGGTACGCGTCGAGGGCGCGGGCGGCATACGAGCCGAGGGGGACGATCCGCTCCCGGCCGCCCTTCCCGACCAGCCGGACGATGCCCTCGGTGCCGACCACGTCGTCGACGTCGAGACCGACCGCCTCCGAGATCCGGGCACCGGTTCCGTAGAGGACCTCGAGCAGCGCACGGTCCCGGAGCGCGACGGGGGTGTCCCCCACCGAGGCCGCCGCGAGAAGGCGCTCGACCTGCGCGACCCCGATCGCCTTCGGCAGCCGGGCCGGCGGGGTCGGCGGGCTGACCGCCTGGGCGGGGTCCGCCGTCGCCTCGCCCTCGAGCGCGAGGAAGCGGTGCAGCCCCCGGACCGCAACGAGGGTGCGCGCGGCCGAGGAGGCGGCGAGCGGCGGATGCTCCTGGTCCCCCTCCCGCAGCCGGGCGAGGAACTCCGCGACGTGGGCCTCGGTGACCGCCTCCGGCCGGCCCACCCCGACCGAGTCGAGGTATGCCGTGTAGCGAGAGAGGTCGCGTCGGTAGGCCCGGATCGTGTGCGGTGACACGCCGCGCTCGACGTCGAGATGGGTCAGCCACGACGCGGCGGCCCGCTCCACCGGGGTGGGACGGGTCGCCGGCGAGGCGCCGCTCAGAGTGGTCTCCGTCGTCGGGGCCGAGCCGCCGGGGTCCGGGGCGGACCTCAGGCGAGAACCTCGTCGAGGTCGGTGCACGGCAGGTCGAAGGCGTCTGCGACGCCCTGGTAGGTCACCGCCCCGCCATGGGTGTTCAGGCCCTTCGCCAGGGAGGCGTCGGCCCGCATCGCGTCCCGCCAGCCGCGGTCGGCCAGCTTGAGGGCGTAGGACAGGGTCGCGTTGGTCAGCGCCCACGTCGAGGTCTCGGGCACCGCGCCGGGCATGTTGGCGACGCAGTAGTAGATCGAGTCGTGGACGGGGAAGGTCGGGTCGGCGTGCGTCGTCGGCCGGCTCCCCTCGAAGCAGCCGCCCTGGTCGATGGCGACGTCGACGAGCACCGATCCCGGCTTCATCTCGGCGACCATCTCGTCGGTGACCAGCTTGGGGGCCTTGGCACCCGGGATGAGGACGGTCCCGATGACCATGTCGGCCCCGAGGACGTGCTCACGAACCGACAGCATCGACGAGGCGATCTGGTGGACCCGGTTGTCGTAACGCCAGAAGCTGAGCCGGAGCTTCTCCAGGTCGGTGTCGAGCAGGGTGACGTCGGCGCCCATGCCGAGGGCGATGTTGGCGGCGTTCTGGCCGGCGGTGCCGGCCCCGAGAACCACCACGCGGGCGTTGGCCACGCCACCGACGCCGCCCATGAGCACGCCACGCCCGCCCTGTGCCTTCATCATCGCGTGCGCGCCGACCTGCGGAGCGAGGCAGCCGGCGACCTCGGACATCGGGTAGAGCAGCGGCAGCAGGCCCGAGGGGAGCTGCACGGTCTCGTAGGCGATGCCGGTCGTCTTCGTCGCCATGAGTTCCTTGGTGAGCGGCTCGTCGGCCGCGAGGTGGAGGTAGGTGAACAGGGCCAGGCCCTCGCGCAGCCGGTGGTACTCCTCCTGGACCGGCTCCTTGACCTTCATGATCATGTCCGACTCGCCCCAGACATCGTCGGCCGAGTCGAGGATCGTGGCGCCCTGAGCCACGTAGTCCTCGTCGGTGATCGACGAGCCGAGACCGGCGCCCTTCTCGATGACGACGTCATGGCCGTGGCCGACGAGCTCATGGACCCCGACGGGGGTGATGCCGACACGGAACTCGTTGTTCTTGACCTCGCGAGGAATGCCGACCTTCACGGATATCAACCCTTTGGCTAGGACAATCGTGGTGGCCACACTGCCACCCCCGGCGCCCGTCCGGGCGCCCTGCGAGTCTAGTCCCGCGCGGGACCCCACCGGAGTGGGGAGAGGAGTCCTCATGAAGCTCTATGCCGACCTCCGCGGCCGTCGGACGGTGCAGGTCGTCACGGACCTTCTCGTCCTCCTCTGGGTCCTTGTCTGCGCCTGGCTCGGGGGCCTCGTCCATGACGCGGTCTCGGCGCTCGCCGCCCCGGCGAGGCAGCTCGAACGGGCCGGCGGTGGCTTCCACGACACGATGGCCGAGGCGGCCGGCTCGCTCTCTGGGCTGCCCCTCATCGACGACCGGCTCAGCGCGCCCTTCACCTCGGTCGCCTCGACGGGCACCCAGATCGAGCGGACCGGCCGGGACATCGCCACTTCGGTCGAGCACCTCGCCGTCGTCCTCGGTTGGGCGAGCGCCGTCGTTCCCATCGTCCCTCGTCGTCGGCGTCTGGCTGGCGCTGCGGGTCCGGTTCGTCCGGCGCGCGTCGGCCGCCCAGCGGCTCGTCGACTCGGCGGCCGATCTCGACCTCTTCGCGCTGCGGGCGATGACCCGTCAGCCGACGACCCGGATCGGGCGGGTGTCGGCGGACCCGGCGGGGGCGTGGCGCCGCGGCGAGCAGCCCACCATCCGCGCACTCGCCGTGCTCGAGCTGCGCTCCGCCGGGCTGCGTCCCCCGGCGCCGGGCCCCGGTGTCACGACGTGACGATCCGGGCCCGCAGGTCCGCCGCGGGCGGCGACCAGGTGGTCGCGTCGGCGTCGACCTGGTCCCCGGAGCGGATGTCCTTGACCTGGTGGCCGTGCTCCCCCACGCCGGGGAACCAGACGTAGGGGATGCCGCGCCGGTCGGCATACCGGATCTGCTTGCCGAACTTGGCGGCGGACGGTGCGACCTCGCACGGTATGCCGCGCCCGCGCAGCGCGGTGGCGACCCGGGTCGACACCGCCCGGGACTCCTCGGCGGCCACCGCGACGAGGACGCACGACGGCGTCGAGCGGTCCACGGTGAGGCCGCGCCTGCTCACCAGGAGGTGGACGAGCCGGGTGAAGCCGATCGAGATGCCGACTCCGGGGTAGGTCGTCCGGCCGTCGGAGGCGAGCGAGTCGTAGCGGCCGCCGGAGCAGACCGAGCCCCAGGCCTCGTCACCGACGAGCTGGGTCTCGTACACGGTGCCGGTGTAGTAGTCCAGGCCTCGGGCGATCCGCAGGTCGGCAACGAGGACACCCGGTGCCTGCTCGAGGCCGGTGGCGATGACGGCCGAGAGCGCCTCGAGCCCCTCCTCGAGGGTGGGGTGGTTGACGCCGAGCGCGCGGACCGCGTCGACGAAGCCGAGGTCCTCGGAGCGGATCTGCGCCAGGGCCAGGCACTGGCGCGCCTGCTCCTCGCTCGCGCCGGCCTCGATGAGCAGCTCGGCGACCGGGCCGGGCCCGATCTTGTCGAGCTTGTCGACGATGCGGAGGATCCCGGTGACGTCGGTGAGGCCGATACCGAGGTAGAAGCCCTCCGGGATCTTTCGGTTGTTGACCTGGACCCGGAACGGCCCGACCGGCATCTTCGAGAACGCCTCGGCGATGACGAGCGGCATCTCGGCCTCGAAGTGCGGCGCCAGGTCACCGACGTCGACGACATCGATGTCGGCCTGGGTGAACTCGCGGAACCGCCCCTCCTGCGGGCGCTCGCCGCGCCAGACCTTCTGGATCTGGTAGCGGCGGAACGGGAAGCTGAGGCGACCGGCGTTCTCGAGCACGTAGCGCGCGAACGGCACGGTGAGGTCGAAGTGGAGCCCCAGTCGCGCCTCGACCCCGCCGTCCTCGTCCCGGCCCGCGAGCCGGGAGACGGCATAGATCTCCTTGTCGGCATCGCCGCCCTTGCCGAGCAGCCGGTCGACCGGCTCGACCGCTCTCGTCTCCAGCGGGGCGAACCCGTGCAGCTCGAAGGTCTCGCGGACGATGTCGAGGAGCTGGTTCTCGAGGATGCGCTCGGCCGGCAGCAGCTCCGGGAAGCCGGAGATCGGGCGGACCTTCTCGGATCGGGGCTGGCCGGAGGGGCTCGGGGTGTCTCTCACGCGGTCAATCCTCGCAAATAGGGGTTCGTGGTCCGCTCGCGGCGGATCGTCGTCGCCGGACCGTGTCCGGGGAGGACGAGGGTCGGGTCGGGCAACGGCAGGACGACGTCGCGCAGCGACCCCAGCATGGCCGCACGGTCGCCGCCGGGCAGGTCGGTCCGGCCGATGGACCCGGCGAAGAGAACGTCACCGGAGAGGACGGTCCGGTCCAGCTCCTCGGTGGCGTCCAGCTCGTCGGGGAGAGCATCGAGCGCGAACATGACCGACCCCTCGGTGTGCCCGGGCGCATGGAGCACCTCGAGGTCGAGCCCGGCGATGGACAGCCGCTGCCGGTCCACCACGGTGAGGACCCGCTCCGGCTCCGACCACGTCGCCCGCTGACCGAACTGGCGTTCGAGCATGGCGACGAGACCGGGGTCGAGGGTGGCGACCGGGTCCTGGAGGCGGTACCGGTCGTCGGTGTGGATGAAGGCCGCCTGGCCGCCGCGGCATACCGGCGTCACCGAGTAGACGTGGTCGAGGTGGCCATGGGTGAGGAGCACCGCCGCGGGGCGCAGCCGGAACCGCGCGAAGGCCTCAACGAGGGTGTCGACGACCCCGATTCCCGGGTCGATGACGAGGCACTCCTCGCCCTCGGCGGGCGCGAGGACATAGCAGTTCGTATCGAACGCGGCGGCGGGGAAGGCGATGGTGAGCACGGGGCCCAAGCGTAGCCACCGGGTCGATGCCTAGACTCGTGCGCGGTCCCCACGTCGAACCACCGCGAAAGGCCCTCGGTTGACGACCAAGAAGCAGGAACGCGCCCGACTCCGCCGTCGCTACGAGAGGCGTCGGATGGTCCTGGATCGGCGGGCCGACCTGGATCAGCGCTCCGCCCGGTTGACGGCCCTGCTCGGGCCGATCATCATCGTCGTCCTCATCCTCGGGCTGCTGGGCGCGAAGTTCGCGCATACGCAGGCCCAGCCGACGCTCACCGCGGCCGGCTGTCCGCAGCCGCCGCCGGCCCTCGGCACGGCGGCCAAGCTCGACCTGCCCGACAAGGCCGGCGTCGCGGGCGAGACGGTGACCGCCGACATCGCGACGAACTGCGGCACGATCAACGTCGACCTGTATGCCGACAAGGCGCCCCAGGCGGTCGCGTCCTTCGTCCAGCTGGCCCAGGCGGACTACTGGAGGGACTCGCCCTGCCACCGGCTGACGACGAGCGACACCCTCAAGGTGCTCCAGTGCGGTGACCCCACCGGGACCGGCTCCGGCACCCCCGGTTACGGGTTCGGTGTCGAGAACGCCCCGGCCGACGGCAAGTACCCCCGCGGGACGCTCGCCATGGCCCGCACGACCGACCCGAAGAAGGGCAACGGCGGCCAGTTCTTCGTCGTCTACGGGGACTCCACGCTGCCCACCAACGGTGGTGGCTACACCATTTTCGGCACGGTGACCGCCGGTTTGGATATTGTCGACAAGATCGCGAAGGCTGGCGTGGCCGCCGGCGGCGACTCGACAACCGACGGTGCCCCCGCGGCACCCATCAGCATCCTCCGGGTTGCTGTCACCGAGAAGAAGGCGTGAGCCGTGACCGACGAGACGACGACCCCCGAGCCCGACGTCCCCGAGGACGCCGCGTCCCCCGCCGCCGAGCCGATGGCCGCCGAGGAGCCCACCACCACCGAGCCGGAACCGGCCGCCGAGCCGGAACCGGCCGCCGAGGAGCCCGAACCGGCCGCCGAGGAGCCCGCCCCCGCGTCGAGGCCGTCGCCGCCGGTCCCGTCGCCGGCGGCCGTCGCGGCGCACATCCACCCGCGTCCCCAAGCGCCGACACCGGTCTCGCCCCCCCCGGTGTCGGAGTCGGCCCGCTTCGGACGGGTCGATGACGAGGGTCGGGTGTTCGTCACCGTCGGCGAGGAGGAGCGCGAGGTCGGCTCGTTCCCCGGGGCCACCCCCGAGGAGGCGCTGCAGTACTTTGCGCGCAAGTACGACGAGCTCGCCGCCTCGGCGGAGCTGCTCCAGCAGCGGATGCACCTCCCGGACGTCACCGCCAAGGAGGTCGCCGACGGCCTCGCCGGCCTCAGGGAGCACCTCGAGGACGCCAAGGTCGTCGGCGACCTGCCGCGGCTCGAGGCACAGGTGGCCGAGATCGACGGCGCCCTCGCGGCCAAGCGCGAGGCCGAGGCCACCGCCCGGGCCGCGGCGCGCGAGGAGGCCACCGCCGAGCGGGAGCACATCGTCCGCGAGGCCGAGCGCATCGCCGGTCAGCCACCCGGCTCGACGCAGTGGAAGACGAGCGGCGAGCAGATGCGCGCCCTCCTCGAGCAGTGGAAGGCCCACCAGCGCCGCGGGCCGAAGCTGGACAAGACCACCGAGAACGATCTGTGGCACCGGTTCAGCCATGCCCGCAACTCCTTCGACAAGGCTCGCCGCTCGTGGTTCGCAGAGCTCGAGACGACGCGCGCCGAGGCCAGGTCCCGCAAGGAGGCGCTGGTCAAGGAGGCAGAGGCGCTCTCGGGCAGCCGGGACTGGGGTCCCACCGCCCGGGCGTTCAAGAACCTCATGGACGAGTGGCGCCGGGCGGGTCGCGCCGCCCGCGGCGACGACGACGCCCTGTGGGAGCGGTTCAAGGCGGCCCAGGACGCCTTCTTCTCGGCCAAGGACGAGATCGTCGCCGCGGAGGAGGAGAGCTTCCGGGCCAACCTCGCGGTCAAGGAGCAGCTCATCATCGAGGCCGAGGCCATCCTCCCGGTCACCGACCTCGACGCCGCCAAGGCGGCGCTGCGGGTCATCCAGGAGAAGTGGGACAAGGCCGGCAAGGTGCCGCGCGCCGACATCGAGCGCACCGAGAAGGCGCTGCGCCGCGTCGAGTCCGCCGTGCGCGATGCCGACGACAAGCGCTGGCAGCGCACCAACCCCGAGCTGGCGGCCCGCGCCCAGTCGATGGCCTCCCAGCTCGAGGCCCGGATCGCAACGCTGCGGGCAGATGCGGAGCGGGCCGAGGCCGCCGGCAACGCCAAGAAGGCCGCCGACGCCCGGGCGCAGATCGAGTCGCAGGAGGCCCTTCTCGCCCAGGTCCGCACCGGCCTCGGGGACTGAGCGCCGGGTCGTGCCGGGTCGCCCCGGCTTCAGTCCAGCGCCGAGGCCTTGCCGCCGGTGACCCGGTAGACGTCGAAGACCCCGTCGATCTTGCGGACCGCCTTGATGACGTGGTCGAGGTGGCCCGGGTCGCCCATCTCGAAGGTGAACCGGAGGTTGGCCACCCGATCCCGGGAGGTGTGCACGCTCGCCGACAGGATGTTGACCCCGTTGTCGGACAGGATCTTCGTGACGTCCGAGAGCAGCCGGTTTCGGTCGAGCGCCTCGACCTGGAGCTGGACGAGGAAGAGCGAGCTGGCCGACGGGGCCCACTCGACGTCGATGATCTTCTCGGGCTGCGCCAGCAGCGAGTCGGCGTTCGTGCAGTCGCGGCGGTGGACCGACACGCCGTTTCCTCGGGTGACGAAGCCGATGATCTCGTCGCCGGGCACCGGCGTGCAGCACCGCGCCAGCTTGACCCACACATCGGCCATGTCCTTGACGACGACCCCCGGGTCGCCCCGCCGACGGCGCGGTCGCGACGGCGCCGGCATCGTCGCCTCGGCGAGATCCTCACTCGCCCCCTCCTCGCCACCGACCGCCGCGACGAGGCGCCCCATGACGTGCTGCGCCGAGACGTGTCCCTCGCCGATCGCGGCATACAGCGCCTCGATCCCCGCGAGATGCAGCTCCTCGGCGACCCCCGTGAGTGACTCGAGGCTGGTCAGGCGGGTCAGCGGCAGTCCCTGCTTGCGCATCGCCTTGGCCAGGGCTTCCTTCCCGGCCTCGACCATCTCCTCACGGCGTTCCTTGGTGAACCAGTGCCGGATCTTGTTCCGGGCCCGGGCGGACTTGACGAAGGTCAGCCAGTCCCGGGACGGCCCGGCGCCGTCGGCCTTGGAGGTGAGCACCTCGACGACGTCGCCGTTGTCGAGCCGGCTCTCGAGCGGCACGAGGCGGCCGTTGACCCGGGCGCCGATGCAGTGGTGCCCGACCTCGGTGTGCACGGCGTACGCGAAGTCGACCGGCGTCGCCCCTGCCGGCAGACCGACGACCTGGCCCTTGGGCGTGAAGACGTAGACCTCGCTCGCATTGATCTCGAACCGGAGGCTCTCGAGGAACTCCCCCGGGTCCTCGGTCTCCTTCTGCCAGTCGAGCAGCTGGCGCAGCCAGGCCATGTCGTTGATGGGGCCGGTCTCGCCGCCCTTGACCGGAGCACCCTTGACGTCACCGCTGAGCGAGTCCTCCTTGTACTTCCAGTGAGCCGCGACGCCGTACTCGGCGCGCCGGTGCATGGTGTGGGTCCGGATCTGGATCTCGACCGGCTTGCCCTCGGGGCCGATGACCGTCGTGTGGAGCGACTGGTACATGTTGAACTTCGGCATGGCGATGTAGTCCTTGAACCGGCCCGGCACCGGGTTCCAGCGGGCGTGCATCGCCCCGAGAGCGGCGTAACAGTCCCGGACGGTCTCGACGAGGACCCGGACGGCGACGAGGTCGTAGATCTGCTCGAAGTCGCGGCCGCCGACGATCATCTTCTGGTAGACGGAGTAGTAGTGCTTCGGCCGGCCGGTGACGATCGCCTTGATCTTCGCGGCCTTGAGGTCGGCTGCCACCTGTTCCCGGACCCCGGTGAGGTACTCGTCCCGCGCCGGCGCACGCTCGGCGACGAGCCGGACGATCTCGTCGTAGACCTTGGGGTAGAGCGCCTGGAACGAGAGGTCCTCCAGCTCCCACTTGATCGTGTTCATCCCGAGCCGGTGCGCCAGGGGGGCGTAGATCTCGAGGGTCTCCTTGGCCTTGCGCTTGGCCGACTCCTCCGAGACGTAGCGCCAGGTGCGGGCGTTGTGCAGCCGGTCGGCGAGCTTGATGACGAGCACGCGGATGTCGCGGGCCATCGCGACGATCATCTTGCGGACCGTCTCGGACTGGGCGGCATCGCCGTAGGTGACCTTGTCGAGCTTGGTCACCCCGTCGACGAGCATGGCGATCTCGGGGCCGAAGTCCCGCTCGCAGGCCTTGAGGCTGTAGGGGGTGTCCTCGACGGTGTCGTGGAGCAGCGCCGCGGCGAGGGTCCCCGGCGTCATGCCGAGCTCGGCGAGGATCGTCGTCACGGCGAGCGGGTGGGTGATGTAGGCGTCGCCGCTCTTGCGGACCTGACCCTCGTGCGCGCGCTCGGCCACCTCGTAGGCGCGCTCGATGACGCCGAGATCGGCCTTGGGGTGGGTCTCGCGCACCGTCTGGAGCAGCGGCTCGAGGACCGGGTTCGTGACCGGCTTGTGCCCCCCGAAACGCGCGAGCCGCGCCCTGGCGCGGGCGCGGCTCGAGACGTGCGAGGGCCCGGCGACCTGGCCCTCAGTGGGCGTCGTCGTGGTCTCCTCGCTCATGACGTGAGTGTAGTCGCGGCGACTCGACGCCCCGGTCAGGCGGTGAGGACCGCCTCCACCCGGCGCCGTCCCAGCCGCGCCCGGCCCCCGAGCGCGGCCAGCTCGATGACGACGTCGAGGGCGACGACCTCGGCACCGACGCGGGCCAGCAGGTCCCAGGCGGCCGCCGCCGTCCCGCCGGTGGCCAGGACGTCGTCGACGAGCAGGACCCGCTCGCCGCCGGCGAGGGAGTCGGCATGGACCTCGATCGTCGCCTCGCCGTACTCCAGCTCGTACGCGATCGACACGGTCTCGGCGGGCAGCTTGCCCTCCTTGCGGATCGGGATGAACCCGACGCCGAGCTCGCGCGCGACGAGGGCGCCGATGATGAACCCCCGCGCCTCGACGCCCGCGACGAGGTCGACCTCGCCGGTATGCCGCGCGGCCAGGTCGGCGCACACCGCCAGCAGGCCGCCGGCGTCGGCGAGGAGCGGCGTGATGTCCTTGAAGACGATTCCCGCCCGGGGGAAGTCCGGGATGTCGCGCACCCGGTCGGCGACGACGGATGCGGCGGCGGTCTCCACCGGGCTACCGCTTCGACTTCGGGGTGCGCTTGGGCTGGTTGCGCGGCCCGGCGGCCGCCGCATACCGGTGGACCTTGCGTCCGGTCAGCGTCGTCTCCTCGGAGCCGTCCCCGACCCGGGCCGCCACCGGCTCGCCCTCACCGTCCGGCTGCTGCTCCCCCACGAGCGCGGTCTCATCGGCCGCCGTGGACTCCCGGGCCTTCTTGGCCTGGGCGCGCTGCGCCCGCTTCGCCAGCTCGATGACCGCCGGCTCGCCGGACCGCAGCGAGACCAGGATCGGCGTCGCGATGAAGATCGAGGAGTAGGCCCCGACCATGATGCCGATGAAGAGGACGAGCGAGAGGTCGAGCAGCGTGCCCGGGCCGAGCCAGATCGCGCCGACGACGAGGATCGACAGGATCGGCAGGAGGGCGACGACCGTCGTATTGATCGACCGGACCATCGTCTGGTTGACCGCCAGGTTGGCGGCCTCGGCGAAGCTGCGACGACCGTTGGCGAAGGCCTCGGTCGTGTTCTCGCGGACCTTGTCGAAGACGACGACGGTGTCGTAGAGCGAGTAGCCGAGGACGGTGAGGAAGCCGATCATCGTCGCCGGCGAGACCTCGAACCCGACGAGCGCGTAGATCCCGACCGTGATGACGAGGTCGTGGGCCAGCGCGATGAGAGCCGCCAGGGACATCTTCCAGGTGCGGAAGTATCCGGCCATCGCCAGCGCGACGAGGAGCAGGAAGATGATGAGCGCCTTGAGCGCCGCCTGGCTCACCGAGGCGCCCCAGGAGGGCCCGATGAAGGTGGCACTGACCGCCTGGTCGGCGACGGAGAACTCCTTGGCCAGGGCAGTCTTGACCTGGGCGCTCTGCGCGTCGGTGAGCCGCTCGGTCTGGACCCGGACGGTGTCGGTGCCGACCTGGGTGACGTTGACGTTCGTGCCGGCGCGCACGCCCGCGACCGCGTCCCGCGCCCGGATCTCGTAGTTGGAGACGTTGGTCGAGCCCGAGACCCGGAACTCCGAGCCACCCTTGAACTCGAGGCCGAGGTTGAGGTGGCGCACCCCGAGCCCGATGAGGGCGATGAGGATGAGGGCGAGAGAGCCGAGGTAGAAGACCCGGCGCTTGGCGACGACCGGGACGGACCGCTTGCCGCTGTAGAGGTCGTTGCCGAAGTCGGCGAAGCTCATGAGCTCCTCCCCTCGCTCGTTGCGACCCGGGGTGTGGCGGGAACGAACCGGCCGCGACCGGCATACCGGGTCGTCTTCGCCCCGAGGCGGCGCGGGTCCAGACCCGACCACGGGTGGCCGTCGCGGAAGAACGGGCGACGGGCGAGGATCGCGACCACCGGGTGGGTGAAGAGGAAGACGATGATGAGGTCGAGCAGCGTCGTCAGTCCCAGGGTGAAGGCGAAGCCACGGACGTTGGCGGAGGCGAGCAGGTAGAGGACGAACGCGGCGAGGAAGTTCACCCCGTCGGCGGCGAGGATCGTCCGCTTGGCCCGTCCCCAGCCGGTCTCGACCGCGCTGACGAGGGACCGGCCCTCGCGCAGCTCGTCACGGATGCGCTCGAAGTAGACGATGAACGAGTCGGCCGTGAAGCCGATCGCGACGATCAGACCGGTGACGCCCGCCATGTCGAGGCGGTAGTTGTGCGACCAGCCGAGGACCGTGATGGCGAGATAGGTCATCAGGGCGGAGACGGTGATCGAGGCGACGGTGACCGAGCCGAGGGCGCGGTACTGGAAGATCGAGTAGATGACGACGAGCACGAGGCCGACGAGCCCCGCGAGCAGGCCGTAGCGTAGCTGCTCGGAGCCGAGCGTCGGGCTGATCTGCTGCTGGGTCTCCAGGACGAAGGAGATCGGCAGCGCGCCGAACTTCAGCTGCTGGGCCAGGCTCTTGGCCTCGGCCAGGGTGAAGCTGCCGGTGATGCTCGCCCGCCCGTCGAGGATGGCCGACTGGAAGTACGGCGCGACGATGACCCGGTTGTCGAGCGTGGCGGCGAGCTGGTTGCGCGCAGCCGGGGTCGCCGGGTCGGACAGGCTGCTCGGCTGAGGCAGCTGCATCATCTTCGTGCTGATGTCCTTGTACTGCGTGGCGCCCGCGCCGTTGAACTGCAGCTGGATCTCGACCGTGCTGGTCACCTGACCGGTCTGGTTCGTCTGGTAGCCGGCGGTCGCGTTGCTGATCTTGTCACCGGAGACGACGACCGGGCCGAGGATGTACTTGCTCGTCCCGTCCTGCCCGCAGGTGACGAGCGGCTTCTTCGGGTCGTCGACGAGGTCGCTCAGGGCACCGGGGTCGGTGCACTGGAGGTCGGTGAACTGGGCCTGGATCTGCGGGGTCACCCACGCCGGGCTCGTCGCGTCGGTCGGCGTCGCGCCGCCCGAGGACCCGCTGGCCGACGGGCTCGCGGTCGGGCTCGCCGAGGAGGTGCCCGACGGCGAGGGCGTGGCGGCCGTGCGGACCCGGCTGCGGCTCGCGCTGGTCGAGGAGCGACCCTGGCTCGCGGCCGGGGTCTGGGTGCCGGACGGGGAGCCCGAGGCGGACGGCGACGGGGCGGCCGAGCCGCTCGGCGTGGGGGTCGGTAGCGGGACGGCGCTCGCCTCGGCGAGGACGGGTCGGAACTGCAGCTGCGAGGACCGGCGGATCGCGTCGAGGGTCGCCTTGTCGGGCGTGCCGGGGATGCTGACGACGATGTTCGTCCCGCCCTGGGTCGTCACCTCGGCGCCGGCGACCCCGTTGGCGTCGACGCGCTGGACGATGATGTCGCGCGCCTGGGAGATCTGGTCCGGGGAGGCCTTCTGGCTGCCGGTGACCTTCGGCGCGAGGATCATCTGGGTGCCGCCCTCGAGGTCGAGGCCGAGCTTGGGGGCCAGGCCCGCGGTGCCCCACTGGTGGGCACCGGCGAGGAGCCCGCCCATCGCGACGATGAGGAGAAGGAGCCCGACGAGGGCGCGCTTGGCGTTCGTGTGCTGTGACCCGGCCACCTCAGCCCTCCGTCCCGTTCGCGGAGCCGTCGGTCGGCTCGCTGCGCGTCGGCTCCGCCGCCGGCGCCGAGGCCGACATACCGATGGCGCGCCGGTCGTAGCGGACCCGGACCCCGGGTGCTACCTCGAGGGTGGCGACCCGCTCGTCGAGGGCCACGACGCGGCCATAGAGGCCGGAGGTCGTCACGACCTCGTCGCCGACCGCCAGGTCGTGCTGGAACGCCTGGGTCTGGCGCTGGCGGCTGCGGGACACGAAGAACACGTACGCGAGCAGCAGCAACGGAAGCGCGAGGAGGATCAGGTTTCCGATCCCGGAGGATGGCATCGAGGGTTTCCTTCGGTTGAGTCACGCGCCCCGGCGTCCGGGCCAAGCGCGTCAGCGGCCCGGACGCCGCCGGGCCGCGGGCCAGTCTAGGCGACGTCCGTTCAGGGGACCAACGCGCGGGGGATCCCCGCGGTGCCCGTGTCGCGGTACCCGTGCGCCGGGGGCGCGCGGTCAGCCACCCAGGCGTCCGGGGCCGTCGTCGAGGGGAAGCACCGCCTGCGCCGGGGCGTCGCGTGGCATCGGCAGGTCCAGATGGGCCCAGGCCCGGGGCGAGGCGGCCCGGCCACGAGGCGTGCGGACCATGAACCCCTCGCGGACGAGGTAGGGCTCGGCGACCGTCTCGACGGTCTCGGCCTCCTCCCCCACGGCGACGGCGAGCGTCGTCAGACCCACCGGCCCCCCGCCGAACCGGCGACAGAGCGCCTCGAGGACGGCCCTGTCGAGCCGGTCCAGGCCGGCCTCGTCGACGTCGAACAGCCGCAGCGCGGACTCGGCACTCGGGCGGTCGACGGCCCCGTGGCCGTGGACCTCGGCCCAGTCCCGGACCCGGCGAAGCAGCCGGTTGGCGATCCGCGGGGTCCCGCGCGAGCGGCCGGCGATCTCGGCGATGCCGCCGTCGTCGGCGGGGACCCGCAGCAGCCTCGCCGAGCGGCGCAGGATCGTCGCGAGGTCCGCGACCTCGTAGTAGTCCAGGTGCGCGGTGAACCCGAACCGGTCACGCAGCGGCGCCGGCAGCAGCCCGGCCCGCGTCGTCGCCCCGACCACGGTGAACGGTGGCAGCTCGAGCGGGATGGCGGTGGCGCCGGGACCCTTGCCGACGATGACGTCGACCCGGAAGTCCTCCATGGCGAGGTAGAGCATCTCCTCGGCCGAGCGGGACATCCGGTGGATCTCGTCGAGGAAGAGGACCTCGCCCTCGTCGAGCGAGGACAGGACCGCGGCGAGGTCCCCCGCGTGCTGGATCGCCGGGCCGCTCGTCACCCGGATCGGGCGCTCGAGCTCCGCCGCGACGATCATCGCGAGTGTCGTCTTGCCGAGACCAGGCGGTCCGGACAGGAGGAGGTGGTCGGGCACGCCCCCGCGCCGTCGTGCCGCCTGGAGGACGAGGTCGAGCTGGTCACGCACCCGTGGCTGACCCGGGAATTCGGCGAGCCGCCGCGGCCGCAGGGCCGCCTCGACGGTGCGGTCGTCGTCGGTCCCACCGGCGTCGACGATCCGTGCCGTCGCATCGAGGGACCCCTCCTCCTCATCCTCGAAAGGCCCCTCCCAGCCGTCGGCCTCGCGCACCTCGGAGCGGAACCGCCGGTCCTCGCCGCTCACCGGGCCAGCTCCCGCAGGGCGAGCCGGAGCAGGGTGGCGACGTCGGCGTCGTCCCCGGCGGAGGGGGCGACCGCCGCGACCGCCTCGTCGGCCTGGCGGGCGCTGTAGCCGAGACCGACGAGCGCCTCGGCGACCTGGTCGCGCCAGGGCCCCGGGGACCCGGCACCTGCCGGACGCGGACCCGGGGCGGCCGCCAGCGTGCCGACCTTGTCCCGCAGCTCGAGAACGAGACGCTCGGCGCTCTTCTTCCCGACGCCGGGAACCTTGGTGAGCGCGGCGGTGTCACCCGTGCTGAGCGCGGCACGGACCTCATCGGGCGACATGACCGCCAGCATGGCCAGGGCGAGCCGCGGCCCGACGCCCGAGACCGTCTGGACCGTCTCGAACAGCTCCCGCTCGTCGTCGTCGGCGAAGCCGTAGAGGGTGAGCGAGTCCTCCCGCACGACAAGGCTCGTCGCCAGGGCCGCCTCCTGACCGCGCCGGCAGGCCGACGCGGTGGCGGGCGTCGTGTGCACGAGCATCCCGACCCCGCCGACCTCGAGGACGACCCGATCCAGGCCGACCGAGCCGACCGTGCCGCGCAGCGACGCGATCACCGCGGACCCGCCTTCGCGAGGGCGCCGAGCCGGGCCGTCGCCTGCCCGCGCCAGAGGTGGCAGACGGCCAGCGCGAGGGCATCGGCGGCGTCCGCGGGCCGGGGCGCCACCTCGAGGCCGAGGATCCGGGTCACCATCCTTGTCACCTGGGCCTTGCCGGCCCGACCGCTGCCGGTCACCGCGGCCTTGACCTCGGTCGGGGTGTGGAAGACGACGGGGATGCCGCGGCTTGTCGCGGTGAGGAGCGCGACGGCCGTCGCGTGCGCCGTCGTCATGACGGAGGCGACGTTGACGTCGGCGAAGACCCGCTCGACGGCGACGACCTCCGGCCGGTACCGCTCGAGCCAGGCCTCCAGCTCGGACTCGAGGAAGACCAGCCGCTCCCCCGGCTCGGCGTCGGACGGGGTCCGGACCACGCCGACGGCGACGAGCGCGGCCCGACCGGGCCGTCCGTCGATGACGCCGAGACCGCAGCGGGTCAGGCCCGGGTCCACTCCGAGGACGCGCACGACAGCGAGGTCCCTTCGTCGTCGGCCCACGGCAGACCCGCGAGCGGTCCGAACACCTGTTCGGGTGGCAACGCTACACAGCCGGACCGGTCACGAGGGTGACCAACACGCCGATGCCGCGGCCCGGGCACCCGCCGGGTCACTCCTCGTCGAGCTGGGCGAGGACCTCGTCGGGAATGTCGCCGTTGGCGAAGACGTCCTGGACGTCGTCGGAGTCCTCGAGTGCCTCGATGACCCGGATCATCCTCTTGGCGCCGTCGAGGTCGAGCGGCACCTGCATGCTGGGGACCCAGGAGGCCTCGGCGGAGTCGTAGTCGACCCCGGCCTCCTGAAGGGCGGTGCGGACCGCGGTGACGTCGGTCGCCTCGGAGAGGATCTCGAAGGTGTCGCCGTTGTCGTTGACCTCCTCGGCGCCGGCGTCGAGGACGACCTCGAGCACGGCGTCCTCGTCGGTCTCACCCGACGGCTGGGCCTTGGGGACGATGACGACGCCCTTGCGGTTGAACAGGTAGGCCACCGAGCCCGGGTCGGCGAGCGAGCCGCCGTTGCGGGTCAGCGCGGTGCGCACCTCGGCCGCCGCGCGGTTGCGGTTGTCGGTGAGGCACTCGATGAGGATCGCCACACCGCCGGGGGCGTAGCCCTCGTAGGTGATCGTCTCCCAGCTCGCACCCCCGCTCTCGGCCCCGGAGCCGCGCTTGACGGCGCGGTCGATGTTGTCGTTGGGGACCGAGGACTTCTTCGCCTTGTAGATGGCGTCGTAGAGCGTCGGGTTGCCGTCGGGGTCGCCGCCTCCCTGCCGGGCCGCGACCTCGATGTTCTTGATGAGCTTGGCGAAGAGCTTGCCGCGCTTGGCGTCGATCGCCGCCTTCTTGTGCTTCGTCGTCGCCCATTTGGAGTGGCCGCTCATCCGTTGTCCTCCACGAAGTCCTGCACGATTCTCACAAACATGGCGTGCACCCGGTGGTCACCGGTCACTTCCGGGTGGAAGGAGGTCGCCAGCAGGGCGCCCTGTGCAACGGCGACGATCCTACCGGCGGCCGGGCCCTGCTCGACCCGAGCCAGGATCCGGACGCCCTCGCCGACCTCCTCGACCCACGGCGCCCGGATGAAGACGGCCCGGACCGGGGCGCCCAGGCCCTCGAAGGAGATGTCCTCCTCGAAGGAGTCGACCTGTCGCCCGAAGGCGTTGCGTCGGACGGTGATGTCGAGGCCGCCGAGGGTCTCCTGGTCCGGCCGGGCGTCGGCGATCCGGTCGGCGATCATGATCATCCCGGCGCACGAGCCGTAGACGGGCATCCCCGACCCGATCCGCGTGCGCAGCGGCGCCTGGAGGCCGAACGCGCGGACGAGCTTGTCCATCGTCGTCGACTCGCCACCGGGGATGACGAGGCCGTCGACGGCGTCCAGCTCGGCGGGGCGTCGGACCGCCGTCGCGTGTGCACCGCTGCCCTCGAGGGCGCGGATGTGCTCGCGCACGTCCCCCTGGAGGGCGAGGACGCCGATGGTGGGTCGCGTCACCAGCCGCGCTCGGCGAGCCGGTGCGGGACCGGGATGTCGTCGACGTTGATCCCGACCATCGCCTCGCCGAGGCCACGGGACACCTCGGCGATGACGCCGGGGTCGTCGTAGAACGTCGTGGCCTTGACGATGGCCGCGGCGCGCTGGGCCGGGTTGCCGGACTTGAAGATGCCCGAGCCGACGAAGACGCCCTCGGCACCGAGCTGCATCATCATCGCGGCGTCGGCCGGGGTGGCGATGCCGCCGGCGGTGAAGAGGACGACCGGCAGCTTGCCCAGCTCGGCCACCTCCTTGACCAGCTCGAACGGCGCCCCGATCTCCTTCGCCGCGAGGTAGAGCTCGTCGTGCGCGAGGCTGCGCAGCCGGTTGATCTCCCCGCGGATCTGCCGCATGTGCGTCGTCGCGTTCGAGACGTCGCCCGTGCCGGCCTCGCCCTTGGAGCGGATCATCGCCGCGCCCTCGGTGATGCGGCGCAGCGCCTCGCCGAGGTTGGTCGCTCCGCAGACGAAGGGCACCGTGAAGGCCCACTTGTCGATGTGGTGGCTGTAGTCGGCCGGGGTCAGCACCTCGGACTCGTCGACGTAGTCGACGCCGAGGCTCTGCAGGACCTGGGCCTCGACGAAATGGCCGATCCGGGCCTTGGCCATGACGGGGATCGAGACGGCGTCGATGATGCCCTGGATCATGTCGGGGTCGGACATCCGCGAGACCCCGCCCTGGGCCCGGATGTCGGCGGGGACCCGCTCCAGCGCCATGACGGCGACGGCACCGGCGTCCTCGGCGATCGTGGCCTGCTCCGCCGTGACGACGTCCATGATGACGCCGCCCTTGAGCATCTCGGCCATGCCCCGCTTGACCCGGCTCGTGCCGGTCGTCGGGGCACTCTGGTTCTGGGCGTCGGTCATGGTCGTCCTTCGAGGATCGGGTGCGGTATGCCGCGGGTTCCGGTGCGCGCTCCGCCCCAGGTGGTGGGGTGCGCGCGTCCGGCCCCCGGTACGGCATACCAGTGTAGGTCCGTCACCGGGGTGGTCCGTCAGGGTCTCATCGAGGCGGGCAGCTCGTCGTGGAACTCGACCGGCTCGGGCAGCTCGGCGTGCCCGGCGAGCCGGAAGGCGCGGACGACGACCTTCGTGCGGACCCGGCGCACCTCGCGGACGGCGTCGTTGTGGAAGCGGCGTGCCATCTGGACCCGCAGCGCCGCCGACTCGACCCGCCTGAGCCCGGCGGCACCGAGCTCGTCGTCGGCGCGGAGCTGGGCGAGCACCTCGGGGGACAGCGCGAGGTTGAGCGCCTCGGTCAGGTCGGACTCGATGCTCTCCCGGCCGGCGAAGTGCTGTCCCTCGAGCAGGTCGTCCCCGACGTGCTCGGTCTGCCGCTCGAGGGACTCGGTCGCGGCGTCCGCCAGCAGCAGCGAGGTCGCCGGGTCGAGGGCGCCGCTGTTGGCGAGCTCGAGGGTCGCCTCGGCCCGGCGGACGAGCTGGGCGTCGAGGGCGGACAGGGCGCCCTCGACCTTGGCATGGAGCCGGTCGAGCCGGGCGGCCGAGTACGAGAGGTACCAGGCGATGCCGAGCAGCAGCGCGACGAGGATGGCGACGACCTCGGCGGCGTCGACGGAGCCGTCGGTCATGTCTCACTCCCCCGGGGCCCACCGCGCAGGAGCCGGCCCCACAGTCCGGCGGGGCGTACCAGGTCGGCCGGTACCGCCTCCGCGCTCTCGATGACGGTCTCGTACACCGCGACGATCCGGTCGGCGACGACCGACCAGTCGAAGATCCGGGCCCGGGCGTCGCCGGACGTCCGCAGCGCCTCGCGCCGGGCCCGGTCGCCGAGCAGCCGGACGGCCCGGTCGGCCAGGGCGCGGGAGTCCCCGGTGGGATAGAGCTCGCCGGCGGCGCCGTGGTCGAGGACGTTGGCGAAGGCCGTGAGGTCGCTGGCGAGCACGGGCGCTCCGGCCGCCATCGCCTCGACGAGGACGATCCCGAAGCTCTCGCCACCGATGTGCGGGGCGACGTAGAGATCGACCGACGACAGCAGTGCCGCCTTGTCCTCGTCGCTCACCCCGCCGAGGAACTCGGTCGCGGCGAGCACCCGGTCCGGGACGCCCTCGGACGCGTCCTTCACGTCGCCGGGGCCCGCGACGAGCAGCCGCGCGCCCGGGAGGTGATCGAGGATGGCCGGCATGGCGCCGAGGAGCACCGACAGCCCCTTGCGCGGCTCGTCGATCCGGCCGAGGAAGGCCATCGTGGGCCGGTCCGGGACGCCGACCCAGCGCGGATCGGCCGGTGCCTCCGCGAAGCGGCCGACGTCGACGCCGTTGGGGATGATGTAGGCATCGCCGCCGAGGTGGCTGCGCACCGTGCGCCGAGCATCCTCGGAGACGGCGATGCGCGCCCGGATCTTCTCGATCGACGGCCGCAGCAGCGGGTTGGCGGCGTGCATCGCCCGGGAGCGCAGGTTCGAGGTGTGGAAGGTCGCCACGACGGGCGCCGTCGCCGACCACAGGGCGAGCAGCGAGATGCTCGGCGTGACCGGCTCGTGGAGATGGACGACGTCGAAGGCGCCGTCCTCGAGCCACCGGCTCACCCGCGCCGAGCTCGTCGGTCCGAAGTTGAGCCGGGCGACCGAGCCGTTGTAGCGCACGGGGACCGCCCGGCCGCACGACTGGAGGTAGGGCGGCAGCTCGGTGTCGTCGTCGGCGGGCGCGAGGACCGCCACGTCGTGACCGGTCCGGATGAGGTACTCGGCCAGGTCGCGGACGTGGAACTGGACCCCGCCGGGGACGTCGAAGGAGTAGGGGCAGACGATGCCGATCCTCACGGCGCCTCCCCCGCCGGGATCCGGGCCGGGTCGAGGTCGGCGACGAAGACCCGCTGGAGCATGTGCCAGTCCTCGGGGTGGGCCCGGATGACGCCGCCGAGGGCGTCGGCGCAGCCCTGGGTCATCGCGGTGACCCGGTCACGGGTGGTGCCGCCCACCGGCGCCCGGACCTCGTCGTGGAAGGTGACGACGATGCCCCAGCCACGCCCGAGGTGCTCGTGGCGGATCGTCACGGGGAACAGCGGCCGCCGCTCGGTCAGGGCGATGGCGGCCGGGCCGGCGGCCATCCGGGCCGGATGGCCGCACAGCTCCACCTCGACCCCCGAGGCGGTGAGGTCCCGGTCGGCCAGGAGCGGGATGAGCACCGGCCGCCTCGCGTCCTCGCGGAGCCGGGCGAAGACGTTGCCGCCGCCGGTCAGCGGGTAGATCGTCATCCCGAGGCCGGTCCGGAAGCGGAGGAAGGCGGCGAACATCTCCTCCGGTTTCAGCCGCTCCGCGACCGTGACGACCGGCGCCCAGTGCACGCCGGCCCAGGCCCCGGCGAGATCCCAGTTGCCGAGGTGGCCGAGGAAGCAGACCGCCGAGCCGCCACCGGCGATGACCTCGCGAACGGGCCCGTCGCCCTCGAGCCGGACCCGGGCCGCGAGATCCTCCGCGGACAGCTCGGGGAGCCGGAACGCCTCGCAGTAGTAGCGCAGGTAGGCGCGCATCCCCTCCCGGACGAGGGCGTCGAGGGCGGCCTCGTTGAGGTCGGGTCGGACCATCGCGTAGTTGGACCGCAACCGGGCCGCACCGCCGCGGGCGACGACGAGGTCGGCGATCCGGTCGAACAGCGCGTATGCCGCCCGCTCCGGGATCCGCCGGACCGCGCTCCAGCCGAGCCGGAACCCGCCGACGGTCACGGCGTCGGCCACGGCGCGAGAAAGCGGGCTCACGCCGCCTCGAGCGCCTGGCGGCGCACGGTGAGCATCCGTTGGACGATGGTGACGAGGCTGGCGAGGGCGAGGAGGGCGAGCACGACGGTGAGGACGACCTCCGGCAGGCCGAGGCCGACGAACCCGGTTGTCACGAGGACCGCGACGAGCCGGTCCGCCCGCTCGGCGATCCCGACGTCGGCCGTCATCCCGAGCCCCTCGGCGCGGGCCTTGGCGTAGGACACGACGCTGCCGAGGATGAGGCAGGTGAGCGCGAGCGCGGCCATCGACGGCTGGGCGCCCTCACCGGCATACCAGAGCACGAGCCCGCCGAAGATCGCGGCGTCGCCGACCCGGTCGAGCGTGGAGTCCAGATAGGCACCCCAGCGGCTCGATCGATCCAGCATCCGGGCCATGACGCCGTCGACGGTGTCGGAGAAGACGAACGCGGTGATCACGAGGGTGCCGACGAGGAACTCGTGCCGGGGGTAGAAGCCGAGTGCGCCGACACAGACCCCGAGGGTGCCGACGATGGTGACGACGTCGGGACTGATCCCCAGCCGGACCAGGGCCCTGGCCACCGGCGTGAACACCGTCGTGAAGAACGCGCGCGCGTATTTGTTGAGCATGGCCCGGCCAGCCTAGTGGCCGCCTCGCGTGGCATGGACCACTCCGCCGCTGACGCGCCGCGCGACCGGTTGTGCGACGGCCCCGCTTGGGGGAATGGTTAGGGCATGACCGGCTCATCCCCCACCCAGGCCCCCGAAGTCAGCGCCGTCGAAACGCTCCGCAACGTCGTCCTCGTCGGACCGAGCGGAGCAGGCAAGTCCCGGCTGTTCGACCACGTCGTCGCGACCCTCACCGGAGCCGGCGGAGCCGGTCGGGCGCCGGGAGAGCGCAGCCCGGGCCTGCGGGCGGCCACCCTCGCCAACGGGGAGACGGTGCTCACCCTCCTTGATGCGCCGGGCAACCCCGACTTCGTGGGCGAGGTCAGGGCCGGGTTGAGGGCCGCCGATGCGGCCCTCTTCGTCGTCTCGGCCGCGGACGGCGTCGATGCCGCCACCCGCTCGCTGTGGCACGAGTGCGCCCTCGTCGGCATGCCGCGAGCCGTCGTCATCACCCAGCTCGACGCGCGGGACGCCGACTTCACGGCCACCCTCGAGGACTGCCAGGCGCACTTCGGCTCCGGTGTCCAGCCGCTCGGGGTGCCGATCGCCGGCGCCGAGGGCGCCGTGACGTCGATCGCCGACCTCCTCCTCGGCGAGATCCACGACTACGCGGACGGCGGCGAGAAGAGCGTCCGGTCGACGGGCGATGAGCACGCCGACGTCTTCGAGACCTACCGCGGGGCCCTC
Organism: uncultured Actinomycetota bacterium; assembly: GCA_963728395.1. Taxonomy (GTDB): domain Bacteria; phylum Actinomycetota; class Actinomycetes; order Actinomycetales; family Dermatophilaceae; genus CAVSJJ01. The sequence goes on from CAVSJJ010000003.1 coordinate 509,878, forward strand.
ATCGAGGGGATCATCGAGGAGTCCGAGGACTCCACCCTCATGGAGCGCTACCTCGAGGGCGAGGAGCTCGACTACCCGACGCTCGAGGCCGACCTGCTCACCGCGGTCGCGCACGGCACCTTCTACCCCGTCATCCCGGTCTCGGCCGAGAACGGCGCGGGGGTGAGCGTCCTGCTCCACCTGGTCTCGGCCGCCTTCCCCCACCCCGGCCTGCACCCCCTGCCGTCGGTCATGCCCGTCTCGGGCGGCGACGTCGTCGAGATCAGCGCCGACCCGGACGGCCCGCTCGTCGCCGAGGTGGTCCACACCCGAAGCGACGCCTACGTCGGACACCTCTCGCTCGTCCGGGTCTTCTCCGGGACGCTGCGGGCCGACCGCCCCGTCCACGTGTCGGGGCACCTCGACCGGCTCGGGGTCCCGACCGGCGAGGGACACGCGGCGCACGACGAGGACGTGCGGCCGGGCTCGATCGCGGCGCCCTTGGACGAGGAGCTGCTGACCAAGTCCGAGGCGGTCGCCGGCGAGGTCGTCGTCGTGACGAAGCTGGCGACCGCCCAGACCTCGGACTCCCTGTCCAACCCGGACCAGCCACTGCTCGTCGAGCCGTGGGCCCTTCCCGACGCGCTCCTGCCGGCCGCGGTCGCGGCGAAGACCCGGGCCGACGAGGACAAGATGCCCGGGGCCTTCCGCGAGCTCGCGGCCGAGGACCCGTCGCTGCGGATCGAGCACAACGGCGAGACCTCACAGACCGTCCTGTGGACGACGGGACCGGCCCATCTCGAGCTCATCCTCGGCCGACTCAAGCAGCGGTTCAACGTCGATGTCGAGCAGGTGCCCGTCAAGGTCGCGATGAAGGAGACCCCGGTCGGGCGGGCCGATGCGCAGGGCCGGCATGTCAAGCAGTCCGGCGGCCACGGTCAGTACGCCGTCGTCCACATGACGATGGAGCCGCTGCCGCGTGGCTCCGGCGTCGAGTTCGCCGAGACCGTCGTCGGCGGCGCGGTGCCGCGCCAGTTCATCCAGAGCGTCGAGAAGGGCGTGCACTCCCAGCTCGAGAAGGGCCTGCTGGCCGGATGGCCCGTCGTCGACGTCAAGGTCACCCTCACCGACGGCAAGGCCCACTCCGTCGACAGCAGCGACGTCGCGTTCCAGACCGCCGCCGGGCTCGCCCTGCGCGAGATGGCCTCCCCGAAGACGGTGGCGCTGCTCGAGCCGATCGACACCGTCCACGTCACCGTCGACGACGAGTACCTCGGCGCCATCATGACCGACATCGGGACCCGGCGCGGGCAGATCATCGGGTCCGAGCCGGCCGAGGAGGAGGAGGGACGCAGCGTCCTCGCGGCGGCCGTCCCCTCGCTCGAGCTGCTCGACTACGCCATCACGCTGCGCTCGCTCGCCCACGGCACCGGCACCTTCCGCCGCGAGCTGCGTGGCTACGAGCGGCTGCCGGACCGCCTTCTCGCGGACCACCTCGACGACCGGTCCTGAGGCATCCGCGAACCGCGAGCGGGCGGCATACCGGGTCGGTATGCCGCCCGCTCGCGTGCGGTGCCGGGTCCCGGCTCAGCCGGGCCAGGACTCGATGAGCTGACGGCGCACGTCCTCGATGAGCATCGGCAGGGCCTTGGTCTGGCCGATGACGGGAAGGAAGTTCGAGTCGCCACCCCAGCGCGGGACCACGTGCTGGTGCAGATGCGCCTGGACGCCCGCGCCCGCGACGGCCCCCTGGTTCATCCCGATGTTGTAGCCCATCGGGGCGGACGAGGCGGTGAGCGCGGCGATGGCGGCCTTGGTCAGGGCGGTGAAGTCGGCGGTCTCCTCGTCGGTCATGTCGACATAGCCCGAGACGTGCCGGTAGGGGCAGACGAGGACGTGGCCGGGGTTGTAGGGGTAGAGGTTCATGACGACGTAGCACAGGTCGCCGCGGTGGACGATGAGGCCCTCGGCGTCCTCCCGGGTCGGGGCGGCGCAGAACGGGCAGCCGTCGCCGGGGTCGTCCGAGGGCCGTTCGCCCTTGATGTAGACGAGCCGGTGCGGGGTCCACAGCCGCTCGAAGCCGTCGTGCCCGCCGGCGAAGGCGGCCGCGTCCTCGACCGAGGGCTCGGGGCCGACGGGGGTGTCCGGGAGGTCCGCGGGTGGCTGGTCCGGCATACGGCCAGCCTAGGGGCAGCAGGCGAGCCGGCGGCGGGGGGGCGTGCCACACTGACGGCGTGTCGCCGCTCCCGCCCAGCCGCTACCTCGTGCGGGCCAAGGACCACGTCGACGCCCACTACGCCGAGCCGCTCACCGTGGTCGACCTCGCCGCCGTCGCCCACCTCTCCCCCGCGCACTTCAGCCGACAGTTCCGCCGGACCTTCGGCGAGTCCCCGCACCAGTACCTCCTCACCCGCCGCCTCGAGCGGGCGGCCGCGCTGCTGCGGGGGACGGAGTACCCGGTCGCCCGGATCTGCCACAGCGTCGGGCTGAGCAGCGTGGGCTCGTTCACGACCAGCTTCCAGCGCAGCTACGGCGTCACCCCGCTCGCCTACCGGGCGGCCCGTCCTCCCGCAGCGGAGCTGGCCCGGGTGCCGGCCTGCATCGTTCGGGCCTACGCGCGGCAGGTGCGCACGTTTGGAGAAGACGCCGCCGCGTCGTGACGAGTGGACTGGTCGCACGACATCGGTCCCCCGGGACCGCCCCGACCCAAGGAGCGATCATGATCCGCATCGCCACGACCCAGCTGTGGGTGTTCGACCAGGACGAGGCCCTCGCCTTCTACACCGACAAGGTCGGGATGGAGGTGAAGATGGACGTCACCGTCCCGGAGATGGGCAACTTCCGGTGGCTCACGGTGGGCCCGCCCGGGCAGGACGACGTCGCCATCGTCCTCATGGCCATCCCGGGAGCGCCGGTCTTCGACGAGGACACCGCCGCGGCGGTCCGCGACCTCACGGCCAAGGGCGCCACCACCGCGGTGTTCCTGACGACCGAGGACATGGCCTCGACCTATGCCGAGATGACGGGGCGCGGCGTCGAGTTCATCGGGGAGCCGGAGCAGCAGATGTACGGCATCGACGTGGGCTTCCGCGACCCGTCGGGGAACCACCTTCGCCTCAGCCAGCTCAACGGGGACTTCGGCCGGTCCTGATCGGACGCCACCGGCCCCTCGGCCCGCCCGGTGCTCGCGCACCCGACCGGAAGCCCGGGCGATCCCGCGAGCACCCGACCGGAAGCCCGGGCGATCCCGCGAGCACCCGACCGGAAGCCCGGGCGATCCCCCGGGTACTCGGGCTGCCTGCCGGCCATCCGTACGGGGTACCGACAATAGGTGAGGCCCGGGAAAGTATGAGTTTCCCGGGCCTCGGCGACTCGGCGTGATGCTCCGAATCTCACGGAAACTTCTCACTCGTCCCCGACCGCATCACCGGCCTGTCTCGCCCGGGTCTCCCCGCGCGATGAACGAGCGTCCTTCTTCCGATCCCTCGACCACCGAGGTGATCGAGTAGGTAAGTTCTACTCCTCGATCCGCCTGCGCCGCAACGGCTTTGGCCGACATTCTCGAAAGAATTCTCGGGCTTGGCGTGTCGTCGGCGTGTCGCGGTACGCCTGTGACGTGAGCGTCTGGCGGGCACCGTGAGAGCGAACTCGTCCCACCCCCGGAGCCGGGAGGCGCTCAGACCTGGATGCGGCCCTCGATCGCGGTGACGACCTCGGCGATCGCCTCGGGCACCGGGACGCCGTTCTTCTGCGAGCCGTCGCGGTAGCGGAACGACACCGCACCGGCGCAGCGGTCGTCCTCACCGGCGATGAGGACGAACGGCACCTTCGCCTTGCTCGCATTGCGGATCTTCTTCGGGAACCGGTCGTCGGACGCATCGAGCTCGACCCGGACCCCCGCCGCCGTCATCTGGTCCAGGACGCCTCGGAGGTAGTCGTTGTACTCGTCGGCGACGGGCACGCCGAGCACCTGGACCGGCGACAGCCAGGGCGGGAAGGCGCCGGCATAGTGCTCGACGAGCACGCCCATGAACCGCTCGATCGACCCGAACTTCGCCGAGTGGATCATGACCGGCTGCCGACGCGAGCCGTCGGCGGCCTGGTACTCGAGCCCGAAGCCGGCCGGCTGGTTGAAGTCGTACTGGATCGTCGACATCTGCCAGGTCCGGCCGATCGCGTCGCGCGCCTGGACCGAGATCTTCGGCCCGTAGAACGCCGCGCCGCCCGGGTCCGGCACGAGATCGAGGCCGGACTCCTCCGCCACGTCGGCGAGGATCTGGGTCGCGACCGCCCACTGCTCGTCGGACCCGATGAACTTGTCCTTCTTGTCCCCGTCCTCGTCCCGGGTCGACAGCTCGAGGTAGAAGTCGTCGAGCCCGAAGTCCCGCAGCAGCGACAGGACGAAGCCGAGCAGGTGCTTGATCTCGTCCGGCGCCTGCTCCGGGGTGACGTAGGAGTGGGAGTCGTCCATCTCGAGGCCACGGACCCTGGTGAGGCCGTGGACGACGCCGGACTTCTCGTAGCGGTACACCGACCCGAACTCGAACAGCCGCATCGGCAGGTCGCGGTAGCTGCGACCCCGCGAGCGGTAGATGAGGTTGTGCATGGGGCAGTTCATCGCCTTGAGGTAGTACGCGCTGCCCTCGAGCTCCATCGGCGGGAACATCGTGTCGGCGTAGTACGGCAGGTGCCCGGAGGTGTGGAACAGCCCCTCCTTCGTGATGTGCGGAGTGCCGACGTAGAGGAAGCCCTCCTCGATGTGCCGCTGCCGGGCGTAGTCCTCCATGACCCGTTTGAGCACCCCACCCTTGGGGTGGAACACGGGCAGCCCGGAGCCGAGCTCGTCGGGGAAGGAGTAGAGGTCGAGCTCGGTGCCGAGCCGCCGGTGGTCGCGGCGCTCGGCCTCGGCCAGCCGCTCGAGGTAGGCCTTGAGGTCGTCCTTGGAGGCCCAGGCGGTCCCGTAGACCCGCTGCAGCTGGGGGTTGTTCTCCGAGCCGCGCCAGTATGCCGCGGCGCTGCGCATGAGCTTGAACGCGTTGCCGAGGACCTTGGTCGATGGCACGTGCGGGCCTCGACACAGGTCGCCCCAGGCCCGCGAGCCGTCGCGCCGCACGTTGTCGTAGATGGTCAGCTGGGCGCCGCCGACCTCGACGCTCGCGCCTTCGGCGGCGTCCTCGCTCGACCCGCCCTTGAGGCCGATGAGCTCGCACTTGTACGGCTCGTCGGACAGCTCGGCGAGGGCGTCGGCGTCGGAGACCTCGCGGCGGTGGAAGGTCTGGCCCTCGTTGACGATGCGCTGCATGACCTTCTCGAGGGCCTTGAGATCCTCGGGGGTGAACGGGATCTCGACGTCGAAGTCGTAGTAGAAGCCGTCGCGGACCGGCGGGCCGATGCCGAGCCGGGCCGCCGGGTTGATCTCCTGGACGGCCTGGGCGAGGACGTGGGCGGCGCTGTGTCGCAGGACGTAGAGCCCGTCCTCCTCCGCCGCGGTCACCGGCTCGACGACGTCCCCGTCGGCGAGGATGTGGGCAAGGTCGCGCAGCTCGCCGTTGACCCGGGCCACGAGCACCGCACGGTCGTCACCGAACAGGTCCGCCGCCGTCGTCTGCTCCGGCACCGATCGCTCGCTTCCGGCGACGTGGACGGTGATCTGGGCGGACATGGCCGATGCTCCTCGGTGACGGTGATGCGGAAGGTATGCCGCCCCGGTGGCCGGCGCGGCGGGGGCAAGCCTATCGGGGCGATGCGGGAGCGGTCGCGCCCGTATCGAGCGCCGATCGACCGGCCGGCCCCGGCCACCGGAGAGCCCGGCGCTCCTCAGCCCGCAGCCAGCAGCCGGACGAGCAGGTGGGAGCGGCCGGTGTGGCGCATCGAACGGAGCCCGGCGACGCTGCCCTGCGCGTCATCGGAGCGGACGAGGGCGACCCGGCTCGGCAGGAACACCGGCGAGGTGAACCACACGTGGCTGCGGGACGGGCCGAGGGCCGGGCGACCGAGGGCCGCCAGAACCCTGGCGTAGGTCCACATGCCGTGGACGATGTGCCGCGGGAACCCCATCACCCGGGCTGTCAGCGGGTGCAGGTGGATGGGGTTGACGTCGCCCGAGACGGCGGCATACGCCCGGCCGAGGTCCGACTCCAGGGGCCAGACGGCCACCGGCTCACCGGGCGGCATCTCAGGCGGGGCCGTTCCGCGTGAGGCGCCCTCGTCGCCGGTGCCCCGGCTGAGGTAGACACTGCGGCCCTCCCACACCCGCTCCCCCACCGAGTCGACCTCGGTGACAAGGTCGACGACCCGCCCCCGGGGGTGGGCGCGCAGGTTCTCCGCGCGCACGGTGACGGTGAGCGGGTCGGCCGCCGTGAGGCGGCGGTGGACCACGATGTCGTTCTCGAGGTGGACCATGCCCGCCAGCGCGAGCGGGAAGTCCCCGCGCGCCATGAGCGAGGCCTGGAGCGGGAAGCCGAGGACGTGCGGGAACGTGGGTGGGAGGGCGTCGGCCACGTCGAAGCCGCAGAGCCGCTGGTACGCCGTGAGGCGTTCCCGCTCCACGGCGAGGCCCTCGATGCGCAGCGCCCGGTCGGGCAGGACGGCGCTGCTCGAGCCACGGCCGGTGACGACGGCCCGGGCGAACACGCCGGCCAGTCCGGGCAGGGAGGTCACCGTCTCGACGGACGGTGCCGTGTCGGCGTCGGCCATCAGGCCCCCAGCAGGCTCTGGCCGCAGACCCGGACGACGTTGCCGGTCACCGCGCCGGCCTCGTCGGCGCCGAAGAACGCGATCGTCTCGGCGACGTCGAGCGGAAGGCCCCCCTGCGAGAGGCTGTTGAGCCGGCGGCCGACCTCACGGGTGGCGAGCGGGATGCGGGCGGTCATCTCGGTCTCGATGAACCCGGGGGCCACGGCGTTGATGGTGATGCCGCGGGCGGCCAGGTCGGCGTCCGCGGCGTAGGCGTCGACGAGACCGATCACCCCGGCCTTGGACGCCGCGTAGTTCGTCTGGCCCCGGTTGCCGGCGATCCCGGCGATCGACGACACGAGAACGACGTGGCCGCCGTCGCGCAGCCCACCCTCGGCGAGGATCGACTCGTTCATCGCGAGGATGGAGCCGAGGTTGACGTCGATGACGCTCGCCCAGCGGTCCTCGGCCATGTTGGCGAGGAGCTTGTCGCGGGTGATCCCCGCGTTGTGGACGACGATGTCGAGGCCGTGGTGCCGCGCCCAGGAGTGCTCGACGATCCGCGCCCCGGCGTCGGGGGCGGTCACGTCGAGCTGCAGCGCCGTGCCACCGACCTCGTTGGCGACGGCGGCGAGGCCGGCACCAGCCGCGGGCATGTCGACGCACACGAGCGTGGCGCCGTCACGGGCCAGGCTGCGGGCGATCGCCGCTCCGATCCCGCGAGCCGCGCCGGTGACGACGGCGACCTTGCCGGCGAGCGGTCGAGTTGGGTCGACATCGCCGGGGGCCTCGTGGGCGGCGGCACCGACGTGGACCACCTGACCGGAGACGAATGCCGAGCGGCCGGACAGCAGGAACTCGACGGTTCCCTCCGCCTCGGCCTCGGCGCCGTCGTCGACGAGGACGAGGTTGGCGGTGCCGCCGCGGCGCAGCTCCTTGCCGACCGAGCGGGTGACCCCCTCGAGCGCCCGGCGGGCCGCCCGCTGTGCGGGGTCGGCCGCCAACGCGGGGGTGCGGCCGATGACGACGACGCGGGCGCTGGGGCCGAGCCGCCGCAGCACCGGGGCGACCGTCGCGCGAAGGGACTCAAGGTCGGCCGGGTTCCGCGCCTCGGTGAGGTCGGCAACGACCCCGGCGAGCCTGCCGTCCGCGGGCGGCTCCTCGACGAGCTCCACCCCCCGTGCCGCGAGGCCGTCACGCAGCGCCGTGAGCGCCGGCGTCGAGCCGTGGCCGCCGATGACGACGGGGCCGTCGATGAGCGGGGCGTCCGCGGCATACCGGCGCAGCCGCTCGGGCCGGGGCAGGCCGAGGGCGGACGCGACCCGCGCGCCGAGGCCACTGTGGACGAGGCCGCCATAGACGTCCTTCGGCATCTCAGGCCCCCTCGAGGATGGCCACGACACCCTGGCCGCCCGCCGCACAGATCGAGACCAGCCCGCGCGAGCCGGGGCCCCGCTCGTGCAGGATCTTGGCGAGTGTCGCGACGATCCGGCCACCGGTCGCGGCGAACGGGTGCCCCGCCGCGAGGGAGGAGCCGTGGATGTTGAGCCGGTCGCTGTCGACCGTGCCGAGGGGGCCGTCGAGGCCGAGCCGGTCCCGGCAGAACTCCTCGTCCTGCCAGGCCGCGAGCGTCGTGACCACCGTCGCCGCGAACGCCTCGTGGATCTCCACGACGTCGAAGTCGGCGAGGGTGAGGCCCTGACGGGCCAGGAGCCGGGGCACGGCGTAGACCGGCGCCATGAGCAGCCCCTCGTGGCCGGTGACGTAGTCGACCGCCGCGGTCTCGGCGTCGACGAACCACGCGAGCGGCTCGATCCCGTGCTCGTCGGCCCACTCCTGGCTGCCGAGGAGGACGGCCGAGGCGCCGTCGGACAGGGGGGTCGAGTTGCCGGCCGTCATCGTGGCCCCCTCGCCCCTGCCGAAGACCGGCTTGAGCGAGGCGAGCTTGTCCATCGTCGAGTCGGGACGCAGGTTCTGGTCGCGGGTGAGCCCGAGGTAGGGCGTCATGAGGTCGTCGAAGAAGCCCGCCTCGTATGCCGCGGCGAGCCGCTGATGGCTGCGCAGCGCGACCTCGTCCTGGGCCTCGCGGGAGATGTTCCACCGCTTCGCCGTCTGGGCCATGTGCTCGCCCATCGACAGCCCGGTGCGCGGCTCCGAGGCCTGCGGCGTCTCGACGCCGATGTGGCCGGGGCGGACGCCGGTGAAGGCGCCGAGCTTCTGGTGCAGGGTCCTGCCCCGGTTCGCGCGCAGCAGGGTGCGGCGCATCGGCTCGGTCACCGTGATCGGGGCGTCGGACGCGGTGTCGGCACCGCCGGCCACGCCGGACTCGACCTGGCCCAGGGCGATCTTGTTGGCGACGAGCACCGCCGCCTCGAGGCCCGTCCCGCACGCCTGCTGGACGTCGTAGGCGGGCGTGTGCGGGCTGAGCGAGGAGCCGAGGACGGACTCCCGGGCCAGGTTGAAGTCGCGGCTGTGCTTGATGACGGCCCCGGCGGCGACCTCGCCGAGCCGCTCGCCGGCCAGCCCGAACCGGGCGACCAGACCCTCGAGCGTGGCGGTGAGCATGTCCTGGTTCGAGGCCTCGGCATAGGGACCGAACTGGCGGGCGAACGGGATGCGGTTGCCACCGAGAACGGCGGCGCGGCGGGGGGTGGTGGCGGCCACGAGATGCTCCTGACGTCGGCGGCAGATACCCGGTACGGACGGTAGCAGGTACTGCACGTACCTGCTACCGTCGGGCGTCGTGGCTCCCTCGCGTCCTCCGCGTCGGCCCTCGCCGCCGGCCGACCCCGACGCTCTCGGCGTCCTCGCCGGCGGTGCGCCGGCCGGCGTCGACGGGCGGACCGCGCGGTGGCAGGGGCATCGGGCCAGTCGGCGGCGCGAGCTCGTCGACGCCGCGCTGCGAGCCATCCGGCGGCACGGGGCCGGGGTGGGGATGGACGAGATCGCGACGACCGCCGCAACGTCGAAGACCGTCTACTACCGGCACTTCACCGACCGGGCCGGGCTGTACGAGGCCGTGGCGGCCCGGGTCGACGAGCTCATCCTCCGCGACGTCCGCCAGGCCCTCGGTGGCGAGGCGGAGGCGGCCGCCGGGGCCGCGGCATACGCCGGTGACCCGCGCAGCGTCCTCGCCGCCGCGGTCGACGCCTACCTGCGGCTCGTCGAGCGCGACCCGGAGGTCTATCGCTTCGTCGTCACCGCGCCGCTGCTCGCCGGCGGCCGGGTGCAGGTCCGCAGCACCGCGGCGGCGGACATCTCTCGCCGGGTGGCCGACCAGATCGGGGCCGTCATCGAGGGTGCCCTGACCGAGCGTGGCGCCGACCCGGCGCCGGCTCTGACCTGGGGGCACGCCGTCGTCGGCATGGTCCGGGCCGTGGCCGACGAGTGGCTCGCGGCCGAGCCGGAGGCGCGGCCGTCGCGGGAGTCCCTCGGCGCCGGCCTCACCGCCCTCATCTGGGGTGGCCTCGCCTCCGCCCTCGCCTGACGTCGGCCGGCGGGCGTGCAGGCACGCGGGTCCCTAGGCGGCCCACCAGGGCCGCAGCTGGAGGCCGGAGCGGCCATCGGGGTGCGGCTTGACCGCGAGGACCTGGTGCAGCTGGATCTCGTTGCGCTCGAAGCCGAGGCGCGACCCCGCCATGTACAGGCCCCACACCCGCGCGGTTCCCTCGCCGACCTCGGCGACCGCCTCGTCCCAGTTCTCCTCGAGGTTGACGCACCACTCACCCAGGGTGAGGGCGTAGTGCTCGCGGAGGTTCTCCTCGTGCATGACCTCGAGCCCGACGTCCTGGATCTCGGTGATGATCCGTCCCGAGCCGGTCAGCTCGCCGTCCGGGAAGACGTAGCGGTCGATGAACGCTCCGGTGTTCTGCGGCCGGTTGTCGGGCCGGGTGATGCAGTGGTTGAGCAACAGGCCGCCGTCGCGCAGCTTGTCGCGCATCCACGCGAAGTAGGCGGGGTAGTTCGCGACCCCGATGTGCTCGGTCAGCCCGATGGAGGACACCGCATCGAAGCCGCCCTCGGCAAGGTCGCGGTAGTCGGCGTGGCGGACCTCCGCGAGGTCGGCGAGACCCTCGTCGCGGATCGCCTTCTGCGCCCACTCGGCCTGCTGCTCGGACAGGGTGACCCCGAGGGCCTTGACGCCGCGGCGCGCGGCATACCGGACCATGCCGCCCCACCCGCAGCCGATGTCGAGCAACCGGTAGCCGGCCGAGAGGGCGAGCTTGTCGAAGACGAGCCGGTACTTGTTCTCCTGGGCCTCCTCGAGCGTCGCCGACGCCTGCGGGTATGCCGCGCACGTGTACGTCATCGAGGGCCCGAGGACGAGCTCGTAGAACCGGTTGGACACGTCGTAGTGGTGATGGATGGCGTCGGCGTCGCGGCCCTTGGAGTGGCGCAGTCCCTCGGCGACCCGGCGCCACCGGGGCATGGTCTCCTGCGGCGGCGGGGGCGGCGGGGTGAGGCCGGTGCGGCCGAGAGCCCGGGCGATGTCGATGGCCGTGCGGGCCGACGGGCGGCGGAAGGAGAGGTTGCCGAGCGCGACGAGCGCGTCATAGGGGTTGCCGGGGTGCACACCCTCGACGTGCAGGTCGCCGGAGACGTACGCGCGCGCCAGGCCGAGGTCGCCGGGCGCGGTGGCGATGAAGGCGAGGCCGCGGGGAGTGGCCACGTGGACCGAGAGCGGCGCCTCGACCGCGCCGGTGGCCGAGCCGTCGTATGCCGTCAACCGCACCGGCAGCGGGGCCTGGGTCACGGCCTCGACGACCTGGGCGATCGTCATCGTTCCCTGGGCGCCCGGGGTGGACGAGCTCGTCGTCGGCCGGCTGGCCGTCGAGCGGTCATCGAGAGTGGTCATGCGCGCTTCACCGCCTTGGAATAGAGGTCGAGGAGTCGGTCGTCGGGGTCGTAGCGATCCTTGAGCTTGGTGTACTCGGCTCCGCCGTAGAGCCCCGCGAACTCGACCTCATCGTAGAAGGAGTCGGAGTAGAGCGACTTGTGGCCACCGACCGAGGTGACGCGCTCCTCGATGAGCCGGTTCGTCGCGCCCTCCCGGGTGCCGGGGGTGATCGGGACGGTGGACCAGAAGCCGACGTTGACGTAGGTCTCTCCGCTGCGCAGCGGATAGAGGGTCCAGGGCCGGTCCTCGCCGGGGTCGGCGAGGGCACCCGGCTCCTCGCGCAGGCGCAGCGGGCAGAGCCACACCGGCTCGATGGGGACCGACTCGAGGAACCAGCGGACGAACTCGGCTGTCCGGTCCAGCGGGATCTCGACGTCCTGGATCACCCGCTCTCGCGGCGGGCGCCCCTGGCGGGCCTCGAGCCGGTCACCGACGTGGAAGCGGGCGTCGAGGGCGATGAGCTTCCAGTAGACGCTGCTGCGCCGCAGCCGCCGCGGCCAGAACCGGCGCACCCGGGGGTTCTGGGCGCCGAAGGCCCGGGAGCACCAGAACCAGTCGGTGTCCCAGCGCCACAGGTAGTCGTGGATCGTCAGCAGGTCCCGGCGCGGGGTCACCCCGTCGTGCTGGATCGAGCGGTAGTAGATGTCCTGGCCGGTGTAGTCACTCGTCGGGCCGGCCTCGTCGGTCCGACGGCCCAGGGTGAGGTAGCACTCGGTCTCGGTGAAGACGACGCCGTCGACGTAGTCGACGGACTCGCCGGCATACCGGCCGCCCTCGACGATCTCGCCGATGGCGCCGACGAGAGCCTCGAGCCGGTGGAACCGGACGTGCCGGAGCGCGACGGCGCGCTGGACGGGCTCGAGCTCGATCCGCAGCCGGGTGGCATAGCCGAGCGAGCCGTAGGAGTTCGGGAAGCCGCGGTAGAGGTCGGCGTGCTCCCCCGTCGGCCGAGCCGTGACGACCTCGCCCGCGCCGGTGAGGATGTCCATCTCGAGGACCGACTCGTGCGGCAGGCCGTTGCGCCAGGAGGTCGACTCGATCCCGAGCCCGGTCACCGCGCCGCCGAGGGTGATCGTCTTCAGCTGAGGGACGACGAGGGGGGTGAGGCCGTGCGGCAGCGTGGCGGCCACGAGGTCCTCGTACGTGCACATGCCGGCGACGTCGGCGGTGCGCGCCTCCCGGTCGACGGACAGCACCCCGGTCAGGCCGGAGACGTCGAGACCGGGCACGCTGGACCGGTCCCGCGACCGGAAGAGGTTCGAGGTCCGCTTCGCGAGGCGGACCCGCTCCCCACGCGGGATGGCGTGATAGCTCTGCACCAGCCGCGCCACGCCGTCCGTCTGCACCTGTCCCCTCACCTCTCGCCTCGGTGGTCCGCCACCTCGACTCTATGCCGTGGCCTGGGAGGAGGGTGAACCTCACCCGTCTGCGGGGTGAACCTCGCTCGCCTCCTGGACCAGCACCGGGTCCCCGATGCGGATCACTCCTACCTCACCGACGGCTGCGTACACCCCCGGGCACGAGCCGGCCGGGCGCTCCACGGCCAGGAGGACGTCACCGATCCGCACGACCGACCCGACGAGCGTCTCGACCTCGGCCGACGGGATGTCGAGGACGACGTTGGACCGGGTCGACGGCGAGTCGTTGCCGACGAGGGAGACGGCGGCCTTCTTGCGCCGGTCCCCGGCCAGACCGTCGGCCTCCACCACGACGCCGTCGTGGTCCAGGCCCGGCTCACCCGTGACCGGGAAGGTGTGAAGCGCGCTGACGTGGGTCGGCCTCATGCCGCCCATCATGACGGACCCGGCTCCATGGTGGGGGCCCGGACCGCTGGGAGTTCCCCGGCCGCTGAACTGCACGGATTGCCGCGATGGCCGGTGTTCTGCGACCTCCTGCGGGTACGGGTCCGGAGCGCTCGCCGGCATTCTCCGCCTACGGCATCCACTGGTTCGCCCTCGGCTGGAACCGGATGCAGGGGAACGACCCCCGACCGAACGCCGGCATGTCCGTGGCCTTCGCCGTCATCTCCGTGCTCGGCCTGTGGGTCTTCTTCGCGAGGGGGATCTGAGCCGTGGGCGGGCTCTTCTGCCTGCTGACGGCCGTCTACGTCGCGGAGTTCTTCGCAGCATTCGGCATGGAGGCCGCGGAGCGCCTGCTCGGGCTCGTCCACACCGTCACCGGGCTGTGGTTGCGGCGCGGAGCACCGGTGGACGTGGAGGGACTCGAACCCCCGGCCTCTCGCGTGTGAAGCGAACGCTCTAACCAACTGAGCTACACGTCCGGGCCGCCAGGGATCTCCCCGGCGGGCGGACCGAGGATACCGGGCGCGCCGACCGGCACGAAATCCGCCGCCCCGGCCCGGCCCGCCATCGCGGCACGGGACCGACGGACAGGTTGCTGCCGGGAGGGTGTGGTGCAACACCCCCGTCCGGCAGCAACCTCTGCTAGCAGAGGTTCGTGCAGGGGTCGGGCGGGGCGGTGGCGGGGCCCGGGGGTCAGGGGCCGGTGCAGGGGGATCAGAGGGCGAAGTGGGTGTGCAGCCAGGTCGCCACCGGGTCGGGGAGGAACCCGGGCAGGCCGCCCACCTTGAAGACCGCCCAGATGACGGCGAGCACGACGGCGGCCGTCACGATCCCGATGAGGCCCTGCCCCCACCACGGCTGGGCCTGCACCCCCTCGTTCCAGCGACGCAGGATGCCCTTGCCCCAGTCGAGCAGCCGCTGGGCCGGCTCGAACTCCGAGGCCAGCACCGCGACGCCGAAGAAGACGATGAGCCACCCCGGTCCCGGCAGCGGCACGAGGAAGAGCCCGCCGATCGTGATGGCGAGGCCGACGACGAGCACGCCGATCCGGTACGGCAGTGCGAGGGTCGGGCTGGACCGGATCCGCCGACGCCAGGCCCAGTCGTCCTCGTCGGACTCGACGAAGAGGTGGTGCTTGTCATCCTCGGCCCTGGGCCGCCGCTCCCCCTCTCGGGTCACGGATCCATCCCCTCGGCCGCCCGCGCGGCGAATACGGCGGCGGCCGCCGCGGTGACCGGCCCGGGGACCGGCAGGGCGCGGCCGTCGACCGAGCCGACGGCATACACGTCTCGGGTCGAGCTGGTGAGGAACACCTCGTCGCACGTGGTGAGGACCTCGAGCGGCAGCGGCTCCTCGCGGACCTCGATGCCGGCCCCGGTGCACCACTCGATGGCAAGGTCCCGGGTGATCCCCGCGAGACAGCCGCTGGCCAACGGCGGGGTCAGCAGGGCGCCGTCGACGACGACGAAGATGTTGCTCCCGGTGCCCTCGCACAGCTCGCCGCGCGTGTTGCCGAGGATCGCCTCGACCGCCCCGCGCTCCTTGGCGTGCGCGAGGGCGACGACGTTGTCCGCATAGGAGGTCGTCTTCAGGCCGGCCGTCGCCGAGCGCTCGTTCCGGGTCCAGGGGACGGTGACGACACCGCCCCCCGGCGGCGGCTCGGGCTGGAGCCCGGCCATGACGATGTAGGTGAGCGGCGCCCCGGTCCGGTCCGAGCCGAGCGGTCCCGCTCCCCCGGTGACGGTCCAGCGCAGCCGGCCGAACGGGATCGTCTCGCCGGCGGCCAACACCGCCTTGGCGCCGGCCCGGATGACGTCGTGGTCGGCGTGTGGCAGGCCGAGCCCGGCCAGGGTGCGGTCCATCCGCAGCAGATGGCGGGTCATCGCGAAGACCTCGCCGTCGACGACCTTCGCCGTCTCGAACCCCCCGTCACCGACCGTCACGCCGTGGTCGACGGCGCGCACCGACGGCGCGTCGGGCTCGACGAGGTGCCCGTCGACCCACACGCGGATGCCACTCATGTGGACGGCCTCTCCATGAGGTTCACCCTGTCAGATCGGTGCCCCTCGGGCGAGACGCGACGCCGCCGGTATGCCGACGAGCCGGGGCCGGTCGCGAGCTCGGCCTCGCGATCCGCGCACCGGAGGCGGTTTGGTTGCCTCGTCCACCAACGTGACGTTGGACCCAATAGGGCCGTACTGGCCAGTACGAGTTGGCGTTGGCGTTACCGCACGGGCAGGCTCGATCCAGAACGGTCCGCCCAGGCAGGAGGGCAGCGATGAAGATCGCAGTGCTCGTCAAGTACGTCCCCGAACCCACAGCGACGTGGTCGTTCGGCCCCGATCTCACCCTCGACCGCTCCGGCGTCGAGGGCCGGCTCTCCGAGCTCGACGAGTACGCGGTCGAGCAGGCGGTCCGGCTTGCCGAGTCCGGCGTCGCCGACGAGGTCGTCCACGTGACGGTGGGCCCACCCAAGGCCGTCGACGCCCTCCGCAAGGCCCTCGCCATCGGCGGCGACTCGGCCGTCCACGTGGTCGACGACGCCGTCCACGGCTCGGACGCCCTCGCCACCTCGCTCGTCCTCGCGGAGGCACTGCGCCGGGTCGGCGCCGACCTCGTCCTCAGCGGCATGGCCTCGACCGACGCGGAGATGTCCGTGGTCCCGTCGATGGTCGCCGACCGGCTCGGCGTCGCGCAGGCGACCTTCGCCGGCGAGATCTCCGTCGACGGAGGCACCGTGACCATCCGTCGCGACTCCGACACCGCGAGCGAGCGGGTCAGCGTCGCGCTCCCGGCGATCGTCTCGGTCACCGACCAGGCCGGAGAGGCCCGCTACCCCGCGTTCAAGTCGATCATGGCTGCGAAGAAGAAGCCGATCCAGACCCTCACCCTCGCCGACCTCGGTGTCGACGCGGCCCGCGTCGGGCTCGCGGCCTCCGCCGTGAGCGTCCTCGATATCGCCCCCACCCCGCCGCGCGCGGCCGGCACCGTCGTCGTCGACGAGGGCGAGGCGGCCGTGCAGGTCGCGCAGTTCCTCGCCGGGCGCGGATTCATCTGAGACCCCGAAGGAGACAGGTCCATGACTGAAGTCCTCGTCCTCGCCGAGACCAGCGGCTCGGGGGTACGCAAGACCGCGTTCGAGCTGCTCACCGCGGCCCGCCGCCTGGGTGAGCCGAGCGCCGTCGTCTTCGGCGACGCCACCGACGACGTCGTCGCGGCCCTCGGCGAGTACGGCGCGAGCAAGGTGTATGCCGTCCCCGCAGCCGAGGCGACCGAGTTCCTCTCCCTGCCCAAGGCCGAGGCCCTCGTCGAGCTCGCCGGTCGGGTCTCCCCCGTGGCCGTCCTCGTCAGCTCCGGACCCGAGGGTAAGGACGTGGCCGCCAGGGTCGCCGTCCGCCTCGACGCGGGCATCGTCACCGACGCCGTCGACGTGGCGGCGGAGGATGGGTCCGTCGTCGCCACCCAGAACGTCGTGTCCGGCCGCTTCCTCGCCCGGACGAAGGTTCTTCGCGGTCCGGCGGTCCTGACGATTCGGCCCAATGCCATCGGCGCCGAGGCCGCCGCCACGACCCCGACCGTCGAGACCGTCGACGTGACGTTCTCGGACGAGGCGAAGACGGCCCGGATCACCGAGTCCGCCCCGAGGTCCGGCACCGGGCGCCCCGAGCTGATCGACTCGGCGTTCGTCGTCGCGGGCGGACGCGGGGTCGGGTCCCCGGAGGGCTTCGCCGTCGTCGAGGAGCTCGCCGACGCGCTCGGTGCCGCGGTCGGTGCCTCGCGCACCGTCACCGACGCCGGGTGGGCCCCCCACGAGCTCCAGGTCGGCCAGACCGGCAAGACCATCGCGCCGCAGCTCTACGTCGCGGCCGGCATCTCCGGCGCCATCCAGCACCGCGCCGGGATGCAGTCCAGCAAGACCATCGTCGCCGTCAACAAGGACTCCAAGGCCCCGATCTTCGCGATCGCCGACCTCGGGGTCGTCGGGGACCTGCACACCGTGCTGCCAGCCCTCACCGCCGAGGTGCGCCAGCGCAAGGGGTGACTCGCCGCACCTCTGACCGGCCCCGCACCGTGGGGCGCGGGATACCCGACCGTCCCCTGGGAGGTAGGAATGGTCGTCCGACTCGTCCTCGGGGTGTTGATGACGGTCGCGTTGCTCGGCATCGCCGGGCGCCGACTCTTCTTCCTGTACCGGCTCGGGAGCACCGGCCAGCCGGTCGAGCCGGGACGTCGTGGCCGCCTCGGCCCGACCCTGCGGGCCGAGCTCGCCGAGGTGGCCGGCCAGCGGCGGCTCCTGCGCTGGACGGCGCCGGGCGCCGCGCATGCCGCGGTCTTCTGGGGCTTCTGCGTCCTCCTCCTGACGATCCTCGAGGCGTTCGGCTCGCTGTTCGACCCGACCTTCCAGATCCCCGTGGTCGGCAACTGGCCCGTCCTCGGTTTCGTCGAGGACCTCTTCGCCCTCCTGTGCCTCGCGGCCGTCCTCGCCTTCGTCGCCATCCGGATCCGTGAGGCACCGGCGTCCGGAGGACGCGGCTCCCGGTTCTTCGGCTCCCACCTCGGTGCGGCGTGGTTCACCCTCGTCATGATCGCCAACGTCGTGTGGACGCTGCTGCTGACCCGGGGCGCGCAGATCAACGCCCAGGAGGTCAACACGACGACGCACATGCGGTTCCTGCGCGGGGCGTTCGTCTCCCAGTGGGTCGCCTCGCTCCTCGAGCCGCTCGGGCGCGACACGAACGAGATCATCGAGACGGTCGCCCTGCTCGTCGGCCTCGCCGTGCTGCTCGGCTTCACCGTGTTCGTCACCTACAGCAAGCACCTCCACATCCTCTTCTCGATCCCCAACGTCGCCCTCGCGCGCCGCCCCCAGGCCCTCGGCGCGCTGCTGCCGATCTACTCCGGTGGCACCGAGGTCGACTTCGAGGACCCCGGCGAGGACGACCTCATGGGCGTCGGCAAGATCGAGGACTTCACCTGGAAGGGGCTGCTCGACTTCGGCACCTGCACCGAGTGCGGCCGGTGCCAGAGCCAGTGCCCGGCGTGGAACACCGGCAAGCCCCTCTCGCCCAAGGTCCTCATGATGAGCCTGCGCGACCACGCCCTCGCCAAGGCGCCCTACCTCCTGGCGGCCGAGGGTGACTCCGGCGGTCCGCTCGCCGACGTGCCGCTCGTCGGATCCACCGGGTATGCCGCGGACGCGCCACTCGACGCCTACACCCCGACCGGCCCCGACGCGGTCATCGACGCCGACGTCCTCTGGGCGTGCACGACGTGCGGCGCATGCGTCGAGCAGTGCCCCGTCGACATCGAGCACGTCGACCACATCGTCGACATGCGCCGACACCAGGTCCTCATGGAGGCCGCCTTCCCCGAGGAGGCCGGCGTCATGCTCACCAACCTCGAGCACGCCGGCGACCCGTGGGGACGCGGGTCCTCGATGCGGATGGAGTGGGCCGAGTCCCTCGACTTCCCGGTCCGGGTCGTCGGAGAGGACGGCGGCGAGACGGTCCCCGACGACGTCGAGTACCTCTTCTGGGTCGGCTGCGCCGGCGCGCTCGACGACGTCGCGCAGCGGACCACCCGGTCGGTCGCGACGCTGCTGCACGAGGCCGGTGTCGAGTTCATGGTGCTCGGCGGGATGGAGACCTGCTCCGGAGACCCGGCTCGGCGGATGGGCAACGAGTTCCTCTTCCAGATGCTCGCCCAGCAGAACGTCGAGACCCTCAACGGCGTGGGGGCCCGCAAGATCGTCGCGACCTGCCCGCACTGCTTCAACACGCTGGCCAACGAGTACCCCCAGCTCGGCGGCCACTACGAGGTGATCCACCACTCGGTCCTGCTGGCCCGGCTCGTCGCAGAGGGGCGTCTCACGCCCGTCGCCGAGGTCGCCGAGACGGTGACCTACCACGACCCCTGCTACCTCGGCCGGCACAACCGGGTCTTCTCGCCGCCGCGCGAGATCCTCGGCGCCGTGCCCGGGCTCACCCTGACCGAGATGCCGCGCTCCCAGGAACGGTCCTTCTGCTGCGGTGCCGGCGGAGCCCGGATGTTCATGGACGAGACGATCGGCACCCGGATCAACGAGGCCCGCACGGCCGAGGCCCTCGAGACCGGCGCCGGCACGATCGCGGCCGCCTGCCCCTTCTGCATCACGATGCTCGGCGACGGCGTCGCGACGCTGCGCCCCGAGGGCTCCGGGGCGCCCGCGGCGCGGGTCACCGAGCTGTCCGAGCTGCTCCTGCGTGCCGTGCGGCCCGAGCCCACCGGCCCCACCCCGACGACCGGCCCGTCGGCCACCACCCCGGCCTGATCACCGACCCCCGCCACGACGACCCGAGCGAGAGCACCATGACCGACCCGACCACCGCCCCCTCAGCCGCGCACATCGGAGGCGCCGGGCTCGACCTCGGCAGCCTGACGATGATGCTCGAGGCGCTCGACGACTTCGTCGCCGAGGCCCTGAGCCCGGAGCGCCAGCTCGAGCTCGACCACGAGGACGTCTGCCCCGAGGACATCGTCCGGGACATGTCGGACCCGGACACCCTCGGCGTCCAGCTCGTCTTCATCCCCGAGGCCTACGGGGGCATGGACGGGGGGGCCTTCGACTCCTATCGGGTCTGCGAGGTCATGGCCCGGCGCGACCTGGGGCTGGCCACGGCGGTCTTCGCGACCTTCCTCGGTTCCGACCCCATCGTCGTCGGGGCGACCGAGGAGCAGCGGGCCGCCTGGCTGGGCGAGATCGCGGAGAAGGGCGTCGTCTACGCCTACGGCGCGACCGAGCCCGAGGCGGGCTCCGATCTGGGCGCGCTGACGACCGTGGCGGTCCCGGTGACGAACGAGGACGGCGAGGTCACGGCATACCGGATCACCGGCCGCAAGCAGTGGATCTCGAACGGCTCCATCGCCGACTACACGACGATCCTCGCCGCCACCGAGGCCGGACCGTCCTGGTTCGTCGTCCCGAAGGGCGCCGAGGGGTTCACGGCTGCACCCCCGGAGGACAAGCACGGCATCCGGCTGTCGAACACCGCGGCGCTCTTCCTCGACGACGTCGAGGTCCCCGCCGACCACCTCGTCGGCGGCGTCGAGGGCAAGGGCCTGGTCCAGGCCCAGCAGGTCTTCGGCTACACCCGGGTCATGGTCGCCGCCTTCGGCCTCGGCGCGGGCTGGGCGGCCCTCGATCGTGCCATCGACTACAGCGTCAACCGCGAGCAGGGTGGCGGGCCGCTGTCCGAGAAGCAGGGCTACACCCACAAGCTCATCGTGCCCCACGCGATCCGGCTCGAGGCCTCCCGTGCCTTCATCGAGTACACCGCCGCGCGGCTCGACGCGGGCGAGGGCGCCGACGGCGCGCTCAACACCGAGGGCGCCATCGCCAAGCTGATGGCCTCCGAGGCCGGGAACGCCGCGGCCGAGGCGGCGATCCAGGCCCACGGCGGCTACGGCTACACCCGCCCCTACGTTGTCGAGAAGATCAAGCGGGACGTGCGGATCACGACGATCTACGAGGGCACCTCGGAGATCCTCGAGATGACGATCGCCCGGGACCGGTGGCAGCAGCACCTCAAGACCCAGGGCCGCTACTACGCCGACCTCGCCGACCGGCTCGCCGGGACGCACCAGCGCCGCCCCGAGGTCGGGGCCGGCGTCGCCGCGCTCGCCGCCCGGACGCTCGGGATCGTCCTGGAGGCGGCCCGGATCGGGCGGCTCACCCGCAACCAGCACATCCTGTTCCGGCTCGGCGAGCTCGTCGCACTCACCGAGACGGCGGCGATCTTCGCCGAGAAGGCGGCCGCCACCGCCGACGGCACCGGGCACGAGAAGGCCCCGTCCCGGTTCGGCGCATCGACCCTCGCCGCAATGGCCCGGGTCTTCGCCCGCCAGTCCGCCCATCAGGTCGCCCTCGACGGCGCCCGGTGGGTGGCCGGCGCAGCCGAGCCCGGCTCACCGAGCGTGACCGCCCTCACGGGCATCCCCACCGCCGCGATCCTCGCCGCCCAGGCCGGTGCCGTCGCCGACATGGACACCGTCGCCGACGCCCTCTACGGCCGCGGCGCCGACTGACCGGCCGGGCCGTCGGCCCCGCAGCACTCCCACCCCAGGACCACGAGCTACCACCACCACCATCCCGACCCGAGGAAAGCCATGAGCCCTCACCCCGTCCACCCCATCGCCGTCGTCGGCATCGCCGCGATCATGCCCGAGGCCCCCACGGGTGACGCCTTCTGGGCCAACATCAAGGGCGGGAAGTACTCGATCAGCGAGGTGCCGCCCGAGCGGTGGGACCCGGCGCTGTACTACGACCCGGACCACGCGGCCCGGGACAAGACCTACACGACGATCGGCGGGTGGGTCCGCGAGTTCGAGTGGAACCCGATCGCCTGGCGCCTGCCCGTCCCGCCGACGGTGGCGGCCCAGATGGACGAGGGACAGCGCTGGGCGGTCTCGGCGGCGCGGGCGGCCCTCACCGACGCCGGTTGGCCGGGCTGGGACATCGACGGCAACCGGGTCGCCGTCGTCCTCGGCAACGCCATCGGCGGCGAGAAGCACTACCAGTCCTCGATGCGGATCCGGCTGCCGGAGGTCATCAAGCGGCTCGAGTCCTCCCCCACCCTGCTCGGCCTGCCGGCCGGGCAGCAGCGGGCGATCGTTGAGGAGACGCGCGCGGCATACCTCGACAACACGTTCGAGATCACCGAGGACACGATGCCCGGCGAGCTGTCGAACGTCATGGCCGGCCGGATCGCCAACCTCTTCGACTTCCGGGGCCCGAACTACACGACCGACGCCGCGTGCGCCTCGGGTCTCGCCGCGCTCGACTCCGCCGTCCGCGGGCTCGTCGAGGACCAGTACGACGCCGTCGTCACCGGTGGCGTCGACCGCAACATGGGCATCGACGCCTATGTGAAGTTCTGCAAGATCGGCGCCCTCTCGGCAACCGGGACCCGGCCGTTCGACGCCGGGGCCGACGGCTTCGTCATGGGCGAGGGTGCCGCGCTGTTCGTCCTCAAGCGGCTCGAGGACGCCGAGGCGGCCGGGGACCGCGTGTATGCCGTCATCCTCGGCGTCGGCGGCTCCTCGGACGGCAAGGGCAAGGGGATCACCGCGCCCAACCCGGTCGGACAGCAGCTGGCCGTCCGGCGCGCGTGGGAGAACTCCGGTGAGGACATGGGCACGATCATGGCCGTCGAGGCGCACGGCACCTCGACGCGGGTCGGCGACGCCGCCGAGCTCGCCTCGCTCACCGAGGTCCTCGGGTCGGCGGGGCTCGCGCGCCGCTCGGTCGCCCTCGGCTCGGTCAAGTCCAACATCGGGCACCTCAAGGCCGCCGCCGGCACCGCCGGATTGTTCAAGATGGTCCGCTCGCTGCACGAGAAGGTCCTCGCCCCGAGCCTCAACTTCGCCAACCCCAACCCCGGGGTCGACTGGGACACCAGCCCGTTCGCCGTCAACACCGAGCTGCGCGACTGGCCGGCCGCCCCGAGCGGGGTGCGGCGCGCGGGCGTGTCCGCCTTCGGCTTCGGCGGGACGAACTACCACGTCGTCCTCGAGGAGTACGTCCCCGGTCGGCACAAGCCGCAGCCACGGGTGCTCGCCTCCGCCGCGATCCCCCGTGCCGGCGTGGCCTCCGCCCCGGTGCCCACTTCTCCACGCGCGCAGGCCTTGGCGAGGAAGGCACCGTTGCGCGGCGCCCTCGTGCTCGGCGGGTCGAGCGACGCCGACGTGCTGACCAAGGTCCGCGCCGCGCTGGTCGATGCCCAGGCCGGGCGGATCCCGGCGCCGGAGGCGCCCGATCCGGCGCTCGGCGGCGCAGCGGTCCGGGTGGCCGTCGACTTCGCGGACGCCGGCGACCTGGCGGGCAAGCTCGGCAAGCTCGTCACGGCCTTCGAGACCGGCAACCCCGCCGTGTTCAAGATGCTCCGCCAACAGGGCGCGTTCGTCGGCCGCGGGCCGGCGCCCAAGGTGGCCTTCCTCTACACGGGCCAGGGCTCGCAGTACGTCAACATGCTCCACGAGCTCGTCCGCTCCGAGTCGATCGTGGCCGAGACCTTCGCCGAGGCCGACACGATCATGACCCCGCTGCTCGGGCGCCCGCTGACCTCCTTCATCTTCAGCGAGCAGACCGACGCGGCGACGCTCGAACGTCTCAACGCCCAGCTGATGCAGACCGAGATCACCCAGCCGGCCGTCCTCGCGACGGACCTGTCACTGACCCGGCTCCTCGCGGCATACGGCATCGAGCCCGACCTCGTCATGGGCCACAGCCTCGGCGAGTACGGCGCGCTCGTCGCCTCCGGCTCGCTCGGCTTCGGGGCGGCGCTCGAGGCGGTCAGCGCCCGTGGCCGGGAGATGACCAAGGTCTCGATGGCCGACAACGGCGCGATGGCCGCGGTCTTCGGCCCGCTGCCCGAGATCGAGCGCATCGTCGGCGAGGCCGACGGCTACGTCGTCATCGCCAACATCAACAGCTTCAACCAGGCCGTCGTGGGCGGCGCGACGGACGCCGTCGAGCGGGTCATCCAGACCTTCCAGGCCGCCGGGATCACCGCGATCCGGATCCCGGTGAGCCATGCCTTCCACACCTCGATCGTCGCCCCGGCCTCGGAGCCGCTCAAGGTCGCCCTCGCCCGGCTGGACGTCCGCGGCCCGCGGGTGCCGACCGTCGCCAACGTGACGGGCGAGCTCTATCCCGCGGCCGCCGACACGGCGACGATGCTCGACTACCTCGGCAGGCAGGTCGCCTCGCCCGTCCAGTTCGTCAGGGGCCTGGAGACCCTCTATGCCGAGGGTGCCCGGGTCTTCGTCGAGGTCGGGCCGAAGAAGGCGCTGCAGGGCTTCGTCGAGGACGTCCTCGGCACCCGCCACGAGGACGTGCTCGCCCTGTTCACCAACCACCCGAAGATCCCCGACACCGCCGCCTTCAACCAGGCCCTGTGCGGCCTGTATGCCGCCGGCCTCGGCCTCGGGGCCCCGGCCCCCACAGCCGCGGTCGTCGCCGCGCCCCCCGAGCAGGGGATCGCCACGCGCGCCGGCAGCGCTGCCGGCGCGTCCGGGGCGGCGCAGGCCGGACCGATGTCCGATGACGTCATCCGTGAGCTCGGCCAGATGATGGCCGACGTCCTCGGGAAGGGGATGCGGCTGATGGGCACTGCTCCGGCCGTCGCGGCTGCTCCGGCGGCCCCGGCTCCCGCGCCGAAGGCGCCGAGGGGGCCCGACGGCCTCGCGACCCGCGCACCCGTCGTCATCACCGGCGCCGCCCTCGGGCTGCCCGGCGTCGAGCGAACCTTCGATGACGAGAACATCGCCCGCATCCTGGCCGGCCAGTCCTTCATCGAGGTCCTGCCCCCCGAGGTGCGCCGGCAGATGGTCGACCGCCGGATCACCCGGATCGTCAAGGACGCCTCCGGTGGCGGCAGCTTCCACACGATCGAGGACCCCGCGGAGGTCATCAAGCTCGCCGGCCGGCACGCGCCGATGGACGTCGTCGAGCAGTTCGGCATCGACGCCGCCCGCGACGAGGCCCTCGACGAGACGACGCGGATGGCGCTCGCCTCGGGGTTCGATGCGATGCGCGACGCCGGCATACCGCTGACGATGCGCTACAAGACGACGACCCTCGGCACCCAGCTTCCCGACCGATGGGGGCTGCCCGAGGCGTTACGCGACGACACCGGCGTCATCTTCGCCTCCGCGTTCCCCGGCTATGACCGGTTCGCCGAGGCGATCGAGGCGTACGCCCTCGACAAGGGACGCCGCGACAACCTCCTCGCCCTCGAGGGCGTGCGCGCCCGACTGGGCGACGGGGACCCGGCCCGCGCCGAGATCGACGCGCTCATCGCCGAGCTCCGCGCCCGGATCGAGGGGGCCGGGTACGCCTTCGACCGGCGCTTCCTGTTCCGAGTGCTCGCGATGGGGCACAGCCAGTTCGCCGAGATCATCGGGGCCCGGGGACCGAACACCCAGGTCAACGCGGCCTGCGCCAGCACGACCCAGGCCGTCTCGCTGGCCGAGGACTGGATCCGCGCGGGCCGGTGCCGCCGGGTCATCGTCGTCTCCGCCGACGACGCGACCGGCGAGCACCTGCTCCCGTGGGTGACGTCCGGCTTCCTCGCCACCGGCGCGGCGGCGACCGATGAGCGGGTCGAGGACGCCGCCACCCCGTTCGACCGCCGCCGGCACGGGATGATCGTCGGTGCCGGAGCCGCGAGCCTCGTCGTCGAGTCCGCCGAGGCCGCCGCCGAGCGCGGACTCCAGCCGATCGCCGAGGTCCTCGCCACGATCACCGCCAACAGTGCCTTCCACGGCACCCGGCTCGACGTCGAGCACATCGGCGGCGTCATGGAGTCCCTCGTCCGCGAGGCGGAGGGCCGCGGCATCAACCGGCACGCCATCGCGGCCCAGACGGTGTTCGTCTCGCACGAGACCTACACCCCTGCCCGGGGCGGCAGTGCCGCGGCGGAGGTCAACGCCCTGCGCCACGTGTTCGGCGAGGACGCCGACAGGATCGTCATGACGAACACGAAGGGCTTCACCGGGCACGCCATGGGCGCCGGGATCGAGGACGTCGTCGCGGTGAAGGCACTCGAGACGGGGATCGTCCCGCCGGTGCCGAACTACCGCGAGCCCGACCCCGACCTGGGCGCGCTCAACCTCTCGACCGGTGGACAGTACCCGGTCGAGTACGCCCTGCGGCTGGCCGCCGGCTTCGGCTCGCAGGTCGCCATGTCGCTCATGCGGCGCACCCCGCTTCCCGGCGGCGCCCGCCGCGCGCCGGACGCCCTCGGGTACGCCTACCGGATCATCGACCAGCACGCCTGGCAGTCCTGGCTCGACGGGCTGTCCGGGCATGCCGACAGCCGGCTCGAGGTCGACCGCCGGCGACTGCGCATCGCCGACATCGGCGCCCCAGAGGTCCCGGTCACGCCGGTGACCCAGGTGCCGGTTCCCTGGTCCGGGATCGCCCTGCCAGTCGAGGAGCGACCAGCCCGTCCCGCCTCGCCGATCGCGCCCGCGGTCGACTATCCCAAGCCGTTCGACCACACCTCACGGCTCGTCAACGAGGACGGGCCGCGAACCTCGCCGGCCCCGACCGCTGCATCTGCACCCGGGCAGCCGGCCGCTGCATCGCCCACGCCCAGCACCGCATCGCCCACCCCCACCACCGTTGTGTCCGGGCAACCGGCCGCCACAGCGACCGTTCCCGCGGACACAACCCCCGCACCGCCAGCAGCGGCGGCGGCGGTGGCGGGTGTCGACCCGGTGCTGGCCGCCGTCACCCGGATCGTCGCCGAGATGACCGGCTACCCACCCGAGCTGCTCGACCCCGACCTCGACCTCGAGGCCGACCTCGGCGTCGACACCGTCAAGCAGGCCGAGGTCTTCGCCGCCGTCCGCGAGGAGTACGACCTCGAACGCGACGCCACCCTCCAGCTCCGCGACTTCCCCACCCTCAACCACGTCGCCGGCTGGGTCCGCGACAAGACCGGCCTACCCACCCCCACCACCGTTGTGTCCGGGCAACCGGCCGCCACAGCGACCGTTCCCGCGGACACAACCCCCGCAGCACCAGCAGCAGCGGCGGCGGTGGCGGGTGTCGACCCGGTGCTGGCCGCCGTCACCCGGATCGTCGCCGAGATGACCGGCTACCCACCCGAGCTGCTCGACCCCGACCTCGACCTCGAGGCCGACCTCGGCGTCGACACCGTCAAGCAGGCCGAGGTCTTCGCCGCCGTCCGCGAGGAGTACGACCTCGAACGCGACGCCACCCTCCAGCTCCGCGACTTCCCCACCCTCAACCACGTCGCCGGCTGGGTCCGCGACAAGGCCGGCCTACCCACCCCCACCACCGTTGTGTCCGGGCAACCGGCCGCCACAGCGACCGTTCCCGCGGACACAACCCCCGCACCGCCAGCAGCGGCGGCGGCGGTGGCGGGTGTCGACCCGGTGCTGGCCGCCGTCACCCGGATCGTCGCCGAGATGACCGGCTACCCACCCGAGCTGCTCGACCCCGACCTCGACCTCGAGGCCGACCTCGGCGTCGACACCGTCAAGCAGGCCGAGGTCTTCGCCGCCGTCCGCGAGGAGTACGACCTCGAACGCGACGCCACCCTCCAGCTCCGCGACTTCCCCACCCTCAACCACGTCGCCGGCTGGGTCCGCGACAAGACCGGCCTACCCACCCCCACCACCGTTGTGTCCGGGCAACCGGCCGCCACAGCGACCGTTCCCGCGGACACAACCCCCGCACCGCCAGCAGCAGCGGCGGCGGTGGCGGGTGTCGACCCGGTGCTGGCCGCCGTCACCCGGATCGTCGCCGAGATGACCGGCTACCCACCCGAGCTGCTCGACCCCGACCTCGACCTCGAGGCCGACCTCGGCGTCGACACCGTCAAGCAGGCCGAGGTCTTCGCCGCCGTCCGCGAGGAGTACGACCTCGAACGCGACGCCACCCTCCAGCTCCGCGACTTCCCCACCCTCAACCACGTCGCCGGCTGGGTCCGCGACAAGACCGGCCTGCCCGGCATACCGGCTTCGGGTGCGACGCGCGCCGGATGCACCGGCACCGTCCGCGGCCGCGCCGGTGATGGCGCCCGCCGTCACCGGTGACCTGCGCGCCATCGACGCCCTGCCGCGGCGGGTCCCCGTCGCCGCGCTGCGCCCGGCCCTCGAGCTGTGCGTCCCCACGGGCGTCACCCTCGACGGCGCCCGCGTCCTCGTCATGCTCGACGAGGCAGGCGTCGGGACGGCACTGGTCAAGCGGCTCACCAAGGCCGGCGCCACGCCGCTGGCGCTCGACCCGGGTACCTCGACCGAGGATCTCCTCGCCACCCTCGAGGGCTGGCTCGCCGAGGGCCCGATCGCGGGCGTCTACTGGCTCCCCGCACTCGATGACGAGGGCGACCACGACGAGCTCGACCTCGGTGCATGGAGCGAGGCGCTGCGTCGGCGGGTCAAGGCGCTCTACGCGACGATGCGTCGGCTCTGGGACACCGACGCGTTCCTCGTCAGCGCCACCCGGCTCGGCGGCCGCCACGGCTACGACGCCGAGGGGGCGACCTCCCCGATGGGCGGGGCCGTCACCGGCTTCACGAAGTCGTACAAGAAGGAGCGTCCCGACGCCCTCGTCAAGGCCGTCGACCTGCCGCAGAGCCGCAAGACGGCGGCCGTGGCCGACCTGCTCATCGAGGAGACCCTGCGCGACCCCGGCACCGTCGAGGTCGGCCGCGAGGGCGACCTGCGCTGGGGCATCGTCCTTGCCGAGCGCCCCTTCGGGCCCCTCGGCGAGGACGGTTCGCCGGACCACGACGGCGGTATGCCGCTCACGGCCGACTCGGTCGTCGTCGTCACGGGGGCGGCGGGCAGCATCGTCTCGGCGATCACGGCCGACCTCGCCGCGGCGGGCGCCGGCACCTTCCACCTGCTCGACCTGACCCCCGCGCCCGATCCCGGCGATGCCGACCTCGCGGCGTTCGTCACCGACCGCGCCGGTCTCAAGGCCACGATCGCCGTCCGGATGACCGAGCGCGGTGAGAGGGCGACACCGGTCGCCATCGAGAAGGAGCTCGCCCGGATCGAGCGGCTCGCCTCCGCCCGCACGGCCATCGCGGCCGTCGAGGCGGCGGGCGGCACGGCGCACTACCACAGCGTGGACCTCACCGATGTCGACGCGGTCGCGGCCGTCGTCGACCGGATCCGCGAGACGAGCGGACGGGTCGACGTCCTCCTCCACGCCGCCGGCCTGGAGATCAGCCGCAACCTGCCGGAGAAGGAGCCGCGCGAGTTCGACCTCGTCTTCGACGTGAAGACGACCGGATGGTTCGCCCTGCGTCGGGCGCTGCGGGACATCGAGGTCGGCGCGAGCATCGTCTTCTCCTCCGTCGCCGGACGCTTCGGCAACAACGGCCAGACCGACTATGCCGCCGCGAACGACCTGCTGTGCAAGGTCACCTCGTCCATGCGCCGCACCCACCCGCAGACCCGGGCCATCGCCCTGGACTGGACGGCGTGGGGCGGGATCGGCATGGCCACCCGCGGGTCCATCCCGAAGATCATGGAGATGGCCGGCGTGCAGATGCTCCCGGCCGACGCCGGCGTCGCCTGGATCCACCGCGAGCTGGCCGACTCGGCCTTCCGCGGCGAGGTCGTCGTCGCCGGTCGGCTCGGTCTCATGGCGACGGAGTACGCCGACGCCGGTGGCGCCGACGTCCAGCGGATCCTCGCCGCCGCAGGCCCGGGCCCGATGGTCGGTGAGCTCACCGCGTCCGCCCACCACGGGCTCGTCGTGGCGACGACGCTCGACCCGACCGAACAGCCCTTCCTCGACAACCACCGGATCGACGGCACGCCGGTCCTCCCTGGCGTCATGGGGATGGAGGCGTTCGCCGAGGCGGCCGCCCTCCTCGCCCCGGCGGGCTACCGGGTCATCGACGTCGAGGACGTCGCGTTCCTCGCCCCGGTGAAGTTCTACCGGGACGAGCCGCGGACCCTGACGGTGACGGCCCGCGTCGAGGGCTCGCCGGACGGGGGACCGGAACTGCTCGCCCGGTGCACGCTTACCGCCGAGCGGACCCTGCCCGGCCAGGACGCGCCCCAGGTGACGATGCACTTCACCGGGACGGTCCGGCTCGGCACGACCGCCCCCGAGGAGGAGAGTACCGACCCCGTCGGCGAGGCGAGCGCGAGCGTGCTGACCGCTGAGCAGGTCTACGCGCTCTACTTCCACGGACCGGCCTACCAGGTCGTCGGCAGCGCGTTCGCGGACGGGGAGGCCGCCGTCGCCCGGCTGGCCGCCCCGCTCCCGGACAACCACGTGCCCAGCGACGCCCCGCTCGCGGGGAGGCCGCGGCTCGTCGAGCTCTGCTTCCAGGCCGCCGGGTTGCGGGAGGCCGGTCGGGACGCGCGGATGGCGCTGCCCTCCCGGGTCGGGTCCGTCCGCGTCCTCGGTGAGCCCGCCGACGGACCGATGTATGCCGTGGCCCACCAGGTCGGCGAGGGCGTGTTCGACTGCGTCGTCGTCGACGAGGCCGGTCGTGTCGTCGTCCGCCTCGACGGCTACCAGAGCATCCCGATACCGTCGCCAGTTCCGGGAGATGTCCTCGCACCGTTGGCCCGGGCCTTCGCCGGGGACGTCTCGGAACCGCGCTGACAAGGGAGTCACCCCCGTGATGGAGCCGATCACCCGACTGGCCGTCCTCGAGCGCGGCGAACCTGCCGTGCGCCTCCTCGCCGCGGTCGGCAGCCTCGACGCCGCGACCGACGACCCACCGATCACCCGAGTCCTCGTCCTCACCGAGCCGCGGGAGCGCGCCTGGTACGCCAGGGAGGCCGACGAGACGGTCGAGGTCACGCACGACGGTCCGCTCGCCGTCGGCGACGTCCTGGCCGCGCTGCACGCCGCGCGCGTGGACGCCGTCTGGGTGGGCCACGTCCCCTGCCAGGATCAGGTCGCCCTCGTGTCGGCCTGCGAGGAGGCCGGGATCGCGGTCGTCGGGCCGGACAGCGCGACGGTGCGCCGGCTGGCCGACCCGGACGGCCTCGCCTCGGCGGCCGCCGGGGCGGGGCTGACGCTGCTCCCTCCGGACACCGACCTCGCCGAGCACCGCCTGCTCGAGGTCGACGTCCTCGCCGACTCGGCGGGGACGGTCTGGGCGATGGGACCGCGCGACGTGTCCGTCACCCGGGGCGACCGGCTCATCATCGCCGAGATGCCGGCGGCCGGCGTCGACCCCGACACCGTCGCGGCCCTTCTCGACGGAGCACGCGACCTGGTCCGGGGCGTCGGCTATCGGGGCGCCGGCGTCGTCCGGTTCGTCCTCGCGCCGGACGGGACCACCACGTTCGTCACCGGGGTCGACACCCTGGCCCGGGCAGACCACGCCCTCCTCGAGGAGACGACGGGGTCGAGCTTCCTCGGTCTGCGGATCCGGCTCGCCCGCGGGGACGTGCTCGTCCACGCGCAGCCGCAGCCGGACGGTCACGCGATCGAGGCGCGGCTGCTGGCCCACGACCCGGAGCGGGGCTTCGCCTCGAGCGGTGGCACGCTCCAGCTGCTGGCGCTGCCGGTCGGGACCGGCGTGCGGGTCGACGCGAGCCTGCACGACGGCGACGTCATCGACGCCGACGCCGACCCGCTCGTGGCCACCATCACGGCGTGGGGCCACGGCCGCGCCGAGTCGCTCGCCCGGCTGCGGGCCGCCCTCCAGCGCACCCTCGTCGTCCTCAGCGGGGGCGCGTCGAACCGCTGCGCCCTCCTGGCCATGCTGGGCCGCCCCGAGGTCGAGGCCGGCGCCGTTCCGGCCGGCTGGTATGAGGGCGTTCGCGGCGCGGGAGAGCTCGTGCCTGCGGCGGACCCGGCCGCCGTCATCGCGGCCGCCGTCGAGGCCTACGAGGCCGACCTGTCGCTCGTGCGGGCGGCCTTCTTCGCCAGCGCCGAACGGGGACGCCCGGAGCAGCCCGAGGCGGTGGGAACCCGGGTGCTGCTCAGCTACCGCGGCGCCGACTACCGGCTCCGTGTCGACCGCACCGGCCCGGACCGGTACCGCGTGCACGACGGGGTGACCATCGACGCGCGAGTCGAGCGGATCGGCGGGTACGAGCGCCGGATCAGCGTCGGTGGCCGACGCAGGCGGGTCATCGCCACCGAGCTGGCCGGAGCCTTCCGCCTCGAGATCGACGGGGTCGCGCACACCGTCATGCGCACCGACGGCCTCGTCGTCCGCGCCGGATGGCCGGCCCTCGTCGCCCAGATCCTCGTCGAGCCGGGCCAGGGGGTGCGAGCGGGCGACCCCGTTGCCGTCCTCGAGTCGATGAAGATGGTGACGACGGTGACGGCACCCTTCGAGGGGCGGGTCACCTCGGTTCCGGTCGTCGCGAACTCCCAGGTCGAGCGCGGCGCTCCGCTGATGCGGATCCGCGCCTCCGGCGAGCTCGCCACCGCCGACTACCTCGCCACGGAGGAGCGACAGGACGGCGAGCTCGACCTCGGGGCACTCGCGGTCGAGGACGACCTCGGTGAGCGGCCCCAGTGCGAGAAGGTCTACGCCGACCTCGTGCCGTACCTCCTGGGGTACGACCGTGACCCGGACGAGGTCCGGGCGCTCATACGCGAGCAGCGGGCACTGGCGGCGTCGAGGGCCGCGGACGACCCGGAGCTCGCCGCCTGCGAGGACCGGCTCCTCGACCTGTTCGCCGACATCGCCGCCCTCTACCGCCCGCGGACCGAGGCCGAGGAGCTCGGCGAGGACCCGGACGGGCTGCTGGGCAACACCCAGGAGTACTTCATCGCGTTCCTGCAGTGGCTGGACGCGGACCGCGCCGGCCTCCCCGCGCGCTACCGCGCCCGGCTCGAGAGCGCCCTCGGCCGCTACGGCGTGCGCGGCCTCGCCCACACCCGCGCCCTCGAGGCGGCGCTGCTGTGGATGTTCCGGTCCTTCGCCCGGGTGCCGGAGCTCGCACCGGTCGTCACGGCCATCCTGGAGCGCCGGCTCGGCCAGGTCGCGCTGCTGCGCGAGGGAGCCGGGCCGGACCTGCGCCACCGGCTGGAACGTCTCGCCCGGGCCACCGAGGGCCGCCAGCAGGCCGTCGCCGACCTCGCCCGCGACGTCGGTTTCCAGTACTTCGACGCCCCGCTGCTCGACCAGGTCGTGGCCGACGTCGAGGCCGAGATGGCCCGTCATCTCGCGGCGCTCCATGCCGACGCGCACCGGGCCGACCGCGCCGACCGCGTCGACCGCCTCGTCTGGTGCCCGCACCCCCTCCGGGGGCTGCTGCTGCGTGCCTGGCTCGACGGGGTCGACGACCCGGCTCTGGCGGCATACCGCGAGTGCATCCTCGAGGTCTACGCGCGACGCTTCTATCGCATCCGCGACCTGCACGGCCTCGACCACGACACCGTCCTCGGCCGGCAGCTCGCCTTCGCCAACTACGAGCACGGCGACCTCGACGTCCATCTCGTCACGGCCTACCTGCCGGCCGACGATCTCCCGGCCTTCTCCGCCGCCGTCGCCCTCCATCTCGACACCGCGCCCCGGGGCCGCGAGGTCGTCGTCGACCTCGTCCTCTGGCGCTGGGGTGACCGGCAGGGCATCGAGACCCTCGCCGCGGAGGCCGCCGAGTGGCTGCGGCACTGCGACTTCGGCCGGCCACTGCACCGGATCGACTTCACCGTGACGAGCATCGCCGGCGACGACACCGGCGCGATGCGCACCCAGCACCTGACGTTCCGGCAGCCGCCCGAGGGCGGTGACTTCGTCGAGGACCAGCTCTACCGCAACCTGCATCCCATGCTCGGCAAGCGCCTCGACCTGTGGCGGCTGTCGAACTTCGACCTCGAGCGGCTGCCCTCCCCCGAGGACGTCTATCTCTTCTCGGGCGTCGCCAGCGACAACCCCAAGGACCACCGCCTCTTCGCCCTCGCCGAGGTGCGGGACATGATCAAGGTCCGCGACGAGGAGACCGGGCGCGAGTCCTACCCCCGACTGGGCCGGATGGGCCTCCAGGCGTTGGCGGCGATGCGCAACGCCCTCGCCGGCTACCCACCACGGGAGCGCCCGGCCGCCAACCGGCTCGTCCTGTCGATCCGGCCCACGTGGGACATCCCGGCCTCGGAGTTGCCCACCCTCGCCGGGTCCTACGAGCCGCTTGCCCGGGGCGCCGGCCTCGAGAAGCTCGTCCTGCACATCCAGGTCCCTGCCGCCGACGAGGACGGACGCCCCGTCCTCAAGGACCAGGTGATCCATGTCGAGGGCATCGGCCGCGCCGGAACCTCGATCCGGATCTCCGACCCGGGCCCCAACCCGGTGCGCCCGCTCACCCGCTATGCGCAGAAGCTCCTCACGGCCAAGCGGTTCGGCACGCCCTACCCCTACGAGATCGTCCAGATGGTCGCCCCCGCGGACGAGGGCTCCTCGGCCTTCCCCCGGGGCTCGTGGGTCGAGCTCGACCTCGACGAGGACGGCGAGACCCTGATCCCCGTCGACCGGCCACCGGCGGAGAACACCGCCCATCTCGTCGTCGGGCTGCTCACCTCCTACACCGACGTCGTGCCCGAGGGCATGACCCGGGTGGCGTTGCTGTCCGACCCCACGCAGGGCCTCGGCAACCTCGCCGAGCCGGAGTGTCGGCGGGTCAACGCCGCGCTCTCCTATGCGCTCGAGCACCGGATCCCGGTCGAGTGGTATGCCGTGTCCTCCGGTGCCCTCATCGCCATGGACTCCGGCACCGAGAACATGGACTGGATCGCCCTCACCCTGCGTCGGCTCATCGAGTTCACCCAGGCCGGCGGCGAGGTCAACATCATCGTCACTGGGATCAATGTCGGCGGCCAGCCGTACTGGAATGCCGAGGCGACGATGCTCATGCACACCCGGGGCATCCTCATCATGACCCCGGCCAGCGCCATGGTCCTCACCGGCAAGCAGGCCCTGGACTTCTCCGGCGCCGTCTCGGCCGAGGACAACTCCGGGATCGGCGGTTACGACCGGGTCATGGGGCCCAACGGGCAGGCACAGTACTGGGCACCGAGCTTCCAGGACGCGTGCGCGCTCCTCCTGCGGCACTACGACTTCACCTACGTCGTCCCCGGCGAGCGGTTCCCGCGGCAGCGTCCGACCCGCGACCCGGTCGACCGCGACGTCCGCGAGGCTCCGCATGCGCGGGTGCTCGGCACGACGTTCACCCGGGTGGGCGACGTCTTCGATGCGGCGACGAACCCGGACCGCAAGCAGCCGTTCGACATGCGCTCGGTCATGCGAGCCGTCGCGGACGCCGACAGCGACCCGCTCGAACGGTGGAAGGACTGGCTCGACGGGGACACCTCCATCGTCTGGGACGCGACGATCGGCGGCATACCCGTCTGCCTGCTCGGCCTGGAGTCGCGCACGGTGCCCCGCAAGGGCTTCGTCCCCGCCGACGGTCCTCCGGCATGGACCTCGGGCACGCTCTTCCCGCAGGCCTCCCGCAAGACGGCCCGGGCGATCAACGCCGCGAGCGGCAACCGACCGCTCGTCGTCCTCGCCAACCTCTCCGGCTTCGACGGCTCCCCGGAGTCGATGCGGCGTTGGCAGCTCGAGTACGGCGCCGAGATCGGCCGCGCGGTGACGAACTTCGACGGGCCCATCGTCTTCGTCGTCGTCTCGCGCTACCACGGCGGCGCGTTCGTCGTCTTCTCGAAGGCGCTGACCGAGTCGATGGAGATCGCGGCGGTCGAGGGGTCCTACGCCTCCGTCATCGGAGGCGCGCCGGCGGCCGCGACCGTCTTCGCCCGCGAGGTCAAGCAGCGCACCGAGAAGGACGAACGGGTGAGCGAGGCCCGGGCCGAGGCCGAGGCCGCGACCGGCCCCGAGGCCGCGGCGCGTCGGGCCGCCATCGGCCGGATCATGGCGACGGTGCGGTCGGAGAAGCTCGGCGAGGTCGCGGAGGAGTTCGATTCGATCCACACGATCGACCGAGCGCTGCAGGTCGGGTCGGTCGACCGGATCATCCCGGCCGCCGACCTGCGCCCGTGGGTCATCGACGCCCTCCGGCGCGGGATGGCGCGGTTCACCGACGGCGGCTGAGCGGCATACCCTCCCGTTCGAGGTATTCGAGCGCCCACCCGCGCCGTCCGAATACCTCGAACCGGTGTCGCGTCGGGTGCCGGGGTCGGTCAGCTCGTCATCGGGTGGTCGACCCAGGTGTGGACCGGTGTCGTCCCGGCGAGCTGGACGCCCCCGGCCATGAGGGCCGGCGGCTCGTGCGGCTGCGCGAAGGCGACGGTGAGGACGAACGCGCCGTCGCGTCGCCACCACCCCGGGAAGACCTGCCCGGCGGCCGAACGGACGACGAGGGTCGACCACCCGTCGGCGCGCCGGTCGTGGTCGAGGGACACCTCGACCGTGCGGGTGTCGGCCCGCAGGCCCACCCGGAGCACCTTGAGGGCGGCCTCCTTGGCCGACCAGACGAGGTTGGCGGCCGCCTGCCAGCCGTCCTCGCCGAAGCCCTCCCGGCGCCGGTGCACGTATGCCGCCTCGGCCGCCGTGAGGAAGTCCGTGACGAAACGCTCGGTGCGCGGCTCGACGAGCTCCAGATCGACCCCGAGCGTGCCGACCCCGGCACCGACGACCCCGACGAGGCCGACCGCGGCGCCCGCCCGATCCGAGAGCGAGACGTCGACGTCGGCGCGCCGCGCGTCGATCTCGACATAGGGAGCACCGCTGGGATGGTTGAGCAACTCGACTCGGGCGAGGTTCTGCGGCGCGGCCGGGAGTGCCGCGACGACGGCCCGCTTGCCCGTCCACCGCCGCAGAAGGAACTCGGTCCGGCGTTTGGTGAAGCGCAGCTGGTCCAGCCGGGCGCGCTCACGGGCCGACAGCCAGTCCAGGCCGTCGGGCATCTCGTGCTCCGCGCACGCCAACCAGCGCACCGCTCACCTCCTGGTCCGGCCCTCATTCTGCCCGGCCGGGTCCTCACTCGACGCGCACGACGAGGTCGGCCCGCTCGCGCGTCGCGCGGATGAGGGCCGCGTTCGGCTCGTCGACCGAGGCGACCCAGGAGCGCGCGTGGTCCGGGGACTTACCGAACTCCGTGTGCCGGGCGAGCAGGCGGCGCAGCCGGACCTCGTCGTCGCCCTCGACGTACCACGCCTCGTCGAGAAGCTCCCGGACGCCAGCCCAGTGGCCCTGCGGGACGAGGAGGTAGTTGCCTTCGGTGACGACCACCCGGGTCTGTGGGAGCACGGTGATCGCATCGGGCAGCACCTCCTCGACGCTGCGGTCGAAGGCCGGCGCGAGGATCGCCGAACCCGGCTCGCGCACGACGCGGGCCAGCAGCCTGACATAGCCGGCCCCGTCGAAGGTCTCGATGGCGCCCTTGCGGTCGGCGAGACCCCGCCGCTCGAGCTCGGGCCGGGTCAGGTGGAACCCGTCCATCGGCAGCACGACGGCGGCCACGCCCGCGTCGGCGAGGGCCTCGACGAGGGCGAGGGCGAGGGTGCTCTTGCCGGCGCCGGGTGCGCCGGCGATGCCGACGACGAGCCGCGCTGCCTGATCCAGCCGCTCCCTGACCCCTCCGGCCAGATCGGACACGCTCGGCGTCGTCGTCATGGCGCCTACCCTTCCACGGCGGGACGAGGCGCGACACTGGCCCCATGCTGCACCTGCGCATCTCGACCCCTCCCGGCCTCACGGCCGAGGTCCTCGCCGTCCTCGACGACCCGGCGGTCAGCAGCCTCGCGCTCCACGCGGGCGCCTCGCTCCGCCCGGTCGGCGACCTCGTCATCGCCGACATCGCCCGCGAGACGGCGAACGACCTCATCGACCGGCTGCGCGACCTGGGCGTGGCGCGCGAGGGCAGCGTGCTCATCGACCCGGTCGACGCATGGCTGTCGCGCGACGGCCTCGAGGCCGAGAAGGCCGCGCCCGGCAGCCCCGCCGACTCGGTGGTCTGGGCGCAGGTCGCCCACCGCGCCTACGACGATGCCGAGCTCAACTGGACGTACTCGACGTTCCTCACCCTCGCCACCCTCCTCGCCGGCATCGCCGTCATCGTCCACTCCCAGATCCTCGTCGTCGGCGCCATGGTCCTCGGGCCGGAGTTCGGGGTCATCGCCGCGCTCGGCCTCGCCCTCGTGCGCCGACGCAGGCGCCTGCTGAGACGGGCGGTGCGCACGCTCGCCGTCGGCTTCGCCCTCGCCATCGCCGTGACGACGCTCGTGACCCTCCTCGGCCACGCCGTCGGGTGGGTCGACCGCGCCGACATCACGGCGGACCGACAGGGCCTGACCTTCATCTACTCACCCGACCGGTGGTCGCTCGCGGTCGCCGTCATCGCCGGGGCGGCCGGCGTCCTGTCCCTCACCTCGGACCGGATCGGCGGCCTGTCCGGGGTGTTCATCTCGGTGACGACCATCCCCGCGGCGGGGAACATCGGCCTGGGCCTCGCCCTCGGCGCCTGGGACGAGGTGCGCGGCAGCGCCCTCCAGCTCGGGATCAACATCGTCGGGATGGCCCTGGCCGGATGGGCGACCCTCGCGGTCCAGCAGGTGGTCTGGTCGCGGGTCTCCGCGCGCCGGGCCCGGGCGCTCGGGCTCGTCGCCGAGCCGTGACGCCCGCCTACACTGCCGCCATGCCCCGACGACGTGCCATCGCAGCCGCGCTCGCCACGCTCCTGCTGCTGTCCGGATGCGCGGTCTCGTTCGGCGACCCCGGAGGCGCGGTGACGGCCTCCGGCAGCGCGACCGGGCCCGACCCGGCCCCCTCCTCGACCCCCCCGGCGCCGAGCCCGACGACCCCGCCGCTTCCCCGCACGATCACCCTCGCCTTCGGTGGCGACATCCATTTCGCGGACTACCTCGCTCCGGTCGCCTCCGAACGCGACGGCCTGGCCGTGCTGCGATCGACGCTCGGGGCGGCGGACCTCTCGATGGCCAACCTCGAGACGGCGATCACCGACGGGGGCACGCCGGTCCCGAAGGAGTTCCACTTCCGGGCACCCGCCTCGGCACTGGAGACGGTGGCCGGGGCCGGCATCGACGTCGTGACGATGGCCAACAACCACGGCGTGGACTACGGCGAGTCCGGACTCGCCGACACCCTGGCCGCGAAGAAGGCGAGCCCGATCCCCATCGTCGGCATCGGCGCCGACGCGGCCGAGGCGTTCGCCCCGGCCACCTTCGTCGTCGGTGGGGTGTCGGTGGCGGTGTTCGGCGGCGACCAGGTGTTCGACATCACCCTCGCGCGGCACCACGCGACGTCGAGCCGGGGCGGAGTGGCCGCGAGCACCCCCGTGGACCAGTTGCGCCGCGCCGTCCACCGGGCCCGCGCGCGCTTCGACCTCGTCGTCGTCTACCTCCACTGGGGCGATGACTACCAGAGCTGCCCGCGCGGCCTCGACGTCTCGACGGCGACGACGCTCGAACAGGCGGGGGCGGACGTCGTCGTGGGTTCGCACTCCCACCGCGTCAACGGCGCCGGGTGGCTGGGCAAGGCCTATGTCGACTACGGCCTCGGCAACTTCGTCTGGTGGCGCAGCCACGAGCCGGACTCCCGCTCCGGCATCCTCACCGTCACCGTCGACGCCGCGGCGGCCCGCGCCTCCCGCGACCGGGCCACGACGGTGGTGACGACGGCCCGCTGGACCCCGATGCTCATCGGGACCGACGGCATACCGGCCGTCCCGCAGGCCAGCGACACCTCGCGCCTTCGCGGGCTCTGGCGGGACGCCCGGCGGTGCACGGGACTGTCCGGCACCGCCGGCTGAGTCCCGGCCGCACCCCGCGAGCATGAAGCCGGCGGGCGCCGGACCGGGTTCGGTCGACGCCCGCCGGAGCGGAGGCGTGCGGTCAGGAGAGGGTGCAGGAGGCCCGCATCATCTCGGTTGTCGGGGCCAGCACCTCGAGCGCGCCCGGGTCGACCTGCCATCCGGCGGGCAGTTCGGTCGAGTAGGCCCCGTGCTGCGCCAGCCACGTCACGACGTAGGCGAGGTCGCCGACGCCCTCGTTCTTCGCGCCACCGCTGTAGGCCTGGGTCTGGGCCATGAAGGGGTAGTGGTGGTCGATGAAGAACTGGTACATCTCGAGGACGTTCGAGTGCGTGAGGCCCTTGAGGGTGGTCTCCGACGCACCCGTGTGACCGAAGACGGTCTTGCCCGGCGCCGCGGCGTACACCGCCGTGACGATGTCCTCGGTCGTGCTGAGGCTCCTGCTGGGCTTGGGCTCCAGGGTGACGTACGGGTGGGCGAAGAGCGTCGTGTGGGTGTGCGCCCACGTCTTCTGCATGAAGGTGATGTCCTTCATGAGCGCGCTGCGCCGCGCGGTCTCGCTCGCGCCGGCCGCGATGAGCCGGTCGTTGTTCGTCACCGTCGAACCCGGAAGGGTGTCGTTGCCCATCGTGAGCATCGTCTCGGCCGAGATGGTCCCGGTCCCGGAGATGTTGACCTCACGGATGAGCGGGTTCGTGTCATATGCCGCGGCGAGCTTCGTCATGAGGGCCTGCCAGCGCCGCTGGTAGGTCCCGTTCCAGAATCGGCCGATCGTCGTGGACTCCTTGGCCTGGTGGTCGTAGAACGGGATGGGTGCTCCCCCGATCCGCTTCACGTAGTCGGGAGCCCGGGTCCCGGCGATGACCCGGAGCCGCACGGTCAGGCCACGGTCGGCGGCGGCCTTGAGCTCGGTGTCGATCGGCGTCGTCGTGTAGACGCCCTTGGCGGTCTCGATGTCGCGCCAGTCGACGGAGACGACGACGACGCCGACGGCCGACTGGTACTGCGCCGGGGCGCGCTTGATCGCGTTGAGCGCCCGGCTGCCGTTGCCGCTGGCGTAGGGCTTCATCGACGCGGCCAGGGTGCGCGACGAGGAGAGGGAGGCGGCGGCGACGATGGCAGGGGATCGGTGGTTGGTTGATGTCTGACGTGACGCCGCAACGCTGGACTGGGCAGCGAGGCCGCTGATCACGAAGCAGCCAACCGCCGCGGTGGCGGCGATTCGCTTGCAGTGCATGGTCGTTCCTTCCTGAGGGGCACGGCCCTTGGAGGGGACAAGGGCTCTGAGACCACCCTTGTCGAGGAAGGAGACAGACACATCGGCCTTTGGTTCCGCGTTCGCCGTTACACGACCTACCTCGCCGGTCCGCCGAAGGGATGAGTAGGCCACCCTTGCTGGACAACTCCGCTGATAATGTTGTGGCGCAACGCTTTTCGAACTCTTTAACCGGGGTTGACCTGGGGCGGAGACTGGCCGTGGTGCGGCGCCACTTCGACCCCGCCCACCTCAGCGGGCGCAGGCGGTATGCCGCTCCCCGGCCGCTGCGTGGAGTGCGGCGTCCGGGCCGGCCGAGGTCGGGTCAGGCGGCCTCGCCGACCACGTCGGCCTGGATCTCCTCCAGCGTGCGGCCCTTCGTCTCCGGCACGCGCAGGGCGAAGACCGCGAAGGCGAGCACCGCGAGGCCGCTGTAGAGGAAGAACGTGCCCTGCCGGGTGATCACGTTCGTCAGGCTGAGGAAGGTGGCCGCGACGAGGAAGTTCGCACCCCAGTTGGCGATCGTGGAGATCGACATCGCCTTCGAGCGCACTCCCATCGGGTAGATCTCGGAGATCATCAGCCAGAACACCGGTCCGAGTCCGACCGCGAAGGACGCGATGTAGACGAGCAATGCGACGAGCGCGAGGTAGGGCACGTTGTCCTGGAGGGCAGAGGACCAGAAGTAGACGCCGAGGGTGGCGAGGGCGAGGGTCAGCCCGGCAACCCCGACCAACAACAGCTTGCGGCGACCGACCCGGTCGAGCAGCAGCACCGCGACGATGGTGAAGACGACGTTGGTGATGCCGACGAAGACGGTCTGGGTGATCGAGCTCGACTTCGTCAGGCCGGTGTCGGCGAGGATGGTCGGCGCGTAGTAGATGACCGTGTTGACGCCGACGAACTGCTGGAAGATCGCCAGGGCGAGGCCGATGAGCAGCAACGGCCGCAGCCTGGGTGAGACAAGGTCCTTGATCCGGGACTCCCCCTCCTTGGCGTTGGCCTTGTTGATCTCGTCGATCTCGGCCTGGATGTCGGCGTCCTCGTCCTCACTCCTCAGATTCTCGAGAACGCCCCGCGCCCGGTCCTCCTGCTTGGTGAGCATGAGCCACCGCGGCGTGTGCGGGACGGTCAGCATCCCCACGGCGAGTGCGGCGCCGGGGATCGCGGCGACGCCGAGCATCCACCGCCAGTTGTAGGCGACGTCCTTGAAGAGGAAGTTGACGATGTACGCCACGAGGATGCCGCTCGTGATGGCGAGCTGGTTGAACGAGACGAGCCCGCCTCGCACCTTCGGCGGCGAGACCTCGGAGATGTAGAGCGGCGAGACGAACGACGCCGTCCCGACCGAGAGCCCGAGGAGGAACCGGAAGCCGATGAGCATCTCCGCGTTGACCGAGAAGGCGCAGCCCAGCGCGCCGAGGACATAGATGGAGCCGGACATCACCTTCGTCCAGCGCCGGCTGATCCGGTCGGCCAGATACCCGGAGGCGAGCGCCCCCACCATCGCCCCGAGCAGCAGGACCGACACGATGGCCTGCTGCTCGAAGTCGCCCGCGTGCAGGTCGTCCTTGATGTAGAGGAGCGCACCGGAGATGACCCCCGTGTCGTAGCCGAAGAGAAGGCCTCCGATGGCCGCGATGATCGATATCCGGAGGATGAGGCCGTTCCCACTCTCCCGCATCTCCTTGACGAAGGAGACCGACGCTTCACTGTTCCCGTTGTCCGCCATTCCTTCCTGCTACCCGGCGCCCCGTCCGCCATGCGTGTGCCGCAACGGATCGGGGTAGACGAACTGTCGGTGGGAAGCCCCCTGTGGCGGCCCGCAGGATCATGCCCGACAACGAGCGACGGAGCCGACCCATGACCGACCCACAGCGCCCAGCGGGAGTCCTCTTCGACCTCGACGGCACCCTCGTCGACACGTGCTACCTGCACGCCGTCACCTGGACCAGGGCGTTCCGCGAGCACGGCCACGACGTGCGGACCGCCGCGGTCCACCGCGCCGTCGGGCGTGGCTCGGAGGAGCTCGTGGCACATGTCCTCGGCCGGGACGACGTCCCGGACCAGCAGTCGATCAGCGACCGACACAGTTCCCTCTTCTCCGAGGTGCGGTCTCAGGCGGTCGCCTTCCCGGGTGCGCGCGAGCTCCTGCGTACCGTGGCCGAGCGCGGGCAGCGCGTCGTCATCGCGACGTCGGCCGGTCCGGACGACATCGAGGTCCTGCTCGGGCTCGTCGACGCCGAGCCGTGGATCGACATCGTCACCAGTGGCGCCGAGACCGAGCGGAGCAAGCCCCATCCAGACATCCTCCACGCGGCGCTCGAGCAGTCCGGTCTCACCGCCGACCAGGTCGTCTTCGTCGGCGACGCGGTCTGGGACGTCGAGGCGGCCGGCGGGGCCGGCATGCCGTGCGTCGGCCTCGAATGCGGCGGGACCAGTGCGGCGGAGCTGGCGGCCGCCGGGGCCGTGCAGACCTTCGCCGACCCGGCTGGGCTCCTCGCGGCATACCAGGACAGCGCCCTCGGCCGGAGCTTGGCCACGACGAGAGCGGCGGCCCAACCCGACTGAGCCGGTCGGCGCCGCCTACCCCATCCCGGGGGCGGGAGGGGGTAGGCGCGCCGCCTGCAGGGACTCCGCCCGAGGGTCGGCCGGCTCAGGGAACCAGCACAAGCCGGCCGGCCACGGTCCCGGCCTTGAGGTCTGCCAGGGCGCGCTCCGCCTCCGCGAGCGGCCGCTCCTCCGCCTCGATCTGGACCTTTCCCGAGGCAGCGATGTCGACGACCGCCCGCATGTCCTCGCGGGTGCCCAGCAGCGATCCAACGACGCGCTTCTCCAGCGCGAAAGCGAAGGATCCGATCGTCGCGTTGACGCCGAGGACGAGGGTGCCGCCGGGTTTGAGGGATTCCAGGGCCGAGGCGACGACCTCGTCGCTGGGCGCAAACACGAGGGCAGCGTCCACCCCGCCGGCCCGCTGCAGCTGGTCGGCGGCGTCGCCGGTCGAACTGTCGACGACCCGTCCCGCCCCGAGCCGTTCGGCCAGCTCAAGCCGGCTCCGCCCACGGCTCACGGCCACGGTGTCCGCACCGGTCAACGCGGCGAACTGCAGGGCGACGTGTCCCACGCCGCCGATTCCGAAGACGGCGGCCGTCTTGCCCGGGCCTAGGTCAGCCTTCTTCACCGAGCCATATGCGGTGATCCCAGGGCAGAAGAACGGGGCCGCGCTCGGCGTAGCGAGTGCGGCCGGCACCTTGTAGGTGTGGTATGCCGTCGCCACCATCAGCTCCGCGTAGCCGCCGTGGACGGTCTCCCCGGTGATGTGCTTGCTCTGACACAGGTGGTCGAGCCCCGCGTCGCAGAACTCGCAGCCGCGGCAGGTCGACCACAACGGCATGACACCGGCCTTGTCGCCCACGACGAGGTCTTCGACCCCGTCGCCGAGCGCGACGACCTCGCCGATGACCTCGTGCCCAGGGATCATCGGGGTGAAGGCCGGCGCGTCCGGCACCCAGTCGCCCTCGATCATGTGGAGGTTGGACCGGCATACGCCGCAGGAGATGACCCGCAGCAGGACCTGGCCGGGTCCTGGGGTGGGATCGTCGATGTCGCCGTAGCGCAGCGGGTGCGACTCGATGGGGCCGGGCGCGATGAGCTGAACCGCCTTCATGAGTTCTCTCTCCTTCGTGTTGGGTCGGTACGTGGGCCCGTCAGGCGTCGCGAAGTGCCTCGAGCAGGCGCTGGTATGCCGTGGCCCCCGGGTCGAGGTGGCCGACGCTACGCTCTCCCAGCCAGGCGGCGCGGCCGCGTCGCGACTGCCACCCGGCGCTCGCGTGCACCGCCTCCGCCGCCGCGGCCGCCATCGCCGGCAGCGGGTCCTGGGCCACGGGTGCGGCGCGCAGCGCCTCCAGGCTGGGGGCGATGGCGTCCAGCATCGTCTTGTCACCGAGTTCGGCCTTGCCGCGGGCCGTGATGGCCTCGAGGGCCGCATCGAGGACGACGATGGCCTCGGCGCGGCCGAGCTCGTCGACGTCCCGCACGGCCTTGCCGGCGGCCAGCAGCGACCCACCGACGAGGGCCGCCATCGTCGATGGGT
This sequence comes from uncultured Actinomycetota bacterium, assembly GCA_963728395.1. Classification (GTDB taxonomy): domain Bacteria; phylum Actinomycetota; class Actinomycetes; order Actinomycetales; family Dermatophilaceae; genus CAVSJJ01. The sequence goes on from CAVSJJ010000003.1 coordinate 554,814, forward strand.
TCCCGCCGGCGAAGCCGGCGCCGGCGGCGCGGAGCACGTCGGCGGGGGTGGCGTCCTCGGCCAGGCCGTCGAGGCGGCCCAGCACCGCCTGGACGCCCTTGGTCACGGTGATCCCGAGGTCACCGTCGCCGATCGCGGCGTCCAGGTCGCGCAACTCCTCCGCGCAGCCGGCCCACGCCGGCAGGACGGCCCGCAGGAGTGCGGTGAGCTCGGGGCCGTTCACTGGAGGAAGAACGGCGAGGAGGCCGGGGCGTCGACGAGCCCGGCCAGCTCGTCGTCAAGCCGCATGAGGCTGACGGAAGCGCCGGCCATCTCCAGGCTGGTCGCGAACTCCCCGACGTACTTGCGGTGGATCGTCACACCCAAGCTGTCCAGGGTGGCCGCGACGCGGCGGTAGATGACGTAGAGCTCCTCCAGCGGGGTCGCTCCGAGTCCGTTGACGAGCACGGCCACCCGGTCGCCCTCGGCGAGCGTGAGGTCCTCGGCGATCGCGCCGAGCAGCCGGTCAGCCACCTCGTCGGCCGTCTCGAGCGGGCCGCGGTGGATGCCCGGCTCACCGTGGATGCCGATCCCGATCTCCATCTCGCCGTCGTCGAGCTCGAAGGTCGGCTTGCCCGCGGCAGGCAGGATCGTTGGTGACAATCCAACGCCCATCGTGCGGGTGGCCGCGACGGCCCGCCGCGCTGCGGCCTCCACCTGCTCGAGGGTGTCGCCGCGCTCCGCGGCGGCACCGGCGCACTTGTAGGCGAAGAAGAGCCCGGCGATGCCGCGGCGCTCCGCGGCCCGCTCCGGAGGTGCTGACGCGACGTCGTCGGTGACCACGACGGTCCGGACCTCGATGTCGTCGGCGTCCGCCAGGTCCGCGGCGAGGTCGAAGTTGAAGACGTCCCCGCCGTAGTTGCCGTAAAGGTAGAGGACGCCCGCCCCGCCGGAGCTGGCGACGGTCGCGGCATACACCTGGTCCGGTGACGGCGAGGAGAAGACGTTGCCGACCGCCACGCCCGAGCACAAGCCTTTGCCGACGTAGCCGAGGAAGACCGGCAGGTGACCCGAGCCGCCACCGGTGACGATGCCGACCCGGCGCGTCCCCGGCGCGTCCGCCCGCACGACCGCCCGGTTGTCCGGGGAGGCCGACCGCAGCTGGTCCGGGTGCGCCGTGAGAATCCCGTCGAGGACCTCATCGACGAAGTCGTCGGGGTTGTTGATGAGCTTTCTCATGATTCCTCCGGAGGACGTGAGGTGGGTCCGGCTGGGACATCGTGGGTCGAGATGGTGGCGGTCACGCCTGCCCCGGCCGGGGCGTCGCCGACACCCGTCGCGGGCAGCGGCTCGGGCGAGAAGGGGCCCCCGCGTCGGCGTCGGCGTCGGGGGTCGCGCGCGGCGTGCCGTCGATCGAGAACGACGTTGAGGGCCATCGCACCGATGAGGATGATGCCCTGCGCGACGTTGTACAGGAACTGGTTGGCACCGAGCATGTTGAGCCCGCTCGCGACGAACTGGAGCGCGAAGGCCGCGAGGACGACGCCGGTTACGGTTCCGTATCCGCCCATGGGGTTCACGCCGCCGAGAACGGCGATGACGATGGCGAGCAGAACGTAGGAGGCACCGTAGTCGGCATTGGCGCTCGCGGACCGGGCCGAGATGACGATGCCCGCGATCGAGGCGAGCAGCGCGCTCGCGACGTAGGTCGACATGAGCACTCTGTTGTTGTTGAGCCCTGAGTACGACGCCGCCGTGGGGTTTGCGCCGACGAGGCGCAGCCGCAGGCCGAGACCGGTCCTGTTGACGAAGACCGCCGTTCCGAGAGCGGCGACGACGAGGATGACGACCGGGATCGGGATCCGGGCCACGTAGAAGGACCCGAGGTTGAGGAAGGCATCCGGGAAGCCGTAGAGCGCCGCTCCCCCGGTCCAGATGATGGCGATTCCGTTGTAGAGCTGCAGGGTGCCGAGGGTCGCGAGAATCGGCGTGATGCCGACTCGCGTCACGAGCAGCCCGTTGAGCACCCCGCCGACCGTCCCGACGGCCATCCCGGCAACGACGCACAGCACCATGAGGAGCGTGCCCTTGCTGCCGGTCGCGCCCGCGGCGCCCGTGGCCGCGAACATCTTTGCAGTCGTGATTGCGCACAGGTTCGCCGTCGAGACGATGGACAGGTCTATCCCGCCGGTGAGCATGGACAACGTGATCGCCAGGCTGAGGATGCCGATCTCGGCAACCTGGAAGCCCATCGACTGGAAGTTGAGCACGGTGAGGAAGTTCGGGCTCGCCAGGGAGAAGCTGACGAGAAGGAGGACGACGAGCAGGGCGAGCCGGCTCAGGCTGCGGTCCTTGAGTAGCCGGCTGAGGTCGAGGTTGCGGAGGTCGCTCATGCGATCACCTCTGCGAGCTCGCCGTGCCGACGCCTCGCCCGGGCGCTGAGCGCCTGGACCGAGACACCGATGAGGAGAAGCAGCCCGACGGCCGCCCGCTGCCAGGTGCCCGGGACACCGAGGAGGATGAGAGAGTTCTTGATGAGGGAGATGAGGACGACGCCGAGCACAGTGCCGCTCACCGAGCCCTTTCCGCCGAAGATCGAGGCGCCACCGAGCACGACCGCCGCGATGACGTCGAGCTCGCCGCCGACGAGCTCGTAGGGGTTGGCCAACCGCACGGTCGTGACGTGCATGAGGCCGCCGATGGCGGCGAGCGCGCCTGCGAGGAGGTAGACGAACACCTGGGTGCGCACGACGGGGAAGCCGATGCGGCGCGCCGACTCCGCGTCCCCTCCGATGGCGTAGACCGACCGGCCGAAGACGGTATGTCTCAGCAGCACGCCCATGAGGACGACGATGAGCGCCGCCGGGATGACGAGGGCGTTGAGCCTCGTGTCGCCCCCGCCACTGTGCGCGGTGATGAGGTAGTTGGTCGAGAGCCGGTTGAGGCCGTCCGGGTAGTGCGGGATGACCTTGGAGCCGACGTAGGCCAGCATGAGACCGCGGATGATTCCCTGGGTGCCGAGGGTGACGATGAGCGTCGGCAGTCCCAGCGCCGCGATCGGGACCGCGTTGAGGAAGCCGAGCCCGACACCGATGATGGTGGCGATGACGAATGCCGTCAGTGCGCTGCCCTGCGCGAAGCCGCTGTTGTTCTGGAGGATCACCACCGAGTAGCCCGCGAAGATGCCGATCGCCATGAACGACACGTCGATGCCGCCGGAAATGATGATGAGGAGGACCGCCATCGCGAACACGAGGTTCTCGACGGTGGCGCTGGCGATGTTGAGCGCCGTCGGCACGCTCCAGAATGACGAGTTCTTCAGGCCGACCACGATGGCGAGGATGAGGATCGTGACGACGAGGACACCCTCGCCATTCTGGCCGCGCAGCCGCCGCAGGGCGCCGGAGGCGGTGATCGCGCGGGTCATGCCGTCAGCTCCTTGAGGATAACGTCCTCGTCGATCTGCTCACCCGCAAGCTCTTCGACGAGATGGCCCTGGCGGACGACGAGAACGCGGTGGCAGATGGCGACGAGCTCGGGCACGTCGTCGGACATGATGACCACGCCCAGGCCCTGACGGGCCTTCGCGACGAGCAGGTTGAGAATCTCGTGCTTGGAGCCGATGTCGACCCCCACCGTGGGACTGTTGAGGATGAGGACCTTAGGGGTGCGAATCAGCCACTTGGCGAGAACCACGCGCTGCTGGTTCCCGCCCGACAGGCTGCGGGCCGGCGCCTCGGGAGAGGACATCTTGATCTTCAGCTCCGATGTCGCATCGGCGACGACCTGCTGGGCGAGCGACGCCTTGAACAGCCGCAGCCGGCCCACGACGCGCTCGAGGCTGCCCGCGATGATGTTCGTCGCGATGGGCTGGTCGAGGAAGACGCCCTGGGTCAGCCGGTCGGCCGGCACATAGCCGATGCCGGCGCGGATGGCGTCCCGCACCGAGCGGATGTGGACGGTGCGCCCCGCAACGGTGACGCTCCCCCCGTCCGCCGGGGTGACCCCGAAGAGCGCCTCGGCGATCTCCGTCCGGCCGGAGCCGAGCAGGCCAGTGATCCCGAGGATCTCGCCGGGCCGCACCTCGAAAGAGACATCCTCGAAGAAGCCGTGCCGGCACAGCCGATCGACCCTCAGCCGCGGCTCCGAGTCGTGCGCGACAGTGTCCTCGGGGCGCTGGTCGGCTACGTCGTGGCCGGTCATCGCCTCGATGATGGTGCGCCGGTCGAAGTCCCCGAGGTCGCCGTGGGCGACGACCTCACCGTTGCGCAGCACGGTGATACGGTCGGAGACGCGCAGCACCTCGTCGAGCTTGTGGCTCACGAAGACGAGGGCGACGCCATCGTCCTTGAGCCGCTGGACAATGCGGAAGAGCTTGTCGACCTCCCGGCGGGTCAGGGCCGTGGTCGGCTCGTCCATGAAGATGACCTTGGCGTCCCGGGCCAGTGCCCGGCAGATGGCGGTGAGCTGCCGGTCAGCGACCGACAACTCCTCAACGCGTGCATCGAGGTCGAGGGCCACGCTGATCCGCTCGACGACCTGGGCGGCCTCGTTCCGCACCTCACGAGGTCGGACGATGCGCCGGTCCCCGGCGACGTAGGACGCCATGCCGATGTTCTCGGCGACGGTGAGATTCGGGAAGAGCGAGAAGTCCTGGAAGATCACCTCGATCCCCAGGGAGGCGGCCCGACGCGGGGTGAGCTGGCGATGGGTCGTCTCGCCCATCGTGATGTGCCCTGCGTCGGCCTGCTCCACCCCGCTGATGACCTTGATGAGCGTCGACTTGCCCGACCCGTTCGCCCCTGCGAGGCAGTGCACCTCGCCGGCGCGCACGTCGAGGTCGACGCCCTGAAGCGCGGCCACGCCGCCGAACCGCTTGCTGATGCCCTCGACCCTCAGCACGGTGCGGTCGTCCATCCCGATCACCTCTTCGATCCCGGAGCGGTCATGGTGCGGGTGCGCCGGTGACGGCCGGCGCACCCGCGTGGAGCCGACCCGTTAGAACGGGTACTGCGCCATGTTCGTCTTGTCGACGTCGATCCAGGCACTTCCGGCGAGCCCGTGCGGGCTGCCCGGGATCTTGACGAGCTTCTCGTACCCGGTGAGGCCGAGATCGAGGCCTTCCGCTGGGGTGTCACCGTTGATGAGCATCTCGGCGAGCTTCACCTGCGCCTGGCCGGCGATGGCCGGGTCCCAGAAGAAGATCTTGTCGATGGAGCCGTCCTGGAGGTACTTGCTCCCGATGGACGGGATGCTCGTGCCCATGACGCAGGTCTTGTCCTGCAGACCCGCCTCCTGGATCGCGCGGCCGATGCCCGCAACGTCGGTCGCGGCGGAGCCCTCGAAGCCGGTGATCTCCGGATGGGAGGCCAGCAGCTCCTTCGTCTTCTGGTAGGCGACGTTGGCGTCCTCGAGGCCTTCGATGGGCTCGCCGTACCGCTTGATGTCCGGGTAGTTGGCGCTCGCCTGGTCCAGCGCACCCTTCACCCACTCCATGTGGCTCTGGGCCGTGAGGTGGCCGACGAAGGCGACGTAGGTGCCCTTCTTGCCCATGCAGTCGGCGAGGCTATCCATGATGTGTGCGCCGTAGTCGGCGTTGTTGAACGCCTCGATGTCGACGTCGGTGTTCTGCTGGTTGCTGGCCTCGTGGGTGACCACCTTGATCCCGGCCGCCTGCGCCTGCTTGAGGACCCCTTCGAGAGACTCGGGGCTGTTCGGCACGACGGTGATGGCGTCCGGCTTCTGGGCGATGAGGTCCTGGATCAGCTTGACCTGCTTCTCCGGGCTCGCGTCGTCCGCGCCGATCTGCGAGGCCTGGACGCCCGTCGAGGTGGAGATGTCCTTGATCCCGGTCTCCATGCGGTCGAACCACCCGACACCGCGCAACTTCACCACGGTGACGATCTTCATGTCCTTGACGTCCTTCGTGGCCGCCCCGGTGCTGCCGGTCCCGGCCGAGCCGCCTCCGCTGGAGGAGCAGGCCGCAACGAGGGCAGTGACGGCAACGGCGCCGACAGCGATCTTCTTGTTGAGCACTTGCGTTCACCTCTATCCGTAGTGGAAGTACTGGGGCCACATGTCCGGTCGTGGCCTCGTCACGTCAACGGTTGCCTCCCGAGGAGGAGTCGGACCCGACGCGCCCTCTGCCCACCTCCTTCGCCGTCATGGCCTCGTTCACCCATCGGTGCTCGGCCTACGACCAGAGCCCGCTGTCGCGGGCGGCAGTCAAGAGGCGGTCCACCCGCTCCGGCTCGACCTCGTTCCACGTGTCGCCGTCGCGCTTGAAGGCGGTACCGACTATGCAGGCGTCCGCGATGCCCAACAGGGCCCCGACGGTGTCGGGTCGGACTCCGGTGTTGGCGACCACGGCCACCGCGTCGCCGACGGCCGCCTTCGCCTCGCGAAGGAGCTCGGCGTCCACTCCACTGCCCGTGACGGCGCCCGAGACGCACAGCGCGTCCGGCGTCGAGCTGAGCAGGACGCTCTTGGCGGTGAGACCGATCGGGCGTGGGGCCACCGCGGTCGCGAACTCCGCGGTGATGTTGAAGAACAGACGCATGTCTTGCGCGCCGAGGGTCCGTCGCATCCGCAGTGCCGCGGCCGTCGGGGGTTCCCACAGGCCGAAGTCACCGGCATAGGTCCCGGTGAACACCTCTCGGACGAAGCGCGCACCGACGGCGTGGCCGAGCGCGACGGCGGCGACGGGGTCCCACAGGATGTCGACCCCGAAGGGGATGTCGACCCCTGCGGTGAGACCGCTGATGACCGCGGCCATGGTCGCCGTGGCCTCTGGCCCGGCCGTCGTCGTGTAGGGCCGGTCTCCCTCGTTGCAGAAGAGGATGCCATCCACACCGCTGCGCAGCAGGATCTCGAGATCGTGCTCCAGGGAGACCCGAAGCCCCGCCACGCCCGCGACCTCGTCGTACTGGGGTTGCCCCGGGAGCGGTGGGAAGTGCGCCATCGCGATGATGGCCTTGTCCCTGCCGAAGATCTCCTGGATGACGGTCACGGTTGCAGCCCTCCGTAGGGTCGGTCGAGCGGAACGGCGGCCAGGCCCGGGACCGCGGCGCCGAGCATCTCGACACAGTCGGCGAGGTCGCTCAACTGAGCGGTCTCGATGGGTGAGTGCGTGTAGCGCACGGGGACGCCGACGCCCACGGCCGCCACCCCGTCGGCCGTCGCCATGGGGACGAAGGCCGCGTCCGTGATCACCCCGATCGTGGCGTCGTATTGGATGGCGACTCCGGCCGAGCCCGCCGCCGTCTCGAGAACGTCGAGGAGCCCGGGATGCGGGATCAAGCCGCCGAGGGTGCCACGACCGTGGAAGTTCATCCGTGACACGACCGGCCCACCCCCGAGGCGAAGCGGTCCGACCCCGCGCAGGTCGGGTGTGTCCGGAGATGGCGCGATGTCGATGTTGACGACGATGTCGGGCGCGTAGTGGGCCACGAGGGCGAGCGTCCCCCTGACGTGGAACTCCTCCTGCGAGGTGAAGCCCGCCACGACCCGGGTCGGGGGCGGTTCCTCGACCCATCGGTCAACGAGCGCCAGGAGGGCGGCGACGCCGACCCGGTTGTCCAGAGACTTGCCGGCGAACCTTCCCCCGGACAGAACGTCCCACTCCGCGGCATATGTGACGGGGTCACCGACCCGAATGCCGGCGGCCAGGACATCGTCGGCTGATCCGAAGCCCGCGTCGAGATACAACTGGGTGGCGGGCCGGGCAACGTACTTGTCCTCGGCGGGCGTGAGGTGGTGTGCCTGCAGCCCCACGACGACGGGCACCCCCCGGCCTCGGGCATGAACGACCATGCGCAGTCCGGGAAGGACGCGTTCCGGCATTCCACCGAGCCGGTGAACACGGATCATGCCGTCCTCGTCCCAGTCCCGGACCATGAGACCCAGTTCGTCGAGATGTGCCGTGACGAGCACCGTGCGGTCGGCCCGCGTCGAGCCGAGCTCGACACTCACCTGGCCGAGACGGTCCACCCGGGGAGACAGGCCCCGTGCCCGCAGATGCTCGACGATGAGACCGACCAGCGCATCCTCGTGACCGGCTGGTGCCGGCACGCGGGAAAGCCGTCGGCATACCTCGAGAAGGTCCTCGCCGGGATCACCAAGCATCTGCGATACCACCTCGGTCTCGTATGCACGTATGTGCATTCAGTTGCACAAACGTCGCTCCGGCTCAGCGTGCTCCTGCCCGCTTCGCGCGTCAAGTGGGCTTTGTCACGCTTGAATCAAGCGTTATATGCGCGTTATCGTGCGGGTGACTGCGAAGAGGGGGTCGGTGATGCGCACAGGCCAGCGGCGCCGGGAAATCCTCCAGAGCCTGCTCCGAGACGGCTATGTCGGAGCGGCGGACCTGTCCGAACGGTTCGCGGTCAACTCCTCGACGATCCGCCGTGACCTCGAGGCGTTGGCGCGCGACGGATACCTGCAGCGCACCCACGGCGGCGCCTCCCTCGTCTCGGGAGCCGTCGACATCCCGTATGCCCAGAAGCTGACAGCCCGGGTCGCGGAGAAGCAGGCGATCGCCCGGCAGGCGTGCACCCTCGTCCGGCCCGGTGACGCGATCATCCTCGACAGCGGGTCGACGACCTACGAGCTCGCGCTGCTGCTGCACACCGTTGCGGATCTCACCCTGGTGACGAACGACCTGCGGATCGCCCGAGTCGTCGCGGACTTCCCCATGACCCGGCTGCTCGTGACCGGCGGCGAGCAGTTGTCGTCCACATACACGTTGGTCGGGGACCGGGCCGTCCAGACGATCGAACAGATGCGGGTCGACACCACGTTCCTCGGCGCCGACGCCGTCACACTGGCCGACGGCATCACGAACACCAACGCGGTCGAGGTGCCCTTGAAGCGGGCCATGCTGGAGGCGGGACACCAGGTGGTCGCCCTCTGCGACAGCTCGAAGCTCGGACGAGTTGCGCTCATGCGCATCTGCGCGCTCGACGAGTTGGACCTCGTCATCACCGATGACGAGGTCGAGGACGCCGAATTCGCCGGCCTGCCGCTGCTCCAGCAGGTGTCGGCGCACGGAACGGCGACGGAGGAGCTCGACGAGGCATGACCTATCTCGGGATCGACATCGGCACCGGCAGCAGCAAGGGGGTTCTCGTCGACGACGACGGAGCCATCGTCGCCCAGCATGCGCAGGCACACCGGACGAGCAACCCGCGACCCGGCTGGTTCGAGCATGATCCCGAATTGGTCTGGTGGTCCGACGTCGTGGGGATCACCGCCGCGCTCGGGGCCGCCGCCGACCTCGGCCGCGTCGATGCCCTCTGTCTGAGCGGGATCGGCCCGGTGACCCTCGTGGCGGACGACAACGGCCACCCCCTGCGTTCGGCCGTGCTGTACGGAATCGACACGAGGGCTGAGCGGGAGATCGCCGAGCTCGACCTCCAGCTCGGAGCGGCACGGATCCTCGCCACCTCGGGGAACAGGCTGACGTCGCAGGCCGTGGGCCCGAAGATGCGCTGGATCGAGCATCATGAGCCGACTGTCTGGTCGGCCGCACGCCGCTGGTACTCGGCCTCGTCCTTCCTCGTGGCCCGGCTGACGGGTGAGTACGTCATGGATCGCTACACCGCAAGCACGTCCGACCCCATGTACGCCATCGCGGATGCCGACTGGTGGGAACCGGCGTGGCGTGCGATCGCACCGCAGATCGAGCGCCCCCGACTGCTGTGGCCGGGGGACGTCGCCGGCCAGCTCGGTGCGCGGGGGGCCGACCTGCTGGGCCTGCCGGCTGGGATCCCCGTCCTGGCGGGGACGATCGACGCCTATGCCGAGGCCTACAGTGTCGGGGCCGTGGACGTCGGGGACCTCATGGTCATGTACGGCTCGACGTTGTTCCTCATCGGCACTCTCGGCGCGCCGGTGTCGACGAGCGAGTTTTGGTCGGCAGCCGGTCGCGATCCGCACAGCTTCTGCATCGCTGCCGGCATGGCCACCTCCGGCCTGGTGGCAACCTGGCTGGCCGACACGGTCGCCACGGACATCGGGACCCTGCATGCGGCCGCGCACGATGTCGCAGCGGGCTCGAACGGAATCGTCCTGCTGCCCTACTTCGCCGGCGAGCGCACCCCCATCTTCGACCCCTCTGCCCGCGGGTGTTGGCTCGGGCTCACCCTCGGGCACACGCCTCCAGAGCTGTACCGCTCGTGCCTGGAGGGCACGGCATACGGGACTCGGCACAACATCGAGCGGATGGCCGCGACCGGGATGGATCCGTCCCGCCTCGTTGCGGTGGGGGGCGGAGCCCGAGACGACCTATGGGTTCAGATCGTCTCGGACGTCACGGGACGCCCCCAGGATGTCCCGTCGCACACCATCGGCGCGTCGTACGGCGACGCAAGGATGGCGGCCGACGCCTGTGGGGTGGACACCTCCGGCTGGAACCCGGTGACTCGGACCATCGAGCCGGCGGTCGCGACGCGCGAGGTCTACGACGAGGCCTACGGAATCTACCGGCGGACGTACGAAGCGCTCAAGGACGACATGCACCGGCTGGCCGCCAGGACCACCACCTGAGGGCGTCTCGGCTCGACCCTCGACCGCGGCGGTTGGTGGTGAGTCAGAGCAGCGAAAGGACGAGTTGCGCCGTCGCGTCATCGGTGACGACGACGTCCACGAGCCGGGCCCGCGCCGCGCCCAGGATGGCCTCGGACTTATCGGCGCCGGTGGCGACACCGATGACGCGGGGAATGCCAAGCAGCTCCTCGACGTCGATGGCGATGACTCGTCGATTGAGCTCGACGTCGACGAGGTCGCCGGCCACCGCGAAGTGGTGCCCGCACACGTCCCCGACGGCTCCGAGGGACCTCAGCTCCTCAAGTTCGGCCTCGTCGGCATAGCCGGCGCGAAGCAGGGCGGAGACCGCCGGGCTCGTCGACCCGATGCCCACCAGTGCGATGTCGGCCTGGGCCGCGACCTCGAGGGTCCGCCGGATGCTCCGATCCTCCTTCAGCTCTCGGGCGAGCTCCTCGCGGTCGACGACGAGAGGGGCGTTGAGGGCCGAGACACGAGCACCCAGCAGGCTGCCCAGCCGGTGGGCCAGGCCGACTCCGTCGAGATCGACATCGAGGGCCCCGGTGCCCCCCAGAAGCTGAACGACCTCGACCTTGGGACGCGGCCTGGGGTCGAACGCGTCGACGACCGACCTGACGCCCGAACCCCAGCTGACGGCGAGCAGGTCGTCGTCGGCGAGACACGCATCGAGATAGTGGGCCCCGAGCCGCCCAACACGGCCAACGACGTTGTCGGAGTAACCGTGCGTGTCGAGGACGACCGCGTCGCGCAGACCGAGCGCAGCCGCGAACCGGCGTTGCAGATCCATCGCATGGGGAAGCCCACCCCGGATGCGGATCTCGACGATGCCTTGGCGCTCGGCAGCCGTAAGCATCCGTGAGACGGTCGAGCGGGACACCCCGAGGCGCGACGCGATGTCCTTCTGGTCGCGATGCTCCTTGTAGTAGAGGTAGGCCACCTCCGCGAGCGTCGTCTCTCGGTCGAGGCTCAGTGGGGCGTCACCTCTGGCTCCGTCAGGCTCCACGCACCCTCACTCATCCGCCTCGAGTACCGCGATGACCTGGCCCACCTCCGCGGCCATACCCTCGGCCACCAGGATCCGCCCGAGCGTACCCGAGTCGAGCGCCTCGACCGAGACCTCGACTTTGTCGGTCGAGACCTGGAACAGGTCCTCGCCCTTGCTGATGGTCTCCCCCTCGGACCGCAGCCAGGCGGCGACGACGAGCTCACCGGCGGCGTCGCCAAGCGGTGGCATGACCACCTCGATTGCGCGAGACATGGGCGTCAGTGTCCTTCCATCATCGTGCGTACTGCGGCAGCTACCGCAGCCGAGTCGGGGATGAGTGCCCTCTCGAGGGCGGTGTTGGCCGGGAGGACGATGTCCGCCGTGGCGAGGCGGGCTACCGGCGCCTTCAGCTCGGTGTGGAGGTTCTCTGCGACGAGTGCCGCAACCTCCGCCCCGAGCCCCGCGGTTCGGACCGCCTCATGGACGACAAGCAGGCGCCCGGTACGGGCAACGGACGCCAGGATCGCGTCGCGATCCATGGGGTGCACCGTCCGAAGATCGAGGACCTCGACGGAGATGTCCGACTGCGCGAGCTCCTCGGCGGCGTCGAGGACGGTATGCACCATGTTCGACCAGGCGACGACGGTCACGTCGCGCCCCGCGCGCTTGATGTCGGCCACCCCGATGGGCACGACGTGGCCGGGCGGCGGCGCCTCGCCTTTGCGTCCGTAGAGGCCCTTGTGCTCGATGAAGAGCACCGGGTCGTCGTCACGGATGGCGGCGCGCAGCAGTCCCGCCGCGTCCGCCGGCGTGCTCGGCGCCACCGTCTTCATCCCGGGCACGTGGGCGAACCACGCCTCAAGACTCTGCGAGTGCTGGGCGCCGGCGCCGCGGCCGGTGCCCTGCTGGGCGCGCAGCACGATGGGCACCCGCAACTGGCCACCGAACATGAAGTGGAGCTTGGCCGCCTGGTTGACGAGCATGTCCATGACGAGCGTGACGAAATCCATGTACATGATCTCGGCGACCGGGCGCCCGCCCACGCACGCGGCGCCGACCGCCGCGCCGACGATGGCCGCCTCCGACATGGGGGTGTCGAGGACCCGCCGAGGCCCGAACTCCTCGAGGAGGCCTCGGGAGACGGCATACGCGCCGCCGTAGCGGCCGACGTCCTCACCGAGGATGAACACCCGCGGGTCGGCGCGCATCTCCTCGAGGAGGGCCAGCCGCAGGGCGTCGCGGTAGGTGACGGTGGCGACGTCGACGACGGCGCTCATCGGGCCGCCCCCTGGGTCAGCGGGGTGGCGTAGACGTCCGCGAACACCTCGTCGAGGCTCGCCGGCGGACTCTGCTCGGCCCACTGCACCGCCCGCTCGATCTCCTCCTGCACGTCCGCCTCCCGCTCCTGGAACCACTCTTCCGTCTCGCCGAGGCCGGTGAGGGCCTCCCGGGTGAGGGCGAGGGGGTCGCGGGCCTTCCACCGCTCCTCCTCCGCCTTGTCCCGGTAGGCGCTCGGGTCGGCCCGGCTGTGCCCGAGGAAGCGGTAGGTCTCGGCCCCGATGAGGGTCGGCCCCCCGCCGGTGCGGGCCCGGCCCACCGCCTCCGCGGCGGCCTCCCGCACGGCGAGCACGCTCTGGCCGTCGACGTCCACCCCGGCGATCCCGTAGGCCCGGGCCTTCTCGGCGATGGACGGCTGCGCCGTCTCGCGGGACCACGGCAGCGACATCGCCCACTGGTTGTTCTCGACGACGAAGACCACCGGCAGCTTGAATACGCCGGCGAAGTTCACCGACTCGTGGAAGGCACCCTCGCTCGTCGCGCCGTCGCCGAGGAACGAGACGACGACCCGGTCCTTGCCCTGCAGCGACGACCACAGCGCGGCACCGACGGCGATGGGGATGTGGCCGCCGACGATGGCGTTGGACCCGAGGTGACCGATCGAGGCGTCGACGAGGTGCATCGAGGCGCCGCGGCCGCGGCAGGCGCCGCCCTCGCGGCCCATGAGCTCGGCCATGATCGCCTCCATCCGCCCGCCCCGGGCGAGGAAGTGGCCATGGCCGCGGTGGGTGCTCGTAATGTAGTCGCGCTCCTCCAGCACGTCGCAGACCCCGGCGGGCACGGCCTCCTGGCCGATCCCGACGTGGCACATCGTGCTGGCCAGCTTGGCCCGCAGCAGCAGTTCGAGGATGCGCTCCTCGGTCCGGCGGATCCGCAGCATCTGCGGGTACAGACGATGCAGCAGCTCACGTTCGTCGGCCATCATCAGCTCCTTCGCGTGTCGCCGTGCCGGACGACGTCGTGCATGAGGTCGCGCATCGCGGCATACGAGCGCAGATAGGTCTCGATGTAGAACTGGTAGGCCTGGTGCGCCTCCGGATCCGGCTCCACGACCCTGTCGATGTGGACCATGGCCGCCGCGGCCTCCGCAACGCTCGGGTACATCCCGGCCGCCGCGGCGGCGAGGATTCCGGAGCCCAGGGTCACCGCTTCGGGGTCCTTGGTCAGGGTGATCGGCAGGTTGCAGACGTCGGCGTGGATCTGCATCCACAGCGGGCTGCGGGTGGCCCCGCCGCAGGCGACGAGCTGGGTGACCGGGTGCCCCGACGCGGCGAAGGTCCGCATGATGTTCTCGGTGCCGTAGCAGACCGCCTCGATGAGGGCCCGGTAGATGTGGGCGGGGCTGTGGGCGAGGCTGAGGCCCCAGATCATCCCCCGGGCGTCGGCGTCGACGTACGGCGTCCGGTTGCCCTGCCAGTACTCGAGGGCGAGGACCCCGTCCGACCCGGGCGGGATCGCGGCCGCATCCCGCTGGAGGATCGCGTAGACCTCGTCGGAGGGCAGCGCCTCGGGGTTGAAGTACTCGCCGTCGCAGATCCGCCGGAACCAGGTCACCACCGAGCCGGTGGAGACCTGGCCCCCCTCGAGCGACCACTGGCCGGGCACGACCGCGTCGGTGAACGCGCCGAACATCCCCGAGGCGTATGCCGGCGCGTCCGCCTGGGCGAGGTGGAGGTGGGAGGAGCCGGTGATGAGTGCGCACGAGCCGGGGCGCAGGACGTCGAGCCCCACCATCCCGACGTAGGCGTCCGCCCCGCCGACCGCGACGAGGGTGCCCTGGGGCAGGCCCAGCGCCTCAGCCGCCTGCGCGGTCAGCCCGCCCAGCACGGTGCCCATGTCCGGGACCCGGGTCGCCAACCGGGACTCGAGGCCGCCGAGCCCGATGGCCTCGATGAGCGTCGAGGGCCAACCGCCGGCGGCCCGGTCGTAGTACCCGCGGATGGACGCCGTATTGATGCTCGAGGCCCACTCGCCGGTGAGCCGCCATCCCATCCAGTCGGTGTACTCGCACACGTGTGCCGCCGCGGCATACACCTCGGGCTCGTGCCGGGCCACCCACAGGGTCTTGGACAGCAGCCACTCCGCCGACCCCTTGTCATAGCCCGAGTACTTCAGAGCCGGGTCGCCGGTGGCGGCGATGTCGGCGGCCTCCGCGCTCGCCCGGACGTCCATCCACAGCAGGGCCGGCCGGAGCGGTCGGCCCTCGGCGTCGGTGAGGACGACGGTGCAGCTCGTCCCGTCGAAGGACAGACCCGCGATGCTGTCCTCCGCCACGCCCGCGGCCTCGACCGCCCGGCGCACTGCGGTCGCGGCCCCGACCCACCACTGCTCGGGGTCCTGCTCGGCCCAGCCCTGGTGGGGGTAGGCCGTGGGGTACTCCACTCGGGCGAAGGAGAGGGAGCGCCCCGTGGCGTCGAAGACCGCCGCGCGCACCCCCTCGGTGCCACCGTCGATGCCGACGACGAAGGGACCGGTCATCGCCGCCTCCTCCCTGCACATATGTGCCTGCCATGGGCATGTGTGCACGATGGTGGCGAACAGCCCGCCCCCGCGTCAATGGGGGGCGGGCTGTGACGTCGGCGTCAGTCGCCAGGACGCCGCTGCGCCGGGGGGATCAGTCTGCCGAGAGGGAGCGCATCTCCTCGTCGGTGAGGGTGAGTTCGGCCGCACCCGCCGAGTCGGTGATCGACGCCGGCCGGGAGGCTCCCGGGATCGGCACGACGACCGGGGCGAGGGCCAGCTCCCAGGCGAGGGTCACCTGGTACGGGCTGACGCCCCGCGCGTCCGCGACCGTCCTGAACGCCTCGTGGCGCTCCCCGAGCTCACCGGCGTTGGCGATCCCTCCGAGCGGGCTCCACGGCAGGAACGCGATGCCCTTCTCGGCGCAGTGCTGTAGCTCGGCGAGGCTGGAGCGAAACGCCGGCGAGAACTGGTTCTGCACCGAGACCAGGCGCCCGCCGAGCACGTCGTTCGCCTCGTCGATCTGGGCGACGCTGGCGTTGGAGATGCCGGCCATGGCGATCACACCCTCGTCGAGGAGGTCCCGGATGGCGCCGACCGACTCGGCGTACGGGACGGAGGGGTCGGGCCGGTGGAACTGGTAGAGCCCGATGGCGTCGACGCCGAGCCGCTTGGCCGACGCCTTCGCCGCGTCCTTGAGGTACTCCGGACGGCCGTTCAGCGTCCACGAGCCGTCGCCCGGCCGCAGGTGGCCACCCTTGGTCGCGACGAGGACGTCCTGCACCCCCCGGCCGTAGCTGGAGAGTGCCTCGGCGATCAGCTCCTCGTTGTGGCCGACCTCGCCGGGGTCGCGGTGATAGGCGTCGGCGGTGTCGATGAGGGTGACGCCCGCGTCGAGCGCCGCGTGGACCGTTGCGATGGACCGGTCCCGGTCGGGGCGGCCCTCGATCGACATCGGCATGCCGCCGAGGCCGATCGCGCCGATCTGTCGTCCTCCGATGGTGCGCTGCTGCACGCTGTTCTCCTTCGTGTCCGGGGTTGGTGCGGGTATGCCGGTCAGGCCGGCACTGTGCTCGGATGCCGGCGGCGCCTCAACCGGTGCCGCCGGGTGCCTCCCCGTGGCCAGGCATCGACGGGGCGAGGTCGTGGGTCGTCGCCTCGTCCGACCAGCGTAGGACGGCACCGATGCCCTCGATGAGCTCCACGGGGCTGTCCTCGGTGAGCACGAGATCGGCCCGCGAGCCGACCATGGCCCAGACGAGGGCGGTGTCGGCCCGGACCTCGACCGGCTCCTCGGCGCCGGCCTCGCGGGCATCCTCCCGGGTGGCGCCCAGCACGAGCGGGCCCTCCCCCACCCACAGGGTTCGGGTGGAGGACGGGTCGTCGCGCAGGACGACGTGCTCGACCTGGCCGCGGCGGAGTGCGTCGACGACGGGCTCGAGCCCCTCGACCGCCCGCTGCTGCCTCGTGTGCTGCTCGACGAGCGTGTCGAGCACCTCGTCACGATGCGCGGCGCGACGGCGGTCGAGCGCCTCGGACACGGCCTCGTGCACGCTGTCCTCGTCGGCCCCCTCGGCACGCCCCGCCGAGCCGACGAACTGCGCGAGGGTGCTCGCCTCGCCGCCCAGCCGGTCCCTCAGCTCCGACCAGGCCCGCTCGTCGCCGGTGACGACGACGGCCTCGAGGGCGTGGGTGCGGACGATCTCGTCGACCTGCTCGGCGACGGCGGCCGCGTTGTGTGCCCACGAGTCCTCGACCCGGGCCTGATAGCGGCGCTGGGACCAGCCGCCGCCGGGCACCTTGTGGAGCAGCTCGTGGCCACCCTCCACCTCCCGGTGGGAGATCGTGAGGTCGGGGGCCGTGACGAGGTCGATGTCGGCGCCGGCCCGGTCGAGCCGCACCACGGCATACGGGATGAAGCGAGCCATCGCTCGGGCGACGGGCATGAGTGCGGGGACCGGGCCCACCATGGCCATGTCTCGAGCCGGGCGGCCCGGCAGGACGACGTTGAGGGCGATGTCGGCACCGGAGGCGACGACGACGCGGGCATGCTCACCGCCCAACCCGGTCGGTGCGAGCACCTCCTCGCCGAGCAAGTCCAGCAGGGCCGCGTCCACGCCCTCGCCCTCGAGATGCTGACGCTGGACGTTCCAGCGCAACCGCAGGTCGTCCTCGGTCGCGGGGTCGACCCGGGTCGCGTCGATGGCGACGGTCGTGAACGGCGGGGTCCGGTCGGTCAGGACGGACAGGTCGTGCATGAGCATGGGTGACCTCCTCGGGTGGGGATGCCGGTACCCGGCCCCTACCCGAGTACCCCGTGGCCATGCCCCCTGGGGCCGCGCCGCCGGATAGGGGTGCCGGCGTCGGGGCAGGCGCCGCCCATGCTTCTCTCGCGCCCAGGACGGCGAACCCGACCGCGCCGGTGGCCGGACCCGGCCAGGAGGGCGGCCATGACGACCGGCACGACTGGACCTCGCCCGCGCAGCACCGGACGGAGGTGCACCGTCCCCTCTCCCGGGCCGGACGGCCGCCCTCAGCTGCGGCGCAGCTGGGCGGGCTCACCCGTCATCGCCTCGATGTCCTCCTCGGCGGCGTCGAGAAGCCGGTCGGCGAGGTGGCGCAGGGCCCTGGCGACCGCGACCTCGTCGCCGATCTCGGGGACGGCCCGGTCCGCGGTGGACCGGTGGCTCGCACCGTGGGCGGTGAGGTGGGTCGGCGCGTCGGAGAGCAGGACGACGGACGCGCTCGTGTCGTCGCCGTTCTCGAAGAGCGAGACCCGGACCGTCCATTCGCGCACGTGCTCCGGGCCGGACCCCGCTGGAGCCGCCGCCTCGGCCGGGGAGGCCGGCGCCGCGGTGTCCGAAGGCGCGACACTGCGGACCGCGCCGGGCCCGGGGTAGAAGACGCCCACGTGACCGTCACTCCATCGGACGGTCCAGGGCGGCCCGCCGTCCGCTCCGCCGACCTCGAGCACCTCGCCGTGGCGGGTGGGGTCGTCCACCCGGGTTGCGGTCAGCACGATGTGGTCTCCGACCTGGGCTCTCATGGCGCACCTCCGTGCCTTTGCGGGTGCCGAGACGCCGGAATGCCGCCCCGGCGGCACCGCGGGGACCGGCCGCGAGGAGCCCCGCGATGCGGCCGCGGTACCGCCCCCAGTCAACCACCGCGAGGTCGCCGCGTCCGGGTCGTGCCTCGTTCCTCACACGCCGCCGAGGCTCAGGCGCGGTGGGCCGTCAGCAGGGCGCCCGAGGTGTCCACCGCGGCGCAGAAGGTGTCGACGGGACAGGACACGGCCACCAGGCCGGCGCCCCCGTCGGTGACGGCCTCGGGGACGGTCCACGAGCTGCCGTTGTAGGCGCTCGCGTTGCCGGACCCCCCGACCGCCACGCAGAGGTCGTCGGTGGCGCACGACACCGACGTCAGCCCCCCCGCCGGGTCGATGAGCGAGGGTGGGGCCCAGGCGAGACCGGTGAACAGCTCGGCGGTGCCGCTCTCCCCGACGCCGACGCAGAACGAGTCGACGGGACACGAGACGGCCGAGGTGGAGCGGGCCGGGTCCACGGCATCGACGGCGCTCCAGCCGCCACCGTCGAAGGTCGCGGCGGTGCCGGAGACATCGTCAAGGGCGGCGCAGAAGGTGTCGGACGAGCAGGACACCGAGACCAGCGTCGTGCTCGTGATGACCGTGGGCACCGTCCAGCTCGTCCCGTCGAACCGCTGGGCCAGACCCTGGTCCGGCCCCTTGTGACTGCTGACGGCCGTACAGAAACTCGTGGTCGGGCAGGACACCGCGACCAGCCCGCCCGCCGGCGCGATCGCCATCGGCGGCCCCCACGAGCCGTCGTAGGTCACGGCATACCCCTCGGCGTCGACGGCGACGCAGAAGCTGTCGGTGGCGCACGAGACGGAGGTGAGGGCCCGGCCCTCGTCGATGTCTGCGAAGGGGGCGGCGCCGGCGCCGGCCCAGACCGACGCCCGACCGATGCTGTCGACGAGGACGCAGAAGCCGTCGCTCGCGCAGGCGATCCCGGTCAGGGCTGCATCGGGGTCGACCCGCGACGGGGTCCCCCAGGAGACCCCCTCGAAGGGGACGGCATCGGCGATGCCGACGGCCATGCAGAAGGTCTCGGAGGCGCACGAGAGGGGCGCGAGCCCACGCTCGGTCGGCGCCGGGGTGGCCGGGCCCCACGAACCGTCGAAGACACTCGATGACGACGCGCCGTCCGTGGCGAGGCAGAAGGTCGCGCCGGCGCACGAGACGGTCACCGGTCCGGCGGCGAGGTGCGTCGGCTGGGGGGCGCTCCATCCGTTCCCGTCATAGGTGACGGCGTTGCCGGCCACATTGACCGCCACGCACGCAGCCAACTCCGGGCAGGAGATCGACATTGCCGTGAACGCGTCCCCGGACACGAAGCTCGGCCCCGACCACCTCCCCCCGTCGTAGACGAAGGCACGACCGACCGGGTCGACGGCGGCGCAGAACGACGCGGTGGCGCAGTCCAACGCGCTCACCCCGCCTGCGCCGATGACGACGGCCGCGGTCCAGGTGTGGCCGTCGTATGACGCGACCGCACCGCGCTGGTCCAGGGCGAGGCAGAACGAGTCCGAGGGGCAGTCGACGTCGACGAGGAGCCCCTCGGGCGCGACCCGCTGCGGGGCGCTCCACACCTCGCCGTTCCACCGCACGGCGTCGCCCGCCGTGTCGACGGCGACGCAGAACGTGTCGCTCGAGCACGAGACATCGGTGAGTCCCTTGCCGTCGGGGTCGACGGGTGCCGGAGCGGTCCAGACGTCACCGTCCCAGGTGAGCACGTTGCCGTGGATGTCGACGGCGGCGCAGAAGGTCATGCTGGGACAGGAGACCGCGCTGAGGTCGCCCTGGGGCGGGTTGACGGCGACCGGCGCGTCCCAGGCGAGGTGCACCGGCGGCACCTCGTTGACGTAGCCCGCGACGTCGGCGAGCAGGTCGACCCTCCCGTTCGTCCCGTTGTACAGGTCCACCCCGCCGCCGGCCCCGACCTTGACCATGACGAGGTTGGGCACCGTCTGCCCGGCGAGGATGTTGAGGTTCGAGACGACGGGGCGTCGGTCGCCCGAGGGATGAACGGTGATGTAGCCGCCGTTCTGCGGGCGGACCGCGGTGACGTTGAGCACCACGGCACCGACCCCGCTCGAGGGAACGCGGCCGGCGCCGGTCACCTGCAGGTGCACGGTGGCGCGGGCCGCGACGGTGCTCGCCCCGCCGAGGCCGGTCCGGGTGTCGAGGATTCGCGTGGGGGCCAGCGACTGGGCGGCCCCCGGCGCGGTGCTGGCGCCGGACCGGACGTAGCCGGCCACGTCGGCGAGCAGGTCGACCCTCCCGTTCGTCCCGTTGTAGAGGTCGACCATCCCCCCCTGGCCGATCGCGACCATGACGAGGTTCGGGACGGTCTGCCCCGGCACGAGGTTGAGGTTGGAGACCACGGGACGGTGTGCCCCGGTCGGGTACGCCGTGAGGTAGCCGCCCTTCTGCGGCCGGACGGCCGTGACGTTCATGACGACGGCCCCGGCGCCGGAGGCCGGCACCCCGCGCGTGCCGCTGACCTTCAGGTGAAGCGTCCCGTGCGCAGCGACGGTCGTGGACCCGCCCAGCCTGATCCGGGTGTCGAGGATCCGCACCGGGTCGAGCGGCTGAACGGCCCCGGCGCTCCCGGCGTCGCCGTCCAGGACATAGCCGGCCACATCGGCGAGCAGGTCGACCCTCCCGTTCGTCCCGTTGTAGAGGTCGACCATCCCGCTCGTGCCGACCTTGACGAGCACGAGGTTCGGCACGGTGCGGCCGGAGACGAGGTTGAGGTTGGACACCACGGGACGAGCGGCTCCGTGCGGATAGACGGTGATGTAGCCGCCGAGGGCGGGTCGGACGGCGGTGACGTTGAGGACGACGGCGCCGACGCCGGACAGCGGCACGCCGCCGACGCCGGTCACCTGCAGGCCGATGGTCCAGCGGGGCAGCACCGTCGTGGACCCACCCAGCGCGGTGCGGGTGTCGAGGACGCGGGCGGGCGGGAGCGGACGCACGAGGCCCGGGATCGCGGCGAGGGGGGCCGCGCTCGACGGGAGGGCCTGGGCCGTCGCGGTCGAGGCGGCTCCCACCATCGGGCCGGCGGCGCGAGCCGGCCCGGTCTCCCCGAGGACGGAGAGCAGGGCGACCGCGAGCACCACGGCAAAGCGACCGACGCCACTGCGAGTCATGCGTCCCGTCCCGAAGAGTGTGTCCGACAGCGAGCGAACCGAGCGTAGTCGCCCGGGCGGGTCGACACGCGCAAGGCCCACGAATCCGGGCCGGCGACCCCGCTGCGAGGTCATCCGCCGCGAACGACGTCCGCGAGCAGGCCGGCGACCACCCAGGTGGCCCCGGCGTGGACGAGGACGAACGTGAGGGTCCACACCGCCCCGGGCAGGTGGGTGAGCGACCCCAGCACGGCGGGGTCGCTCACCCGGGACCGGTCCCGGACGAGCGCGGACAGATGCCGCCACCCACCGAGCAGGAGGAGCGAGCCGACCGCGACGAGGAGCCCCTGTTGGAGCAGGTCGTCGCGCCACCACCACGCCGCCACGGCCCCGGCGAGGACCGTGCCGACGACGACGGCCGTGAGCACGGAGCGCACCCGGGTCAGGGCCAGCAGCAGCACGAGCACGGCCCCGGTGAGGGCGGGCGCCGACCATCCGCGCACGGCCAACCAGACGAGCGCGGCACCGAGCAGGGGCGGCGCGGGGTAGCCGGCCCAGGTCGTCGCGGCCCGCCCCAGTCCGCGGGGAGCGCCCGAGGTCACCGCCTCGCCGGACATGTCCCCGCGCAGGACGAAGCCGACGAAGCGCCGGCCCACCGCCATGCCGACGAGGGCGTGCCCCAGCTCGTGCACGAGGGTCACCGCAAGGCGGAGCCGGCGCCACAGCACGGGCACGAGGATGAGGACGAGGACGACCGCGACGACGCCCGACAGCCCGGTGGTCGAGAGCCGGACACCCTCGGCCACCGGCCACGCCCGCTCGCGTACCGCGTCGACCCAGGTCATGGCCCGACGCTAGCCGGACCACGCTTCATTTAGTTTGTCTATGTAAAGTGGTGGCGGTGATCTCCCCCGATCCAGTCCCGTCGGCCGCGGCCGCCGCCTCGCCCGGCGCGCTCGCCGACGAGCTGCTCCGGTCCGCCGCGCGACTGTCCCGGTGGGCGAGCCAGTCGGCCACCTTCGAGGTGCCGGCCGCGCAGGCGCGCGTGCTCGCCCTCATCGAGGAACGCACCTCGGCGCGGGTCGGCACCCTCGCCCTCGCCGACCACAGCAGCCAGCCGACGATGACGGCGCAGCTGAGCCGGATGGAGGCGGCCGGGTGGGTCCTGCGCGGCCCCGACCCCGCCGATGCCCGCGCCTGCCTCGTCTCCCTCACCGCGGCCGGGCGGGCGGCCCTGGCCCGGGTCCGGCACGCCCGGGCCGAGGCGCTCGAACCGGCCATCGCCCGGCTCGAGGGTGATCCCGGACTCCGGATCCGCGCCACCATCGCCGTCATCGAGGACCTGCTCCGGGCCGCCGACACCCCGACCTGAGCCGCGAGGGGCCGCCGGCACGGCATACCGGCTCGCACCGCGCACCGCCCAGACCCGCACCACACCCGAAAGGACACCACCCACCGATGTGGCGCCAACCCAGGACCGTCTGGTCCGTCGCCTTCGCCTGTGTCATCTCGTTCATGGGCATCGGCCTCGTCGACCCGATCCTCAAGCCGATCGCCGACCAGCTCGGAGCCGGCCCGTCGCAGGTCTCGCTCCTCTTCACGAGCTACATGGCCGTCATGGGCGTCGCCATGCTCGGCACCGGCTGGGTCTCCAGCCGCGTCGGTGCGAAGCGGACCCTGCTGCTCGGGCTCGTCCTCATCATCGCCGGCGCCGCCCTCGCCGGCAGCCAGGACAGCGTCGGCGGCATCGTCACCTTCCGCGCGGTCTGGGGGCTCGGCAACGCCCTGTTCATCGCGACGGCCCTCGCGACGATCGTCGGCGCGGCCAGCGGGTCGGTGGCCCAGGCGATCATCCTCTACGAGGCCGCGCTCGGCGTCGGTATCGCCACCGGTCCGCTCCTCGGTGGCTGGCTGGGCGGAATCTCGTGGAAGGCCCCGTTCTTCGGGGTGTCGGTCCTCATGGCGCTCGCGTTCGTCGCCACCGCGGCGACACTGCCCCCCACCCCGGCGTCCGGGCGGCCCACGTCAATCGGCGCGCCCTTGCGGGCCCTCGGCCACCGCGGACTGCTGACCGTCGGGATGACGGCGCTGCTCTACAACTTCGGCTTCTTCACCCTGCTCGCGTTCACCCCGTTCCCCCTCGCGATGGGCGCCCACCAGATCGGGCTCGTCTTCTTCGGTTGGGGCGCCCTGCTCGCGGTGGCGTCGGTGTTCGTCGCGCCCTGGGTCCAGCGGCGGGTCGGCACGACCGCGGGCATCGCCGGGGCCCTGCTCGGCTTCGCCGCGCTGCTCGTCGTCATGGCTGTCGACACCGAGAGCAAGACGGCCCTCGTCGTCTGCGTCGTCCTCGCCGGGGCGTTCCTCGGCGTCAACAACACCCTCATCACCGAGACGGTCATGAAGATCGCGCCGGTGGAGCGCGGGGTTGCGTCCGCGGCGTACAGCTTCGTGCGGTTCGGCGGCGCGGCGGTCGCGCCATGGCTCGCCGGGACCGTCGGCGAGCGCTCGATCCACCTCCCGTTCTGGATCGGGGCGGGCGCGGTCGTCCTGGCGGTCCTCGTCCTGCTCACCGCGCGGCGCCACCTCGCGGCCATCGACGCCGAGCCGGACCACGGCGCGGAGCCGGTCACCTCGCAGGTCGAGGCCGAGGCACTCACCATCGGCGACAGTTGACCGTCCGCGAGTCCGCGCCCTCGGGCTTGTCGACCTCGGCTTCTCGACCTCGACGAACACGTTGCTGCAGGACGGGGGTGTTGCAACACCCCCGGCCGGCAGCAACCTCTGCTAGCAGAGGTTCGTGCCGGGGGGGCGGGTCAGCGGCGAACGGTCGCGACCTCGCCGGTGACCGCCTCGATGTCGGTCTCGGCGCTGGCCACGAGCCGGTCGGCCAGATGCCGCAGCGCCCGGGCCACCGCCACCTCGTCACCGATCTCGGGCATGGCGCGGTCCGAGGGCGCGCGGTGGCTCGTGCCGCGTGCGGTGAGCGGCGTCGCGGCGTCCGAGAGCAGGACGACGGTCGCGCTCGTGTCGTCGCCGGCCTCGAAGATCGTCACCCGCACCGACCACTCCCGGATGTGTGCGGCCTGGCCGGGCGCCACCGGCCCTCGCCCCAGGGCCGCGCCGATCGACGCGGGAAGGGCGTCGAGGGCGCCGGATACCGGCGCCGGTTCCGCGCCGGGCGGATGCCCGCCGATCCGCAGGACGGCTCCGGGGCCCGGGTAGAGGGTCCCGACCCTCCCGTCGTCCCACCGGACGACGTAGGGCGGCGCCCCGGCCTCTCCGTGGACCTCGAGAATCTCGCCGCCGCGCGTGGGTCCGTCGACATGCGTCGCCGCGAGGACGATCTGGTCTCCTGCTCTGGCCTTCACCGCGCACCTCCACCTGGGTGGGATCCGCCCCATCGGGGACCCCGCACGTCGGCGCCGCGGTCGACCGGAGGCCGACGTCCGCCCGCGGCGTCCAGCCGCGGTGCTACCTCGAGTCTGACACCGGGCGGCCGACCCTCCGGGCACCTGTGAGCCACGGCACCCCCGGAACCGGACCCCGCTCAGCGCCCGTCGGCCCCCTCCGTACCGAGCCGCGGAATGGTGGAGCAGAGCCACCACAGGGTGACGGCCGCGAAGGCCTCATGCGGGTCGAGCCCCGTCGCCGCCCCGAGGGACCCGACCCGGTTGCGGACGGTGTTGGGATGGACGAACAGCCGGGCGGCGGCCCGGTCGGTGTCCTGCCCCTCCTCCAGCCACACCCGGACGGTCTCGACGACGGCGTCGCGCCGGCGGCCCACCCCGCCCAGCGCATCGCGGTGGCGTTCGACGAGGGCCGCGGCGAGGTCCCCCCGGCCCTCGAGCGCGATGGCGACGGCGACGTCTCCGACGGGGACGACGCCCCGACGCCCGGTGTCCCGCGCGACGTCGGCGGCCGCCGCCGCCAACCGGCGCAGAGCCGGGATCTCCTCGGCGGCGCCGGGTCCGGCCAGCCCGGCCACCCGACCGTCGAGCAGCCGCACCGCGTCCTCGGCCACCCGGTCGGTGACCGCGACGACGACCCCGTCGTTGGTCCCGGCCGCGCCGCGGGACCGGAGGGCGGCGATGACGCGCTGCTGGTCCGGCAGCGCCACCCCCGGCACGACGAGGACCCGGACCGCCCCCGGCTGCAGACCCGCCTCGGCCGCAGCGAGGGCCGCCGCCGACCCACCGCCGAGCAGCCGACGCAGCAGCTCCCCCGGGCGGTCGCGACCGGCACTGCGGGCGCTCGTCTCGGCCCGCCGGTGCGCGACGAGCAGCCGCATCCGCACCGCCTCGGCCCAGTCGTCGTAGAGCTCGCGCGCGTCGAGCAGCCGGCCCCGCGGGACGCCGACCTGCCGCGCCCGCTCCCGGGCGGCCGCCCAGATCCGCCGCTCGGCGACGTGGATCGCCGAGAGGACCGCCTCGATGGGGATGCCCTGTCGGGCCCGGGTCACCGCGAGGTCCTCGACGAAGGACAGCTCGGCCTCGGTCGGTGCGCGCCGGTCGGCGATGGCGCGGGTCGCCGCCGCGAGGAGCGCTCGGGTGT
Source organism: uncultured Actinomycetota bacterium (assembly GCA_963728395.1). GTDB lineage: Bacteria > Actinomycetota > Actinomycetes > Actinomycetales > Dermatophilaceae > CAVSJJ01. Next base: position 580,903 of record CAVSJJ010000003.1, read on the forward strand.
GCCGCGCCACGTCGGCGGCCTCGAGGGTCGCCATCTCGGGACGGACCGAGCGCACCTCCTCGACCGCCTCGGCGATGAGGTCGGGCGCCCCGGCGACCGACTCGATGAGGTCGGCGATCTCCGACCATGGTGTCGACGGCATGCCGCATCCTCCCCCGGCTTGTGCTGTGGCACAAGAACTGGGCCGGACTCGCGGACGCCCCCCAGTCCGGACCCGACACGTCCCGCCTAGCCTCTGTGGACAGCCACAACGAGCACGAGGAGGTGCGTCGATGTCCAAGGGACTGACCGGCGGCGAGGTGGTCGCGCGGATGCTCGCGGCCGAGGGCGTGGACACGATGTTCGGGATCATCGACGGCACGTACTTCGGGCTGTACTCCTCGCTCGCCGACGCGGGAATCTCGCTCTACTCGCCGCGGCACGAGGCGGCCGCCATGCACATGGCCGGCGCCTACGCCCGGGTGACCGGCCGGCTCGGGGTCGCTATGGCGTCGAACGGGCCGGGGGTGGCCAACGTCCTGCCCGGGGTCGCCGTCGAGCAGGGCGAGGGCAACCGGATCCTCCTCATCACCTCGGCGCGCCGGGTCGGCATTGGCCACCCCGACCGGGGCGGCGCCTACCAGTACTTCGACCAGGCCGCCGTCACCGCGCCGATGACGAAGTGGTCCGGCTACGTGCCCTCGGCCGACCGGATCCCGGAGCTGCTGCGCCGGGCCCTGCGGATCTGTTTCACCGGCCGTCCCGGCGTGGTCCACCTCGACATTCCGGAGAGCATCCTCAACAACCCGACCGGTCTCGGGCCGGAGGTCGTCCGGGCACCGGAGACCTACCGCCGCACGAGCCGCATCCAGCCGGACCCGGCCCTCGTCGAGCGGGCCGCCCGGATGCTCGTCGAGGCCGACCGCCCGCTCATCCACGCCGGCTCCGGGATCTACCACTCCGGCGCCGAGGCGGAACTGGCGCGCCTGGCCGGCCTTCTCGCCGCCCCGGTGACGACGTCCTGGGCCGCCCGCGGCGCCCTCGACGAGCGCCGCGACGAGGCCATCCCGATGGTCGCGCTCGATCTCAACGACGAGGTCCGCTCCGGCGCCGACACCGTCCTCGTCGTCGGCTCGCGGCTGGGTGAGACGGACTGGTGGGGCAAGGCCCCCAACTGGGGCAGGCCGGGGACCCAGCGCACGATCCAGGTCGACGTCGACGACGAGCGGCTCGGGGTCAACAAGGCCGTCGAGGTCGCCCTGCTCGCCGACGCCCGCGAGGCCCTGCGCGCCCTCGGCGACGCCGTCGAGGAGCTCGGCCTGCCCGCGGCGGGCCGCGAGGCCCGGGTCGGCCGGCTCGCGGGGTGGCGGGCCGCCTGGCGCGAGCAGCGGGCCAAGCTCGACAAGCCGCTGTCCGCCGAGCCGGCCTCGCCGGTCCATCCCTCGTGGGTGCCGGCCTTCGCGCAGCGGATCATGCCCGAGGACACCGTGTGGGTCTTCGACGGCGGGAACACCGTCGTCTGGTCCAACTTCCACCACGAGGCGAGCGTCCCGCGCTCGTCACTGTCGACGTTCAAGTTCGGGATGCTCGGCGCGGGCATGGGGCAGGCGCTCGGCGCCGCCGTCGCGGCACCCGAGCGCCGGGTGTGCTGCCTCATCGGCGACGGTGCGTTCGGGATGCATGCCACCGAGATCGAGTCGGCCGTCCGGCTCGGACTGCCGATCGTCTTCGTCGTCCTCGTGGACGGCCAGTGGGGCATGGTGAAGATGAGCCAGCAGATCGCCGCGCGCCCGCTCGCGACGATCGCCCGCAAGGTCATCGCCAATACCTCGCTGCCCGAGGACCAGGTCGTCTACGCCGACTTCGCACCGTGCCGTTACGACCAGCTCGCCGCGTCGATGGGCGCCTTCGGCGCGTACGTCACCGACGGGTCCGAGCTCGAGGCGGCCCTCGAGAAGGCGCGGGACTGCGGCGGCCCCGCCGTCGTCCACGTCGCGGTCGACAACGTCGAGCACATGTGGGCGCCCGGCCTGCGCGCCTTCAAGAAGATGCACACCGAGCCCAAGGGCTGAGCGTGTCCGTCCTCGTCACCGGCGGAAGCGGCTACCTGGGCTCCCTCGTCGTCGCCCGCCTCGCCGGCCGCGGCGTCCCGACGCTCAGCCTCGACGTCCGCCCGCCCCGAGCCGCGGTCCCCGGCGTCGAGCACGTCGCCGGCGACCTGCGCACGAGCGACCTGAGCGGGCTGCTGACCGAGCACGGCGTGACGGCGGTCGTCCACCTCGCGGCGATCGTCGAGCCACCGCCGGGGATGGGTGACGCCGAGCTGGAGGAGATCGAGGTCGGCGGCACCCAACGGGTCGTCGACGGCTGCGTGGCAGCGGGGGTCGAGCACCTGACCGTCACGAGCTCGGGCGCGGCCTACGGCTACCTCCCCCGCAACGACGGCCACCTGCTCACCGAGGACGAGTCGACGCCGGGGAGCCCTCAGTTCGCCTACTCGCGACACAAGGCTGCCGTCGAGCGGATCGTCGAGCGGACCCGACGCGTGCACCCGCGGCTGGGCCTGCTCCTCCTGCGGCCGGGGACGATCATCGGCGCCGGGACCGACAACCAGATCACCGCCTTGTTCACCGGGCGGGTGCTCATGGCGCTGCGCGAGAGCGACGGGCCGTTCGTCTTCGTCTGGGACGAGGACGTCGCGGACATCGTCGTCGAGGGGTGCCTGGGCCGACGGACCGGCACCTACAACCTCGCCGGCGACGGCGTCATGACGATGCGCGACATCGCCCGGGTCGAGGGAAGGCCCCTCGTCCGCGTCCCGGCCGGCCTTGTGCGCCGCGCCCTCGCCCTCGGCCGTCGGCTCGGCGTCGGTCGCTACGGCCCGGAGCAGGTGCAGTTCCTCCTCCACCGACCGGTGCTCGACAACGCCCGGCTTCGCCGCGACTTCCCCGGCCTGCCCCGGCGGACGACCCGCGAGGCCTACGAGGTGTTCCGGCGGGGTCGGGACCGTGGCTAGGGTGCGCCCCATGGCCGGTCGACCGGGACGGGGGTATGCCGGTGCCGTCGTCGTCGTGACCGGCGCCGGCGGCCGGATCGGCCGGGTCCTCATGGCGGACCTCGCCGCCCGGGGCGCCGACGCCGTCGGGCTCGACCTGCCAGCCGCCTGCCCGGTGGACGACGCGCGCTACGTGCCGTGCGACATCACCGACGAGGCCCAGGTGGCCGCCGCGCTCACCGAGGTGGGGCGGCGGCATACCGGCATCGACGTGCTCGTCCACGGGGCCGGGCTGTCGGCGATCGGCCGGTTCACCGACCACGACCTCGCGACGCACCGCCGGGTCCTCGAGGTCACCCACCTCGGGGCCGTCGCGGTGACCCTCGCCGCGCTCCCGCTCCTGGCCGCGGCTGGCGGCCGGGTCGTCCTCATCGGCTCGGTCGCGGGCTTCGCACCGGTCCTGGGCCGCCCGCCCTACGTCGCGGCCAAGCACGCCGCCACCGGGCTGTTCGAGACGATCCGCCCTGAGCTGGCCGCCGAGGGCATCGGGGTGACCCTGTGCCACCCGACCTTCGTCGTCGGCGGCATGGCCGAGGCCGGCCCCCGCGCCGTCGGGGCGCAGCGGGCGACCTCCGGGGCGGAGCTGACGCCCGGGGACGTCTCCCGGGCCCTGCTCGACGGCGTCGCCCGCGGCGACGATCTCGTCCTCGTCGGCCGCACCGCCCGGCTCGCCTGGGTGGTCAGCCGCCACCTCCCCCGGGTCTATGCCCGGCTCATGGCCCGCCGGCTTCGGGCGGCCACCGTCCCGACAGGAGATCCGCATGATGCACGCCAGTGACGTCGACACCATCCGGATCGCCTTCGACGCCGGCTCGCAGACCATCCTGCGCATCGTCATTGGGGCGATCCTGTTCGGGATCGCCCTCGACACCCGGGCCGAGGACTTCCGGGAGGCCGCCCGCCGGCCGAGGGTCATCGCCCTCGGCGTCGCAGTCCAGGTCCTCCTCCTGCCGGCCATCACCTTCCTGCTCACCCTGCTGCTCAACGTCCGCGGCTCGGTGGCGCTCGGGATGATCCTCGTCGCGTCGTGCCCGCCCGGGAACGTGTCGAACATCGTCACCCACCAGGCCCGCGGCGACGTCGCGCTGTCGGTGTCGATGACCGCGGTGAGCAACCTCCTGGCCATCGTCCTCATGCCGCTCACCTTCGCGTTCTGGGGCAACCTCCACCCCAGCGGCCACGCGCTCATGGAGACCCTCCAGCTCAGGCCGTCCGAGATGCTCATCGAGGTCGGCCTCGTCATCGGCATCCCGTTCGCCATCGGGCTCACCTTGCGCCAGCTCGTCCCCGGCCTGGCTGCCCGGGCGGGCAAGATCATCGGCCCGCTCGCCTTCACGGCGCTCGGCGCGCTCATCGTCGTTGCCCTGCTCAACAACTGGCAGCTCTTCCTCGACTACATCGGCGTCGTCGTCATCGCCGTCCTCCTCCACGACGCCCTGGCCCTCGGCCTCGGGTGGTCGATGGGGCGGGCGACCCGGCTGCCGGACCGTAGCGTGCGAGCGATGACCTTCGAGGTCGGCATCCGCAACGCGGGACTGGGGCTGCTGCTCGTCTTCACCTCATTCCAGGGCCTGGGCGGGATGGCGCTCGTCGCCGCGTGGTGGGGGATCTGGGACATCATCGCGGCGCTCACCGTCGCCCGGCTCTGGCGTCGGCGCGAGCCGCGGGAGGCGACGGTTCGCCCGGGCGCCCCGGTGGGCTGACTGGCCACGGCAGGGGGATCCGGCATGCGGAGGTATCGGGAGGGCGTCGCGCCGCTCCTCCCCCATGGCGGACGATGTCGCCTACGCTCGTCCGTGGCCCATCGGATCGACCCTGAGGTGAGAACCATGCCGGACTCCCAGGACGACTTCACGACCACGAGCGACACCCCGGAGAACCCCGACGGCTACGTCGGTGGGGTGGCCAAGCCGACCGGCGGCGCGACGGCCGCTCCCGAGGAGGACCCCACCGCCGGTCAGGACTAGGGCCGGGTCGCCAGGTCCCACCGCTGCCCGGTCGCACTGTCGACCAGGGCGGCGCGATCGGCCATACCCTCGAGCGGCAGGATGTCGTGGGCGGCGGTCATCAGCGCCGAGAGATGCTCGGCCGGAGCCCGGGTGGCGATGCTCAGATGGGGGACCCACCGGCCGGGCCGGTAGTAGTGATGCAGGTCGGCGCCGGTGTGCTCGGCCGCGTCGACGACGCGGGTATGCCGCTCGAGCAGATCGGTCGTCACCGCGGGTAGCAGCGCCAGGCGCCCCCGGTGGAAGTGCCCGACCGTGTCGATGCGCAGATCGACCGGCCGCCCCGACGGGAGAGCCTCGACCGCCTCGCGCACCGCGTCGACGTCGAAGGCGCGCAGGACGGCATACGACAGATGCGGCACGTGTCGGCCGTGGGTGTGGGTGAGCAGCGTGCCGGCACCGAGCCCCTCGAGGCGACGCCACAGCCGACGGACCGCGTCCTCGGTACGGCGCTCGAGGAGGAGGCAGATCGCGAGAGCCACCCCTCCATCGTCGCAGGCCGCCGCGCGCGCCCCGCGGACGAGACCCGTGTGACCGAAGAGACTGACGCGCCGGACGACACGAGTAAAGGATGCTTCAGCGGCGGGTAATGCGGAGGTAAACTGGCGCCTGAGGTACGGGGGGACCTCACCGGGGCGGGCGACCCCCGACCGGTCGCGCAGAGAGGAAGGACGCCGTGCAGGTCATCCATGTCGACCTCGAGCCGGGGGCCGGCTCGAGAGGGGCGAACGTCGTGACGGCGACGAAGTCGCACGACGAGTGGCACTTCCTCGCCCGGGTGGGGCGAGGGACCCCCCCGGCCGACATCGAGCGGTTCGTCCTCTGGGCGGACGAGGTGTCCCGGCGACTCGTCGACTTCGGCCCGGCCGTCGACGGCTGGGAGCCCAGCTCCGACGGCCGCTGGCTCTGGTTCGACCGCGGGTTCCACCGCACCGCGGGCTGAGCCCGATCGGTCAGCCCTCACCGGCCTCGGCCTCGAGCGCCGCAGCGACCCGTCGATGGGCCTGCCAGATCTCCTCCGGCAGGTCGGCGAACTGGCGCAGGTGCTCCTCCCGGTGCGACAGCTCCTGGCGCCACCGGTCGAGGTCGATGGTGAGGATCCGCTCGAGGTCCTCGGCCGGCAGGTCGAGCCCGTCGAGGTTGAGCTCCTCCTCGGTCGGGATGATCCCGACGGGGGTCTGCCGCCCGGTGACCTCCCCGTCCTTCAGCTGCATGAGCCACAGCAGGGCGCGGAGGTTCTCGCGGTAGCCGGGCCAGAGGAAGTGCCCGTCCTCGGCGTCGCGCTGGAACCAGTTGACGTGCGCGAAGAGGGGCTGCTCGGTGGCGGCGCCGACGATCGACAGCCAGTGCGCGGCATACCGACCCTCGGGGTAGGACATGAACGGACGCATCGACATCGGGTCGTAGCGCAGCATGCCCTCGACCCCCTCGGCCGCCGCGGTCGCCTCGGCACCGAGGGTGAGGCCGTCGTAGACGCCCTCGGCGAGGTCGTGGATGGCCCGGACGAGCGGTTCCCGGTCGCGGGTCCGGCCGCCGAAGATGATCGCGTCGATCGGCACGCCCTGCGGGCGCTCGACGTCGGCGGCGACGTTGGGGACGTTGGCCAGTGTCGTCGTGAACCGGCTGTTGGGGTGGGCCCAGGGCTCGTCGAGCTCGTCGACGATCCGGTCCGAGAGCCGCTCGCCCTTCCAGTCCACCCATCCGTCGGTGTCCTGTGGGTGGTGCTTCGTGCGGCCCTCCCACCAGACCTCCTGGCGCTGGTCGTTGTAGGCGACGTTGGTGAACAGCGCCTTCGTCCCGGGCGCCACGGCATCGAGCGCGGTCGGGTTCGTCACCTCGTTCGTGTCCTTGGCGACCCCGAAGACGCCGAACTCGGGGTTGAGCCCGTGGAGGCGTCCGTCGTCCGGGTCGACCCAGAGCCAGGCGATGTCGTCGCCGTAGAAGGAGACGTGGTAGCGCTCCCCCAGCGCGTCCGGCGCCAGCGTCATGGCGAGGTTCGTCTTGCCCGAGGCGCTCGGGAACCCGCCGCAGATGTGGTAGGTCCGGCCGGTCTGCTTGTCGGTGATCCCGAGCAGCATGAACTGCTCCCCGAGGAACTCTCCCGACGCCCAGCCGTCATACGCCGCCTGGCGCAGCCCGTGGGCGATCTTGCCGAGGAGGGCGTTCCCGCCGTAGGAGCTGCCGAAGTGCAGGATCGTCCGCTCGTCGGCGACGGTGACGAAGTATCGCTTGTCCTCCGGGGTGCCCTGGCCGAGGTGCTCGAGGTCGCCGGTGACGTGGACGGCCCGGACGAACATGTCCGGCTCGGCGAGGCCGTTGATCAGGTCGATCCCGACCCGGGCCATCCGGATCATGTGCAGGACGACGGTGCGGTGGTCGGTCAGCTGGACGCCCGCGGCATACCGCTCGAGCGGCGACCCGGGCGGGGCCATGAGGTAGGGGATGACGTACATCGTCTTGCCCGCCATGGCACCCCTCATGTGGCCCTCGACGACCGGGCGGATCTCGGAGGTGAGCCGCCAGTTGTTGTAGACCCCGGCATCCTCGGGGCGGCTCGTCGCGACGATCGTGCGCTCCTCGGAGCGCGCGGTGTCCTTGGCGTAGCTGCGGGAGTAGAAGAGGCCGTCCCCCGCGGGTCGGATCTCGCCCGCGTCGAGCGCCTCGGCGATGAGCCGGTCGTCGTCGCTCGCACTCACCACCTCGATCCGGTCCGGCCCGAGGAACTCGGCCCAGTGCGCGAGGTACTCCCGCACGCTCGGGTTGGTCAGTCCTGCCTCGTCGAGGGCCTTCTCCACGTCAGCCACGGTCGTCACCTTTGTCGTCGTGTGCACTCTGCTGTCCCCCGTCCGGCGGACGAGGGGTATGCCGCGTGGCCGGCGGGCCCGCGGGGTCGTCCTCTGTGCGTACCAGGTGGCATCGGTACCTGCCAAATGCTGCCGGTGCGAGGCACCCATTGGACCGCATCGGGCTGACCGGGCCCACTGGGGGGTGGCCCGGGGACCCTGACGAGGGTGGATGATCGGACCGACAACCGAGCGGACGAGGGAGGATCAGCCGGCATGAAGAAGCTCGTGAACGATCCCGCCGCCGTCGTGGCGGACGCGCTGCGTGGGGTCGAGGCGGCATACCCGGGGCGGCTGGCCGTCGATCACGACCACCGCGTCGTCCACCGCGTCGACGCGCCGGTCCGCGGCAAGGTCGCCCTCGTCTCGGGAGGAGGCTCCGGTCACGAGCCTCTTCACGCCGGCTTCGTCGGGGCCGGCATGCTCGACGCCGCGTGCGCCGGCGAGGTCTTCACCTCACCCACCCCGGACCAGGTCCTCGCGGCGGACCGTCTCGTCGACGGTGGCGCGGGCATCCTGCACATCGTCAAGAACTACACCGGCGACGTCATGAACTTCGAGATGGCCGCCGAGCTCGCGGCCGCGGAGGACGGACCCGAGGTCGCGACCGTCGTGACGAACGACGACGTCGCGGTGCAGGACAGTCTCTACACCGCCGGCCGCCGCGGGGTCGACGTCACCGTCCTCGTCGAGAAGATCGCCGGCGCCGCCGCGCAGGAGGGGCGGGAGCTCGCGACCGTCGCGGACGTGGCCCGGCGGGTCAACGACGCCGGCCGGAGCATGGGGATGGCCCTCACGTCGTGCACGGTTCCGGCGGTGGGGGCCCCGACCTTCGACCTGCCCGAGGACGAGATGGAGATCGGCATCGGCATCCACGGCGAGCCCGGGCGGTTCCGGCGCCCGCTCGGCACCGCCGCCGAGATCGCCGAGCAGATCGTCGGCCCCCTGACCGAGGACCTGGACTTCACCCGGGCGCCGGTCATCGCCCTCCTCAACGGGATGGGCGCGACGCCGCTCATCGAGCTCCATGTCATGTATGCCGAGGTCGACCGGATCCTGCGCGCCTCGGGCATCACCGTCGCCCGCACCCTCGTCGGCAACTACATCACCTCGCTCGACATGGCCGGCTGCTCGCTCACCCTCCTGCGCGCCGACGACGAGCTGCTCGGTCTCTGGGACGCGCCGGTGGACACCCCCGCTCTGCGCTGGGGGGTCTGAGCGATGGCCGAGCTCCCCGTCACCGTCAAGGTCCTCGTCGGCTGGCTGGAGGCCTTCCGGGCCCGGGTCCACGAGGAGCGGGACCGGCTGACCGACCTCGACCGGGCCATCGGCGACGCCGACCACGGGCTCAACCTCGATCGCGGCATGACGAGCGTCGGCGAGAAGGTCCTCGCCCAGCCGCCCGACACCGTGGACACCCTCGGCAAGGCCGTCGGGATGGCCCTCGTCGGAAGCGTCGGCGGGGCGAGCGGCCCGCTCTACGGGACCTTCTTCCTCCGGCTCGGCACGGCCGCGGGGCCGGTCCCCGGCCTGGACGCCGCCGGGCTCGGGGCGGTGCTGCGCGCCGGGTACGAGGGTGTCCTGGCCCGCGGGAGGGCCGAGGCGGGCGACAAGACGATGGTCGACGCGCTCGGGCCGGCCGTCACGGCATACGAGGCGGCGCTGGCGGACGGTTCGTCGGCGGGCGCCGCGGCTCGGGCCGCCGCCGACGCCGCGGCCGCCGGTCGCGATGCGACCGAGCCGATGGTGGCCCGCAAGGGTCGGGCCAGCTATCTCGGCGAGCGCAGCGCGGGACATCTCGACCCCGGCGCGGCGTCCTCGGCCCTTCTCGTCGAGTCACTGGCGGCGGTCCTCCAGTCCGCGGCGGCGCGGGGCTGAGCCGGCGATGGTCGGGATCGTCGCGGTCTCGCACTCCCCCGCGCTCGCCGAAGCCGCCGTCGGCCTCGCCTCGCAGATGCTGCACGGCGTCGAGGTGACCGTCGTCGTCGCGGCCGGGGCCGCGGACGGACGGACCGGCACCGATGCGACGGCCATCGCCGACGCCATCGTCCGGGCCTCGTCCGGCGACGGGGTGCTCGTCCTCATGGACCTCGGCAGCGCGGTGCTGAGCTCCGAGCTCGCCGTCGAGCTCGCCGGCGACGCCGGGGGCCGCGTCGTCCTCAGCGACGGTCCCTTCGTCGAGGGTCTCCTCGCCGCGGTCGTCACCGCGAGCACGGGTGCGTCGCTGGACCGGGTCGCCCGCGAGGCGTCACAGGCCTTGAGCCCCAAGCGAACCCAGCTCGGCGGATGACCGGCCCCGCTTGGATAGGGTCGGACGCATGACGAACAGCCTGCTGGTGGTCCATGTCGACGTCCAGGTCGTCCCGGAGCGGGTCGCGCAGTTCCTCGCTGCGACGGACGCCAACGCGCGGGCGAGCCGCCAGGAGCCGGGGGTGGTGCGCTTCGACGTGCTGGTCGACCGGAGCGACCCCGCGCACCTCGTCCTCGTGGAGGTCTACCGCGACGAGGCGGCGGCCGCCGCCCACAAGGAGACGCCGCACTACACGAGGTGGCGCGATGCCGTCGCCGACCTCATGGCGCGGCCCCGCTCGAGCACGAGGCTGCGCAACGTCTCCCCCGACGACGCAGCCTGGGTGTGAGCGGGGTGCGAGCCACCGGTATGCCGCTGCCCCCCGCCCGGTTCGACCTCACCCTCCCGAGCGACATCCGGTTCGGTGCCGGTCGGGTCGCCGAACTGCCCGGCGCCCTCGCCGGGCTCGGCCTGCGCCGGGTCATGGTCGTCACCGGCCGGACGACCTCGCGCGCCGACGGGGTTCGGGCGGCGATGGAGGACGCCGGGATCGGCAGTGAGGTCTTCCCCGTCGCCGGCGAGCCAAGCCTGGACACGGTGCGGGAGGGGGTGGCGGCGACCCGCGACACCGGGTGCGACGGCGTCCTCGGCTACGGCGGTGGCGCCGCACTCGACACCGCCAAGGCCGTCGCGCTGCTCGCCGCCACCGGGGCGGACCCGCTCGACCACCTCGAGGTGATCGGTCGCGGGCTGCCGGTCGAGCGGCCCGGGCTGCCCTGCGTCGCCGTGCCGACGACGGCCGGCACCGGCTCGGAGGCCACCCGCAACTCCGTCCTCGCCGGCGACACCGTCAAGGCCAGCCTGCGCAGCCCGCTCCTGCTCCCGCGGGTCGCCGTCATCGACCCGGACCTGCTGGCCGGCCTCGGCCGGACGACGATCGCGCACAGCGGCAGTGACGCCCTCACCCAGCTCATCGAGCCGTTCCTCACCCATCGGGCCACCCCCGTCACCGACGCGCTGGTCCGCGACGGCATCCGGCGCAGCGCCCGCTCGCTGCGCGCGGCATACGAGCGGGGGCTGGACGGTGCCGAGGCGACCCAGCGCCGCGAGGATCTCGCGCTGGCCTCCCTCCTCGGTGGCATCGCGCTCGCCAACGCCGGGCTCGGCGCGGTCCACGGCTTCGCCGGTGTCATCGGCGGCACGTTCCACGCGCCGCACGGGGCGATCTGCGCGGCCCTGCTCGCGCCGTCGATCGCCGTCAACGAGCGGGCCCTGGCCGAGCGTGCGCCCGACAGCCTCGCCCTGGCACGGCTGCCCGAGATCGCAACGATGCTCACCGGCGACCCGGACGCGACGGCCACCGATGCCCTCTCCTGGCTGGAGGATCTGCGCGGCGCACTGGAGATCCCCGGACTGGCGACGCACGGGGTCACAGCGGCCGACGTCCCCGACCTCGTCCTCGGCGCGAAGCGGGCCAGCAGCATGAAGGCCAACCCGATCGAGCTCACCGACGCCGAGCTGGCCGAGATCGTCACCCGGGCACTGTGAGCCCCGGCCGAGCGCTCAGGCCCCGTCGAGGACGAGAAGGACGACCATCGCGGCCACGAGGACGAAGGCTGCGGCCGAGCCGAGGACGAAGCCGCCACCGCGGGTACCCAGGATGGCGAAGCCCTCGCGGGTCTCGCGGTCGTAGCGGGCGCGCGAGACGGCCGCCATCGCGCAGACGAGCCCACACCCGACGAGGAGGAGTCCGAAGAGCCCGGTGACGTCGGCGTCGACGAGCAGGATGAGGGTGACGCCGAAGACGCTGCTCAACCCGAGCAGGGCCAGGGTCCGCTGGAAATGGGCGCGCTCGAAGGGGGCCTGCCGGCCCCACAACCGGCGGGGCTCGCTCGCCACGGCTCAGCCCCGTGGGGTGACGACGAGCAGGATGACCCCGCCGGCGACGAGGACCGCCGCGAGGGCGCCGAGCAGGGGTGCACCGAAGCCCGGGAGCGGGCGACGCAGCCGCAGGGCAAGCTCGGTCGCCCACCAGCGGCGCACCCCGAGCCCGCAGGCTCCCAAGGCGATGGCGACGAGCCCCAGGGCGAGGACCTCGCTGCCGAACCACGGGCGCTCGAGGAAGAGCCGGTCGATCGCCACCGCCGCCGCGAGGAGGGTGACGGCGAGCCGGAGCCAGGAGAGGTAGGTGCGCTCGTTCGCGAGGCTGTAGAGCGGGTCCGGCTCGTCCCCGGCGTCGAAGACCCCGTGCGGCGCGCGGGATCCCCGCGGCGCCGTGCTCCCGAACTCCATCACGTCGTTGTCGGCCATTCCGTCACGGTAGCCCCGCCCGCTCGGCGGCCGGCTGTGCCCGCGGCACCCGGCCCGGTGCTCCTCGGCCCCCTCTCCCCTCCTGTGTCCGCGTCGGTGGTCGCCGGGGCGACCGTTTTCGCGGACGCAGGCGCGGGGACGGGACGGGTCGGCCCTAGCCTGGGGTCATGGATCTCGGGCTCGACTTCGGAACCACGCACACCGTCGTCGCGCACGCCGATCGGGGGAACTACCCGGTCGTGGCGTTCCTCGACGCCGACGGTGATGCGCACGACCATGTGCCGACGATCGTCGCGGACGTGGACGGCGACCTCGTCTACGGTCATGCCGCCCTCGCCGCCGCCCACGAGGGCCGCCCCTTCCTGCGCTCCTTCAAGCGGGCCCTCGCCGAGCCGCACGCGACCCCCACGAGCACCGTGCGGGTGGGCGAGCGGGACGTCCCGCTGCTGGAGCTGCTCACCGGCTTCTTCACCGCGCTGCGCGAGGCTCTGCGATCCTCCTCGAGCGTCGAGCAGGCCGAGGACGCCGGAACCGCCCGGGTCGTCCTCGGCGTGCCGGCGCAGGCGAACAGCGCGCAGCGCTTCCTCACCCTCGAGGGGTGCCGCCGGGCCGGGTTCGAGGTCGCCGGGATGGTCAACGAGCCCTCGGCGGCCAGCTTCGAGTTCGCCCACCGGCAGGCCCGGTCCATCACGTCCAAGCGCAACCTCGTCATCGTCTACGACCTCGGTGGCGGCACCTTCGACGCCTCGCTCGTCCGCCTCGACGGCACCCGGCACGAGGTCCTCGACTCCTTCGGGGTCAACCGGCTGGGCGGCGACGACTTCGACGAGGTGCTGGGCGAGGTGGCGCTGCGGGTCGCGGGCGTCGGCCGCGAGGAGCTCTCACCCGCCGCGTGGGAGGCGCTCCTCGACGAATGCCGCGACGCCAAGGAGCGGCTGAGCCCCCAGTCGCGCCGGATCACCGTCGAGCTGCCGGAGACCGTCGACGCGGAGCCGCGGGTCGTCACCGTCGACGTCGACGAGTTCTACGCCGCCGCGACCCCCCTCGTGCAGGCCTCGACCGAGGCGATGGATCCGCTGGTGCGGGCGCTGGGGGCCGCCCCCGCGACCCCCACCGCCGGGGAGGGCGAGGACCTCGAGGGCGTCGCGGGCATCTACATCGTCGGCGGGGCGAGCGCCCTGCCCCTCGTCCCACGTCTTCTGCGCAGCCGGTTCGGCCGACGCGCCCACCGCTCCCCAATGCCGAGCGCCTCGACGGCGGTGGGCCTGGCGATCGCGGCCGACCGGTCGGCGGGCTTCACCCTGCGTGACCGGCTCTCGCGGGGCTTCGGCGTCTTCCGGGAGCGCGAGTCCGGCGCGTCGGTCTCCTTCGACGCGGTCCTCGACCGCTCGCTCGTGACGACCGACGGGGTCGCCGACCCGGCGGACGCCGAGCCGGTCGTCATCACCCGCCGCTACCGGGCGGCCCACAACGTCGGCTGGTTCCGGTTCGTCGAGTACTCCGGCCTCGACGACCAGGGCGACCCGCGCGGCGACCTGGCCCCGATGGGCGAGATCGTCTTCCCGTTCGACGCCGGCCTGCAGCGCCGACGCTCCGCCGTCGTGACGCCCGCGGAGGCCGCGGACTGGCTGCGCGGCATACCGGTCGAGCGAGCCGACGGCCCCCTCGTCGAGGAGCGGTATGCCGTGGACCCGGCCGGCATCGTGTCGGTGACGATCACCGACACGGCGACCGGCTACCACGAGGAGCACGTCCTCACCGCCTGACGGGCCCTCGGTGCCGCCGTCACGCCTGCGTGGTGCGTCGGGGACCGGGTAGGTGCGGGTCGGGGTCGGTCATCGACCCCGACCGCCCGGCCTCGCGCCCCGGCGCCCGGTCAGCGGCGGTGCCATCGACCGCGACAGGAAGACCGTCACCATGAAGACGACCCGGCTGGACCACGCTCGCGACGACGAGTCGGAGCGGACGTACATCCTCGTCGGCGAGCGCGGGGAGGAGGCGTACGGCGCCCTCGGCGACTTCGCCCGCGAGCACGACCTGACCGCCGCCCAGCTGACCGGAGTCGGGGCCTTCGCTCGGGCCACCGTCGGGTGGTTCGACCGCGAGGCGAAGGACTACCGGCACATCGAGGTCGACGAGCAGTGCGAGCTGCTGTCGCTCGTCGGGGACATCGCGGTCGCCGACGGCGGCCCCCAGGTCCACGTCCACGTCGTCCTCGGCCTCTCCGACGGTACGACGCGAGGCGGCCACCTGCTCAGTGGCGAGATCTGGCCTACCCTCGAGGTCGTCGTCCGTGAGACGCCGGCCGAGCTCCGCAAGACGAGCCATCCGGAGCTCGGGCTGGCCCTCATCGACCCCTGAGGGGCCGGGGCGACCCCCGAGGGGCCGGGCCGAGCTCAGCCGGTTCGGTGCAGGCGGGCTGCCGCGGAGCCCACGTGGCGGAAGGCGTCGCTCGTGTCGAGGTCGACGTCGATCCCCTTCTCGAAGAGCAGGATGATGTCCGACCCACCGAACTGGAAGTAGCCGAACTCCTCGCCCTTGGCCAGGTCAGACCCCGCCTCGGCCGTCAGCGCGACGGAGGCGACGTGGGACATGCCCACCGGGACGACGCCGACGAGCCCCACGTCGCCGGCGTCGTCGTCACTCGTGTCGAGGACGACGATGCCCCGGGTCTGGAAGAACTCGTAGCCGGACTGGGTGCGGTCGGTCGAGCGGAATCCGCCGTCGCCGACCTCGACCTGCATGTAGACCTGGCCGTCCACGACACGCGACTCGACGACGTGGCCGCCCACCGGCGTGTGGAACCGGTGGTAGGCGGAGGGCGGCAGCATGTAGTGGACGAAGGTCCCACCGGCGAAGCGCTCGGCATACGGGCTGTCCTGGAGCAGCTCGGGGATCGAGCCGTACGTCGCGGTCTCCTTCACCCGGGTGTCCGGGATGGCCGAGTTCTCGCCGATGCCGAAGGCCTGCTCGTAGCTGCAGTCGGCCGGGCAGGACACCGTGCGGTTGTCCCCCGGGTCGGCGATGGGGCGGCGGCCGGGGTTGAGCTCTCGAGCGAAGAACTGGTTGAACGTCTTCCAGCCGCTCGGCGTGTTCGGGCGGCCGTCGACGAGGGACTCCTCGACGGAGTACTGGTGCGCGTCCTCGACGAAGGAGCGGAGGATCTCCTCGTCGAAGGACTCCGGGGTGTCGAGGAAGTCGCCCCAGCCGCGGGCGAAGTCGCTCAGCCAGCGACGGAATGCCGCGGACCCCTCGGCTACGCCCTCGTCGCCGTCCACCTTCTGGTCGACCAGCCAGAAGAAGTGGGCGAGGCGGTCGCTGACCTCTTCGGCGTTCTGGTCGGTGCCATCGGCCCAGGCGGGGTCGGTGGACTGCTGCGGGATCCACCGGGCGAAGCCGGTGAGGTAGTCGATGTAGTCGTCGATGCTTCGGGGCCAGTCGAGGGCCTCGACGAGCGGAGCGCGAAGGTCGCGGGGGGCCCGCTCGGCGGCACGCCGGAGCGAGCCCTCGATCCGGTCGGCCAGGCCCGGTTCGCTGTCGAGGAGGCCGTGGAGGGAGGTCTTGATGCTGTCGCGATCATGCAGGGCCAATGGAAGTCCCCTTTCCGGGTGGCGTCGGTGCGTCGGGCCGTCGCCGAGCCGGCACCGTCGCCCGCACGGTGGGGACGAAGGGCCTCGGACGATCGCACCGCGAGCCGGGGGCGTCGCGGCGCGCGACGGCATACGGTCTTCTCGTTCCCGGTGAGGGAGTGCCCAAACGGCCGGACGCCGCGCGCCGGCACCTTCGGGCTCGTCGCCCAGCACCCCGCCACGGCCCGCGCCCTCGCCCGCTCCCACCGCGCGACGGCCCACCGACGCGGTGGCTCATTCGTGGCACAACACGAGTCGAGCCCCTCCGAAGAGGGGCTCTGACCTGGTGCTTTGCTTGGTGGGCGATACTGGGTTTGAACCAGACCGCCCACCCTCCGCCAGATACTGGGTTGACCTGCCGGAATGTGCTTGTGACCTGCGTGTATGCGACACAGTACCGAGGAACGTGACGGAAGGCAACGGAAACGATATGGTGTCTCGTGGTCCACATGTGGTCCACGAATCGGAGGCTGACGTGCCAGAGAAGCGACTCTTCGGAGCCATCGAGAAGCTGCCCAGCGGCCGCTTCCGGGCCAAGTACCGGGCGCCCGACGGCAGCCGCGTCGCCGCCCCACAGACGTTCGACACCCGCCTCGACGCCGAGTCATGGCTCACCGACGAGCGACGCCTCATCAGCGCCGACGAGTGGACTCCCCCGGCGGAGCGCCGCGCCGCCCGACACAGCAAGCGCCTCACGTTCGGTGAGTACGCCGACGCCTGGCTCGAGTCCCGCAAGGTCAAGGGGCGCCCCCTGGCCGATCGCACCCGGGACCACTACCGCGACCTGCTCGACCGCTTCATCCTGCCGACGTTCGCCGACCAGGCACTCGTCGCCATCACGCCCGAGACCGTAGAGCGCTGGTACGAACTCGTCGCCATCGGCAAGCCGACCACCCAGGCCCACGCCTACAGCCTGCTGCGGACCATCCTCGGCAGCGCCGTCGACCGCGGCCTCGTCAAGACCGCCAACCCCGCCAAGATCCGGGGCGCCGGCACGACCCGGCGAACCAAGCGCATCCGCCCCGCCACCCCCCAGGAGCTGGCCGTCATCGTTGCCGCGATGCCCGAGCGCCGCCGCCTCATGGTCGCCCTGGCCGCCTGGTGCGCGCTCCGGTTCGGCGAGCTGGCCGAGCTACGTCGAGAAGACGTCGACACCAAGCGGGGGGTCATCAAGGTCCGCCGCGGCGTGGTCCGTGTCCGCGTCGAGAACGAGGACGGCACCGCGCGCATGGAGCGGCGCGTCAAGGGCCCGAAGACCGACGCCGGGGTGCGCGACGTCGCGATCCCGCCGCACCTGCTCGCCGACGTCCGCGACCACCTGCTGCGGCACGCAGCGCCGGGGCGTAACGGACTCCTCTTCCCCGGCCACGACGGCACCCACCTGTCCACGTCCGCGTTCTACGGCCGCGCCTCGACGCTCAACGACCAGGGCGAGGTCATCCGCAAGGGCCACGGCTACTTCGAGGCGCGACGCCTCGCTGGCCGTCCAGACCTGCGGTTCCACGACCTGCGGCACACCGGCCTCACCAACGCCGCAACCGTTGGGGCGACGCTGGCCGAGCTGATGGCGATGGCCGGTCACTCCACCGCCGGGGCCGCGATGATCTACCAGCACGCCGCGCAGGACCGGATGCAGGACCTCGCGCGCAGACTCTCCGCGATGGCCGAGGGATCCCTGTGACAATGGCGGAGTACGTGTTCGTGACCGTGCGGTGCGCCCATCGCGGACAGGGCCATCTCTCAGAGGTAGAGGCTGAGACGATCCGGCGCATGCGTGTCACGCCAGGGCGCGAGCCCCGGGGCCTGACGCTCGAAGGCACGAGGATCACCGTCCAGGGTAAGCGGCTCCAGGGCGACACCCCCGCCGCCAAGTGGCGCGCTCTCTGGAACGCGGCAAGCGAGACTGGCTACGCGCCACGCGCCGTACACCAGCTGCGCTGCGATACCTGCGGGGTCAACCGACGGGTGGCGGACCTCCCGCTGCGCCGAGCGCTGACACGACTCGCCGAGCAGGGCCTCCTTTCCGTGGATTTGGCGGATCTTCCGGATAAGATGTAGTCACCGGAAGCCTCCGGTTCGTTGAGCACCTCGTGGTGTAGGCATATGCCTGCCCCGGAGGTGCTTTTTCGTGGCCCACACGACACTCACTCCCCCTCGCCGTTGGCTGAGCCAAGCGGAGGCCGCTGAACGGCTCGGCGTTACCGACCGGAGCGTAAGAAACTACATCGCCCGAGGCACGTTGCCGGCCAGTCGCATTCGCGGCTCGCGGGTGATCCGTGTCCGCGTCGAGGATGTCGACGCTCTCCTACAGCCCATCCCCACCGTGGCGGTGGGCGCATGAGCGGCCCCCCGGACAGCGGAAGACGCCGCCCTGGCGGGAACGGCGCCATGACTCCGGCTGCGGTGTCTGGCCCCACTCTAGACCAGACCCCCGTCAACCTCGCGGACCTCAGCGGCCGCGAGCGTGCCCTCTGGATGGACGGCTTCGTCTGGGGACGCGCGGGCGGCATGGCCGATGGGTGGCACGAGGGATACGCCGCGTGTGACGCCGAGATCGCCTCTCTTCAGCGCGAGGCCGCCCGCATCGTGCACCACCTGGCGGGCATCCCCGCGCGAGACCGCGAGGCCGACCGGCAGAGGGCGGAGCGGCGCCAGGCGCGGTGGTCTGCGTGAGTGTCCTCTACGTCTACGGCATCACGCATTCACGCGACTCCCTCGTGCGCTCCCCGTCATGGCAGGCCGCCCAGACCCTGATGCGCGACGCCAACGCGCCCGCCTCGTGGTCGCGCCTGCTACGCGGATGGCGGATCCGCACCGACCACCTCGGCGACGTCCTCGCGCTGGCCGAACTCACTGGCTGGCGCATCGACATGCGCGGAGCCCTCCCGCTGGAGGTGCCCCATGAGTGAGAGCCCCGAGAACGTGCGCCACGCGGCCGAGCTCGTCGGCTGCCCCGACTGTCCGGCCGACGTGGTCGCCACCGAGATCGCCGACGGCATCTGGCGCGTCACGGTCGCCCACGAACCCACCTGCCCCATATACCGCGCCCTCGTCACCGGGAGGACCGCGTGAGCATCTACGAGACCAAGTACGACAACCCGCCGACCCCGGATCCCTACGGCGCCGCGCCGGCGCCCGACGTGCGCTCGAGGATGACTCCCGGTGGCGCGTTCATCCTCGACGCCCCCGACCACGTCCCCGCCCGGTGGGGTCACGGAGACGAGGTGCTGTGGGCCGAGGGTGAGGCGCTGACCATCGCCGGACCGCCCGGGGTCGGCAAGACCACTCTGGCCGGGCAGATCGTCCGCGGCTGCCTTCTCGGTGGCGACCTCCTCGGCCTGCCGATCCGGCCCGCCCGCCGCGTGCTCTACCTCGCGATGGACCGTCCCCGGCAGATCGCCCGCGCCCTGCGCCGCAACCTCGGAGACGTCGGCCGCGACGTCCTCGACGACCGGCTCGTCGTCTGGCCCGGACCGCCCATCGTCGACATCGCCAAGGTCCCCGAAACCCTCGTCGGGTACGCCCGCCTGGCCGAGGCTGACGTCGTCATCGTCGACAGCCTCAAGGACGCCGCCGTCGGACTGTCCGAGGACGCCGTCGGAGCCGGATACAACCGCGCCCGACAGATGTGCCTCGCCGAAGGGGTCGACGTCCTCGAACTGCACCACGTCGTCAAGCGAGGCGCAAACGGAACCCAGCCCACCACGCTCGCAGACCTCTACGGCTCAGCGTGGATCACCGCAGGGGCCGGATCCGTCGTCCTGCTATGGGGTGCGGCCGGGGACCCCATCGTCGAGCTACGTCACCTCAAGCAGCCCGCCGCCGAGGTCGGCCCGCTGAAGATCAGCCACGACCACGACGCCGGAACCTCGAGCGTGTGGCACGCCGCAGACCTGCTCACCCTCGCCCGGCTCAGCGGGTCCACGGGCATCACCGCCAAGGCAGCCGCGTGCCACCTGTTCGCTACCGACAAGCCGACGCCGGCCGAGACCGAGAAGGCCCGGCGCCGCCTCGATCGACACGTCCGCGAGAGTGATCTCGCCTTCGCCGAGGGCGACAAGACGGTCTCTCGACCTGCCGTCTGGACTGTCACGGACCCCTTCACGGACCCCATCACGGTGCCCTCTGAGCCGAGAACCCTTCACGGCATTACGGACCCTTCACGCGGACGACACATCTCCGCAGGTCAGCGACCATCACGGCACCCTTCACGACCATCACGGCCCCGACCTTCACGTTTCTCCCCCCTCTTTAGAGGGGGAGAACGTGAGGCCCCGGACGGTCGGCCCGCGCCATGCGACGAATGCGGCCACCACTTCCACAGCACCACCTGCTCACAAAGGACCGCCTGACATGCCATACGACACCGACGACCTCGCGGCGCCTGTCGTGTACGGGCTCGGGATCCGCAGTGGGGATCAGTGGCCGACGCACCGGCACCGCGCCCGCAAGCGGCGGCACAACCGAGCGCGCCGGCCGCGGGCCAACCGAGGGGGCGCCGAATGACCCGGCACCCGCTGATGGCGCAGATCCCCGACGAGCTGCTGTGGGTCCATGGCCGCGGCAGCCTCGAGCGGGCCACCCGAGCGCTGAAGCTGCGCCAGTGGCTCGAGGCCCGCGGGTACCGCCCCACGTTCGCCGCCCTCGAGCAGGAGCGGCAGCGCAGACGCACCACCGACGCCAACCACGAAGGAGCAACCCGATGACCGACACCGAAGCCCACCGACCCTCCGAGGACGACCTCCGGGCCTTCACGCGCCGCCTGTTCACCGACGAGGAGAACCCCGGCCCGATCCAGCCCCCGGCACCGGTCGACCCGACCAAGGGCAACGTCGTGCCCCTCGAGGGCAAGAACCCCCAGCCGAGGAACTGACGACATGCGCGAGTTCGCGCGCAACCTGTTCGACCCCGACCGCAATCGCCTCTGACCATCCCCCCCTCCCCGAAAGGACCCCCCATGAGCATCACCAGCGCCCAGATCGCCACCGTCCGGCAGGCCGTCTCCGCAGCCGGCTCCACCTTCCCCAAGGCCGTCACCAAGGCCCTGGCCGACCGGGACAAGGTCGCCGTCGCCGCAGCCGGCTACGCCACCGCCAGACCCGACGAGCTGGGCGACGCCATCGTCACCTGCCTGCTGGCCGGCCGCGATCCCGCAGACGACGAGCAGGTCCGGCACCTGACCACCTCCCGCGCCATTGCCGGCGCCAGCGGCGGCCTGCTGCTCGCGGTCCAGGACGCCGTGGAGCGTCGCCTCATCGCCGCCCTGCGAGGCAGCGTCGACGACCTCGTCGGCATCTTCAGCAGCGCCGCGGCCGCGGCCGGCGACAAGCTCGCCAACGCCCACGAGCTCATCGGGGATGCCGACCTCAGCGACAGCGGGCGCATCCTCGCGCTCGGACCGGACGCCGCCCGCGCATGGGCCGAGGCCCGCGACGCTCAGCAGCTCATCCGCACCATCGACGCCGGCTGGGTCGCCCTCGCCGCACTCACCGGCTTCGCCGACGGATCGCCATATGACGCGACCCTGCGGCTGGCCGACCTCGACGCCGAGACCCACGAGAAGGTCGGACGCAAAGCCGAGCCGTGGGACATCGTCCGGGCCGGGGGAACCATCGACCTCGCCGACGCCGAAGCCCTCGCCGAGCGGCGTGACCGGCTCGCCACCGAACGCCAGCAGCGCGACAACGCCCGGGCCGCCGCAGCACGACGACCGTCCCTGGTCTGACCCCAGGGGGAGCCCCCCGCCCCGGCCTCACCGCCCGCTACTCGTGGCATAGGCAGCACTCCCCCCGAACATCGAAACGAATCGCCCTAGGAGGCGCTGATGAGCACCACGCCACCCGCTCCGCCCACAGGTCTACGCCGCACCGGCCGCGCCCTGTGGCGGGCGGTCCTGGCCGACTTCGACCTCGACGAGCACGAGCGGACCCTTCTGCTGCAGGCGTGCCGGACCGGCGACAGCCTCGACGCCCTCCAAGCCACCGTCGACACCGAGGGAGTCGTCATCGCTACGCCGCAGGGTCCACGAGCGCACCCGGCGCTCGTCGAGGCCCGTCAGCAACGCATCGCCCTCGCCCGGATTCTGGCCGCCCTGCAGATCCCCTCCGGGGAGGAGACCGAGAACGGGCGCACCCGACCCCACGGCGGCGCCCGAGGCGTCTACGCCATCCGAGGCGGCGTCTCATGAGGCGCCGCCTCACCGCAACCGCCGCCGCACAACCCTTCCCGCCCCACCTGGCGCACTACCACCGCGCCGACTGGACCGGCCTGGCCTGTCACCCCGAGTGCGCCTGGTGGCAGGCCCGGGATGCGTGGGAAGAGGACCACCCCGAGCTGGACTTCGGCCTTCTCCCGCCCGACGACGCCCCCGCCGTCCCGCTCTCCTGGCCGCTGGACCCCACCTGCCTGCAGTCCCTCCCCATTGGCGACGGCGGACCACCCGTACACGAACCCTGGCGGACCCCCGGACCAACCACCCGCACCGCCGCCTCATAGAAGCGGCTCGACGCCGCGCCAGCCCACACCACGCAGACCCACAGGAGATCACACCGATCGGCCCGGGGACCAGCCGTCATTACCGCGTCGTCAGGCTCCCTGGAACACGCCCAGGTGACTACCTGACCCTTCCGTCACGCCGGATCCGACCTCGCACATCGGACCGTCCGACACCGCCTCGTCATCCGAGTCGCTCACCGGCTCCCCCTCGTCGGTGACCATCCTCTGCCGCGCCAACACCGGCATCGCCAACTGGCCGGCCGCGAGCAACAAGGCCAAGCTCACGGCAACCCTGCTGTGGATCAGGTGACCCTTCCCGGTCCCGGAGGTCGCCCTCCCGTGCTCGGGCTAGATTGCTGGGATGGACGCCCAGAACTGGCTGACGCTCGCTGCTGTCCTCGTCTCGCTCGGCTCCCTCTACTTCGCCAGCCGCGCTGCCAACGCGGCCATCGGCCAGACCAGGATCCAACGCCAGATTAGGGAGGACTCCGCGCAGCCATACGTCTGGGCGGACCTGCGCCCCTTCGAGGAGCATGGTCAGTTCATCGTGCTTGTCGTCGGCAACAGCGGGCCGACCGTCGCCACGAATGTCCGGGTCAAGGTCACGCCGGACCTGGTGGGGGCAACGCCTGAAGATGGGCGGACGGCACAGGACGCACTCGAGCGTGGTTTCAGCGCCCTCGCGCCAGGACGAACGATCACCTGGAATCTCGGCGTCTACCGAAAGGTCCTCAGCGACGAGCGAGCGGACCTCGCGTACAGCTCCGAGCTCCGAGGCGCCTTCGCTGTTCCCCCAGGGACCCTCAACGGAGTCGCCGTAGCGATCGACAAGCTGCGCAAGGAATACGAGAAGCACAGCACCTAGAGGGCAATCGCTGCCCCCACGACAGCGACCCCCGCCCTCTTCGGAGAGCGGGGGTCGCTATCTGTGCTGTCCGTCAGATGTCCGCGAGGATGCGCCCCAGCTCGTCGACGGCACGCGCGAGGGCCGGCGCCAGCAGCCGCGCCTCCGCGAGGCTGAGCATGTAGGCATCCTCGACGTGAATCGCCGGGTCGTCGATCGCCACCCAGGCGCCCTCCTCGAGGTCCCACGTCTGCTCGAGGGTCACCGCCCCGCTGCCCTCCTCGTCGGAGAGCGGGAAGGCGCGCCACGCGGTCGCCTGCATGTCGAGCTCGGTGACGCCGACCTCCTCTGCCCACGGGACGACGGGAGCGGGGGGAAGGCTGGTCGTGATGGTCATGGTGGATCCTCTCTGGTCCTCAGATGGTCCACAGGCCCAAAGCAAACGGCCCCTGACCTCGCGTCTCCGCAGGTCAGGGGCCGTTCTGTACTGGTGGGCGATACTGGGTTTGAACCAGTGACCTCTTCCGTGTCAAGGAAGCGCGCTACCACTGCGCCAATCGCCCGTGCAAGGTTTCTTCTCGAGGTGGAGACGGGATTTGAACCCGTGTACGCGGCTTTGCAGGCCGCTGCCTCGCCTCTCGGCCACTCCACCGTGGGGGCGGCTAGACCCTCCGAGCGGATGACCGGCCTCGAACCGGCGACCTCAACCTTGGCAAGGTTGCGCTCTACCAACTGAGCTACATCCGCGCTGCCCGGTGGTGCGCGACCTCCGGGCGGTGCGTCGGAGACATTATCCGATCCGGCTGGCCAACTCCAAACCGGTCCCAGGTTCGGGCGGGGTTCAGCGGTCGTTCCGTGCGGCGTCCGCGGGCGCGCGGTCGGCGGAGCCGTTCGACCCGCCCTCGGCCCCCTCGTCGCCCACCCGGCGGGTATGCCGGTGTGGGTGCAGGTTCGGTGGGTTCACCGGGGTCAGCGGCCGACGGGCGGCCCGACGAGCGGCCCCCAGCCCGAGATCGTCCTCGTCGGCGAACGGGTCGAGGTCGATGGCGGGCACGCCGCCGACGAGGATCCGTCCCTCGTCCCCACCCTCTCGCTCGGAGCGGCTCGCGGCGAAGCTGCGCACCGACTCCACGATCCGGGCCCGCAGACTGCGCTCCTCCTCGGTCGGCCACATCTCGCGCACGGCGGCGTTGAGCGCCGCGCCGATGAGGACCGCGATGGCCAGGGCATAGAGCCAGATCATCAGGACGATCGGCGCCGACAGCGGCCCGTAGATCGACGTGCCACCGAGCGAGGCGGCGATCGAGCCACGCACGGCGAAGGACGCGAGGACCCAGATCAGCAGGGTCAGCGCGGCGCCCGGCACATCGCGCAGCCACGGACTGCGCCGCGGCGTCGACACGTGATAGAGGGTCGCGAGGTTGGCGACGGTGAGGAGGCTGACGACCGGCCAGTAGAGGGCGGTGAGGAAGTCCAGGCGTGCCGGGAGGATCTCGCCGAGCCAGGTCGGGCCGATGAGCACGAGCGGGATCGTCACGACGCCGACGACGAGCGCCATGACATAGAGCGTGAAGGACAGCGCCCGGGTCTGGACGATGCCGCGCACGCCGGACTGGCCGTACATGATCGAGATCGTGTCGACGAAGACGTTGAGGGCCCGCGAGCCGGACCACAGCGAGAGGACGAAGCCGACCGAGACGAGGTCGAACCTGCCGTCCCGGAAGACGTCTGTGACGGTCGGTCCGAGGGTCGAGTTGATGACCTGGTCGGTGAGGAACCGGCTGGCGAAGTCGTTGATCGCGTTGCGGACGTCGTCCACGGTCGCGGGGCCGAGCCACTGGCCGACGTAGCCGACGCCGCCGAACAGCCCGAGAACGAGCGGTGGGAGCGACAGCAGCGCGAAGAACCCGGCCTCCGAGGCCAGGCCGGTCACCCGGTAGCGCAGGCAGATGCGGATCGTCGACACCGTCAGGCGCGCGAGCGCCTCGAGGAGTGGGACCCGCTTCAGCCAGCGCCGCAGGCGTCGCTTCGCGTCCGTCACACGCCCGAGAGTATCTGCCCGAGTTGGCCACACCCCGCAGGTCGGGGCCGGCGTCGCGGCATACCCTGGCGGCGTGAAGACGCACGAGGTGACGAACATGGTGCCGGCCTTCACCGGTCACAACCTCTTCGGGGGCGATGCGGCCCTCACCGAGGCGGTGTCCCGATGGGGCACCGCGCAGGCCGCGACGGACCTCGACGCCCTCGGCGCCCTCGCCGGCTCGGCGGTCGCGCAGCAGTGGGGCGACCAGGCCGACCGATGCGTCCCCGTCCTGCACACCCACTCCCCCCGCGGCGAGCGGATCGACGAGGTCGAGTTCCACCCGGCCTGGCACCACCTCATGGAGGTCGCCGCCGGCAACGGCCTCACCGCCGAGCCGTGGACCGCCCCGGAGGGCTCGAACGCCCACCTGCGTCGCGCGGCGGGCTTCGCCGTGTGGACCCAGGCCGAGGCCGCGCACCTGTGCCCCATCTCCATGACGTATGCCGCGGCCCCCGCCCTGCGCGGGACCCCCGAGCTCGCCGACCGCTGGCTGCCCGGGCTGGCATCGCGCAGCTATGACATCGGGTTGCGGGCGCCACGGGAGAAGAGCGGCCTCATCGCGGGGATGGCGATGACCGAGAAGCAGGGCGGCTCGGATGTCCGCACCAACACTACGAGCGCCGTCCGGGTCGCGGGCGCCGCTCCGGTCGAGGGCGACGCGCACCTGCTCACCGGCCACAAGTGGTTCTGCTCCGCGCCGATGAGCGACGTCTTCCTCGTCCTGGCGCAGGCCGAGGGCGGCATCACCTGCTTCCTCGTCCCGCGCGTCCTCGATGACGGAACCCGCAACACGTTCCTCATCCAGCGGCTGAAGGACAAGGTCGGCAACCGCGCCAACGCCTCCTCGGAGATCGAGCTCGAGGGCACGTGGGGGGTGCGGGTCGGCGAGGAGGGCCGCGGCATCCGGACCATCATCGACATGGTCGCCTCGACCCGGCTCGACACCGTCCTCGGCTCCACGGGCCTCATGCGCCAGGCGCTCGCCCGCGCGGTGCATCACGCCCGACACCGGACGGCCTTCGGGCGGACCCTCCTCGACCAGCCGCTCATGCGCAACGTCCTGGCCGACCTCGCCCTCGAGTCCGAGGCCGCGACGGTCCTCGCGATGCGGCTCGCCCATGCCGTCGACGAGGGCGACACCGACGTCTCCCGGCTCGGGGTCGCCCTCGCCAAGTCGTGGGTGTGCAAGCGGACGCCGATGATGGTCGCCGAGGCGATGGAGTGCCTCGGCGGCATCGGCTACGTCGAGGAGAACGGCCTGGCCCGGCTCTATCGCGAGGCCCCGCTCAACTCGATCTGGGAGGGCTCAGGCAACGTCAACGCCCTCGACGTGCTGCGCGCGATGGTCCGGGAGCCGGCCTCGGTCGCGGCGATAGGCAAGGAGCTCGCCCTCGTCCAGGGCCACGACCGCGCGCTCGACGCGGCCATCGACGAGGTGGAGACGTATGCCGCCCTCGCCGCCCGGGAGGACGCCCCGTGGCAGGCGCGGCGGATCGTCGAGCGGGTGGCGCTGACGCTGCAGGCGGCCCTGCTCGTCCAACACTCCCCCGCCGAGGTGTCCGACGCCTTCCTCGCCAGCAGGATCCGCAGCGAGCACGGCGGGATCTTCGGCACCCTCGGCACCGACATCGGCCAGGCCCGGGTCGCCGCCGTCATCGACCGGGCCCTGCCCGCGTAGCCCACGCCCCCACCGCCCACCCGCCAGCGTCCGCCTTTTCGGTCGTCCCAGCGACCATTCACGCGGACCCAACGTCTGCGCCGGGGCGGGCGGCGGGGCACGCGTCAGGTGGCGGCGAGGCGGGCCTTCTGCTCGGCGACGTCGAAGTCGACGTTCGGCCACTGCGGGTCCATCGCCCGCAGGTGCTCGAGGACGAGACCGGTCACGGCGAGCCGGGCGTACCACTTGCGGTCGGCCGGCACGACGTACCAGGGCGCCTCATCGGTCGAGCACCTCTCGAGCGCCACCTCGTAGGCCTCCATGTACTCGTCCCAGCGGGAGCGCTCGTCGATGTCCCCGGGGTTGAACTTCCAGTGCTTGTCGGGACGCTCGAGCCGCTCGCCGAGCCGCTCGCGCTGCTCCTTGGGCGAGATGTGGAGCATGACCTTGACGATCGTCGTCCCGCTCTGGACGACCTTGTGCTCGAAGTCGTTGATCTGGGAGTAGCGCCGCGCCCAGACCGAGCGCGGGACGAGGTCGTGGACCCGCACGACGAGGACGTCCTCGTACTGCGACCGGTCGAACACGCCGATCTCCCCCGGGCTTGGCAGCGCGTTGCGGATCCGCCAGAGGAACGGATGCTCCTGCTCCTGCGTCGTCGGTGCCTTGAAGGCGGTATGCCGCACACCCTGCGGGTCGAAGGACCCGACGACGTGCCGCATGATCCCGCCCTTGCCGGAGGTGTCCATTCCCTGCACCACGAGGAGCAACGAGCGGTTCCCGCCCTCCTTGGACTCGGCATACAACCGCTCCTGGAGCTCACTCAGCCCGCCCTGCATGTCCTCCATGGCCGCGACGCCGGCCTTCTTCTTCCCGTCGAAGGCGGGGGTCGAGCGTGGCTTGACCGCGGAGAGGTCGAAGCCGTCACCCACCCGAAGGGCGTCGCTGAACGGGGTGGCGGGCGGGGCCGGCGTGCCGGCCGTGGACGTCGTCTTCTTCTTCCTGGCCATGCCGACCATCCTCGCAGAGCGGCCCTGCTGACAGACTGGCCACGTGCGTCTCCTCCTCGACAGCCGGGACCGGGCCGCGTTCGGGATCCCCGTCGAGGACCTCGACGAGGGCGCGATGGCGGCCCTGTACGCCTACGGTCCCGGCCACGTCCTGCGGGTCAACTTCGTCAGCACCCTCGACGGCTCGGCGGTCGGCGCCGACGGGCGCAGCGGGTCGATCAACACCCCGGCGGACAACCGGGTCTTCGCCCTGCAGCGCCGCCTCGCCGACGCGATCCTCGTCGGCGCCGGCACGGCGCGCGCCGAGGGCTACGGACGGGTCGAGGCGACCGTGGACCGGCCCGACCCTCCCCCGCTCGTCGTCGTCTCCGCCACCGGCATCCCCCCGCCGGGTCTGGTCGAGCGCGACCCCGGCCTCGGCCGCGGGATCCTCCTCACCCGCGCGGCGGCCGGCACGGCGGTGCTCGCCGCCGCTCGCGAGGCCCTCGGCGAGGAGGACGTCTGGGTGCTCGGCGAGGAGCAGGTCGACATGCCGGGTGCGCTGCGGCGCCTGGCCGAGGAGGGGATGCCGCACGTCCTCGCCGAGGGGGGCCCAAGCCTCTTCACGACCCTGCTCGGCGACGGGCTCGTCGACGAGTTCGCGCTCACCCTCGTCCCCCGGGTGGTCAGCGGGCCGGGTGGCCGGGTCACCAAGGGTCCCGCGGTCGACGTCCCGATGACGCCGGTGGTCCTGCTCGAGGAGGGCGGCGCGCTGCTCGGCCTCTGGCGGGTGGACCCGTCGGCGGGCGAGCGCGTCGGCGGGTCCTAGTCGGCGAAGGAGCGGACGACGCCCTCCCACCGGGGGGTGTCGACGTTCCACTCCGTGCAGTGCCGCGCGAGGGACCACTCCTCGAACCGGACCAGGTCGGGGCGCACCTGCGCGAGCAGCCGGGACGGTCCGACCGGGACGAAGTCGTCATCGGCGCTGTGGATGAGCAGGATCCGATGGCGCAGCTCGGCGGCGCGGGACACCCAGTCGGTGCGGGCGACATCGACGGCCTCGTGCACCCCGACGAGCCGGCGCCCCCAGCGCCGGCCCATCATCGTCCGCGACAGCGACCCGATCTGGGGCGGCAGCCGGTTGACCCGGGCGTGGAAGGCCAGGACGTCGGCCCAGTCGATGACCGGGGCGTCGAGGACGACCCGGGAGACGACGGAGGCGAGCGGCGAGCGGTCGAGGAGCTGCAGGACGATGGCGCCACCCATCGACCACCCGCCGAGGAGGATCTCCTCGGCACCGTGGGCCACGGCATACCGAACGGCCGTCTCGACATCGCGCCACTCCGAGAGCCCGAGGTTGTAGCGGCCGTCCGGCCCGGGCGGCACCCCCTCGTCGTTGCGATAGCTCGGCACGAGCACCGTCCACCCCAGCTCGTGCAGCGGCCCGACCGCCCGGATCGTCTCCTCCCGCCGGGCGCCGCGACCGTGGACGAGGACGGCCCACCGGTGGCTGCGCCCGAACCCCGCGGGGACGACCCAGGCCGGCATCGTCCCGAGCTCGCCCCCGATCCCGACGTGGTCGGTCGGCAGGCCGAGGGACACCTCCGGCGGGCTGCCGTAGAAGTACGGGTTCCAGCGGGCCGGCCCTTCGGAGAGCACCCCCCGGTCGAGCGAGATCAGCCGGCGCTCGACGGTGCCCGCCGCATCGTCGGCCGCGACGATGTCGCCGACCCGGGCATGGCCGGACCCGCCGTCGAGCCACAGCCCGTAGCGCCCGGGCACGACCGTCTCCGGCGTGAGGCCGAGCACGAGGGTGTCGTCCCGGACCTCGAGCACCATCGTGTCGTCGGGTCGCTGCCGGTCCGGGGTGAGGACGCGGCGGGCGAAGTAGGCCGCGGCGGCCACCGACCCGGACGCGCTCGCCAGCACGGTCGTACCGGCCACCGCCGCCGCCGCGATCGCCGCGCGACGGGGCGCGGGGGCCGGTGCGCTCACGCGGGCCCTCGGGGGACCAGGACGTCGGCGAGGTCGTAGGACACCGGCTCGTCGAGCTGGGCGTACGTGCACGACTCGGGGTCACGATCGGGCCGCCACCGGACGAACTGGGCCGTGTGCCGGAACCGCACCCCCTCCATGTGGTCGTAGCGCACCTCGACGACCCGCTCCGGGCGCAGCGGCACGAACGAGAGGTCCTTGCCGACGCTCCACCGGCTGTACTCGCTGTTCCGAGGCGTGCGGTGGCCCTCCTCCTGGCGTGCCCAGGCCCACGGGTGGTCCTCGAAGTCCGTCACGAGGGGCTGCAGCTCCTCCATCAGCTCGCGGCGCCGGGCCATCGGGAAGGCGCCGATCACCCCGACGCTGGCCAGCTCACCGTCGTCGGTGTAGAGCCCGAGGAGGAGCGACCCGACGGCGTCGTCGCCGGACTTGTGGACCCGGTAGCCGGCGACGACGCAGTCGGCCGTGCGCTCGTGCTTGATCTTGAACATCGTCCGCTTGTCCTGGGCGTAGACCCCGCCGAGCGGCTTGGCGACGACCCCGTCGAGCCCGGCGCCCTCGAACTGCTCGAACCAGCGCTGCGCCACCTCGCGGTCGCCCGTCGCGGGGGTGAGGTGGATCGGAGCGCGCGCGTCGGCCATCGCCTCCTCGAGCAGCCGCCGCCGCTCGCCGAACGGCCGGTCCATGAGGTCCTCGTCGCCCAGGGCCAGCAGGTCGAAGGCGACGAAGCTCGCCGGCGTCTCGCGGGAGAGCTTCGTGACCCGGCTCGCGGCGGGATGGATGCGTTGCTGGAGCAGCTCGAAGTCGAGCCGGTCCGAGCCCGGGCGGACGAGGACGATCTCGCCGTCGACCACGCAGCGCTCCGGCAGGTTGGCCCGCAGGGCCTCGACCACCTCGGGGAAGTAGCGGGTCATCGGCTTGCCGTTGCGGCTGCCGATCTCGACGAGGTCGCCGGAGCGGAAGATGACCGAGCGGAAGCCGTCCCACTTCGGCTCGAAGAGCAGCTCCCCCTTCTCGGGTATGCCGGGCACGGACTTGGCGAGCATCGGCGCGACCGGCGGGATGACCGGCATACCCCACCGCGTCCGGTCCTCCGCGTCACGCTCCGCCTTCGGCGCGAGGTAGTCCTCGTCCGCGCGGTCGGCCCGGCGCTTGCTCGGCTGCACCCGCGGCGGCTCGCCCGGCATCTTGGGGTAGTCGGGCGGGAAGTTCAGCTCGCCGAGACCACGCTCCTCGACGTCCCGGTCCCACAGCGCGATCGCCCCCGCGACGTCGCCGACCGCGTCGTCGATCCGCGCCCAGGCGTCCGGCCGGTCCTCCAGGACGTCGGGGACGGTGAGGACGGTGAAGTCACCGGGTGCGACGGTGTCGAGCTCCTCCCACGAGACCGGCATCGACACCGGCGCCCCCGGCAGCGGGCGGGGGCTGTAGGCGGCGGCGATCGTGCGGTCGCGGCAGGCCTGGTTGAAGTCGACGAAGATGCGCTCGCCGCGCTCCTCCTTCCACCAGGCGGTCGTGACGAGGTCCGGCAGCCGCCGCTCGAGCTCACGCGCGATGGCGATGACCCCGTGGCGGACGTCGAGGAACTCGTGCGTCGGGGCGATCCGGGCGAAGACGTGCACGCCCCGGTTGCCGCTCGTCTTGGCCCAGCCGACGAGGCCGACCTCGGCCATGACCTCGCGCAGCGCGTGAGCGGCCTCGACGGCATCGGAAAAGGTCCGGCCCGGCTGCGGGTCGAGGTCGATCCGCAGCTCGTCGGGGTTGTCGTTGTTCGCGGTGCGGACCGGCCAGGGATGGAAGGTCACCGTGTTCATCTGGACCGCCCAGACCGCGGTGGCGACCTCGTCGACGACGAGCTGGTCGTGCCGGCGCCCGGACGGGTAGCGGCACGAGGTCGTCCGAGCCCACTCGGGGACCCCCCGCGGCGGGTTCTTCGAGTAGAACTCCTCTCCCCCGATCCCCTCGGGGAACCGCTGGAGGGTGACCGGCCGGTCGCCGATGGCGGCGAGCAGTGGCTCCTCGACCGCGACGACGTATGCCGCGAGGTCACCCTTGGTGATCCCCGCGTCGGGCCACATGACCCGGTCGGGACTGGACAGACGCACCTGGCGCGGCCCCTCGGGCCCGGCGACCTCGATGACCTCGTCGGAGCTCATGAGCCGAGCCTAACCAGTGCGACCGACCGGTCCACCTGCGCGACTTGACCAGATCTTTGCCCAACCCTTACCCGCCACCCGACCACGGTTCGCGGATGCCGACCTAGGTTCGTGGGGTCCGTCCGTCCCACAACCCAGGGAGACCCATGTCCGCTCAGCCGGCGGCCGCGCGCTCAGGAGGCGCGCGGCATACCTCGGTTCGCACCCGGTCGCTCCTCGCGGCCGCCTCCGCACCCGTCCTCGCCGTCACGGCCCTCGCGGCCGCGGCACCCGCCCACGCGGCCCCCACGTCCGTCCTCGTGAACGAGGTCTACGGCGGTGGCGGCAACAGCGGCGCGACGTGGCGCAGCGACTTCGTCGAGCTGTCCAACCCGACCGACGCCCCGATCGACGTCACCGGCTGGACGGTCCGTTACTACTCGGCGAGCGGGACGAGCCCGAGCGGCACGCCGACGGCGCTCTCCGGGACGATCGCGCCGATGCACACCTACCTCGTCAAGGAGGCGGACGGGAGCGGCGGGACGACCGACCTGCCGACGCCGGACGCGACCGGGACGCTGACGATGTCGGCCAGCTCCGGGCGGGTCGAGCTTCTCGACTCGAGCGGCACGCTCGTCGACCTCGTCGGCTACGGCAGCGCCTCGGCGTACGAGGGCTCCGGCGCGGCTCCGGGGCTGACGAACACGACCTCGGACTCGCGGCTGACACCGTGCACGGACACCGACAACAACGTCGCCGACTTCGGTGCCGGCGAGCCGTCGCCGACGAACTCCACGGCCGACGCCTTCAGCTGTGCCGCGCCCCCGGTCGACGAGCCGGCGACGATCCACCAGATCCAGGGCACGTCGCACATCTCGCCGTTCGCCGGCAAGCCGGTCAACGGCGTCGAGGGCATCGTCACCGCGGCGAGCTCGTCGGGGTTC
Source organism: uncultured Actinomycetota bacterium (assembly GCA_963728395.1). Lineage (GTDB taxonomy): Bacteria > Actinomycetota > Actinomycetes > Actinomycetales > Dermatophilaceae > CAVSJJ01. The sequence goes on from CAVSJJ010000003.1 coordinate 614,157, forward strand.
TGGATGCAGGACGCCACCCCGGACCAGGACCCCGCCACCTCCGAGGGGATCTACGTCTTCACCCGCAGCGCGCCGACCGCGGCCGTCGGTGACGCCGTGACCGTGGACGGCTCGGTCAGCGAGTACCGGCCCGGCGGCAGCGGCGGCAACGACAACCTGACGACGACCGAGATCGTCTCCCCGACGGTGACCGTCGACTCCAGCGGCAACGACCTGCCGGCACCCGTGGTCCTCGGCGTCGACCGGGTCGCCCCGCAGCAGACGATCTACGACGGTGACCCCGGCAGCGTCGAGTACCCCTCGGCGACGTTCGACCCGAGCACGAACGCCATCGACTTCTACGAGTCGCTCGAGGGCATGCGCGTCGGGCTGAAGGACGCCGAGGTCGTCGGCCCGACGAGCGCGTACGGCGAGATGCCGGTCATCCCCGGCCAGAACGTGCGGGCCCTGCGCTCCGAGGTCGGCGGCGTCGTCTACAGCGGCTACGACCACCCCAACGCCATGCGCGTCCAGCTCGACGACGGCATCATCGGCGCCGACGCGATGCCGAAGGCCAACGTCGGCGACACGCTCTCCGGGCTCACCGAGGGTGTCCTCGACTACTCCTTCTCGAACTTCAAGCTCGAGGTCACCGCCCCCCCGACGGTCCTCAGCGGGGGCCTGCAGCGCGAGGTCACCTCGCGCCAGAAGCGCAGCGAACTGTCCGTCGCGTCGTTCAACGTCGAGAACCTCGCCCCCGGCAACCCCCAGGAGAAGTTCGACAGGCTCGCCGGGCAGATCGTCCACAACCTCCGGGCGCCCGACATCCTCGCCATCGAGGAGGTCCAGGACAACAGCGGCGCCACCGATGACGGGGTCGTCGACTCGACGGACACGACCGACAAGCTCATCGCGGCGATCGCGGCCGCCGGCGGGCCGGCATACGCGGCCCGGTGGGTCAACCCCGTCAACGACAGCGACGGCGGCCAGCCGGGCGGCAACATCCGCAACGTCTTCCTCTACCGCACCGACCGCGGGGTGCAGTTCGTCGACCGCCCCGGCGGCGACGCGACGACGCCCGCCACCGTCGTGAAGGACCGGCACGGCGCCCACCTCAGCGTCTCGCCGGGCCGGATCGACCCGACGAACCCGGCCTGGGACGACTCACGCAAGCCGCTCGTCGGCGAGTTCCGCTTCCACGGCAAGACGGTCTTCGCCGTTGCGGTCCACTTCGCCTCCAAGGGCGGCGACGACCCGCTCTTCGGTCGGTGGCAGCAGCCGACCCGGTTCAGCGAGGACCAGCGACACGCCCAGGCCGAGGTCGTGCGGGCGTGGGCGGACAGCCTCTTCGCGGCGGACCGGGACGCCCGGCTCGTCATCGCGGGTGACGTCAACGACTTCCAGTTCAGCCGGACGGCCGACATCGTCGCGGGCACCCTCGAGGGCCACGGCGCGACCGCGCTGACCGACCTGCCGCGGACCCTGCCCAAGGCCCAGCAGTGGACCTACGACTACGAGGGCAACAGTCAGGTGCTCGACCACATCTTCCTCAGCCGGTCGCTGACGACGAACGCCTCCGGTTTCTGCGGGCCGTGGCGGCCGTGGCTGGCGGAGCACGCCAAGCCGACCTTCCGTTACGACATCGTCCACACCAACAGCCCGTTCTGGGACCAGGACAGCGACCACGACCCGCAGGTCGTGCGGCTCTCGCTGCGAGGCTGAGGCCCCCGCTCGTCCGGTGCCGGCCGGTCACCCAGCCAGGGTGGCCGGCCGGCCCGCGTCCGGGCGCGGCATACCGTCCGGGCCGCTCCTGACGGGCGGGTGACGGGCGGAGCGGGCCGGGAACGATCGCGGGCCGCGGCTGGTTGAGCGAGACATGATGACGCCGAGCGACCGCCCGTATGCCGTCGACCGCACCGAGCAGGAGTGGCGCGAGTCCCTGACGCCGCAGGAGTACCAGGTGCTGCGCGAGGCGGGGACCGAGATGCCGTTCACCGGGGAGTACACCGACACCAAGACCGAGGGCGTCTACGCGTGCCGGGCCTGTGGAGCCGAGCTGTTCACGTCGGAGACGAAGTTCGAGAGCCACTGCGGGTGGCCGTCGTTCTTCAGCCCGCTCGCCGGCGAGTCGGTCGAGTTCCTCGAGGACCGGTCGCTGCCCGGTCGTCCCCGGGTCGAGGTGCGCTGCGCGACCTGCGGCAGCCACCTCGGGCACGTCTTCGAGGGCGAGGGCTACGACACCCCGACCGACCAGCGCTACTGCATCAACAGCATCAGCCTCACCCTCCGCCCCTCCCCCTGACCTCGACTTTCCCGCCTGCAGCGGGAACATGGCACTTCACCCCGGAACCTTCCCGGGGTGAAGTGCCATGTTCCGGGGTTGAGTGCACGAGCTGGCCGCACCGCCGGACGGCGAGAGAGGTCAGGCGACCCGAGCGAGCGCGCGACGGATCCGGGCGACGATCCGCGCCGGCTCCATCAGATCGGCCCAGGTGACACGGACGACGATGTAGCCCGCCTCGCGGAGGCGGTCCTCACGCCGCTTCTCCGCCCACAGGACGCTCGGATCGCCGGAGGCATACTTCATCCGCCCGTCGAACTCGATCAGTACGCGTGTCCCGTCGACGCGGAAGTCGGCCCTGCCGATGAAGTCCCCGAAGCCGTCACGGACCTCGAACTGAGGTACCAGCCGGATGCCCCGCAGGCTCAGCTCGACTCTGAGGATCGACTCTCCGACGGACTCGCTGCGGTCGTCGACGAGGGTCAGGAGGGTGCGCACCCGCCCCGCGTGGGGCCATCGGCTGACCCGCTCGGCCACCGTGCTCAGCTCGCCGAGCGACGTCAACCCACCCCGCAGCGCGGCATCGGCGCTGACGACTCCCTGGAGGATTCCGTGGTCCACGGCCAACCGGACCACGGCCCAGGCGACGGGCAGCGCAGGCCCCCAGCCCGTCCGGGTGGGCTCGACGTCGAGGGCGGGACGCACGCGCAGTCCCGTGACCCCGGCGCTGCGCCCGATGGGTCGCACGATCTCGGGGCGCCCGAGGTCGACCGACCACACCGACAACCCGTGCGCGAGCACCGCCGAGACACCGTCCAGGTGGGCGTCCGGGTAGAGCAGCATCGCCCCGGCGGCCAGTTGCCGATGCCAGCCTTCGGCGCGGGGTTCCGCGGTGGCGGCCACGGCATACAGCCCGCGCATCGGGTGCAGGAGGTGCCCCTCGTGCCGGAGTCGGACGAGGGCACGGGCGTCGAGACCGTGAGCCGCAGCCTGCTCCGTGAGGAACACACCGTCCTGGTCGGCCGCCAGCGATCGCAGTTCGGGGGGAAGAGACATGCCGCGAGGATGCGCTTCCGGCCCCGAGCGCGTCACCGGGGCGTCGCCCCCCTGTGGATCACGCTTCCCGTGTGTCCGGTGCTGTGGACGAGCGACCTCGTGCGTCGGACTCCACCCCGGAACCTGGCACTTGGGTCTGCTGCACGAATAGGTGACACATCAGCTGCGGTGCCGAGAGGTGCTGCGGGAGAGGATGTGCACTGTGCCCAAGCCCTACCCCAAAGAGTTCCGCGAGGACGTCATCCGGGTTGCCCGGAACCGTGAACCTGGCGTGCATCTCAAGCAGATCGCAGCCGACTTCGGGATCAGCGAGTCGTGTCTGAACACCTGGCTCGGCAAGGCCGACCGGGACGACGGCGTCCGGGTCTCCGACCCGGCCCAGCCGGCGACCGAGCGTGAGCTGAGGAAGCGGATCAGGCTGTTGGAGCAGGAGAACGAGGTCCTGCGACGAGCAGCGGCGTATCTGTCGCAGGCCAACCTGCCGGGAAAATGATGTACCCGCTCGTCCGTGACCTTGCCGCGGCCGGTGCCCCCATTCGGGTGCCGGTCGCGGTGACGTGTCGGGTCCTCAACCTCGCCCGCGCTCCGTTCTACCGCTGGTTGGCGTCACCGCTGACCGACGCCGAGGTTGAGGAGGCCTACCGAGCCAACGCGTTGTTCGATGCTCACCGCGATGACCCCGAGTTCGGCTACCGGTTCCTCGCCGATGAGGCCCGCGACGCCGGCCAGCCGATGGCGGACCGGACCGCGTGGCGGATCTGCTCCGAGGCCGGCTGGTGGTCCTCGTTCGGGAAGAAGAAGTGTGGGAAGGGCAAGAAGCCGGGACCACCAGTCCATGACGACCGCTGCGCCGTGGTCGACGACAAGGGCCGCACCCGGCACGAGTTCAGCGCCGAGGCACCCAATGAGCTCTGGCTGACCGACATCACCGAGCACTGGACCAACGAGGGCAAGCTCTACCTGTGCGCGGTCAAGGACGTGTGCGGCAACCGGATCGTGGGCTACTCCATCGACTCCCGGATGAAGTCGAGGATCGCGGTCGCGGCGATCAACAACGCCGTCGCGATGCGCGAGGCCGCCGGCCAGGATGTGGCCGGCTGCGTGGTCCACAGCGATCGAGGATCGCAATTTCGATCCAGGAAGGCCCAGCGTGCACTGACCCGCCACCAGCTGGTCGGATCGATGGGCCGCGTCGGCTCGTGCGGGGACAACGCCGCCATGGAGTCCTTCTTCAGCCTGTTGCAGAAGAACGTCTTGAACAAGAAGACCTGGACCACCCGCGAGGAGCTCAGGATCGCGATCGTGACCTGGATCGAGAAGACCTACCACCGACGCCGGAGACAGGACTCGCTGGGCCGATTGACGCCCGTCGAGTTCGAGACCATCATGACCACGCCAGCCACTCAGGCTGCGTGACCGAACGTGTCACCAGTCCGTGCAGCAGACCCAACCTTCCGGGGTGAAGTGCCACTTCCCCACCTCAGGTGGGGAAGTTGGGACGTGGCTACCGGGTGGCGGCGATGAGGGTGCGGATCTCGGTCCGCGGGCCGGTGTAGAAGGGGACCTCGACCCGGACGTGTCGCCGGGCCCGGGAGGCCCGCAGCTCGCGCATCAGGTCGACGATGCGGTCCAGGTCGTCGGCCTCGAACGCGAGCACCCACTCGTAGTCCCCGAGGGCGAAGGACGAGATGGTGTTGGCTCGCACGTCCGGGTAGTCCCGGGCCATCCGGCCGTGCTCGGCGAGCAGCTCGCGCCGCTCCTCGTCCGGCAGGAGGTACCACTCGTAGGACCGGACGAACGGGTAGACGCACAGGTACGCCCGGGCCTGCTCGTCGGCGAGGAACGCGGGGATGTGGCTCTTGTTGAACTCCGCCGGCCGGTGCAGCGCGGCGACCGACCACACCGCCGTCAGGTGCGAACCGAGGTCGGTCCCAAGCAGCCGGTGGTAGGCGTCCTGCAGCCCCTCGATCGTCGCGGCGTGCCACCACACCATGACGTCGGCGTCGGCGCGCAGCCCCGCCACGTCGTAGAAGCCGCGCACGACGACGTCGTGGGCGCCGAGGTCGGCGACGAGCGCCTCCACCTCGTCGGCCAACGCCGATCGGTCGGCGTCACCGAGCGGGCCGGTGAACGCGAACACCGACCACATCGCGTAGCGGACGGTCTCGTTGATCTCCCGGATCCGGGCGGCACCCGGCTTGGCGGGCGCGGTACGGGCAGGCTGGTCGGCAGGTGGCGTCATGCCCCCATTGTCCCGACCGCTCCTGGACGCGCGGCGAGACCCTCGACGAGGGCGGTCGCGGCCCGCGTGGCCGCGGCGATGACCCCGGGGATCCCCACCCCGTCGTATGCCGCGCCGGCGACCTCCAGCCCCGGCAGGCCCGCGATCTCGGTGCGGATCGCCGCGACCCGGTCGAGGTGGCCCACGGTGTACTGGGGCAGGCCCGCCTCCCAGCGCTGGACGTGGGCGTCGACGACGCGCGGTAGCGACCGTCCGATGACCGAGGAGACCTCCCGCACGGCGATGTCGACGAGCTCGTCGTCCTCGCGCTCGAGGTCGCGCTCCTCGCCCGCACGGCCGATCGAGGCCCGCAGGTATGCCGTGTCGTCCGAAAGGGCCCCCGTCCAGCCCCACTTGACGCCGCTGAAGGTGCCGGCCTTGATCCGCATCCCCTCGATGGGCGGCACGAGGAAGCCCGATCCGGGCAGCCCGCCCAGGCCGGCCGACTCGACGGCCAGGGTGATGACGGCCGTCGACGCGGTCTCCATCGCCGCGAGGATCGCCGACGCGCCCGGGGCGTGCGCCGCGAGGAGCCGGGCGCTCGGCGCGGGGGCGATGGTGACCAGGACGGCGTCGGCCTCGAGGCGCTCGGGCGCCGAGGTCGGCCCGGCGAGGACGGCCCAGCCCTGCGGCGTCCGCTCCAGGGCCGTCGCCGGCGTGTGGAGACGGACCTCGACGTCATGGGGCTCGAGGGCGGCCAGGAGGAGCTCGGGGAACCGGCCGACCCCGCCGCGGATCCCGGCGAACGGCGGCCGGGGGCGCCGCGCCGGCGCGGCGCCGGGCTGCTCAGCCGAGGTCGGAGCAGGGCCGGTCGATCGCGGACCCATCGCCCGTGCCGCCAGCTCCAGCAGGCTGCCACCGGCCTGCGCGGTGGGCCAGGCCTGCGGGAGCGCAGCCCGCATCGACAGACGTGAGGCGTGCCCGGAGTAGACCCCGCCGAGCAGCGGCTCGACGAGCCGGTCGACAACGGCCTGGCCGAGCCGGGCCGCGACGTACTCCCCGACGGCGATGTCCTCCCCGAGCGGCTCGTCCCACGGCCGTTCGTCGAGGGCTCGAGAGACCTCGACGTCGGTGAGCAGCCCGCGGGCCGCCTGCGGGTCGGCGGGTATCCCCATCAGCGTCGCGCGCGGCAGCGGGTGCAGCCCACCGCGGGACCAGACCGAGGCCGACGTCGTCTCGGGCGCGACGATCTCCTCGCCGGCCCCGATCGACTCGAGCAGCTCCACGGCCTCCGGTCGCAGCGCGAGCATCGCCTCGGCGCCGACGTCGACGGTGTGGCCGGCGACGGACTCCAGGCGCAGCTTCCCGCCGGGACGGTCCCCGCCCTCGAGGACGCTCACCCGGGCATCCGGCCGGGCCCGGACGATGGTGAGGGCCGCGGCGAGACCGCTCACCCCGCCCCCGATGACGACGACGTGGGGCCCCTGGGCGGACGAGGGAGACGGCATGGGCACCAGGCTCTCACGCGGGGGGTGGGCCGGAGCCGCCGCCCCGGCCCGAGCCGGTATGCCGTGCGCCACGTTCTCGGGCGCCTCCCCACCCGGCGCGTTCCGGGCGCGGCGGGCGACATCGTGACCCGATCGAGACCGGTGGTGCGGAACGATCCCGCCCCCGAGGCCATCTCATCGCCAGCCCCACCGCGTCCGACCCCGAGGAGCACCGATGCTTCGCCTCACCGCTCTCGCCCGTCCCGCCCTCCACCGACGCGCGGTCCTGGCCGGCCTCGTCGCCGCGTTGGGCCTCACCCTGCTCGGCGGCTGCAGCGCCTCCGGCACGAGCCAGAACGACTCCGCCGGGGGTGCCGCCCAGTCGGACTCGGCGGGAGCCGGGTACGAGCGCGCCCCCGCCGACTCCGCCCCGGAGGCCCGGAAGGCGGCGGACGGGACGACGAGCTCCGGGTCGGTCTCGGCCGCGCAGCTCGATCGCAAGCTGACCCGGCGGGCGGACCTGTCCCTCGTCGTCACCTCCGTCCCCCGGGCCGCATCGCAGATCCGCGGCATCGCGACGGCGGCGAAGGGTCTGGTCGTCAGCGAACAGCTGAACGCCCCGCTGCCCCCGGCGCGCGAGGACCTGACCGAGCCGAGCGATGCCCAGCCGTTCAGCACGATGACGATCAGCGTCCCGGCCGCAGCCCTCGACGACACGCTCGACCGGCTCGCCGCGCTCGGGACCGTCGACGCCCGGGCGACGACGACGGACGACGTGACGGGCAGCTACGTCGACACCGCGTCGCGGATCGCGACGATGCGCGCCAGCGTCGAGCGGGTCCGGGCCCTGATGTCCCGCGCCGAGAAGATCGGGGACATCGTCACCCTCGAGTCCGAGCTGAGCCGCCGCGAGGCCGACCTGGAGTCCCTCGAGCAACGTCTCGCCGCGCTCGAGGATGCCGTCGCCATGTCCCCGATCGACATCCGGCTGACGACCGAGGGCGCACCGGTCGAGAAGCCCGCCACCGGCTTCCTCGGCGGCCTGCACGCCGGGTGGGATGCCTTCACCTCGTCGGCGGCCTTCCTCCTCACCGCGCTCGGCGCGGTGCTGCCCTTCGCCGCCGTCGCCGCACTGGTCCTCGTCCCGCTGTGGCTCCGGCTGCGGCGCCGGCGGGTCGCCGCTCCGGCAGCCCAGGTCTGAGACCCGGCTCAGGCCGTCGCACTCACCTCGTGGACGAGCTCGACGACCCGGGTGATCACGTCGGGGTCGGTGTGCGGCAGGACCCCGTGCCCGAGGTTGAAGATGTGGCCCGGCGCGGCTCGCCCCTCGGCGAGGATGCGCCGGACCTCGGAGTCGACGACCGGCCACGGCGCGAGGAGCAGGGCCGGGTCGAGGTTGCCCTGCACGGCATACCCGTCCCCGATCCGGGCCAGAGCGTCGGTGAGCGAGACCCGGAAGTCGACGCCGACGACGTCGGCACCCGCCGCGCCCATGAGCGGGAGGAGCTCGCCGGTGCCGACCCCGAAGTGGATCCGCGGCACGTCGAGGTCGGCGACGGCGGCGAGCGCGGCGGCCGAGTGCGGCTGGACGTAGGCCGCGTAATCGGCGCGGGACAGCGCTCCCACCCACGAGTCGAAGAGCTGGACGACGCTGGCTCCCGCCTCGGCCTGGATCCGCAGGAAGGCGCCGGCGATCGCCGCGAGTCGTCCGCACAGGTCGTTCCACAGCTCGGGGTCACCGTGCATGAGCGCCTTCGTGTGCTCGTGGTTGCGCGACGGCCCGCCCTCGACGAGATAGGACGCGAGGGTGAACGGCGCCCCGGCGAAGCCGATGAGCGGGGTCGGCCCGAGCTCGGCCGTGATGAGCCGGACCGACTCGATGATGTCGGGGACGTGCTCGGGGGTCAGCGGTGGGAGCCGGTCGAGGTCGGCGCGGCTGCGGATCGGCTCGGCGATGACCGGCCCGGTGCCCGGGACGATGTCGAGGTCGATCCCGACCGCCGCGAGCGGCACGACGATGTCGGAGAAGAAGATCGCCGCGTCCACCCCGTGCCGGCGCACCGGCTGGAGGGTGATCTCGGTGACGAGGTCCGGCCGGCGGCACGAGTCGAGCATCGCCACCCCCTCGCGGACCCGGCGGTACTCGGGCAGCGAGCGGCCGGCCTGGCGCATGAACCACACCGGCGTGTGCGGCACGGGACGCCGCCGCGCGGCCCGGACGAGCACACTGTCGACGGGGGATGCGGGGTCGGTGGCGGTGGTCTCTGCGGTCACGGCGCACATCCTCCCATGTCGCGCTCGCCGCCCGGCGACACCTCGACGACGGCCGGGCGGGCGCCGACTCGGCGCGCCGTCCTCCGCAACCCCCCCTGGGCGGCATACGCTGCTGGCGTGGCAAGTCGCACCGTGACGGGTCGTGAGTCGCCGGAGTTCGCCCGTGCTCTGGACGACCTGCGGCGCGCCCGACTGCGCCCCGAGGTGCGGATCACCGAGGTGCCGGCGCCGCAGCGGATCGCCCCGTATGCCGTGGCCCTCAGCGCCGACGTCCTCTCGACGACGGCCGACGACGAGGAGCTCGCGTCCGGCCGGTTCGTCCTCCTCCACGACCCGGCGGCCCCCGAGCCGTGGGGCGGCACGTGGCGGGCGGTGACCTTCGCGCGGGCCGAGCTCGAGGCCGAGCTGGCCGCCGACCCGATGCTCGGCGAGGTCGGCTGGACCTGGCTCATCGACGCGCTGCGCAGCAACGGTGTCGAGTTCACCGCCGAGGCCGGCACCGTGACCCGGGTCGTCTCACAGAGCTTCGCCGGCCTGGCCGACCGGCCCCCGACCGTCGAGATGGAGGTCCGCGCCTCGTGGACGCCGCTCACCGGTGAGGTCGGCGGGCACCTGCTCGCCTGGTCCGACCTGCTCTGCACGATCGCCGGCCTGCCCCCCTTGCCCGAGGGCGTGATCGCGTTACCCGGACCCCGACGTTGACGGTCAGGACCTACTCATCGTGACCGACCCCACCACAGACCACCCCGACGAGCAGACCCCGGTCATCCCGCTGCGCGAGCCCGCCGACGGCATCCCCGCCGTCGTCGAGAGCGAGCGCGACCTCGACGCGGCGGCCCGGGCGGTCGCGGGCGGCACCGGGCCCGTCGCGCTCGATGCCGAGCGGGCCTCGGGCTACCGCTACGGCCAGCGCGCCTACTTGGTCCAGCTCCGGCGTGGGGGTGCGGGGACCTGGCTCATCGACCCGATCGCCTGTCCGGACCTCACCCCGCTCGCCGAGGCCATCGGCCCGGCCGAGTGGATCCTGCACGCCGCGACCCAGGACCTCGCCTGCCTCGCCGAGGTCGGCCTGCGGCCCCGGCAGCTGTTCGACACCGAGCTCGCGGCCCGGATCCTCGGGCTGCCGCGGGTGGGGCTCGCGGCGGTCGTCGAGCACTACCTCGGCCTGTCCCTCGCCAAGGAGCACTCTGCGGTGGACTGGTCGACGAGGCCGCTGCCGACGCCTTGGCTGCGGTATGCCGCGCTCGACGTCGAGGTGCTCACCGACCTGCGCAACCTCATGGGCGTCGACCTCGCCGCGCAGGGCAAGGCCGAGTGGGCCCGGCAGGAGTTCGAGGCGCTGCTGGAGTGGGGGCCGGCCGAGCGCCCCGACCCGTGGCGGCGCACGAGCGGCCTGTCGACCCTCAAGGGCCGGCGCGCCCTCGGCATCCTCCGCGAGCTGTGGTACACCCGCGACGACATCGCCCGCGACCGCGACGTCTCCCCCGGCCGGGTGCTGCCGGACCGCTCGCTCATCGACATCGCGGCGACCGCCCCGACCAGCCTGGACGCCCTGCCCTCGGGCCATCGCGCCGTCCAGCGCTACGGTCGGCAGTGGGTCCGCGCCGTCGGCCGCGCCGTCGAGCTGCCGGACGAGAGCCTGCCTCCTCGCTCGCTCCGCAGCGACGGGCCGCCGCCGGCCCGGTCCTGGGCCGAGAAGAACCCGGTCGCGGCCGAGCGGCTCGCGGCGACCCGGGCCGCCCTCGCCGCGTTCGCCGAGGAGCGGGTCATCCCCGTCGAGAACGTCTGCTCCCCGGACCCGTTGCGCCGCGTCGTGTGGTTGCCGCCGAAACGGCACACCGTCGCCGACTTCACCGACGCGCTCCTCGCGCAGGGCGTGCGGCCGTGGCAGGCCGACATCGTCGCCCCCCTGCTGGTGGCGGCGTTCTCCGAGGCAGGGCATACTCACGAGTAACATCGCGCGAAGCGGCCCGGTCGGGCCGTCGCCACGTGCCCAGTGAGAGGAAGTCCCTCGTGCCCCGCACCGCCCACGACGTCGTGTTCGTCGACGGCGTCCGCACCCCGTTCGGCAAGGCCGGCGAGAAGGGGATGTACGCCGAGACCCGCGCGGACGACCTCGTCGTCGCCTGCATCCGCGAGCTGCTGCGCCGCAACCCGTCCCTGCCCCCCGACCGGGTCGAGGAGGTCGCGGTCGCCGCGACGACCCAGATCGGCGACCAGGGGCTGACCCTGGGCCGGCTGGCGGCGCTGCTGTCCGGGCTGCCCACGAGAACCCCTGGCTACTCGATCGACCGGATGTGCGCCGGTGCCATGACCGCCGTGACGACGACCGCCGCCTCGATCGGGGTCGGCGCCATCGACATCGCGATCGCCGGCGGCGTCGAGCACATGGGGCGGCACCCGATGGGCGAGCAGGTCGACCCGAACCCGCGGATCGTCGCCGAGAAGCTCGTCGACCCCAGCGCCCTCGTCATGGGCAAGACGGCCGAGAACCTCCACGACCGCTTCCCCGGGCTGACCAAGGCCCGGGCCGACGCCTATGCCGTGGCCAGCCAGGGCAAGACCGCCGCCGCCTACGAGGCGGGCCGCATCCAGCCCGACCTCGTCCCCGTCGCCATCCGCAGCTCGGCGCGGGGCTGGGGCGTGGCCACCGCCGACGAGCCGCCGCGGCCGGAGACGACGCTCGAGGACCTCGGACAGCTGAAGACCCCGTTCCGGGCGCACGGCAACGTCACGGCCGGCAACGCCGCCGGGCTCAACGACGGGGCCACCGCCTGCCTGCTCGCCTCCCAGGAGGCCGCCGACGAGCTCGGGCTCGCCGCCAAGATGCGCCTGGTCTCCTTCGCGTTCGTCGGCGTCGAGCCGGAGGTCATGGGCGTGGGGCCGGTCCCGGCCACCGAGAAGGCCCTCGCCAAGGCCGGGCTCGGCATCGAGGACATCGGGCTCTTCGAGGTCAACGAGGCCTTCGCCGTCCAGGTCCTCGCCTTCCTCGAGCACTTCGGGATCGCCGACGACGACCCGCGCGTCAACGAGTTCGGCGGCGCGATCGCCGTCGGACACCCGCTCGCCTCCTCGGGCGTGCGCCTCATGACCAACCTCGCCGCCCAGTTCGCGGCGCACCCGGAGGTCCGCTACGGCCTGACGACGATGTGCATCGGCATCGGGATGGGCGGCAGCGTCATCTGGGAGAACCCCCACCATGCGGACTACGGCAAGGAGAGCTGACGATGACCGACACGACGGTGGCCCAGCGCGACGAGGTCGTCACCCACTCCCTCGTCCGGGACGTCGCCCTACCCGGCGGTGCGGGGACGATGGCCCTGCTCACCCTCGACAACGGCCTGGACCACACGAAGCCCAACACCTTCGGCCCCGGTGGGATCGCCGAGCTCCACGACGCGGTCGACACCCTGCGCGCCCGCGCCGAGGCGGGCGAGATCCAGGCGGTCGGCATCACCGGCAAGCCGTTCATCTTCGCCGTCGGCGCCGACCTCACCGGGGTTGTCCAGGTGACCGAGCGCGCCCAGGCGGTCGAGATCGCCCGGGCCGGGCACGCGGCATACGCGGCGATCATGGACCTGCCGGTGCCGACCTTCGCCTTCGTCAACGGGGCGGCCATGGGTGGTGGCGTCGAGATCGCCCTCGCCTGCGACTACCGGACGATCTCCTCGGGGGTCCCTGCGGTCGCCCTGCCCGAGACCTTCCTCGGACTCGTCCCCGGTTGGGGTGGCTGCTACCTGCTGCCGAACCTCGTCGGTCCCGCCGCGGCCCTGGCCGTCATCATCGAGAACCCGATGAACACCAACACGATGCTCAGCGGCCCGAAGGCGTTCTCGATGGGCGTCGCCGACGCGATGTTCGAGCCCGCCGACTTCCTCGTCGAGTCGATCCGTTGGGCGGCCGGTGTCGTCAGCGGAGCCACCGCCGTCGAGCGTCCGCAGGTGAGCGGTGACGAGGCCGAGTGGGAGACCGCCCTCGGCGCCGCGAAAGCGCTCGTCGACGTCAAGACCGGGGGCGCCTCCCCCGCGCCGTACCGCGCCCTCGAGCTGGTCCGGGGCGCGCGCACCGCGACCCGCGAGGAGGGCTTCGCCGCCGAGGACGAGGCGCTCGGCGACCTGCTCATGGGCGACGAGCTGCGCGCCGGGCTCTACTCCTTCGACCTCGTCCAGAAGCGGGCCAAGCGCCCCGCGGGTGCGCCGGACGCCGCGCTCGCCCGACCGGTGACGAAGGTCGGCATCGTCGGCGCGGGGCTCATGGCGAGCCAGCTCGCCCTCCTCTTCGCCCGGCGGCTCGGGGTCCCGGTCGTCATGACCGATCTCGACGAGGAGCGGGTGGCCAAGGGCGTGGGCTACGTGCACGGCGAGGTCGACAAGCTCCTCGCGAAGGGCCGGGTCGGCTCGGACAAGGCAGGCTTCCTCAAAGGCCTCGTCTCGGGCTCGACGTCCAAGGACGGGTTCGCGGACGCGGACTTCGTCATCGAGGCCGTCTTCGAGGAGATCTCGGTCAAGCAGCAGGTCTTCGCCGAGGTCGAGGCGGTCGTCCCGCCGGAGTGTGTCCTCGCGAGCAACACGAGCTCGCTGTCGATCACCGAGATGGCGAGCGGCCTGGAGCACCCCGAGCGGGTCGTCGGCTTCCACTTCTTCAACCCGGTCGCTGTCATGCCGCTCCTGGAGATCATCCCGGGCGCGGCGACCGACGATGCCGCCCTTGCGACCGCGTTCGCGGTCGGGAAGGCGCTGAAGAAGACGACGATCCTCGTCAAGGACTCGCCCTCGTTCATCGTCAACCGGCTGCTCGGCCGGTTCATGGGCGAGTTCTCCCGGGTCGTCGACGAGGGCACGCCGGCGCGGGTCGCCGACCAGGGCGTCGCCGGGCTCGCGCCGATGCCGCCGTTCGTCCTCCTGGGCCTGGTCGGCCCGGCCATCGCGCTGCACAACAGCGAGACCCTCCATCGGGCGTTCGGCGACCGCTTCTATGTCTCGCCGACGCTGCGGCGCATCGTCGAGGCGAAGAAGCCCGGCTACTACCAGTGGGGCGCCGACGGCACCCCGGTCCCGGACCCCGAGGTCCTCGCCATGGCACCGACGCCCGACTCACCCGTCGAGCTGACCGTCGCCCAGGTGCGCGAGCGAGTCCTCTCGGCGCTGGCCGAGGAGATCGCGATGATGCTCCGCGAGGGCGTCGCCCAGGCGCCGATGGACATCGACCTCGCGATGATCACCGGCGCCGGCTTCCAGTTCTGGAACGGCGGGATCACCCCGCTGCTGGACCGCGAGGGCATCTCCGAGCAGGTCACCGGCGCCCGGTTCCTCCCCTCGGGGGCGGCGAGCGTGCCGGCCTGACCAAAGACCTTCGACTGGATGTGCATATATCTCATATGTGAGTTAGCCTCGACGCCGTGACGGAGACCACCTATCTCACCCGGATCGGCACCCTCATCAGGGACGCACGCCGGCATCAGGGCCTCACCCAGAGCGAGCTGGCCGAGCTGCTCGGCACGAGCCAGAGCGCCGTCGTCCGCATCGAGCAGGGCAAGCAGAACCTCAGCCTCGAGATGCTCGCCCGGATCGGCGAGCGGCTCGACTCCGAGTTCGTCTCGCTCGGGCACTCCGGGCCCCAGCACCTGCGGATCGAGGGCGGAAAGCCGCTCGCGGGCGAGATCGAGGTCAAGACCTCGAAGAACGCCGCCGTTGCGCTGCTGTGTGCCTCGCTGCTCAACAAGGGCCGCACGACGCTGCACTCGCTCGCCCGGATCGAGGAGGTCAACCGGATCATCGAGGTCCTCACCTCGATCGGCGTGCGGACCCGGTGGATCCCGGGAACGAACGACCTGGAGATCATCCCGCCGGAGACACTCGACCTCGCCGGGATCGACATCGACGCGGCCCGGCGGACCCGGACCGTCATCATGTTCCTCGGCCCGCTCCTGCACGACTTCCCGAACTTCCAGCTCCCGTATGCCGGGGGGTGCGACCTCGGCACCCGCACCGTCGAGCCCCACCTGTGGGCGCTCAAGGCGTTCGGGCTCAACGTCGTCGCGACGCACGGCTTCTACGAGTGCACCGTCGTCCCCGGGAAGGTGCCGGACAAGGCCATCATCCTCACCGAACGCGGCGACACCGTCACCGAGAACGTCCTCCTCGCGGCCGCCCGCTATCCGGGTCGGACCGTCATCCGCAACGCCTCGCCGAACTACATGGTCCAGGACCTCTGCTTCTTCCTCACCGAGCTCGGAGTCCGGATCGAGGGCATCGGCAGCACGACGCTCACCGTGCACGGCGTCGACGAGATCGACCAGGACGTCGAGTTCTCCCCCTCCGAGGACCCCATCGAGGCGATGAGCCTGCTCGCGGCCGCGGTCGTCACCGACTCCTCGATCACCATCAAGCGGGTGCCGATCGAGTTCCTCGAGATCGAGCTCGCGACGCTCGAGGGCATGGGAATGGACTACGAGATGAGCGAGGAGTACCACTCGGCGAACGGGCGGACCCGGCTCGTCGACCTACGGACCATCCCCGGCCCGCTCAAGGCGTCGATCGACAAGATCCACCCGATGCCGTTCCCGGGCCTCAACATCGACAACCTCCCCTTCTTCGCGCTCATCGCGGCGAAGGCCGAGGGGACGACGATGATCCACGACTGGGTCTACGACAACCGGGCGATCTATCTCACCGAGCTGACGAAGGTCGGCGTGAAGGTCCAGCTCCTCGACCCGCACCGGGTCCTCATCGAGGGCCCGACGCCCCGGTTCCGGGCGGCCGAGGTCGTCTGTCCTCCGGCGCTCCGGCCGGGCGTCGTCGTCCTCCTCGCGATGCTCGCCGCGCCGGGGACGTCGGTACTGCGCAACGTCTACGTCATCAACCGCGGCTACGAGGATCTCGCCGACCGGCTCAACGCCCTCGGCGCGACGATCGAGACGTTCCGCGACATCTGAGCCGACGGGCCGGCTAGCGGAGCCGGGAGCGAAGGGCCTCGGCGATGACGTCGGGGGTGAGCCCGACCCGGTCCAGGACCTGCCCGCGCGAGGCGTGCGGCAGGAACTCCTTCGGCAGGCCGAAGGTGTCGACGGGCGCATCGATCCCGGCCTCGTGCAGAGCACGCGACACCTGGGCGCCGACGCCCGAGGTGGCCACCCCGTCCTCGGCGACGGCGATCCGGCCGGCGGAGCGGGCGAGGTCGACGAGGGCGTCGCTCACCGGCAGTGCCCAGACCGGGTCGACGACGCGGACCCGGACGCCCTCGGCGGCGAGCTTCTCCGCGACGGTGAGCGTCGTGGCCGCCATCGCGCCGATGCCGAGGAGGAGGATGTCGACCTCGCCGTCGTCGGGCTCGGCGAGGACGTCGACGCCGCCCACCGACCGGACGGCCGTGATCGGGTCGCCGACGGTGCCCTTGGGGAAGCGGATGACCGACGGCGCGTCGGCGATGTCGACGGCGGCCCGCAGCGCAAGCGGGACCTGCTGCCCGTCCCGCGGCGCGGCCAGGTGCAGGCCGGGGACGACCCCGGCGATGGCGAGGTCCCACATGCCGTGGTGCGAGGCCCCGTCGGGCCCGGTGATCCCGGAGCGGTCGAGGACGAAGGTGACCCCGGCCCGGTGGAGCGCGCAGTCCATGAGCAGCTGGTCGAAGGCGCGGTTGAGGAACGAGGCGTAGATCGCGACGACCGGATGCATCCCGGCGAACGCGAGGCCCGCCGCCATCGTCGTCGCGTGCTGCTCGGCGATGCCGACGTCGAAGGTGCGCTCCGGGAAGCGCTCGGCGAAGCCCCGCAGGCCCACCGGGAAGAGCATGGCGGCCGTGATGGCGACGACGTCGTCGCGCTCCTCGCCGATGCGGACCATCGCGTCGCTGAACTCATCGGTCCAGCTCCGCCCGGCGAGCTCGAACGGCAGCCCGGTCTCGGGGTTGATGACGCCGACCGCGTGGAAGCGGTCGGCCTCGTCGCCCTCGGCGTGGTGGTAGCCGCGGCCCTTCTCGGTGATGACGTGGACGAGGACCGGGCCGCCGAACGCCTTGGCGCGGCGCAGCGCCTGCTCGACGGCGGGCTCGTCGTGGCCGTCGACCGGGCCGATGTACTTCAGCCCGAGGTCCTCGAACATGCCCTGGGGGGCGACGATGTCCTTGAGGCCCTTCTTGACCCCGTGCAGCGTCTCGTACATCGCGCCACCGACGACGGGGGTGCGCGAGAGCGAGCGCTTGCCCCAGTCCAGGAAACGCTCGTACCCCCGAGTGGTCCGCAGGGTCGCGAGGTGGTCGGCCAGGCCGCCGCGCGTCGGGGCGTAGGAGCGCTCGTTGTCGTTGACGACGATGACGAGCGGCAGGTCCTTCTCGGCGGCGATGTTGTTGATCGCCTCCCAGGCCATTCCGCCCGTCAGCGCGCCGTCGCCGATGACCGCGACCGTATGCCGGTCGCTCTCGCCCCGCACTCGCCGCCCCTCGGCGATGCCGTGGGCCCAGGACAGCGAGGTCGAGGCGTGGGAGTTCTCGACGACGTCGTGCTCGGACTCCGCGCGGCTGGGGTAGCCGGAGAGGCCGCCCTGCTGGCGCAGGCCGGAGAAGTCGTGCCGCCCGGTGAGGACCTTGTGGACGTAGGACTGGTGTCCCGTGTCGAGGACGATGGCGTCGCGCGGGGAGTCGAAGACCCGGTGCAGCGCGATCGTCAGCTCGACGACACCGAGGTTCGGGCCGAGATGGCCGCCGGTCCGCGAGACCTGGTCGACGAGGAAGTCGCGGATGTCCTGCGCGAGCCGGGCCAGGTCGCTCGCGGGTAGCGCCTTGAGGTCCTCCGGTCCGTGGATCCGGTCCAGCACGCTCACCCGGTCTCGTCCCTTCGTGGTCGGGGTCGTCGGCCCGGTGGTGGGCCTCCGACCGAGTGTACGGGCAGGGTCGCGACCCGGTCGAAGCCCTCGGCGGGCCCTCACGACATCACCAGGGAACTCCCAGGCGACGTCCGGGCGCCGCTGGTTCACAGCCGCGGGACGAACCGGTGTCCCTCCATCGCCTCGAGGACGAGCCCGGCGCCGCGGCGGGCGGCGAGCAGCCGCGCCCCCTCGGCCTCGAGGTCGGCGAGGACATCGGCGACCGCCTCCGGACCGATGAGGTCGCCGAGGTCGACCCGGATCTGTCGGTATGCCGTCCGCATGGCCGCCAGCTGAGCGTCGAGATGGTGGACGGCCACCCACGCCAACGCGACCGGGTGCCGGCGCCACGCGGCATACCGGCGGTAGTCGGCCGGGCAGTGGTCGAGCAGCCACGCCGTCGCCGGCACCCGCCACCCCTCGGCCTCCGGCGGTGGGACCTGGTCGGGCCAGCCGGGCGGCCCGGACCGGACCCGCCCGACCGGAGAGCCGGGACTCGCGGCCCGACCGGGCGGCGGGGTCGGTCCCGAGCCACCCCATCCGCCGCGTGGGGAACCGGCCCACGATGGTCCGGCGAGGTGGCGTGGGGCGCCGCCCGACCGGGCCGGCCCCCTCCCACCCTCACCGGATTCGAACATGGGTTCGATTCTAGGCCCTGTGGCGCTCGTCGGTGGCGGGATGAGTACGTCTCCTCAGGACGCGCGGCTCGAGCTGCGGCAGGGTCGGTGTCATGCGACCGAGCCGCCGCCCCTACGTCGTCACCGGCGTCGTCTTCTGGGTGCTCCCCGTCGTCGCCTTCACCCTGGCCCATCTGCTGCTGCCCGATACGAACGCCGACGGCCAGTGCACCGGGCTCGGCTGGGGCTGCACGCTCCCGCCGAGCGACGTGGCCCTCTTCCTCGGCATCCTCGCCGTGCCGACGCTGTTCGTCGCCGGGGCCCTCGTCATGCTCGGCATCGCCCTGTGGCGCAGCCGGCAGCGGCGCCGGGCGGCGCAGGAAGACTGAGCAGGGAGCGTCCTCGGTCAGCCGTCATCGGCGAGGGAGCCCCGCCTGGGGGCCGGTCCGAGAGGGTGGCCGTCGTGAGCCGCCGGACCGCCGGCAGGTGGCGGCTCCTCAGCACGACCGGCCGAGTGGGGTCGGTCCGGGCGGCCTGACCCGGTGGCCCGATGGCCGCGGGGAGCAGGGGCGGCGCAAGCGACCGATATCGATGACCGGTCGGGGTGGTCACCGTCGTCGCGTGCCCCGCCCCGGCCGAGCCGTCGCACCCGGGGAGTGTGGGCCCCACGGCCTCGGTGACGCTGCCGTCGACGCGGGCGACCCAGCCCCCGGCCTCCTTGACGAGGTTGCAGCGCTCGCACAGCCCCGCGGCATTCACCAACGAGGTCTCCCCACCGACCCGGTGCGGTCGGACATGGTCGGCATGCCGGATCGGGGCGTCGCAGTACGGGGTCCGGCACGTCTGGTCCCGCAGCACGAGCATCCGCCGGAGCAGGCCGTCGAACTCTCGGCGGCGCGAGTCCATCGCCACCAGCTGCCGACCGTCTGGCGTGGCATAGAGCCGGCGGAGCCAGACCCGCGCCCGCCGATCGCCGACCTCATCCTGGGTGGTGCCGACCAGCTGCCGGGCCAGCGCCGCCGGAATGGTGTGTGGGGCCACCCCGGGTGCGGCGAGCCGGGCCGGGTCGTCGGCGCCGGCGAGCAGGGCTCGGTCGGTCATGACGAGCCCGATCTCGACGGGATGCCCCTGCGCCGGGGCCCGGCCGACCGCGCGCTCGACGAGGGTGTCGGCCATGAGCTGGCCGCGGCCGCGCCCGTCCCCGCCGGCGGCGAGCCGCTTGGCCTCGGCGTCGAGGGCGGCATACACGGCCACGCCGTCGGCGACCGGAAGGTGGGCCGTCACGTAGGTCATGGCGTCCGGAGCCGGCCGGATCGTCACGCACCGGTCGGCCGCCACCCGACGCGCCCGCGCCACCGCACCCGCCGCGTCGAGGCGCTGGGCGACGGCGCGCGCCTCGCGCTCCACCTGCCGGTCCCCCAGGAGGGTGAGCCGCGGCCCGACCTGCGCGTCGACCGCGGCCCGGTCCTCGACGCTCAGGTATGCCGTCTCGCGAGCCATGAGCGTGGCGCGCCACTCGCTGCACTCCCCCGCCGCCAGCACCGACAGGGTGTGCGGCATCTCGTGGACCAGCGCCTTGGCCAGGCCCAGCAGCCGCGACCCGCGGTGCGGGGACTCCCGCCGGGCCAGGGCCAGCTGATCGGCGATGCCGCGCCCCACCTGCTCGCGCGGCGTGCCGCGCGCCTCCTGCTCGGCACGCTGGGAGGCGTCGAAGGCGACGGACTCCCGGGCCTGCGCAGCCGCCGCCGCATGCTTGATCCGCTCCAGCAGCGCGATCCGGTCGATCCGATCCGCGTCGTCGCCCCCGACCTCGGCCGTGGACAGCCGGGCCAGGAAGTCCTCCAGCTCGACCGTGGTCAGGCCGAGGGGTGCCGGTGTGACACTGGGCGGCGACGGCGTATCGAACATGTGTTCGATCTTAGTCGACCCCGCCGACAACGGCCCTCGCTAATCCACAGCCATGCCGGCCTGGACTTCTGACTTTGCGGCAACACCGTCGTGGACGACGTCGTAGGCGTACCTGGCCGAGACGTAGGTGGTGCTGGCGCGAACCACCAGGGCGGACTCGGCCACGACGCAGGCGCCGACGCGCGCCGTCGTAGCGGGTGGCGAGACGAGCACGGCGCCGACCGCCGGCGAAGGCTCCACCGAGGCCTGGGCCGCGGCCGGGCCTGCGGCCGGGACCGCGGCATACGCCCCGTCGGCAGGCGCGAGCCGAACCCGACGCCGAGGACGAGCAAGGCACCGACAAGCGCGCCGATCACCCCACGGGCGGGTGCCCGGACGACGGCGGCCACCCGGGACCGGGTCCGGGTGGCCGCCGTGCGCATCGCGGAGCTCAGCCGACGAGCGAGCGGAGCACATACTGGAGGATGCCGCCGTTGCGGTAGTAGTCGGCCTCACCGGGGGTGTCGATCCGGACGACGGCGTCGAAGGTGACCTCGGAGCCGTCCTCCTTCGTCGCGACGACCGAGACCGTGCGCGGCGTCGGGCCGTCGTTCATCGCCGTGATGCCGGAGATGGCGAAGGTCTCCGTGCCGGAGAGCCCGAGCGAGCCGGCGGACTCCCCATGCGGGAACTGCAGCGGCAGCACACCCATCCCGAGCAGGTTCGAGCGGTGGATCCGCTCGTAGGACTCCGCAATGACCGCCTTGACCCCGAGCAGCGCCGTGCCCTTGGCGGCCCAGTCGCGCGAGGAGCCCGAGCCGTACTCCTTGCCCGCGAGGACGACGAGCGGGATGCCCGCCTCCTGGTATGCCGCGGACGCGTCGAAGATCGTGCTCTGCTCGCCGTCGGCGAGGAAGTTGCGGGTGAAGCCGCCCTCGACGTCGTCGAGGAGGAGGTTCTTCAGCCGGATGTTGGCGAACGTGCCGCGGATCATCACCTCGTGGTTGCCACGCCGCGAGCCGTAGGAGTTGAAGTCCTTGCGGTCCACGCCGTGCTCGGCGAGGTAGCGACCGGCGGGGCTGTCTGCCTTGATGGAGCCCGCCGGGCTGATGTGGTCGGTCGTCACCGAGTCGCCGAGCAGCGCGAGCACCCGGGCACCCGAGATGTCCTCGATCGGCTCCGGCTCGGCACCCATGCCGTCGAAGTACGGAGGCTTGCGGACGTAGGTCGAGTCACCGTCCCAGTCGAAGGTGTCACCCTCCGGCGTCGGCAGCGAGCGCCACCGCTCGTCGCCGGCGAAGACGTCGGCGTAGTCCCTCGTGAACATGTCCTGGCTGATCGACGCGGCGATGGTCGACTCGACGTCGACCGGGTCGGGCCAGATGTCGCGGAGGAACACCTCGGCGCCGGACGGGTCGGTCCCGAGCGGCTCGGACTCGAAGTCGAAGTCCATCGTCCCGGCCAGGGCGTAGGCGATGACGAGCGGCGGCGACGCGAGGTAGTTCATCTTCACGTCGGGGTTGATCCGGCCCTCGAAGTTGCGGTTGCCGGAGAGGACCGAGACGACGGCGAGGTCGCCCTCGTTGACGGCCGCCGAGATCTCCTCGTTGAGCGGGCCGGAGTTGCCGATGCACGTCGTGCACCCGTAGCCGACGAGGTGGAAGCCGAGCTTCTCGAGGTAGGGCCACATGCCGGCCTTCTCGTAGTAGTCCGAGACCACCTGCGACCCCGGCGCGAGGGAGGTCTTGACCCACGGCGCGACGCCGAGGCCGCGCTCGACGGCGTTCCTGGCGAGCATCGCCGCGGCCATCATGACCGAGGGGTTCGACGTGTTCGTGCACGAGGTGATCGAGGCGATCGCGACGATGCCGTGGTCGATCTCGAAGCGCTCGCCGGACGCAGTCGTCACCGGGACCCGGTGCGACGGGCGGTCGAGGCCGTCGCCCTCCGACTCCGGCTTGTCGCCACCGTTGGAGCCACCGGTCGGCGTGGGGTCGCTGGCGGGGAAGCTCGATGCGTCTCCGGCGTCGCCCTCGTGGTGCGCGACGTAGGTGGGCAGCACCTTGCGGAAGGCGTCCTTCGCCTCGGACAGGACGATCCGGTCCTGCGGCCGCTTCGGGCCGGCGATCGACGGGACGACCGTCGACAGGTCCAGCTCGACGTACTCGCTGTAGCGGGCCTCGGGCTGGTCCGGACCCGGCTCCAGCCACATGCCCTGCTCCTTGGCGTACGCCTCGACGAGCGCGAGGGTCTCCTCGGAGCGGCCGGTGAGCCGGAGGTAGTCCAGGGTGACCTGGTCGATCGGGAAGATCGCGCACGTCGAGCCGAACTCCGGGCTCATGTTGCCGATCGTCGCGCGGTTCGCCAGCGGCACCTGCGCGACACCCTCGCCGTAGAACTCGACGAACTTGCCGACGACGCCGTGCTTGCGGAGCATCTCGGTGATCGTGAGGACGACGTCGGTCGCGGTCGCCCCGGACGGGATCGAGCCGGACAGCTTGAACCCGACGACCCGCGGAATGAGCATCGACACCGGCTGGCCGAGCATGGCCGCCTCGGCCTCGATGCCGCCGACGCCCCAGCCGAGGACGCCGAGGCCGTTGACCATCGTCGTGTGGCTGTCCGTGCCGACGCAGGTGTCGGGGTAGGCCACGCCGTCGCGGACCATGACCGAGCGGGCGAGGTGCTCGATGTTGACCTGGTGGACGATGCCGGTGCCGGGCGGGACGACCTTGAAGTCGTCGAACGCTGTCTGCCCCCAGCGCAGGAACTTGTAGCGCTCGTTGTTCCGCTCGTACTCGATCTCCATGTTGCGCGCGAGGGCGTCGGAGCGGCCGAAGACGTCGATGATGACCGAGTGGTCGATGACGAGCTCGGCCGGAGCGAGCGGGTTGATCTTCGTCGCGTCGCCGCCGAGATCCACCACCGCCTCGCGCATCGTCGCGAGGTCGACGACGCAGGGAACGCCGGTGAAGTCCTGCATGATGACCCGCGCCGGGGTGAACTGGATCTCGGTGTCCGGCTCGGCGTTCTCGTCCCAGCCGCCGAGGGCGCGGATGTGCTCCGCGGTGATGTTCGAGCCGTCCTCGGTGCGCAGGAGGTTCTCGAGGAGGACCTTGAGGCTGTACGGGAGGCTCTTGCTGCCCTCGACCGCGCTCAACCGGTAGATCTCGTACGACTGCTCACCGACCTCCAGTGCGCCGTGGGCGTCGAAGCTGTTCGTGCTGGCCACCTGGGGCTCCTTCCACTCGTGCGTCGTCGTCACGAGTTATCTTGACGTCAAGATATCTGCCCGTATCTAACCACAGATCGGCGAGAGACGCCTGACCCGACTCTAAGACCGCGGGGTGAACGACGCGATGGCCTCACTGTGGTGGGTCATCGGAAACGCGTCGAAGGCTCGCAGCCCACTCATCCCGTACCCGATCCGGGCGAGGTATGCCGTGTCGCGGGCGAGCGCCGCCGGGTCACAGGCGACGTAGGCGATCGCCCGCGGGCCGAGGGCGGCGACGCCCTCGAGCACCCGTCGGCCCGCACCGGTGCGGGGTGGGTCGAGCACGACGAGGTCGGCCCGCTGCGGTAGATCGGGGTGTCGGCGCAGCGGCCGTGGGCGCCGGGCCCGACGGTCGGCGGGGCCCCGCCGGGTGGGCCGGGCCACCCCGAAGGCGTCGTCGACCCGGGCCCCGAGCATGGCCGCCCACGGCCACGGCGCGAGGTTCGCGCCGGCCGCCAGGACCGCCATCCGGTCGGACTCGACGGCGAGCACCCGTCCGGTCGGCCCGACCCGCTCGGCGACGGCGGCCGCGAAGAGCCCCACCCCGGCATACAGGTCGATGGCGTCCTCGCCCTCGCGCGGGTCGAGCATGGCAAGGACGGCGTCGACGAAGGTCGCCGCCGCGGAGGGGTGGACCTGCCAGAACCCCCGCGCCGGCACCTCGAACCGCGCCACCCACTCCCCCGCCCGGACGACCTCCGAGACGGCGGGGGTGGTCGCCGACCCCGAGGGCACGGGCACGGCGAGCACGTCACCGGCAGACGGGGCCACGACGTCGACCGCCCGCTCGCCCGGCCACTCCCGGTCGAGGACATCGGCATCGCGGACGGGGCCGGAGGCGATGAGGCACTGCTCGATCGGCAGGACGTCGTGCGAGCGGTGCGGGCGCAGCCCCGGCCGCCCGGTCGGGTCGACGGCATACTCCACCCGGGTCCGCCAGCCGAGCCCGTCGTCGGGTCGACCCGGGACGGGCAGCGGCTCGACGACGACGTCCCGGTCCAGGTGGCCGAGCCGGGTCAGCTGCTCGTGGAGGACCTCGGCCTTGATCGCGCGCTGGCGCTCGAGGGACACGTGCTGGAAGTCGCAGCCGCCACACCGCCCGGGACCGGCGTACGGGCAGGGCGCTGGTACCCGGTCCGGCGAGGCATCGAGGACCGCGACGGCGTCCGCCCGAAGGAAACGGTCACCCGGGCCTCCGTCGGTCACCCGCACCCGCACCCGCTCGCCGGGGATGGCGTGCCGGACGAAGAGGACGCGTCCCTCGTGGCGGGCGACGCAGTGGCCGCCGTGCGCGACGGCGGTGACCTCGACCTCGACCTCGTCCCCGGGGCGCAGGCCGTCCGCGCAGCCGCTCACCCTTCGCCGCGCCGGACCGACCCGGCGACCGGGCCGTCCATCCGTTGCTCGGCCCCCGCCGAGGAGGCCAGCTGCCAGGGGACGCTCGACACCATGACGCCAGGGGTGAACAGGAGTCGGGCGCGCAGCCGCAGGGCGCTCTGGTTGTGGAGCAGCTGCTCCCACCAGTGTCCGAGAACGTACTGGGGGATGTAGACGACGATGAGGTCACGCGGGTTGTCGGTGCGGATCGACTTGACGTAGTCGACGACCGGGCGGGTGACCTCGCGGTACGGGCTGTCGAGGGCCTTGAGCGGGACGGGGATGTCGCGCTTGTCCCATTCGAGCTGCAGGGCCTTGGTCTCGTCCGCCTCGACGTTGACGGTGATCGCCTCGAGGATCGACGGCCGGGTCGCCCGGGCGTAGGCGAGCGCGCGCAGGGTGGGCTTGTGGATCGTCGAGACGAGGACGATGGCGTGGACCCGGGAGGGCAACAGCTGGTGCTGGATGTCGTCCGGGTTGACGGCCAGCTCGTCGCGGACGTGGTCGTAGTGCCGCCGGATGCCGAGCATGAGGATGAACAGGACGATCATCGCGGCGATCGCGTAGCCGGCGCCGTGGATGAACTTCGTCGCAAGGACGACGAGGAGGACGAGCCCGGACATCACGGCGCCGACGCCGTTGATGATCCGGCTGCGTTGCATCCGCGAGCGGATCTTCGGGTCCCGCTCGGTGCGCAGGTGGCGGTTCCAGTGCCTGATCATCCCGGTCTGGCTCGTCGTGAACGAGACGAACACCCCGACGATGTAGAGCTGGATGAGGGCGGTGACCTCGGCGTGGTAGATGATGATGAGCGCCGCCGCACCGCTGGCGAGGATGAGGATGCCGTTGCTGAAGGCGAGCCGGTCGCCGCGGGTGTGCAGCTGTCGCGGGAGGAAGCCGTCGCGGGCCAGGATCGAGGCGAGGACCGGGAACCCGTTGAACGCCGTGTTGGCGGCGAGGATGAGGATCAGCCCGGTGACGATCGAGACGAGCACGACGCCGAGGTGGAACCCGGAGAAGACCGCCTTGGACACCTGGCCCATGATCGTGTCCTGGACGTACTCATCGCCGACGGGGACGCCGTCGCGGGCGAGCTGGGTCGCCGGCGTCTCGGCGTACTTCACGCCCGTCCACCGGGCCAGGGCGATCATCGACATGAGCATCGTGATCGAGATGGTGCCCATGAGCAGAAGGGTCGTCGCGGCGTTCTTGCTCTTCGGCTTCTTGAATGCGGGGACCCCGTTCGAGATGGCCTCGACCCCGGTCAGCGCCGCACAGCCCGAGGAGAACGCCCGCAGCAGCAGGAAGGACATGGCCAGCGTGCCCAGCTGGCCGTAGCCGTCCTCCGGGAGGAGCTGGAGACTGGCGCTCTCGGCGTCGGGAAGGGTCCCGGTGACCTCGCGGATCAGCCCGACGATCGCCATCCCGATGATGGTGAACATGAACAGGTAGGTCGGCACGGCGAAGGCGGTGCCGGACTCCCGGACACCGCGCAGGTTCATCGCCGTGAGCGCGACGACGAGGAGGACGGCGACGAGCTCCTCGTGACCCCGGACGAAGCCGAAGGCCGCCGCGGCGTTCTGGACGCCGGAGGACACGGATACGGCGACGGTGAGGACGTAGTCGACGAGGAGGGCGCTCGCGACGGTGAGACCGGCCTTGGGACCGAGGTTGACGCTCGCGACCTCGTAGTCCCCGCCGCCGGAGGGGTAGGCGTGGACGTTCTGCCGGTAGCTCAGGACGACGATGATGAGCACCGCGACGACGACGAGCGCGATCTTCCACGAGTGGGTGAGGGCCAGCGAGCCGCCCGCGAGGCCGAGGGTCAGGAAGATCTCGTCCGGAGCGTAGGCGACCGACGAGAGCGCGTCGCTGGCGAAGACCGGCAGCGCGATCTTCTTGGGGAGGAGCGTCTCGCCGAGCCGGTCGCTGCGCATGGCTCGGCCCACCAAGACGCGCTTGACGACCCGTCCGGAAGAAGACACGGGCACACTCTATGCCGGGTCGCGGAAGCATCGGGCCAGACGCCCGGGTACGCCGACCGGGGCCCTCGTCGTCGGTGTAGCGTCTGAGCGTGCACTTCGTCATCATGGGCTGCGGCCGGGTCGGCGCGTCGCTGGCGAGGGCCCTCGAGCGCGCCGGCCACGAGGTCGCCGTCATCGACCAGGACGAGAGCTCCTTCCGGCGGCTCGGCACGCAGTTCGAGGGACGCAGGGTGACCGGGGTGGGCTTCGACCGGGACACCCTCGAGGAGGCCGGCGTCGGCGACGCCTACGCCTTCGCGGCCGTCTCCAGCGGCGACAACTCCAACATCATCGCCGCCCGGGTGGCCCGGGAGAAGTACGGCGTCGAGCACGTCGTCGCCCGCATCTACGACCCCGGGAGGGCCGAGATCTACCAGCGGCTCGGCATCCCCACCGTGGCGACGGTGAAGTGGACGTCGGACCAGATGCTGCGCCGGCTGCTCCCCCAGGGACACGTCCCGGAGTTCACCGACCCCTCCGGCCAGATCGTCATCGCCGAGATCCCCGTCGACCCCGCCTGGATCGGCCGGCGGATGGCCGAGCTCGAGGAGGCGGTCGGCGGCCGGGTCGCCTACGTCACCCGGCTCGGGGACGGCACCATCCCCGGCCCCGACCTCGTCTACCAGGAGGGGGACTTCGTCCACCTGGCCATCCAGCGCGAGTCCCTGGCCACGGCGGAGCGGATCCTCGACTCCCCGCCGCCGGCGAACTGACCCGGAAGGACCATCCCATGCGCGTCGTCATCGGCGGGGCCGGCAGCGTCGGCCGGTCCATCGCCCGCGAGCTCATCCGCAACGGTCACGAGGTGCTCCTCGTGGACCGGGTCGCCGACAGCGAGCACGTCCGCAAGGTTCCCGACGCCGACTGGCTCCAGGCCGACGCCTGCGAGATTGACGCCCTCAACGAGGCCGGCATGTCCGGGGCCGACGTCGTTGTCGCCGCGACCGGCGACGACAAGGTCAACCTCGTCATGTCGCTGCTCGCCAAGACCGAGTTCGCCGTCCCCCGCACCGTCGCCCGGGTCAACAACCCCAAGAACGAGTGGCTGTTCGACGAGGCGTGGGGTGTCGATGTCGCCGTGTCGACGCCGCGGCTCATGACCGCCCTCGTCGAGGAGGCCGTCAGCGTCGGCGACCTCGTCCAGATCTTCCAGTTCCAGCAGGGACACGCGTCGATGGTCGAGCTGACCCTGCCGGTCGGGAGCCCGTATGCCGGTGGCCGGGTCGGCGACATCCCCTTCCCCGCCGACACGGTGCTGACCGGGATCATCCGCGACGGCCACCCCATCGCCCCGAGCCGCGACGACTCCCTCGAGCCGCTCGATGAGCTCCTCTTCATCACCACGCCCGAGATGGAGGACGAGCTGGAGTCGATGCTCTCCCCCGGCGAGCGTCAGCCCCGCCTCGTCGAGGACTGAGCCCGCCCGCCTCCGGCGGAGCCCCCGCCCGTCAGTCGCCCGGGCTGGCCTCGACGTCGTCCACGCCGTGGTGGTGCTCGCTCCACGTCGCGTCGCTGTCGGCCGTCTCGACCCGCTGCGGGGTGTGGCCCCGGACGAGCAGGGCTCCCATCACGGCGATGGCGAGCGCCCAGGCCGGCCAGCCGAGGGCCACCTTCGTGATCCCCAGCCAGGTGACCTGCTCGGCGAGGTAGAGGGGGTACATGACGACGACCCGGACGGCATAGAGGACGACGAGGACCCACGTCAGGCGCTGGCACACCCGCACGAGCGCCGAGTCCCGCCGCCAGCGCAACGGGTCCTCCCTCGCCTCGGGGTCACCCGCCCCGACGAGGAACCCGACGACCGGCCACCGGAGCAGGTTGCTCAGCGCGGTGAGCGACCCGAAGGCCATCGAGCCGATGATGCCGGGCAGGAAGGCGTCCTCGGCGCGGCCACTGCGCAGCGCGAAGAAGGCCGCGAGGGCGGTCGCGAAGAGGGAACCGCCGACGTGCTGGAGGCTGCCGCGCTGGACGATCCGGGCCGCCGCGAGGACGACGGTGGCGACGACGGCGCCGACGACCGCGGTCCTCGTGTCGTGCCGCCACGACCAGAGGGTGACGAAGACGACGACCGGCAGCGCGGTCTCG
This sequence comes from uncultured Actinomycetota bacterium, assembly GCA_963728395.1. Taxonomy (GTDB): domain Bacteria; phylum Actinomycetota; class Actinomycetes; order Actinomycetales; family Dermatophilaceae; genus CAVSJJ01. The sequence continues at coordinate 643,577 of CAVSJJ010000003.1, forward strand.
ACCGAGCCGCGCCATCCACCGAGCGCCGCGGAGAGCCGGTGCCGGATGACCTCCTCGACCGTGGGCAGGGGGTGATGGGGGGCGGGTTGGCTCGTCATCGGCGGGCCGTGCTCAACGTGGGATGATCTCGTAGGCGGGGTTGTACATCGTCGGCACGCCCTTGACCCGGGCAACCCGGCCGCGAGCCCGGAGGAACACGCCCGGCTCGATGCCGCCGATGCCGCGCCGACCGATCCACACCAGCCGCACCGTGCCGCCGCCGTCGAAGACCTCGACGACGAGGGCGGGGACGCTGCGCTTGGGCGGGAGGATCGCGCTCCGGACGGTGCCGGCGACAACGGCCTCGTCGCGGTCGCGGAGCTGGGCGATCGGGGTGCACCCGGCCTGCCCGGACTCGCGGGCGATCTCGTCCGCCTCGTGCTCGGTGGCGGTCTTGCTCAGGTCCTGGAGCCGGCTGCGCAGGCCCATGTCACCGGACCTCGGTGATCTCGGGCCCGCGGTCGAACGGGTTGAGCTCGGTGGAGGCGGGCTCGGCGGCCTCGGTGGGCACGTCGGTCGGGGCGTCGGTCGGCAGGGTGAGCGGAAGCATCTCGCGCGGGGCCATCGGGTCCTGGCCCCGGACGACGACGATCTCGCGCACGACGTCGACGAGCGGACCGGCCGCCTCGTCGTCGATCGCGGCCCTGCCGGAGAGCACCGTCCGGAGGAACCACCGCGGCCCGTCGACGCCGAGGAAGCGGGCCGGGGCGAACACGGTCCGCCCGTCCGGGCCGGCCGAGGGCATCCGGGTCCGCAGCTCGGTGCCGAGCGGCCCGGAGACCTCCTCGGCGGTCCCGCCCTGCTGGGAGATCGACGCGGCGATCTCGGAGCGGATCTCGCGCCACACCCCGGAGGACTTCGGGGCGGCGAAGGCCTGCACCTGCGCGGCGGACTCGCCGAGGACGAACGTCGCGGCGATGACGGTCGAGGTCGGCTGGTCCATCTCGAGCCGCAGCTCCAGGCCCTCCACCCCGCGTACCCACAGGGCGCCGAGGTCGATCCGCCCGTCGAGACCCTCGACCTCGTCGACGTCGAAGGGCCCGCCGGGCGCGCGCTCGGGCTCGGCCGTCTCGACACCGTCCTCCTCGGCCCCGGGGGCGTCGAGGTCCTGCCCTTCGGCGTCCACCGACGGGTCCTCGGGCTCGGCCGGGCGGCCCTTGCGGCGCGAGAAGAGGCTCACGGCTGCGCTGTCTCCTTGGTCGGTCGTGCTGGGGGTCGGCCGAAACCGCCGGTCGACCCATGACCAGTTTCGCCCCGAGCGCTCTCCGGAAGCGAATCGGCCTCGACGAACGTGGCCGCCGCGACCTCTTGGACGACGAGTTGGGCGATCCGGTCCCCGACGTGGACGGTGAACGCCTCTCGCCGGTCGAGGTTGACGAGGTTGACGAGGATCTCCCCCCGGTACCCCGAGTCGACGGTCCCCGGCGCGTTGACGATCGTGATCCCGTGACGGACGGCGAGCCCGGAGCGCGGGTGGAGGAGCCCGACATAGCCGGCCGGCAGCGCGATGGCCAGGCCGGTGCGGACCAGGGCCCGCTCCCCCGGTCCGAGGGTGACCTGCTCGACGGAGGTGAGGTCGGCCCCGGCGTCGCCCTCGGTCGCGTAGGCAGGAACGCGCGCGAGGTCGCTGAGCCGACGGAAGGGTACCGGGACGCGAACAGGGCCAGTCACGAGGACTGACCCTATCTCGCAGGCGACGACTCCCCGGCCGAGCGACCGGGACAGGCTCAGGCGGCGCACTCCCGGCAGACGAGGACGCCGTTCTTCTCGGACGCCAGCTGGCTGCGGTGGTGGACGAGGAAGCAGCGCGAGCAGGTGAACTCGTCGGCCTGCCGCGGGATGACCCGGACCGACAGCTCCTCACCGGAGAGGTCGGCACCGGGCAGCTCGAAGCCCTCGGCCTGCTCGGTCTCGTCGACGTCGACGCTGGAGGCGCGCTTGTCGACGCGTCGGCTCTTCAACTCCTCGATCGAGTCCTCGTTGATGTCGTCATCGGTCTTGCGTGGGGCGTCGTAGTCGGTCGCCATCGCTGCCTGCCCTTCAGCTCGTCGTGTATGGGTCGCCGCACCGGGTCGGCCCTGCGTTCTGGCCGACACAACGCACATCTCGCCGGTTTTGTGCCCGCTGCGAGCGCAGATTGTGCCGCATCCTTACCCCGGACGCCACGCGGGATCCCCGTGAGTTCTCCCACGACGAGAACCCAGCGGTCGGGGGGGCCCGACGAGACCGCCGGGGCGGGTCCCCGCCGGGGTCCCTCGTCAGACGCCCCGGTGGCGGTTCGTCGCCTCGATGACCAGGGCCGAGAACGGCTGGGCCAGGCCGGATCCGGCCGCCCAGGTCAGCTCCGGACCGGGGCGCCCGAGCCCGTCCAGTCCCCCGACGACGACGCCGGCCTCCGTCATGACGACCCAGGCCGCGGCGAGGTCCCACGCATTGAGACCGGTCTCGTAGAACGCGTCGACCCGCCCGGTCGCGATGTGGCACAGGTCGAGGGCCGCGCCGCCCTCGCGCCGGATGTCCCGGACCCACGGGAGGACGTCGGCGAGCACCCCCGCCTGCCAACGGCGCCGCTGCGCGGCATACCCGAAGCCGGTCGAGACGAGGGCGAGAGCGAGGTCGGGGCCCGGGCCGGCCGCGAGGCGCCGCTCCGAACGGCCCGGCTCGGCCAGCCAGGCCCCGCCCCCGGTCCGGGCGTGGTAGACCTCACCGCTGACCGGGTTGACGACCGCGCCCACGAACGGCACGAAGCCGCCGGGCACCGTGGGGTCGCCGACGACGGCGGCGACCGAGACGGCATACGCAGGGATGCCGTAGAGGTAGTTGACCGTCCCGTCGATGGGGTCGACGACCCACGTCACCGCGGAGTCGCCGGCGACGCCGCCGCGCTCCTCGCCGAAGACGGAGTCACCGGGGCGGGCGGCCGAGAGTCGCTCCATGATGAGATCCTGGGAGCGCAGGTCCATGACGGTGACGATGTCGGTGCGGGTCGACTTCGTGACGTCGACCCCCAGGTCGCGCGGACGCTCCTCGACGATGAGCCGGCCGGCCTCGACGGCGACCTCGACGGCCAGCCGCTCGAGCTCGGCGCGCTCATCGTCCGGGGGCAGGCCGGCCCCGGACCCCGCCTCGACCGGGCTCGCCACGTCAGTCCGTCCCGCAGAGGGCGGGCTCGGCCGCGCGCAGGTTGGGACAGCAGCCGGCGGCGCAGACGGAGGGCCGGACGTCGCCCGGCAGCGCGGTGACGAGCTCGACGCTCTCGCCCCGGGCCTGCGCGGCCCGCTCGAGGGCCAGGTCGACCAGGCCCGCGGCGAAGGCCGCGTCGCGTCCGACGGTCCGGACCCGCACCACGTCGAGGCCGAGCGAGGCCGCCGTCCCGGCCGCCTCGGTGTCGAGGTCCTGGACGACCTCCATGTGGTCGCTGACGAACCCGATCGGCACGAGGACGACCCCGGTGACGCCTTCCCGCGCGAGCTCGGTGATCCGGTCGTTGACGTCCGGCTCGAGCCAGGGCTGGTGGGGCGGGCCGGAGCGGGAGCAGAAGACCAGCTCGTGCGGCGGACAGTCCCCGAGCTCCTCGCGCGCCGCGGCGACGACGGCCGCGGCGACCCGCAGGTGCTGGTCGACATAGAGGTTCCCCTCGCCGTCGCCCGGGCCCGAGGTGTCGTCCATCGCGATCGGGATCGAGTGGGTGACGAAGAGGAGCCGGATGTCGTCCCGGTCGGCGAGCGGGCGCAGCGACTCGCCGACGAGCCGGGCCGTCGGGGCGACGAACCCGGGGTGCACGGCATAGGGGCGGACCTTGTCGACGACGAGGTCGTCGATGCCCTCCTCGGCAAGCTCGGCGACGGCCCGGGCGAGGTCCTCGCGGTACTGCCGGCACGAGGAGTAGGAGGAGTAGGCGCTGGTGAGGACGGTGAGGATGCGGCGGTGCCCGGCAGCGCGCGCCTCGCGCAGGGCGTCGGCGAGGAAGGGTTCGGCGTTGCGGTTGCCCCACAGGAGCGGGGTGGCGATCTCGCGCCTGTCGAGGTCGGCGCGGAGCAGGTCGAGCAGGGCCCGGTTCTCGGCGTTGATCGGGCTGACGCCCCCGCGGTCGAGGTAGTGCTCGGCGACGGAGGCCAACCGGGCGTCAGGGATGCCCTTGCCCGCCGTGACCCGTCGGAGGAACGGCATGACCTCCTCCGGGGCCTCGGGTCCACCGAAGGAGAGCAGGAGCAGGGCGTCGTAGGGCTCGAGGGCGTCGGCGGCGCGCGAGGGGTCGGTCGACATGGTTCACACTTTCTCACGCGGCGTGGGAGCCCGGATTCCGGGTCCGCGCGTGCCACAGTCGGAGGACGGACTCATGCCTGGGAGGGCGGTCATGCACGAACTACGCCTCGTCGGCGTCCACGAGGACGGCCGACACGTGCTGCTCGCGGACCCCGCGGGGGAGCAGTACCGCCTGCCGCTCGACGAGGCGCTGCGGGCCGCGGCCCTGCGCGACCGGCCCCGGCTCGGCCAGCTCCAGATCGAGATCGACGGGGGCCTGCGTCCGGCCGAGGTGCAGACCCTCATCCGACGCGGCCTGTCCGCCGAGGAGGTCGCGAGCCGGGCCGGCTGGTCGCTCGAGAAGGTCCACCGCTACGAGGGCCCGGTCCTCGCCGAGCGCGAGTACATCGCGGGCCTGGCCCGCAAGGTCTTCGTCGGCGCCGGAGCCGACCGGGCCCCCCTCGAGGAGCGGGTCCAGGCCCGGCTGCGGGACCGGGGCGTCGAGCGGGACCACCTCGCGTGGGACTCCGCGCGCGACGAGGACGGGCTGTGGACCGTCACCGCGACCTTCCCCGCCGGCGGCCGGGAGCGGGCGGCGCGATGGGACTTCGACCACGTCGGACGGGGCATCAGCCCCCGCAACGACGAGGCCCGGTGGCTGACCCAGGACGAGGCCGTCGGGCCGATCCCGGCCCCCCACGTCGCGACGTCGAGCAACCGGCCGAGCACCGTCTACGACGTCGAGGCCGAGGGTGGGGTCGGCGGCGCCGCCCGGCGGCGGACCGCCGGGGAGCCGATCGACCTCATGGCCGCGATGCGCGAGCACAGCACCCGGGGCCGCCGGCGGCGGCCCCGGCCGTCGCACACCCCGGGCGAGGACGACCCGCGGCTCGACGCGCTCCCGCTGGCCGAGCTGGCCGGCGACCCGGACACGGCGGCCCCGCCGCCCGTCGCGCGGGACACCCACCCCGAGAGCGCCCACCTCGACGGCCCCGACGACGCTGCGCCCGAGGACGGCACGGCCCACGAGAGCGCGGCACCGGAGGAGTCGGTGCAGCCCTCCCGCGCCGAACGGCAGATCGAGCGACAGCTGGAGGACGACCGGGAGGAGCACGACCGCCGCACCTCGGTGCGAGCCGCCGTCGGGCAGAGTGCGCCGACAGGGCGTCCCGGGCGGCGGGGCGGCCGGCCCAGCGTGCCGAGCTGGGACGACGTCATGTTCGGCACCCGCAGCCGCGGCGACGGCGACTGACCGTGCTCTCGCCGCGCACCCGGCCGAGGCCGCTCAGCCGCCGCCCTGGGGTGGCGGCACCGGGCACACGTCGAGGTCGAACGGCAGGACGTCCGGGCTGGTGGCCGCGGCGCGCGCGGCCTGGCTGTTCATCCGGCGCATGAAGTGTCGGCGGCAGAGGACCTCGTACTCCACCATCCCCGCCTGCGGACTGTCGGTGTCACCGACGACGACCTGCTCGCCCTCGACGACCATGACCCCGTCGACGATGCGGGCGTTGTGGGTCGCCCGGCGACCGCACCAGCACAGGGCCTCGACCTGGAGCACCTGGACCCGGTCGGCGAGCTCGATGAGCCGCCGGGAGCCGGGGAAGAGCTGGGTGCGGAAGTCGGCGGTGATCCCGAAGGCGTAGACGTCGAGGTCGAGCTCGTCGACGACGCGGGCGAGCTGCTCGACCTGGGCCGGGGTGTAGAACTGCGCCTCGTCACAGATGAGGTAGTCGACCCGGCGACCCAGGGTGAGGCAGTCGACGAGCTCCTCCCAGAAGTCGAGGGAGTCGAGCACCTCGACGGCGCCGGTCCGCAGTCCGAGCCGGGAGGACAGGACCGACTCCCCCGCCCGGTCATGCTTGGTGAAGATGAGCCCGACCCGCCCACGGGCTCGGTGGTTGTGGTCCATCTGGAGCGCGAGGGTGGACTTGCCACAGTCCATCGTCCCGGAGAAGAAGACCAGTTCCGCCACGAGCGCCCAGCCTAGACGGTGGCGCCCCGGGGCGGAGGGTCACTCCCCCGCGGCAGCCGGGACGTGGAGGACCGGCACGGCGACCTCGGCCTCGGTGATCGACCCGTGCTGGCCGAGCAGGGCGAGGAACTCGGGACGGGCGCGGCGGGAGTCGACGACGGCGAAGGTGTCGACCATGACGACGACGACCTCCCCGATCCGGGCCAGGTTGCGCGGTGCCACGGGCCCGAACCACCCGTCGGCGATGACGTCGTCCCGGCGGCGCACCCAGGCCCGCTCCCCCAGCCGGTCGGCCCACCGGGCCGCGACGGCGTCTGCCTGGCCCGGCTCGGGGTAGAGCTGCGGTGCCCGCGGCTCACCCCCGACGTGCCGCACGCCGCGGGCGAGGTCGGCCTCCTGGGCGACGTCGAGGCGCAGCGCGTGCGGGACGTCGACCATCCCGTGATCGGCCGTGATCGTCAGCGAGGCATCCCCCGGCAGGCGGGAGGCCAGGCGCGCCAGCTCCCGGTCCACCGACTCCAGCTCGGTCCCCCACTCCCAGGAGTTGGCACCATGCACGTGGCCGGCCCGGTCGAGGTCGCCCCAGTAGAGGTAGACGAGCGACCGGGGTCCCATCGCGAGCGCCGCCAGCGTCGCGTCGACCCGGTCGGCGAGCGAGCCGGCCGCGACGAACCGGCCACCGCGCAGCGCCGCCCGGGTCAGGCCGGATCCGTCGAAGTAGCCCGGCCCGACCCGGGTGACGAGGACGCCGTCGTTGGCGGCGCGCTCGAAGACGGTCGGCTCCGGCTGCCACCGTTCGGGTTCGGGACCGTCGTCCCACGAGAGCTCGTTGAGCAGGCGGTCCCGCTCGGGGACGAGCACCTCGTAGCCGACGAGGCCGTGACGCCCGGCCCGCACGCCGGTGCCGAAGCTGCCCATCGAGGTCGCCGTCGTCGACGGGAAGCCGCAGGGGACCCGGTATGCCGTCGCCAGGAGCGAGCGGAGGAACGGCGCGTGGCCGCCGCGTCTGCGCAGCAGGTCGTCACCGAGGCCGTCGAGGAGGACGACGACCCCCCGGCGGGCCGCGCCGAAGGCGAACCGGGCGTCGGCTCCGGGAACGCCGAGGCTCGCGGCGATCGACGGGACGACATCGGCGAGCCCGACGGCGGAGAAGTCGGGGGCGGTGCGGGCCTGCATCCGGCGGCCGCGCCTCAGCGCCGGGTGAGCGATGCGGAGAGGGCGCCGGCGAAGGCGAGACCCTCCGACAGGGCATGCTCACCGTCCGCCGCGGCGGAGATCCGCAGCGAGATGTCGTCGGCCGTCACGGTGCCCTCGTAGCCGTGGTCGGCATCGCACGCCGGGTCCGCGCACGTCGCCGGCAGCAGGTCCACCCGGCTCACGGCGCCCCAGCCGAGGGTGAGGGTCAGCTCGCGCCCGAGCCGGCCCGGGACGTAGGCCTGCGGGTCGTCGACGACGTGGGTGAGCATGACGCCGGTGACGCTCGAGAGCGGGATGCTCTCGGTCGTCGCCGTCGCGACGTCCTCCTGGGCATCCGGGTCGTCGGCGTAGTCGTCGGCGTGCGCGATGACCAGGCGGCTCGCGGTGAGGACGAGGACGGTGATGTGCCGCTTGACGACCTCGCGGTCGAAGGTCGTCTCGAGATGGACGAGGTGGCTCTCCACCCGCTCGCCCCCGAGGGCGGCGCTGACGACGTCGCTGACGAGGGCCGGGTAGTAGCCGGCGCGCTCGATGGCCGCGGTGAGGGCGCCGGGGAGCGGCGGAGCGTCGGACAGAGGGCTCATGGACCCATTGTGCCGCAGCGATCGGACCCGGGCCGCGCCTCGGGCACGGCTCAGGTCAGCGACCTGCGTCCCGGGTCGGTGCGCCGGTCGCGAGCCGGCGCGATCGACACCTCGGCGCCGAGGACCTCGACCCCGCCCGGGTGGGCGTGCACCGGGTTGAGCGACAGGGACGCGACCTCGGGCAGGTCGTCGGCGAGCACCGAGACCCGGGCGATGAGGTCGGCGAGCGCCGCCCGGTTGACCGGGGTGGCCCCGCGGTGGCCGTGGAGCACCGGGGCCGCCTTGATCGACGAGATGAGCCCAGAGACGTTGACATCGGTGAGCGGAGGGATCCGGTAGGCGATGTCACCGAGGAGCTCGCGCGGCATACCGGCCAGGCTGAACCCCACGACCGGGCCGATGAGGGGGTCCTCGTCGCTCGTGACGACACAGGACACCCCGCCGGGCGGGGCCATCTTCTGGACCGCGAAGGTGTCGGCCGAGACGGGCGCGAGCAGGCCGGTCAGGGACTCCCAGGCCGCGCGCAGCGCGCCCTCGGAGCCGAGGTCGACCCGGACCCCCCCGAGGCCGCCCGAGTGTCGGACCATCGGGGCCGTCGACTTGAGCACGACGGGGTAGCCGACCTTCTCGGCGGCGACGATCGCCTCATCGATGCTCCCGGCGGGGTATGTGGGCCACACCTCGATGCCGTAGGAGCCGAGGAGTGCGCTCGCCTCGTCGGCGTCGAGCCGTCGCCCGTTCTTGTCGACCGACAGGACGGTCTCGACGACGTCCTCGGCGATCCGCCGGTTGATGCCGGCCGGTGCCACCTGGGTGCCTCGGTCGCGGGACCTCCACGCGGCGTACTTCGTCGCCGCCGCGAGGGCCCGAACGGCATCCTCCGGCATCCCGTAGACGGGGATCGACATCGAGTGTCCCTCGCCGGTCCCGCGGACCGAGGAGTGGCCGTCGTCGACGCCGCGCATGCCGAGGAAGGTGACGAGGATCGGCTTGTCCTTGCCGCGGGCCGCCTCGCGGACGGCGTCGGCGACCTCCTCGTCGACGGCGACGAGCGGTGGGATGAAGCAGGCGATAACGGAGTCGACCTGCGGGTCGGCGAAGGCCGCCTCGAGCCGCTCGCCGAACTCCGCGGCCGAGGCGTCGGTCGGCATGCACACCGGACCGTGGGTGACGGTCAGCCCCCAGCTGAGGCAGGCGTCGGCCGTGATGGCCCCCAGGGCGGGTGCGTTGCCGACGAGGGCGACGCGTCCGCCCCGCGGCAGCGGCTGGTTGACGACGAGCGAGGCGACGTCGAAGAGCTGGTGGACGTTCTCGACCCGGATGACGCCGGACTGGCGGAGCATCGAGTCGAAGACCTCCGGACGTGCCCGGGTCTGGCGGACGAGGTGCCCGGGTGGTACGCCGTAGGACGAGACCCCCGACTTGACGACGATGATCGGCTTGATGACGGCGAGGTTGCGGGCGATCCGGGAGAACTTGCGTGGGTTGCCCATCGACTCGAGGTAGAGGCCGACGGCCCGGGTGTTGTCGTCGTCGATCCAGTACTGCATGAAGTCGTTCGCCGACACGTCGACCCGGTTGCCGGCCGAGGCGAACGCCGAGATCCCGAGCCGCCGGTTGGCGGCGGAGGCGAGGACGGCGATGCCGAGGGCGCCGGACTGCGCGAAGAGGGCGAAGTGGCCCGGCGGGGGGAGCTGGGGCGAGAGCGTCGCGTTGAGCCGCACGTCGGGGTCGTTGTTGACGATGCCGAAGGAGTTGGGGCCGACCACCCGCATGCCGGCGCGGCGGGCCCGCTTGACGAGCCGGGCCTGCAGCTTGGCCCCCGCGGGACCCGCCTCGGCGAACCCCGCCGAGATGACGAGGAGCGACTTCACGCCGGCCTTGGCGCAGTCGGTGACGACGTCGAGCACGGCGTCGGCGGGGACGACGACGACGGCGAGGTCGACCTGCTCCGGGATGTCCGCGACGGCGGCATACGCGCGGCGCCCGGCGATCTCCTCGGCCCGCGGGTTGACCGGGTAGATGCTCCCGGCGAAGCCCGCATCGAGGATGTCCTGCATGACGCGGCCGCCGATCGAGTGCTCACGCCGGCTGGCCCCGACGACCGCGAGGACCCGGGGATAGAGGATCGACCGGACGCTGATCGCCTCCGAGCGGTGCTCACGCGACATCGCGACATCGCGTGAGGTGTCGGTCGGCTCTATCTCGAACTCGACCTCGACGACGCCGTCCTCGATCCGCCGGGACACCTCGTAGCCCGCGTCCGAGAAGACCTTGAGCATCTTGCGGTTCTGCGGCAGGACCTCGGCGGTGAACTTCGTCAGCCCGATCTCGCGGGCGACGGCGGCGAGGTGCTCGAGCAGGACCGAGCCGATGCCCTTGCCCTGGTAGCGGTCACTGATGTTGAAGGCGACCTCGGCGCTGTGCTGGTCGATCCGGTCGTAGCGGCCGACCCCGATGATGTCGTCCTGCATGAGGACGATGAGGGCGACGCGGTCGACGTAGTCGACGTGGGTGAAGCGGTGGACGTCCCGGTCGCTCAGGGTCCGCATCGGCGCGAAGAAGCGCAGGTAGATCGACTCGTCCGACTGGCCCGCGTGGAAGCGGCGCAGCGCGTCGGCGTCAGCCGGGGTGATGGGCCGGACGCGGGCGACCGTCCCGTCCGACATGACGATGTCGGCCTCCCACTGTGCGGGGTACCCGGGGGGGAGCGGATCGTCGATCGCCATGGCCCTATCGTGGCACGCCGATCCGGCACCGGGCGGCGGTCATCCGGGTGGGCTTTACTGGCCCGATGGAGCTCGCTGAGGCCGTGCGCCGCCGCCGGATGACCCGCAGGTTCGATCCCCAGCGGCCCGTCGACCCCGACGCCGTGCTCGCGCTCGTCGACCTCGGGCTGCGCGCGCCGAGTGCCGGCTTCAGCCAGGGGTGGGACTTCGTCGTCCTCCTCGACGACGCGGACCGCCGGGCGTTCTGGGACGCCGCGGCCGGATCGCACCCGGCCGCGGGGGACGACTGGACCCGTGGCGTGTCCGCGGCGCCGGCCCTCGTCCTGTGCCTCTCGCACCCCACGGCATACCTCGACCGCTATGCCGAGCCGGACAAGGGGTGGACCGACCGCTCCGTCGAGAGGTGGCCGGTCCCCTACTGGGACACCGACGTCGCGATGGCGGCGATGATCGTCCTCCTGGGCGCGGTCGACGCCGGCCTCGACGCGCTCTTCTTCGGCGTCCCCGTGGAGCGGCACGACGCGGTCAAGGACGCCCTCGCCATCCCCCCGGACCGGCGGATCGTCGGGGTCCTCGCCCTCGGCCATGAGGCGGCCCGGGTCGGGGGGTCGGGCACGACCCGGGCCCGTCGCCCGGCCCGGGAGGTCGTCCACGTCGGCCGGTTCGGCGCGTCGGGTGAGCAGCCGTCGCAGGCCTAGGCGAGGATGGGGTGTCACCCACCGACCCCGATGGAGCCCCACCCCCCGATGGCCCGACGCACGAGCAAGTCCTCCTCGCCCGCCGATGTCGACGTCGCCGAACGGATCGTCGACGTCGACATCGAGGAGGAGATGAGCAACGCCTTCCTCGAGTACTCCTACAGCGTCATCTACTCCCGCGCTCTGCCCGACGCCCGGGACGGACTGAAGCCCGTCCAGCGCCGGATCCTCTACGGCATGAGCGACCTCGGGCTGCGCCCGGACCGCGGCCACGTGAAGTCCAGCCGCGTCGTCGGCGAGGTCATGGGCAAGTACCACCCGCACGGCGACCAGGCCATCTACGACGCTCTCGTCCGGATGGCCCAGCCCTTCACGATGCGGCTGCCCCTCGTCGACGGGCACGGCAACTTCGGCTCACTCGACGACGGCCCCGCCGCCGCGCGCTACACCGAGGCGCGGATGGCGCCCGCCGCCCTGCTGATGGTGACCGGCCTCGACGAGGAGACCGTCGAGTTCATCCCGACCTACGACGACCAGCACACTCAGCCCGGGGTGCTGCCCGCGGCATACCCGAACCTCCTCGTCAACGGCGCCAGCGGCATCGCCGTCGGGATGGCGACCCAGATGGCGCCGCACAACCTCGTCGAGGTCATCGGGGCGGCACGCCACCTCATCGGCCACCCGGACTGCTCGCTGGACGACCTCATGAAGTTCGTCCCCGGTCCGGACCTGCCCGGCGGCGGCCGGATCATCGGGCTCGACGGCATCCGTGACGCCTACCTCACCGGCCGGGGCAGCTTCAAGACCCGCGCCACGGCCCGGATCGAGAAGATCACGCCGCGGCGCCAGGGCATCGTCGTCACCGAGCTGCCCTACCTCATCGGGCCCGAGAAGGTCATCGACCGGATCAAGACCCTCGTCCAGAACAAGAAGCTGCAGGGCATCGCCGACGTCAAGGACCTCACCGACCGGCACCACGGCACCCGCCTCGTCATCGAGATCAAGAACGGCTTCAACCCCGAAGCGGTGCTCGAGCATCTGTACAAGCTCACCCCCCTCGAGGACTCCTTCGGCATCAACAACGTCGCCCTCGTCGAGGGGCAGCCGCGCACCCTCGGCCTCAAGGAGCTGCTCCGGGTCTATGTCGACTTCCGGATCGCGGTGGTCCGCAACCGGACGACGTTCCGCCTCGGCAAGCGGCGCGACCGGCTGCACCTCGTCGAGGGGCTCCTCATCGCGATCCTCGACATCGACGAGGTCATCCAGCTGATCCGCGCCTCCGAGGACGCGGCGACGGCGAAGTCGCGGCTCATGAGCGTCTTCGACCTCTCCGACGCGCAGGCCGGCTACATCCTCGACCTCCAGCTGCGCCGGCTGACGAAGTTCTCCCGCATCGAGCTCGAGGGCGAGCGCGACGACCTGCGCCGCCAGATCGAGGAGCTCCAGGCGCTCCTCGACGACGAGGCCCTCCTCCGCAAGACGGTCTCCTCCGAGCTCGCCGCCGTCGCCAAGCAGCACGGCACGCCACGCCGGACCGTCCTCCTGGAGTCGGCGGGCACTCCGCTCGCCCAGGCGACGCCGCTCGAGGTGTCCGACGACCCGTGCTGGGTCCTGCTCTCCTCGACGGGGCTGCTCGCCCGCACGTCCACCGCCGACCCGGTGCCGGCCGACGGGCCACGCGCCAAGCACGACGCGATCGTCGGCGCCGTGCGCACGACGGCCCGGGGCGAGGTCGGGCTCGTGACGAGCCGCGGACGGATGATCCGCCTCTCGGCCCTCGAGCTGCCGGCGCTGCCGCCGCTCGGTGGTGCGCCCAGCCTGTCCGGTGGTGCGCCGCTCGCGGCCTACGTCGACCTCCCCCGCGGCGAGGAGCCGCTGACGATCGTCCCGCTCGACTCCGACGGTCCCGGCATCGCGCTCGGGACGGCCCGGGGCGTCGTCAAGCGGGTGAGCACCGACTACCCTGCGAAGTCCGACTTCGAGGTCATCGGCCTGCGCGAGGACGACGCCGTCGTCGGCGCGGCCGCCCTCGTCACCGGCGAGGAGGACCTCGTCTTCGTCACGAGCGACGCACAACTGCTGCACTTCCCCGCCTCGGCGGTCCGCCCCCAGGGCCGGGCGGCCGGAGGGATGGCCGGGGTCCGCCTCGCGGCCGGCGCGTGGGTCCTCTTCTTCGGTGCGGTCGACGGGGGCGCCGACAACGTCGTCGTCACCGCGAGCGGGTCCTCCGACGCGCTGCCGGGGACCCAGCCCGGAGCCCTCAAGGCGACCCCGTATGCCGAGTACCCGGCCAAGGGCCGCGGCACCGGTGGGGTGCGGGCGCATCGGTTCCTCAAGGGGGAGGACGCCCTCGTCCTCGCCTGGGTGGGGGGCCTGCCGGCCCGCGCCTCCGGTGCGGGCGGGGTGGCCCTCGAGCTGCCCCCACCGACGGGCCGGCGGGACGGCTCCGGCCAGCCCGGATCGGCGGTCATCGGCGGCATCGGCGGCCCGGTCCGCGGCTGAGTGTCGCCCGTCCGGCGGCGGCCGATCGCGAAAACCGCTGTCCCCACGACAGATTGCGCGGAGGCGACGGCCATGTTACTCAATCGTTACGGCTCGGGGACGTGGTCCCATTGCATCGGCGCGTAAACGCTTTTACGGTGTGAGACGTTCCCTCATCGTCGAGGTGCCGCCTCGACGGCAACCAGGAAATGGAGGCGGGCATGGCCCGATTCATCAATTCGCGGATGCTGGCCGTGGCGGCCGGCGCCGCGGCGGTCTCGCTGACCGTCGCCGCGTGTGGCGGTGGCAGCAGCGCCGGCGGCGGCTCGAGCGCCAGCGCCAACACCCGCGGTCCCATCACGTACGTGCAGGGCAAGGACAACAGCGGGATTCTCGCCCCGATGGTGGACAAGTGGAACGCCGACCACCCGGACGAGAAGGTCACGGTCAAGGAGCAGTCCGACCAGGCCGACCAGCAGCACGACGACCTCGTGCAGCACTTCCAGGCCAAGGACCCCGGCTACGACGTCGTCTCGGTCGACGTCGTCTGGACCGCCGAGTTCGCGGCGAAGGGCTGGCTCACCCCGCTCAAGGGCGACATGGCGCTCGACACCACCGGCTTCCTCGAGGCCCCGCTCAACGCGGCGACCTACAACGGAACGCTCTATGCCGCACCCACCTCCTCAGACGGCGGGATGCTGTACTACCGCAGCGACCTCGTGAAGACGCCGCCGACGACCCTCGACGAGATGTGGGGCGACTGCAAGATCGCCAAGCAGCACAACATGGACTGCTACGCGGGCCAGTTCGCCAAGTACGAGGGCCTGACCTGTAACGCGACCGAGGCGATGAACACCTTCGGCGCCCAGGTCGTCGACTCCTCCGGCAAGCCGACGGTCGACTCCCCCGAGGCCGCGGCCGGGCTGAAGATGCTCGCCGACCACTATGCCAACGGCGACATCCCCAAGCAGGCCATCACCTACCAGGAGGAGCAGGGCCGGCAGTCCTTCGAGGACGGCAAGCTCCTCTTCCTGCGCAACTGGCCGTACGTCTACAGCCTCGCCAGCACCGACGACTCCTCGAAGGTCAAGGGCAAGTTCGCGGTCGCGCCGCTCCCCGGCGTCGACGGCCCGGGCGCCTCGACCCTCGGTGGTCACAGCGCGGCCATCAGCGCCTTCTCGGACCACAAGGCCACGGCGCTGGACTTCCTCAAGTACATGACCTCGGCCGACGTCCAGAAGACGAACATGGAGAAGGGCTCTCTCGCGCCGGTCATCGAGTCGATCTACACCGACGCCGGTCTGGTGAAGCAGTACCCGTACCTGCCGACGCTCCTCACGGCCATCCAGAACGCGATCCCGCGTCCGGTGACCCCGTACTACCCGGCGGTCACCCAGGCCATCCAGGAGAACTCCTTCGCGGCCATCAAGGGCGAGAAGACGCCCGAGCAGGCGGTCAAGGACATGCAGGCAGCCATGGAGGCGGCTGCCGGCTGATCTAGGCTGAGCATCAGCATCACCTAGCGTTCGCAATCGGGCCGGTGTGGGGGCCCTCGGGCCCCCACACCGGCTCCACCGCAAGGCCCATCGTTGTGTCCTCGGACTGACCGCGCAGGAGTGCTCTCGATGACCACCGTCGCTCAGACCACGAAGCCGACACCCAAGAAGGATGCCAAGCGCAAGGGGTTGCGAGCCGGAGAGGGGCGGCGCGGGCTGCTCCTCGTGGCCCCCACCCTTGTCGTCCTGGCGATCGTCATCCTCTATCCACTCGTCAAGGCCGTCATCCTGTCCTTCCAGAAGGACGCAGGCCTCGACCCGGCCACCGGGCTGTTCGTCGAGGGCGGCCCGGCCGGGTTCAGCAACTACACCCACTGGCTGCTCCAGCAGTGCGGCGACACGTCGTGTCCACCCGGCACGCTCGGCGCCCAGTTCTACGACGCCCTCAACGTCACGCTGTTCTGGACCGTCGTCACCGTGTCCCTCGAGACCATCCTCGGGCTGTGGTTCGCGACGATCATGAACCGGGAGTTCCGCGGCCGGGCCCTCGTCCGCGCCGCGATCCTCGTCCCGTGGGCGATCCCCACCGCGGTCACCGCGAAGCTGTGGTTCTTCATGTTCGCCTATGACGGCATCGTCAACAAGGCGCTGGGCCTCGTCGGCATGGACCCGCTGCTGTGGACCGGCAACGAGTGGCCCGCCAAGTTCGCCGTCATCATCGCCGACACGTGGAAGACGGCTCCGTTCATGGCGCTGCTCATCCTCGCCGGCCTCCAGCTCATCCCGAACGACGTCTACGAGGCCGCGCTCATCGACGGCTCGAGCAAGTGGCAGACCTTCACGAAGATCACCCTGCCGCTCATCAAGACCCCGCTCATGGTCGCGGTGCTCTTCCGCACCCTCGACGTGCTGCGGATCTACGACCTGCCCGCCATCCTCACCGGTGGTGGCGGTGGCTCCGGCCACGCGACGACCTCGCTGTCGATCCTCGTCGTCAAACAGATCAGAGCCGGGTTCCACAGCGCCTCGGCACTGTCGACCATCGTCTTCCTCATCATCGCCTTCACCGCCTTCCTCTTCATCAAGTTCGGCGGCGCCGACGTCGTCCAGCGGCCACCCTCGGAGACGAAGCAGAAGGACAAGGACGAGCTCGACGAGGACGACACCAAACGCAATGCCGCCAACATGACCGGCCAGTTCGGCGCCACCCACTAGGCCCAGGGAGTGACGATGACAACAACGACCGTCGACACCGGTTCGACCACTGAGCACACCCCGGCCACCCAGATCAAGGTCAAGCGACACTGGGGTAGGAAGGCACGCACGTACGCAGGGCTGGGCTTCATCGTCCTGTGGGGGCTCGCCCCCGCCTACTGGATGATCGCCACGGGCTTCCGCCCGGTCGGGCGCACCTTCGAGACCTCGCTCTGGCCGACGCCGGCGACCCTCGACAACTTCAAGACGGCGTTCTCCACCGATCGCGGCAACCACTTCGGCGCGGCGCTGTGGCACAGCGTCGTCATCGCGGTGCTGTCGACGGTCCTCTCACTCATCGTGGCGGTGTTCGCGTCCTACGCCCTGGCCCGGCTGCACTTCCCCATGAAGTACTCCGTCCTCGGCATCATCCTCGGCGCCTCCATGTTCCCCGGCGTCGCGCTCGTCTCCCCGCTGTTCCAGATGTTCTCCGACTGGGGCTGGCTCACGGGAAGCAACTACCAGGCGCTCGTCCTGCCCAACATCTCCTTCACCCTGCCGTTGACGATCTACGTCCTGACGGCGTTCTTGTCCGAGATGCCCTGGGAGCTGGAGGAGTCCGCCCGCATCGACGGCTGCACCCAGGGTCAGGCGTTCCGCAGGATCATGCTGCCGCTCGCCCTGCCGGGCGTCTTCACGACCGCCATCCTCGCCTTCATCGGCGCCTGGAACGAGTTCCTTCTCGCCAGCCAGTTCTCGACGCCGCAGACCCAGCCGGTCACCGTGGCGATCGCGTCGTTCACCGGCGCCCAGCCGCACCAGGAGCCGTACACGGCGGTCATGGCCGCCGGCACGATCGTCACCGTGCCCCTCATCATCATGGTGCTGCTCTTCCAGAAGGCGATCGTCTCCGGTCTCACCGCCGGAGGGGTCAAGGGCTGAGCTGAGGAGACGGCATAGGCCATGGCTGAGCGCAGTCCCGGGCCAGGCTCCGGGACGCGGCCACGCGGTCGCGGTCCGCGGCTGGACATGCTGCTCGGCATCGTCGGGTTCTTCACCGCGATGGCGCTGATCCAGACGGTGTGGCTCGAGGTGACCGGCAGGCCGGCCGCAGGGTCGGCGATCCTGCTCCTCGTCCTCGTCGCCCTCCTTTGGCTCATCCTGCGCGCCCGCCGGCGGGTGGACGAGGAGAGCGGGGGGCGGCGCGGGCGATGAGCACGATCACCGACGTGGCCCGGGCGGCCGGGGTGTCCGTGGCCACCGTGTCCCGGGCCCTGCGGGGACTGGACCGGGTCAGCCCTGCGACCCGGGAACGGGTGCTGCGGGTCGCCCAGGAGATGGACTACGTCGCGTCGCCGACGGCGACGTCCCTCGCCTCCGGGCGCACGAGGGTCGTCGGCGTCGTCGCGCCGTTCCTGACCCGCTGGTTCTTCGCCACCCTCGTCAGCGCCATCGAGAAGTCGCTGCGGCCGCACGGGCACCACGTCCTCCTCTTCGACCTCGAGGACGAGACGTACGACCGCAGGCTCCCGCTCACCCAGAACATGCTGTGGAAGCGGGTCGACGGCGTCATCACCCTCAACGTGCCGATGACGCCGGAGGAGGTCGCGCTCGTCGACCGCCTCTCGCTTCCGCTCGTCGCCGTCGGCTCGCCCGTGCCCGGCCGCCCGTGCGTGCGGATCGACGACGCCGAGGTGATGCGCACGGCGACCGAGCATCTCGTCGGCCTGGGCCACGAGCGGATCGCCTATGTCGGCGCCGTCCCCACGAACGTCGCCCACGTCGAGACCCCGAAGACCCGGCTCGCGTCGTTCCGCAGCGCGATGGCCGTGCATGGTCTGGAGGTGCGTTCGGACTGGGTGCTTCCGTCGGACTGGACCGCCCGGGCGGCCGCGCGGGACGCCGGGCTGCTCCTCGACCGGCCGGACCGACCGACCGCCGTCGTCGCGGCGTCGGACGAGATCGCCATCGGCATCATGACGGCCGCCCGGCGCTTCGGACTGCGGGTGCCCGAGGACCTGTCGGTCACCGGGGTCGATGACTACCTGCTCTCGGCCGTGCTCGGCCTGACGACGGTGCGCCAGGACGTCACCGCGCAGGGGCGGCGGGCCGCCGAGGTCCTGCTCGGCGCGCTCCTCGAGGACGAGCCGATGGACGACCGGACGCTCTTCCTCCCGACCGAGCTCGTCGTGCGGGAGTCGACGGGGCCGCCCACCGGCTGAGACCCGGCATCGGTATGCCGGGCGACGTCGCCTCAGGCGTCGATGCGCTCGCTGTCGAGGTGGTGCGCGGACTCGACGATGAAGTCCTTGCGCGGCGCGACGTCGTTGCCCATGAGGAGCTCGAAGACCCGGGCCGCCGCCTCGGCGTCGCCGAGGGTGACCCGCCGCAGGGTACGCCGGCGGGGGTCCATCGTCGTCTCGGCGAGCTGGTCGGCATCCATCTCGCCGAGCCCCTTGTAGCGCTGGATGGGCTGCTTGACCCCGCGGCCCCTCTTCGTCAGGGACGCGACCGTCTGGCGCATCTCGTTCTCGGAGTAGGTGTAGATCAGCTCGCCCTTGCGCGAGCCCTGTCCAGCGACCTCGATCCGGTGCAGCGGCGGCACCGCGGCATACACCCGGCCGGCCTCGACGAGCGGACGCATGTACCGGAAGAAGAGGGTGAGCAGCAGGGTCCGGATGTGGGCGCCGTCGACGTCGGCGTCGGTCATGATGATGACCTTGCCGTACCGGGCGGCGTCGAGGTCGAAGGTCCGACCCGAACCGGCGCCGATGACCTGGATGATCGCGGCGCACTCGGCGTTGCCGAGCATGTCGGTGACCGAGGCCTTCTGGACGTTGAGGATCTTGCCCCGGATCGGCAGGAGGGCCTGGTGATCGCTCGACCGGGCGAGCTTGGCCGTGCCGAGGGCGCTGTCGCCCTCGACGATGAACAGCTCGGAGCGCTCGACGTCCCCGCTCCGGCAGTCGGCGAGCTTGGCGGGCAGCGAGGAGGTCTCGAGGGCGTTCTTGCGGCGCTGGGTCTCCTTGTGGACCCGGGCCGAGATCCGCGACTTCATCTCGGCGGTGACCTTCTCGAGGACGAGCGCCGCCTGTTGCTTCTCGCCCCTCTTGGTCGAGGTGAGGTGTCGGTTCAGTCCGTGCTCGACGACCTTGGCGACGACGCCACGCACGGCGTTGGTGCCGAGGACCTCCTTGGTCTGCCCCTCGAACTGGGGCTCGGCGAGCCGCACGGTGACCACGGCGGTCAGGCCGGCGAGGATGTCGTCCTTCTCGACCTTGTCGCCGCCGAGCTTGAGCCGCCGGGCGTTGACCTCCAACTGCTTGCGGAACACCTTGAGCAACGCCTGGTCGAAGCCGGCCAGATGGGTGCCGCCCTTCGGGGTGGCGATGATGTTGACGAAGGAGACGACCTTCGTCTCGTAGCCGGTCCCCCACCGCAGCGCGATGTCGACGCCGCACTCACGCTCGACCTCCGTCGGGATCATGTGTCCCGACTCGTCGAGGACCGGGACGGTCTCGGTGAAGGTGCCGCTGCCCTGGAGCCGCCACACGTCGGTGACCTCGGGGTCCGGGGCGAGGAAGTCGCAGAACTCGGAGATCCCCCCGTCATGGACGAAGACCTCCTCATGCGGGCCGTCCGCCCCCGGCGTCCCCGGCAGGCCCCGCTCGTCGCGGATGACGAGGGTGAGGCCCGGCACGAGGAAGCTGGTCTGGCGGGCGCGCGCCAGGAGGCCCTCGATGTCGAACTGGGCGCCCTTGATGAAGATCTGGTCATCCGCCCAGTAGCGGATCCGGGACCCGGTGGCCCCCCGGCGCGCCTTGCCGACGACCGCGAGCTCGCTGCCGCCCTCGAACGGGGTGAACGGGTGGGACGGATCCTTGGCGCCCGTGGCGCCGGCGACGTCGGAGAACTGTCCCGGCTCACCGCGCCGGAAGCTCATCGCCCACACCTTGCCGCCCCGGTCGACCTCGACGTCCAGCCGGGAGGAGAGCGCGTTGACGACGGAGGCGCCGACGCCGTGCAGGCCACCGGACGCGGTGTAGGAGCCGCCGCCGAACTTGCCGCCGGCGTGCAGCTTGGTGAAGACGACCTCGACACCGGTCAGCCCGGTACGCGGCTCGATGTCGACGGGGATGCCGCGCCCGTTGTCCCGGACCTCGACCGAGCCGTCGGCGAAGAGGACGACGTCGATCCGGTCGCAGACCCCGGCGAGGGCCTCGTCGACGGCGTTGTCGATGATCTCCCACAGGCAGTGCATGAGCCCGCGGGTGTCGGTGGAGCCGATGTACATGCCCGGCCGCTTGCGGACCGCCTCGAGCCCCTCGAGCACCTGCAGATGGTGGGCGGTGTACTCGGTCGCGGACTTGCTCGTCGCCGCCTTCTTCGCCGCGGCGCTCGTGGCGGCACTCATCGGGGTCGGCTCTCCAGTCGGTCGGTGACGGCGGGGCCCGCGGGGACCGGCGCCCGTCCGCCCGGGACCGGGCGGCACTCCGGTAAGGCTAACCGGCGCCCGCGACACGACCGCCGAGGCGCACCGGGCGCCGGCGGCGGCATACCGGGTGGGGCCCGGCACGCGAGCCCGGGCGTGTCGGCCTTATCACGAAACCGTCACGACGACTGACGCCTCTCATATGCCGACATCTCCCGGACGGGAAGCATTTGCCGTGCTTGACTGTTGCTCTCATCGCTTGCCCGTCAACGCTTCGAGGAGGCATCCGTGACCGCCACCATGGCCCAGGCCCTGACCGCCGCAGACCGTTGCGACCGGTGCGGCGCCCAGGCGTACGTGCGCGTCCAGCTCCACGCGGGCGGCGAACTCCTCTTCTGCGCCCACCACGGGCGCCAGCACGTGCCCGCCCTGCGCGACGTCGCCGACATCCACGACGAGAGCGACCGGCTGCACGAGGACGCCGCCCCCGACACCGTGCGGTAGTGGGCGCCGCCCCCGACGGCGCGCAGCTGTGGATCCCTGCGCTGCTCATCGTCGTCGGGCTCGCCGGCATCGTCATCCCGGTCCTGCCCGGCCTGCTCCTCATCCTGGCCGGGGTTCTCGTCTGGGCGCTCGCCGAGCAGAGCACGACCGGATGGGTCGTCTTCGCGGTGAGCCTCGCCCTCTTCGGCGCGGGCGTCGCGCTGCAGTACCTCGTCCCCGGGCGGCGGATGCGTGCGGAGGGGGTCGGCGGCGGGACCCTGGCCCTGGCGGTGCTCCTCGGGGTCGTCGGGCTGTTCGTCATCCCGCTCGTCGGGGCGCCGATCGGCTTCGTCCTCGGGATCTACCTCGTCGAGCACGCCCGGTCCCGCGACGGCCGGCTGGCCTGGCAGCGGACGAAGGCGGCCCTGCGGGCCGTCCTCACGAGCATGGGGATCGAGCTGCTGGCCGGGCTGTTCATCGCCGCGACCTGGGTCCTCGGGGTGCTGCTGACCCGGTGACCGGGCCGGGTATGCCGGGTCAGTGGTCGTTCTGGCGGCGCTCCCATCGCTCGTCGAGCCGGTCCATGAGGCCCTGGCGGCGGGACGGCTTCTTGCGCGAGCCACCGGCGGCGACGGCGCCGATGTCGATCTGCTTGCGGGGCGGGGTGAGGCCGTAGGCCGCACCGGCCACCATGACGACGAAGCCGAGGACGCCGACCCACAGGGTCGTGTTGACGCCGACGAGGACGAGAGCGAGGCCGATGAGGACGCCGACGGCACCGACGATGTAGCGGCGACGGGCGACGGAGCGCTGGTGGGCACCCTTCATCTGCGACGCGAACCGGGGGTCTTCCGCAGCGAGCGCTTGCTCCATCTGCGCGAGCATCTTCTGCTCGTGCTCAGAGAGTGGCACGGTGACCTCCAGTGTGCGTGACTGCCGTCCTCCTACCCAGGAGAACGCACGACCACGCGAGTTCGTTGCAGCGACCCCGGTGATGCCGGTGATCTCAGGATAGGTCTCGCCGGGGTTGCTGGGAAGGCGAACGGTGAGGGTTGATCAGGCTCGCCGGCCGGACCGACCCGGCCCCGAAGCGCGCGCTGGCCCGGTCGACGGCTCGGTCGGCATCCCGCCAGCCGTGGTCGGGCTCACCGAGGACCCCCTGGACCGGTGCCTGGGTGACCGGGACGAGTCCCGACATCCGGACACCGACGAGCCGGATCCGGGCGCGTTGCAGCCCGAGGGCGTCGAACAGCCCGACCGCGGCGTCGTAGACGACCCGGCTGATGTCGGTCGGCTGGTGGATCGTCCGGGCACGGGTGATCGTCGTGAAGTCGGAGAACCGGACCTTGATCGTGACGGTCCGGCCGGCCATCCCGGCCGCCCGCAGCCGGGCCGCGACGCGGTCGCTGAGCCGCAGCAGGTGCCGGTGGAGGAGGTCCGGGTCGTCGATGTCGGTCTCGAAGGTCTCGTCGGCGCCGATGCTGCGCTCCCGCTCGGCCCGGTGGACGGGGCGGGGGTCCCGGCCCCAGGACAGCTCGTGGAGATGGGCGCCGGTGGCCTCGCCGAGGGCCCGGGTCAGGGTCTGCAGCGGCGTGTGGGCGATGTCGGCGACGGTCCGCAGGCCGAGCCGGGTCAGCGCCTCCTCGGTCTTGTCACCGACGCCCCACAGGGCCCCGACCGGCAGCTGCTGGACAAACGGCACGACCTCGTCGACGGGGACGACGACCATGCCGTCCGGCTTGGCCAGGCCGGAGGCGAGCTTGGCGACGAACTTCGTCGGCGCGACGCCGACCGAGCACGTGACACCCTGCTCGTCGGCGATCGTGTCGCGGATGAGCGCCCCGATCCGGGCCGGGCTGCCGAGCCGGCGCAGGGCACCGGAGACATCGAGGAACGCCTCGTCGAGCGAGAGAGGCTCGACGACGGGGGTGATCGAGGCGAACGTCGCCATGACGGCGTCGGAGATGCGGGAGTACAGCTCGTGGTCGGGCGGAATGACGCTCGCCTGAGGGCACAGCCGGCGCGCGCGGGACATCGGCATGGCCGAGGTCACCCCGAACCGGCGCGCCTCGTAGGTCGCCGAGAGGACGACGCCGCGGTTGCTGCTGCCGCCGATGATGACGGGCGTCCCGACGAGCTCGGGCCGGGAGAGCAGCGAGGCCGAGGCGTAGAAGGCGTCCATGTCGACGTGGAGGATCGTGCACCCGGTGTCGTCCGGCGGCCCGGAGCCCGAGCGCCGCGGAAGGGCGAACTGTCGCCGGCTCATCGCTCGAGCGAGGGTCAGCCGCGGACGGCGAGCACGTGGATGGCGGCGCCGAGGTCGCCGAGGGCGGTGAAGACGGGATGGGCGGCGGCGGCCCGTTCGAGGGCGAGCAGGGCCGAACGCTCGGCCTCGGTGTCGAGGTATGCCGCGGGGACGAGGTCGGAGAAGAGCCGTACCCCGTGGACGTCGACCGGTCGGAGACCGGCGCCCTCGACGAGCGAGACGAGGGTCGGGGTGTCGAACCGGCGGGGCATCGGGTCGGCGCTCCCCCACCGCCCGTCCGGGCTGTCGAGCAGCTCCCGGGCCTCGGCGAACTCGCCGGCCAGGGCGCGGGAGAGGACCGCGGCGAGCCGGCCGGCGGCGACGACGCTGAGCGTGCCGCCGTCGGCGAGGACCTCGGCGAGCCGGGCGAGGGTCGAGGCGGGGTCCTCGACATGCTCGAGGGTGCCGTGGCAGCAGATGAGGTCGGCGCGTCGGTCGCCGAGCAGGGCGCCGAGCGAGTCGGCGTCGCCCTGGACGGCGGTGATCCGCTCGGCCGTCTCGGGCGGGACGGTCTCGGCGGCCCGCCGGCTGAGCGAGGCGAGGGCGTCGGGGCTGGGGTCGACGACGGTGACGTCGTGGCCCGCCGCGGCGAGCGGGACGGCCAGGCCGCCGGTCCCGCCACCGAGGTCGAGGACGTGGAGCGGGCGGCCGAGCTCGGCGCGGCGGCGCCGGACGAGCTCGTCGACGGCGCCCCACACGGCCGCGGTCCGCAGGCCGGTGTCGACCCCCGGACGTCGGGTCCGCACACGCTCCTCGGTCACGGTTCCCACCCTAGTGCCCCGAGCTGCCGGGGCTGGAGTGCCACAGCTTGCGCGGCGGGAGCGACGGGCTGACCCCGGCGGGCTTGGTGTCGGCGTACGGGGACTGGCGGAAGCCGGAGGCGTGGACGAGGACCCGGTGCCCCTCCGGCTCGGGTACGGCGGCGGCGCTCTCGTGGGCCATCGCGTCGGCCTCGGCGAGCGCGGCCCGGACCGCGTCGATCCCCCCGGTCGCCCAGGCGTCCCAGAGGGAGGACAGCTCCCAGGCACCGGTCGCCCGCAGCGAGATGCCCCGCTCCCCCGTCCGGCGTACGACGCCCCGGGTGAGGAGGAGCCAGGAGTGGAACACCGTCGCGGCATACGGGCCCTGGACGTCCTCGAAGAAGGTGGCGTCGACCGGTCCGGTGCCGTCGTCGAGGGTGAGGAAGACGACCCGGCGCCCGGAGCGGACCGGCGGGGTCTGGGTGGCGACCTTGACCCCGGCGACCCAGATCTCGGAGCGGCTGCGGGACCTGAGGAGGTCACGGGATCGGACGACGCCGAGGGCGCCGAGCATCGGGGCGTAGAACTCCATGACGTGCCCGCTCGCGTCGAGGCCGAGGATGTCGAGCTCGGCGCGGACCCGCTCCGGACCGGTCATCTCGGGCAGTCCGGTGCCGGGGGTCAGCTCGGGCCGGTCCCCGAGGTCGAGGACGAGCTGGCCCGGGGTCCGGCCACCCGTGCGGCGGGCCGCCGCTCCCGACCCGGCGCGGCGCACCGAGCGCTCCCACCGGTCGAGCTCGGCGACATGGAGGAGGACGTCGCGCCGGGTCACCCGGCCGCGCCGGCCGAGGCCGGAGCGGCCACCCATGCCGTAGAGGCCGTCGAAGGCACCGGCGAGGACGAGCCGCTCGAGGACCGGCCGGGAGACCCGGGCCCGGGTCCACACGTCGGCGAGGTCGGCGTAGGGCTGCCCGGCGACGATCCGGGCCACCTCGTCCTCGCCGATCCCCATGACGTCGGTGAGCGAGAGCCGGATGCCGTAGCCGCCGGCGTCGGGCAGGTCGGGGTGGGCGGGGGGCTCGGTGCGGGTCGTGCCGGGCTCGAGCCGCTCGACGCGGTAGGTGTCACCGGAGGCGTTGATGTCGAGCGGGAGGACGGCGATGCCGAGGCTGCGGGCGTCGTCCAGGATGAGCCGGCGGGGGTACATGCCGGGGTCGTGGGTGAGCACCCCGGCGAGGAAGGCCGCCGGATGGTGGGTCTTGAGCCAGGCCGAGTGGTAGGTCGGCAGGGCGAACGCCGCGGCGTGGGCCTTGCAGAACCCGAAGGAGGCGAACGACGCGAGCACCCCCCAGATCCGGTCGACGTCCTCCGGGGCATAGCCGCGGGCCCGGGCCGCCGGCCGCCACCACGCCTCGATCTCGGCCTGCCCGTCGGGAGTACCCATCGTCCGGCGCACCTCGTCGGCCTGGGCGAGGCTCACCCCCGTCGTCTCGGCGACGATCCGCAGCACCTGCTCGTGGAAGACGACGACGCCCTCGGTCTCGGCGAGGGCGGGCACGAGGGTCGGGTGGAGGTAGGTCGCCGGGCTCCACCCGTGCCGGTGCTCGAGGAAGGGGGTGATCATGTCGGACTTGACCGGCCCGGGCCGGAAGAGCGAGATGTCGATGATGAGGTCCTCGAACCGCTCGGGACCGAGCTTGCCGACGAGCTCGCGCTGGCCGGGACTCTCGATCTGGAAGCAGCCGAGGGTGTGGGTGGTGCGGATGAGCCGGTAGGTCGCCTCGTCGTCGAGCGGCACCTCGGCCTGGTCGTCGAGGTCGATCTCGACGCCGTCGACCCGGGCGACCTCGGTGACGGCGTGGGCCATCGCCGACTGCATCCGGATGCCGAGGACGTCGAGCTTGAGCAGGCCGAGGGTCTCGACGTCGTCCTTGTCGAACTGGCTCATCGGGAAGCCGAGGCCGCTCTGCTCGACGGGGGTGCGGTCGAGAAGGGTCGCGTTGGACAGCAGGACCCCGCTCGGGTGGAGGGCGATGTGCCGCGGCAGCCCGTCGAGGGCCTCGACGAGGTCGAAGAAGCGGGACAGGCGCGGGCTGTCGAGCCCCCGGGAGCGCAGCTCGGGCAGGTCGGCGATGGCGTGGCGGGCGTCGCGGGCCCGGATGTGCGGGAAGGCCGTGGCGATCTCGTCGATCTCGCCGGGGGTCATCCCGAGGGCCGCGCCGACGTCGCGGACGGCGTGCCGGACCTTGTAGGTGTCCATCATCGACACGCAGCCGACCCGCTCGGCGCCGAACCGGTCGATGATCGCCTCGTAGATCTCGGTGCGCCGGGCCGACTCGACGTCGATGTCGATGTCGGGCAGCTCGGCCCGCAGCGGGGAGCAGAACCGCTCCATGAGCAGGTCGTAGCGGATCGGGTCGACGCCGCTGATCCCGAGGAGGTAGTTGACGAGGGACCCGGCGCCCGAGCCGCGTGCCGCCACCCGGACCCCGCGCTCGCGGATGAGGTCGACGACGGCGGCGACGGAGAGGAAGTACGTCGGGTAGCCGAGGTCGGCGACGACGGCGAGCTCGTCGGCCAACCGGTCCCGGACGGTGCGCAGCGTCGCGTCGCGCGCCCCGGCATACCGGGTGGCGACCGCGGCCCGGCAGCGCTGCGCGAGCACCCCCTGGGGGTCGGTGCCGTCGGGGATGCCGAGGATGCCGGGCTCGGGGAGGTGCACCCCGCCGATCCCGAGGTCGCGGCGGGGGTCCTGGACGCACCGGGCGGCGAGGGCGACGGTGCTCGCGAGGAGGCGGCGGGCCCGGTCGGCGTCGCCGGTCACCGCGTGGGCGGTGCGGTGCATCGTCGCGGTGCTCGCGAGGTGGCCCGCGTCGGTGACCCGGTCCAGGTGCCGGGAGTCGAGGACGACGAGGCGGCGAGCCGCGTCGAGGACGTCGACGACCCGGACGTCGCCGGGGTCGGCGTGCCGGACCGCGGCGGTGAGGACCGCGGGGACCCCGGCCGCGTCGGCGAGGCCGAGCAGGGCCGCGGCATGGGTGCGCGAGGCAAGAGTCCCCTCGGGGCCGTCGTGGTGGACGACCTCGATCGCGAGGGCGTCCGGCGCCAGGAGCCGCTGCCAGGCGGCGAGCCGGGCCCGGGCGACGCCGGGGTGGCGCAGGAGGAGGGCCCGGCCGACGTCGGAGTCGGGCCCGAGGAGGAGCAGCAGCCGGCTGGGCTCCCCCGGCTCACCGGCGGCGTGCCGGGCGATGAGGCGGGGGGTCGTGACGGGGGTGCCGCGCTCGCCGCCGAGGTGGGTGTCGGTGACGAGCCGGGCCAGGGCGGCCCAGCCCCGACCGGGGGCGAGCCCGGCGCCGTGACCACGGGCGAGGACGACGGCCCGAGGGCGGCGCGGGTCGACGACCGCCCCACCGCGGGCCGGGGTGCGCGGCGGTGGACGCCGGTATGCCGGGCCTGCCGGGGCCGCCCCGGGCTCCCCCGGCAACCCGGGAGGCAGGTCGACGGCGAGGTCGACGCCGAGCACGGGGGCGACTGCGGACCGGGCCGCCGCCGTCGCGAACCGGACCGCGCCGTAGAGCCCGTCGCGGTCGGTGAGGGCGAGCGCGGGCTGGCCGTGCTCGGCGGCCCGCTCGACGAGGACCTCCGGGGTCGAGGCGCCGTAGCGCATCGAGAAGCCCGAGGCGACGTGGAGATGGACGAACCCCGCGTCCCCCCAGCCGGGCCCGCCGGTGGCGCTCATGGGGCCCCGGCGCCGCCGTGGGCCGGGATGAGCCGCTCGGGGTGCTCGACCGGGCGGCCCGGCAGGCCGAGCCGGGCCATGACGAGGTCGAGGAAGGTCTCGGCCGACCGGAGCAGGTCATCGGCCTCGCGGCTGGCCACCCGGCGCCGGCCCTGCTCGACGTCGGCGCGCTGCCGGGTCGAGTGGGCGAAGTAGCCGGCCCACTCGGCGAGGTCGGGGGTGGCCGTCGCGGTGAGCTCCCAGATGTTGTGCGGCCCCGAGGTGGGCCGGTGGCGCGTCCGGGGCCGGCCCGGAGCGGCGAGGAGGGCGGCGGCCGCCCGGAGCGCGGCGAGCTGGGCGGCGAGGTATCGCTCGACGACGCCCTGGGCGGCATACGCCTCGGCGAGGGAGGCGCGGGAGCGGTCGAGCAGGTCGAGCGCCCCCGCGGCTCCGGTCGGGTGTCCGGTCACGTCGGTCATGCCTCTCTCCTTCAGTCCAGGGCCCGCAGCAACAGCCAGCGCGACCCGCCGT
The DNA here is from genome assembly GCA_963728395.1 of uncultured Actinomycetota bacterium. Classification (GTDB taxonomy): domain Bacteria; phylum Actinomycetota; class Actinomycetes; order Actinomycetales; family Dermatophilaceae; genus CAVSJJ01. The sequence continues at coordinate 672,421 of CAVSJJ010000003.1, forward strand.
CGGCGCCGAGCTCGAACACCCCGACCCGGCCGCCCGCTCGAGCCTCGACCCGCCAGATCACCCGCTCGGTCTCGTCGGCGGGGCCCTCCTCGCCCACGTCGCGCCACCAGGCCCGACGCTCGCGCCAGCGGGCCTGGACCGCCTCGACGGCATACCGGCGGCCCCGCCAGACGAAGGCAACCGGCGCCGGGTCGGCGAGCGGATCGGTGGTCGGGCCGGGGACCCCGACCGGTGCCGGGTCGGCGACCCGGACCCGAACGGGCTCGTGGTAGCGACGGACCATCGCGAGGCTCCTTCCGATGAGGCGGCCGCTCGGCCCACCGGCCGCGGATGCCCGGGCATGACGGCATACGCGCGTCGACCCTGGACCGGGTCGGCGCGGCGCATGGTCGGGGCGACGCGACGGACGGCGTCCGAATGTTCGAACACGTGTTCGAAGGACCTTGACTCTACACCGCGGCGCGCGCAGCACGTCAAGCCGCCGCGGGCGGCCGTCTCGCGGCTAGGCTCTCGGCCATGGCGTCAGTCGAGGAGCCCTCGCTGGACCCCGCCTCGCCGGGTCCCGTCTCGCCGGGCACGGATCTGAGCGGGCACCCCTCCGTGGCCCGGGTTCTCGCGGCGCTCGACGACGCCGAGGTCCGCACGACGGTCCGCTACCTGCCGGATGCCGTCCGGACCGCCGCCGCGGCCGCCGAGGCCCTCGGGGTGACCCCCGCCGAGATCGCCAACTCCCTCGTCTTCGCCGCCCGGCACTTCGACGGCAGCACCGCTCCCCTGCTCATCCTCGCCTCGGGCGGGCATCGGGTCCATCTCGCCAAGGTCGCCGGCCTCGCCGGCCTCGCCGGCATCGACCGCGCCGACCCCGAGTTCGTCCGCGCCGAGACCGGCTTCGCCATCGGCGGCGTCGCACCGGTCGGGCACGTCCGGCCGATCCAGACGATCGTCGACATCACTCTCGAGCGCTTCCCGCGGGTCTGGGCGGCGGCCGGACACAGCCATGCGGTGTTCGAGACCTCGTATGCCGAGCTGCTCCGGATCACCGGCGGGCAGCCCATGGAGGTCGTCTAGCCGCACCCGGCGCCGGGCGGCAGGGGGCCTCGCCTCAGTGGTTGACGAGGTGGGCGCGGGCCTCGGCGACCTCGAGGCTCGCCTCGGTCCCGGCGATCGTCACGGTGTCGGGGATGTCGAGCCAGGGCCCACCGTTGACCCGGAACTGCCCTGTCAAGGGCCATTGGTTTCTGCCCAGGGGCGGTCGTGAGACCTGCCCGGTGACGGTCACGAGATGTGCCCGGTGGTGGCCATGGGATCTGCCCAGTGCTGACCACCACTGGCCTGGTGCTCAGCTCAAGGGGCTCACCCCTTGACCGGCCAGGGCTTGGGACAGGCGCACGCTCTTGCCGGTGGTCTGGCATACGTGGGCGTGGTGCAGGAGCCGGTCCACGGTCGCGGTGGCCAGGGTCTTGGGCATCAGCTCGTCGAAGGCTGCGGGGTGCAGGTTGCTCGAGATCGCGATGGAGCGTTTCTCGTACGCGGCGTCGACGAGGCGGTACAGCCCCTCGGCGGCGTCCTGGGCCACCGGGAGCAGGCCGATGTCGTCGACGACGACCAGATCTGCTCGCAGGACCCGGGCGATGGCTTTGGTGACGGTGTCGTCGGCGCGGTGCCGGCGCAGTAGCACGCCGAGGTCTTCGAGGGTGAACCAGGCAACCTTGAGGCCTTGCTCGACGGCGTGTTGGCCCAGGGCCTCGAGCAGGAACGTCTTACCGGTCCCCGACGGCCCGCACACCACGAGGTTCTCCCGTCGGCGGACCCACTCCAGGGTGCGTAGGGCTTGTTGGGTCGGGGCGGGGATCGAGGAAGCCTCAGCGCTCCAGGCGTCGAAGGTCTTGCCGGTGGGGAAGCCGGCGGCGGCGCGGCGGGTGGCCAGCGCGGAGCGTTCCCGCCCGGCGGCCTCGGCGGCGAACAGGGCCTTGAGGACCTCCACCGGTTCCCACCGTTGCGCGCGGGCGGTTGCGATCACCTCGGGGGCGTGGGCGCGGATGTGCGGCAGCCGCAGCCGGCGCAGCAGCGCTTCGAGGTCGGGCGGAAGCGGCGGGGCGGTGGGGACACCGGCGACCGGGACGCCACGGTCTTTGCCGACAGCGGACGCGCTCATCGGGGCTGGTCCGTGGCGTCGGCGCCGTCGAGGTCCGCGGTGGCCGGCGTCGCTGCGGTCGCGGCGCCGAACGCGGCCCAGGACGCGGTGCCCTGGGTCAGTGACCGGTCCTCACCGGCCCGACTGGCAGGACCGCGCACCGTGGTGGTGTGGTGGTGGTCCAGGATCGAGGCGAGGTCACCGTGGCCGAAGCGGGCGTGGACCGCGGCATGCCCCAACGCCCAGTCCACGTCCTTGGTGTCGAACAGCTTCGCCAGGGTCACGGCCTCAGCCATCTTGACCCGGATCTTGGTGGTACCGGCTGCGGCGGCCTCGGCCAACCAGAGCCCGGCCCCATCGCCCAGGGCGAGGAACTCCACCTCGGCAGCGTTGCGGGCCAATGGTTTACGGTTCAACGCCCCAGCCGGTGCGGGCGGGAAGTGCGCGTCCTGGACCATCGGGCTGCCTGGGATCGCGCGGGCGTGCCGGGCCACCTCGACCGGCCCCATCGCCTCGACGTGGACGATGATGACCTGCTCCTGCGCGCCGCGGCCATGCACCCGGACCCACACCGTGGCTCCGAGCAGGTGGGCCGGGACCGAGTACTGCCCGCCCTCGAAGGCGACCATCGGCATCGAGGCCGCAACGGTCCGGGTGACCCCGAACGCGACCGTGTGCGGGCTCGCCGGAATCGGGTGCAGCCGGGCCTGCTCCTCCTGCAGCATGTCGTTCGGGGCGCGGCGCGTGACCCGGTGCTCGCGGGCGTTGACGTGCGCACAGAACTGCTCGCAGGCGGCCTCCAGCTGCGCGAAGTTCTCGTACGTCGGTAGGAGGTTGGTGTCCTTGGGGACCAGATCGGCCTTGGCGATCTTCACGCTCGACTCCGACCCACCCTTGGACGCCGGGTCCGCTGGGACACAGGTGTGGATCGTGACTCCGTAATGGCGTGAGAACTCAACGATTCGGGGGTTGCGGACGGCGATGCCGGCGACGTGCTCGGTGGTGACGGTCCTCTCGTTGTCAGTGAGCAGGTACGTCGGTGCGCCACCGATCCGGCGCAGCGTCACATCAAGGGCGGCCATCACCGAAGGGGCGGTCTTGTCCCGGATCGCCAGCACCACCCGAAACCGCGACCAGGCCAGCCAAGCCACGAACAACGTCGTCTTCACCCCGTCGATCAGCGGGCCGTCGCCGAAGTCGTACTGCAACCACATCCCAGGCTCGCTCACCCACGGGCGGTGCACCCGCACCCGACCCAGGCGGTAGTCCCGCTTCACCGCCGCGACCGCCCGGCGGGTCGTGCGCTGCGAACCGGTGTACCCCAGCGCGACCAGCTTGTCGTGCGCGATGTCCGCACGCAGCCGACCCTTGGAGCGCTCGATCCACTCCTCAAGCTTCGGCAGGTGCTCATCGATGAGCTGGGCTCGTGACGCCGGCCGGTCGCTCAACGCGCCCGCCTCACGAGCTGCGACGTACCGGCCGACGGTGTGGTGCGAGACCCCAGCCAGCTCGCCGGCATCACGCAACGACCCGGTCAAATCGAACGCTTCCAACATGTTCATGATCTCCTCGGCAGACTTCACGGTGTCCCTCCTGGGGGCGGTCGGCGCATCAGCACCGCCACCGCACTCCAGGAGGGGCCTCAACCGCGGGACGCGGCGAGGCCAACGAACTTCGTGTCGGGCAGATCCCATGACCGCCAGTGGGCACTCTTCGTGGCCACTACCGGGCAGCTATATGGCCGCCTCCGGGCAGTTTCTCGTGTCCGCTGTCACTGCCCGGCATACTCCACGTCGACCCGGACCCGGAGCGTCCCGGTGGCGCGGTACGTGTGCGTCACGTCGCCGCTCGGGTACGGACCGCCGAGCGAGGTCGTCGGGCCGGCCGTCGCGCCGTCGCCGAACCGGTAGGTCACCGCGCGCAGCCGCGGCCGGATGTCGACGGCGAACCCGAGCATCCGCACCGGGTCGACCCGGTCCACCTCGTCGGGCTGGAACCCTGCGGTCGGCCAGTCGACGGCGAAGTAGGTCTCGAGGTTGACGAGGGTGCGCTGACCGGTGGGCTGGATCGAGATCCGCGGGACCGCGAAGTCGGTGTCGTGGAACGCCTCGAGGATCATCGCCATGCCCGGGGTCGCCCGTCCGGGAACCAGCTCGGGGAAGCAGGTGATCCCCACCCGCACCCACGGCCCCGTGGGCACGTTCCCCTCCTTCACGACACGCCGGTAGACGATGACGCTCGGCCCGAGCCCCTCCTGCGCCGTGTTGCCGGCGCACTGGGCCAGGGCCTGGCCGCAGAAGACGTCGGAGCCGGTCTGGCCCGGCGCCGCCCCCGGGCAGTTGGCGACGGATGCGTACTCGTAGCGCCGCCCCACCCCCGACGCGTTCTGCCGCGCCAACTCCTGCAGCTGCTGCCGGGTCAGGGTCCCGACACGGGCACCCCCCTTGCGAGCAGAACCAAAGACGTCAGCTCCGGAGCTAGAGGCTCCGGCGATCACCACGATCAGACATATGGCTAGCACTACGCCATGTCGTAAATGAGCCACCGCCCCCCCGCCCACTCAGTGACTACGGTGAAGTAGCCGGTCTTCTCTTGATCCGTTGATACGACCGCCCCAGCAGCGTTAACCACGCTCACCTTGTGCTGGTGAAGCTGCATTCGGAGGTATTGCTGGTTTCCAGGACTTCGCTGCGTAGCAGATATCGTCTTGACCGTCACTGGATCGCTTGAATACCGACTGTCTGACTCCACCAACTTCTGAGCGGTCGCCTGAAAGGACTTGCAGGACAGACATCCGTCCTCGCTATGCGGCGGCAACAAGCCAGCATCAGGGCGCGTCCAAGCGAGGTTGACCAAGCTGAAGTAATAACGGACGAAGGCGACGGCACCGGCCTTCGTGTGGGCCCGCGCCGCCGCGGGAACGGTCGGCGTGGGCGTGGGGCGTGCCGTCGACGTCGGAGTCGGCGAGCCGGACGTCGCCGAGGTGCTCGTCGACGACGGGGCCGGCGTGCTCTCGCCGCTGCACGCCGACGTCAGGACCGCCACCGACACGGCCACGGTGGCGGCGATCACCCGAATCCGAGCCATCTCACCCCCTCCCGGCCACAGCGAGCAGTCTAGGGAGAATCGCGCGCCTCGCCACCGGACGATCCACAGCCCCAACGCCCCGGCGCCGGAACGGCGTCGCGCGGCGTCGTCAGCTCACCGCGATCCGCGCCGAACGACGGGCGGCGGGCGGCGGGCACGCCCGGCTCAGCGCGGCCCCACCCCGAGGGCGAGGTTGTCGAACACCTCGAGCGTCGCGGTCGACCGGTTCATCGTGATGAAGTGCAGGCCGGGGGCCCCCTCGGCGAGCATCCGCTGGGCGAGCTCGGTGGCGATCTGGATCCCGACTTCACGCACCGCCGCCTGGTTCTCGCCGACCGCCTCGAGCCGCGAGACGACGGTGGACGGCAGCGGCGTCCCCATCAGCTCGGACATCCGGGTGATCTGGCGCAGGTTCGTCACCGGCATGAGCCCCGGCGTGATCGGCAGGTCGCGGCGCGCCGCGACCAGGTCGCGCAGCCGCAGGAAGCGGTCTGCGTCGAAGACCATCTGGGTGATGGCGAAGCTCGCCCCGGCGTCGGCCTTGCGCACCAAGACCTCGACGTCGTGGTCGAGCGACGGGCTGTCCGGGTGCACGTCGGGGAAGGCCGCCACCCCGACCGTGAAGTCACCGAGCGAACGGATGAGGGCGACGAGCTGGTCGGCGTGGTCGAAGCCACCCGGATGGGGCGTCCACTCCCCCCGGACGTTGCCCGGCGGGTCGCCACGCAGGGCGAGGATGTTGCGGACGCCGGACGCGGCATACGCCCCGATGACCTGGCGCAGCTGGGCGACCGACGCCCCGACGCAGGTCAGGTGGGCCAACGGGGTCAGCGTGGTCTCCGCCGCGATCCGCCCGGTGACCCGGATCGTCCGCTCCTGCGTCGTGCCGCCCGCACCGTAGGTGACCGAGACGAAGTCGGGTCGCACCCGCTCCAGCCGCCGCACCGCGGCCCACAGCGTCGCCTCGCCGGCATCGTCCTTCGGTGGGAAGAACTCGAAGCTCACCGAGGGTCGCTGCTCACGCAGCAGGGCGGGGATCGACGCCATGCGGTGAGGGTACCGGCCGCCCGAGGCCGTAGGCTCGTGGCCGCAGATGGTGAGACATGACCCGGCGAGCCCGCCGGCGCCCCTCGCCCCCAGGAGATCTCGTGACCAACCCGCTCGACACCGCCGACCTGCGAGCCCGGGTCCAGGCGTGCATCGACGCCGAGCTGGCCACCCAGGCGGAGGTGCTCTCCGAGATCGGCCCGGACGTCACCGACCTGCTCGACGCCGTCGCCACCCTCCTCACCGGCGGGAAGCGGCTGCGGGCCGCCTTCCTCTACTGGGGATACCGCGCCTCCGGCCGGCCCGACTCCGACGCGCTCGTCCGGCTCGCGACGGCGATGGAGTTCTTCCAGGCCGCCGCCCTCATCCACGACGACGTCATGGACGACAGCGACACCAGGCGCGGTATGCCGGCCGCCCACCGCGCGCTCGCGCTGCACCACGCCGAGCGCGGCTGGTCGGGCAGCGCCAACCGCTTCGGCCTGGCCGGGGCGATCCTCGCCGGCAACCTGTGCCTCAACTGGACCGAGGAGCTGTACTCGACGAGCGGCCTGCCCGCCGCGGAGCTCGGCCGCGCCCGGCACCTCTTCGACCGGATGCGGACCCAGCTCATGGCCGGGCAGTTCCTCGACGTGGTCGAGTCGGTCCGGCCCTGGGACGACCTGCCGTCGGAGGAGCGCATCGCCCGGGCCAGTCGGGTCATCCGCTACAAGAGCGCGAAGTACACGATCGAGCATCCCCTGCTCATCGGGGCCGCCGCGGGAGGGGTGGCCGGCACCGACCTCGAGGCGCTCTCGCGCTACGGCCTCGACCTCGGCCACGCGTTCCAGCTGCGGGATGACCTCCTCGGCGTCTTCGGTGACCCCGTGACGACGGGCAAGCCGGCCGGCGACGACCTGCGGGAGGGCAAGCGGACGGTCCTCATCGCGCACGCCCTCACCCGCGCCGACGAGGGCGGGCGGGCAAGGGTCCAGTCCCTCCTCGGCCGGGCCGACCTGCTCGACGAGCACGTCGAGGACCTACGGGGCATCATCTCCGGCTCCGGGGCGGTCGCCGCCGTCGAGGCCGAGATCGGCCGGCTCGCCGCGAGCGCCCGGGCGGCGCTGGCCGCCGCGGGCGGTCTGGACCCCGATGCCCGGGCCGTGCTCGACGCGCTCATCGACGCCTCGACCTCGCGGGACGCCTGACCGCCCCGCCGGACCACTCCCCTAGAAGGCCAGCTCCATCGCCCGGCGCCGGACCTCCTTCTTGAAGCCGGCCCGGATCGCGTCGACCGGGGTGCCCCCTCCACCGGGGAGCGTCTGGTCGGGGGTGAACAGCCAGCGGACCTTCTCCACGTCGTCCATGCCGCCGTCGTCGAGGACGGTGAGGGTGCCCTTGAGCGCCGGCATCGGTCCGTCGTCGTCGAGGAACGCCGCCGGTACGGAGAGGATCGAGCGCTCCCCCACCCGGAGGGCGACGAGCTCGCCGTCGTCGATGAGGCGGCGGACGACGGTCACCGAACGACCGAGCCGCTCGGCGACATCGGGCAGTGGAAGCCACTCCGGGACGAGGGCGGCGACGTCGTCGGGAATCATCCGGCCAGCGTGCCATACGGCGCCCGCCCGCCTCAGCGCCATGCCCTCACCCCGCGGGCGAGCAGCGCGGCAGGCGCGGCGAGGTGCTCGCGCGGCCCGGGGGCGAGGACCTCGAACTCGGCTCCGGCCATGCCGAGCAGCAGAACCATCCAGTCCTGGTCGTCGACCGGCTCGCTCAGCAGTGTCCCGCCAGGGGCTTCACGTCGGCCGAACGGCCCGTTCTGCGGCCCGTTCTGCGGCCGGATCGCGCGCCAGGCGGGCATATCAGGAGAAACTCAGGTACCTTTCATCACTGAAGAACCACTGGTACACAACCGTCACACCCCGGGAAGGGGGTTCCCGTGGTCATCGCCCTGCCACCGGCCGTCGCGGTCCCGGCGGCCCCGCCGATCGATCGCGCGCCGACCTCGCTCGTCTCGGCGTCGAACCCGGCGCCGCACGGTTGGACGAGCTACACCGTCCGATCCGGCGACACCCTCATCGGGATCGCCACCCGCTTCCGGACGACCCCGGATGTGCTCGCCAGCCGCAACCACGTGAGCAACCCCCGGGCCCTCCAGGCCGGGGCCCGGATCCAGGTCCCCCGCACGCAGGCCCCCCCTCGGCAGACGAAGGTCCGGACCGTCTCGCGGGTCCACGTCGTGCGGGCCGGCGACACGCTCGGCGCCATCGCCGCCCGCTACCACACGACGATCCCCGCCCTGGCCAAGGCGAACCGGATCGCCAACCCCGCCCGGATCTACATCGGCCAGCGGATCGTCGTCGGCCGCCAGAAGGTGACGACCCGCTCGACGCGCTCGACGACCCGGGCCCCGCGCACCGCGGCATACGTCGTCCGCGAGGGCGACACCCTCGGCGCCATCGCCGCGCGCCACCACACGAGCGTGACGGCGATCGCCAAGGCCAGCCACATCTCCCCCCGCTCCCTGCTCCTGATCGGCCAGCGGCTGAGCCTGCCCGCCCGAGCCCGCTCGACCCCCACGCCGAGCGCGTCGAGCAGCGGCTACAGCGTCGCCGTCACCCGCGCCGCCGCCCGCAACCGGGCCCTTCTCGCGCGGCGCCCGGCGCCGAGCCGCACCCAGACCAGGGCGCTCATCGTCCGCACCGCCCGGCACTACGGCCTCGACCCCAAGCTCGCCCTGGCCATCGGCTACCAGGAGTCGGGCTGGAACCAGCGGGCCGTCTCGCCGGCCAACGCCGTCGGGATCATGCAGGTCATCCCGGCCGGCGGACAGTGGGCCTCCGACCTCGTCGGACGCCGGCTGAACCTCCTCGACGCCAAGGACAACGTCACGGCCGGGGTCGTCATGCTCCGCACCCTCGAGCGGATGACCGGGCACACCGACCGCGCCATCGCGGCCTACTACCAGGGGCTGGGCTCGCTGAGGTCGAAGGGGATGTATGGCGAGACCAAGCGCTATGTCGCGAACGTCAAGGCGCTGCGCTCCCGGATGTGAGGGCGCCGCGCCCGGTCCGAGCCGAGGTGCCCGCGGCCCGCTCGACGGGTCCGGCCAGCGGCGCCGATGCGGGAGGTAGGGGGTTGGCTACGTACACTTCCGACGTGTCCTCCGCCGCCGCCGACGCCCTCGTCGGCCAGCTGCTCGATGGCCGCTACCAGGTCCTCGAGCACATCGCCGACGGCGGAATGGCGACGGTGTACCTCGCCCTGGACACCCGGCTGGACCGCGAGGTGGCGCTGAAGGTCATGCGCCCGCACCTCGTCCACGACGAGACGTTCGTGTCCCGCTTCCGGCGCGAGGCCCGTTCGGCGGCCCGGCTGAGCCACCCCCACGTCGTCCAGGTCTTCGACCAGGGCGAGGACGCCGGCCAGATGTTCCTCGCGATGGAGTACGTCCCCGGTCAGACCCTCCGCGAGGTCATCCAGACCGAGGGGGCCCTGACCCCGCGGGCGGCGCTCGACATCCTCGAACCGATGCTCGAGGCCCTCGCGGCCGCCCATGCCGCCGGGCTCATCCATCGAGACGTCAAGCCCGAGAACGTCATCCTCCGCCCCGACGGCACCGTCAAGGTCGCGGACTTCGGCCTCGCCCGGGCGGTGACCTCGCAGACGAGCACCGCCTCGCACGGGATGATCCTCGGGACGGTCGCCTACCTCTCCCCCGAGCAGGTCGAGCGCGGGATCGCCGACGCCCGCAGCGACGTGTATGCCGCCGGGCTCATCCTCTTCGAGATGCTCACCGGGACCAAGGCCTTCACCGGCGACTCCCCCATCAACGTCGCCTACCAGCACGTCCACGGCGGCGTCCCGCGGCCCTCCTCCCGGGTTCCCGAGGTCCCGGAGCAGCTCGACGCCCTCGTCGCCATGTCCACCGCCCGCGACCCGGACGAGCGCCCCCGCGACGCCGCCGGGATGCTCTCCGCCGTCCGCCAGGTGCGGGCCGGGCTGTCCGGCGCCGACCTCGACGGGCGCCCGCAGGGCGGCGCGCAGGCCGCCGAGGCCGCCTCGACGCAGACGGCGGTGCTCCCCGCGACCGGGCTGGCCGCCGGCGGCGCCGCCCTGGCGGGGGTGGGGGCCGAGGCGGCATACCCGGGGTCGGAGCGGACCGCGGCCCTGCCGCTCCCGCTGCGCGACGAGCCGCCCTCGGGTCCGGCCACGCCGGCGGGCCGTCGCGAGGCGAGCGAGCCGCGCCGCAAGCGGTGGCCGTGGGTGCTCGTCGTCCTCTCCGCGATGCTCTTCGCCGGGGTGACGTGGTACTTCGTCGCCGGACCGGGCGCGGTCGAGACCGTCCCGACCGTCGCGGGCAAGACCCGGGCCTCGGCCGAGGCGGCACTCGCCCAGCGCGGGCTGCACGACACGGTGCGCCTCGACTTCGACGAGACGGTCAAGAAGGGCCTCGTCATCTCCTCCGACCCGAACGCCGGAGAGCAGGTGCGGCGCAGCCAGGCCGTCCTCCTCGTCGTCTCCAAGGGCCAGGAGCGGTACGCCGTGCCCGACGTGGCCGCGATGTCCCTCGACGAGGCCAAGGCGGCCCTCGCCGACAACAACCTCACGCTCGGCGAGGTCACGCAGGCCTACAGCGAGACCGTCGAGGACGGCATGATCGTCGGCGCGGACCCCCAGGCGGGCACCCGGCTCAAGCCGGGAGCGGCGGTGACCCTCGTCCAGAGCAAGGGACGCGAGCCGATCGACGTCGTCGACTGGACCGGGAAGCCGGCCGACGAGGCGGTGAGCGCCCTGACGAAGTCCGGCCTCAAGGTCGACGCCACCGAGCAGCGCAACGACGACACGGTGCCCAAGGGCGACGTCATCAGTCAGTCCCCCAACAGCGGCACCCTGCACCGCGGCGACCTCGTCACCCTCATCGTGTCCAAGGGACCGGTCATGGTCGAGGTCCCGGACGTCGTGGGCAAGCAGGTCGGCGCAGCCGAGGCCGAACTGCGCAAGGCCGGGTTCGACGTCAAGGTCAGGCGGGTCCTCGGGGGCTTCTTCGGCACCGTGCGGCTGCAGGACCCCAAGGGCGGCACGATGGCACCGAAGGGCAGCGTCGTCACCCTGACGACCGTCTGAGCGACGATGACCCCCGTCTCCCGGGTCGGCTCGAGCCGGCTCGCCACTCTCCTCCTGCTCGCGACGACGGCGGCCTGGGGCTCGACGTTCTTCCTCATCCGGGACCTCGTCGCCGTCGTGCCCGCGGCGGACTTCCTCGCCGTCCGGTTCACCATCGCGGCACTCGCCATGGCGCTCCTCTTCCGCCGGCAGACGCTCGCGCTGTCCCGGCGCGACCTCCGGCTGGGGGTGGTCCTCGGCGGGCTCTACGGCACGGCGCAGGTGCTCCAGACCACCGGCCTGCAGCACACCGACGCCTCGGTCTCGGGCTTCGTCACCGGCACGTACGTCGTCCTCACCCCGGTGCTGGCGTGGGTGGTCTTCCGGGACCGGATCGGCCGGGTCACCTGGGTCGCCGTCGGGCTGACGATGCTCGGCCTGGCCGTGTTGTCGCTGCGCGGCGTCGCCGTCGGGTTCGGTGAGACCCTCACCCTGGCATCGGCGGTCTTCTACGCGCTGCACATCATCGCCCTCGGTCGGTGGTCCACGCCGGCGGCCGCCGTCGGGCTCTCGACCGTCCAGGCCGGCACGATCGCCCTCATCAGCATCGTCGGGGCGCTGCCCGGCGGGATCACCATGCCCCAGGGGGGCGGTCAGTGGGTATCGGTCCTCTACATGGCGATCGTCGCGGGGGCGGGAGCCCTCTGGGCGCAGACGTGGGCGCAGGGGCATCTCACGGCGACGCGGGCCGCGATCGTCATGTCGATGGAGCCGGTGTTCGCCGCGGTGTTCGCGGTCGGGCTGGGCGGGGAGAGCCTCACCGTGCGGATGGCCATCGGTGGCTCGCTCGTCCTCGCCGCGATGTACCTCGTCCAGCTGCGCGGCGAGCACCGTGAGCCCGACGCCTCCGCCCTCGAGGACCCCCCGCCCGAGGTGCTCCACCACGAGGTGTGAGGCAGGCCGGCCTCCGGGCGACGCGGCATACCGGCTGGGATCGGCGAGACCTCACCCCGGAACCTGGCACTACACCCCGGGAATGTTCCGGGGTGAACTGCCATGTTCCCGCCTTAGGCGGGAAAGTCGAGGCGGCGGGAGGGGGAGGTCGGTCAGGGGGTGAGCAGGGTCGTGAAGGCATCGATCGCGGCGTCGGTTCCGGCGTCGTCCACGTCGAGGTGCCACACGAGGCGCACGAGCGACGGACCGACGGCATACGTGCGGATCCCCCGCTCCGCCGCCGCGGCCACGACCTGCGCCGCGCTCCACCCCGCCGCGCCGACGTCGAGGACGACGATGTTCGTCGCCACCCGCGCCGGGTCGAGGATCCCGGGCGCCACGGCGCCGACCGCCTCGGCGAACCGGCGGGCCCGGGCGTGGTCGTCGGCCAGCCGCTCGACGTGGTGGTCGAGGGCGTGCAGCCCCGCCGCCGCGAGGATGCCGACCTGGCGCATCCCACCCCCGTATCGCTTGCGCCAGATCCGGGCCCGTTCGATCAGCTCGGCCGAGCCGGCGAGGAGGCTGCCGACCGGGGCCCCGAGCCCCTTGGAGAGACAGACGCTCACCGTGTCGGCGCAGCCGCCGTATGCCGCGAGCGGCACCCCGGTGGCGACGTGCGCGTTCCACAGGCGGGCGCCGTCCATGTGCACGGCGACCCCGTGGGCGTGCGCGTGCTCGCTCAGCGCCTCGATCGCCTCGAGCGGCTGGATCGTGCCGCCGCCGAAGTTGTGGGTGTTCTCGACGACGAGCGCCGCCGTGCGCACCTGGTAGGGCCCGCCCTCGGTCGCCATGAGCGCGATCGGGTCCGCAGGGTCGAGCAGGCCGTGGTCGCTCGTCCAGGTGCGCGACGTGATGCCGGAGAAGGCCGCGCCCGCCCCAAGCTCGGCCCGGAGCACATGGGCGAGGGAGTCGGCGATGAGCTCCTGGCCGGGCTCGACGTGCAGCCGGACCCCGAGCTGGTTGGCCATCGAGCCGCTCGGGGTGAACAGGGCGGCCTCGTGGCCGAGAAGTGCGGCGACCCGCTCCTGGAGGAGGGTGACCGTCGGGTCCTCGCCGAAGACGTCGTCGCCGACCGGGGCATGGGCCATCGCCTCGCGCATCGCCTCGGTGGGGCGGGTGAGGGTGTCCGACAGCAGGTCGGCCACCCAGCGCCCGGCGGCGGCCTCAGCCATCCCCACGACCGAGCATCTCGGCGACGAGGAAGGCGAGCTCGAGGGCCTGCTGGTGGTTCAGCCGAGGGTCGCAGACGCTCTCGTAGCGGGTGCCGAGGTCGGCGTCGAGGATCTTCTCGGAGCCGCCGATGCACTCGGTGACGTCGTTCCCGGTCAGCTCGACGTGGATGCCGCCGGGCACCGTCCCGAGGCCCTGATGGACCTCGAAGAACCCCATGACCTCGGCGACGACGTCGTCGAAGTCGCGGGTCTTCAACCCCGTGCTCGACTCGAAGGTGTTGCCGTGCATCGGGTCGCACACCCACGTGACGGGGGCGCCGCTGGCCGTGACCTTCTCGACGATCCCCGGCAGGGCCTCCCGGATCCGGCCGGCCCCCATCCGGGTGATGAAGGTGAGCCGCCCGGGCTGTCGGTCCGGGTCGACGACGTCGATCATCCGGAGCAGGTCGTCGACGTCGGCGTCGGCCGACACCTTGACCCCGACGGGGTTGTGGACCTGGCTGATGAAGTCGATGTGCGCCCCACCGAGGTCTCGGGTCCGCTCTCCCACCCAGATGAAGTGGCCGGAGGTGTCGTAGAGCTGCCCGCTGCGCGAGTCCACCCGGGTGAGCGGCCGCTCGTAGTCCAGGAGCAGCGCCTCGTGGGCCGAGAAGAACTCCGTCGTCCGCATCGCGTCGAAGTCGGCACCACAGGCGGCCATGAACTTCATCGCCTTGTCGATGTCACGGGCGAGGCGCTCGTACCGGACGTTCGCGGCGTTCGCGACGAAACCCTTGTTCCAGTCGTGGACGTAGCGCAGGTCGGCGAAGCCACCCTGGGTGAAGGCGCGCACGAGGTTCAGCGTCGCGCTGCTCGCGTGGTAGCCCCGGACGAGCCGCTGCGGGTCGGGGGCGCGGGCGTCGGGGGTGAACTCGAAGTCGTTGACCATGTCGCCGCGGTAGGCCGGCAGCGTCACCCCGGCCCGGGTCTCGCTGCCGCTCGAGCGGGGCTTGGCGTACTGCCCGGCCATCCGGCCGACCTTGACGATCGGGACGGACGCGCCGTAGGTGAGGACGGCCGCCATCTGGAGGATGGTCTTGACCCGGTCGCGGATGTTGTCGGCCGTCGCGCTGACGAAGGTCTCGGCGCAGTCCCCGCCCTGGAGGACGAACGCCTCGCCACGCGACGCGGCGGCCATCCGGTCGCGCAGGACGTCACACTCCCCGGCGAAGACCAGCGGCGGGTAGGTCTGCAGGGTCCGCACCGCCTCCTCGAGCGCCGCACCGTCCGGCCACTCCGGCTGCTGGGCGGCCGGAAGGTCCGCACCGGCCAGGAGCCGGGCGCGGGGGTCGGAGGCGGTGGGCGTGCTCACGAGGGACAAGGATAGGTGGGCCGGGTGGACGGCCACGCCCCCGGCCCGTATGCCGGTCAGCCCGGCGCTCGGCGGGGGCCGGCCCCCGGCGCGCCCTCGTCGTCCTCGAGGCCCCGGGCCAGGGCGAACCGGACGAGCTCGACCCGGTTGTGCAGCTGGAGCTTGCCGAGGGTGTTCTGGACGTG
This sequence comes from uncultured Actinomycetota bacterium, assembly GCA_963728395.1. Lineage (GTDB taxonomy): Bacteria > Actinomycetota > Actinomycetes > Actinomycetales > Dermatophilaceae > CAVSJJ01. The sequence goes on from CAVSJJ010000003.1 coordinate 687,475, forward strand.
GTTCTGGACCGTCCGATGGCTGATGACGAGCTGGTCGGCGATCTCCTTGTAGGACATGCCGGTCGCGACGAGGCGCAGCACCTCGGTCTCCCGCTCGGTCAGCTCGGGGATGGGGCGCTTGGGGTCGGCCGCGGCCGCGGCCGGGGCGTCGCGCATCCGGGCGAACTCGCCGAGGACGAGTCCGGCGAGCCCGGGCGTGAAGACGGCCTCGCCGCGCGCGGTCGCCTCGACGGCCTCGACGATCTCGGCGCTGGAGGCCGACTTGACGAGGTAGCCGGTGGCGCCGGCCTTGATCGTCGCGAGGACGTCGTGCTGCTCCCCGCTGGCCGAGAGGATGAGCACCCGGGTGGGAAGGTCCTCGAGTGCGTGGCAGACCTCGTCGCCCCGCATCGCGGGCATGTTGAGGTCGAGCAGGACGACGTCCGGCCGGGTCGCCCGGGCGCGCCGCACCGTGCTCGGGCCGTCGGGGGCGGTGCCGACGACCTCGATGCCGGCGGCGGCGAGGTCGCGGGCCAGGGCCTCGCGCCACACCGGGTGGTCGTCGGCGACGAGGACCCGCGTCATGGCTGCGCTCCTTCCGGGATGTCGAGACGGACGGTACAGCCCGCGCCGGGTCGGGTGGTCCAGGTCGCCGAACCTCCGAGGTCGGCGACCCGACCGCGGATCGATCGAGCCACGCCCATCCGACCCCGCTCCCCCGCGGCGAGGAGCTCGTCGAGGTCGGCGCCGACGCCGTTGTCGCGGACCGTGACGCCGACCCGGCCGTGGCCGCCCTCGACGAGGACCCAGGCCCGCGCCTGCGGCCCGGCGTGACGGGCGACGTTGTCGAGGCAGGCGGCCACGGCGGCGTCGATCTCTCGAGCCCGCTCCGGAGGCAGCAGGACCGGGTCGGCCGGCACCGAGACGCTGACCCGCTCGCCCTCCCGCGCCGCGAGGAGCGCGCGCAGGTCGGTGCGCGCCCCGCTCGCCCCGGTCGCGACGTCGGCGACGAGGCGGCGCAACGAGCGCTCCTGCTCGGCCGCGAGGCTCGCCAGCTCCCGCGTCGGTCCGCCGATCTCCTCCCCGCGCCGGTGGACGTAGGCGAGGGTCTGGAGCACGCCGTCGTGGACGACCCGGGCCAGGCGCTCCCGCTCCCGGTAGCGCTCCTGCTCGAGGAGGACCTGGTCGTGCCGCTCGAGCGAGGTCCGGGCCAGGTCGACGGCGAGGCCGATGAGGCCGCCGAGGAGCAGGAGCAGGACGATGTTGTGCACCGTTCCCTGGGTCGGGTGGCGCACCTCGACGAGGTCGGTGACGGCGATGACGAGCGCCGCGAGCAGCCCGCCCCGGGCCCCGCGCAGCACGGCGACGCCGGTGACCGACCCCGCCACCCAGATCGTCGGCAGGGTGAACTGGCCCTCGGCGATCGATGCCGGCGACTCCACCCACGTCGTCGCGAGGATCGCGGCGACCGAGAGCGCCACCTCGGCGTAGACGAGGACGATCGTGCGACGGCGCACGGCGAGCAGCGCGAGGCTCCACAACCCGAGGACCGCGAGGACCGCGGCCGCCACCCACGGCCGGGTCATCTCGGCGTGGCGCTGCCAGGCCAGCAGCGCGGCATACCCGACGGCGACCGGACGGAAGACGTCGAGGCCTCGGGAGAACGCCTCGACGACGACCGGCTCACGGCGCCCGGTCCAGTCCGAGGCCCGCTCGCGCCCCCCTCCCATCCGCGGCCTAGGAGGCGCGTTGGGCGTCGGCGGGCCCGTCCGGGTCCTCCGGCTCGTCGAGGGCGTCCAGGGCCGCCTCGAGCTCGGCAACGGCGTGGCCCGGCCGAGCCGCCTCGGTCGCCTCGCGGGTGCGGATCCGGGCGGCCTTGAGGATGCGCTCCTTCATCGACGTGGCGTACATGTCGACGTACTCCTGGCCGGATAGCTCCATGAGCGCGTACATGATCTCGTCGGTGATCGAGCGCAGGACGAACCGGTCGCCCTCCATGCCCTCGTAGCGCGAGAAGTCGAGCGGCTCCCCGATCCGGATGCCGATCCGCATGATGTGCGGGATCTTCTTGCCGGTCGGCTGGGCCAGGTCGGTCCCGATCATCGCGACGGGGATGACGGGGACGCGGGCCTCGAGGGCCATCCTGGCCACGCCGGTCTTGCCCTTGTACAGGCGGCCGTCGGGGCTGCGCGTCCCCTCGGGGTAGAGGCCGAGCAGCTCACCACGGCCGAGGACCTTCAGACCGCTCTGCAGCGCCGCCTCGCTGGCCCGGCCGCCGGAGCGGTCGACGGGCAGCTGCCCCACGCCCTTGAAGAAGGCCGCGGTCAGCTTGCCCTTGAGCCCGACCCCGGTGAAGTAGTCGGACTTGGCGAGGAAGGTCATCCGGCGCGGGAGCATCAGCGGCAGGAAGATCGAGTCCGAGAAGGACAGGTGGTTGCTCGCGAAGATGGCGGGACCGTGCGCGGGAATATGCTCCTCGCCCTCGACCCGCGGCCGGAACAGCAGCCGGAGGATCGGACCGAGGATGACGGTCTTGAGCACCCAGTAGAACACCTACGCTCCTTCGCCGTCGGCGTGCGGTGCGGCCCGCGTACTCCCATGCACGCCCGACTCTAGTGCACCACTGCCTTACCTCCACCGCGCCTGGCGTGGGAAGATGCCGCCACACCGAGCGAAGAGGAGCCCTGCGATGAGCGTTCGGCCCGGCGCCGAGCCGTTCTCCCACGACGGATCCGACGTGGGCGTCCTGCTCTCCCACGGCTTCACCGGGAGCCCGATCGGCATGCTGCCCTGGGCACAGCGGCTCGCCGACGCCGGCTTCACCGTCCGGCTGCCGCGGCTGCCCGGCCACGGGACGACATGGCAGGAGATGAACGGCACCCGGTGGGAGGACTGGTATGCCGAGGTCGATCGGACCTTCGCCGACCTCACCTCCCGCTGTCGGTCCGTCGTCGTCGGCGGCCTGTCGATGGGCGGCACGCTCGTCACCCGGCTCGCCGAGGACCACGGGAGCACGGTGAGCGGCCTCGTCCTCGTCAACCCGGCCTACAAGGTCGAGGACGTGCGGCTCAAGGCGCTGCCGCTGCTCAAGCACCTCGTCCCGTCGCTGCCGGGGATCAGCAACGACATCAAGAAGCCCGGCCAGGACGAGGGGGCCTACGACCGGACCCCGCTCAAGGCCCTGCACTCCCAGGTCCTCGCCTGGGGGCAGGTCGTGCGCGACCTGCCGTCGGTGACCCAGCCGATCCTCCTCCTCCGCAGCGCCCAGGACCACGTCGTCCCCGCGTCGAGCTCGGCGCTGCTGCTCTCCCGCGTCTCGAGCACCGACGTCACCGAGATCGTCCTGCCCGACAGCTACCACGTCGCGACCCTCGACAACGACGCCGAGACGATCGTCGAGCAGTCGCTGGCCTTCGTGCGCCGCGTCACCGCCGAGGCCTGAGCGGACGCGCGATGGACGAGCGCGACGTCGACGCCGAGTTCGAGGCGATCATCGCCGGCTGGGAGCAGGACTCCGCGGCCGACGACGAGTCCCGCACCGACGAGGCGACCGACCCCGCGGGACGGCCGACCCCCGAGGGCCCGGCCGAGGACGGCGTCCGCGCCCCCGGGGCCGGTCCGCTGCCCGGCCTCGGCTCGGTCCTCGGCGACGGGTGGCGGGTCAACCCGCCCCTACCCGGCTTCGGCACCGACGCCCCGCCCGCGCCGGTCGTCCCGGACCCCGACGAGCCGGAGGAGCACTTCGTGCCCGAGCCGGTCGTCCTGCCCCCGCAGGAGGACCTCCACTTCTGGGGGACCGTGATCGGGCTCGTCGCCGGCCCGCTCCTGCTCCTCTGGGTCGTCTTCGTCGGCAAGGGCACCCAGTCCTCGTGGTGGCTGTTCTTCGCCGTCGCCCTCACCATCGGCGGCTTCGCGTTGCTCGTCCTGCGCCAGCCGGCCCACCGGGACCCCGACGACGACGACGGCGCCCGGCTCTGAGCGCCGCCCCCCGGCCTCGGGGGGTGATGAGAACCACGCACCGATTCGCTCATCCGCGGCACGCGCGAGGGCCGCCACCCGATAGGACGGAGACGTCACAACGCCGCGGCCATCGCGGTCGCGGCTGCATCGGGGAGGCGGTTCGCCGTGGCAGAGAAGCTCGTCATCATGGTCACCCACGGTCCGGAGGCGCCGGAGCTGATGACGATCCCCTTCGTCATGGGGGCGGCCGCGCTCGCCTCCGATGTCGAGGTCGTCATGGGCCTGCAGGGCGACGGGGTCCGCGCCGTCGTTCCCGGTGTCGCGGAGCAGATCGCCGTCGAGGACTTCCAGCCCTTGGCGACCCTGCTCGACGACATCCGCGAGCTCGGCGGGTCGCTCCTCGCGTGCGGGCCGTGCATCAAGAACCGGCACCTCGACCCCGGCGGGCTGATCGACGGCTGCGAGGTCGTCTCCGCCGCCCGGTTCGTCGCCGAGGTCACGTCGGCGACGAACACCCTCGTCTACTGACCCTCGAGCGCGACGTCGACCCAGACCGGCCGATGGTCGCTGGCCGCGACGAGGTCGGCGTCGTCGAGCGGGACGTCACGATGCGGCAGCGACCGGACGTGCGGCGACGCGAAGACGACGTCGAGCCGCTGCCGCGGCCGGGCCGCGGGGAAGGTCGCCCCCGGGGGCGAGACGAGGGCGAGACGCTCGGCGAGCAGGCGCCAGGACGCGCCGTCCGCGCCCTCGTTGAGGTCGCCGGCGACGAGGGTCGGCCCGGCGCCGAGTCCGGCGAGCACCGCGCGGGTATGCCGCAGCCGCTCGTCGGCGTCGAGGCCGAGGTGGACGCTGGCCACCGTCAGCGGCGGCTCCCCCGGCAGCCGGACCCGCGCCACGGCATACCCCCGGCGGCGCCGCCCCGGCGGGACCGGCAGCCGGACGTGGCGGACGTCGAGGAGCTGGACCCGCAGCGAGGTGAGGATCGTCGTGCCGCCACCGCCGCGGGAGCCGGCCGTCCAGTACAGGCCGCAGTGGCCGGCGAAGAGCGAGATCCGGGTCACGGGGAACAGCCGCCGCGGAGCCTCCTGGAGGCAGAGGACGTCGGGGTCGAGGGCCCGCACGACCCGGGCCGCGGCGCCGGGGTCGTCGAGGAAGTCGCGGGTGTTGTACGTCGCCACGCGCAGCGCGGCCGGGTGGTCCGTGCTCATGTCCCGGTGGCCTCGTCCCGGGCGAGCGTCGCCGCGCCGATGAGGCCGGCCTCGTTGCCGAGCCCCGCCTGGACGATCCGCGCCTCGGGCCGGTAGCCGCGGCCGGTCAGCTGGCGGCGGAAGGCGTCGCGGGCCGGGGCGAGGAGCAGCTCCCCGGCGAGGCTGACCCCGCCCCCGATGACGAAGACGCCGGGGTCGAGGGCGGCCGCGAGGTTGGCCAGGCCCACCCCGAGGTGGAGGCCCACCTCGGCGAGGAGCTCGACGGCCGTGGGGTCCCCCTCGCGGGCCGCCTCGGTGATGCCCGGTCCACTCAGCTCCTCCCCCGCGGTGCCGAAGCGTGCGGCGAGGTCCCCCGCGAGTGGGCTGTGCGCGCGCAGGAGGGTCTCGGCCTCGCGGACGAGGGCGTTGCCCGAGGCGTACTGCTCCCAGCAGCCACGGTTGCCGCACTCGCACCGGTGCCCGCCGGGGACGAGGAGCATGTGACCGAACTCCCCGGCCATGCCGTAGCGGCCCCGGCGCACCTCGCCGTCCATGACGATGCCACCGCCGATGCCGGTGCCGAGGTTGACGAGGACGACGTGGCTCTCCCCACGCGCAGACCCGAAGCGGGTCTCGGCGAGCGCCGCGACGTTGGCGTCGTTGTCGACGACCACCGTGAGCGGGACCCGTGCCTCGAGGGCCGCCCGGAGGGGCTCGCCGCGCCAGGACAGGTGCGGGCTGAACGCGACGACGGCCCGGTCGGCATCGATGAAGCCGGCGGCCCCGACCCCGGCGGCGACGACCGGCTCGTCGGCGAGGTCGAGCAGCTCCTCGACCACGGCGACGATCGTGTCCTCGACGACCTGAGGGCTGTGTGCGCGGTCCGGGGTGTCGCGGCGGGCGCGGGTGAGAACCCGCCCGTCCTCGGCGACGAGGCCACCGGCCACCTTCGTGCCACCGATGTCGAGGCCGATCGCCAGGCTCACGGGTCAGTCCTCCTCGTCGATGACGGTGATCGGCTCGGCCCGGCTCGGGCGCTGCTCGGCCGGTGCCGGCGCGGTCCTCGTACTGGCGAGATCGGCGAAGAGAGCGGCGACGGCGGTCGCGACGTCGGCCAGCCGCTCGAGCGTCCCGGGGCTGACCCCGCGGAGCAGGACGACCCCGCGGCAGATCGGACAGTAGGTGCACGCCTGAGCCTCCCCCATCGGCACGTGCCCGCCCGGCCGGTGCGGCCCGGCATGCGCGTGGTCGTCGTCACCCGCGTGGTCGTCGTCACCCGCGTGGTCGCCCGTCGCCTCCCGTTCGCCGGCTCGCCGGCGCAGCACCTCGATGAGCCGCGCCGCCTCCTCGGCCACCGACCCGACGGCCTCGTCCAGCCGGTCGTCATCCTCCACCGGGCCACACCTCCTCGTCGCGCTCGAACCGCACCCGGAGCTCACCCCGGCGCACACCGGCATTCTGGACGACGCAGCGCCGCAGCACGGACGGCAGCGCCACGACCCGTCGCTGGCCGCCCACCTCGACGAGCAGGTCGTCCCCGCGTCGGGACAGCCGCACCTCCTCGGAGCGGACCAGGGGCAGCGGCAGGGTGAGAACGAACTCGGGGCCGTCCGCATGGACCCGGATGCCCGGCGGCTCGACGGGGGTGAGCAGCGCGGGTGGGTCACCGTCGACGGCGCGTCCGGCGGCGGCCAGGGCCGCGAGGTCGTCGGCGCCGGTCGGCTCGCCGGCGAGGTAGGGCGCCGTGACGATCGGTATGCCGTGCACCGACTCGCGGATCAGCTCCAGCCCCTCGGCCTGGGCGGCGTTCCAGGCGGCTCGCCACGCGTCGCCGTCGTCGTCGGGGATGACCCGGTTGACGACGACCTGGTCGACCGCGTAGCCGTACAGCGAAAGCGCGGTGAGGACCCGTCGGGCCTCGGCGATGACGACCCGCTCGGGGGTGACGACGAGCCGGATGCTGGCCGACGGCGAGGTGAGCAGGGCGCGGACCTGGTCCATGTGCTCGCGCCAGGCCGTGACGACGGCGAGGACCTCGGGTCCCGGCAGGGGGACGCCGGTCGCCGCTGCGGCGGCGGGCCGCAGCGCGGTGAGCATCCGGCGCTGGGCGGGCAGGAGCCGGTCGAGGTGCCAGCCGAGGACCTCGGGAAGGGCGAGCAGCCGCAGCGTCTCGGCCGTCGGCGCACAGTCGACGACGACGAGGTCCCAGGCGCCCGAGCGCACCTGGTGGCCGAGGGCGAGCAGGGCGCTCACCTCGTCGGCCCCGGGCAAGGAGGTCAGCTCCTCGGCGATGACGGGCTCGACGCCGACCGACTGCAGGACGCGGAGCAGGTACGCCTGGACGGTGTCCCACGAGGCCTCGACGCCGGTGTGGGCGCCGACCGCCTGGGCGCTGAGCCGCTCCTCGACGGCGGTCGTCTCGTGCCAGGTCGTCGCCGTCGAGAGAGGGATGTCGAGCGCATCCCCCAGGCTGTGGGCCACGTCTGTCGACATGACGAGGGTGCGCAGCCCGTCCCGGGCGGCCGAGACGGCCAGGGCGGCGGCCGTCGTCGTCTTGCCGACCCCGCCCTTGCCGGTGACGAGGACGACCCGGGTCCGCACGGCGGCCCCGGTGGGCGTCGGATCGAGCGGCGCGGTGGCGCTCACGGGCGTCGGCGGGTCGGCGCGGTCGGAGATTCGCTCAGGACTCGACGCGCCTCTTCAGCTCCTTCAGGGCGGTGTCGACGATGATCTTCTCGGCCTTGCGCTTGAGCATCCCGAGCATGGGGATCTTCACGTCGACCTCGAGTTGGTAGGTCACCGACGTCCCCGCCCCCTGGGCGAGCAGCGTGTAGCTGCCGTCGAGCGCCTTGAGGACGTTGGCCCGCACGAGCGACCAGGAGACGACGCCGGTGCCGTCCTCGTCGATGTCCCAGTCGTACTTCAGGACGTAGGTGTCCTTCACCGCGCCGGCGTCGAGGGTGTACTCGACCTCGTCCGCCCAGCCGTCGCCGTCCTCGGAGAGGATCGACGCCCGGGTGACCTGCTCGGCCCACTCCGGATAGGCCTCGAAGTCGGCGATGACGTCGAGGACCGCGCCCGGTTCGGCGGCGATCTCGATGCTGGACCGGGTGCTGTCGGACATGGCCGGAAGGCTACCCCCTGCCGGGCGTCGCGACGTCCTCGACCTCGGCGCCGTGACGTGGCCGGCAGTCGCTGTCGCCGGCCCGCGGCGGGCCCTAGAGTGGTGGCGCAGCGCGCGGCCCGATCCCGAGACGGCGGGCCCGATACCCGCCCGGCCGCCGCCGTCGAAGGAGACACCGTGCACGAGATGAGCACCCCCGTGGTCGTCGAGCCGGGCGCCGCGCTCAGCCTCGGCGACGTGCCCGACCTCCGCGCCGCCGAGCAGGCCGACCGGGTGGCCTTCTCGGTCCGCTCCGGCAGCGCATGGACCCAGCTGAGCTCGGCCCGGTTCGCCCAGGAGGTCCGCGAGCTGGCCAAGGGTCTGCTCGCCGCCGGCGTGCGGCCCGGGGAGGCGGTCGGGCTGATGAGCCGGACCCGCTACGAGTGGACCCTCACCGACTTCGCCCTGTGGGCCGCCGGCGCGGTCTCCGTCCCGATCTACGAGACCTCCTCCCCCGAACAGGTCCAGTGGATCCTCGAGGACTCCGGCGCGGTCGCCGTCGTCGTCGAGTCCTCGAGCCACCTCGCCGCCGTCGAGAAGGGCCGCGACCGGCTCCCCGGGCTGCGCGAGGTCTGGGTCATCGACGAGGGCGGGATCGACGAGCTGCGCGGCCGGGCGGGCGAGGTCGGCGACGACGACCTCGACGCCGCCCGGAGCGCGGTCACCCGCGACAGCATCGCGACGATCATCTACACCTCGGGGACGACCGGTCGGCCGAAGGGAGTCGAGCTGACCCACGGCAACTTCCTCGACCTCGCGGAGAACACCGCCGCGAAGCTCGCCGACGTCGTCATGCGCCCCGGCGCCTCGACCCTGCTGTTCCTGCCGCTCGCCCACGTGTTCGCCCGGTTCATCGAGGTGCTCTGCGTCGTGTCCGGTGCGACCCTCGGCCACTCGGACGACATCAAGAACCTCCTCGCCGACTTCGCCGGCTTCCAGCCGACGTTCGTCCTCGCCGTCCCCCGCGTGTTCGAGAAGATCTACAACTCGAGCGAGGCCAAGGCCGAGGGCGAGGGCAAGGGGAAGATCTTCGCCGCCGCGGCCCACGCGGCGATCGCCTACTCCGAGGCCCTCGACCGCGGCACCGTCCCGCTCGGGCTGCGGCTGAAGCACACGGCCTTCGACGCGCTCGTCTACCGCAAGCTCCGGGCCGCGATGGGAGGCCGGATCGAGTATGCCGTGTCCGGCGGCGCCCCCCTCGGCACTCGGCTCGGGCACTTCTTCCGCGGGGTCGGCGTGACGATCCTCGAGGGCTACGGCCTCACCGAGACGACGGCGCCGGCGACGGTCAACCTCCCGCAACGGCTGAAGATCGGGACCGTCGGGCTGCCGCTGCCGGGCGTCACGGTCCGGATCGACGAGGACGGCGAGGTGTGCTTGCGCGGGACGAACCTCTTCGCCCGCTACCACCACCACGAGCGGGCCACCGCGGAGTCGGTCAAGGACGGCTGGTTCCACACCGGCGACATCGGCGAGCTCGACGACGACGGCTTCCTCCGGATCACCGGCCGCAAGAAGGAGCTCATCGTCACCGCCGGAGGCAAGAACGTCGCGCCCGCGGTCCTCGAGGACCGGCTCCGGGCCCACCCGCTCATCTCACAGTGCATGGTCGTCGGGGACGGCAAGCCGTTCATCGCCGCACTCGTCACCCTCGACGCCGAGATGCTGCCGACCTGGGCGGACAACCACGGGCTCGGCCGGCTGGCCCCCGATGCGGCCCGGACGAACGAGACGATCCTCGCCGAGATCCAGTCGGCGGTCGACCACGCCAACACCGCCGTGTCGAAGGCCGAGTCGATCCGCAAGTTCACCATCCTCGATTCCGACTTCACCGAGGAGTCCGGCCACCTCACCCCGTCGCTCAAGCTCAAGCGCACCGTCGTCATGCGCGACTACGGCGACGAGGTCGAGGAGCTCTACGGCGGCTGAGCGGCCGATCTAGCCGACGGCGCGACCGGCCTCGCGAGCCGGGCCGGACCCGACCCGGGTCGACCGGACCCGCGCGCCTGCGGCGCTCTCGGCGCTGAGCAGTCCGGCCCGGACCAGACCGGTGACGGCGGCCCGCTCGTCGGCGTCGAGCGGGAGGCCCGGCTCGGGCAGGGCCCGCAGCGCCGGCACCATGCAGTCGGCACAGCGCAGCTCGCGGACGGGACACGTCGCACAGTCGATGACGAGCGACCCGTCGTGGTGCACGTGGGAGGCCATGGGATCACCCCTTTCGGTTCTGTCCCGAACCTAACGAGGACCACCGACAGCCCTGCCCGGGCGCGCCTCCCCGGCGTTGTCGGACCGCCGTCCTAGCGTCATCGGCATGCGGATGGTCCAGGGCACACTCGATGACCTGGGCACCCCGCTGGCCGACGTGACGTTCGTCGTCGTCGACCTCGAGACGACCGGCGGCAGCCCGGCCGACTCGGCCATCACCGAGATCGGGGCGGTCAAGGTGCGCGGCGGCGAGGTGCTCGGCGAGTTCCAGACCCTCGTCAACCCCGGCACCCCCATCCCGCCCTTCATCTGCGTCCTCACCGGCATCACCGACGCCATGGTCGCGAGCGCGCCGCGGGTCGACACCGTGCTGCCGGCCTTCCTCGAGTTCGCCGCCGGGGCCGTCCTCGTCGCCCACAACGCCCGCTTCGACATCTCCTTCCTCACGGCGGCGGCCGCGGCCGTCGGGACGCCGTGGCCGGGCAACCCGGTCCTCGACACCGTCCACCTGGCCCGCCAGCTCGTCACCCGCGACGAGGCGCCCAACCACCGGCTCGCCTCGCTCGCCGTCCTCTTCGGTGCCGGGACGACGCCCGACCACCGCGCGCTGCACGACGCGCGGGCCACGGTCGATGTCCTGCACGGGCTCATCGGCCGGGTGGGCTCGCTCGGGGTGCGCACCCTCGAGGAGCTGTCCGCCTACTCCTCCCGGGTCCCGGCCGCGACCCGCCGCAAGCGCCACCTCGCCGACGGCCTGCCCGACGAGCCCGGCGTCTACCTCTTCAAGGACGCGCACGGCCGGGTCCTCTACGTCGGCACCTCGGTGTCGATCCGCACCCGGGTCCGGCAGTACTTCACCGCCTCCGAGCAGCGCCGCCGGATGGCCGAGATGGTCCGGATCGCGGCCTCGGTCACCCCGGTCGTCTGCGCGACGCCGCTCGAGGCGGAGGTCCGCGAGCTCCGGCTCATCGCCGAGCACAAGCCGCCCTACAACCGCCGGTCCACCCGGCCCGAGCGCGCGGTCTGGGTCAAGCTGACCGTCGAGCCGTTCCCGCGGCTGTCCGTCGTCCGGGCCGTCCTCGGCGACGGCGCGGCCTACGTCGGCCCCTTCTCCTCCCGATCCGCCGCGCACGACGCCGTCGCGGCCCTCCACGACGTTCTCCCGCTGCGCCAGTGCACCGAGCGCCTCTCGCCGACCCGCCCCCGCGCGGCGTGCGCCCTCGCCGACATGGGGCGATGCGGCGCGCCGTGCACCGGCGCGCAGAGCGTCGAGGAGTATGCCGCGGTCGCGGCCCGCGCGGAGCGCCTCCTGCGCGGCGACCCGGCCGAGGCGGTCGCCGCGCTGCGGGAGCGGATGACGGCACTCGCCGGGCAGGAGCGGTTCGAGGAGGCGGGCGCGGTCCGCGACCGCCTCTCGGCCCTCGTCAGGGGCGCCGCCGCCGCCCAGCGGATGGACCCGCTCGCCCGGATCGCCGAGCTCCTCGCCGCCCGGCCCGCGGCGGCGGGCGGCTGGGAGATCGTCTGTGCCCGGCACGGCCGGCTGGCCGGCTCGACCCGCTCCCCGCGGGGCGCCGACCCGATGCCCTACGTCGACGCGCTCCGGGCCAGCGCCGAGCAGGTGAGCGCTCCGCACGCGCCCGCCTCGGCCGCGACCCCGGAGGAGACGACCGCCGTGCTGCGCTGGCTCGAGGCCCCGGGGGTGCGGGTCGTCGACGTCGACGGGGCGTGGACCTGTCCGGTGCGCGGGGCCGCCGGGGCGCTGACCGCCTAGGCTGGGCCGGTGATCACCGCCATCGTCCTCATCTCCGCCGACGTCGACCGGATCCCCGAGGTGGCCCAGGAGATCGCCGAGCTCGACGGGGTGAGCGAGGTCTACTCCGTCGCCGGCGACGCCGACCTCATCGCCATCGTCCGGGTCCGCGAGCACGAACAGCTCGCCGACGTCATCGCCGACCGGCTCAACAAGGTGCTGGGCGTCACCGCGACGGCCACCCACATCGCCTTCCGCACCTACTCCCGGCACGATCTCGAGGCGGCATTCAGCCTCGGCCTCGAGGGCTGACCGGGCCGTCCGTCCCGCGGCGCCGGGTTCAGGCCGTCGTCGCCGCGATCCAGGCCTGGAGGCTCCGGCCGGCCGCGCCGGTGTCGATCGACTCCGCGGCCCGGTCCATGCCGTCGCGGATCGCCGCGAGGACGTCGTCCTCTCCGGTTCCGTCGGCACCCGCGGCGACGGCCAGCGCCACCCCGGCATTGAGCAGGACCGCGTCCCGGACCGGCGAGCGCTCCCCGTCGAACAGCCGGGTGGCCACCGCGGCGTTGAACGACGCGTCGTCGCCGCGGAGCGTCTCGAGCGGATGACGGCTCACGCCGAGGTCCTCGGGGTCGAGGACGGCCTCGGTCACGGCCCCGTCGCGCACCCACCACAGCCGGGTCGTCGTCGCGGTCGTCACCTCGTCGAGCCCGTCGTCCCCGCGGAACACGGCCGCGGCGCTCCCCCGGTCGGCGAAGACGCCGGCGATGAGCGGGGCGAGGCGCTCGTCGGCGACCCCGACCGCGGCATACGTGGGCCGGGCGGGGTTGGTCAGCGGGCCGAGCACGTTGAACGCGGTGGGGATCCCGAGGTTGCCGCGGGCCTCCGCGGCGTGCCGCATCGCGGGGTGGAAGGTCTGGGCGAAGCAGAACGTGATGCCGGCCTCCCTCGCGACCTCGGCCACCCGTGCCGGCGGGAGCCGCAGGTCGAGGCCGAGGGCCTCGAGGACGTCGGCCGAGCCGGACTTGGACGACGCGGCTCGGTTGCCGTGCTTGACGACGCGCACGCCCGCTCCCGCGACGACGATGGCGGACATCGTCGAGATGTTGACCGTGTGCTGCCGGTCGCCGCCGGTCCCGACGACGTCGATCGTCGGACCGTCGACGTCGATCGCGTTGGCGTGCTCGAGCATGACGTCCGCGAGCCCGCGCAGCTCGGCGACCGACTCTCCCTTGGCCCGCAGCGCGACGAGGAAGGCCGCGACCTGGACCGGGTGGGAGTCCCCCGCCATGATCTGCTCCATCGCCCAGCGCGACGTCGGCAGGTCGAGGTCGTCGCCCCGCAACAGGGTGGTCAGCACGTCCGGCCACGACGTGGCGGCCGGGTCCGCCCCGGGCATCGATCAGCCGACCGGGGTGCGCAGCCGGGCCAGCCGGGACACGGCATCGGCCAGGGCGGCGGGATCCAGCGGGTGCGGCACCGCCTCGTCGGCCAGCGACCAGCCGGCCAGCCAGGCATCCTGCGGCCGGCCGGTGAGGACGAGGATCGGCGGGCACTGGAAGATCTCGTTCTTCAGCTGCCGGGCCAGCCCGAGGCCCCCGGTCGGCACGGCCTCGCCGTCGAGGACGAACAGGTCGTAGCCCCCCGCGTCGGCGGCCTCGATGACGGCCGGGGCCGTCGCGCACTCGTGCCAGCGGGTCACCTCGACGTCGCGCGCGGGGCGGCGGCCGACGGCCGCGCGGACGGCGTCACGGGTCGTGATGTCGTCGCTGTAGAGCAGCACCGACACCCGGCGCACGGTGGCGGCGCCCTCGGGCGCGGGGGTGGCGGTGGAGGCGGCCGGATCGTGCGCGGAGGTCATGCGGGCATCGTACCGGGGGGCCAGGCCCGGCCGGATGCGGTGCGGCGGCCGGCGGGCCGGACACCCCGTCGTGACGAAGATCATGGCCTTTTCGTGCCCCATATCACACGGCGTGGCGGGCCGCTCGGCGGGTCGCGCACCGGCGCCCCTCGCCGCACCGGGACGCCCACCAGGTGAAAAAACCCTCGAGTCGGCGCAGCGGGCGGCCGCGTTTGCCGACATAATGGCGCCCGTGGCGACTGCATCGACTGTAGAGAACCGGCCCGGACGGCCCGTCCCGAGCATCCCCGGGCACGGCCCGGCGACCCGACCGAACATGGTGGCCGTCGGCACCATGGTGTGGCTGTCGAGCGAGCTGATGTTCTTCGCGGCGCTGTTCGCCTTCTACTTCACCATCCGCGGTCACGAGACGGCGCTGTGGAGCGAGCGGACGAAGTCCCTCGAGGTGCCGTACGCCGCCGTCAACACCCTCATCCTCGTCATCTCCTCCGTGTGGTGCCAGCTCGGCGTCCGCCAGGCCGAGCACGGCAAGGTCGCCCGCAGCGGCCCGCTCCTCAACATCGCCGGCTGGGGCATGCGGGAGTGGTACGTGCTCACCTACGTCTTCGGGGCGGTCTTCGTCTCCGGCCAGGTGATGGAGTACGCCAACATGACCGCCGAGGGCATCACCCTCTCCTCGGACCCCTACGGCTCGATCTTCTACCTCTCCACCGGCTTCCACGCCCTTCACGTCACCGGCGGACTCATTGCCTTCCTGCTCATCATCGGCCGGACGTTCACGACGAAGCGGTACACCCACGCGCAGGCCACCGGCGCGGTCGTCACGTCCTACTACTGGCACTTCGTCGACGTCGTGTGGATCGTCCTGTTCTCCATGATCTACCTGCTCCAGTAAGCGCGCCCCGACTGCCCGGACCGACCCGACTGACGACAGGAACCCCAGCCGTGAACGCTTTGGCAGCGCGTCGCCGCCACCCGGCAGCCATCGCCGTCCTCATCATGCTCGCGCTGTTCATCACCGGCGCCGCGTATGCCGCCCTGGCGCCCAAGGCCGCCGAGGCCGCCACCGTGAGCGCCGACCAGGTGAGCCAGGGCAAGCAGCTGTTCGTCGCCAACTGCGCGACGTGCCACGGGCTGCACGCCCAGGGCCACCCGACCGGTGACGGCTCCGGGATCGCGGGCCCGTCCCTCGCCGGCGTCGGCTCGGCCTCGGTCGACTTCCAGATGGGCACCGGACGGATGCCGATGGCCGCCCCGGGTGTCCAGGCCCAGGCCAAGCAGAAGGTCCAGTTCTCCGCCGCCCAGATCGCCGCCATCGGCGCCTATGTCGACTCACTCGCTCCCGGGCCGACCGTGCCGAGCGAGGAGGCCGTCGACCCGACGAAGGGCGACCCCGCTCGCGGCGGTGAGATCTTCCGGGTCAACTGCGCCATGTGCCACAACTCGGCCGGTGCCGGTGGCGCGCTGACCCGGGGCAAGGAGGCCCCGTCGCTGTTCGGCGTCGACCCCCGGCACATCTACGAGGCGATGGAGACCGGCCCGCAGAGCATGCCCGTCTTCAACGACCAGAACATCAAGCCCGAGGACAAGCGCGACGTCATCGCCTACCTCAAGGCCGTCCAGGACTCCCCCAGCGCCGGCGGCATGCGGCTGGGCTCCCTCGGACCGGTCCCGGAGGGCCTCGTCGCCTGGGTCTTCGGCCTCGGCATCCTCATCGGCACCGCCGTCTGGCTCGGCAACAAGGCCGCCTGACCCCGCCCACCCGCACAAGGACAGGGAACCGCACCGCATGAACGAGCAGGACTCCACGAGCAGCGAGATCGACGTCGTCGTCCCCAAGACGGGGCCGGGTGGTGAGCTCGAGAAGTTCGAGAACCCGGGCCTCCCGCCGCACCAGCCGCGGCTGAGCGACCTCAGCGACGCCGGGGCGCGCCGAGCCGAACGTCAGGTGGCGAGCCTGTTCGCGCTGTCGATCGTCGGGACCCTCGTCTTCCTCGTCGCCTACTTCGCCATCCCGATCGACGCGAGCGTCTTCGTCCCCAGCATCGGCGACGTCAACTCGCTGCACGTCGTCCTCGGCGTGGGCCTGGCTCTCAGCCTGCTCGGCATCGGTTTCGGAGCGGTCCACTGGGCCAAGACGCTCATGCCCGACCACGAGGTCATCGAGTACCGCCACGACATGCGCTCCTCGGACGAGGAGCGCTCCGAGGTCGTCTCGGCGATGACGCAGGGCGGCTCCGCCAGCCAGCTGACCCGTCGGCCGCTCATCAAGTACACCCTCGGCGGCGCGCTCGGGCTCTTCGCCCTGCCCCTCGTCGTCCAGGTCGTCGGCGGGCTCGGGCCGACCCCGAAGAAGAGCCTGTCGCTCACCTTCTGGAACGGCGGCCCCTCGCTGCCGGGCGACGACCCGCACTTCAAGCCGCTGCGGCTCATGCGCGACCCGGAGAACACCCCGATCAAGGCGTCCGACGTGACGATCGGCTCGGTCTACCACGTCCTGCCCGAGGGCCTGCTCGAGCTCCCGGAGAACGTCCTGGAGGAGAAGGCCAAGGCCGCCGTCCTGCTCATGCGGCTCGACCCCGACATCATCACGTCCCCGAAGGAGCGGGACTGGGGCTACGAGGGGATCGTCGCGTACTCGAAGATCTGCACCCACGCGGGCTGCCCGGTCGGGCTCTACGAGCAGACGACCCACCATCTGCTCTGCCCCTGCCACCAGTCCACCTTCGACGTGACGGACGACTGCCGGGTGATCTTCGGGCCGGCCGACCGGGCCCTGCCGCAGCTGAAGATCACCGTCGACGACGAGGGGTACCTCGTCTCCGCCCAGCCGTTCCGTGAAGCGGTCGGCCCGAGCTTCTGGGAGCGCGGATGAGCACCTCGAGCCACCGCCCCGCCGACGCCCTGCGCGACGGCGACACCCCCGCGACCACGCCCCCGAGTGCCGGTGCGCGCCGGATCGGCGGGCTGGCCGGTTGGGTCGACGACCGCACCGGTGCCGGCAAGGCGATGCCGTCGCTGCTGCGCAAGGTCTTCCCGGACCACTGGTCGTTCATGCTCGGCGAGATCGCGATGTACTCGATGATCATCTGCCTGGTGACGGGGGTCTTCCTCACCTTCTGGTTCGTCCCCAGCACCGGCGAGACGGTCTACAACGGATCCTTCGTCCCGCTCAAGGGCGTCGAGGTGTCCCAGGCCTACGCCTCGACCCTCGACATCTCCTTCGACGTCCGCGGCGGCCTCATCATCCGGCAGATCCATCACTGGGCCGCGCTGATCTTCATCGTCGGTCTCAGCGTGCACATGTTCCGGGTCTTCTTCACCGGCGCGTTCCGCAAGCCGCGTGAGATCAACTGGGTCATCGGCACCCTGCTGTCCCTCCTCGCCATCGTGGAGGGGTTCGCCGGGTACTCCCTGCCCGACGACCTGCTCTCCGGCACCGGCCTGCGGGTCATGGAGGCCTTCGTCCAGTCCACGCCGGTCATCGGCTCCTACATGGCGTTCTTCATCTTCGGCGGGGCCTTCCCGGGGCACGAGATCATCCCGCGCCTGTACTCGGCGCACGTCCTGCTCATTCCGGCGGCCCTCATCGGCCTGTTCACCGCGCACATCGGCCTCGTGTTCATCCAGAAGCACACGCAGTACCCGGGACCGGGCCGGACGAACAAGAACGTCGTCGGCTTCCCGATGATGCCGGTGTATGCCGCCAAGGCCGGCGGGTTCTTCTTCATCGTCTTCGGCGTCATCGCCCTCATGGCGGCGATCATCCAGATCAACCCCATCTGGAACTACGGCCCGTACGACCCCTCCCCGGTCACCGCGGGCTCCCAGCCGGACTGGTACATGGGCTTCGCCGACGGCGGGTTGCGGATCACCCCGAACTGGCTGGAGTTCACCTTCCTCGGGGTCACCCTCAGCCTCAACGTGGCCCTGCCGGCCCTCGGGCTCATCCCGTTCATGTACACCCTGCTCGGGGTCTATCCGTTCCTCGAACGCTGGGTGACCGGCGACACCCGGGAGCACCACATCCTCGACCGGCCCCGCAACGCCCCGGTCCGGACCGGGCTCGGCGCCGCAGCCATCACGGCATACGGGGTGTGTATGTTCGCGGCCGCGAACGACATCATCGCCATCAAGCTCGGCCTGTCGATCAACGACATCACCCACTTCTTCCAGTTCGGGCTGTTCATCCTCCCGGTCGTCGCGTTCTGGGTGACGAAACGGATCGCGCTCAGCCTGCAGCGGCGCGACCGGGACCTCGTACTCCACGCACGCGAGACCGGCACGATCATCCGCACCCCGGACGGCCGGTTCTTCGAGCGGCACGAGGCGATCGACCCGGACACCCGGTGGGTCCTGGTCCAGCACGACGTCGTCGCCCCCCTCGAGCTGACCCAGGAGGTCGACGAGAACGGCGTGGCCAGTCCCACGGCCCGCAAGGACCGGGTCCGGGCCCGGCTGTCGCACTTCTACTTCAAGGACGCCGTCAACCCGGTCACCCCGGCCGAGCTCGCCGCCGCCCACCACGACGGTCACGCGGCCGAGGCACTCGAGTCGCAGGAGCGTCCGGCGCTCGACTCCGGGGAGCGCGCCGGCCAGCACTGAGCCGCATTCCGGGCCGGTCGGTCGGCCCGGCCGTCAGTCGCCGAGCAGGCGCTCCAGGGCGGCGCGGGCCGGGCCGGGGCCGCCGAACGCCTCGTCGGGGATCTCGAGGATCTTCGTGCGCGAGCGGGCGCCGGAGACGAGCCGGACGTCGCGGTGGGAGACACCGAAGGCCGCGGCCACCGACCGCAGGGCCGCCCGGGTGGCGGCGCCGTCGACGGCCCGGTCGCTCACCGCGACGACGAGTGCGCTCTGGCAACCCGTTCCGTAGCGCCCGCCAACGGCGGGGCGAGCGGCCCCGGGCCGCACCCGGATGGTGATGCGCACCCGGTCATCATGGCAGGCTGTCCGTCGTGGTGGAGATGGGTCGCGCCCGGTTCGAGGACCTCGTCGGTGAGGCACTCGACGAGGTGCCCCAGCCGCTGCTGCGGCTGCTCGACAATGTCGTCTTCCTCGTCGAGGACGAGCCGCCACCCGACGAGCCGGACCTACTCGGGATCTACGAGGGGACGCCGGTCACCGAGCGGGACGGCGGCTGGGAGATGGGGGCGCTCCCCGATCGGATCACGCTCTACCGCGGACCGCTGTGCCGGATGTGTCTGGACGACGAGGAGCTGCGGGACGAGGTAGCCATCACGATCGTCCACGAGATCGCGCACTTCTTCGGCATCGACGACGTCCGGCTGCACGAGCTCGGCTGGGGATAGGACCGGCGGATGGGCCCCGCCGGCATCGTCAGGTCAGGGCGCTCTGGTTGCGCCACTGGGCCCAGGAGTACTGCCAGACCCCGATGCCCTCGGTCGGCTTGAAGATCCGGTTGGACCCGACGAACTTGACGACGTCGCCGACCTTGGACAGGTCGTACATCCACTTCGCGTTCGACGGCGAGAGGTTGGTGCAGCCGTGCGAGACGTTCGTGTTGCCCTGGGCCCCGACCGACCACGGCGCGGAGTGGAGGAACTCGCCGGTCCAGGTGACCCGCAGGTCCCAGTTCGTGTCGGTCCGGTAGTAGTCGGGCGAGCCCTTGGGGATCCCGACCGTGGAGGAGTCCATGACGATGTGCGGCTGCTTCTCGATGATGACCTTGACGCCGGACCGGGTCTCCGTGGAGGGCCCCGGACGGCCGGTGCTGACCGGGACGGTCCGCAGGACGACACCGTCCTTGCGGACGGTCATCATGTGCGACCGGATGTCGACCGTGCTGACGATCTTCGAGCCCACCGTGAAGCCGCCGGTCGCGTCCTTGCCGACGAACTTGCCGTCGCCGGTCTGCACCCCGGCGATCGGGGCCTGGACCGTCACCTTCGTGCCGGCCTTCCAGTAGCTCTTGGGCCGGAACATCAGCTGGCGGTTGTCGAGCCACCCCCAGGACCCCTGCTGGGCCGGGACGCTGGTCACGCTGACGAGCTGTTGGACCTCGGCCCGCATCTTCTTGGTCTGGACTGCCGAGTCGAACTGGATGCTGACCGGCATGCCGACACCGACGGTCATCCCGTCGTAGACGATGTGGTACGTCGCGTCGATGGCCGGCTTGGCCGTGCGGAACTGGCTCGTCGTCGTCGTCGGCGAGCCGTCCGAGCCGTGAGCGGTCGCGGTGACGGTGTAGGTCGCGTTGGGACGCAGGTAGCGGGAGGCGATCCAGCCGCCATCCTTGGTCGTCGTCCCGTCGACCTGGGCGCCCTGGCCGTCCTTGACGACGACCGAGTCCAAGGTGCCGACGTCGGGGGTGACCTCGACCCTTGTCTGCGGCGACACGGCCTGGGACCCGTCGGAGGGGGTGATGGTCAGCCGCGGCGGGGTCGGGGTGGGCGTCGGGCTCGCGGAGGCGCCGATGGTCTCGCCCTTCGCCGCCGACACGGTCATCCCGTCGCACCCGGACAGGGCGAGGGCGGAACCGACGGCAAGGGTGATCGCACCGGAGATCACCAGGCGATGAGACAGCGACCGACGCACGTAGGGACCCCCTGGGGGATGGGAGACGCGCCTCGCGGACCGCGGGCGCGGGGTACCGAGCGACCCACCCACCAGTTTACGACACGCTACGGCGCGTGCTCGACATCACCAGACGGCGAACGGCCGCCACCGGTCGCGCACCCGCCGAGCGGGCGTGGTCCCGGCTCAGAGGGCGTGCGGGCCCTTCCAGTACTCGAACGTCCAGCCGATGAGGGCGGGAACCGCCACGAACACGCCGATCATGAACAGCCACCAGCCGACGGCGAGCCCGAGGAACATGATCGCGGCCGAGCCGGCCAGGAAGAGGGGCCACCAGCTGTGCGGGCTGAAGAAGCCGTAGTCGCCCTGGATGTCCTCGATCTCGCCGAGCGGGTCGTCCTCGGGGATCGAGCCCATCTTGCGTCGGGTGACCCAGAGATAGAACGCGAGCATGAAGCCGAGGGCGGCCGAGAGGTAGAACGCGGTGGGCCCGACCGGCTCGGACCAGCGGTTCCAGGCACCGTAGATCGTGCCCATCACGACGGCGAAGATCCCGATGAGCAGGGCGATCCGCTCGAAGGCCTTCATCGGTCAGCTCTCCTTGTTCTCGGGCGTGGCCATCGCGGACTCGCCGAGGTCGGCGGCACCGAGTGCCTCGACGACCCGGTTCCCGGGGTGGATGCCGGGGGGGGCGACCTCGGGGTGGTGCAGGTCGAAGGCGGGTCGTTCGGAGCGGATCCGCGGGATGGAGTCGAAGTTGTGCCGTGGGGGCGGGCAGGAGGTCGCCCACTCCAGGCTCGCGCCGTAGCCCCACGGGTCGTCGGTATCGACACGGGGCGCGGTCCGCCACGTCTTCCACACGTTGTACAGGAACGGCAGCATGGAGGAGCCGAGGATGAAGGCGCCGACCGTCGAGATGCGGTTGCCGAGGGTCAGCCCGTCCGAGGGCAGATAGTCCGCGTAGCGGCGCGGCATGTTCCACATGCCCAGCAGGTGCTGGACGAGGAAGGTCGTGTGGAAGCCGATGAAGGTGAGCCAGAAGTGGATCTTCCCCAGCCGCTCGTCGAGCATCCGGCCGGTCAGCTTGGGCCACCAGAAGTAGTAGCCGGCGAACATCGCGAACACGACGGTGCCGAAGACGGTGTAGTGGAAGTGCGCGACGACGAAGTAGGTGTCGGAGATCTGGAAGTCCAGGGCGGGGCTGGCGAGGATGACGCCGGTCAGGCCGCCGAAGAGGAACGTGGTGAGGAAGCCGACCGCCCACAGCATCGGCGTGTCCATGACGACCTTGCCGCCCCACATCGTGCCGATCCAGTTGAAGAACTTCACCCCGGTCGGCACGGCGATCAACATCGTCATGATCGCGAAGAAGGGCAACAGGACCTGCCCGGTCACGTACATGTGGTGGGCCCACACGCTGACCGAGAGGGCCGCGATGGCGATCGTCGCGTAGACGAGGGTCTTGTAGCCGAAGATCGGCTTGCGGGAGAAGACCGGGATGACCTCGGAGATGATGCCGAAGAACGGCAGGGCGATGACGTAGACCTCGGGATGGCCGAAGAACCAGAAGATGTGCTGCCAGAGGATGGCGCCGCCATTGGCCGAGTCGAAGATGTGCGCCCCGAACTTGCGGTCCGCGCCGAGGGCGAACAGCGCCGCCGCGAGCGCCGGGAACACCAGCAGCACGAGGATCGAGGTGATGAGCACGGTCCAGGTGAAGATGGGCATCCGGAACATCGTCATGCCGGGGGCGCGCATCGTGAGGATCGTCGTGATGAAGTTGACCGCTCCGAGGATCGTGCCGAAGCCACCGAGCGCGAGCCCGAAGACCCACAGGTCGCCACCGATCCCCGGGCTGTTGACGGCGTTCGACAGCGGGGCGTAGGCGGTCCAGCCGAACGCCGCGGCCCCACCCGGGCTGAGGAAGCCGGCGGCCGCGATGAGACCGCCGAAGACGTACAACCAGTAGGCGAACATGTTGAGCCGGGGGAACGACACGTCCGGCGCGCCGATCTGCAGCGGCATGAGCGCGTTGGCGAAGCCGGCGAACAGGGGCGTCGCGAAGAGCAGCAGCATGATCGTGCCGTGCATGGTGAACAGCTGGTTGTACTGCTCGGGGTTGTCGACGATCTGCAGCCCCGGCGAGGCCAGCTCGGCCCGGATGAGCAGGGCCATGAGCCCGCCGAGGAGGAACCAGACGAACGAGGTGATGAAGTAGAGGTTGCCGATGACCTTGTGGTCGGTCGTCGTCATCCACTTCACGACCGTCGACCCCTTGGCGACGCGGCGGGTCGGCGGCGCGTCCGCCGTCCGGAGCATCGTCGTGTCAGTCGCTGCGCTCATCGTCAGTTCCTCGCGTTGCTCGGGACAAGGTTGCGCTGGCTCGGCATGAGCTGCTCCCGGCTGAGGCTGTTCGGGAGGAGACCGCCCTGACCCTGGGCCCTCAGGTCGGCCATGTGCTGGTCGAACTCGGCCTGGGAGACGACCTTGACGTTGAAGAGCATGTGCGAGTGGTAGGCGCCGCACAGCTCGGCGCACTTGCCCTTGAAGGTGCCCTCCTCGTTCGGCGTCACCTGGAACCGGTTGACCCGGCCGGGGATCATGTCCATCTTGTCGAGGAACGCCGGGACCCAGAAGGAGTGGATGACGTCCCGGGCGGTGAGGACGAACTCGACCCGCTTGTTGACCGGCAGGTACAGGGTGGGGATCGACTTCTCGGCGTCGGGCTGCCCGGTGAGGATCGCCTGGGTGCCGGCCTCGTGGACGTTCGCATCCACGTAGTTGAAGTCCCAGCTCCACTGCTTGCCGATGACGTTGACGGTCACGTCGGGCGCCTTGCTCACGTCGCGCAGGGCGGACTCGTCCCGGGCGGTGTAGAAGAAGAAGACGACGATCATCAGCACCGGGGCGACGGTGTAGAGGATCTCGATCGGGATGTTGTAGCGGACCTGCACCGGCAGCTCGTCGTCGTCCTGCCTGCGGCGGTAGGCGACGATCGCCCAGAGGATCAGACCCCACACGAGCACGCCGACGGCGAGCAGGGCGATCCAGGCGCCGACCCACAGGGTCCGAACCCGGGCGGCCTCCTCGGTGACGCCGTGCGGCAGGAAGCCGTCACTGAGCTTGTACTGGCATCCCGACAGCGCGACGGCTGCGCTCACGGCGAGCAGGCTCCACGTCACCGCACGACGGCGGCGAGAGGATGGCCGCGAGAGGGTGTGCTGAGGCACCGGTGCACCCTTTCCTGTCCCTGGGCATCGAGTGGCATCACCCTACTGCACTGAGACGCAGTTCACAGCGCAGGGTCGCGGTACGGTCGAGCGTGGCTTCCACCGTCCCACCAGCACCGTCCTCCCCCTCCGCCCCGCGGCCCGCCGATACCCGTGGGGGTACCGCTGCGGACCGTGTCCTGCTCGACGCGGTGCGGGCCCCGCTCCATCCGGCAGCCCGGGACACCCTCCTGGCGGCCGTCGATGCCGGTTGGGCGGATCCGCGCCGGGTCCATGCCGAGGGACGGCGGGCCCGCCGTCTGCTCGACCAGGCCCACGAGATCCTCGCGGAGGGGCTCCACGTCCGCCCCGACGAGCTGTCCTTCCACCCCATCGGGCCCGAGGCGCTGGCCCTCGCCCTCCTCGGCCTGCGCCACCCGCGCCGCCGCGTCGGCGACGTCGTCGTCGCGTCCGCGGTCGAGCTCGAGGTCGTCCAGCTCGCCGAGCCGGTGGACATCGTGCCCGTCGACGAGGTCGGCCGGGTCGACGTCGATGCCTTCGCCGCGGCCGTGCGCGCGCCCGGCGTCGTCGCCGCCGCCCTCCAGCACGCCAACGGCGAGGTGGGCACCCTTCAGCCGCTGACGGCCGTCCACGAGGCGACCCGGGGCGCCGGCATACCGCTGCTCGTCGACGCGAGCGCGTCGCTCGGCCGGGTCGAGGCCCCGGCGGCGTTCGACGCGCTGGCCGGCGACGCCTCCTCCTTCTCCGGTCCCCCGCTCGGCTTGTTGGCCGTGCGGACCGGGACCCGGTTCGCCCTCCCCGGACCGTCCCGTGAGGGCGAGCTGGGCCGGTCCCTCAGCGGCCCCTGGGTGCCGGTGGCCCTCGCCGCCGCGGAGGCATGGCGCCAGGTCGCGGCGGAGCGCGCCGCGGAGGAGCCGGCCGCCCGCGCCCTCGTCGACCGGATCCGGGCCGCGGCCGCCGCGACCGACGGGGTCGAGGTGGTCGGCGACCCCCACGGGCGCCTTCCGCACGTCGTCAGCCTCGTCGTCGACGGGCTCGACGGCGAGCTGCTCGCCGAGGAGCTGGACCGCCGCGGCCTCGCGGTGGCCTCCGGGTCGGCCTGCTCGGCCAGCCCGCTGCACCCCAGCCACGTCCTCATCGCCCTCGGCCGCGACCGCCCCGGAGCACCGAGTCCGGGCAACATCCGCGTCTCGCTGCCGGTGCGCGCGGTGATGCCGGAGCTCGAGTCGGGCGTGGAGCGGCTGTGCGCGCAGCTCGGCGACGCCGTGGCCGCGGTGCGCGCTCGCGTGGCGAACGTGCGCCGGTAGCGGCGGCCGGCTACCGGTCGGACGTGAGGTCGACCTGCGGCGCGAGCAGGGCCTCGGCGAGGGCCGCCCGGTAGGCGTGCCGGGGCCGGGCGAGGACGCCGAGTGAGGCGAGATGCGGTGTGGACCACTGAGTGTCGACGAGCCGGCGTGGGTCACCGTCCGCGAAGAACCGCTCGACGAGGCCGACGAGGGCCACCTTCGAGGCGTCGGTGACCGTGTGGAACATCGACTCCCCGGCGAACAGGCCGCCGACAGACACGCCGTAGAGGCCGCCGACGAGCCGGCCCTCCTGCCAGGTCTCGACGCTGTGCACCCAGCCGAGCTCGTGGAGGCGGCGGTACGCGGCGGCGATGTCGCCGCTGATCCACCCGCCCGGCCGGTCGAGGTCGGCACACCGGTCGATGACCTCCGCCAGGGCGGTGTCGACGCGGACCTCGAACCGGCGCACCGACCGGCGCAGCGACCGGGAGACCCGCAGCGCGCCGGGGGGCAGGACGCCGCGCTCGTGCGGCGACCACCAGCCGAGCGGGCTCCGGCCGACGTCGCCGACGCCCATCGGGAACAGCCCGCAGCGGTATGCCGCGAGCAGGGTGCCGGGCTCGAGGTCGCCTCCCAGCCCGACGAGGTCCTCCCCCGGGGCCTGCGGCATCGCGGCGAGGTCCCACACCGTCGGCTCCGGCTCGACGGGCGGGTAGGGGACCCGGCTCACCCCGGGGCCGGGTACGGGCGGGTCACGGGGCCGCGCAGGAGATGTGGGGCCCGATCTGGGCGGCGGCCTCGTCCCCGTAGGCCGCGGCCAGCCGGTCGAGGAAGCCGGTCTGGGTCAGCGTGTACTCCTGGGGGCCGACGGTCTCGAGGACATAGGCGGCCAGCACCGAGCCGACCTGGGCACACCGCTCGTGGTCCAGTCCGGCCGCCAGCCCGGTGAGGAACCCGCCCCGGAAGGCGTCCCCGACCCCGGTCGGGTCGACCCGGGGGACCTCGCCGGCCACCGGCACGTGGATGGGCTCGGCGCCCCGGGAGAGGACGACGGCGCCGTCCTTGCCCTTCGTGATGACTCGCGTCGTCACCCGGTCGGCGATGTCTGCGGCCGTCCAGCCCGTCTTGGACTCGGTGAGGTGCGACTCGTACTCGTTCGTGAAGAGGTACTCCGCGCCGTCGACGAGCCGGCGGATGAACGGCCCGTCGGCGAAGGCCAGCTGCTGGGAGGGGTCGGCGATGAAGGCGATCCCCCGGGAGCGGCATTCGTCGGTGTGCCGGAGCATCGCCTCCGGGTCGTTCGCGCCGACGAGCACGTAGTCCAGGCCGTCGGCGCCGACGATCGGGCCGAGCTCGATCATCCGGGCCTCGGCCATGGCGCCGGCGTAGAAGGTCGCCATCTGCGCCATGTCGTCGTCGGTCGTGCAGACGAACCGGGCGGTGTGCCTGGTGTCGGAGATGCGGACGTGGTCGCAGTCGACGCCGTGCCGGGTCAGCCAGCTGCGGTAGTCCTCGAAGTCCTCCCCCGCGGCGCCGACGAGGAGGGGTCGCTGGCCGAGGGCCGCCATCCCGAAGCAGATGTTCGGGGCGACGCCGCCGCGGCGGATCTCCAGGCTCTCGGCGAGGAAGGAGACCGAGATCTTGTCGAGCTGCTCGACGACGAGGGAGTCCGCGAAGCGGCCGCGGAAGGTCATGAGGTGGTCGGTGGCGATGGATCCGGTGACTGCGATGCGCACGGGGGCAACCTACCCGTCCGGGCGGTCCCGACGCGGCGGGCCGTCCTCCGGCCCGGGGTTCACCGGGTACGCCGGCGGACATCGGGTAGGGGATCGGGTGGAGGGCTGCCGGGGATCGGTGGCCCTTTGTCGCGCCGCCGGCCGGTTCCCGCCGTCCGGTGCTCGGCCCTGCCCACCCGCCCGCTTCCAGAAAGGACCGAACCATGACGGCATCCCTCCTCGGGCCCGTCCTCATCGGGTCCTTCGTCGCCTGCTCCGTCGAGGTCATCGAGATGGTGATCATCGTCGTCGGCGTCGGGGTGGCCCGCGGCTGGCGCTCGACCCTCATCGGCGCCGGCAGCGGTCTCGTCTTGCTCGTCGGCATCGTCGCCGGCCTCGGCCAAGCCCTCAGCCTCGTGCCCATCGACACCCTCCGCGTCGTCATCGGCGCGCTGCTGCTCACCTTCGGCCTCCAATGGCTGACCAAGGGGGTCCTCGGCGTCGCCGCCGACGGCTTCACCGGCGGCGGCGAGGAGGAGGACGAGGTCGAACCCTCCGACGGCTCCGGCGGAGGCATGGACTGGACCGCCTGGCTCCTCGCGTTCAAGGGCGTCCTCCTCGAGGGGCTCGAGGTCGCCTTCATCGTCATCGCGTTCGGGGCCGGATCCGGCGGCACCTCGAGCGACTACCTGCCCGCGTACGTCGGCGCCGGTGCGGCATTCGTCATCGTCGGCGTCATCGGTGCCCTCGCCGTCGGCTCGCTCGAGAAGGTGCCCGGGCGCGTTCTGAAGTTCGGCGTCGGCGGCCTGCTCAGCACGTTCGGGACGTTCTGGGCCATGGAGGGGCTCGGCGTCTCCTGGCCCGGTGAGCGGCTCAGCATCCTGGGCCTGTATGCGGTCTATCTCGCGGCGACGTTCGCCCTCGCCGGCCTGGCCCGCCGTGGCCTCATCGGGCCGGCTCCGGCCTCCTCGGCCACGGCCGGGTCCGGAGCGGACGACGCACAAAGCAGCTCGGAGCGGAAGGAGGCCGCCTGATGGAACGGCTCTGGTCCTGGACCGTCGCGTTCGGCCGGTTCTGGTACGGCTTCGTCATCGGCGACGACTGGGTGGGCGCCGTCGGCGTGCTCGTCCTCATCGCCGGCACGTGGGCCCTCGTCGCGGCGGGCATCACCGCCTACTGGTTCGGCCCGCTCGTCATCGTCCTCACCGGCGGACTGCTCGTCGGGCGCGGCCTGCGCCGATCGCAGGCCTCCTGACGCCGCGATGCGCGTCACCTCGCGGGGGGCCGGCGCTCTTGTCCCGGCCCCGGTCGGGCCCTAGCGTGGTCCCCATGCCCGGCGACCCCACCACCGAGGTCGGCCCGCTCGAGGGGCTCGACAACGGAAGCGTCCACGAGCTGGCCCTCGAGGCCGCCGAGGTCCACCTCGACGTCCACCCGGCTCACCACGCGGTCCTCCCGCACCGGGACATCGACGTCCCCCCGGCGGCCGTGCAGCTGGTCGACGGGATCGACGACTTCACCTGATCCCCCGACCCGACAGGACTCGGCCTCCCATCCGAAGCGGAAGGGAGGCCGAGTCCTGGTCGAGCAGCGCGCCGGCGAGGTGGTCTCTCACCCGGAGCCATCGGCCGGCGGCGCCGGCGGGCTCAGCTGAACGAGTCGCCGCAGGCGCAGGAGCTCTGCGCGTTCGGGTTGTCGATCGTGAAGCCCTGCTTGTCGATCGTGTCGGCGAAGTCGATCGTCGCGCCCTCGAGGTAGGGGCTCGACATCCGGTCCACGACGACCTCGACGCCGCCGAAGTCCCGGACGAGGTCGCCGTCGAGGGTGCGCTCGTCGAAGTAGAGCTGGTAGATCAGGCCGGAGCAGCCGCCGGGCTGGACGCCGATGCGCAGCCGCAGGTCGTCACGACCCTCCTGCTCGAGCAGGGACTTGACCTTCGTGGCGGCGACGTCGGTGAGGACGACCCCGTGGGTCGCCGTGGTCGGCTCGGCGGTGCTGACCTGCGTGTCGAGCTGCTCGCTCATCGTGCTGGCTCCTCAGTGCGTATCGGGAGGCCCTCCCGGGCCGGTCCTCGAGGTCCAACTCCGAACCGGCCGGACGTGTTCCCGAGGTAAGGACATCCTACGTGCCGGAGCGGACCGCGGAAACGGCGGTCCGGCCCGTGGCGCGCCGTCGGGCGCTCAATGCTGCGGCGACCACGTCCGGGCGACCCGGGCCACCCGGGCGGTCAGCGTGCCGACCGGGTCGGCCATCGCCGCCTCGACCTCCTCGGGCGAGTCGGCGACGGCGTAGCAGCCCGAGAGGCCGATGCTCATCGTCTCCCGCCGGCCGAGGAACACCTGTCCGGCGACGACGATCGTCGGGACCCCGTGCTCGAGGGCGGCCGCCGCGACGCCGGTCACCGCCTTCCCGTGCAGGCTCTGCCAGTCCAGTGACCCCTCGCCGGTGAGGACGATGTCGGTCTCGCTCAGCCGTCGGGCGAACCCGACCGCCCGGAGAACCTCCTCCACCCCGCTGACCCGGCGCCCCCCGAGGAGGAGCAGGCCGAAGCCGAGCCCGCCGGCGGCGCCGGCGCCCGGCTCCCGGTCCAGCCGGCGCGCCACACCGGTGAACAGGTCGGTGTTGCCCGGCAGCAGCCGGTGGGCCCGGTCGGCGAACCGGCCGAGGGCGTTCTCGAGCTCCTGGGCCTGCTCCGGGCTCGCACCCTTCTGCGGGGCGTAGACGGCGCTGGCCCCGTCGAGCCCGAGGAGCGGGTTGTCGACGTCGGAGGCGATGACGACGTCGATGCCCGAGAACCGGTCCTGGACCTGCGGGAGCCCGAGGAGATCGGTCTCCTCCACCTCGGCGAGCGCGAGCCCGCCACGGGCGAGGGCCTCGGCGGGCCCGACCCCGAGGGCCCCGAGCATCCCAGCGCCGCCATCGTTCGTCCCGCTCCCCCCAAGCCCGATGACGATCCGCTCCGCGCCCTCGACGACCGCCGCCTCGAGGAGCTGGCCCACCCCCCAGGTGCTCGTCAGCGCCGGGTTGCGCTCGTCGGCGCCGAGCAGGTGCAGCCCAGCCGCCTGGGCCGACTCGATGTAGGCGGTTCGCACGCCGCCCTGGTCGGCCAGGAGCACCGCGGCCGGGACCTCCCGGCCGAGCGGGTCGCTGACGGTGACGGCGACCGCCTGGGTGTCGAGGGAGCGCTCGAGCACGTCGAGGAAGCCGGGGCCGCCGTCGGACAGCGGCACGACCGACAGCGCGTCTCCCGGAGCGCTCGAGGCCCACCCCTCGGCCATCGCCCCCGCCGCCTGGGTCGCGGTCAGGGTGCCGGTGAAGCAGTCCGGGGCGATAAGGACGCGCACACGTCGGAGGGTACCGGCGCGACCGGCGCCGGGCGACGGCACCCGCGTCGGCGGCCGGACCGTCGCCGCGCTCCGGGGCCAGACGGCATACCATCGCGGACGTGAGCACGACGACGCCGGCCAAGGCCCCGCTCCCCCTGCTCCTCCTCGGGCAGGACTCCGACCTGCGCACCGAACGCGGCGTGGAGTGTCCCGGCGACCTCCCGGCGCCCTGCGACCCCTCGCTCGTCGCCCGCGCCCACCGCGCGAAGGCCGCCCTCGGCGAGCGGGTGTTCGTCCTCGGCCACCACTATCAGCGCGACGAGGTCATCGCCTTCGCCGACACGACGGGCGACTCCTTCAAGCTCGCCAAGGAGGCGGCCGCCCGGCCGGACGCGCCGTACATCGTCTTCTGCGGCGTGCACTTCATGGCCGAGTCCGCCGACATCCTCACCTCGGACACCCAGCAGGTCGTCCTCCCCGACCTCGCGGCCGGCTGCTCGATGGCCGACATGGCCGCGATCGCCCAGGTCGAGGAGGCGTGGGAGGTGCTGCAGGAGGCCGGGGTGGCCGACTCGACCGTTCCCGTCACGTACATGAACTCCTCCGCGGCGATCAAGGCCTTCACGGGACGGCACGGCGGGACGGTATGCACGTCATCGAACGCGAAGACCGCGCTCACCTGGGCGCTCGAGGAGGTCGGCGAGGGCGGCAAGGTGCTCTTCCTGCCCGACCAGCACCTCGGCCGCAACACCTACGTGCGAGACCTCGGCGGCTCACTCGGCGACTGCGTCGTCTTCGACCCGCACAAGCCCGGCGGCGGCCTCACGCCGGAGCAGCTCCGCGCCGCGACGATGATCCTCTGGCGCGGCCACTGCAGCGTCCACGGCCGCTTCACGACCGACGCCGTCGCGGCGGCGCGGCGCGAGATCCCCGGGGTGAAGGTCATCGTCCACCCGGAGTGCCAGTACGAGGTGGTCGAGACGGCCGATGCGGTGGGCTCGACCGAGAAGATCATCGCGACGATCTCCGCGGCACCGGACGGCTCCGCCTGGGCGGTCGGCACCGAGCTCAACCTCGTGCGCCGGCTCGCCGACCGGTTCCCGAACCAGCGGATCGTCTTCCTCGAGAAGCACGTCTGCTACTGCTCGACGATGAACCGGATCGACCTCCCGCATCTGGTCTGGGCGCTCGAGTCGCTCGTCGAGGGCAGGGTCCCGAACGTCATCGCCGTCGACCCCGATGTCGCCCACTGGGCGCGGGTCGCGCTGGACCAGATGCTCGCGCTGCCCGGCGAGACCCACCGGGACTGAGCACCCGGCCCCAGGGGCCGACGACGCCCCACCCCCGACCCCGACCCCCGGTCGTGTCCGCGGAAGTGGTCGCCCCGGCGACCGATCACCCGGACGCAAGGGGGTGGATCCGGGTGGTGACCCAGGTCCGGAGCATCTCCTCGTCGTGCCGCGCCTGCCACAGGCCGAGCCCCGTCGTGCCGAGGAGCAGGAGGAGGACAAGCACCGCGACGACCGCGGGCGAGCGCCACGCCGGCAGCGGGGCGCCTCGCCCCGCGAGCGACAGGGCGACGAGCGCCGCCAGGACGACGAGGCCAGCGAGCAGCCCCAGGTACATCGCCCGGGGCAGGGCGAACCGGCCGTGCAGGACGCTGCCCTCCCCCGCCTCCTCGATGAACCCGGACAGATGCCGCCGTACCCCGGCGGCGAGGCGCTGGTCGGGCCAGACGACCCACAGCCGCAGCCCCGAGGGACGGGCCCAGCCCCGCACCGTCGGACCCTCCGGACGACCCAGCGCGACGAGCGGTGCGACGTCGTCATCGAGGCGACGGGCCGCCTCCGCGGCCGGCAGCGACGAGGGGACCTCCCACGCGGTCGGTCGCCAGAGCGAGGCCACGGCGGCGAGGACCTCGCCGAGGCTAGGCACGCGCCATGGCCCCCACCCGGGCGAGGAGGAGCGCCTCGGCGACGCACACCCGCTCGAAGTCCTCGAGGTGGAGGGACTCGTTCGCGCCGTGCGCGCGGGTGTCGGGGTCCTCGACCCCGGTGACGAGGATCGCCGCCTCGGGGAAGCGCTCGGCGAAGGCGGCGACGAACGGGATCGACCCGCCGACGCCGATGTCGACCGGCTCGACCCCCCAGGCGTCGCGGAACGCCGCCCGCGCCTGGTCCTGGACCGGGCCGTGCGCCGGCGCGGCGAACCCGGCCCCCTGGTCATCGAGGGTGACCTCGATCCGGGCGCCCCACGGCACGTGCTCGCGCAGATGCCGCTCGAGGAGGGCATAGGCCTCCATCGGGTCCTCGTCGGCCCTGATCCGCATCGAGACCTTGGCCGCCGCCGAGGACAGCAACGTGTTCGACGAGGTCGCGACCGACGGCGCGTCGATGCCGATCGTCGTGAGGGACGGCTTGGTCCACAACCGGGACAGCAGCGAGCCCGAACCGATCGTCGAGACCCCGTCGAGCAGGCTCGACTCGGCCCGCAGCCGGTCCTCGGGGTAGTCCAGGGCGGCGGCCTCCCCCGACCTCAGACCCGCGACGACGACGTTGCCGTCATCGTCGTGCAGGCTGGCGAGCACCCGGATCAGGGCGGTCATCGCGTCGGGGACGGCGCCGCCGAACATGCCCGAGTGGATGGAGTGCTCGAGGGTGGACACCGTGACGACGGCGCGGACCAGGCCGCGCAGCGTCGTCGTCAGGGCCGGCTCGCCGACCGCCCAGTTCGTCGAGTCGGCGAGGACGATGACGTCGGCGGCGAGCCGGTCCCCGTGCCGCCCGAGGATCGTCGGCAGCGACTCGGACCCGATCTCCTCCTCGCCCTCGACGAAGACGGTGACGCCGACCGGCAGCGCCCCACCGTGCGCCCGCAGCGCCGCGAGGTGGGCCATGACGCCCGCCTTGTCGTCGGCCGCGCCCCGCCCGTACAGCCGGCCGTCCCGCTCGGTCGGCTCGAACGGCGCGGTGTCCCAGTCGGCCTCGTCGCCGGTCGGCTGGACGTCGTGGTGGGCGTAGAGCAGGACGGTCGGGGCGCCGGGCGGGCCGTCGACGTGGCCGATGACGGCGGGACGACCACCCTCGGTGACGACGTCGACGTCGAGACCCTCGGCGCGCAAGAGGGCGGCGACCGCGTCGGCGGACTCGGCCACCCGCGCCTGGTCGAAGGCGCCGAGGGAGATGCTCGGGATGCGGGTCAGCGCCTCGAGGTCGCGGCGGACCCCCGGCATGAGCTCCGCGACGGTGCTCGTCAGGGCGCTGATCTGGTCGGGGCTGAGGACGTCGTCGGTCACCCTCGAACCCTACCCAGACCGGCCCGGGCCCGAGCCCGCGGACGGGTGGACCGGCCACCCGGGCCGACGGCATACAGTTGGATGCGTGTTCGGACGGAGCAAGTCGACCAACGAGGAGCTGGAGGACCACGTCCTCCACCCGCCCCGCGAGGGCGCGAAGAACCGGCCCACGCCGAAGCGACGGGACCAGGAGGCGGCGCGCAAGCAGCCGCTCGTCGTCACCGACCGCAAGCGGGCCAAGGCGAGCGACCGCGCCAAGCGGCGGGAGGCATACGACAAGCAGCGCAAGGCGCAGCTCACCGGCGACGAGACGCACCTGCCGGCCCGCGACAAGGGGCCGGTCCGTCGCTACATCCGCGACTTCGTCGACGCGCGCTGGAGCCTCGGCGAGTTCATGCTCCCCGTCATGGTCATCGTGCTCGCCCTGTCCTTCGTGCGGCAGAGCTGGGCGATGCTCCTCGTCTTCGCCCTCGTCTACGGACTCATCTTCCTCGCCGTCCTCGACTCGTGGTTCATGTGGCGACGGATCAAGAAGCGGCTCGTCGAGAAGTTCGGTCCCGACAAGATCGTCCGCGGCAGCGCGATGTATGCCGTGATGCGCGCCTTCCAGATGCGCCGCACCCGGCTGCCTCGACCGCAGGTCTCCCGGGGCGAGTACCCGGGCTGACGCCCTTCCCCCCGGATCGGCCCGCGGGGCAGGATGCCGGGATGGACCACATCGCTGCGCCGCTCGTCCGCACCA
The DNA here is from genome assembly GCA_963728395.1 of uncultured Actinomycetota bacterium. GTDB lineage: Bacteria > Actinomycetota > Actinomycetes > Actinomycetales > Dermatophilaceae > CAVSJJ01. Next base: position 721,711 of record CAVSJJ010000003.1, read on the forward strand.
CCTCCGGCATGGTCCGCGGGGTGACCCGGGACGGGACCAGCGCCTTCCTCGGCATTCCGTACGCCGTGCCGGCCGTCGGCCGTGCCCGGTTCGCGGCCCCCGAGCCGGCGCACCGGTGGGACGGGACCCGGGACGCCTCGGCGCACGGGCCGACCGCCCTCCAGGGCCCCTACCTGCCGCCGATGGACCGGCTGCTGCCGAGCTCGGTCTCCCCCGGCGAGGACTACCTCAACGTCAACGTGTGGACGCCGGACCCGGGCGGCAGTGGTCTGCCGGTCATCGTCTGGATCCACGGTGGGGCCTTCGTCCGCGGTGCGGCGTCGATCCCGACCTACGACGGCGCCTCCTTCGCCCGGGACGGTGTCGTCCTCGTCGGCATCAACTACCGGCTCGGCGTCCCCGGTTTCGCCGTGCTGCCGGACGCCCCCCAGAACCTCGGCCTGCGCGACCAGCTGCTCGCCCTGCGCTGGGTCCAGGACAACGTCGCCGCGTTCGGGGGTGATCCGTCGCGGGTGACGATCATGGGGGAGTCGGCCGGCGGCATGAGCGTCGCGACGCTGCTCGCCTCCCCCGCCGCCACGGGGCTCTTCTCGGCGGCCGTCGTCCAGAGCGGCAACGCCGTGAGCGTCGCCCGGCCCGCCGAGGCCCGTCGGGTCACCGAGGCGGTCGCCGCGGCCCTCGGGGTCGAGGCGACGGGGGCCGCCCTCGGCGAGCTCGACCCGCAGGCCCTGCTCGCCGCCCAGACCAGCGTCGCCGTCCAGCTCGCCCTCGACCCCGACCCCGGCCGGTGGGGCGAGAGCGTCGTGCGCGGCGGACTCGGGATCATGAGCACCTTCCCGAGCATCGACGGCGACGTCGTCCCCGACGTGCCGCTCGCCCGGATCGCGGCCGGCTCGGCGGCCGGCACACCGCTGCTGGCCGGGACGACGGCGGAGGAGTTCCGGCTCTTCACCGTCCCCAGTGGGGTCGCCGGTGGCATCACCCAGGAGACCCTGCCCGCCGTCCTCGCCCGCTACGGCTGGGACCCCGCCGTGGCCGCGACGTATGCCGCGAACCGGCCGGGCGCGGCACCCGGGGACGTCGTCACGGCGATGCTGACCGACGCCGCGTTCCGGGCCCCCACGGCGATGCTGGCCCTGGCCCAGCAGGCGACCGGCGCCGACACCTTCGTCTACGAGCTCGGCTGGCCGAGCCCGGTCGCCGGGCTCGGGGCGTGCCACGCCCTCGACCTCGGGTTCGTCTTCGACACCCTCGGCTCGGGGACCGGGCCGGCACTGGCCGGGGACCACCCACCGCAGCGGCTCGCCGACACGATGCACGCGGCGTGGGTCCGGTTCGCGACCGAGGGCGACCCGGGCTGGCCGACGTACCGACCCGACGCGCGTGCGGTCATGGTCTTCGACGAGGAGTCCGAGGTCGTCGAAGACCCCCGCGCCGAGGAGCTGGACTGGCTGCTCCCCCGGGGGTGACCCGATCCGCAGCGGCTACGGCTCGAGGCTCATCGGGCCGTAGACGACCTCGCCGTCGCGGTAGAGGATCACCCCGCCGACGCCCGCGGCGGCCAGGTCCCGCCACGTCTCGCCGAACCAGCTCTCGGCGTCGGACTGGCTGGGGAACTCCGCCGTGGAGAGCAGCTCGCCGGACATCGGTTGCCCGTCGGCGTCCTCGTAGCCCCAGGTCCATGCCTCGCTCATGACGCGCCTCCCTGTGGGGTGTTGTCTCGGATGGTCTCGGGATCGGGTCGGGGTGATGCGGTGCCGGCTCAGGCGTCGCGCACGCCGACCTCGACGAACGGCGGCTTGGTCACCGTCGCCGGCACGGCCCGGCCCCGGACGTCGATGAGGACCTCGGTCCCGGGCGTGACGGAGCGGTCGAGGAGAGCGAGGGCGATGCCCTGCTTGCGGGTCGGCGAGAACGTCCCCGATGTCACCTGCCCGACCGCGGCGCCGTCGGGCATCCGCACGGTGCAGTGCGGTCGCGGGATGCCGCGTCCGGTGACGAGGAGGCCGCGACTGAACCGGCCGGACTTCTCGGCCCGCTGGGCGCGCAGCGCGTCGCACCCCCAGAAGCGATCCTTGTCCCAGCCGACGGCCCACGAGGCGCCGGCCATGACCGGGCTGATGTCGAGGCTGAGGTCGTTGCCGTGGAGGGGGTAGCCCATCTCGGTGCGGAGCGTGTCGCGGGCGCCGAGCCCGGCGGGAAGGCCCCCGCGCTCGCGGACCTGCTCGAGGACGGCGTCCCACAGCGGGCCGGCGGCATCCCAGGCCGGCACGAGCTCGTAGCCACGCTCCCCGGTGTAGCCCGAGCGCAGGACCATGACAGGCAGGCCGTCCCACGTCGTCTCGACGAACGACATGTAGTCGTGGTCGGCGGGTAACCCCAGCGCCCCGAGCACCTCGTCGCTCAGCGTGCCCTGGACGGCGATGACGCCGTAGGACTCGTGGAGGTTCTCGACGCGGACCCCCTCCGGCGCCGACCCGGCGAGCATCTCGACGACCCGGGCGGTGTTGGCGGCGTTGGGGACGAGGAAGACGTCGTCCTCGGCGCGCAGGTAGGTGATGAGGTCGTCGACGACGCCGCCGTCGTCGGCGCAGCACAGCGTGTACTGCGCCTTGCCGGGGCCGATCTTGCGCAGGTCGTTGGTCAGGCAGTCGTTGACGTATGCCGCGGCCCCGGGCCCGCTGACCCGGGCCTTGCCGAGGTGCGAGACGTCGAAGACCCCGACCCGCTCACGCACGGCCGTGTGCTCGGCGATCACCCCGCCACCGGGGTACTCGATCGGCATCTCCCACCCGCCGAAGTCGGCCATCTTGGCGCCGAGTGCGACATGGCGGTCGTGGAGGGGCGAGTGCGTGAGGGGGGCCATGATGGGGAGGCTACCCGCCCTCGCTCCGTTAGTCTGCGAGCACCGCGACCCGAAGGAGACACCGACGTGACCACCCTGGCCCTCACCGGCACGACCCCGGCCGACATCACCGCCGACGCCCTCGTCATCGGCACGGTGCACGGCGCGGACGGCGCAGCCCTGGCCGCCGGCCACGGGCTTCCCCGCAAGGCGGTGGCGCACCTCGAGGCGGTCCTCTCGGACCACGAGGCGAGCGGCGACGCCGACGAGGTCCTCCGCGTCGTCTCGGTCCCCGGCGTGCGGGCGACGTCCGTCGTGCTCACCGGCCTCGGCGACGCCCCAGCGCGGGCTGCGGCATACGACCCGGCGGTGCTGCACGCAGCGGCCGGCGCGGCGCTGCGGACCCTGGCGACGAAGAAGACGGTGGCCGTCGCGCTGCCCACCGCCGACCACGAGAGCCTCGGCGCGGTCGCCGACGGCGCCTATGCCGGGTGCTACCGGTTCACCGCCCACAAGTCGTCCCGGAGCGGCACCGATCCGGCCGCGCCGGACGTCCTCGTCGCCTCCTCGGTCTCCGGCGCCGCCGCCCGCCGCGCGATCGAGCGGGCCGCGGTGCTCGGTGCCGCCCGCGACTTCGCGCGCGACCTCGTCAACACCCCCCCGAACGCCCTCGTGCCGCAGACCTTCGTCGAGGCGGTGCGGGGCCGGGTCGCCGCCTCGTCGGGCAAGGTGGCGGTCTCCGTCCTCGACGAGAAGGCACTGCTCAAGGGCGGCTTCGGCGGCATCGTCGGCGTCGGCCAGGGCTCGGCCAACCCGCCCCGCATCGTGACGATGAGCTACCAGCCGGCCCGGGCCAAGACGACCATCGCGCTCGTCGGCAAGGGCATCACCTTCGACTCCGGGGGCCTGTGCATCAAGCCGCCGACGTCGATGCTGACGATGAAGTCGGACATGGCGGGCGCGGCCGCGGTGGCCGCGGCGGTCCTCGCCGCGGCCGAGCTCAAGCTGCCCGTCGCCGTCACGGGCTACCTCTGCCTCGCCGAGAACATGCCGAGCGGCACCGCGCAACGGCCGGGCGACGTCGTGACGATGCGCAACGGCACGACGGTCGAGATCATCGACACCGATGCCGAGGGACGGATGGTCCTCGGCGACGGCATCTGCCTCGCGACGGAGGCGGCCCCGGACGCCATCGTCGACATCGCGACCCTGACCGGAGCGCAGATGGTCGCCCTCGGCCCCCTCGTCGCCGGCGTCATGGCCCACGACGACGGATTCCGTGAGGAGCTGACGGCGGCCGCGGGCCGCGCGGGCGAGGCCGCGTGGCCGATGCCGCTGCCCGCGTCGCTGCGCACGGGCCTGGACTCGACCGTCGCCGACATCGCCCACAAGGCGGAGCGGTGGGGCGGGATGCTCACCGCCGGCCTCTTCCTCGGCACCTTCGTCGGCGAGGGAATCCCGTGGGCACACCTCGACATCGCGGGTCCGTCCTTCAATGAGAAGTCCGCCCACGGGGCGACGCCCAAGGGCGGCACCGGCTACGGCGTCGCGACCCTCCTCGCGCTCATCGAGGGCCGCGGCTGACCCGGACGCGGCGGCCGGCCTGTCCCCAGGCGATCGGCCGGCCTGTGCGGTCAGTCCTCCCGCCGTTGGCGGGAGGTCCACTCCCGCATCCGCGCCGGGTAGCCGGTGAGGTTGACGTCGTAGACAGGGATGCCGAGCGCGCGCGCGACGTCGAAGGCGGACTGTCGGTCGGGCAGCGCCCGCCGGGTCCACTCCCCGTCGAAGGCGATGAGGATGACGGTCGTCGCGGTCACCCGGGTGGCCGGCTCGATGTAGGCCTCGACACCGCGGCGGCTCGCGACGAACTCGGCGAGGTGGGTCCGCGCCGCATCGACGTCCGAGCGGGTCATCTCTCCCCCCGGAGAGGCTCCTCGGGCCGAGCGACGGAACCACGACATGCCTCAACCCTAGGGGGTGTGGCTGGGCCCTCCCTGACCCGGCGTACGGTCGTGACCGGCACCGGTGGGTAGGACAATGACAAGATGCTGTCAGCGGCCGTCCCGGATCGTCGAGGGCGACCCGCAACTACGATGGGCCGACGGCTACCTCGAGAAGGAGAACGCAGACCATGTCTGAACGCGTGACCATGCCCGCCCTGGGCGAGTCCGTGACCGAAGGCACTGTGACCCGGTGGCTCAAGAGCGTGGGTGACCGCGTCGAGGTCGACGAGCCACTTCTCGAGGTCTCGACCGACAAGGTCGACACCGAGATCCCCTCGCCCGTCGCGGGCACCCTTCAGGAGATCCTCGTCCAGGAGGACGACACCGTTCCGGTCGGCGCCGACCTCGCCGTCATCGGTGACGGCGCGGAGTCGAGCGGGTCCGACGGCGGCTCCGACGGCGCCTCCGAGACCTCGAGCGAGCCCCCGGCCGGCGGATCGGCGCCCGCCGCCCCCGCGCAGGCCGATGCCGAGCCCGAGGCCGGTGAGCCGGTCCAGCAGCAGCAGGCGGAGCCGGAGCCGGCGGCCGAGAGCACCCCGGCGTCCGAGCCCGAGCCCAGCGAACCGGCCTCGTCCTCGTCCGGGTCCGGCGAGGGCACGACGGTGAGCATGCCCGCCCTCGGCGAGTCGGTCACCGAGGGCACGGTGACCCGGTGGCTCAAGAGCGTCGGTGACACCGTCGAGGTCGACGAGCCACTCCTCGAGGTCTCGACCGACAAGGTCGACACCGAGATCCCCTCCCCCGTCGCGGGGACGCTGAGCTCGATCCTCGTCCAGGAGGACGAGACGGTCCCGGTCGGTGCCGACCTCGCCGTCGTCGGCGGGGCCGCCCAGGGTGGGGACTCCGGTGGCGCTGCCGAGTCCGCGGACACCTCCGAGCAGTCCCCCACCGAGTCCGACGCCGCGTCGGAGCGGCCCAGCGAGCCCGGCCAGTCACCATCCGACGAGGGGTCCGGGGCTCAGGCGTCCCAGGACGAGCCCTCGGCACCCGAGCCGAAGGCCGAGTCGGCATCCGAGCCGAAGGCCGAGTCGGCACCCGAGCCGAAGGCCGAGTCGGCATCGGAGCCGACGCCGGACCAGAGTTCGGACGCCGGGTCGGACAAGCCGCCGGCGCCCACTCCGGCGACCGATGTCCCGGACGCCTCCGCCTACGTCACGCCGCTCGTGCGCAAGATCGCCTCCGACAACGACATCGACCTCGCGACGGTGACCGGCACCGGTGTCGGCGGCCGGGTCCGCAAGCAGGACGTCCTCGCCGTCGTCGAGGAGCGCAAGAAGGCGGCCGAGAAGCCCGCCGAGCCGGCCCAGGCCCCGCAGCAGGCCCCCGCGTCGGCGGAGAAGCCGGCGGCCCAGGCGGCTTCGGCCGAGGACGGCCGCAAGCGTGGCACGACCGAGAAGATGACCCGGCTGCGCCGGATGATCGCCCAGCGCATGGTGCAGTCCCTCCAGGTCTCGGCGCAGCTGACGACGGTCGTCGAGGTCGACGTCACGAAGATTTCCCGGCTTCGGGCCCGCGCCAAGGACGAGTTCGAGAAGCGCGAGGGCGTCAAGCTCAGCTTCCTGCCGTTCTTCGCGCTCGCCGCCGTCGAGGCGCTCAAGGCGCACCCGAGCGTCAACGCGAGCATCGACGACGACGAGGTGACCTACCACGGCGTCGAGCACCTCGGGATGGCCGTCGACACCCCGAAGGGGCTGATCGTCCCGGTCATCAAGAACGCCGGTGACCTCAGCATCGCCGGCCTCGCCAAGGGCATCGCCGACCTCGCCGAGCGGACCCGGACCAACAAGATCGGTCCGGACGAGCTGTCCGGCGGGACGTTCACCATCACGAACACCGGAAGCCGCGGTGCGCTGTTCGACACGCCGATCATCAACCAGCCGCAGGTCGCCATCCTCGGCACGGGTGCGGTCGTCAAGCGCCCCGTCGTCGTCACCGACCGGGACGGCGGCGAGACGATCGCGATCCGCGCGATGGTCTACCTGGCGCTGTCCTACGACCACCGGATCGTCGACGGCGCCGATGCGGCTCGGTTCCTCACGACGATGAAGAACCGCCTCGAGGAAGGGGCCTTCGAGGCCTCGCTCGGCCTGTGAGTTCCCGCCCGGGAGGAGAGGCATGAGCCATCGCGTCGCCGTCACCGGAAGCTCGGGGCTCATCGGGACCGCCCTCGTGGCCCACCTGAAGGCACGCGGCGACGAGGTGGTCCGGCTCGTCCGGCATACGCCCGAGGGTCCGGACGAGGTGCGGTGGGACCCGGCGTCCCGCCACCTCGACCCGGCCACCCTCGACGGCGTCACCGCTGTCGTCAACCTCGCCGGGGCGGGTCTCGGGGACCACCGGTGGACCCCGGGCTACAAGGGCGAGATCCTCACCTCGCGCACCGACTCGACCCACGCGGTCGCGACGGCGGTGGCCGAGCACGCGCCGGGCATCCGGCTCGTCAGCGGATCGGCCGTCGGCTACTACGGCGACCGGGGCGACGAGGAGCTGACCGAGGCCAGCGCCGCCGGCACCGGGTTCCTCACCGACGTCGTCCTCGCCTGGGAGGCCTCGGCCGAGCCGGCCGAGCGGGCCGGGGCGTCGGTCGCGACGATCCGCACCGGGATCGTCCTCGCCAACGGCGGGGCCCTCGAGCCCCTCCTGCGCCTGGCCCGGCTCGGCCTGGCGGGACCGCTCGGCTCCGGCCGCCAGTTCTGGCCGTGGATCACCCTCGAGGACGAGGTCCGGGGCATTGCCCACCTCATCGACTCCCCGGACGTCGTCGGCCCGGTCAACCTGTGCGGCCCGGAGCCGGCCCGCCAGAGGGACATCGCCCGGGCCCTCGGGGACGCCGTCGGCCGGTCCGCCGTCCTTCCCGCACCCGGCTTCGCGCTGCGGGCGGTCGTCGGCGAGTTCGCCGGCGACATCCTGTCCAGCCAGCGGGTCGTCGGCCGGGTGCTCCGGGACAGCGGCTTCGAGCACACCCACCAGACGCTCGCCGGGGCGATGGCCTGGGTTCTCGACCAGGCCTCCTGAGCAACTTCTCGCCACGGACCGCTCACCGCGCGGCGGCGACCGCGCCGACCCGCCATCCCGCGCCGGTCCACACGAGGTCGACGAGGGCGGGCGGTCCGGTCTTGCGTGGCCGGGCCCGGTCCGGCCCGTCGCCCTCGATGACGTATGCCGTCGTGTCGACGCGGGCCCGCAGCCGTGCCGTCCTCGGGCCGGCCCGCACCGACATGGCGCTCACGACGACGTGGCGCAGCCCGCGGTAGCGCAGGCCGGCCCGCTGGACCTCGGCGAGGAGCGCCATGTCGCGGGTCAACGCCGCCGATCCGGGCGCATCGACCTCGCCGAGTCCGGCAGCCCGACCGGCCCGCCAGGCGGCCGCGCGACGCTCCAGGAGGATGTCGAGCAGGCCGACCGGGTACCTCCGCGGCGCTGCCGGGTCGCCCACGAGCGCCTCGTCCACCGCCGGGCGAGCCTGCGTGGCGCCGGTCGCATCGGCCTCTATCGGCCGCGAGCGCGGCGACGTGGCCGGAGTCGCTGCCCGCGGCCCGGCCGGCCCCGCGGCGGACCCGAGCGGGTGCGCCGCGGCGGGCTCCCGGCGCGCGAGGACCGCCGACGTGGCCAGCGCCCCGGCGAGCAGGATTGCGGCCGAGCCGACCGCGGTGAGGACCCGGCGGGCCGAGGCACGCCCGGCCACGGCGTGCCGGCCGACCGGCCGGGACGGCGCCCGGTTCGGGGTCCGCCGACGACGCGCGCGCGCCGGGCGGGAGAGTGGCCGCAGCCGGCGTCGCTGGGCGGGCGCGATGCTGGCCGCCTCCCGGATCCGGTGGGTCAGCTCGCTCAGCTCGTCGCCCGGCGCGAGCAGCGGGAGCGGCTGCGCGGGCGCGGCGTCGAAGACGGCGACGGCCAGCGCGTCGGCCTCCGGGCGGTCGGCGGGGTCCTGCGCGAGGCAGGACTCGACGAGCCCGGCGAGGACGGCATACCGGGGGTCCAGCCGAGCCGGCTCTCCGGCGACGCAGGCACCCTCCCGCAGCAAGGCATCGACGAGGCGCCCCCGCCACGGCGCCGGGTCCGGTGCCGTGCCCGTGAGGCAGAACCACCCCACCGCGCCGAGGGAGAAGACGTCGGATGCCGGGTCGGGCGCACCTCCGGCGAGGACCTCGGGCGCGACGAAGCCATTCGTTCCACGGGCCTCGGCCACCGGTTCGCCGACGAGGAGCGAGGTCCCGAGGTCCCCGACGAGTGGCCGTCCCGAGCGGCTCAGCAGGATGTTTCCGGGTGAGAGGTCACCGTGGACGACCCCGGCGAGATGCAGCCGTCCGATGGCGGAGGCGATGGGGGTCAGGACCGTCACCGTCTCGCCCGGAGTGAGGTGGCCGCGCGCCCGGACCGCGGCCCCCAGCGAGCCACCGGCCGCGTGGTCGAGGACGAGGACGGTCTGCCCGGAGGGGATCTCGAGGGCGTCATGGAGCCGGACGAGGTGCTCGTCGGCGAGCCGGCCGAGCACCGACACCTCCCGGGCGGCCTCCGCGGCCGCGCCCGCCCGCGCGCCGTGCAGCACCTTGAGGGCGACGAGGAGACCGTCGCGCTCGCGGACCGCCGACCAGACGGTCCCGCTGGCCCCGGCGCCGAGCCGGTCTCCGACCTCGAAGCCCGGAACGGGCGGCGCGATGTCGCCAGCCCGCACCGCGAAGCGTGGTGCCCCGCCCGTCCGGGTCCCGCCCTCCCGGGTCCATCCGTCCGTCGTCATGGCGCCACTGTCGTCCATCCCGGCGAACGGGCCGCGCGGTTGTCCACAGGCCCCCGCCCGGCCCGCGCTCGCGCTCGCGCAACCCCGCCGTAGGGTGGGCCGCATGCCCGCCGACGCCCCGACCATCTGCGCCACGTCCGGTGGCTACCGTTTCGGCAGCCGGACCCGCCTCGAGTTCGACGCGCTCGTCCACCATGCCGTCGAGCTGTCCGGCGTCACCGGCCGAGCCCCTCGGCTGACCTTCGTCGGCACGGCGTCCGGTGACCAGCGGAACGTCAACGACGACATGCACCAGGCCGGCCGGGTCGCGGGCATCGACGTGACGAGCCTGGACCTGTTCCCCATGCCCAACCTCGAGGACATCGAGGGCCATCTCCGCGACCAGGACGTCGTCTGGGTCCAGGGCGGCTCGGTCGCGAACCTGCTCGCCGTCTGGGGCGTCCACGACCTCGGCCCGGTCCTGCGTCGGGCCTGGGAGGCCGGCGTCGTCCTCTCGGGCGTCTCGGCCGGGTCGATCTGCTGGTACGTCGGGGGGACGACCGACTCCTTCGGTCCCGAGCTGCGCGCCGTGACGAACGGCCTGGGCTTGCTCCCCTACGGCAACGGCGTGCACTACGACAGCGAGTCCCGGCGGCGCCCCCTCGTCCGGTCGCTCGTCGCGGACGGGACGCTCCCCGAGACGCACTGCACCGACGACGGGGTCGGTCTCGTCTACCGCGGCACGACCCTCGTCGAGGCGGTGGCCGAGGCCGACGGCAAGGGCGCCTATGTCGTCCGCCGCGACGGTGACGCCGCCGCCGAGGAGCGCCTCGAGCCGCGGCGGCTGCCGACCCCCTGACACCAGAGACGGACAGGTTCCTGCCGGACGGGGGTGTTGCAACACCCCCGTTCCGCAGCACCCTCTGCTAGCAGAGGTTCGGGCAGGGACGGGTGGGGGCCGCAGGGGTCAGGAGTCGCCGCGCGCCTCTCGCACGGCTCGGGGCGGATCGCCGTCGCCGGCCTTCGACAGCCGCCCGGGCCACCAGATCCGGCCCCCGATGTCGTATGCCGCGGACGGGACGAGCAACGAGCGCACGATGAGGGTGTCGAGGAGGACGCCGAAGGCGACGATGAAGGCGACCTCGACGAGGAAGACCAGCGGCAGGACGACGAGCGCGGAGAAGGTCGAGGCGAGGACGACCCCGGCGCTGGTGATGACCCCGCCGGTGACGGCGAGCCCGACGAGGATGCCTGGCCGCGTCCCGTTCTTGAGCGACTCCTCACGCACCCTCGTCATGAGGAAGATCGAGTAGTCGATGCCCAGCGCGACGAGGAAGACGAACCCGTAGAGCGGGATCGAGGGGTCGGCACCGGGGAAGCCGAACACGTGGTTGAACATCAGCGCCGACACCCCGATCGTCGCCCCGAACGACAGGACGTTGGCGATGACGAGCAGGACCGGGGCCGCGAGCGAGCGCAGGAGCAGGCCGAGCACGACGAAGATGACGAGGAGGATGACCGGCACGAGGACCTTGAGGTCGCGCGCGCTCGCCTCCCGGGCGTCGAGGTTCGTCGCCGTCTGACCGCCGACCTTGATGTCCGGGCTCACCGTGTGCAGGTCGGCGCGCAGCCGTTGCACGACGTCGCTGGCGGCCGGGCTGTCGGCGGGGTCGGTCAGGGTGGCCTGGACGACGACCATCCCGTTGCGGACGACCGGCTGCGCGGTGGGGTCGGGACTGAGGCCGACGACGGGGCTCTCGACCCCGCTCTCCTGCTTCAGCCTGGCGACGGTCGCGTCCGCCTTGTCCTGCGGCACGAGGATCTGGACCGGGCTGCCCGCGCCGCCGGGGAAGTGGCTGTCGATGACCCGTTGCGCCTTCACCGACCCCACGTCGCTGAGGAAGATGTCGGAGGTGGAGATCCCCTGGGCCTTGAACGTCGGCGCGAACGCGGCGAGCCCGAGCAGCACGACGAAGGTGACGACCCACGTGCGACGCGGATGGGCACCCACCATCGTGGCGACCCGGCCCCACACGCCACGGGTGCCGATCTTGTCCTCGCTGTGGACGTGGTCGACCCGGGGCGTGAACGGCCAGAAGACGTAGCGTCCGCCGAGCACGAGGAGCGCGGGGAGGAAGGTGAGGGCGGCGAGCATCGCCCCGATGATCCCGAAGGCGCCGACCGGTCCGAGCCCGGCGGTGCTCTGCAGCCGGGCGAGCAGCAGGCACAGCAGGCCGAGGGTGACCGTCGCCGCCGAGGCGACGATCGGCTCGACGGTGCCGCGCCAGGCGGCGCGCAGGGCCTGCCACGACCCCTGGTGGTCGTGCAGCTCCTCGCGGAACCGGCTGACGAGCAGCAGCGAGTAGTCCGTCGCGGCGCCGACGACGAGGATGAACAGGATGCCCTGGCTCTGGCCGGACAGCGTGATGTGCCCCGCCTTGGCGAGCGGGAAGACGGCCAGCGCCGCCAGCCCCAGTCCGAACAGCGCGCTGATGAGGACCGCGAACGGCAGGATCGGGCTCCGGTAGACGATGAGGAGGATGACGAAGACGACGAGGAGCGCGACGCCGAGCAGGATGCCGTCGATGCCGGCGAAGGCCGTGACGAAGTCCGCGATGAGGCCGCCGGGACCCCCGACGTATGCCGTGAGCCCGTCCGGGAGGTCCTGCGCGGCCGCATCGGCGAGCGCCGCCGAGGTCTCGAAGAGGGGGGTCGTCCCGTTGACCGTCTCGGCCCCGCTCCGGGCGTCGAGGGGGACGGAGACCAGGGCTGCCCGCCCGTCCTTGCTGGGGACGACCTGCGCCTGTTTCGGGGGCGCGAGGTAGTCGGCCACGGTCGTGGAGCTGCCGATCGCCGGCAGCTCCAGGCTCGGGATGTCCTTGGCGTAGCTCTGGATCGCCGAGAGGTCGGACTGGCTGAGCGACCCGGACGACGTCTCGACGACGACGAGGAAGGGCAGCTGTGGGGTGTCCCGGAAGCCGACGAGGGCGTTGGCCACCTCCGTGGACTCGGCCCCCTTGGGCAGGAACGAGGCGTTGTCGTTCTTCTGCACCTCTGACAGCCGCCCGGTCAGCGGGCCGCCGATCCCACCGATCACGAGCCAGACGAGGACGGCGAGCAGGGCCCCCACGATGACGATCCGGGGCCGTTTGCCCCGCTCGTCCGGCGCGAGGTGTCGGCCCTCGTCCGCCCCGGCCTCGTCGGTCTGAGCGTCCGTCTCGTTCTGCGCCATGCGGTCAGCCTACGGGCGGGTTTCCCCATGGCCCGGGCCGACGGCATACCTTAGACAGCATGTCGCTGCGCATCGTCCATCTCGGCTTCTCCCCCGACCTCGTCGACTACGAGCAGGCCTGGGCCCGACAGCGCGAGGTGCATCAGGGCGTCGTGGAGAGGTCCGAGCCGGACACGGTCCTCCTCCTCGAGCACGCCGCCGTCTACACGGCGGGCAAGCGCACCGAGCCGCACGAGCGGCCGGTCGACGCCACCCCGGTCATCGACGTCGACCGGGGCGGCAAGATCACCTGGCACGGTCCCGGCCAGCTCGTCGGCTATCCCATCGTCCGGCTCCCCGAGCCGGTCGACGTGGTCGCGCACGTCCGCCGCCTCGAGGAGGTGATGATCCGGGTCTGCCGCGAGTTCGGCGTGGAGGTCGTCCGCGTCCAGGGCCGCAGCGGGGTGTGGGTCACCGCCGACGACCGCGGCCCGGACCGCAAGCTCGGCGCCATCGGCGTGCGGGTGAGCCGGGACGTGACGATGCACGGCTTCGCGCTCAACTGCGACGCCGACCTGTCCTGGGGCCAGGTCATCATCCCGTGCGGGATCAGCGACGCGGGGGTCTCCTCGATCAGCCAGGAGCTCGGGCGCACGGTCACGGTCCACGACGTCCTGCCCTACGCCGAGAAGCACCTCACCGACGTCCTCGGTTGACGGCGCCGACGCGCCACCGGCTCAGGTCGGTCCCAGCCGCGTCACGGTGAGCACCGGCTCGCCCACCTCGTCCGTGGCGTCGAGGTCGAGCTCGGCGGTGATCCGCCAGTCGTGGTCGCCGTCGGGGTCCTCGAGGACCTGCTCGACGTGCCAGGACCGGCCGTCCTCGCCGGCTGTCTCGCTCACCCCGAACAGTGCGGGACCGCGGGCCTGCGGGCCGGTGTCGATGGCGTCGTACTCCTCGAGGTAGGCCGCATGGGCCCCGGCCCACTCCCCCTCGGCAAGCCCGCCGTCGAGGGCGGCGAGGGCGGCATACCGGCCGAGGGAGAGCAGCTCGACGCGGCGGAACATCGCCTGACGCACCATGACCCGCAGGGCGCGGGGGTTGGCCGAGAGGGCGCGGACCTCGCTCGGCGCGCGGACCTCGCTCGGCGGCTGGTCGCTCGGGTTGGCCAGCGCCTCCCATTCGTCGAGGAGGCTGGAGTCGGTGTGCCGCACGACCTCGCCCAGCCACTCGATGAGGTCCTCGAGCTCCTCGGTCCGAGCGGACAGCGGGACCGTCGAGCGCAGCGCCCGGACGGCGTCGGTGAGGTAGCGCAGGAGGACGCCCTCGGAACGGGCGAGCTTGTAGTGCGCGACGAGCTCGCCGAAGGTCATGGCCCGCTCGTACATCTCGCGGACGACCGACTTGGGTGAGAGGTCGCGGGGGTCGACCCACGGGTGGCGCTGGCGGTAGGTGCGCAGGGCCTGCTCGAGCAGGTCGGCGAGCGGGCGCGGGTAGGTGACGTCGTCGAGGGCGTCCATCCGCTCCTCGTACTCCATCCCGTCGGCCTTCATCGCCGAGACGGCCTCGCCGCGGGCCTCGAACTGCTGCGCGAGGAGCACCGGCCGGGGGTCATCCAGGGTCGACTCGATGACGCTGACGACATCGAGGCCATAGCCCGCCTCGGACGGGTCGAGGAGCTCGAGCGCGGCGAGCGCGAAGGCCGAGAGCGGCTGGTTGAGGGCGAACCCTTCGTGGAGGTCCACCGCGACCTGGAAGGGCCCCTCGGGGTATGCCGGACCCTGCGCCCGCACGAACCGCTCCAGCCGGCTCGGCTCGCGGTGGGGCTCGGCGGGCCCCGGCGCGCCGCCGCCCGCGGCGATGCCGGCGTGGTCCGGTTGGTCCTCGGCGGCGGGGGCGAGGCCGGCCTCGGCGAGCGCGGCGCCGAGGGCCCCGAGGCCGGTGGTCGGACCGGCTGCCTCCTCGCCCGGGTCCTCGGCGAGTCCGGGCGCCGCCGCTGGGCGGGCCTGGTCGGCCCCGCGGGGCTGTGCCCCTTCCGGCTCACCCTCCTCGGGGCCCGGCGGCAGCCAGTCGGTCACGGCCGAACCGTCGTCCGGCTCGACGACGCCGGCGCGCAGGAGAGCGGTGAGGACGAGGACCGCCCGCTCGACGAGGGCCTCGCGCCGGGCGGGGTCCTCGTGGTTGTCGAGGAGGAGGGTGTGCAGGGCGGCCTGCTGCCCCTCCCACTGGTCGAGCACGTTGAGCACGAGGGCGTGGGTGACCCGCATCCGGGAGGCGAGCTGCTCCGGCGGGGCGGTGACGAGCCGCTCGTAGGTCGACTCGGAGTAGGACAACGTGCCCTCGGGGGGCTTCTTGCGCACGACCCTGCGGCGCTTCTTCGGGTCATCCCCCGCCTTGGCGAGCGCCCGCTCGTTCTCGACGACGTGCTCGGGGGCCTCGACGACGACGTGGCCGACGGTGTCGAACCCCGGACGACCGGCCCGACCGGCGATCTGGTGGAACTCCCTGGCCCGAAGCACCCGCTGCCGCCGGCCGTCGTACTTGGTCAGGGACGTCATCAGCACGGTGCGGATCGGCACGTTGATCCCGACGCCGAGGGTGTCGGTGCCACAGATGACGGCGAGCAGGCCCGCCTGGGCGAGGGTCTCGACGAGCCGGCGGTACTTCGGCAGCATCCCGGCGTGGTGGACGCCGATGCCGTGCAGGACGAGACGACGCAACGTCTGGCCGAAGCCCTTGCCGAAGCGGAAATGGCCGACCGTCTCCTTGATGGCGGCCTTGCGTGCGGGTGAGACGACCTCGACGCTTGCGAGCGCCTGGGCATGCTCGACCGCTCCGGACTGGGTGAAGGAGACCACGTAGATCGGGGCGCGGTCATCGCGCAGCAGCAGCTCGATCGTCTCGTGGAGGGGCGTGAGCACCCACTCGAAGGTGAGCGGGACCGGTCGCTCGACGCCGGTGACGGCGACGGTGTCACGCCCCGAGCGGCGGCGCAGGTCCTCCTCGAGGACGCTCGTGTCCCCCAGGGTCGCCGACATGAGGAGGAACTGGGTCTCGGGCAGGAGGAGCAGGGGGACCTGCCAGGCCCAGCCCCGGTCCGGCTCGGCGTAGAAGTGGAACTCGTCCATGACGACGAGGCCGACGTCCGCGGCGTCCCGCTCGCGCAGGGCGTGGTTGGCGAGGACCTCGGCCGTCGCACAGATGATCGGGGCGGCGGGGTTGACGGCCGCGTCGCCGGTGAGCATCCCGACCCGCTCGGCCCCGAAGATTCCGACGAGCTCGAAGAACTTCTCGCTGACCAGCGCCTTGATCGGCGCCGTGTACCAGCTGCGCCGCCCGGCGGCGAGCGCCTGGGCGTGGGCGCTGACGGCGACGAGCGACTTGCCCGACCCGGTGGGGGTGGACAGGACGACATGGGCGCCGGCGGCGAGGGCGAGGGCGGCCTCCTCCTGGGCGGCATACAGGCTGATCCCCTGCTCGCCCACCCACGCGACGAACACCTCGAGCGCCTCGGCGGGGTCGGCGGGTCGGTCGGTGGCGGTGAGGCGGTCGGTGAGCGTCATCGTCGGCGATTCTCGCGTATGCCGTGCGCGACGCCGGCATCGGCGCCGCGCGGCCGCGGCGTCCGGCGGTCAGCCACGACGATGGACCCGCGCCTCCCACGGCCCCAGGACGATCGCCTCGGCCGCGGTCACCGGGGCGTTGGCCAGGACCAGCTCGGCGCCGGCCCAGTCGGCTTCCTCGGGCACCGGGGCGGGCTGGGGTCGGCGATCTGCGCCGCCGCGCTGCGGGGGTAGACCTGGTAGACGACGGCCGAGCGCCACCAGTCCCGCGGTATGCCGGGGGCGTCGTCGGGCGTCTCGGGCGCCGGTGCGGGGCTGGACATGCGCCCAGCCTAGGACCGCGGGCGGCGTACGCTAGAAGACCCGACCGGGCCACGGCCTCAGGACCACCCGGACGTCGAAACCCGAGGAGCACGCGCGTGACCATCGCACCGGAGGGCCGCCGTCTGCTGCGCGTCGAGGCGCGCAACAGCGAGACCCCCATCGAGCGCAAACCCGCCTGGATCCGAACGACGGCGACGATGGGCCCGGAGTACACCCAGCTGGACTCGATGGTGAAGACCGAGGGCCTGCACACCGTCTGCCAGGAAGCCGGCTGCCCGAACATCTTCGAGTGCTGGGAGGACCGCGAGGCGACGTTCCTCATCGGCGGCGACGTCTGCACCCGGCGCTGCGACTTCTGCGACATCGCGACCGGCCGCCCGACGGCCCTCGATCTCGACGAGCCCCGCCGGGTCGCGGAGTCGGTCCGCCGGATGGGACTGCGCTACTCGACCGTGACCGGGGTGGCCCGTGACGACCGGCCGGACGGCGCGGCCGGCCTCTACGCCGAGACGATCCGCCAGATCCACGAGCTCAATCCCGGCACCGGCGTCGAGATCCTGCCGCCGGACTTCGGCGCGGACCCGGCCCTGGTGGGGCAGGTGTTCGACGCGCGGCCGGAGGTGTTCGCGCACAACCTCGAGACCGTGCCGCGGATCTTCCGCCGGATCCGCCCGGCCTTCACCTACGAGAAGTCGCTGCGCGTCCTCACGATGGCCAAGGAAGCCGAGCTCGTCACGAAGTCCAACCTCATCCTCGGGATGGGCGAGGAGGAGCACGAGATCGAGCAGGCGATGCGCGACCTGCACGAGGCGGGCTGCGACATCCTCACCATCACCCAGTACCTCCGGCCCTCGCCACGTCACCACCCGATCGACAGGTGGGTCAGGCCGGAGGAGTTCGTCCGCTGGAGCGACCTCGGCGACGACATCGGCTTCACCGCCGTCATGGCCGGGCCGCTCGTCCGCTCCTCCTACCGCGCGGGCCGGCTCTGGGCGACCGCGATGGGCCGGCTCGGCCGCCCCATCCCCCGCCATCTCGCCCACCTCGCCGAGGCGGCCGCCTCGCCCGCCCGCCAGGAGGCCGCGTCCGTCGTCGCCCGCTCGGGCGGGCCCGTATCCTAGAGGGGCCGGCCGCCCCGCGACGTCGCCGGCACCTCACCCGACAACAGCTCGACGCCAGCACGAACCAGGAGCGCTCCCCCGTGTCCGACACGACCGAGAAGAAGAAGGGCCGGATCGCCCAGGTCAAGGACGGGTACCTCGCCATCCGTCAGCTCGACCGGGCCGTCGGCCGCTGGATGGCCCTGGCCGCGCTGGCCACCCTCCTCGTCATCGTCGGGGCCGGCTGGCTGCTCGGCCACTGGCTCTATGCGCTGATCCTCGCCCTGCCCGCTGCCGCCATCGCCGCCACGCTCGTGATGAACCAGCGCGGCAACAAGGCGATGTACAACGCGATGGACGGCCAACCGGGTGCCTCGGGCCTCGCGATCTCCAGCCTCGGCAACCGTGGCTGGTACACCTCCCAGGAGCCGGTTGCGGTCGACTCGATGCGTGGGACGAAGGTCAGCGACCTCACCGGCGCCGCCCTCGTCTTCCGGGCGCTCGGTCGGCCCGGCGTCGTCCTCATCGGCGAGGGCCCCTCCGGCAGGGTCGCCAAGCTGCTCAAGGCCGAAGAGAAGAAGGTCGGCCGCGTCGCCCCCGGCGTCCCGGTCCACCTGCTCACCGTCGGCGAGGGCGAGGGCGATGTCCCGATCCGCAAACTGACCAGCAAGCTCAACCGGATGAAGGTCGTGCTCACCAAGGACGAGGTCGCCATGGTGGACAAGCGGCTGAAGTCGCTGCCCGGGCTGCGGGCCGGCATCCCGGCCGGCATCGACCCCACGAAGGTCCGGATGGACCGCCGCGCCCTCCGCGGCCGCTGACCGAGACCGGCATCGCCCAGGGCGGGGCTCCTTGTCGTGCAGGGCCGGCCCCCCCTTGGTCAGACCGCCCTGACCGAGGCGAGCCGGTACAGCGCCACCCCGACGAGGATCAGCACGACCCCCAGCCCGCCCGCCATCACGCTGACGCCGAACGCCAGCACGGACGTGAACAGCGACGCCCGCAGGAACGAGGCGTCCATCACCGTCGTCCGCGTCGGGTCGTCGCGCTCGAGCTGGGCGTAGGTCTTGCCTCCCGAGGCCTCGAGGGAGTGCTTCTTGATGACCTCGGCCTGGCTGTAGGCCGTCAGCGGTCCGTTGACGGCCTTGCCCGCGTTCGACGCGGCGTCCTCGGAGACGGTGATCTGCTCGTCGGCGAGCTGGCTCTGCACCAGTGCCCAGGTCCCGATCCCGGAGACCAGCATCACCGCCCCGACGACGGCGACGAGGATGCCTGAGATCCTGACGAACCCGCTGGCCTTTTCCTTCACGTGCGGCTGGTCGCTCATGTGAGCTCCTGTCCCCGAAGTGTCATGTCATGGTGCGG
Organism: uncultured Actinomycetota bacterium; assembly: GCA_963728395.1. Taxonomy (GTDB): domain Bacteria; phylum Actinomycetota; class Actinomycetes; order Actinomycetales; family Dermatophilaceae; genus CAVSJJ01. Next base: position 740,839 of record CAVSJJ010000003.1, read on the forward strand.
TTGGTCCTTCCACCGTGCCGTGCCCGACGCGCTTCGGCAACCCCTGGCCCCCGTCGGCGGTTCGCCTCAGCCGCGCACGATCGCGGTCCCGGCCAGCCGGTCGTGCAGTCCCCGCCCGTCGGCGTCGATGAACAGCGCCGGCAGGAACAGACAGAGCAGGGCGGTCCGCACCGTCACCTGGAGCGGGAAGAAGCCGGGGCCCACCTGGAGCACCCGGATGCCGAGGAGCCGATGGCCCACGGTCGTCCCGAGCGTCGCGACGAGCAGGAGGTTCTCCGCCGCGAAGACGGCGAGCGGCACGAAGGAGCCGGCACCGCCGGCCGCCAGGTCCGCCCCGAACAGGCCGGCCGCGATGAGCTCGCAGAGCACCCAGTCGACGATCACGGCGACGAGCCGCCGCCCGAACGACGCCATCGCGCCCGGCCCCTCGGCCGGCATACCCAACCGTTCCCCGCGGTACGTCTCGGCATCGCTCACGAGCCGACAGTATGCCGCCCGGCATCGGGACCTCGCAGCGGTCGTGGCCCGACGACGCCCGCCCGGGGGACGTCGACGGTGGGCCGGCGAGGGGCCCGGCGCCGTCCACAGCGTGGGCGGGCTGTCCCACGCTGTGGAACTCTGGCACGGTGTAACACTGGCGAAACAGTGAGGTCACGGCCGGGAAACCGCTCGTCCCTAGCGTCGTCGCAACGCACTGGGCCCGCGTCCGGCCCGCTCACAACCAGGAGGTTGGATTGTTCAGCACTGCTGACGAGGTCCTCGCGTACATCGAGGCTGAGGACATCAAGTTCGTCGACATCCGGTTCTGCGACCTGCCCGGCGTCATGCAGCACTTCAACGTGCCGGCCGCCACCGTGGGCATCGACTTCTTCACCGATGGCGCGATGTTCGACGGCTCGTCGATCCGCGGGTTCCAGGCCATCCACGAGTCGGACATGAAGCTCGTGCCGGACCCGACGACGGCGTTCGTCGACCCGTTCCGCGCCGAGAAGACCCTCGTCATGAACTTCTCGATCGTCGACCCGTTCACCGGTGAGCCCTACAGCCGCGACCCACGCAACATCGCCGCGAAGGCCGAGGCCTATCTGAAGTCCACGGGGATCGCCGACACGGCCTTCTTCGGCGCGGAGGCGGAGTTCTACATCTTCGACGACGTCCGGTTCGAGACCAAGCAGAACGCGTCCTACTACTACATCGACTCCGTCGAGGCAGCGTGGAACACCGGCCGGGAGGAGGAGGGCGGCAACCGCGGGTACAAGACCCGCTACAAGGGCGGCTACTTCCCCGTCCCGCCGGTCGACCACTTCGCCGACACCCGCGACAGGATCTGCCTCAACCTCGACGCGGTCGGCATCAACGTCGAGCGCAGCCACCACGAGGTCGGCACGGCCGGTCAACAGGAGATCAACTACCGCTTCAACACCCTGCTGCAGTCCGGCGACGACATGATGAAGTTCAAGTACGTCGTCAAGAACACGGTGTGGGGCCTCGGCAAGACCGCGACCTTCATGCCGAAGCCGATCTTCGGCGACAACGGCTCGGGCATGCACACCCACCAGTCGCTGTGGAAGGACGGCGAGCCGCTGTTCTACGACGAGCGCGGCTACGGCGGCCTGTCCGACCTGGCCCGCTGGTACATCGGCGGCCTGCTCAAGCACGCCCCGGCGCTGCTCGCCTTCACCAACCCGACGGTGAACTCCTACCACCGGCTCGTCCCCGGCTATGAGGCCCCGGTCAACCTCGTCTACTCGGCTCGCAACCGCTCCGCGTGCGTGCGGATCCCCATCGCCGGAGACAGCCCCAAGGCCAAGCGGATCGAGTTCCGGATCCCGGACCCCTCGAGCAACCCGTATCTGTCCTTCGCCGCCCAGCTCATGGCCGGCCTCGACGGCATCAAGAACCGCATCGAGCCCCCGGAGCCGGTGGACAAGGACCTCTACGAGCTGCCGCCCGAGGAGCACGAGGCCATCGACCAGGTGCCCGGCTCGCTGCCCGAGGTGCTGGCCGCGCTCGAGGCCGACCACGAGTTCCTCCTCGAGGGTGATGTCTTCACCGAGGACCTCATCGAGACCTGGGTCGAGTGGAAGCGCAAGAACGAGGTGGACCCGATCCGCTTCCGTCCGCACCCGCACGAGTTCGAGATGTACTTCGACATCTGATCCTCCCACTCCCGCTGACCTGCTGTTTCTTGGGATTGGCCGCCTCCACGTCCGCAGTCAGCCCGCAGGTCTGTGAGTTTCCGGATCCGCCCGTGCCGCCATCACCCTGCCGATGGCGGCGCGGGCGGACTCGTCTGCATCGGGCCACAGGTGCCCTAGGTGTTGAGGGTCGTCATCACGTCGGCCCCGGAACCGCCGCACGTATGCCGCTTGTGAGTGCTCCGCAGCGAGGGATCTGCGAGGGCGACCGTGTCGGACCGGCGGAGCAGCCCCCACGCCACTCCCGCCAGCCCGCAGGCCACGCAGTCAAGGATCGTGGCTGGCGTCGGCGGGCTCTGCTGGGTGACGAGCTCGTGCGGGACCGGGGAGCCAATCCACCGCGCATCCACGCCCCCACCCCAGCAGCGGTGCCACCACGTGAACGCCGAGCCGGACGCCAGGCCCGGCGCCAAGTACGCCCCGCGCAGAAGGTCCAACGGGCGGGTGTTCGCGATCCCCATTCCGTGGGTGACGGGGTGGACAGGGGCGTCTGTCTCGGTCGGGCCGGCCAGGGCGCGGGCGATCGCGTGAGGAGGGGAGCGTGCACGACCGGGCCAGTGATGCCGGTCACTCCGAAGGCTTTCATTTGCGCGACGGCCCCCAGGTCGGGGGGAGGGACATGGGGGCCGGGCGCGCGCGCGAAGGCGACACGCGAAGGCGAGGCTAGCCGGGTACCTGGCTCCGTCGATCGTGTCTGGGCCAGGCGGGTCTGTGAGGTTGGCCACCGAAGCCGCGCCGGCGCATCGGACGTGGCGGGCACGCGTCCGCACCTGGCTGGTGGCCCCCACACCATCCCCTCTGCGGTGTGGGGGCCGAGGCGAGGAACTACCCCCGCCCCACGGCCGGCCGCACCCCGGACCATGGCGCCCGGACCCCGAGACCGGCCTCGACCGGAACCCTTGCGAGCCCCGGCCGATACTGCTCCGTACCACCCCTCGCGGCGAGAAAACCGGAATGCACAAAGTGGGGTTGTGAACGCGCGAAGACGGCCCCCGCACTCCGAAGAGCCGGAGCCGCTTGTCCTGTCGCTCACTCCGTTGCGCCCGGCCGTCTGCTCGGCCCACGGGACGGCGGGCGGGTGGGACTGGTGGTGATGGTCATGGCCTCTCCTTCGCCTCGGTGCAGTGCGCAGACAGTCCGCAACGTGTCCGCAAACAGTCACCGACCGTCAACGGTCCGGAGGCGCAGACCCGCAGGGCAGGGCGATACCGTTGCTGTTCAACGTTTCTCACCCGTGCGGGGCCAGGTCGAGATGTACGTCGACATCTGATCCCTGGCCTGTCACCGGCCGGCGCCGGGCGGCACGTAGGCTCGGTGCATGCGGTGGGACGTGTGGCGGGTCGTGCGCCGCGCGGCGGGAGCCCCACCGACGACCCCGGTCGCCGCGCGGGTGCGCGCCGGCGAGCTCGACGCCGAGAGCGTCCACGGGGTGCTCGAGATCGGCCTGCGGATCGGCGAGGCGATGCTCTCGCTCGGCGCGGCCGCGGCCGACGTCACGACGACGATCCAGCGGGTCACGGCCGCCTTCGGGCTGACCGGCTGCCAGGTCGACCTCACCTTCACCTCGATCACCGCCTCGCACGACCCGGGGGTCACCGGGAGCCCCGTCACGGTGATGCGGGTCGCCCAGTCCCGGGCGGCCGACTACGACCGGCTGACCCGGGTGCTCCGCCTCGCCGAGGAGCTGACGCAGCGGCGGGTGCCGGTCGCCGAGGCCCGCACCGTCCTCGAGCGGGCCCACGACGACCTCGACACGGTCCTCAGCGGCTCGCACCCCTACCGGGGCGCCCTCGTCACGCTCGTCCTCTCCGCGATGGCCGCGGCCGTGGCGATCCTTCTCGGCGGCGGCCTGTGGGTGGCCCTCGTCGCCGGGGTGACGACGGCCGTCATCGACCGGGTCGGCCGCCGGCTCGGCCGCTGGGGCCTGCCGGCGTTCTTCGTCCAGGCGGTGGGGGCTGCGATCGCCACCACCGTCGCCGTCCTGCTGCTCGTCGTCGTCCCGCTCCTGCCCGTCGAGCTGGCGACGCTACCGCCGTCGCTCGTCGTGGCCTCCGGCATCGTCGTCCTCCTCGCCGGCCTCTCGCTCGTCGGCGCGGCCGAGGATGCCCTCAGCGGGTTCCACGTGACCGCGAGCGGGCGGGTCTTCGAGGTGGGGCTGCTCACCCTCGGCATCGTCGTCGGGATCGGTGCGGTGCTCGACATCGCCCGGCGACTCGGCGTGGCGCTCGACGTCGTGGAGGAGCCGGCCGGCTCGGTGCCGTTCGTCCTGCAGGTGGCCAGCGCCGCCGTCGTCGCCGGGGCGTGGGCGGTCGCCTCCTACGCGCGGCCCCGGGCCGCGCTCGTCGCCGGGCTGGCCGGCGCCGGCGCCTGGCTGGCCTACAGCGCCCTGCGCCAGGTGCACACGGGACCGGCCGTGGCGAGTGCAGGGGCGGCGCTGCTCGTCGGGTTTGCCGCGGAGTCCTGGGCACACCGGTTCCGCGTGCCGTCGCTGGTGACCTCCGCGTGCGGGATCGTGCCGCTCCTACCCGGGCTGGCGATCTACCGCGGGCTCTTCCTCCTCGTCGACGACTCCAGCAGCGTCGGTGACGGAGCGCAGGTTCTCCTCGGCGCGGCGATGGTCGGTCTGGCGCTGGCGGCCGGGGTGACCCTCGGCGAGCTCACTGCCATGCCGGTGCGACGCCGCCTGCGGCGCCGGCGCGACCACCCCGAGGCCACGACCTGAGAGCGCCGCTACCCGGGCGAGCCGGCGCCGTGGTCGGTCCGGGAGGCGACCTTCCGGTCCGTTGCGAGGATCCAGATCGCGAGGGCGAGGCCGGCCAGCGCGGCGAGGAGGAAGAAGACGATGGCGATCCCGGGGTAGCCGAGCAGGGTCCACGACGAGGGCACCCGCATCATGAAGGCGGCGCCGACGAGGGTGGCGGCGATGATGAGACCGAGGGTGAGCCGGTTGGCGAGCCGCTGGAGGACCAGGTGCAGGCGCGACTCGTCGATCGCCTCGACGCGCACCCGGAACTCCCCCGCGGCCATCGCGTCGAGGATGAGGTTCGCGCGCCTGGGCAGCTGCGCGGTGAAGTCCTTGGCCTCGATCGCGGCGGCGAGCAGGCCACCCGGCGCGGACTTCAGGCCCGATGCGAAGATGTCGCTGACGTTCTCCCGGATGCACTCGGCGGGCGAGAACGCGGGGTCCAGGTGCGACGTCGCCTCGTCGAGGTTGAGCATCGCGCGCCCGATCATCGCCATCTGGGCCGGGGGGCGCAGTCCGTGGACACCGCAGATTCGACTGAGGTTGACCAGCACCGTGCCGACCCGCAGCTCGGCGCCGCCGTCCACCGACTCGGAGACGAGGTGGCTGACCTCGTCGCGGAAGGCCGCCGGGTCGTACCCGTCGACCGGGCGCCCCATGCCGGCCAGGATGAGTGCGGCCTCCTCGCCGTTGCCGTCGCTGATCGACAGCAGCAGCTTGACGACGGCGTCCTGGATCCGCGGCGGGACCGACGCGGTCATCCCGAGATCGAGCAGCGCCAGCCGTCCGTCGTCGGTGAGCATGAGGTTGCCCGGGTGCGGGTCGGCATGGAGGATGCCGTGGTCGAGGATCATCCGCAGGTAGGCACGGAACAGCTCCTCGACGATGCTCCGCGCGTCGATGTCGAGGAGCCCGAAGCGGCCGATGTCGGTCACCTTGCGTCCCTCGATGCGGTCCATCGTCAGCAGCCGGCTCGTCGTGTACTCCATGACCGGCTGTGGCACGACGAGCAGGTCGTAGTCGGCGGTGAGCTCTGCGAACGTGACGAGGTTCCTGGCCTCGCGCCGGTAGTCGAGCTCACCGGCGAGGGACCGGCGGAAGTGGGTGAGCAGGTGTTCGAACCCGAACCGGCGGCCCACCTCGGTCCGGTTGTCGGCGAGGGCGGCGAGCCGAGTGAGGACCTCCATGTCGTCCCGGACCGTCTCGCGCACGCCCGGTCGCTGGACCTTGATGACGACCTCGTGGCCGTTGCGCAGCGTCGCCGCATGCACCTGGCCGATCGACGCCGAGGCGAGCGGCTCGACGGCGACGTCGCTGAAGCGCTCGCCGATCGACGCTCCCAGCTCGGTCTCGATGACCCCCCGCACCGTGTCGAACGGGATCGGCTCGACCGTGTCCTGCAGCCGGGCCAGGGCGTTCGTGTATGCCGCGGGCAGCAGGTCGACGCGCGTCGAGAGCAGCTGCCCCAGCTTGACGAAGGTGGGCCCCATCCGCTCCAGGTCCGCCGCGAAGCGGCGTGCCAGATCGGCGTCCCCGGAGCCCGGGTCATCGCCCGCCGAGCCGGGGTCGTCGATGGCGAAGACGTCCAGCTCTGCGCCGGAGACGAGGTCGGAGCGACCGTACCGGCGAAGGAGCCGGACCAGGTCGACGTAGCGGCTGTCCAGGGGGTTGCGCATGAAGGCATTCTTACCGTCTCGGCTCGGTGCCGACCCCGGGGGTGCCGGAAGCAGGGCCCGGACCCGGCCCTCGCGCCCTCCTAGGCCCGGCGGGCGCGGTCCGGGGCGACCAGGAGCGGGATGGACATCATCAGCGCCGCGCCACCCTCGGCGGCCCGTCCGGCCCGCAGCGAGCCTCCCCGAGCCTCGGCCATGGCCCGCACGATGCTGAGGCCGAGCCCCGTGCCGGACAGGCGCAGCGCCGTGGAGGTGTCCATCGGTGCCTCCGGGGCGCTCGGCGAGGGGCGACCGGCGTTGATCGCCGCGATCTGGGCATCGGACAGCCCGTCGCCGCTGTCGTAGACGCAGATGTGTAGCTCACCGTCCGAGCGGGTGGCCGAAAGCCGGATCGTGTCGTCCTCGTCGGTGTAGCGCAGGGCGTTCTCGATGAGCGTGTCGAGGGCGGTCCGCAGCCGCTCGGGCGAGCCGACGATCCGCCCGCCCCGGGCCTCGAGGACCCAGTCGCGCGGGGCGACGACCCGCCACCGAGCGATCGTCCGCTGCAACATGAGGTCGAGGTCGTAGGGCTCGGTGACCGGATCCTCCTGGACCTGGATCATCCGCACGAGCCGATCCCCCACGCGCGCGAGCCGGCTCAGCTCGTCACCGACGATCCGCAGGTCGTCCAGGCCGTCCGGCGCCGGGGTGCGCGACTGAACAAGCTCGAGGTGGCCCTGCGCGATCGTCAGCGGGGTGCGCAGCTCGTGCGAGGTGAGCCGCATCAGCTGCTCTCTGTCCTGGGCCGAGCGCAACTGCCGGTCGGCCGCCTCGGTGACCAGGCCGAGAGCGACCTGCCGACGACGCACATGCCACACCATGAGCGCGGCGAGGAGGAACATGAGGGGGATCTCGCTTGTCTCCTCCCAGCCGATCCGCTGCTCCCGCCAGCTCGCCTCGAGCAGCACGCCGGTGACGACCGTGTACCACCCGAGGGCGGTCACGAGCTGCCAGCGGGTCCAGGTCCCCAGCCCGAACGCCAGGGCGAACGAGGCCCAGCCCAGGTGGAACGGGATGGTCTGGGTCTCCGGTCGCAGGGCCATCGTGACGGCGCACCCGGTGGCCAGCACGGTCCACCCGGCATACAGATGCACGCCGTTGAAGCCATCCGCCTCCCGGGCCAAGGACCGCGCGCGCGCGAGCCAGCCCGAGGCCGGCCCCGTCGTCACCCGCACCCGCCCGGTGCGCCCAGCCGCCTCGGCCATGTGAGATCGACCTCACGTTCCATGTCCCCACCACCGCCGATGACGAGGGCCGTCATCGCGTCCGGCCACGATAACCCGCCGGGACGGCGTGTGGTGACGATCCGAGCAGGCCATTCCCGGAGCAGGCCGGACTTCGGCCGTTCGGGAGACAGCCGGGCGCCGACCTGGGACGATTCCAGAGCCCGCCCGTCGGCCCCGGTCGGCCGCCCACCCCTCAGCGAAGCGAGGCCCTGCCGTGGACCCCTCCCACGTCGGCACGATGCACGAGGTGCCCCTCGACGACCTCTTCTTCTCGACCACCGACTCCCGCGGCGTCATCGACGAGGTGAACGAGGTCTTCACCCGCAACGCCCGCTACACCCGTGAGCAGCTCATCGGGGCGCCGCACAACATCATCCGGCACCCCGACATGCCGGCCGGGCTGTTCCGGATCATGTGGGACCAGCTGGACGAGGGCGTCCCGGTCTGCGGCTACGTCCTCAACCGGGCCCAGGACGGCAGCGCCTACTGGGCCTTCGCGACGATCGTGCCGATCGGCGAACGGTTCCTCTCGGTGCGGGCCACGCCGTGCAACCTCGCCGCTCGGGACCTCTTCCACGGCCTCTACAGGCAGGTGCGTGCCCACGAGCTGCGGGCCCGCGAGATCGGCGCCGGTGCCGCCGATGCGGCCGTCATCGGCCGCGAGATGCTCACGGCGGCCCTCGAGGCCAACGGCTTCGGGTCGTATGCCGAGCTGCAGCTCGACCTCGTGCCGGAGGAGGTCGCCGCCCGGGAGGCGGCCGGTCCCAGGCTGCCCGACCTCACCGACGGGCCCCACGTCCTGCGCACGATGGTCGGCAAGGCCGCCGACGCCCGCGCGATGCTGGGCGGCTTCAACGAGCAGCTGACCGCCTCGGTGACCGACGCCGACGCCCTCACCCGCGACCTTCGTCGCACCGACGGCGCCCTCACCATGCTCGGTGAGCACATCCGCTCGGTCGGCCGGGCCGGCATCGACATCGCCCCCCCGGCGATCACCGACGGGATCGGCGACGCCCGCACGTGCGTCGACGCGCTCACCGTCGGCGTCGCCGGTCTCGTCCGGCTGCGCAAGCACCTGCGGCTCGTCACCGCGATCGCCCGGCTGCAGGCAGAGGCGGTCGCCCGCTACGTCGTCGCCGTCGCCGGGGGCACCGAGGACCCGCGCGTGTCCGAGCGGGCCCTCGGCAGCCTGTGCGACGCCCTCCTGGCAATCCTCGACGCCGACCTCGAGGTCGAGCTCGCCGCGAGCGGGGAGCTCGTCGGACAGGTGTCGGCCACGGCGGACGCCCTCGTAGCCCTGCGGGACGGGGCCGAGGCCTGGCGCACCGCTCTCGGCGCACCGGGGAACGGCTCCGCCGCCGTCCTCGTCGACCTCGATGTCGCGATCGAGTCCCTCGGTGGCCTCGGGGCCCGGGTACGCCAGCACGGTGAAGGCCTCCGGCCCGCCGGCACCGCCCTCGACCGCGACAAGCTCGCCGAGCAGCTCGGCGCGATCGTCGAGCTGAGCGCCACCGTGTGACCCGTCCCAGGCGCCCCACCGGCCGCCACACCCGTGGGGCGGGCCCGGATCGGCATGCGCGATGATGCTGGCCATGACCTCCGCCGGCCCGTCCATCGATGTCCCCACCCCGCTGCTCGACGAGCTCATCGATGCGGGGCGCACGGTCGTCGCCCGTGGGCTGGTCCTCGCCTCCGGCGGAAACCTGTCGGCGCGGGTGCCCGGGACGGACGCCTTCGTCGTCACCGGCACCGGCACCTGGCTGGACCGGCTCGTGGCCGCCGACTTCACCGTCATGGGCATGGACGGGACCCGACGGTCCGGCGCCGAGCGCCCCTCGGTCGAGTGGAAGCTGCACCACCGCACGTATGCCGTGCGCGAGGACGTCGCCGCGGTGGTCCACCTGCACCCGCAGCACGTGCTGCTCGTCGACGTCCTCGGCCAGCCGATCCGGCTCGTCACGTCCGACCACCAGGCCTACCTCGGCACGGTCGGACGGATCCCGTTCATCCCGGCGGGCAGCCAGGAGGTCGCCGACGCCGCCGCCGAGCAGGCCCGCGAGCACAACGCGGTCGTCCTCGCCCATCACGGCTGCTCGGCCCTGGGCGACACCGTCGCGATGGCGCTGCGCCGGGCGATGAACCTCGAGGAGGCGGCGACGATGACCTACCGGCTCCTCCTCGCCGGCGACACGACCGCGCAGTTCCCGCCGGAGTGGGTGGGCCGGATCGTCGAGGCCTAGGCGGGCGCCCCGGCGCGGACCGCCGCGGACACCGGCGGCAGGTCGCCGCGGCCTAGGTGCTCGGGACCTCGAGCGTCGACGGGGCCACTCCCGCCGCCGGTTCGACGACCCCCCGCTCGGTCGTGATCCCGCTGACGAAGCGGGCCGGGGTCACATCGAAGGCCGGGTTGAAGCCAGGCGTCCCGTCGGGCGCGACCTTCACGCCCGCGAAGGAGGTCACCTCCTCGCCCGAGCGCTCCTCGATCTCGATGGCGTCGCCGTCGGCCGTCGCCAGGTCCACGGTCGACCACGGCGCCGCGACGAGGAAGGGGATCCCGGCCTCCTTGGCGGCGAGGGCGAGCCCGAGGGTCCCGATCTTGTTGGCCGTGTCGCCGTTGGCGGCGATCCGGTCCGCGCCGACGACGACGGCGTCGACGAGACCGCGCAGGATCGTCGAGGCGGCGGCCCCGTCGGCCTCGACCGCGTGCGGGATCCCCTCCTCGGCCAGCTCGTATGCGGTGAGCCGCGCGCCCTGGAGCAGCGGCCGGGTCTCGTCGGCATAGACGAACTCGACGCGTCCGCGGGCATGCAGCTCGCGGACGACCCCGAGGGCCGTCCCCCAGCCCGAGGTCGCGAGCGAGCCGGCGTTGCAGTGGGTGAGGATCCGTAGGTCGGGCCGGTCGGTCCGCTCGAGGAGCCAGTCGGCACCGAGGCTGCTGAGCACCCGGTTGGCGGCCGTGTCCTCGTCCTTGATGCGTTGTGCGGCCGCGAGCACGGCGTCCCGGCCCCGCGCCATGAGGGGCCGGACCGCGTCGACCCCCCAGGCGAGGTTGACGGCCGTCGGACGCGCGTGCCGGATGGCGTCGACGGCCCGAGCCAACCGCTCCTGCGACCAACCCTCGCGCTCCCCCTCGTCCATCGCGACGACGACGCCCATCGCGCCGGCGACGCCGAGCGCGGGCGCCCCGCGGACGGCGAGGGAGGCGATCGCGTCGACGAGCTCGTCCACCCGGGTGATTCGCAGGTTCACCGTCTCGCCCGGCAGCCGGGTCTGGTCGATGAGCTGCATCGCTCCTGCCTCGGTGTCCCAGCCGATCGCCTCGATCGTCATCGGTCTCGCTCCGTCCTCTCCCTCGGTGCCCGGCCGGTCCGGGTATGACCGCATCCTGCCCTGTCCCCCCTCAGCACAGCACACTCCCAGACCATTCCCAGACGCCGGGTCCATCGTGGAGAAGGGCCAGTGGGCCCATCGCCGGACAGGAAGGACAGCAGCAGTGTCGCCACTTAGGTTCTCTCCCGGGAGCATTGTCGCCGGTGTGGATGGGTCCGCCCTCAGCACCGCCGCCATCCAGTGGTCCGCCCACAGGGCCTCGGACCTCGGCCTGCCTCTCCACCTCGTCCATGCCTGCGGCACCGACCCCGGCGACGGCTTCGGCGACCCCGACCCCGACGCGCGCCGCACGGCAGCGCTCCCGATGCTCACCGCCGCCGTGGGACACGCCCACGCCATCGACAGCTCGCTCGAGGTCTCGACCGCCTGCCTGTCCGGCTTCGCCTCCTCCACCCTCATCCAGGTCTCCCACAAGGCCGCGATGGTCGTCCTCGGCGCCGTCGGCCATGGCATCATCAGCCGTGCCTCGATCGGCCCGACCACCCTCCAGGTCGCGATGAACGCCCACTGCCCCGTCGTCGTCATCGGCCACGAGGGGCGCAGGAGCGCCGCGACCCACGGCCGGGTCGTCGTCGGGGTCGACGGCTCCCCCGCCAGCCTCGCGGCCCTCTCCGAGGCCTTCGACCGCGCCGCGCTGCGCGGCGCCAAGCTCCAGGTCGTCCACGCCTGGCAGAACAAGCGGGCCGGAAACGGCATCACCGCCGCGGCCGAGCACTGGCCCACCCACGAGAGCGACCTCGAGAGCGCGGTGACGGCCGAGCTCGCCGGGCACACGGAACGCCATCCGGACGTCGCGGTGGCCCACGACATCGTCAAGGGCGACCCCGCTCGAGCCCTCGGCGACCACTCGCGCGAGGCCGACCTCGTCATCGTCGGGCGACGCGGCCTCGGGGGCTTCCCGGGGCTGCGGATCGGGTCGGTCCCCGTGCGGCTCATGGGCCGCACGGCCTGCCCGCTCGTCATCACCCCGCAGGCGGCCTGACCTCTCGCCCGGTTCGGGCCCGGTCCCGCCCGGGGCCGAGCCCGAGCTGGTCGAGGACGAACGCCCACTCCCATGCGAGCTGCTCCCACGCGGCATACCGGCCGCTCCGGCCGCCGTGCCCGGCGGCCAGTTCGGTGCGCAGCAGGATCGGACGCTCCGGCGCGCCGCTGGTCACCGTGGCGCGCAACCGGGCGACCCACTTCGCCGGCTCAGTGTAGGACACCCGGGTGTCGTGCAGGCTCGTCGTCGCGAGAATGGCCGGATAGTCGCGCATCGCGAGGTTCTCGTACGGCGCATAGCTCTTCATGCACGCATAGACCTCGGGGTCGGCGAGCGGGTTGCCCCACTCCTCCCACTCCCCCACCGTGAGCGGCAGGTCGGGGCGGAGCATCGTCGTCAGGGCGTCGACGAAGGGCACGGCCGCGTGGAGGACCCGAAACCGGTCCGGCGCCAGGTTGAGCGCCGCACCGACGGTGAGCCCGCCCGCGGAGCCGCCCTCGAGCGCGAGCCGGCCTCGGTCGACCCAGCCCGCCTCGAGCAGGTGGTCGGCGCACGCGACGAGGTCGCTGAAGGTGTGCGGCTTGGCGAGCAGCTTGCCGTCGTCGTACCAGTGCCGGCCCATCTCGCCGCCACCGCGGACGTGCCCGACGGCATAGACGAGGCCGCGGTCGAGCAGGCTGAGCCGGGCGATGGAGAAGTACGGGTCGTTCGAGGACTCATAGGCGCCGTACGCCGTGAGCAGCCCCGGGTTCGTCCCGTCCGGCTCGATGCCCGCCCGGTGGACGAGCGAGACGGGCACGAGGACACCGTCGTCGGTCGCGGCCCACTCACGACGCTGGACGTAGTCGGCGGGGTCGTAGCCGCCGAGGACCGGCTGCCGCTTGAGGACGGTCCGCTCCCCGCTGACGATGTCGACCTCGAGGACGGTTCGGGGGGTGACGAAGGACTCGAAGACGACCTGGATCGCGCTCGTTCCCGCCTCGGGGTTGTCGCCGAGCCCCACCGAGTAGAGCGGCTCGTCGAAGGCGAGGTCGCGAGGCGCGGCATACCCGGACTCGCGGGCGGGGTCGCGGGGCAGGACCCGCAGCGCGGTGAGACCGCCCGAGCGGAGGGAGAGGACGGCGGCGTCCGCGAAGGCGTCGACGCCGAGGAAGCGTTCGCCGGTGGCGGCGTCGAGCAGCGGCCGCCACTGCTCCGGGCCGGTCGCGTCGAGCGGTGCCCACGCGAGGTCTGAGTCGGGGTGGTCGGTGTTGTGGATGATGAGCAGCCGGTCGGCCGCCGGCTCGACGTCGTACTCGATGCCCTCGCGGCGGGACGCGACGCAGCGGAACTCGCCCTCGGGGTGGTCGGCGGACAGCAGCCACACCTCGGAGGTCGTCTTGGACCCGATGCCGAGCATGACCCAGCGCTCGTCGCGGCTGGTCTCGACGCCCATCCAGAAGCGCTCGTCGTCCTCCTGGTGGAGCAGGACGTCCTCCTCGACCGGGGATCCGACCCGGTGTCGCCACAGCTGGAACGGGCGCCAGGCCTCGTCGACCCGGGTGTAGTACAGGACCCGGCCGTCGGGGGAGAGCTCGCAGCCGTAGCCGACACCGGTCAGGGCGGTGTCGAGGACCTCGCCGCTGCCGATCTCGCGCACCGTGAGGTCGAACCGCTCGTCGCCCGTCGTGTCCGTGCCGAAGGCGACGATCCGGTGATCGCCGCTGACGGTGAGGGCGCCGATGGCGAAGAAGTCGCTGTCGCCGGCCTCGGCATTGCCGTCGAGGAGGACCTGCTCGCCCGCGACCGCTCCGGCGTCGAGGTCGGGGCGCACCGCGCGGTCGAGAATGGCCGTTCGGGCGTGGAGGGGGTACTGCTGCCCCTCGACGGTACGGCTGTAGTACCACCAGGGACCGCTCGCCACCGGCACGGACAGGTCCGTCTCGAGGACCCGGGAGCGGATCTCCTCGAACAGGGTGCGCCGCAGCGGCTCGAGGTGAGCCGTCACGGCCTCGGCATAGGCGTTCTCGGCGGCGAGATGGTCCAGGACCTCGGGGTCGCTCTCGTCGCGCAGCCATTCGTAGGCGTCGAGGACCCGGTCGCCGTGGATCTCGCGGACGTGCCGGCGGCGGATGGCGACCGGCGGGCTGGGCGGCGCGCCTGCCCCGGCCGGTTCGCTCGCCGGGGGTGCGCTCGGATCGGGCACCCGGTCAGCCCCCCGTGAGACAGCGCGGGCCGAGGAGGACCTTGAGGTCGCCGAAGAGCGCCTCGGAGGCGGTGACCCGCTGCTCGAGCCGGAGCTTGTCGACGACCCGCCCCGGCTTGAGCAGCCGCAGGTGCACCTCGGTCCCACCCGGATGGTTCTCGAGGACGGCCTTGAGCCCCTTGATCGTGTCGTTCGTCGCGCGCATCGTCTCCAGGGTCAGCACGACCGGACCGCGCGGGCCCTGGCTGACGTCGGGCAGGGTGAGCTCCTGGGCATAGAGCGACACGGTGTCGTCGCGCTTGTTGACCTTGCCGCGGACCACGGCGACCCGGTCCTGGGTCAACATGCCCGCGGCCGCGGCGTACGAGGACGGGAAGAAGAGGCACTCGATGGCGCCCTCGAGGTCCTCGACGGTGGCGATGGCCCACAGATCGCCCTTCTTGGTCCGCTTGATCTGCAGCCCGGTGATGAGGCCGGCGATCGTCACCATCGAACCCTCGGGCCGGGAGTCCTCCCCGGTGAGGGTCGCAATGGCGCAGTCGGCGTGCTGGGCGAGGACGTGCTCGACGCCGAGGAGCGGGTGGTCGGAGACATAGAGGCCGAGCATCTCGCGCTCGAAGGAGAGCAGGGTCGGCTTGTCCCACTCGGCCCGTGGCGGCTCGGTGAGCCCCATGACGTCGCAGGCCTCGTCGTCGGCACCGCCGCCCATGTCGAGGCCGCCGAAGAGGGAGTCCTGCCCGATCGCCTCCTGGCGCTTGATGGCGACGAAGGCGTCGACGTACTCCTCATGGATCTGGAGCAGGCCCATCCGGCTCTCGCCGAGCCCGTCGAAGGCCCCGGCCTTGATGAGCGACTCGATGGTCCGCTTGTTGCAGACGACCGGTGCGACCTTGGACATGAAGTCGCGGAAGGAGCCGAACCGGCCCCTCTCGGCCCGGGCCCGGATGATCTCGTCGACGACGTTGTGGCCGACGTTGCGCACCGCCTCGAGGCCGAAGCGGATGTCGGTACCGACCGCGGCGAACTGCCCCACCGACTCGTTCACATCGGGAGGGAGGACCTTGATCCCCATCCGGCGACACTCGCCCAGGTAGAGGGCCGACTTGTCCTTGTCGTCGCGCACGCTCGTCAGCAGGGCGGCCATGTACTCGGCGGGGTAGTTCGCCTTGAGGTACGCGGTCCAGTACGAGACGAGGCCGTATGCCGCGGTGTGCGCCTTGTTGAACGCGTAGTCCGAGAAGGGGACGAGGACGCCCCACAGGGCCTCGATCGAGGCCTCGGTGAACCCCTTGGCCCGCATGCCCTCGGAGAAGGGGAGGTACTCCTTGTCGAGGACCTCCTTCTTCTTCTTGCCCATCGCTCGGCGGAGCAGGTCGGCGTTGCCGAGGGTGTAGCCGGCGAGCTGCTGGGCGATCTCCATGACCTGCTCCTGGTAGATGACCAGGCCGTAGGTCGTGCCGAGGATGGGCTCGAGCGCCTCGATCATCTCGCGCTGGAGCTTGCCCTTCAGCTGCGGGTCGAGCGGGATGAGCTCCTGCTTGCCGTTCTTGCGCAGGGCGAAGTTCGTGTGCGCGTTGACGCCCATCGGCCCGGGTCGGTAGAGCGCGAGGGCCGCGGAGATGTCCTCGAAGTTGTCCGGCTGCATCAGCTTGAGCAGGGTGCGCATGCCGCCGCCGTCGAGCTGGAAGACGCCGAGCGTGTCGCCCCGCTGAAGCAGCTCGTAGGCCTTGGGGTCATCGAGGGTCTTGGACAGCTCGTCGAGGTCGATGTCCTCGCCCCGGTTCGCCCGGACGTTGCCGATCGCGTCGTCGAGGATCGTCAGGTTGCGCAGGCCGAGGAAGTCCATCTTGACCAGCCCGAGCGCCTCGCAGCTCGGATAGTCGAACTGGGTGATGACCTGCCCGTCCTGGAGCCGCTTCATGACGGGGATGACGTCGACGAGCGGCTCGCTCGACATGATGACGCCGGCCGCGTGCACGCCCCACTGCCGCTTGAGGCCCTCGAGGCCCTTGGCGGTCTCGACGATCTCCTTCAGGTGCGGCTCGGACTGGACGAGGGCGCGGAACTGCTGTCCCTCGCCGTAGCGCGGGTGCTGCGGGTCGTAGATGCCCGAGAGGGGGACGCCCTTGCCCATGACGTCCGCCGGCATCGCCTTCGTCAGCTGCTCGCCGACGCTGAACGGGTGCCCCATGACCCGGGAGGCGTCCTTGACGGCCTGCTTGGCCTTGATCGTGCCGTAGGTGACGATCTGGGCGACCCGGTCATCGCCGTAGGTCTCGGTGACGTAGCGGATGACCTCGCCGCGTCGGCGCTCGTCGAAGTCGACGTCGAAGTCGGGGAGTGACGGGCGCTCGGGGTTGAGGAACCGCTCGAAGATCAGGCCGTGCGGGATGGGGTCGAGGTCGGTGATCCGCATGGCGTAGGCGCACATCGAGCCGGCGCCGGAACCACGTCCCGGGCCCACCCGGATGCCGTTGTTCTTCGCCCAGGTGATGAAGTCGGCGACGACGAGGAAGTACCCGGCATACCCCTTGCCGACGATGACGTCGATCTCGTGCTCAGCCTGGCTGCGGGCATAGTCCGGTATGCCGTCCGGGAACCGCTCGACGAGGCCCTTCTGGACCTCCTTGACGAACCAGCTCTCCTCGTTCTCGCCCGCAGGACACGGGAAGCGCGGCATGTAGCGGCCCTCGTCCTCGGTGAACGAGACGTTGCAGCGCTCGGCGATGAGGAGGGTGTTGTCGCACGCCTCGGGCAGCTCCCGCCAGGTGCGGCGCATCTCCTGCGCGCTCCAGAGGTAGAAGGTGTCGGCATCGAACCGGAATCGGTTCGGGTCCATGAGCGTCGAGCCGGACTGGACGCAGAGCAGGGCCGCGTGGGCCGTGGCGTCCTCGGGCGCCGTGTAGTGCAGGTCGTTCGTCGCGACGAGCGGGAGGCCGAGGTCCTTGGCGAGGCGGAGCAGGTCCTTCTGGACGCGGCGCTCGATGTCGAGGCCGTGGTCCATCAGCTCGCAGTAGTAGTTCTCGGCGCCGAAGATGTCCCGGAAGTCCGACGCGGCCTGGAGCGCCTCGCGGTACTGGCCGAGTCGCAGCCGGGTCTGGACCTCGCCGGACGGGCACCCGGTCGTCGCAATGAGCCCGGAGCCGTACTGCGAGAGCAGCTCCCGGTCCATCCGCGGCCACTTGGCGTAGACCTGGTCGAGCGAGGCCATCGAGTCGAGGCGGAAGAGGTTGCGCAACCCGTCGTTGTTCTGGGCCAGCAGGGTGAGGTGGGTGTAGGCGCCGGAGCCGGAGACGTCGTCGCCACCCTGCTTCTCGTCGCCCCACTTCACCCGGGTCTTGTCGGTGCGATGGGTGCCCGGGGTGACGTAGGCCTCGACCCCGATGATCGGCTTGACCGAGGTGCCCTGCGCCTTCTTCCAGAACTCGTAGGCGCCGAAGAGGTAGCCGTGGTCGGTGACGGCCAGGGCCGGCATCCCCAGCTCCTCGGCCTTGAGGAGCAGGTCGCCGATCCGCGCGGCACCGTCGAGCATGGAGTACTCGGTGTGCGCGTGGAGGTGGACGAAGCCGTCGGAGGCGGGCGAGGGGGACATCGCCCATGATTCTAGGTCGCCCCGCCGACCACCCTCGCGTGTCGCCACGGGGTGTCGCGCGGCGGGCTCGTCAGAGCCGCTCGAGCGCGTCCTGGAGGTCGCGCGGGTAGCGGCTCTCGAAGGTGACCCAGTCCCCCGACCCGGGGTGGGTGAAGCCGAGACCGACCGCGTGGAGCCACTGCCGGTCCAGGCGCACCCGGGCGGCGAGGGCGGGGTCGGCGCCGTACGTGAGGTCACCCACGCACGGGTGCCGGACCGCCGCGAAATGCACCCGGATCTGGTGGGTGCGCCCGGTCTCGATGTGGACGTCGAGGAGGGAGGCGTGCCGGAATGCCTCGAGGAGCTCGTAGTGGGTGACGGCATGCTTGCCCGAGTCCAGGACGGCGAACCGGTACTCGTGCCCCGGGTGCCGGCCGATCGGCGCGTCGATCGTGCCCGCGATGGGGTCGGGCAGCCCCTGGACGAGCGCGTGGTAGGTCTTCTCGACCTCGCGGTGCTTGAAGGCCCGCTTGAGGATGGAGTAGGCGCGCTCGCTCTTGCAGACGACCATGACGCCGGAGGTGCCGACGTCGAGCCGGGAGACGATGCCCTGCCGCTCGCTCGCCCCGCTCGTCGAGATGCGGTAGCCGGCCGCGGCGAGGCCGCCGAGGACGGTCGGGCCGGACCAGCCCACCGACGGATGGGCCGCGACCCCCACCGGCTTGTCGACGACGACGATGTCCTCGTCGTCGTGGAGGATCGTCATGCCCGGCACCGGCTCGGCGATGACCTGCACCGACGGACTCTCCTCGGCCGACGGGAGCTCGACCTCGAGGAGGTCGCCGGCGTGGACCCGGTGCGACTTGCCGACCGCCGAGCCCGCGAGGACCACCCGGCCCGCGCAGGCGAGGTCCGCGGAGCGGGTCCGGGAGAGCCCGAACAGCCGGGCGATGGCGGCGTCGACGCGCTCACCCTCGAGGCCGTCGGGAACGAGCACGGCACGGGGATCAGTCATCGGCCCCGTCGCCCCCGTCCCGTTCGGCGACCGCGCGGTCGGTATGCCGCCCCCGATCGTCCTCGACCCGTCCGCCCGCGATGGTCACCCCGCGCAGCGCGAGCAGGACGATGAAGGCGGCCGCGACGACGATGGCGATGTCGGCGACGTTGCCGATGAACAGGCCGCCGTAGTCGATGAAGTCGACGACCTGGCCACGGCCGGGCCCGGGAGCCCGGAAGAACCGGTCGGCGAGGTTGCCGACGGCCCCGCCGAGGAGCAGGCCGAGGGCCACGGCCCAGCCGAGGCTGCCGATGCGGCGAGCGGCGAAGCCGACCCAGACGAGGACGACGACCCCGATGATGACGAGGACCCACGTCGCGTTCATGCCGATCGAGAACGCGGCGCCGGGGTTGCGGATGAGCTCGAGCCGCAGCCAGGACCCGAGGACCTGGGTCGGGACCCCCGGCTCGAGACGGTGCAGGGCCCAGATCTTGCTGCCCTGGTCGGCGGCGAGCGTGAGGACCGCGACGACCGCGAGGACGGCATACAGACGCGACCGGCCGGCGGTGGCAACCGCGGCCGGTGCGTCGAGATCGGTGTCCGCCGGGTTCAGCGGCGCTCTTCCTTCATCTTGCATGGCATACATAGCGTCGCACGAGGAGCGGCCTGGAGGCGAAGCTTGCCGATCGGGTTGCCGCAGGACTCGCATACGCCGTACGTGCCGTCGTCGAGGCGCGCCAGGGCGTGCTGGTTCTGGTGGAGCATCTCGCGGGCGTTGTTGGCGAGGGTCATCTCCTGCTCGCGCTCGTAGGTCTTGGCCCCGGCATCGGCCTGGTCGTCGCCGGCGCCGTCACCCGAGTCACGCATGAGATCGACCAGCTCGGCGGCGGCGCTGCGCAGCTCCTCCTCGAGCCGGGTGATGTCGGCCTCGATCTCGCCGCGGACCTCCTTCAGCTCCCCGGCGGTCCACGGGTCCTCGTGGTCGAGGACGACGAGGGCCGACGGCGCGACCGTCCCGTGCACGGCGGCGGCGCCGCCCGCGGCCTTGGCCGGGGCGGTCTTCTTGGCCGGGGCGGTCTTCTTGGCCGGGGCGGTCTTCGTGGCCGGGGCGGTCTTCGTGGCCGGGGCGGCCTTCTTGGCCGGGGCGGCCTTCGTGGCCGGGGCGGCCTTCGTGGCCGGGGCGGCCTTCGTGGCCGGGGCGGCCTTCGTGGCCGGGGCGGCCTTCGTGGCCGGGGCGGCCTTCGTGGCCGGGGCGGCCTTCGTGGCCGGGGCGGCCTTCGTGGCCGGCGCGGCCTTCTTCGCGGAGGAGCTGGCGGCGCTCGCCGTCGTCTTCTTCCGACCGGAGGAGGCCGCGGCGGCGCTGACTCGCTTGGCCGTGGCCGTCGCTCGCTGAGCAACGGCCATGACGATCTTGGCAACCATGCCAACCTCGCTTATCGGGACGGCCCGGGTCAGGTCGACCCGGGCGAGTGCGCCGAACAATACGGCCTGGGGATGGGGACCTCAATGCGCAACGCCACAACCCCACGTCCGGGGGGTGTGGCGTTGCGCACCGCTGCTGCGGTCAGGCCTGGACGGACTCCTGCTGGTCCTCCGCGGGCGCATCGCTCGGGACCTCGATGGCGGTCGTCTCGAGGTCCTTGAGCTGGCCCTCGATGTACTGGTGGAGGCGGGAGCGGTAGTCCCGCTCGAAGCCGCGCAGCTGCTGGATCTTCGTCTCCAGCAGGCCCTGCTCCCGACCGAGCTCGGTGAGGATCGTGGCCTTCTTCTGCTGGGCCTCGTGGACCATGCCGGTCGAGCGCTCGCGCGCCTCGGTCAGCATCTCCTCGCGCTGGGTCGTCGCCTCCGAGATGAGGCGGTCGTGCTGGGTCTGGCCCTCGGTCAGCAGCTCGTCGTGCCGGTTCTGGGCGGTCGTGATGAGCTCCTCGTGCCTGGCCTGCGCCTCGGAGATGAGCTCGTCACGGCGTGCCTCACCGGCGGCGACGTGCTCGTCGTGCAGCCGCTGGGCCAGTGCGATGACGCTCGCCGCGCCCGCGCCGGACGCGTCCGGCACCGGGGCCGCGGGCGCGGCCTCGGTGGCCTGCGGCTCGGCGGCCTCGTCCGCCTGCGCGGCGGCCTCGGCCCGGCGTGCGGCCTCGGCCTCCGCGGCCTCGGCGTCGGCCTGTGCCTTGGCGATCCGCTCCTGGGCGGCCCGCTCGGCCTCGTCGATCCGAGCCTGGATCGACGCGAGCTGGGCGTCGGCACCGTCCTGCGCCGACCCGATCTGCTCGACCTGGCCACGCAACTGCTGGGCCTCGGCGACGGCCTGCTCGTGCTGGGCGAGAACCTGCTCGTGCTGGGCGAGAACCTGTTCGTGCTCGCCCCGCAGGCCCTCGTGCTCGCCCTGGAGCGCGGCATACCGCTGCTCCCCGTCGGCGACCTGGGCCTCGAGCTCCTGGACGCGCGACTCGAGCTGGGCCACCTGGCCCTGGAGCTCGGCGTTGCGACCCTCGAGGTCCCCACCGCGGCCCTCGAACTCGGAGAGACGGGCCTCGAGCTCGTGTCGCTTGTTCTCCAGGTCGCGGACCTGAGCCTCGAGCTCGGCGCTGCGGCTGTCGGCGGTCTCGAGCTCGTGGGTCTGGGCTTCGAGCTCGCCGTTGCGCGACTCGAGGGTCGCGAGCTGGCCGCGCAGCGACTCCAGCTCCTCGAGCATCTCCGGGGCCGGGCCCGTCGCGGCGGGTGCGGTCGTCGCGGCGGGTGCGGCCGACATGCCTCGGCCGGCGCGGCACTCGTTGAGGTCGCTGCGCAGGTCGTCGCTCTCCTTCATCATCCGTCGCATCTCGGCCACGATGTCGTCAAGGAAGTCGTCGACCTCGCGCTCGTCGTACCCACGACGGAACTGGGTCTGCGTGAACGTCTTGTTGAGGACATCCTCGGGCGACAACGCCATGGCAACTCCTGGTGGACGTAACTCTGTGGGCTGGACCTACCCCTCATCGTCGCAGACCCACCGGTCCGGACGGAGCCAGCCTAGAGGATCGCCAGGAGAATGTAGAGACAGATGAGAATTATGGGAAAGCCGAGGTCGAGCCGCACCGTGCCCACCGACACGAGCGGAACGAGCCGGCGAATCGACCGCAGTGGCGGGTCGGTCAGCGTGTAGATCGCCTCGGCGACGACGAGGAGTGCGCCGCGCGGGCGCCAGCCCGGCGCGAAGAGCCGGACCCACTCGAGAACGAGTCGCCAGAGGACGACAACGAGGTAGACGAGCACGACGAGGTGAAGCACCTGGC
Source organism: uncultured Actinomycetota bacterium (assembly GCA_963728395.1). Classification (GTDB taxonomy): domain Bacteria; phylum Actinomycetota; class Actinomycetes; order Actinomycetales; family Dermatophilaceae; genus CAVSJJ01. Next base: position 763,115 of record CAVSJJ010000003.1, read on the forward strand.
GCAGGGTCGTCATCGCCCCAGCCTCGCCGGTCGGCCTGAGCCCGTCCTGTGCCGGGGCCGCCCGTTCCCTCGGGTGGTTCGGGGCGGCCGGGCCGGCCCGCTCAGCTCTGGTTGAACAGGCCGCGCGCCGGTGCGGCGGCGCTGGCGCCGTCCTCGGAGTTGACCGTCACGGTCGCCGGGGAGAGAAGGAAGACCTTCGCCGTCACCCGCTCGATCGCGCCGTGCAGGCCGAAGACGAGTCCGGCGGCGAAGTCGACGAGACGCTTGGCGTCGGCATCGTCCATGTCGGTGAGGTTCATGATGACCGGAGTGCCGTCCCGGAAGTTCTCACCGATCGTCTTGGCCTCGTTGTACGTCCGGGGGTGGATCGTCGTGATCCGGGTCAAACCGTCGGTCTGCGGCGGCCGGACGATCTCGGCGACGGGGCGCCGGGTCGGCAGCTGGGTGACCTGGGCGTGGCGCTCTCGGGGCGCGTCGGCGGCCTCCCCTGCGTCGTAGTCCTCGTACTCGTCGTACTCGTCGTAGTGCGCGTCGTCCTCGGCCAGCCCGAGGTAGACCATCGTCTTGCGCAGCGCGCCGGCCATGGGTGCTCCTTGTCCTCCTGCGGTCGATCCCGCCGTCTGTGACGGATGTGTCCGCCGCTCTCCTACGTGACCGTTCGTGGCCGAAGTTACCCGTGTGACGGGCGAGAACCGAGGATTGCCGTGCCGACACGCAGGTGTGTCGCGCCCTCGGCGATGGCGTCCTCGAGGTCGCCGCTCATGCCCGCCGAGACCCAGGTGGCGCCCGGATGGTCGCGGCGGACCCGCTCGGCCACCTCCCGCAGCCGAGCGAACGCCGCGCGCGGCTGCGCGCCGAGCGGCGCCACCGCCATCACCCCGCGCAGGTCGAGTGCGGTGCTCGACGCGACGGCGTCGGCGAGCCTGGGGACCTGCGCGACGGGGACTCCCCCTCGACCCGGCTCCTCGTCGAGGCCGACCTGGACGAGAACGGCGAGCCGCCGCTGTTCCGCCTCGGCGGCGTGGTCGAGGGCCGTCACGAGACGCTGCCGGTCCGCCGACTGGACGACGTCGGCGTAGCGGGCGACCGAGCGGGCCTTGTTGCGCTGGAGCTGGCCGATGAAGTGGAGGGTCAGACGATCGCGGTGGCGGACCTCGGCGAACTTGGCCGAGGCCTCCTGGTCGCGGTTCTCACCGACGTCGGTGACGCCGAGCTCGACGAGGAGGTCGACGTCGGAGGCGGGGAAGAACTTCGTGACGACGATGAGCGCCGGGCGGTCGGTCCGCCCGCCCGCCTCCATTGCGGAGTCGATCCGCGTCGCGACGCTCTCGAGCCCGGCCGCGAGCTCCCGCCGTCGCGCCTCTTCAGTGGGGTGCACGGTCACTGGTCCTCCCTCACGATGATCCCGGCATACCGGCCGGTCGTGCCGTCGCGCCGGTAGGAGTACAGCCCCTCCTCCTCCCGGGCACAGCCACCCACCCACTCGACGGCGACGCCGGCCGACGCCAGCTGGGCGACGACCCCCGCTGCGACGTCGAGGGCCGGGGTACCCGTCCACGACATCGCCCGGCTCTCCGGGACGACGACGGCGGCAGCCTCGCGCATCGCGAGCGGGACCTCGTAGCACCGGGCGCAGATCGAGGGGCCGACGACGGCGGAGATGGCACGGGCGCCGAGGTCGCGCATCGCCTCGACGGCCCGCGGGACCACCCCGGCCACGAGGCCCGGCCGCCCCGCGTGCACGGCGCCGACGATGCCGGCCACCGGGTCGCCGAGCAGCACCGGCGTGCAGTCGGCGACGAGGGCGGCGAGCGCGAGGCCGGGAGCCGCCGTGACGAGGGCGTCGACCGCGGGTGGCACCGCAGGCACGTCGGCGACGACGGCGACCTGGGCCCCGTGACACTGGTCCATGAAGACGAGCCGGTCGCGGGGCAGCCCCAACTCGGTCGCCAGCCGCCGCCGGTTCTCCTCGACCTGGCGCGGGTCGTCGCCGACGTGACCGCCGAGGTTGAGGCCGGCATAGGGCCCGCCGCTCGCCCCGCCCGACCGGTCGGTGACGGCCGTGGTGACCCCCTCGGAATGCCGACGCCAGAAGAACACGTGCCCACCGTAGACGCGCCGGGGCCGAGTGGACATCCCGCCCACCCGGCCCCGACGTGCGCAGCGGACTACTTGAGGAAGTCCGGCACGTCGAGGTCGTCCCCGTCCTCGAAGGTGACCGTGCGCGGCGGCGCCGATCGGGGCGGGACCTGCTGGGGAGCCGAGCCCGGCTCCGCCTGGACCGCCGGCCCCTCGTCCGGGGCGTCCTCGGTCGCGCCGGCGCCGGCCGCTCCTGCGGCCGGGGACGCCTCGGCCTCGCGGGCCGGCGCGGTCGGGGGCGCGACCGGGGCGGGTGCGGCCGGGGCCGCGGGGGTGCTCGGCCGGGTCGAGCCCTGGATCGTCCCGAGGGCCCGCTCGTCGGCGCGGCGGGTCGGGGTGCCCCCGTCGAAGCCGGCCGCGATGACGGTGACCCGGACCTCGTCGCCGAGGGCGTCGTCGATGACGGCACCGAAGATGATGTTCGCCTCGGGGTGCGCCGCCTCCTGGACGAGCCGGGCCGCCTCGTTGATCTCGAAGAGGCCGAGATCGCTGCCGCCCTGGATCGACAGGAGGACCCCGTGGGCCCCGTCGATGCTCGCCTCGAGGAGCGGGCTGGAGATCGCCAGCTCGGCGGCCTGGACGGCCCGGTCCTCGCCGCGGGCGGAGCCGATGCCCATGAGGGCCGAACCGGCGCCGGACATGACCGACTTGACGTCGGCGAAGTCGAGGTTGATCAGGCCGGGTGTCGTGATGAGGTCGGTGATCCCCTGGACGCCGGAGAGGAGGACCTGGTCGGCGCTTCGGAACGCGTCGAGCATCGAGACGCCGCGGTCGCTGATCGACAGCAGGCGGTCGTTGGGGATGACGATGAGGGTGTCGACCTCCTCGCGCAGCCCGGCGATGCCGGACTCGGCCTGGTTGGCCCGGCGCCGACCCTCGAAGGTGAACGGGCGGGTGACGACGCCGATGGTCAGCGCACCGAGGCCCTTGGCGATCCGGGCGACGACCGGCGCGCCGCCGGTGCCGGTCCCGCCACCCTCGCCGGCGGTGACGAAGACCATGTCGGCGCCCTTGAGGACCTCCTCGATCTCCTCGGCGTGGTCCTCGGCGGCCTTCTTCCCGACCTCGGGGTCGGCGCCGGCGCCGAGGCCGCGGGTGAGGTCGCGGCCCACGTCGAGCTTGACGTCGGCGTCGCTCATGAGCAGCGCCTGCGCGTCGGTGTTGACCGCGATGAACTCGACGCCCTTGAGCCCGACCTCGATCATCCGGTTGATGGCGTTGACGCCGCCCCCGCCGATGCCGACGACCTTGATGACGGCCAAGTAGTTCTGGGGTGTTGCCACGGTGGTGGGCCTCTCCTGGATCCGGTGCACGGACGCATCGTGCTCTGGGGATGGTGCGGTATGTCCGGCCCGGGCCGAGCGGCCCCAACCGTCAAGTTCTACGTGACGGTCATGGTGTGCGCCATGATCCGTTGCGTCGACGCTAGGCGGGCTCGGACCGTCGATCAAACAACCCCGTGGCGTGTCGGCGCTCGGGTTGGGCGCTCGCCGGAACCGGTGGCCCCAATGGTCTCACAAGTCACACTGATCACTTGCGTCGCACGCGCCCAGCCGGCCCGGAGAGGGCGAGGAGTCACGGCCGGTCGGGGGTGCGGGTCGGCAGCGGCGGGCACCGCTACCGGGTCACCGGCGTGTCCGGGGCGCTGACGTCGATGCGGGTCGGTTTCGTCGCGAGGAGGGCCCGGACGATCTCGACCTTGCGGGCCCCCTGTTCGGCGTTGCCCCAGGCGACCGCCGTCGGCCCGATCCGGAACGTGACGAGGTCGGCCGAGCTGACCCGGACCGACGACACCCGGCTCGACAGGTTGGGCGGGAGCGACTCGATGACGGCGATGGCGGTGCGGATCGCCTCCTCGGACATTGCCCGGTCCGACGTGGCCGACACGACCGGGATCCCGTCCGGGGGCGTCGTGACCCGGCCGTAGGAGACCCCCTGTCGATCCACAACCTCAAGTTGACCCTGAGGGTTCTTCACGACGATGGCGGGGGTTCGTGGCACGACGTGGACGGTCAGGGTGTGCGGCCACGAGCGCTGGACCGACACCTCGGCGATCGTCACCCGGGACCGGACCCGCCCGGCGACCGCACCGGTGTCGACGCGGGCCAGCGGGGTACCGTCCGGCACCCCGACGAGAGCGGCGACGGCCCGCTCCTCGGAGCCGGCCACGCCGGTCACCGCGACGGAGCGGACGGCCAGGACGGGGCTCCACCACACCAGCCAGGCCAGGCCGACCGCGGCCGCGAGGAGCAGGACGGACGCGAGCACCGTGCGCCATGAGCGACGCCGGACCCGGGTCGCCCTGGCCTCGAAGCGCGAGCGCGAGGACGCCACCCCTCGCGGCGGGGGCAGCGCCCCCGCTCCGCGGCGGGTCCCGGTGGAGGCGCTCACGACGACTCCAGCGCGGCGAGCAGCCGCGGCGCGAGGGTCGTCACGTCGCCGGCACCCACGGTGAGCACCAGGTCCCCCGGCCGCGCCCGGGCGGTGAGGTGCGCGATCGCCTCGTCGAACCCGACGACGACCACCTCGGCGTGCCCGTGCCGCTCCCGCAGCGGCCGGGCGAGAAGATCGGAGGTCACCCCGGGCATCGGGTCCTCGCGGGCGGCATAGATCTCGAGCAGGAGGACCGAGTCGGCCGGGGCGAGGGCGGCGGCGAACTCGGCGGCGAAGTCCCGGGTCCGGGAGAACAGGTGGGGCTGGAAGAGGACGTGGAGGCGACCCCCGCCGCGCCGAGCGAGGACGTCGCGCCCGGTGGCGACGACGGCCGCGACCTTCGCGGGGTTGTGGGCGTAGTCGTCGACGACGCTGACGCCCCGGACCTCACCGACGGCCTCGAAGCGGCGGCGGGCCCCGGCGAAGGCCGCGAGCCCCGCCAGGACGGCGGACCGCTCGACGCCCAGCCCGTCGGTGGCGGCGAGGTATGCCGCGGCCGCGTTGAGGACGTTGTGCCGCCCCGGCACGCCGAGGTGCAGCTCGAGCCGCTCGCCGTGGCGGGCCAGGACCGACCGGCTGCCGAGCCCCACCGGCTCGCTCGACTCGACGACGAGGTCGGCGCCGGGGTCGGTGCCGTACGTGACGGTCCGGCGGCCGGTGGGGCGCACCCGCTCGGCGAGGGCCAGCGACCCCGGATCGTCGTGGCAGGCCACCAGGAGGCCGCCGTCGGCGACGGAGGCCGCGAACGCGGCATACGCCTCCTGGACCCGCTCGAAGGTGCCGAAGAAGTCGAGATGGTCCGGTTGGACGTTGGTGACGACGGCGACCTCCGGCCGGTAGACGAGGAAGGAGCCGTCGCTCTCGTCGGCCTCGGCGACGAAGGCGGATCCGCGGCCGACGTGCGAGCTGCCGCCCAGCTGGCCGATCTCGCCGCCGCTGACGAAGGACGGGTCGGCGCCGGCCTCGCTCAGCGCGACGGCGAGCATCGACGTCGTCGTCGTCTTGCCGCTGGCACCGGCGACGGCGACCCGCCGGGAGCCTGCCATCGTCACGGCGAGGGCCTGCGCCCGGTGGAGCACCCTCAGCCCCCGCGCCCGCGCGCTCGACAGCTCGACGTTGTCCTGCCGGATCGCGCTGGAGACCACGACGGTGTCGACGTCGTCCACGTGCGACGGGTCGTGGCCGACGAAGACCCGAGCCCCCCGGGCGCGCAGCCCGTCCAACACGGCGGAGTCCTTGGCGTCGGACCCGGAGACGGTGACACCCCGCTCGATCATGACGCGGGCGACCCCCGACATCCCCGCGCCGCCGATGGCGACGAAGTGGACCCGCCCGAGCTCACCGAGTCCGGGCAGGGGCGCCCCGACGTCGAAGCGTGGGTGGATCCCGTCCACGCTCAGCGCCCCCGGGCGGCGGCCTCGGTGACGAGGTCGGCGAGGAGCTCGTCGGCGCCCCGCTCCCCCACCGAGGCGGCGGCCGCGGACATCTGCGCCATCCGTTGCGGGTCGCCGGCCAGCGGGACGAGCCGGTCGGCCACCCACTGTGGCGTCATGTCGGCATCGTCGACGAGCAGCCCTCCTCCGGCCTCGACGGCCACGCGGGCGTTGAGCCGCTGCTCCCCGTTGCCGATGGGCAGCGGGACGTAGACGGCGGGAAGGCCGACGGCCGTCAGCTCGCAGACGGTGTTGGCGCCGGCCCGCGCCACGACGAGGTCGGCCGCGGCATACGCGAGGTCCATCCGGTCGGCGTAGGGAAGGACGACGTAGGGGGGCCCCCCGCCCGACGTCTCGACCGGCTCGTCCTTGCCGAGCCCGCAGACGTGGAGGACCTGGATCCCCGCCGCGCGCAAGGCGGGGACGGCGTGGTAGAAGGCCGCGTTGATCCTGGCCGCGCCGAGCGAGCCCCCCGTGACGAGGACGGTCGGGAGGTCCGGGTCCAGCCCGAAGCCGGCCCGGGCCTCGGCCCGCAGCGCCGGTCGGTCCAGGGTGGCGATCTCGTGGCGCAGGGGCATCCCGATGACGTGCGCACCCGGCAGCCGCGTGTCCGGGAAGGTCACCGCCACCGCCGCCGCGAAGCGGGCGCCGAGCCGGTTGGCGAGGCCGGGGCGGGCGTTCTGCTCGTGGACGACGACGGGGATCCCTCGCCGCCGGGCCGCGAGGTATGCCGGTGTGCTCACGTAGCCGCCGAACCCGACGACGACCTCGGCCTGCGCCGTGTCGATGGCGTTCCCCGCCGCAGCGACCGCGGCCCTGAGGGCGGCCGGCAGCCGGAGCAGGTCCGGGCTGGGACGGCGAGGCAGCGGGACCTTGGGGACGATGGCGAGCGGGTAACCGCGTTCGGGGACGATCCGGGCCTCGAGGCCCTCGGCCGTGCCGAGCACCTGCACCGCCACGTCGGGGTCTCGCCGACGCAGGCAGTCGGCCAGCGAGAGCAGCGGCGAGACGTGGCCGGCGGTGCCGCCGCCGGCGAGCAGCACCGACCGGGCGCCGGTGCTCACCGGCCGCTCCGCCCGCGTCGGACCCGGGACGGGACCACGGAGATGGTGCGGCGCAGGACCGATGGTCGCGCCGAGAGCGCCTGGGCACACCCGGGCTCGGATCTGGCGAAGGACAGGAGGATCCCGAGGATCACCATCGTCGTCACGAGCGAGGACCCGCCGGAGGAGACGAGCGGCAGGGGCAGGCCGATGACCGGCAGCAGCCCGATGACGGTGCCGATGTTGACCATCGCCTGGACGACGATCCACGTCATGGCGCCGGCCGTGGCCACCCGGACGAAGACGTCGGTCGTGCGCATGACGAGCCGGTAGCAGGCGATGGTGAGGACCGCGAAGAGGACGAGGACGACGATCGTCCCGGGCAGGCCGAGCTCCTCGCCGATGATGGCGAAGATGAAGTCGTTGTGCGGCTCCGAGAGCCACTGCCACTTCTCGCGGCTCGCGCCCAGGCCGAGGCCGAACCAGCCGCCGTCGGCGAGGGCGAACCGCCCCTGCATCGGCTGGCGGGCGTTGCCGAACGGGTTGGTGTCCCTGCCGAGCCAGACGTCGAAGCGGGCCAGCCGGTTGGGGCTGACGAGGACCATCGTCGTCGCGAGGGCGGCGAAGCCGAGGAAGGAGAACCCGAACCACCGGGCGGGCACGCCCGCGGCATACAGGGTGGCGGCGACGATCGCCCCGAGGACCAGGACGGTGCCGAGGTCACCGCCGACAAGGACGAGCCCGATGGCGACGGCCGAGATCGGGAGGATGAACGGGACGACGACATGGCCGAGCTGGTCGAGGGTTCGGTGCTTGCGCGAGAGGACGAGCCCGCCGACCAGGACGAGGCCGACCTTGATCAGCTCCGACGGCTGCATCGTCAGCGGCCCGACCTTGATCCAGTTGAGGTTGCCGTTGACGCTCACACCCAACGGGGTGAAGACGAGCAGCTGCAGGCCGAGGGCGGCGAGCAGGACGGGCACCGCGAGGCGCTTCCAGGCCACGACGGGGAAGCGGGAGGCGACGAGGAGCCCGACGGTGCCGATGCCGGCGAAGACGAGCTGGCTCTCGAAGATCGCGTAGGGGGAGGCGAGGTCGGTCTCCTGGAGCGACATCACCGTCGAGGCCGACAGGACCATGACCAGACCGAAGACGACGAGGGCGAAGGTGACGCCGGCGATGAGGTTGTACGTCGTCACCGGAGAGTCGAAGTGGGCGCGCCAGGCCGCGAGCCGGCCGCGCGGACGCTGCGTCGTCCTCGGCCGCGCCCGCGCCGAGGTGCTCGTCACTCTCGTCACTCCCCCGCGGCGGCGCGCCGGAGGACGGCCTCGGCGAAGGCGTCGCCGCGCGCGCCGTAGTTCGCGAACATGTCCATCGAGGCCGCCGCGGGAGCGAGGAGCACGACGTCACCCGGGTGGGCGAGGGCGGCGGCTTCGGCCACGACACGGTCCATGGTTCCAGTGTCCGTGGAGTCGACGTCGATGACCGGGATCTCGGGCGCGTGTCGGGCGAGCGCCTCGGCGATCCGCGCCCGGTCGGCCCCGATGAGCACGACCCCACGCAGCCGGCCGGCCGCGCGCTCGACGAGCTCGTCGACCTCGGCACCCTTGAGCAGGCCCCCGGCGACCCAGACGACGTGCTCGTAGGCGAGGAGCGAGGCCCGGGCGGCGTGCGGGTTCGTCGCCTTGGAGTCATCGACGTAGCGGACGCCGCCGGCCTCGGCGACGAGGGCGATCCGGTGCGGCTCGGGGCGGAAGGCGCGCAGGCCCGCCCGGACCGCAGCAGGAGGGACGCCGTGGGCCCGGGCGAGCGCGGCGGCGGCCAGGGCGTTGGCGACGACGTGCGGGGCGACCTCGCGGCCGTCTCCGCCGAGGTCCGCCAGCGTGGCCAGCTCGGCGGCGGCGTGCCGGCGCTGCTCGACGAAGGCCCGGTCGGCCAGGACGTCGTCGACGAGGCCGAGCATCGACGGCGCGGGGACGCCGAGGGTGAAGCCGACGGCGCGGCAGCCCTCGACGACGTCGGCCTCCTCGACGAGCCGCTCGGTCCGCGGGTCGTCGACGTTGTAGACGCAGGCGAGCTCGGTCCGCTCGTAGACCCGGCCCTTGGCGGCGAGGTACGCCTCGAAGGAGCCGTGCCAGTCGACGTGGTCGGGGGCGACGTTGAGGCAGGCGGATGCCCGGGGCGAGATCGACTGCGACCAGTGCAGCTGGAAGCTCGACAGCTCGACGGCGATGACGTCGAACGGGTCCGGGTGCAGGACCGCCTCGAGCAGCGGGGTGCCGACGTTGCCGGCGCTCGTGGCGCGCAGCCCCGCTGCACGCAGGATCGACGCGAGCATCTGCACCGTCGTCGTCTTGCCGTTGGTGCCGGTGACGGTGAGCCACGGCGCGGCGCCCACGGCGGGACGCATCCGCCAGGCCAGCTCGACCTCCCCCCACACGGGTATGCCGCGGGCCGCCGCCTCGGCGAGGAGCGGCTGGTCCGGGCGCCAGCCCGGCGAGGTGACGACGAGGTCGACCTCGTCGGGCGGCATACCGGCGACGGCGGGCGCACCGAAGGCGAGCCGCGCGCCGAGGATGTCGAGGATGCGGGCCTTCTGGGCCATGACCGAGCCCTCGGTGGGATCGGCGCCGTCGACGACGAGCACCTCGGCCCGGCGTTCGAGGAGCGCGTCGGCCGCGGCGAAGCCGCTGAGCCCCAGGCCGGCGACGAGGACGCGCAGCCCGGCCCAGTCGGCGTCGCGGTGGGTGAGGCCGGCGACCCGGTCGGCGCCACCGGGACGCGCCTCGGTGGCGTCGGTCATGCCGCGCCCACCACCCACTCGGCGTAGAAGACCCCGAGTCCGAGGGCGACGAAGAGCCCGGCGATGATCCAGAACCGGATGACGATCGTCACCTCCTGCCAGCCCAGCAGCTCGAAGTGGTGCTGCAGCGGCGCCATCCGGAAGACCCGCTTGCCGGTCGTCTTGAACGACGCGACCTGGATGATGACCGAGAGGGTGATCGTGACGAAGAGGCCGCCGAGGATGACGATGAGGAACTCGGTACGGGTCGTGATGGCCAGGCCGGCCATGGCGCCGCCGAGGGCGAGCGAGCCGGTGTCGCCCATGAAGATCTTCGCGGGGGCGGCGTTCCACCAGAGGAAGCCGAAGCAGGCCCCCATGACGGACGCGGCGACGACGGCGAGGTCGTGGGCATCGCGGACCTCGTAGCACTTGATGCCCGGGTTGGTCTGGCAGTTCTGGTTGAACTCCCAGATGCCGATGAGGACGTATGCCGCGAAGACCATGACCGAGGCCCCCGTGGCGAGGCCGTCGAGACCGTCGGTGAGGTTCACCCCGTTGGACAGGCCCGAGATCATGAAGTTCGCCCAGAGGATGAAGAGGATGAGCCCGACGATCGGCCCGGCGAACGCGAGGTCGACCGTCGTGTCACGGACGAAGCTAATGCGGGTCGAGGCCGGGGTCCTGAAGGCGCTGTTGGGGAACTGGAGCGCGAGGATCGAGAAGAGGACACCGACGATGCCCTGCCCGGCGAGCTTCTGCCGCGAGCGCAGGCCCAGGCTGCGCTGCTTGCTGATCTTGATGTAGTCGTCGAGGAAGCCGATGAGCCCCAACCCCCCCATGAGGAAGAGGACGAGCATCCCGGAGACCGTCGGGCCGGTGAGGGTGAGCACGTGCGCGAGAAGGTATGCCGTGACGGCGGCCCCGACGATGACCGCGCCTCCCATCGTCGGTGTCCCGCGCTTGGTGTGGTGCGACGTGGGGCCGTCGTCGCGGATGAACTGCCCGTATCCGCGCCGGACGAGGAACTTGATGAACATCGGCGTGCCGAGCAGTGCGATGGAGAGGGCGAACACCGCGGCGATGAGGACGGCCTTCACCTACCTCTCCTCCCTCTCGCCGGCGAACCTCTCTGCGAGCCACCGTAGCCCGGCGTCGCGGCTGGACTTGAACAACACGACGTCACCGGTGCGCACTTCTGCGGTGAGGAGGGCGTATGCCGCGTCCGCGTCGGGCACCCAGGTACACACCGTGGCGCTCCCGCTCGCGCCGTCACACATCGGGCGGGCCTCCTCGCCGACGACGACGAGCCGCTCGACGCCCAGCTGCCCGGCGACCCTGCCCACCTCGGTGTGTCCCCGCCGGCTCTGCTCGCCGAGCTCGAGCATCGTCCCGAGCACGGCGACGGGGCGATGCCGGGACCCACACATCGCGCGGAGGGCGTTGAGGGCGGCCACCATCGAGTCGGGGTTGGCGTTGTAGGCGTCGTTGACGACCCGGACGCCGTCCGGGCGGTCGGTGACCTCCATCCGCCACCGGCTGGCAGCGCGCGCGCCGGTGAGGGCCGCCGCGACGGCGGCGAGCGGCATCCCGCACTCGAGGGCCACCGCGGCGACGGACAGGGCGTTGCCGACATGGTGTCGACCGACGAGGGCGAGGGTGACCGGCTCGCGGGCCGGCCCCACGACGAGGTCGAACGACGGGCGCCCCTCGGCATCGAGGGCGACCGACTCGGCCCGGACGTCGGCGTCGGGCGCCTCCCCGGCGAGGACGACCCGGGCGCTCGTCCGCCGCGCCATGGCCCGCACGTTCGGGTCGTCGGCGTTGAGGACGGCGACGCCGTCGGCGGGCAGCGCCTCGACGAGCTCGGACTTGGCGACGGCGATCGCCTCCTTGCTGCCGAACTCGCCGATGTGGGCGGTGCCGACGTTGAGGACGACACCGATCCGCGGCGGCGCCATCGTCGTCAGGTAGCGGATGTGGCCCGCACCCCGGGCACCCATCTCGACGACGAGGAAGCGGGTGTCCGGGGTGATGCGGGTGACGGTGAGCGGGACGCCGACCTCGGAGTTGTAGGAACCGACCGGGGCCACCGTGTCACCGGCCGTGGCGAGGACCGAGCCGAGCAGGTCCTTCGTGCTCGTCTTGCCGGACGAGCCGGTGATGCCGATGACGGTGAGGTCGACCCCGCGCTCGGCCACCGCCCGCGACAGGGCGGCGAACGCGTCCTGGACGTCGTCGACGACGACGCACGGCAGCGCCTCGACCTCCCGGGAGGTGAGCGCCGCGACCGCGCCGGCCTCGGCGGCCGCCGCCACGAAGATGTGGCCGTCGAGGTGCTCGCCGACCCGCGCGATGTAGAGGCCGCCGGGGGCCGCCTCACGCGAGTCGGTGACGACGGGCCCGTCGACGACGAGGGCCGCGGCGTCCTGCTGGGTCAGCCCGTGGAGGCGACCGCCGGTGATCCGCGCCAGCTCGGCGAGGCTGAGGGCGATCATGTGCCCCGCTCCGCGTCGGGACGCAGCGCGGCGTCGAGGGCCGCCCGCAGCTCGTCGCGGTCGTCGAAGGGCTGGACGACCCCGGCGACGTCCTGGCCGGTCTCGTGTCCCTTGCCGACGACGGCCAGGGTGGAGCCGGGGCCGCGCTGGACGGCGATCCGTGCGGCGCGGCGGATCGCGGCCCGGCGGCCCTCCGGCTCGTCGACGACCTCGCTCGTGCGGGTGGCTCGGGCGCCCTCGGCAACGGCGGCCCGGATGGCGGCAGGGTCCTCCGACCTCGGGTTGTCGTCGGTGACGACGACGACGTCGGCGTGCTCGGCGGCGGCGAGGCCCATCGCCTGGCGCTTGCCGCGGTCGCGGTCGCCTCCCGCGCCGAGCACCACGACGAGCGCGCCGACGGTCGTGGGGCGCAGCGCGCTCAGTGCCGCCCCGACCGCATCGGGGGTGTGCGCGTAGTCGACGACGGCCAGTGGAGCCCGGCCGTCGGGGTGGCTCGGGGTGACCCGCTCCATCCGTCCCGGCACGTGGGGATCGGTGAGGATGGCGCGCTCCACCGCCGTCGGTTGCTCGCCACCGAGGACGAGCGCGGCGGCCGCCATCGCGGTGTTGACGATGTTGAAGTCCCCGGGCAGGGCACTGCGCAGGGCGAGCTCGGCGTCGGGGCCGCGCAGGACGAAGGAGGCCGGGTCGCCACCGTCGCGCAGGACCCGCCAGTCGGCCTGCCGTCCCGCGTGCGAGGTGAGGGTCGTCACCGGGACCTGCGCCTCGTCGGCGAGTCGCCGCCCCCACTCCTCGTCGACGCAGACCAGTCCGCGGCGCGAACGCAGCGGGGTGAACAGCGATGCCTTGGCCGCGAAGTAGTCCTCCATGTCGGCATGGAAGTCGAGGTGGTCCTGGGAGAGGTTGGTGAACAGGGCGATGTCGTAGACGAGGCCGTCGACCCGGTGCTGGACGAGCGCGTGGCTCGAGACCTCCATGACGCACGTCCCCATGCCGCGTTCGAGCATGACGGCGAGGATCGCGTGCAGGTCCGAGGACTCTGGCGTCGTCCGCACGCTCGTGATCCGCTCGTCGCCCACCCGGGTCTCGACCGTCCCGATCAACCCGGCCGGCTCGTGCATGGCGCCGAGCGCGGAGTGGATGAGGTGGGCCGTCGTCGTCTTGCCGTTGGTGCCGGTGATCCCGATCATCCGCAGCCCGAGGTCCTCGGTGCCGTAGACCCGGGCCGCCACGGCCCCGAGCACTCCTCGGGGATCGGCGACGAGCAGCACGGGGAGCGGGATGCCGTCCGCCGCAAGCAGGTCGCGGCCGGCCGGGTCGGTGAGGACCGCGGCGGCGCCTGCGTCGGCGACCTGAGCACCGAACGAGGCGCCGTGGACCTTCGCGCCCGGGAGGGCGGCATACAGGTCGCCGGGCCGAACCGCGCGGGAGTCCAGCGTCACCCCGGAGACCGAGGTTCCCCCGTCCCCGCGGCCCTCGACCCGTGCTCCGACGAGGGCGGCGAGCTCGGCGAGCGAGGAGCCGACGACCGTCGACGGACGAGGAACGGGCACGTCGCGAGACACTACCTGGCCGAGCGCCCGCGACCGTCACGCAGGACGTTCGGGTCCGAGAGCGCCGCCCGCTTGGACACCCGCAGCGGGACCTTCGTCGGCTTCGTGCCGGTCGGCGGCACCTTGAGCTCCTGGAGGGCGTAGGTCATGACGTCGTGGAAGACGGGCCCGGCGGTGCTGCCACCGTAGTAGCCCTTGATGGGCCGCTGGAGGATGACGGCGACGACGATCTGCGGGTCGTCGGCGGGTGCGTAACCGATGAAGCTGGCCGTCTTGCCGCGATAGCGCTTGACGGTCGGGTCGTACCGGTCGGCGGTCCCGGTCTTGCCGGCCACCCGGTAGCCCTTGATCCGGGCCTGGGGCGCGGTCCCCTGGTCGGAGACGACACTCTCGAGCATCCGGCTGAGGTTCGACGCGACATGGGTCGACACGACCCGCACGCCCTTGGCCGGGGGTTGGGCCACCTGCCGACCGTCGGCACCCTCGATGCTCTGGATGAGCCGTGGTGGCACACGCAGGCCGCCGTTGGCGATCGTCTGGAAGACCGAGGCGGCCTGGATCGCGGTCACCGACAGGCCCTGGCCGTACACGACGGTCACGCGCTGGGTTCCACTCCAGTCCTTGGCCGGGGCGAGCAGGCCGGCCGACTCGCCCGGGAAGCCCATGCCCGAAGTGGCGCCGAGCCCGAACTTGTGGAAGTACGACGCGAGCGTGACCGGGCGCATCGTCTCCCCGACGAGGATCGTCCCGAGGTTGCTCGACTCGGCCAGGGTCCCGGCGACGGTGCGGTACTCGGTGCCGTGCGGGTGGCTGTCGTGGAAGGTCGTGTCGTAGCGGTGCAGCGTGCCGGGGATGACGACGGGCGTCCGGGGGGTGACGGTGCCCTCCTGCATCGCGGCCGCCATCGTCATGATCTTGCCCGTCGAGCCCGGCTCGAAGACGTCGTTGAACGCCTTGTTGACCAGACTCCCCTGAGCCTTGCCGACGTCGTTGGGGTCGAAGCTGGGATAGGACGCAACGGCGAGCAGCTGGCCCGTCTTGGCGTTCATGGCGACGACCGTCCCCGAGAGCGCGTGGGTCTCCTTCACCTTCGCGGCCAGGGCGTTCTGGGCGTACCACTGGAGGTTGGAGTTGATCGTCAAGGTGACGTCCCGACCGTTCCGGGCGGGGGTGATCTCCTGACGGCCCGCCGGGATGACGGTCCCGTCGGCGGAGGTCTCGAACTCGGCGCTGCCGGTGCGGCCGCGAAGGGTGGAGTCGACCATCTCCTCGACGCCGCCACCGGGCTTGCCTCCGTCGATGGTGAAGCCGACGAGGGATGCCGTCGTCGCTCCCTGGGGGTAGACCCGCTCGGCGCTCGCGCCGGCCGGGTCCCGGTAGACCCCGGGAATGCCGAGCGCGGCGATCTTGCGCCAGGTGTCGGGAGAGACGTTCCGGTCGAGGACGCGGTAGCGCAGGGTGCCGGTCAGCTTGGGGCGCAGGGCATCCGGCGTCGTGCCGAGCAGCGGCGCGAGCGCGGCGGTGGCCGCGGCGATCGCGGTCGGGGCGTCCTGCTCGGAACAGGTGTCCTTGCCGGTGTGGTAGGTGCACACGGTCGTCTGGTCGACGGCGACGGTCTCGCGGATGACGCTGGAGGCGAGGACGACGCCGTCCGAGGACCGGATGACCCCCCGGACGGCGGGGATGGTCTCGTCGGCGGTCCGCTGCGCGAGCGCCTCGGCCGCGACGGCCGTCGCATCCAGCCCCTGGAGCCGGACGAGCTGCGCCGCGAAGATGCTGAAGACGAAGAGGACGGCGATCGTCATCGTGCGCACTCGTCGGCCGGCTCCGGCGACGCCGGGACGGCGGCGCGGCGCGGGTCGCCGGGTGGTCGGTGCCCGACGGGGCGCCGGCGCGGGTCGCCGGGTGGTCGGTGCCCGACGGGGCGCCGGCCCGCCCCGCGCGGTCCGGGCCCGCCCCGTGCCGGCGCGCCCGCGGGTCCGTGCCGGCGTCGCGCCCTGGGTGCCTCGTCGGGGGGTCGTCATGGCCGGCTCAGTTGCGCGTGGGCGGGGTGGTCGGGCGGGTGGCCGGCTTCGTCGTCCCCTTCGTCGCCGCCTTCTTCTTCGTCGACGCCTTCGATGTCTTCGGCGCCGTCGTGGTCACCTTCGTCGTCGCTCCCTTCGCGGGGACCGGCTTGGTCGGGTGGTTCGGGCTCGGCACCGAGGGACCGGTCGCGATGGAGAAGTCACCCTTGCGGGTGGCCGGGACGGGCTTGCCGAGGATCTTCCCGTCGCTGAGCCGAAGGAAGGCGGCCGAGCGCGAAGGGACCATCCCGAGGGCGAGGGCCCGTCGCGCCAGCTCGGCCGGCACGCTGACCGCGTCGACGTCGTGGGTCAGCGACTCCTGGGTGTCGGACAGGGCGGCCGAACGGCTCTGGAGCCGGTCCAGCTCGAAGGAGCCCTTGGCCATCGTCGTGTTGAGGACGAGGACGCCGATGAGCCCGGCGAAGAGGAGCAGAGCGCACAGCGCGACGAAGCCGCCGGAGCCGCGGGCCGGGGCCGCGCTGACGACCTGGAGCGGCCGGCGAGCCGGTCGCGGGCCCGGCCGGTACGCCGGCGCGGTCCGGGCCGCGCGCGCGGCGGCGGTGGGCTGGCTCATCGGGTCCCCCTCATCGTGGGTCGGATCCGCTCGGCCGCGCGCAGCCGCGCCGACGCCGATCGCGGGTTGTCGTGCTGTTCCTGCTCGGCCGGGACCTCGGCGCCCCGGGTGAGCAACCGCAGGTATGCCGCGTCCTGGGGCAGCGGGACCGGCAGCCCGGGGGGCGTCCGATCCGTCGCACCGGCGGCGAGGACGGTCTTGGCGACCCGGTCCTCGAGGGAGTGGTAGGACAGGACGACGACACGGCCGCCGACGGCGAGCGCCTCGACCGCCGCCGGCAGGGCCCGCTCCCAGACCGCGAGCTCGGCGTTGACCTCGATCCGCAGCGCCTGGAACGTCCGCTTGGCCGGGTGCCCTCCGGAACGCTGCGAGGAGGCGGGGACGACGTCCCGGAGGAGCTCGACGAGGCGGCCGGAGGTCGTGAACGGCGCCCGCTCGCGCTGGCGCACGACGGCGGAGACGATCTGCCGCGCAAAGCGCTCCTCCCCGTAGTCGCGCAGGACGCGGACGAGGTCGGCCGCGGCATAGGTGTTGAGGACGTCCGCGGCCGTCGGCCCCGCGGCCTGGTCCATCCGCATGTCGAGGGGGGCGTCGTGGGCGTAGGCGAAGCCACGCTGCTCCTCGTCGAGCTGGAGGGAGGAGACGCCGAGATCGAACAGGACGCCTCGGACCTGACCCACCCCGAGCCGCTCGAGGACCTCGGGGATCTCGTCGTAGACCCCGTGGACCGCCCGGAAGCGGGCGCCGTACGGCGCGAGCCGCTCCCCCGCCAGCGCGAGCGCCTCACGGTCCCGATCGATGCCGACGACCGCCGCCGCGGGGCACCGCGCGAGCAGCGCCTCGCTGTGCCCGCCCAGGCCGAGGGTGGCGTCCACGCACACCGACCCCGGCGCGTCGAGCGCCGGGGCGAGGAGGTCGACGACGCGCTCGCGCAGCACGGGGACGTGCCGGTCGGCGGCCGGTCCACGGGTGGACATCGCAGCGTCGGGTCCTTCCGGGTGGGGTGCGAGGTGGTGGGAGTCGGGGCGGGCCGGTCCCTGACGACCGGTCCCCATCCGGTCGGGCCCGGCGCGGGGGAAGACGCGTCGGGAGCCGAGCGGCTGGAGGCCGGAGGCCAGGGACCTGGGATCGGCGGTCTGGGGTCACATGAGGCCGGGCACGACCTCCTCGGACTGGTCGGAGTAGGCCTGCTCGGTGCTGGCCAGGTAGTCGTTCCACGCCTCGGTGTCCCACACCTCGATGCGGGAGCCGGCGCCGATGACCGTGCAGTCCTTCGTCAGCCCCGCGTAGTCGCGCAGCGGGCCCGGAATCGTGACGCGGCCCTGCTTGTCGGGGATCTCGTCCGAGGCACCGGAGAGGAAGACCCGCATGAAATCGCGGACCCGGCGGCTCGTCGTCGGCGCCTGGCGCATCTGCTCGGTGATGGTGACGAACTCGTCCATGGGGAAGACGTAGAGGCAGCGCTCCTGGCCGCGGGTGATGACGAGCCCGCCGGCCAGCTTCTCGCGGAACTTGGCGGGCAGGAACAGCCGGCCCTTGTCGTCCAGGCGGGGGGTGTGCGTGCCGAGGAACACCGCCCCACCTCCTTCGACCGCCTCCCGGATGCGTCACCCTGCTCCGGATTCCCCCACCTTACTCCACCGTCTCTCCGCCTTTCGGCGTTTTCGCCGAATTTTCACGCAATGAGTTCCCATCTTTCCAGGTCAACAGCGGTGGGGCGAAGTGGGGCAGCTGCCGACGGATGTCGGACTTCGTCGGCCGCCCGACCGCTGTCCCCGCGGGCGGTCGGCCGCACGCCCGCTCCGGGGCGGGGTCCCGCGGCCGGGGAGGACCCCACGGCCGGCGCCGGGGGCTCCGGCGGGCGCAGATCTCGACAGGGATCTCCCGCCGTGGAGGGAAGTGGGGCAAGATCGAGAGTCCACACCGAACGCGAAGGGGGCCGATGACCGTGACCGGCCACGACCACCAGGACGAGCTCCGCACCGGCCGCGCACCGCTCGCCGGTCCGCCGGCCGGTGCGGACGCCCCGGGCCGCGCCGAGCAGGACCGCACCGACCGCGGCGCCGCCCTGGACCAGGTCCTGCAGGTCAGTGCCTCGCTGACCTCGGCGATGAACGCCGTCATCGACGGCAAGCCGTCGGTCGTCCAGATGGCCGTGACGACCCTGCTGGCCGAGGGCCACCTCCTCATCGAGGACGTCCCCGGCGTCGGAAAGACCCTGCTCGCCAAGACCCTCGCCCGGTCGATCGACGCCTCGGTCCGCCGGATCCAGTTCACGCCCGACCTGCTGCCGAGCGACATCACCGGGGTCAGCGTCTTCAACCAGGACGTGCGCGACTTCGAGTTCCGGCCCGGCGCCATCTTCGCCAACGTCGTCGTCGGCGACGAGATCAACCGGGCCTCGCCGAAGACCCAGTCCGCGCTGCTGGAGTCGATGGAGGAGGGCCAGGTCACCGTCGACGGGACGACGTACTCCCTCCCCCGGCCGTTCATCGTCATGGCCACCCAGAACCCGATCGAGATGGAGGGGACCTACCCGCTCCCCGAGGCCCAGCGCGACCGGTTCATGGCCCGGATCTCCATGGGCTACCCGTCGGCGGCGAGCGAGCTCGAGATGCTCGACCGGCACGGCGGTGCCCGGATCCTCGACGACATGCGGCCGGTGACCGACGCCGCGACCGTGGCCCGGATGGTCGACGCCGTCCGGGGCGTCTACACCTCGCCGGCGCTCAAGCAGTACATCGTCGACCTCGCCCAGGCCACGAGGACCAGCTCAGCACTGCGCCTCGGCGCCTCGCCCCGGGCCGCCATCCACCTCCTGCGGGCCGCCCGCGCGCACGCCGCGGTGGCCGGCCGGGACCACGTCCTGCCCGACGACGTCCAGGCCATCGCGGTGACCGTCCTCGCCCACCGGCTCATCCCCACCGGCGAGACGCAGCTGGCCCGGCGCTCGAGCGCCGACGTCCTCACCGACCTCATCCAGCGGGTCCGGGTGCCCGCGCCGACGCGATGACCCGACCGTCGCCCCGACCCGGCGGCGCACCGGCGAGCGGAGGTGGCATCCGTGCACGCCGCGCGTGACGCGCTGACGACGCGTGGGATGGCCTTCGTGGCGGCCGGCATCGTCCTGCTCGGCTCCGGCATCGGCCTCGGCCAGCACGACCTCACCCGGATCGGGCTGTTGCTTCTCGGTCTGCCCCTCGCGAGCGCCCTGTTCGGCTACCGGCACGACCTCTCCCTCGAGGTGAGCCGGGCGGCCTCTCCGGGCCGGGTCCGCATCGACGAGCCCGCCCACGTCGTCGTGACGGTGCGCAACCCCGGTGGCGGCCGGACACCGCTGCTCATGGCCGAGGAGCGGCTCGACTACGCCCTCGGCGACCGGCCACGCTTCGTCCTGCCGAGCCTGCTGGCCGGCGAGCAGCGGGAGGTCTCCTACCTCGTGCGCTGCCACACCCGCGGACAGCACCGGCTCGGACCGCTCGGCCTGCGGGTCCGCGACCCCTTCGGCCTCACCTCCCGCGCCGCGCACACCCAGGGCCATGGGTCGATCGTCGTCCTCCCCCGGATCCACCCGCTCGGCGCGGCGCGGTCCCTCGGGGCCGGGGTCGGCACCGAGGGGTCGATCCCCCACATGGTCGGGCTGCACGGCGAGGACGACCAGGCGATCCGCGAGTACCGCGACGGCGACGACCTGCGCCGGATCCACTGGCCCATGACGAGCCACACCGGCGAGCTCATGGTCCGCCAGGAGGACCGGCCGACCCAGCGCCGCGCCGTCCTGCTCCTCGACACCCGCGCCGTCGCGCACTCGAGCGGGGCGCGCTCGGCCTCTCTCGAGTGGGCCGTGTCGATGTGCGCGTCGGTGGCGGCCCACCTCGTCCGTCGCGGGTATGCCGTCCACCTGCTGACGGCGGATCGCGAGAGCGACCTCGGCGTGGCCGAGAACGTCGAGATCGAGACCGTGCTCGACACCCTGGCTCGCATCCAGACCGGCGACGAGGGCGGCCTGCGGGCCGTCACCCATGCCGCGACGACGCTCGCCGCCCAGGGTGGGCTCGTGGTCGCGATCCTCGGCGGCCTCGACGACGACGCGGCGCGGGCCATGGCCTCGCTGCGTCAGCCGGGCTCGACCGGCCTCGCCCTCGTCGTCGACCGCGCGGCCTTCGAGTGGGGGCGCTCGGCCCCGGACGAGCCGACCCGGGAGCAGACGACGCACTCGACCCTCGTCGCCTCCGGTTGGTCCTCCCTCGTCATCGGGCCGCAGACGACCCAGCCGGAGGCCTGGACGGCCGTGACGACCCGTGGTCCGGTGGGAGCATCCCGATGAGCAGCGCCCGCCCCGTCGACGCGGGCCTGGCCGCCCTCGCCGTCGCGGCCGTCGCGCTGCCGCTCGGCTCCCTCTTCGACTCGCCCGACTGGATGCCGCCGTCTCTCCTGCTGCTCCTCGTCGTCGCCGGCGTGGGCTCCCTGCTGCGATCTCGGGTCGGCTCGGCCTGGGTCGTCGGCGGTGGCCAGCTCCTCGCCGTCCTCGCGACGATGGCCCTCCTCTTCGTCCGGGACTCCCTGTGGTTCGGCCTGCCCGGGCCCGGCGCGGTCCGGGCCGGTCACGACCTGCTCGCGGACGCCTACCAGAACGTCCAGACCCACGCCGCCCCGGCACCCACGAGCGAGGGGACGATCTTCGCCCTCGCCGGGCTCATCGCTCTCACGGCGCTCGCCGTCGACCTCCTCGCGGTGACCCGACGGACGCCGACCACGGCCGGCCTGCCCCTCCTGGCTGCATACCTCAGTGCCGCGACCAACTCCGGCGCCGGCCTCGCCGCGTTCTACTTCGTCGTGCCGGCCGCGGTGTGGGTGACGATGGTCGGGCGGCAGGGCGTCACCTCCGTGCGCCGGTGGGCCACGTCGGTCAGCCGCGCCGGCTCGGAGCGGGCCGAGCCGGGCGACCCCGAGGACGCCGCCCTCGACTTCGCCGCCCTCGGTCGGGTGCTCGGGGTCGGCGCCATCGTCGCAGCGGTCGTCCTCACCCCGCTCGTGCCGCACCTGCCCACGACGTTCATCGCCGACGGGCTCGGGCGCTCCAACGGCGCTCGGGGCGGCGGCGGGGGCATCCACCTCACCTCGACGCTCGACGTGGCGGCGAACCTCGAGAGCCAGTCCGAGGACCCCGTCCTCGTCTACCAGGGGACGAACCGGGCCGCCCAGACGCCGCTGCGTGTCGACGTGCTCAACACCTATGTGGACGGGCAGTGGCGGGAGGAGCGGCGCCGGGTCGTCACCCCGACCGACGGCCGGCTGCCCACCCCCCCGGCCGCCAGCCTGGACGGCTCGACGCCGAGCCGGCTCACGGTCATCGAGAACCGCATCTCGGCGCCACAGCTGGCCCTGCCGGACCAGGCCACCCGGGTCGAGGCCGGCGACACCCCGCTCGCCCTCGACTTCCAGGGCGTCGTCCGGGTCCGCACCAAGCCCGCGAAGTACACCGCCGACTTCGTCACCCTCGACCCCGCGGACAGCGACTTCACCGGCGACGGCACCCGGCTCGTCGGCCAGGGCTACCTCGAGGTGGACCGCGCCTCGGTCCGGGCCGTGGCCGCCGCCGCGCAGCGGGCGATCCCCGGCGACCGGGGGACGACCATCCAGAAGGCCCGCGACATCCAGGCATTCCTGCGCGGCGAGGACTTCACCTACTCCCTCGAGCTCGACCCCGTGCCGGACGGCGCGGACCCCATCACGGCCTTCCTCCGGTCCAAGACCGGCTACTGCGTCCAGTTCGCGACGGCAATGGTCATGATGGCGCGTTACGAGGGGATCCCGGCCCGGATGGCGATCGGCTTCCTGCCCGGTGACGGCGGCGACGGGACCTACACGGTCGTCGCCGCGGACGCCCACGCGTGGCCGGAGCTGTTCTTCCCCAGGCTCGGCTGGGTCCGCTTCGAGCCGACCCCGGGAAGCCGGACCGGGTCCGCCCCGACGTACACGGTCATCCCGACCGACACCGGCCCGGCCCCGACCGCGACGGACAACGGTTCGACGGCCTCGCCGACGCAGAACCGCCCCGAGCAGACCGCCGACCCGTTCGCCGTCGATACCCCGGCCGGCACGACGGCGAGGACACCGGCCGACTGGGTCGCCGAGCACGTCGAGGTCCTGCTCGTCCTCGCCGTGCTGGTCCTTCTCGGGCTGCTGCTGCCCATCGGGGCGTGGGTGCGCCGTCGCCGCCGGTTGCGGTCCGCGCAGGACGCCGCCGCGCGGGCCGAGGCCGAGTGGCAGTCGCTCCTCGCCCGGCTCGGCGACGTCGGGATCTCCCCGCCGGTCGGGGCCACCCCCCGGCAGGCCGGGCAGTACGTCCGGGACGCGGCCTACCTCGACGGCGAGTCCCGGGCCGCGCTCGGCCGGGTCGTCGCCACGGTGGAACGGGGCCGGTATGCCGCCCCCGACGACGCACTGCCCGAGGTGCGCGCCGACGTGCGGTCGGTCTGGCGGGCGGCAGCGGTCACCCGCAGCCGTCAGGCTCGGCTGCGGGCCCTGCTCGCACCATCCGAGGGGGTCACGGCCTGGAGCGGCTGGGCCGAGGCCCTCCTCGCCGTGCCGCGCTGGCTGAGCCGCCGCACCCGCGGTCGGCACTGACCGCGGGTCCCCGCCCTGCGTACTCCGCCGCCGCGCGGGGTAGCAGGTTAGCGACCGGGCGAGTGGACCGGCCGGCGCCAGCCTTCGGCGGCCCTCATCGGACCCCGATTGCCGCCGCGCCGCCAGCGTTGAGGAGTAGCCGTGACCGAGGCGCCGAGGACAGTGACCACCCTGAGCGGGCGGTACCAGCTCGGGGAGGTCATCGGCCGAGGTGGGATGGCGGACGTCCACCGTGGCCACGACCTCGTTCTGGACCGGCCGATCGCAGTCAAGATCCTGCGCACCGTGCACGCGAGCGAGGAGGACCGAGCCCGGTTCGCGAGCGAGGCGCGGGTCCTGGCCACCCTCAATCACCCCGGCCTGGTCACCCTCCTGGACGCCGACACCTCCGCCGACGATCATCCATACCTCGTCACGGAGCTCATCGCCGGCCGCGACCTCGCGAAGTGTTGCGGCGGGTCGCCGATGGATCCGCAGCGCGTGGCGGTGATCGGTGCCCAGCTCGCCGACACGCTCGCCCACGCCCACGCCTCGGGCGTGATCCACCGGGATCTGAAGCCGGCCAACGTCCTGGTGGCCGAGGGCGACCGAGCCCTCCTCGCCGACTTCGGGGTCGCCCGCCTGCTCGGCGACGACGTGCGCCTCACTGCCACCGGGATGATCATCGGGACCGCGGCATACCTTGCACCCGAGCAGGTCAAGGGTGAGCAGGTCACGCCAGGCACGGACGTCTACGCCCTCGGCCTCCTTCTCCTCGAGGCGCTGACCGGCCAGGCCGCGTACCGGGGCACCCGGACCGAGGCCGCGGTCGCCCGGCTCAGCGCCCCGCCCACGGTGCCGGCGTCGCTCCCACCCCCGTGGCGCGAGCTGCTCAGTGGCATGACGCGGCTCTCGCCCGCCGAGCGGCCCACCATGGACGAGATCGCGCGCGACCTTCGACACCTCGCGTCGGGCTCTCCCGTGCCGACGACGGCCGTTCCCCGCGAGACGGCTTCGCGGACGCAGCGGTTCCGGGGTGCCCTCGAGCCGGACGCGGCGCCCCGCGCGCCGGGCCGGGCCCCGGACGCCAGGCGCCGGCGGGCGTTGCGCGGGAGCCGGCGGCTCCTGCTCGCAGCGGTCGTGGCGGTCGTCGTGGTCGTGCTGGTGGCGCTCTTCGTCACCTCGCTGGGTGACGGACCCGCCCCGACCTCACCGGTCCCGGCCGACGTCCCCTCCAGCCTCCAGCAGCCCCTACAGGATCTCCACGACGCCATAGGCGGGGCATCGTGATCCGGCGCATGCCCCACCCCATGGGTCGGGCCGGCGTGGGCGGCCTCCTGGCTGTCGGCCTGCTGGCCGGCTGCGGGGGTACGCCGACGCCGGCGCAGGCGGTGCCCACCCTCATGACCTCCCTGGGCCAGGTGGACTCCGCCGTCGTGCACGGGAGATACGACGAGGCGAGGGCCCGACTGCGGGCCATCGTCTCGACGACGCGGTCCGCCCGCGACGACGGACGGCTCACCGTGGCCCAGGCCGGCGCCATCATCGTCGCGGCCACGGAGGTCCTCGATGCCCTCCCCGCGTCGCCCACATCGTCGCCGAGCTCCGCCCCGGCTCCCTCCGGCGAGCCGACCATCGCTGCCACCCAGGACGATCGTGGACCCGGGCCGGGTCAGGGCAACCCGAAGGGCAACAGCAACGGCAACGGTCGGGGCCACGGGAACGGGAACGGCCACGGGAACGGGAACGGCCACGGGAATGGTCGCGGCCAGGGCAACGGGAACGGGAAGGGCCAGGCGCGATGATCCCAGACTGCAGCAGCGACCGGCGGTGCCGGTCAGGTGTGGCACCGCGGGACCCGGACACACCGCACCCGGCAGCTGCACTGGATGCGCTGCGGATGCGGCATGTTCGGGGTCGGACGCCCGCCGGGCAGCCGGGCCGAGACCACGAGAGGTGCCGGCTCGCTACCCTCAGTCGAGGTAGTCGCGCAGCGCCTGGCTCCGGCTCGGGTGGCGCAGCTTCGACATCGTCTTGGACTCGATCTGGCGGATCCGCTCCCGAGTTACCCCGTAGACCTTGCCGATCTCGTCGAGGGTCTTCGGCTGGCCGTCGGTGAGGCCGAACCGCATCGACACCACCCCGGCCTCGCGCTCGGAGAGGGTGTCGAGCACACTGTGCAGCTGTTCCTGGAGCAGGGTGAAACTGACGGCGTCGGCCGGGACGACCGCCTCGGAGTCCTCGATGAGGTCACCGAACTCGCTGTCTCCGTCCTCGCCCAGCGGCGTGTGCAGCGAGATCGGCTCGCGCCCGTACTTCTGCACCTCGACGACCTTCTCCGGCGTCATGTCGAGCTCCTTGGCCAGCTCCTCCGGCGTCGGCTCCCGGCCGAGGTCCTGGAGCATCTGGCGCTGGACCCGGGCCAGCTTGTTGATGACCTCGACCATGTGGACCGGGATGCGGATCGTGCGGGCCTGGTCGGCCATCGCCCGGGTGATCGCCTGGCGGATCCACCACGTGGCATAGGTCGAGAACTTGTAGCCCTTGGTGTAGTCGAACTTCTCGACGGCCCGGATCAGGCCGAGGTTGCCCTCCTGGATGAGGTCGAGGAAGAGCATGCCGCGGCCGGTGTAGCGCTTGGCGAGGCTGACGACGAGGCGGAGGTTGGCCTCCAGGAGGTGGTTCTTCGCCTTCTTGCCGTCCTGGGCGATCCACCACAGCTCACGCTTGAGCTTCATCTCGATCTTGTCGCCGCTGTTGAGCTTCTCCTCGGCGAACAGGCCCGCCTCGATCCGCTTGGCCAGCTCCACCTCCTGCTCGGCGTTGAGCAGGGCGACCTTGCCGATCTGCTTGAGGTAGTCCTTGACCGGGTCGGCCGTCGCGCCGGCGGTGACCACCTGCTGGGCCGGAGCGTCCTCCTCGTCGTCGTCGCGGATGACGAAGCCGGCGTCCTCGGCCTCCTCGTCACCGGACTTCTTGCCGTCCTTGGCCGCCGGGGCGTCCGCGGTCGACTCCTCGTCGGAGTCCTCGGAGCCACCCGCGGAGTCATCCTGCGAGTCCTCGTCGGAGTCCTCGACCTCCTCCTCGGCGATCTCCTCCACGTCGGGGTCGGTGTCCTCCGCCGACTCCTCGTCGTTCTCGTCGGCCGCCGCGCCGGTCGCGCGGGCGGTCGTCGCCGAGACCTTGTCGTCGGCCTCCGCCGCCTTGCCGGCCCGCTTGTCCGCGGCCGGCGCGGCGGCCGACGCCGCCTTGCGGGTCGTCGTGGCCTTGCCCTTGGCGGCGGACTTCTTCGCCGGCGCCTTGGCCGCTGCCTTGGCGGGGGCTGCCTTGGCGGGGGCAGCCTTCTTGGGCGCTGCCTTCTTCGCGGAAGCGCTCGCGCGGGACGTCGTCGAGGAGCTCTTGGCTGCGGTGGTCTTCAGGGGGGTCGCCTTCTTCTTGTCGGTGGCGGACGGAGCCTCGGCCTTCGCGGTCGCGGTGCGCCGGCTCGTGCTCGTTCGGGCGGGCACGGCGCGGGAGAGGTCCTGGGCGGGTTGCTTGGAAGACACGGGCGACACCGGCTACCTTTCGTCGCGAGCACGGACCAGCCCGGCGGGAGGCGAGGCGGGGCGGGTCGACTGAGGCGTTCGTCAGACGGTTCCGGCCTCTGGAGGGGCCACTGGCGGGCCTGGGACGCCCTCCCCGTCCGAAACCATGACTGACATTATAAATCGCGCCGCGTGCCGAGCCGACACCCGTCCACCGGATATGCCGGACCTGCATGGCATCCACCGCACGTGCGGACACCGAGTTCGCAACGTCCGGGAGCGCTGGAGAATTCCGTGCGGGCGCCCGCGCGGCACCACGGCGATGGGTCACCCGGCACGGCCACGAGCGGCCCGGCGGCGCGGTCAGCCCTTGACGGCGAGCACCGCACAGGGCGCGTCGAGCAGGATGCGCTGGGCGTTGGAGCCGAGGATGAGCTTGCCGACCGGTGTGCGGCGACGCAGGCCGATGACGATGAGGTCGGCCTCGACCTCGGTGGCGACGGCGATGAGGTCCTCGGCCGGCTCGTTGCCCCGGACGAGGTGCCGGACGTCGACGCCCAGACCCGAGCCCTGCAGCTGGTCGTGGACGCGCTCGAGGTCGGCCTCGCTCTGGCGGGCCTCCTCGGCCTCGAGGTCGCGCCCGCCCCGGCTGGAGTTGATCACCACGAGCCGGTCGTGCCGGAGCTCGGCCTCCTCCACGGCCCGGTTCAGCGCGGCGCGGCCCTCTTTGGTCGGCACGTATCCCACGACGATGGCCACCGTCATCCTCCTTCACCAGAGACACTCACAGCGACTACTCCAGCGACCGTACCGGACGGGGCCCGCTGTCACGCCCCGAGGCTATCGCGGATGACCGCTCCCACCTGCGCGATCTCGATGAGGAACCCGTCATGTCCGTGCGGTGATGAGATCACGGCGCGGGTCGCCGACGGGGCCAGCTCCGCCAGCTCGTCGGTGAGCCGCAGCGGGTAGAGCCGGTCGCTGTCGACCCCGGCGACGACGAGTCGATGGGGGAACCGGCGCAGCGCGGCCTCGACGCCACCCCGGTCCCGGCCGATGTCGTGGCTGTTCATCGCCTCGGTGAGGACGAGGTAGCTGTTCGCATCGAACCGAGCGGCCAGCTTGTCCGCGTGGTGGTCGAGGTAGCTCTCGACGGCATACCGGCCGCCGCCCCCGAGCGGGCGCTCCCCGCCCTGGGGGGCGCGACCGAAGCGCTCGTCGAGCTCGACGGCGCTGCGGTAGGTCGTGTGGGCGATCCGCCGGGCGATGCCCAGCCCCGCCACCGGGCCCTCGCCCTCGTAGTAGTCCCCGCCCTGGAAGGCCGGGTCCTCGCGGATGGCGAGCAGCTGTGGCTCGCACCAGGCGATCTGGTCGGCCGTCGCGAACGCCGACGACGCGAGGACAATGGCGACCTCGACCCGGTCCGGATGGGTGACCGCCCACTCGAGGGCCCGCATCCCCCCCATCGAGCCGCCGAGCACGCCATGCCACCGTGCGACACCGAGCGCGTCGGCGAGCCGCGCCTCGACCTGCACCTGGTCCCGGATCGTCACGAAGGGAAAGCGGCTGCCCCACGGCCGACCGTGCCCGTCGGACGAGGAGGGTCCGGTGCTGCCTCGGCACCCCCCGAGGACGTTGCTCGCGACGACGAACAAGCGGTCGGTGTCCAGCGGCCGCCCGGGACCGATGAGGCCGTCCCACCACCCCGGCGTCGGGTGGCCCGATCCGGCGGGGCCCTCGACGTGGCTGTCGCCGGTCAGCGCATGCTCGACGAGCACCGCGTTGTCGGCCGCCGCGTTGAGGGTGCCCCACGTCTCGTAGGCGACGCGCACCTGGGGCAGATGTCCACCGGTCTCGAGGTCGAAGGCCCCCACCTCGACGAACTGCCGCCGTCCGGGATGGGCGTCGCCACGCCACGCGCGCCGGCGCTCGCCGGGTGCGGTGACGAACATCGAGACTCCTCGGATCGCGGTTGCGCATGCCGGGCGGCACGGCCGGGTCATCACCCGGGGCACCCCACCGCGAGGAGGGTTGCCGTCCAGCAAGCCGGAGCTTCGCGCTGGCGCTCATGACCTGCCGCCATGATACGGGCGCGCCGGGCCTGGGCCAGCCGGGCGTCCGGACCCTGAGAGCCCGGCCGGCAGCGGCCCGACCCCGCGGCGCCGAGCGGCCGAGGACGGCTCATCCCGCCGCGAACCGGGGGTCCTCCTGGCTCGGACCGCCCTCGCCCGCGAGCGCCTCCTCCACCCGCGACGGCCCGATGGCGAGCCCGAGCATCCGATCGACGAGCCCGGCGAGACGATGCTCGGGCCGCAGGCGCAGGGCCCGCTCGAGAGCCGCGGCGGACTGGGCCCCGTGGCCGCCTCCCCACGCGACGGCAGCGGCGAGCGCACAGACCTCGGCGGCCTCGGCGGGACAGGAGTCCGGGACCCGCCGACAGAGCGCGAAGAGCCGGGCCTGGACCCTGGTGACGGCCGACAGCGCGTCTCCCCGCTGCGGGACGGTCCGGCGCAGCAGACGCCGCACGTCCCGATCGATCGCGGACAGCGGGAGCGCCCCCGGTGCCGCCCAGGCGATGAGTCCGTCCCGCCAGGCCACGTCGTGGAGGGAATGGGCCGCGGCGGCGATGTCCCGAGCCGGCAGCGTCGCCACGTCCGGCGCGTCGTCCGCCGTCGACAACACCCTCCCCCAGGCCCGGCCCGGCCGCCCCCGCGGCGTCGGACGCGAGCGCAGGGTCTCGATCGCCGCCTCGACCGCCCGGTCGTCCGTGGCGGAGGGTTCGACGAGGGCGTCGAGCGCCTCGCGGCTCGGGAGGGGGACCACCTCGGCCTGGACGAATGCGGCGACGGCCGGAACGTCCGCCGGGCCGGGCACCGGCCAGCCCTCCGGGGGGCAGCACGGTTCCCTGCAGAACGCGGCATACATCCGCTCGCCGCGCACGACGACGGCCTCGGCGACCTCGATCCCGATCTCGCCGGCCCCGTCGGCGAGCACCCGAAGGGCCGGGAGGGCCTCGCCGGCGTGCTCCTCGTAGCCCACGAGGAGCAGGCCGTCCGGGTGCTCCCGGGCCAGCGGCGCCAGGATCGCGGCGAGCAGGTCGTCGAGGTAGCGCTCCGGCACGAGGTCGGCCCGCGCGACCATCCCCATCCGGCGCCCGCGCAGGACGGCCGCGACGACGGAGCGCCGAGGGTGGTAGCCGAGCTGGTAGGGCAGGACGGCGACGACGTCGCGGAGCCCACTGAGGGTGACGGTGACCATGGGCCGATCCTGCGCGAGCCGGACCGGCTCGGGCAGGGTCGGTCGCGGCCCTGTGGACGACGTCGGCGCGGTCGCCCGCCTGTGGACGACGGGGCCGGCGGACCGGGCCGTCCGCGGGCGAGGTCAGCGGACGACGTGCCCCGGCACGGTCTCGCCCCCCGCGGCGGCCCGACTCGAGCCGTCCGACGCCCGGGCCCGCTCCCACTCGAGGAAGCTCTCGGTCTCGACGACGAGCTGGGTCGCGACCCAGCCGAGGACGACCGCGTCGTCGAGCAGACCGACGACGCCGAGAACCACCTCCGGCATGAGGTCGATGGGCGAGACGACGTAGCCGGCCGCGCCGGCGATGAGCGCGAGCCGCCCGAGGGTGATGCCGGGGTACCGGCCGGTCGCGGTCGCCCTGACCATCCGCGGCAGGGCGGCGAGCCGCTGCCACAGCGACGGTCCACCGGGGCGCGCGGCGATCCGAACGGCGGTGAACAGGGCGCGGAGCGCGGAGAGGCGGGACGTGGCGGCCATCTGGTCCTCCTGACGGCGGTCGGCCGGGGTCGGTTCGGTGGCGAGGCACGGCGGGCGCCGCGCCGCCTGGTCAACGGATGGCCGGCTCCCGAGGATTCCCGGAGCCCGCAGTCGTCACCCCGTCGTGATCTGCGGAGCCGCGGGCGGGAACTCCTGCTTGGCGTGGTCGGCCAGCCGGCTCATGAGGTAGGCATCGAGGCCCGCGCCGAAGGCGCCGCCGACGAGCGGGACGGCTCGGCCGAACCGGGCGAAGACGTCCCTGCCGGCGCTGGTGAGGATCCGGAACCCCACGGCCTTGTTGACGACGAGCAGGGCCGGGCCGGGAAGCCGCTGGCTGGCGAGGGCGACGAGCCGCCCGCCCGGCGCGACGAGGCCTGCCTTCTTCAGCACCTCGTCGGCATCGGTCCCGACCAGGCTGAGCAGGACGGCCGTGCGGATCTGCCGGTCCGCGATGTCATGGCCCCGAACGGCCGCGATGGCCGCGGTCATCCGGGTCGCGAGGACGTAGAAGCCGGTGATGTTGGCGGGGAGGGCGACCGGCATCGTGACGAACCCGCCGAGGCTCGTGACGAAGCCACTCGCGGACGCGAGCTTGAGGTGGCGCCCGACGATCGCCTTGACGGCCCGCTCGGGGTCACCCCCCTCCCGCAGCGCCTGGTCGGCGACCGCCTGGGCGGAGTCGAAGCGGCTCCGACCGTCGATCCCGACCTCGATGAGCTTCTGGACGAGCGCCTGGGCGGCTCCACCGCGCTCCCGTGCGCCGGCCCGCGCCTGGTCGAGCGCCCCCTCGCGCTCGGCCTTGGAGTCCTTGCCGATCCCGAACATCCGCACCTCTTCCCTCCTCGGCCCACCTCGCGGGCCCGGTGACGGCCCGACGGCCCGGGCCGGAGACGCCATCCTGCCACGGGCGCCCTCCGCGACCGGGGAGAAGTCGGCTCCGACGGCCCCCTCACCTAGGCTGCCCGCATGTCCCCCGGTGCGAGGGTCGCCCTCGTCCTCTCCCCCGCCGGTCCCGGCCGGCCCACGGCCCGGGCGGCGCTCGTCGGGGACGGGATCGGGTATGTCGGGACCGTCGCGGACGCCGTCGCGCAGGTCGGCAGGCTCGAGGAGCGATCCCGGCCCAGATGGGTCTGGTGGGCGGCCGGTGTCGATGCCGCCCCGGTCGTCACCGCCGGGATCGACCTGTCCCGCTGCTGGGACGTCGCGGAGGCACACCGGCTCCTGCACGGTGGGTGGGACGCCGGGCCGGGGCGTGCGTGGGCGGCCGCGCACGGCATACCGGCCGAGACCCTCCCTGTGCCCCCCACCGAGGACCTCTTCGCCTTCGCCGACCCGGCCGAGGCGCCGGCGCCGGAGGACCTCGTGCGGCCCGACGGCCACCTGCGCGCCGACGCCGTCACCGGCGCCTGGCAGGACAGCGACGAGCGGCTGCTCGCCTGGGCCGGGGCGGCGCTGGACGTGGCGCGCCGCCAGCGCGATCTCGCCGACGCGACCGGACCGCGGCTGGCCGCCACGGTGCACTCCGAGTCGGCGGCCGCGCTGCTGTGCGTCGAGCTCGAGCGCGACGGGCTACCGGTCGACCGGGCGCGGGCCGAGGAGCTCATCTCCGCCGCGGCCGGGCCCCGCACCGTCACCGAGGCCGACGCGGCCGCGGTCCGCCGCGCGCGCGACCTCGCGGTTCTACGGCACGCCCCCGGAAGGGAGAGGACCGACCTGCGCAACCCCACCCAGGTCAGGGAGCTGCTCGCCGCGGTCGGCGTCGACGTGCCCAACACCCGCAAGTGGGTCCTCGACCCCTACCGCGAGAGCCACCCCCTCATCGAGGCGCTCCTCGCCTGGCGCAAGGCCGAGCGGATCGCCGCGACCTACGGCTACCGCTGGCTGGACACCGCCGTCGGTCGCGACGGCCGGCTCCGGGGCCGCTGGACGGCCTGCGACGGCGCGGGCGGGCGAATGACCGCCGAGAACGGCCTGCACAACCTTCCCGCCCCGCTGCGGCCCGCGGTGGCTGCCGAGCCCGGACACGTCTTCGTCCGCGCCGACCTCGGCCAGATCGAGCCGCGCGTCCTCGCGGTCGTCTCCGGCGACGCCGCCTTCGCCGAGGCGAGCCGCGCCGACGACCTCTACGCCCCCGTCGCCGCGCGGCTCGCAGTGGAGCGCCCGGTCGCCAAGGTGGCCGTGCTCGCCGCGATGTACGGCCAGCGCAGCGGAGCGGCCGGGGAGGCGCTGCGCGGCCTCGAGCGGGCCTACCCCGTGGCGATGGCCCACCTCGACCGCGCGTATGCCGCGGGCCAGCGGGGCGAGCCGCTGCGCACCTTCGGCGGCCGGCTCATCCCGACCGGTCGCTTCCTCATCCAGCGCCCGGTCGGCGCCGACCCGGCCCTCGACGCCGCCCGGGGACGCTTCGTCCGCAACGCCGTCATCCAGGGGGCGGCCGCCGAGCTGTTCAAGGCCTGGGCGGCGACGGTTCGGGCCCGGGCCCGGCCGCTTGGGGGGCGGGTCGTTCTCTGCCTCCACGACGAGCTGCTCCTCCATGTCCCCGAGGAGGGGGCGGCCGAGGCGGCCGCGCTCGTCGACGCCGCCCTCGACGACGCGGCCCGGTGGTGGAGCGGCGCGGCTCCGGTCCGGTTCGTCGCCGACACCGCCGTCATCCGACGGTGGTCGGAGGCCAAGGACTGACGATGCGCCCCGGACGAGGCTCGTCCGGGGCGCATCGCGGAGGGTGACGGGCGCGGAGCCGGTCAGGGCTGCGCGTCGTCGTCGGAGACGGTCTTGAGGAACTGCTCGAACTCGGCTCCGAGCTGGTCGGCCGAGGGAATGTCGGTCGGCTGCGCCGCGAGGAGGCTGGGCCGGTTGCTGCCCTCGACGAAGGCGTCGTACTGCCTCTCGAGGGCGGCGACGACGGCACCGGCCTCCTCGTTGTCGGCGACCTCACGGGCGATCTCGGCGCGGTTGACGCCGGCCTGGGCGACGAGGTCGTCGTTGGGCAGGTTGAGGCCGGTCGCGTCGACGACGGCGTTGAGAGCCGCCAGGGCGCCCTCGGCCCACTCGGACTGCGCGAGGTAGTGGGGGACGTGGATGGCGAACCCCAGCGCGTCGCGGCCGGCCTCGCCGAGGCGCAGCTCGAGGAGGGCGGCGATGCTGGCCGGGACCTGCACGGTCCCGAACGGGGACTCGGCGTCCGCGATGAGCCGGGCGTCCGTCGCGTGTGGGGTCATGCCGACCGGACGCGTGTGCGGCACGCCCATGGGGATGCCGTGGACGGTCACGACGAGCGAGGCGTGCAGTCTCTCGACGACCTCGGTGACGGCCGCGGTGAAGCGCTCCCACTGGTAGTCCGGCTCGAGACCGTGCAGGAGGTAGTACGCCTCGCCGTCGCGATCGGTGAGTCGGTAGAGGGTGAGGGTGGGCCGCTCGTAGCTCTGCCACCGGTTGGTCTGGAACACCATGGCGGGACGACGTCCCCGGTAGTCGAAGAGCCGGTCGATGTCGAAGGTCGCGACGACGGTGGCGTCCTCGCTCTGGAGCAGGTGCGAGCTGAGCAGGCGCTGGACGTTCCCGGCGTCGATGAACGCCCCGAGGGTGACCATGAGGACGCCGGACGACGGTCCGAGCGCGTCCGGGTCGCTCTCCCAGCGGTACAGGTCTGACGGGTTCAGCACGATGAAGCCTTTCGGTGCGGTACTCCTTGTCGAACGCCCGGCCGGGGGCCAGGATTCCCCGGACGGGATGCCACGGCCGCCCGCGGCCCGGTCAGGGGGCCAGCGCCGAGATGGCCCGCCTGACCCGCTTCTCCGAGACGGGGTATGCCGTGCCCAGCCCCTGGGCGAACAGGCCGACCCGCAGCTCCTCGATCATCCACCCGACGTCGGTGACCTCTCTCGTGCCGCGCCGAGCCGCGGGCAGGGCGTCGAGGAGGTCGGCATAGGCTCCCTCGACGGCGTCGATCGTCTCCTGCAGTGCCGGCTCGCGGGCGTTCGTCGCCGCCCGGTCGAGCCGGTGGCCCATCGCCCGCAGGTAGCGGTGCAGGTCCGCCAGCCGGTCGGCACCGGTGGCGGCGACGAACCCGGGACGCACGAGCGAGCCGAGCTGGGCGCGCACGTCCGCGGTCGCCGCGGCGACGGACCGGGCGGCCGCGCCCCGCTCGAGGGCGTCGAGCCGCCGGGCGACCTCGCCGGCCTCCGCCAGCACCGGCCCGACGTCGTCGACCACTCGCAGGACCGTCGCGACGACGTGGGTCCTCACCGCGGCGAGCGCCGCGGCATACGCATCCTGGGAGCGCACCTCGCCGCTCACATGCTCGGCGACGACGGCGTCCACGGCGGCGGCCAGACAGTCCTCGAGAAGGGCCGGCACCGACCCGTGCGGCGCCAGTTGGAGGCGGAGCTTGTCCGCGTTGCTCAGCCGGGCGAGGACCCGAGACCACGGCGGGGTCGTGCCGAGCAGGAGAAGCCGGCGGACCCCCCGCCGGTGGGCCGCGTGGGCCTCGCCTTCGCTGGGCAGCAGGCGCAGGGCGACGGTGGCGCCCTCGTCGACCAGGGCCGGGAAGCCACGCACGAGGTGGCCCCCGGCGTGACTCTCGTAGGTCTGCGGGATCGTCCCGACGGTCCAGGCGGTCAGCCCGACCCGCTCGATGTCGACTCCGGCGCGGGCCAGGCCGCTGCGGACCGCTCCTCGGCTGCGGCCGCGGATCGCCTCGAGGTCCTTCCCGGTGGCGACGACCCGCCGGCCGTCCTCGACGCTGACGGTGATCCGGAGGTGGTCGGGGACGGCCTCGGGCCGCCACTCGTCCGGGGCGATGCGCACGCCGGTCCGCTCCGCGAGCACCCGGGAGAGCTCGTCGGTGAGCCGCCCCTGCCCGGGACGCACCTCGGCAAGGGCGGCCGTCGCGGTGTCGGGGACCGGCACGAAGTGGCGACGGGTCGCCTTCGGCAGCGAACGCAGCAGCGCGACGGCGAGATCGAGCCGCAGCCCGGGCACCTGCCAGTCGAAACCGACGTCCTGCACCTGGTTGAGCAGGGCAACGGGGATGTGCACCGTCACCCCGTCCGCCGCAGACCCCGGCGAGAACTGGTACGTCACATCGAGGTCCAGGTCGCCCTGACGCCAGGTCGTGGGGTACTCCAGGGCGGACACCTCGCCGGCCGTCTCGCTCGTCAGGAGGTCCTCGGTGAAGGTGAGCAGGTCCGGCCGGACCCGCCGTTCCCCCTTCCACCACCGGTCGAAGTGGCGGACCGAGACCACCTCCGGCGGGATCCGCGCGTCGTAGAAGGCGTAGAGCGCCTCGTCGTCGACGACGATGTCGCGCCGCCGTGCCCGCTCCTCGAGCTCGGCGAGGCGACGCAGCAGCGCCTGGTTCTCGCGCCAGAACGCGTGCTGGGGCTCCCACTCGCCCTCGACGAGGGCCTGCCGGAGGAAGATCTCGCGCGCCGCGGCGGCGTCGACCCGGGCGTACTGGACCGTCCGGTCCGCGACGAGCGGAACGCCGTAGAGGGTGACCCGCTCCGTCGCGACGGCGGCACCCTGACTCCGCGACCACCGCGGCTCGCTGTAGGTCCGCTTGACGACGTGCGACCCGACCTCCTCGGCCCACCGAGGGTCGATCCGCGCGTTGACCCGCGCCCAGAGCCGGGAGGTCTCGACGAGCTCGGCGGACATGACGTAGTCGGGCTGCCGCCGGAACAGCGCCGACCCGGGCGAGACGGAGAAGCGAGCGCCGCGGGCGCCGACGTACTCGCGTCGCACCTCGTCCCGGAGGCCGACGTGGGACAGGAGTCCGGCCAGCAGGGCCCGGTGGACCCGGTCCCAGTCGGGCTCGGCGTCCGGCGCCGAGGTGGCGAGGTCGGGGTCGATCCGGACCTGCTTGCAGGCGCGGCGCAGCTGCGCGTGGAGGTCCTGCCACTCGCGCACCCGGAGGTAGTGGAGGTACTCGTTCTTGCACATCCGGCGGAAGGCGCTGCCGGACAGGGCCTTCTGCTGGGAACGCAGATAGCGCCACAGGGTGTGGAGCGTCGCGAAGTCGGACGTGTCGTCGCGGAACCGGGCGTGGGCCTGGTCGGCCTGCGTCTCCTTGTCGACCGGGCGCTCGCGCGGGTCCTGGATGGACAGCGCGGCGACGACGACGAGGACCTCGTTCGTGCAGCCCAGCCGCCCCGCCTCGATGAGCATGCGGCCCAGGCGCGGGTCGACGGGCAGCCGCGCGAGGGTGCGCCCGGATGCCGTGAGCCGGGGCCCGCGGCGCACCCTTCGCCGCCCGTGCCGCCCCCGTCGCCGAGCGTCGCTGCCGACCGCGGCGTCCTGGGTGGCGAAGGCGCCCAGCTCCTCGAGGAGGCGGACCCCGTCGGCCACCTGACGCGCGTCGGGGGCGTCGACGAACGGGAACCGGGCGACGTCCCCGAGACCGAGGGCCGCCATCTGGAGGATGACCGAGGCGAGGGAGGTGCGCTGGATCTCCGGCTCGGTGAACTCCGCCCGCGCCTCGTAGTCCTCCTGCGCGTACAGCCGGATGCAGACGCCCTCGGCGACGCGTCCGCACCGCCCGGCGCGCTGGTCGGCGCTGGCCTGCGAGATCGGCTCGATGGGGAGGCGCTGCACCTTGGTCCGCTGGCTGTATCGGGAGATGCGGGCCGTGCCGGTGTCGATGACGTAGCCGATGCCGGGCACGGTGAGCGAGGTCTCGGCGACGTTCGTCGCGAGGATGACCCGCCGGCCGTTCCCCCGCTGGAAGACCCGATGCTGTTCGGCGGCGGACAGCCGGGCGAACAGCGGGAGGATCTCGGTGTCCGGCAGGTCGAGCGAGCGGAGCGCGTCGGCGGCGTCGCGGATCTCCCGCTCCCCGGAGAAGAAGACGAGGATGTCGGTCGCCGTCGTCGGGTGCCCCGGGCGGGCGGACTCGGTCCACAGCTCGGTCACGGCCTCGGTCACCGCAGTGACCTGGTCACGCTCCTCCCGGACCGCCCCCTCGGCATCGATCTCGACGAGCGGGCGGTAGCGCAGCTCGACCGGGTAGGTCCGGCCGGACACCTCGATGACGGGGACCTCGCGGACCGGCTCGCCTCCACCACCGGTGGCGAAGTGGCGGGCGAACCGGTCGGGGTCGATGGTCGCCGAGGTGATGATGACGGTGAGGTCGGGGCGGCGCGGAAGGAGCGCGGTGAGGTAGCCGAGGATGAAGTCGATGTTGAGGCTGCGCTCGTGCGCCTCGTCGACGATGACGACCTCGTAGCGGCGCAGGTCCGGGTCGCGCTGCATCTCGCTGAGGAGGATGCCGTCGGTCATCACGACGACGCGCGTGCTCTCGCTGCTCCGGTCGGTGAAGCGGACCTGGTAGCCCACGAGGTCGCCGAGCTCGGTGTCGGTCTCCTCGGCGATCCGCTCGGCCACCGACCGGGCCGCGATCCGGCGCGGCTGGGTGTGGGCTATCCGCCCGTCCCGGCCCAGGCCGAGCTCGAGGCAGATCTTCGGCAGCTGGGTCGTCTTGCCCGATCCGGTCTCGCCCGCGACGACGACGACCTGATGGTCGCGGATCGCGGCGGCGATGTCGTCCTTGCGCGCGACGACCGGAAGCTGGTCGGGATAGTTGAGCCGAACCGGGTCGACGACGGGAGGTGAGCCGACCGCGCGCATGGGCCCCAGGATAGGTCGGGCTACGGGGAGGACGTCGGGCCCGGATCCCCCACCCGTCGCGCCCGCCGACCGTGGCGGACCCGGTCCAGCTGCTCGTCGGCGTCGGAGACGGCGCGCACGCCCGTCCCGGCGCGGTGGAGCAGCCGCAGCTGGGCGCCGGCGTAGGCCATCCCCGGCGCGGGGTGGCCTACGCCGAGCGTCAGCGCCGTGCGCCAGTCCTCGACGAAGGCCTCCTCGGCCTTGGCCCGGGCCGCCGTCCAGGCCCGGGCGGCGACGTCGCGCACCCCGCCGCAGCGGACCGGTCCTACCGTGGCGAGGGCCGGCTCCGGGCCGAGGGCCCGCAGCGCCGAACGCAGTTCGCTGCCCTGCCGGCGGGTCGCGACGATGAGGCCCTCGGCCACCCGAGCACGGGTCGACAGGGCCGCCGCGTGGGCCGAGGTCTCCGCCTCGGCTCCGACGCGGAGGGCGCGTCCACCGGCGCCGAGCATGCCGAGGCTGGCATCGGTGGCGACCTCGCCCCAGCTGCCGTCGCCGTAGACCAGCAGGACGGCGGCGTCGGCCGACGCACCGACGACCCCCGCCGCGCCGCCGAGCACGGCCAGCGGTGGTGCGTCGACGGACAGGAAGGTGAGCCCGGCGCCGGTGGCGGACCCGGCGTCGCCGACCCCGGTCAGCACCCGGTAGGAGAGCGAGTCGCCGAGCCCGTCCGCACCGAGGCGCCGGAGCACCGCCGCGCACGCCCGGTCCTCCTCGTCCAGTGCCGCCCAGGCCCGACGGTGGTCCGCCTCCGCCGCCTGCTGGCGCCGCACCTGGATCTGCTGCTCGAGGCGGAGCCGCTGGACCGCCGGGTCCTCCAGGCCCGCGCCCGCGCCCTGAAGCCGGCCGAGGGCTTCGGCCACCCGCCGCAGGACTTCCGCGGCGTCCTCGTGGTCCGCGACGGCGCGACCGACGACCGCCTGGGCCGCCTCGAGCGCGTCGGCGAAGCGGAGCAGCGACCCCGCCGCGGCGGCATACCGTCGTGCCACGGCATCGAGGACCGGCGCCAGGGCGCGCACCCGCTCGCCGAAGACCACGGCCGCGGCCCCCGTCCACTCGCTCGACCCGGTGAGGGTACGCAGCAGCCGCTCGGTCGCGGCGATCCGGCGACCCAGCGCGGCGAGCGCCCCGGCGAGGTCGCGGACCGTCCCGGGATGGCCGTCGACGGGGCGCAGGATCATGTCCGGCCGCCGCGTAGGAGGCGGCCGGCAACCTCGCCCTCGGTGTCGGCGTATGCCGCATCGGTCGCCCGGAGCGCCCCGCCGAGGTCACGCAGGTCGCGACCGGCCGCGAGCCGGGCATGGCGCCACCCGGCGAGGCACTGGCCGAGCGCCGCGGACGTGGCCGTCGGGCCGAGAGCCCACTGGTCGGCGCCGGCGTCCCCCGCCTCGTCGAGCACGGCGGCCAGATCGTCGAGCGCCGCCGCGAGGGCACGCAGCTGGTCCCGGCCGAGGCGCACGACGCTCATCGCGCCACGGTAGGCCGGCTCGGCCCACCGGCCGGCGAGTTCTCCACAGGGACACCGCGCGGCCGGTGGGACGGGAGCGGCGGGACGGCGCCGGACGCTCGTCAGCCCGTGGCGGCGGCGAAGCCCGTCTCGAGGTCGGCGAGGATGTCCTCGGCCGTCTCGATGCCGACGGCGAGCCGGACGAGCCCCGGGGTGACGCCGGCGGCGAGGCGGTCCTCGTCGCCGCCCTGGGAGTGGGTCGTCGTCGCCGGATGGATGGCGAGGGAGCGCACGTCGCCGATGTTGGCGACATGGCTGTGCAGCTCGAGCGCCTCGACGAACCGCTGCCCGGCCTCCTTGCCGCCCACGATCTCGAAGGCGAGGACCGCCCCGGCGCCCTTCGGCGCGTACTTCGTGGCCCGGTCGTGGCTGGGGCTCGACTCGAGCGAGGCCCAGCGGACGGCCTCGACCTGCTCGTGCCCCTCGAGATAGGCCGCGACCTTGCGGGTGTTGTCGATGTGCCGCTCGACACGCAGGCTGAGGGTCTCGATGCCCTGGGCGATGAGGAAGGCGTTGAAGGGGGAGATGGCCGGGCCGAGGTCGCGCAGCAGCTGGACCCGGGCCTTGAGGATGAAGGCGAGGTTGGCGCCGAGCGGGCTGCCGACGCCGAGGTCGCGGGCGTAGACGAGTCCGTGGTAGCTCTCGTCGGGGGTGTTGAACGGCGCAAAGCGCTCGGGGTCGGCCCCGAAGTCGAACCGGCCCCCGTCGACGATGACGCCGGCGATCGACGTGCCGTGGCCGCCGAGGTACTTCGTCGCCGAGTGGACGACGATGTCGGCGCCCCACTCCAGGGGCCGGATGAGGTAGGGCGTCGCGATCGTGTTGTCGACGATGAGCGGCACCCCGGCCTCGTGGGCGATGGTGGAGATCGTCTCGATGTCGAGGACGTCGGCCTTGGGGTTGGCGATGGACTCGCCGTAGAGGGCCTTGGTGCTGGGCCGGATCGCGGCACGCCAGGAGTCCGGGTCGTCGGGGTCCTCGACGAAGCTCACGCTGATCCCGAACCTCGGCAGCGTGTACTTGAAGAGGTTGGCCGTGCCGCCGTAGAGGGCGGGGCTGGCGACGATGTGGTCGCCGGCCTGGGCGACGTTGAGGATCGCGAGGGTTTCGGCGGCCTGTCCCGAGGCGACGAGCAGGGCCCCGACTCCGCCCTCGAGCGCGGCGATGCGCTGCTCGACCGCGTCCTGGGTGGGGTTCATGATCCTGGTGTAGATGTTGCCGAACTCCTGCAGGGCGAACAGGTTCGCCGCGTGCGCGGTGTCGTTGAAGACGTAGGACGTCGTCTGGTAGATCGGCAGGGCCCGGGCGCCGGTCGCCGCGTCGGGCACCTGCCCGGCGTGGACCTGGCGCGTCTCGAAGCCCCACTGCGAGGTGTCGGTCATGGTGGTGGTCTCTCCATCACATCGGGTGCCCGCGGAGGTGCCGGGGCACGGCATACGGCAACGAAGCGGGACTTCCGTGGTGGGACGAACCCGCGCTTGCGGCCGACGGCGTCGGTCGCCAGGTCCTCACCCGGGGCACCCCACCGCGGTTGGAGGGTTGCCGGCCAGCGAGCCGGGGCTTGGCGCTGGCGCTCTTGACCTGCGGCAAGGCAACCACAGGTGCTCCGGGAG
This sequence comes from uncultured Actinomycetota bacterium, assembly GCA_963728395.1. Lineage (GTDB taxonomy): Bacteria > Actinomycetota > Actinomycetes > Actinomycetales > Dermatophilaceae > CAVSJJ01. The sequence continues at coordinate 804,325 of CAVSJJ010000003.1, forward strand.
GCGGGACCGCCGTCTCAGCCCCCAAGACACGTGTCCGGACACCCTCGGACCCGGCGGCGGGCTCGGCTCACCGCCCGGCGATCGCCCCGGGCCCCTCGCGACCACTAGCCTGCTCGGATGCGGATAACGGAGCTGGACTGGGCCGAGACGGCATGGGGCCTGATCAGCCTGCGGCGCCGCTGGGACCCGGTGACCGGCCGCGACGTACACGAGGTGAAGCTCGGGGACGAGTTCCTCATGTCCAGCCAGTTCACCACCGGTGAGCGAGAGCTGGCCCGGATCGGGCTCGGGGCCGTCGCCGGCACGTCCCTCACCGTGCTCGTGGGCGGGCTCGGCCTCGGCTACACCGCCGCCACCGCCCTCGAGGACGAGCGGGTCGTCGGGCTCACCGTCGTCGAGGCCCTCCAGGAGGTCATCTCCTGGCACGAGCGCGACCTGCTGCCCGACACCCGGGGCCTGGCGGGCGACCCGCGGGTGCGCCTCGTCCGCGACGACTTCTTCGACCTCGTTCGGACCGGCCGCGCCCCGGAGGTCTACGACGCCGTCCTTCTCGACATCGACCATGCGCCTGACTGGCTGCTGCGTGAGGACCACGGCGACCTCTACACCCTCGAGGGGCTCGCGCGGGTCGCCGCGATGCTCGCCGACGGGGGCGCCTTCGCCCTGTGGTCGGACGAGCCGCCCGAGCCCGCGGTGGTCCGACGGCTCGGCGAGGCGTTCGAGCAGGCCGACGCCCGCGTCGTCCCGTTCGCCAACCCCCTCACCGGCGGCGAGTCGGCCAACACGATCTATCTCGGGGCCCGGCCCCGCCGCTGACCGCCGCGCCCGAACGGGAAGATGCGCCCGCCCCCGGCCGTTGGCAACGGGAGCCACCCCCCGACGAAAGGCGCCCCCATGTCCGACCCCGCACCCCGTCCGACCGCCCCCAGGGAGGTCCGCTTGGCCTCCCGCCCGGTCGGCTGGCCCACCCACGAGAACTTCGAGCTGGCCCACAGCGAGGTCCCGGAGCCGTCCGACGGCCAGATCCGGGTCCGCAACGTCGTCATGTCCGTCGACCCGTACATGCGGGGCCGGATGAGCCAGGCCCGGTCGTATGCCGCCCCCTACGCCGTCGGGGAGGCGATGAGCGGCGCCGCCGTCGGAGTGATCGAGGCCTCGCGGGCGGACGGGTTCGCCGAGGGCCAGCACGTCCTGCACGGACTCGGCTGGCGAGAGGTGGCCGTCGTCGACGGCTCGGCCGCCCGGATCGTCGACGTGGACGCCGCGCCGGCATCGGCATACCTCGGAGTGCTCGGGATGACCGGGCTCACCGCCTACGCCGGACTCACCCGGATCGCCGAGGTCGCCGAGGGCGACATCGTCTTCGTCTCCGGTGCGGCGGGGGCGGTCGGCGGTGCGGTCGGCCAGATCGCCAAGGCCCTCGGCGCCTCTCGCGTCATCGGCAGCGCCGGGACGGCCGAGAAGGTGCGCCATGTCGTCGAGGACCTCGGCTTCGACGCCGCCTTCGACTACAAGGCCGGGCCGGTCTCCGCCCAGCTGCGCGAGGCCGCCCCGGACGGCATCGACGTGTACTTCGACAACGTCGGCGGCGACCACCTCGAGGCCGCGATCGGCTCGCTGCGGCTGCACGGCCGGGTCGCGGTGTGCGGCATGATCTCGGTCTACAACGACACCGAGCCGGTGCCGGGGCCGCGCAACCTCGCCCGCCTCATCCAGACCCGGGGCCGCATCGAGGGCTTCCTCGTCGGCGACCACGACGACCTGGCGGGCGAGTACGCCGCTCGCGCGGCCGGGTGGCTCGCCGAGGGGACCCTGTCGCTGCGGGAGACCTCGGTCGACGGGATCGAGCATGCCGTCGACGCCTTCCTCGGGATCCTGCGCGGTGAGAACACCGGGAAGATGGTCGTCCGCCTCTGAGGCGGGACCCGACCGGTCACCGGGCCGGCTCGAGCGCCTCCGACAGGGAACCGGTCGCCTCGCAGATGTCGTTCCACCGCTGGTTGCGGACCTCGTGCCACGGGCTCGTCCCGACCTCGGCCACGACGTGGTCCTGCTGGGCCCGCAGGTGGGCGAAGCCGACGACGTGAGCGATGGGGGTAACGCTCATGTCGTCGGGCTGGGCCGGCTGGCAGGCGATGGCCTCGACGACGGGCTGGGTGATGCCCCACTGGCCGAGGATGAAGGCGCTGGCCTCGGGGACGGTGCACCCGAAGGCGTCGAGCTCGGCCTGGCTGCGCGCCCACGGGTCCTCCACCGGGACCACCCGGACCCGCTCGTAGCCGGCCGCGTCGGACGCCAGCGCGAGGAGGCCGACATCGCGCAGCAGCGCCGCGAGGAAGGCCCGGCCCACGGACTCGGGCGTCCAGCGCTCGGAGGCGGCGATCGCCCGCGCGAAACCGGCCGCCCGCATGGCCGTCCGGCGCAGCTGGACGACGTCGAGGTCGCGGGGGGTCGCCAGGTCGGCGCCGAAGACCTTCCCGCTCAGCGCGAGGGCGTGGATCGTATCGAGGCCGAGGAGGCCGACCGCGCGGTCGACGCTCTCGATGCGCCGGCTGAGACCGAAGTAGGCGGAGTTGACGAGCTTGAGGATCTCCGCACACAGCGCGAGGTCGCTCTCGAGCACGGCGACGACGTCGGACATCGCACTGTTCGGGCGTGCGGACACCTCGACGAGACGGAGATGGACCGACGGTGGCGCGGGCAGCGCCTCGACGTCACCAAGGATCCCGCGCAGCCGCTCGTCGACCCCCAGGTCGCGGGCGGCCAGGACCGCCTCGATGGAGCGGACGAGGGCGCCGGCGTCGCGCGGCCAGCTCAGCAGCACCTGGGCCACCCCGGCGGCGCTGACGACGTCCGTGACGTCGGCGTCCGCGGAGACCATGACGCGCGCGGTGGACGGGTAGAGCCGCCGGACGTGCCAAAGGAACTCATCGCCGTCCATGCCGGTCAGGTAGCGGCCGGCCACGACGACGTCCACCGGCCCGGTCACGAGGAGGACCAGGGCCCGCTCCGCGCTGTCGGCGATGACGAGCTCCCAGTCGCCCTTCCACCGCAGCATCCGCCTGAGCCCGGAGACGAGGGCCGCCTCGGCGCTGACGAGCAGGACACGATGAGAGCTCACCGGCGGACTCCTTCGGGTGACAGGGCGGCAGTGCACCCTCCTCATCGGCACGCGACCCGCCCTTCTGCAGGTTCTGGGCCCCCCGACTCCCCCGGAGCCCACCGGCGATCCCCGGGGGCCGACGGCGGCGGGCCTCGGTGCTCGCCGGCGATGCTCGGTGACAGGATGGCGGCATGACGTTCCACGCTGACGAATACCAGGCGGCCCCGGGCCGCTACCGTGCCGGCATGCCGTTGCGCCGGGTGGGCCGGTCCGGCCTCGACCTGCCGGCCATCTCGCTCGGGCTGTGGCACAACTTCGGCGACGACGTGCCTCTCGAGCGGCAGCAGGCCATCCTGCGCCGGGCGTTCGACCGAGGCGTCACCCACATCGACCTCGCGAACAACTACGGCCCGCCCTACGGCAGCGCCGAGCGCAACTTCGGGACCATCTTCGCCCGCGACTTCCGTCCCTACCGCGACGAGCTCGTCATCAGCTCCAAGGCCGGCTACGACATGTGGCCCGGCCCCTACGGTCAGGGCGGCGGGAGCCGCAAGTATCTCATCGCCAGCCTCGATCAGTCCCTCGCCCGGATGGGTCTGGACTACGTCGACATCTTCTACAGCCACCGGTTCGACGAGACCACGCCGCTCGAGGAGACGATGGGGGCCCTCGACGCCATCGTCCGGTCCGGCAAGGCGCTCTATGTCGGCATCTCGTCCTACTCCGGGGCGCGCACCCGGGAGGCCGTCGAGATCCTCCGGTCGATGGGCACCCCCCTGCTCATCCACCAGCCGTCCTACTCGATGATCAACCGGTGGATCGAGGAGGAGCTCCTCGGCGTCCTCGGCGAGCTCGGCGTCGGCTGCATCGCCTTCTCGCCGTTGGCGCAGGGCATGCTGACGAACAAGTACCTCAGGGGCATCCCCGAGGGCTCGCGCGCGGCCCAGGACAAGAGCCTCGACCCGAGGCTGCTCACCGACGAGACCCTCGCGCACATCCGGGCCCTCGACGAGCTCGCCAGCAGCCGCGGACAGACCCTCGCCCAGATGGCCCTGGCCTGGGCGCTGCGGGACCCGCGGGTCAGCTCGGTCCTCATCGGGGCCTCGAGCGTCGAGCAGCTCGACGACAGCCTCGGCGCCATGGAGAGGCTCGAGTTCACCGACGAGGAGCTGTCGGCCATCGACCGGCACGCCGTCGAGTCCGGTATCAACCTCTGGAAGACGTCGTCGGACGCATGAGCCACCAGGAGGACACCCCCGTGACGCCCGCCCCCGAGAGCTACACTCCCAGCCCCACCGGCTGGGTCCGCGAGCAGGTCGAGACCATCCTCGAGACCGGCGACACCCGCTCGGTCCAGGTCCAGGGCCGGCCCGTCGTCCTGCTCACCATGCGCGGCGCCAGGTCCGGACGGACCCTCCTCGTGCCGCTCATGCGCGTCGAGCACGACGGCGTGTATGCCGCGGTCGCCAGCAAGGGCGGGGCACCTGAGCACCCGCAGTGGTTCCACAACCTCGTGGCCCACCCCGAGATCACCCTCCAGGACGGCACCGAGTCGTGGGCGGCGCTGGCCCGCCGGGTCGACGGCGCGGAGCGGGAGGAGTGGTGGCCGCGGTGCGTGGCGGCCTACCCGCCGTATGCCGACTACCAGGCCAGGGCCGGCCGGGTCATCCCCGTCTTCCTCCTCGAGCGGGCGCCATGACCGAGCGGGCGCCATGACCGAGCGGGCGCCATACGACGCCTCCTTCGACCTCGGTGGCCTCCCGGGACTGGACGCCCCCCTCGACGCCATGGCGGGCGACGCGCTCTTCGACGACGTGCTCTCCCTCGGCCCGCCCCGTGCGCCGGTCCGCCCGCCGGCGTCCCCGCCGCCCCCGCCACCGACCCCTCTTCCGCCGCTCGCACCGCAGCCGCCGCCGGTGGCAGCCCCGACGGCATACCCTCCGGCCGCCGAACCGGAGCAGCAGGCGCCCCCGCAGCAGCCGCCCCGACCGACCGGCACGCCGGGTCGCGGCTCGGCCAACCCGGTCCGCCGGCTCGTACCACTGCTCGTCATCGGCTGGCTGCTCCTCTCCTTCGGCCGGGGACTGTGGTCCTCGGTGTCGCGGGACGCCGGCTCGAGCGGCACGGCGCAGGTCACCGAGCGGGTCGAGCCCGTGCCGGTGGACGAGCAGACCCGGGCGACGGGGTACAACGGGCCGGAGGCGGTGCCCGCCGACGAGGTCATCCTCGGCACCGGCCTGCCGAACTCCGCAGATGCGGTGTCGATCAGGATCGGCGGCTCCGCGACGACCCGCGCGCACTATGTCGCCTACGGTGACGGCGAGGTCATCGACGAGGCAGACACGCGGGGGGACTACTCACTTCTCGTCGGCTTCGACGACTACCAGACGATCGTCGTCGAGACCGACGGCGGTGGCAGCGGCTGCGCCGTCTTCATCGACAAGACGCTCGTCGCGACCAGTGCGGAGCTCCTCGAGGGCCGCTGCGTCTTCGACACGGAGGCCATCGCCAACGCCCTCCCCGGGGAATGACGCCGGCTCAGCCCTCTCGGCGGACCCGGCGCAGCCACCACAGTCCGAGCACGGGCAGGACGAGCGGCACGTAGCCGTAGCCCGCCCCGAAGTGCGACCACACCGTCTTGTCGGGGAAGGCGCTCGGGGCGAGGTAGGACGCGAGGCCGACGGTGAGGACGCCGACGAGCTCGACGGTGATCGCCACCGTCGCCACCCGCACCGAGGTCCGGTCACCACGCACGAGCGCGGCCGTCGCGATGAGGTAGATGACCGCGGCGACGGCGGAGAGGACGTAGGCCAGCGGGGCCCGGTGGAAGTACTCGAGGATCTGCAGCACCGACCGCCCGGTCGCAGCGAGGGCGAGCAGGGCGTAGAGGGCGACGAGGATCCGTCCTGGACCGGATCCGGCGGCCACCGTCGACGGCTCGCCCCCGCCGTCCGTGCGGGTCGATGGGCGGGTGTCTCGCTCAGGCATACAGCTCCCAGATCTGCTGGAGGCGCGCGACCATGACGAAGATCCCGAACGCGCCGATGGCCACCGCGCCCATGGACCAGCGCGTCTTCTCCTTGATGGCGAGGAACGCCGTTCCCACCGGGACGACGGGCAGGGTGAGCAGGTAGGCCGCGAAGGTGGCCCGCTCCCCCGAGTCGCCGATCTCGCCCATGACGAGGAGCCCCCGGACGAGCTGGACGAGGAGGCCGACCTCGATGAGGAGCGCGGCGCCGAGGAGCCAGTCGTCGAAGAGTCGGTCCCGCGCGGCATACCAGCCGGCGACCCCGACGAGGAGCACGGACAGCCCGCCCAGGACATACGTGAGGGGCAGGAGCACGCCGCCAGCCTACGGCCCGCCCCTCCGCCGTCTCGACTTCCCCACCGGAGGCGGGAATGTGGCACTTCACCCGAGGACATTCCCGGGGTGAAGTGCACTGTTCCGGGGTGAAGTGCGCGCGCGGTCCCGACGCGCCGGCGGGCGCGATGTCGGGCCGCCGCCGCGCGCCTGCGCCGCCGTGTCGGCGGGCCGCGCGACGATGGGCGCATGGCCACCGGGGAGTCCGTTCGCGACCTCTCGGCCACCGCGCTGCTCCGGCGCTACGCCGAGGTGATGGGCGAGCTCTACGACCGTGGCATCGTCCGGACCCGCAACGCCCCGGCCGGTGACCTCGCCGAACTGCTCGTCGCGCGCGCATTCGGCGGCGAGCTCGCTCCCAACCCGGCCCGCGGGTGGCACGTCGTCCTCCCCGACGCGACCCACCTGCTGGTCAAGTGCCGCGTCCTGCACCCCGGGCAGCGGTCGGGACAGACCTACTCGGCCATCCGCAGCTGGGGATTCGACGCGTGCGTCTTCGTCCTGCTCGAGGCCACGACGTATGCCGTGCGCACGGCCGTCGAGGTGCCCGTCGCGATCGTTCGGGAGATCGCGCACCAGCAGGCCTGGGCCGACAGCGGCCGGGTCCGGGTCGCCGAGGACCTGGCGTCGCTGCCCGGCGCGACCGACCGCACCGTCGACCTGCGGGCCGCCCTCGCGGCGCTGGACGTGGAGCCGGCGCGGGCGCTCCCGACCCAGGACCGGTTGCCGTTCGACGCCGCCGAGGCGACGGTCCTGCCCCCCCATGGCACGGTGACCCCCACGGGCCGGTGCTTCTGTGGCTGTGGTCAGCGAGTGCCCGAGGGGCGCTTCTTCGTCCCCTCCCACGACCGGCGGGCCGAGGCGGACATCATCCGCGAGCGGTACGGCAGCATCGCCGCGTTCGTCGCCGCCCATCTGCACCAGCCGCGCCGTCCCACGGACCCCTGAGCGGTCCCGGGCCGGGTCGGGGACCGATCAGGGTTGCACCTGATGGCAGCCCGCGGCCGGGCGCGGCATCGTTGATGTCGACAGGGAAACCCCCCCGCCGACACATACGAAGGACGTGCACCACCCATGACGACCATTCACCAGAGTCTCGCCCAGCAGGGTCTCATCCGGCCGCGGGCCGACCGCGTGTTCGGTGGCGTCTGCGCCGGCATCGGTCGCCGCTTCGGCCTCGACCCGTGGCCCAGCCGGCTGCTCTTCATCCTCGTGCTCATGGTCATCCCCGGGAGCCAGATCATCATCTACCCGATCCTGTGGATCCTCATGCCGTCCGAGGAGAGCCTCTACCAGCCCGGTTACCAGCCCTATGCCGGCCAGCCCGGCTACGAGGGCCAGCCCGGCTACCAGCCCTATGCCGGCCAGCCCGGCTACCAGGGCCAGCCGGCCCCACAGCCCCAGGCCGCTCCCCCGGCCCCGGAGCCTCCCGCCGCAGACGCGCCGCGCGCCGAGAACGCCTGAGCCGCAACACCACCCGTAGGGGTGGAAGAGAAACGCTTCTCCCCGGAGAAGCGTTTCTCGCTTTCTGCTCCGGGTACCACCGATCTCAGACGGCTCGTCGAGCAGATGGGAGACACGGTGGCTGGTCATCGGGTGGCGCAGGTGCTTGCCCTTTCCGCTGTGGTGGCGATCACCTCGGGGTGCGCCGGGGTAGGCGGTTCGGGCGACTCCGGGTCCGGAGGCGCCGATGGTTTCGGTGGGAAGCCGAGCGGCACGTTGGACATCATGGGTTTCGGCGGAGAGGACGAGGTCGCCCAGGCCCGTGTCCAGGCGTTCGAAGACGCCTATCCGAACGTGACGGTCAAGCACAACAAGGGCTCGTTCGACGCGCAGCAGTTCCTCACCGCCCTCTCGAGCGGGAACCCGCCTGACCTGGTCTACATGGATCGCAACCTCATCGGGACGTATGCCGCACAGGGCGCGATCCAGCCGTTGACCTCGTGCATCGACAAGCAGAACATCGACACCTCGCAGTACCGGCAGGCGGCAATGCGGTCGGTCACCCTGAACGACAAGGTCTTCGCCATCCCCGAGTTCTACGTCGTGACGACGAACCTCATCGACGCTCGGGCTCTGCGCAAGGCCGGCATGTCGACCGCGGACATCCAGACAGCGGACTGGCCCGCCCTGGAGAAGACCGCCAAGAAGCTCTACGCCGCGCAGGGGTCGACGATCAAGCGGATCGGCTTCGACCCGAAGCTGCCGGAGGACTTCCCGCTCTGGGCCACGGCGAACGGCGCGACGCTGATCCACGACGACGGCTCACCGTCACTGAACGACCCGAAGGCCGTCGAGGCACTTGACTTCGCGGTTCGCCTCATCAACGACCAGGGCGGCTGGAGCGATTTCTCCTCCTTCCGCAACTCCTTCGACATCTTCAGTGAGAACAACCCACTGACCGCGGACAGCGTCGTGGCCTTCCCCATGGAGAACTGGTACGTCAACGTCCTCACCGACTTCATGGACAAGGGCCTGGCGCTCGAGTCGACGCCGTTCACCGACCACGACGGCAATCCGGTCAGCATGGTCGGCGGCAACGGCTGGGCCATCCCGAAGGGGGCGAAGAACCCCGCCGCGGCCTGCGCCTGGGCTAAGACCATGACCGATGCCCCGACGTGGATGAAGGCCGCCGCGGCCCGCGAGCACACCGTCCAGAAGGACAAGACGTTCTTCACCGGCCTTTTCACGGCAAACAAGGTCGCGGACGAGCAGATCAAGGCGAAGTACCTCACGGACATCCCGGACAAGGGCTTCGCAGCGGCCGTCGACAACTTCTACAAGACGCTGGACAACGCCGTGGCCCTGGCGCCGAGCCCGGCAGGTTCCGAGATCGACGCCGCCTGGCGCAGTGCCGTGGAGCGGGCGTTGACGGGAACCAGCGCCCAGGATGCCCTGGACCAGGCGCAGCGGGAGGCGCAGTCCGCCTACGACAAGGCGAACGGCGGTGGCTAAGGGCTCGCGGCTGCGGCGCAGGGAGCAGCGGGCCGCTCTGGGCTTCATCTCGCCATGGATCATCGGTTTCCTCGTCTTCACCGCGGGCCCGATGATCGCCAGTCTCGTCATCTCCTTCACCGACTACTCCCTCGTCGGGGGCCAGACGCGGTCCGTCGGGCTGAGCAACTACCGCGAGCTCGCCACCGACCCTCGGGTCGGGGCGGCCCTGACGAACACGTTCGTGTATGCCGCGCTGTTCGTCCCGCTCGGTACCGTCCTCGCCCTGGCTCTGGCCCTGCTCCTCGACCGGGTCGGCCGGGCCGCGGGGTTCTTCCGCACGGCGTTCTACCTGCCGGTCATGACGCCGGCCGTCGCGGCGGGCGCGATGTTTCTCCTGCTCCTCAACGGCCAACGCGGTCTCGTCAACGAGGTGCTCGGCTGGGTGGGCATCAACGGGCCCAACTGGACCACCGACCCGGCCTGGCTCAAGCCCTCCCTCGCCGTGGTCAGCCTCTGGACCGTCGGCGGCAGTGTCGTCATCTACCTGGCCGCGCTGCGCAACGTCCCGGTCCAGCTCCATGAGGCTGCGCTGCTCGACGGAGCCGGTCCGGTCAGGCGGTTCTTCCGGATCACCGTCCCGATGATCTCGGGCGCCGTGTTCTTCACCGTCATCACGCACACCATCGCGGCCCTGCAGATGTTCGATCAGGCCTACACGATGTTCTACGGGCCGCAGCAGGCGCGCAGTGCCTCCGACTCGTCGCTGATGTACATGGTCTACCTGTTCCAGAACGCCTTCCAGTACTTCCACATGGGATTCGCCTCGGCGATGGCCTGGCTGCTGTTCGTCATCATCATGGCCATCACGGCCGTTCAGGTCTGGGTGGGCAACCGCTTCGTCTACTACGAGGGGTCGGCCCGATGACCCAGGGCCGCCTCCAGGGCGGACCCACGACCCCGGCCGCCCAGACGCCACCCGGGGCGATCCAGCCCGGCCCCGACGACGCCGTCGATGCGACCGGTGCCGGCACGTCGCCCGGGCCGTCGTCGTCCGGCTCGGCCCCACCGAGCCGACGCGGCTCCGTGGTGCGGCGCGCAGCGGGCCGGGTCCCCCGGGGGTTGTACCTGCTGGTCCTGCTCGGCGCCACGGCCGCCTTCGTCTACCCGCTCGTCTGGCTCGTCAGCGCGTCGCTGAAGCCGAAGACCCAGGTCTTCGACAACCGGCTCATCCCCCGCACCGTGCAGTGGAGCAACTTCGTCGAGGTGTGGCAGGCCGGCCCGGTCCTGCGGTGGCTGCTCAACTCGGTGCTCGTCGGGGTGATGGCGGCCACGACGGTCACCCTCTCCAGCGCCCTCGTCGCCTTCGGGTTCGCCTACTTCCGCTTCCGGCTGCGCGGTCCGCTCTTCGCGCTCGTGCTGTCGACGATGATGCTGCCCGGCGCGGTCACGATGGTCCCCGTCTACCTGATCTGGAACAGGCTCGGCTTCGTCGACACCCAGGTGCCGCTGTGGGCACAGAACCTCTTCGGCTCGGCGTTCTACATCTTCCTGCTGCGCCAGTTCTTCCTCGGTCTGCCGCGCGAGCTGTTCGAGGCGGCCCGCGTCGACGGCTGCAGCTATCTCGGGATGTTCTGGCGCATCGCGCTACCCCTGTGCCGACCCGCCCTGGCCATCGTCTTCGTCTTCGAGCTGCAGGCGAGCTGGTCGGACCTGATGAAGCCGCTCATCTACCTGCAGACCGAGAGCTACTTCACGATGCCGCGCGGGCTCAAACAGATCATCGACGCGTTCGCCTTGTCCGGTGAGTACCACTGGGAGATCGCGATGGCCGCGACCCTGTTGGCGACACTGCCGATGATCGCCGTCTTCGCCGTGGCGCAGCGACACATCATGGACGGCATCGCGACCAACCCGAGCCAGGGCTGAGGCTCGCACCGGCGACCCGAGGCGGCGCGGTGACGTCGTTCGATCAGCCGCCGGCGAGGGCGGACGTCACTGCCTCGACGAGGAGAGCGATCTCGTCCTCCGTCGCGACGAGCGGCGGGGCGAGGCGCAGCGTCGACCCGTGCGTGTCCTTGGCGAGCACGCCCCGCTGCAGGAGCCGCTCGGAGAGCTCGCGGCCGCTCAGCCCGCCGGGCTCGACGTCGAGCCCCGCCCAGAGCCCGCGGACCCGGATCGCCTCGAGGCCCCGCCCCACGAGCGGACGCAGCTCCGCCTCGAGGACGGCGCCGAGCCGCGCGGCATTCGCCTGGTACTCACCCGTCTCAAGCATCGCGCACACCTCACGCCCGATCGCCGCGGCGAGCGGGTTGCCGCCGAAGGTCGACCCGTGCGAACCGGGGTCGATGACGCCGAGGACGTCGACATCGGCGGCGATCGCGGACACGGGGTAGATCCCACCGCCGAGCGCCTTGCCGAGGACGTAGATGTCCGGCGTGACGTCCTCGTGGTCGCACGCGAAGGTCCGCCCGGTGCGGGCGAGGCCGGACTGGACCTCGTCGGCGACCATGAGGACACCGGCCTCGTCGCAGATCGAGCGGACCTCGGCGAGGAAGCCCTCCGGCGGGATGAGCACCCCGCCCTCGCCCTGGATCGGCTCGAGCATCACGGCGACGGTCGTGTCGTCGATGGCCGCCCGGACCGCGTCGGCGTCGCCGTACCGGACGGCGCGGAACCCGGGGGTGTAGGGCCCGTAGTCGTCGTGAGCGACCTTGTCGTCGGAGAAGCTGATGATCGTCGTCGTCCGGCCGTGGAAGTTGCCCTCCATCACGACGATCGACGCCTGCTCCTCCGGGACTCCCTTGACCCGGTAGCCCCAGCGGCGGCTGACCTTGATCGCCGTCTCGACGGCCTCGGCGCCGGTGTTCATCGGCAGGACCATGTCCTTGCCCGTCAGGCCGGCGAGGGCCCCGGCGAACGGGCCGAGCTGGTCGTTGTAGAACGCCCGGCTGGTCAGGGTGAGCCGGTCGAGCTGTTCGTGCGCCCGGGCGAGCAGGCGGGGGTGGCCATGGCCGAAGTTGAGGGCGGAGTAGCCGGCCAGACAGTCGAGGTATCGACGCCCCTCGACGTCGGTCACCCAGGCCCCGTCCGCCGCCGCGATGACGACCGGCAGCGGATGGTAGTTGTGCGCGGCATACCGTTCGGTGAGGTCGATGTGGAATGCCGTCGAGCCCGGGGCGTGGTCGGCCACGTCGGGTCCTCCTCACAGGTGGGGGTATGCCGCGGGTGGGCGGCGCGGATCCACCCTAGACCCGCCACCGGCCGGGCACGGACCGAGGTCAGCGACCCGCGCGGTGGCCCCAGCAGGCCCTGGTCCGTGCGGGCGGCGCCCTCCTCCTCGGGCACCGCGGCACGAGGCGGTGGTGGCCGGCCTCGGTCGGGCTCCGCAGCCTCACGAGGCGACCCGCAGGTCGGGCGGGAAGGGGCGGACGGCGGACGGCGTCGCGATGTAGGCGCCGAGCAGGGTCACCTCGTGCTCTCGGCACAGATCGAGAACGAGCTGGTGCCACCCCCGGTCGGCGTCGCTGAGCAGCACACTGCCTGGTCGGCCGAGCCCGGCGACGAGCGAGCCCCCGCTCGCGGCGAGGTCGGGCAGGGTGATCGACAACAGGCGCGAGGTGCCCTCCATCACCCGCCCGGGGATCAGCTCGCCGAGGACGACCGGCTGCACTCCGATGCCGCGGTCGTCACACAACATCAGGGCAAGGCACCCCACTTCGCGGGCCTCGGGCTCGGCGATGAGGTCGATGACGTCGGCGCGGATGACGTCGTCCTCGAGGGGATGGGTGGCCAGGTCACTGGGCAGGTCTCGGTAGCTCATGGCGCAACGCTGCCCGAACCCGCGCGTGGCGCCGCGCGGTTATCCCCAGGGCGTCAGGCCAGCCACACCCTCCGAGCCCGGTCCGCCTCTCGGCATCCCTGCTCACGACCCGCCTGCTCGGTGCGGGCACCGCGGCGCATGTCGAGCGGTCGCAGGCCCATCGCCGCCGCGGCGGCACGGTCGGGGACGAGGACGAGCGAGCGCCGCACCCCGGGCAGGTCGCGCACCTGCGGACCGGGACGGTCCCGCCGGCGCACGGCGAGCGGGATGGGCGACAGGACGAGGACCCGCTCGTGGCCCGCGGCGAGGTCGACGTTGGCCACCGAGCGCAGCCCACCGTCGACATAGCGGCGAGCGCCGACCGTCACGGGCGGGAAGACGCCCGGCACGGCACAGCTTGCGGCCACCGCGCGGTCCAGGGCCACGCCGCTGTCGTTGTCGAAGACGACCGCGGCGCCGGTCTCCGCATCGACCGCCGTGATGGCGAGCCGGGCCCGCGGCCATCCGCGGCCGCGGAGGGTGCCCGCGACCGTGTCGACCCAGTCGTCCTCGCTCGCGGTCCGAGCCCGCAGTGCGGCCCGGCCGACGACCGACCGGGCCGCGGCCCGATCGGCGCCGAGCTGGGCGCGCAGGAAGCGTGCGCCATCGCGAGGGCCCAGCCGGCCCAGGGCGCCGAGCGGGCGTCCGGCCCGGATGTCGCCGTACGCATCGGCCTCGTCGGTCCCGACCCGCAGCTGGGCGGCGACCGCCGAGCCCGCGGAGGTCCCGACGATGAGGTCGGCGTCGCGGACGTCGACGCCCTCGTCGCGCAGACCGGCCAGGACCCCGGCCTCCCACGCGATGCCGGTCGCTCCACCACCGGCCAGGACGAGCGCCCGGCTGGGCGTCGAGGTCGGCGTCGGCGGCGACCAGGGCACGAGACCGGTGGCCGACCAGGTCGCGGGTGCCGCCGGCCGGCCCGACAGGGACGGGCCGCCCTCACGTGAGCCCGCCACGGGCGCGTCCGCCTCCTGCTCCCACCGTGCCGTCATCGCTCCCGCCATCCTCTCCGGCCCCGCCCGGCCATCGTTGCAGACGGTCGGGCGGGGACGAGGGCGGGCCCCTAGCGAGTGACGTCGACCGCGGCGTCGAAGGACAGGTCGGCGGTCGAACCGGCCCGGTACTGGTGCACCTCGACGGCCACCGTGTTGGCGCCGTCGGTCAGCGCGGCCGGTGGGATCGCCACCGCCTCCTCGGTCACCGTCCGGACGTTCGAGGCGGCCAGTGTGTCGCGATCGACCGTCCCCGCAGGCATGTTCGCCCGGCCGACCTCGACACCGTTGACATAGACGACGGCGCCGTCGTCGACCCTGAGCCGCACGGTCGCCGCGGTCGGTGCCGGCCCCCCCGGCAGGGTGACCGAGCGGCGGAAGTAGTAGGCCTTGCGGCCTCTCACGCACTCGATCGTCGTGACCTCGCCGGTCCCGCACCCGAGGGCGGCGGTGCCGGTCGGCCACGCGGAGTCGTCGAAGCCATCGGCCGCCCAGCCCACGGGGGGGTCCTCGGACGTCGTGAGGTACCGCCAGGCCGCTCCGTAGTCCGCGATCGTCGTCGCCGTGCCGGTGCCGCCGCCACCACCGGTGCCGCCACCACCGGTGCCGCCACCACCGCCGATGCTGCCGGTGCCCCCGACCAGGGTCAGCGATGCGGCGAAGTACAGGTCGGCGGTCGAGCCGGCCCGGTACTGGTGCACCTCGATGGCGAGGGTGTGCGCGCCGGCCGTGAGGACGGCCGCCGGAAGGGCGACGGTGTCCTCCTCGTACGTCCGCACGTTCGAGCTGGCGAGGGTCGTGCCGTCGACCGGACCCGAGGGCATGTTCGCCCGGCCCACCTCGACACCGTCGAGGTAGACCACGGCGCCGTCGTCGACCCGCAGCTGGAGCGGTGCCGCAGTCACGGCCGACCCCGGGTCGATGGTGAAGCCGGTCCGGAAGTAGTACGTCTTGCGACCCCTGGGGCACGAGATCGAGGTGGCCTCGCTCGACCTGCAGCCCAGGGGGGCCGCGCCCGTCGGCCACGACGAGTCGTCGTACCCCGGTGCGCGCCATGCCGTGCCCTGGTCCTGGGACGTCGCGAGGTAGCGCCACGTCGCGTGGTAGTCGAAGACGGTGGCGGTCCCGCCCACGCCCCCACCCGTGGCGGAGTTGGGCGCTCCCGGCGTTCCGTTCCCGCTGCTCGCGGCCCAGCTCGCCGGGAGGGCGTTGTCGAGCGTCGGGCCCCGCAGCTCGAGCGAGGGCCCGGTGCCGTCCGCCTCGCTCGGCCAGGGGTCGCTCGGGCCATAGGTGACCGTGTCGACGACGCGGGCGCCATCGGCGATCGTCACCTCCTCGCCCGAGCTGCTGAGGCCCCCCGGGTACTGCCCGAGCATGAGTCGATCCCCGCCGTATGCCGCGACGAACTCGGCGTCGTCGTCGACCCACGCGGCGTACGCGTGCGCTGGCAGAACCGTGCCTGGCGCGAAGGTGGTGCCGGTCGCCGACTCGGTCCAGCCGCTGAGGTCGACGGCCGTGGCGGCCGGGTTGTAGAGCTCGAGGAACTCCGACCCGTCCGGACCGGGGTTGTACTGGATCTCGTTGACGACGACCTCGGCCGTCGGGCTCTGCCCGGTCGGGATCTCGCTCCCGCTCGTGTGCGCGGCGATCTGGTCACGCCGCTCCTGGATGCCCTGGATGAGCCGGTTGCGCCCACCCGCGACCGACAACCCGCCCCAGACCTGCTTGTCGAGGGCGAGGTCGTCGGCGTAGGGCGCCGTCAGCTGGTCGTAGCGGTCCACCAGCCCGTTGCCGGGCAGGAACTGGTCGGCGAGGGTGCGGACTCGGCGGTTGTGCATGGCGCGGAAGTCGTCCATCGCGACGAGCGAGCTCCACAGCGGGCTCGTCGTCGTCGGGAAGACGAAGTCGCCCTTGGAGTCCCGGCCGCCGTTGAAGATCCCGTCGAGGTCCCAGCTGAGCACCTGCCACCGGCCGGTGTCGGGGTTGGCGACGACGTAGAAGTTCTTGAAGCCGGAGTCCCAGTGCCGCATGACGACGGTGTGCGCCGTGAAGTTGGCGATCTGCGCAAGGTCCAGATGCTCCCGCAGCCAGGCCTGCTTGGCCGGCCCGTCCGGCTGGCCGAGGACCTGGGTGAGGGTCCAGATGTCGGTGAAGTCACCGTCGTCGGGGTTCTTCTTGTCGATGTCACCGGACGCCGCGAGGTCGGCCGCCGTCGGATAGGCCTTCAGCCCCTTGGCCTGAACCTTGTAGAACGCCGCGTCGTCGTAGCCGTGCGCCTTGCGCCAGGTCCCCTCGTACTTCTCCAGGACACCGAAGACACCGAAGAAGTCGCCGTTGCGCTGCACCCTCATCGTCCGCTCACCCACCGTGGGGTCGCCCGATGCGCCGACCATCTCCCAGCCGATCTGCGGGATCGGGATGGCGTTGGACTCCAGGTTGAACTCGTCGACGGGATAGGCGAACCCGTCACCGAAGTCGAACGTGTAGCCCGAGGGAAGCTCGATGTTCCACTTCACCTTGGCGTCGGTGCACGTCGAGTGGCCCTTGATCTTCATCGCGCCGCCGTCCAGGAGGGTCCCGTTCCAGTAGAAGGTCGCCGGGGCGGTCACGTCGTCACAGCGGTGGTTGGCGAGCAGGTCCGCATACGTCGCGTCCGGCATGAACCACTGGAGCACCGGGAGCTGCGCGGAACCCAGCTCCGGATCGGCCACGACGTAGCCGTCCCAGGGCCGGGAGTCCCCGGTCGGCGGGTATGCCGCCCCGAGAGCGCCCTTGCTCGCCGCGATGGTGTAGCGCACCATCTGGCCGGCACCCGCTCCCGGGACGCTCGCGGCATACACCCCGTCGCCCGCCCCGCCCGGGCTCGCGGCGTCGTCGAGCATCGGGATCGTCGTGTCCGTGCCGTACATGACCTTGTAGGTCAGGCTCAGCGTCGAGCCGGTCGGCGCGGTCGCGGCGACCTGGGCATTCTCGCCGGCGGCCGGCTGGCTCGGCGTCACCGTCACGCCGGACAGGGCGAGCGGCGGCGCGGTGTTCGCCGCCCTGGGCGTGCCGAAGTCCATCGAGCTCGCGTGCCAGTTGGCGGCGTCGGCGTTGTCGGCGGCCAGGTCGGACAGCTCGAGCGAGGGCCCGTTGCCGTCCGGCGCGACCGGCCACGGGTCGGCGTCGTCATAGGTGACGTCGTCGATGACGGTGGCCCCCGCGTCGACGAGGGTGACCTCCTCCCCGCCGTTGGAGAGGGCGCTCCCGGCATAGGAGAAGTCCGCGGCGAAGCCGTACCTGGTCTCGAAGAGCGCCGGGTCACTCGTCCCGACGACGAAGCCGCCGGCGGCGACGCTCACCCCGGCGGGGATGGCACCGCCCTCCGGCGTGATGCCGGCCGTGAAGGTCCAGCCGCCGAGGTCGACGGTCGCCGCCCCGGTGTTGGCGAGCTCGATGAACTCGACGTCCGCGAACAGCGGATCGGTGTCGAGAGCGTGGTACATCAGCTCGGAGATGACGATGTCGGCGGCCGCGGCATGTGCGGCCGGGGCGAGTGCCAGGGGCACTCCGGTCATGGTCAGGGCCGCTGCCAGGGTCAGCACGGCAGGACGAAGGCGCGTTCTCATCTCGGTCTCCCCACCTGGTCGATCGCGTCGGCCCAGGGACCATCCTCGACTCCCACGTCCCCCCGGGCGCTCCTCCACGGTGGCACCGATGGCCTCGCCGTGGTGGAACCGTTCGTGGCGGGCCTCCGCCAGCCCCGCGGGGATGGCGGTCGGCGTCCCGGACGCGTCGGAAAGGCGCCATGCTCGTCGCCGAGGACGAGCGCTCAGTCCTCGATGCGGATGCCCGGGGCCACCGCGCCGGTGGCGGCCAGGCCGGCCAGCGCCACCCGGACGCGGTCACGCACCGACCAGGGGTCGATCGTGTTGATATAGATCCGGGTCCCGCCCTCGAAGCCGGCGAGCGTCGAGATCCGCCACTTGAGGACGACCCGCAGCGGCATCGCCCCGGTCAGCCCGGGTGGGCGGTAGTGCCACTCCTCGTTCGTCGGCACGGCCGGGCCGGTGGCGGCATGGCAGGCGTGGACGAGGTCGGCCCAGCCGCCGAGCTGCTCCTCGGACAGCTCCCAGGGGGCGGCATCGGTCCACCGCGACCAGACGTCGAGGCTCGGGTAGCGGTGTCCCACACCGGCGAACGCGACGGCGTGCTCGTTCTCGGCGATGACGAGGCCCTCGTCCCGGATATCGGCGGCGAGGCGGTCGAAGAGGTCGGGGTCCTCCTCGAGCCGCGCCAGCTCCTGCTCCCGGCGCCGGCCGAGCGTGTCGATGCCGACGAGCTGCTTGTGGAGGTGGTCGAACGACGCCCCGGCCGCGGCCAGCCAGTTCTGGAACACGGCGACGTTGGCGACGAGCGGGCCGGTCTCGAACATCTCGTGCAGCGCGCGGACGGTGAAGGCGACGTAGTGGCGGTGCTCCTCGGGCGTGAGTGTCCCCGCGGATGCGAGCTCGTCCTCGCACCGAGCTCCGTCGACGAAGTGCCGTCGCGCGATGACGACATCGTGGAAGCCGCCGAAGAAGGCCTCGCCGTCGGTCGCCGGGCCCACGTCGGACCGGTCCCGCATCGCCTGGAGCCGCGCGACGTGGGCGACACCGCCCGGTGTCGCGAGGTATGCCGCTCGCCGCCGGTGCGTCTGCTCGGGCGGCTCGTACCCGTGGTTGTGCCGCCAGTAGTCGACGGACACGATCTCGAAGAGGTTGGGGACGAGTCGGAACTCGGCCGTCGTGTCGTCCAGCTCCTCCGCCGTCAGGCCGGTGAGGACACGCCACGCCCCCTCGTCACGCACGAGGCGGGCCTTCTCGGGCGGGGTGTCGAGGTAGCGGCCCTCGCAGAACGCACAGTGCTGCCCGTGGCGGGCGGGGTCGATCCGCTGGTGCGCGCCCGTCGACGTCGGGAGCGGACGACCGGCACGGCCCGGGACCGTCCACACCTGGGTGCCGGTCAGCGGGTTGACCTGCTTGACGGTGCCGTCCGGGAGCCGCGCGATGGCGGGCCCCACCGGCTCGAGAGGCCTGGCCACGAGGTCAGCCTAGCTGCGCCGACGGTCGCTCGCCCGGCGGATCCGGCGCAGCATCGGCGCAGGTCAGACCCGCTGCGAAGCCCCCACCGCGCGCCGTTGCAACCAGGCCACCTCGGCGGGCGTCATTGTGACTAGGTCACCTCGGCCCGGACGGCCGGGGCCGAACTGGCCGAACGTCCGATCCTCCCTCCCGGGCGACCTGCCAGATTGGCAGGGTGCCCGCCGACGCAGCGGTGGGCCACGCAGCCGGGACGAAGGTAGAAGCCGTGACCGACCTCAATGTCATCACCCTCGAGCACGCGGGCCTGTGCTCCTGCGGGGCCATGCTCTCCGCGGGAGAGCCGGTCGGGTTCGACCGCGGGAGGGGCGCCATCGTGTGCCCGGCCTGCCTCGACACCTCCGCCGCCGAGGCGAGGGCCGCCTCCATCGAGTCCTCGGCAGACGCCCGCGCCGACCAGGGCGTCCAGACGGCCCGTCCGGCCTCGCAGTCCGCCCTGTCGGCGACCGCGATCCGAGCCGCCCTCCCCTCGAGCCAGGCCTGGCTCGCCTCGGCCGCCGGCGAGGCCCTCGGGCGAGGGGGCGAGCCGAGTGAGCGCGACCCGGCCAGGGAGTCCACGCGCGAGGCTGAGGCGGACGAGGCGCTGACCGACGCCCTCGCCTCCATCACCGACTCCGGCGACGGCCTGCTGCTCGAGGAGCGGCGGGTCCCCGGCAGCCGGTCGACGATCGACCGGCTCGTCGTCGCCGGCGGTGGCGTCTTCGTCGTGGACGCGCAGCGGTATGCCGGGGCCCCGGTGGCCGTCCGCCGGGCCGGCGGGTTGTTCGGGCCGAAGCGCACCGACCTCTACGTCCGCGGCCAGCAGCGCAACGACCTCGTCCGTGGCGTGGAGAAGCAGGCCGGGGCCGTGCGTACCGTCCTCGAGGGCATGGGGCTCGGCGAGGTCTGCGTGTCGCCGGTGCTCTGTCTCGTCGGCGGCTCCTTCCCGAGGTTCCAGGCGACCCTGCCCGCCGACCGGGCGACAGTCGTCGGCCCCAAGGCCCTGCGCAAGCTTCTCGGCCGGGCCGGTGGCCTCGACGCCGCGGCCCGCGATCGCGTCTACGTCTCGCTGGCGGCGAGCCTGCCTGCCGTGACGTGATTCCCAGACAGGGGGCCGAGCAGCGCGGCTCCCCCTGAGCCGGTGTGCGGCGACACTGCGTCCCGTTCGTCCGCGCGCAGGAGCGAAGGGCGGCACCCCGCGAGGGGGCCGCCCTTCGTGCGTCCGACCACCCGGTCCCGTCCTTGTCGCGGCCTACGATGGGGCGATGGCGCGCTATCTCGTCAACACGGCGGCCGTCGAGCACGTCGGCGGGCTCATCGAGGCCCGCCAGTACGTCCTGGACAGTGACTGGGGCGAGATCCAGCCCCGGGCCGAGGAGCAGAACGCGTTCCTGGAGCGGCATACCTGGGCGGAGTACGCCGCCTGGCACCTGGGACTCACCGACGGCGCCGCGGACGAGACGAAGGGGCGCTACGCCTTCGTCGTCGGCGACCTGCGCCGGGTGCATCGCTCCGGCCTCATCGCCTGCCGCTACCGGGCTGCCGAGTGGCGACACAAGGACATCGAGCTCGCCGCCCACGACCTCCTGCAGCGTCTCGACGCGGCCAGCGGCCTGACCCCTAGCTGACGATGCCGTACCGCAGGTTCCAGGCCTGAGCGCTCTGGTAGGCGTCGACCATGCTCCAGATCCAGATGATCGGTGCCGTGATGAAGCCGACGAGGATGACCATGAGGACGAAGCTGCCGAGGTAGGCGGCGAGCATCGCCACTCCCTTGTTCGTGTCGCCGTTGATGAACTGGCCGAGCCCGGGCAGGAAGAACGACGCGATGACCGAGATCGCGGGGCTCTTCGGGGCGACCGCCACCGGCGCGTAGCCGTACTGCGGCACGACCGCCTGGCCGGGCTGCGAGTAGCCAGGCGGCACCTGACCCGATGCCGGGTAGCCGGGCGGTACCTGACCCGGTGCCGGGTAGCCGGGCGGTACCTGACCCGGTGCCGGGTAGCCGGGCGGCACCTGTCCCGATGACGTGTCGCTCGGGGTCGCCGGGTCGGGCGCCTCCGTTCGCCGGGTGTGCGCGGTCCAGCCCTGGCCGTCCCAGAACCGCTCGGTGTCGTGACCCGCGGGGTACCAGCCCGCCGCCGGTGCCGTCATCAGGCCCTCCCCAGTTCCACCCGCCCTCGTCGGCGGTGATGTCCCGCGCAGGCTATCCCACCCCCGCCGCTCTGCTCGGACTTCGTGTGCGACATCGCACCCCGCTGCGGCCGATGCCGCGTGCCTAACCACCGGGCGTTTCCTCCTCGATCGATGTCGAGCTGCAGGACGTGGCCGGGGGCACGGACTTCTGCGGCGCGCTCCTCGGCTGGGAGGTCGCAGGGGGCGGAGTTCACCCCGATCCGGTTCGCCCCACACTGAGCACTCCGAGGTGACGAGGATCTGCTCTTCCCCGGGGCGCCCAAGGATCCTGTCGCTCCCGCGCATGCCCGAGCATCTTGTCTCCCGCGGCATGCCCGCGGCCCCGCCGTGGTGGGCGGGGTGTGGGGCGGGGTCGCTAGGGGTGCCGCGCGTTGCCGTCGAGGTGCCAGGTTACGCGGTGATCGGTGATGGTCGCGGTCAGGGCGCGGGCGTGGACCTGGGTGTGGTGGCGCTGGCAGAGGAGGGCGGCGTTGGCCAGGTCGGTAGGCCCGCCGTCGACCCAGTGGGTGATGTGGTGAGCCTCGGTCCAGATCGCGGGGATGGTGCAGCCGGGATAGCTGCAGCCGCCGTCACGGCGCCACAGCAGTCGCCGCTGACCGGGGGTGAACAGCCGCACGCTCCGGCCGAGGTCGAGGACCTCGCTGTCGGGTCCGAGGACGGCAGGCACGATCCCGGCGTCACAGGCCAGCCGGCGCACCGCACCCGGGGAGAGGACCTGCCCGGACTCGCTCACCCCGCCGCCGCGGACCTGCTCGCGCAGCGCCTGGAGCGGAATGGTCACCATGACCTGGGCCCGCTCGCTGGTGCTCACCCCCTGCGGGGCGGACACCCCGCGGGCGATGATGGCTAGCAGCGCGTCGGCCCGGCGGTGCGCGCCGCAGCGCTGATCGGGTTCGCCGTCCGGGCCGGGGACCGGCGCCGACAGCGCCGCGACCGCGGCGTCGATCCTCGCGGCGCCCTCGGGGTCCAGCCGCAGAATGTACTCGGCCAGGCCGGCCGGACCGGGCCGCTTGGTCAGTGACCGGCCCCGGGCCAGCCTCTGCTCCTCGCCTGCCAGCTCCCGCGCCGGGCGCAGCAGCCGCCCGGCATACCCGATCGCGACCTTCAGCTGGCGCTCGGTCAGCCCGGGCCGCCCCGGCGTGTCCTTGGCGGAGGAGATCAGCAGCCGCAGGTCCGCCTCGAGCAGCTCCGGGTCCGCGACCCGGGCCACCTCGTCGCTGAACCGGGCCAGCTGGTCGGCCTTGGCCAGCGACAACGACCCGCACGCGTAAAGCCGCCGCCACCGCGCCGGGCTCGGCCGCCGGCGCCGACCCGGGCCGGGCACAGACCGAGGCCGCCGCGACCCGGCGCACCTGCGCCACATGCGCCGCCGACGGGACCGGCGCCTGCAGGCTCTCGACGCGCGTGACCCAGTCGTGCGGGCCCCAACCCTGCTCGGCCGGCACCCCTCGGGACACCGCCTCGGTCACCGCCTCGACCTCGACGCGCTCGCTCGCCGCCCGCAACCGGCCGACCAGGGCCACCGCCTCACCCAGGTCGGCGTCGCCGAGCATCCACCCCGGCTCCAGGACAGCCTTGTCGACCTCTGCCACCGCCGCCCGCAACAACGCCAACACCCGGGGCACCCCCTGGTCACGACCCGCATCCCGCGCCAGCCCCGCGCCCTCACCCATCCCCCAAACCTAGACGCCCCCACCGACAACGTCCCCCACCAACAACGCTGGGGCACAACGGTCTCCGAACGCCCGGTCCCCCGCCGGCACCTCGCGGGTGCCACGGCCGGGGTGCGATGGTCCTAGTCGATGTTCGGGCCGGATGGACCCAGGACGGTCCTCGAGGGGATGGATCCCTTGAGCTCGACGAAGATGACGTGGGTGTCGGTGTCGCCGACGTTGTGTCCGGCATGCCGTTGGGCAGGCAGCCATCCCGTCGTGCCGCTGGCGATGTCGACATCGCGGCTCTCGCCGTCGCCGCCGTAGAGGCGCCGGCGGAAGCTGCTCAACGTGTACATCACGCTGTCCGGATGCGTATGCATCGTCGTGCGGTCGCCGGGACGGTCGACGTACTCGAGCACGCGGACCCGCTCGTTCTCAAACACCACGCTGTACTTGTCCGGGTCGGTGCGGACAGGGTCATCGGACATCGCCCCTCCTTCCGCGCCTCGGTTTGCTGAGTGTCACTCTATAGAGTGATACTCTGAGACTCATGGCTGATCCTGTCAAGGGCAGAACCGAGGCTGGTATCCGCCGCGAGCAACGGGCCCGTCACACGCGGGCACGGATCACCGAGGCGGCCCTGGGACTGTTCCTCGAGCGCGGCTACCAGGCCACGACCGTCGAGGCGATCGCACGGGAGTCCGGCGTCGCGCCGGCCACCGTCTACCAGGCATTCGGCACGAAGCAGGAAGTACTCGCTCGCGCGCTCGACACGGCGATCACCGGCGACGACGACCCGGTCCCGCTCCTGGATCGCGACTGGGTCGCTGCGGCACGACGGCACCGCGACCCCCGGCGCCGGCTGGCCGCGGTGGTACGGCGCGCCGCCGGGATCGCGGCCAGGACGGCTCCACTCAAGGAGGTGCTACGCGACGCTGCCGCCACCGACCCGCGCGTCCAAGAGCTGATCCGCGAGGATCGCGAGCGACGACGCCACACACACCACGCACTGGTCGAGCTGGCCGTCGGCACCGACCGGCTCAGGGCGGGCATGACGGTGGACCGGGCCGCCGAGGCCTTCTTCATGCTGGTGAACAGCAGCGGCCACCGGCTCGCCACCGAAGCACTCGGGTGGCAGCAGCCGGACTGGCAGGACTGGCTCGTGGACGTTCTCACCCGCCAGTTCTTCGGTACGGATCCCGCCTGAGCGCGCGGCGGAGACCGGGCACGACCGGATCAGAACCGTGGCAGCTTTCTCGAGCAGGTCGCGCGCGGAGCGGATGACGACGTCAACCTCGCGAGCGGACGCGGCACCGACGCTCCCCACAACCTGTGTCCGCCTGACCCGAGGACGCCACTCGGCGTGGCCGCGCGCGACCGGGCCATCCAGCCTCGATGAGCCGGCCCGGACCTGCGAAAGGGAGGGT
Source organism: uncultured Actinomycetota bacterium (assembly GCA_963728395.1). Lineage (GTDB taxonomy): Bacteria > Actinomycetota > Actinomycetes > Actinomycetales > Dermatophilaceae > CAVSJJ01. Next base: position 828,954 of record CAVSJJ010000003.1, read on the forward strand.
GAAGCCTCGATACCGAGGCTTCACCCTCCCTTTCGGACGATCTCGGGGGTCTGCTGCACGAATAGGTGACACATCAGCTGCGGTGCCGAGAGGTGCTGCGGGAGAGGATGTGCACTGTGCCCAAGCCCTACCCCAAAGAGTTCCGCGAGGACGTCATCCGGGTTGCCCGGAACCGTGAACCTGGCGTGCATCTCAAGCAGATCGCAGCCGACTTCGGGATCAGCGAGTCGTGTCTGAACACCTGGCTCGGCAAGGCCGACCGGGACGACGGCGTCCGGGTCTCCGACCCGGCCCAGCCGGCGACCGAGCGTGAGCTGAGGAAGCGGATCAGGCTGTTGGAGCAGGAGAACGAGGTCCTGCGACGAGCAGCGGCGTATCTGTCGCAGGCCAACCTGCCGGGAAAATGATGTACCCGCTCGTCCGTGACCTTGCCGCGGCCGGTGCCCCCATTCGGGTGCCGGTCGCGGTGACGTGTCGGGTCCTCAACCTCGCCCGCGCTCCGTTCTACCGCTGGTTGGCGTCACCGCTGACCGACGCCGAGGTTGAGGAGGCCTACCGAGCCAACGCGTTGTTCGATGCTCACCGCGATGACCCCGAGTTCGGCTACCGGTTCCTCGCCGATGAGGCCCGCGACGCCGGCCAGCCGATGGCGGACCGGACCGCGTGGCGGATCTGCTCCGAGGCCGGCTGGTGGTCCTCGTTCGGGAAGAAGAAGTGTGGGAAGGGCAAGAAGCCGGGACCACCAGTCCATGACGACCGCTGCGCCGTGGTCGACGACAAGGGCCGCACCCGGCACGAGTTCAGCGCCGAGGCACCCAATGAGCTCTGGCTGACCGACATCACCGAGCACTGGACCAACGAGGGCAAGCTCTACCTGTGCGCGGTCAAGGACGTGTGCGGCAACCGGATCGTGGGCTACTCCATCGACTCCCGGATGAAGTCGAGGATCGCGGTCGCGGCGATCAACAACGCCGTCGCGATGCGCGAGGCCGCCGGCCAGGATGTGGCCGGCTGCGTGGTCCACAGCGATCGAGGATCGCAATTTCGATCCAGGAAGGCCCAGCGTGCACTGACCCGCCACCAGCTGGTCGGATCGATGGGCCGCGTCGGCTCGTGCGGGGACAACGCCGCCATGGAGTCCTTCTTCAGCCTGTTGCAGAAGAACGTCTTGAACAAGAAGACCTGGACCACCCGCGAGGAGCTCAGGATCGCGATCGTGACCTGGATCGAGAAGACCTACCACCGACGCCGGAGACAGGACTCGCTGGGCCGATTGACGCCCGTCGAGTTCGAGACCATCATGACCACGCCAGCCACTCAGGCTGCGTGACCGAACGTGTCACCAGTCCGTGCAGCAGACCCCGGCGCCCACCGCTGCGCGTCGACATCTGTCGTTCGACGACATCACTCTCGCGACCTACGTCGTTTGGCCTCCCGACACTGGTCGTTCGACAGACACGTCAGCTGCAGCCGCTGGTCGAGCCGCACCCCTCGCAGACGTAGCAGGAACCGGCGGGACGCATCTTCGTCCCACAGGTCAGGCACATCGGCGCGTCGGCGGCCTTGCCCTGGAACTTCTCGAGCAGGTCCTGCGAGGAGTGGATCTCGACGTCGACCTCGCGAGCGGACGCCGCGCCGGCGCCGAACTTCACGTCACCGGAGTGGTCGGCGCGCTCGTCCTTCTTCTTGGCGGTCGTCGCGACGCCCTGGCTGTAGGACTCCATCTCGGACTCGATCTCCTCGTCCGACTCCTCGTCGCTGGACTCGGTGTAGGACCCCGTCTCGAGCTGACGGGCCCGCTCCTCGGCGGTGTGGATGCCCATGAACGAACGGGTGTCGAAGTCGAGGTGGTCCAGGGCGAGGCGCCGGAAGACGTAGTCCATGATCGACTGCGCCATCCGCACGTCCGGGTCGTCGGTCAGGCCGGCCGGCTCGAACCGCATGTTCGTGAACTTCTCGACGAACGTCTCGAGCGGCACGCCGTACTGGAGTGCGACCGAGATGGCGATCGAGAAGGCGTCCATGACCCCGGCGAGGGTGGAGCCCTGCTTGCCGAACTTGAGGAACAGCTCGCCGAGCCGGCCGTCGTCGTAGGTGCCGGCGGTGAGGTAGCCCTCGGCGCCGCCCACGGCGAAGGACGTCGTCTGCGAGGCACGCCGTTTTGGCAGCCGCTCGCGGACCGGACGGTACTCGATGACCTTCTCGACGGCCGCGGCCTTCGCCTCCGCCGAGGCCTTGGCATCCTTGGCGGTCGAACCTCCGTCGGACAGCGGCTGGCCGACCTTGCAGTTGTCCCGGTAGACCGCGAGCGCCTTGAGGCCGAGCTTCCAGCCCTGGAGGTAGACCTCCGCGATGTCCTCGACGGTCGCCGTCTCGGGCAGGTTGACGGTCTTGGAGATCGCACCGGAGAGGAACGGTTGGACCGCCGCCATCATCCGCACGTGACCCATCGGAGCGATCGCCCGGGCGCCCATCGCCGTGTCGAAGACCTCGTAGTGCTCCGGCTTGAGGCCCGGGGCGTCGATGACATGGCCCTTGTCGGCGATGTACTCGACGATCGCCTCGACGGTCTCCTCGGCATACCCGAGCTTGCGCAGGGCCCGCGGGATGGTGAGGTTGACGATCTGCATCGAGCCGCCGCCGACGAGCTTCTTGAACTTCACCAGCGAGAAGTCCGGCTCGATGCCGGTCGTGTCGCAGTCCATCATGAAGCCGATCGTCCCGGTCGGCGCGAGCAGCGACGCCTGGGCGTTGCGGAAGCCGTTCTTCTCCCCGGTCTTGACGACGTCGTCCCACGCCCTCGTCGCGACCCGGTGGATGTCCTTGTCCATCGTGTGCATGGTCCGCAGCGCGTCGTTGGCGGCCTGGTGCTTGCGCATCACCCGCTTGTGCGCGTCGGCGTTGCGAGCGTAGCCGGCATACGGGCCGACGACCGCCGCGAGCTCGGCCGAGCGGCGGTATGCCGCGGCGGTGAGCAGCGAGGTGATGCTCGCCGCGAGTGCCCGGCCCCCCTCGGAGTCGTAGCCGTGGCCGGTCGCCATGAGCAGGGCGCCGAGGTTGGCGTAGCCGATGCCGAGCTGGCGGTAGTCGCGCGTCGTCCGGGCGATCGCCTCGGTCGGGAAGTCCGCGAAGCTGATCGAGATGTCCATCGCGGTGATGACGAGCTCGCTCACCTTGGCGAAGGTCTCGGCGTCGAAGGTGTCGTCGTCGCGGAGGAACTTCAGCAGGTTGAGGCTGGCGAGGTTGCACGAGGAGTTGTCGAGGGACATGTACTCGCTGCACGGGTTGGATGCGGTGATCCGGCCGGTCTCGGGGTTGGTGTGCCAGTCGTTGATCGTGTCGTCGTACTGGATGCCGGGGTCGGCGCACTCCCAGGCGGCCTTGGCGATCCGCTTCCACAGCTCGCGGGCGTCGACCGTCTCGATGACCTCGCCGCTCTGCCGGGCGCGCAGCCCGAACCCGGTGCCGTCCTCGACGGCGCGCATGAACTCGTCGTTGACCCGGACCGAGTTGTTCGCGTTCTGGTACTGGACCGAGACGATGTCGCTGCCGCCGAGGTCCATGTCGAAGCCGGCGTCCCGCAGCGCGCGGATCTTGTCCTCCTCGCGCGCCTTGGTGTCGACGAACTCGACGATGTCGGGGTGGTCGACGTCGAGGACGACCATCTTCGCTGCCCGGCGGGTGGCGCCGCCGGACTTGATGGTCCCGGCGGAGGCATCGGCGCCGCGCATGAACGAGACCGGCCCGGAGGCGGTCCCACCCGAGGAGAGCAGCTCCTTGGAGGCGCGGATGCGGGAGAGGTTGAGGCCGGCACCGGAGCCGCCCTGGAAGATCTTCCCCTCCTCCTTGTACCAGTTGAGGATCGAGTCCATCGAGTCCTCGACGGAGAGGATGAAGCAGGCGCTGACCTGTTGGGGGCTCTTCGTGCCGACGTTGAACCAGACCGGGCTGTTGAAGCTGAAGATCTGGTGCAGCAGGGCGTAGGTCAGCTCGTGCTCGAACAGCTCGGCATCCTCGTCGGAGCCGAAGTAGCCGAAGTCCTTGCCCCCCTTGACGTAGGTCAGGACGACCCGGTCGATGAGCTGGCGCAGGCTCGACTCACGCTCCGGCGTGCCGACGGCGCCGCGGAAGTACTTCGTCGTGACGATGGTGCTCGCGTTGATCGACCAGAAGTCGGGGAACTCGACGCCGCGCTGCTCGAAGATCGTCTCGCCGGTCTTCCAGTTCTGCTGGAGGACGTCGCGCTTCTCCCAGGTGACCTCGTCGTAGGGGTGCACGCCGGGCGTGGTGTAGATGCGCTCGATCGTGACGCCCCTGCCCTTGGGCTTGCGGGCACCTGCGTGTGCGCCGGCCGTCTCGGTCATGCCGTTCCCTCACTCTTCTCCCCGACTCCCGGGGTCCCTGATTGCTGGTTCTCAGTCTCGTGGCGACCGCTGACAGCGGCCGGCCGTGGTGGTGCGGCGGGTGGGTCGGCGGCGGTATGCCGCGGCCTCAGCCCCCGACCGTCCCCGGCGCACCGGGCGGGGCGTCGCCCGGCGGTCCCGCTGGGACCCGCGCGCCGGGCTCCTCGCCGGTCGCCTCCCGCTCCGCGCGCAGGAGGGTGATGGCCGTCTCGAAGTCCTCGAGGTTGTCGAACGCCTGGTAGACGCTGGCGAACCTCAGGTAGGCGACCTCGTCGAGCTCGCGCAGCGGCTCGAGCACCGCGAGGCCGACCTCGTGGGCCTCGACCTCGGCGCTGCCCTGGCTGCGCACGCTCTCCTCGACCCGTTGGGCGAGCAGAGCGAGCTGGTCCTCGGTGACCGGGCGCCCCTGACACGCCTTCCGGACGCCGACGAGGACCTTGCTCCGGCTGAACGGCTCCGAGGCCCCGGAGCGCTTGACCACGGTCAGGCTGGCGCTCTCGAGGGTGGTGAACCGGCGGCCGCACTCGGGACACTGACGGCGACGACGGATCGAGGCGCCGTCGTCGGTGACCCGGGAGTCCATGACGCGGGAGTCCGTGTGGCGGCAGAACGGGCAGTGCATGGCTCGCTCCTCTCCGCCCCGCTGGGGACGACTCGGTGGATGGACCTGGGGGAAAGATGTGGAAAAGTCGGTTCGCCGGTGCACTACATGTGGACGAATGACAACCGTGTAACCACAAGATGTAGTGGCTATCCTGACCCACCGACGGACAACGTGCAACCTCTTCGGGGATATTCCTCGCCGGGAGCGCGTCCGCGCAGGTCAACGGCCTCCTCACGTGACCCGGGGGCCTCCCGTTGGGCGTGTCGCAGCACCACCACTGGCCCCCCGTGAGCGCTGGGGCACCACATCTGGGGCCGGATGCTGGCGGAGACGACCGGCATTCCGGACGCTCGGACGAGCACCCGCCCGCGAGCGCGGCGGCCGGGGCCGGTCAGAGCTCCGGGCCCTCGCCGCGGAGCTTGTCGACCTCCGCCATCGCGTCGCGCAGCCGCCCGAGCCACTCGTCGGCGTGCTCGCCGACGAGCCGGACGCACCAGGCGAGGGCGTCGGAGCGAGACCGGGCGACCCCGGCGTCGACGAGCGTGTCGAGGACCCGGCGCTCGGGCTGGCGCAGCCGGGTCATCGTCGGCACGGCGAGGTGAGTGAACAGCTCGGCGCGATCGCCCACCCGGGCGCCCCAGGCGACCTTGCGGTCATACCGTCGCTCGGCCTCCTGGGCGATCCCGATCCGCTCCTCGCGGGTCTCGGCCCGGAACCGGCCGATCCGACCCTCGGCCTCGGCGCCGGTGCTCGTCTCGTCCGCCAGCGTTCCGACGACGGTGATCTCCTCGCGGTCGACGGTGACCTCGACCTCGGTGAACCAGCCCTCGGGTAGCCGCCCGGCGAACCAGGCCGAGGCATCGTCGGCCGGAGGCACGTCGGCCTGCTGCCAGCCACCGGGGCGACCGAAACCACGTCCCCGGCCTCCGCCCCGCATCTGGGGCCCTCTGTGCTGTGTCATGGCCGTCCCTTTCATTACACTGTTACATAGTTACATTACTGCACAACCCCGGGCGGCAGACCGGCATTCCCCCTCGTCGACGAGGCCGCCGTCCACCCGCTCGTCGCCGTCGGGCCGGATCGGCACACTGATGGAATGCCGACCCGCGACCGCGCCTGGCTCGTCCGACGGCGGCTGGCGACCCAGCGCCTGTCGGGTCCCGCCCTCCCCCGCGCCGTCGATGCCATCCGGCTCCTCACGGCCGTCCAGGCCCAGGACGCCCCGATGGCCGCATGGTCCCTTGGCATGCGGACCCGGCGCCGGACCCGGGCCGCCGTTCTCGCCGAGCAGGCCGCGGGCGGCTTCGTCCGGACCCACGTCCTGCGCCCGACCTGGCACCTCGTCGCGGCCGAGGACCTGCGATGGCTGCTCCGCCTCACCGCCGGCCGGGTCGAGTCGGGAACGGCTGGTCGGCACCGCCAGCTCGGCCTCGACGCCCCCGCGCTGGGCGGCGGGCTCGAGCTCCTGTCCGGCCTGCTCGCCGGCGGCGCGCGGCCGACCCGCGCCGAGCTCGGGCCCGCGCTCGCGGCGGGCGGCTTCCCCGGCCCCGGTGAGCGGGTCGGCCACCTGCTCCTCGTCGCCGAGCTGCGCGGCCTCATCTGCTCGGGGCCGCCACGGGACGGCACGCACACCTACGCCCTGCTCGAGGAGGTCCTCCCGGCCGGCCCGAGCGACGGGCTCGACGGCGAGGAGGCGGTCACGACGCTCGTCCACCGCTTCGTCGGAGGCCACGGCCCGGTCGGTGAGCGCGACCTCGCCCGGTGGTGCACCCTCGGGCTGACCGAGATCCGTCGGGCCCTCGCGGCGCTGAGTGACGCCGTCCGGTCCGTGGACATCGAGGGCGAGACCCTCTGGTACGACCCGGCCGTCGCGGCGCGGCCGACGCGGCATCATGCCGGCTACCTGCTGCCCGCCTTCGACGAGGCCTTCCTCAGCTACGCCTCACTCGGCTTCCCCCGCAGCAACGCGCAGGTCCGGCGCACCGGGATGGCCGCCCGGAACGGCGGAGGGGTCGTCGTCGTGGACGGTCGCGACATCGGCATGTTCACCCGGACGATGACCGCCAAGGGTGTCACCGTCACCCTGCGCGCGGACCACCGCTGGAGCCGGGCCGAGCGGGACGCCGCCGCCGAGGCGTCCAGCCGGCTCGGCCGATTCGTCGGCCGGAACCTCATCCTCGCCTGGGAGTGAGGCAGAGCGGACAGCACGAAGGGCGCCGAACCGCCCCTGCTGGGTCCGACGCCCTTCGGCGCTGAGTCGGGTCGAGGGACTCAGGTCTGCGGGATCACGAGCGTCTGCCCGGCCGTGATCGTCGTCGTGTTGAGCTGGTTGGCCACCCGGATCGCCGCCATCGCCTCGCCCAGCGACAGCCCGGGAAGCTCGGTGGCCGCGAGGCCGGACAGGGTCTGTCCGGGTCGGACGGTCACGGTGTGGGTGACCGGCGCCGGCACCGACGGGCCGGAGATCGCGAAGCCTCCGACGGCGATGGCGAGAACGACGAAGAGGGCGGCGAGCGCGAGCCGGCCCCGGCGGGTGAGCCGCAGCCCGCCACCGGTGGCGGCCGCTCCCGACGGGACGAGGACGAGATGGGATCGGTGCTCGCGCCGGGCCGGCTCCCCCGCGCGGCCGGGGCGACGCCCGGACGGCGCCGGGGCGGCATACCCACTCCTGCCCTCCCACACGACTGCGCTCATCGTCTCCTCCATCCCGGCCGCCACGGCGAGCCTAGTCGAACCTGTGTTCGATCGAACGTCTGATCGATTTGTAGCACGGACCGGCGGGTCGATCAAGACACGCATCGAACAGATGTTTGAAACCTGTGTCCGATCTCCGTACTCTTTCGTCACGTCGACAAGCCAAGCAGGCCCCACCGACAGCCCTGGCGTAATGCGGTCCCCGAGCATCTCGGGACCGGCCTCGCCGGGCTCGCCGAGTCACCCGCATGGAGCCCGTCGGCAGCCCATCGACAGCGAGGTTCGCCATGGCCGACCGACCCGACACCCGCCCCGACGACCGGTCCGACGCGGTCGCCGAGGTCCACGAGCTGCCCGAGCGGGACCGCGGCGACGGCCTCACCGTCCGCCAGCGCCGGGTCCTGGAGGTCATCCGCAACTCGGTCGACCGCCGCGGCTACCCTCCGAGCCTGCGCGAGATCGGCGAGGCCGTCGGGCTCACCTCGCCCAGCTCGGTCGCCCATCAGCTCTCGACCCTCGAGCGCAAGGGCTACCTGCGCCGTGACCCCAACCGGCCGCGGGCCATCGAGGTCGTCTCGCCCGACACGCCCACCGAGGGCCGGGGCTACCGAGCGGCGGTCGCCACGGCCACCGACGCCGAGCACGACGTGACCGGGATCGGCGACGAGCGCCCCGAGGCCTCCTACGTCCCCGTCCTCGGCCGGATCGCCGCCGGCGTGCCGATCACCGCCGAGGAGCTCGTCGAGGACGTCTTCCCGCTCCCCCGCCAGATCGTCGGCGAGGGCGCCCTCTTCCTGCTCCAGGTCGTCGGCGACTCGATGGTCGACGCGGCGATCTGCGACGGCGACTGGGTCGTCGTCCGCCAGCAGCCGACGGCCGACAACGGCGACATCGTCGCGGCCATGCTGGAGAACGAGGCGACGGTCAAGACCTTCAAGCGCCGGGACGGCCACGTGTGGCTACTCCCGCACAACCCCGCCTTCGACCCGATCGACGGCGACCACGCGACGATCCTCGGGAAGGTGACGGCGGTCCTGCGCCGGGTCTGAGTGGCCCGCGGGCGAGCCGGTCCGGCATCGGTCGGGCTCCGGCCCGGGCGCCGGGCCCCCCCGGGCGCGCTCAGGCCGGGATGCCGCCGAGCCGCCGCACCGTCGGCTCCAGCAGCGCCCGCACGGCGGCGAGAGAGTGGTCCCGCTCCCACAGCTGCCACAACTCGTTGTCCTGCGGCACCATCGCCCGGGTGAGGACCCGGCGTGCCACGTCGGCGAGGGACGGGTCGAGGGGCACGACCTCACCGCGGACCCACTCCGGGAGGTCGGGCTCGGCGCACGGGAGGTCGGGGTTGAGCGAGATCGAGACGACCGCCGCGGCCGCGATGGCCTCCGACATCTTCGGCGCGTCGACGTAGCCGCGGTCTCCGAGGACCTGATCCAGCGCGGCGCGCAGCAACTCGGGACGGTCGGCCGGCTCGGCATCCTCGATCTCGTCGAGGAAGTCCAGAGCGTCGTCATTGTCGAACGGACCGAACCCGAACGCTCCCATGACGCCCCTCCTGCATGCCGGTGGGCCGGCGCATCGCCCGGCCTTGCGCCGATGCTAGGCAGACCGACGGGGGGCGGCGGCGGGGGTGTGCCCGGGCTCACCTCGTCAGGGCCCACTTTGTGGGACGACTCACCTCGGCGGCCGTTCCGACGTGGCGACCGTCACGCCGGCGGCGGCGGAAACCGTTGGTACCAGGCCGTATCCACCCAGTGGTCGAACTTGTTGCCGACGTCGCGCAGGACCCCGACGAGCTCGAAGCCCACCGACCGGTGCAGGGCCTCGCTCGCCTCGTTGGGGCGGGCGACGACGGCGACCTCCGTGTGGACCCCTGCGGCATCGAGCCGGGCGAGCAGCTGGTCGTAGAGCAGCCGTCCCACCCGGCGTCCGCGCGCGTGCTGGGCGACGTAGACGCTCGTCTCGCGGGTGCCGGCATACGCCGGTCGCGGGCGGAACGGGCCGGAGAGGGCGTAGCCGAGGACGATCTCGTCCGCCACGGCGACGAGGAAGGCGTCGGCCGGACCGAGGGCCGCCATGACGGACCCGAGGTAGGTCGCGCCCCGCTCCTCGGTGTCGAAGGTTGCGACGGTGTCCCGGACGCACTGGTCGTAGATCGCGGCGACGGCCGGCACGTCGGCCGGGGTCGCGTCACGGACGGTCGGCGTCATCCGGCGCTGCGCTCTCGGCCACGAGGGCGGCGAGGGTCGAGCCGAGCGGCGCATCGAGGTGGTGCGTCGTCTCCGCGTCGCCGCGGGTGGGGCCCCGGGTGATGACGAGGACGGGTATGCCGCGGGCCCGCGCCCGCCGCACGAACCGGTAGCCGCTCATCACCGCGAGCGACGAGCCGAGGACGAGCAGTGCCGGCGCACGCTCGACGAGGTCGTAGCAGTGCTCGACCCGGTCCTTGGGCACCGAGCCGCCGAAGAAGACGACATCGGGCTTGAGCGTGTCGGCGCCGCAGGCTCGGCACTCGGGCAGGACGAAGCCCCCCACCGCCTCGTCCGGGAGGACGATGTCACCGTCGGGTCGGATCTGGCTCGTCACCCGCGAGCCGTCGCCGACCGCGCCCAGGGCGCGCTGCTCGAACCCGGGGTTCGCCTCTGCCATCCGGCGTTGGAGCACCTCGCGGTCGCTCCGACCGCCACAGCTGAGACACACGACGGCGCCGAGGGAGCCATGCAGTTCGACGACGCCGCGGGTGCCGGCCTCCTGGTGCAGGCCGTCGACGTTCTGGGTGATGACGGCGCCGACGAGCCGGCGACGCTGGAGCGTCGTCAGGGCGGCGTGCCCCGCGTTCGGCCGCGCCGCCACGAAACGCTGCCAGCCGATGTAGCTGCGGGCCCAGTAGCGCCGGCGCGCCTCGCTCGTGCCGATGAACTCGCCATGGGTCATCGGCATGACCCGGCGGCGGCCGTCCGGGCCCCGGTAGTCGGGGATGCCCGACTCGGTCGAGATCCCGGCCCCGGTGAGGACGAGGGCCGGGGCCCGCTCGGCGAGCACGCGGGCGATCGTCGCGACGTCGGCCGCCGGCGCGGTCGCGACCGTCGGCAGGGTCGCCTCGCGGTGGCGGGCCGAGGGCCCCGGCGGTGCGGCGTCGGGTCGGGCGGACAGGCTCACCGCCCCAGTATCGGCCACTCGGACCATTCGCGTCCGAGCGTTGCCGATGCTCTGGGATAACACTTGGTTATACGATGCCGTCATGATCGACGCCGCCGGGCTGCGCGTCATGCGCGCCATCGCCGACGAGGGCAGCTTCACCGCCGCCGCCCTCGCGCTCGGCTACAGCCAGCCGGCGATCTCGCAGATGGTCCGCCGCCTCGAGCAGCGCACCGGGACCGTCCTCGTCGAGCGGATCGGGCGCAGCGTCCGGCTCACCGAGGCCGGTCAGGTCCTCGCCCGCCACGCCGGGCCGGTCCTCGCGGCTCTCGACGCCGCCGAGGAGGAGGTCGCGGCCATCGCCGGGATGCGCGCGGGACGGGTCCGGCTCATGGCCTTTCCCTCGGCCTCGGCAACGCTCGTGCCCCGGGCGCTCTCGCTGCTCAAGGACCGCTTCCCGGACCTGACGATCACCTTCACCGAGGCCGAGCCGCCGGAGTCGCTCGCGGCGTTGCGAGCCGGTGAGTGCGACCTCGCGGTCGCCTTCACCTACGAGGGCACCGACCTCGGCCGCGGCGAGGAGGACGTCGACGCCTTCGTCACGACGACGCTGCTCGCCGACGAGGTGCGGCTCGCCGTGCCCCGCGACCACCCAGCGGCACGCCTGGACCACGCCGACCTCGGCACCCTCGACGACGAGACGTGGATCGCGGGGTGTCCGCGGTGCCGGGGTCACCTGTTGCAGCTGTGCGACGCCGCCGGCTTCGTGCCGCGGGTGGCGTTCGAGACCGAGGACTACGTCGCCGTCATGGGCCTGGTCGCCGAGGGGCTCGGCGTGGCCCTCATCCCCGACCTCATCCTGCGCACCGTCCAGCACCCCGATGTCGTCGCACTCCCGATCGAGCCCGCGTCGCGGCGGTGCATCCAGGCGGTGACGACCCCCGACCTCCGGCGGGTGCCGGCGGTCGCGGCGCTGCTCGCGGCGCTGAGTGAGAGCGCCGAGGCCCAGCCCGTCGGCAGTGCCTGCCTCAGCGACTGAGCCGCGCCGGCTCGACGAGGACCCCGCCGCCCCGGTCGAGGACCGCGATGTCCCCGTCCTGGTCGGTGCGGTAGACGGCATAGCCGTCCGACCGGAGCAGGGCGAGCGTCGCCGGGGCCGGGTGGCCGTAGTCGTTGTCGGCGCCGACGCTGATGATCCCGACCGGCGCCGAGACCTCGGCGACGAGATCGGGGTCGAGGTTCGCCGAGCCGTGGTGGGCCACCTTGATGACGTCGAGCCCCCGCAGCGCGGCCCCCAGGTCCGGGTCGCGGTGGATGTGCAGCAGCAGGTCGCGAGCGGCCTCGCGCTCGATGTCACCGAGGAGCAGCGCATCGACGTCGCCGGTATGCGCGAGCAGGACGACGCTCGCGTTGTTTGGCACCGAGCCCGCGTCGATCCGCCGAGTGGGGCCGAGCACCGTGGCGGTGAGCTCGCCGGCGTCGATCCGCTCCCCCACCTCGACGGCTCGCACCGGTATGCCGCGGGCCGACGCCCAGCGCCGGACATCGGACGCCTCGTAGTCGGGCTCCTCGACCGGGCAGGTGAGGACCTCACCCACCCGGCGACCGTCGAGGGCGCCGGGCAGCCCCTCGACGTGGTCGGCGTGGAAGTGAGTGAGGACGACGGCGTCGAGCACCCCGACCCCGAGCCGGGTGAGGCAGCGGTCGACGCGCCTGGGGTCCGGGCCGGCGTCGACGAGCACCGCCCGCCCCGGGCCGGTGCGCAGGACGCTCGCGTCGCCCTGGCCCACGTCGCAGACGACGAGACGCCAGCCCGCCGGCGGCCAGGTGAGCGTGCTCGTCGGCACGGTGAGGGCGCCGACGAGCAACGCGACCCCGAGGACACCCAGCGGTCGGCGCCGGACCCGGCGCGCCAGCCAGGGAGCGAGGAGCAGGACGAGCACGGTGGTCCCGGCCAGCAGCATCGCCCCGGGACCGCCGTCCGGCCACGGCATCGTCCCGCCGGGCACCTCGGCGAAGGTCCGGGCGACCCAGGCGATGCCGAGGGTGGGGACGGCGCCCACCGTCCCCGCCAGGGCGGCGAGGCGCCGCGAGACGACGGCGAGGAGCGCGGCCGCCACGCCCGCGATCGTGGCGGGTGGGACGAGGGGCGCCGCCAGGAGGTTGGCCACGACACCGACCACGCTGACCGATCCCTGGAGCAGCACGATGACCGGCGCGCAGACGACCTGGGCGGCCAGGGGAACGGCGACGAGCGGGCCGAACCGGCGCAACGGCCGGGGCAGGCCGCGACCGATGGCCCGCCCCCACGGCCCGGTGAAGAGGAGAAGCCCGAGGGTCGCGAGGGTCGACAGGACGAAGCTGTAGGAGCGGGAGAGCCACGGGTCGTAGCCGAGGAGCAGGACGATCGCGGCCCCGAGCACCGGCAACCCGGCCGCGGGTCGTGAACGGCTCCGGCCGAGAACGGCGATGGCGCCCATGACGGATGCGCGCACGACGCTCGGGTCGGGACGGGCGAGGACGACGAACCCGGCGAGGGCGAGGAGCGCGAGTGCCGGTCGCGTCCGGCGCGGCACCCCGAGCAGGCCGGCCACTGCGAGGACGAGGCCGAGGACGACTGCCACGTTCGCCCCGCTCACGGCGGACAGATGGGTCATCCCGGTGGCGAGCATGGCATCGGTGAGGTCACCAGGGGTCCGGCTCGTGTCGCCGATGACGAGCCCCGGGAGCAGGCCGCGTGCGTCGGCCGGGGTCTCGTCGACGGCGGCGCGCAGCCCGGCGCGCAGCCGCTGGGCACCGGCGGCGACCGGCCCGGGCGGCGAGCGCGGCTCGAGACTGCCGGTGACCGTCGCGACGGCGACCTCAGTGCGTCCGGGCTGACCCGGGGACAGCCGGGCCGGCACCGAGACCGTCTCGTGCCAGCGCAGTCCGAGCAGCCGCTCGTCACCGACGAGGAGGACGGGGGCGTGGGCCGCCCCCGTCCGTCCGCGACCCGCCACCTCGACCGCCCGGGCCCGCGCGGTGACCCGGCGGGCGTCCCGGTCGGACACCGTGCGAGCGACGGGGTCGCTCGTCACGACGACGACGAGCCGCACCCGGGCCCGCTCACCCGCCAGCTCGTCGAGGTCGCCCGAGGAACGGATCAGCTGGTGCCCGGCCACCGCCACCTGGAGGGTCGCGACGACGGCCAACGCCAGTGCCGCAAGGAGCCACCGGAGCGGCCGGGTCGCTCCCCAGGCGCCGCCGCGGCCGGCGCCGGGCAGCCCGCGCCGGCGCAGCACGAGGAGGCACACCCCGGCCCCGAGCAGCGTCGCTGCGGCGAGGCCCGCATGCAGGGGCGCTCCGCCGGCCAGGGTGGCGGCGAGCACCGCCCAGCCGAGAAGAGCGGGGGCGAGCAGCCGCAGGTCGCTGCCGGACCGGCCATCCGCCGCTCCCCGCCCCGGTGCCCGAGCCGTCACAGGGTCACCCTCGGGGCGAGCAGGGCCAGGAGCTTCTCGCCGATGCCGCTGACCTCACCCAGCTCGTCGATGCTCGTGAAGCGCCCGTGCTCGCTGCGCCAGTCGAGGATGCGCTGCGCGAGGACCGGCCCGATCCCCGGCAGGGAGTCCAGGGCCGCCGCGTCGGCACCGTTGAGCGAGACCGGCCCGCCGACCGCGGAGCCGGAGCCCGCCGCGGCCGGGCCGCCTCCGGGCACCGCCTCGCCCGGCCGGGGCACCCGGATCTGTTCGCCGTCGACGGCGAGGCGGGCGAGGTTGACGGCCGACAGGTCGGCGCGCCGGGTGGGGCCGCCCGCCGCGTCGACGGCGTCGACGACGCGCGAACCCGGCGGCAGCTCGACGATGCCGGGCCGCTTGACCTGGCCGACGACGTGAACGACGAGCGCAGGGCCCGCCGCCGGTGCGGACCCCTCGGCGGAGGCACCGACCGAGGCAGCGACCGCCGAGGGCCCGACCGACGCCGACGGGCTGGCGGAGCCCAGCGCCGCGACCGTCGACGTGGCCGGGACGATCGGGGCCGGCGCCGCGGAGGAACGGGCCCAGGCGACCCGGAGCCCGAAGACGCCGATCGTGAGGATCGCCAGGAGCAGGACCCCGCCGACCGCTCCGCGGCTGGGGACCCACCGCGCTCCACGCAGCGACTCGGGAAGGGTGAACGCCCCCGCCAGCCGCCCCAGGATCCCGCCCGCGCCGCCTCGCCCGCCCGGGCGGGCGACCTCGGCTCCCGGGCGGGTCGGCACGTAGGCCGCCGCGGCCCCGATCCGGGCCGGGTCGCCGCGCTCGGCCGGGCGCACCCAGGCGGGGTCCTGCGGAGCGGAGGCCGGCTCCTGCGCGCCCTCCGGGCCCGCCCGCCCGGCCCGGGCGAGGACGGCAAGGACCCGGGGCGAGGGCTGCGGGTCAGGTGGGTGTCGCGGCATACACCGACGCTAGGCACGACCCGACCCGACCCGAGCCGGCGCGGCAGCGGGCTGTGGACGGTCGGTCAGGCGCGCTCCGGCTGTGGACGACCGCCCGGGCCCGGGCCATCGACCGGGCACCGGACCTCAGCCGACCCGTGCGGCGAGCCAGGCCCGGATGTTGCGGTGATGCCGCGAGATGACCAGCAGGGAGAGGACGAGGACCCACCAGCCGGTCCCGGCCCCCGCCAGCGCCTCGGCCCCGGGCGCGCCGAGGCCGACGAGAATGCCGACGGCGGCCAGGACGAGGCAGGTCAGGACCGAGGCGCGCCCGACCGTCCGGACGACACCCACGACGACCGCGAAGACGACGACGGCCCCGAGCGCCACCCAGGGAGCGACGGCGAGCATCGCCCCCAGCGCCGCCGCCACGCCCTTGCCGCCGTGCCCGCCGAGGAAGGGACTGAACATGTGACCGAGGACGACCGCGAGCCCCGCGACGAGGGCGAGCGGCAGGCCGAGCCAGGCGAGGACGAGGACCGCCGGCAGGAAGGCCTTGACGACATCGAGCAGGCCGACCACGACCCCCCAGCGGACCCCGAGGACCCGGCCGGCGTTCGTCGCGCCCGGGTTGCCCGACCCGCTGGAGCGCAGATCCTTGCCGAGCGTGCGGGCCAGCAGGCTGGCCGGGTTGACCGACCCGACGAGGAAGCAGACGACGGCGACGGCGGCTGCGGGTCCCACCTGGACGGAGCTCACGACCCGGCGCCCACCCGCGGGCAGACGGCCACGGCCAGGGTGCCCGGCCCGACGTGGGCGCCCACGACGGCGCCCAGCTCGACGACCCGCAGGTCGCTCAGACCGGGAAGCCGGCCGCGCAGCCGTTCGGCCAGCGCGCCCGCCCGGTCCGCGGAGTCCAGATGGTGGACGGCGACATCCACCCCGTCGGCCGAGGCGGGGGCGGCCGCGGCCGCGACGATGGCGAGCTCCTCGAGCCGGGCCAGGGCCCGCGACGCCGTCCGCACCTTCTCGACCGGGACGATGTGGCCCTCCGAGACGCCGAGGATGGGCTTGATGGCCAGGGCCGAGCCGACGAGGGCGCCGGCGGTGCCGATCCGACCGCCGCGACGCAGGTGCTCGAGGGTGTCGACATAGAACACGACGGAGGAGGCCCGGGTCCGGGCCCGGACCAGCGCGGCGACGTCCTCGGCCGACGCCCCGGCGGCCGCCGCCCCGGCGCCGGCGACGACGGCGTACCCCATCGCCATTCCCATGGTCCGCGAGTCGATGACGGTCACCGGCACCGCGGCCTGCGCCGCCGCCAGCTGGGCGGACCCGATCGTCGAGGACATGTCCGCGGAGATGTGGACCGACACGATGGCGTCGGCGCCGGCCGCGGCGGCCCGCTCGTAGGCCTCGAGCACGGCCCGGGGCGCCGGCCGCGACGTCGACACCGGGGTGAAGGCTCGCAGGGCCGCGGCGACCTCGGCGGCGTCGATGTCGACGCCCTCGACGCGCTCTCGCCCACCGACGACGACGTGGAGCGGGACGACGCCGATCCGGTGGTCCCGGACGAGGTCGGGCGCGAGATAGGCCGTCGAGTCGGTGACGAGGGCAGTGGTCACGCAGCCAGGCTAGTGGTGCTCGACCGGGAACCCGCCCTGGCAGACGATGTGCAGCTCGAGGTCCTCGTGGTCCCCGTCGCCCTCGCCGTCGCCGTAGCCGGAGGTGAACGTCACCTCGAGCGCCCCGTCCCCCACGTCCTGGTGCAGGCGGTAGCCGTCACGCGGTGTCGCTGAGACGAGCCGGATCGTCGAGTCCGTGCAGGAGGCGATGACCGTCCCGCCCTGGGTGGAGAACGTCGCCTTGCGCGCCGTCGGTCCCGGCGCCGGCGGGCGGGCCGCGGCCGTCGACCGCGGCGCCGAGGACGTGTGCCGCGGAGTCGAGCGCGGCGGGCCACCCGCGCCCGTCGTCCGGGACGGCGCCGAGGTGCTGTCGTCGTCGCTCTCGCGCTCGGTCGGCGTCGGCCGCGTCGTCGACGTCCTCGGCCGCGGGGAGGAGGCCACCGACGAGACGGTGCCGGCGGGCACCGCGACCTGGGCGATGCCGACGTCGCGGCCGGCCCGGCCGATGACGAGCCAGGTGAGGGAGGCGACCGCGAGGACGACGACGAGCCACAGCCCGACCATCGCCATCCAGCGCCTGACCGGCGTCCCCACAAGGCCCTCCTCGGTTCCGTTCGGCCTCATCGTGCCACCTCGTCACGGGGGCGTGCCGTACGGTTTGGCCCGTGGCACACGTGCTGGTCATCGAGGACGACCCCGACATCCGCCGGTCCCTCGTCCGCTCGCTGTCCGACCACGGCCATGCCGTCTCGACCGCTCCGGCCGGTATGCCGGGGCTCCAGCAGGCCGTCGACGAGCAGCCGGACCTCGTCCTGCTCGACCTCGGACTCCCCGACCTCGACGGGCACGAGGTGCTGCGCATGCTGCGGGCCGTCCGTGAGACCCCGGTCATCATCGTCACCGCCCGGGACGACGACCCCTCGGTCGTCGCGGCCCTCGACGCGGGCGCCGACGACTACGTCCTCAAGCCGTTCACGAGCGAGCAGCTGCAGGCTCGGATCCGAGCCGTGCTGCGCCGGACCCGGGCCGACAGCGCCGACGACACCATCGTCGTCGGCGAGCTGCGCGTCGACCCGACGGGCCGGCAGGCGTTCCTGCGCGGCGAGCCGATCGACCTGTCCCGCAAGGAGTTCGACCTCCTGGCACTGCTCGCCAGCCGGGCCGGCGAGGTCGTCACGAAGCGCGAGATCCTCGCCGAGGTGTGGCAGCAGGTCTATGGCGGCGGGGAGCGCACGGTCGACGTCCACCTGTCGTGGCTGCGCCGCAAGCTCGGCGAGACGGCGACCGAGCCGGTCTACCTCCACAGCGTGCGGGGCGTCGGCATCCGGCTCGGTGAGAAGAGCGGCGGCTGAGCCGTGCGCCGACGGATCACGCTCCTCGTGGGCGCCACGACCTCCGCGGTCGTCGTCGCGTTCGTCGTCCCCCTGTGCGTCCTCATCGCCTCGCTCGCCGAGGACCGGGCCGTCAACGAGGCGCGCCAGCTCGTCCAGACCGTGGCGACGGTCGTCGCCACCGTCCCCTCGGACAGCCTCGAGAGCACCGTGGACCTGTTCGTCAGCGAGGGCGCGCACGTCACCGTCGTCACCGCGGACGGCACGGCATACGGGACCGACGCCGCCACGGCCGCGTCGCAGAGCGCGGTGGAGGAGGCACGCGGCAGCCTCGTCGCGTTCACCGACCGCACCGACGAGGGAGTGCAGATCGTCGTGCCCGTGACGACGAGCGACGGCATCTCGGTCGTGACGACGATGGTGCCGGCGGCGAACCTGCGCGCCGGCGTTCCCGAGGCCTGGGCCACGATCATCGGGCTCGGCGTCCTCATCGTCCTGCTCTCGGTCCTCATCGCCCGCGCGCTCGGCGGCCGGGTCAGCACTCCCGTCATCCGCCTCGCCGCCGTGGCCCACCGGCTGCGCGGCGGGGACCTCGACGCCCGCGCCGTCCCGTCGGGCCCGTCCGAGACCGTCGAGCTCGCGGAGGCGTTCAACCTCCTCGCCGACCGGATCGAGCAGCTCGTCGCGGACGAGCGGGAGAACGTCGCCGACCTCGGTCATCGGCTGCGGACCCCCGTCACCGCGCTGCGGCTCGACACCGACCTCGTGGCCGACCCCGAGCTCGCCGCTCGGCTGCGCGAGCACGTCGACCATCTGCAGCGCAGCATCGACACCGTCGTCCGCGAGGCGCGCCGCAGCGTGCGCGAGGCGCTGCCCGAGGGCGCCGACGCGACGGCCGTCGTCACCGACCGGGTCGACTTCTGGCGCCCGCTCGCCGAGGACCAGGGCCGCGGGCTCGAGCTCGAGGTCCCGGGACGCCCCCTCCTCGTCCGGATGCCCGCCGTCGACCTGCGCGAGCTCGTGGACACGCTGCTGGACAACGTCTTCGCCCACACGCCCGAGGGCGCCCCGCTCGCCGTGACGCTGGGACAGCTCGACGGCCGGGCGGTGCTCACCGTCGCGGACGGCGGTCCGGGCCTGCACGGCGAGGACGCGGTCCGTCGCGGCGAGAGCGGCAGCGGCTCCACCGGGCTCGGTCTCGACATCGTCCGCCGGCTCGCCGAGTCGGCCGAGGGCGACCTGACCCTCGAGACCTCCGCCCTCGGCGGCCTGGCCGCACGGGTGCGCCTCGCGCTCGCCGGGACCTGACGGCCACGGGGCCCACGCCTCGCCGGTCGGCGTCGCGGGGCCCCGGGAGCGGGTGCCGCTACGGTGAGCGGCCGGTGAGAGCTCAGTCGTCGTGCCCACCGTGGTCGCCGTCGTCGTCGTGCTCGTAGTCGCCCTTGTGGGTGTCCTCGGGCTCCTGGGTCGGGTGCGTGGCGGCAGGGGTGCTGGTCCGGTGCGTCGAGGGGGACGACGCACTGCGGGGGGCGGCGGGGGCGGCCGCGACGATGACCGGACCGGGGATGTGCGTGACGCAGACGCCCTTCTCGAGCTTGGCCGGCTTCTTGCACGGCGCCAGGACGGTCTTCGTCGGGGTCGGAACGGCCTGCGAGGACACCGTCTGCGTCTGGGGGCTGGGCGTGGGAGCCGGAGCGACCGCGGTGTAGATCGCCACCGCTGCCGCGCCACCGAGAGCGGTGCCGAGCGTGATCGTCGTGGTAAGGGACACGGAGTGCCTCCATGGGTCGGGGACCGGGCGTGCGGTCGCGGCGGGGTGGGAATCGGGCCGGTGCCGGGGGGGTGTCCGGACGGCGGTATGCCGCGACCGTGGCCACTACCGTTGCCGCCGGCGGCTCAAGAGGGCCTCTCGCGGACCTCAACGTTGGGTTAAGCCGTCCGCCCCGCCCTAAGGCAGGCTTAACACTCACCTGACGTCGCCTTGTCGGACGAGGGGCCACGCTGACCTGGACAGCCGGTCGACAGGCCGGACCCGGACCCCAGGAGAGCCACCCCCGTGCGACCCCTCCTCAAGACCACCCAGCGCAACCGCTCGCGGGCCGTGCTGACCGTTCTCTCGGCCGGCCTCGCCACCGCGGCGATCGCTGGAACCGGCGTCGCGTCCGCGGCCGTCGCGGCGCAGACCGAGGCCGCGAACGCCAAGAAGGCACAGGCCAAGGCGCAGGCCGACCGCGCCGCCGCCATCGAGTACCACAAGAAGATGGTCGCCTGGGCCAAGGCGCACCCGGTCACCGTGACCAAGCAGCGCAAGCACAAGCGGGTCGTGGACCCGCCGACCATCATCTCCGCCTCGAGCTCCGGCAGCGCCCGGGTCGGCGGCTACTCCTCGGGGACCACCTACCCGTCCTCGTCCTCATCCTCCTCGTCGCGCTCCTCCTCGCCGGCGAGCCGTCCGGCGCCCCCGCCGCCCCCGCCGCCCCCGCCCGCGCCGAGCACGGGGTCCTGATGCCGACCGCCATCCCGCCCACCGTGTCGGCGTCCGCGCCGACCGGCGTCGGGGTCCGCCCGGACGTCGACGCCGACCTCGGCACCGCGAGCTGGCGCGCCCTCGGCACGTACGTCCATCTCCGGGTCGACAACCCGGACGTCGTCGCCGAGGCGGCCGAGCTCGCGGCCGACGTGCTCGACGAGGTCGACGAGACCTGCAGCAGGTTCCGCGACGACAGCGAACTGATGCGGGTCTGCGCCCGCCCCGGCGTCCACGAGGTCTCCCCGGTCCTGGCCGGGGCGGTCCGGGTCGCGCTCGAGGCGGCCCGGGAAACCGCCGGGCTCGTCGACCCCACCCTCGGCTCGCTCCTCGTCGCGAGCGGCTATGACCGCACGTTCACCCTCGTGGCCGATGACGACGCGTCACCGGTCTCGCTGCCGCGCAGCCGCCCGGACTGGCGGCTCATCGACGTCGTCGACGACCGGCTCGTCGTCCCCGAGGGAGTCGTCATCGACCTCGGGGCGACCGGCAAGGCGTATGCCGCCGACCTCGTCGCGCTGACCATCGCCGCGCGCCTGCGCAGCGGGGTCGTCATCAGCGTCGGTGGCGACGTCCGCGTCGTCTCGGGCGAGGGGGGCGACTCGTGGCCCGTCGTCGTGGCTCACTCCCCCGCCCATCTCGAGGGTGACCGCATCCTCGCGACGGTGGCCCTGCGTGACGGGGGCCTCGCCACCTCCTCGGTCACCGCCCGACGCTGGCGTCGTGGTGGTCGGCAGTGGCACCACCTCATCGACCCCCGAACCGGACGGCCGGCATCCGGAGCGTGGTCGACGGTGACGGCCCTCGGCCACACGTGCGCCGCCGCCAACACGGCGAGCACCGCCGCTCTCGTCCTCGGCGACGCGGCATACGACTGGCTCGTCGAGCACGACGTGGCGGCCCTGCTCGCGACCGCGGACGGCGAGGTCGTCCGGACGCCCGCGTGGATCGCCTCCGGCGTCGAGAGCGCCCCGACCGAGCCCGCTGCGCAGACAGCCCCCGCCGACACCGACCCCCACCCCGGGAGCCCCTCGTGACCTCACCGCTGCTCTGGTACCTCAACCGAGGCACGGGCATCGTCCTGCTCGTCGTCTTCACCCTGACGACCGTGCTCGGCGTCCTCTCGACCGGCCGGAAGTTCAGCCCGTTGTGGCCTCGTTTCGTCACCCAGGGTCTGCACCGCAGTCTCGCCGCCGTCGGAACGATCCTCCTCATCGGCCACGCGACGACGGCGGTCGTCGACGAGTACGTCGACATCACCTGGTGGCAGGCCCTCGTCCCGTTCGGCGCGACGTACAAGCCGCTCTATCTCAGCCTCGGTACGCTCGCTCTCGACCTCACCGCGCTCATCGTCGTGACGTCCGTCCTGCGGGACCGGATGCCGACGGGCGCCTGGCGGGCGGTCCACCTGCTCTCCTACGTCTGCTTCGGCGTCGCCGTGGTCCACGGTGTCGGCATCGGCACCGACAGCTCGGCCGGCTGGTCGGTCGCGCTCACCCTCGCCTGCGTCGCCGCCGTCGCCGCTGCCACGTTCGTGCGGATCGGGGTCGGGATCCGCTCCGCCGCCACCGGGAGCCGCGCATGATCACTCCACCCGCCGAGCTGCTCGTCACCGCCGGTCCCGTCCTCCTGTCGGGGATCGACGCCGACCAGTCCTACGCCGCCCACGCCGCACGCGAGGGCGAGCTGCCCCGGCCCAGCGTCGAGGACATCGTCGAGATGGCGCGCGCCGCCTCGATCCGCGGCCGCGGCGGCGCCGCGTTCCCGTTCGCCACGAAGATCGCGGCCGCGGCTGACCAGCGTCGACGGCCCGTCGTCGTCGTCAACGCCGCCGAGGGCGAGCCGGCCAGCGCGAAGGACAGCGCCCTGCTGCGCACGGTCCCCCACCGGGTGCTCGACGGCGCGGTCATCGCCGCCAGGGCGCTCGGCGCCAAACACATCCACGTCGTCACCTCCGAGGACCGCCCCGACACCGAGGACGCCGTCGCCGACGCCATCGACGAGCGGCCCCGCGAGGGCGTCAAGTGGCACCACCACCACGCCGAGGGTCGCTTCGTCTCCGGCCAGGCCCGCGCCGTCATCGAGCTGATGTCGGGGCGTGAGGGCCTGCCTGTCACCGCCTGGCAGCCCGAGGCCATGGACGGCTACAAGGGCCGCCCGACCCTGCTCTCCAACGCCGAGACCTTCGCCCACCTCGCCGCCCTCGCCCGTCGCGGCCCCGACGCGTATGCCGCGCAGGGCACCCCCGAGGAGCCCGGCACGACGCTGCTCACCGTCTCGACGGTCCTGCCCAGCGGCGTCATCGGTGGCACGGCACCCCATGTCCTCGAGGTCGAGCACGGCGTGCCGTTCGCCGCGGTGCTGACCCCCCAAGAGCTGGACGCGCCGGCCCTGCTCGGCGGCTATCACGGAACCTGGGTCGCCCCGGGGGATCTCCGTGCGCTCACGGTCTCTCACTGCGCCCTCCGTGAGCGTGGTCTGACGATCGGGGCCGGCGTCGTCCTCCCCCTCGCCGACGGGTCCTGCCCCGTCGCTCGCACCGCGGAGCTCGCGGCCTATCTCGCCGGTGAGTCGGCGGGGCGCTGCGGCCCGTGCATGTTCGGGCTGCCGACCCTGGCCGAGGAGCTGGCTGCACTCGCCGACGGCGCCGACACCCGGCGCCGGATCACCGAGCTGGCCGGTGTCGTCGAGCGGCGCGGAGCCTGCGCCCATCCGGACGGCACGGCGCGGCTCGCCCGGAGCCTCCTCGCGATGACGAGCGTCGTCGAGGACCACCTGACCGGCGACTGCTCGTGCGGTCTCGGCACCGTTCGTGCGATGAGGAGGAGCGCATGAGCACGCGCGACCACCGACCGACCATCCGGGTCGACTGGCCCAACTGCAAGGCGCGGGGACTGTGCGCCGAGCTGCTTCCCGAACACATTGTCCTCGACGAATGGGGATACCCCGTCGTCACCGGCCCGGTGTCACGCCGGGCGGTCAAGCACGCCGAGGAGGCTGTGGTGTCCTGTCCTCACCAGGCACTGCGTCTGCTCGAACCGGCGCGCCGATGACCGTCCCGTGTCGACACCGCGCGGCGTCCCGTCCCTCCCCCCGTCGGGATGCCGCCGTACCGAGGACGGGTCGCCCGGCGACCCACTCCTCGGGGCGGCTGCGCGACCCTGAGCCCCCCACAGGGTCGCGCAGCCGCCATCTCCCCCCGGTGGTGCCTCAGCCGCCGCGCGGGTGATCAGGCGGGGACGACGTTGACGAGCTTCGGGGCCCGCACGATGACGGTGCGGATCCCGGACCCGGTCGCGGCCCGGACCTTCGGCAGGTCGAGCACGAGCGAGCGCAGCGCGTCCTCGGCGATGTCGGCCGGCACCTCGACCCGATCCCGGACCTTGCCCCCGATCTGGACGACACAGGTCACGGTGTCGTCGACGAGCAGGGCCGGGTCGGCGACGGGGAACGGCTCGTAGGCGAGCGACTCGGCGTGGCCGAGCCGGCTCCACAGCTCCTCGGCGATGTGCGGCGCGAGCGGTGCCACCATGAGGACGAGTGTCTCGGCCGCGCGGCGCGGGACGACGTCGAGTTTTGTCAGGGCGTTGCCGAGCTCGGTGAGCCGCGCGATGGCCGTGTTGAAGCCGAGCGAGGCGTAGTCGCGCCGGACCGCGTCGATCGTCCGGTGCGTGACCCGCAGGGTCTCGGCGTCGGGGTCGACGTCGGCGACCCCGACCGCACCGGTCTCCTCGTCGACGACGATCCGCCACAGCCGCTGAAGGAACCGCTGGCTCCCGACGACGGCACGGGTGTCCCAGGGCTTGGACTGTTCGAGGGGGCCGAGGCCCATCTCGTAGACCCGGAAGGTGTCGGCGCCGTACGCGGCATACATCTCGTCCGGGCTGACGACGTTCTTGAGCGACTTGCCGATCTTGCCGTACTCCCGGTTGACCGGCTCGCCGTGGTAGCTGAACGTGCCGTCCTCGGCCTCCTCGACCCGGTGGGCGTCGACGTACTGGCCGCGGGCGTCGGTGTAGGCGGGAGCCTGGATGTAGCCCTGGCTGAAGTAGGTGCGGAACGGCTCGTCGCTGCTGAGGTGGCCGAGGTCGAAGAGGACCTTGTGCCAGAACCGCGCGTAGAGCAGGTGCAGGACGGCGTGCTCGACACCGCCGACGTAGAGGTCGACCCCACCGGGGTCGCGGGTGCCGGCGGGTGCGGTGGCGACCGGCTCGTCGCGCGGGCCCATCCAGTAGGCCTCGTTCTCCGGGTCGACGAGGGCGTCGGCGTTGGCCGGGTCGAGGTAGCGCAGGTAGTACCAGCAGGAGCCGGCCCACTGCGGCATGACGTTCGTGTCGCGTCGGAACTGCCGCGTCCCGCGACCGTCGCCGAGGTCCAGCTCGACCTCGACCCACCCCTCGTTGCGCGACAGCGGCGCCTCGGGGTCGGAGTCGGCGTCGTCGGGGTCGTAGGTCCGCGGCGCGTAGTCGGGTACCTCGGGCAGCTCGACCGGCAGCTGGTCCTCGGGAACGGTGACGGCGACACCGTCCTCGTCGAAGAGGACGGGGAACGGCTCACCCCAGTAGCGCTGCCGGGCGAAGAGCCAGTCGCGCAGCTTGTAGGTGACCGTGCCGCGGCCGAGCCCCGTGGCCTCCAGCCACTCGATCATGGCGGCCTTCGCGTCGGCGACGTTGAGGCCGTCGAGGCTCAGCTCGTCGTTGGCGGAGTTGATGGCCGGTCCGTCGCCGACGAAGGCCTCGTCGTCGGGGTGTTCCGGCGGCGGCTGGACCGTGCGCAGGATCGGCAGGCCGAACCTCGTCGCGAAGTCCCAGTCGCGCTCGTCCTGGGCCGGGACGGCCATGATCGCGCCGGTGCCGTAGCCCATGAGGACGTAGTCGGCGACGAAGACGGGGATCTGCCTGCCGTTGGCCGGGTTGACGGCATGGCCACCGGTGAAGACGCCAGTCTTGTCCTTGCCCTCGGCCTGGCGCTCGATGTCGGTCCTGGCCGCCGCCTCCGCCCGGTATGCCGCGACGGCACCTCGGGGGGTCTGGTGGCCTCCCGTCCACCGCGGGTCGGTGCCCGCGGCCCACTCACCCTCGGGGGTGAGGACGTCGACGAGGGGGTGCTCCGGGGCGAGGACCATGAACGTCGCTCCGAAGAGGGTGTCCGGGCGGGTCGTGAAGACCTCGATGCTCTCGTCCGTGCCCGGCACGGCGAACCCGACCGAGGCGCCCTGGCTGCGCCCGATCCAGTTGCGCTGCATGACCTTGACCTTCTCGGGCCAGTCGACCCCGTCCAGGTCGTCGGCGAGCCGGTCGGCGTAGGCGGTGATCCGCATGACCCACTGGCGCAGCTTGCGCTTGAAGACGGGGTAGTTCCCCCGGTCCGAACGGCCCTCGGCGGTGACCTCCTCGTTGGCGAGGACGGTCCCGAGGCCGGGGCACCAGTTGACCTGGGCCTCGACCGAGCGGACGAGCCGGTGGTCGTCGAGGGCCGCCGCCTGCTCGGCCGCGGTCAGCGCCGCCCACCCCCGGCCGTCGGGCGTGGATCGCTCGCCCGAGACGAACTGATCGACGAGCTCGGCGATCGGCCGGGCCCGGCCGATGCTGCCGTCCGGACGGGGGGCGGTCTCGTCGTACCAGGAGTTGAAGATCTGGACGAAGATCCACTGGGTCCAGCGGTAGTAGTCGGGGTCGATCGTCGCGAAGGTGCGCCGGTCGTCGAAGCCGAGGCCGAGCCGGCGCAGCTGGCGCGCCATGATGGCGATGTTCTCGTCGGTCGTCTTGCGCGGATGCTGGCCGGTCTGGACGGCATATTGCTCGGCCGGCAGGCCGAAGGCGTCGTAGCCCAGCGCATGCAGGACGTTCTTGCCGAGCATCCGGTTGAAGCGGGAGTAGACGTCGGTCGCGATGTAGCCGAGCGGGTGGCCGACGTGGAGCCCGGCGCCGCTCGGGTAGGGGAACATGTCAAGGACGAGGAGATGCTCGGCGAAGCGCCCGACCTTCTCGGGCTCGGCCCACGGGCCGGCCGGGTTGGGGGCATGGAAGGTCCCCTCGGTCTCCCACCTGTCCTGCCAGGCCAGCTCGATCCGGCCGGCCAGCTCGGCGGTGTAGCGATGCGGGGTCTCGGTGCTCATCACGTCCTCGTCGGTGTCGGGCTGCTCCCATGAAAAAACCCCTCACGCAGGAGGGGTCGCCGCGCGGCCGAACGGCCTGCGCGGCTAGCGAAGGAGCAGGGGCCTCGTCATGGGTCACAGGGTACCGCAGCCCACCCCGCGACCCTCAGCGGTTCCGGGGCCGGTCCCCGCGACCCGTGTGAGGATGTGCCCATGCCCACCCTCTCCGACTTCTCCGCCCGGATGATCACCGGCGACGAGCAGCCCCTGGCCGAGTACGCCGGTCGGGTCGTCCTCGTCGTCAACACCGCGAGCAAGTGCGGCTTCACGCCGCAGTACACCGGTCTCCAGGCGCTCTACGACCGGCACCGCGACGAGGGCTTCGTCGTCCTCGGCTTCCCGTGCAACCAGTTCATGAGCCAGGAGCCGGGCACCGAGGAGGAGATCGCGCAGTTCTGCTCGCTCGACTACGGCGTGAGCTTCCCGATGTTCGCGAAGGTCGATGTCAACGGCCAGGGCGCCCACCCGCTCTACCAGTGGCTGAGGGGCGAGAAGGGCGGGCTGCTCGGCGGCCGGATCACCTGGAACTTCACGAAGTTCCTGCTCGGCCGCGACGGACGGGTGCTCGGCCGCTACGCCTCCAAGACCGAACCCGCGACGATCGAGGCCGACGTCTCGGCGGCCCTCGCCGGGCCCGCCTGACGCGACCGGGCCGTTCCCGGTGCGCCTCCTCCTCCTCGTCCCCCTCCTCGTCCTCGTCGGCACCCCGACCTTCATCTGGCACCGGCTGTTCGTCGGGCCGGGGTGGTCCGCGCGATGGGTGCGGTATGCCGCGGCCGTCCCCGTCCTCCTGCTGACGGCGGCGGTCCTCACCCTCGTCGACGTCGGCACGACGAGCCTGTCCCCGGCCGCCGCCCGACCCCTCGTCTGGGCGGGTCAGCTGTGGCTCGCCGGCTGGCTCTACCTCGCGATGGGACTCGCTCCCGTGTGGCTGGGCTGCGTGGCGATCTGGCTCCGCGCCCGGACGGAGCACCGCGGACGCGCCCTGCGCCGACGGGTCAACCGGGTGGCCTCCCCCCTCGTCGCGGCCGCGGCGGTCCTCGTCACCGGCGTGGGGGTGTGGGAGGCGGCCCACCCGTCGGCGACGTCGTTCGAGGTGCGCTCAGCCCGGCTGCCCGCGGCATTCGACGGGACGCGGGTCGCGCTCGTCACCGACCTGCACGCCGGCTCGGTCCGCGATGCCGGCTTCACCCGCCGCGTCGTCGACCTCGTCAACGCTCAGCGGCCGGACCTCGTCGTCATCGCCGGTGACCTCGTCGACGGGTCCTCCGCCCGATACGCACCGGAGGTCGCCCCGCTCGCGGACCTGCGAGCACCGCTCGGGGTCTATGCCACGACCGGCAACCACGAGATGTATGCCGATACCGCGGACTGGGTCCGCGTCTTCGAGGCCCTCGGCGTCGATGTCCTCGCCAACGAGTCCATCACCCTGACCCGGGGCTCCTCGACGATCGCCCTCGCCGGGGTCCACGACCACGACGGATCCGGACCCTTCGCCCCGGACTACGATGCGACCCTGGCCGGGGTGCCCGCGGGGTCGTTCGTCCTCCTCGCCGCCCATCAGCCGCGCCAGGCCCTCGCGGTGGCCGGGCGGGGCGTCGACCTCCAGCTGTCGGGTCACACCCATGGTGGGCAGCTGTGGCCGTTCCGCTACCTCGTGCCGCTTCAGCAGCCGATGGTCGAGGGGCTGCAGACGCTCGGCGACGTTCCCACGGTGACCTCGCGCGGAGCCGGGGCATGGGGGCCACCGGTCCGGGTCGGCGCTCCGGCCGAGGTGCCCATCGTGACGCTCCGGAGTGGGTGAGCCGGGGCGCGGCTAGCCCAGGCTCCCGGCCGCCGCCAGCGCGTCGGTGACCGAGCTCTCCGGCGCGCCGAGGACCGGCTCCCGGCCGGAGACGATGTCCCAGACCGCCTTGACGTCGGCCCCGATCTCGCGCAGCGCGTAGGACACCACGAGCCCGGGGTAGTTGCGGGCCGCCTCCTCGTCGGGGACCCCGACGGCGGGCACGCCGACCGCGTTGCAGAGGGCCAGCGCCCGGGGCAGGTGGTAGGCCTGCGTGACGAGGACGGCCGAGGGCACCGAGAAGATCCGCCGGGCGCGCACGCACGTGTCGTAGGTGTTCCGACCGGCGTAGTCCCGCACGATCCGCTCCTGCGGGACGCCCTTGCGAACGAGGTAGTCCCGCATCGAGGTCGGCTCGTCGTGGTCGCTCGTCCGGTTGTCGCCGGAGACGAGGATGACCTCGACCCTGCCCTGCTGGTACAGCTGCAGCGCGATGTCGAGCCGGTAGCGGAGGAACCTCGAGGGGCCACCGTCCGGCTGCAGTCCGGCGCCGAAGACGATGGCGACCGGGGTCCGGGGCACGTCGGCGGCGGCATACGACTTGCCGGAGGAGGCGATCCGGACCCAGACCCACGGCCCGGCGACGCCGACCGCGCCCCCGGCGAGGACGAGGGCGGCGACGAGAAGCCGCCGACGGCGGCCCCGCCACCCGCCGCCGGTCCCCGCTGCCATGGCCGTCACCCTACGTCGCGCCGCTGGACGCACGAGCGGGCTCGACGCCGTCGGCTCGCGCCACGGGTCACCTCCCGTGCGACGCTCGACGGGCGCGAACCTAGGCGGGCAGGACCCCGAGGACGATGAGGGCCTGCCCGAGGTGGTAGGTCACCATGACGGCGGGGCCCGCCCAGCGTCGCGGCGCCACGAACCGGTCCAGGGCGAGGATCGTGTCGCTGGCCAGGAAGACCGTCGCCCCGATCCCGGCCGGCACGCTGCCGGTGGCCCAGGCCAGGACCGTCATCGCGCCGATGACGAGGACGTATGCCGCGACCGGGCCGGCCAGGGCCGCCCCGCCCTCGCGGCGCGCCGCGGTGAGCACCCATCGTACCGGCACGGACCCGGCAGCCAGCGCGGCCACCCCGAGCAGGCCCCACCACGGCCGGTCGAGCCCGAGCAGGACGAAGCCACCGACGTAGGCGAGATGGCCGACGAGGAAGGCGCCCAGGCCGGCAAGGAACCTCGTCGGATGGTCCCCGAGGAGGAGGAGGTCACCGAGCAGGCCGAGCCCCAGGGCGAGGACGAGCAGCCGCCCGGACGGCGATCCTGCCGCTCCCATCGCCGATGCGGCGCCGATGAGGGCAAGCATCGTCGCCGGCTTGGCCACCTGCTCGAGGCGTCGGCCCAGGGTTGCCACGGCATACCAGTCGAGCACGGCCAGGACCGCGGCGAGCACCCACCAGACGACGACGGCCACCCGGGCATCCTGCCAGTCGGCGCGCCGGAAATCCGCTGGGCGGCGGGACCGGGTCGCGCCTAGGGTCACCTCCATGACCGTTGCTCAGGACACCCCCGCCGCCGGACCGGGCGACGGCGTCCGGTGGGCGGCGGACATCCGCGCCGTCGCCGAGGGTCTTCACCCGCGCTTCGCCGCGCTGCCGGACGCGACGTGGGAGCGGACGGCGACCGGGCTGGAATGGACCTGTCGGGAGACGGCGGCCCACCTGCTGGATGACCAGCTCGGCTACGCCATGCAGGTGAGCGGAGCCCACGGGACGGGCAGCGACTACGCGCCGCTGGCGGAGGCACCGTACGGCCGGCCCGACGGGCCGACCTTCTGGGTGTGGCCGGAGCCGTCCGGCGGCTCTCGCGCGATCGCGACAAGTCTCGATGCGATGAGCGGCGTCTTCGCGGCCGTCGTCGAGACCTGTCCGCCCGCCCGGATCGGCTGGCACCCGTGGGGGCCGACGGACGCGACCGGGTTCGCGGCGATGGGCCTCGCCGAGACGACCCTCCACGCGTGGGACATCCTGCGGACCGTCGGCGCGGACTGGGCACCGGACGGCGTCGTCGCCGAGCGGGTGCTCGACCGGATCTTTCCCGGCGTCGTGCGCACCGGCCGGCCGTGGCACGACCTGCTCGCGGCGACGGGGCGGACCGACGCCACCCGGGGGCGGCCGTGGCGCTGGAACGCCCGGGTCGTGCCGGCCGATCGGTCCTGACCACGGGGCCGCGCGACCTGCCTCATCCAGCTTCGGGCCCCGTCGCGGACGTCGTCGCACCGGCGGGCGCGTCCACCCCGTCCCCCGGCGTCCTGCGTCCCCGACGGCCCGCGCGACCCAGCTCGAGCCGGCCGTCGTCGATCCGGCCGGCACGCATCGTCACGAGGTCGCGAAGGTAGTTCTGGCGCATCCGCCACGGCGCGCGCTCGCCCTGTTTCGGCAGGATCGCCTCGGCCCGGCGGACGTAGCCCGAGGTGAGGTCGAGCAGCGGTCGCTCGCTCACCCCCACCGCGTCGAAGCGGGGCGTCGCCGTCGTCAGCCCGCGATGGTCGAGGTGGGCGAGCAGGCGGCATACGTAGATCGCGGCGAGGTCGGCGCGCAGCGTCCAGCTGTTGTTCGTGTAGCCGACGCACCAGGCGAGGTTCGGGACATCGCTCAGCATGAGCCCCTTGTAGACATGTTCCTCGCTCATCCGGACCGGCCGGCCATCGACGCTGAGGTCGATCCCACCGGCCACCTCGAGGGCCAGCCCGGTGGCCGTGACGACGATGTCGGCGTCCAGCGTGCGCCCCGAGGTGAGGGTGATGCCCTCGGCCGTGAACCGGTCGACGGTGTCGGTGGCCACCTCGGCCCGGCCGGACGACACGGCCCGGAACAGATCGCCGTCGGGGACGACGCACAGGCGCTCGTCCCAGGGGTCGTAGCTCGGGCCGAAGTGGGTGGCGACGTCGAACCCCTCGGGCAGCCGCCGCCGGACCCCGGCCATGAGGAGGCGGCGCGCGGCGTGGGGGAACCGCCGGATCAGCTCGTAGCTCGCGACGTTGGTCGCGACGTGCTTGGCACGGGTGAGGCGGTATGCCGCACGCTCCGGCAGCCGCCGCCGAAGGGACTGTGCGACGTGGTCGACGCCCGGAAGGGACACCAGGTAGGAGGGGCTGCGCTGGAGCATCGTCACCCGGGCGCCACGGTCGGCGAGGGCAGGGACGAGGCTCACCGCGGTCGCGCCGCTGCCGATGACGACGATCCGGCGACCGGCCAGGTCGAGGTCCTCGGGCCAGTGCTGCGGGTGGATGACCGGGCCGGTGAAGGCCTCCTGCCCCGGGAAGGTCACGGCGTGGCCGGAGTCGTAGCGGTAGTAGCCGGTCGCGAGGTAGAGGAACCGACAGGTATGGCGCACGGTGCCCTCGGGTGACTGCGCGGTCACCGACCACGTGCCGGTGTCGCCGTCCCAGGCGGCCCGCGTGACGTGTTGGCCGTAACGGATGTCGTCCGAGATCGTTGCCTCCTCGGCCGTCTCCCTGAGGTAGCGCAGGATCGCCTCACCGCTGGCCAGGGCGCCGGGCTCGGTCCAGGGCCGGAACGGATAGCTCAGCGTGTACAGGTCCGAGTCCGACCGGATGCCGGGGTAGCGGAACAGGTCCCACGTGCCGCCCAGCCGTTCCCGACCCTCGAGAATGGCGATCCGCTTGTGCGGCAGCCGTTCCCGCAGTCGGCAGGCCGCGCCGATCCCGCTCAGCCCTGCCCCGACGATGAGGACCTCGACGTCCACCCCCCGGTGGACGGGCCCGCCCGGTCCCGGCGAGGGCATGGACTCCCCGCGCCTCGTCGGGCCCTCGTCGAGGTCGCTGTCCACGGCCGTCACGCCACCCATGAGACCACGGGACGCGGCGGTCGGTGGCGGCGGGGAGGCATCGCCACCCCCTGGCTGGGTCGTCCGTTCGGTGGATGCGGGGATCGTTCGGTGTTCCCACAAAGGGCCACCCAACAGCCGATGCGTGGGGGCCGGCGCAGCGGGCACTCTGGAGGAGCAACAACGGCAGTGGAAACCGCCACCCACGGGCATCCCCCACCGCCAACAACCATCGGGAACTGCCACCAGTGGCATCGCCTCCGAAGGAGCGTCATGGGCCGTATCTTCGGCATCACCTTGGCACGGCTGACCGCCACCACGGTCACCGCGCCACAGGGACGTCTCCGGCTCCCTCGGTCCACCCCGTCGGTTCGCCTCGCGTCCGACGTCAAGCCGAGGCTTCGAGAGTCGGAGTGGTTCTGGCCGTGATCGGTCGCTCGCAGCGCCATCTCCCCCCCGGCGCTGCATGCTGACGCCTCACTTCGCAGCACTCCTCCCCCCACCCCGGCCAGTGGAGCAGGACCCGACCACATGGACAGGCACCTCGGTTCACCGAGGTGCCTGTCTCGGTGTGGCGGCGGTCTTCGGACGACAGACCGACAGGGAGCGGACGCCGACGGCGCCCGGCTCGTGGCCTTCGTCGACCCCCGACGAGGACCTGGCCCGCGGACATGCCTCGGGCCGCGTCCGAACTGGACGCGGCCCGAGCCGTTGGTGGAGCTGAGGGGATTCGAACCCCTGACCCCCTCCATGCCATGGAGGTGCGCTACCAACTGCGCTACAGCCCCGAACGGGTCCCCCGAAGGGGCCTGCGGAAGTCTACCCATGACGACGCATGCGCCCAAATCGCGGGGCGTCGCCCTACGGCGGAGGCGTGCCGTCGTTGCTCTCGGTGCCGGCGGAGACGTTCCACGTCAGCATCCGCCAGCCGCGCTCGCCCTCGGCGAGCTCGGCCCAGTGACAGTTGCCGAAGGCGCCGAGGATCCGCCACGCGACCTGCTGGTCGAGCCCGAGCAGGACGGCGGTGACGGCGCGCCCGGCGGCGCCGTGCGTCGCCACGATGACGCACTCACCGGGCTCCATCGTTGCGAGGAGGTCCTCCAGCGCCTCCCGGACGCGCTCGGCGACGTCCGACATCCGTTCGCCGGTCCCGCCCCGCGGGATGTCCTCACCACGCAGGACGGCGGCCCGCTCGTCCGGGAACTGCTCGATGACCTCCTCGGTCGACAGTCCCTGCCAGGCGCCGGCGTGGATCTCGCGGAACCGCGCATCGAACGCGAGCGGGATGCCGCAGGCCCGGGAGACCGCCTCGGCGGTCCGGGCGGCGCGGCTGAGGTCGGAGGAGACGATCCGCGACGGGTGCAGCGCGGCCAGCGCCGGCCCGGCCGCCTCGGCCTGGGCGACGCCGAGGTCGGACAGCTCGCTGTCCAGCTGGCCCTGCCAGATGCTCCTGACGTTGTGGACCGTTTCGCCGTGGCGCAGGACGACGATCCGTCGGCGCGGAGTGGACATCGCGAGCGCGCTCAGGAGGCGGCGGGGCCGCGGCCGCGCTGCTCGGTGCCGGCCGCGCCGAGGTCGAGGGACGGGCAGTCCCGCCACAGCCGGTCCAGCTCGTAGAACTCCCGCTCCTCGTCGTGCTGGACGTGGACGACGATGTCGGAGAAGTCGATGAGGACCCACCGCCCCTCCCGGGCCCCCTCACGGCGCACCGGCTTGGCATCCAGCCCACGCAGGGCCTCCTCGACCGCATCGACGATCGCACCGACCTGGCGTTCGTTCGACGCCGAGAGGATGACGAAGACGTCGGTCAGGGCGAGCTGCTCGGACACGTCGATCCCGTTGATCGTCGTCGCGAGCTTGTCGGCGGCCGCGGTGGCCGCGGCCCGGGCGAGCTGGACGGAGCGATCAGTGGCGGCCACGGGTCTCCTCGGGGTCGGGATCGGGATCGGTGGTGGAGGCCGGGTCCGGCGGTTCGGCCCGGCCGGTGGCGGTCACCGGCAGCGGCCCGGACCGGCGGTCGGCATACAGGGCGTACTTGTTGATGTACTGCACGACGCCGTCGGGGACGAGGTACCAGACCGGCTCCCCCGCGGCGACCCGCTCCCGGCAGTCCGTCGAGGAGATGGCCATGGCCGGGACCTCCTGCAGGGTGACCCGGTCGGCGGGCCCGGTCTCGGACAGGGGGTAGCCCGGGCGGGTGACCCCGACGAAGTGCGCCAGCTCGAACAGCTCGTCGGCGTCCTTCCAGGAGAGGATCTGGGCGAGGGCGTCGGCGCCGGTGATGAAGAACAGCTCGGCCCCCGGACGCTGCCGGCTGAGGTCGCGCAGGGTGTCGATCGTGTACGTCGGCCCGGGACGGTCGATGTCGACCCGGCTCACGGTGAAGCGCGGGTTCGACGCCGTCGCGACGACCGTCATGAGATAGCGGTGCTCGGCACGGCTGACCTCCCGCTCGGCCTTCTGCCAGGGGCGTCCGGTCGGGACGAAGACGACCTCGTCCAGCCCGAACAGCGACTGGACCTCGGACGCGGCGACGAGGTGGCCGTGGTGGATGGGGTCGAAGGTCCCACCCATCACGCCGAGGCGGAAGTGGCCGGCGCTCAGTGCTCGGAGTCCCCGTCGTCGGTATGCCGTGCCGGAGGCCCGTACTTGTTGTGCGCCCCCCGGAAGGCCCAGGTCACCCCGAGGAGGAGGGCGAACCCGACGAGGGCGAGCACGCCGAAGAGATAGCTCGGCATGGGAAGCGAGTGGGCGGCTTCCGCGGCGATGAGACCAGCGACAGACGACGGCATGGGGGACAGCGTACCGGCCCCGGTTGTCCACCGACCCCGTCCACACCCCTGTGCACATCTCGGCGTTTTCCCAAGAGAGCCTGTGGACGACCGGACCGGCTACCTCACGATCCGACTTTCCTCCCGCGAACTCCTTGCCGTGCAACGGCTTTCACACTACAACTGGTGAGGCACGCGTCAAACGGGCTGGCCCAGGCCGGGGTCGTCTGGCGGGTGCGGGTCGGGCGGATAACGGCGGCACCATCCCGGGTCGGGGCGTCCCGACCAGGTCTTGTGGGGGTCTCTTCTTCTCCCACCTCGCTGGCGACGCGGCGGGGGTGTCTCCGCGGCCGACGGCCCGGGTCGAAGTCCGCCCCGCGCGAGTGGGGTGGCGCCACCGTCGCGTGGCTCGCCGGGTGGCCAGACCGCCCGGCTGACCGACCCGTTGCTGGAGGGCCAGCCCCGAACCAGCTGAGGGCCCCCGATCTCATACGTCGGGGGCCCTCCTGTTCCATCCGGCCCGGGCAGGGTGCGTCCGTCCTCTAGGCTGGCCCGCATGGCGACCGACGAGACGCCGACCCGGCCCGCGCTCAGTGTCGTCGTACCCGCCTTCGACGAGGAGGCCGTTCTCCCGCTCTTCGCCGAGCGGCTCCGGCCGGTCCTCGACGGGCTGGGGACGGCATACGAGGTGCTCGTCGTCGACGACGGGAGTGCCGATGCGACCCCGGTCGTCCTCCAGCGGCTGCGTCGCGACTGGCCCGAGCTGCGCATCCTGCGGCTGCGGACGAACGCCGGGCACCAGGCGGCGCTGTCGGCCGGGCTCGCCCGGGCCCGGGGTGACCTCGTCGCGACTCTCGACGCCGACCTCCAGGACCCGCCCGAGGTGCTCGCCGAGCTCGTCGAGGCGGCGCTGAGCGAGCACGTCGACGTCGTCTACGCCGTCCGATCCGACCGCAGCTCGGACTCCACGTTCAAGCGGACGACCGCCCACGCCTTCTACCGGGTCATGCGGGTGCTCTCGCGCACCGACGCCCCCGCCGACGCCGGCGACTTCCGGCTCATGTCCCGGGCGACCATCGACGCGGTCAACTCCCTCCCCGAGCAGCACCGGGTCCTGCGTCTCGTCGTGCCGGCGCTCGGGTTCCCGGCGACCTCGGTGGGGTACCGCCGCGACCCCCGGGCCGCGGGCCGGACGAAGTACCCCCTGGGCCGGATGATCCGGCTCTCGATCGACGCGGTCACCGGCTTCTCGACCACGCCGTTGCGGTTCGCGACCTGGATGGGCCTCGCCGGCGGCCTCGCCGCCCTCGTCATCCTCCTCGCGGCCCTCGTGGCGCGGCTGCTCGGCGAGACCGTGCCCGGCTGGACCTCGACCGTCGTCATCGTCGCCGCCGTCGGCGCGGTCCAGCTGCTCGGCCTGGGCATCCTCGGCGAGTACGTCGGGCGCATGTACACCCAGCTCCAGGGGCGTCCGGCCTACTTCGTCGCCAGCGACAGTCTCGAGGAGTCGGATCAGGCGCGGACCTGACCGTCACCTTCGACGACCCACTTCGTCGTCGTCAGCTCCGGCAGGGCCATCGGGCCGCGGGCGTGCAGCTTCTGGGTCGAGATGCCGATCTCGGCCCCGAAGCCGAACTCGCCACCGTCGGTGAAGCGCGTCGAGGCGTTGACCATGACCGCGGCCGAGTCGACCTCGGCCATGAACCGTCGCGCGGCAGAACGGCTCTCGGTGACGATCGCCTCGGTGTGCCCCGAGCCGAACCGGGCGATGTGCGCGAGGGCGGCGTCGAGGTCGTCGACGACCCCGACACTCATCTCGAGGGCGTGGTACTCGGTCGCGAAGTCCTCCTCCGTCGCGGCCAGGTGCGGCACGCCGGCCGCGTCGGCGCCGGCGCCGGCCCGAGCATCCGTGTGGAGGACGACCCCGGCGCCGTCGAGCGCGACGAGGACCTCGGGCAGGAAGGCGTCGGCCACGTCCCGGTGGACGAGGAGGGACTCGGCCGCGTTGCAGACGCTCGGGCGTTGGACCTTGGAGTTGAGGGTGATCGCCAGAGCCTTGTCGAGGTCGGCGGCCGCGTCGACGTAGACGTGGCAGTTGCCGATGCCGGTCTCGATGACGGGCACGCTCGACCCGGTGACGACGGCCTCGATGAGCTGCGCGCCGCCGCGCGGGATGAGCAGGTCGACGTGTCCCCGCGCGGTCATGAGTGCGGTGACCACCTCGTGCCCCCCCTCGAGGAGCGACACGGCGTCCGGGGGGAGCCCCTGGGCGGCGAGCGAGGCCCTCAGGACCTCGACGAGGGCGCGGTTCGTCGAGGCGGCCGCCGAGCCGCCACGGAGGATGACCGCGTTGCCGGACTTCAGGCCGAGCCCGGCCGCGTCGACGGTGACGTTCGGACGGGCCTCGTAGATCATCCCGACGACGCCCATGGGGACGCGGATCTGGCGGATCTGGAGACCGTTGGCCAGCGTGGACCCGCGCACGACCTCACCCACCGGGTCCGGGAGGGCAGCGATGTCCCGCACGGCGTCGGCGACGCCCGCGACGCGGGCCTCGTCGAGGGAGAGCCGGTCGAGCAGGCCGGCCGCCATTCCGGCGCTGCGGCCCCGCTCGAGATCCTCGCCGTTGGCGGCCACGATCCGCGGCGTGGCCGCGTCGATGGCGTCGGCGAGGGTGCGCAGCGCGGCGTCCTTCTCGGCGCGGGAGATCAGGGCGAGGATGCGGGCGGCGGAGCGGGCGGCCTCCGCGAGCGTGGTGACCTGCTCGCGGGCCGCGTCGAGGGCCTGGTCTGCCATGCCGCTCAGCGTATGCCGCGGAGCGGCCCGGTGGCCGTCTCCTTCCACCGTCCGGGCAGCGCGCTCAGCGCTGCGGCGGTGTCGGCCCCGCCGGGCCGGTCGGCGGCGCCCCGTCGCGGTCCTTGCTCGCCCGTCCCGCCGAGGCGAGGACGATGACGAGGACGGCGACGGCGACGATGACGAGCATCGCGAGGACGCCCACGACGATGGCGCCGAGGCCGAGGGACATGGAGCCTCCTGGTCCGGGTGCGCTCCCGCACCGCCGCGGCCCGGGACCCGGCGAGGGAGTGGGCGGCCGATGCCGCCCGGCGATGGGGCCCAGCGTAGCCGGGTCGGCTCGGAACCACCCGGCGGCGGACTCGGGCCCGGTCGAGGCGGACGGCGGGCCGCGGCATACCCGACAATGGGGTCGTGACGACGATCCTGTCCATCCAGTCCTCCGTCGCGTACGGCCACGTCGGCAACAGTGCGGCCGTCTTCCCCCTGCAGCGGCTCGGCGTCGAGGTGTGGCCGGTCTTCACCGTCCACTTCTCCAACCACACCGGCTACGGCGAGTGGCGCGGCCCCCACCTCAGCGCCCATGACGTCGGCAACGTCGTGCGCGGCGTCGAGGAGCGGGGCGCGCTCCCCGAGGTCGACGCCGTCCTGTCCGGCTACCAGGGCGGTGAGGACATCGGCGAGGTCATCCTCGACGCGGTTGCTCGGGTCAAGGCGGCCAATCCCGCCGCCATCTACGCGTGCGACCCGG
Organism: uncultured Actinomycetota bacterium; assembly: GCA_963728395.1. GTDB lineage: Bacteria > Actinomycetota > Actinomycetes > Actinomycetales > Dermatophilaceae > CAVSJJ01. The sequence goes on from CAVSJJ010000003.1 coordinate 867,767, forward strand.
TCATGGGGAACGCCGTCAGCGGCTGCTTCGTCCACCCGGCCATCCCCGTCCTCCTGCGTGAGCGGGTCGTGCCGCAGGCCGACCTCATCACGCCGAACCAGTTCGAGCTCGGCTTCCTCACCGAGACCGAGCCGGAGACCCTCGAGGAGGTGCTCGACGCCGTCGAGCGGGCCCGGGCGATGGGCCCGTCGAGCGTCCTCGTCACGAGCGTGCTGCGTCCGGACCGCCCGGAGGGGACGGTGGAGATGCTCGCCGTCCACGGCGACGGGGCCTGGCTCGTCCAGACCCCGCGGCTGCCGATCAAGGCCAACGGCTCCGGTGACGTCACCGCCGCCCTCTTCACCGCCCACCTGCTGCGGACCCAGGACGCGGGCGTCGCGCTGGGCCGGACCGTCTCCAGCGTCTTCGACCTGCTCTCGCGGACCCTGGAGTCCGGTCGACGCGAGCTGCAGCTGGTCCAGAGCCAGGAGGAGATCGCCGCCCCCCGGATGCAGTTCGAGGTGACCCGGGTCCGCTGACCCGGCTGCCCCGGTCGGGGGGCCCCGCGCCGACGGACAGGTTGCTGCAGTACGGGGGTGTTGCAACACCCCCGTTTGGCACGAACCTCTGCTAGCAGAGATTCGTGCAGGGGGCGGTGGGGCCGAGGGTCAGAGGATGACGAGGTCGTCGCGGTGGATGACCTCGCGCTCGTAGGCCGGGCCGAGCTCGCGGGCGAGGTCGCGGGTGCTGCGACCGAGCAGCCCCGGGAGCTCGGCCGAGGAGTAGTTGACCAGCCCGCGGGCGAGAACCGCCCCGTCGACACCGCACACGTCGACGGGATCCCCCTCGGTGAACGTGCCGTGCACCTCGACGATCCCGGCCGGCAGGAGGGACTTGCGCCTGCTGCCGACCGCGGCGGCCGCGCCGTCGTCGACGACGAGGCGACCCCGCGCCGTCGTGGCATGGGCGATCCACAGCTTGCGCGAGGCCTTCGTCGCCGAGGCCGGGGCGAAGACCGTCCCGACCCGCTCCCCGGCCAGGCCGCCCGCGGCGTCCTCGAGCCGGGTCAGCAGGGTCGGCACCCCCGCCGCGCCGGCGATCCCGGCCGCCTCGACCTTCGTCACCATCCCGCCGCGTCCGACCGAGGACCCGGAGCCGCCGATCGTCACGGCCGCCAGCTCCGCGGCCGAGCCGACGACGGGCACCCGGACGCTGCCCGCGCGGCGCGGCGGCCCGCTGTAGAGCGCGTCGACGTCGGTGAGCAGGACGAGCGCGTCGGCCCCGACGAGATGGGAGACGAGGGCGGCGAGCCGGTCGTTGTCACCGAACCGGATCTCGTGTGTGGCGACGGTGTCGTTCTCGTTGACGATCGGGACGACGCCGAGCTCGAGGAGCCGCTCGAGGGTTCGCCGCGCGTTCGTGTAGTGGGCCCGCCGAGTGACGTCATCGGCCGTGAGGAGGACCTGCCCGACGGTCAGGCCGTGGGTCCCGAAGGCCTGCTGGTATGCCGCCACGAGGGCTCCCTGCCCGACGCTCGCCGCCGCCTGCTGGGTCGCGAGGTCACCCGGGCGTCGCCCGAGCGCGAGCGGTCCGATGCCGGCGGCGATGGCGCCGGAGGAGACCAGGACGACCTGGGCCCCGCCGGCGCGGCGGGCGGCCAGCAGGTCGACGAGGTCGACGATCCGGGTGTGGTCCAGGTGCCCCCCGTCGGGGCTGGTGAGCGAGGACGAGCCGACCTTGACGACGATGCGCCGTGCATCGCGCACCCCCCGGCGCAGCCGTGACTCCAGGTCAGGCATCGTCGTCCTGCTCGGTCCAGTGCCCGGCGTGCCGCTCGGCCGTCAGCTCGTCCCGGGCGGCGGTCTGGGCGTCCTTGCGGGCGTGGAACTCCTCGCGCCTCTCCTCGCGGGTCTTGCGTCGGTGGTCCTCGAACCGGACGTCGGAGCCGCGCGGGCCGCTCAGCAGCTCGGCGCCGGCATACATCGTCGGCTCCCAGTCGAAGACGACGGCGTCGTCGGCCGGCCCGATGAGGACGGTCGAGCCGGGCACCGCGCCGGCGGCGAAGAGGGCCTCCTCGACCCCGAGCCGGGCCAGCCGGTCGGCGAGGTAGCCGACGGCCTCGTCGTTGCTGAAGTCGGTCTGGCGCACCCAGCGGGTGGGGCGGTCCCCGACGACGCGGAACACCTCGCCGTCCACGGTGCGCTCGGTCTCGACGGTGAATCCCGTGTCGTCGACCGCCGCGGGCCGCAGGACGACGCGGGGGCGCTCGACGATCCCGGCCTCGGCCTGCGCCCGGGCCGACGCGACGTGTCGAGCCAGGGCGAACGTCAGCTCCCTCAGGCCGGTGTGCGCGACGGCCGAGACGATGCGCACCTCGAGGCCGCGCTCCTCGAGCATCGGCCGGACCAGCTCGGCCAGCTCGCGGGCCTCGGGGACGTCGGCCTTGTTGAGGACGACGACGCGGGTGCGTTCGGCGAGCGGCCGGCCGCCGAGGGTCTGGCCGGGCACGTACGCGGCGAGCTCTGCCTCGATGACGTCGAGGTCGGTCATCGGGTCGCGACCGGGCTCGAGGGTGGCGCAGTCGACGACGTGGACGAGCACGGAGCAGCGCTCGACGTGGCGGAGGAACTCCAGCCCGAGGCCCTTGCCCTCGCTGGCGCCCGGGATGAGGCCCGGGACGTCGGCGACGGTGAACCGCTCCTCCCCCGCCGTGACGACGCCGAGGTTGGGCACGAGGGTCGTGAAGGGGTAGTCGGCGATCTTGGGCCGGGCGGCCGAGAGGACCGACACCAGCGAGGACTTGCCCGCGGAGGGGAAGCCGATGAGGGCGACGTCGGCGAGGCTCTTCAGCTCGAGCACCACATCGAGCCGGTCGCCCGGCTCACCGAGGAGGGCGAACCCCGGCGCCTTGCGCCGCGGCGAGGCGAGGGCCTTGTTGCCGAGACCGCCGCGGCCGCCGCGGGCGACGACGACAGAGGTCCCCGCGCCGACGAGGTCGGCGACGACCTCACCGTCGGCGGTCGTGACGACGGTTCCGTCCGGGACCGGGAGGACGAGGTCCTCGCCGTCGGCACCGTTGCGCTCGTCGCCGGCTCCTGGCCGACCGTTCGTCGCCGAGCGGTGCGGGCTGCGGTGGTAGTCCAGGAGCGTCGTCGACTGCGGGTCGACCCGGAGGATGACATCACCGCCGCGGCCGCCGTTGCCGCCGTCCGGGCCGCCGAGCGGCTTGAACTTCTCCCGGTGGACCGAGGCCACCCCGTGGCCGCCGTTGCCGGCGGCGACGTGGAGGACAACGCGGTCGACGAACGTCGTCATGCGGGTCGCCCTCCTCGTGGGGTCCGGTGGGCCGACGGTATGCCGTCCGGCAACGCGCGAGGGGCGAGCCGCTCGGCCCGCCCCTGCGCAGTGGTGTGCTGTGCTGTGGTCCGTGGTCGGGTTCGGCCCGCCACGGGGCGCGTCACTGTTCGGCGATCTCCACCGGCAGGACGCTGACGACCCTGCGGCCGCGCTTGGTGCCGAAGGTCACCGCTCCGGGGACCGTGGCGAACAGGGTGTCGTCCCCGCCGCGGCCGACGCCGTCGCCCGGGTGGAAGTGGGTGCCGCGCTGGCGGACGATGATCTCGCCGGCGCCGACGACCTGGCCGCCGAAGCGCTTGACGCCGAGCCGCTGCGCGTTGCTGTCCCGCCCGTTGCGGGTCGAGGACGCGCCCTTCTTGTGTGCCATGGGAGTACCTGCCTCGTGAGTCTCTGGGCGATCAGGCGTCGATCGCGGTGATCTTGACCTGGGTCAGCGGCTGACGGTGACCCTGACGCTTGCGGTAGCCGGTCTTGTTCTTGTACTTGAGGATCGTGATCTTGGGGCCCTTGGCGGCCTTGAGGACCTCGGCGGTGACCGTGACCTTGGACAGGGCGGCGGCGTCGCTCGTGACGGTCGTGCCGTCGACGAGGAGGACGGGGGTCAGCTCGATGCTGGCACCGGGCTCACCGATCTTGTCGATGAGCAGGGTGTCACCGACGGAGACCTTCTCCTGCCGGCCACCTGCGCGGACGATCGCGTACACCTTGGGACTCACTTTCGTTGTGCGGGGGCGCACTCTCTGGGTCGACCGGCCGATAGCGACCCTGCAGGCGCAGGACATCGGCTCGGTGGGCGCACCGACGTTCTAGCCTACCGGTCGGGCGAGTCGCCGGCCAAATCAGCCGGAGGGTCGTCCTGCCCGACGGGGCGCTCCTCGGCCCGGTCCGGCTCCGGCTCTCCCTCCTCGGCCTGGTCCGGCGCCGGCTGTCCCTCCTCGGCCTTGGGCGGCCCGGCCGGGGCGACGACGCGACCACGCTTGCGGCGGGTGCGCACCGGCGGCGCCTCGGTCTGCTCGACGGCCTGCGGCTCCTGGTCCTGCCCGACCGGGACGACGAGGTCGGCGACGTCGTCCTCGGTCGGCTCTCCGGCGACCCCCTTGATGGCGGCCGCGTGGGCGGCGGCCGCGATCTGCGCGGGGGTCGGGCCGTTGGGGGTGCGCTCCTCGGCGGGCTCCTCCGTCGCGGCCCGTCCGCGGGTGGACCGGCCCGGGCGCGAGGAGCGGCTCGAGCCGGATCCCCCGCCGGACCCGCCGTCGCCGGACCCACCGCGGGTGACCGGTTCGCTGTGGACGACGATGCCACGACCGCTGCAGTGGTCGCAGGGCTCGGAGAAGACCTCGATGAGGCCGGAGCCGACCCGCTTGCGGGTCATCTGGACCAGGCCGAGCGAGGTCACCTCGGCGACCTGGTGCTTCGTCCGGTCGCGGCCGAGACACTCCAGGAGCCGGCGCACGACGAGCTCGCGGTTCGACTCGAGGACCATGTCGATGAAGTCGATGACGATGATGCCGCCGACATCCCGCAGCCGCAGCTGGCGGACGATCTCCTCGGCGGCCTCGATGTTGTTCTTCGTGACCGTCTCCTCGAGGTTGCCCCCCGAGCCGACGAACTTGCCGGTGTTGACGTCGATGACCGTCATCGCCTCGGTGCGGTCGATGACGAGCGAGCCGCCCGAGGGCAGCCACACCTTGCGGTCCATCGCCTTGGCGAGCTGCTCGTCGATCCGGTAGTGCCCGAAGACGTCCTCCTCGGACGTCCAGCGGGTCACCCGGTCGGCGAGGTCGGGAGCGACGTCGCTGACGTAGCCGTTGACCTGCGTCCAGGCACGCTCACCGGCGACGACGAGCGAGGCGAAGTCCTCGGTGAAGACGTCCCGGATCACCCGGACGGTGAGGTCCGGCTCCCCGTGCAGGAGGACCGGGGCGCCGCCGGCCGAGGCCTTCTTCGACGCGGCGGACCGCGCCTGCTTGGCGATCGCCTCCCACGTCTTGCTCAGCCGTTCGACGTCGGCGCGCAGCTCCTCCTCCGAGGCACCCTCCGCCGCGGTCCGGACGATGACGCCGGCGGTGTCGGGCACGACCTCCTTGAGGATCGCCTTGAGGCGGGATCGCTCGGTGTCGGGGAGCTTGCGGGAGATCCCCGTCATCGAGCCCTCTGGGACGTAGACGAGGAACCGCCCGGGCAGCGAGATCTGCGACGTGAGCCGGGCGCCCTTGTGCCCGATCGGGTCCTTGGTCACCTGGACGAGGACGGTGTCTCCGGAGGAGAGGGCGTTCTCGATCCGCTTCGGGGCGTTCGTCTCGAGGCCGGCGGCGTCCCAGTTGACCTCACCGGCATACAGGACGGCGTTGCGGCCCTTGCCGATGTCGACGAAGGCCGCCTCCATCGACGGCAGGACGTTCTGGACCCGGCCGAGATAGACGTTCCCGGCCATCGACGCGGTCGTCTCACGGGAGACGTAGTGCTCGACGAGCACGCCGTCCTCGAGGACCCCGATCTGGGTGCGGTCGCCGACGCCGCGGACGACCATGACGCGATCGACGCTCTCACGCCGGGCGAGGAACTCGGCCTCGGTGATGATCGTGCGGCGCCGCCCGGCCTCGCGGCCCTCGCGTCGGCGCTGCTTCTTGGCCTCGAGCCGCGTCGAGCCCTTGACGGCCTGCGGCTCCTCGCGGTCCTTGCGCGGGCTGCGCACCTTCGTCACGGTGCCGGGCGGGTTGTCGCCGTCGTCGGAGGAGCCACTGCGCCGGCGCCGGCGCCGGCGCCGGCTCGAGGTGCTCTCGCCGTCCTCGGCGTCCGCGTCGGAACCGGATCGCTCGGCGGAGGTGCCCGAGCCGCCGGCGTCCTTCTCGCCCCGGCCGGAGCCGGACTGCTCCTCGCCCTCGCCGTCCGAGCCGCCGTCGTCCCCGGAGCCGCCGCGACCGCGACGGCCGCGTCCGCCCCGACGCCGGCGTCGGCGAGCGGAGCCGGACTGCTCCTCGTCGTCCCCGTCGGCCGCTGCGTCCTCGCCGCCGGCATCGGGGAGCTCGGCCTCGGCGGCGGTGTCCTGCTGCGCCGCGCCGGCCCGACCGTCCTGGCCGTCGTCGCGAGGAGCGTCGTCGGCCGATCGCTCGGCCGGTGCCTGTGCGGGCGCGCTGGCCCGCCGGCGCTTGGGTGCGTTCGCCGGGTCCGGGGCCTGGAAGACGAGGCCGAGGGTCCCGCCCGCGCCGGTGGGCGGGGCATCCTGCGCAGCGTCGGCGGAGGGGGCATCCTGCGCGCCGTCGTCGGCGGCGCCCGGCTCGAAGGCAGGAGAGGCGGCCGTCTTCTTGCTCGCCCGGCGGGTCCGCTTCGGCTTCTCCGGCTCGGTGGCGGGCCCGGCCGCGGCCCCCGCGTCGCCCTCGACGGGGTCCGTCGGGGCGGTGGCCTTCTTCGCCGCCTTCTTGGCCGCCTTCTTCGGGGTCTTCTTCGCGGCCTTGGCCGCCGGCTTCTCCGCCGGCGCGGCGGTGCTCGACGGCTCGGCCGTGCTCGACGCGGCTGACTCGGTCGGCACCGACGCGGCGGGCGCACCGCTCGGCCCGGCCGGCGGGGGCGTCACCGTGCCGCTCGTGGCCCGCCGCCGGGACCGCTTGGGCTTGGTGACCTGCTCGTCACCGGAGGTCCCGGCGGTGGCGGGCTGGTCGGTCGTGGTCTCGTCGGACGCCATTGGTGGCCCCTTCCTCACCCACGAGGCCGGCGCCACACCGGTGACGTGCCCCGGCTCGGGACCGCCCGCCGACCGCGTGGTGCGGTGGCATCGTGTCGACCGCGTCGACACGGAAGTCACTTGTTGCATCCGGCCGGCTCGCGCGGGGGGCGCGGCACCGGTCAGGTGCCGACGACCTCCTTGTCGGTGGCCAAGGGGTCGGCCACCCCGGCCTCTGCACTGAGCAGGGGGCCCTGTGCCAGCCGGATCACCAGGGGTGGGACCGGCGGTGAGAGCTCGGAGACTGCGTGCAGAGCGGTCAGGATGTCATCGGGGCGCACGGACGGTGTGGTGTGCCGTACGACCACCCGCAGTATCGCACAGAGTGGCTCGACACCGGGCAGGACGCTCATCGACACGACGGGCTCTCGCACGTCGAAGGTCTTCGGGCCCGTCTTGAACATCCGGCTCACCTCGACCCGCTCCCGGGCGAGGAACGTCGCGACCGCCGCGACGGCGTCGGCCTCGGCGGTCCCGCGCAGCTCGAACCGCCATTCGCTCGCCTCGAGCCGGTCGGCGAGCGATCCCGGGCCCGCCTCGACGACCTCGACGATGTCGAGGCCGGCCGGAAGGGCGTCGTCGAGCGCGACCCGCACCGACTGCGGGTCCACCCGCTCGGCCAGGGACAGCTCGAAGTACTCCGCCTCGCTCGCCGCCCCCGTCGGCGCCCCGTTGGCGTAGGAGATCTTCGGATGAGGGTGGAAGCCGGCCGAGTAGGCCATCGGCACCTCGGCCCGACGCAGCGCCCGCTCGAGGCTGCGCCCGAAGTCGCGGGTCGAGGAGAAGCGGAGCCGGCCCCGCCGGGCATAGCGCAGTCGCAGCTTCTGGACCGGGGGCGGCGGGGGTGGCCCCTCGGGGGTGCGCTGGCGTGCCATGCGGCCAGGGTATGCGCCATCCGCCGGCGGCGGCGCACCTCGACCGGTCGGCAGACCCCCGACGGAGTTCTCGTATGGCTAGATTGCGCACCATGACGTCCCTCGACCGCACCCGGCTCGCCGACCTCCTCGCCCGCGAGCAGGCGGCATACACCGACTCCCATCCCCGCAGCCGCGCGCTCCACGCGCAGGCCGGCAACCTCTTCGGTCGCGTGCCGATGACGTGGATGAACATGTGGAGCGGCGGCTTCCCGCTCTACCTCGACCGGGCCCACGGAAACCGGGTCACCGACGTCGACGCAAGGACCTACGTCGACTTCGCGCTCGGCGACACGGGCGCGATGGCCGGCCACTCCCCCGCCCCGACCCTCGCCGCCGTCCAGCGCCGGATGGGTGAGCTCGGCGGGGTGACGACGATGCTGCCGACGCAGGACGCCCAGTGGGTCGGCGAGGAGCTCACCCGCCGCTTCGGTATGCCGCTGTGGAGCTTCACCCTCTCGGCCACCGACGCGAACCGGTGGGCGGTCCGGCTCGCGCGCCTGGCGACGGGCCGCTCGAAGATCCTCGTCTTCGCCTACTGCTACCACGGCTCGGTCGACGAGACCTTCGCCGTGCCCGGTCCGCAGGGCCGGGCGGTCTCGCGTCCGGGCAACGTCGCTCCCCCGGTCCCCCTCCACGAGACGACCCGGGTCGCGACGTGGAACGACCTGGCCTCCGTCGAGCGCGAGCTCGCCCACGGCGATGTCGCGGCGATCCTCACCGAGCCGGCTCTGACGAACATCGGGATCGTCCTGCCCGAGCCCGGCTTCCTCGACGGGCTGCGCGACCTCGCCACCCGGCACGGCAGCCTGCTCATGATCGACGAGACGCACACCTTCTCCGCCGGCTGGGGCGGGGCGACGAGCGCCTGGGGGCTGCAGCCGGACGTGTTCGTCATCGGGAAGTCGATCGGGGGCGGCATCCCCTGCGGCGCCTACGGCCTCTCCACCGAGGTCGCCGAGGCCGTCACTCGCCACACGGACGCGGGCGAGGCCGACATCGTCGACGTCGGCGGCGTGGGCGGCACCCTCGCCGGCAACGCCCTGTCGACCGCGGCGATGCGGGCGACGCTCGGCGAGGTCCTCACCCCGGCCGCCTTCGAGCGCATGGCGGGGTTGGCCGAGGCCTTCGCCGCCGGCGTCCAGGCCACTCTCGACGAGCTCGACGTGCCCTGGTCGGTCAGCCGGCTGGGGGCACGCGCCGAGTACCGCTTCGCCCGGCCGTCCCCCCGCTCGGGTGAGGAGTCGGCGGCGGCCGCCGACGGCGACCTCGACGCCTACCTCCACCTCGCCCTGGCCAACCGGGGCCTGCTCATGACGCCGTTCCACAACATGGCCCTCATGTGCCCCGAGACGAGCCGGGCCGACGTCGACCGGCATACCGCGGTCTTCCGGGAGGTCGTCGGGGATCTCGTCGGCTGACTGCACCGGGCAACGGCGAGCGGCCGGCCCACCCCCTCGGATGAGCCGGCCGCCACACTGGCACGCAGGGTCAGCCGCCGTAGCCGGCGACGGCGTCGAGCCAGGCCTGTCCGTTCGGGCTGCCGACGCCCGTGACGTCGTCGTACTGCGGCCGGACGTGGATCGTCAGCGAGGAGTCGTCGTCGAACCACCGGGCCGAGTACAGGTACCCGTCGGAGTTGTCGACGTAGTTCGCGTAGTCCACCCGCACGGCACCGGGGTAGGCGGACAGGTCCGCCTTCGTGATGTCGTACGACGCGCCCTGGGCGGCGTACAGCGCCGGGTTCGCCAGACCGAAGGGATGGCCGGCCTGCTGCACCGCGAGCGCCATCGCACCGGCATACAGGGGCGAGGACAGGCTCGTCCCGCCGATGCGGTACTCGCTGTAGGCCGCGTGGCCGTCGGGGAAGGTCTGCGTCTGCCCGACGAGCATCCCCGTCGTGGGGTCACCGAGCGCCGAGACGTCCGGAACGACCCGCATCCTCTGCGAGCGGGCGCCGTCGGCCGTCGCCAGGGTGTCGGGCACGACGCCCGCCTGGTAGTCCGGCTGGGTGAACAGCCGCGAGGTCCCGCCACCGCTTCCGTAGAGGTAGGTCCGCGAGCCCCACGCCGGCGGGTTGTCGCCGGTCAGGGTGCTGCGCGATGTCTCCCAGCCGAGCTCGAAGAGGCGGCTGTTGCCGGCCGTGACCCCGAGCGAGGTGCCGCCGACCGCGGTCACCCACGGGCTGGAGGCCGGCCAGTCCGGCGTCGCCTGGGCCGCGTTGCCCGAGCCTCCGGTCTCGTCGCCGGAGTCGCCGGAGGAGAAGAAGAGCGAGATGCCCTCGGCCGCCGCCTGGATCTGGGTGTCGAGCTGGGGCTTGATCGTCCCCCACGGGAGCGCCTCGCCGCCGTACCCGTAGGAGTTCGTGACGATGTCGGCGAGGTGGCGGTCGACGACCTTGTTCATGATGGCGTCGAGGTCGCGGTAGTTGTTCGGCGCGCCGAGGTAGACGAGGTCGGCACCGGGGGCCATCGTGTGGACGGCCTCGAGGTCGAGCGTCTCCTCACCGGACCAGCCCTGGGGGTCCTGGGCCGGGTTCTCCGGGCGGTTGTACGTGCCGGGCGGGACGATCTGCTTCAGGTGCGCCGTCGGCAGGCCGTGGTCCGAGGAGTAGGTCGACAGGTCGCTCGCGATCGTCGGCGACGCGTAGGCGTCGATCACCGCGACGGTCACGCCCGAGCCGTCGGTGCCCCCGGCGATCGCGTCCTTGAGGCCGTAGGCCCCCTGGAGCTGGGCCCCGACGTAGCCACACGGCGCGAAGGCAGAGGGCGTGTCGGGAAGGACGGTGCCGTCCGGGGTCGAGGTGTTGCTCACCGTCTTCTGGCCCCAGTAGTCCGAGCACGGCTTGCCGTTGACGAAGACCGGCGGTGGTGGGGTCGTCTTGTCGCTGTGTGCGAGGGTCTGACTCTCGTCGAGACCGACGATGCCCTCGACCCCGGTGAGGGAGGAGGGGACCACGAGGGGGGTCGTGTTCGAGCGAACGGTCTTGCCCTCGACGGAGAAGGTCGCGAAGCTCGTGTCGAATGCCGTCGCGGCCTGGCCCAGGGTGCCGGTGGCCTCGACGTACTTGCGGTTCGAGGGGACGGCGCCGACGTGGAAGCCCGCGGACCGCAGCCAGGACTTGACCGCGTTGACGCTCGCGGGGCTCGGCGAGAACCGGGCCCGGAACTGCGCGGGGCTGAGGAAGCGGCCGAAGTCGGGGTTGCCCCTCGTCGCCACCGCCGAGGCGTATGCCGCGGCGCCAGCGGGGTCGCTGTAGTCGAGGTAGACGCGGAACGTGACGCTGCTCGACGCGGACGTCGAGCCGGCGCGGTGGGCGGCGTTGGCCCACGATGGGACGCTGCCGGGCAGGACGTGGTTCTTCGACGGTGCGGCCGTCGCCGTCGCAGCGGTCGCTGCGCCGAGGGCGGCCACGCCCAGGACGGCGAGTGCCGCCCGGGTCAGTCGTGACATGGTGCCTCCAAGATGTGGTGGAGTCGGCTGAGGGACACAGCCATTGACCACCTGAACCCGGTCCGGCCCGGCACGCCCCAGACATCCGTCATGGGCGGCCCATGACAAAAGTCATGGGCGGCGCAACCGGGTGCTCAGTCGTGGCCGAGCGCGCGCACCTGGCTGATCTGCTCGGCCCGGCCGAGGACGATGAGGGTCGTCCCCAGCTCGACCGGCTCCCCCGGGTCCGGGTGCGGCACGAAGGCTCCCTTGTCCGGCTTGCGGGTCGCCAGGAGGACGGCGCCCGCGCTGCCCTCGATGTCGATGTCGCCGACGGTGCGACCGATGTAGGGGCTGCCCTCGTGGATCCGGACCTGCTCGACCCGGTAGTCCAGCTCCTCGTCGTGCATGACGCCGTCGAGGAACTCGGCGACGTCGCCGTGCAGCGCGAACATCGCCATCCGTCGGCCGCCGATGAGCTGCGGGTTGACCGCGCGGGTCGCCCCGGCGAGGACGAGCTTGTCCTTCGTGTCGATGGTGCGGGCGCGGGCGATGATGACCAGGTCGGGGCACAGGGCCCGCGCCGACAGGGTGAGGTAGACGGTGTCGACGTCGGACTCGAGGGCGCAGATGAGCGCGCGGGCGTTCTCGATGCCGGCCTCGCGGAGGGTCTGGTCCTGGAGGGCGTTGCCGACGAGGTGCGGCACCTCGAGCCCCTCGACCCGCGCCGGGTCGCTGTCGACGACAACGATGTCATGGCCCATCGCGGCGAGGTGCGTGGCCGAGGACCTCCCGACCCGGCCGTGGCCGCAGATGATGACGTGGCCGGCGAGCCCGGCGATCCGCTTGTCCATCCGGCGCCTTTCCAGGTAGTCGAACAGGTGGCCCTCGGTGACGGCCTCGACGAGCACGCCGAGGTTGTAGAGCACGGTGCCGACGCCGAGGATGATGAGGACGATCGTGAAGGCGATGCCGACCGTGCCGAGCGGCTGGATCTCGCGGAAGCCGACCGTGGAGACGGTCGTCACCGTCTGGTAGAGCGCGTCGAGCGGCCCGAAGCCGAGGAGCAGGTAGCCGACCGTCCCGAGGATCGTCACGCCGACGACGGCGCCGACGGCGATCGCGATCCGCTTGGCCGCCTCCCGCCCCCGGTCTGGGTCGGGCGCCCGGTCCCGGCGGCGCGCCGTGTTCCCGAGGATGGAGCGTCCACCCCCGCCATGCTGCCGCGCTGCCGCCACGGCGCACATCCTGCCACCGTGCGGGCCCGCCCCCGGGCCGTTCCGGAAGGGCATGGGACACACTGAGGCATGGCTGCGACCCATCCCCTGCCGACCGTCCCCGAGACGGTCTTCACCTACGGTGCCCCCCGGTTGGTCTTCGGCCGGGGCGCCACGACGCAGCTCGGCCACGAGCTCGCCGGGCTGGGCGCGCGGCGTGTCCTCGTCGTGACCGACGCTGGGGTGGCGGCGACCGGTGCCCCGGCCCGCCTCGCCCACGCGATGGCGGCATACGGCCTCGATGCGCACGTCTTCGACGAGGTGCACGTCGAGCCGACGGACGCCAGCCTCGAGGCCGCCATCGGGTATGCGGTGGAGCACGGGCCGTGGGACGCCTACGTCGCCGTGGGGGGCGGCTCGTCGATCGACACGGCCAAGGCGGTCAACCTCCTGACGACCAATCCGGGCACGCTCCTGGACTACGTCAACGCCCCGGTCGGCGAGGGCCGGGCGCCGACCGAGCCGCTGCGTCCGCTCGTCGCCGTGCCGACGACCGGGACCGGCTCGGAGAGCACGACGATCTGCGTCCTCGACGTCCTCGCCCAGCACGTCAAGACCGGCATCAGCCACCCGCGCCTGCGGCCCACCCTCGCCGTCGTCGACCCCGATCTCACGATGACCCAGCCCCCCGAGGTGACCGCCGCGGCCGGGATGGACATCCTCTGCCACGCCCTCGAGGCCTACACGGCCCGGCCGTACGCGGCATACGAGCACAAGCGACCGGAGGAGCGGGTGCCCTACTGCGGGGCCAACCCGATCGCCGACATGTTCGCCGAGAGGGCGCTCGGGCTGCTCGCGGGGTCCTTCCGGCGGGCCGTGCGCGACGGGGACGACGGCCAGGCCCGGGAGCAGATGGCGCTGGCGGCGACCTTCGCCGGGATGGGGTTCGGCAACGCCGGGGTGCACATCCCGCATGCCAACGCCTATCCGATCGCCGGGCGGGTGCGGGACTTCCGCCCGGTGGGCTACCCGCCGGAGGAGGCGATGGTGCCGCACGGGATGGCCGTCGCGCTCACCGCGCCCGAGGCGTTCCGGTTCACCTTCGACGCCGACCCCGGACGGCACCTGCGCGCGGCGCGGCTGCTCGACCCGAGCGGGACGGCTGCGGACGGCGCCGACGATGTGCAGATCCTCCCGCGCGTGCTGATCGGCCTCATGCGCGACATGGGTCTGCCGGACGGATGCGCGAGCGTCGGCTACGCCTCGGCCGACATCGACGACCTCGTCGAGGGCTCGCTCCAGCAGCAGCGGCTGCTGGCCATGTCACCGAAGCCGGTGACCGCCGCGGACCTGGCCGGGATCTTCGACCGCTCGATGCACCTCTGGTGACCGCGGCCCGCACTTTCCCGCCTGAGGCGGGAAAGTGGCACTTCACCCGGGAACCTTCCCGGGGTGAAGTGCCAGGTTGCGGGGTGAAGTGCCGGCTGCGAGCCGGCAGCGGGGCCGGGCCCGGGGACCGCGACCGCCTCAGGTCGCCGAGGCGCCGCTCCGAGCAGCCCCCGCGCCGCCGGTCACCGTGAGCGGCAGCAGCGTCTTGCCGGTCGGGCCGATCTCGATCTCGGTGCCCATCTGCGGACACACGCCGCAGTCGAAGCACGGCGTCCACCGGCAGTCCTCGACCTCGTGCTCGCCGAGGGCGTCCTGCCAGTCCTGCCAGAGCCACTCCTTGTCGAGCCCGGAGTCGATGTGGTCCCAGGGCAGCACCTCGGCCTCGTCGCGCTCGCGGATCGTGTACCAGCCGACGTCGACCCCGTATGCCGCGAGCGCGCGGTCCGCGGCCGCCATCCACCGCTCGTACGAGAAGTGCTCGCTCCACCCGTCGAACCGGCCACCGTCACGCCACACGGCCTCGATGACCCGGCCGACCCGACGGTCGCCCCGGGAAAGGAGCCCCTCGACGATGCCGGGCTTGCCGTCGTGATAGCGGAACCCGATCGAGGAGCCGTACCGACGGTCGGAGCGGATCGCCGCCCGGAGCTTCTCGAGCCGGGCGTCGGTCTCCTCGGCGCCGAGCTGTCCCGCCCACTGGAACGGCGTGTGCGGCTTCGGCACGAACCCCCCGATCGACACGGTGCACCGGATGTCCCGGCGACCGCTGACCTGGCGGCCGGTCTCGATGACCCGCTTGGCGACCTCGGCGATCTGGAGGACGTCCTCGTCGGTCTCGGTGGGCAGCCCGCACATGAAGTAGAGCTTGACCTGCCGCCAGCCGGCCCCGTAGGCCGCGGAGACCGTCGCAATGAGGTCCTCCTCGGTCACCATCTTGTTGATGACCCGGCGGATCCGCTCGCTGCCGCCCTCCGGCGCGAAGGTCAGCCCGGAGCGGCGCCCGTTGCGGGTCAGCTCGTTCGCGAGGTCGATGTTGAAGGCGTCGACGCGCGTCGACGGCAGCGACAGCCCGGTCTGGCTGCCCTCGTAGCGGTCGGCGAGGCCCTTGGTGATCGGGGCGATCTCGCTGTGGTCGGCCGAGGACAGCGACAGCAGCCCGACCTCCTCGAAGCCGGTCGCGGCGAGGCCCCGCTCGACCATCTCGCCGATGCCGGTGATCGAGCGCTCCCGGACCGGACGGGTGATCATCCCGGCCTGGCAGAAGCGGCATCCCCGGGTGCAGCCGCGGAAGATCTCGACCGACATCCGCTCGTGGACGGACTCGGCGAGTGGCACGAGCGGCTGCTTCGGGTAGGGCCACGCATCGAGGTCGGTGACGGTGTGCTTGGCGACCCGCCAGGGCACGCCGGGCACGGTCGGCGCGACCCGCTGGATCCGCCCGTCGGGCAGGTAGCTCACGTCGTAGAACGCCGGGACGTACACCCCGCCGGTGCGGGCGAGGCGGAGCAGCAGCTCCGAGCGGCCGCCCGGACGCCCCTCGCGCTTCCACGCCGCCACGAGGTCGGTGATCGCCAGGACGGCCTCCTCGCCGTCGCCGACGACGGCCGCGTCGACGAAGTCGGCGATCGGCTCGGGGTTGAACGCGGCATGGCCGCCCGCCACGACGATCGGGTCCTCGTCGGCCCGGTCCGCGGCATGGAGCGGGATGCCCCCGAGGTCGAGTGCCGTCAAGAGGTTGGTGTAGCCGAGCTCGGTCGAGAACGAGACCCCGAGCAGGTCGAAGTCCCGGACGGCGCGGTGCGCGTCGACCGTCAGCTGGGGCACCCCGTGCTCACGCATGAGGGCCTCGAGGTCCGGCCACACGGCATACGTGCGCTCGGCGAGGGCGTCGGGACGCTCGTTGAGCACCTCGTAGAGGATCATGACGCCCTGGTTGGGCACCCCGACCTCGTAGGCGTCGGGGTACATCAGCGCCCACCGGACCGTCTCCTGCCCGGCGACGTCCCAGTCCTTCACGGTCGAGTTCAACTCGCCGCCGACGTACTGGATCGGCTTGCTCACCCGCTCGAGCAGTGGCTCGAGGTCGGCGAAACGGGACTGTCCGGTCATGGACCCAAGGGTAAGTGGGGCCTTGCCCGAGCCCAAACCACGTCCGCCGCCGGTCGGCGCGGGGAGCAGACTGAGGGCATGGCCGAGGACGCACGCCGCCGGGTCGAGCGGGCGATGGCCCAGGTCCCCCGCTCGGGGTTCCTCCGGCGTCGCGACCGCCGCCGGGCGGCACACGACGGTCCGCTTCCCATCGGGCACGGCCAGACCAACAGCCAGCCGCGCACCGTGGCCGCCACACTCGAGCTGCTCGCGGTCCGGCCGGGCGAGCGGGTGCTCGACGTCGGCGCCGGCTCCGGGTGGACGACGGCGCTGCTGGCCCACCTCACCGGCCCGACCGGCTCGGTCCTCGGCATCGAGCGGGTGCCGGAGCTGCTCGCCTTCGGGTCGGCGAACCTGCACCGGGCCGGTATGCCGTGGGCACGGGTCGCCGCGGCGACCCCCGGTGTGCTCGGCTCGCCGTCGGACGGGCCGTTCGACCGGATCCTCGTCTCGGCGCAGGCGGGGCGGGTTCCGCAGTCGCTGCTCGGGCAGCTGGCGCCGGGCGGCGTCCTGGTCATCCCCGTCGCGGGACGGCTGCTCCGGGTCGAGCGCTCCGCGTCCGGCGAGACCTCGACGAGCGAGCACGGGTCCTACCTGTTCGTGCCGCTCGTCGAGGACTGAGCGCCTCCTGCGCCGGGCGTCTCAGGTGTCGTAGTGGGCGTCGAGCTGGCCCTTGAACTTGTCCGAGACGACCTTGCGCCGCAGCTTGAGGCTCGGGGTGAGCTCCCCGGCCTCGACGGTGAGGTCGCGCTCGAGGATGGTGAACTTCTTGATCGTCTCCCACCGGTTGAGGCCCGCGTTGAGCTGGTCGACGTAGCCTTGGACCATCTGCCGGGCCTGCGGCGAGGCGACGACCTCGTCGTACGGGCGCCCCTCCATCCCGTTGGCGCCGGCCCACCCGGCCATCGCCTCGGGGTCGAGGGTGATCAGCGCCGAGACGAAGTTCCGCTCCGCGCCGTGCACGACGAACTGGCTGACGTACGGGCACAGCCCCTTGAACGTCGACTCGATGGCGGACGGGGCGACGTACTTGCCGCCGGAGGTCTTGAACAGGTCCTTCTTCCGGTCGGTGATGCTGAGGAACCCGCGCTCGTCGATCTCGCCGATGTCGCCGGTGTGGAACCACCGCTCGTCGGTCAGCGCCTCGCTCGTCGCCTCCGGGTTGTTGTGGTAGCCCTCCATGATGCCGGGGCCGCGCAGCAGGACCTCTCCGTCCTGGGCGATGCGCACCTCGGTCTCGGGGAACGGCCAGCCCACCGTGCCGTAACGGTATGCCGCGAGCCGGTTGACGAAGGTCGCGGCGCTGGACTCGGTCAGGCCGTACCCCTCGGCGATCTGCAGCCCCATCGCGTCGAACCAGCGGGCCACGTCCTGGTTGAGGGCGGCGGAGCCGGAGATGAAGAACCGGATCCGGCCGCCGAACCGCTCGCGGATCTTCGTCATGACGAGCTTGTCGGCCAGGGCGTACTTGCGGGCGAGCATCCCGGTCGGGTTCCGGCCCTGCTCACGCAGCGTGCTGACCTCGCGGCCGACCCCCTCGGCCCAGTGGAAGAGCTTCTCCTTGATGCCGCCCTCCTCGGCCACCGTCATCTGGATCCGGCCGTACGCCTTCTCGAAGATGCGCGGCGCGGCCCCCATGAAGGTCGGCTTGACGACGGCGAGGTTCTCGACGATCTTGTCGATCCGCCCGTCGATGGCCGTTGCGAAGCCCAGCTGGAGGGGCAGGGTGAGCAGCATCTTCCCGAAGCTGTGGGCGAGCGGGAGCCAGAGGTACTGCAGGTCGTCCTCGCCGAGGATCCGGATCGACTCCACAGCCCCGGCCACATAGGTCCACGAGTCGTGCAGGAGGCGCACCCCCTTCGGCCGGCCCGTCGTCCCCGAGGTGTAGATGATCGTCGCGAGCATGTCGCGCCGGGTCGCGTCGATCCGGGCGTCGATCACGCCGGGGTCGTCGGCGAGCCGGGCCTCGCCGAGCCGGTCGAGGTCGGCCATCGTGATGACCCAGCCGTCGGTGCCGAGGTCGAGCCCCTCGGGGTCGAAGACGACGACCTTCTCGACGCCGGGCGTCTGCGACCGGATCCCCCGCAGCTTCGCGACCTGCTCGGCGTCCTCGGCGAACGCGACGACGGTGCCGGAGTCGCTGAGGATGAAGGCGACGTCGTCGGCCATCGTCGAGGGATAGATCGTCGTCGTCGCCGCACCGACACACATGACGGCCAGATCGGCCATGGCCCACTCGTAGCGGGTGTTGGAGGCGATGGCGACGCGCTGCTCGGGCTCGACGCCGAGGGCGACCAGGCCGGCGGCGAGCCGGTCGACGACGTGCTTGGTCTGCGCCCAGGTGACCGTCACCCAGCCCTCGTCGCCGGCACGCGGGGCGGCGTAGAGGAAGGCCGGCCGGTCGGGCGTCTTGGCCACCCGGTCGCGGAAGAGCGCGCCGACGCTCTCGGCGCGGTTCTCGATGAGATCGAGATCGATCGGCTCGTCGGACGGGCTGTGGATCTGCGGAGCGGCGGTGAGCATCTGCGGTCCTCGTCGTTGGGGGCCAGTGCGGAGAGGATGCCACAGGAGGAGGGCGCGTCGGGAGGGGTCGTCCCGGATTTCCTACTTGCGGGTAGGTGAGGCAGTGCCACGATGAGCGGCATGAGCACCCATCCCGACACCGCCGCCGGTCCCGACGCCCAGCCCACCTCCGCCGTGCGCACCCCGGCCGAACCGTCGTTCCGCACGATCATCGAGCCGTTCCGGATCCACTCCGTCGAGCCGCTCCACCTGACGACGGCGGCGCACCGACGCGAGACCGCCCGCGACGCGGCATACAACCTCTTCCAGATCCACGCCGAGGACGTCCTCATCGACCTGCTCACCGACAGCGGGACCGGCGCGATGAGCCGGGACCAGTGGGCCGCCATCCAGCACGGCGACGAGTCGTACGCCGGTAGCCCGAGCTGGTTCGTCTTCGCCGACGCCGTGCGCGAGCTCTTCCCCTACCGGCACGTCATCCCGACCCACCAGGGGCGGGCCGCCGAGCGGATCCTCTTCTCGGTCGTCGGCGGGGCCGGGAAGGTCGTCCCGAGCAACACCCACTTCGACACGACCCGGGCCAACATCGAGTTCACCGGCGCCGAGGCTCTCGACCTCGTCATCGCCGAGGGCCACGACCCCGGCAGCGAGCACCCGTTCAAGGGGAACATGGACGTCGCCGCCCTCGACGCACTGCTCGCCGAGCGGGGCGCGGACGTCCCGTGCGTGATGATGACGATCACGAACAACTCCGGCGGCGGCCAGCCGGTCTCGCTCGAGAACCTCCGGGCCGTCTGCGAGGTGGCCCATGCGCACGGCAAGCCGCTCTTCCTCGATGCCTGCCGGTTCGCCGAGAACGCATGGTTCATCCGGCTGCGCGAGCCGGGACAGGGCGAGCGGGACGTGCCCGACATCGTCCGGGAGATGGCCTCGCTCGCCGACGGGATGACGATGTCGGCGAAGAAGGACCCGATGGGCAACATCGGTGGCTGGCTCGCCCTCGACGACGACGACCTCGCGACCGAGTGCCGCAACCTGCTCATCCTCACCGAGGGCTTCCCGACGTACGGCGGCCTCGCCGGGCGTGACCTCGAGGCACTGGCCCAGGGGTTGAAGGAGGTCGTCTCGCACGACTACCTCACCTACCGGATCGCCTCGACGGCCTATGTCGCCGAGGCCCTGGACCGGCTCGGTATGCCGCGGCTGCGCCCCGCCGGCGGACACGCCGTCTACCTCGACGCCCGGGCCCTGCTCCCCCACATCCCGCCGACCCAGTACCCGGGGCAGGCCCTCGCCGTCGCGCTCTACGAGATCGGTGGGGTGCGGACCTGCGAGATCGGCACGGTGATGTTCGGCCGGCAGCCGGACGGCTCGGAGCGGCCGGCGGCGATGGACCTCGTCCGGCTCGCCATCCCCCGACGGACCTACACCCAGAGCCACATGGACTACGTCGTCGAGGTGTGCGAGCAGGTGCTTGCCGTCGCCGGCGACCTACCGGGCTACCGGATCGTCGACGAGCCAGCGGCGCTGCGCCACTTCTCGGCGCGCTTCGAGCCGATCACCTGACCGCGTCTCCCCGCGTCGGGGAGTCGGAAGGGTCAGGGGACGATCGTCGTGATGAGCTCGCGGCACCGGGCGACGTCGCCGGCCATCGCCTCGAGGAGCTCATCGATGGAGTCGAACTTCAGCGTGGGGCGGATGCGGGCGGTGAACTCGACCATCACCTGCTCGCCGTAGAGGTCGAGGTCGTCGCGGTCGAGGACGTAGGCCTCGACCGTGCGCCGGTCGTTCGTGGTGAAGGTGGGGTTCGTCCCGATCGAGATCGCCGCCGGCATCGTCCGGTCCGGGGTTCCCACGGGCTGCTCGAGCCGGGTCAGCCACCCGGCATACACGCCCTCCTGCGGGACGAGGCCGACCGAGTCCGGGCCGAGGTTGGCGGTGGGGTAGCCCATCGCCTTGCCCCGGTGGTTGCCGTGGACGACCTCGCCGAGCACCCGGTGCGGGCGGCCGAGGATGCGGCCCGCGCTGGCGACGTCGCCCTGCGAGAGGAGGCGACGGATCATCGTCGAGGAGTAGCGCTCCTCGTCACCGAGGTCGTCGAGGACGACGACCTCGAAGCCGAGCTGCTCGCCGAGGCCCCGCAGCGTCGAGACGTCGCCGGAGTTACGGACGCCGAAGCGGGTGTCGGCGCCGACGACGACGACGGTGGCGCACAGGCCACGGAGGAACACCTCGCGGACGAACACCTCCGGCGGCTGCTTCGCCAGGTCGGGCGTGAACTCCATGACGAGGAGGCCGTCGATGCCGGTCAGCTCGATGAGGTCCTCGCGCAGCCGGCCGGGCGCGACGAGCGTCGGCGCCTGGTCCGGTCGCAGGACCGCGACCGGGTGCGGGTCGAAGGTGACGGCGACGGACGGCAGCCCCCGCTGACGCCCCACCTCGATGAGCGCGTTCAGCACGGCCTTGTGGCCGCGGTGAACGCCGTCGAAGTTCCCGAGCGTCGCCACGCAGGGGCGCAGGCCATCGGGTGTCTGGGCGGGGTCGGTCCAACGATGCACGAGGGACACTCTACGAAGTCGATGCGACGAAGACGACGAGGCTGCGAGCCGCGGGCCCGCTCTCGTCGAGGAGCGCGACGAGCCGACCGGCCGGGTCGAGGGCCGCGACCGGTCCCGGCCGGCCCGGGCTCGCGGACGGGATCCGCTGCCCGAAGCCGAGCGCCCGCGCCTCGGTCTCGTCCACCTCGCGCACCGCGAAGGCCGCCCCCGCCGCCTCCCCCATCGGCACGAGGGGCATCACCTCCCCCTGGGCCGCGACGAGACGGTCGAAGTCGTGGGCCTGGTCGATCGTGAACCCCCCGACCCGGGTGCGTCGCAGCGCGGTGAGGTGCCCCGCCGAGCCGACGGCGGCACCGAGGTCCCGGGCCAGTGCGCGGACATAGGTCCCGGAGGAGACGGTCACCTCGATGTCGAGATCGAGCACGTCGACACCGTCGACGACCAGCCGCCGCCGCTCGAGCACGGCGAAGCCGGCGACGGTCACCTCCCGAGCGGGCAGGTCGACCTCCTCACCGGCCCGGGCCCGGTGGTAGGACCGCACGCCGTCGACCTTGACCGCGCTGACCGCGCTGGGGACCTGGGCGATCGTCCCGGTGAGGGAGGCGACCGCCGCGTCGACCGCGGCATCGGTCACCTCGCCCGCCCCCGGATCGCTCGTCACCTCGCCTTCGGCGTCGTCGGTCAGCGTCGCGCGGCCCAGGCGCACCGTCGCCGCGTAGTCCTTGTCGCAGCCGACGAGGTGGGTCAGCAGCCGGGTGGCCCGACCCACCCCGAGGACGAGCACCCCGGTCGCCATGGGGTCGAGCGTCCCCGCATGGCCCACCTTGCGGGTCCCGACGAGGCGCCTGGATCGGGCGACCACGTCGTGGCTCGTCCAGCCGGCCGGCTTGTCGACGACGAGGATCCCGTCGGTGCTCACCCCGGCTCGCCGGCGTCGCCGTCGCCCGAGGCGCGCTCGCCGGCGGCCGCCTCCTCGGCCTCGAGGGCCTCCCTCGCCTTGCGGTAGGGATCGGCCTCTCCCGCGTATGCCGCCGCGGCGGCCGCCGCGGCCACCGACGCGTCGCGCTCGCGGGCCTCGCGCAGCAGGTCCTCCAGGTGGGCGGCCGTCTCGGGGACGGCGTCCGCGATGAACTCGAGGGTCGGGGTGAGCCGGATGCCGAGCTGCTTGCCGACGAAGGAGCGCAGCTTGCCGCGGTTCTTCTCGAGCAGCCCGGCCGTCGTCTCCCGCTGCGCCTCGTCGCCGAGGACGGTGTAGAAGACGGACGCGTGCTGGAGGTCCCCGGTCACCCGGACGTCGGTGATGGTGACGAACCCCAGATCCGGGTCCTTGACGATCTGCTCGAGGTTGGCCGCAGTGAGGGTCTTGATGCGGTCGGCGATCCTCTGGGCACGCGGGTGGTCGACCACGGCTCCTCCTCGGCTCGGGTGACGGGGCAGCCACCCACCCTAGCCAGTGTGTGCACCAGCCCTCACATGTCCGTACCATCTGGGCCCATGACCTCCCCGGCCGCCGGTCCCCTGCGCGCGCTGCGCGCCGCGGTGCTGGCGAGCGTCGTGCTCACCCTGGGGTCCGTCGCGCACGCCGCCGCCGGGGGCGGGACCCCCACCCCCGTCGTCCTCGTCGTGCTCGGCCTGCTTCTCACGCCGCTCGTCCTCGTCGCCACCCGGCGCCGCCTCGGCACCGGACGGGCCGCGGCATACCTCGGCGGTGCCCAGCTCGGCATCCACCTCGTGCTCCACTCGCTCACCCCGGTCGCGGGCACGGCCGAGGGCGTCCCGCCCGTCCACTGCGGCGACCTCGACCTCGTCACGGCAGCGCACGCCTCGGGCGCCCTCGGCGCCTCGGCGGACCTCACGGCGATGGCCGACATGGCCCAGATGGGCGGCGTGCTCGGCCTCACCCCGCCGATGCTCCTCGCCCACGCGGTGGCGACCGGCCTGACGGCGTGGCTCCTCGGCCGGGGCGAGGCGATCCTCTGGCGGGTCGTCCGGGCGCTGCTGCCCCACCGTGCCCGGCCCGCCGACATTCCGGTGCCACACGTCCCCACCGGCCGGACGCTCGCCCGCGCCATCGAGGCCGTCCGGTCGGCGCCCGTCGGGCCACGAGCCCCACCGCTGCCGCGCTGACCCCCGACCGTCGGGCGTTCGGCTCGACGGCCCCCTCCCCATTCCCACCCCCTGCGACGCCCCGAGCAGCCGCCTGATGGCGAGCCACCGGCGAGTGGGGGTCCCAGCACAGGAGTCAGCCATGCGTTCCCCTATGAAGACCTCCGGGCGCCCGCGGGCCGCCCGGGCGGCCGTGCTCGCCCTCGTCGGCGTCGCGGCCCTCGGCCTGGCCGGCTGCGGCTCGGCCTCGGCGCCCGGCGCCGACCCGACGGCCGGCGCCACGCCCAGCACGACCGCCATCACCCTCAGGGACGGCTGGGTCAAGGCCGTCGAGGACCTCGAGCACCCGATGTCGGCGACGAAGGGCCCGACCGACGGCGCGGGCGCGAGCCGCGAAGAGATGTCGGCACCGATGTCGGCGATGT
Source organism: uncultured Actinomycetota bacterium (assembly GCA_963728395.1). Taxonomy (GTDB): domain Bacteria; phylum Actinomycetota; class Actinomycetes; order Actinomycetales; family Dermatophilaceae; genus CAVSJJ01. The sequence goes on from CAVSJJ010000003.1 coordinate 891,536, forward strand.
TCGGCACGTTGACGAACGACACCGACGCGGACGTGACCGTCACGGCCGGTTCGACCCCGGTGGCCGGGATGGTCCAGCTCCACGAGACCGTCCGGGCCACCGACGGCCGGATGCAGATGCAGGAGAAGAAGGGTGGCTTCGTCGTCCCGGCGCACGGCAGCCTCGAGCTGGCGCCCGGTGGCAACCATGTCATGCTCATGGACCTCGGGCGGCCGCTGAGGAACGGCGACACGGTCACCATGACCTTCGAGACGAGCGCCGGCCCGGTCACCCTCGACGTGCCGATCCGCACCTTCACCGGCGCCAACGAGACGTACGACCCCAGCCCGACCTCATGACCGGGACACCACGACGGGGCCCGGGAGGCGGCCCCGGCCGCCGGACCGTGCTGTGGTCCGGGCTGACCGGCCTGGCCGGCGCGGGCGCCCTGGCGGGACTCTCCGCCGGGGCGGCCGCCGGGCCGGCCGCGGCCGATGCCGCCACGGCCATCCCCGCCGCCGGTGCCACGGTGCGGTCGCGCGGTTTCCGGGGCCGGCGCCAGGCCGGGGTCGTCGAGCCACCCCAGCCGTATGCCGCGTTGGTCGCGCTCGACCTGCCCGAGGGCTCCGATCGCGATGCCGTCCGGCGGCTGCTCACGGTGTGGACGGACGACATCGACCGGCTCATGTCCGGCCGCGGGACCCTGACCGACCTCGAGCCGGAGCTGGCGGCGGTCACCGCCTCGCTCACCGTGACGCTCGGAGTGGGTCCTCGGCTCGTCGACGTCGTCGGCGCCGAGAAGCCCTCGTGGCTCGCGCCGCTGCCGGCCTTCCCGACGATCGACCGGCTACAGGAGCAGTGGAACGGCGGCGACGTCGTCCTCCAGATCTGCGCCGACTCGCCGGTGACCGTCGCCCACGCCCAGCGCCGGCTCATCACGAGCGCCGGCGACCTCGCGACCATCCGGTGGGTGCAGCGGGGGTTCCGCGAGCCCTACGCCGGCCAAGGGTCGGGGCTACCGTTCCGCAACATGCTCGGCCAGGTCGACGGCACCGTGCAGCCGGACACGAGTGGGCCCGACGACGCCCTGCTGTGGCAACCGGGCACCGCCACGCCCGCCTGGCTCGCCAACGGCACCTCGATGGTCGTGCGACGGATCGGCATGCGGCTCGAGGCCTGGGACCGGGCCGACCGCCTCGCACGGGAGAATGCCATCGGCCGACGGCTCGACAGCGGCGCGCCGCTCACCGCCCCCGCCGACGCCCCGGCCGACGCCCCGGCCGACCTCACGGCGACCGACCACCTGGGCTTCCCCGTCATCGACGACTTCGCCCACCTGCGCCGGGCGCACGCGGTGGCGCCGCACGAGCGGTTCCTCCGCCGGCCCTACACCTATGACGACGCGCCGACCGCCGGCGAGCGCTCGCGGACCGGGCTCATCTTCGTCGCCTTCCAGGCCGACCCGGTGCGGCAGTTCGTCCCGGTCCAGCAGCGGCTGGCCGAGGCGGACCTGCTCAACCTGTGGACCGTCCCGGTCGGCTCGGCGGTCTTCGCCGTGCTGCCCGGGGCCCGCCCGGGCGAGATCCTCGGCGAGGCGATGTTCGCCTAGCAGGTCGACACCGAACGCGGAGCGGGCGGCATACCAGTCCGGTATGCCGCCCGCTCGGCGTGCGCCTGGGCCGTCAGACCCTCAGTCGCGCGGCTTCTCACGCATCTCGTAGGTGGCGATGAGGTCGCCGAGCTGGAGATCGTTGTGGCTCCCGAGGTTGATGCCGCACTCGAAGCCCTCGCGGACCTCGGTGACGTCGTCCTTGAACCGGCGCAGGCCGGCCACCTCGATGTTCTCGGCGACGACGACGCCGTCCCGGGTGATCCGGGCCCTGGCGCCACGCCTGATCTCGCCACTGCGGACGATCGAGCCGGCGATGTTGCCGAACTTGCTGGACCGGAAGATCTCGCGGATCTCCGCGGTGCCGAGCTCGACCTCCTCGAACTCCGGCTTGAGCATGCCCTTCAGGGCCGCCTCGATCTCCTCGATCGCCTGGTAGATGACCGAGTAGTAGCGGATCTCGACGCCCTCGCGGTCGGCGACCTCGGCGTTCTGGCCCTCGGCCCGCACGTTGAAGCCGATGATGACCGCGTTGGAGGCCATGGCGAGGTTGATGTTGTTCAGCGTGATCGCGCCGACGCCCCGGTCGATGATCCGCAGGTCGACCTCGTCGCCCACGTCGATCTGCAGCAGGGCGTCCTCGAGCGCCTCGACCGAGCCGGACACGTCGCCCTTGAGGATGAGGTTGAGCGTGTCGACCTTGCCGGCGGCGAGGGCCTCGTTGAGGTCCTCGAGGCTGATCCGCTTGCGGGCCTTGGCCAGGCTCGCCTGCCGGTCGGCCGCCTCGCGCTTCTCGGCGATCTGCCGGGCGGTGCGGTCGTCCGGGGCGACGACGAAGGTGTCGCCCGCTCGCGGGACGGCGCTGAGTCCGAGGACCTGGACCGGCCGCGACGGACCGGCCTCCTCGACGGTGTTGCCGTGCTCGTCGAGCATCGCCCGGACCCGGCCGTGTGCGGCGCCGGTGACGATGGCATCGCCGACCCGGAGCGTCCCGGACTGGATGAGGACGGTCGCCGTCGCGCCACGGCCCTTGTCGAGGTTCGCCTCGATCGCCACGCCACGGGCGTCGCGCTCGGGGTTGGCTCGCAGGTCGAGCGCGGCGTCCGCGGTGAGCAGGACCGCCTCGAGCAGGGAGTCGATGTTCTCCCCCTGCTTGGCCGAGACGTCGACGAACATCGTGTCGCCGCCGTACTCCTCGGCGATGAGGTTGTACTCCGTCAGCTGCTGGCGGATCTTCGACGGGTTCGCGCCGTCGACGTCGATCTTGTTGACGGCGACGACGATCGGGACGTCGGCCGCCTGCATGTGGTTGAGCGCCTCGATCGTCTGGGGCATGACGCCGTCGTCGGCGGCGACGACGAGGATGGCGATGTCGGTCACCTTGGCGCCACGGGCCCGCATGGCGGTGAACGCCTCGTGACCCGGGGTGTCGATGAAGGTGATCGCCCGGTTGACGCCCTCGTGCTCGCGGTGGATCTGGTAGGCACCGATGTGCTGGGTGATGCCACCGGTCTCGCCGCTCGCGACGTCCTCGTTGCGGACCGCGTCGAGGAGGCGGGTCTTGCCGTGGTCGACGTGACCGACCACGGTGACGACCGGGGGTCGTGCCGCAAGGTCCTCGTCGTCCTCCGCCTCGACCCCGATCTCGAGGTCGATGTTGAAGGAGTCGAAGAGCTCCCGCTCCTCCTCCTCCGGCGAGACGATCCGGATGTCGTAGCCGAGCTCGGAGCCGAGGAGCTGGAAGGTGTCCTCGTCGAGGCTCTGGGTCGCCGTGGCCATCTCACCGAGGTGGAACAACACGGTGACGAGCGACGCCGGGTTGGCGTTGATCTTGTCGGCGAAGTCGGTGAGGGACGCGCCCTGCCGGATCTGGACGATCGTGCTGCCGTCGCCGCGGGGGACGCTGACGCCGCCGATCGACGGTGCCTGCATCTCCTCGAACTCCTGGCGCTTGGCGCGCTTGGACTTCCGCCCCCGCTGGGGACGGCCGCCACCGCGACCGAACGCCCCCTGGGTGCCACCGCGACCAGGGCCACCGAAGCGGCCACCGCCGCCGGGACGGCCGGCGAAGCCGCCACCGCCGCCGGGACGCGCACCGCCACCGGGACGACCACCGCCGCCACGGGCCGGACGCTCGCCCGGCCGAGCCACCGCGCTGCGGTCGGGCATCATGCCGGGCGTGGGGCGGGCCCCGGCAGGCCGCGGACCGGCGGGACGCGGAGCGCCGCCGGAGCGGCTCTGCGGACGTGGCATCCCCTGGCTCGCCGCGAAGGGGTTGTTGCCCGGACGCGGCGCTCCACCCTCGCGGCCCTGGCGCATGCCCTGGCTCGAGGAGTAGGGGTTGTTGCCCGGCCGGGGCTGGCCCGGGCGTGGCGCCGGACGGGGAGCGGAGCCACCGGCCGGCGCGCCGCCCTCGCGGGCCGCGGGGGCCGCGGGGGCCTGTGGCGTCGGCGGCGCCGGCTTCTCGGCCGGCACCTGCGACGGGGTGGGTCGGCTCGGGGCGGCCGGGGCCGGGGCGGCGGCCGGAGCTGCCGGGGCATCGGGTGCGGCCGGGGCCGGCGCGGGGGTCTCGGCGGGAGCCGGCGCGGGGGCCGGGGTCGTTGCCGCCGGCGGAGCCGGAGCGGCCGCAGCGGCCGTCTTCGGGGCCGGCTTGGCCTGCGGGGTGGCCGTCTCGGCCTCACCATCGGCCGCGGGGGCGGCCTTCTTGGCCGGGGCCTTCTTCGCGGGGGCCGGAGCCTCCTCGACGGGGAACTTCTCCCGGTATTTCTTGACGACCGGTGCCTCGATCGTCGAGCTCGCGGTCTTGACGTACTCGCCCATCTCGTTCAGACGCTCGAGCAGAACCTTGCTCGGAACGCCTACTTCCTTGGCGAGCGCGCTCACACGGACTTTTGCCACGTTTCTCCTGTCTGGGTCCGTGCCGGACAGGCGCGGACCGTCGTTACAGCTGGGTGGTCATCGCTGAGTACTCATCGGGTGCTCATCAGCGTCAAACCCGCTTTCGGTTCTGTCGTCGGACGGTGCTGGCCCCCGCGGGCGAGCCGACGTGGGCCGCCACCGCCGTGGCGTCGACCGGCCCGCTGACACGCAGCGCCCGGGCGAACGCCCGTCGGCGGATGGCCTCGTCGAGACAACGGTTCGTCGGGTGCAGCCATGCGCCGCGCCCCGGCAGCCGTCGCTCCGGATCGGGCGTGAGGACGGCCACCTCGGCCTCCCCCTCGCTCGGTCCGACGACCACTCGCAGGAGTACCGACCGGCCGTCCGTCCCGCGGCACCCCACGCACGTGCGGGTGGGCTCCATGAGTCGACCCCTTGGCGTGATGTGAAGTGCCCGGCCGAACTGATCTGCCCGGTCGGCACCCCCAGTCTACCTGGTGTGCGGGGTCGGCTCACCCAGGGGAGGGATCGGCGGCGCTCGACCGCTCGTCACCCGGGGTATCCGCGGCGTCGGCGCGCGGCGGGTCCGCGCTCTCACCACCGGTGTCCGGCCGGATGTCGATCCGCCAACCGGTCAGCTTGGCCGCGAGCCGCGCGTTCTGCCCCTCCCGCCCGATGGCGAGCGAGAGCTGGTAGTCCGGCACGACGACCCGGGCCGAGCGCGCCTGTGGGTCGACGATCTCGACGGCCGAGACCCGCGCGGGGGACAGCGCGGCCGCGATGAAGGTGGCCGGGTCCTCGGCGAAGTCGACGATGTCGATCTTCTCGCCGTGCAGCTCGGTCATCACCGCTCGCACCCGGGCCCCCATCGGCCCGATGCAGGCGCCCTTGGCGTTGAGCCCGGGCACCTTGGAGTGGACGGCGATCTTCGTCCGGTGCCCCGCCTCCCGGGCCAGGGCGGCGATCTCGACGCTGCCGTCGGCGATCTCGGGGACCTCGAGGGCGAAGAGCTTGCGCACGAGGTTGGGGTGGGTGCGGGACAGCCCGATCTGCGGGCCTCGGGGGCCGCGCTTGACGCTGACGACGAAGCAGCGCAGCCGCTCGCCATGGACATAGCTCTCCCCCGGCACCTGCTCGGCGAGCGGGAGGATCCCCTCGACCGTCCCGAAGTCGACGGTGACGTGTCGAGGGTCCGGGCTCTGCTGGATGATCCCGGCGACGACGTCGCCCTCCCGGCCCCGGAAGTCCCCGAGGATGGCCTCGTCCTCGATGTCGCGCAGCCGCTGGACGATGACCTGCCGGGCCGTCGCGGCGGCGACCCGTCCGAACCCGCTCGGTGTGTCGTCGAACTCGGGACCGAGCTCCCGGCGCGGTCGCGGCGGGGGCGCCGGCTCGACGACGGCGTCCTCGCCCCCCTCTCCCGCCGTGGCGGGCTCGCCGTCCGGCCGGACGGCCTGCGCCGGGTGGGCCGCAGCGTCCGGGACGGCGACGGCCGGCGTTTCCTCGGGAGGAAGCTCCACCTCCTCGCGGGCCCACACGACGACGTGGCCGGTCTTGCGGTCCAGCTCGGCCCGGGCGTGCTTGTAGGCACCGTCGGTGCGGTGGTAGGCGAGGACGAGGGCCTGCTCGATCGCCGGGATGAGGACGTCGAGGGAGATCCCGCGCTCCCGCTCGAGGGCCCTGAGGGCGGCAAGGTCGATGTCCATGTCAGCTCTCCTTCTCGGCGTCGCCGTCCCCGGCGGGGTCCACGGGTTCGGCCCCGCCCCGGGAGAACTCGACCTCGACGACGGCGCGGGAGACCGCGGCGTAGGTGAGGACGGTGGGGGCGGTGGCCGCCCGGTCGGCCACCGCCGTGTCGAGGGTGAGGTCGGTGGGCCCGGCCCGCAGGAGCCGTCCCCTGACCTTCTCACCCTCGATGGGGGTGACGCTGAGCAGCCGGCCGACGTTGCGGGCGAAGTGGCGGGGCTCGGTGAGCGGGCGGCCGACGCCAGGGGAGGTCACCTCGAGGGTGTAGGCCTGCTGTCCGAGCACGTCCGAGGCATCGAGGGCGGCACCGACGAGCCGGGTGGCATCGGCGACCTCGTCGAGCGACAGCGGCTCGATCGGATCCGTGACGTCGCCGGTGACCTCGAGGGCACGCTCGAGCGTGATGCGGACGACGCGGCGCTTGCCGGCCGGGGTCACGCTCACGTCCTCGAGGACGAGGCCGGAGCCGTCGAGCGCACCGTCGAGGAGGGGACGGATCCGGTCGGTCACGGCCATGGGAATCGTCCTCTCTCTGCAGTTCTGGCGCGCACGTCCCGCGGCGCTGACCCCACTGTAACCACGGCGTCCGTGCCCCGGCAGCCGTGCGATGATCGGCCCCATGCCCGAGCCCTCCCGCCCCGGCCGCCGCGTCGGGCGCCGGACGGTCCTCCTCGCCGCCGTCGGCAGCGCATCGGTGCTGGCCGGCTGCGGGGTCCGGCTCGAGAGCGACGCCCCCGACCTGCCCTTCCTTCCCCGCAGGCCCGTCCCCGGTGAGGACGTCCTCGTCGCGGCCGCCGCGGGCTCGGCCGCCCTCGCGGTGTCCGCCGGGGCCGCCGGCTCCACCCCGCTGCTCTCGACGCTGGCGACCCTGCACGGGCGCCAGCACCAGGTGCTCGTGGCAGCGCTGCGCGCCCGCCGGGTCCCCGACGACGTCATCACCCCGCCGAGCCCGATGGAGTCCGACACGCCGTCCACGTCCGCCACGCCGTCGCCCTCGGCAGCGTCGGCGAGTGCCGACGAGGCCGTTGCGGCCCTCGCGGCGGCCGAGGGGGCCGGGCTGGCGGACCCCGGCCGGTTCGACCCGGTCGATGCCGCGCTCCGTCCCACCCTCGCCGCGCTCCTCGCCCAGCGGTATGCCGCGACGGTTCTCCTCGGCGGCCGGCCGCCCCAGCCCCCGTCGACGGACCCGCGCGTAGCGTCCGCCTCACCGGCCTCACCGGCCTCACCGGCCACACCGGCCACACCGGCCACACCGGCCGGCCCGGCCGGCGGGCCGCCGGTGCCCTGGCCGGACCCGGCCGCGGTGGTGCCGCTGCTCGTCGCGACCCGGGCCGCGGCATACGGCCTCGAGGTCGTCGCCGCCCAGGCGGCGCGCCGCGACGCGACCCTCGCGCGCGGCTCACTGGCGGCCGTCCGGTCGCTGGCCGCCCAGCAACGCGCCACGGTGGGTGGGGCGGCTCCGGCACCGGCGCTCGGCTATGAGCTGCCGTTCCCGGTCCACACCCCCGCCGCGGCCCGGCGGCTGGCGCTCGAGGTCCTCACCCGGCTGCGCGAGTCCTACGGGGCTGCGCTCGCCCCGCTCGGCGCGGGCGCTCCGCAGGCCACATTCGCCCACCTGCCCTGGTGGCTGGGGCGGGTGGAGGTGCTCACACACCGGTGGGGGGCCGACCTCGCGCCCTTCCCCGGGCTTGCATGAGCCGGCACCCCCTGGTCCCGGAGGACTGGCTGCGGCGGGTCGCCCGGCTGCCCGCCTCGACCGGCCCGAGCGGAGCGGACTGGGCCGACGCTCTCCCGCGGTTGCTGGACGCCCTCCTCGAGCGCTGGTCCCTCGTCCCGACCGGGCCGGGCCGGACCGGCTGGACCGCCGTCGTCGTCCCGGTCGAGCGGGAGGGGCAGGCACTGGCGCTCAAGGTGGTCTGGCCGCACGAGGAGGGGGGCGGGGAGCACCTGGCCCTGCGCCACTGGGCGGGCAACGGCGCGGTCCGGCTCGTCGCGGCCGACCCCGGGCGCGGTGGGCTGCTGATGGAGCGGCTCGACCCCGAGCGGGACCTGCGCTCGGTCGACATCGACACCGCCTGCGCGGTCGTGGGCGGGCTGCTGTCCCGGCTGCACGTCCCCGCTCCCCCGTCGGTGCCCCCGCTGTCCGGGTTCGTGGGGCGTCAGGTCGAGCGCCTCACCCGGCGCGACGACCTCCCCCGGCGGGTCGTGAGCCGGGTGGCCGGCCTCGCGGCGGAGCTGCTCGAGGACCCCGCGGCCGACGCGACGCTGCTGCACACCGACCTGCACTTCGAGAACGTCCTCGCCGGCGAGCGGGAGCCGTGGCTGGCCATCGACCCCAAGCCCTTCGCGGGGCATCCCGGCTTCGACATCCAACCGCTGCTGCGCAACCGGGCCGACGAGCTCGGGACCGGTTCCGGCCTGCGGTGGTCGGTCCGGCGCCGGTTGACGGTCACGGCCGAGGCCGCCGGGATCGACGTGGACCAGGCGCGGCTGTGGTCGATCGTCCATGCCGGAATGCAGGCGCTGTGGGCGGCTGAGGACGACGACGCGGACACCCTGTCGCTGCACATCAGGATGCTCAAGGCCCTCGAGGACTGACATCCCACCGGGCCCCCGTCCGTGCCGTCCCCCTCGTTGCGTCCGCGTTGTCGGTCGCCGGGGCGACCGACAACCCGGACGCAACGACTCTGCCGTCAGGGGGTGAGCGAGGGCTCGTCGGGCGCCGAGAGGCTGAGGGTCGCGGCGACGACGACCGGTGAGGTGCACAGGGTGGCCTCGAGGGACCGCAGCGTCACCGCGACGTCCGGCTCGGGGGCGTCGCCGACGAGGTCGACGTCACCGACGATCCGGACCCGGCGCGGCCCGACGACCTCGAGGTGGAGGTAGGTGAGTCGGTCAACGTCGGGCAGGTCGCAGATCACCGAGATCGTCGCCGCCCGGATCTGGGGGTCGACCTGCTCCCCGACGAGGAACTGCCGGTTCCGGTGCACGAGGAGCAGCGCCACGACGCCGAGGACGATCCCCACGAGGATCGAGCCGAGCGCGTCGAACAGCGCCGACCCCGTGGCCTGGTGCAGCGCGAGGCCGCCGCCCGCGAGAAGGACGCCGACGAGCGCCGCGGCATCCTCGAAGACGACGGCGCGCAGGGTCGGGTCGGACGAGGCGAGGACGTGCTCGAGGACGTCTCGGCCGAGGTACTCCGCCTCCGGCCTGGCCTGCCGCACCGCCCGGAGGAAGGAGATCCCCTCGAAGACGAACGCGGTACCGAGGACGACATAGCCGACGAGGAAGTCCTGCGCCGGTTCCGGCGACAGCAGCTCCTGGACCCCCCGCGTCACCGACACGGCCCCACCGGCGACGAACAGCCCGAGCGCGGCGAGCATCGACCAGACATAGGCCTCTCGGCCGTAGCCCGCAGGGTGGGAGTCGTCGGGCGGCCGGCGCGAGCGGCGGTCGGCGATGAGGAGGAAGATCTCGTTGCCGGTGTCCGCCCAGGAGTGGGCGGACTCGGCCAACAGCGACGCCGACCCGGTGACGATCGCGGCCACCGACTTCGCGACGGCGATGACGGCGTTCGCCGCGAGGGCGACGACGACGGTGACCGTGCTGTCCGACGAGGTGCCCTCTCCCGCTCCCTGGCCCGGCTCGGCGAGCAGGTCCGGGGTGGGGTCGACATCGTGTGGCGTGGGGGCGGGCACGTGGGCCGTGGTACCCGGTGCGCGCGACAGGGAAACGCTCGACGCCCGCCGCGTCGGGGGCTCGGGCGCCCATAGGGTGCCGTCGTGGTGGTCGTCGGGGTGCTCCTGGTCGCGGACGGCCGGGTCCTCGCTGCCCGCCGCCACGACCCGCCCGGCTGGGAGTTCCCCGGCGGCAAGGTCGAGCCGGGCGAGACGCCTCCGGGCGCCCTCGAGCGGGAGTGCCGCGAGGAGCTCGGCGTCGGCATCGATGTCGACACGATCGTCGGCACCGCCCGGGACGAGCGGATCGAGCTCCTGCTGTATGCCGCCCGGCTCACCGACGGCGTACCCGCGGCCCTCGACCACGCCGAGCTCCGCTGGGTCCCGCCGGCCGAGCTCGACGCCCTGGACTGGCTGCCGCTCGACCGGGCCCTGCTCCCCGCCGTCCGGACCCACCTCGCCGCCGGGCCGGCGGCCGGCCGGGCGCCTGGCCGCACCGAGCCCGGTCCGGACGACCCAGCCCCCCGGCATACCGTGGGGTGATGGCCAACCGACTCGCCGACGCCACCTCGCCCTACCTCCTCCAGCACGCCGACAACCCCGTCGACTGGCAGGAGTGGGGCGCCGAGGCATTCGACGAGGCGCGCCGCCGCGACGTGCCGGTCCTGCTCTCCGTCGGGTATGCCGCCTGCCACTGGTGCCATGTGATGGCGCACGAGTCGTTCGAGGACGACCACGTCGCCGCCCTCCTCAACGAGGGCTTCGTCAGCGTCAAGGTCGACCGCGAGGAGCGACCCGACATCGACGCGGTCTACATGGCGGCCACGACCGCCCTCACCGGCTCCGGTGGCTGGCCGATGACGTGCCTGCTCACGCCGGACGGCGACCCGTTCTTCGCCGGGACCTACCTGCCCCGCGAGCAGCTCCTCGGGCTGCTCCGCACCGTGACACGGGCGTGGCGGGACCAGCGTGCCGAGATCGTCGGATCCGGCACGACCATCGCCTCGCGGCTACGGGAGGTGACCGTGCCGTCGGCTCCGCACCCGATCGACGTCGAGGTCCTCGACGGGGCCGTCGCCGCCCTGGGCCGGGTCCGGGACCGGGCGCGAGGCGGTTTCGGCGGGGCGCCGAAGTTCCCGCCGTCGATGGTGCTCGAGTTCCTCCTGCGCCACCGGGCTCGCACCGGGTCCCCCGAGGCGGCCGAGATGGTCCGCGAGACCGGCGAGGCCATGGCCCGCGGCGGCATGTACGACCAGCTCGGCGGCGGCTTCGCCCGGTATGCCGTCGACGCCGGCTGGGTCGTCCCCCACTTCGAGAAGATGCTCTACGACAACGCGCTCCTCATCCGGGTCTACGGCCATTGGTGGCGCGATGCCGGCGAGCCGATCGCGCGGCGGGTCGCCCTGGAGACCGCCGAGTTCGTCGTCCGGGAGCTGCGGACCGCGCAGGGCGGATTCGCCGCCTCCCTCGATGCGGACACAATCCTCGAGGGCCGGGGGGTCGAAGGGCTGACCTACGTGTGGACGCCGGAGCAGCTGGTCGAGGTGCTCGGTGAGGAGGAGGGCGCCCTGGCCGCCGAGCTGTTCTCGGTGAGCTCCCACGGCACGTTCGAGCACGGGACCTCGACCCTCCAGCTGCGCGCCGACCCCGAGGACGAGCTGTGGTGGCGCCAGGTCCGCGGGCGGCTCTTCTCCGCCCGCGCGACCCGGCCGCAGCCGGCCCGGGACGACAAGGTCGTCACCTCGTGGAACGGGCTCGCCATCGCCGGGCTCGCCGAGGTGGGGGTCCTCCTCGACCGGCCCCACCTCGTCGAGGCGGCGCGGGTTGCCGCGGCATACGTCCTCGAGCACCACGTCGTCGACGGGCGCTTGCAGCGCGCCTCGCGGGATGGACGGACCGGTGCGGCCCACGGCGTCGCCGACGACTATGGGAACCTCGCCGAGGGACTGCTCGCCCTCCACCAGGCGACGGGCGAGGCGCGGTGGCTCACCGGGGCGCGCGAGCTGCTCGACGACGCGCTGGCCCGCTTCCGCGACGAGGACGGCACGTTCCACGACACGGCCGCCGACGCCGAGGGTCTCTTCCTCAGGCCGCGCAGCGAGTCCGACGGGGCCGAGCCGTCCGGCGTCTCCTCGCTCGCCGGTGCGCTCCTCACCTGTTCGGCGCTGACCGGGTCGGGCCCGCTGCGGGATGCCGCCGAGTCGGCGCTGGCCTCGGTCGGGCGGCTCGCCAGCCGGGACCCCCGCTTCGCCGGGTGGGCCCTCGCCGTCGGCGAGGCGGCCGTGGCCGGCCCGGTGCAGGTGGCCGTCGTCGGGACGGGGATCATCGCCGACGAACTGCTCGCGGTCGCCCGTCAGTCCGGCTCGCCCGGCCTCGTCCTCGTCGCGGGGATGCCGGATGCCGCCGACATCCCGCTGCTCGCCGACCGGCCGCTCGTCGACGACGGACCGGCGGCCTACGTCTGTCGCGGCTTCGTCTGTGAGCGCCCGGTGACGACGGCCGGCGCGCTGGGGGCCGCGCTCGCGGCACCGCCCGCGAGCGGGGGGGCTAGAGGCGGATGAGCCGGTAGGCCGGGTCCCGCACGGCCAGGAGAGCGGCCGCCCGGGCGGGGTCGACCCACGCCGCCGTCGCCCAGACGTCGGCCCAGGTGAGGTCGGGCCCGACGACCGAGCACGATCCGGCCCGGTCGATGCCCTCGCCGGTGCGCGGGTCGACGACGTGTGCGCCACGGGCCGCCGAGCCCGAGGTCGCCACGGCGCCCCGGGTGAGCTCGACGACGTCGGCCACCCGGCCTCGGTCGCGCGGGTCCTCGATGCCGACGCGCCACACCGGCTCGACCCCGCGCAACCCCCGCCCGACACCCACGACGACGTCGCCGCCGGCGCCGATCGACCAGGCGATCTCGTCGACGGTTTCCAGGTGCGCGGCGGCCCCGGTGACCGCCCAGCCCTTGACCAGGCCGGTCGGGTCGAAGAAGGTCCGGCCGGCCGGCCGGGCGCGCCACGCTCGGAACAGCCCGTCGGTGCGCTCCTCCGCGCGCAGCGCGAGGTCCGCGACGTCGGCCACCCACGGATGGGCCTGTCCGGGGTCCAGCTCGCCGTGCTGGAGCCGGAGCAGGTCGCTGTCGCTGCGCCAGGCGGACAGCACCGCATCGACCTTGCGCAGATGGGCACCGACCCGGGCGACCGCCGCGACGACGTCGCTCCGGTCCGGGTCGAGCGCCCGGACGTGGACCGAGATCGGCATCCCCATCACCGGCTCGACCCAGGCTCGCCGGCGCAGCGGCGGGCGGGTCGGTGCCGAGGAGGTGGTGCCCTGCGACATCGGGTCAGAGGCCGGCGGAGTCGATGGCGGACTGGAGCGAGCCGGTGTACCCCTGCCAGGTCACCGTCGCACCGGAGATGACGTCGATGTTCGCGCTCTGCTTGGCGACGGCGTCCTGGTTGTAGATCGGAACGACATAGGAGTTGATCTGTTGGTCCCGGCCGTTGTTCCACGGCACCTGGAGCACCTGGGAGGCGACGATCCTGCCCTTCGAGACGGTGATCCGGACCTGGACCGGGCCCCAGCGGGTCTGGACGACGTCGCCGGTGTAGGACCGGCCCTGCGCCGACGAGCCGGAGGACCCCGAGGCCGAGGAGCTCGTCCCGGAGCCGGAGGTCCCCGAGCCACCCGCCGAGGCGGCTCCCGAGGGCGCATTCTGGTCGCTGCCGCCTTGGAGCGGCCCGACGATGCTCGAGGAGGCCGCGACGCTGCTCGTCGAGGTGTGGTAGCTGAAGAGCAGCACGAGGGCCGAGAGGGTGCTGAGCAGCCAGATGGTGATGCGGCGCACGGTCGTCTCCGGGGGTCAGTAGCTGAAGCGTTCGAGGTGGATGTGCTGGGCCGGGACGCCGGCGTCCCGGGCGGCGGTCTCGGCGGCGTCCATCCAGCCGATCGACCCGCAGATGAACACGTCGTGGTCAGCGACGTCGCCGACCAGCTCGCGCAGGGCGCCGGCGTCGGTGAGGTGCCCGGCCTGGGCCGGCAGCCACGAGTCCCGGTCGGGCACCCGAGGTCCCTCCACGAGGACGTACCGGGCGCCCCGGGCGGCCGCGCTGCGGCTGAGCTCCCGGGTGAAGACGGCCTCGTCGCGGCTGCGGACGCGATGGATGACCGTCACCTCGCCCGGCGCCTGCTCCAGCTCCTCGAGCAGGGCCTTGAGGGGGGTGATCCCGATGCCGGAGCCCAAGAGCAGGACCTTGCGCCGGGTGCGGACACCGGCGTGCAGCCGGCCGTAGGGCCCTTCGACGAGGACGCGGGTCCCGGCCCTCATCCCGCCGAGGCGCCGGGTCCCGTCGCCGACCTCGGCCACGGTGAAGGTGAGGCTACGGCCGTCGGGCGCGGCGGAGAGGGAGTAGGGGTGGGCGCGGGACCAGCCGGGACCGTCGAGGAAGCGCCACTGGAAGAACTGGCCGGCCCGGACCGGGAGGCGAGCCAGGCCCGGCCCCGTCACCGTCACGGTCGTGATGCCCCTGCGCTCGGCGCGGACCCGGGTCACCCGCAGCCCGAGCCGGGCGGCCCGCCACAGCGGCAGGCCGACCCGGTAGACGAGGACCGCGCCGACACACAACCCGTAGAGGCTCCACCAGAACACCGTCGAGGCCGTCGAGAGGAGGAACTCCTGCCCGGTCCACAGCTGGTGCGGCAGGGCCAGCCCGGCGCCGAGGTAGGCGTAGAGGTGGAGCAGGTGCCACGACTCGTAGCGGAGCCGGCGCCGAGCCGCCTTGATCGAGGTGAGAGCCACCACGATGACGGCCAGCGTCCCGGCGAGGGCGATGAGCATCCCCGGATAGGTGACGACGAGGTCGACGAAGGTGCCGACGACCCCCTGGGGGGAGGCGGCGGCATACCCGAGGGTCACGAGCACGACGTGCGCGAGGACGAGGGTGAACGAGGCGAAGCCGACGATCCGGTGCAGCCGGGCCAGGTCATCCTGGCCCCACGCCTGCTCGAACCACGGCACCCGCGCCATGAGGAACACCTGGGCGAGGAGCAGCGCCGACCCGATGAGGCCGGTGACCCGGCCGAGCGAGGTGAGGCCGCTCGCCATCCCGCCCAGGTCCGCGATCCCGCCGTTGGACACCCACCGGGCGGCGACGAAGAGGAGCACCGACCAGAACGCCGCACCGGACGCGTCGCGCCACCACTGCGGGACCGGCCGCGGGCGGGGCGGCGCGCCCGGTCGGACCCGGTCGAGGAGGGCCTCCTCCTGCCGGGCCGTGGTCGGCGTCATGGCGCTCACCCTCCCCGTGGTCCCTATGGATTCCCTGTATGGCGGGTACGCACCGTCCGTGAGTCGGTGGAAACGGTTGCACTCGTCCGCCAGAATGTCCGTCGTGACTCTGCCAGCGGGTCCGGACACCGCGGTCCGGACGCACCTCGTCGGTCTCTCCCCCGACCGCCGGGACATGTTCCGTGCCCGGCTCTGCCGGTGGTGGCCCGACCTGCGGGCCGGCCTCGCCATGCTCTACGGCGAGGAGCGCGCCGACGACCTCGGGACCCTGCTCGTCGCGCTGGGCGCCCGCGCCTACCGCGACCGCCCGGACGCCCTCCACGCCCGCGACCTGGAGCGGATCCTGCGGCCCGACTGGCTCCAGGACCCGGCGATGGTCGGCTACGCCGCCTACACCGAGCGCTTCGCCGGAGACCTGCGGGGCGTGGCGACACACATCCCCTACCTCGACGAGCTCGGGGTGCGCTACCTCCACCTCATGCCGCTGCTCAAGCCGCGGGAGGGGGACAACGACGGCGGGTATGCCGTGGCCGACTACCGGCAGGTGCGCCCGGACCTCGGGACGACCGGAGACCTCGCCGACCTCGCGAGCGCCCTCCACGAGGCCGGGATGAGCCTCGTTCTCGACCTCGTCCTGAACCATGTCGCGCGGGAGCACGAGTGGGCACGGCGCGCGCGGGCCGGCGAGGCGGCATACCGGGGCTACTTCCACGTCTTCCCGGACCGGACCATCCCCGATCGCTACGAGGAGACGCTGCCGGAGGTCTTCCCGGACTTCGCGCCGGGGAACTTCACGTGGGACGACGAGCTCTCCGGGTGGGTGTGGACGACCTTCAACGAGTGGCAGTGGGACGTCAACTGGGGCAATCCGGAGGTCCTGCGCGAGTACGCCTCGATCATCCTCGACCTGGCGAACCTCGGCGTCGACGTCTTCCGGCTCGACGCGATCGCCTTCATGTGGAAGCGGCTCGGCACCGACTGCCAGGGCCAGCCGGAGGTCCATGCGATCACCCAGGTGCTTCGGGCGGTGACCCGCATCGCCTGCCCGGCCGTGGCGTTCAAGGCCGAGGCGATCGTCGCGCCGACGAAGCTGCTGGCCTACCTCGGGGCGGGGCCCTTCACCGGCCGGGTGAGCGACCTGGCGTACCACAACAGCCTCATGGTGCAGATCTGGTCGATGCTCGCCGCCCGGGACGTCCGGCTGGCCGCCCATGCCCTCGACCGGCTGCCGGCGAAGCCGCCGTCCGCGACCTGGGTGACCTACCTGCGCTGCCACGACGACATCGGCTGGGCGATCGACGACGACGACGCCCGCGCCGCCGGGGTGAGCGGCCCGGGCCATCGCAGCTTCCTCGCCCGCTGGTATGCCGGTCAGTTCCCGGGCTCACCGGCCCGCGGGCTCGTCTTCCAGTACAACCCGACGACCGACGACCGGCGCACGAGCGGCACGGCGGCCAGCCTCGTCGGGCTGGAGTCGGCCGCCACCGTTGACGAGGTCGCCGCCGGGGTGGCGGCGCTCCGGCTCGCGCACGCCCTCGTCCTCGGCTGGGGGGGCATCCCCGTGCTGTGGAGTGGCGACGAGCTGGGCCAGCTCAACGACCCCGACTGGGCGAGCGAGCCCGGCCACGAGGACGACAACCGCTGGGCACACCGCCCGCGGCTGGACTGGGTCCGGGCCGAGTCACGCCAGGACCGGGCCGGCATCGCCGGGCGGGTCTTCGGCGACCTCGTCGAGCTCGTCCGGGCCCGGTCCGGGCTGCCGCACCTGCATGCCTCGGTCGAGACCCGGGTCGGCCCGGTGGACGACCCGGGGGTTCTCGTGACGGTCCGCGAGCACCCGGTGGGGCGGATGGTCGGGGTCTACAACGTCACGCCCGCCTGGCGGCCGTGGCCGGGAGGGCGGGTCCACGAGCTCGGGATGGCGCAGGCCCGCGACGCCGTCACCGGCGACGCGCTGCCCTGGGGTGACGACGGCAACGTCTGGCTTGCGCCGTATGCCGCCCTCTGGCTGACGAGCTGACCCAGCCGCCACCCACCCCGACCCCCCGCCCCGACCCCCCGCCCCGACTTTCCCGCCTGAGGCGGGGAAGTGGCACCTCACCCGGGAACCTTCCCGGGGTGGAGTGCCAGGTTCCGGGGTGGAGTGCCGGCGACGAAGGGCGATGACGGCTGGCGCAGCCGGACGGACGGCGAGGCCACGACGACTCAGTCGAGCGCCTCGACCTCGGCCCTGATCTGCTCCATCGAATCGCCGGGCACGAGCGCACCGGCCATGCCCATCGCCTGGGCGGCCGTCATGCCCTTGGCCATGCCGACCATCGGGTTCGAGGCCAGCCCGGGCGCGTGCTTCTCGAAGATGGCCACGACCTCGGGGTCATCGAGGAGCTGGCCGAGGGTGGTCGTGTTGACGTCATAGCGAGCCATGCGCCCATCATTACCCACGAGTAACGCCGCGGCAACAGGCCGGCCACCACGCCCCCACTCCGCTGTGTCCGAGGAAAGGGTCGCCCTGGCGACCAGAAACCCGGACACAAGGCGCTCCACGCGCGCAGGGTCCGAGGAAAGGGTCGCCCTGGCGACCAGAAACCCGGACACAAGGGGGCTGGCGGCCACGACGAACACCCGGTCACCAGATGCCGAGCAGCCCCCCGCCGATCCGGACGACGAACGCCCCGATGACGAGGACGAACACCCCCCGGACGAACCGGCTCCCCTTGGCCACGGCGATCCGGGCGCCGGTGTACCCGCCGGCGAGGTTCGCCACCGCCATGGCGAGTCCGACGCCCCACATGACGTGCCCTCCGGGCGCGAACACGGTCAGCGCCCCGAGGTTGGTCGCGGCATTCGCGATCTTCGCCTTCGCGCTCGCCTCGAGGAACGCGTACCCGAGCAGGCCGACGAGGGCGAACACGAGGAAGGACCCGGTCCCCGGCCCGAGGGCCCCGTCGTAGACGCCGATGACGACGCCGATGGCCATGGCAACCGACGTATGCCGCGCCCCCGCCCAGCGCAGCCGGGTCACCTCGCCGAGCGAGGGCCGCAGGAGGGTGTACGCGCCGACCGCGACGAGCAGCCCGAGGATGATCGGGTCGAACGCCGACTTGGGGATGTGCAGCCCGATGAACGCACCGCCGATCGCCCCGGCGTACGCGAGGCCGGCCATCGGCAGCGCGGTGCGCAGGTCCGGGCGCACCCGCCGCCCGTAGGTGATCGCGCTCGTCACCGTCCCCCAGACCGAGCTCAGCTTGTTCGTCGCGAGGATCTGCGCCGGCGCGGCGGCCGGGAACGCCAGGAGAAGCGCCGGGAGCTGGACCAGGCCGCCTCCGCCGACGACGGCGTCCACCCAGCCCGCGACGAACGCGGCGAGCGCGAGCAGGAGGACCGTCGAGACGGTCGGGTCGCTCACCCCTCGGCCGACCAGCCGTCGACGATCCCGAGGATGTCCAGGAGCTCGTGGGCGTGGGCGTCGGGCACGGCGGTCACCTCCACCCGCTGGGCCTCGGGGATGTCCGAGTGCGGGATCCAGATCGCCCGCATGCCGACCTGGTGCGGGCCGTGGACGTCCTCGAAGACCCGGTCGCCGACATACACCGCCGTCGTCGGCTCGACCCCGACGGCTCGGCACGCGGCCCGGAAGGCCTCCGGGTGCGGCTTCACGTGGTCGATCTCGGAGGAGTAGACGTCGGCGTCGAGCAGGTGGAGCACGCCGTCCCGCTCGAAGATCTCGCGATGGTAGTCCCGGGTCCAGATCGTGTTGGACAGCACGCCGACCCTGATGCCCCGCTCGCGCAGCCCCTCCCAGAGCGGGCGCACCTGCGGGTCGGTCCACGTGTGCGGCTCCCAGAACCGGCGGTATGCCGCGAGCGCCAGCAGGTGCCGGTCGTGCTCCGGGTCGACCCCGGCGGCGGAGAGGATGTCGGCGATGGCGGCGCTCGAGTGGTCCTCGCGCCCGCGGTGCCAGGCGGCCTCCTCGGCGCGCATGAGCCGGTCGGCGAGGTCGTGGGCCGCGGCGAGGTCGACCTCGGGCACCTCGGGCGAGTCGACCGGCACACCGTGGATCTCCCGGGCATAGACCCGCCACTGCTCGGGCAGGTCGACCTCGTGCCAGGGCGTGAGGGTGCCGCCCCAGTCGAAGACGACGGCGTGGATCGGCCGGCTCACGCAGGCCCGCCCGCCGACCGCGACACCTCGGCGACGACGGCGTCCACCACGTCGGCGACCGGGACCTCCCGACGCACCCCCGAGCGGCGGTCCTTCAGCTCGACGACCCCGTCGGTGAGGCCGCGGCCGACGACGAGGATCGTCGGGACCCCGATCAGCTCGGAGTCCTTGAACTTCACCCCTGGGCTCACCTGCTTGCGGTCGTCGAACAGGACGGCAACGCCGCGGGCCTCGAGCTCACGGGTGAGCACCTCGGCGGCGTCGAAGACCGCGGCGTCCTTGCCCGTGGCGACGAGGTGGACGTCGGCGGGCGAGAGTGCCCGGGGCCAGATGAGGCCGAGGTCGTCGTGGTTGCCCTCGGCGACACAGGCGACGGCCCGGGAGACGCCGACCCCGTAGGAGCCCATGATGACCGTCTGGAGGCGCCCGGAGCTGTCGAGGACCCTGAGGTCGAGCGCCTCGGCGTACTTCGTGCCGAGCTGGAAGATGTGGCCCATCTCGATGCCGCGGGCCGACTCCAGGGCGTGGCCGCAGCTCGGGCACGCGTCGCCGTCGCGGACCACGGCCGCCTCGATCGTCCCGTCGGCGGTGAAGTCCCGCCCAGCGACAAGCCCGATGACGTGCCGGCCGGTCGTGTCGGCGCCGGTCACCCACGAGGTCCCGGTGGCGACCCGCGGGTCGACGAGGTAGCGCACGCCGCTGGCGTTCTCGGCGCCGAGGACGCCCGGGCCGATGTACCCCTTGGCCAAGCTCGGGTTGGCCTCGAAGTCCGCGTCGTCGAACGCCTCGACGGTGGCGGGCTCCACCTGCGCCCCGAGCCGCTTCTCGTCCACCTCCCGGTCCCCCGGCACGCCGATGGCGAGCGGTTCACGCCGGCCGTCCGGGTGGACGAGGACGACGAGGACGTTCTTGAGGGTGTCGCCGGCGACCCAGGGCCGGTCCTCGCGGGGGAAGGCCGCGTTGAGGTGGTCGACGAGCGTCTCGATCGTCGGGGTGTCGGGCGTGTCCTCGACGTGCGCGGCGGGCAGCCCGTCGGTCGGCAGCACATCCGGAACCGGGACGCGCACGGCCTCGACGTTCGCGGCATACCCGCAGTTCGTGCAGCGGACGTAGGTGTCCTCACCGTTCTCGGCCGTGGCAAGGAACTCCTCGGAGGTGCTGCCGCCCATCGCGCCGGCCATCGCCTGGACGATGACGTAGTGGAAGCCGAGCCGGTCGAAGATCCGGATGTAGGCGTCGCGGTGCAGCTGGTAGGACTTCTCCAGCCCGGCCTCGTCGATGTCGAAGGAGTAGCTGTCCTTCATCACGAACTCGCGACCGCGCAGCAGGCCGGCCCGCGGCCGCGCCTCGTCTCGGTACTTCGTCTGGATCTGGTAGATCGACAGCGGCAGGTCCTTGTAGGAGCTGAAGAGGTCCTTGACGGCGAGGGTGAACATCTCCTCGTGCGTCGGGCCGAGCAGGTAGTCGGCGCCCTTGCGGTCCTTGAGGCGGAAGACGTTGTCGCCGTACTCCTCCCACCGGCCGGTCGCGTCGTAGGGCTCGCGCGGCAGCAGCGCGGGGAAGAGCAGCTCCTGTGCCCCGATCGCATCCATCTCCTCACGGACGATCCGCTCCACGTTGCGCAGGACCTTCAGGCCGAGCGGCAGCCACGTGTAGATGCCCGGGGAGACCCGGCGGATGTAGCCGGCCCGAACGAGGAGCTGGTGGCTCGGGACCTCGGCGTCGGCAGGGTTCTCGCGAAGGGTCCGCAGGAACAGGGACGACATGCGCATGGCCACGGGGGTACTCCTGGGGTTGGCGTGGGGCCCGAGCGGGCCCGCACAGGATATCGGGGCGGACGGACCGCTGCCGGATGCCGCGGGCGCCGGCGCCCGCGCGGGGCCCTGCGGTCAGCCGCGGGTGTAGAAGAGCAGGTCCTCCCCCCGATGCCGCCGGCGGCCGCGGTGGATGAAACCGAGCTTGTCGAGGACCCGCCGGCTGGCGTGGTTCTCGTCGATGGCGTAGGCGTCGAGTCGGGCGGATACGCGCGGCTCGGGATGGTCGTCGTGCCACGTGACGAGCGCAAGCCCGACCTCGGTCGCGATGCCTCGCCCCCACGTGTCCCGACGGTAGGCATAGCCGAGCTCGCGGTGTGCGCCGTCCGCCCCGAGCTCGTATCCGGCCCGCCCGATCATCGCGCCGTCCTCGTCCTCGACCCGCCATCGGGTCCAGCCCCGTTCGTCCTGGTCGGTGAGGTAGCGCGCGAGCCGGGTCCACGTCTCCTCGGGGGTCTCGGCCCGACGGAGCAGGTGGCGGACGACCTCGGGGTCGCTCTGCAGCGCGCGCAGGTCCCCCAGGTCCTCCTCGAGCCAGGTCGTGACCCGGGCCCGAGGCGTGGCGAGCACGACCCGGCGCTCGGTCTGCGGGACGCTGGCGGCGCTCACGAGCGACGCTTGTGGTCCCAGCGGCGGAAGCCGGCGGACATTGCGCTGTCCTCGTCGCGGAACCACACCCCGGCCCTGGTCCGGCCGTAGTACGGACTGTCCGTGGGGTGGAAGAGCATCGAGTTGGCGTTGCCCTTGATGGTGAATCCCTCCGGCGCCGAGCCGTCCGCGAGCGGGGCCGCCGAGCCGTCACCGTAGGGGGCGGGGGTCGTCCCGCCGCCCGCGGGCGTGGCCGCGGGCTCCTCGTCCGCTCCGGCACCGTCGGCCGGGTGCTCACTCGACGGTTCCCCCGAGGGGGGCACCGGAGCGGTGGCGGCGAGCCCGAGCGCGGCGGCGGGCGGAGCAGTCCGGGTCGGTGCCGCGGTCTCGGCCGGGCTCACCGCAGCGAGCGCGGACGGCGCGGGTGTGGCCCACGGGTCACCGGAGATCGCCTGCTGCCCCCGCCGTCGGGTGAGGAGCACCCACCCGATGGCCGCCCCGAGAACGGCGAGGAAGGCGGTGACGACCCACCCTCGTGCGCCGAGCCGATGGTTGCCTGCGTCGTTGTCCCGGGACCTGCAGTGCGCCATGCCAGCATCATGGCGCATCGCCGCGCGATCGGCTGCCGCACCCCGCCAACGCTTGGTACGTTCGGCCTCGATGAGCGAGCCGCGTTGGGACGACGTGAGCCGGAGCACCGCCGCGGCGGTGGCGATGGTCCTGGCCTGCGGCGGGCTGCTCGTGCTCGGGCTGCTCGCGCTCGCCCCGGCCGGCAGCACCCCGGCCGCCGCAACGGGCACGCCGGCCACCGGCGCCCGGGTGTGTCCGATGGCCGATCCGGTCACCGGTGTCACAGTCACGGTCCGCCCGGGCGCCACAACGGTCCGGTGGGACGGCCCGGCAGACGGCGCGAAGCACACCTACCGGATCCTGCGCCGGACCGACCCGCAGGGCGCGTGGTCGGAGCTGACGACGGTGACCCTCGCACCGACGCCGCGGGGCGTCGCGGTCGACGCCGATCCCCCGACGTCCGGGAAGCGGGAGTATGCCGTCGTCGACCTCCTCCTGTGCGGTGCGACCCCGGTGTGCGGTCTGGGGGCCGACGGCACCTCCTGCGCATCGGCCCTCGCGGTGCCGACGCCCTGAGCGGACCCGCAACCCGGGACGGGGTCAGCGCTGCTCGTAGCGGGCGCGGGTGCCCTTGGACCGGAACCCCAGCCGCTCGTACAGCGAGCGCGCGGGGTTGTCCGTGCTGACGCAGAGCCAGGCGTCGTGCTCGTCGGTCCGCCGGAAGACGGTGAGCGACCGGACGACGAGGTGGGCACCCAACCGCTGGCCGCGCCACCGCGGGACCGCGCCCACCGCCTCGATCCAGTTGTCGACGAGGAGGACGAAACCGGCCGGATCCTCGCCGGGGCCGAGCGCCACCCGGGAGTCACCGGAGCGGAAGCCCTCCTCGGACCGGATGTCCTCGAGCCACTCCTCGTAGCCCGGGTCGGCGAAGCCCGGTCGCTCGGCGAAGGCGTGCCGGTATGCCTCGTAGAACATCGGCGCGGTCTCGTCGCCGAAGGCGAGGGTCCGGACCCCGTCGGGGCGCGGGATCGTCGGGATGTGTCGGAGCTTGTGCCGCATCACCGTCTCGGCGAACGTCCGGCGCAGCCCGCTCCGGGCGAACAGCTCCTCGGCCTCGAGCGACATCGACTCGGCGACGACGCGCAGCGACTGCCCGTCGGCATGCTCCCGGGCCCACTCGACGAGCGCCTCCCCGTGTCCTTGTCGCCGGGTCGAGGGGTGAACGAGGCCACTCGCGATCCGGCGGCCGACGGCGTCCCAGGACAGCGCGGCGACGGCGACGAGCTCGCCGGTGTCGTCGCGGCCGCCGATCGAGACGTCGGTGACGAACAGCCGCCGCAGCATCGGCTCGCCGGCGAGCTGGGGCAGGCCACCGTCATGACGCAGACAGGCGCGAGCGAGGGAGGCGAGCTGCGGGAGGTCGGCCTCGGAGACCGTCCCCCACTCCAGGGCGGACACGGTGTCGCCTCAGCCCCGCCCGGCCCGCAGCGCGGTCCGGATCATCGGCCACTGGAGGGGGAGCCTCGCGACGGTGCCGGCCAGGATCGCCCGCGACATCGGGTCGCCACGCCGGTGGGACCGGCGCGCGAAGTCAGCCGTCATCTGGACGTTCGCCGGGAAGACCGCGATGAGAAGGGCCGCGCTGGCCAGCCCGGCGACCCGGCGGGTGGGCCGGGCGAGCAGCCCGAGGCCACACAGGACCTCGGCGAGACCGGACACGTAGACGATCTGCCGCTTGTACGGCAGCAGGTGCGGGACGATCGGCTCGAAGACCTGTGGCCGCACGAGGTGCGTCGTCCCGGACGCGAGGAGGAGTCCGGCGAGGGCACCGACGTCTGCACCGAGGGCCGGCTCGGCGGGGGGCATGTCCGGCATACCTCATCCAAGCACGGAACGCGGCCTCCCGGAGCCCTCGCGCACGGGCGCGAGCGGGCTCACACGGCGGCGGGGGCGAGCAGGCTCAGAGCAGCACGGTGGCGAACTCCCCCACCGTCGCGAAGCCCAGCCGCTCGTAGGCCGCACGGGCGGCCGCGTTGTAGTCGTTGACGTAGAGCGTCACGGTCGGAGCGGGCCCCGCCATGACCTGCTCGATCACCGAGGCCAACATGCGCACGGACAGACCCTGGCCGCGCAGCCGTGGGGCGAGCCACACCCCCTGGAGCTGGGCGCAGCCGAGGGCGAGGCTGCCGATGTCGGTCTTGAAGATGACCTCGCCGTCCTCGACGACGACGTAGGTGTGGCCGCGGTGGATGAGCGAGGCGAGGGAGGCCTTGTAGCCGCGGGCGCTCCCGGAGAAGGGCGGGTAGCCGATCTCCGCGGTGAACATGTGGGTGGCGGCGGGGAGGACGAGGTCGACCTCGTCGAGGCGAGCCGGTCGCACCCGCGGGTCGAGCTCGATGCCGCGACGCGAGGGAGGCTCGGTGAGGACCATGAGCGGCTGGCGCTGGCGCACGGCCCGGGCCGGGCCCCACGCGGGGCCGAGCTCGTGCCACAGCGCGAGCACCTCCTCACGCGGACCGAGGAGCGAGGCCGACCGGCCTCGCCAGCGGCGCATCCGCTCGGCGAACGCGCCCCGGCTCTCCGGGGTCGTCGCGACCGGCACGACGTTGGCGCTCGCCCAACACACCGACTCCAGGCGTCCCTCGACCCGGTAGCCGAGGATCGTGCCGAACGCCCCCGTCCGCTGGCCCTCGAGGACCCGCGCGGCGACGAAGACGTTGCGCGGGAGGTCCTCGCTGCACAGCTGAAGCACCTCGTCCCCGTCGACGGGGGCGAGGCTGCGGACCGGGCTCTTCGTGCGCAGCACGCATCAAGCCTAGGGGCTCAACCCGTCCACCCGAGCACGCCGAGCGCGTTTCGTCTCGCCGGCGGTCAGGACACCGAGACGGTCGGGGCTCCCGCGCCGTCGCCGTCCACCGGCTCCCCCATCTCCTCGGCGATGCGCATGGCCTCCTCGATGAGGGTCTCGACGATGTCCTTCTCGGCGACGGTCTTGATGACCTCGCCCTTGACGAAGATCTGTCCCTTGCCGTTGCCGGACGCCACGCCGAGGTCGGCCTCGCGGGCCTCGCCGGGGCCGTTGACGACGCAGCCCATGACGGCCACCCGAAGCGGCACGGTCATCCCCTCGAGCCCGGCGGTCACCTGGTCCGCCAGCGTGTAGACATCGACCTGGGCGCGACCGCACGAGGGACACGAGACGATCTCGAGCTTGCGGGGCTTGAGGTTGAGGGACTGCAGGATCGCGTTGCCGACCTTGACCTCCTCGACCGGCGGAGCCGACAGGGAGACCCGGATCGTGTCGCCGATGCCCTGGGACAGCAGCGCGCCGAACGCAGTGGCCGACTTGATCGTGCCCTGGAACGCGGGGCCGGCCTCGGTGACGCCGAGATGGAGCGGCCAGTCGCCGCGCTCGGAGAGCAGCTGGTAGGCGCGGACCATGACGACGGGGTCGTTGTGCTTGACCGAGATCTTGAAGTCGTGGAAGTCGTGCTCCTCGAACAGGCTCGCCTCCCAGACCGCGGACTCGACGAGGGCCTCGGCGCTGGGCTTGCCGTACTTCTCGAGGATCCGCCGGTCCAGCGACCCGGCATTGACGCCGATCCGGATCGCGATGCCCGCGTCGCGGGCCGCCTGGGCGATCTCCTTGACCTGGTCGTCGAACCGCTTGATGTTGCCCGGGTTGACCCGGACTCCGGCGCACCCGGCGTCGATGGCGGCGAAGACGTACTTGGGCTGGAAGTGGATGTCGGCGATGACCGGGATCTGGCTCTTTCGCGCGATGTCGGGCAGGGCGTCGGCGTCGTCCTGGGTCGGGCAGGCCACGCGCACGATGTCGCAGCCCGCGGCGGTCAGCTCCGCGATCTGCTGGAGGGTGGCGTTGACGTCGGTCGTCGGCGTCGTCGTCATCGACTGGACCGAGATCGGCGCGTCCCCACCGACCTCGACCTTGCCCACCCGGATCTTGCGGGTCGGCCGACGGGGGGCCACGACGGGGGCGGGACCGGACGGCATACCGAGAGAGACACTCATGAGCAAGAGCCTACGTCGCGCACCTCGACGGGACCCGACCGTGCCCTGGACGGGAGCCGAACGCCGCAACCGGCCCGGGCGGCCTCAGCCGCCGAGGTTGATCGGGTTGACGATGTCGGCGTAGGTCAGCAGAAGGGTCATCGCGACGAGGACGATCGACATGGCGTAGGTCAGCGGCATGGCCTTGGCGACGTCGACGAACCCGGGCGAGGGCTTCCCGCGCATCCGGGCCCAGGCCCGCTTCGTGCCCTCCCAGACCGCCCCGGCGGCCTGCCCTCCGTCGAACGGCAACAGCGGGACGAGGTTGAAGACGAACAGCATCATGTTGAGGGTCGCGAGGAGGTAGACGAGGAAGAAGAACGCGTCTCCAGGGGTCTTCCCGACGAGGGTGGCGAGCTGGCCGCTGGCGGCCTCGCCGGCGACCCGGCCGGCGCCGACGACGGACATCGGGCTGTCGACCGAACGCTGCTGGCCACCGAAGGCCGCCTGGTAGACGGCGACCATCTTCTGCGGGATCCGCACGACGGCACCGGCGGTGCGGTAGAGGCTGTCGCCGACGATCCCGGGCACGGCCGTGACCGGCTGGCGCACGTAGCCGAGCTTGGCCGTGGAGGACACCCCGAGGAAGCCCGCCACGACCGTCTTCTGCTTGCCGTCCGGACCGACGACGGGGTTCCCCTGGTTGTCGTAGGCCGGGAGGGTGTTGCGGATCGGGGTGGCGGTGAGCGTGAGCTGTCGCCCGGACCGGTCGACGACGATCGTCGTCGGCTCACCGACTCGGGGCCGGATGAGGTCACCGACCGACACCGACGAGGTGACCGCGGTGCCGTCGATGCTGACGATCTCGTCGCCCGGCTTGAGACCGGCGAGGTAGGCGGGGGTCTTGGGGTCGCTCGGCGTGCACGCCGTCTTCGTGGCCGCCTGGTCGGCGGGGACGACGCATTCGGCGACCGTCGCGACGACCGCGCCGGGAACCTGCGAGCGGATGCCGTGCGCCGTCACCGAGATGCCGATGAGCACCGTCGCAATGACCAGGTTCGTCACGATGCCACCGGTCATGATGACGAGCTTCTTGCGGACCGGGAGCTTGTAGAAGACGCGGTTATCGTCGCCGGGGAGCATCTCCTCCGAGGCGGCCTTGCGGGCCTCCTCGGCGAGCTGGGAGAACCGGCCCGTCGTCGTCGCCCGCACCGTCGTCGGGTCCTCGCCCTCGCGAGGAGGGAACATCCCGATCATCCGCACGTAGCCCCCGACCGGGAAGGCCTTGAGGCCGTACTCGGTGTCGCCGCGCTTGCGCGACCAGATCGTCGGGCCGAACCCGATCATGTATTGGGGCACGCGCACGCCGAACCGCTTCGCCGGGATGAGGTGGCCGAGCTCGTGCAGGGCGATCGACGCCCCGAGGCCGAGGACGAACACCACCACCCCGGCGACGTAGGTCAGCACGGACATCGGCGATCTCCTGGGGTCGGTCTCCGGGCACGGTCCGGGCCCGGTGCACGCCGAGGGCCGGCGCGCCACTCCCCTCAACGCTCGAGGAGGCGGAATCCCTCCCATTGTGCAGGGTCTCGCAGGGCGGTGCCGTACGGCCGAGCCCTCCTCGTCCGATCGGCCGGTCCTGCTCCGGCCACACGGATGGATTACCGCCTCGGGGTCGGCAGCCGGGCGGCCGGGCGGCCATGCTCGACCTACGAGTGGCAGCCATGCAGCACCCGCGTGCCAGGGCCACGGCCATCGCCCGGGAGCGTGGCGGTGCGCGTTCGCCGGCTCCATCCGGGAGATCACGATGACCGTTCGCATCCGGTTCGAACAGAGGTGACACACCGTGGCACGGCTGATGATCGTCGAGGACGACGCGGACATCGCGATGGCGTTGACCGTCGTCCTGCGGCGAGGGGGACACGAGGTCAGCCGCGCGCCGGACGGACCGACCGCGCTGCGGATCGCCTCCTCCGTCCGGCCGCACCTCGTCGTGCTCGACGTCGCCCTGCGCGGCTTGGGCGCCTGGCAGGTCCTCGAGCGGATCCGCGACCTCAGCGACGTCCCGGTCCTCATGCTGACCGGCCCCGGCCGCGACGCGCACAGGGTGCGCGGCCCGCACGGTGCCGCCGACGGCTACCTCACCAAGCCGTTCGCCAGCGCCGAGCTGAGCGCGCGCGTCGAGGCCCTCCTGCGCCGCTCCGGTGAGGCCGCTTGGGCAGGCCCGGACCTCGTCTACGGCCAGGTCGTCCTCTCCCCGTCCCGCCATGCGGTGACGGTGGACGGCGACGAGGTCTCGACATCGCCCCTGGAGTTCCGGCTGCTCAACGCCTTCCTCAGGCATCCGGGGCAGGTCCTCACCCCCGAGCGGCTCCTCACCACGGTCTGGGAGGACGAGAGCGGCACGGGCCGCGGCCGGGTGAAGTTCGCGGTGCTGAGGCTGCGTCGCAAGCTCGGGTGGGACACGGTCCCCTCACCGCTCCGGGCCGTCCGTGGGGTCGGCTACCGGCTCGAGCCGCTCGCCGACAAGGCCGGGCAGCGGCGGCGCTAGACCCGGGACGGTCTCGCCCCCCGTGCCCCGGCGCGTGGCGCCCGGTCCGTCAGCCGATGAGCCGTTCGGCCGCGGCCCGCGCCCAGCTGTCCGCCGCCAGCACCCCGTCGACACTTGTTGCGTCGAGGGCCCTGGGGTCGTGCTCCTCGACCACCCTCGCCACCGTGTCGACGATGTCGAGGAAGCCGATCCGGCCGTCGTGGAACGCGTCGACGCAGGCCTCGTTGGCCGCGTTGTAGACCGCCGGGTAGGTCCCGCCCGCCTCCCCCGCGCGGCGGGCGAGGCGCACCGCGGGGAAGGCCTCGTCGTCGACGGGTTCGAACTGCCAGGACTGCGCCCGGGTCCAGTCGCACGGGACGTCCACGTCGGCCAGCCGCTCGGGCCAGGACAGCCCCAGGGCGATGGGGACGAGCATCCGGGGCGGACCGAGCTGGGCGATCGTCGAGCCGTCGCGGAACTCGACCATCGAGTGGATCTGCTGCTGGGGGTGGACGACGACGTCGATCCGGTCGAACGGGATGTCGAAGAGCAGGTGGGCCTCGATGACCTCGAGGCCCTTGTTGACGAGGGTGGCCGAGTTGGTGGTGATGACCCGGCCCATCGAGAAGTTCGGATGGGCGAGGGCCTCCGCCGGGGTCACCGCCGCCAGGTCGGCCCGGGACCGGCCACGCAGCGGTCCACCGCTCGCCGTGAGGACGAGCCGGCGCACCTCCTCGGCCCGCCCGCCGCGCAGGCTCTGGGCGATCGCCGAGTGCTCGCTGTCGACCGGGACGATCTGGCCGGGTCGCGCGGCGGCACTGACGACGGGCCCCCCGACGATGAGCGACTCCTTGTTGGCGAGGGCCAGCGTCGAGCCGGCCTCGAGCGCGGCCAACGTGGGCCGGAGCCCGATCGAGCCGGTGATCCCGTTGAGGACGACGTCTGCTCCGGTAGCGGCGGCGACGGTGGCCGCCCCCTCCCCGACGACGACCTCCGGGGCGTATGCCGCGGCGTCGCCGCCGGCGTCCGCGGCATACCCGGCGATCGCCGCGGACACCTCCTCGGCCGAGCCACGGGCGACGGCCACGAGCGCGGGCCGGAAGCGGACCGCCTGCTCGGCCACGAGGTCGAGGTTGCCGCCCGCCGCGAGGGCGACGACGGCGTACCGGTCGTGGTTGCGGTCGATGACGTCGAGGGCCTGGGTGCCGATCGACCCCGTGGAGCCGAGCAGTGCGACGGTGCGCTGGGAGGTCACCGCGCCATTGTGGCCTACCCCTGGTCCACGCTCGCGGGCGCCGGGTCCCGTCGACGGCCGCGACGGCCGTGATCCGGGCGCACCGACGGACAGGTTGCTGCCGGGCGGGGGTGTTGCAACACCCCCGTGCGGCAGCAACCTCTGCTAGCAGAGGTTGCTGCCGGGGGGCGGGGGCGAGGGTGGGCGGGGCGGGGGTGGTCGTCAGGGGGCGATGCCGACGTACTTCGTCTCGAGGTACTCCTCGATTCCCTCGAAGCCGCCCTCCCGGCCGAAGCCGGAGGCCTTGACGCCACCGAACGGCGCGGCCGGGTTCGAGACCACGCCCTGGTTCACCCCGACCATCCCGAACTCGAGCGCCTCGCTGACCCGGATCATCCGGGACAGGTCGCGCGTGTAGACGTAGGACACGAGCCCGAACTCGGTGTCGTTCGCGAGCCGGATCGCCTCCTCCTCCGTCGAGAACGTCGCCACCGGGGCGACCGGTCCGAAGATCTCCTCGTGCATCATCCGGGCGCTCATCGGCACGTTCGTGATGACCGTCGGCTGGAAGAAGAACCCCCGGCCCGAGGCCGCCGCGCCACCGGTGAGGACCGAGCCGCCGGCCGACCGGGCGTCCTCGACGAGCTCGGAGACCTTGTCGCGCGACGGGGCATCGACGAGCGGTCCGACGTCGACGCCCTTCTTCGTGCCCTTGCCGAGGGTCAGCTTGGACATCCGGTCGGCGAACTTGCGGGAGAACTCCTCCGCGATGCCCGACTGGGCGAAGAAGCGGTTGGCGGCCGTGCACGCCTCGCCGATGTTGCGCATCTTCGCCAACATCGCCCCGTCCACGGCGGCGTCGACATCGGCGTCGTCGAAGACGATGAACGGCGCGTTCCCGCCGAGCTCCATCGAGACGCGCAGGAGCTGCTCGGCCGACTGCTCGACGAGCCGGCGACCGACCTCCGTCGAGCCGGTGAAGGTGAGCTTGCGCAGCCGGGGGTCGCGGATGAGCGGCTCCATCACCTCGCCGGTCCGGCGGGTCGTCACGACGTTGAGGACACCCTTGGGCAGGCCGACCTCCTCGAGGAGCTGAGCGAGAGCGAGCATCGTCAGCGGGGTCTGGCTGGCCGGCTTGACGACCATCGTGCACCCCGCGGCGATGGCCGGTCCGATCTTGCGGGTGCCCATCGCGAGGGGGAAGTTCCACGGCGTGATCATCAGCGTGGGTCCGACGGGCATCTTCATCGTCAGCAGCCGGCTGGCCCCGTTGGGAGCGCTCGCCCAGCGGCCGTGGACGCGCACCGCCTCCTCGCTGAACCACCGGAAGAACTCGGCGCCGTAGGCGACCTCGCCGCGGGACTCGTGCAGCGGCTTGCCCATCTCGAGCGTCATGAGGAGCGCGAACTCCTCGGTCCGCTCGGTGATCCGCTCGAAGGCGGCGCGGAGGATCTCCCCCCGGTCGCGGGGCGAGACCTTCGCCCACTCGGCCTGCGCGGCGACGGCGGCGTCGAGCGCCGCGCGGCCGTCCTCGACCGTGCCGTCCGCGACGGAGGTGATGACCGAGCCGGTGGCGGGGTCGTGGACGTCGATCCGCTTCTCGTCGGCGGACTCCCGCCACCGCCCGCCGATGAGCAGCCCCTTGGGGACGGAGTCGATGAGGGCCTTCTGCGAGATCGCCATGGTGTTCTCTCCTCGGCGTGGTCTGTGGTCCGGTGGGTGGATCAGTGGTCCTCGTGCCCCGTCGGCGGTGCGGGTATGCCGCCCTCCCGCCCGGACAGCAACGGCCGGCGCGGGTCCCACCGGGTGCCGTCGCGGGCGTCCTGGCGACGGCGGGCGACGGCCGACAGTGCCTCGAGGACGACCCGGTTGGCGAGCGCGGCGGTGATGTCGGCGCTGTCGTAGGGCGGGCTCACCTCGACGACGTCGACGCCGACGACCGGCAGCTCGAGGCAGATCCGTCGGACGCTGTCGAGCAGCTCACGGGCGCTGAGGCCGCCCGGCTCCGGCGTTCCCGTGCCGGGGGCGTGGCCGGGGTCGCACACGTCGATGTCGACCGAGAGGAAGACGCCATCGCACTCGTCCGTCGCGATCGCGAACGCCTCGGTGAGGCAGTCCCGCAGTCCCCGGGCGACGATCTCGGTCATCTCGTACGAGCGCATCCCCTCGGCGGCCATCCAGTCGAGGGTCGCCGGCCCGGGCCAGTAGCCGCGCAGCCCGACCTGGAGGAACCGGTCCCCGCGCATCGCTCCGGACTCGATGAGCCGACGCATCGGCTGCCCGTGGCCCCACAGGGAGCCGAACTCGATGTCGCCGGTGTCGGCGTGGGCGTCGAAGTGGATCATCGACACCCGGCCGTGACCGAGGACGTTGGCGCACCCCTTCGCGTCGGGATAGGCGATGGAGTGGTCGCCACCGAGCACGACGGGGATGGCGCCGGACCGGACGACCCGCTCGACGGCCCGCTCGAGCGCGGGAAGCGCCGTCTCGATGTCGCCGGAGTACATCTCGACGTCACCGGCGTCGACGACGGTGAGATCGCGCAGCGCGTCGGTCCGCAGGGCCAGCGAGGGACGCGACCCGTCGTGCGGCAGGTAGTCGGTCATCCGGATCGCCTGGGGGCCGAACCTGGCGCCCGGCCGGTGCGAGGTGCCGCCGTCGAAGGGGGCGCCGATGATGACGACGTCGGCCGCGGCATACGAGCTCTCGTCGTCCAGGTCGCAGGCGGGCACGCCGAGGAAGGTGATGTCCGGGCCGAACTGCGACCCGTAGCGGGTCACCGGTCCTCCATCCCCCACGGCGAGCCGTAGCCCTCCGGCTTCGGCGCACCCAGCAGGTCGAGGAACGGCACCGCGTCGAAGGCCTCCGGCCCGAGCACGCCGGAGCCCTTCCAGGCCCCCGTCGCGAGCAGCTCGAGGGCGATGACGGGGTTGATGGCCGTCTGCCAGACGACGCACTGGGATCCGTAGTCGCGCATCGTGTCGGCATTGTCCGACACGTGGTAGAGGTAGGTCCGCCGCGGCTGCCCGTCGGCGCCGGTGCCGGTCACGTAGACCCCGGCGCACGTCTTGCCCTCCATCCGGGGACCGACCGTCGCCGGGTCGGGCAGGACGGCGGCGACGACGTCGCGCGGCGCGACCTGGACCCCCTTGACGGCCACCGGGTCGGTGCGGTCGAGGCCGAGGGCGTGGAGGGTCCGGAGGATCCCGATCATCTCCTCGCCCAGGCCGTACTTGAAGGTGACCTTCTCGGCGTCGAGCCACCGCGGCATGAGGAGGACCTCCTCGTGCTCGACGTGGACGCACTCGACCGGTCCGATGCCCGCTGGGAAGTCGAACACCTCGGGCTCGCTGAAGGCGGGCAGGGTGTACCACCCGCCGTCCTCGTCACCGGCCCGCGCCTTCTCGAAGACGACGGGCGGGTTGAGGCACTCCTCGATGATCGTCCACATCGAGAAGCCCGGGGCGAAGATCTCGGTGCCGTCCTCGTCGCGGATGACGAGGTTGGCCCCGTCGCGGGTCCCCAGCTCGTCGATGTGCCCGAAGAGGTGGTCCTGCGCGTAGCGGGCGAGGACGTCGGACAGCCCCGGCTCGACGCCCATGCCGAGGAGGGCGAGCCGCCCGGCTGCCTCCCACTTCTCCGCCTCGGCGAACTGCCGGTCACCGAGCTTGGTGCCGACCCGCGCGTAGGGCTCGCTGTCGTGCCGCTGCGACAGGCTCATCGCCATGTCGAGGTAGTCCGCGCCGGCGGCGAGGGCCCCGTCGAAGATCGGCATGACGAACCGTGGGTCGACGGCGTTGAAGACGTGGCTCGCCCCGACCTGGCGGGCGAGCGCGGCCACGGCCTCGGCGGAGCTCGCGTCGACCTGCGCTGCGGTGAACCGCATATCGCCGCCCGGCCGGCGCTCGCGCGCGGCGGCCACCGTGCGCTCGGCCCGGCCGAGGTCGTAGTCGGCGACGACCCAGGTGTCGAAGAAGTCCCTCTCGGCGGCGATCTTCGCGGCCGCGTCACCGACGCCTCCGGCGCCGATCATGAGGATGCGCATCGTGTGCTCAGACCTTTCGGTTCCGCCGGGCCCCCACGAGCTGGGCGACCGCGACGATGGCGAGTGCACCGAGGAACATCACGGTGCCGATGACGTTGATCTGCACGGGTATGCCGCGCTGCGCCGCGCCCCAGACGTACATCGGGAACGTCACCGAGCTGGGGCTCGCGTTGAAGTTCGTGATGATGTAGTCGTCGAAGGAGAGCGAGAAGGCGAGCAGTGCACCGGCCCCGATGCCGGGGGCGACGAGCGGGAAGGTGACCCGCCAGAACGTCTGCAGCTCGTTCGCATAGAGGTCGGATGCGGCCTCCTCGAGGCGCGGGTCGAGCGAGGCGACCCGGGCCTTGACGGTGACGACGACGAACGAGATGCAGAACATGATGTGGGCGATGAGGATCGTGGTCCGCCCGGTCGGGATCCCCATCGCGATGAAGAGGGTGAGCAGGCTCGAGCCCATGACGACCTCCGGGGTCGCCATCGGCATGAAGATGAGCAGGTTGGTGCCGGAGCGGCCGCGGAACCGGTGCCGGCCGAGGGCGAACGCGATCATCGTGCCGAGCACGGTCGCGGTGAGCGAGGCGATGAGACCGATCTGCAGGCTCAGGCCGAGGGACGTGCAGATCCCGGGGGCGGCGCAGGGATGGAGCCACGCCTCCAGCGTCGGGTGGGCCAGGTCGAGCTGGAGGTTGTAGCGGCCCTTGGGGTTGTTGAAGGAGTAGAGGATGACGACGATGTTCGGCAGCAGGATGTAGCCGAGCACGAGCAGCCCGACGATGACGACGAGGTGACGTCGCAGCCAGGCCACGGACGTGGTGAGCCAGGACACCTAGACCAGCTCCTCGGTGCCGGCCCGCCGCACGTAGACGAAGACGAGGGCGGTGATGATGACCATGAGGAGGAAGGACAGCGCCGCCGCCGTCGGGTAGTCGAGGATGCGGAGGAACTGCGAGTCGATGACCTGGCCGATCATGACCGTCCGGGTGTTCCCCAGGAGGACGGAGTTGATGTAGTCGCCGGCCGCGGGGATGAAGGTGAGCAGCGTCCCGGCCACGACTCCCGGCAGCGAGAGCGGCCAGATGACCCGGCGGAACGTCTGGATCGGGGAGGCGTAGAGGTCCTGCGCCGCCTCGACGAGCAGCAGGTCGAGCCGCTCGATGTTCGAGTACAGCGGCAGCACCATGAACGGCAGGAAGTTGTAGGTCAACCCGCAGATGACGGCGAACACCGAGTTCATCAGCTGGTCCGTACTGATCAGCCCGACCGCCCGCAGGCCCGCCTTGAACCCGTCCAGCGCCCCGGTCCCCCACCCGAAGGGGACCCAGCTCGCCACCTCGGTGAGCAGCCCGTTGTTGCCGAGGATGTTCTGCCAGGCCAGGGTGCGGATGAGGAAGCTCGTGAAGAACGGCGCGATGACGAGGACGAGGAGGAAGGTCTTCCAGCGGCCCGACCGGTGCGCGATGAACCAGGCCAGCGGGTAGCCCAGCAGGAGGGTCAGCACGGTGGCGGCCGCGGCGTAGGAGAGGGAACGGACGAGCTGGAGCCAGAAGCGGGAGATCGAGTCCGCGTAGGTCGCCCAGTGCCAGGTGAGGTAGTAGCCGTTGTCGATGTCGCCGGTCTGAAGCGACTGCGAGGCCAGGGAGATCGTCGGCAGGACGAAGAAGACGGTCAGCCAGATCATCCCGGGCGCCAGCAGGGCATAGGGCACCCAGTGGCGCCGCTTGCGGGTCGTCCTCGTCGTGGCCGGTGCCTGCGACGGCGCGGCAGCGACGCTACTCATCGTCCAGGTCCATCCCCGCGTCGGCCGACTGGTTGGCGTCGAGGACGAAGCCGTGGGCCGCGGTCCAGGACAGCTCGACGTTCTCGCCCACCCTGGCCCGGGAGGACCCGTCGTTCTGCTGGACGGCCGTCAGCTCCTGGCCCCACGGCATCTTGACGAGGTACTGGGTCGAGACCCCCGTGAAGGAGGCGTCGCTGACGACGCCGCGGAGCCGGTTCGGGCCGCCGTCCGGGCCGATCTGCAGCTTCTCGGGGCGAACCCCGAGCCAGATCTCCGTCGCGCCCTCGGG
This sequence comes from uncultured Actinomycetota bacterium, assembly GCA_963728395.1. GTDB lineage: Bacteria > Actinomycetota > Actinomycetes > Actinomycetales > Dermatophilaceae > CAVSJJ01. The sequence continues at coordinate 927,718 of CAVSJJ010000003.1, forward strand.
GATGTGAGCCGCATCGGCCTCGAGCCGCTGCCCGTTTGACGTGACCCCGACCGTGCCGTTGCGAACCGGACCGTCGATGCTCGCCCGCAGGAGGTTGGACTGCCCGAGGAAGTTGGCGACGAAGGCGGTCGAGGGCTGCTCGTACAGGGTCGCGGGGTCGCCGAGCTGCTCGATGTGTCCGGCGTTCATGACCGCGATGGAGTCGGCCATCGTCATGGCCTCCTCCTGGTCGTGCGTGACATGGACGAAGGTGAGCCCGACCTCCGACTGGATCCGCTTCAGCTCGATCTGCATCTGCCGGCGGAGCTTGAGGTCGAGGGCGCCGAGCGGCTCGTCGAGGAGGAGGACGTCCGGCCGGTTGACGAGCGCGCGGGCCAGAGCCACGCGCTGCTGCATCCCGCCGGAGAGCTGCGCCGGCTTCTTGCGGGTCACCGCGGTCAGCTCGACGAGCTCGAGCACCTCCTCCGACTTGCGCTTCCAGTCCTTGTCACCGCGGCGGCGCAGTCCGAAGGCAACGTTCTCGAGGACGTCCAGGTGCGGAAAGAGGGCGTAGGACTGGAAGACCGTGTTGACGTTGCGCTGGTACGGCTTGAGCCGGGTGATGTCCCGATCCCCGATCGAGATGGTGCCCGCCGTCGGCTGTTCCAGCCCGGCCACCATGCGCAGCGTCGTCGTCTTGCCACACCCGGACGGGCCGAGCAGGGCGAAGAAGGACCCCTGCGGGATCTCGAGGTCGATGTCGTCTACGGCGGTGAAGGTCTCGAACCGCTTGGTGACCGCGCTGATCCGCAGGTCGCCGGCCTCCACGCCCTCCATCAGCCGGTGACGAGGGTCTGGAAGAGACGGTTGTACTTGGTCTCCTCGTCCTGGGAGAGGCCGCGGAAGACGTGTGCCCGCGACAGTGTGGCCTGGTCCGGGAAGATGAGCGGGTTCTTCGCGACCGACGGGTCCTCGGCGACGAGGATGTCCTTGGTCCCCTTGACCGGCGAGATGTAGTTGACGTAGTCCACGACCTGCGCCATCACCTTGGGGTCGTAGTAGTAGTTGATGAGCGTCTCGGCGTTCTTCTTGTGCTGGGCGAGCGCCGGGATGACGAAGTTGTCCGACCACAGGGTGCATCCGGTGTCGGGCAGCGCGTAGCCGAGGGCGGGGTTGTCGAGCTGCAGCTGGACGACGTCGCCGGTCCAGGCGATGCACGCTGCGGTGTCGCCCGCGGCGAGCGGCTTCGTGTACTCGTTGCCGGTGAAGCCCTTGATCTGCCCGGCGTCCTTCGCCTTCTGGAGCTCGTCGATGGCCGCCTGGAAGTCGGCGTCGGTGAAGCTCTCGATCTTCTTGCCCATCGCCATGAGGACGAGGCCGACGGTGTCCCTCATCTCGGTCAGCAGGGTGACCTTGCCCTTGAGCGCCGGGTCGGTGAGGAGCTGGTCGACCGACTCGACCTTCTTGCCCGCGGTCGCCTTGGGGTTCCACGCGATGCCGGCGAAGCCGCTCTGCCACGGCAGGGAGTAGAGCCGACCCGGGTCGAACTCGACCTGGAGGAGGGAGTCGTCGACGTTGCTGTGGTTGGGGATGTTGGCCAGGTCGAGCTTCTGTGCGTAGCCCTGCCGGATCAGCCGAGCGACCATCCAGTCCGTGCTGCACCACGTGTCCCGACCGGTGTCCGAGCCGGCGGCGAGGAGCGGACGGACCTTCGCGTAGTACTCGTCGTTGTCGTTGTAGTCCTCGGTGTAGTTGACCTTGATGCCGGTCTGCTTGGTGAAGGCGTCGAGGGTCGGGTGGCGGCCGGTCTTGTCGTCGATGTCGATGTACTCCGGCCAGTTGGACCAGTTGACGATCTTCTCGACGTCGGACTTGTCCTGGGCCGCCTTGGCCGTCGGGGACGAGGTGCCGCTGCTCGTCGCGTTGCGGCCCGGGGAGCCGCAGGCGGCGAGGGCGGCCATGGCGCCGAGCCCGAGTGCCCCGCTCATGACCGAGCGCCGGGTCAGCGCTCCTCGGGCGAAGGCGGCCTGGACGCTCAGGGGGAGCTGGTCGGTCATGGTGGGGGAACTCCTCTGTATCGTCTCGCCGGCCGGTCGGCGAGCTGGTGCGGTATGCGGCAGGGACGGGGTTGTGGCCCGGGGGGTCAGATCTCGATGTTGGCCATGACGTGCTTGATGCGGGTGTAGTCCTCGAACCCATACATCGACAGGTCCTTGCCATAGCCTGAGCGCTTAAAGCCGCCGTGCGGCATTTCTGAGACGAACGGGATGTGGGTGTTGATCCACACCGCTCCGAAGTCCAGGCGCTTGCTCATCCGCATCGCCCGCCCGAAGTCGCTCGTCCACACACTCGAGGCGAGGCCGTAGTCGACGTCGTTGGCCCAGCGGACCGCCTCGTCCTCGTCGGTGAAGCGCTGGACGGTGATGACGGGCCCGAAGATCTCGTTCTGGATCGCCTCGTCGTGCTGCTGGAGGCCGCTGACGACGGTCGGCTCGAGGAAGAAGCCGTCCCCGAGTGCGGCCACCCGGCCGCCGCCGGCGACGATGCTCGCGTAGTCGGGCAGCCGCTGCAGGAAGCCACTCACCCGGGCCAGCTGGGTGGGGTTGTTGACCGGACCGAACAGCGCGTCGGCGTCGTCCGGCATACCGACCTTGGCCTCGTTGCGGGCGTACTCCGCGAGGGCGGCGACGAAGTCGTCGTGGATCCTCGGTCCGGCAAGGACGCGGGCCGCGGCGGTGCAGTCCTGGCCGGCGTTGAAGTAGCCGCCGATCGCGATGCCCTCGACGGCCTTCTCGATGTCGGCGTCGTCGAAGACGACGACCGGCGCCTTGCCGCCCAGCTCGAGGTGGACCCGCTTGACCGCGTGGCTCGCACTCTGCGCCACCTCCATGCCGGCCCGCACCGAGCCGGTGATCGCGACGAGCGCCGGGGTGTCGTGCTCGACGACGAGCCGACCGGTGTCGCGGTCGCCGGTGAGGACGTTGAACGTGCCCGGCGGAAGGAACTCCGCCGCGATCTCGGCCATGAGCAGGGTCGTCTCGGGGGTGGTGTCGCTCGGCTTGAGCACGACGGCGTTGCCGGCGGCGAGGGCCGGCGCGATCTTCCAGGTCGCCATCATCATCGGGTAGTTCCACGGGGTGACCTGGCCGACGACGCCGATCGGCTCGCGCCGCACCCAGCTGGTGTGACCGGCCAGGTACTCCCCGGCGGACTTGCCCTCGAGGATGCGGGCCGCCCCGGCGAAGAAGCGCAGCTCGTCGATCATCGGCGGCACCTCCTCCGCCTCGGTCAGCGCGTGCGGCTTACCGGTGTTCTCGCCCTCGAGCCGGACGAACTCGTCGGCGCGGCGCTCGATGGCGTCGGCGAAGTCGAGCAGGGCCTTCTGCCGGTCCTTCGGCGTCAGCTCGGACCACGTCTCGAACGCGCTCGAGGCGGCGGCATAGGCGGCGTCGACGTCCGCGGCGGTGCTGACCGGGGCCTGCGCGACGACCTGCCCGGTGGCCGGGTTGACGATGTCGGAGACGGAATCACCACGGCTCTGGACATACTCGCCACCGATGAAGTTGCGCAGCTGACGGGGTTCGCTCACGGCCGTGTCGCTCCTGATCCGAGGTCCGGACGGTCTGGTTGATGCGGAGCACTCTAGCCCCGAGACCGAGGAAATCAATAGGCTGAGTGTTTCTGTTGTGTGAATTCGCTGTCCGAAGGGCCGACTCGCCACTGATTCCGTTGCCGACACACTTGCCAACCATCGAGATCCGAGACACGATGTGCCGGTGGCGAGAGCGGCGCGATCCAGACCGCCGGCCCCTGAGGCGAAGCTCGACGAGGTGGCGAAGGCCATCATCGAGCTCCTCCAGGAGGACGGCCGACAGTCGTATGCCGCCATCGCCAAGGCCGTCGGCCTGTCCGAGGCAGCCGTTCGTCAGCGGGTCCAGCGGATGCTCGACTCCGGCCTCATGCAGATCGTCGCCGTCACCGACCCCCTCCAGGTGGGGTTCCGGCGCCAGGCGATGATCGGCATCCGGGCCGAGGGCGACCTGCTCCGGATCGGTGACGCCCTGACCGCACTGCAGGACGTCGACTACGTCGTGACGACCGCGGGCAGCTTCGACTTCCTTGTCGAGGTCGTGTGCGAGGACGACGACCACCTCCTCGAGCTGCTCTCGACCCGGATCCGCGCGCTGCCCGGCGTGACCGAGACCGAGACGTTCGTCTACCTGAAACTCAACAAGCAGCACTACAACTGGGGTACGAGATGACGACTGAGCCCTCCGCGATCTGGGAGCCCTCCTCCGACCGGCACACCCACACCGGGAAGCTGTACTCCGAGGCGGCCCGGGACCACCTATGGATGCACTTCACCCGGCACTCGGTCTTCGAGGACCCCGGGGACGGCGGCCTCGGCCACAGCGTGCCGATCATCACCCGCGGCGAGGGCTACAAGATCTACGACGACCGGGGTCGGGAGTACATCGACGGCCTCTCCGGCCTCTTCGTCAACCAGGTCGGCCACGGACGCACCGAGATCGCCGACGCGATGGCCGCCCAGGCCCGCGAGCTGGCGTTCTTCCCGCTGTGGTCCTATGCCCACCCGCGGGCCATCGAGCTCGCGGAGCGACTGGCGGCGAACGCGCCCGGCGACCTGAACCGGGTCTTCTTCACGACCGGCGGCGGCGAGGCCGTCGAGACGGCGTGGAAGCTGGCCAAGCAGTACTTCAAGCTGACCGGCAAGCCGACGAAGACGAAGGTCATCAGCCGTTCCGTCGCCTACCACGGCACCCCGCACGGGGCCCTGTCGATCACCGGCATACCGGCGGCGAAGGCGACATTCGAACCCCTCGTCCCCGGCGCGGTCAAGGTGCCGAACACGAACTTCTACCGCGCGCCGGAGCACCTGCGCGAGGACGAGAAGGCCTTCGGCCGCTGGGCCGCGGACCGGATCGGCGAGGCGATCGAGTTCGAGGGACCGGATACGGTCGCGGCCGTCTTCCTCGAGCCGGTCCAGAACTCCGGTGGCTGCTTCCCGCCGCCCCCGGGGTACTTCGACCGGGTCCGGGAGATCTGCGACGAGTACGACGTCCTCCTCGTCTCCGACGAGACGATCTGCGCGTTCGGCCGGATCGGCTCGATGTTCGCCTGTGACGACCTCGGGTACATCCCCGACATCATCACGACGGCCAAGGGCGTGACGTCCGGCTACGCCCCGCTCGGCCTCATGATCGCCAGCGACCGGCTCTTCGAGCCGTTCAGGCACGGGACGACGTTCTTCCCGCACGGGTACACGTGGGGCGGCCACCCGGTCAGCGCGGCGGCCGCCATGGCCAACCTCGACATCTTCGACGCCGAGGGCCTCAACGACCACGTCAAGGAGAACGGGCCCCGCTTCAAGGCCTCCCTCGACACCCTGCTCGACCTGCCCATCGTCGGCGACGTCCGCGGCGCCGGGTTCTTCTACGGGATCGAGCTGGTCAAGGACAAGGCGACCCGCGAGACGTTCGACGACGACGAGTCCGAGCGGCTGCTGCGTGGGTTCCTCTCCAAGGCCCTCTTCGACGCCGGGCTCTACTGTCGCGCGGACGACCGGGGCGACCCCGTGGTCCAGCTCGCCCCGCCCCTCATCATCGGGCCCGAGCAGTTCGAGGAGATCACCTCGCGCCTCCGGTCGGTCCTCAGCGAGGCCTGGAACCGCCTCTGACCCGGGGGTGCGAGGTGAGCGCCGCCGGTGCCCTTCCCCTGTGGTGGGAGGGCACCGAGGCATCGCGAAGCGACGGCGGCACACCCCGACCGGCGTCCCCGGACCTGCCGGCGGCCGCGGACGTCGTCGTCGTCGGGGGCGGCTACACCGGGCTGTGGACCGCCTACTACCTCCTGCGCGACGACCCGACCCGCTCGGTGCTCGTCCTCGAGGCCGAGCACGTGGGCTTCGGCGCAAGCGGGCGCAACGGCGGCTGGGTCTCGGCGCTCTACCCCGTCTCCCCCGATGTCATCGCGGCCCGCCACGGCCGAGCCGCGACGCTCGACCTGCTCACGGCACTGCGCGACACGGTCGCCGAGGTGGGCGCCGTGTCCGCGGCCGAGCAGATCGACGCAGGTTTCGTCCGGGGCGGGACCCTCCTCGTCGCCCGGGGCCGGGCGCAGGAGGCCCGGGCCCGGTCGTATGCCGCGCACGGCGCCGGGTGGGGTGACGGGACGATCTGGCTCGGGCGGGCCGAGCTCTCCGAGCGGCTGCGCGTCGCGGACGCCCGGGGCGCGACGTTCAACCCGCACTGCGCTCGCGTGCATCCGCGCCGGCTCGCGGACGGCCTGGCGAGGGCCGTCCGTCGCCGGGGAGGTGTTATCGCCGAAGGGGCGCCGGTGGACACGGCCGGGCCGGGGTGGGTGGCCCTCGCCGACGGTCGTCGGGTCCGGGCCGGGCACGTCCTCCGGGCCACCGAGGCCTACACCGCGCGGCTGCCCGGTCTGCGGCGGCGGATCGCGGCCGTCTACTCCCTCATGGTCGCGACCGAGCCGCTGTCCGCCCGGCGATGGGCCGCGATCGGCCTCGGCGAGCGCGAGGTGTTCGCCGACCACGGCCACGTCGTCGTCTACGGCCAACGGACCGTCGATGACCGGATCGCCTTCGGCGGCCGGGGGGCGCCCTACCACTGGGCCTCGGCACTGGACCCGCGCTTCGACCGTGACGAGGCGGTGTTCGCGGCCCTCCGGGCGACCCTGCTGCGGATGCTGCCCCAGCTCGACGGAGTCACCTTCACCCACGCCTGGGGCGGTCCGCTCGCCATCGCCCGCGACTGGCACCCGGCGGTGGGCTACGACGCGGCCGCCCGGGTCGGCTGGGCCGGGGGCTACGTCGGCGACGGCGTCGCGGCCAGCAACCTCGCCGGTCGCAGCCTCGCCGACCTCGTGGCGGGGCGCCCGACGGCGCTGACGCGGCTGCCGTGGGTGGCGCACCACTCCCCCTCGTGGGAGCCGGAGCCGCTGCGGTGGCTCGGCATCAACGCCGGCCTGCGGCTGGCAGGGCTGGCCGACCGGGAGGAACGGCTGAGCGGCCGCCCTGCCCGGCTGGGCCACGCGCTCCGGCTGCTGACCCACCGCTGACCCACCGCCGACCCACCGCCGCCCCGGTCATTGCGCCTTTCGTATGCCTTGCTGAAAATTCCTCAGGTCGGGGAGGGCCCTGCCGATTCGGCAGATGAGACCCACCCGGACCGAGCCGAAGTGAGACCCCCATGGACCACGCAGCCCATCGCGGAGCGCTCGCGTTCCTGCGCAACCTCCAGACCTCCCGCAAGCTGCTCGCCGGCTTCAGCGTCATGGCGGTGATGATGGTGCTGGTCGGCACGCTGGGGATCATCCGGCTCGGCGCCGCCGATGCGAGCTTGGCGGCCATCCATGACCGCAACATGCTGGCCGCGGACCATCTGGGCGACGCGTATGCGGGCTTCCAGAAGATGCGGTACGCCGCCGTCACCCCGGCCGTCGGGACCGACCCGGCGGCGCGCAAGGCAGCCGAGGCGAAGATCCCGGCGGCGGACGCGTTCGTCGACGAGGCGTGGGCGAGCTACCTGAGGACGACGGACGTCCCCGACTCCTCCGGGCTGCGGGACACCTTCGTCGCAGACCTGGCCCGCTACCGCAACATCAGGGAGACCCAGCTGCTGCCGCTGGCCGACGCCGGCAGGATCCCCGCCTTCACCGCGCTGGTGGGCTCGACCTTCGCCCCGCTGGCCACCGAGATGGACCAGACCCTCGTCGACCTCAAGGGCACCGAGGAGAAGGCGGCCCAGGCGGACATCGCCGCGGCCAATGCCGACTACACCAGCGCCCGTAACCTCATCATCGGGGTCATCGCCGCCGCCCTCGTGCTGGCCGTGCTGATGGCGATGGGGCTGGGCCGGATGATCTCCAAGCCGCTGCACGAGACGGTCGGGGTGTTGGAGGGCCTGGCCGACGGCAAGCTGGACCAGTCGGTGAAGGTCACCTCCACCGACGAGGTCGGCGCGATGGGCACCGCGTTGAACAAGGCGATCACCCGGCTGCGCGAGACCATGTCCACCATCGGCACCAACGCCGAGGGCCTGGCCGCCTCCTCCGAGGAGCTGTCCGCGGTCTCGGCCCAGATGTCCGGCACCGCCGAGTCCTCCGCCTCCCAGGCCAACCTCGTCTCCGCCGCCGCCGAACAGGTCTCCCGCAACGTCCAGACCGTCGCCACCGGCACCGAGGAGATGTCCGCCTCCATCCGCGAGATCGCCAAGAACGCCCAGGACGCCGCCGGCGTCGCCGCCCAGGCCGTCGCCGTCGCCGAACACACCACCGCCACCGTCGCCGCCCTGGGCGCCTCCTCCGCCGAGATCGGCAACGTCATCAAGGTCATCACCTCCATCGCCGAACAAACCAACCTCCTGGCCCTCAACGCCACCATCGAAGCCGCCCGCGCCGGCGAAGCAGGCAAGGGCTTCGCCGTCGTCGCCGGCGAGGTCAAGGAACTGGCCCAGGAAACCTCCAAGGCCACCGAGGACATCGGCGGACGCATCGCCGCCATCCAGGCCGACACCGAAGCCGCCGTCACCGCCATCACCCAGATCTCCGCGATCATCGCCCAGATCAACGACACCCAAGCCACCATCGCCTCCGCCGTCGAAGAACAGACCGCCACCACCAACGAGATGGGCCGCAACATCGCCGAAGCCGCCACCGGCTCCACCGACATCGCCACCAACATCACCGGCGTCGCCCGCTCCGCCGCCGACACCACCACCGCCGCCACCTCCACCAGCGGAGCAGCCGACGAACTCTCCACCATGGCCGCCACCCTCCAAAAGCTCGTCGCCCAGTTCAGCTACTGACCTCGGCGGCCGGTAATCCACGGGGCCTACAGTGACGGCCATGGCCCCCGACCGGCCCGAGGTCCACACCCTCGGCGAGCTCACCGACCTGTTGGCATCCGGGGCGGACCTCGGTGGGCGGCGCCTCCAGGGCCTGGACCTCGGCCCGGTCGAGAGCCGGCTCCTGCGCCATACCGACCTGCGCGGCCTCGTCGTCCTCGGCGGCCGGGTCTCCCCCGACCTCGAGCGTCACCTGCGGGCTCACGGCGCCCTCGTCTTCCCGTCGGACCCGAGCATTCCCGTCGACCCCTACCGCGGACACCTCTACACCGCGGACGAGCTCTACGCGGGCCTGCGGGCCGGGGGGTACCCCGCGACCGCCGACGCCCGCGCCTTCGCGTGGTACCTCGAGCGCCGGACCCGGCGGGACATCTACGCCACGCTGCTGCGCGCCATCCACGACGACGCGATGACCGACGCTCTCGACGAATGGCTCGACGCCTTCCCCGTCGTCGGGGTGATGGGCGGGCACGCCGTCCATCGCGGGTCGCCCGAGTATGCCGCGGCCGCCCGGCTCGGCCACCGGCTCGCCGAGGCGGGGCTCGTCGTCGCGACCGGTGGTGGCCCCGGGGCGATGGAGGCCGCCAACCTCGGTGCGGCGGCACGGGACGCCGAGGCCCTCGACCGGGCGGTGGCCACTCTCGGCGCGGCGCCCGGCTGGGACCACGACCTCGCCGCCTGGGCGGGCCTCGCGCTCGAGGTGCGCAACCGGGTCCTCCCCGGGAGCGACGGCCAGGGCATCCCCGAGCATCCGCGCAGCGTCGGCATCCCCACCTGGTTCTACGGCCACGAGCCGTCGAACGTCTTCCCCGACGCGATCGCGAAGTACTTCTCCAACGCGCTGCGCGAGGACGGCCTGCTCGCGCGAAGCGACGCGGGCGTCGTCGTGCTGCCCGGGGCGGCCGGCACGGCCCAGGAGGTGTTCCAGACGGCCACCCGCCTCTACTACGCCCGCCCGAACGGCCCCCTCCCGCCCCTCGTCCTCGTCGGGGAGCGGCAGTGGACCCGGACGGTCCCGGTCTGGCCCGCGTTGTGCGCCCTCGGGGAGGGCAGGCGGATGGGAGGCGCCATCCATCTCGTCGGCGACGTCGAGGATGCCGCCGCCGTCGTGATCGAAGCCCGGGCCGCCCTCGGAGGCTAGGCGGTCGAGACGGCGAGCTGACCGCAGGCGCCGTCGATCTCGGACCCGCGGGTGTCCCGGATCGTCGTCGGGATGCCCCGGCCGCGCAGCCGCTCGACGAACTGTTGCTCCACACCCGGCCGGGACGCCGTCCACGTCGAGCCGGGCGTCGGGTTGAGCGGGATCGGGTTGACGTGGACCCAGCCACGGCCGCGGGCGAGGAGCTTCTCGGCGAGCAGCTCGGCGCGCCAAGCCTGGTCGTTCATGTCCCGGATCAGGGCGTACTCGATGCTGACCCGGCGCCCGGTCACCTCGAAGTAGCGACGGGCCGCGTCGATCGCCTCGTCGACCGGGTAGCGGGTGTTGAGCGGGACGAGCTCGTCGCGCAGCTCGTCGTCGGGCGCATGCAGCGAGAGCGCGAGCGTGACGGGCAGTCCCTCTCCGGCGAGCCGGTCGATGCCCGGGACGAGGCCGACCGTCGACATCGTGATGCCGCGCGCCGACATGCCGAGCCCGTCGGGCGCGCGGTCGACGAGCCGGCGGATCGCCGCGATGGAGGCTCGGTAGTTGGCCAGGGCCTCACCCATGCCCATGAAGACGACGTTGGAGACCCTGGCCACCCCGCTCGGCACGGCGCTGCCGTCCGCCTCCTCCCCCTCTGACCCCAGTTCCGCCGCCGCGCCCCGCGGTGCCGCCGCAACCTGGCCGCCGGCCAGCCGGCGGGCGGCACGCACGACCTGGTCGACGATCTCGGCGGTGGAGAGGTTGCGGGTCAGGCCCTCCTGCCCGGTCGCACAGAACGGGCAGTTCATGCCACAACCGGCCTGGCTCGAGACGCACACCGTCGCCCGGTGCGGGTAGCGCATGAGGACCGACTCGACGATGGCGCCGTCATGCAGTCGCCATGCCGTCTTGACCGTGGCCCCCCGGTCGGCGGTGAGGGTGCGCACCGGCGAGACGAGGGTCGGCAGCAGGGCGCGGACGAGCTCGTCCCGGCCCGCCCTCGGCAGGTCGGTCATCTCCTCGGGGCGCTCGACGAGACGCTCGAAGTAGTGGGTCGAGAGCTGCCGGGCCCGGAAGCCGGGCAAGCCGAGCTCCTCGACGGCAGCCCGACGCTGCGCCGGGTCGAGGTCGGCAAGGTGGCGGGGCGGCGCGGCCCGGCGGGGCGCCGCGAGGGTCAGCTCGCCGGGTCGCGGACGGTGCTCCCGGGCGGGCTGGACGGGCGGGGCTTGGGGGGTGGTGTCGGACATGGCCCGTCCAGTGTCTCAGCCGGCGCGGCCTCCTAGGGCAACGGGACGGCGACGACGAGCATCGCCCAGACCAGCGGTGCGACGACGACGAGGGAGTCGAGCCGGTCCATGAGGCCGCCGTGGCCCGGGAGGATCTGCCCCATGTCCTTGATGCCGAGGTCACGCTTGATCGTCGACTCGATGAGGTCGCCGAGGGTGGCAGCACCGGCGGCGACCGCCCCCATCAGGGCCCCGGCCCACCAGGGGCCGTCGAGGAGGAGGACGAGGGTGAGCGCGCCGACGAGCGCCGAGGCACCGACCGACCCGCCGAAGCCCTCCCACGACTTCTTCGGCGAGACCGAGGGGGCCATGGGGTGGCGACCGGCGAGGACGCCGACGGCATACCCGCCGACGTCGGAGAACACGGTGACGAGCAGGAAGAAGACGATCCGCCGGGCGCCGTCGCCCGGGGTGAGCATCATGATGGCGAAGCCGGCGAGGACCCCCGGGTAGAGCGTCGCGAGGATCGAGCCACCGAGGTCGCGGGCGGCCCCCGCGACGCCGTCGGCCGCCCGCCAGACGAGAAGGGCCACGACGGTCATGCCGAAGGTGACGAGCAGCCCCTCGCCGCCGTGCAGGTACGCACTGACGCAGACGCTGGCGGTGCCGAGCAGGAGCGGGACCGCGGGGACGAGGATGCCGCCCACCGCAAGGGCCCGGCGCATCTCCCACGCCCCGATGCCCACGGCGACGACGACGATGGCGAGGAAGCTCGGCTTGAAGAACGCGAGGCTGAGGATGACGACCGCACCGAGCCCGATCCCGACGCCGACGGCAGCCTTGAGGTCGCGGCCGGCGCGTGAGGCGACCGGGGCCACGACGCCGGGGACCGGACCCGTCGGGGCCGGCGGCACGACCGGCGACGGGCCGGGAGCGGACGGCACGACGCCCGCCGGTCGGCGGGGGTCGGGGGTGTCCGTCATGGCCGTCATCGTCGAGAGCTGGCTCAGACCTCGAGCAGCTCTGCTTCCTTGTGCTTGAGGAGGTCGTCGACGAGGTCGACGTACTTCTTCGTCATGCCCTCGAGGTCCTTCTCTGCCCGGACACCCTCGTCCTCGCCGACGTCGCCGTCCTTGATGAGCTTCTCCAGGGCGTCCTTGGCATGACGGCGGATGTTGCGGATGGCGACCCGGCCCTCCTCCGCCTGGTGGCGGGCCATCTTGATGTATTCCTTGCGGCGTTCCTCGGTCAGCGCCGGCATCGTCACCCGGATGATGACGCCGTCGTTCGACGGGTTGACGCCGAGGTCGGAGTCGCGGATGGCCTTCTCGATGTTGTGCATCGAGCCCTTGTCGAAGGGGCTGATGATGATGGTCCGCGCCTCGGGGGTCTGGAACGACGCGAGCTGCTGGAGCGGCGTCGGGGCGCCGTAGTAGTCGACGAGGAGCTTGTTGAACAGGCCGGGGTGGGCGCGGCCGGTCCGAAGGCCCGCGAAGTCCTCCTTCGTGACGTCGACGGCCTTCTCCATCTTCTCTTCGGCCTCGAACAGGGTCTCTTCGATCATCGGATGCGTTCTCCTCGGACTCAGGGGCTGACGATCAGTCTCTCAAAACCAGCCCCCGGGCGCAGGGAGTCGGCTCGGCGGCGCGCCGGAGGCGGCGCCGCGCGGGGTGGAGGGCTCAGTCGGCGGCGAGCACGGTCCCGATCCGCTCACCGCGCAGGGCCCGGGTGACGTTGCCCTCTCCCTCTATGCCGAAGACGACCATCGGGAGGCCGTTCTCCATGCACAGGCTGAAGGCGGCGGCGTCGACGACCTTGAGGCCACGGCGGATCGCCTCGCCGTAGGTGATCGTCTCGAGCTTGCGGGCCGAGGGGTCGGTGCGCGGATCGGCGTCGTAGACACCGTCGACGCCGTTCTTCGACATGAGGACCTCGTCGCAGCCGATCTCGAGGGCGCGCTGCGCGCTCACGGTGTCGGTCGAGAAGTACGGCATGCCCGCGCCCGCACCGAAGATGACGACCCGGCCCTTCTCGAGGTGGCGCATCGCCCGGCGCGGAATGTAGGGCTCGGCCACCTGTCCCATCGTGATGGCCGTCTGCACCCGGGTGTCCACGCCCTCCTTCTCGAGGAAGTCCTGCAGGGCCAGGCAGTTCATCACCGTGCCGAGCATGCCCATGTAGTCGGCGCGGGAGCGTTCCATCCCCTTCTGCTGGAGCTCGGCACCACGGAAGAAGTTCCCACCCCCGACGACGATCGCGACCTGGACACGGCCTCGGACGGCCTCGGCGATCTGGTGGGCGATCCCCCGCACGACCTCCGGGTCGACCCCGACCCGGCCGCCACCGAAGGCCTCGCCGGACAGCTTGAGCAGCACTCGGCGCACGCCGTGGTGGTCGGCGACGCCGCCGGCGCCGTCGGTGGCGGCGGTCTTGGCAGAGGTCGTCGTCACGGGCTCTCCTTCGTCGGCGGTCGCTCGATCTTGTCACAGGACGAGGGTGCGGCCGTAGCCGAGCCCCGCGGGTGAGCGCGTCCGAGCACCGCTGCGTGGCTGGGCGGCGGAACCGGCCCCGAACGCGGGTATGCCGCCCGCTTGAGGTGAGCGGACGGCATACCGACGCGGACCGGCCGGAACCGGCCGCAGTGCTCTGCGCTCAGCCGCCGACGCGGAAGCGGGCGAACGCCGTGGCGGTCGCACCGGCCTCGTCGAGGACCTTCGCGACGGTCTTCTTCGCGTCCTTGGCGAACGGCTGCTCGAGCAGGACGTTCTCCTTGAAGTAGCCGTTGACCCGGCCCTCGATGATCCGCGGCAGCGCAGCCTCGGGCTTGCCCTCCTCCTTGGCCGTGGCCTCGGCGACGCGGCGCTCGTTCTCGACCGTGTCGGCCGGGACGTCCTCGCGGGCCAGGACGGTCGGACTGAGGGCCGCGACGTGCATCGCGACATCCTTGGCGATCTGCTCGTTCCCCCCCTCGGTGACGACGAGGACGCCGATCTGCGCGGGCAGATCGGGGCTCGTCTTGTGCAGGTAGGAGACGACGTGCTCGCCCTCGAGCCGAGCGACCCGCTTGACCTCGATCTTCTCGCCGATCGTCGCGTTCGCGTCGTCGAGCAGGGCCTTGACGCTCTGCCCGTCGGGCAGCGTGCTCGCCAGGAGTGCGTCGGCGTCGGCGGCCTTCGTCGCCACGGCCTGCGCGAGAACCTGGTCGGCGAGGGCGATGAACTTCTCGCCCTTGGCGACGAAGTCGGTCTCGCAGAGGACCTCGACGAGCGTGCCGGAGCCGTCCTCGATGTGCGCGGCGACGAGTCCGTTGGAGGTCGTGCGGCCCTCGCGCTTGGTCACGCCCTTCTGGCCCTTGATCCTGAGGATCTCGGTGGCTTTGGCGCGGTCGCCGTCGGCCTCCTCGAGCGCCTTCTTGACGTCGAGCATGCCGGCGCCGGTGGACTCGCGCAGCGCCTTGATGTCAGCGGCGGTGAAGTTCGCCATCGTTGCTGTGTTCTCTCTTCCGGGTGGGGAGATGGGTGGGTCAGGCCTCGGTGGTCTCGGGGGCGGCCGGAGCGTCCTGGGCGACGACCTGGTCCGGGACCTGGGGCTCGGGGGAGGCCGGCGGCTCGGTGACCTCGGCGACGGCGGCGGCCGCCGACACCTCGGCCGGGGCCTCGGCAGCGGTCGGTGCCTCCGCGGCGGGCGTCTCGGCGGGCGCGGCCTCGGCGGACTCCGCGGCGGGCGTCTCGGCGGGCGCGGCCTCGGCGGACTCCGCGGCGGGCGTCTCGGCGGGCGCGGCCTCGGCGGACTCCGCTGCCGGAGCCCCGGCCGGCACCTCGGCGGCCGCGGTGGCCTCCGCCTCGGCACCGAGGAGCTCGCGCTCCCACTCGGCCAGCGGCTCCGCGCCGCCGACCTGCTCCTCACCGGTGGCGCGGGCGCCGGACCGGGCGATCAGGCCCTCGGCGACGGCGTCGGCGATGACCCGCGTCAGCAGGGTCACCGAGCGGATGGCGTCGTCGTTGCCCGGGATCTTGTAGTCGACCTCGTCCGGGTCGCAGTTCGTGTCGAGGATCGCGATGACCGGCAGGCCGAGCTTGCGCGCCTCGTCGACGGCGAGGTGCTCCTTCTTGGTGTCGACGATCCACACCGCCGACGGGACCTTGGCCATGTCGCGGATGCCGCCCAGGGTCTTCTCGAGCTTGTCCTTCTCCCGCTTGAGGATGAGCAGCTCCTTCTTCGTGTGACCGGAGCCGGCCACGTCGTCGAAGTCGATCTCCTCGAGCTCCTTGAGCCGGGTGAGGCGCTTGGAGATGGTCTGGAAGTTGGTGAGCATGCCGCCGAGCCAGCGCTGGTTGACATACGGCATCCCGACGCGGGTCGCCTGCTCGGCGACGGGCTCCTGCGCCTGCTTCTTCGTGCCGACGAACAGGACCGTGCCGCCGTGGGCGACCGTCTCCTTGACGAACTCGTAGGCGCTGTTGATGTAGCTCACCGACTGCTGCAGGTCGATGATGTAGATCCCGTTGCGCTCCGTCATGATGAAGCGCTTCATCTTCGGGTTCCACCGGCGGGTCTGGTGCCCGAAATGAACGCCGCTCTCGAGGAGCTGGCGCATGGTGACGACGGCCATGACCGGTCGTTCTCCTTATGTGAGGTTGTCAGTTACGTCGGCGACCGGTCCCGCGCCCGCGGGCCGTGCCACCTGCCTGGCGTCTGCACGCACCCCGCCGGGCGTCGTGGCCGATGCCGATGCATCGGTCGTGACGGCCGGACTGCCGTGGTGCGCCCCGGGGGGGTCGAGACGAGCTCGACGACCCGGCGGTAGACGCGCGAATTCGACTGGCTGCGCCTGAGCACAGACCGGTCGTGTGCTCAGTCTAGGGAACGGGGGCCGCGCTGGCGAATCCGCGCCACGGGACGGCTCGCCCAGGTGGACCGGCGCGGGCCGGCCGCGAGCTCGGGCACGGTGCGCGGGCCGAGGCCGCCTCGAGGTGGGGTGCGTGAGCTGGTCCGGCTCGAGCGCGAGCAGGCCCAGGCCCGCATGTGCCGCCTCGCGGCTGCGAGGAGGACCCTAGGGCGGTCCGGCACCCACCGTGAGGACGCCCTCCGCCACCGTCGCGTGGTCACCCATCCAGAACGCCAGGTTGGTCCGGTCGTGGCCGATCGGGGCACCGGCGAGGAGCGGCACGCCGAGCGAGCCCAGCCGGTCGAGGAACGTCGCTCGTCCCACCTCGGGGTCCCCGCAGTTCGTGAACCCGCCGAGGACGACCGCGCGGGCCCCGACGAGCCAGCCCGAGCGGAGCACCTGGGTGAGGACCCGGTCGAGGCGGAAGGGGTGCTCGTCGACGTCCTCGATGACGACGACGGCATCGCGCGCGGACAACAGGTCCCCGGTGCCGATGGACGAGGCGATGAGCGCGAGGTTGCCACCGACGAGCGGGCCTTCGGCGGCGCCCGGCACGAGGGATACCAGGTCCCGGGAGAGGACGGGGTCCGGGTCGTCGGCGAAGAGCAGCCGACGCAGCCGGTCGTTCGAGGCCGCGTCGCCGTCACCGACGCCGGTGACCGCCGGGCCGTGGACCCCCTGCACACCGAGCCGGGTGCCGAGGGCATGGAGCAGCGCCGTGGCGTCGGAGAAGCCGACGAGCGGCTTCGGGGCGGCCTCGGCCAGCCGGTCCCAGTCGAGGAGGTCGAGCAACCGGGGGACGCCGTAGCCGCCGCGGCCACAGAGGACCGCGGCGATGTCGGGGTCGAGCCAGGCGCTCGTGAGGTCGGCGGCCCGCTCGGCGTCGGAGCCGGCGAGGTAGCGCAGGTCGGGATCGGTGTGCCGTAGGTGCGTGCCCTCGACGACGTCGAGCCCCCAGTCGCGCAGCACCGCGATGCCCGCGTCCAGGCGCTCGGTCGGGACCGGGCTGGACGGGGCGACGACGGCGACCAGGTCCCCCGGCCGCACCGGCGTCGGACGGCGCAGGTGCACGCTCACCAGCCCGGCGCGAGCGGCGGCCGGCTGCTGGCCTGCTCGAGCTGTCCGGCCAGGGCGAGGAGCAGGCCCTCGTCCCCCGAGGGCGTCAGCAGCCGAGCGCCGATCGGCCCGCCCTCGCGGCTCACCGCGGCCGGATCGATGTCGACGCGCACGCCGGACGTCGTCACCATGCCGAGATCCTCCGGTCCGGTCATGCCTCGGAGCGTAGCCGCGCCGGCCGCCGCGGCATACCGGCACGGCCCGTAGCCTGCGGACATGGACTCACCTCTCGTGGAGCGGATGCGCGGCTTCGGGACGACGATCTTCGCGGAGATGTCGGCGCTGGCCGTCGAGACCGGGTCGATCAACCTCGGCCAGGGGTTCCCGGACACCGAGGGACCACACGCGGTGCTCGACGCCGCGGTCGAGGCGATCCGCGGCGGGCGCAACCAGTACCCACCCGGACCCGGGGTGCCAGAGCTGCTCGAGGCCATCGCGGCGCACCAGGAGCGGTTCTACGGCATCCGGCTCGACCCGCGCTCGCAGGTCCTCGTCACCGTGGGCGCGACCGAGGCGATCGCTGCGACGATCCTCGCACTCTGCGAGGCCGGCGACGAGGTCGTCACCTTCGAGCCCTACTACGACTCGTATGCCGCGTCGATCGCCCTCGCCGGGGCGCTCCGCCGCACCTGCGTGCTGCGCTTCCCCGACTTCGCCGTCGACGAGGCCTCGCTGCGGGCGGCCTTCTCGTCGCGGACCCGGCTCGTCCTGCTCAACACCCCGCACAACCCGACCGGCAAGGTCTTCACCCGCGAGGAGCTGGACCTCGTCTGCTCCCTCGCCCGCGAGCACGACGCCTGGGTGGTCACCGACGAGGTCTACGAGCACCTGACGTTCGACGGCGCGCAGCACGTCCCCGTCGCCACTTTGCCCGACATGGCGGAGCGGACCCTGACGATCTCCTCCGGCGGCAAGACCTTCTCGACGACCGGGTGGAAGGTCGGCTGGGTGACCGGTCCCGCCGAGGCGGTGACCGCCGTGCGGACCGTCAAGCAGTTCCTCACCTACGTGGGGTCGGGCCCGTTCCAGCCCGCCGTCGCCGTCGGGCTCGGGCTCGGCGATGACGTGTATGCCGTCCTCTCGGGCGCCCTGCAGCGCCAGCGCGACCTCCTGCTCGACGGGCTGCGAACGGCCGGCCTGCGGGTCTCGGCGCCGCGGGGCACCTATTTCGTCATCGCCGACGCCGCACCGCTGGGCGCCACCGATGCGCTCGCCTTCTGCCGCGAGCTGCCGCACCGGGCGGGGGTCGTCGGCGTGCCCGTGTCGGTCTTCCACGACGACCCCGAGGCCGGCCGCACCCTCGTGCGGTTCGCGTTCTGCAAGCGCGAGGAGGTCCTCGCCGAGGCCGTCCGCCGGCTGTCCGCACTGGGCGGCTGACCCCGCGCGAGCAGGACGCGACGGCGGACCGTCCACAGCCGGCGGCCCGCCGCGCTCGCGTCCACAGGCCCGGGGCCGGCCCGTGGTGCGGGAGACGCCTCGACGGCACCCTCGAGGCATGACGGCGAGATCGGTCTGCGGGATCCTGGCGCTGCTCGCGTCCGGCGCGGGCCTGGCCGCGGCGACGCCCTCGTCGGGCGCCGCACCGGGGGCGGCGGCGACGGGGAGCGTGGCGGGGCGGCGCTGGGCGTGGCCGCTCGACCCGCTCCCGGCCATCACCCGCCCGTTCCGGGCGCCGGCAACGGCATACGGCCCGGGGCATCGTGGCGCCGACCTCACCCCGCGCTCACCCGGAGCGGCCGTCCATGCCGTCGCCGATGGCGTCGTCACCCACGTCGGGATGCTCGCCGGCCGCGGGACGGTGACGGTGACCCACCCCGACGGCCTGCGCAGCACCTATGAGCCGGTGCGCGGCACGGTGCGGGTCGGCCAGAGCGTGGCTCGCGGTTCGATGCTGGGGATGCTCACCGGGCCGAGCCACTGCGACCCGCGGCCGACGTGTCTGCACCTCGGGGCGGTCCGCCGACGCGGCTACGTCGACCCACTCCAGCTGATCCGCGGCGGCCCCGTCGTGCTCCTCCCTCTCGGATGAGCCCCGCCCCATGGACGCCGGACAGGCTCAGGCCACCGTCGGGTACGGGTTGATGACACAGCCCTCCATGCGAAGGGTCTGCTGCTGCATCGTCGGGGCCTTCGCGCCCGGCGACGGGCAGTGCGCGTGCCCGTGCCCGAGCCCGTGGCCGACCTCGTGGTTGACCATGTACGTCCGATAGAGGTCGAGGCGGTCCGCGTAGTACGGCACGCCGTCGAGCCAACGCCGGGCGTTGAGGACCGCCGTATGGTTGTTGAAGCAGGAGACGACGCCGTTGGTCTTGAGCGGGGCGCACAGCCGGTCGGTCGTGTCGGGGCTGGCCAGGCGCACGGTGATGTCCACCTCGCCAGGCCGCAGCTGGGCCGCCGTGACGAACCGGAAGCGGATGCGGTCCGCCCGCTCCCAGCCGCGCTTGTCGCTGAGGGTGCGGGCGACCTTGCGCGCGACCGGCTCCGGGTCGATGCCGAGACCGTCCTCGATCTGGAAGCCGATCCGGACGACGCGGGCGCCGGAGGGGGCGCCGGGGTGCGCGGAGGAGGGGAGGGCGACGGTCGTGAAGGTCCCCGGACCGTGGACCCGGACGGTCGGGCTGGGCGTCGGGGTCGGGGTGGGGGCGGGCGACCGGCTCGGGCTGGGCGTCGACTCGACCGGTACGGGCGTCGTCGAGGACAGCGTGGCGCGGGCGCTGACCAGGTCGCCGGACTCGGCGTCGTCATGAGCGTGGAGGTAGACGGCGCCGGTCGTCAACAGCGCCACGGTCGTGGCTCCCGCCAGGGTGCGGTGCAGCCGCACCCGCCGGCTCGGACCACGGTGCTTCGGGCCGGGACGGTGCCGCCCCGCCCCCTCCGCGGCGGCGCCCGAACCCTCGCCCGGACCCTCGTGCGGATCGGACCGCTGCTCAGGGGCGGCCTCGCGCTCCCGGGCGGCGCGGACCCCACGGCGGGTCTGCGGCTCGGCCCGCGCCCCGGGCTGGGGCGGCTCGGCCGGGCGGTGGCGCTCGGAGACCCAGTCGGGGATGTCGAACTCCTCAGGCACGGGGGTGCGCCTGGGCGAAGGATCGGCGCAACCGGTCGATGGACACGTGGGTGTAGACCTGGGTGGTCGCCAGGGACGCGTGGCCGAGCAGCTCCTGGACCATGCGGACGTCGGCGCCTCCCTCGAGCAGATGGGTCGCGGCACTGTGCCGCAGCCCGTGTGGCCCGATGTCCGGGGCATCGGGCACGTGGCTCATCATCTCGTGGACGACGGCCCGGACCTGCCGCGGGTCCACCCGGCCGCCACGACGGCCGAGGAAGAGCGCGGGGCCGCTGGCCGGTCGGGCGAGCCGAGGGCGCCCGTCGGCGAGCCAGTGCCGCACGGCGTCGCAGGCCGGGCCTCCGACGGGGACGGTGCGCTCCTTGGCGCCCTTGCCGAGGACCCGGGCGACGCCGGCGCCGAGGTCGACGTCGTCGATGTCGAGCCAGACGAGCTCGCCGACGCGGACGCCGGTCGCGTAGAGCAGCTCGAGGACCGCTCGGTCCCGCAGGTGGACCGGGTCGGCATCGTCGGCGGCCACCGCGGCGAGGTCCAGGAGCGCCGAGGCGTCACGCTGGGTCAGGACCGGCGGCAGGGTCTGGTGCCGCATCGGAGCGGTCAGCCGGATCGAGGGGTCGACCGGGATCCGGCCCGTCCGCGCGGCCCAACGGAAGAAGGTGCGCAGCGCCGCCGACCGCCGTGCGAGGGTGGCCCGGGCCGCGCCCTCGGCCGCGAGGGCGCCGAGCCACGCCCGCAGGTCGGCGAGGGTGACGGTGGCCGGATCGGTCGTGCCGGTGCGCTCGACGAAGGCCTCGACGTCGCCGAGGTAGGCCCGCACCGTGTGCTCGGACCGGCCGCGCTCGGAGCGCAGATGGCGCGCGAAATCGTCGACCACGTCGCGCATCGGACCGTCCGCCACCCACCCACGGTGACAAACCGATGCCCCCAAGGCAAACGACCCCGCCGCCGCCCACGAAACCCGCCCGCCGACCTCAGCCGGTCCCCCGCCGCCTCCGCGGCACCTTCCGCCACGTTTCGCCCTCGCGCCGGACGAGCCCGGCGAGCTCGAGGCGGGCCAGGACGCCGAGCAGGACGGCCGTGCTGAGGCCGGTGACGCCGGCGATGGCGGGCAGTCCGGCGGGCTCGCGCACCGGCACGGCGGACCAGACGAGCATCGACCGGGCGTCGAGATCGGAGTCCGGGGCATCGTCGGCCCGCTTCGGCTCGGCCGCGTCGAGCCCGACCCGCCCCATGAGGTCGAGGACCTCGGCCGCATCGGTGACGAGGGTGCCGCCGTCGCGGACGATCTGGTGGCACCCGGCGCTGACCGCCGAGGTCACCGGCCCCGGGACGGCCGCGACGTGGCGCAGATGCGTGCGGGCGTGCTTGACCGTGTTGAGCGACCCCGAGCGGAGCCCGGCCTCGACGACGACCGTGCCGAGCGTCATCGTCGCGATGAGCCTGTTGCGGGAGAGGAACCGGCTGCGCAGCGGCGCCCAGCCGACCGGCACCTCGGTGACGACGCCGCCGGTCTCGGCGATCCGCGCGAGGAGCGCCTCGTGGCCCCGGGGGTAGCTGCGGTCCGGTCCGCAGGCCAGCACGGCGACCGTCCGCCCCTCCGCCGCCAGGGCCCCCCGGTGCCCGGCCGCGTCGATGCCGTATGCCGCGCCGGAGACGACGGTGGCGCCGCGTCCCGCCAACCCCTCTCCCAGCTCCCAGGCGACCCGGGTGCCGTACTCGGTCGCGGCACGGGACCCGACGACGGCGACGCTGCGCTCGACCGAGGGACCGAGCGCCAGGGGACCCCTGGCGTAGAGGCAGAGCGGCGGGGCGGCGAGGTCGCTGAGCCCGGCCGGCCACTCGTCGTCACCAGGGACGAGCACCCGCACGCCGAGCACCCGCAGGATGCGCCGTGCCTCGGCCAGGTCGACCTCGGCGGCCCGGGCGGCATACCCGTCGGCCGCGCCGAGCCGGCCGCCTCGCAGCGCCTCGAGCGCGCCGGCCGCCCCGCCGTGGGCGGACAGCCACCGGGCCACCGGAGGGCTGTCCGGCTCGGCGATCCGGCTCCACGCCACCCGGGCCCACCGCTCCTCGCCCCATAGGTCGCGGGCCCTCACGCCGCCACGCTCCCCTGGTGCCGCATGCCGAGCGCGACGCCGACGTCGTCGGCCGACGGCACGGCTCGTCCGGCGAGGTCGGCGACCGTCCACGCGACCCGAAGGACCCGGTCGTAGCCGCGCAGGGTCAACGCCCCGCGGTCCAGCGCCCGGTCGAGGAAGCCCGTCGTCTCGCGCGGCAGCCGCCACGGGCTGCGCCGCAGGACATGGCCGGGCACCTCCCCGTTCGTGGCCCAGCCGGCTGCGGACCAGCGCGTCCGCTGGGCCTCTCGTGCGGCGCGAACCCGCTCGGCGACGACGCTGCTGCTCTCCCCCCGCTGCTCGCCGAAGGCCGATCGGCGGATCGGTGGGACGAGGATCTGCAGGTCGACCCGGTCCATGAGCGGGCCGGACAGCTTTGCGGCATACGAGCGCAGCTCCTGGGGCCGACACGTGCAGTCCAGCGCCTTGCCCCAGTTCTTGCCGCACGGGCAGGGGTTCGTCGCCAGGACGAGCTGGAAGCGGGCGGGATAGCGCACGACGGTGCGGGCGCGGGCGATGACGACCTCGCCGGACTCCAGCGGCTGACGCAGGGTCTGCAGGACGCCGACCGAGAACTCCGCCGCCTCGTCGAGGAAGAGGACGCCGCGGTGCGCCCGGGAGACCGCACCGGGGAGCACCTGGGCGGAGCCGCCTCCGATGAGTGCCGCCACCGTCGCGCTGTGGTGCGGCGCGACGAAGGGAGGGCTGAGGTCGAGGCCGCGCACCGCGTCGAGCTCCCCCGCGAGGGAGCGGACCGCGCCGCTCTCGAGGGCCTCCTCGCGGGAGAGGCGAGGCAGGATCGTCACGAGCCGCTCGGCGAGCATCGTCTTGCCCGCGCCCGGCGGGCCGTCGAGGAGCAGGTGGTGCCCGCCGCTCGCGGCGATCTCGAGGGCGAGACGTGCCTCCTGCTGCCCGGCGACCTCGGCGAGGTCCGGGCGCGGGCCCGGGGGCGCCGCGTGGCCCTCGGCCGGCGGGGCGAGCGGCAGGGGCGCGCCGGCGGCGGCCGCGGCATACCACCCGACGACGGTGACCAGATCGGGTGCGGCATGGACCCGCACCCGGTCGACGAGGGCGGCCTCGGCCGCGTTCTCGACGGGCACGACGACGTCGGTGGCCCCGTGGCGGGCGGCGGCCAGGACGGCCGGGAGGATGCCGCGGACCGGGCGGACCCGGCCGTCGAGCCCGAGCTCGCCGAGATGGACGACGTCGTCGGCGAGGTCGGCCCGGATCGTGCCGGCCGCCCGGAGGATGGCGACGGCGATCGCGAGGTCGAAGAGAGAGCCGTGCTTGGGGATCGAGGCCGGGGAGAGGTTGACCGTCACCCGGTGCGGCGGGATCGGCATCCCGCTCGTCACGGCCGCGGACCGCACCCGGGCCGGTGCCTGGGCACACGCGGCGTCGGGCAGCCCCGTCACCGTGACGTGCGGCAGTCCCGGCGCGATGTGCGCCTCGACGTCGACCATCGCGCCGTCGACGCCGTGGAGGGCGACGGCCCGGGTCCGGCCGAGGCTCACGACCCCACCCCGCGGACGTGGTGGATGCGCGGCCGCTCCCCGGGTGGGACGAGCACCCCGACGACGTCGATCCGCACCGACTCGGTGCCGTCGGGGTGCTCGCGCAGCCAGGCCGCGGCGAGCCGTCGCAGCCGCACGAGCTTGGCCCAGGTGACGGCCTCGACGGGCAGACCGAACCGGGACCCCCGCCGGGTCTTGACCTCGACGACGACGAGACACCCGCCATCCCGGGCGACGAGGTCGATCTCGCCGGTCGCGCACCGCCAGTTGCGCGCGAGGATGTTCATCCCCCGCTCGCGCAGGAACCGGGCCGCGAGGGCCTCGCCGTAGTGGCCGAGCTCACGGCGGTGGTCGACCGGCGGGACGGGAGTCGGGCTGGGGTCCATGACGCCACGCTGCCCGCCCGTCCGGACCGGCGGCCACGGGCGGTCTGGCGCCTGTGGACGACGCGGCCGAGCCCGGTCGGCTGTGGAGAACCCACCGGCGCGGGCCGGTCAGCCGGCTACTGCAGCCCCTTCGGGAGCTCGAGGTCGGACTTTGCGAGCTCCTCGATGTTGACGTCCTTGAAGGTGACGACCCGGACCGTCTTGGCGAACCGGGCCGGGCGGTAGATGTCCCACACCCAGGCGTCGTGCATCGTCACGTCGAAGAACACCTCGGCCCCGTCGCCGCGCACCCTCACATCGACGGAGTTGCACAGGTAGAAGCGCCGCTCGGTCTCGACGACATGGGTGAACAGCCCGACGACGTCGCGGTACTCGCGGTAGAGGGCGAGCTCCATTTCGCTCTCGTACTTCTCGAGATCCTCTGCGCTCATCTACGACATCAACCCCTGCTCGACCCACGGTGCGGCGACGGGCCCGCCGACCCCGGTCGGGGCGGCGCCGACCGCGCCGTCGGGGCGGGCCTCGTCCGGCGCCCCCACCGGCGGCGGGAGCGCGACCCCATCATCGTCCATGGCTCCCGGCAGCCGCCACGAGGTCCGGTGCAGCGGCGAGGGGCCGTGCCGACGGATGGCGTCGAGATGCTCGGGAGCGGCATACCCCTTGTTCTCGGCCCAGCCGTATGCCGGGTGCTCGCCCGCCCAGGCGACCATCATCTCGTCGCGCTCGACCTTCGCGAGGACGCTGGCGGCGGCGACGGACGAGCACCTCATGTCGGCCTTGATCATCGTCGTGACCGGAGGGGTCAGCGCCCCCCCGGCGGCGAAGGCGAGCAGCCCCACCTCGTCGGGAGCGGTGAGCCAGTCGTGGTTGCCGTCGAGGATGACCAGGTCCGGCGTCGCGCCGAGCCGGGCCAGCGCCCGGGTCCCGGCCAGGCGGAGCGCGGCCATGATGCCGATGGCGTCGATCTCGACAGAGGAGGCGTGCCCGACGGCGTGCCCGACACACCAGCGGCGGATCTTCGGCACCATGGCGATCCGGGCGGCCGGGGTGAGCAGCTTGGAGTCCCGGACCCCGGTGGGCGCCGTGCGGCACGCCTCGTCGATGAGGACGACGCCGACGGAGACCGGTCCGGCCAGGGCTCCCCGGCCGACCTCGTCCATGCCGGCGAGCAGCCGGTAGCCGTCCCGTTGGAAGGACCGCTCGAGGCGCAGGCTCGGCGCCGTGGAGCGGCGGCGGGTCGGCGGCATGCGGCGCTCCAGGTGGTCAGGAGGTCGTGAGAGGGGCGTTCGTCCCGGACGCCTTGGGCGTGGGGACCGGCCCGAAGGTGCCGGGGTAGTCCGAGAGCCACGACAGGTGGGCGATCGGCCAGACGACCGCGACGGCCCGACCCGTCACCGAGGAGATCGGCACGGAGCCACCGGAGCCGTCGCCGCGCGGGTCGTGGAAGCGGGAGTCCTCCGAGTCGGAGCGGTGGTCGCCCATGACCCAGATCCGCCCGGCGGGGACGGTGATGTCGAACTCGACGTTGCTCGGCTGGTCGCCCGGGCGGACGTACGGCTCGCTGAGCGGGACGCCGTTGACCTTGACGATGTGGTCCGCGCCGCACGTCACCCGGTCGCCGGGCAGACCGATGACCCGCTTGATGAGGTGGTCGTCGGAGTTGTCCGGCAGCAGGCCGACGAAGGTGAGCCCGTCGTGGACGGCGGTGCCGATCGGGCCGCGGTCGACCGTGGCCGAGGGCGGCAGCCAGCCACCCGGGTCCTGGAACACGACGACGTCTCCGCGCTTGAGGTCGATCGGGCCGGGGACGAGCTTGTTGACGATGACCCGGTCGTTGACGAGGAGGGTGTCCTCCATCGAGCCGGACGGGATGTAGAACGCCTGGAACAGCCACGTCTTGACGACGAAGGAGAGGGCGAGCGCCATCGCGACGACGAGGACGAACTCGCGGATCGCCGCGGTGAGGGCGGCCAGGGGCCCGTGCGAGGCGGCCGAGTGCTCCGACGACGGGGTCGGCTCGTCGACCGCCTCGGGCGGGGGATGCTCGGTCGTCGTCACCGGATCCTCTCGGGGGGTGGGGCCGGTCGGTTCGGGCGTCGTCACGACGCCCGGGCGCGGCGGAACGGGCGCGCCGCCCGAGTCAGGGGCGGGAGGGCCGGAACGGTCATCGCCACGAGGGTAACCCCGACGGCTGCGCCACTCGCGCGCGCGCCACGGGCCGGACGCCTCAGGCGTTCGTCCTCTCGCGCTTCTCCTTGATCTTGGCCGCCTTGCCGCGCAGGTCGCGCAGGTAGTACAGCTTCGCCCGGCGGACGTCGCCCCGGGTGACGAGCTCGATCTTGTCGATGATCGGCGTGTGGAGCGGGAAGGTGCGCTCGACACCGACGCCGAAGGACACCTTGCGAACGGTGAAGGTCTCGCCCACGCCACCGCCGTGGCGCCGGATGACGACGCCCTGGAATACCTGGATCCGGGAGCGGGTGCCCTCGATGACCTTCACGTGGACCTTGACCGTGTCACCCGCCCGGAAGGGGGGGATGTCGGTCTTCATCGACGCCTGGTCGATCTCGTCGAAACGCTTCATGGTCTCGTTCGCTTCCTGCCGGTGCCACAGGCCACCCGCGGTGCTGGTGCGGAGTTCTCGGTATGCCGTCCGGCCGGGCCACGCGAATGCTCGCTCCCCCTGTGGCAGGGGCCGTGAGGTCGCCGGACGCAAGGAGACAGTCTGCCAGAGCGGGCGCCCCGAGGCGAAATCCGCCCGCTGGGCTAGGAGGCGTCCTCCTGCTCGGGCGAGCGGGCGTGGGCGATCCGAACGATGACCGGGTCCACCTTGTCCTCGCCACCGGACAGCCGGATGAGGGCCCGGGCCGAGTGGACCTGGTCCCGGGTCACCTTGACGATCCGCTTGCTCACCTGGTGCCTCCTTCGTCCTCCTCAGTGTCCTGCACGAACTCGACGTCGTCCACGGTCAGGCCCGGATGAAGGGCGGCGGTCACGTCGCTCCCCCGGGCGTCGATCCGCGCGCCGACGTCGAGGACGACCAGCGCGAGGTCGCGCTCCTCGGGGTCGGCGAGGGCCGACGAGGCCAGCTCGACGAGAACGGCCCGGCCGAGCTCCCGGCGGCGGAAGGTCTCCGAGGAGATGTCGTCGAGGGCCGCGGTGAACCGGCGCCCCCACTCCTCGCGCCGGGCCGCCCGCTCGCGCTGGCGGGTGCCACGCCGAGTGCCGAGGTAGGTCGCGCCGGCGCCGAGGGCGGCACCGATGAGCGCGAACACCGGGCTCAGCCAGTCCACGATCGGTCACCTCCGCGGCACATTCTGCCGAGCGCCCGGGCCATCCGCCCGCCGACCGGCACGGCAGACTGTCGGCCGTGAGCGTCAACCCCGGCTGGCCCGTCGCGATCGCCATCGTCCTGCTCCTGGGGTTGACCCTGGCGATGTACGTCGCCGGCGGGCTCCCCCAGCCGCACCGGACGATCCTCGCGGCGTTCCGGGCCATCGCCCAGCTGAGCATCGCCGCTCTCGTCATCGCCGCCGTCGTCCGCAGCCTCTGGGCGTCGGTCGGGCTGCTCGTCGTCATGTTCGCGGTGGCCGTGTCCACGACGACGCGGCGGGTCGAGGCGACCCGGGCCTGGCCGTGGACGTCGCTCGCCATGGGCGCCGGCCTGCTGCCCGTCGTCGCGATCATCCTGCTCACCCGGACCGTGCCGGTCACGGGCATCGCGCTCGTCCCCGTCGTCGGCATCCTCCAGGGCAACACGATGAACGGGCACACCCTCACCGGGCGCCGCGCCTTCGCTGCGCTGCGCGAGGAGAAGGGCCAGTACGAGGCGGCCCTCTCCGTCGGGCTCAACCGCGGCCAGGCGATCGGCGAGATCATCCACCGCCGGGTGCCCGAGGCGCTCATCCCGGGCCTGGA
Source organism: uncultured Actinomycetota bacterium (assembly GCA_963728395.1). Classification (GTDB taxonomy): domain Bacteria; phylum Actinomycetota; class Actinomycetes; order Actinomycetales; family Dermatophilaceae; genus CAVSJJ01. The sequence goes on from CAVSJJ010000003.1 coordinate 955,934, forward strand.
CCAGGTCCGGACGGCGGGCGTCGTCACCCTGCCCGGCGCCTTCATCGGGGTCCTCCTCGGCGGCGGCTCCCCCGCCCAGGCCGCCGCGGCGCAGATCCTCGTCCTGATCGGGATCATGGCGGCCCAGACGACGACGGCCGTCGTGGCCGAGAGCCTCATCCGCCAGGCCCGGCTGCTGCCCCCCGACCTCGTCGACTCGCTCCGGGAGTGAGGCCGAGGTCCGTCCGGCGGGTGGGCGGTCCGTCCCGCCCCAGGGCGCACGGATCCCCTCCCCGCGACGCGCGGGTCAGCGGCGTCGCTTGACGAGGTCGACGGCCCCCTCCTGGCTCGGCCCGCCCGGGAGCACCCGGTACCCGGCGCGTCGGTAGCGCCGGATGTTCCGCTCCACCACCTGGCCGGTGTTGAGCCAGAACGTCTCGACCGTGGGCGGCGCGAGCGACTCCGACAGCTCCAGCAGCCCGCGCCCGATGCCCCGACCCTGCAGGTCGGGTGCCACCATGAGCCGGCTCGTCTCCCAGACGCTGGGATCGCCGGGACGCACCCGGCCGCGGACCGAGCCGACGAGCCGCCCCGGCGAGCCGTCGGCGGCCGGAACGCGGGCGGCATACGCCGTCCACGTCGACAGCGACGTGAGGACGGCCTCGAGGGTCTCGACGAGCGGCGGGACGTCCCAGGAGTTCCCCAGCTGACCCTCCGGGAGCCAGCACGCCCGTTGCAGGACGAGGATCTCGGGGGCGTCGGCCGGGGTCGCCGGGCGCACGTCGAGGTCGGTGAGCGAGCCGACCGCCGCGGCGGGGGCGAGCAGGTCGGGCCGGCGGGCCACGGTGCGCTCCAGCTGCCGGGCGTGCCGCCATGCGGCGATCGCCGCATGGTCACCGGAGAGGAGCACCGCCGGGACCTCGCGCGCGATCCCGTGGTCGTCCCAGGAGGCGGGCTTGGTGTAGACGGGGTACTCGAGCAACCCGTCCTCGTGGGACTCCTCGAGGAGTGACGCCGCGTTCCCGACGACGCCGGGCAGAAGCCGGGCGACGGCCTCGACCATGGCGAGCACGGCGACCTCGCCGCCGCCCAGCACGTAGTCGCCGAGCGAGACGAGGGTGACGTCGAGGCCGAGGGTCTCCGAAGCGTGGTCGTAGACCCGCTCGTCGATGCCCTCGTACCGGCCGCAGGCGAAGGCGAGCCACGGCTCGGCGGCGAGCTCGTGGGCGAGCGCCTGGTCGAACCGGACGCCGCCGGGGGTGGGCACGAGGAGCCGAGGCCGCTCCCCGGCACCCGCGGACCGCCCCGCGGCGAGGACGCGGTCGAGCGCCTCGGCCCACGGCTCGGGCTTCATCACCATGCCCGCCCCGCCGCCATAGGGTGTGTCGTCGACGGTCCGGTGCCGGTCATGGGTGGAGTCGCGCAGGTCGTGCACGACGAGGTCGATGAGCCCGTCGCGGCGGGCCCTGCCGATGAGGGACAGCTCGAGCGGCGCGAGGTACTCGGGAAAGATCGAGACGACGTCGAGGCGCACCGGCCGCCCCCTCAGGCGCTGCCGAGCTCAAGGAGCCCGGGCGGGGCGTCGACGACGACCTGGCCCCGCTCGACATCGACCTCGGGGACGAGCTGGGTGACGAACGGGACGAGCGCGCGGCCACCGTCCGGCAGGGCGATCTCGAGGAGGTCCTGGGCGCCGCCGACGACGAGGCCGACGACCTCGCCGATGCGCTCGCCCGCCGGGTCGAGGACGGCGAGCCCGACGAGCTCGTCCTCGTACCACGCCTCCTCCTCGTCCTCGCGCTCCTCGCCCTCCTCCTCATCGACGAGCAGCCGGACGCCCCGCAGGCTCTCGGCACCGCTGCGGTCCGGGATCTCCTCGAAGGCGACGAGCCAGACATCCTGGTGCAGCCGCGCCGAGGCGACGGTCAGCGACCGGGGTACGCCGGAGCCGCGCGCGGCCTCGGTGGCCAGAACGGCCCCGACGGCGAGGCGGCCGCTCGGGTCGTCGGTATGCAGCCGCACGGTCACCTCGCCGCGCAGACCGTGCGGCTTGCCGATGCGGGCGACGACGCGTTCCATGCGCTCCTCACATGCGGGGACGGGGCTTCGGGGGTCCTGGGACGGCGCCGGGCGGGGTATGCCGGCCGGCGGACCGGCCGGCATACCCCGCCCGGGTCGTCGCGGGGCCGGTCGGGCCGGTCAGCGGACCCGGTCGGTGTCGACGATGTCGACCCGGACCTGGTGCCCGCCGGCCAGGGCGGTCATGACGGTGCGCAGCGCGCTCGCGGTCCGCCCGGAGCGGCCGATGACCCGGCCGAGGTCGTCGGGGTGGACCCGGACCTCGAGGACCTCGCCGCGACGCAGCGCCTTGCGGCGCACGACGACGTCGTCCTTGTGGTCGACGATCCCGGTGACGAGGTGCTCCAGGGCCTCCTCGAGCACGTCAGGCCTCGCTGTCGGCAGCCGGCTCGGTCTCGGCCGGCTTCTCGGCGGGTGCCGCGGCGGTCTCGGCGGCCGGGGCGGTCTCGGCGGCCGGGGCCTCCTCGGCCGCCCGGGGGGCGCGCTTGCGCGGCGTCGTGCCCCCGCTGGCGCCGGCGTCGGCCGACTTGCCGGCGGCCGCGACGGCGGCCTCGTACAGGTCCTTCTTGGACGCGCCGCGGTCCTTGACCCTGAGCGTACCCTCGGCACCCGGCAGACCCTTGTACTTCTGCCAGTCACCGGTGACCTTGAGCAGCGCCTCGACGGCCTCGGTCGGCTGGGCGCCCTGACCGAGCCAGTACTGCGCGCGCTCGGAGTCGATGTCGATGAGCGACGGCTCCTCGGTGGGGTGGTACTTGCCGATCTCCTCGATGGCCCGGCCATCGCGCTTGGTGCGCGAGTCCATGACGACGACGCGGTAGAACGGCGCGCGGATCTTGCCCATGCGCTTCAGACGAATCTTGACGGCCACAGCTGTGGTGTCTCCTGTTTCTGGTTTCGGGGCGGGCACGCGTCGGCTCCTGGTGGGGAACACGGGGAGCGGCGAGAGCCCATGTGGACACGCGCGGCCGGGTGAGAGGGGCCCGGCCGGGCGGGTACAACCGAGCATTGTGCCAGAGAAGGCGTCCCGGCTCTAAACCGTGGCCGCGCACCGGTCAGCGGTTGGCCCACGCGTCGGGCGCCTCGGCGAGCGCCCGCACGTCCTCGGGCAGCTCGTCGCGGAGCAGGGCCTGGAGGGTCACCTCGTCCAGGACGTTGCGCAGGCTGGCCCGGACGGCGACCCATACGGTCGGCAGGGCACCGGCGGGCTCGTGGTAGGTCGTCTCGTGCGGGCGCAGGCCACGAACCTCGGCGAGCGGCCCGTCGACGGCGCGGAAGACGTCGCCAAGGGTGACCTCGTCCGCGGGCCGCGAGAGCCAGTAGCCCCCCGCCGACCCTCGGGTGCTCGTGACGAGTCCCGCGCGACGCAGGTCGCGCAGGATCGCCTCGAGGAACTTGCGCGGCAGGCCCTGGCCCTCGGCGACCTGGTCGGCCGTGACCGGGACCGGCTCATCGCCGCCCTGCCCCTGCGCGGCAGCCAGCACGAGCATGGCGCGGACGCCGTAGTCGGTCTTGGCGGAGATGTTCATCGCCCCCATTCTTACCCCACCGGTTCGGCGGTGATGCGGCGTCCCCGAGACCGGTATGCCGCGTCCGCGCAGGTGGGGCGGCGGGGAGGTGCCTGCGTGGACCATCCTCTTGCGCCCCGGCCACTCCATGTCTATATTGTCTAGTTGTTAGGTAGTTTTGATAGGAAAGAGCTCTCGATGCGCCGACTCGTTCTCCTCGCCCTCGTCGGGCTCGCCGCCCAGCTCGTCGACGGCAGCCTCGGCATGGCCTACGGCGTGACGACCACGACCCTCCTGCTCGCCATCGGCACCAACCCCGCAGCGGCGTCGGCGACGGTGCACCTCGCCGAGATCGGGACGACCCTCGTCTCGGGTGCCTCCCACTGGCGGTTCGGCAACGTCGACTGGCACGTCGTCGTCAGGATCGGCGTCCCCGGGGCCGTCGGCGCCTTCGCCGGCGCCACCGTCCTGTCCTCCCTCGACACCTCGGTGGCCAAGCCGCTCATGTCGACGCTGCTCCTCGCCCTCGGCGTCTACCTTCTCGTCCGGTTCACCGGATGGGGGCTGCGGACCGACCGGCTCGGTCACCCGCTCCGCACGCGCTTCCTCGCGCCGCTCGGCCTCTTCGCCGGGTTCGTCGACGCGACCGGGGGCGGGGGCTGGGGACCGGTCGGGACGCCGGCCCTGCTGGCCAGCGGCCGGATCGAGCCACGCCGCACGATCGGCTCGATCGACACGAGCGAGTTCCTCGTCTCCGTCGCCGCCAGCCTCGGCTTCCTCGCCGCGCTGGGCACGAGCCGCATCGACATGCGCTCCGTCCTCGCCATCCTGCTCGGCGGCGCCGTTGCGGCGCCGATCGCGGCCTGGCTCGTGCGGCGGCTCCCTGCCCGCGTCCTCGGCTCGGCCGTCGGGGGCCTCATCGTCCTCACGAACCTCCGGACCCTCCTCCAGAGCGACTGGCTGCCGTCGTCGGCGGCACTGCTGTGGAGCACATACGCCGTCGTCTGCCTCGCGTGGGCCGGTGCCGTGGCCTACTCGCTGCGCGAGCACCGGCGCCTCGAGCGGTTGACGGCGCGCCCCGCCGGGGTGGACGCGCAGGGGGCGCCGACCCTCCTCGAGGGGTGAGTGAGGGGCGTGGGGTCCGCCGAGGCGGCGGGCCCCACGTCGGGGGGCGGGTTGGTGGCCCCGGCCTCCTCAGCCGACGACCCGGCCGCGCAGGACGATGGCCCGCGGCCGGCCGAGGACCTCGAGGCCGGCACGGGGGTCCCCGTCGAGAACGAGCAGGTCGGCGTCCTCCCCCTCGACGAGCCCGGGCCGACCGAGCCAGGCGCGAGCCCCCCAGGAGCCGGCCGCGAGCGCCTGCGTGGCGGAGAAGCCGGCTGACACGAGCTCGCGCATCTCGTCGACGACGAGCCCGTGCCGCAGGGAGCCCCCCGCATCGGTCCCGACGTAGACCGGGATACCGGCCTCGCGGGCGGCGCGGATCGTCTCGTGCCGCCGGGAGTGCAGGTCGAGCATGTGCCGGTGGTAGTCGGGGTACTTCTCCCGCGCCGTCTCGGCGATGGCCGGGAAGGTCGCGATGTTGACCAGCGTCGGCACGATGGCGATCCCCCGCCGCGCGAAGTCCTCGATCGTCGCCGGCCGCAGGCCGCAGGCGTGCTCGACACAGTCCGAACCCGCGGCCGCGAAGTCCTCGAGGGACTCCTCGCCGAAACAGTGCGCGGTGACCCGCGCCCCCTCGGCATGGGCGGCGGCGATCGCCTCGGTCAGGACGTCCCGCGGCCAGCACGGCGAGAGGTCGCCGCGCTCCCGGTCGATCCAGTCACCGACGAGCTTGACCCATCCATCACCGGCCCGGGCCTCGGCGACGACGCGGCTCACGAGCTGCTCGGGCTCCACCTCGTGGGCGTAGTTGCGGATGTACCGCTTGGTCCGGGCGATGTGCCGGCCGGCCCTGATGATCTTCGGCAGATCGTCGCGTTCGTCGATCCACCGGGTGTCGGCGGGCGAGCCGGCGTCACGGATGAGGAGCGCCCCCGCGGCCCGGTCGCCGAGGGCCTGCTCCTCGGTGCGGTCCCGGTCGACGGCGCCCTCCTTGGCCAGCCCGATGTGGCAGTGCGCGTCGACGAGCCCGGGAACGACCCACCCGGCGAGGGTCTCGGTCCGCACGTCCGGCGCGCTCGGCCGCTCGAAGGTCAGCCGGCCGCCGACGACCCAGGCCTCGGGTCGGACCTCGTCCGGTCCGACGAGGACGGGTCCGGTCAGGTGCAGGGCGGCGTCCATCCTCCGACCCTACCCACGGCGCCCCGGCAGGCCGCCGCCCCACCCCGCATCACCGAAGGGTGGGAATCTGTTCCTTCCGCGCCGTCCGAAGGGACCGATCCCCACCCCCCGGGGGCCGGCTCGGCTCGCTAGCGGACGGCGAGGACCCGTCGGAGGGTCTCGATGACGACATCGGGGGCGTCGGTGTGGACCCAGTGCCCGGCGCCGTTGACGGTGACCAGGCGGGCCCGGGGGAACAGCGCGCGCATCCCGTCGACGTCCTCGTCCCGCACGTAGCCCGACTGCGACCCCGCGAGCCAGACGACCGGGCCGTCCCAGGTGCGACCCAGCTCGGGAAAGTCGGCGATCCGCGACTCGCTTCCCCGCTCGATGTCCTCGTGAAGCAGGTCGAGGTTGACCCGCCAGGACCACGAATGGCCGGCATGCCGCAGGTTCTGCAGGAGGAAGCCGCGCACCCCCGGGTCCGGCTCGGTCGCGGCGAACCGCTCATCGGCGTCCGAACGACCGGCGAGCTCCTGCAGCGGCAGGGCCCGCATCTCGCTGACGTAGTCCCGGAACCGGTCGAGGTCGCCGTAGTCCTTCGGCGCGATGTCGACGACGACGAGGCTGCGGACGAGCTCGGGATGCAGCAGCGTCAGGACCATGGCGACCTTGCCCCCGAGGGAGTGCCCCACGAGGACCCACTCCTCGCCCGGCGCGACGGCCGACAGCGACTCGGCGACGCGGGCGGCATACCCCTCGAAGGAGAAGGTCTCGCTCCACGGTGAGTGGCCGTGGTCGGGCAGGTCGACGAGGAGGCAGCGGGCGCCGGTGCCGTCCGGCCCGGCGAGCGCCTTGGCGACGCCGGTCCAGTTGCGCCCCTGTCCGAACAGACCGTGCAGGAAGGCGACCCGCGGTCCCGCCGTGCCCGTGGCGAGCGTGTGCAGCCCGTCCGAGCGTCGATCGGTCACGAGCCGAGGAACTTGTCGAAGCCGGTGGGGAGCTGGCTGGGGTCGCGGTCGTGCAGCTGGGAGCCCTGCGGGGCCCCGAAGGCCGCGCCGTCCTGTCCGGAGCCCCCCGTCGCGCGCTTCTCGGCGGCCGCGCGCTCCTCGGCGGCCCGCTTGGCGGGGTTGCCGGACTTGGACTTCTTGCGCTTCGGCGGCGCCTGCTTGCCCTTGCGCTTGCCCCCCATGCCGGGCATCCCCGGCATCCCGGGTATGCCGCCGCCGCGCGCGAGCTGCTTCATCATCTTCTGCGCCTCGCCGAACCGCTCGAGCAGGCCGTTGACCTCCGAGGGCGTCGTCCCCGAGCCCTTGGCGATCCGGGCGCGGCGGGAGCCGTTGATGGCCTTGGGGTGGGTGCGTTCGTAGGGCGTCATCGAGCGGACCATCGCCTCGATCCGGTCGAAATCGCGCTCGTCGAGGTTGTCGATCTGGGCCCGCATCTGGCCCATCCCCGGCATCATCCCGAGCATCGACTTCAGCGACCCCATCTTCTTGATGGCTGCCATCTGCTGGAGGAAGTCGTCGAAGGTGAAGTCCTCCTGGGCGAGGAACTTGCGCTCCATCTCCGCGGCCTGGCGCTCGTCGAAGGCGCGCTGCGCCTGCTCGATGAGGGTGAGGACGTCGCCCATGTCGAGGATGCGCGAGGCCATCCGGTCGGGGTGGAAGACCTCGAGGTCCTTCACCTGCTCACCGGTCGAGGCGAACATGATCGGGCGGCCGGTGACGGTGGCGACCGAGAGCGCGGCGCCACCGCGGGCGTCGCCGTCGAGCTTGGTCAGGACGACGCCGGTGACGTCGACGCCGTCGAGGAACGCCTCGGCCGTCTCGACGGCCGCCTGGCCGATCATCGCGTCGATGACGAAGAGGACCTCGTCCGGCTCGACCGCCGCCCGGATGTCGGCGGCCTGCTGCATGAGGTTCTCGTCGATGGCGAGCCGCCCGGCCGTGTCGACGATGACGACGTCGTGCTGGGCGGACGTGGCCCGCTCGACGCCAGCCCTGGCGACGGCCACGGGGTCCCCGTAGGAGCGGGTGCCCTCGCCGTCACCGGTGACGGCGTCGTGGCCTTGGACGTTCCCGCGCTCGGGAGCGAAGACGGGCACGCCGGCGCGCTGGCCGACGACCTCGAGCTGGGTGACGGCGTTGGGCCGCTGGAGGTCGGCGGCGACGAGGATCGGGGTGTGCCCCTGGTCCTTGAGCCAGTAGGCGAGCTTGCCGGCGAGGGTCGTCTTGCCCGAGCCCTGGAGGCCGGCGAGCATGATGACGGTCGGCCCGGTCTTGGCGAACCGGATGGGCCGGGTCTGGCCACCGAGGATCTCGACGAGCTCGTCGTTGACGATCTTGACGACCTGCTGGGCCGGGTTGAGCGACTCGAGGACCTCGGCGCCGAGCGCCCGCTCGCGGACCTGGTGGGTGAACTGCTTGACGACGGGCAGCGCGACATCGGCGTCGAGCAGGGCCATCCGGATGTCCCGGATCGTCCTGTTGACGTCGGACTCGCTGAGGCGGCCCTTGCCCCGCAGGTTCGTGAAGGTCGCGGTCAGGCGGTCGGACAGGCTCGTGAACACCGGTCAAGGCTAACGGGTGGCCGGCGGTGTGCCGTCCGCGCGCCCCGGGGGCGGGCGCGGGTCACCCCGGCCACCGACGGGCGGTCAGGCCCCGTCGCACGTGTCGATGACGAGCCCGACGATCTGGGCGACGGTCGACGGCGCCAGCCGCCCCCCACCGGGGTCGGTGAGATAGAAGGTGTCGAGGGTCTGGCCGGCATACGTCGCGATGTGGGCCGAGCGGACCGACAGGCCGGCGCCGGCGAAGGCGAGCCCGAGCTCGTGGAGCAGTGCGGGCCGGTCGTCGGCGCGCACCTCGAGGACGGTGGCGTCGGCGCTCGCCCCCGGCACGACGAGGGCCCGGGCCTGGCCCGGGGACCCGGTCACCGATCGGGACGCCGGGCGTCCGGCGGCGGTCCGACGGCGGTGGAGGGACTGCAGCGGCCCCCGCTCGCCCCCCGCGAGCCTGATGAGGCCGCGGACGAGCCGGTCCGCCTCCGGTGCCGCCCCGCTCGGGGACTCGACGTGCCACTCGTTGGCGGCGACGCCGTCGACGGTGCGCAGCATGGCCGTGCGCACGACGAAGCCCTCCGCGGCGAGGAGCCCGGCGGTGTCGGCGAAGAGCCCGAGCCGGTCGTGGTCGAAGACGTCCAGCCGATACGAGCCGCCCCGGGGACGGATCAGCACGGCGGGGCCCCCGCCCGCCGACGGGAAGATGCTGTTGAGGTCCGCGGTCGGCTCGGCCTCGCGAACCCGCCCGGCCGTGTCGAAGCGGGCCCGCACCGCGTCGGCCAGCGGGGCGAGCAGCGACGCCCGCCAGTCGGTCCATGCCTTCGGGCCGGCCGCGGACGCGTCGGCCTCGGTGAGGGCGAGGAGCAGGTCGAAGACCTCACGGTCCGAGGCCACGGCGTCGAGGGCGGCCCGGACGGTCTCCGGGTCCTGGTGGTCCCGCCGGGTGGCGAGCTCGATGAGGGTGAGGTGCTCGCGGACGAGCAGCCCGATGGTCGCGACGTCCTCGACGACGTAGCCGAGGTGGGCCGCGATCTCCTCGGCGACGGGCGCGCCGACGACGCAGTGGTCGTGGGCCCCGGGCGTCTTGCCGATGTCGTGGAGCAGCGCGGCGGTCAGGAGCAGATCGGGCCGCGAGACGTCGCGCACCATCCCGGTGGCCCGGACGACCGTCTCGATGAGGTGCCGGTCGACCGTATGCCGGTGCACCGGGTTGTGCTGCGGCCGGGACCGGACCGCGGCCCAGGCCGGGATCCACTCCTCGACGATGCCGACCTGGTCCAGCCCCTCCCAGACGGTGACGAGTCCGGGGCCGCTGGCGAGCAGGTCGGCGAAGAGGTCGCGGGCCAGCTCGGGCCACGGGCTGGGCAGCCGCGGGCAGCGGCGGGCGAGGTTCTCCAGCGTCGTCGGCCCGATCGGCAGGTTGGCGCGGGCGGCGACGACGGCCGCCCGCAGTGGGAGGAGAGCGTCATCGTCGAGGAGCCGCCCCGAGCCGAGGACGACCTCGCCGTCGTTCTCGAACAGCCCGAAGCCGAGCGGCGCCATCTGTGGGCGGCGCGGCCCGACCCGGAGCACGCGGGCGCGTTGGGACTGCAGGGCACGCCGGACGGTGCCGTCGAGTGCGTAGGCGATCGCCCGTCCGGCCCGGGAGATGTCGGTGAGCATGTCGTCCGGGTCGGCGTAGCCGAGGAGGGCCGCGACGGCGTCGCGGTCCTCGGCGCCGAGCCGGTCCCGGTGCCGGCCGGTGACGAGGTGGACGGCGTCGCGCACATCGAGCAGCCGGCCGTAGGCGTGGTCGACCGCGCCGTGCGGCCGGTCGGCGAGCCAGGCCTCGGTCAGCGCGCGGAGGACGGACATGTCGCGCAGGCCCCCGTGGGCCTCCTTGAGGTCCGGCTCGATGGACTGCGCGAGGTCCCCGTGCCGGCGATGGCGGGACTGGAGACCCTCGGTCAGCTGGGGCAGGCGCTTGCGGGCGTTGGCCCGCCAGTCGTGGGCGACGGTCGAGCGGGCCGCCGCGACGACCTCGGGGTCACCGGCGATGCAGGACAGGTCGAGCAGGCCGACGGCGGCCGTCAGGTCCTCGGACGCGACCGATCGGCACTGGTTGACGGTCCGGACGCTGTGGTCGAGCCGGACGCCGGCGTCCCAGATCGGGTACCAGACCCGGTCGGCGAGCGTCGTGACGTCCTCGCCCGAGACCGAGCGCCCGAAGTGGAGGAGGACGAGGTCGTAGTCGCTCAGCGGGCCGGCATCCCCGCGGCCGAGGCTGCCGACCGCGGCGAGCGCCACCCCGTCGGTTCGGCGCCCGGAGGTGGCCGCCGCCCACACCTGACCGAGCCACTCCCGGTTGAAGTCGGTGAGCGCCCGGCGGCGGGCGGGACCGGCACCCGGTTCCGCGAACCCGCGGGTCCCGGCGAGGTCGAGCCGCCGCGCCGTGACGTCGGTCGTCTCGAAGCCCATCCCGTCTCCTGCTCCCTGATGCTCGATGGTGTCGGCGTCGTCGTGGTGGCGCTCCTCGGGCCGTGACGGTCGGCGCGCCACGGCCCGAGGAGGATGGGCTTCGGCCTCAGATGGCCTCGGCCCCGCGTTCGCCGGTGCGGACCCGCGCGACGTCCTCGACCGGGGTGACCCAGATCTTGCCGTCGCCGATCCGACCGGTCTGGGCGGCCTTGAGGACGATGTCGACGACGGAGCCGGCGTCGATGTCGTCGACGAGGACCTCGAGCCGGATCTTCGGCACGAAGTCGACCGTGTACTCGGCGCCACGGTAGACCTCGCTGTGGCCGCGCTGGCGGCCGTAGCCGGACGCCTCACTGATCGTCATGCCGTTGATCCCGAAGGCCTCGAGGGCCTCCTTGACCGCGTCGAGCTGGTGGGGCTTGATGATTGCGGTGACGAGCTTCATCACTTGGCTCCTTCGTAGGTCAGGGCGTCGGCGCCCGAGGGGGCCTCGGCCACGCCACCGATCCGGCCGCCACGGGCGGCGAGCTCGTACGCGGTCTCGGCGTGCTCGGACTGGTCGATGCCGACGGTCTCCTCGTCGTCGCTGACGCGCCAACCCATCGTCGCCTTGAGGGCGAGACCGATGATGAGGGTCATCACGCCGGACCAGATGACCGAGGCGAGGGCGATGGCGATCTGGACGATCGTCTGCTTGATGCCGCCGCCGTAGAACAGGCCGCCGCTCGTGGCGAGCAGACCGGCGCCGATCGTGCCCCAGAGGCCGGAGACGAGGTGGACGCCGACGACGTCGAGGCTGTCGTCGTAGCCGTACCGGAACTTGAGGCTCACCGCGAGGGCGCTGAGCACACCGGCGATCGCGCCGAGGATGATCGAGCCGACCGGGCTGAGCGAGCCGCACGCGGGCGTGATGGCGACGAGGCCGGCGACGATCCCGGAGGCCGCGCCGACCGAGGTGGGCTTGCCGTCCTTGACCCTCTCGACGACGAGCCAGCCGAGCATCGCGGCACAGGTGGCGACCGTCGTGTTCATCCACACCAGCGCGGCGGTCTCGTCGGGGGCGAGCTCCGAGCCGGCGTTGAAGCCGAACCAGCCGAACCACAGCAGGCCGGCACCGATCATGACGACCGGCACGTTGTGCGGCCGCATGGCGACCTTCCCGAAGCCGAGGCGCTTGCCGATGATGAGCGCCAGGACCAGGCCCGCCATGCCGGCGTTGATGTGGACGACCGTCCCACCGGCGAAGTCGATCGGTGCGACGTTGGCCGCCCCGCCGGTGGAGCCGAACAGCAGCGAGGACAGGCTCGTCCCGGAGCTGGAGAGCAGGCCGCCGCCCCAGACCATGTGGGCGATGGGGAAGTAGGAGAGGGTGACCCACAGGACCGAGAAGACCAGCCACGTCGAGAACTTCACGCGGTCGGCGATGGCGCCGGAGATGAGCGCGACGGTGATCGCGGCGAAGGTGAACTGGAACCCGACGAAGACGAGCTCGGGGATGTTGCCGTAGGTCTCGTAGCCGAACGGGTTGACCAGCTGGTCGGTGCCGCTCAGCCCGAACTTCTCGAAGGGGTTGGCGATGATGCCGATGACGTCGGTGCTGCCGAACGACATCGAGTAGCCCCAGAGGACGTACACGATGCCGACGACGCCGAAGGCACCGAACGACATCATCATCATGTTGAGGACGGACTTCCCCCGGGTCAGGCCTCCGTAGAAGAGGGCCAGGCCAGGAGCGGTCATCAGCAGCACCAGGGAGGCGCAGATGATCATGAAGGCCGTCGACGCGAAGTCGATCGTAGGTGGATCAGCCGCCAGGGGCATCAGTGATGTGAACATGCCGACTACTGTCGGGGGCTCACGTTTCGCGCCGTGGAGCCGTCGTGTTTCCAGGATGTTGCGGCGTTCCGCTGGGTGTAAGCATCAGGTAACCGACCACCCTGGTTCCCGAGCGGTGAGACGCTCGTCTCGGATGCGACGATGGACCGATGACGAGCCAGCCGCGACCTGACCCCGCCGCCGTCCCCCCTCACGGAGTGCTCGTCTACGACGGCGGCTGCGGCTTCTGCACGCGGACCGCGCGGTTCGCGGCCGTCCGGCTGCGCCCTGCCGCGGGGGGCTACGCCGTCACGGCATACCAGGATGCCGACCTCCCGTCGCTGGGGCTGACCGCCCGCGAGTGCGAGGAGTCCGTCCGCTGGGTCGCCGGCGACGGCAGCCGGTATGCCGCCCAGGACGCCATCGCCCGCGCCCTCCTCGCCTCCCGGGCGTGGGCGCGTCCCGCGGGGGCGCTCCTGCTGGCCCGCGGCGTCAACCAGGTCGTCGGCGTCGTCTACCGCTGGGTGTCGCGCCACCGGCACCGGCTGCCGGGCGGCACGCCGGCGTGCTCGCTGCCGGCCGACGAGCGTCCCGGCTGAGGACCGGCGCCGCCGCGAGCAGCGGCTACTCGAGGATCGCGTCGACGAACGCCTCGGGGTCGAACGGCGCGAGATCGTCCGGACCCTCGCCGAGGCCGATGAGCTTGACCGGCACGCCGAGCTTGCGCTGGACCGCCACGACGATGCCGCCCTTGGCGGTGCCGTCGAGCTTGGTGAGGACGATGCCGGTGATGCCGACGACCTCCGCGAAGACCTCGGCCTGGCGCAGCCCGTTCTGCCCCGTCGTCGCGTCGAGGACGAGGAGCACCTCGTCGATCGGCGAGCGCTTCTCGATGACGCGCTTGACCTTGCCGAGTTCGTCCATGAGCCCCACCTTCGTGTGCAGCCGGCCGGCGGTGTCGATGAGGACGACATCGGCCTCGAGCTCGGCGGCGGCCGCGACGGCGTCGAAGGCGACGGCGGCCGGGTCGGCCCCGTCGCGGTCGGAGCGGATCGTCGGGACGCCGACCCGCTCACCCCACGTCTGCAGCTGGTCGGCGGCCGCCGCCCGGAAGGTGTCGGCCGCCCCGAGGACCACGTCCTTGTCCTCGGCGACGAGGACCCGGGCGAGCTTGCCCACGGTCGTCGTCTTGCCGGTGCCGTTGACGCCGACGACGAGGACGACGGCGGGCCGCTGGTCGACCCGTGAGGAGACGACCGACCGGTCGAGGGTGGGGTCGACGAGGTCGAGGAGGTCCTGACGCAGCCACCCGCGGACGATCTCCTCGTCCGTCGTGCCCTCGACGAGCACCTGGGTGCGCAGCCTCTCGACCAGTTCGGTGCTCGCCTCGATGCCGAGGTCGGCGGCGAGCAGGGTGTCCTCTACCTCCTCCCAGGCCTCCTCGTCGAGGTGACCGCGGGAGAGGAGGGCGAGCAGCCCCTGGCCGAGCGCCGAGCGGGAGCGGGCGAGCCGGGCTCGCAGCCGTCGCAGCCGTCCGGCGGGCGCCTCGGGACGCTCGATCGTCGGCGTGGGCTCCGGCTCGGGGAGGGTCTCGGTCTCCTCCGCCGGGGTGGGGGCGGTGACGACGGCCGTGCCCCCGCCGGCGCCGTCGGAGCGCGGCTGGGACTGCTGGGGCCCGCGGACCTCACCCTCGTCCCGGGCGCGGTTCCTGCTCCGGACGAAGCCGACGATGAACGTCAGCGCGAGGAAGAGAACGACGATGGCGATGACGACATAGCCGATGACGATGCTGCTCTGGCTGCTCACCGGGTCATCCTCGCAGCCGTGGCCGAGGGGGCCCAAACCGGACGAACCGGCATACCGGCCACCCCGGGCGGCGCCGAGGCGGCTCCCGGCGGCCGGTCAGAAGATCCGGACCCGCTCCTCCTCGGGCAGCCACATGCCGTCGCCCTCAACGACCCCGAAGGCCTCGTGGAACTCGGTGAGGTTGCGGGCGATGTTGGCGCGCAGCTCGGTCGGGCTGTGTGGGTCGATCGTCAGCAGCCGCTTGGCCTCGGCCTCGCGGGCCCGACCTCGCCAGACCTGGGCCCAGCCCATGAAGAACCGCTGCTCGCCGGTGAGCCCGTCGAGGACGGGCGGCTCCTCGCCCTCGGTCGCGATGCGGTATGCCGCGAGCCCGATCGTCAGCCCGCCGAGGTCGCCGATGTTCTCGCCCACGGTGAGCGCGCCGTTGACCGGGTTGCCCGGGGCATCGCGCGGCTCGAGCCGGTTGAACTGCTCGATGAGGGCGTTCGCCCGCTCCTCGAACCGGGCCCGGTCCTGCTCGGTCCACCAGTTGCGCAGCGCTCCGGTGCCGTCGAACTGTGAGCCGCTGTCGTCGAACCCGTGGCCGATCTCGTGGCCGATGACCGCGCCGATCCCGCCGTAGTTGGCGGCGTCGTCGGCGTCGACGTCGAAGAAGGGCGGCTGGAGGATCGCCGCCGGGAAGACGATCTCGTTCATGCCCGGGTTGTAGTAGGCGTTGACCGTCTGGGGCGTCATGAGCCACTCGGTCCGGTCGACCGGGCCACCGAGCTTGCCGAGGTTACGGTCGGCCTCGAAGGCCGCCGCCCGCCGGACGTTGCCGATGAGGTCGGCGCGGTCGGTCTCGAGGGACGAGTAGTCGCGCCAGACGTCGGGGTAGCCGATCTTGGCCGTGAACGCGTCGAGCTTGGCGAGCGCCTCGGCCCGGGTCTGCTCCCCCATCCAGTCCAGGTCGGCGAAGTCACGCCGGAAGGCCTCGACGAGGTTCTCGACGAGGTGGACCATCCGCTCCTTCGCGTTCGGCGGGAAGTGCCGCTCGACGTAGAGCTGGCCGACCGCCTCCCCCAGCGCGTCCTCGACGAGGGCGACCCCCCGCTTCCACCGCTCCCGCATCTCGGGGACGCCGGAGAGGGTGCGACCGTAGAAGTCGAAGTTCTCCTCGACGAGCGCCGAGGAGAGGTAGGGGGCGAAGGCGTGGACGACCCGCCAGCGCAACCAGTCCCGCCAGGCCTCGACCGGTTCGTGCGTCAGCGCCGCCGCCATCGCGGTGAGGAAGCCGGGCTGGCGGGCGATGGCCGCGTCGAGCCCGGCCGCCGGGGCCTGCCAGCCCTCGAGGAAGGCGGCCCAGTCGACCCCGGGCGTCAGCTCGGCGAGCGCGGCGCGGTCGACCTTCGTGTAGGTCTTGACCGGGTCGCGGTTGGCGACCTTGTCCCAGTGACCGGCGGCGAGCCGGGTCTCCAGCGCCATGACCCGCCGTGCCGCGCCCGCAGGGTCGGGCTGCTCGGCCAGGCCGAGCATCGTCTCGATGTGGGCGACGTACGCCGAACGGAGCTTGGCGTGCTGCTCCTCGCGGTAGTACGACTCGTCCGGCAGGCCGAGTCCCCCCTGCTCGAGGTAGACGACGTAGCTCTCGGGCGCCCGGTCGTCGGTTGCGACGATGGGGTGGACCAGGCCGTCGACGCCACCGCGGCCGAGCCGGCCGAGCAGCCCCATGACCTCGGACGTCGTCGTGATGGCCCCGACGTCGGCGAGCGGACCGGCCAGCGGTGAGGTGCCGAGCGCCTCGACGGCCTCCTCGTCCATGAAGCTGGCGTAGAGGTCGCCGACCTTGCGGGCGACGCTCCCGGGCTCGGGCTCACCCGCCGAGACGCTCTCGATGATCGTGCGGACATGCTCCTCGGCCTGCTCGCGGAGCATGTCGAAGGTGCCGTAGCGACCGCGGTCGCCCGGGATCTCGGTGCGCGAGACCCACCGGCCGTTGACGTGGCCGAAGAGGTCGTCCTGGGGCCGCACCTCGGGCTCGAGGTCGGCCGGGTCGATGCCGGACTTCACGAGGTCTCCTCTCGTTCTCGGCTCATGCAACCACACGCCGGCACGCGGGACGACTTGGGATCAGCCCCGGCCGGCCGCGCGGGAGCGCACGACGCCGACGAGGTCCTCCCCTCGGGGACCGAGCAGGTCGCGTCCCTCGCGACGGGCGGGGAGGGCGACGGCCCCGCCGCCACGGGGGCCGCGAGGCGGCATCCCGGGGCGCACCCCGGAGGGCGGTATGCCACGGGACGGACGGGCGGGTCCCGGGGGCACTGGGTAGGCTCCGGCAGGTGACCGAGGCCGCACCCGAGCAGCCGCGGCGGCGCCGGCCGCGCTGGGCCCCCCTCGTCGAGGTGCTCATCGCCCTCATCGCGGTCTCGCTCGTCCAGGCCCACCTCGTCAAGCCCTTCCAGGTCCCGTCGCAGTCGATGGAGCAGACCCTCGACATTGGCGACCGGATCATCGTCGACCGCACCGACCACTCGGTGGCCCGCTTCGACCTCGTCGTCTTCGGCCACGGCGCGACGTGGGCGGAGCGCCGGCTGCCGACGCCGGCCGACCCGCTGACCCGCGGGGTGCGGTGGTTCGGCGACGTGACGGGGATCGGGCCGTCCTCGACCGAGTACACGGTCAAACGGGTCGTCGGCCTGCCCGGCGACACCGTGTCGTGCTGCTCCGCCGACGGCCGGGTCCTCGTGGGCGGCAACCCGATCGACGAGCCCTACGTCGACGAGGACCTCCCGTTCTCCGCGGGCGTCCGGGACTGCACGACCTCGCCGCGCTCCTCGCGCTGTTTCCCCGAGATCACCGTGCCGTCGCAGAACCTCCTCGTCCTCGGTGACCACCGCTCCCAGTCGGCCGACTCCGTCGTCGGCTGTCGCGGGGCGGTGGTCGCGCCCGGCTGCGCCCGGTTCGTCCCGACCGGCCGGGTCGTGGGGACCGTCGTCGGCCGGTTCTGGCCGCTGAGCAGGTTCGGGTCGGTCCACTAGCGCCATGCACGGCCGGGATGGTCTGCTGAGGCATGCGACTCCTCGTTCTCGGCGGCACCGCGTTCCTCGGCCGCGCCGTCACCCGGGCGGCCCTCGCCGTCGGCCATGACGTCACCTGCCTGGCTCGGGGCACCGGCCCGGTACCCGACGGCGCCCGGTTCGTCCGAGCGGACCGGGACGACCCGGACCAGGGCCTCGGCGGGGTCGAGGGCGAGCCCTGGGACGCCGTCATCGACGTCTCGCGCCACCCCGGGCAGGTGCGCCGCTCCACCGAGCTGCTCGCCGCGACGGGCGCGCACTACGTCTTCGTCTCGACCGGCAACGTCTACGCCGACCACGCGACACCGGGCGCCGACGAGAGCGCCGAGGTGCTCCCGCCCCTGGGGGGCGACGTGATGGCCGACATGAGCGAGTACGGCGCCGCCAAGGCGGCCTGCGAGGGCCACCTGCTCGCGGCATACCGGCCCGAGAGCTGCCTCATCGCCCGGTGCGGTCTCATCGGTGGCCCGGGCGACCTGTCCGGCCGCAGCGGGTACTGGCCCTGGCGGCTCGCTCATCCGAGCAACGCCGCGAAGGAGGTCCTCGTGCCGGACATCCCGACGTTCCCGGCGCAGGTCGTCGACGTCCGCGACCTCGCGGGCTGGCTCGTCCGGTGCGGCGAGGCACGCACGAGCGGCATCGTCGACGCCGTCGGCCCGACCGGGACCTTCGCGGGCGTCCTCGACGCGGCGCGCGAGGCCGCCCACAGCGACGCCGTCACCGTCGCCGTCTCGACCGCCTGGCTGCTCGAGCAGGGCGTGGGGGAGTGGATGGGGCCGCGCTCGCTGCCGCTGTGGATCGGCGACCCTGACTTCGCCGGGTTCACCTCCCGCCGTGGGGATCGCGCCCGTGCCCTGGGACTGCGGACGCGTCCGCTCGTCGAGACGCTGCGCGACACCCTCGCCTGGGAGGAGGACCGGCCGGTCGATGCGCCGCGGGGGGCGGGGCTGACCGACGACGAGGAGCGCGAGCTGCTCGCCGCCCTCCCCCGCTGACGGCTCCGCTCCCCCCCCGCTACACCCCCGGGTCGAGGTATTCGCAGACCCACCAGGGGCCCTGGATTACCTCGAACGAGCGGGCCCGTCTCGGGTCGAGGTATTCGCAGACCCACCAGGGGCCCTGGATTACCTCGAAGGAGCGGGCCCGGAAGCCGAGCGAGCGAGAGCGGGTCAGGCGGACGCGGCGACGTCGCGGATCCGCTGGCTGACGACGGTCGTCACGCCGTCACCGCGCATGCTGACGCCGTAGAGGGCGTCGGCGATCTCCATCGTCCGCTTCTGGTGGGTGATGACGATGAGCTGGCTGCTGTCGCGCAGCTCCTCGAGGAGGGTGATGAGCCGGCCGAGGTTCGTGTCGTCGAGTGCGGCCTCGACCTCGTCCATGATGTAGAAGGGGCTCGGCCGGGCCTTGAAGATCGCGACGAGCAGGGCGACGGCGACGAGGGACCGCTCGCCACCGGAGAGCAGCGAGAGCCGCTTGACCTTCTTGCCCGGCGGTCGCGCCTCGACCTCGATCCCGGTCGTCAGCATGTCGGAGGGGTCGGTGAGGACCAGCGCGCCCTGCCCGCCGGGGAAGAGCCGCTCGAAGACCCGCTCGAACTGGGCGGCGGTGTCGTGGAATGCCTCGGTGAAGACCTGCTCCACCCGCTCGTCGACCTCGCGGACGATGTCGAGCAGGTCGCGCTTCGACTTCTTGAGGTCCTCGAGCTGCTCGGTGAGGAACTTGTGCCGCTCCTCGAGGGCCGCGAACTCCTCGAGCGCCAGCGGGTTGACCCGACCGAGCGCCGAGAGGCCCCGCTCGGCGCGGCGCAGCCGCTTCTCCTGCTCCTCGCGGACGAACGGTTGCGGCAGCGGCTGGTCCGCCGGGTCGTCGGAGTCGTCGGGGCCGGCGATGTGCGGGATGAGCTGGTGGGGGCCGTAGTCCTCCATGAGGACGTCCGGGTCGACGCCGAGCTCCTCGATGGCCTTGGCCTGGAGCTGCTCGATGCGGGCCACCTGGCGGGCGCGGGCCACCTCGTCGCGGTGTGCCGAGTCGGTGAGCTCGCGCAACTCGTCCTGTCGGACGCCGACCTCCTCGCGGACCGCGTGCAGCGCGCGGTCGCGCTCGAGCCGCTCCTGCTCCGCCTCGTCCCGAGCGACGGTGGCGCGGGCCAGTGCGGCGAGGGCCAGGTCGTGGGCGTATGCCGCGGCGCGGCCGACCGCCTCGGCGATGTTCGCCTCGCGCCGGCGCCGCTCGCGTCGCTCGCGCAGCCGCTCCCGCGCGGCGAGCTGGCCCTGGGCAGCCCCCTCGAGGGACTCGGCGCGGCCCTTGAGGGCCCGGGCACGCTCCTCCTTGGTCCGCAGGGTCAGCCGGATCTCGGTCTCGGCGGTCCGGGCCCGGCTGGCCTCCAACTCGAGCCGGTCCCGCTCCTGCGTGCTCGGCTCCTCGGCGTCGGCCGGCTCCGCGCTGGCCTCCTCGAGCCGGGCGGTGAGGCCCTCCAGCTCGATGCGGTCGGACTCCATCGTCGCCGTCGCGTCGGCGATGGCGCGCTGGGTGCGCTCGGCCTCGGCGCGAGCGGAGCGCATCGTCGCGCCGAGCTGGCCGAGCCGCTCGGCGACGGCCGCCATCTTCGCGTCGGACTCGTGGAGTGCGTCGAGGGCGGCGTCGACCCGCTCCCGGATGCCAGCAGCCCGCTCCTCGGCGGCGGCCCGGGCGAACCGGGTCTGCTCGACGGCGGCGCTGGCGCGCTGCTGCCTCTCGCGTGTCTCCTCGAGGTGGGCCTGGAGCTCGAGGAGGCTCTCGCCGGCGGCGCCTCCCCCGCGGACCCACCCGGGCGCATAGACATCACCGGCCGCGGTGACGGCGGTGATCCCCTCACCGCGTGCGACGAGGCCGATGGCCAGGGCGGAGTCGGGCACGAGCGCGACCCGCTCGAGGAGCTGTTCGACGGCGGGGCGGACCGCGGCGGGGGCCTCGACGACGTCGCGGGCCCAGACGGCCGGGCCCTCGAGGCGCGGCCAGCCACCGGGATCGGTCGGGCCGGCGGTGGCGCCGACGAGGATGGCGACCCGGCCACCGTCGGCCTCCCGGAGGGCGGTGACGGCGCGAGCGGCCTGCTCGGCGGAGCCGACGGCGAGGGCCTCGGAGGCCCAGCCGAGCGCGGCGGCGACGGCCCCCTCGTGACCACCGGAGACCTGGAGCAGGGATGAGACCTGCCCGAGGATGCCGTGCTCGGACTCGGCGGCCTGGAGGAGGGCGACGGCGCCGTCCTTCCGGCGCAGCGACAGCTCGAGCGCGTCGATCCGGGCCGTCGCGCCGATCCGCTCGCGCTCGGCCTCCTGCTCGGTTGCCCGGAGCCGTTCGATCTGCGCCTCGACCTCCTTCAGCTCCTCCGCGGCCTCCTCGAAGGCCGAGTCGAGACCGACCTCGCCCTCCTCGTCGACGGCGATCGAGGCCTCCAGGCGGGCGAACTCGGCCTCGGCCTCGGTGGCGCGCCCGGTCGAGGCGGCGACCGAGGCGGTCAGCCGGCCGATCTCCGCCTCGCCGGCCTCGATGCGGGACCGGCGTGCCGCCACCTGGCCGGCGAGCTTGGCCAGGCCCTCCCGGCGGTCCGCCGCGGCCCGGGCGAGGCGGGCGAGCCGGGTCTGCTCCGCGGCATACGACTCCTCGGCGGACTCTCGGGTGGCGACGGCGGCGGCGAGCTCGTCGGCGGCCTGGGCGACCTCGGCGAGCAGCTCCCGCTCGGCGGCCCGGGCCTGGGCGGCCTGGGCGCGCAGCTCCTCGGGGTCTCGCCCGGTCGTCGTCTCGTCCTCCTCGTCCTGGGAGAGGAGGCGGACCCGTTCGCGGGCGACGGACGCGGTCGACTCGAGGCGGTCCCGCAGCGAGGTGAGCCGGACGTATCGCTCCTGGGCGCGGGACAGCTCGGGGGCCGCCGCCGCGGCCTGACGATCGAGGTCGCCGAGCTGCTGGCGCAGCGTCGTCAGCGCCTCCTCGACGGCGGTGCGGCGCTCGATGAGGGCCGTCTCGTCGGCGACCTCCTGCTCGAGGGTCGAGGTGAGCTGGACGAGGTCGTCGGCGAGGAGGCGGAGTCGGGCATCGCGGGCCTCGGCCTGGATGACGGCCGCCGTGCGCGCCGCTTCCGCCTGGCGCCCGAGCGGGCCGAGCTGGCGGCGGATCTCACCGGTCAGGTCCGTGACCCGGGTGAGGTTGGCCTCCATCGCCTCGAGCTTGCGCAGGGCGCGCTCCTTGCGCTTGCGGTGCTTGAGGACGCCCGCGGCCTCCTCGATGAAGCCGCGGCGCTCCTCGGGGGTGGCCCGCAGGACGGCGTCGAGCTGGCCCTGCCCGACGATGACGTGCATCTCGCGGCCGATGCCGCTGTCGGAGAGGAGCTCCTGGATGTCGAGCAGCCGGCTCGGCGTGCCGTTGATGGCGTATTCGGAGCCGCCGTTGCGGAACATCGTCCGGCTGATCGTCACCTCGGTGTAGTCGATCGGCAGGGCCCCGTCGGAGTTGTCGATCGTCAGCGAGACCTCGGCCCGGCCGAGCGGGGGGCGCCCGGCGGTTCCGGCGAAGATGACGTCCTCCATCTTCCCGCCGCGCAGGCTCTTGGCGCCCTGCTCCCCCATGACCCAGGCGAGGGCGTCGACGACGTTGGACTTGCCGGACCCGTTCGGGCCGACGATGCACGTGATGCCCTGCTCGAGGCGCATCGTCGTCGCCGAGGCGAAGGACTTGAAGCCCTTGAGGGTGACGGTCTTGACGTACACGGTGTCTTCAGGTCGACTTCCTCGTCGGGGTCGGCGGGTCGGCGTTCACTGTACCGGCGGCGGCGAGGTCTCCCGGGAGGACGAACGCGCCACACCGGGGCCCGGTGACGGGTGTGACTGAGGGGGCGGGTGAGCCGCCGGTGAGCCGGTCAGGGGTCCTGCGGAGCCGGAGCGGGGCCGCCCTGGCCGCCGGCGATCGCCTCGTGGTGGTGGATGACCTCGGCGATGATGAAGGTGAGGAACTTCTCGGCGAACTGGGGGTCGAGGCCGGCCTCGTCGGCGAGGGCCCGCAGCCGGGCGACCTGCTCGACCTCGCGGCCGGGGTCCGCAGGCGGCAGGCCGAGTGCGGCCTTGAGCTCGCCGACGCTCTGGGTCGCCTTGAACCGCTCCGCGAGCAGGTGGACGACGGCGGCGTCGATGTTGTCGATGCTCGAGCGCAGCCGGGCCAGTTCGGGGGGAACCTCGCTCACGTCGGCCATCGTAGGGACGGCCCGGGCCCGGGGCAGCCGCGTCTCAGGCGCCGGTATGCCGCCTGCTCCGGGCCCGGGCGTTCGCCGCACCGGCCGGTGAGCGGACATCCCACCGGCGCCGCAACCGGCATACCGGGTCGGGGTCAGCGTTCGACGAAGCCGGTCGCCTCGCCGAGCGGACGGGTCCACATCGGGCTGGACAGCCCGGTGACGTGGCCGGGCCGACGGGTCGAGCTGGGGTACTCCTCGAGCAGCTCGAGGAGCCGGCCGAGGCGCGCCTCGGTGCCCTCGGCGACGATCTCGACCCGCCCGTCGTCGGTGTTGCGGGCGTGGCCGACGAGGCCGAGCTCACGGGCGCGGGCCCGGGTCCACCACCGGAAGCCCACGCCCTGGACGTCGCCCCGGACGAAGACGGTCATCCGCCGGTGGAGGTCGGGGGTCCTGCTCTCGCTCACCCCGCCATCGTAGGAGGGACGGTGCCTCACGCCGAGCGCCGCGTCAGGTGGCCCCGGCCTCCGAGGTCAGGTGGCCGCGGCCCGTGGCGGCGGCTGGCAGCGCGGGCAGAAGAACGACGAGCGGTTCATGAAGGCCTCGCGCTGGATGAGCGTCCCGCACCGCGAGCACGGCATCCCGGCCTGGCCGTAGGCATGGAGCGAGCGGTCGAAGTATCCCGAGGCGCCGTTGACGTTGACGTAGAGGCTGTCGAAGCTCGTCCCGCCCTGCTCGAGGGCCTGGATCATCACGTCCCGGGTGTGGTCGAGCAGCCGCGAGACCGAGGGGCCGGTCAGCCGGGAGGCGACCCGATCCCCGTGGATGCCCGCTCGCCACAGGGCCTCGTCGGCGTAGATGTTGCCGACCCCGGAGACGACCTGCTGGTCGAGGAGCACCCGCTTGATGGCACTTTGTCGGGTCCCGATCCGCTCGACGACCGCGCGCTGGTCGAAGTCGGGGTCGAGCGGATCGCGCGCGATGTGGGCGATGGGGTCGGGGATGTCGTCGCGACCGAGGTCGGCGAGGAGCATGCCGCCGAAGGTCCGCTGGTCGACGAAGCGCAGCTCCGGCTCACCGTCGGCGAAGACGAACCGGGCCCGCAGATGGCGCTCGTCCAGGGAGTCGGACCGCTCGACGAGGAGCTGGCCGCTCATCCCGAGATGCAGGACGAGGGCGCGTCGCTCCGGGAGGACGAGCCAGAGGTACTTGCCGCGCCGCCGGGCCTCCTCGACGCGGGTGCCTCTCAGCCGGGCGGCGAGGTCGAGCGGGCCGGGGACGTGCCGACGGGTGACCCGGGGGCCGTACAGCTCGACGTCGGCGATCTCCCGGCCGACGACGTGGGCCTCCAGCCCCCGGCGCACGACCTCGACCTCGGGCAGCTCAGGCATCCGCCACCCGGGTCCCGATGGCCTCCCACGCCTGCGCCGCGGCCTGCTGCTCGGCGTCCTTCTTCGTCCGACCGGTGCCCTCGCCGAGCACCTCGCCGCCGACGAGGACCTCCGCGAAGAACGTCTTGGCGTGCTCGGGTCCGTCGTCGTCGACGCGGTACTCCGGCGTCCCGAGGGTGTGCTGCGAGCACAGCTCCTGGAGGCTGGTCTTCCAGTCGAGCCCGGCACCCATCCGGGCCGACTGGCTGATGAGGGGGTCGAGGAGGTGGTGGACGAGCGCGGCGGCGGCCTCGGGCCCGGCGCTGAGGTAGGCCGCCCCGATGACGGCCTCCATCGTGTCGGCGAGGATCGAGTCCTTGTCGCGGCCGCCGGTGGCCTCCTCGCCGCGCCCGAGGAAGAGGAAGTCGCCGAGGCCGATCGTGCGCGCGACGTCCGCGAGCGCACGCATGTTGACGACGGCGGCCCGCAGCTTGGCGAGCTGGCCCTCGGCGAGGTCGGGGTGGGTGGAGTAGAGGGTGTCGGTGACGACGAGGCCGAGCACCGAGTCGCCGAGGAACTCGAGGCGCTCGTTGTGCGGAAGGCCCCCGGACTCGTAGGCGTACGAGCGGTGGGTGAGGGCACGCCGAAGGAGGGCGAGGTCGATCTCGCCTCCCGTCACGCCCCGGACGTGCTCCAGCAGCTCCTCGACGCGACGCGGCGGACCGAGCATTGCCCCATCGGTGCTCCGCCCCATGCCGACCGCTCCGGTCAGCCCTGGTGTTCGGTGCGCTCGGCGGCCTGGTAGTGACGGCCCTGGTAGGTGCCGCACGACGGGCACGCCATGTGCGGCTGCATCGGGGCCTTGCACTGTGGGCACGTCGTCAGCGTGACCGCGGCGGCCTTCCAGTTGGCCCGGCGGGAACGGGTGTTGGAGCGGGACGTCTTCCGCTTCGGAACGGCCACGTCAGGTCCTCTTCTCTTCGCTGTCAGTCGCGGCCGGCTCTGCGAGGTCACGCAGGGCCGCCCACCTGGGGTCGATCACGTCGTGCCGATGGTCCGGGTCGTCCTCGAGCCTGGCCCCGCACTCGGAGCACAGTCCCGGGCAGTCCGGGCGACACACGGGCTGGAACGGCAGTGCTGGCACCACCGAGTCCCGCAGTACCGGTTCGAGGTCGATGAGGCCGTCCTCGACCCGATACTCGTCGGCCGCCTCCTCGTCCCCCACCTCACGGTGGTGGGCCGCACGATCGGCGTAGGCGAACAGCTCCTGGAACGTCACGTCCACGGGGACGGTGATCGGGTCCAGGCACCGCACGCAGGCACCGGTCGCCGTGCCACGGACCGAACCGGTGACCAACACGCCCTCGACGACGGACTCGAGCCTCAGGTCGAGGTCGAGGGACTCGCCCTCGTCGACCCGAAGCACCTCCGTGCCGAAGTCGGCCGGTGCCCCGACCACGCGGGTCAGCTCCGACATCGAACCGGGTCGCCGGACGACCTCCTTGGTGTCGACAACCATGGGAGATCGCGGATCGAGACGAGTCATATGCCTTGTGCGTGGTCGGATGGTTCGGACTGTGTCACTGCAGACACAAACCGACAGGACAGAGTACCGGGCGGGCGACCCTCCGCCCAAATGCGCGGTGCCCTCCCCCCACGGATCCGTCGGCGCTCGGGTCGGGGCCGGGGGTCAGGGGGCGGTGGCCCGCCGGGCGACGAGGGCGTCACGCACCGGGTCCGGCACGAGGCCGGTGACGTCACCGCCGAGCACCGCGACCTCCTTGACGAGCGAGCTCGACACGTGCTCGAAGGCCGGGTCGCCGGGAACGAAGACGGTCTCCAGGCCCGTGAGGTGCCGGTTCATCAGGGCCATCGGGAGCTCGTAGGCGAAGTCGGTCCCGCCCCGCAGGCCCTTGACGACGACATCGGCGTCGAGCTCGCGGCAGACGTCGACGAGGAGCCGGCGGGCGAACGCCTCGACCCGAACCCGCCCCCGGGCGGCGTCCTCGGGCAGCTGCGCGACGGCCGCCTCGATGAAGCCGATGCGCTCCTCGACCGAGAAGGTGCCCTCCTTGGTCGGGTTGTGCAGGACGGCGACGACGACCTCGTCGTAGAGGGCCGCCGCCCGACCGATGACGTCGACGTGGCCGGCGGTGACCGGGTCGTAGGATCCCGGGCACACGGCGCGCCGGATGTGCTGATCGCTCACGACCGGCAACCTAGCGCGTTCACAGCGCGACCCGCCCCGTCACGCAGGTGACCGTGTCGCCCCCGACCCAGATGTCCTCGCCCTCGGTCGTGATCCGGACCCGTCCGCGGCGACCGAGGACGGTGCCCTGCGACGCGACGTATGCCGTGGGCGCCCGCCCGGTGCCGATGAGCCACTGGGCGAGGCCGGCGTTGAGCGACCCGGTGACCGGGTCCTCCCCCAGGCCGAGGCCCGGACAGATGGCGCGCACCTCGTAGGCCGCGCCGACCCGGGCGATGTCGGCCGCGGCATACGGGCCGATGACGCCGACCTCGAGCGCGCCGAGCGCCGGCAGGTCGGGGCGGATCCCGAGAACCGTCTCGGCGCTGTCGAGGAGGAGCCCGAGCCAGCCCGGGCCGTTGTCGACCCACTCGGCGGCCACCACGGCGCCGTCGGGGAGGCCGAGGCCGGCGACGACGATGCCGAGGATCGCGTCCTCGACCGGCCCGGAGCGCACGAGCGGCGGGGCCTTGAAGGCGAGCCGGGAGCCGGAGTCGCGGATCGAGACCAGGCCCGCCGCGCACTCCTGGACGAGCATGCCGGTCTCGTGCGGCACGCCCCCGGCCTGGAGCCACGCGTGGGCGCTGCCGAGGGTGGGGTGCCCGGCGAACGGAAGCTCGCCGCCGGGGGTGAAGATCCGCAGCCGGTAGTCGGCCGCCGGCTCGCTCGGCGGCAGGAGGAAGGTCGTCTCGGACAGGTTCGTCCAGCGGGCGAAGGTGGCCATCTGCTCGTCGGTGACGCCCTCCGCGTCGTGGACGACGGCGACGGGGTTGCCGAGCCACGGTTCGGCGGTGAAGACGTCGACCTGGTTGAACGGGCGCATTGCGCGAGGGTACCGCCCGGCCGCTATCGGTCGGCCGGGTGCTCGCTGAGCCAGTCGGCGATGAGGGCCGCTGTCTCGGCGGGACGCTCCAGCGCGGGCAGATGCGCGGCCCAGAGCAGCCGGTGCAGGGTCGCCTCCGGCAGGACGTCCGCGAGGTGCTCACCGACGGCGACGAAGTGGTCGAGGTCCTTCGCGCCGACGACGACGAGAGCCGGTGCGTCGATCGCCGCCGGGTCGACCTCGATCCGGTCGGGACCGTCGTGCTCCGGCTCGACCAGCTGGACCTCGAAGGCCCGGCGCTGCATCGCCGTCACCGCACGCCGGGTGGCCTCGTCGGCATCCGGTCCCAGCCAGGTCCGAACGTTGAGCGCCACCGCACCCTCGACGTCGTTGGCCGCCAGAAGTCGCTCCTCCTCCTCGCCGAAGGCCCGCGCCGCCGCGCTCGGCTCGATCCCCCGGTATGCCGGGCACAGCAGGACGAGGGAGCCCACGAGGTCCGGCCGGGTCGTCGCCAGCTCGAGGGCGACCCGCCCCCCGAGGGAG
Source organism: uncultured Actinomycetota bacterium (assembly GCA_963728395.1). GTDB lineage: Bacteria > Actinomycetota > Actinomycetes > Actinomycetales > Dermatophilaceae > CAVSJJ01. The sequence continues at coordinate 983,646 of CAVSJJ010000003.1, forward strand.
GAGCCGACGACACAGGCGCCCCGCACCCCGAGGGTGTCGAGCAGGGCCGCGACATCGCCCGCATCGGTGTAGGCCACGCCGATGTCCGGCATCGGGCTGTCGCCGAAGCCGCGCAGGTCGGGGGCGACAAGCCGCAGCTCACCGGGTGCTCGAGCGCCGAGGACTCGCGAAGGCCATGCCACATCCGCCGGTCGGCCACCCCCGAGTGGAGCAGCACGAGGGCGGGGCCGGCCCCGTCGACGTCATGGCCGAGGGCAGCAGCGCCGGGGCCGTCCCGCGCGGTTTCTGTCGCATCCATCGACCCAGTGTCCTCACGGCATGCCGCGGGGGCGACCGGATTTCTCCGGCCGGGCGCCTGACCCGCGGCGGGCGCCCTCCGAACGAGCGCCCCTCCCGGGAATCGCCCCACCCGACGAGGGCGCCGACGGACAAGATGCTGCAGGACGGGGGTGTTGCAACACCCCCGTCCGGCAGCAACCTCTGCTAGCAGAGGTTCGTGCCGGGGGCGAGGCGGCGGAGGGGCGGGGGGTCAGGGGCGGGTGGCGAGGTGGACCGTCGTCTCGCCGTAGCGGCGCGGCCGTTCCGGCTCGAGCCGCGCCGGCCAGGCCGGCTCGGGCGAGCGGGAGGAGCGTTCGACGACGACGAGCCCGCCCGGCGCGAGCCACGAGTCGTCGGTCAGGGCGTCGAGAACGTCCCCGAGATCGGGCTCGGACACGTCGTACGGCGGGTCGGCGAGGACGAGGTCGACGGGGTGCGGGCCGGTCCGGGCAACGGCCGGGAGGACCCGCATCGCGATGACCTCGCACCGTGCGTCGAAGCCGAGCCGGGCGATGTTCTCCCGGATCGTACGAACGGCCCGCTGGTCCGACTCGACGAAGACCGCGTCCTCGGCGCCCCGGCTCAGCGCCTCGAGACCGAGTGCGCCGGAGCCGGCATACAGGTCGAGGACGCGCGCCCCGGCGAGCGCGCCACGCGCGTCGAGCGCCGAGAACATCGCCTCACGCACCCGGTCGCTCGTCGGCCGGGTCCCCGTTCCGGGCGGGGTCCGCAGGGTCCGGCCACCGGCGGTGCCGGCGATGATTCGGGTCATCGGGCCTCCTCACCCTCGCTCGAGGTATGCCGCCTGCTCGGCGTCGAGGCGGTCGGCGAGCAGGCGGGCGAGGTCGGGATGCCCGGTGAGGTCGGGGTCGTCGGCGACGAGGGCCATCGCGTCCTCCCGCGCCGCCTCGATGACGTCCTCGTGCTCGAGGATGTGCAGGAACTGGAGTTGGCTGCGCCGGCCGCTCTGGGCGGCGCCGAGGACGTCGCCCTCGCGGCGCTGGGCGAGGTCGAGCCGGGCCAGCTCGAACCCGTCGGTGCTCGCCGCCACGGCATCGAGCCGGGTCCGGGCCGTCTCGGCGTCCGACCCGGTCAGGAGCAGGCAGAGCCCGGGGTGACCGCCCCGGCCGACCCGGCCCCGCAGCTGATGCAGCTGCGAGACCCCGAACCGGTCGGCGTCCATGATGACCATGACGCTCGCGTTGCCGACATCGACGCCGACCTCGATGACCGTCGTCGAGACGAGGACGTCGACCTCGCCGGCCTGGAAGCGCCGCATGACGGCGTCCTTGTCCTCCGGCGCCATCCGCCCGTGCAGCGTCTCGATCGTCAGGCCCGAGAGGGCCGGGTCGTCCGCCAGGGCCGCGTGGACGGCATACACGCTGGCCAGCGGCCGCTCGGGGCGGGACCCACCACCGGCACCCTCGCCGTCGTCCCCGTCTTCGTCGTCCTCCGGTGACGGCTCGGACACGAACGCCATCTCGGCGTCCGGCTCGTCGTCGTCGCCGATCCGGGGGCAGACGACGTAGGCCTGGCGGCCCGCGCGGACCTCCTCGGCGACCCGTTCCCACGTCCGCTGGACCCAGGCGGGCAGCTCGAGCGGCACGACGTGGGTCGTGATAGGGGCCCGGCCGGCGGGAAGCTCGCGCAGCGTCGAGGTCTCGAGATCCCCGAAGACCGTCATCGCCACGGTCCGCGGGATCGGCGTCGCCGTCATGACGAGCAGGTGCGGGGGCGTGGCGCCCTTGCCGCGCAGCGCGTCCCGCTGCTCGACACCGAACCGGTGCTGCTCGTCGACGACGACGAGCGCCAGGTCGTGGAAGTCGACCTTCTCCTGGATGAGCGCGTGGGTGCCGACGACGATCCCGGCGTCCCCCGAGACGATGTCGAGCAGGGCCCGCCTGCGGGCCGCCGTGGCCTGGCTGCCGGTGAGGAGGGCGACCCTGGTCCCGATGTCGGAACCGCCGAGCAGCCCCCCCTCCGCGAGGTCGCCGAGCATCGCGGTGATCGTCCGGTGGTGTTGCGCGGCGAGGACCTCGGTCGGGGCGAGCAGGGCCGCCTGGCCGCCGGCGTCGACGGCGGCGAGCATGGCCCGCAGCGCGACGACGGTCTTCCCGGAGCCGACCTCGCCCTGGAGCAGCCGCTGCATCGGCACCTCGCGGGCCAGGTCGGTGCCGATCGCCTGGCCCACCTCGCGCTGCCCGGCGGTGAGCTCGAACGGCAGCCGCGCATCGAACGCCTCGAGCACGCCGCCCTGCCGCGCGGCGCGGGGCCGGGTGCGCTCCCCCGTCGCGCGCGAGCGCCGCTGCGCGAGGGTGGCCTGGAGGATGAGGGCCTCCTCGTAGCGCATCCGGTGCCGGGACCGTTCGACCTCGTCCCACGAGCCGGGCGTGTGGATGCCGCGCAGTGCCTCGATCCGGCTGGGCAGGCCGCGCCGGGCGAGGAGGCCGGCCGGCAGCGGGTCGGCGGCGTCCTGCAGCTCGGTGAGCACGCCCCGGACGATCTCGGTGACGGTCCACGTGTGGAGGTTCCCCACCCGCCGGTAGATGGGGATGAGGTCGGAGCGCTCGCCGCGGTCGAGGTCGTCGAGCGGGGTGTAGCCGGGGTGGGCGAGCTGTCGGCGGCCCCGGTAGCTGCCGACCGTCCCGGCGAAGAGGCAGCGAGCGCCCACGGTGAGGGCCCGCTCGTGGCCGTAGGCGCTGAAGAAGGTGATGTCGAGGTCATGGGTGCCGTCGGTGATGACGGCCGTGAGCCGCCGGCCGCGCCGGTTGCGCATGGGCACGACGTCGACCGACTTCACCTCGGCGACGACCACGGCGTACTCCCCGATCGACAGGTCCTTAAGGTTGCTCTCCTTCGTCCGGTAGCGCCGCGGCCAGAAGCCGAGCAGGTCCCCGACCGTCTCGATGCCGCGGTCCTTGGCGAACTTCGCGGCCTGGTTCGCCCGGATGACCTTCGTCAGTCGGGAGGACTCCTGGAGCACCCTCACTCCACCCCGATGAGGATCGGATAGCTGCCCTGGCCACCGTCGATGACGACGACCTCGACCTCGGCGTGGTCGCGGTGCAGGTCCGACTGGACGGTGGCGAGGAGGCCGGCATCGGCGTCGACGCCGGTGACGAGGGTGACCAGCTCGCCACCCGCGGCGAGAAGTCGGTCGAGGACCTGCCTGGCGGCGCCGGCGAGGTCGTCGTCGATGAGGGCGATGTCGCCGTCGATGATGCCGAGCACGTCGCCCGGCTGGCAGACGCCCGCCCAGGTGAGGGCCTCGCGCACGGCGACGGTGACGGCGCCGTGCCGCGTGGCGACGGCGGCGCTCGTCATCGCGAGGACGTTCTCGGAGAGCGGATGGCCGGGGTCGAAGACCGCCAGGGCCGCGAGCCCCTGGACCACGGTCCGCGCCGGGACGACCCGCACCGCGATGCCCTCCTCGCCCGCCGCCGCGCTGGCGGCCTCGGCGGCGAGGACGGTGTCCTTGTCGTTCGGCAGGAGGATGACGGCGCCGGTACCCGTGGCGCGGACCGCGTCGAGGATCGCCCCGGCGGAGGCGCGCCGCCCCGGGGCCGAATCGACGGTGCGTGCCCCGGCCTCGGTCATGAGGGCGCCGATGCCGGGTCCGGCCGAGCAGGCGACGACGGCGATCTCGGCGGACCCGCCCTGGACCTGGCCGACCTGTGTGGCGAAGTGGGTGATCCGGATCCGGTGCGGTCGGCCCGCCTCGATGCCCGCCTCGACGGCCGCGCCCGGGTCGTCGACGTGGACGTGGATGTTCCACAGGTCCGGGCCGCCGACGACGAGCAGGCTGTCGCCGAGGCCGTCCAGGGTCCGCGTCAGGGTCGCCACGGCGTCAGCGTCGGTCCCGGTGAGGAGGTACATGACCTCGTATGCCGGGCCGCCGGCATACGAGGCGAGGTCGCCCGCCACGTGCGGCAGATCCGCCAGGCCGTCCGCCCCGTCCGGCGTGTCGGCGCTCGCCTCTGCGGTCGGGGAGAGATGCCACCCCTCCCGCCGCCGCAGCGCCGGACCGGCGCCGAGGGCGGCCTCTGCGTCGTCCGTCCACGACCCGGAGACGACCCGGTGCAGCGCCTCGACCATGAGGACGAGGCCGGCTCCCCCGGCGTCGACGACCCCCGCGCGGGCCAGCACCTCGAGCTGCTCCGGGGTGCGGGCGAGTGCGTCGTTGGCGGCCGTGACGGCGGCCCCGGCGACGGCGGCGACCGTGCCGTCCACCGCCGCCCGACGAGCAGCCGCGGCCACCGCGTCGGCGACGGTGAGGATCGTGCCCTCCTGGGGGTGGGCGACGCAGGCCCGGGCCAGCTCGGCCCCGCGGCCGAAGCCGGTGGCGAGCAGGTCGGCGTCGATGTTCTCCGCGTCGGCGTCCAGGACGACCTGGCAGATCCCACCGACGACCTGGCTGACGATGACCCCGGAGTTGCCCCGGGCGGAGAGGAGGATGGCACGGGAGAGGGTGCGGCACTCCTCGGTCAGCGTGGCCGTGCCGAGGATCCCGGCCGCGTCGTGCGCCGCCACCGTCTCGTCGATGGCGGCATCCATCGTGAGGTAGAGGTTGGTGCCGGTGTCACCGTCGGGGACGGGGAAGACGTTGAGCGCGTCGATCTCGGTGCGCCGCGCCGCGAAGGCCGCTCGCGTCAGGAGGGCCCAGTGCCGGGCATCGTCGGCAGTGAGGACTTCGGCCACCCTCGGAGGGTATCGGCCCGCTCGCCCGGCCCGACAGCGCGACGCGGCCCGCACCGGGGCGGCGCCGGTCGTTTTGGCGCGGCGGCTCCTCCTCGGCTAGCCTTGTCGGGTTCCGCGCGAGCCTGCCCTCGTCCCGGGCGGCGCCGACACCGGCCGACCGACGACACCACTGCGACAGGCTCGACCAGCATCAGATCCTTTGAGGAGTTCACCCGTGGCTGCCACCTGCGACGTCTGCGGCAAGGGACCCGGCTTCGGGCACAGCATCTCGCACTCCCACCGGCGCACCAAGCGCCGCTGGAACCCCAACATCCAGCGCGTCAAGGTCCTCGTGGGCGACGCCGGGGTGACCCCGAAGCGGATCAACGTGTGCACCTCCTGCCTCAAGGCGGGCAAGGTCACCCGCTGACCCACGCCGCACCCGAACGGGCCGGCCTCCCTCGCGGAGGACCGGCCCCTTCTGTGTCCCGCCCGGTGCGCGCCCGTCCGGCGGCGCCCCGCTCAGGGGTGGAAGTGGTCCCAGCCCCCGGGGGCGACCTCCTCGCCGTCGACGGTGACGACGGGTCCGGCCTCGCCCGCGGGCAGGACCCGGCCGAGCACCCGCCAGCCGTCGTCCGGGACGTCCTCCTCCCGCTGGAAGCAGGCGAGCAGCGAGTGCTCCTCGCCGCCGCCGAGGACCTGGCGCCACGCCTCGGCGACACCGAGCACGGGCTCGAGGGGGGCGGCATACGCCTCCCGCAGGGTCGCACCGAACAGCTCGAGCCGGACCCCGCTCGCGGTGGCGACCCGCCCGGCGTCGCGGACGAGGCCGTCGGAGATGTCGATCATCGCGCTCGCGCCGGCCCGCGCGGCCCTCGGCCCGGCCTCGTAAGGGGGACGAGGGGCCCGGTGGAAGGCGACGGCACGCGTCGTCGCCTCGGACCACCGGGCCTCCTCCCCGGCTCCCTCACGTCGCAGGACCTCGAGCCCGGCCCCGGAGCGGCCGAGCGAGCCGGCCACGGCGACGACGTCGCCGGGCCGCGCGCCCGAGCGCAGCACAGCGGGCCGCTCGCCCAGGTCACCCAGGGCGGTGACGGCGATGAGGACGACGCCCGGCGGTGCCGCAGACAGGTCCCCGCCGAGGACGGGGACCCCCGCCTCGCCGGCGGCGGCGGCGATGCCGTCGGCCATGTCGAGCACCCAGGCGAGCGGGGTCTGCGGGTCTGCCGCGAGGGCGACGAGCAGCCCGGTCCCGACGGCCCCCATGGCGGCCACGTCGGCGAGGTTCTGGGCGACGACCTTGGCCCCCACGTCCCGGCCGGTCGACCAGTCGTCGCGCCAGTCCCGCTCCCGAACCATCGAGTCGGTGGTCGCGACGACCGACCCGGACGTCGCGAGGACGGCCGCGTCGTCGCCGGCGGGGACGAGGATGCCGCTCGCATCGGCGGCCGGACGCATCCGGGGCAGGATCTCGGCGAGCAGCTCGGTCTCGGACCGGTCGGCGAGGGTGGGCCGGGCGGCCGGCGACGCCCGGCCCGTCCCAGCGCTCGCTCCCGTCACGCGGTCCTCACCCGTGCCGGGGGATGTGCTCTTCGTCACCATTGCTCCCACGCCTCCCCGGGACGCACGCCCGGACACCGGCACGGTAGCGTCTAGCCTCGACGGCGCTCCCACCGACCGGCTCGGTCTGCGGTGGCGCCACCCCAGACCGAGGGACCGACGTGTCCCGATCCGAGACCCAACGAGGTGGTTCCCGTGGTGCAGGCCTACATCCTCATCCAGACCGAGGTCGGAAGGTCCGCCGCGGTCGCGCAGGCCATCTCGCAGATCGACGGGGTGACGCTCGCCGAGGACGTGACCGGCCCCTACGACGTGATCGCCCGCGTCGAGTCCGGCACGGTCGACGACCTCGGCAAGCTCGTCATCGCCCGGATCCAGGACGTCGACGGCATCACCCGCACGCTCACGTGCACGGTCGTCCACGTCTGAGGCCGACCCGCTCCGCCTCGCCCCGGGCCCGCCGCCCGGCCGTCCTCGGGCTGACCGCCGTTCTCACGGCGACGCTCGGCTGCGTCGGCTGCTCCGGGGCCGTCGACGTGACCCCGCCCGCCGCCGCCGGCTCCGACGCGTGCCGGGCGGCCGCAACCGCCTGGCCCTCGGCGCTCGCCCGGATGCAGCGGCGCACGACGACGAGCGACTCCCCCGCCGTGGCGGCCTGGGGCGATCCTGCGGTCATCGCCCGCTGCGGGGTGGCCGCGCTCGCCCCGACGACCGATCCGTGCATCGACGTCGACGGGATCGGCTGGGTCGAGTCGCCGCTCAGCGACGGCTCCCGGTTCACCACGTTCGGGACAGCGCCCGCCATCGAGGTGCTCGTGCCGCGGGACTACGCGCCCGGTGGTCTGCTCCTCCCGGCCTTCACGGCGGCGGCGCGGAGGCTGCCGGCCAACGGGCTTCGCTGCCGCTGAGCCCGACCCTTCGGGTATGCCGCGCCTGGCGCGGCCCCCGTGCGTGCTGCTACCAACCTGATGGCCGGGTACGGCTAGCGCAGGCCGGTGCGGCGCTCCATCGCCAGCGAGACGAGCTCGTCGATGAGTGCCGCATAGTCCAGCCCGCTCGCCGCCCACATCCGCGGGTACATCGAGCTGGGGGTGAAGCCGGGCATCGTGTTGACCTCGTTGATGAGGATCGTCCCGTCGGCGGCCCAGAAGAAGTCCGCCCGGGCCAGCCCCTCACAGCCCGCCGCGACGAACGCCCGCGACGCCATCTCGCGGATCCGCTCGGCGACGTCGGCGGGGACGTCGGCGGGGCAGTCGAGCCGGATGTCCTCGTCGGCGAGGTACTTGGCCTCGAAGTCGTAGAACTCGTGGTTCTGCACGACGATGCACTCCCCGAGTTCGCACGTCCTCGGCGGGGCGCCGGCGTGCCCCTCGAGAACGCCGCACTCGATCTCGCGTCCGACGACGGCGGCCTCGACGATGACCTTGGGGTCGTGTTCGCGCGCGGTCTCGACGGCCACCGCGAGATCCTCGGCTCGGCTGACCTTGGAGATGCCCATGCTGGACCCGGCCCGGGCCGGCTTGACGAAGACCGGCAGGCCGAGCGCCTCGACCGCGGCGAGCCGTCCGGCGCGGTCGGCCTGCCAGTCGTGGTCGGTGATGACGACGTAGGGGCCCATCGGCAACCCGGCGGAGGCGAAGACGAGCTTCATGTAGTGCTTGTCCATCATCATGGCCGAGGCGGTGACGCCGGAGCCGACATAGCGGACGTCGGCGAGCTCGAGCAGCCCCTGGATCGTTCCGTCCTCGCCGAACGGCCCGTGCAGGAGCGGGAACACGACGTCCACGTCGCCGAGCACCCGCGGGGGCGCCCCGGGCTCGAGCGCGACGAGCCCGTGGTCCGCGCCACCCGGTGGCACGAGGATGCCGGGGCCGCTGGGGTCGACCTCCGGGGTGCGGCCCGGGCCGAGCCGGAGCGGCTCCGGGTCGTCGGGGGCGAGCACCCAGCGGCCGTCCCGGGCGATGCCGATGGGGACGACGTCGTAGCGGTCGCGGTCGAGCGCGCCGAGCACGCTGGCCGCCGTCGCGCACGAGACCGCGTGCTCCGAGGAGCGGCCCCCGAAGACGACGGCGACGCGGATCTTGCGCCCCTCGGGCGCGGGGGTCTGGTCCCTGCTCATCGGCAGCGACTCTATCTCCCACCGCGCCCCGGGCCGGGGCGGGTGGCCCGGCGCGCGCCGGCGAGGGACGGGCAGCGGACGCCGGGCCGGGCAGGGCCAGGCGCGGCATACCCTCTCCTCGTGGATCACCTCACCCCCGCCACCCGCATCGTCGCCCTCGGCCGCGAGCAGGCCGCCCCCGGCAACCAGGTCGGCGCTCCGCTCGTCCTCACCTCGACCTACCACGCCGACGGCGCCGACATCTACGCCCGCCAGAGCAACCCGACGTGGGCGGCCTTCGAGACGGCCGTGGGCTCGCTCGAGGGCGGCGAGGCGCTCGTCTTCGGCTCGGGGATGGCGGCGGCGTCGGCCGCCCTGTCGCTGCTACCCGTCGGTGGCACGGTCGTCGTGTCGCCGTCGGTCTACCTCGGCGTCCTCGCCGCGCTGGAGGACCGGGTGGCCGCCGGGACCGCGACCGTGCGCTCGGTCGACACGTCGGACACCGCGGACGCGCTCGCCGCCCTCGCCGGCGCGGACCTGCTGTGGCTGGAGTCGCCGAGCAACCCGCTGCTCCACGTCTGCGACCTCGCGGCGGTCCTCGGCGCGGCCCGTGAGCGCGGCGTCCTCAGCGTCGTCGACAACACGTTCGCGACGCCACTGCTCCAACAGCCCCTCGCCCTCGGCGCGGACGTCGTCATGCATTCGGCGACGAAGTATCTCTCCGGGCACAGCGACGTCGTCCTCGGCGTCCTCGTCACTCCGGCGACCGAGGCCGGCGCCGCGCGGCGCGAACGCCTCGCCCACCACCGCACCATCGGCGGCGCGATCGCCGGGCCGATGGAGACCTGGCTGGCCCTGCGAGGGCTGCGCACCCTCCACCTGCGGGTCGAGCGGGCCGGCGCGAACGCCGCAGCGCTCGTGTCACGACTGCGGTCGCACCCGGCCGTCGAGCGGGTCCGCTACCCGGGCTTCGGCGCCATGGTCTCGATCGAGGTCACCGGCGGGGCCGAGACGGCCGAGCGGGTCGCGGCATCCACCCGGGTCTGGGTCCACGCGACGAGCCTCGGGGGCGTCGAGAGCCAGCTCGAGCGGCGACGGCGCATCCCCGGCGAGCCCGACGTCGTGCCGGACAACCTCCTGCGCCTCTCGGTCGGCGTCGAGGACGTCGAGGACCTCTGGGCCGATCTCGACGCGGCCCTGCGTGGCTGACGGTCAGGCGCCGACCGGAGCCCGGCCGGGCAGATCCCCCAGGGCGGGCGCCACGAGGGCGGACACGACGAGAAGCATGATCCCTCCGACGAGGTAGGTGTGCGGGATCCCGATGATGTGCGACATCAGGCCCGCGCCCGCCGCGCCGACGGGGATCGCGACGAACGCGGTCAGCCGGTATCCGCTCGTCACCCGTCCGGGCAGCGGCGCCGGGACGACGCGCTGGCGGTAGGACATCGTCACGACGTTCCACACCGTCCCGGCCAGCCCCGCGACGACGAGGATGAGCACGACGGCGGGGACCGACGAGGTGAGGCCGAGGGCGAGGGCGGACAGCGCGAAGGCCACGAGCGATCCGAGGACCGCCGCGCGCTGCCCGACCCGGCGGACGAGGGCGGCGGTCGTCAGTGCTCCGAGAACACCGCCGACGGCGAAGGCCGCGACGACCCATCCGTAGGCCGCATCCGGCAAAGCGAGAACCTCGAGGACGAACAGGACGAGCACGGCGACGACGCCACCGACGACGGCGTTGACCGCGCCCACCGCGAGCGCCAGCGTCCGCAGCAGCCGGTCACCCGCGAGGTAGCGCACCCCCTCGGCGAGCTGGGCCCAGCCGGTCCCCCCGTGGGTCGGCCGCTCCCGACGCGGGCTGCGGCGGGCGAGGAGGAGCACGACGACGGCGGCCACGGCGAAGCTGAGGGCGTCGAGGGCGAGGGGGACCCCGGCGGCGAGGACGAACAGGAGTGCACCCACGGGGGGTCCGACGAGGTTGGCACCGACGGCGAGCGAGGCCTGGGTCAGTGCGTTGGCCCGCTCGAGCTGACCGCTCCCGACGAGCTCGGGGACGACGGACGCGGCGGCGTTGTCGAAGAACGGCGCCACCAGGCCGAGGGCGAGCGACGCGGCATAGACGAGGAGGATCGAGGCATGGCCGGTGAGGACGAGGGCGGCGAACCCGCCCATGACGAGCCCGCGGGCGAGGTCGACCCGGCCCATGAGCCCGAGCTTGTCGACCCGGTCGACGACGACCCCCGAGACGAGCCCGAGGAGCACCCAGCCGAGCATCGTCAGCGCGTTGACGAGCGAGACGAGCCGCGGGTCGCGGGTCAGCGACGCGGCGAGCAGCGGCATGGCCCCCTCGGCGATGCCGTCGCCGGCGAACGAGACGGACGCGGCGGCCCAGACCGTCCAGTAGCGACGGCCCAGGGGCTCGCGCCGTGCCACCCTTCCCCCTCCGTGTCCTGCGCGAGCCTCAGGCGGTCTCGGCCTTGCGGGCCCGCGACAGGAGGGACTCGACAACCTCCTGCGGCGTTCGTCCCTCGTGGACGACGGAATGGACCTGCTCGATGATCGGCACGTCGATCCCGTGCTGCCGCGCGAGGTCGAGGATGGAGGCGCACGACTTCACACCCTCGGCGGTCTGCCTCGTCGCCGCGACGACCTGCGCCACACTCATCCCCCGGCCGAGGTTGACGCCGAAGGTGTGGTTACGAGAGAGCGGCGACATGCACGTGGCGATGAGGTCGCCGACCCCGGCGAGGCCGGCGAACGTCACCGGGCTGCCCCCGAGCGCCGTGCCGAGCCGGGTCATCTCCGCCAGGCCACGGGTGATGATCGAGGCCTTGGAGTTGTCCCCGAAGCCGAGCCCCTCGGCCATCCCGACGGCGAGGGCGATGACGTTCTTGACCGATCCGGCCAGTTCGGTCCCGATGACATCGGTGCCGGTGTAGGGCCGGAAGTATGCCGCGGCGCAGGCCGCCGCGACCTGCTCGGCCCGCGCGGGGTCCGCCGACGCGACGACGCTCGCGGCCGGGTGCCGCTCGGCGATCTCCCGGGCGAGGTTGGGTCCGGACACGACGACGACGCGCTCCGGCTCGACCGCGCCGACGTCCGCGATGACCTCGCTCATTCGCATCGTCGTGCCGAGCTCGACGCCCTTCATGAGCGAGACGACAGCGGCATCCCGAGGCAGGGCGGAGCCCCATCGGGTGAGGTTCTCGCGCAGCGTCTGGCTCGGGACGGCAAGGACGAGGATGTCGGCGCCCTCGGCGGCGGCGGCGGGGTCGGTGACCGCCCTGACGGTCGCCGGCAGCCGCAGCTCGGGCAGGTAGTCGGTGTTGCATCCGGCGTTGACGGCGTCGACGACCTCGCGGCGTCGGCCCCACATCGTCACCGGGGTCCCGGCGTCGGCGAGGACTGCGGCGAAGGCCGTCCCCCAGCTGCCGGTGCCGAAGACCGCGGCCCGGCTCATCCCTCCTCCTCGACCCGCGGCCGGATCCGGCCCGTCGACGTCTGCCCGTGCCGACGCGGGTCCCACAGCTCCTCCGGTGGGGTCCCCCCGCGCAGGACCTGCAGCTCCGCGGAGATGCCGCGCATGATCCGGGCGGTCGCCTCCTCGAGCACCGCACGGGTGAGGGGCCGGTCGTAGAGGTCCTCGAGCGGAACCGGCGCCCCGGCCCGCACCTGCATCGTCTTGAGGGGGAACAGCGACGGCTTCCGGCCATAGGGCGCGAGGAGATCCTGGGGGCCCCACTGCGCCACCGGGATGACCGGGCAGCGGGTCTGCAGGGCGACGCGCGCGGCCCCGGTCTTGCCCCGCATCGGCCACAGGTCCGGGTCCCTGGTCAGGGTGCCCTCGGGGTAGATGGCGACGCAGCGTCCGGCATCGACGGCCTCGACGGCCGCCCGATAGGCGCCGGCGGCCTGGCCGGTCTCGCGGTAGACGGGGATCTGCTCGGCTCCCTTGAGGATCGAGCCGACGACGGGAACGCCGAAGACCTCGATCTTGGCGAGGAAGAGCGGCACGTGCCCGTTGTCGAAGAGGAAGTGCGCGAAGGCGAGGGGGTCGACGTGCGAGACATGGTTCGGGCAGACGACGTAGCCGGTGTCGGTCGGGAGGTTCTCCTGGCCGGACCACTCGCGCCGGGTCATCGCCATGAGCGGGGGCCGCAGGATCGCCGCGGCCAGCCGGTAGGCCGGGGTCAGCCTGCGGCGGCGCTGGGGGGTGGGCACGTGCGGCTCGCTCTCCTCGGGGACAGTGAGTCATCTTCCTTCCGGGACCCGGGGATGTCGAGCGACCCGGCTCGTCGGGCAGGATCGAGGCATGGTCCGCGCCCCGACCGACTGGTTCGTCGTCGTCCCCGTCAAGGGTGGGGCCGCGGCCAAGTCCCGCCTCGGACTGTCCCCGGACCGGCTGCGCTCCAGCGTCGCGACGGCGTTGGCCCGCGACACTGTCGCCGCTGCCGTCGCCGGTATGCCGCCGGGCCGGGTCCTCGTCGTCACCGCCGCCGTGGACGTCGCCGACTGGGCCGCGGCCCTGGGTGCCCGGCCGGTCGAGGACCCCGGTGGCGGGCTCGACGCGGCGGCGGAGGCCGGCGCGGCCGCAGCGGTCGCGCTCGGCGGTCACGACGTCGCGGTGCTGCTCGGCGACCACCCGGCCCTGCGACCCGAGGACCTGACGACGGCCCTCGCGGCCGCGGCGGCCCACTCCCGCGCGGTCGTCCCGGACGCTGCGGGCACCGGGACCGCCCTGTTGACGACGCGCGGTCTCCCCCTGCGGCCGCGCTTCGGCCCGGGAAGCGCCGCGCGGCATGTCGACGCCGGCGCCGCGCGGCTCGACCTCGACCTGCCCGGGCTGCGGCACGACGTCGACGACGTCGCCGACCTGGCTGCGGCGGCGCGGTTGGGGGTGGGGCCGTCAACCCGCGCGGCGCTGACCGGTAGCCTTCGGGGTGTGCAGGCGAGCATCCACACCTTCGACGACGAGAGCGGCGGCGGCAGCGCGCTGCTCGATGACGGCCGGACCATCGAGTTCGGCCCCGAGGCCCTGGCCGACAGCGGCATACGGTTCCTGCGACCCGGCCAGCGGGTGAGCGTCGAGGTCGACCTCGACGCGCTGCGGGCCTCGCGGGTGTGGATCGTCGGCATCGGTGACTCCGAGGTCATCCGCTAGCGACTGGTCCGCCCCCCGGCCGCAGGCCCAGCGCCTGGCCTCGGCGCCCCACGCACGAGGGCCGGCACCGTGATCGGTGCCGGCCCTCGTGCTGCCCGGGGTCAGGACTTCTTGGCGGTGCGCTTCGCCGCGGTCTTCTTCGCGGGTGCCTTCTTCGCGGGCGCCTTCTTGGCGGGCGCCTTCTTCGCGGGCGCGGCCTTCGTGGCGGTCGTCTTCTTCGCCGGCGCCTTCTTCGCGGGCGCGGCCTTGGTGGCAGTCGTCTTCTTCGCCGGCGCCTTCTTCGCGGGCGCGGCCTTCGTGGCGGTCGTCTTCTTCGCCGCGGCCTTCTTCGCGGGCGCGGCCTTCGTGGCGGTCGTCTTCTTCGCCGCGGCCTTCTTCGCCGGCGCGGCCTTCTTCGCCGGCGCCGCGGCCTTGGTGGCCGTGCCTGCGGCCGCACGGGCCGCGGCGGGGGCGGCCTTGGGCAGGCTCTTCGGGGCCTTGACATAGCCCTTGAATGCCGCGCCGGCGCGGAACCGGGGGGCCTTGGACTTCGGAATCCGAACGCTCGACCCGGTGTGCGGGTTGCGGCCGGTACGGGCCGCGCGCTCCACGCGGTCGAAGGTGCCGAAGCCGGTGATGCCGACCTTCCCACCCTTGGTGACCTCACGGATGATCGTGTCGAGGACGGCCTCGAGGGCGTCGGCCGCAGCCTTTCGGCTGCCGAGCCGCTCTTCGAGTTCGCGGACCAGCTCTCCCTTGTTCACTTCACGCTCCACTTCGTCTGAATGTGCGACGCCGTGCGGCGCCCGAACAGGACCGTTGTCTCCCGGTCTGTGACGACCGTATGCCGCGCATCGGGGCGAGTCCATCACCGCCGGGTTCTGTTCCGTTGTCCCACAATGGCTTTCGCGTCGCCGTCCCGGGAGCCAACGCCATCGGGAGGAGACCGGCCGCGTGAGGCCGGACGCTCGCCCCGAGACGGACGGCGTCCGGTCAGAAGCGTTGAGCCACAAGGCTTTTCGACTCCCGCGAGCCCTCACGTCGCTCGGCTGGTTGCCCGAGCGGCGCCGCCCGGATGCGTCACAACAGTCACATCCGTCACAGATGACGGCCGTCGCCACCGCCGTGAAATGCCTGCACGACACGCCGAAACGGCGTGTCGTGCAGGCATTTGCCGAGCCGGGTCGCCTCAGCCGGTCGCGGGCTTCCACGACGGCCGGCTGCCCTCGAACGCCGTGATCGCGTCCTCGTGGCGAAGGGTGAGGCTGATGTCGTCGAGACCCTCGAGCAGACGCCACCGGGTGTAGGCATCGACCTCGAAGGTCGCGGTGATGTCGCCCGCGGTCACCGTGCGGGACTCGAGGTCGACGGTCACGGAGGCGCCCGGCTCGTTCTCGAGCAGCTTCCAGAGCAGCTCGACATCGTCCTGGGCGCACTGCGCCGTGAGCAGGCCCTGCTTGCCGCTGTTGCCGCGGAAGATGTCCGCGAACCGGGAGGAGATGACGACGCGGAAGCCGTAGTTCATCAGGGCCCAGACGGCGTGCTCGCGCGAGGAGCCGGTGCCGAAGTCGGGACCGGCGACGAGCACCGAGCCAGCGGCATACGCCGGGTTGTTGAGGACGAAGGTCTCGTCGCCGCGCCAGGCCGCGAACAGCCCGTCCTCGAAGCCGGAGCGCGTCACCCGCTTGAGGTACACGGCCGGGATGATCTGGTCGGTGTCGACGTTGCTGCGGCGCAACGGCACCCCGATCCCGGTGTGAGTCGTGAACGGCTCCATGTCAGCGGCTCCCCTCGGTGAGGTCCTCGAGATCGGCGGGGCTGGACAGCGTGCCCCGCACGGCCGTCGCCGCCGCGACGAGCGGGCTGACGAGGTGGGTCCGCCCGCCCTTGCCCTGTCGGCCCTCGAAGTTGCGGTTGGACGTCGAGGCGCTCCGCTCCCCGGGTGCGAGCTGGTCGGGGTTCATGCCGAGGCACATCGAGCAGCCCGGTAGCCGCCACTCGGCGCCGGCCGCGGTGAAGATCTCGTCGAGACCCTCGGCCTCCGCCTGGAGTCGCACCCGGGCCGAGCCGGGCACGACGAGCATCCGGACGCCGTCGGCGACCCGGCGTCCCTGGATGACCGCGGCCGCGGCGCGCAGGTCCTCGATGCGTCCGTTGGTGCACGAGCCGACGAAGACGGTGTCGACGTGGATGTCACGCAGCGCGGTGCCCGTGGTCAGGCCCATGTACTCCAGGGCCCTGGCGGCGGCGTACCTCTCGTTCTCGTCGGGCATGGCCTCGGGGTCGGGGACGGCCTGGCCGAGGGGGGCGCCCTGGCCCGGGTTGGTGCCCCAGGTGACGAACGGCGTCAGTTCGGCGGCGTCGAGCACCACCTCGGCGTCGAACTGGGCGTCGTCGTCGCTGCGCAGCTGCGACCAGGCGGAGACGGCGGCATCCCAGTCGGCGCCGACCGGGGCGTGGTCGCGCCCGCGGAGATAGGCGAGGGTCGTCTGGTCCGGAGCGATCATGCCGGCGCGGGCGCCCGCCTCGATCGACATGTTGCACACCGTCATCCGCCCCTCCATGGAGAGGGCGCGAATCGCGCTCCCGCGGTACTCGAGGACGTAGCCCTGCCCGCCGCCGGTCCCGATCCGGGCGATGACGGCGAGGACGATGTCCTTGGCGGTGACGCCGGGGGCGAGCTCGCCGTCGACGGTGATGGCCATCGTCTTGAACGGCTTGAGCGGCAGGGTCTGGGTCGCCAGGACGTGCTCGACCTCGGAGGTCCCGATGCCGAAGGCGAGCGCCCCGAAGGCGCCGTGCGTCGAGGTATGACTGTCACCGCAGACGATCGTCATGCCGGGCTGGGTCAGCCCCAGCTGCGGACCGACGACGTGGACGATGCCCTGTTCGGCGTCGCCCATCGGGTAGAGGCGGACCCCGAACTCCTCACAGTTGCGCCGCAGCGTCTCGACCTGGGTCCGGCTGACCGGGTCCGTGATCGGGCCGGGCGTCGTCGGGACGTTGTGGTCCTCGGTCGCGAGGGTGAGGTCGGTACGACGGACCGGCCGGCCGGAGAGCCGGAGGCCGTCGAAGGCCTGCGGGCTGGTCACCTCGTGGAGGAGGTGGAGGTCGATGTAGAGCAGGTCCGGCTCCCCGTCGCTGCGTCGGACGACATGCGCGTCCCACACCTTCTCGGCCAACGTCCCGGCCATCTCATCCACCTTCCGTCGACGGCTCGGAGGGGCCGGGTCACCCGGGCGCCCTCGTCCTCCTTGGAGAGTCGCACGGCGGGTAGGTGCACGAACTTGCGTCTCAGGCAATGAGACGTCAATATCATCACATGGACAATAGCAGTGGAGTAGGCGTCCTGGACAAGGCGGCCGTCGTCCTGGGTGCCCTCGAGGCGGGCCCCTCTACCCTGGCACAGCTCGTCACCGCGACCGGGCTGGCCCGGCCGACGGCCCATCGGCTCGCGGTCGCCCTCGAGCACCACCGGCTCGTGTCGCGCGACCTGCAGGGCCGCTTCGTCCTCGGGCCGCGGCTGGCCGAGCTCGCCGCCGCCGCCGGCGAGGATCGGCTGCTCGCCGCCGCGGGACCGGTCCTCGGCGCGCTGCGCGACCACACGAACGAGTCGGCGCAGCTCTTCCGACGCCAGGGCGAGCACCGCGTCTGCGTCTCCTCCGCAGAGCCGCACGTCGGACTGCGCGACTCGATCCCCGTCGGTGCGGCGCTGTCCATGCTCGCCGGGTCCGCCGCCCAGGTGCTCCTCGCCTGGGAGGAGCCGGACCGCCTGCACCGCGGCCTCCAGGGCGCCGCCTTCACGGCGACGACCCTCTCCGGGGTCCGCCGGCGCGGCTGGGCCCAGAGCGTCGGGGAGCGCGAGCCCGGCGTCGCCTCGGTCTCGGCACCCGTGCGCAGCCCCTCCGGCCGGGTCATCGCCGCGGTGTCGATCTCCGGACCGATCGAGCGCCTCTCCCGCCAGCCCGGCCGCCTGCACGCCGCGACCGTCATGGCCGGTGCGAACAAGTTGACCGAGGTCCTCGCCCGCCATGCCGCGGCCCAGGACGCCCAGAACCACGGCTGACGCCGTGGCCGCCCCGAGGTGACCCGCATGGCACCGCACCCGTCGTTCCTGCGTACCCTCACCGGGCTGTTCGCGTCCCCCGCCGCAGAGAACCCGACCGGCGCGATGGTCGAGGCCGCCTACCGCCACCACGGCCTCGACGCGGCATACCTCACCTGCGAGGTGGCGCCGAGCGACCTCGAGACGGCGGTCCGTGGCGCGGTGGCCATGGGCTGGGCCGGCTTCCACCTCTCGCTGCCACACAAGGTCGCCGTCCTCGACCTGCTCGACGAGGTCGCCCCGTCGGCGGCACTCATCGGGGCCGTCAACTGCGTCGTCGTTCGCCAGGGACGGCTCGTCGGGGAGAACACCGACGGCCGAGGCTTCCTCGGCTCGCTCCGCGAGGTGGTCGACCCGGCCGGCCGGACCGTCCTCGTCCTCGGAGCCGGGGGCGCGGCCCGCGCCGTCGCCGTGGAGCTCGCGCTAGCCGGGGCCGGCCGGATCCTCGTCGCCAACCGCACGGCGAGGGCAGCCGGGGAGCTGGCCCTGCGGGTGCGCACGAGCACCGGCGCCGCGGCCGACGCACTCCCGTGGGACGGGCCGCTCGCGATCCCCCACGACGTCGAGGTCGTCGTCAACGCGACCTCACTCGGCCTCTTCCCCGACGTGCAGGCCCGGCCGGCGCTCGACCCCGACACCCTCCGAAGCGGCCTGGTCGTCGCCGACATCGTGCCGAACCCGCCCCGGACCGCCCTGCTGGCCGCGGCCGAGGCGGCGGGCTGCCAGACCGTCGACGGTCAGGGGATGCTCGTCGGGCAGGCCGTCATCGCCATCCGGCACTGGACCGGCATCGATGCCGACCCCGCGGTCATGCGGGCGGCGCTCGACGAGGTCCTCGGGTAGGGCGGGGCGGTCGACCCAGGACACGACGAAGGCCCGGTCGAGATCGACCGGGCCTTCGCTCGTGGTAGCCCCGACGGGATTCGAACCCGCGCTACCGCCTTGAGAGGGCGGCGTGCTAGGCCGCTACACAACGGGGCCTCGAGCAGGTGCCGTGCCGCGCGAGGCGGCGGGCACGGAGCAGAACCCTACCGAACGGCGGGGCTTTCTCCGAATCGCGACCGGTACGAGGGCCGTCCGCGAGAGCTGGGGTACCAGGACTCGAACCTAGAATGGCTGAACCAGAATCAGCTGTGTTGCCAATTACACCATACCCCAAGGGGGTATCACTTCCCACCGGCCCCGCGGGCCCGACAGGGGTGAACCGAGGGCCGATACTACCGGCCCTCCCCCACGCCGCGAAATCGCCAGACCCTCCCGGTCAGCCGGCGACCTGGGCCAGGGCGGCCCCGAGCCGTTCGGCCACCTCCTCGACGATGTCGCCGAGCGCGGCATTGTCGGTGACGGCCACCATCGTGTGTGGGTCGAGCGCCTCGACGAGGACCTCCTCGCCGCGCCGCCGCACCGCGACGGTGCACGGCAGGAGCACGCCGATCGACGGCTCCACCTGGAGCGCCGCGTGGGCGAGCTGCGGCCGGCAGGCACCGAGGATGAGTTCGGGCTCGATGTCGACGCCGAGCTTGGCCTTGAGCGTCGCCTCCAGGTCGATCTCGGTCAGCACCCCGAACCCGTGGTCCGCGAGCGCCTGGCGCGTGGCCGCGACGACATCCTCGAAGGAGCCGGTCAAGGTGGTGGTCAGGGCATAGCTCATGTCGCTCCGGTCCTCGTTGGTTCGGTGGCCGTGCCGGCCCGGCGGCGGGCGCGGTGCGCCCGTGC
This sequence comes from uncultured Actinomycetota bacterium, assembly GCA_963728395.1. Lineage (GTDB taxonomy): Bacteria > Actinomycetota > Actinomycetes > Actinomycetales > Dermatophilaceae > CAVSJJ01. The sequence goes on from CAVSJJ010000003.1 coordinate 1,003,260, forward strand.
TCACTATATACCCCCCGCGGTATGTCGCGTCGCGTCCGCGACTCGAGCGTGCCCGACGAGGGAGGCATCTCCGCGACGACTCAGGAGCGACGCACGAGGTGGCGCAGCTCTCCCGGCGGCACGGTGGCCAGCTCTGCCACGCTCTCCGGAAGCACGGGGTAGGTCGCGACGTCGGCCAGGGAGATCCAGCCGAGCCGCCCGTCGGGCGCGTCGAGGATGGTGAACTCCTCGTCGGGTAGGGCGTCCGGCGCCTCCATCCGCAGGTAGAAGCCGAGCTCGTGCTGTGGGTCCTCGACGGGCCCGAAGAAGTTCTCGACGACGCCGACGAGCCTCAGCGGGCCGGGCTCGGTCCCGGTCTCCTCGAGCCACTCGCGCGCCGCGCACTGGAGGACGTCCTCCCCCGTGGCGAGCGCCCCGCCGGGCAGGAACGCGAAGTCGATGTCGTCCAGGTGGTTGACGAGCAGCCGGTCGTCGCGGACGCACAGGACGGCGACCCGGACGGAGAACCTCACCCCGTCGATCGGCAGCCGGATGTCGCCCATCGGCCTCAGAGGGTGGCGCGCAGCGCGCTGAGCCGAGCGAGCGTCGAGCGACGGCCGAGGATCTCCATCGACTCGAACAGCGGGGGGCTGACCCGTCGGCCCGAGACCGCGGTCCGCAGGGGACCGAAGGCGAACCTCGGCTTGATCCCGAGCGCGTCGACGATGGCGGCCCGCAGCTCGGCCTCGATCCGGGCCGCCCGCCACGCGCCCGCATCGCCGGGCTCGCCGGTCCCGGCGTCGCCGATGGCCGAGAGGGTCTCGAGCGCGGCGTCGAGAACCCGGCCCGCGTCGCCGGTGAGCTGGGCTCGGGCGTCCTCGGCGATGTCGAGCTCGTCGTCGGCGACGAAGAACGGCCGGACGAGGTCGGTCGCCTCGGTCAGATGGGCGATCCGGGTCTGGATGAGCTCGGCGACGCTGCGCATCCGGGCGAGGTCGGGGTTCTCGTCGAGGACGCCGTCGGCGGTGAGGTACGGCAGCAGCCGCGACGTGAACTCGCCGAGGTCGAGCTCGCGGATGTGGACGCCGTTGAGCCAGTCGAGCTTCTTGAGGTCGAAGACCGGGCCGACCGGGTTGACCTTGCGCCAGTCGAAGCCCCGGCTGAACTCCTCGAAGGTGAAGACCTCACGCTCGCTCCCGTCCTCCTCGAGCACCGGTGGATAGGCGAGGAGGGCGAGGAAGTTGACGAGGGCCTCGGGCAGGTAGCCCTGCTCCCGGAACCAGGTGAGCCGGGCGGCGGGGTTCTTGCGCTTGGAGATCTTCGAGCTGTCGGTGTTGCGGAGCAGCGGCATGTGGGCGAACGCCGGCGGGGTCAGCCCGAGCCACTGGTAGAGGAGGATGTGCTTCGGCGTCGAGCTGATCCACTCCTCGCCGCGGACGACGTGGGTGATCCCCATCTCGTGGTCGTCGACGACGACGGCGAGGTGGTAGGTCGGGAAGCCGTCCGCCTTGAGGATGACCTGGTCGTCGGGTCGGGGAGCCGAGACCCGGCCCCGGATGAGGTCCTCGAAGTGGAGCGGCGCGTCGGCGGGGATGAGCATCCGCACGACCGGGGTCTCGGTGAAGCCCGGCAGCGCCGCGCGCTCCTGGCGGGTCTTGCCGTGGCACAGCCGGTCGTAGCCCGTCGCCTGCTTGCGCTTCTGCTGCTCGGTGCGCATCTCGGCCAGCCGCTCCTGGGAGCACCAGCAGTAGTAGGCCTTGCCCTCGGCCAGGAGCCGGTCGACGTACGGCTGGTACGTGGCGAGCCGCTCGCTCTGCCGATAGGGCGCGACCGGCCCGCCGACGTCCGGGCCCTCGTCCCACGAGAGCCCCAGCCAGTGGAGGGTGTCGAGGACCTGCGCCTCGCTGCCCTCCTTGAGCCGGGCCCGGTCGGTGTCCTCGATCCGGAGGAGGAAGCGCCCGTCCTGCTGCCGGGTGAAGGCGAGGTTGAACAGGGCCATGTATGCCGTGCCGACGTGCGGGTCGCCGGTCGGGGACGGTGCGACCCGGAGCCGGACGGCGCCGGGCAGGGCGGGGGGAACGACGGGCTGGGTGCTCATGGTGTGGGGACCTCAGTGACGGACGAAGGGGTTGCTCAGCACGCCGATCGCGTCGATCTCGACGTCGACCCGCTGGCCGGGCTGGACAGCACCGACCCCGGCGGGCGTGCCGGTGAGGATGACGTCGCCCGGGAGCAGCGTGAAGGCCTGGGAGGCGTACGAGACGAGCGCGGCGACACCGTGCGCCATGTCGCCGGTCGAGCCGTCCTGGACGATCTCGCCGTCACGTCGGGTGACCAGGTGCAGGTCGGTCGGGTCGAGGTCGGTCTCGATCCACGGCCCGAGCGGGCAGAAGGTGTCGAACCCCTTCGCCCGCGACCACTGGCCGTCGGCGCGCTGCAGGTCCCGGGCCGTCACGTCGTTGGCGCACGTGTAGCCGAAGACGACCGAGCGGGCATCCTCGGGTGCGACGTCCTTGCACATCCGCCCGATGACGACCGCGAGCTCGCCCTCGTAGTGCACCTCGGTGCTCTGCGGGGGCATGACGACGGGGTCGCCGGGTCCGGCCACGGCGGTGTTGGGGATGAGGAACATCAGCGGCTCGGCCGGGGCCCGCCCGCCCATCTCTGCCGCGTGGTCGTGGTAGTTCTTGCCGATCCCGATGACCTTGCTGCGCGGGATGACCGGCGCCAGGAGCCGGACGTCGACGACGAGATGGGTCGTGCCGGTCAGCTCGATCCGCTGGTAGAGGGGGTCGCCGGTGATCTCGGCGATCTTCTCGCCGGCCCCGTCGACGAGGCCGTAGAGGGGGTCGTCACCGGTCGTGAATCTCGCGATGCGCACCCCGAGAGCCTACCCAGCGGCGGCCTCGCGAGGCACATCGCACCCTCCCCGCCCCGATTCGAGGTAATCCAGGACCCACCATGGGCCGCGGAATACCTCCAACGCCGCACGCCCGCCCCGATTCGAGGTAATCCAGGACCCACCATGGGCCGCGGGATACCTCGAACCGGGGGGACGGGCCGGTGGGGGTCAGTGAGCGTGCTCGCCGTGGTGACGCTCGAGGCCGGCGAGGACGGTCGCCGAGAGCACGGCATACCCGCTGTCGGTGGCGTGGATGTCGCCGGCGACGCACATCCACGTCCACGCGCAGACGAGCTGGACGTTCTTCGGCACCGAGCCGAGGACGGGATCGCTCACGACCCGCCACGTGTGCGAGCGGAACGCCTTCGCCACGTCGGCGACCTGAACCCGGTCGCGCTTGGCGGCCCGCTCGATCTCGGTGTTCAGCTGGTCGGCGAGGTCGAGCGAGCTCGTGGCGAGTGCCTGCCCCGTCGGGCCGAGGAGCCAGGCGGCGAGGAACGGGTCGTAGTAGTTGAGCGCCACGATCCGGGCCTGCGGCGCGGCGTCCCGCAGCCGGTCGAAGATGACCCGGAGGTTCGTGTGCACCGCCGCCATGCCCGAGGCGATGCAGACCGTGTCGATCGACGCGCCGGCCAGGCACCGCTGGACGTCGTTGGCGCCGATGTCGACGGTGATGACGCTCGTGCGGCCGGGGTGTGCCTCGAGGTAGGCGACGGCCTCGTCGAGCTGGCTGCCCATGGGATAGATGTCGCAGTGGCCGCCGGCGACCATCGACGCGGCGGTCTCGCCCGAGCAGGCGAGGTTGACCAGCTCGGTCGGCCGGTGCGAGGTGTCGAGACCGGCCAGGACCCGGCCGACGTACCCGCCCGTCCGGTCATCGCCCCGGCCCGGCTGGTAGCCGGCTGCCAGCGAGTCGCCGAGCGCGAGATAGGTGGTGGTGCGGTGGTGCTCCCCCCCGTGGCCGTGCTCCCCCGGCGAGGCCGCCGCAGACCCGGCGGGTGCCAGGAAGGCGGCGGCTGAGACGAGGACGGCCAGGATGCGACGCTGCATGAAGCCTCCAGATGACGGTGGCGCCCCCATTGGCGCCATCGCCCCACCTTACGTGCGACTACCCTGCCGTGGGTGGATCGTGTCGAGCCGCCTTCGCCGGGCTGGACGGCCCAGGAGACGGCGCACGCCGCACGGGTCGACCGGCTCCTCGCCGGGCACCTCGCGCGCCGCTCACGGGGCGAGAAGCACCCGGTCGAGGACTTCCTCCACACGTACTACAGCTTCTCCCCCGGCCGGCTCCGGCGCTGGCACCCCGGTCCGGGGGTCGTCCTCGACGGCGCCGCCGGTATGCCGCGGGCCTCCTGGCGCCTCTACCGCACCGTCGGCGACGGGGTCGAGCTCGATGCCGCACAGTTCCTCGCCGAGCGGGGCGACACGGTGGGCTTCGTGCGCTCGCTGTTGACGGCGACCCTCGGGCGGGCGCCGGGCGTCGGCTGCTTCGCCCTCCACGAGTGGGCCATGGTCTACCGGCTCGGGCCGGCGCAGGTGCGGCATACCGGCCTGCCCCTGCGGCTCGGCCACGACGGGACCGACGCCGTCGTCGACGCCCACCAGATCCGGTGCAGCCACTACGACGCCTTCCGGTTCTTCACCGCCCCGGCCCGGCCGCGCAACCGGCTCCAGCCGACCCGGGAGGCCCAGGTCGCCCACGAGCAGCCCGGCTGCCTCCACGCCGGGATGGACCTCTACAAGTGGGCCTACAAGCTGACCCCTGCACTGCCGAGCGAGCTCGTCGTCGATGCGTTCGAGCTCGCCCGCGACATCCGGGGCCTCGACATGCGCTCCTCGCCCTACGACGTCCGCGTCCTCGGCCTCGACCCGGTGCCGGTGGAGACGGCCGATGGCAAGGCGGCGTTCATCGCCGAGCAGCGGGTCTTCACCGCGCGGGCGGACGGCCTGCGCCGGCGGCTGCTCGATGCACTCGACGCACTCGACGCGCCGGGCGGGGTGGGCGGCTGAGCCCCGGCGACGGGGAGCCCGCTGCGGCCCCGTGTGGGCCCGGGGCGAGAAGCCTCAGGGCAGCGGCCGGGCAGGAAGGCCCTGCATCTCCCCCGTCATCGCCTGCTTCCAGATCGGCGCCGCGATGCTCGCGCCGTAGACGACGGGGTAGTAGCGGCCGCCGACGGTGACGTTCGTCAGCCGCTTGCGGGTCGGGTGCCCCTTGACGGTCCGCCCTGGGTCGCCCACCCACACCGCCGTGCTCCGTTGGGCCGTGTACCCGACGAACCATGAGTCGTAGGGGCCGTCCGTCGTGCCGGTCTTGCCGGCCGACGGCCACGGATAGAGCGGGCCGGAGCCGGCGGCGGTGCCTCGGGTCAGCACCTGCTCGAGCGCCGTGGACACGTCCGAGGCCACCGACGCGCTGAGCGCGGTGTGGCAGTCCGGGTGCGCCGTGAGCACCCGGGTGGGCTTGGCCCCGTTCGTTCCCGGTGTGCGGATGGAGGTCACCGGCAACGGCGCGCAGAACGTGCCGCCGGAGGCGAAGCCGGCGTAGGCCGCGGCCATCGTCAGCGGGGCGATGTCCTCGACGCCGAGGGTGAGCGAGGGCAGGCACGTCGGCAGGTCGGTCGTCGGCCGCTGCCCGGACGTGCACACGTTCTGCGGGCTGGCCAGATGGACCCCGAGCTTCTCGGCGGTCTTGGCCACGTCGCACAGGTCGAGCCGGGTCTCCATGTCGACGTAGGCCACGTTGACCGAGTTGACGGTCGCGTTGAGGACACTCATCGGACCGGTCTCGGTGCCCTCGGAGTTGCCCGGCACATAGTCCTGGCCGCCCGACAGCTGCTGCCCGCAGGCGGTGAAGGAGGAGAAGGGGAAGCCGCGCTTCGTCGCATCGACGACGTCATAGAGGCTGTGTCCCTGCTCGAGCCAGGTCGCGAGCGTGAACGGCTTGAACGAGGAACCCGTCTGGAAGCCGCTGGCCCCACCGAGGCTCGCGTCGGTCGCGTAGTTGACCGAGGTCCGCCCGCGCCCGGCACTCGTGGAGTATGTCCGGTTCTCGGCCATGGCGACGACGGCTCCCGTGCCGGGCTCCACGGTGACCGCCGCCGCCCCGAGCCGGCTGCCGTCCTTCGGTGGGACGTAGCCGTCGAGGGCCGAGATGGACGCCTGCTGGGCCGCCGTGTCGAGCGTCGTGCGGATGACCAGGCCCCCGGTGAGCAGGGTCTGCTGACGCTGGGCCACGGTGGCGCCCAGCGCGGCATACCGGGGGTCGTGCAGGAGGGTCTGGACGACGTACTCGCAGAAGAAGCCGGAGCGTCCCGCCGTCGCACACCCGTTGGGCAAGGCATGGCCGGTGACGTGGACCTTGGTACGAACGGCCTTGGTGTAGGCCTTGTCCGGGATCATCCCCTGCGCGTGCATGTCGGCGAGGACCTCGTTGCGCCTCGTGCGGGCCTGCTTCGGGTGCTGCGCCGGGTCGTAGGCCGCCGGGTCCTGCACGAGGCCGGCGAGGGTCGCGGCCTGGACGGTGTCGAGCCGGGAGGCCGGGACGCCGAAGTAGCGCTCGGCCGCCGCCTGGACCCCGTAGACGCCCTCGCCGAAGTAGACGATGTTGAGGTAGCGCTCGAGGATCTGCTTCTTGGTCAGCTGTTGCTCGATGCTCACGGCCAGCTTGAGCTCGCGCAGCTTGCGGTCGATCGTGCGCGCGGTGTCGGCCCGCGCCGCCGCAGTGTTCCCCGCCTGGAGGTCCCGCTCGAGGAGGAGGTTCTTCGCGTACTGCTGGGTGAGGGTCGATGCCCCCTGGATCGGATGGCCCATCGCGTCGTCGACCGCCGCCCGCACGATGCCGCGGGGGTCGACCGGACCGTGCTGGAAGAAGCGGGCGTCCTCGACGGCGACGATCGCGTGCTGGATGCTCGGGGCCATCGCCGAGAGCGGGACGGCCGTCCGGTTCTGCGAGTACAGGTAGGCGACGGGGCGGCCGTTCGCGGCGACCAGACGGGCCGTCTGGGGCAGGTCGACCTTCGGGATCGGCTCGGGGTTCGTCGCGAACAGGTCGTTGCCGGCAACGACCGATCCCGCGGCGGCCGCGACGAGCGGGAAGGCCAGCCCCGAGCCGAGGAGGCCGAGAACGGCGCCGAAGGCGACGAGCCCGGCCAGCAGCCGGACGAGGCCCGCGTGGGCACGCGTGGGCGCTGGTGCGGGTACGCCTGGAGGACCGGGCGACCTCCGCGCTGGCGCCACCTGCCGCTCCCCTTTCCGCCTGGACCGGTCGCGTCGCTCCGGTCGCTCGACATGCTAGGCGCGCGGTCTGGACGGGGCCTGGGCACGAACCGCGAGTTGGCCGGACGGCGGCTCGACGGCACCCAGGGGGAGCCGGTATGCCGTGGCCGCGCGCGGCATACCCGGCTCGCCCGGGCAGGAGGACGGGTGCGGTCAGCGCGGCGACACGCCGGCCCGGATCAGGCCGTAGGTGACCCCGTCGACGAGTGCCTGCCACGAGGCCTCGACGATGTTGCCCGCCACGCCGATCGTCTGCCACGACGTGGCGCCGTCGGAGGTCTCGATGAGGACCCGGGTCACGGCGTCGGTGCCGTGTGCGGCGTCGAGGATGCGGACGCGGTAGTCGATCAGCTCCAGGTGACCGATCTCGGGGTAGGCCGTCGCGAGCGCCTCGCGCAGGGCGTGGTCGAGGGCGTTGACCGGACCGTTGCCCTCTCCGGTCTTGACGAAGCGCTGGCCGTCGGCCGACACCTTGACCGTCGCCTCGGACAGGGCGTCCTTGACGCCGCCGCGATCGGTGATGACCCGCCAGGACTCGACGTCGAAGAACGCTGGGAGCGAGCCGTCGAGCTCGCGGCGCAGGAGCAGCTCGAACGAGGCGTCGGCCGCGTCGAAGGTGTAGCCCTTGAGCTCGAGCTCCTTGACGGTGGCGAGGACCCTCTTGAGGGTCTCGGCGTCCTCCTCGTTGGCCGCGTCGAGGTCGAAGCCGAGCTCACGGCTCTTCAGCTCGATGGAGGCGCGGCCGGCCATGTCGGAGACGAGCATCCGCATGTCGTTGCCGACGTGCTTGGGGTCGGTGTGCTGATAGAGATCGGGATCGACCTTGATCGCGCTGGCGTGCAGCCCGGCCTTGTGGGCGAACGCGCTCGCGCCGACATAGGGCTGGCGGCTGTAGGGCGGGATGTTCGTCACCTCGCTGATCGCATGGGCGATCCGGGTGGACTCGGCGAGCCGGTGCGGGTCGAGCAGCTCGATGCCGCGCTTGATCTGGAGGTTGGCGACGACGGTGAGCAGGTCGGCGTTGCCGGTGCGCTCGCCGTAGCCGTTGATCGTGCCCTGCACATGGGATGCTCCCGCGTCGACGGCCGCCATCGAGTTGGCGACCGCGCACCCGGTGTCGTTGTGGCAGTGGATGCCGATCTTGCCGCCCGTCGCCCGGACGACGTCGTCGACGACGTCGGCGACCTGGGTGGGCAGCATGCCGCCGTTCGTGTCGCACAGGACGGCGACCTCGGCGCCGGCCTCCATCGCCGCGCGGAGGCTCTCGACGGCGTAGGCGCGGTTCGCGGCATACCCGTCGAAGAAGTGCTCCGCGTCGAGGAAGACGCGCCGGCCCTCCCCCCGGAGGAACGACACGGTGTCGCGGATCATCTCGAGGTTCTCCTCGAGGGTCGTGCGCAGCGCCCGTTCGACGTGGCCGGGGTGGGACTTGGCGACGAGGGTCACGACGGAGGCGCCGGAGTCGAGCAGGGCTCGCACGAGCGGGTCGGTCGCCGCCGAGCCGCCGGCGCGCCGGGTGGCGCCGAAGGCCGCAAGGGTGGCGTTGTTCAGGGTGAGCTCGCGCTGGGCCCGCGCGAAGAACTCGGTGTCCTTGGGGTTCGCACCGGGCCAGCCGCCCTCGATGTAGCCGACCCCGAGCTCGTCGAGGTGGTTCGCGATGGCGAGCTTGTCGGTGACGGAGAGGTTGAGCCCCTCCTGCTGCGCGCCGTCGCGAAGGGTCGTGTCGTACACGTGGAGGTCGGTCATCTCGTGTGTGCCTCGTCTGGTCGATCTCGTATGCCGTGCGCTCGGGTTGGTGCCTCGCGCCGGCGGGCCGGGCGGTGGGGGGCCGCCCGTCGCCGGTCGACCCGGTCGGCGGACGGGCCGGGGCTCCGGCGGGTCCGGCGGCCGTGGCCCACCGTTGCGACGGGCCACGGCCCATCACCAGTGTCGCCCGTCTGCGATCGACTCGCGATGCCGCCCGCGGCCCCGGGGTGTCGGGCCGCGGACCTCCGCTCCCCCGGGATCGTCTCCGCTGCGGCGACGTCCCCGACAAAGCAAAAGACCCCCCGGGTGTGGGAGGTCTGCGCGACGAGAGGGTCTCTCGTCGCGCTAGTCGATAATGATCGTGGTGGTGGCCACGTCAGCGAACGTCACGGAGAAACCGTCCCACACCCGCCCCGGGCTGACCACCGAGTCCCACATTGTGGCCCCCCGGGTCCTGCGTGACCCGGCCACCGACCTGCGTCGGCGCCCTCCTCACCGTCTCGTTTCGCCGAAATCTCATCACGCCCCTGATGCAGCAGCGTTCGGATGAGACTTCGGCGAATCGAGCCGGGGGCGCCCGGCATACGGCGGCTCAACCGGCGAGCGACAGGCGGCGCCCGGCGCGGGTCAGGGCGGCCCGGATGAGGCGCTCCACCCGGTCCGGGTGGTCCAGGTCGGCCCACGTGAGCCGGACCACCTCGTAGCCCTGCGCTCTGAGCCAGTCCTCACGCTGCTTCTCCCGGATGAGGGCATCCCGACCCTGGGCACCGGCATACTTCACCGCCCCGTCGAACTCGACGATCACCCGTCCGGCGACGAGGAAGTCGGGACGGGCCACCACCTCACCCGAGGCGTCTCGGATCGTCACCTGCGACTGGAACGGGAGCCCCAGCCCGCTGAGGATCAGCCGCGTCCGGCTCTCCCCCGGGGACTCGCAGTGGGAGTCGGCGAGGGAGAGGGTGGCCCGGACGGCGGCGGCTCCGAACCGTGGCTCGAGCCGTGCTGCCGCCGCCACCACCGCGGACACGGTGGCCGAGCCACGATGCAGGGCCGCATCGAGGGCGACGACGCCCGCGACGACCCCCGAGGCCGCTGCGGTCTGGACGATGCAGCTCGGGACCGAGAGGACCCGCACTCCGTCGACCCGGTCGAGGATCTCCCCGTCGGGGATGGGGGAGGTCCGGACGCCGCTTCGCGACGAACCGTGGCGCACCGGCGCGGCGATGTCGATCCGGCGCAGGTCGACGTCGACGAGCGGGAGTCGATGGACGGCCAGGCCGGCGTGATGGGCGGCGAGGGAGCCGGGGCGCGTCGCGAGGACGGACGCCACGCGAAGCCGGAACTGCTCGGTCGGTGCCGACGAGCCGTAGAGATCCGCCAGGACGTAGGCGCCCCGCCGGACCCGGATCAGCTCCCCTCGGCGCACGGCCAGGCGAAGGTCGACGTCGGTGAGACCGAGTCGATGGGCGCCGTCGGCCGACAGGACGCCGCCATGCGCCGTCGTGAGAGTCCGCAGTCGTGAATCCATGCTCGGAACCGTCACAGGGTCCGGCGGCGCCGGCCGCGTTCCCGATCCCGGCTGTGGACAGACCTCGCGTCCCGGCGGACCTGTGGACGACTCGGTTCGCCGAAATCTCATCGCAACCGTGTTGCCGCAGCGTCCCGATGAGATTTCGGCGAATCGACGGGGAAGGCGCCGGGGCGAGCCGGGCGGAAGGGTGGGGTGGGGGTGGGGGTGGGGGTGGGGGTGGGGGCGGGGTGGGGGTAGGGCAGGGGGTAGGGCCGTCAGGCGGGGGGTGTGGTCGCCGGGGAGAGCGCGGTCCACCAGCCGTCGGGCTCGGGCGGGGCGAGGGCGTCGACGAGCTGGCCCGGCCGGGGAACGGCGACGACCGCGCCCGACGAGCCGGCCTCGGCCATGAGCCGGTCGATCGGCTCCGACCACGGATGCATGGCCAGGACGAAGGTGCCCCAGTGCACCGGCACCATGAGCCCACCCCGGACGTCGAGATGCGCCTGGACCCCTTCCTCGGGCGTCATGTGGATCCCGGGCCAGGCCCGGTCGTACGCCCCGACCTGGGTGAGGGTCAGGTCGAACGGGCCGTGGTCGCTGCCGATCTCGGCATAGCCGGGGAAGTACCCGGAGTCGCCGGTGTAGAACGCCCGGTGCCGGGGCCCGGCGATGACCCAGGAAGCCCACAGCGTCTTGTCCCGACCGACGCCGCGCCCCGAGAAGTGCTGCGCCGCCGCCGCGACGAGCCGCACCCCGTCGGCGATCTCGTGCTCCTCGTCCCAGTCCAGCTCGACGATCCGCGCCCCGGGAACACCCCACCGCTCGAGGTGCGCGCCCACCCCGAGCGGCACGACGAACGCCGTCTCCGGCCGGGTCTGCGCGATGGCCCGCACCGTCAGCATGTCGAGATGGTCGTAGTGGTCGTGCGAGATGACGACCGCGTCGAGCGCGGGCAACCCCTCGAGGGCCACCGGCGCCGGGTGCAGCCGACGTGGGCCGAGCTCCTGGGACGGCGAGACCCGCTCGCTCCACACCGGGTCGATGAGGACTCGCGCCCCGTCGACCTCGGCCAGCGCCGAGGAGTGACCGAACCACGTCGTCCGTATGCCGCCCGCACCGGCGGTGGTGGTGCGTCCGCCGGACCGCGCTCCCCCCGTCCGCACGCCCGGATGGTCGAGGAACGGGTCGACGAGCGGGACCACTCCGGTTGGTTTGCGGTTCGGGAGTCCGGAGGCGACCCGCTGAAGCAGGTCCTTCATCGCCCCCGAAGGCCCCTCCTCGATGGGCGACTCGTTGCGGAAGATCCCGTCCCGCCAGCGGGGCGAGCGGGCCACCCGGTCGGCCCGTGGCCCCTCGATCCGCCCCCCGACCGCCTCGGGAATGTCCCGCGCCGACAGGACCACGCGCGGCGCTCCCCCGACCATCCGGACCGCACGGGACGCCGCTCTCGTCAGTCTGCTCACCGACCCAGTCTCACAAACGCCCCCGGGGCGCCGCTGAGGCCGCCCTCGTCAACCCGGCCGGGCCCCCGCCGCCGAGGATCGGGCCGCGGCGACGAGCGCCTCGAACAGCCGCCCGTCCTCGCCGGCCTCCGGGTGCCACTGGACGGCGATCCGGAATGCCGCCCCCACGTCCTCCATCGCCTCGAGCGTCCCGTCCGGGTGCCAGGCCGTGGGGACGTACCCGGGGTGGGTGGCGACGCCCTGGTGGTGGTACGTCGGCACGGGGAGCTCGTCGGTGCCGAGGATGGCCGCGAGCCGACTGCCCGCGGCGGCCCGGACCGGATGCGAGGCATACACGCCCGGCGCCGGAAGGTGCTCGGCCGAGCCGACGGCGTCGGGCAGGTGCTGGTCGAGCGTCCCGCCCGCCGCGACGGCCATGACCTGCATCCCGCGGCAGATGCCGAGCAGGGGCAGGTCCCGCTCCCCCGCCTCGTCGACCAACGCGATCTCCCAGGCGTCCCGGTCCGGCCGCGGCGCCTGGGACGAGGGGTGGGGCCGTGCGGCATACCGGCTCGCCCCGACGTCGGCCCCGCCGGCGATGACGAGCCCGTCGACCCGCTCGAGCACGGCCGCCGCGAGCGCACCGAGCGCGCCCTCTCCGCCGACGAGGGCGGGGTCGGGCGGCGGCAGGACGATCGGCAGCCCGCCCGCCCGCTCGACGTGCGCGAGGTACATCCGCGGGATCACCGCGCTCGGCTGCGCCCGCCACGGGTCCCGGTCGACGGCCTCGACGTAACAGCTGACGCCGATGACCGGCCGGCCCGCGGCGGGCAGCGGCTCGCTCACAGGGGCGTGACGTACGCGCCGGAGATCCCGCCGTCGACGAGGAAGGTCGAGGCGGTCATGAAGCTCGACTCGTCGGACGCGAGGAAGAGCACCGCGTTGGCCATCTCCTCGGGCTCGCCGAACCGTCCCATCGGGACGTGGACGAGCCGCCGGGCCGCCCGCTCCGGGTCCTTCGCGAACAACTCCTGGAGCAGTGGCGTGTTGACCGGCCCCGGGCACAGGGCGTTGACCCGGATGCCCTCGCGGGCGAACTGCACGCCGAGCTCGCGGGTCATCGACAGCACACCGCCCTTCGACGCGCTGTAGGAGATCTGCGAGGTCGCGGCACCCATGACGGCGACGAAGCTCGCGACGTTGATGATCGACCCGGACTTCTGCTCGAGCATGTAGGGCAGGGCGGCCTTGCAGCAGAGGTAGACGCTCGTGAGGTTGACCTCCTGCACCCGGCGCCACGCGTCGAGCTCGGTGTCGAGGATGGAGTCGTCGTCCGGCGGGCTGATGCCGGCGTTGTTGAAGGCGATGTCGACGCTGCCGAAGCGCTCCTTGGCCGTCGCGAACAGCGCGTCGACCTCGTCCTTGCTCGTCACGTCGCAGTGCACGTAGACACCGCCGACCTCGTCGACGATCCGGGGGCCGTTCTCGTCGTCGATGTCTCCCACGACGACGGACGCGCCCTCCTCGACGAACCGCCGCACGGTCGCCAACCCGATCCCGGAGCAGCCACCGGTGACCACGGCGACCTTGCCCTCGAGCCTACCTGCCATTGTTCCTCGATTCCGTTGTGCGAGAAGGAGACTGGTCCGAGTCTCAGGACTCGGTGCTGATGAAGACGTTCTTGACCTCGGTGAAGGCGTCGAGTGCGTCCGGACCGAGCTCACGCCCGAGGCCGCTGGCCTTGAACCCACCGAACGGGGTCGAGTAGCGCACGCTCGAGTGGCTGTTGACGGAGAGGTTGCCCGTCTCGACGCCACGCGAGACCCGCAGTGCCCGGCCGACGTCGCGCGTCCAGATCGAGCCGGACAGCCCGTATGCCGTGTCGTTGGCCATCCGGACCGCCTCCGCCTCGTCGTCGAAGGGCAGGACGGCGACGACGGGGCCGAAGATCTCCTCCTGCCAGACCTGGTCCTGCGTCGACCGAGGGGTGACGACGGTCGGGGCGTACCAGTAGCCGGGACCCGTCGGGCAGCTGCCCCGGAAGGCGACGTCGACCTCGGCCCCGGCGTCCTCGACGAAGGAGCGCACCGCCTGGCGTTGGCCGGCACTGATGAGGGGCCCCATCTCGGTGGCCTCGTCGCTCGGGTCCCCGACGGCGACGGCGGTCACGGCCCGCTCGAATCGCTCCATGAAGGCGTCGTAGGCGGAGCGCTCGACGAGGATCCGGCTGCGGGCGCAGCAGTCCTGCCCCGCGTTGTCGAGGAAGGACATCGGGGCCGCGGCGGCGGCCGCATCGAGGTCGGCGTCGGCGAAGACGATGTTGGCGCTCTTGCCGCCGAGCTCGAGGGTGACCCGCTTGAGCTGGTCGGCGGCCTTGCGCATGATCCCCTGGCCGACCTCGGTCGACCCGGTGAAGCAGATCTTGCGGACGTCGGGGTGGCTCGTGAACCGCTCCCCGACGACCGAGCCCTTGCCCGGCAGGACGGTGAAGACGCCCTCGGGGATCCCCGCCTCGAGCGCCAGCTCACCGAGCCGGATCGCCGTGAGCGGGGTGAGCTCGGCCGGCTTGAGGACCACGGTGTTGCCCGCTGCGAGCGCCGGGGCGAATCCCCAGCCGGCGATGGGCATCGGGAAGTTCCACGGCACGATGACGGCGACGACGCCGAGCGGCTCCTTGAAGGTGATGTCGATGCCGCCCGCGACGGGGATCTGCTTGCCGAAGAGCCGCTCCGGAGCGGCGGAGTAGTACGCGAGGACGTCCCGGACGTTCCCCGCCTCCCACCGCGCGTTGCCGATCGTGTGACCGGTGTTGGCGACCTCGAGCCGGGCCAGCTCCTCGTTGTGCTCGCCGACGAGGTCGGAGAACCGCCGCAGCAGCCGGCCACGGTCGGCCGGGGAGACGGCCCGCCACGCGGGGCCGACCTCGACGGCGCGGGCGATCGCCGCGTCGGTCTCCTCGGCGCCGACGAGCTCGATCGTCCGGACGATCTCCTCGGTCGCGGGGTTGATGACGTCCTTGGTGCGCGGGGTGCCGGTGGATGCCGTGGTGCTCACAGGCGTTCGAAACCTCTCACTCGTTCCCAGTCGGTCACGGCCGAGTTGAAGGCCGCGAGCTCGATGTCGGCCGCGTTGACGTAGTGGTCGACCACCTCGTCGCCGAAGGCCGCCCGGGCCACGGTCGACGCGGCGAAGAGGTCCCGGGCCTCGGCAAGGGTGACGGGCACGTGGTCACGATCCGCGGCATACGCGTTGCCGGTGAACGGCTCCTCGAGGGGGATTTCGTTCGCGATCCCGTGCAGCCCGCCGGCGATCATCGCGGCCAGCGCGAGGTAGGGGTTGACGTCGCCGCCGGGGACGCGGTTCTCGACGCGGAGCCCGGCGCCGTGCCCGACGACGCGCAGTGCGCAGGTGCGGTTGTCGCGGCCCCAGGCGACCGCGGTGGGCGCGAACGACCCGGGCTGGAACCGCTTGTAGGAGTTGATGTTCGGCGCATAGAGAAGGGTCAGCTCGCGGAGGGTGACCTGGAGCCCGGCGATGAAGTGGTCGAAGAGCTCACTGTGGCCGCCGTCCCCCTCGTCGTCGGCGAAGACGAGCTCGCCGTCGGTGCCCCGGAGCGAGAGGTGGATGTGGCACGAGTTGCCCTCCCGCTCGTCGAACTTCGCCATGAAGGTGAGCGACTGCCCGTGGCGGGCCGCGATCTCCTTGGCGCCGGTCTTGTAGACGACGTGGTTGTCGGCCGTGCGCGTCACCTCGTCGAAGAGGAAGCCGATCTCGTGCTGGCCGTAGTTGCACTCCCCCTTGGCGCTCTCGACCGTCATGCCGGCCCGGAACATCTCGCCCCGGATCTCGCGGAGCAGCGGCTCGACCCGCGCTCCCCCGAGGATCGAGTAGTCGACGTTGTAGCGGTTGGCGCCGGTCAGGTTGCGGTACCCGGCGTCCCAGGCCTGCTCGTAGGACTGCTCGAAGACGATGAACTCGAGCTCGGTGCCGGCGAACGCGGCATACCCCTGGTCGGCCGCCCGAGCGACCTGCCGGGCGAGGATGCCGCGCGGGGACTGCGCCACCGGGCCGGACCCGTCGAGCCAGACGAGGTCGCACTGGATCGTCGCGGAGTTCGGCTGGCCCGGCGTGCGCCGGAGGGTCGACATGTCGAGGACGAACTCGAAGTCGCCGTAACCCCTCTCCCAGGAGGAGATCGCGTAGCCGTCGACGGTGTTCATCTCGACGTCGACGGCGAGGAGGTAGTTGCAGCCCTCCGTGCCGTGGGCGAGGACGTGGTCGAGGAAGTATGCCGCGTGCAGCCGCTTGCCCTGGAGCCGCCCCTGCATGTCGGTGAACGCCACGATGACGGTGTCGACGTGCCCGGACTGATGTCGCGGCGGAGCTCCTCGAGGGATAGTGCCGGGGGTGGTGCGTCGTGGCCATCAGCCTCCTGCGTCATCCGATGAGTCCCCGCAACAACGCGGAGGTACCGTCACAATGCTCCTCCATGACCAGGCGGGCCCGCTCGGCCTCACCCCGGAGGATGGCGTCGACGAGCACGTCGTGCTGGTCGTCGGAATGCTGGATGTTGGTGCGCAGCACCGGGATCGCCCGCAGCAGCTCGCCCAGGGCGGCCTGCGCCCGGGTCACCGCCTCCATGAGCATCGGCGACCCGGAGAGGGTCGCGATGGCGAGGTGCAGGCGGCTGTCGGCCAGCCGGCGGGCGCCGTCGTCCGGGGGGTTCGCGGACTCGGCCAGGCACTGCCCGAGCCAGTCGCGCTGGTCGGTCGACAGGGTGCGGGTCGCCGCGAGCCAGGCCGCCCCCGGCTCCACGACGCGCCGGAAGTCGAGCGCGTCGAGAAGGGTCGCTCCCTGACGGAACACGGCCGGCTCGCTGCCGGGCACGGGCGCGGCATACGTGACGACGTGCCACCGCACGGCCCCGCCGGGTCCGGACGAACCCGGAGTCGCGCAGCGCGGCGATCGCGTCGCGCAGGGTCGTCCGCGAGACGCCGAGCTGGTCGGCGAGCTCGCGCTCGGGAGGGAGGTACTCGCCGTCGACGAGCGCGCCGAGCCGGATCGCCGTCGCGAGCTGCTCGACCGTCGTCTCGAAGGCGTTGTGGCCGCGAACCGCACGCAGCACCGTCTCCGAGAGCTGCGGGAAGGGCTCGACGGTCACCCGGAGAGTCTTCGGTCAGCAGGCCCGGACTGTCAATGGTCTGAGTTCACACCTTTTTTGCCTGGAGCCCTTTACGTGGTCTTCGTCACAGGTCTAGCCTCCCGATCATCCCGCACGCCGGTATGGAATCGGGCCCGAGTCCCCGCCTCCTGAACGCTGGCAAGCAACGCCGGCGGTGGTGGCCGCCTGTGCGGGACGTACCAGTTCATCGGGCCACATCACGTGCACGGGAGGAACGGGCACCAAGGCGGAGAACCCCAGGCAGGGCGGCCGGCAACGGTCGGGAATCACCTATGCCCACGCTGGCGAGGACTACTTCGAGAAGCGCGGTCTCAAGCGGCACGCTGGGGCCTGGTCCCGGCGGGCCCTCGGCGTCGCGGCCGTCATCTCGGGCGACTTCTCGGGATGGAACCTCGGGATCGGAGAGGCCGGGTGGGGCGGCATGCTCGTCGCCACCATCGTCATCGGCCTCATGTACCTCTTCATGGTCTACAGCATCGCCGAGATGTCGGCCGCGATGCCGCACACCGGCGGCGCCTACTCCTTCGCCCGCTCGGCGATGGGGCCGTGGGGCGGCTTCGTCACCGGCCTGGCCGAGACGATCGAGTACGTCATCACGACCGCCGTCGTCGGCGTCTTCGCCAGCACGTATGCCGACGGCATCACCAACGAGCTCTTCGGCTTCTCGATGCCGCTGCCGCTCTGGCTGCTCATCTTCTACATCATCTTCGTCGGGCTGAACTCCGCCGGCGCCGAGGCGTCCTTCCGGTTCGCCGTCGTCATCGCGGTCATCTCGCTGGCGGTCCTTGCCCTCTTCACCGTCCTCGCCCTCGCCAAGGGCGCCTTCCACTGGAGCAACCTCTGGGACGTTGGCGACGGGAGCTTCCTGCCGAATGGCTTCAAGGGCGTCCTGCTCGCGCTGCCGTTCGCGATCTGGTTCTTCCTCGGCATCGAGGAACTGCCGCTGGCCGCCGAGGAGACACACACCCCCGACCGCGACATCCCCCGGGGCTCGCTCATGGGCATGTGGACCCTTCTCGCCACCGCGTTCGTCGTCCTCCTCGTCAACCCGGCCGTCGTCGGCGCCGACAAGATCTCGGGCAGCGGCGAGCCGATCCTCGACGGGTTCCGGGCGATCTTCCCCAACAGCCAGATCGCCGCGTTGCTCTCGCTGTTCGCGTTGGCCGGCCTCGTCGCGTCCTTCCAGGGCATCATGTTCGCCGCCGGCCGGAACATGTACTCGCTGT
>CAVSJJ010000004.1:0-602119 GCA_963728395.1 uncultured Actinomycetota bacterium
TGACGTCCTTGGTGCGCGGGGTGCCGGTGGATGCCGTGGTGCTCACAGGCGTTCGAAACCTCTCACTCGTTCCCAGTCGGTCACGGCCGAGTTGAAGGCCGCGAGCTCGATGTCGGCCGCGTTGACGTAGTGGTCGACGACCTCGTCGCCGAAGGCCGCGCGGGCCACGGTCGACCCGGCGAAGAGGTCCCGGCCTCGGCGAGCGTACGGGAACGTGGTCACGATCCTCGGCATACGCGTTGCCGGGGAACGGCTCCTCGAGGGGCATTCGTTCGCGATGCCGTGCAGACCGCCGGCGATCATCGCGGCGAGCGCGAGGTAGGGGTTGACGTCGCCGCCGGGGACCCGGTTCTCGACGCGGAGCCCGGCGCCGTGGCCGACGACGCGTAGGCGCAGGTCCGGTTGTCCCGGCCCCAGGCGCCCGCGGTGGGCGCGAACGACCGGGCTGGAACCGCTTGTAGGAGTTGATGTCCGGGCATAAAGGAGGGTGAGCTCGCGCAGCGTGGCCTGGAGTCCGGCGAGGAAGTGGTCGAAGAGCGCACGTGGCCGCCGGCCCGCCGGCGTCGGCGAAGACAGCGGCCGTCGGCGCCCCGGAGGGAGAGGTGGATGTGGCACGAGTTGCCCTCGCGCTCGTCGTACTTCGCCATGAAGGTGAGCGACTGCCCGTGCTGGGCGGCGATCTCCTTGGCGCCGGTCTTGTAGACGACGTGGTTGTCGGTCGTGCGCGTACGTCGTCGTAGAGGAAGGCGATCTCGTGCTGGCCGAGTTGCACTCCCCCTTGGCGCTCTCCACGGTCATGCCGGCCCGGAACATCTCGTTGCGGATCTCGCGGAGCAGCGGCTCGACCCGCGTCCCCCGAGGATCGAGTAGTCGACGTTGTAGCGGTTGGCACCGGTCAGTCCGCGGTACCCGCGGTCCCAGGCCTGCTCGTAGGACTGCTCGAAGACGATGAACTCCAGCTCGGTGCCGGCGAACGCGGCATACCCCTGGTCGGCCGCCCGAGCGACCTGCCGGGCGAGGATGCCGCGCGGGGACTGCGCCACCGGGCCGGACCCGTCGAGCCAGGCGAGGTCGCACTTGACCGTCGCGGAGTTCGGCTGGCCCGGCGTGCGCGGAGGGTCGACATGCGAGGACGAACTCGAAGTCGCCGTAGCCCCTCTCCCAGGAGGAGATCGCGTAGCCGTCGACGGTGTTCATCTCGACATCGACGGCGAGGAGGTAGTTGCAGCCCTCCGTCCCGTGGGCAGGACGTCGTCGAGGAAGATGCCGGCGTGCAGCCGCTTGCCCTGCAGCCGCCCCTGCATGTCGGTGAAGGCGACGATGACGGTGTCGACGTGGCCGGCCTCGATGTCGCGGCGGAGCTCGTCCACCGAGTACGGGTGCGGGTGGTGGGTGGTGGCCATCAGCTCCTCTCTGGTCATCCGATCAGCCCCCGCAGCAGGGCGGAGGTCGCGTCGCAGTGGTGTTCCATGGCCTCGCGGGCGGCTCCGGGTCCGAGCGGAGGATGGCGTCGACGACGTCGACGTGCTGGTTGTTCGAGTGGTCGATGTTGCGCCGCAGTACGGGTATGCCGCGGAGCATCTCCCCGAGGGCGGCCTGCGCGCGGGTCACCGCCTCGATGAGCATGGGTGACCCGGACAGGGTCGCGATCGCGAGGTGCAGGCGGCTGTCGGCGACCCGACGCGCACCGTCGTCCGGGGCCTCCCCCGCCTCGCGCAGACACGCGGCCAGCCACTCACGCTGGTCCCCCGAGAGGGTGCGGGTCGCCGCCAGCCAGGCCGCCCCGGGCTCGACGACGCGGCGGAAGTCGAGGGCGTCGAGGAGCGCAGCCCCCCGCCGCGGGGTCGGCTCGCTGCCGGGCACGGCGCGGCATACGTGACGACCGTGCCGCCACCGCGGCCCTGGCGGGTCCGGACGAAGCCGGAGACCCGCAGCGCCGCAATGGCCTCGCGCAGGGTCGTCCGCGAGACCCCGAGGTGTTCGGCGAGCTCACGCTCGGGCGGCAGCTGCTCGCCCTCGACGAAGACACCGAGCCGGATCGCCGTCGCGAGCTGCTCGACGGTCGTCTCGAAGGCGTTGTGTGCGCGCGCCGGTAGGAGCACCGTGTCGGCGAGATGCGGGAGGAGCCGCGGTCACGCCGAGAGTCTTCGTCCCCTCGGCCCGCTGTCAATGGTCTGAGTTCAAACCATTTTAACCTGGAGCCCTTTACGTGGTCTTCGTCATAGGTCTAGCCTCCCTGCATCCGTGCCCAGGATGGAATCGGGACCGAGTCCCCGCCTCCGAACCCGGCAAGCAACGCCGACGGTGGTGGCCGCCTGCGGGACGTAGCAGTTCTCGGCCCTCGACACGTGACGGGAGGAACGGGCACCATGGCGGAGAACCCAGGTAGGGGGCCGGCAACGGCGGGAATCAGTTATGCCCACGCGGGCGAGGACTACTTCGAGAAGAGAGGACTCAAGCGGCACGCTGGTGCATGGTCGCTGTGGGCGCTCGGGGTCGCGGCGGTCATCTCGGGCGACTTCTCGGGATGGAACCTCGGGATCGGCGAGGCCGGGTGGGGCGGGATGCTCGTCGCCACCATCGTCATCGGCCTCATGTACCTCTTCATGGTCTACAGCATCGCCGAGATGTCGGCCGCGATGCCGCACACCGGCGGCGCCTACTCCTTCGCCCGATCGGCGATGGGGCCGTGGGGCGGCTTCGTGACCGGCCTGGCGGAGACGATCGAGTACGTCATCACGACCGCCGTCGTCGGCGTGTTCGCCAGCACCTATGCCGACGGGATCACCAACGAGCTGTTCGGCTTCTCGATGCCGCTGCCGGTGTGGCTGCTCATCTTCTACATCATCTTCGTCGGGCTGAACTCCGCCGGCGCCGAGGCGTCCTTCCGGTTCGCCATCGTCATCGCCATCATCTCGCTCGCCGTCCTTGCCCTCTTCACCATCCTCGCCGTCGTCAAGGGCGCCTTCCACTGGAGCAACCTCTGGGACATCGGCGGCGGAAGCTTCCTGCCGAATGGCTTCAAGGGCGTCCTGCTCGCGCTGCCGTTCGCGATCTGGTTCTTCCTCGGCATCGAGGAACTGCCGCTGGCCGCCGAGGAGACACACACCCCCCAGCGGGACATCCCCCGGGGGTCGCTCATGGGCATGTGGACCCTTCTCGTCACCGCGTTCGTCGTGCTCCTCGTCAACCCCGCGGTCCTCGGGGCCAACAAGATCTCGAGCAGCGGCGAGCCGATCCTGGACGGGTTCCGGGCGATCTTCCCGAACAGCCAGATCGCGGCGTTGCTCTCGCTGTTCGCCCTCGCGGGGCTCGTCGCCTCGTTCCAGGGCATCATGTTCGCCGCCGGCCGGAACATGTACTCGCTGTCCCGGGCGGGGTACTACCCGAAGTTCCTCTCGCTCACCGGTTCGCGCAAGGTCCCGTACGTCGCGCTGATCGGCAGTGCGGTCATCGGCCTCGCGCTCGTCTTCGGCTGGAGCGTCATCAAGGGCGAGGACAACGTCACCGTCGCCGGCAGCCTGCTCAACATCGCCGTCTTCGGCGCCGTCATCGCCTACGTCCTGCAGATGGTGTCCTTCTTCCTGCTGCGGCGGAAGTACCCCAACGTCTCCCGGCCGTACCTCAGCAGAGTCGGCATCGGCGGGGCGATCGTGGCCGGCGTCATCGCGGCGCTCACCCTCATCATCCTTCCGACGAACTCCGCCTACCAGCAGGCCGTCATCGGGGTGGCCATCTTCTATGTCATCGGGATCCTCTACTTCGCGCTCTTCGGGCGGAACCGGCTGGTCCTCTCCCCCGAGGAGGAGTACGCGATGACGAGCGGCATGCACGGACACCCCGAGACCGAGGGATACGACGTCACCGAGCGCGAGATGGAGGCCAAGCGGGACTCCGGCGACTGACGCCGCCCCTGGGTCGACGCCCCTGCCCGGGTCCCGTCCGACCCGCAGCCCGCTCGCCCTTCCGGCGCCTCAGCGCACCGGGAGGGCGAGCGCCTGCTCGAGGACCTGCGCCACACCGTCCTCGTCGTTGGCCGGGCACGTGTGCGTCGTGCCCGCCAGCACCTGCGGGTGGGCATTGGCCACGGCGAAGGAGACGCCGGCCCAGGTGAGCATCGGCAGGTCGTTGGGCATGTCCCCGAACGCCCACACCTCAGCCGCCGGGATGCCGAGGTCGCCGCACCACCGGGCGAGGGCCGCCGCCTTCGTCACGCCCGGCGCGGACACCTCGGCCAACCCGGGGACGCCGGAGTAGGCCACGATCCCCCGGGTGCCGACGACCTCGCGGACCCGGGCGAGGAACTCCTCGTGGTCCATCGTCGGGCAGGTGACGAGCAGCTTGCCCACCGGAACCTCGTCGAGCTCCTCGAGGATGTCGACGTGGGCCTGCTCGGACAGGTCCTCCCCGTGCGGCGAGCGATAGCCGCGCTCGACGGTCATCCCGTCGCGACGCTCCACGGCGAAGCCCGCCCGGGGCAGCCACTGCCGCAGCCCCACGACGAGGCCGACGAGCTCCTCGTGCCCGAAGCCGACGTCGGAGACGACCCGCCGGCTGGGCACGTCGTAGACGAACGCGCCGTTGCCGGCGAGGACGGTGCCATGCCCGCTGACGAGCTCGGCCAGGCCGTCGACCCATCGGGGCGGTCGGGCCGTGACGATGACGACGCCGATCCCCGCCTCGTCGACGGCGACGAGGGCAGCACGGGACCGCGGCGACACCGACCCGTCGCTGCGGACGAGAGTGCCGTCGAGGTCGGTGGCGACAAGCTGCGGCCGGTGGGCCGGCAGGCTGAGGCCGGGCACGGCATACCGCCTGGTGTCGGACCCGCGGCGCTCAGGCCAGCCGGGTCAGCCAGCCGTGGGTGTCCTCGGCCCGGCCGTACTGGACGTCGAGCAGCTTGGCGCGGATGGCGTTCGTCACCTCGCCGCCGTTCTCGCCCGCCGTCGACGGCGCCGAGCCGCCCTCCCACAACAGCTCCCCGACCGGGGTGACGACGGCCGCGGTCCCGCAGGCGAAGACCTCGGTGATCTCGCCGCTGCCGGCGCCCTCCTCCCACTCGGCGATGGGGATCCGCCGCTCCTCCGGCTCCAGTCCCATCTCCTTGGCGAGCTCGAGGATCGAGGCGCGGGTGACGCCCTCGAGGATGGTGCCGGTCAGCTCGGGCGTGACGAGCCGGCCGCTCTTGGTGACGAAGAAGAGGTTCATCCCGCCGAGCTCCTCGATGTAGGTGTGCGTCGCCGCGTCGAGGAAGACGGCCTGGTCGCAGCCGTGCTCGATCCCCTCGAGCTGGCCGGCCAGGCTCGAGGCGTAGTTCCCGCCGCACTTGGCGTTGCCGGTGCCCCCCTCGCCCGCGCGGGCGTAGTGGGTCGAGACCCAGAGCGTCACCGGCTTCAGGCCGCCGGAGAAGTAGGCGCCGGCCGGTGAGGCGATGACCGAGTAGGTGACCTCGCGGGCCGGCCGGACCCCGAGGAAGGACTCCGAGGCGTACATGAACGGACGCAGGTACAGGCTCTTCTCGCCGCCGTCGGCGTCCGGGACCCACTTCTCGTCGACGGCGAGCAGCGCCTTGAGCGACCCGATGAAGTCCTCCTCGGGCAGCGTCGGCAGCGCCAGCCGCGTGCAGCTGCGGATCATCCGGTGGGCGTTGGCCTCGGGGCGGAAGGCCCAGACCGAGCCGTCGGCGTGCCGGTAGGCCTTGAGGCCCTCGAAGACCTCCTGTGCGTAGTGCAGGACGGCCGCCGAGGGCATCATCGTGATCGGCCCGTATGCCGTGACCCGCCCGTCATGCCACCCCGCCTCTGCGCTCCAGGTGGCGCTGACCATGTGGTCGGTGAAGTGGACGCCGAACCCGGGGTTGGCCAGGATCGCCGCGCGCCGGTCGTCCGCGGTGCGGTCGGGACGAGGGTGGGCGGCGAAGTCGAGCGACGCGGTCATGCTGATGGTCCTTCCTGGACGGTCCGGGGTCGGCGGGCGCTCCTCGCAGACTAGCCCGCGCCCCGGCACAAGGGGATGGCAGAGGGGTCGGCCCCGGGAGGCGCGGTCGCCGTCCGGGGGCCGAGAAAGCGCGGGCGC
Organism: uncultured Actinomycetota bacterium; assembly: GCA_963728395.1. GTDB lineage: Bacteria > Actinomycetota > Actinomycetes > Actinomycetales > Dermatophilaceae > CAVSJJ01. The sequence continues at coordinate 6,076 of CAVSJJ010000004.1, forward strand.
GGGGCGCGCGCTGCTACAGCCGGGCGGCGATGTCGTCGCCGACCTGTGCCGTGGAGCGGGGCGTGGACCCTCGGGCGGCGAGGTCGGCGGCGACCGCCCGCTCTACTCGCTCGGACTCGGCCGCACGCCCGAGGTGGGCGAGCAGCATCGACACCGAGAGGATCGTCGCGGTGGGGTCCGCCTTGCCCTGGCCGGCGATGTCCGGCGCGGAGCCGTGGACCGGCTCGAACATGCTCGGGAAGCGGCCCTCGGGGTTGATGTTGCCGCTTGCCGCGAGCCCGATGCCGCCGGCGATGGCGGCGGCGATGTCGGTGATGATGTCGCCGAAGAGGTTGTCGGTGACGATGACGTCGAACCGGCCGGGGTCGGTCGCGAGGAAGATCGTCGCCGCGTCGACGTGCTGGTATGCCGTCTCGACGTCGGGGAACTCCGCGCCGACCTCCTCGACCGTGCGCCGCCACAGGTGGCCGGCGTGGGTGAGGACGTTGTGCTTGTGGACGAGGGTGAGGTGCCTGCGCGGCCGGGCCTGGGCCCGGGCGAAGGCGTCACGCACGACCCGCTCCACCCCGAAGCGGGTGTTGACGCTGACCTCGGTGGCGATCTCGTTCGGGGTGCCGGTGCGCAGCGAGCCACCGTTGCCGACGTAGGGCCCCTCGGTGCCCTCACGGACGACGACGAAGTCGATGCCGTTGGGCGCGACGGACGCGACGTCGAGCGGGCTCGCGACCCCGGGGAAGAGCTTGGCCGGGCGGAGGTTGACGTAGTGCTCGAACGCGAATCGCAGCGGGAGGAGCACGCCCCGCTCGAGCACGCCGCTCGGGACCGTCGGGTCGCCGATGGCGCCGAGGAGGATGGCGTCATGGCCGCGCAGCTCGTCGAGCACCGAGTCGGGCAGCGTCTCACCGGTCGCGTGCCAGCGCCGGGCGCCGAGGTCGTACTCGGTCGTGCTGATCTTCAGCTCAGCGGCGGCGACCGCCTCGAGGACCTTCAGGCCCTCGGCGACGACCTCGGGGCCGATGCCGTCGCCGCCGATGACGGCGAGGTCGAGGGCGGTGTCGCTCGTGGTCGTCATGCTCGCCAGCCTAGGGTCGCGTTTCGTGATGCGGACGGCTCGTCTCGCATTGCGGCAGGACCCTGACCGACCGCGGCCCGGCACCTCGGGGGTGCCGGGCCGCGGGTCCGATGGAGGGTCAGTCGTTGCTGTGGCCCTGGTCGCGCAGGTCCATCGACTCCTGCAGCGCACGCTGGGCATCGCTCGGCTCGGTGGTGACCATCTCGGGGTTCATCTCAGGCACGTCCTTCTCGGGCTCGACATGAGCCGGTTGCTCGGGGTGGTTCGGCGGCTCGAGCCGAGTGGTCGGCGAGCCGGTCAGCAGGCGCAGCGGGGTCTCCGCGGCGAGGACGCTGACTACCGGACCTCGCCGCGGCTGGCAATGAGGAGTCCATCGCGTCGCGGCATACCTCCACGGTAGTCGGACGTCCTCCTAACCGGACCCCGCCTTTCACATGCCGGACCGATTGCCGCCCGAACGACCGGCCCGCACTCCCCCGGCCGGTCGACCCGGCCGGAGACCCCGGGTCGGACCTGCGGACAGCGGTATGCCGCGGGCCTCGCTCGACGCGATGGCCCGCGGCATACCCGGCGTCCCCGCCCCCTCGACGGGGACACGCCCTCAGGGGTCGGCGGTCAGTCCAGGTCGACGACCCTGACCGCGTCGGCGCCCACCTCGGCCCCGATGGCCGTGACGATCTCGGCCGGGATGACGCTGTCGACGGTGAGCGCGACGAGCGCCTTGCCGGTCGCGTCGTTGCGGGCGACCTGCATGCCGGCGATGTTGATCCCGGCATCGCCGAGGAGCCGCCCGACGGCGCCGACGACGCCGGGGCGGTCCTCGTAGGAGAAGAACGCCATGTGCTGGCTCAGCGGGACCTCGAGGTCGAAGCCGTTGATGCCGATGACCTTCTGGACCATCTTCGGGCCGGTCAGCGTGCCGGCCACCGAGACGCTCGAGCCGTCGGCGAGCGTTCCTCGCAGCGTGGTGACATTGCGGAAGTCCTCCGCCACCGGCGAGGTCTGCAGGCGCACCTCGCAGCCGCGCTCCTTCGCGATGAGCGGCGCATTGACGTAGGTGACCGGGTCCTCCGTCACGTCGGCGAAGAGGCCCTTGAGCGCGGACAGCTCCCAGATCGAGACGTCGTGCTCGGTGATCTCGCCGTTGACGTCGACGTCGAGCTGGACCGGGACCCCGCCCGCGACGGCGGTGAAGATCCGGCCGAGCTTCTCGACGAGGTCCATGCCGGGGCGCACCTCCTCGGCGACGACACCGCCGGAGACGTTGACGGCGTCGGGCACGAGGTCGCCGGACAGGGCGAGGCGGACCGACTTCGCGACGGCCACCCCGGCCTTCTCCTGCGCCTCATCCGTCGACGCGCCGAGGTGCGGGGTGACGACGACCGACTCGAACGCGAACAGGGGGCTCTCGGTCGTCGGCTCGGCGGCGAAGACGTCGAGGCCGGCGCCGGCGACCCGGCCCTCGGCGATGGCGGTGGCGAGGGCCTCCTCGTCGATGATCCCCCCGCGGGCAGCATTGACGATGCGCACGGTGGGCTTGACCTTCGTCAGCGCCTCGGCACCGATGAGGCCGACGGTCTCGGCGTTCTTGGGCAGGTGGACGGTGATGAAGTCGGACTCGGCAAGCAGCTCGTCGAGGGACACCAGGCGGGCGCCCACCTGCCCGGCGCGCTGGGCCGAGACATACGGGTCGTAGGCGAGGATCTCGACGCCGAAGCCCTTGAGCCGCTCGGCGACGAGCTGGCCGATCCGGCCGAAGCCGACGATGCCGACGGTCTTGTCGAGCAGCTCGATGCCGCCGTAGGCGCTGCGCTTCCACGCACCGCCCTTGAGTGCCTCGTTGGCGGGGGCGATGTTGCGGGCCGTCGCGAGGAGCAGGCCGATGGCGAGCTCGGCGGCGCTCGTGATGTTCGAGGTGGGGGCGTTGACGACCATGACGCCGGCCTTCGTCGCGGCATCGACGTCGACGTTGTCGAGCCCGACGCCGGCACGCGCGATGACCTTGAGGTTCTTGGCGGCGGCGATCGCCTCGGCGTCCATCTTCGTCGCCGAGCGGATGAGGACCGCGTCGACGCCGTCGAGGGCCGGCAGCAGCCGGGATCGGTCCGCACCGTCGGTGTTCCGGATCTCGAAGTCCGGTCCGAGGGCGTCGACCGTGGCGGGCGAGAGCGCTTCGGCGATGAGGACGACTGGCTTGGTCACGTGGGGCCCTTCTTCGGTGGGGACCCGGCCGGTATGCCGCCAGGCTGGGTCGGACCACCCTCACCCCTTCGGGGAGGGTGTGGCACGCCGGCGTACCTGGCGCCCATCGTATGGGCGATGCCACATGCCGGACACCTCGACCATCATGTGGATGCCGGTGGCGCTTGGCCAGGTCCACGAGCACCCGTCACCGCGCCGGCCGACCCGCTCCACGGACAGGTTCCTGCCGGACGGGGGTGTTGCAACACCCCCGTCCTGCACGAACCTCTGCTAGCAGAGGTTCGTGCAGGGGCTGCGATCGAGACCGGGTGGTGGGAGCGGCGGCGCTCAGCGGGCCGCGGAGCCCTCGGTGTAGTCGGCGTCCTGGCCGGTGTCGACCCACGCCATGAGCTTGCGCAGCTCGCGGCCGGTCGCCTCGATCGGGTGCGTGGCCCCCCGCTCCCGCAGCGCGGTGAACTCCGGAGCACCGGCGTCCTGGTCCGCGATGAACCGGCGGGCGAAGCTGCCGTCCCGGATGTCGGCGAGGACGGCCCGCATGTTGTCCTTGACGTGGCTGTCGATGATCCGCGGCCCCGAGACGTAGTCGCCGTACTCGGCGGTGTCGGACACCGACCAGCGCTGCTTGGCGATGCCGCCCTCGACCATGAGGTCGACGATGAGCTTCACCTCGTGCAGGCACTCGAAGTAGGCGACCTCGGGCTGGTAGCCCGCCTCGGTGAGGGTCTCGAAGCCGTACATGATCAGCTGGCTCAGGCCACCACAGAGGACGGACTGCTCGCCGAAGAGGTCGGTTTCGCACTCCTCGGTGAACGTCGTCGCGATGCCGCCGGCCCGGAGTCCGCCGATGGCCTTGGCGTAGGACTTGGTCAGCTCGAAGGCCTGGCCGCTCGCGTCCTGCTCGACGGCGAGGAGCACCGGGACCCCGCGCCCGTCGACGAACTCGCGGCGGACGAGGTGGCCGGGGCCTTTGGGCGCGACCATGATGACGTCGGAGCCGGCCTCGGGCTCGATGTAGCCGAACCGGATGTTGAAGCCGTGGCCGAACAGCAGGGCCGTCCCCTCGTTGAGGTTGGGCCTGATGTGGTCGGCGTAGACGTGCCGCTGGACCTGGTCCGGCGTGAGGATGACGACGAGGTCGGCCTCCTTGACGGCGTCGGCGACGGAGCGGACGCGCAGGCCCTCGGCCTCGGCCTTCGGGCGGGACGCGCTGCCCTCGGCGAGGCCGACGCGGACGTCGACGCCCGAGTCGCGCAGGTTGAGCGAGTGGGCGTGGCCCTGGCTGCCGTAGCCGATGACCGCGACCTTGCGGCCCTGGATGATCGACAGGTCGGCGTCGTCGTCGTAGTACATGTCGGCCATGGGTCAGGCCTCTCCTTCGTGGTGGGTCGGTCGATGCGTGGGTCGGGTCGAGGGTATGCCGTGCCGGGCCACCCTCGGCGCGGTGTCCGTCAGGCGCTGCGCAGCGCCCGGTCGGTGATGGAGCGTGGTCCGCGGCCGATGGCGACCATGCCGGACTGGACGAGCTCCTTGACGCCGTAGGGGTCGAGGACGTCGAGGAGGGCGCCGAGCTTCTCGGTCGTGCCGGTCGCCTCGATCGTCAGGGACTCGGTGGCGACGTCGACGATCTTCGCGCGGAACATCTGGACCATCTCCAGGACCTGGCTGCGCGTCGCCGCGTCAGCCCGGACCTTGATGAGCATGACCTGGCGCTGGACGGCCGCGCCGCCCTCGAGCTCGACGACCTTGAGCACCTCGACGAGCTTGTTGAGCTGCTTGGTCACCTGCTCGAGCGGGAGGTCCTCGACGTCGACGACGACGGTCATCCGGGAGATCTCGGGGTGCTCGGTCTCGCCCACGGCGAGCGAGTCGATGTTGAAACCGCGCCGCGAGAACAGGCCGGCGATCCGGGCGAGGACGCCCGGCTTGTTCTCGACGAGCACGGACAGGGTGTGCTTGGACATGGCGTACGGCCTTCTGCTCTCGTGAGGCTGACTGGGAAGGACCGGCTCAGCCGGCGGGGTCCGGGATCGGTGCCGACGCATCCGGGCCGGCGTCGGTGCTGTGGTCGGCGTCCTCGGCCTGCTCGACCGCCTCGGACTCCTCGCGGTCCCACTGCGGCGCGGTGTTCTTCGCCAGAAGGATGGCGTCGTTGCTCACGCCGGCCGGGACCATCGGCCAGACCATGGCGTCGCGGTGGACGACGAAGTCGATGACGACCGGCCGGTCGGTCACCTCCATCGCCCTGGCGATCGTGTCGTCGACATCCTCCGGACGCTCGCAGCGCAGCCCCACGCAGCCGTAGGCCTCGGCGAGCTTGACGAAGTCCGGCGTGCGGCCGCCGACCGAGGTGTGCAGGTCGGTGTTGGAGTAGCGCTCGTTGTAGAACAGCGACTGCCACTGGCGGACCATGCCGAGGCTGGAGTTGTTGATGAGGGCGATCTTGATCGGGATGTCGTTGATGACGCAGGTCGCGAGCTCCTGGTTCGTCATCTGGAAGCAGCCGTCACCGTCGATGGCCCACACCTGCCGGTCCGGCTGGCTCACCTGGGCACCCATCGCGGCCGGAACGGCATACCCCATCGTCCCCAGGCCACCGGAGTTGAGCCAGGCATTCGGCCGCTCGTAGGCGATGAACTGCGACGCCCACATCTGGTGCTGCCCCACGCCGGCGACGTAGACGGCGTCCGGGCCGGCGAGCGCCCCGAGCCGCTCGAGGACGTACTGCGGTGACAAGGTGCCGTCCTCGCTCGGGGTGTAGCCGACGGGGAAGGTCCGCTTCCAGCCCGCGACCCGCTCGCGCCAGGCGGTGTAGTCGCCGCCGTTGCCCGCGTCGATGTCGGCGTCGACGGCCTCGATGAGGTCGGCGATGACGGCCTTGCAGTCGCCGACGATCGGCACGTCGGCCTTGCGGTTCTTGCTGATCTCTGCGGGGTCGATGTCGGCGTGGATGATCTTCGCCTCGGGCGCGAAGGTCGACAGCTGCCCGGTCACCCGGTCGTCGAATCGGGCGCCGAGGGCCACGATGAGATCGCTCTTCTGCAGGCCGGCCACGGCGGACACGGACCCGTGCATGCCCGGCATGCCGAGGTGGAGCTCGTGGCTGTCGGGCAGCGCGCCGCGGGCCATGAGCGTCGTCACGAGGGGGATCCGGGTGAGGTCGACGAAGCGGCGCAGCTCCTCGGACGCGCGGGCCCGGATGACGCCGCCGCCGACGTAGAGGATGGGGCGCTCCGCCTCGGCGATGAGCCGGGCCGCCTCCCGGATCTGCTTGTTGTGCGGCCGGGTGACCGGGTGGTAGCCGGGCAGCTCGATCCGCGGCGGCCAGGCGAAGGTCGTCTTGGCCTGAAGGATGTCCTTGGGCAGGTCGACGAGCACCGGCCCGGGCCGGCCGGTGCCGGCGATGTGGAAGGCCTCGGCCATGACGCGGGGGATGTCCGCCGGGTCGGTCACGAGGTAGTTGTGCTTCGTGATCGGCATCGTGATGCCCCGGATGTCGGCCTCCTGGAACGCGTCGGTCCCGATCGCGCCCGAGCTCACCTGGCCGGTGATCGCGACGATCGGCACCGAGTCCATGTAGGCGTCGGCGATGGCCGTGACGAGGTTCGTCGCTCCGGGCCCGGACGTCGCCATGCAGACGCCGACCTTGCCGCTCGCCGAGGCGTAGCCCTCCGCGGCATGCCCGGCGCCCTGCTCGTGCCGGACGAGGATGTGCCGGACCTTGACCGAGTCCAGCAGTGGGTCGTAGGCGGGCAGGATCGTGCCGCCCGGGATGCCGAACACGGTGTCGACCTCCAACGCCTCGAGCGACAGCACGAGGCTCTGCGCACCCGTGACCTCGATCGGGGCCTTCACGCGGGCCTGCTGGGGCATCTGCGCGGGCGAGGGCACGCTCCGAGGAGCCGCCGTCTGGGTGTCACTCACGTCGTCACCGCTTCCTGGGTGTCACTGCTGGTCCCTGCATTGTCGCGCCTGGCTCCGCTCGGGTCTCGCGGATCCGGGCGCGGGGTGTGGCCCGGCCCGGGTCGGCCCACAAAAAAACCCCCCAGTCCCGGTGTGGTGGGACGACGGAGGGCGCGCGCTCGGCGGGCTGGTCGATCAGCCGGCGCGCTGGGAAAGTACGAGGACTCGGGCCACGCGAGAACTCTCCCGCGCGGCGCCTGAGGTGTCAATCACTGAGACGGCTCGTCCCAGCATCCGGAAGCGCCGGGGTGTGCGGCGCTGTGGTCCTGGCCCCCCGAGGGCGACGGAGGACTCGGGCGGCGATCGTGTGGCGGTGGGCGACCCCACCGGCACAATGAGCCGCTACCGAATGCCTCCCGGTAGCCGACCCGGGCCCCGGATCGACCCAGAGGAGACCCATGTCGACGCAGGTCGCCATCGTCTTCTGGACCGTCGTCGCGGTCCGGTTCCTCCTCCCGCTGCTCATCCCCCGCTACCCGCTGCCGGCGATCATCGGCTGCCTCGTCGTCGACGGCGTCGACCAGTCCGTCTTCCAGACCTTCGGCTTCGACCCACCGGGGTACCAGGGCTACGACAAGGCAATGGACGTCTACTACCTGGCGGTGGCGTACCTCGCGACGATGCGGAACTGGACGCGGGGCAGCGCCACCGTCCTCGCGACGTTCCTGTTCTTCTACCGGATGACCGGGGTCGTCGCCTTCGAGCTGGGGCACTGGCGCCCGCTCCTGCTCATCTTCCCCAACACCTTCGAGTACTTCTTCATCGCCTACGAGACCATCCGGGCCCGCTGGGACCCGCGGCGCTTCGACACCCGGTTCTGGGTCCTCACCGCCGCCGCCGTCTGGATCGTCGTCAAGCTGCCCCAGGAGTACTGGATCCACATCGCCCAGCTCGACCTCACCGACACCATCCGTAACGTCGGTTGGTTCGGCCCCGCCCTCGTCGCCGCGCTCCTCGCCCTCGCGGGCGTCGCCTGGTTCGTCGTCCGCCCCGGGCTCGTGCCGCCCAGCTGGCCACTGCGCATCGCCGCCGATCCGCTGCCCGAGGTGGTGGACACCGCCGCCGAGCGCGACGCGTGGACCGCGACGAACGGCCGGGTGTGGTCGCCGGCGACGCTCGAGAAGGTCGGCCTGGTCGGCCTCATCGCGGTCATCTACGGCCAGGTGCTGCCGGGGCTGAGGGTGAGCAGTCTCCAGCTCTTCGTCGGCATCGCCGTCTACGTCGTCGTCAACGCCGCGATCAGCCTCGCCGGCGCGCGGCGCTCGATGTCCCGGGAGGGGGCCGCGGCGGCCTTCGGGGTCCGGCTCGTCATCAACACCGGGCTCGTCCTCGTCGCCAGGACGCTCCTGGGCGGGGGGGCGATGCCGGTCGTCGACACCCTCTTCTTCGTCATGCTGCTCAGCCTGCTGACGGCGTTGCATGACCGGTACGCCCCGGTCGATGCCACCCGGCGCCAGCTCGACGTGACCGGGCCGCCGCCGACGGTGCCGGCCTGAGCTACATCTGGGCGCGAGCGAGGAGCTCGAGCATCTCCGGCCCCTTCCGGTCCAGACGCCGGCCGCCGGCGACGACGCTCACCGTGAGGACGACCACGCCCCACCCCATGCCGAACGCGACGGCCCCCCAGCGCCACGCGGTCCCGGACAGCACGACCGCCGCGACGATGACCGGGATGAGCAGCACCGTCGGCGCGACGAACGAGACCAGGGCCGTCAGACAGCCCTGGGCGGCCGCCCCCGACTGCGCCGCGAACGGGTTGCCGCCGGTGCGCGGTGCGGTGCCCGGCATGATCGCGCCGACGTATGCCGCGACCCCCATGCTGCACAGCAGGCCGGAGACGACGACGGCCAGCCAGGCCGCGGGGTGCGCGACGAGGCCGAGGGCGACGGCCGCGGCATACGCGCCGAGGGTGAGCGGGCCGAAGACGACGGCCGAGGCGATGACCCGGCCGAGCCGGTCGTCGATGCCACGCACCCCCACCCCGAGGTGCAGCCACCAGGGCGGCCCGTCGAACGCGAGGTCGTTCATCAGCGTGAGGCCGGAGAAGACGGCGAGGACGACGGCGCCCATCGGGGCCAGCGGGCCCGCCTGGCCGGTGAGAAGACCCTGGCCGATGAACACGACGGGGAGGACGACCGTCCGCAGCCCGATGCTGACCAGACGGCTGTCCCGGCGCCAGGCGCGCACCCGGCGGACGGCGATCGCGGCGGCGGGGCCGGTGCCGAGCAGGCGGGGCAGGAGCCGCCCACTGCCGATCCGCTGACCCCCCGCCTCGACGAGGGGCGAGGTGAGCACCCGGGCGAGCAGCCGGGTCCACCAGGACCACAGGCCCGCGATGAGCGCGACGGCGAGGGCGAGACGGATCAGGGCGGCCCACCACCGCCCGTGGGCGACGTCGTCGGGAAGCACCCAGGCCCAGCCGACCGGCGTCCAGCCGGCGAGGACCGCCATCCGGCTCGCGTCGAGGCTGGCAGGGTCGAGCCGGGTGACCCCCCGGCCGAGCAGGAGGTTGAGGCCCATCGGTGCGAGGGTGACACCGGCGATGATGACCGCGCCGATCTCGCGCCCTCGACGCGAGGTCATGATCCGGGCCAGCCCCGTCGTGACGACCCGCGAGAGCAGGACCGCCGTCGAGACCCCGAGGACGGCGGCGACGAGGGCCGCGGCCGTGGCGGCCGGATCGGCGAGCCAGGAGAGGACCTGGGCCAGGGCCAGCCCGAGCGTGAAAACGGCCGGGACGCCGACGAATGCCGCGGCGAACTGGCCCCGGACCAGCTCCCGGGCGGTGATCGGCAGCACCGCGAACCGGGCCGGGTCGAGGGTCTGGTCCACGCCGGCCGCGACGAGGGAGAGGACGGCCCACATGAGGGTGAGGGTCGCGAAGATCGGCACCGTCGACGAGACGACCCGCAACGGCTGCTCGGCGAGTAGGACGAGGGTGGGGATGAAGACGACCCAGCCGAGGAGCGCGGCGACGCCGCCGACCACGGTCGCGGCCATCCGCGGCGGGCTGTGTCGCAGCCCCTGCCGCCACAGGGTGAGCCGCAGCCGGACTAGGAGCCCAACCACGTCAGCCCCGCCTGACCGGCGTCGCTCGCGCCGACGAGCTCGAGGAAGCGCGCGTGGAGGGTCTTGCCGTCGCGCAGCTCCTCGACGGTTCCGGTCGCCCGGACCTGCCCGTCGACGATGACGGCGACCGCGTCGCACAGGCCCTCGACGAGCTCCATGACGTGGCTCGACATGATGACGGTTCCGCCGCCGTCGACGAACCGGCGCAGGATGGTCCGGATGGTCTGGCCGGACACCGGGTCGACGGCCTCGAACGGCTCGTCGAGGACGAGGACCCGCGGTGCGTGGATCAGGGCCGTCGCGAGCGCGATCTTCTTGACCATGCCGGCCGAGTAGTCGGCGACGACGACGCTGGCGTCCGCCGCAAGGCCGAGGACCTCGAGAAGCTCCTCGGCCCGCTGGGCCACCGTCGCGGGCGGCATCCGGCGCAGCGCGCCGACGTACTCAAGCAGCTCGCGTCCGGACAGCTGCTCGAAGAGCCGCAGCCCGTCGGGGGCGATCCCCATGAGGGCCTTGGCCGCCGGCGGGTCCTCCCACACGTCCGTCCCGAGGATCCGTGCCGTCCCACCGTCGGGGCGGAGCAGCCCGGTCGCCATCGACAGGGTTGTCGTCTTGCCCGCGCCGTTGGGGCCGACGAGGCCGAAGAGTGACCCCGCGGGCACGGCGAGGCTGAGCCCGTGGACGACCTCGCGGCCGTGGAATGCCTTGACGAGGTGGTCGCATTCGAAGGCCACGGCGGGGAGGGCGCCCGACGCCGAGGCGGGCCTTCGCGTCATGGGCGCGAGTCTAGGTCGCGACGACGCGCCGCCAGGCGGGGTTGAGCGGGATGCGGACGAACCCCGGACGAACGGACGAGCCGGTATGCCGCTCAGCCTCGGGCGACGTGGAACCGGTCGAGCACCCCGCTGCTCTCGGCGAGGTCGGCCCAGTGTCCGGAGTACCGCAGCACGGCGATCCCGCACGTGGGGTACCCCTCGGACATGAGCCGGTGAGCGTCGAGGCTGCCCTCGCCGTCGGCGAGCATCGACGCGAGCGCCGGAATGCCGGGCGCGTGGCCGACGACCATGACGACGCCCGCCTCCGGGGCGGCCTCGCGGACGACGGAGAGCAGGCCCTCAGGGGGCGCGAGGTAGACCCGACGGTCGTAGTGGACCTCGGCCTCGGGGCAGCCGGCCTCCCAGAGCGCCTCGGCGGTCTGCTGGGTCCGGGTCGAGGTCGAGCAGATGACCTGGTCGAGGCCGATGCCGTGCTCCCGGAGCCAGTGGCCGGCGGCCGCCGCGTCCCGGCGCCCTCTGTCGCTCAGCTCTCGCTCATGGTCACGCTCGTAGCCGCCGCGCACGGCCTTCGCGTGCCGGAGCAGGACGAGCACCCGGTCCTCTGCTGCGGTCGTCATGGTTCGATCTTGCTCCCGCTCCGCGCCGTTGTCAGCCGATCGGGTACGTGGCATGCCGCACGAGATGCCGCGGCGCCTCACCCGCGGCGACCCGGGCGAGCTGATCACGCAGGAGGGACACGGCCCGCGGCCGGAACGCCGAGGTGGCTCCGCCGACGTGCGGGGTGATGAGGACGCCCGGGGCGCTCCAGAGCGGGTGGTCGGGGGGTAGCGGCTCGGGGTCGGTGACGTCGAGCGCGAAGGTCAGCCGCCCCGCGTGCCGGAGCATCGCGTCGGTGTCGGCGACCGCTCCGCGAGCGACGTTGACGACGAGCGCCCCGTCCGGCAGGGCCTCGAGGACGGTGTCCCCCACCAGGCCTCGGGTGTCCTCGGTCAGTGGTGTCGAGACGATGACGACCTCCTGGGCGGGCAGCAGCCGGGCGAGCTCGTCGACCCCGTGGACCTCGGGGACGAGCTCGTCCCCCGCCCGGGCCCGGCTCGCGACGGCGGTGAGGGCGACCTCGAAGGGGAGCAGCCGGCGGGCGATGGCCCGGCCGACGGAGCCGTAGCCGAGGACGAGGACCCGCCGGTCGGCGAGGGCCATCCGCATCGGTTCGCGCAGCCACTCCCCTCGGGTGCCCGACCGGGCCGCCTCCGGTATGCCGCGCAGCGACGAGATGGCGAGGCCGACGGCGAGCTCGGCGGTGGAGGCGTCGTGCACTCCGGCCGCGTTCGCCACGGCCACCCGTTCGGGCACGGCGTCGAGGGCGCCGTCGTAGCCGGCGGTGAGGAGCTGGACGAGCCGGACGGACGGCATACCGGCGACCGCCGCCAGCTCGGCGACCGGACGGAGATAGGGGGCGACGACGACCTCGACGGGGCGGTCGGGCACGGGGTCCCGCGGGTCCCAGACGACCGGCTCCACCCCGTCGACCTGGCCCACGCGGTCGCGCCACTCGGTGTCGGGGAAGGAGACGACGGTCATGACCGGTCAGCCTAGGCACCCGACCTGGGCGCGGGCCAGTGGGGCGGGTGCTCGTGGTGCCGTCCGGCACCGCGGACGGCCACGCGAGCACCCGGCATACGGCAGCCGCGCCCGAGTCGGTCAGCCGGCGGCGACCGACTCGGCGCCGGCAGCCGGGCTCGGCACCGGGGTCCGGATGAGGAACTCGAAGGCCGCGAGCGCCGCCGTGGCACCGGTGCCGGCGGCGACGGCGATCTGCTTGTACGGCGTCGTCGTGCAGTCACCCGCGGCGAAAACCCCGGGCACCGACGTCGCACACCTGGCGTCGACGACGATCTCGCCGCGCTCAGTCATCTCGAGGATGCCGTCGAAGCACTCCGTGCTCGGCAGCAGCCCGATCTGGACGAAGACGCCCTCGACATCGAGCCGCCGGGCCTGGCCGCCCCCGCGGGGAGCGTGGTCGATGCCGACGACCCTGGCCCCGTCACCGACGACCTGGGTCGTCGCGGTGCCGGTGAGGATGTCGGCGTTCGGCAGGCTGCGCAGCTTGCGCTGGAGCACCTCGTCGGCGCGCAGCTCGTCGAGGAACTCGACGAGGGTGACGTGGCCGACGACGCCGGCGAGGTCGATGGCGGCCTCGACGCCGGAGTTGCCCCCACCGACGACGGCCACCCGCTTGCCGCGGAAGAGCGGCCCGTCACAGTGCGGGCAGAAGGTGACGCCGCGGGTGAGGTAGTCCTCCTCCCCCGGCACGCCGAGGGTGCGCCACCGGGCGCCGGTCGCGACGACGATGGTGCGGGCCCGCAGCGTCGCGCCGCCGTCGAGGACGATCTCGTGCAACCCGCCGGGCGCGTCGCCCGGGACGAGCCGGGCCACCCGCTGGCCGAGCATGACCTCGACGCCGTAGGACCGGACCTGCGCCTCGAGGTCCGCCGCCATTCGCGGGCCCTCGGTGTGCGCCACCGAGGGGTAGTTCTCGATGGCGAGGGTGTCGTTGAGCTGGCCGCCGAACCGCTCGGCGACGAGCCCGGTGCGGATGCCCTTGCGTGCGGTGTAGACCGCGGCCGCGGCGCCGGCGGGGCCGCCACCGACGACGAGGACCTCGAACGGGTCGAGCGTCGCGAGTCGGGCGGTCTCGCGCTCGCCGGAGCCCGCGTCGAGCTTGTCGACGATCTCGGCCAGGTCCATCCGGCCGGAGGCGAAGACCTCGCCGTCCTTGAAGACCATCGGCACGGCGAGGACGCCCCGGGCCTCGACCTCCTCGGGGAACAGCGCCCCGTCGATGGCCGTGTGCGTGATGCGCGGGTTGAGGATGCTCGCCAGGTTGAGGGCCTGGACGACGTCCGGGCACTTCGTGCACGACAGCGAGAAGTAGGTCTCGAAGTGGTGCTCCCCCGGCAGGGCGCGCACCCGGTCGAGCAGCTCGGCGTCGAGCGTCGATGGGTGCCCGCCGACCTGGAGCAGCGCAAGGACGAGCGAGGTGAACTCGTGTCCGAGCGGGATGCCGGCGAAACGGATCTCGATGCCGGTGCCGGCCCGGCGCACCGCGAACGAGGGCCGCCGGGCGTCCGCGCCGCCCCGCACGTGCGTGACGGAGTCGGACAGCCCGGCGATCTCGTCGAGCAGGCTCGCGAGCTCGACCGACGTGGCGGTGTCGTCGAGCGCGCTGACGAGCTCGACCGGCTCACTCACCCGGGTGAGATAGCCGGCGAGCTGGTCGCGCAGTGCCGGGTCGAGCATCAGATCTTGCCGACGAGGTCGAGGGACGGCTTGAGCGTCTCCTCGCCCTCTTCCCACTTGGCCGGGCAGACCTCACCCGGGTGGGCGGCGACGTATTGGGCGGCCTTGACCTTGCGGACGAGCTCGGTGGCGTTGCGGCCGATCCCCTCGGCGGTCACCTCGAGGAACTGGATGACACCGTTCGGGTCGACGAGGAAGGTGCCCCGGTTGGCCAGGCCCTCGTCCTCGCGGAGGATCTCGAAGCTGCGCGAGATGGCCAGGGTCGGGTCGCCGAGCATCGGGTAGCGGATCTTGTTGATCGTCTCCGAGGTCTCGTGCCAAGCCTTGTGGGTGAAGTGGGTGTCGGTCGAGACGCTGTAGACCTCGACGCCCATCTCCTGCAGCGCCGGGTACTGGTCGGCGAGGTCGCCGAGCTCGGTCGGGCAGACGAAGGTGAAGTCGGCGGGGTAGAAGAAGAAGATCGCCCACTTCCCCGCGACCTCCTCGCTCGTCACCTCTCGGAACTCGCCGTTGTGGAAGGCGGTGGCCGCGAACGGCTTGATGGTGGTGTTGATGAGGGACATCGAGTCCGGCTCCTCCTGGTCGGGCGCCCCGAGGGGCGTGGGTGGTCGCGGCATCGCTGCCGAGGTGCTCGGCCGTCGCCGGTCCGGGCGCCGAGGGCGCACGGGGACCTGCACGACGGTCGTCGCGTGGTGGCATCACTGCCGGGATGAGCAGGGGTCGCGGCCGGGACGCCGCACCTCCCTGGATCGTTTCCAGATTAGCGGTGCGGCGGCTCGCTCACCCGCCGGTTCCGCCCCTCGGAACGCCTCCCCCGTGATCCTTCTCGCATGTCGGTATGCCGGCAACATCTCCCCTATTGGGTGACATCCCGACCCATCACCCCGGCACCCCCGGCAACAACTGCCCTATTGGGTGACATCCCGACCCGTCACCCCGGCACCCCCGGCAACAACTGCCCTATTGGGTGACATCCCGACCCATCACCCCGGCACCCCCGGCAACATCTCCCCTATTGGGTGGCATCCCGACCCATCACCCCGGCACCCCCGGCAACATCTCCCCTATTGGGTGGCATCCCGACCCATCACCCCGGCACCCCCGGCAACAACTGCCCTATTGGGTGACATCCCGACCCGGGGAGGCGGCGGTCAGGGCCGGGCGAGCTTGGCGAGGATGAGCTCGCGGACCTTGCCGGCGTCGGCCTGGCCCCTCGTCGCCTTCATGACCTGGCCGATGAGGGCGCCGGCAGCCTGGACCTTGCCGTCGCGGATCTTGTCGGCGACATCGGGGCGGGCGGCGATCGCCTCGTCGACGGCGGCCTCGAGGGCCGAGTCGTCCTGGACGAGCTCGAGACCGCGGGCGTCGGCGACGGCCGTCGGGGCGCCCTCTCCGTCGAGGACGCCGTCCCAGACCTGGCGGGCCATCGCGTCGTTGAGCCGCCCGCTCGTGACGAGCGACTCGAGCTCGACGACGTGGGCCGACGTGACGCCGAGGGACGCGGCATACGTCGGCACGTCCTCGCCCTCCTCGTTGGCCCGCCGGGCGATCTCACCGGACCACCACTTGCGGGCGCCCTGCGGCGACGCGCCGGCCTCGACGGTCTCACCGATGAGGTCGACGAGCCCGGCGTTGAGGACGTCGCGCATCTCGAGGTCGCTGAAGCCCCAGTCGCCCTGGAGCCGCTTGCGGCGCTGGGCCGGCGGCTCGGGGAGGGTCGCCCGCAGGGCCTCGACGGTCTCCCGCGCGGGGGCGACGGGCACGAGGTCGGGCTCGGGGAAATAGCGGTAGTCCTCGGCGTCGGACTTCTCGCGCCCGCTCGTCGTGATGCCGGTGTCCTCGTGCCAGTGCCGCGTCTCCTGGGTCACGGTGCCGCCGGCGTCGAGGATGGCCGCGTGCCGACCGATCTCGTAGCGCACGGCCCGCTCGACCGAGCGCAGCGAGTTGACGTTCTTCGTCTCGCTGCGTGTGCCCATCGGGATGGCGTTCTGGTCCTCACCCGCACCCGCCTTGGGACGCAGCGACAGGTTGACGTCACAGCGCATCGAGCCCTGCTCCATCCGCACGTCGGAGACGCCGAGCGCCTTGACGAGGTCCCGCAGGGTGGCGACGTAGGCCTTGGCCACCTCCGGCGCCCGCTCCCCCGCGCCGGCGATCGGCTTCGTGACGATCTCGATGAGCGGGATGCCGGCGCGGTTGTAGTCGACGAGGCTGTGGGTCGCGCCGTGGATGCGTCCGGTCGCGCCGCCGACGTGGAGGGACTTGCCGGTGTCCTCCTCCATGTGGGCCCGCTCGATCTCGACCCGGAAGGTCGAGCCGTCCTCCAGCTCGACGTCGAGGAAGCCGCCGAACGACAGCGGCTCGTCGTACTGCGAGGTCTGGAAGTTCTTCGGCATGTCCGGGTAGAAGTAGTTCTTCCGGGCGAACCGGCACCATGTCGCGATCTCGCAGTTGAGGGCCAGCCCGATCCGCATCGCGGACTCCACGCCCCTCTCGTTGACGACGGGCAGGGCGCCGGGCAGGCCGAGGCAGACCGGGCAGACCTGGGTGTTGGGCTCGGCGCCGAACTCGGTCGCGCAGCCGCAGAACATCTTCGTCGCCGTGTTGAGCTCGACGTGGACCTCGAGACCCATGACGGGGTCGTATGCCGCGACGGCGTCGTCGTAGGCGACGGTCGGCTCTCCGATGGTGTGCGCCTGGCTCATCAGGCCCCCTTCCCCGTCGTGGCGGCATGGGTGAGGTCGGGCGCCTTGGCCAGCAGCTGCCCGCCCCACGCGTCGTGCAGCCGGCGCTCGAGGGCCGCGCCGACGGCATACAGGCGATCGTCCCTCGTCGCCGGGGCGATGATCTGGAAGCCGGTCGGCAGGCCGTCCTCGTCCGCCAGGCCGCTCGGCAGCGACATCGCCGGGACGCCCGCGAGGTTCGCCGGGATCGTCGCGATGTCGTTGAGGTACATCGCCATCGGGTCCTCGAGCTTGTCGCCGAGCCGGAAGGCCGTCGTCGGCGCGGTCGGGCTGACGAGGACGTCGGCCCGCTCGAAGGCCGCGGCGAAGTCGTCGGCGATGAGCCGGCGGACCTTCTGTGCCGAGCCGTAGTAGGCGTCGTAGTACCCCGAGGAGAGGGCATAGGTCCCGAGGATGATCCGGCGCTTGACCTCGGGACCGAAGCCGGCGTCCCGGGTGGCGGCCATGACCTGCTCGGCGCTCGGGTCCTCGATGCCCTCGGGCCTGACCCGCAGGCCGTACCGCATCGCGTCGAACTTGGCGAGGTTGCTCGACGCCTCGCTCGGGAGGATGAGGTAGTAGGCCGCGAGGGCGTACTCGAAGCTCGGGGCCGACACCTCGACGACCTCGGCGCCGGCGGCGACCAGATGCTCGACCGCCTCCTCGAACCGGCGCCGGACGCCGGGCTGGAAGCCCTCGCCGCTCAGCTCCCGGACGACGCCGATCCGCATCCCGGCGACGTCCGCCTTCGTCGCGGCCTCGACGACGGGTGGGACGGGCGCGTCGATCGACGTGCTGTCCATCGGGTCGTGGCCGCCGATGACGCTGTGCAGCAGCGCTGCGTCGAGGATCGTCCGGCTCACCGGTCCGGCCTGGTCGAGCGAGGAGGCCAGGGCGACGAGGCCGTAGCGCGAGACCCCGCCGTAGGTCGGCTTGGTGCCCACGGTGCCCGTGACGGCCGCCGGCTGGCGGATCGAGCCGCCGGTGTCGGTGCCGATCGCGAGCGGGGCCTGGTAGGACGCGACGACGGCGGCCGAGCCCCCGCCGGAGCCGCCCGGGATCCGCTCGAGGTCCCACGGGTTCCGGGTGGGCCCGTACGCGGAGTGCTCGGTCGAGGAGCCCATCGCGAACTCGTCCATGTTCGTCTTGCCGAGGATCGGCATGCCCGCCTCGCGCAGCTTGCGGACGAGGGTGGCGTCGTAGGGCGGCACCCAGCCCTCCAGGATCCTGCTGCCACAGGTCGTCGGTATCCCCCGGGTCGTCATCACGTCCTTGACGGCCACCGGGACGCCGGCCATGACGTGCAGCTCCTCGCCCGCGGCGCGGCGCGCGTCGATGTCGCGGGCCGTCGCCAGGGCCCCCTCGCGGTCGAGGTGGAGGTAGCCGTGGACGGTGCCGTCGACGACGGCGGTGCGCTCGAAGAGGGCGCGGACGACCTCCACCGAGGAGGTCTCGCCGGTGGCGAGGAGGTTGGCCAGCACGGCGGCGCTGGCCCGGGTGAGATCGGTGGTCACGTCAGTGCTGTCCTTGTGGTTCGAAGTGGCTGGGGAGGTACGCAGGTATGCCGTGGCCGCGGCATACCTGGGCGTCACTGCTCGTCGTCGAGAATCCTCGGGACGGAGAAGCGCTGCTGGTCCGCCTCCGGGGCGCCGGCGAGGGCCTCGTGCGGGCTGAGCGAGGGGCGGATCTCGTCGGGCCGGGTGACGTTGACCAGCGGCATCGGGTGCGACATCGGCTCGACGTCGGCGATCGGCGCCTGCTGGACGGTGGCGACCGAGGTGAGGATGACGCCGAGCTCTCCGACCATCCGGTCGAGCTCGTCGTCGGAGAGGTCGATGCGGGCGAGACCGGCCAGGTGGGCCACGTCGGCGCGGGTGAGGTCAGCCATGGGGATGAGTCTATGGGTGCTCCCGGGCGTGCCACGGATCCGTCACGATCTGGCCCGGTCCGGGACCGGGCCGCGGCGGCGCGGCGGCGCGGCGGTGGGGCGGCGCGGCGGTGGGGCGGCGCGGCGGCATCCGCCGCTGAGGGGTGGGGATGTGCCCCTTCGGCCGCGGTCGAAGGGGCACATCCCCACCCGTCGCGGGCCCGATGCGGGAGGTCACTCCGTCGGGCGGAACCCGTACTCGTCGCCGAGCGCGAGGCAGTCGGCGACCGGGGCCACCGTGTCGGACGTGCCGGTGCCGCGCAGGCAGGCCGCGGCGGCCGCGACCCCGACCCGAAGGCATGTCTCGACGGCCCATCCCTCGTGGAGCCCGAGGACCACCCCGCTCGCGAACGCGTCGCCCGCGCCGGTGGCCGAGTGGATCTGCTCGCGCGGCATACGCACCGACCCCTGGCGCCACACCCGCCCGTCCGGTGTCGCCGCGACGCACCCCGCCGGGAAGTGGATGGCGGTGAGCACCCCGACCCCGAGCCCGACGAGCCGGACGGCGACGCGCTCGACGGCCCGCCAGTCGGGGTGCCCATCCGCGTCCGTCGCCCGCACCGGCTCCCCGACCAGGGCGGCGGCCTCGACCTCGTTGACGATGATCGAGTCCAGATGCGGCAGGCAGGGCAGGGCGAGCTCACGGATCCGGTCCGGGGCGAGGGAGACGAGCTCGAGGTTCGTGTGCATGCCGACCGCCTGGCCGGCCTCCAGCGCCTGCGCCCAGCCGGACGAGGCGTCGAGCGTCGGATGGAGGCCTGGCGCGCCGAGATGGAGGATCCGGGCGGTGGAGCCGGCCGGGTCGAGGTCGGCCGCGGTGAGCAGGCCGTTGGCCCCGATGTGGTGGAAGAACGTCCGGGCTCCCCCGTCGCGGACGACCATCGCGTCGGTGAAGGAGGTGGCCGCCTCGGACGAGCGACGGACCCGGGCGGTGTCGATCCCGTCGGCGGCGAGCGCCTCGAGGAGGACCTCGCCGTTCGCGTCCCGTCCGACGACGCCGGCGAGCGCGAGCGGGAAGGGCGCGCCCAGCCGGGCGAGGTCGACGGCGAGGTTGGCCGCCGGCCCACCGGTGCTCGGCGTGACGGACTCGATGACGGCGAGCCGCTCCTGCTCGGGGTAGCCGTCGATGACCTTGCCGATGTCGAGGATGACCGATCCGGCGCACAGGACGCCGGAACGCTCGGTCATGCTCCGGCGGCGAGCAGCGGCTCGGTGATCGTCTGGTCCTCGGCGAGGGAGCGGGTCGGCTCGATCCCCTTGCTCGCGAGGACGTCGTGGTATGCCGCGACCGCGTCCTGCGGGGTCGAGCGGCCACTGAGGACGTCGCGCATCGCGCGGAGCAGGTCGAGCTGGGACTCGGCGCGCTGGACCTTGCGCCCGAAGAGCGCGACCCGAGCACCGTGCCGCTCGGACTGGGCGAGCAGCTCGAGGGCGTCCCGGGTCGTGCCGGCCGACCCGCCGAGAATGCCGACGACGAGCGAGGGGTCGTGACCGACGAGCTCGGACAGGGCGGCCGGACCGTTGTAGACCATCTTGAGGAACAGCGGTCGCTCGACCTGGGCCACCCCGGCGAGGAGCCGGACGATGTGGTCGTTGACGAAGGCGCCGACGTCGTCGGGCGCCAGGTCGACGGCCGCGTTGGGGTTGAAGATCTCGAGGAAGTGGCGCATGCCCACGGCATGCGCCTCGGCCCGGAAGGCGGCGTACCGCTCGAGGGTCGCCAGGTCGCGATCGACGTCGTTGTTGAAGGTCACCGAGTACAGGACGAGCGAGCAGAACTCGCGGGCCCGGGCAAGGTTGGCGGTCCGGAAGGGCCGGGACGGCGAGGCGGTGTACCGGCCGCCACGCGGGTTCCAGATGTCGGTCGTGTCGTTGGCCCGGACGGCGAGCGTCACGGCGCTGCCCTCGAAAACGTCGTCGCGGGTGAGCCGCTCACCATTGGAGACGGAGGTGAGGACGATGTCGACCGCCTCGGCGCGGACCTCCCGCGCCATCGCCTCGAGATAGTCGACGCGGCTGCGGAAGGCGCCCCCCTGGCCGGGCACCGGCCCGGCCGCCTGGACCCCGAAGGCCATGTCGGCGTCCTTCGCGTCCGCGAGGACGAAGTGGTCGGGCGTGTAGCTGCCGGCTGCCATGACGGACAGCTTCCGGTCCAGAGCCTTCATGGTCGTCACGATAGGCAGTCGCCGCCCGGTCCGCCCCCGCCCACGCCGGTCCGGGCCGGCATACCCCGCTCGAGGGGGACCTCATCCCAGCCCGGGGTGGGGCTCGGCCTCGTCACCCGCCCGCGATGGGACGGATTCCCACCTCTCGCGGGCCGGACGCCGGTGCGGCAGCCCGCCCGGCCCCGCGGAGGTGGCTCAGTCGGGCGAGCCGGTCTCGAGCAGCCGCTCGAAGCCCGCCTCGTCGAGGATGGCCAGGCCCAGCTCGCGGGCCTTGGCCTCCTTCGAGCCGGCGCCCGGGCCGACGACGACGAAGTCGGTCTTCTTCGACACCGATCCGGCCGCCTTGCCACCCCGGGCGAGGATGGCCTCCCTGGCCGAATCGCGAGAGAACCGTTCGAGCGACCCGGTGACGACAACGGTCCTCCCGGCGAGGGTCTGCTCGACGGACTCGTCGCGCTCGTCCGCCATCCGCACGCCGTCCTCGTCCCATCGCGCGACGATCGCGCGGTGCCAGTCGACCTCGAACCAGTCCTTGACCGCCTCCGCGATGACCGGGCCGACGCCGTCGACGGCCGCGAGCTGCTGGGCGGACGCGGCCCGGATCGCCTCCATCGAGTGCAGCTCCTGGGCGAGGGCCCGGGCCGCGGTCGGGCCGACGTGCCGGATGGACAGGGCGACGAGCACCCGCCACAGCGGCTGCTCCTTGGCCGCCGCCAGGTTGGCGACGAGCTTCTCGCCGTTGGCCGAGAGCACCCGCCCGTCGACGACGGCCTGCTCGGGATCGGATTTCTTCGCCGCCCGGGTGTAGAGCGGGACCCGCGCGATGTCCTCGGCCGTGAGGGAGAACAGCAGGGCCTCGGTGGGACCTCCGAGCGACTCGTCGTCGAGGACGCCCGACTCCAGGAGGGCCCCGGCCCCCTCCCAGCCGAGGGCCTCGATGTCGAAGCCGCCGCGGGAGGCGAGCCCGAACAGTCGCTCGCGCAGCTGCGACGGGCAGGACCGGCCGTTGGGGCAGCGGATGTCCTTGTCGCCCTCCTTCTCCGGCGCGAGGGGGGTGCCGCACGAGGGGCACTCGGTCGGCATGACGAACTCCCGCTCGGACCCGTCCCGCAGCGCGACGACCGGCCCGAGGATCTCGGGGATGACGTCGCCGGCCTTGCGCAGGACGACGATGTCGCCGATGAGCACCCCCTTGCGGACCACCTCGTGGGCGTTGTGGAGGGTCGCCATCGAGACCGTCGACCCGGCGACGGTGACCGGCTCCATCACCCCGAAGGGCGTCACCCGGCCGGTGCGCCCGACATTGACCTGGATGTCGAGCAGCCTCGTGTTCACCTCCTCGGGTGGGTACTTGTACGCCATGGCCCAGCGCGGCGCGCGGGAGGTCGATCCGAGCTGGCGCTGCACGGCCGTCTCGTCGACCTTGACGACGACGCCGTCGATCTCGTGTTCGACGCCGTGCCGCCGCTCGCCGTAGTCGTCGATGAAGGCCTGGACCGCCTCCAGCGAGTCCAGCACGCGGTAGTGGCTCGAGACCGGCAGCCCCCATGACCGCAGCAGGTCGTACGCCTCGCTCTGTCGGTCGACATCGAACCCCCGCCGCGCCCCGATGCCGTGGACGAGCAGGTGCAGCGGCCGGGTGGCCGTGACCCGGGGGTCCTTCTGGCGCAGCGACCCCGCCGCGGCGTTGCGGGGGTTGGCGAAGGGCGGCTTGCCCGCCTCGACCAGCGCGGCGTTGAGGTCGCCGAACGCCTCGATGGGGAAGAACACCTCGCCGCGGACCTCGAGGAGCTCGGGGACGGACCGGCCGGACAGCTCGGTCGGGACCCCCTCGATCGTCCGCACGTTGAGGGTGACGTCCTCACCGGTACGCCCGTCGCCGCGGGTCAGCGCCCGGGTGAGCCGGCCGTCCTCGTAGAGCAGGTTGACCGCGAGCCCGTCGATCTTCAGCTCGCAGAGGAAGTGGTATGCCGTGCCGCCCGCCTCCCGCTCGACCCGGGCCGCCCAGGCGGCGAGCTCCTCGGGGCTGAACGCGTTGTCGAGGCTGAGCATCCGCTCGAGATGGTCGACGGCCTGGAAGTCGGTGGAGAACACGGCGCCGCCGACCTGCTGCGACGGGCTGTCGGGCGTGCGCAGCGAGGGGTGCGACTCCTCGAGCTCGGTGAGCCGCCGGACGAGCCGGTCGTACTCCCCGTCGCTCACCGTCGGGGCGTCCTTGACGTGGTAGGTGAACTGGTGGCCGCGGATCTCCTCGGCGAGGTCGCCCCACTCGCGGCGGACGTCGTCCGGGACCTGGTCGGCGGCGGCCTGCACGGCCGGGTCGGCGGGTGTCTCGCTCACCCGCTCATCCTGCTACACGGTGGCGACATCGATGCCGTCGGCGCCGGCCGGCCGCTGGGAGGAGCGCACGGCTCACCTCGGTCTAGGTCGGAAGTCCTGGCCGCGGCGCCGCCGGACGGCGAGAATGTCGGCAACCGCCGACGCCCGACAGGAGCCTTGATGACCAACCTCGCGACCAACCTCCTGGCGACGGCGGAGCGGACACCGGACCAGAGCGCGATCACGATCGACGGGACGAACATCGGCTACGCCCGGCTGAGCGAGATGGCGGCCCGGCTCGCGGGACAGCTGAGCCGGGCCGGGATCGAGCCGGGCGAGCGCATCGCGATCATCCTGCCCAACGTGCCGGCGTTCCCCGTCGTCTTCTTCGGGAGCCTCATGGCCGGGGCCGTCGTCGTCCCGATGAACCCGCTCCTGAAGTCCGGCGAGATCGACTACTTCTTCACCGACTCGGGCACCAGGATCGCCTTCGTCTGGCCGGACTTCGTCGCGGAGGCGACGAAGGGTGCCGCGGGCTCCGGGACGCGGATCGTCGAGTGCGGGCCCTCCGGTCCGGTGGAGGGTGCCCTTGAGGGGGGCGCACCGTCCACCGGGCCGGTCGAGCGCGACGACGACGACACGGCGATCATCCTCTATACCTCGGGGACGACCGGACGGCCCAAGGGCGCCGAGCTGACCCATCGCAACGTCCACCTCAACGCGCTGCGCAGCGCGACGGTCATCCAGGAAATCCGCGCCGACGACGTCGTCATGGGCTGCCTGCCGCTCTTCCACGTCTTCGGGCTCGTCGTCGGTCTCAACGCCTCGGTCATCGCGCGCTCCACCCTGGCGCTCATCCCTCGCTTCGACCCGGCGAAGGCCATCGAGGTCATCGGCAAGGAGCGGGTCAGTGTCCCGACGATGTATGCCGCGATCCTCAACCATCCGGACGCGGAGGAGATGGACGCCTCCTCGCTGCGGACCTGCGTCTCCGGCGGGTCGGCGATGCCGCTGGAGGTCATGCGCGGGTTCGAGGAGAGGTTCGGCACGACGATCCTCGAGGGCTACGGGCTCTCCGAGACCTCGCCGGTAGCGTCCTTCAACATGCTCGACCGCGAGCGCAAGCCGGGCACGATCGGCGTCGCGATCCCCGGCTGCGAGCTGCGCTGCGTCGACAGCGAGGGCAGCGAGGTTGCGGTCGGTGAGGTCGGTGAGATCGCCATCCGCGGCGACAACGTCATGAAGGGCTACTGGAACAACCCCGAGGCCACCGCGGAGGCGATCCCCGACGGCTGGTTCCGCACCGGCGACCTCGCGACGATGGACGACGAGGGCTACTTCACGATCGTCGACCGCAAGAAGGACATGATCCTGCGCGGCGGGATGAACGTGTACCCGCGCGAGGTCGAGGAGGTCATCTACACCCACCCGGACGTCCTCGAGGTCGCCGTCGTCGGTGTCCCCGACGACCTCCTCGGCGAGCAGGTCGGGGCGGCCGTCGCGCTGCGGGAGGGTTCGGCGGCGACGCCGGAGGACATCATCGCCTTCACGAGGGAGCGGATCGCGGCCTACAAGTACCCACGTCAGGTGTGGCTCGTCGGCGAGCTGCCGAAGGGACCGACCGGCAAGGTCCTCCGGCGCGAGGTGAGCCCGCCCACGGCGTGAGCGGGTGGTGGAAGGCCGCACGCCGAAGGGCCGCCCGCGGCATACGGCAGACTGTCCCGGTGACTCCCGGACCGATCCCGCCCCTGACCGGCCTGCCCGACGGCGTCGCCGCCGTCATCCCCCAGCTCGACGACATCTCCGAGGCCACGGCACTCCTCGGGGCCTTCCAGGAATGGGCGAACGGACGTCCCTCGGTGAGCGAGGACGCCGTGGCCGCGACGCTGACCGGCACCGGGTCATGGACCCGCCGCCAGGCCATCGTCCGCGACGAGAACCGGCTCCTCGCCCTCGTCAGCGTCCACGACCGGGCCGCCGGGCGGACCCTCGTCGAGGTGACCGTCGCACCGGACCTCGAGATCGCCGCCGCCGACGCCGTCGCCGCCTCCTGCTTCGGCTGGGCCGAGGAGGTCGGACTCGAGATCGCCGCGCTCCGCGAGCTTCCGGGCACCCAGCTCGACTCGGGAGCGTATGCCGCCGACGAGCGCCAGCAGCGCTGGCTCACCACCGCGGGGTTCACCAACGTGCGCACCTGGCTGCAGATGACCCGGCCGGTGCGGCCCGAGGAAGGCGCGCCGGGCGGGGTGCCGGGCCCACGCGAGGGCGTGACGATCCGCCGGGTCGCGACGCACGACGACGGCTCGCCCGTCGCCCACGACCTGCAGACCGTGCACCGGATGCTCGAGGAGTCCTTCGCCGACCACTTCAACTCCTACCGCGAGAGCTTCCCCGAGTTCGTCCAGCGGCTGCGCGAGGACCCCGGCCACCGCTGGGACCACTGGTGGATCGCCGAGGTCGACATCGACGGCACACCCGAGCCGGGCGGTGCTCTCGTGGCGACGATCCTCGGCCCGGACGCCACGGGCGCCGAGGGGTCCTACGTGGACTACATCGGGGTCCACCGCCGAGCCCGGGGACGTGGAGTCGCAAAGGCCCTGCTGCACACCGTGATCCGCGATGCCGCCCAGCGTGGTCGCAACCGCGTGGGGCTCGAGGTCGACGATGACTCCCCGACGGGCGCGGACGGACTCTACAGCGCGCTGGGGTGGCGCACGGCATACAAGACCCAGTCCTGGCACCGCGACATCGCGCTCTGAGCGGCGCCCGCCACAGCGGGACCGACGGGCCTCGGGTGGTTGTCGAGCGGGCCGGTCGTCCCGTTGAATGACGGCACCCACCCACCCGACAAGGGAGTCGACATGGACCTCGCCCCGGGCGTCACCGCCCACACGACGGACACCGCCCGCCTGCGGATGCACTGGGTCGGCTGGGGCCCCGACGACGGAGAGCTCGTCGTCCTCGTCCATGGGAACATGTCGACCGGCCGGTTCTTCGAACACCTCGCGGCCCTCACCCAGCAGGACTACCGGGTCATTGCCCCCGACATGCGCTCCTTCGGCCGGAGCGAGCCGGCCCCGATCGACGCGACACGCGGGCTGCGCGACTGGGCCGACGACGTCCGCTCGCTTCTCGAGGCCCTCGGCCTCGCCGGACGCCCGGCCCACCTGCTCGGCTGGTCCACCGGTGGCGCGGCCATCAGCGCGTATGCCGTGGACCACGGCGACGTCGCCTCCCTCACCTATGTGGACCCGGTCTCGCCCTACGGCTTCGGCGGCGTCCGCGCCGACGGGACGCCCTGCTTCCCGGACTGGGCCGGGTCCGGCGGCGGCGTCGGCTCCCAGGACTTCGCCGCAGCGGTGCGCGACGGCGACCGGGGCACCGACAGCCCCTTCTCGCCGCGCAACGTCATGCGCTCGTCGTACTGGTCGAGCGAGCACATTGTCGAACCGACCCTGGAGGACCTGCTCGTCGACGAGGTCCTCCTCACGGTGACCGGGGACGACGGGTACCCCGGCGACGCGACCCCTTCGGAGTACTGGCCCGGCGTCGCGCCCGGCACCCGCGGCATCCTCAACGCCCTCTCACCCAAGTACTGCAACTGGACCGACATCCTCGAGCTCGGCCCCAAGCCGCCGGTCCTGTGGACCCACGGCGGGGCCGATGTCGTCATCGGCGACGCCTCGGCCTGGGACATGGCGACGCTCGGAGCGGCCGGCGCCGTTCCCGGCTGGCCGGGCGAGGACGTCGTGCCGTCTCAGCCGATGGTGAGCCAGATCCGCGAGGTGCTGGGTCGCTATGCGGCGGCCGGTGGTCGGGTCCGCAGCGAGACGTTCGAGGGGTCGGGCCACGCGCCGTTCATCGACGCCACGCAGGCCTGGGCCGCGGTGTGGCTCGACTTCCTCGTCTCGGCTCGCCCCTGACCCACCTCACCCGAGGGGTGGCGATCCGCCCCTTGCCCCCGCCGAGGGGTGGCGATCCGCCCCTTGCCCCCGCCGAGGGGTGGCGATCGGTCCCTTCAGCGGCGCTGATGGGACCGATCGCCACCCCTCGCGGCGTCCGGGGGGCCGATCGCCACCCTTCGGCGGGCGGCCGGGTATGCCGTGTCGGCGACGGTGCGGCGTGCGGGGCCGGCGAAGGTCAGGGATGCCGCCGCCGACGCGGCGCGTTGATGACGAGCGCCGCGCCGAGGACGATGGCGAACCCGACGAGGACGGCCCAGGTGAGGTGCTCACCGAGGACGAGGATGCCGAGGGCGACCGAGACGACGGGGATGAGGTAGGTGATCGTCGAGGCGACCACCGGACCGGCACCTCGCACGACGTCGAACTGGAGCATGTAGGCGAACCCGGTCCCGATGATGCCGAGCACCAGAGTGCACAGGAGGGGCAGCCAGTGGTGGGCACCGTGCCCCCCGAGGTGGTAGGCCCACAGCGACGCGATCCCCGCCGGCTGGACGGCCGACCAGACCAGGAGGAACGGCACCATGAGGACCATCCCCATCGAGAGCGTCGCCGCCGGCTGGCTCAGCCCGCCCAGGTCGGCCGTCGCGAGGAACCGGCGGTTGTAGGTCCACCCGATCCCGTAGCTCGCCCCACCCATGAGGGCCATCGCGAAGCCGAGGAGATCCGGCCGGGCCGACGTCCACGGCTGCATGATCGTCACGACGCCCGCGAACCCGATCCCCACGGCGACGAGCCGCCGGCCGGTCGCCCGCTCCCCGGGGAGGATCGCCATCGTCGCGAGGACCGTGGCGATGGGGGTCGTCGCGTTGCCGATCCCGGCCAGGGCCGAGGCGACCCGCGTCTCGGAGGCGGCGAACAGGGTGAACGGCAGCGCGGCGAGGAAGAAGCCACACACGAGGAGATGCCCCCACACCCGCGGCTCCCGCGGCAGTGAACCGCCCCGTCCGACGAGGACGGCCAGGAGGACTAGCGCCCCGGTGAGGATCCGCAGCCCGGCGATCTGCACCGGCGCCAGGGCCTCGAGGCCGACCTTCATGAGGAGGAAGCTCGACCCCCAGATGACGGCGAGCGCGAGGTACTTCACCGGCCAGGCCACGCGCGGAGCCGTGACGACCGGTGCCAGGGTCGGGATCGTCGTCATGTCAGGCCTGCGTCCTCTCGCTCAGCTCGCGCGCCAGGTCCAGCGCCATCCGATGAACGTCGCGGGCGCCGGCCGCTGTGAGTCCGGCCAGCCCGCAGGTGGGCGTGACGAGGACCCGGTCGAACCCGGCCGGCTCGAGCCCGGCCCGCTCCAGCCCCTCGAGCACGAGCCGGCGAGCACCCTCGAGCCGAGAGCTGCCATCGCTCGCCAGCACCCCGGCATACACCTCGATCCCCTCCTCGAGCGTCGTCGCGACCGACTCCCACCGGGCCGGCGAGGCGGCGGTGAGGTCGAGAGACAGCCCACCGGCACCGCTCGCGCGCAGCAGCGGGACGGGCGCGCGCGGGTGGCAGCAGTGGACGAGGGTCGGTCCGTCGCACGCCGCCAGCACCGTCCGCAGGCCCTCGGCGACGACCTGGGGGTCGACGGCCCGGACCCGGCCGTAGCCGGATGCGGTCGGCAGGGACCCCTCGAGGACGGACGGCAGCGACGGCTCGTCGATCTGGAGGATGAGCCGGGCTCCCGGGAGGAGCCGCGTCAGGGCGGCGACATGGCCGCGGATGCCCTCGGCCAGTGAGGCGACGAGGTCGCGGGTGGCCCCCTCGTCGACGACGGCCCGCTCGCCGCGGGTCAGTTCGACCGAGGCGGCGAGGGTCCACGGCCCGGCGACCTGGACCTTGAGGTCGCCGGTATACCCGTCGTAGGCCTCGGCCGCGGTGTCGAGCTCCTCACGGAGCAGCCCGGCGGTCCGCGAGGCATCCTTGCCGGGACGGTCGACCAACCGCCATCCGGAGGGCTGGAGGTCGACCGGCAGCTCGACGAGCAACCCCGCGCCGCGACCGATGAGGTCCGCCCCCGGGCCGCGGCCGGGCACCTCGGGCAGGTAGGGCAGCCCGCCCTCCTCGTCGAGCAGGTCGCGGACGCTGACGACGGCCTCGCGCAGGTCGGTGCCCGGCCAGGAGCCGAGCCCGGTCGCTCGGGTCATGGCATCCTCCGGGCCTCGGTGACCGCGCGGACCGACGCGGGCACCGGGAGGTCCGCGCCCGTCCACGGCGCGGTGACGAGGTCACCGGCGACGGAGTGGAGCGGGATGACACCGCACCAGGCGTCGGTGGGGCCCTCGGGCTCCTCGGGCGGACCGGTCCTGGTCTTGACGAGCCACTGGTCCTCGACGATGGGCAGGGCGAGGACGACGGTCGCCGCCTCCTCCTTGGCCGTCATCGGCTGGACCTCGGCGACCCGGCCAGGCAGGAGACGGTTCGACAGCGCGACGAGGGCGGCGGACTTGGCCTCGCCGTGGAGGACCTCGGCGACGCCCTGGACCACCGCCGACCGGTAGTTCGCCGAGGACTCGAACGTCGAGTGGGCGACGACGAGCCCGTCGAGCACGACTACGCTGAGGGCGACCGGCGCTCCGGCCGCGGCGCGTCGCAGCACCCCGGCACCCGTGGAGCCGTGGAGGAGGACGCGGTCGCCGTCCCGGGCGAAGAGCATGGGGACGACCCATGGCCGGCCGTCGACGGCGAGGGCGAGGGTGCCGGCCATCTCGTCGTCGAGCAGCGCATCGAGGACCGCGCGCTCGGTGGCCGAGCGCTCCCGGTGCCGCGAGATCGGCGGTATGCCGCCGGCCGGCGCGCCCGCCTCGGGGTCGGGGCACGGCACCGGCGAGACGACCCGAGCGGTCGAGGCGGGGTGCTGCTCGAGGGCGTCGACGGTGCGGATGGGTCGCGGCACGAGGCCGCCGCCGCAGGTCGGGCAGATGCCGCCGAGGTGGCCCTCGGCACAGCGGGCACAGTACGTGCACTCGAAGGTGCAGATCCGCGCGTGGGGCGAGGCGGGCGGCAGGTCGACGTCGCAGCACTCGCAGGACGGACGCAGCTCGAGGGTGCTCATCGGGGACTCCCCTGCCCGGGTCGGGCCGCTCGGGTCGTCGTCATCGGCGGTTGCTCCTGGGGTCGTGCTGGTGCGGATGGGTCGGCGCCCTTGCGGGGCCGGTCGGCGCCCCTCCCGGGGCCGGCGGGGTCCCCGGGACGCCGCGGACCCCAGTCAAGCCCGATTCTGGCCCATCGGCGAGATCCGCAATGCCCGGGGAACGCAGGACCAGTATCGTGCGCGCATGGCGAGGACGGTGGCGGTGTCCACGGTGGTCCCGCGGGTGGCCGACGGGACCGCGCCGCTGCGGCACCGGATCGCCGACGCCCTCGTCACCGAGCTGCGGGAGGGGCGGCTCCGGCCGGGTGACCCGCTCCCGTCGACCCGGGCCCTCGCCGCGACGCTCGGCGTCTCTCGGGGGCCGGTCGTCGCGGCATACGACGAGCTTCTTGCCGCGGGCTTCATCGTCACCCGCGCCGGCTCCGGGACGGTCGTCGCGCGGGAGGCCGACGTCGCCGCGGCCGCGGGGGCGGTGTCGCACGTCCGGCCGGCCGCGCGCCGCGGAACCCCGCCGTCACCCACGCAGCCACCCCCGCCTCGCTGGGACCTGCGGCCCGGGCGCCCGGACACGTCGCTCATCGACGCCACGGCCTGGCGACGGGCGTGGCGGCATGCCGGGGCCGGCATCCCCGGGAACGACGCCGGGGCCGGCCCGACGCACATCCGCCTGCGGATCGCGCTCGCCGATCACCTGCGCCGCTCGCGTGGGATCGCCCTCGACCCCGATGACCTCCTCGTCGTGCCGGGCGTCGCGGCGTCGCTGCGGTCCCTTCCCGAGGCGCTCGGCCTCGTCGGGCGCGCCGCCGTCCTCGAGGACCCCGGGTACGTCGAGGCCATGACGGCCTGGGGCGAGACCGGGGTGCGGGTGCGGACCGTGCCGGTCGACGAGGACGGGCTGGACCCGAGCACGCTGCGCGAAGACGACGCGGCGGTCTATGTCACGCCGTCGCACCAGTACCCCTCGGGTGGACGCATGCCGGTCGGCCGACGCGCCGAGCTCATCGCCTGGGCCGGGCGGACCGGGGCCGTCGTCGTCGAGGACGACTACGACGGCGAGTTCCGGTACGACGTCTCGCCGCTGCCCGCGTTGCGGTCCCTGCCCGACGCGCCGGAGCACGTCGTCTACGTCGGCACCGCCTCCAAGGTCATCGCACCGAGCCTGCGCGTCGCCTGGCTCGTCCCACCACAGCACCTGCGCGACCGGCTCCGGGTGGCTCTCGAGGTGCGCGGGCTCGTCGTCAACGAGGCGACCGGCGCGGCCCTGGCCGAGTTCATCGCCTCGGGGGCGCTGGCGGCGCACCAGGCGCGGGCGACCCGCACGTATGCCGCCCGCCGAGCGGCCCTCGTCGCCGCCCTCGGCCGCCACCTGCCGGAGCTGACCGTGCAGGGGGTCGACGCCGGTCTCCACGTCGTCCTCGGCCTGCCCGAGTCCGTCGACGACCTTGCGGCGGCGACCCGGCTCCTCCGGCGCGGGCTCGCCGTCAGCCCACTCTCGGCATACTGCGCCGAGCGAAGCCTCAGCGGGCTCGTCCTCTGCTACGCGGGGCTTGCCGAGTCCCAGGCGGAGGCCGCCGCGCGGACCCTCGCGGCGGTCCTGGCCGGTTGACCCCCCGGGCGCGGCCGCGTCAGGGGGCGGGGGTGGACGCGCGTGACGTCGCGGCGATCGTCGCCGAGCCGAGCACCCTGGTGCCGGCGTAGAGGACGACCGCCTGACCCGGGGCGACCCCCCGCACCGGACGGTCGAGACGGACCCGGACCCGCCGGTCCTCGAGCACGGAGGCCGCGGCCGCCACCTCCTCGCCGTGGGCCCGGACCTGTGCTCCGACGGCCAGCTCGCCGTCCGCGGTGGGGCCGCACCATCGCGCCTCCTCGCCGACGATCTCGTCGACGCCGAGCAGATCCGCGGTGCCGATGACGACCCGGCGGCCGGCGGCGTCGACATCGACGACGTAGCGGGGGGTGCCGTCCAGTGCCGCGCGGTCGACGCCGAGACCGCGTCGCTGGCCGATCGTGAAGCCGTAGGTGCCGGTGTGGGTGCCGACGACCTGGCCCGCGGTGTCGACGATCTCGCCGGGGCGCTCCCCGAGCCGGGCGCCGAGGAAGGCGCGGGTGTCGCCATCGGGGATGAAGCAGACATCGTGGCTGTCCGGCTTGCGGGCCACGGACAGGCCGCGCGCCTCGGCCTCGGCGCGCACCTCGCTCTTGACGGAGTCACCGAGCGGGAAGGCCGCCCCCGCCAGCTGCTCGGCGTCGAGCACGCCGAGGACGTAGGACTGGTCCTTCGCGGGGTCGACCGCCCGGTGCAGCTCGCGCGCGCCGTCGGGCCGCTCGACCACCCGGGCGTAGTGGCCGGTCGCGACGGCGTCGAAGCCGAGGGCCCAGGCCCGGTCGAGCAGCGCGGCGAACTTGATCCGCTCGTTGCAGCGCAGGCACGGGTTAGGGGTCCGGCCCGCCGCGTACTCCTCGACGAAGTCCTCGACGACGTCCTCGGCGAACCGCTGGGCGAAGTCCCATACGTAGAAGGGGATGCCGAGCCGGTCCGCCACCCGCCGGGCGTCACCGGCGTCCTCGATCGTGCAGCACCCCCGGGCTCCCTCGCGCAGCGTGGCCGCCGAACGCGACAGGGCGAGGTGCACCCCGACGACCTCGTGGCCCGCGTCGACCATGCGGGCGGCGGCGACGGCCGAGTCGACACCCCCGCTCATCGCGGCGACGACCCGCATCAGGCGCTCCGCGCGGTCCGGTGCTCGCCGGTCCCGGGCCCCGAGGACCGCCCGGCGGCGGCCCGGGCGTGCCGCCCACCACGCGCGGCGCCCGACGCCCGGCGGGCCCGTTCGATGACCGCGGGCAGCGCCGCGAGCGCCGCATCGACGTCCTCCGGCGTGGAGGTGTGGCCGAGGCTGAGCCGGAGAGCCCCCCGGGCCTGGGCCTCGGTGTAGCCCATGGCGAGGAGGACGTGGCTGGGCTGCGGCACCCCGGCCTGGCAGGCAGACCCGGTGCTGCACTCGACACCGGCCGCGTCGAGCAGGTAGAGGAGGGAGTCGCCCTCGCACTCGGGGACGATGAGATGAACGATTCCCGCGAGCCGACGCTCGAGGTCGCCGGGCGTCCAGGTGCCGGTCACCCCGATGTCGAGGTCGAGCTCGAGCACCCCTTCGACGAGCCGGTCGCGCAGCGCGCCGACCCGCTTGGCCTCGACCTCACGCCGGCCCACGGTGTGCTCGACGGCGGCCGCCAGGGCCGAGATGGCCGGGACGTCGAGGGTTCCGCTGCGGACCTGGCGCTCCTGGCCACCGCCGTGCAGGAGCGGGACGAGGGTGGCGTCGCGCCGAGCCACGAGGGCGCCGACCCCGATCGGGCCGCCCAGCTTGTGGCCGGTGAGGCTGAGCAGGTCGACCCCGCTCGCTGCGAAGTCGACCGGGAGCATCGGCACGGCCTGGACGGCGTCGGTGTGGAACGGGATGCCGTGGTCGTGGGCCAACGCCGCGAGCTCGGCGACCGGCTGCACCGTCCCGACCTCGTTGTTGGCCCACATCACGGTGACGAGGGCGACGGAGGCCGGGTCGGCCTCGATGGCGACGACGAGGTCCTCGGGGTGGATGTGGCCGTCCCGGTCCGGCTCGAGCCAGGTGACCGAGGCCCCCTCGACCTGGACGAGGTGCTCGACGGCGTCGAGGACGGCGTGGTGCTCGAATCCGCTCGCGATGACCCGGGTGCGGCGCGGGTCCGCGGCGCGGCGGGCGGCGTACGTCCCCTTGACGGCGAGGTTGTCCGACTCGGTGCCCCCGGACGTGAAGACGATCTCGGAGGGGCGGGCCCCCAGGGCCACGGCGATCCGCTCGCGCGCCTCCTCGACCGCCGCCCGGGCCCGCCGGCCGGCGGTGTGCAGCGAGGAGGCGTTCCCGACGGTCGCGGCCCGCTGGCAGAACACCTCGATCGCCGCGGGCAGCATCGGCGTCGTCGCCGCGTGGTCGAGGTAGGCAGTCATGAGGATCGATTCTAGGTCGCTGTCGAGCCCCGTCCCGCCGCGCGAGGGCGGGTGGGCGTGCTCGGCCCCGGTCCAGGGGCCACCACGTCAACACCGAAAGGCCGGGGGGTATGCCGCGGGCGCGGCATACCCCCCGGTCGGCGTCGACGCGAGGACGCCGGACGCTCAGCCCTTGGCCTTCTTGACCGCCTCGGTCGCCTGAGGGAGCACGGAGAAGAGGTCGCCGACGACGCCGAAGTCGACGAGCTCGAAGATCGGCGCCTCCTCGTCCTTGTTGACCGCGACGATCGTCTTCGAGGTCTGCATGCCGGCCCGGTGCTGGATGGCGCCGGAGATGCCGGCCGCGACGTACAGCTGCGGAGAGACCGTCTTGCCGGTCTGGCCCACCTGCGTGCTGTGCGGGTACCAGCCGGCGTCGACCGCAGCGCGGGAGGCGCCGACCGCGCCGCCGAGGCTGTCGGCGAGCGCCTCGATGGGGGCGAAGTCGCCGTTCACGCCGCGGCCGCCGGCGACGACGATGGCGGCCTCGGTCAGCTCGGGCCGGCCGGTCGAGGCCCTCGGCTGGGTGTCGACGATCCTGGCGGCCTTGGCGGCCTCGGACAGGGTGACCTCGACCTTCTCCATCGTCCCTGCGGCCGGTGCCGCCGAGATCGCGACGGAGTTGGGCTTGACGCAGACGATCGCCGCGCCTCGGGTCACCGTCGCCGTCACGGTGAAGGAGCCGGCGAAGACCGACTGGGTCGTCTCGACCCCGTCGGCACCGGCCACGACGTCGACGGCGTCGGTGATCAGGCCCGAGCCGGTCTTGATCGACACCCGCGCGGCGACCTCCTTGCCCGCGGCGCTGCTCGGGATGAGCACCGCGACCGGCGAGGTGCGCTCGACGAGGGCCGCGAGGATCTCGGCCTGGGGGGCGACGAGGTACTCGAGCGCGTCGGGGGCGTCGTAGGTGTAGATCTTCTGGGCGCCGTACTTGGCGAGGGTCTTGGCCGCCACGTCGGCGCCGACGCCGATGTGCACCGCCGCCGGCTCGCCGAGGCGCTGAGCGAGGGTGAGCAGCTCGGCGGTGGACTTGCGGACCTTGCCGTCGACGTGGTCGACCAGAACGAGAACGTCAGCCATGGGTGTGCCTTTCCTTTCGTCCTGGCGGGTCAGAGGAACTTGCGGGCGGACAGGAACTCGGCGAGCTTCGCGCCGCCGTCACCCTCGTCGGTGACGACCTCGCCCTGGGTGCGCGGCGGCCGCTTGGTGAAGGAGACGACCCTCGTCCAGGCCCCCTCGAACCCCACCTGGCCGGGTTCGACGCCGAGGTCGGCGAGCGACCACTCCTGCACCGGCTTCTTCTTCGCCGCCATGATCCCCTTGAACGAGGGGTAGCGCGGCTCGTTGATCTGATCGGTGACCGAGACCAGCGCCGGGAGCGAGGACTCGATCGTCTCCGACGCGGCGTCGCCGTCCCGACGGATCGTCAGCGACGAGCCCTCGACGGTGAGCTGCGCGGCATACGTCACCTGGGGCAGCCCGAGCCGCTCGGCGAGCATGGCCGGGACGACCCCCATCGTGCCGTCCGTCGAGGACATGCCGGTCATGACGAGGTCGTACTCGCCGATCTTCCTGATCGCCTCGGCGAGGAGGAGGGAGGTTCCGGCGGCGTCGGAGCCGTGGATGGCCTCGTCGCTCACGTGCACACCCTTGTCGGCACCCATCTGCAGGGACTTCTTGATCGCGTCCGCCGCCGCGGCGGGCCCGACGGTGAGGACGGTGACCTCGCCCTCGCCCGCCTCGACGAGCTTGAGCGCCTCCTCGACGGCGTACTCGTCCAGCTCGGAGAGCAGGCCGTCGACGTTCGAGCGGTCGGTGGTGTTGTCGGCCTCGTCGAACGTCCGGTCGCTCTGGGCGTCCGGGACGTACTTCACGCATACGACGATGTTC
The DNA here is from genome assembly GCA_963728395.1 of uncultured Actinomycetota bacterium. Lineage (GTDB taxonomy): Bacteria > Actinomycetota > Actinomycetes > Actinomycetales > Dermatophilaceae > CAVSJJ01. The sequence continues at coordinate 42,547 of CAVSJJ010000004.1, forward strand.
ATCCGCGTGCCTCGTCCTCTTCTCGAGTCGTTGTTACTTGCGGGTACAGACGGTCCATCCTGCCAGCCTCCGCCCGGCGGGCCGAGGGCGGGTCGGCGTGATGCCGGCCACGCCCACCGGGTCACGGTCAGGTTAGGTCACCCTCCGGTGACCCGCCGCACCGAGGCGGACGTGACCCTGGCCACACCGCGCGGGCCGGATGCTCGCGGGAGGGACCGGGAGCCCGCATCCGCTCGATCTGACAGGATCGGCGTCATGGCGAGCGCGAGACGGGCGGTCGGCCCGGTCGGGGACCCGGCGCGGGCAACCCGGTGGGAACGGGCCTGGCGTCCCTTCTGGGCGCTGCCGGCCGCCATCGCCGTCGCCTCGGTTCTCCTCGGCCTGGCCCTGCCCGAGCTCGACAAGCGCTTGGGCGCTGACCTGCCGATCCTCTTCGGCGGCGGTCCGGCCTCGGCACGCGGACTGCTCAGCACGATCGCCTCGGCGATGATCTCCGTCACCGGCCTCGTCTTCTCGATCACGATGGTCGTCCTCCAGCTGGCGAGCAGCCAGTTCTCCCCCCGGCTGCTCGGCGGCTTCCTCAGCAGCCGCACAACCCAGCTCACCCTCGGCATCTTCACCGCGTCCTTCACCTATGCGCTCACCGTGCTGCGCTCGGTCCGCAGCGACGGGGACTCCTTCGTCCCCCAGCTCTCGGTATCGGTGGCGTTCGCCCTCGTCCTCGCGAGCGTCGCGATCTTCCTCGCCTTCATCCACCACATCACGACCTCGATCCAGGTGTCGACGATGATCGAGCGGATCGCCGCGCGCACCCTCGACCTCGTCGACGAGCCGCCGCCGCCCGAGGAGAGCGACGACGCGGACCGGCATGAGGTGACGGCCGGGCCCCTGACCTGGCAGCGGCCCGAGGACGCACCGGTCCGCACGGTGACCACGCAGGTCGACCGCCGGGTCATCGAGAGCGTCGGGTACTCGCGCCTCGTCGACCACGCCCGCGACCTCGACGCCGTCATCGTCCTCCGGGCGGCCGTCGGGCAGATGCGACACCGTGGCATGCCGCTGCTCGATGTCGTCGGCGGCGACCCCGACGCCGACCTGGACCAGCTGCGCAACGCCTTCGGATTTGCCCGCGAGCGCAGCCTCATGCAGGACCCCCTCTTCGGGGTACGCCAGCTCGTCGACATCGCCGAGCGCGCCCTCTCCCCCGGGATCAACGACCCGACGACCGCGGTGCAGGTCGTCGACGCGCTGCACGGCATCCTGCGCCGGGCCGGGAGTGTCCCGGACCGCTCGCCCTACCTCCTCGACGACGACGGCACCGTCCGGCTCGTCGACCGCCCCGTCCAGTTCGACGAGCTGCTCGACCTCGCCGTCGACGAGGTCGCCCACTACGGCCACGACACGCCACCGGTGCGCGGCCGGCTGCTCCACGTCCTGGACGATCTCCGCTCCCACGTGCGACCCGAGTTCGCCGCCGCCGTCGCCCTCAAGCGCGACACGCTCGCCACCTCTCCGGGGTGAGCGTGGTCCCCGTCCCGAGCCACGCCAGGGATGTAGCAGAATCGCGAACCATGTCGACCGCCCCGCCCGACCGGGTCCCCGGCGCGTTCGTGCTCGTCCTGCACGCCCACCTCCCCTGGCTCGGCGGCCACGGGGTCTGGCCGCTCGGCGAGGAGTGGCTCCACCAGGCCGTCGTGGAGTCCTACCTCCCCCTGGTCGAGGAGCTCGATGCCCTCGCGGCCGAGGGGCACCGGGACGTTCTCACCCTCGGGGTCACCCCCGTCCTCGCGGCCCAGCTCGACGACCCCGGCCTCATGGAGCGCACCCGCGCGTGGGCCAGGTCCTGGGAACAGCGCGCCCGGGAGATGGGGCTCGGCGCGGACGAGCACGAGCGGGCGATCGCGGCATACGAGCGCGGCCTCGCCCGGCACGCCCAGCAGGTGCTCGACAGCCGGTGGCGCGGCGGCGGCTCACCCGTGCTGCGCTCGCTGCAGGACCACGGCGTCGTCGAGCTGCTCGGGGGCCCGCTCACCCATCCCTTCCTGCCGCTCCTCATTCCCGAGGTGGCCCGGTTCGCGGTCCAGGCGGGACTCATCGACTCGATCCTCCGCTACGGCGTCCGGCCGGAGGGCATCTGGTCCCCCGAGTGCGGCTGGTCGCCCTGGCTCGGCGAGGTCGCCGACGCGGCGCGGGTCGGCCATCTCGTCGTCGACGAGCCCCTCGTGCGGGCCGCGGGCGGTCATCCGCACGCGGCGTGGCGGGTCGCCGGCCGCCGGGTCGTCGCCGTGCCCCGCGACCGGGAGGTGACCGACCTGATCCGGTCGGCCCGCACCGGCTACCCGGCCGGGGCGGCCTACCGCGACTTCCACGCGCGGGAGACCGAGCGGATGTCGGGGCTGCGGATGTGGGCGGTGACCTCACCCGACGTGGGCATCGAGGCGAAGGCGGGATATGACCTCGAGGCCGCCGCCGCCTCCCTCGAGGGCGACGCCGACCACTTCGTCGAGTCGGTCATCGCCCGGCTCCGGGCCGCGTGGGCCGAGCTCGGCCGGCCGGGCCTGGTCGTCGCGGCCTACGACGCCGAGCTGTTCGGGCACTGGTGGCACGAGGGCCCGCGGTTCCTCGGGGCCGCCGTCCGCCGGCTCCGGGCGGCCGGGGTGACGATGACGACCCTCGCAGGGGCCGTCGACGCCGGCCACGTCGCCGGGGAGCTCGACCTCGGCGACGGCTCGTGGGCCGACGGCGGCGGGTTCTCCGCGTGGAACGGTCCCGGCGCTGCCGAGATGTCCCGCGAGGACTGGTGGGTCCAGCGGCGGTTCGTCGACATCATCGCCCGCGAACGCGGCCGCGGCGCCCTCGGGGCGCGGCGGCGCGACCTGGACCAGCTCGCCCGGACGATGCTGCACATGCTCTCCTCGGACTGGGCGTTCCTCACGACGAGCGGCCAGTCCGTCGACTACGCCCGCGAGCGAGAGAGCGGGCACCGCCGGGACTTCCACGTCCTCGCCCAGCTCATCGAGGACGGCCGGGCGTTCGACGCGGCGACCGAGGCGGACCGGCAGTACGCGCGCGACCACGCCTTCCCGACGCTGGACGCCCGGCGGGCGCTGTCCTGACCGGCCTCGGCCCTACCGAGGGCCTCAGGCCCCCTCGAACCTCGCCTTGCCCGGTCCGTCCTGCACGAACGAGCGCATGCCGATGGCCCGGTCCTTCGTCGCGAAGAGCGAGGCGAAGAGCATCCGCTCGAGCTCCAGGCCCGTCTCGAGATCGACCTCGACCCCCCGGTCGATGGCCTCCTTGGCCGCCTTGAGGGCGTAGGACGGACCACCGACATAGGGCGTCATCCGCGCCACGGCGGCGGCATGGACCTCCTCGGGGTCGACGACCGCGTCGACGAGGCCCATCGCGAGGGCCTCGTCCGCGTCGACGAACCGTCCGCTGAAGACGAGGTCCTTGGCGCGGGCCGGGCCGACCAGCCGGGCGAGCCGCTGGGTGCCGCCCGCCCCGGGGATGATGCCGAGGAGGATCTCGGGTTGGCCGAGCTTGGCCCCCCGGCCGGCGATGCGGAAGTCGCAGGCGAGGGCCACCTCGCACCCCCCGCCGAGCGCGTAACCGGTGATGGCCGCGACCGTCGGCTTCGGGATGTGGGCGAGCGCCCGGGTGAACTCCTGGAGCAGCGCCGCGTGGTCGACCATGTCCGTGTAGGACAGGTGCTCCATCTCCTTGATGTCCGCCCCGGCGGCGAAGACCTTCTCGCCGCCGTAGACGACGACGGCGGCGACGTCCTTGCGCGAGGTCGCCTCGCGACACACCTCGATGAGGGCGCCCTGGATCTCGGCGTTGAGGGCATTCATCGGCGGCCGGTCCAGACGGATCGTCCCGATGCCGCCGTCGACCTCGAGGCGGACGAGGTCACTCATCGCTACCGCCCTCGCCATCCGGACCTCCACCGACGACGCGCTCGTGCCAGATCTGCACCGTCGACAGGACGATCTGGGTCGTCACCTCGACGAGCTGGCGGACGTCGCTGCCGGCGGTGACGAGGTGCTCCCCCGTGACGACCAGCGTGTTGTTGACGATGCCCGTCTTGACGCAGTTGAGGGTGAGGTTGACCTCGTTGCACGTCTGGAGGAGGTGGTTCGGGTCGCTGGAGATGTCGTCCGCGATCTGCCACTGGCCGAACAGCCGCATGATCTGGAAGTCGCCCTCGGCGCACCGGACGAACAGCTGCTGGTCGTTGGCCTGGAACGCGACGTCGCCGTCGGCATCGATGTCCGGCTTGAGCCCGATGTCGAGGAGGGCGTCGAGGACCCGGCCCCGCAGCGGATGCTCGTCCGGTGAGGGGGGGAAGTTGGGCAGCGACGTGGGATCGGTCATGGCTTCACCGTAGCCACTCAATAGGCTGGGCTCCATGTCCACCCCGTCCCGGCGGCCCGTCCCGCGACCCGACACGGTCCAGCGCGACCTCCCGCCCGCACCGGGTGTCACCCTGCTCGACGGCGGCGCCGACGTCTCCGTGTATGCCGGCCACGCCGACGCGGTGACCCTCTGCCTGTTCGAGCCCGGGGACGCCCGGGGGACGAGCGAGCGGCGCGTCCCGCTGACCGAGCGGGCCCACGGATGGTGGTTCGGGTTCGTCCCCGGGATGGGCGTGGGTCAGCGGTACGGCTTCCGCGTCGACGGCGAGTGGAGCGCGGACGCCGGTCAGCGGCACAACCCGCACAAGCTCCTCCTCGACCCCTACGCCCGGGCCGTGGAGGGCGAGATCCGCATGGGGCGCGAGCTGTTCGCCCACGTCGTCGGCCCGGACCTCTTCGGCGACGGCGAGTCGGTCTCCACCCTCGACAGCGCCGCCCGGACGGCCCGCAGCGTCGTCGTCGACGACCGGTTCGACTGGGGCGAGGACGTCCGTCCCCGGCGCAGCCGGGCCGAGACCGTCATCTACGAGACCCACGTCAAGAACCTCACCCAGCGCCACCCCGACGTGCCCAAGCGGCTGCGGGGCACGTATGCCGGGATGGCCCACCCGGCGACGATCGGCCACCTCACCTCACTCGGGGTCACCGCCGTGGAGCTGCTGCCGATCCAGGCCTATGTGCCGGAGCCGTCGGTCGTCCAGCGCGGCCTGACCAACGCCTGGGGCTACAACACGATCGGGTTCTTCGCCCCGCATCCCGGCTATGCCGCCGCCCCGGACCCCCAGGGGACCGTCGACGAGGTCAAGGGCATGGTCAAGCTGCTCCACCAGGCGGGGATCGAGGTCATCCTCGACGTCGTCCTCAACCACACCGCCGAGGGTGACCGGACCGGACCGACCCTCTCCTTCCGTGGCCTGGACAACCGCGCCTACTACCGGCTCGACGAGCGCGGCCAGGACATCGACGTCACCGGCTGCGGCAACACCCTCGACCTGCGCCACCCGGTCGTGGCGCGCATGGCGATGGACTCACTGCGCTACTGGGTCACCGAGTTCCACGTCGACGGGTTCCGGTTCGACCTCGCCGTCGCACTCAGCAGGGGCCGCGGCGACGACTACGACCCCGACCACCCCTTCCTCATCGCGCTGCGGACCGACCCCGTGCTGTCCCAGGTCAAGCTCATCGCCGAGCCGTGGGACGTGGGGATGCACGGCTGGCGGACCGGACAGTTCCCGCCTCCGTTCAGCGAGTGGAACGACCGGTTCCGCGATGCGATGCGCGCCTTCTGGATCCAGGACCGCCGCGCCCAGGTCGCGGGGTACGGCACGCATGGTGTGCACGAGGTCGCGACCCGGCTGTCCGGGTCCCGGGACCTCTTCGGGCGCCGGGACCGGGGTCCGGTCGCCTCGGTCAACTTCATCGCCGCCCACGACGGCTTCACCCTCGCCGATCTGGTCTCCTACGACGTCAAGCACAACGAGGACAACCGCGAGGACAACCGGGACGGCTCGGACGGCAACCGGTCGTGGAACCACGGCACCGAGGGCGCCACGCGGGACCCGGCCGTCCTCGCCGACCGGCGCCGGACCATGCGCAACCTGCTCGGCTCGCTGCTGCTCGCCACGGGCGTCCCGATGATCAACGCCGGGGACGAGATCGGCCGCAGCCAGCACGGCAACAACAACCCCTACTGCCAGGACACGAAGCTCACCTGGTTCGACTGGGACCTCGAGCCGTGGCAGCAGGACCTGCGGGCCACCGTCGCCCGGCTCACCCAGCTGCGCCGGGAGCTGCCGGTCCTGCGCCAGCGGGCCTGGGTCCTCGGCCGGGAGGTCGACGACGGCTCGGTCGACCTGACCTGGTACGGCCCCGACGGCGCGACGATGGACGGGCGGTGGACCCATCCCGACACCCACACCCTCCAGATGCTCGTGGCCGGCAGCTGGCTGGGGAGCCGCTCGGCGCTCCTCGTCGTCCACGGCGGCATCGATCCGGTCGAGGTGCGCCTTCCGGAGGTGCCGTGGGCCACGGCATACCAGCTGTTGTGGGACAGCGTGTGGGAGCGTCCCCAGGAGCCGGGCCCGCTCCGGCCGCCGGAGACGGTCACCGTCCTCGGCCCGAGCCTGCGGCTGTATGCCGCGAGCGAGGAGACCGCCTGACCCACCTCGGTGGGCCAGGCGGTCTCGGTCCCGGTGCGGGACCGAGACTCGCGGTGGCGCGGGCCCGGGCTCAGGCGTTGGCGACGAGCCCGAGCTCGCTCGGGCGCCCGAGGAAGCGCTGCCGGGGCAGAACGCGGACGGTGTAGCCGAAGGCGCCGGAGGTCTGCAGCTCGAGGGAGCCGAAGAACTGGTGCCGCCCGTGCTCGTAGGACTCCGCCAGCTCGAGCGGCTGCGTGGCCACGTCGTGCATCTCGTCGCCGTGGTGGTTCGTCTTGCCGTGCACGAGCTGGACCTCGACGTCGGCCGGGTCGAGGTCACCGAGCGAGACGTAGGCCGTCACGTGCAGCGTCTCGCCGATCTCGGGGCTGTCGCCCACGCCCGAGGACTCGACGTGGTCGACGTGTACCTGCGACCAGTCCCGGACCACCGTGGCCTTGTAGGCCGCGAGCTCCTTGGCCCCGGCATAGCCGTCCGCGGCGATGGCCCAGCCCGCTCGCGCGGCCGGGACGTACAGCTGCTCGGTGTAGTCCTGGACCATCCGGGCGGCCCGGACCTTCGGGCCGAGGGTGGTCACGGTGTGCAGCACCATCGAGAGCCAGTTCTGCGGGAGCCCGGCGTCGTCGACGTCGTAGAACCTCGACCGGACCTGGTTCTCGATCAGGTCGTACAGCGCGGCGGCCTCGAGGTCGTCGCGGCGGTCCGGGTCCTCGACGCCGTCGGCCGTCGGGATGGCCCAGCCGTTGTTGCCGTCGAACCACTCGTCCCACCAGCCGTCGAGGATGGACAGGTTGAGCGCGCCGTTGAGCGCGGCCTTCATCCCGGAGGTGCCGCAGGCCTCGAACGGGCGGAGCGGGTTGTTCAGCCAGACGTCGCAACCGGGGTACAGGTGCAGCGCCATGGCGATGTCGTAGTTCGGCAGGAAGACGATCCGATGCCGGATCTGCGGGTCGTCGGCGAACTTCACCATCTGCTGGATGAGCTGCTTGCCGGTGTGGTCGGCGGGGTGGGACTTCCCGGCGATGACGAGCTGGATGGGGCGCTCGGGGTCGAGGAGGAGCTTCTTGAGGCGGTCGGGGTCGCGCAGCATGAGGGTGAGTCGCTTGTAGGTCGGGACCCGGCGGGCGAAGCCGATGGTCAGGACGTCGGGGTCGAGGATCTCGTCGGTCCAGCCCAGCTCGGCCGCGGAGGCGCCGCGGTCGAGCCAGGACTCGCGGACCCGTCGACGCGCCTCGTCGACGAGCTGGGCGCGCAGCTCGCGCTTGACCCGCCACACCTGCGATCGGGGCACCTGAGAGATCGACTCCCAGGCCTCCTGCGAGTCGAGGTGGCGGACATTGGTATGTGCACGGGCCAGCTCGAAGACCCGGCGGTCGACCCAGGTCGGGGCGTGGACGCCATTGGTGATCGAGGAGATCGGGACCTCGGTCGGGTCGAAGCCCGGCCACAGCCCGTCGAACATCTCGCGGCTGACGACGCCGTGCAGCTTCGAGACGCCGTTGGCGCGGCCGGCCAGGCGTAGGCCCATGACGGCCATGTTGAAGACGCCGGGGGCGCCACCGGCATACGTCTCGGCACCGAGGGCGAGCAGCCGCTCGACGGGCAGTCCCTCGAGGGCCTGGGCGCCGCCGAAGTAGCGCTCGATGATCGAGGCGTCGAACCGGTCGATGCCGGCCGGGACGGGCGTGTGGGTCGTGAAGACCGTCGAGCACCGCACGGCCGTGAGTGCCTCGTCGAAGCTCATCCCCTCCTCGGCGACGAGCTCGTGGATCCGCTCGACGCCGAGGAAGCCGGCGTGGCCCTCGTTGGAGTGGTAGACGTCCGGGCTCGGCGCGCCGGTGAGCCGCGACCACAGCCGCAGGGCGCGCACCCCGCCGATGCCGAGGAGGAGCTCCTGCTGGAGGCGCTGCTCGCCGCCACCACCGTAGAGCCGCTCGGTGACCACGCGGGCTGCGTCGTCGTTGCCCGGGACGTCGGAGTCCAGGAGCAGGAGCGGCACCCGGCCGATCTGCGCCTTCCACACGTGGGCCCGCAGGTCACGCCCGCCCGGCAGCGGCAGGCCGATGACGCACGGCTCGCCGTCGTCCTCGCGCAGCAGGGCGAGCGGCAGCCCGTCCGGGTCGAGGACGGGGTAGGTCTCCTGCTGCCAGCCCTCCCGGTCGATGCTCTGCTTGAAGTAGCCGGTCTTGTAGAACAGGCCGACGCCGACGATCGGCACGCCGAGGTCGGAGGCCGACTTGAGGTGGTCGCCCGCGAGGATCCCCAGCCCGCCGGAGTACTGGGGCAGCGCCGCGGTGATGCCGAACTCGGGACTGAAGTAGGCGATCGCCGCGGGCGCCCCGGCGCCGTCCTCCTGGCGGGCCCACTCCTGGTACCAGCGGTCCTCGTTGAGGTACCTGTCCAGCGCCGCCTTGGCGTGGTCGAGCCGGGCGACGAAGCCGTCGTTCTCGGCCAGCCGACGCAGATCCGCCGTGGACGTCGCCGACAGCATGGCGACCGGGTCGTGGCGGACCCGCTGCCAGCGCTCGGGATCGATGCTCTCGAAGAGATCCCCGATCGGCGGGTGCCAGCTCCAGCGGAGGTTCATGGCGAGCTCGCCCAGGGCGGCGATGCGCGCGGGCAGGACGGGACGGACGCTGAAGCGACGGATGGCCTTCACGGGGGGTCATCCTAAGGGAAGCGTTTACGCAACGCCGCCGAATGCCGAGGGCCGATCCCACGGCGGGACGACCCCGCGGCCGTGCGCGGCACACCGCGGCGCCGGGGCGCTCGAGCGTCGCGAAACGCCGGCCCACCCACCCTCTCGGTTCGGCAACACTCTCCATCCACCCTGATGAGGTAGCCCTTGGTTGGGTAACGTCGAGGGTGTGACCGCACAGCGCCGCTCCCCCAAGCCCGCCACGTCCACCCCTCCTGGCCCGTCCGCCACACCGGCCGCCGGGGCCACGCCGGTCCCATCAACCTCATCGGCCTCTGTCGCCTCACCGGCCGCCGCGGACTCTCCCGGCCCCTCGGCGCCGGGCGCCTCGGCGACGTCGGCCTCCCCCGTCCCGCCGCGGGAGCCACCGTCCTCCGGCGCCCCGCAGACCCCGTTCGGCCGCATCCCCGTCCAGGCGGTGCGCCCGCTCGTCGACGACGGGCGGCGCCCGGCGAAGTCGGTCGTCGGGGAGGAGTTCGACGTCACCGCCGTCGTCTTCCGGGAGGGCCACGACGCGGTCAACGCCTCGGTCGTCCTCACCGATCCGGACGGGGCCGACCACGCCGCGACGATGACCTGCACGAACGAGGGGCTCAACACGTGGGAGGCCACGGTCGCGGCCGACCGCACCGGGATGTGGTCCTACCGCGTCGAGGGCTGGTCCGACCCCTACGCGACGTGGCGGCACGACGCGACGATCAAGGTCCGGGCCGACGTCGACACCGAGCTGATGCTCGAGGAGGGGGCCCGGGTCCTCGAACGGGCCCGCGACGAGGTCGAGCGGCCGGCCGACGGCCGGACCGCCCTCGAGGACGCCATCGCCGGCCTGCGTGACGAGAGCCGCCCGCCCCAGGTGCGGCTCCAGGCGGGAACCGACGCCTCCGTCGCCGCCGAGCTGGCCGCCCGGCCGCTGCGCGACATGGTGAGCCCGTCCCCGGCCTACCCGCTCCTCGTCGAGCGCGAGCGGGCCCTCGTCGGGGCGTGGTACGAGTTCTTCCCTCGCAGCGAGGGCGCCCACTACGACACGGCCGAGCACCGGTGGAGCACCGGCACGCTGCGCACGGCGGCCGAGCGGCTGCCGGCGGTGGCCGCGATGGGCTTCGACGTCGTCTACCTCACCCCGATCCATCCCATCGGCACCACCGCCCGCAAGGGGCCGAACAACACCCTCAGCGCGGACGACGGCGACCCGGGCAGCCCCTACGCGATCGGCTCGCCCGACGGAGGGCACGACGCGATCAACCCCGAGCTCGGGACCTTCGAGGACTTCGACGCCTTCGTCGCCCGGGCCGAGGAGCTCGGCCTCGAGGTCGCGCTGGACATCGCCCTCCAGTGCTCCCCCGACCATCCGTACGTCACCGAGCACCCCGAGTGGTTCACGACGCGGGTCGACGGCACGATCGCGTATGCCGAGAACCCGCCGAAGAAGTACCAGGACATCTACCCGCTCAACTTCGACAACGACCCACCGGGGGCGTACGCCGAGATGCGACGGGTCATCCAGGTGTGGCTCGATCACGGCGTCCGGATCTTCCGGGTCGACAACCCCCACACCAAGCCGGTCCGGTTCTGGCAGTGGCTCATCCAGGACGTGGCCCGGGACTACCCGGAGACGATCTGGCTGGCCGAGGCCTTCACGAAGCCGGCGATGATGCATACCCTCGCCAAGGTCGGCTTCCAGCAGAGCTACACCTACTACGCGTGGCGCAACGCCAGGTGGGAGATCGAGGAGTACCTCACCGAGCTGTCCGGCGAGGCCGCCTCCTACATGCGCCCCTCGTTCTGGCCGACGACGCACGACATCCTCACGCCGTACATGCAGTTCGGCGGTCCGGCCGCCTGGAAGCTCCGGGCTGCCCTGGCGGCCACGCTCGTCCCGACCTACGGCATCTACGCCGGCTACGAGCTCATCGAGCACGTGGCGCGACCGGGCGTCGAGGAGCAGATCGACAACGAGAAGTACCAGTTCAGGGACCGCCGCTGGGAGGACTACGAGCCGGGCGGGCCCAAGGAGGGCCAGTCGCTCGCGCCGTACCTCACCCGGCTCAACGAGATCCGCCGCGCCCACCCCGCCCTGCACCGGCTGCGCAACATCGTCTTCCACCACGTCGACGACGAGAACATCCTCGCCTTCTCGAAGCGGCGGGTGCTGAGCGGCCCGGACGGTCCCGTCGAGGACACCGTCATCGTCGTGGCCAACCTCGACCCGCACAGCACCCGGGCGACGACGGTCCGGCTCGACCTGGCGGCGCTCGGCCTCGGCGACCGCGAGGGCTTCCACGCGGAGGACCTCATCACCGGGCAGAGCTGGCCGTGGGGCCGGGACAACTACGTCCGGCTCGGTCCGGACTCCGAGCCGGTCCACGTCATCGCGGTCCGGAGGTACTGAGGTGAGCACGACGGGGCTTGGCCTGACCCAGCCCGGGCTGCGCCATGACCCGGACTGGTTTCGTACGGCCGTCTTCTACGAGGTCCTCGTCCGGGGCTTCGGCGACTCCAACGGTTCGGGCGCGGGCGACTTCACCGGCATCATCAACCGCCTCGACTATCTCCAGTGGCTCGGGGTCGACTGCCTCTGGCTTCCGCCGTTCTATGCGAGCCCGCTGCGTGACGGCGGATACGACATCTCCGACTACACCGCGGTCCTGCCCGAGTTCGGCACCCTGCCCGACTTCAAGGCGCTCATCACCGAGGCTCACGCCCGCGGCATCCGCATCATCACCGACTTCGTCATGAACCACACGAGCGACCAGCACGCGTGGTTCCAGGCCTCTCGATCCGATCCCGAGGGTCCGTTCGGCGACTTCTACGTCTGGTCCGACACCGACGACCGCTACACCGACGCGCGCATCATCTTCATCGACACCGAGGTGTCCAACTGGACCTTCGACCCGGTCCGTCGGCAGTTCTTCTGGCACCGGTTCTTCAGTCACCAGCCCGACCTCAACTTCGAGAACCCGGCCGTCCACGAGGCGATGTTCGACGTCGTCCGGTTCTGGATGGACATGGGCATCGACGGCTTCCGGCTCGATGCCGTCCCCTACCTCTACGAGGAGGAGGGCCACAACGGCGAGAACCACCCGAAGACACACACCTTCCTCGCCGAGCTCCGGGCGATGATCGATGAGGAGTACCCGGGCCGGATCCTTCTGGCCGAGGCCAACCAGCCCCCGCGCGACGTCGTCGACTACTTCGGCAGCGAAGAGGCGCCGGAGTGCCAGATGTGCTTCCACTTCCCCGTCATGCCGATGCTCTTCTACGCCCTGCGCGAGGAGCGGGCGACGCCGATCATCGACGTGCTCGCCGAGACCCCTGACATCCCCGCCGGCACCCAGTGGGGCACGTTCCTGCGCAACCACGACGAGCTCACCCTCGAGATGGTGACCCCGGAGCAACGGGCCACGATGTACGGCTGGTATGCCCCCGACCCACGGATGCGGGCCAACGTCGGCATTCGCCGCAGGCTCGCGCCCCTTCTGGACAACAGCCGACCCGAGATCGAGCTCATCCACGCGCTCCTGCTGTCGCTGCCGGGCTCGCCCTGCCTCTACTACGGCGACGAGATCGGGATGGGCGACAACATCTGGCTCAGCGACCGCGACGCCGTCCGCACCCCGATGCAGTGGACCCCCGACCGCAATGCCGGCTTCTCGACGGCCGACCCCGGACGGCTGTACCTTCCGGTCATCTCCTCGCTCGTCTACCACTACAACACGGTCAACGTCGAGGCGCAGATGGCCACGGGCGGCTCCCTCCTGCACTGGGTCCGTGGAATGCTCGCCGTGCGCCGACAGCATCAGGTCTTCGGCATGGGCGACCTCGCGGTCCTGCCGACGACCAACGACCGGATTCTCGCCTTCGTCCGCGTCGACCAGCGCGAGCGCGATCTCGAGGACCGGTCCGCGCGGGCGGTCCTGTGCGTCAACAACCTCTCCCCCAAGCCCCAGGCCGCGACGGTCACCCTGCCGTCCTCGCTGGCCGGGCAGTACACCCGCGACCTGTTCGGCGGCTCGGGGTTCCCCGACATCGCCGACGACGGCACCATCACCCTCACCCTCGGCTCGCGGGACTTCTTCTGGCTGGGCCTCGAGGCGCCGGCCGAGGCGGGTGGTGTCCGTGGCTGAGATCCACGAGAACGCGACCCTCACCCCGACCAAGCTCGAGCTCGTCGAGGAGTGGATGGGCGAACAGCGGTGGTATGCCGCCAAGGGCCGGCGGCCGCGGCTACGCCTGCTCGCCCGCTGGCGGCTCGATGACCCCCAGGGCGCAGTGGGGATCGAGACCCTCGTCGTCGCCGACGAGTCCGCGCACGGCGCTCCCGTCGTCTACCAGGTCCCGCTGACCTACCGCGGCGAGCCGCTCGGCAGCGCCGACCACGCCCTCGTCGGGACGACGGAGCACTCCGTCCTCGGCACCCGGTGGGTCTACGACGCCCCGCACGACCCCGTCTATGCCGCACAGCTCCTCGAGCTGCTCCAGGGCCGGGCCGTCCCGCAGTCCTCCGTCCGCTCGGGTGAGGCCGAGACCTCGGTCGCCGGTGAACCACACCCGAGCTGGACCCAGGAGGTGCACGTCGCCACGTCCCGGGTGCTCTCGGGCGAGCAGTCGAACACCTCGATCATCCTCGACTGCGCCCTCGGCCCCCCCGGCTCGGACGCCTCGCCCCAGGCGGCGCCGCTCATCGTCAAGCTGTTCCGGATGCTCCAGCCCGGTGAGAACCCCGACGTCGTCCTCCAGGGAGCCCTCGTGGAGGCGGGCAGCGCCCGGGTGCCGGCCGTCGTCGGCGCCGTGACCGGCCGCTGGCCCCATCCGTCCCAGCCGGGCGAGGACGGCGCCGAAGTCCTCGGCCACCTCGCCTTCGCCCAGGAGTTCCTGCCGGGGGTCGAGGACGCCTGGCGGGTGGCGCTGCGGGCCATCGAGGCCGGAGAGGACTTCACCGGGCCCGCCCGGGCCCTCGGGGCGGCCACGGCCGAGGTCCATGCGCTGCTCGGCGAGGCGCTCGGCACCGAACCGACGAGCGAGGAGCGGCGGGACGCCTTCGTCGCGAGCATGCGGGCCCGGGCCGCCGCCGCACGGGTCGAGGCCGAGTCGCTCGCCGACCATGCGGCGGCCATCGACGCGACGATCGCCGCGGCCGGAGCGACCGCGTGGCCCCCGCTGCAACGGATCCATGGCGACTACCACCTCGGCCAGGTGCTCCACTCGGCCGAGCGGGGCTGGGTGCTCCTCGACTTCGAGGGCGAGCCGCTGCGCTCGCTCGCCGAGCGGTCCCGACCGGACCAGCCGGTCCGCGACGTCGCCGGGATGCTCCGCAGCATCGACTACGTCGGCGGGACGTGGGAGCACGAGCACGAGGGCTCGGCCCGCGACTGGGTGCGAGAGACGCAGGCCGCCTTCCTCGACGGGTATGCCGCCGCCGCACCCGCCGACCCCCGGGCCCACCCGGCCCTTCTCGCGGCATTCGAGCTGGACAAGGCGCTCTACGAGGTCGTCTACGAGGCCCGCAACCGCCCGACCTGGCTGTCCATCCCGCTCCACGCCGTGGACCGGCTCACCGCCGGCACCCCGGCGCCGACGTCCACCACTCCACCGCAGGAGGACCGACCGTGACTTCCGTCAGCCCCAACCCCGAGACGAGCGGCGCCATCACCGCCCTCGTCCAGGGCCGCCATGCCTCGCCCCACGACCTGCTGGGTCAGCACCTCGAAGGAGGCGGACTGAGGATCAGGGTTCTCAAGCCGCTCGCGACCTCGGTCCGGGTCCGTTTCGAGGACGGCGTCGAGCTCGACCTGGACCACGAGGCCGAGGGGGTCTGGACCGCCGTGCGGGCCGGCGCCGCCCGGACGATGGACTACCGCATCCTCGCGATGTGGGGTGACGGCATCGCGCACGAGCAGGACGACCCCTACCGCTTCGCCCCCACCCTCGGGGAGGTCGACCTGCATCTCGTCGGCGAGGGGCGCCACGAACAGCTCTGGCAGGCCCTCGGCGCCCGGGTCCGCGAGTACGAGGGCCCGATGGGGCCGGTGCGCGGGACGTCCTTCGCCGTCTGGGCGCCCCGGGCCAAGTCGGTGCGGGTCATCGGCGACTTCAACAACTGGGACGGGCGGGTGCACCCGATGCGCACGCTGGGCTCCAGCGGCGTGTGGGAGCTGTTCATCCCCGGTGTCGGGCCGGGCAACATCTACAAGTTCGAGATCCGGGGCGCCGACGACGTCGTCCGGGCCAAGGCCGATCCGATGGCCCGCCGCACCGAGGTGCCGCCCAACACCGGCTCGGTCATCGAGGAGTCGACGCACGTCTGGAGCGACGAGGAGTGGATGACGCAGCGCGCGGCGCGCAACCCGCACACCGGGCCGATGAGCGTGTACGAGGTGCACCTC
Organism: uncultured Actinomycetota bacterium; assembly: GCA_963728395.1. Lineage (GTDB taxonomy): Bacteria > Actinomycetota > Actinomycetes > Actinomycetales > Dermatophilaceae > CAVSJJ01. The sequence continues at coordinate 58,202 of CAVSJJ010000004.1, forward strand.
GGCTCGTGGCGGGAGGGCCTGTCCTACCGTGACCTCGCCGAGCACCTCGTCAACTACGTCGCCGACCTCGGGTTCACCCACGTCGAGTTCCTCCCGGTCATGGAGCACCCGTACGCACCGTCCTGGGGCTACCAGGTCACCGGCTACTACGCGCCGACGGCCCGTTTCGGCAGCCCGGACGACTTCAAGTTCCTCGTCGACGCCCTCCACCGGGCCGGCATCGGCGTCATCCTCGACTGGGTGCCGGGCCACTTCCCCCGGGACGCGTGGGCCCTGGCCCGCTTCGACGGCCTCGCCCTCTACGAGCATCCCGACCCCCGCCGCGGCGACCAGCCCGACTGGGGCACGCACATCTTCGACTTCGGCCGGCTCGAGGTCCGCAACTTCCTCGTGGCGAACGCCCTGTACTGGCTGGAGGAGTTCCATGCCGACGGCCTGCGGGTCGACGCCGTCGCCTCGATGCTCTACCTCGACTACTCCCGCAAGGACGGCGAGTGGGTGCCCAACCAGTACGGCGGACGCGAGCACCTCGAGGCGATCGGTTTCCTGCAGGAGACCAACGCGACGGCATACAAGCGGGTGCCCGGCGTCGTGACGATCGCCGAGGAGTCGACCTCCTGGCCGGGGGTGACGAAGGAGACCTCCTCCGGCGGGCTCGGATTCGGCCTGAAGTGGAACATGGGCTGGATGAACGACTCGCTGCGGTACCTGCACGAGGAGCCGATCCACCGCCAGTACCACCACAACCTGCTGACCTTCTCGCTCATGTACGCGTACAGCGAGAACTACCTCCTGCCGATCAGCCACGACGAGGTCGTCCACGGCAAGGGCTCGCTCGTCGGGAAGATCCCGGGCGGCCGCTACGACCAGCTGGCGACGCTGCGCACCTACCTCGCCTACATGTGGAGCCATCCGGGCAAGCAGCTGCTCTTCATGGGTAGCGAGTTCGCCCAGTCCGGCGAGTGGGCCGACGGACGCTCCCTCGACTGGTGGCTCCTGGACCATGCGGCGCACTACCGCGTGCACAACCTCGTCAAGGAGCTGAACCGGATCTACCGCGCCCACGACGCGTTGTGGGCGTTGGACTCCCAGGCGGCCGGCTTCGAGTGGCTCGATGCCAACGACAACACCGGCAACGTCTTCTCCTACCTCCGCTTCGCTGATCCCGGCCGGCGGTCCGGCTCGGTCGTCGCCGTCGTCCTCAGCTTCAGCGGGGCGGCCAAGGACTGGGTCCGGGTCGGGGTGCCCCGGCCGGGGCCGTGGCGCGTCATCCTCGACACGAGCGGCTACGACGAGCACGGCACGCCGAGCCAGGCCGACACGGTCCTCATGGCCGAGGAGACGCCGTGGCACAACCAGCCGTGGTCGATCACCGTCCGGGTGGCCCCGCTCTCGGCGGTCTACCTCGCCCCTGACGCCGCGGAGGCGACGGCTGCGGAGCCGGACCGCGCCGAGGCGGCCATCGAGGCGGCGCCGCCGAGCGGGCCGACGCGGTGACGAGCGCGGGCTCGACCACGCGGCAGGCCTGAGCCCCGTCTTGTCCGGCGCGGGCCGCGCCCGCGCCGGACAAGACGAGAGCGCCCCGGACCGGGGACAGGAACGCGGTCCGGGGCGCCACATCGGGGTCCGTCGGCGCCTGTCGCGCGACGGCCCGGCGGGTCAGATGAACAGCAGCTGGGCCCCGGCGGTGATCTCGATGAAGTCGCTCGCCGAGATGATGCCCTCGACCCCGTCGTAGAGGTCCTCCTCGGCGAGGTGGTTCATGTCGGCGGACATCCGGCAGGCCCACATGTGGGCGCCGGAGCCGGACAGCAGGTCGAGGAACTCGGGGACCTCGGGGACGTCGAGGTCGGCGATCTGCTTCTTCATCATCTTCGTCGCCATGTTCGTCGCGCCGGGAAGGGCGCCGAGCATGTGGTGGATGCCCATGCCGGAGTGACCCGGCGGGTGCATCGCCGTGTTGCCGACGAAGCTGAACTTCAGGTCGTTCATCGTCGCCTTGGTGATGATGTCGAAGCCCCAGAAGGTGAAGAAGAGGTGCGTCTCGACACCCTCACCGAGGGCGGCGTTGGCGAGGATGAGGCCCGGGTAGGCCATGTCGAGGTTGCCCTTGCTGCAGATGATGGCCAGCTTGCGCTCGCCGCCTTCCTCGTCGTCGAAGGAGGGGACGAACGGTGCCGTCGTCGGGGTCGTGTCGGTGGTCATGGTGTTTCTCTCCTCAAGGATGCCGTGGGCCCGGGGTCAGACGCAGCCCTTGGGCTTGGGCAGCCCGGCGACGTAGGACATCTTCTTCGCCGGCTTGCCGGGGAAGAGCGTGAAAAGCTCCTTGACCGGCTTGCCGGTCTGGGTGCTGACCCGGCGCAGCGTCGCGGTCTCGCCCATGGCGGCATAGTCCTCGCGCAGGAAGCGGACGAGCTCCCAGTGCGCGTCGGTCATCGTGATCCCGATGAGCGACGCCAGCTCGGCGCCGAGCTCCTCGGTCCACTGGTCGGGCTGGGTGAGGAAGCCCTCGTCGTTGACCTCGACCTCGTGGCCGGCGATGGTGGTGGTTGGCATGTGTCCTGTCCTTTCTTGTCGGGTCCGGTCCTAGGCGGCCGGGTTCTTGCCCGTCATCCGCATCTCCGCCGGCAGGCCGAGCGGCCGGCCGGGCAGCAGCACGTTCCAGTAGATGTGCCGGAAGGCGAGCTTGCCGAGGTGGTTGGCGTAGCTCTCCTTGAGCAGGCTCATCGGGCCGACCTTGGGCAGCGGGAAGGTGCCGGTCAGCGGCTCGGTGTCGTAGTTGAAGTCCAGCAGCATCCCCTTGCGGTTGCCGGACTCGATGAAGCAGTTGGCGTGCCCGTCGAAGGAGTGGGTCATGGCTCGCCCGGCGATGAGCTGCAGGAAGTTCTCGACGAAGATCTCGACGCTGAAGTGCGCGACCGAGCCGGCCTTCGAGGTCGGCAGGTTGCCGGCGTCGCCGAGGGCGAAGATGTTCTCGTATGCCGTCGACTGCATCGTGTGCTTGTCGACCGGGACGTAGTTGAGCTCGTCGCCGAGGCCGGAGCGCGCGACGTAGTCGGCGCCCATGTTGAGCGGGATGGTCACGAGCTGGTCGTAGGCGATCTCGCGCTCGTCGAAGGAGACGATGACCTTCCGCTCCTGGTCGATGCGCTCGATCATGAAGTCGGTCTCGAGCGTGACGCCGCGCTGGGAGAGGGCGTCGCCGAGCTCGCGGCTGGCCACCGGCTTGGTGAACGCCCCGTCGAGCGGGGTCACGTAGACGAGCTCGGTCGCCTCGCGCAGGCCGTTCTGGCGCAGCCAGGCATCGGCGAGGAAGGTGAACTCGAGGGGGGCCACCGGACACTTGATCGGCATCTCGGTGATGTGGACGACGAGGCGGCCGCCGGTCCACGTCTTGGCCTGCTCGCGCAGCGCCAGGGCGCCCTCGAAGGTGTAGAACTCGCCGATCGACTTGTACCACTCCGGCCCGAGGGTGCCCTCGGTCTGGTCCGGGCGTGGGGTCGTGCCCGTGGCGATGACGAGGTAGTCGTAAGAGATCTCGCGACCGTCCTCCAGGGCCACCGTCTGCGCCCCGGGGTCGACCGTGTCGATCTCGCCCATGACGATGTTGATGTCGTCGGGCAGGTAGGGCCGCTTCGTCTTGCGGATCTGCGCAGGGGTGTTGATGCCGAACGGGATGAAGAGATAGCCGGGCTGGTAGTCGTGGATGTCGTCCTTGTCGACGATCGTGATCGTCCACTGCGACCGGTCGAGCCGCTTGCCGAGCTTGTTGGCGATGATCGTCCCGGCCGTGCCGGCGCCGAGGATGACGAGGGACTTCGGTGAGGTGGCCATGCCTCAAAGATACCCCTGCGGGTATGACCGATCGCCGCTCGAGGGGCAGCCGGACATGTGATTCGCCCGACAGTCGCGATGCGGCTGCCACCGCGGACGAACCCTGCTGACGCCGTTCTCGGGCGGTGAGGTCCTGGTGGGATGATGAGCCTTCGCATCACCTCTCTTCGTTGGGACGGGGTGCGGGGGGTTGTCCCGGGGCCGGGACAGGTAGGAGCCCCGGGACAACCACGATCAGGGGGCGGAGACCAGTTCCTGGGTCCGCTTGGACTCGGCCAGCGAGTGGAAGAACAGCGCCACGGGGCGGTAGATCGCGTGCGCGAACTTCGTGAACGGCAGGAAGAGCACGAGCTCCATCGCGATCGCGACGTGGACGAGGAAGAAGACCTGGCCGACGACCGACATGTCCGTCACGCTGTACTGCCATGCCTCGATGACGAAGCCGGTGAACCCGGTGATCCAGAGCAGAACGAGGAACAGCCAGTCCGCTCCCGACGACGTTGTCGAGGTCCGGTCGTGCTTGCGGTAGCGCCAGACCATGAAGACGGTGATGCCGTAGAGGAAGGCAAGCCCGGAGACGGTACCGAGCAGCCGGACCGGGTACCAGATCGGCACCGCGGTGCCGGTCTCCTTGACCCCGATGATGTCGAGCACGTAGTTGATCGACGTGGCCGCCAGGAGGCCGAGGAAGCCCCACAGGGTGAGTGCGTGGACGAACCAGCGCCGCAGGAGGAGGGGCTCGGCCGCCTTGTCCCCGCTCGTGCAGTCGGCGCGGTAGCGGCGCTGGCCGACCGACTCCAGGCCGACGGAGTACCAGAGGGCCTTGACCGTGGCCGCCCGCCCCTGCTTCGACCCGGCCATCAGACGCAGGGTGATCCCCTCCCTGGTGGCCAGGCTGCGCGCCATGTTCGCGACGCCGACGATGCCGGCGAGCGCGACGAGGACCATGAGGACGATGCCGATGGTGTGGATCGGGTGGTAGGGGATGAAGTCCCAGAACGTCCGCGCCTCGGGCGCCGCCGGGGACTCCTCGCGGAACCCGAACAACAGGGCCGCGAAGGCGAGGAAGAACGCGAGCCCCGAGAGCGTACCGGCGATGGGACGGGTGTACATGAGCCGGGCGAGACCGGTCTTGTCGTAGCTGGCAATCGCGTAGCGCCGGGCGGTCGCCATGAACTCGCCCGGGTCCGCCTCGGTGGGGCAGGCGTCCGAGCACTCGCCGCAGTGGTAGCAGGTCCACAGCTCCTTGCTCGAGCGCAGCTCGTCGCCGAGCCCGACCATCGCATAGCGGATCATCCGCCGCGGGAAGGCTCCGTCCTGGTCGGCCATGGGGCAGATCGCCGTGCAGTTGCCGCAACTGAAGCACGCGTTGATCTCCGCCGCGCCGAACTTCTGCAGGTCGGCGAGCAGGTTGGTGTCGGCGATGGCGGTCATTGCGCGCTCCCGTTCTCCACGGCCCGGTACTGGTAGTAGCCCTCGTCATCGGCCTCCGGGAGCTCGACGACCTTGCCGTAGCGACGCATCCCCATCACCCAGAACAGGGCCTCGTCGGCGGGATGCCCGATCCGCTCGGCGATCTCGGGGATGGTGAGCGGGCCCTCGGTCAGCGCCGCGAGGATCGGGGCGTGCATCAGGGGCTCCTCGCGGATGATCTCCCTGGTGGGGCGCAGAGCGGTGCTCATCACACTGGTTCCTTCACGGTCTCGGCGGCCAGGCCATCGATGGCGGCCATCATCTGTGCGCTGGTGTACCCGAGGAGGTCGATGGCGTCCTCGGGGCAGTACGGGACGCAACCGCCACAGCCCTTGCAGGTCATGGGCGAGATCTGGGCCTTGTGCCCGTCGTCGCAGACATACGTCGTGATCGCGTCGTACGGGCAGCTCGTCAGGCACTCGTCGCAGCCGGTGCACCCGGCCTCGTGGACGGTCGCCACGAGCGGGTCGAGCTCGGCATACCCCTTCTTCAGCAGGGCCGCGCTCTGGGCCACGGCCGCGAGGCCGGAGGCCACGCTCTCGGGCGCGGTCTTCGGGCCCTGGCACGAGCCGGCGATCATCACCCCGTCGACGACCGTCTCGACCGGACGGAGCTTCGGGTGGATCTCGTTGTAGAAGCCGTCGCTGCCGAGCGGCAGCTTGAGCAGGTCGGTGAGCCCCTCGTTCTTGCGCGGGACCATCCCCGTGACGAGGACGACGAGGTCGACGGGGACGGTGACCTCCTTGCGCTCGGTGAGCAGGTCGGTCGCGGTGACGTGGAGCCGGTCCTCGACCCGGGCCACGGCGGGCGGGGTGTCGAGGTCCCACTTCATGAAGACCGACCCCCTGCTGCGGGCCTGGGTGTAGAGCAGCTCGTACTTCCCGTAGGAGCGGATGTCGCGGTAGAGGTGGTACTGCCGGATCGACGGGTCGAGCTTGGCGGCCTCGATCGAGGCGTGCAGCGTCGCCGAGCAGCAGAACTTCGAGCAGTACTCGTTCCCCGGGGCCGGCTGACGGTTGCCGACGCAGTAGACGTAGGCGACCGAGCGCACCGGACTGCCCTGGTGGGTCAGCGGGCCATCGGCCGCGTCGACGAGCTCCTTGTACTCGGGGAGGGTCATGACGCCCTCGATGCCATAGCCGAACTCACCCGCCTCGGGCTCGTAGGACTCGATCCCCGTGGCGACGATGATCGCGCCGACCTCGGTCGGGATGACCTCGGTCGTCCCGTCGTCCTTGGTGATCGTCACCTCGGCGACGTAGTTGCCGAAGCTGCCGGACTTCGCGGTGAGCTCGGCACGGGTCCAGACGGTGATCGACGGTCGCTTGGCGATCTCCTCCCGGAGGTGGGCGATCTGCTCGCGACCCTCGTGCTCGTGGGGGAACATCCGGCCGAACGTGCCGACCCACCCGCCGAGCTCGGCCTCGCGCTCGACGAGGAAGACCCCGAGGCCGACGTCCGCCAGGCCGATGGCCGTGCGCATGCCGGAGACGCCGCCGCCGACGACGAGGGTCTTGGCCTTCGTCTCGACGACGAGCGGCTCGAGAGGCTCGGAGAGCTTCGTCTTGCCGACGCCCGCCTTGACCAGGCCGATGGCCTTCTGCGTCGACCCCGCGAAGTCGTCGGTGTGCGCCCAGGAGCCCTGCTCCCTGACGTTGACCTGCGTGTAGGCGTACGGGTTGAGATCGGCCCGCTTCGAGACGTTGCGGAAGGTCGTCTGGTGCAGCTTGGGCGAGCAGGACGCGACGACGAGGCCGTCGAGGTTCTTGGACCGGATGTCCTCGATCATGTCCTGCTGGGTGCCGTCGGAGCAGGCGAACATCGTCGTCGTCGCGACGACGACCTCCGGGTCGTCCTTGAGCGCGTCGGCCACGGCCTCGACGTCGACGTAGTCCGAGATGTTGCCGCCGCAGTGGCAGATGTAGACGCCGAGCCGCCGGGCGGCACAACCGCCCTCGCCGACAATCGGCAGCTCCCGGGCCACCGGGACCTCGGCGGACGCAGTGCCCGCGGAGCCCGTAGCGACGGCGTCGTCGTTCATGGGGGTCCCAGCCTCCAGTTCCTCGCTCATGCCAGCACCTCCGCGGACACGGCGGCCGGCGCCTCGGCCAGGGCGTTCTCGGTCAGATGGGCGGCCACCTGGGCGACCGCGGCTCCGGCGTGGAGGATCGTGTCGACGATGTCCTTCGCGCCGGCGGCCGTGCCGGCGACGAAGACGCCGGGGATGTCGGTCTGGCCCGGGTTGAGGTCCTCGCTCGGCTCGGCGACGTAGTGGTACTCGTCCAGGCCGAGGGTGACGTCGGAGAAGAGCCGCTCGACGTCGCGGTTGGGCTGGATGCCGACCGAGAGGACGACGAGGTCGTACTCCCGCTCGACGATCCCGCCGCCGTTCTCGATGTCCTCGAACCGGAGGAGGAGGTCCCCGTTCTCCTGTTCGGTGATCTTCGAGACCCGGCCCTTGATGTACTCCGCGCCCATGTCCTTGGACTGCTCGTAGAACTCGTCGTAGCGCTTCCCCGCCGCCCGCACGTCCATGTAGTGGTACGTGACGTCGGCCAGCGGGAGGCTGCCCATGATGAGCTGGTTCTGCTTGACGGAGTACATGCAGCAGAACTTCGAGCACAGCTCGTTGCCGATCTGCTTGTCCCGCGAGCCCGTGCACGCGACGTAGGCGATCCGGTCCGGGACCCGGCCGTCGCCCGGCCGGAGGATGTGGTTGAACGGCCGGGTCGGCGCGAGCAACCGGTCCATCTGCATGCCGGTGATGACGTTGGCGTACTGCCCGTATCCGTACTCGGGCTTGAGGTCCGCGGCGAAGAGCCGGTGGCCGGTCGAGACGACGACGGCGCCGACCGTGAACTCGGTCTCCTTGTCACGCCGGGTGAAGTCGATGCAATCGGGGACAGGACAGGCGTCGACGCACTCGTGGCACTCGGAGCAGACGCCGCAGTCGAGGCAGGAGCCGGCGCCGGCCCGGGCCTGCTCGTCGGTGAGCGCCGCCTCGATCTCGTGGAAGTCGCGGGGGTTCTCGACGAGGTCGACGCCCGCCTTGATCGGGTTGCGGTGACCGTATGCCGTCTGCCGCCCGAGGACGTCCTCGTGCGCGACCGTCTCGAGGCGGTCGTCCAGAGCGGCGAACCCGGTGAAGGGCTCGTGGTTGATCCACCGGTCGACCATGTGGGCGACCCGGCGGCCGGCGCCGATGGCGGTCGTGATGTCGGTGGCGCCCATCGTCACGTCACCGGCCGCGAAGACGTCGTCGATCTCGGTCTGCAGCGAGTGCGGGTCGACCTTGATCCGCCTGTTGCGTCCGACGCCGACGGTCTGCTCGTAGAGGGAGGCGTCGGGGCTCATGCCGATCGTCGAGATGACCATGTCGCACTCGAGGGTCGACTCCGCGCCCTGGATCGGCTCGGGGCTACGGCGTCCGGAGTCGTCCGGGGCGCCGAGACGCATCTTCTGCAGGCGGACGCCGCTGACGGCGCCGTCGGTCGCGAGGACCTCGAGCGGGGTGACGAGGAAGTCGAAGACGGCGCCCTCGGCCTCGGCATCGTCGGCCTCGACATGGTGGGCCGGCATCTCGGAGCGGGTGCGGCGGTAGACGACCTTGGCCTCTGCGGCGCCCAGCCGCAGGCAGACGCGGGCGGCATCCATGGCGACGTTGCCACCGCCGACGATGACGATCCTCTTCCCCGTCAGGTCCGGCGCCGTGCCGTTCGCCACGCCGGCGAGGAAGTCCAGGCCGTTGACCGAGCCCGCGGCGTCCTCGCCCGGCACGTCCATCCGGGTGGCGTGCTGGGTGCCGGTGGCGACGACAACCGCGTCGTAGCCGCTCGCCCGCAGGGTGGCCAGGTCCTCGATCTTGGCGTCGCACTCGATCTCGACGCCGAGGGACGTGAGGTTCGCGATGTCGGCCTCGACGACCTCGTGCGGCAGCCGGTAGACGGGGATCGCGTGGCGCAGGAAGCCACCGGGAGCGGATCGCTTCTCGAAGATCTTGACGGCGTACCCCTTGCGGGCGAGCTGCCAGGCGGCGGTCAGGCCGGCGGGACCGGACCCGACGATCGCGACCGAACGCCCGTTCGGCGAATCCACCTCGATGGCCGGTCCGGCCGGGCTCTCGCCGTGGGCGGCGTAGTGCTGGTCCGCGGCATACCGCTTGATGAGGCGGATCGGGACGGCGCCCTCGAGCTTGGTCCGGGTGCACTCGGACTCGCACGGTGCATAGCACGCGCGGCCGAGGGTGCCGACGAGGGGCGTCGCGTCGAGGACGAGCTTGAACGCCTCCTCGTCCTTACCGCTGCGCACGAGCGAGACGTAGCCGTGCGCCTTGATGCCCGCCGGGCAGGCACCGATGCACGGGGAGCTGCCGGCCCGCTCGATGACGGCCTTCTTCGGGACCGCCTGCGGGAACGGTATGTATGCCGCGCGTCGCGCCGCGAGGTCGGCGTTGAACTGGTCGGGGACGGCCACCGTGCAGGACCGCTCGCACGACTGGCACCCGGTGCAGGCGTCGATGTCGACGAACCGGGCCTTCTCCTTGACCTTGGCGGTGAAGGTCCCGGCCGCGTCGCGCGCGATCCCCGACACCTCGCTGTAGGTCATCGTCGTGATGTTCGGGTGGTTGATCGTCGACGACATCTTCGGGCCGGAGATACAGCTGGCGCAGTCCAGGGTGGGGAACACCTTGGACAGGAGGATCATCCGCCCGCCGACGCTTGCTTCCTTCTCGACCAGCAGGACCTTGTAGCCCATGTCGCCCAACTTGAGCGAGGACTCCATGCCTCCGATTCCGCTGCCGATGACGAGGACGTCATAGTCCATGTGCTTAGCTCCAGTCCCAGACCGTCGTGAGGGGCGCAGCCCGGCTCGTCCCCGGCGTCGGGACGAGCGCGGGCACCGCGCCTAGATGAAGAGGTTGACGTTCGCTTCGTCGGCGTCGCCGAGGTAGGACGCGACGCCGGCGAACTCGACGCCGTCGATGAGCTCCTCCTTGGCCAGGCCCATGACGTCCATCGACATCGTGCAGGCGATCATCGTGATCTCCTGCTCGATCGCGATCTCGCGCATCTGCTCGAGGGAGTCGACGTGCTGCTCCTGCATGACCTTCTTCATCATGCGTGAGCCCATGCCGCCCATGTTCATCCGCGACAGGCCGGCATCGCTCGGCGTCTTGGGCAGCATCTTGCCGAACATCTTCTGCAGCGCGGACTTGCCCTCGGACGAGGTCGAGCCCGGCTTGCGCAACGCGTTGAGGCCCCAGAAGGTGAAGAACATCGTCACGTCGTCACCCATGGCCGCAGCGCCGTTGGCGATGACGAACGCGGCCAGCATCTTGTCGAGGTCTCCGCTGAAGACGATGATCGTCTTCTTGGTCGTGTCCACGGTGTGGTCTCCTTCCGTCTCTGCTCAGCCCACCGGTACGGGCGCCGGGCCCAGTGCCGCGAGGGACTCAGAGAATTCGCGCATGTGGTTGACGAAGGGCTCGGCGCACACGGAGCACACGGCCGCCATCTTCAGGCGCTGCGCCTCGAAACCCCTCTGCTGCATGAGTTCCTGAGCCATCCTGGCGAGGCGAGCCGTCCGCTCGGCGCAGTCGGGCAGATACGCGCACTCCTCGCCGTCCGAGGCCAGGAACACTCCATCGATCCCGCGCTCGAAGGCGTGGGCGATCCACGACGGCTTGATGCCGCTGCTGCACGGCACCGCGAGCGTCGAGACCGTGGCCGAGTAGTGCAGGTGGCGGCTACCGGCGAGGTCGATCCCGGGGTCGGAGATGTTGTTCGTGGAGAAGACGAGGATGCGCGGGGTGAACCCGGCGTCCGCGTGGTCCGACACGGGCTGGCTCACTTCATCTTCTTGAGGAACAGCCGCAGGTAGCCGGCCTCCTCGAAGTGACCCAGGAAGTCGTGCCCCATCTTCTTGCACCACGCGGGGAGATCCTTCAGGGTGCCGGAGTCGGTCGCCTGGACCTCCATGATCCCGCCGACCGGGACCTTGCCGATGTTCTTCTTGGCGGCGAGGATCGGACCGGGGCAGCCCGTCCCGCGGGCGTCGACGACCTGGTCGGCCGCGATTTCCTTGAGCTCCTCGATGGCGACGGTCATGGTGGTGCCTCTCTATCTGGTGGCACGCGCAGGCGTGCCGGTGGTGGTGGACCCCGTCGTCGGGGTGGCCGGGGGTGGGCGGTCGTGAGGCCGTCCGAGGTGGGGAAGCGTGGACCGGACGGGAATCGTCGCCGATGGCACCCGACGAGTGAGAAACCCTGTGTCGAGGGCCGATTCGCGTCGGCCCTCCAGACATCCGGTCGGGCTGTTCACCACGCATCCAACGTACGGCCAGGTAAGCCCCCGGGGGTACCACATCGGCTGTGATTTATTACACTCCTGCATCGTCACGCAACAGCATCTGGACACGGTGTCGCCGGGTTCCTAGCCTGAGGTCCCATGACGGGACCGGCGACCACCGCACCTCGGCCGGGTCGCCGACGCGATCCGATGATCGACGAGGCCGTCATGTACGTCGCCCTCGAGCACCTCTCCAAGCACGGGATCGGCGGGTTCTCCATCGCCGCCGTCGCGGCGGAGGCGGGCACGACGCGGCCGGCGATCTATCGGCGCTGGAGCGGCAAGATCGAGCTCCTCATCGCCGCCGTCGCCTGGCTGGCGGCCACCGACCCGCCCGTCCATACCGGCGACCCCTACCTCGACCTCATCCGCGAGATGGAGCACTTCCGGCACTGCATCAGCGACACGGGCGCCATCTCGCTGGCCGGGGTCATGATCACCGACGGCGTCGAGCAGCCGATCCGCGAGACCTACCACGAGCGAATCGTCCAGCCGCGATGGGAGCGGATCGCCGCCGTCCTCGGTGAGGCGGTGCAGCGCGGCCTGCTCCCGCCGGACATCGACGCCGACCTCGCCATCTCGATCCTCACCGGCTCGTGGTACTCCCTCGCCTGGGCCGGCAAGGCTCCGTCCGCACAGTGGCCGCGGGAGATCGCCGACACCGTCTGGCGCGCCCTCGGCGGTGACCCGGTGGCCGAGGCCACGCGCGTCGCCGCGGGGGGCGGGTAGCGGCCCCTCCGGCCCCTCCGCCACGGACGGGTCTGCCGCCCGCAGCGGTCCGCACGCCGGCGCCGCCTCGCGCCGTGAGGGAGCAGTGCCAAGATGGGGCCATGACCGACTCACGCGCCGGAACGCCCGCCCAGCCTCGGGACCTCGTCGACGTGGCCGCCCTCGTCACCGCGTACTACACCCGGGTCCCGGACCCCGAGGACGTCGACCAACAGGTTGCGTTCGGGACCTCAGGCCACCGCGGGTCGAGCCTGAAGACCTCGTTCAACGAGGCCCACATCCTCGCGACGACCCAGGCGATCTGCGACTACCGGAACGAGCAGGGCTACGACGGTCCCCTTTTCATGGGCCGGGACACCCACGGTCTCAGCGAGCCCGCCTGGAGCACGGCGCTCGAGGTCCTCGCGGCCAACGACGTCGCCGTCCTCGTCGACGACCGGGACGGCTACACCCCCACCCCGGCGGTGTCGCACGCGATCATTCGGGCCAACGGGGGGCGCACGAGCGGACCGGGCCTGGCGGACGGCATCGTCGTCACGCCCTCGCACAACCCGCCGAGCGACGGCGGCTTCAAGTACAACCCGCCGCACGGGGGCCCGGCGGACACCGACGCGACGAAGGTCATCGCCGAACGAGCGAACGCGCTCATCCGCGCCGGACTCTCCGGTGTCGCCCGGATCCCGTTCGGCCGCGCCCGGGCCCAGGCCCAGGGCTACGACTTCACCGGGACCTACGTCGCCGACCTCCCCTCGGTACTCGACCTCGACCGGGTCCGCGAGGCGGGCGTGCGGATCGGCGCCGACCCGCTCGGGGGTGCGAGCGTCGGCTACTGGGGTGACATCGCCGAGCGGCTCGGGCTGGACCTCACCGTCGTCAACCCGCTCGTCGACGCGACCTGGCGGTTCATGACGCTCGACTGGGACGGCAAGATCCGGATGGACTGCTCCTCCCCCTCCGCGATGGCCTCGCTTATCGAGCGCCGCGACGAGTACGACATCGCGACCGGCAACGACGCCGACGCCGACCGGCACGGCATCGTCACGCCCGATGCCGGACTGATGAACCCGAACCACTTCCTCGCCGTCGCCATCGGCTACCTCTTCGGCGGAGCCCGCCCGGACTGGCCCGAGAGCGCCCGGATCGGCAAGACCCTCGTGTCCAGCTCGATGATCGACAAGGTCGCCGAGACCCTGCACCGCCCGCTCGTCGAGGTGCCGGTCGGGTTCAAGTGGTTCGTCCCCGGACTCATCGACGGCTCGTTCGGCTTCGGCGGGGAGGAGTCGGCCGGCGCGTCGTTCCTCCGCCGGGACGGCCGGACGTGGACGACGGACAAGGACGGCATCCTCCTCGCCCTCCTCGCCTCCGAGATCCTCGCCGCGACGGGCCGGACCCCGAGCGAGCACTACGCCGAGCTGACCGACAAGCACGGCGAGCCGGCATACGCCCGGATCGACGCCCCGGCGGACCGGGAGCAGAAGGCCAAGCTGGCCGCCCTCTCACCGGCCGACGTCACCGCCGACCGCCTCGCGGGAGAGCCGATCACGGCCACCCTCACCGAGGCGCCGGGCAACGGCGCCCCGATCGGCGGCCTCAAGGTCGTCACCGAGTCGGCCTGGTTCGCGGCCCGGCCCTCGGGCACCGAGGACGTCTACAAGATCTATGCGGAGTCCTTCCGCGGCCACGACCACCTCGTCCAGGTCCAGGACGAGGCCAGGGAGGTCGTCGCCGCGGCGCTGGGGTGACGCTCCACCGGAGCGGGGCCGGTCAGAACAGCGCGCTCATGAGGGCGGTGCGGCCCCGCTTGACCCGCTCGTCCGCGTTGCCGACGACGGAGAACAGCTCGATGAGGTGGGTCCGGACCCGGTCCCGGTCCTCGCCGGCCGTGGTCCGGACGAGATCGAGCAGCCGGGTGAAGGCGTCCTCGACATGGCCGCCGAGGAGGTCGAGGTCGGCCACCCGCACCGCGGCGTCGACATCGGCCGGGTCCGCGGCCGCCGCCGCCCGGGCGGCCTGGGCGTCGAGCCCCTCCACCCGCTGCATGAGCCGCACCTGGGCCAACCCCAGCTCGGCCTCGTGGTCCTTGGGGTCGGCGGCGAGCGCCCGCTCGTAGGCCGCGACGGCGCCGGCGAGGTCCCCGCGGTCGATCGCGTCATAGGCCTCCTGGTGCAACGGGGGCACCTCGGGCTCGGCGTCCTCCGCCCCGGGGACCGGACCGAACTCGACCCGGCCGCTGATGCCGTTCTGGACGGCGAGCTGGAGGAGCTGGTCGATGACGCCCCTGATCTCCTGCTCGCCGGCGACGCCGGGGAACAGCGGGGCGGGCTGGCCCTGGAGGAGGGCGAAGGTGGCCGGGATGGCCGGCTGCCCGAAGGCCTGGACGAGCAGCGGCTGGAACGCCTGGAGCAGCCCCTGGTTGGTTGCCAGGTCGGCCGAGACGACGAAGAGCCGCCCGTCGTAGCCGGCGGCGATCTGGGCCAGGCTCTGGGCGAACTCGGCCGACTGCGGGTGCTGGGAGGACCAGACGACGAGGATCGCCGGGACCGTCAGGCTCTTGGTCACCGCGTCCTGGAAGGTGGCGTCGGTGACCTCGATGACCAGTCCGTCGGGTAGCGGGCGGCGCCCCCCTCCGGCGGGCCGGGGGCCGGCACCGGCGGTCGCGGTTGTCGGCGTGGTCATGGCCTGGATCCCGGACAGGTCGACGGCGCGGGAGGTGCCGGGGGCGGTGGGCTGGTCGGTCATGGTCTGATTCTCCCAAACGGGGGCTGCGTGGGTGGGACGGCGGGGTGGGACGGGCCGGGGGCCCTCGGGTGACTACCTGCCGCGGGCCGAGACGATCTGCTCGTGGCCGCCGACGGCGTTGGCCTTGCCCGACGTCGGCACGACGAGGACGACCGGTTCGAGCGAGACGACGGTGAGGCGCTCCTTCACCGTCTTCTTGCCGCTCAGCGTGGCGTACGTGCTCGGGAGCCGGAGCTCCTTGGCCTTCTTGCCGAGCACGATCTTGTCGGTCCGCTTGAGGAGGCCGAAGGTCACGGCGCCCCCGTCGGCGAGGCGGAAGGAGATCGTGTCACCCTCGATGACCTGCTGGGTGACGGTGAGCTTGCCGAGCTTGCCGAGCGAGCGGGCCTGAGCCTTCGCGTTGGCCATGAGGAGGTCGGCGAAGGGGTCGTCGGTGGCCACCGCTGCGGCCTTCGCGGGCTTGGGGTAGGTCAGCGCGGCGGCATACTGGGCAAGGACGTCCTGGGGCGAGGCGACCATGCCCGAGCCGTCGTCCGGCGCGACGAGCGGGGCACCGTCGGCGAACTCGCCGAGGGCCGGGATGGACCTCCCTCCGTGCATCGGCACCGTCGCGGCCAGGGTGTAGGGCGACGTCGCGCTCTGCGAGACGAGGACGTCGAGATACTGCTTGCTCTGGGCCTCGTCGAGGGTCGCGGCGAGGATCGCCCGCGGCCACTCCTTGCCCTGGGAGACGGCGAGGATCTTCGGGGCGTCGGGGGTCGTCAGCGGCGCGACGTCGCCGTCGTCGACGCTATGCGTGGCAGTGGCCGCGCGGGCCACGGCAAGGGCTGCGCCGCTCAGCACGGCCTTCTGAGCCGCGGCGGCGTCCGAGCCGGTCGCCGACGAAGCCGCGCGGGCGTCGTCGAGGACCCGCGTGGCGATCTCCTGCGCGGTGTCCTGGCCGATGGCGGCCCCGGTGACGTTCTCCGTCGGAGCGTCGTGGATGCCGACCATTGCGTCACCGAAGCCACACCCACCGAGGGCCAGCCCGACGACGAGGGCGAGGCCGACCGCCGCGACGCGGCCTGGGCCCGGGGTGCGCCCGGTCATGCCGCCACCCCCAGCCGGGAGGAGTGAGCGGCCGAGCCCGAGTCCGAGCCACCGGCGCGCGGCCAGAGCAGGAGGGCGCCGCCCGCGAGAAGAGCCAGGCCCAGCAGGGCGCTGACGATGGCCTGGACGAACCACGCCTTGTGCACCCAGGAGATGGTCACCGTCTCGAGGTCGCCGCCGCCGGTGTCGATGAGCAGTGTCTGGGGAGCCTGCGCCTGGCGGACGGTCAGCGTGGCCTCACGCCGGCTCGAGGCATGTCGTTGCCAGACGTCCGCCGTCCGGGCGGCATCGAGAGACCTGTTGCCGGTGCGCCTCGTCGTCGCGCTCCAGTCCCGCACGCTCACACCGGTGACGACGAGCCGCTCCGCCGAGCCGACGACGGCCGCGGCGTCGGAGGGGGCGGCCAGGCCCATCCACACGGTCGACCCGGCCGCACCGGTCGCGGTCACCCGGACCGGGCCGTCGATCCGGTTGAGGATCGAAGGGTCGATGAGGAGGGGCGTCGCCGAGCCGGGGCGCGCGGTGAAGGTGGCCGTCCCGGTGCCGCCGAGGTGGGCGGCGAACCAGGAGCCGGCGCCGGTCAGCACCAGGCCGAGCAGGGCCAGGACGACGCCGACCACCTTGGCGGCGGAGCGGGGCATGGGGTCAGTTCCTCACGTGCAGGGGCGGGCCGGGTTGGGCCGCCGGGATCGCTGTCAACCATGACAAACGCACGAGGAGACGACAAATCTCCCACGTCAGCCGTCCGCTGGGTCGAAGTCGTCCGCGCCGACCCGCACCGACCGGAGGATGTCGAACAGTGCGGCGTGCTGGTCGGCGTCGAGCATCCCGAGCCCGAAGTCGACCGCCTCGAGGTCCGCCGTCACCGCCTCCATCGCCGCCCGGCCCGCGTCCGTGATGACGGCGAACGTCCCGCGCCGGTCCTCGGGGTTGGGGACCCGCTCGACGAACCCGGCCGCGGCCAGCCGCTGGATCGTGTTCGTGGCGCTCGTCGGGTGGACCATGAGCCGTTCGCCGATCCGCGACATCGACAGCCGCCCGTCCCTGCTGAAGGCGAGCAGGACGAGGGCCTCGTAGCGGGCGAAGCTGAGACCGTGCCGCCCGGCGATGGCGTCGAACTGCGACAGGAGCAGCTGCTGGACCCGCATGATCGACGTCGCGCTGGCCATCGACGCCGACCGGGACCGGGCGCCCCACCGCCGGCGCCACAGCTCCGCCGCGCGCGCGATGGGGTCGAAGGACAGGCGGACGGGCTTGGGCACACGGAGCACGGTAGTGGAGAGCGCCGGTCAGGTGAGGCGACCGACCAGCTCGTCGGCGGCGGCATACGGGTCGGTGCCTGAGTCGACGACCTGCTCGGCGAGGGCCCGCAGCCCGGCGCCGTCACCGAGGCCGCCCATCCGCGCCCGCAGCCGGCCGAGCGCGAGAGCGGTGATCTCGTCGGCCGCCCGCCGTACCCGCCGCTCGCGCAGGCCGTCGGTCACGCGCAGATGCGCGAGGTGTGCGTCGACGGCCGCGGCGACCTCGGCGACGCCCTCGCCCGAGGTGGCGACGGTGGGCAGGACGGGCGGGACCCATCCGCCCGCGTCGCGGGCGGCGGCCATCGCGACCATCGTGCGCAGGTCGCGGACGGCCTGGTGGGAGCCGGCCCGGTCGGCCTTGTTGACGACGAACACGTCGCCGATCTCGAGGATCCCCGCCTTCGCGGCCTGGACGCCGTCCCCCATCCCCGGGGCGAGGAGGACGACCGTCGTGTCCGCGAGCCCGGCGACCTCGACCTCGGACTGGCCGACGCCGACCGTCTCGACGATGACGACGTCACAGCCGGCCCCGTCGAGTACCCGCAGGGCCTGCGGCGTCGCCCAGGCCAGCCCGCCGAGGTGGCCCCGCGAGGCCATCGAACGGATAAAGACCTCGGGGTCGGTCGTGTGGTCCTGCATCCGGACCCGGTCGCCGAGCAGGGCTCCTCCCGAGAAGGGGGAGGAGGGGTCGACGGCGAGGACGCCGACCCGGTGTCCGGCCGCCCGGAGTGCGCCGACGAGGGCGCTCGTCGACGTCGACTTCCCCACGCCGGGGGCGCCGGTCACGCCGACGATGTGGGCGTGGCCGGTGTGCGGCGCGAGCGCCGCCATCACCTCGCGCAGCGCGGGGTGCTCATCCTCGACGAGGGAGATGAGCCGGGCAACCGCACGCGGACGCCCCGCCCTTGCCTCGGCGACCAGGGCGGGGACGTCGACGAGTGGGGGGTCGGGAACGGCTCGGCCCTCCCGGAGTATGCCGCCGGCCCGACCGGCGCTCAGGCCGACGCCGGGACGCGGATGATGAGGGCGTCGCCCTGGCCGCCGCCACCGCAGAGGGAGGCCGCGCCGACGCCACCGCCGCGCCGCTTCAGCTCGTGAGCGAGGGTGAGGACGATCCGGGCGCCGGACATCCCGAGCGGATGGCCGAGGGCGATGGCACCACCGTTGGGGTTGACGATCTCCGGGTCCAGCCCGAGCTCCTTGGTCGAGGTGAGCCCGACGGCGGCGAACGCCTCGTTGATCTCGACGACATCGAGGGAGGCGGGGTCGATGCCCTCCTTGGCGCACGCCGCCCTGATCGCCTCGGACGGCTGGGACTGCAGGCTCGAGTCCGGCCCGGCCACGACGCCGTGCGCGCCGATCTCGGCGAGCCAGGTCAGCCCGAGCTCCTCCGCCTTGGACTTCTTCATGACGACGACCGCGCAGGCACCGTCGGAGATCTGGCTCGCTGACCCGGCGGTGATCGTCCCGTCCTTGGCGAAGGCGGGCCGCAGCCCGGAGAGGGACTCAGCGGTCGTCTCACCGCGGATCCCCTCGTCGGACCTGAAGTCGATCGGGTCGCCCTTGCGCTGCGGGATCTGGACGGTGATGACCTCCTCGTCGAAGCGGCCGTCCTTCCAGGCCCGCGCCGCGAGCTGGTGGCTGCGGGCGGCGAAGGCGTCCTGCTCCTCGCGGGACACCTTCGTGTCGGCGCAGTTGGCCGACTCGGTCAGCGTCCCCATCGCCTGGTTCGTGAAGATGTCGTGGAGGCCGTCGTACGCCATGTGGTCGTGGAGCCGGACGTCACCGTACTTGAAGCCGTCGCGGCTCTTCTCGAGCAGGTGCGGGGCGTTCGTCATCGACTCCTGGCCCCCGGCCACGATGACGTCGAACTCACCGAGCCGGATGAGCTGGTCGGCCAGGGCGATGGCGTCGATGCCGGAGAGGCAGACCTTGTTGACGGTGAGGGCGGGAACGCTCATCGGGATGCCGGCCTTGACGGCCGCCTGGCGGGCCGGGATCTGGCCCTCCCCGGCCGTGAGCACCTGGCCCATGATGACGTAGTCGATGTCGGTCGGCGCCACCCCGGCCTTCTCGAGAGCGCCCGCGATGGCGAAGCCGCCGAGGTCGGAGCCCGAGAAGCCCTTGAGGGAGCCGCTCATCCGCCCCATGGGGGTGCGGGCGCCGGCGACGATGACAGTGGGATCGGTAGTCATGGCTGGGCCTCCAACGTCGTTGTCCGGGTGTGCGGGCCGGGTCGCCGACGTCGACGACCGGCTCCTTCCGGCACTCTACTTCGGGGCGGGCCCTCCCTCCCAGGCCGGGGCGAGCAGGCAGGCGGACGAGCGTGACGAACTGCTCACCCCGGGCGAGCGGACCCCCGGCCGGGCGCACCTAGGCTGGAGACATGACGGACGAGACCACCAGCCTGTTCACTGCCATCGACCACGTCGGGGTGGCCGTCGTCGACCTCGACGAGGCGATCGCGTTCTACCGCGACACCTACGGCATGACGCTCGCCCACGAGGAGACGAACGAGGAGCAGGGGGTCCGTGAGGCGATGATGGCCGTCGGTGGGTCCGGCAGCCACATCCAGCTGCTGGCGCCCCTCACCCCGGAGTCGACGATCGCCAAGTTCCTCGACCGGTCCGGCCCCGGGATCCAGCAGATGGCCTATCGGGTCGAGGATATCGACGCGGTCAGCGCGACCCTGCGCGAGCGCGGCATGCGGCTGCTCTACCCCGAGGCCAAGCGGGGGACGGCGAGCTCGCGGGTCAACTTCATCCACCCCAAGGACGCCGGCGGGATCCTCGTCGAGCTCGTCGAGCCCGCCCGCTGACAGCCGAACCGCAGCATCCCCACAGCCGGCGTTGAGCCGGCTGGCACCCGCTGCGCAGGATCGAGGTCCAGCCTCGGGCGCATGAGCGTCGATGTGCCCCGGGCCGCCGCCCGGTCCCATCGCCTGCTGCTCGGCCTCGTCCTCGGCGGCGCTGCCGCCCTCTACGCCTGGGGCCTGCCCTCCATCGGCTGGATGAACCAGTACTACGCGGCCGTCGCACAAGCGGGTGCGGCGAGCTGGCGGGCCGCGCTCTTCGCCACCCCCGACCTCACCGCGATGACGGCGACGGACAAGCCCCCGCTGGCGTTCTGGCCGATGGCGCTCGCCGTCCGCCTCCTCGGGCTGCACCCGTGGAGCGTGGCGTTGCCCCAGCTCCTCGAGACCCTCGCGACGGCTCTCCTCCTCGCCCTCACCGTGCGACTCGTCGCCGGGCGCTTCGCGGCCCTCGCCGCGGCCCTCGCCTTCGCCTCGACCCCGGTCGTGCTCGTCCTCGCCCGGTTCGACGACCCCGACACCCTCCTCACCCTCCTGATGACCGCCGCCGCCTACGTCACCGTCCGCGCCGCGCGGTCCCCCCGCACCGGCTGGCTCGTCCTCCTCGGCGCTCTGCTCGGGGCCGCCTTCCTCACCAAGTGGCTCGTGGCGCTCCTGCCGGTGCCGGCCCTGGCCGCCGTGCTGCTGCGCGGTCGGCTCGCCGGGCGCGGCCCTCGCCGGCCACGCGGGGCGGCCCTCTCCTCTGCCGGTCGGGCGGTCGCCGTCGTCGGCGGCGTCGCGCTCGTCACCGGCCTCAGCTGGGTGGCCCTCGACGTCCTCACCCCGCCGGCGGGGCGGCCGTTCCCCGACTCACGAACGGGCAGCATCGTCTCGGTCATCCTCGGCCAGAACGGGCTGCTGCGGCTCGTCGCCGGCGGCCCGGCCCACGCCTCCCCGGTCAAGGGACTGCCCGGCCTCGGCCGGCTCGTCTCGGCCCCGTTCGCGGGCCAGGTCGGCTGGCTCCTGCCCGCGGCCGTCGTCGTTCTCGCCGCCGCGGTCGTCGGCGCGCTGCGGCGCCGGCCTGGCCCGCTCGGGGACGGTGAGCTCCTCTTCGGCGGCTGGCTCGGCGTCACCGCCCTCGTCTTCAGCACGATGGGCGGGGCGATGCACCCCTACTACACCGACCTCCTGGCCCCGGCGGTCGCCGGGCTCGCCGGGATCGGGGCGGCACAGGTCCGGGTCCTGCTGCGGCGGCCGGGCTGGGCGGCGCCCCTCGGTCTGGCCGCGGTGACCCTCGGCCTGGCCGGCTACGCGGCGTGGGTGCTGGGGACCTACCCCTCACTGGCCGGCTGGCGCCCGGCCGTCCTCCTGGCCGGCGGGCTGGCCGCAGCGGGAGTCCTCGCCGGTGGGGCCGTAGCGAACGCTGCGGCGGTCGGGGCGCCGCTGCGGGCGGCGAGCGCCGCCGCCATGGCCGTCGCGCTGCTCCTCGGCCCGGTCGTCTTCGCGGCCTCGACCCTGCGCCATCAGGTCCGCGGCGCCGACCCGCTCGCCGGGCCCGTCGAGTCCGGTTCGGGCCATGTGCCCTACTCCCCCGCCCTCCTCTCCTTCCTCCGTCGCGCCCGGCCGGCCGCCTCCGGCTGGGCCGCAGCGGTCGTCACCGCCACGCCGGCGAGCGAGCTGCAGCTGCAGCTCGGGCGGCCGGTGCTGGCCCTCGGCGGCTTCACCGGCCAGGCGGGCTTCCCCACGACCGCGCAGCTGAGCCGGTTCGTCACCTCCGGACGGTTGCGCTACGTCGTCCTCGCCGGGCCGTACGACCGGTGGAGCGGCACGGGGACCCCACCGGGCATGGTCGGCACGGCGGCCGGCGCCGCGATGGCCTGGGCCGGCGCCCACGGTTGCCGGGTGCTCGTGCCCGGGGCGCGGTATGCCGTCCTCGATCTCGGGCCCGCCTCCCCCTGTACCGCGGCGGTTACTCACCGGTAGGGTCGGCGGCGTCGACAGCGACGCCTCGCGTCGGCCCAGCCTCGCCAGCGGGTCCGGGTCAGGTTAGGTTGGCAACGACCCACCAGATCAGCACGACCCGAACGACCGGCCGGCCCGGCCAGGAGGCAGTCCCATGGAGCAGATCCGCGCGGCGATCATGTCCGGCGACCGGAACCAGGAGACCTACGAGGGCCTCGAGATCCCCGAGTCCTACCGCGCCGCCACGGTGCACAAGGACGAGGTCGACATGTTCGCCGACCTGCCCTCCCGCGAGAAGGACCCGCGCCGCTCCCTCCACATCGACGACGTGCCCGTCCCGGAGCTCGCCCCCGGCGAGGCGCTCGTCGCCGTCATGGCGAGCGCGATCAACTACAACACGGTGTGGACCTCGATCTTCGAGCCGATGCCGACCTTCTCCTTCCTCGAGCGCTACGGCCGGACCTCGCCGTACGCCAAACGCCACGACCTGCCCTACCACATCGTCGGCTCGGACCTCGCCGGCGTCGTGCTCCGCACCGGTCCGGGCGTGCACCTGTGGAAGCCGGGCCAGGAGGTCGTGGCGCACTGCCTGTCCGTCGAGCTGGAGAACCACGACGGCCACAACGACACGATGCTCGACCCGGAGCAGCGCATCTGGGGCTTCGAGACCAACTTCGGCGGCCTCGCCGAGCTCGCGATCGTCAAGGCCAACCAGCTCATGCCCAAGCCGGACCACCTCACCTGGGAGGAGGCGGCCGCCCCCGGCCTGGTCAACTCCACGGCATACCGGCAGCTCATCTCCAGGAACGGCGCGGCGATGAAGCTCGGCGACCGCGTCCTCATCTGGGGCGCATCGGGCGGACTCGGCTCCTACGCCACCCAGATGGCCCTCGCGGGCGGCGCGACGCCGGTCTGTGTCGTCTCCAGTCCCGAGAAGGCGGAGATCTGCCGCTCGATGGGCGCCGACCTGGTCATCGACCGCAACGCCGAGGGCTACCGGTTCTGGAGGGACGACAACACCCAGGACCAGAAGGAGTGGCGCCGCTTCGGCGCCGACATCCGCGAGCTGACCGGAGGGTCGGACGTCGACATCGTCTTCGAGCACCCCGGGCGGGAGACGTTCGGGGCGAGCGTGTTCGTCACCCGCAAGGGCGGCACGATCGTCACCTGCGCCTCGACGAGCGGCTACCTCCACGAGTACGACAACCGGTACCTGTGGATGAACCTCAAACGGATCATCGGCTCCCACTTCGCGAACTACCGGGAGGCCTGGGAGGCCAACTCGCTCATCAGGCGCGGACTCATCCACCCGACGCTGTCCAGGACCTATCCGCTCGAGGAGGTGGGGCAGGCCGCGCTCGAGGTGCACCACAACACGCACCAGGGCAAGGTCGGCGTGCTCGCCCTCGCCCCCGAGAAGGGCCTCGGGGTGACCGACGAGGAGAAGCGGGCGACGTTCGAGAGCGCCATCAACCGCTTCCAAGACGCCTGAGCGCCGGGGCGATGGCGGCGCCTGGGCGCCGCCATCGCCCCGGGCCGTTAGGGTGCCAGTCGTGAGGCTGTCGACACCCCTGGGCCCCGTGGGGCGCTGGGCCGAGTACCGACGCCGGCAGCGAGAGGTGCTGCGCGGCGCCACGGGAGCGCACCACGAGTCCGACCCGCCGGCGCCGGAGCCGACGCCCGCTCCGGCATTCGGGGTCGCCGGGGTGCCGCTCAGCCGGCACTCGCCGTTCTACCTCGGCTTCTACGGCGCCCTCGGCGCCCTCGTGGCGATCGGGTTGTGGACCGCCCTCGGCCAGCTCACGACGGTCCTGACGATCCTCCTGATCTCCTTCTTCCTCACCCTCGCGCTCAACCCGATCGTCGAGGCGCTGACGGCCCGCGGCCTGCGGCGCGGGCTGGCCGTCCTCGTCGTGTTCATCGGCGCAACGGTCGTCTTCGTCCTGCTCGGGATGCTCGTCATCCCCCCGGTCGTCACCCAGGGCACCGACCTCGCCGGTCAGGTGCCGGGGTACGTCCAGCACGTCCTCGACTCCGGCTGGGTGCGCAGGCTCGACAGGAACTACCACGTCGTCGACAAGATCCAGCAGGAGCTGACGAACAAGGCGACCGACCAGACCTTCATCTCGCAGGTCCTCGGCGGGATCTTCGGTGTCGGCCGGGTCGTCCTCAACGGCGTCTTCCAGGCCTTCACGATCCTCGTGCTCACCCTGTACTTCCTCGGCTCCCTGCCCCGGATGAAGCGGGCGGCGTATGCCGTCGTCCCGGCCAGCCGTCGCGAGCGCGTCGAGTCGCTGTCCGAGGCGATCATGCGCCGCACCGGTTCCTACGCCGTGGGGCAGGTCGCGGTCGCCTCGGTCAACGGGTTCATGT
Source organism: uncultured Actinomycetota bacterium (assembly GCA_963728395.1). GTDB lineage: Bacteria > Actinomycetota > Actinomycetes > Actinomycetales > Dermatophilaceae > CAVSJJ01. The sequence goes on from CAVSJJ010000004.1 coordinate 82,840, forward strand.
CGTGGGTGATGATGATGATCGTCGGCATCCCCTACGCCGCCGTCCTCGCCGTCGCGGTCGGCTTCCTCGGCCTCGTCCCCATGGTCGGGGCGACCCTCGGTGCGATCGTCGTGGCCACCGTCGCCTTCTTCGACGACCCGACCAAGGCGATCATCGCCATCGTCTACTACATCGTCTACCAGCAGGTCGAGAACTACGTCGTCATGCCTCGGATCATGTCGAGCACCATCGCCGTCCCGGGAGCGGTGACGGTCGTCGCGGCCCTCACCGGTGGCACGCTGCTCGGAGTGCTCGGCGCCCTCATCGCCATCCCGGTCGCGGCCGGCCTGCTCCTGCTCTACGACGAGGTGCTGCTGCCACGCCAGGAGCGCGCCTAGCGTCGGCGGCCGGTGCCGGGGTCAGCGGACCGCGCCCCCGGGGCGGCGCCGCTCCCGTGCGGACCAGCACCCGGTGTGCCAGTGCCGCCGGTCCGCGAGCCCGCCCGCCCCGTCGGCCGGCCACGCGACGACGTGTGGGGTCCCGGGGACGATGTCCTGCTGGCAGCCGGGGCAGAGGTAGGCCCGCGTCGAAGAGGCCCCGGAGATCCGGCGCACGCTCCACAGCCGGCCCAGATAGCGCTCCTCGCTCGGCACCGTCCCGGCCAGCCGGCCGAGGTCGAGCGGGGCGTCGTCACGACGACGGCGGTTCGCGCGAGGCATGGCGCCATTCTCCCAGGCGGCCGGCGGCCGCGGCCCAGGGGTGGGGATCGGTCCCTTCCGGGCCCCGCGAAGGGACCGATCGCCAGCCATCGGCGCGGCGGACCGCGGAGCGCGGGCACGGGAAGGGCGAGCGTGCCGCCCCTGAACCAGCACGCTCGCCCTCCACTGCAACGCGTCCCCTGCACGCGTTCATCCCTCCAGACGCCGGCGACGGTCGGAAGGTTGCCTCGACTCTCTCCCGTCTTCCGCAGGCCGCGATGGGCGGGCCCGGCTCAGCCGGTGACCCGGGCGCTGGTCGGGTCGTACAGCGGACGCAGCGAGAGGGTGGCCGCCACCGGGCGGCCCGCGACGTCCACGGTCCAGGTGCCCGCGTCGAGCCAGTCGCGGGTGACCGGTTCGTCGCCCTCGACCATCGCGAGGCCGACCGCTCCCCCGAGGGTCCAGCCGTAGGAGCCGGCCCGTACCTCGCCGACGGCCACCCCGTCTCGCAGCACTGGCTCACCATGATGGAGCAGGGGCTCGGGGTCGGTCAGGAGCACCTGGACGAGGCGACGATGGGGCACCCCGAGGTCGCGACGCGCCAGGAGCGCCTCGCGACCCACGAAGCCGCCCGGCTTGTCCAGCGCCACGGCGAAGCCGAGGCCGACCTCGAACGGGCAGTCGGTGTTGTCGATGTCGTGCCCGAAGTCGCGGTAACCCTTCTCGAGCCGCAGGCTGGACAGGGCCCTGAGGCCGACGTGGGCCAACTCCATCGACGCCCCCACCTCGGTCAGCCGCTCATAGACATGGCCGGCCATCTCGGCGGGGACGTACAGCTCGTAGCCCAGCTCGCCGACGTAGGTGATCCGCACGCACAGCACCCGCGCGAACCCCACGTCCACCCACCGTGCGGTCCGGAACGGGAAGGCCTGCGTGGACAGGTCGGCAGCGGACACCCTCGAGAGCAGCTCGCGCGATCGGGGCCCCTGGAGGTTCAGCTGGGCGAAGGAGCCGGTCACGTCCCGAACCGTCACGTCGGCCTCGGCGCCCGCCCGCCGCAGGAGGGCGAGCGCGCGTCCGTGGGCGGTGTCGGACGCGACGACGAGGAAGTGCTCCCCGGCGAGGCGGGTCACGGTGACGTCGGCCTCGATCCGCCCGTCGACGTCGAGCCACTGGGTGTAGGTGATCCGTCCCGCCTCCCCGGCCACGGCGCCCGCCGACATCCGGTCCAGGACCACGGCGGCGTCCGGCCCCTCCACCTCGAACTTCGCCATGAACGACATGTCGATGAGCCCGACGCCCGCACGGACGGCACGGTGCTCGGCCGCCCACTGCTCGAACCACGCCGCCCGGCCCCACGCCGGCTCGGCCCGCGGCGTCGCACCGGCCCCGGCATACCAGTCCGGGCTCTCCCAGCCGCTGACGTCCCGGAACAACGCCCCCTGGGCGGCCAACCGGTCGTGGACGGGCGAGCGGCGGATGCCGCGGACCCGGCTCAGCTGGGCACCGGGCGTGTGCGCGGCATAGACGGTCCCGAGGATCTCGCTCGTCCGGGCCGCCCGGTAGGCGGGGGTCAGCTGGTGGTCGTGGAAGCGGTCGAGCGAGATGGCCGTGACGTCGACGTCCGGGGCTCCGGTGCTCACCCACTGCGCCATGACCCGTCCCAGCCCGCCGCTGGAGAGGATGCCGACCGAGTTCATCCCGGCGGCGACGAAGTAGCCGTGGATGCCGGGCGCCTCGCCCACCGCGGGCTGGAGGTCCGGGGTGAAGGACTCGGGCCCGCAGAAGAACGTTCGGATGCCGGCCTCGAGGGTGACCGGGACCCGGGACATCGCCTTCTCGAGGAACGGTCCCATCCGCTCCCAGTCCGGCGGCAGGGTCCCGAACGAGAAGTCGCTCGGGATGCCGTCGACCCGCCACGCGGCGGCGTCGGGCTCGAAGAGGCCGACCATCATCCCGCCGCCCTCCTCGCGGTAGTAGCCATAGCAGGAGGGGTCCTCGAAGACCGGCGCGTCGGGGCTGAGCCCCTCGATCGCCTCGGTGATGAGGTAGTAGTGCTCGGCGGCCTGGTTGGGGATGACGACGCCGTTGCGCTCCCCCAGCTCTCGGGCCCACATCCCGGCGCAGTTGAGGACCACCTCGCACTCGACGTCACCGGCGTCGGTGCGCACCCCGCTGACCCGCTCGAGCCGGCCGACGGCCCGGGTGAGTACCTCACCGACAGCGACCCCCTCGATGACCCGGACACCGAGGTTCTTCGCCCCCTTGGCGAACGCCATCGTCAGGTCGACGGGGTTGACCCGCCCGTCCCCCGGGACGTGGAAGCCGGCGAGCAGGTCCTCGGTCCGGGCCAGGGGAAACAGCTCGGCCATCTCCCGTGGACCGATCTCGTCCACCTCAAGGCCGTGCCGGCGCTGGAAGGCGGCGACCCGGCGGTACTCCTCGAGGCGCTGCTCGTCGGCCGCCGCCTCGATGAGCCCGACCGGTCGGAAGCCGGTGGCGACCGACGTCTCGGCCTCGAGCCGGGCAAAGAGGTCCCGGCTGTACAGGCGCATCTCGGTCGAGGTCTGCGAGAACGACCCGAAGCACGTCATCAGCCCCGCCGCGTGCCAGGTCGTCCCGGACGTCAGCCGGTCCCGCTCGAGAAGGAGGACGTCTCTCTCGCCGAGGTGGGCGAGGTGATAGGCGATGGAGGCCCCGATCACCCCACCTCCGACGATGACGATCCGGGCGCGGGCGGGCAGCGTGGGGGTGCGGGTCACGAGGCACACGCTACGCGGCGGCGCCCCCCGGAGACGGACACCGGGCCGTGTCAGCCGAGTGCGTCCGGTGATGCGCATCCTGACCACTGTAAAGGCGCCTACGATGGACATATTGAGCACTTGTCGCAGCATCGTCGCGTCGACTTGTGCATCGGTCCCGCGATCGGCACGCTGTCGGTGCACCCCTCCCGGCGGCCGACCCCGGCGCCGCCGGCCACGACAGCACAGGAGCCACCGATGCGCACCGCCGAGCCGTACCGGATCAAGATGGTCGAGCCGCTCGCCGTCACCACCCGCGCCGAGCGCCAGGAGGCCATCGAGGCCGCCGGCTACAACACCTTCCTCCTCCCGAGCAGGGTATGCCCGATCGACCTGCTCACCGACTCCGGCACCTCGGCGATGAGCGACCGGCAGTGGTCGGCGCTCATGCTCGGCGACGAGGCGTATGCCGGTGCCCGCTCCTTCGACAACCTCGTCCGGGCGGTGCAGGAGACCTACGGCTTCCCCTACGTCGTGCCGACCCACCAGGGGCGCGGCGCCGAGCATCTCATCAGCAAGATCCTCATCCACCCCGGGCAGTACGTGCCGGGCAACATGTACTTCACGACGACCCGCCTGCACCAGGAGCTCGCGGGCGGGACGTTCGTCGACGTCATCATCGACGAGGCCCACGACCCCACCAGCCTCCACCCGTTCAAGGGCAACGTCGACCTGGCCAAGCTCGAGCGGCTCATCGACGAGGTCGGGCCCGAGAACATCGCCTACGTCAACGTCGCGGTGACGGTGAACATGGCCGGTGGGCAGCCGGTCTCCATGGCGAACCTCCGGGCGGTCCGGGAGGTGTGCGACCGGCACGGGCTGATCCTCTGGTCCGACGCGACGCGCCTCGCCGAGAACGCCTTCTTCATCCAGGAGCGCGAGGAGGGCTTCGCCGACCGCTCGTGCGCCTCCATCGTCGTGGAGATGATGTCGCTGTTCGACGGCCTGACGATGTCGGGGAAGAAGGACGCCCTCGTCAACATCGGTGGCTTCCTCGCGATGCGCAGCGAGGAGATCCTGCTGCGGGCCCGCGAGCTCGTCGTCGTCTACGAGGGCATGCCGACCTACGGCGGCCTTGCGGGACGCGACCTCGAGGCGATGGCCGTCGGCCTGCGCGAGGCGGTCGACGACCACTACCTCGCCAGCCGGATCGGCCAGGTCCGCCACCTCGGCCAGCAGCTCATCGACGCGGGGGTCCCCGTGATCCAGCCGATCGGTGGCCACGCCGTCTTCATCGACGCCGCCGCCTTCCTCCCCCACCTGCGGCAGGACGACCTGCCGGCCCAGGCGCTCGCCGCCGCCCTCTTCGTCGAGTCGGGGGTCCGGGCGATGGAGCGCGGGATCGTCTCGGCCGGACGCACGCCGGAGGGCGAGAACCGTCACCCCAAGCTCGAGCTGGTCCGGCTGACCATCCCGCGCCGGGTCTACACGGACCGGCACATGGACGTCGTCGCCGATGCGGTCATCGAGCTGTGGAACCGGCGCGAGTCGATCACCGGCCTGCGGTTCGTCTACGAGTCGCCGACCCTGCGCTTCTTCACCTCACGGTTCGAGCCGCTCCCGGCCCGGGTGGGTCAGGCGGAGGTGGACGTCCCGGCGGGCGAGCCCGCGCTCGCCGGCTCCTAGAGCCCTGTCGCCGGGCCGCCGCCGTCCCGGCGGCCCTCCCGAGGGGGCGACACGTCCCGGGCAAGGACGCCCGGGACGTGTCGTTTCCCCGCCGCGACCGCCCCGCGCGTCCCGATCGGACGCGCGGCCGGGGGCCGCCTCAGGCGTAGGTGCGGAAGCCGCGGCCGGTCTTGCGGCCGAGGTAGCCCGCGGTGACCAGGTGCTCGAGCAGCGGGGCCGGCGCGAAACCGGGCTCGCGGAACTCGGTGTAGAGCTCGCGCTCGATGGCGAGCGACACGTCGAGCCCGACGACGTCGAGGAGCTCGAACGGCCCCATCGGCAGGCCACACCCGGTCTTCATCGCGATGTCGATGTCGTCGGCCGACGCGTAGTTGGCCTCGAGCATCCGCACCGCGTCGTTGAGGTAGGGGAAGAGCAGGGCGTTGACGATGAACCCGCTCCGGTCGCCGCAGGTGACCGGCTGCTTCCCGACCGCGCCGCACAGGTCCTGAACCGTCGCGCGGACCTCCGGGGCGGTCGAGACGGTGTGCACGACCTCGACGAGCCGCATGACCTGGGCCGGGTTGAAGAAGTGCATCCCGATGACGTCCTGCGGACGGCCGGTGACCTTCGCGCAGTCGATGATCGGCAGCGACGAGGTCGTCGTCGCGAGGATCGCGCCCGGCCGGCAGATGCGGTCCAGGTCCCGGAACAGGTCCTGCTTGACGCCGAGGTCCTCCGCGATCGCCTCGACGACGAGGTCGACCGAGCCGAGGTCCTCCCGCGCGGTCGAGCCGGTCAGCCGCGCCAGCAGGGCGTCGGCCTGCTCCTGGGTGGCCCGGCCCTTCTCGATCGCCCGGCCCTGGGACTTCTCGATGCGGGCCCGCACCGCATCGACCTTGTCCTGGGAGCGAGCGACGTAGATGACGTCGTGCCCCGCCTTCGCGAAGACCTCGATGATGCCGGTCGCCATTGTTCCGGAGCCGACGACACCGACCGCGGAGACCGGCCGCAGCTCCACCCCTTCGGGCAGGCCGAGCGCCGGCGTCTGGTCGTCGGGGACCACCTCGGGGCTGCCCGGCGCGGCATACGTGTAGAAGCCGCGGCCGCTCTTGCGGCCGAGCAGTCCCGCACTGACCATCTGCTTGATGATCGGCTTGGGGGCGTGCAGCCGGTCCCGGCCCTGCCGGTACATCGTGTCGAGGATCTCGTATGCCGTGTCGAGACCGATGAGGTCGAGCAGGGCGAGTGGGCCCATCGGGTAGCCGCAGCCGAAGCGCATCGCGGCGTCGATGTCCTCGCGCGAGGCGTACCTGTTCTCGTACATGGACACCGCGTGGTTGAGGTAGCCGAAGAGCAGGGCGTTCGCGATGAACCCGGCCTTGTCGCCGACGACGACCGGCATCTTGCCGAGCCGCTCGGCGAGACCCTTGACGTCCTCGACGACGTCGTCGGCGGTGATGACGGTCCGGACGACCTCGACGAACTTCAGGACGGGCGCCGGATTGAAGAAGTGCATGCCGACGACCCGGCGCGGCTGCTCGGTCGCGACGGCGATCTCGGTGACCGGGAGTGAGGAGGTGTTCGTCGCGAGCACGGCCTCCTCGGACACGACGGCATCGAGCCCGGCGAAGATCCGCTTCTTCAGCTCGAGGCTCTCCGGGACCGCCTCGACGACGAGCTGACAGCTGGCGACATCGGCGAGGGTCGTCGTGTAGCGCACCCGGGCGTGGAGCGCGTCGTGCTCCTCCTGGGTGAGCTTGCCGCGGTCGAGCGCGCGGCCGGTGCTCGTGGCGAGGACGGCCTTGCCACGCTCGACCCCCGCGTCGTCGACCTCGACTGCGACGACGTCGATGCCGTTGCGGGCCACGACCTCGACGATGCCGGCGCCCATGGTGCCGAGTCCGATGACGCCGACGCTGGTGAACTCTCGAGCCATGTCTGTGATCCTCGCATCCTGCCGGAGCCGACGGGACGTGAGGCTGCCCACCATCGGTCAGGGTGGCTGCAGGCTATCGGCAGCGGAGCGGGTCGCGCGCCCCGGGGCTACCAGTCGTGTCCGGCCCCGATGAGCGCCTCTTCGGCGTCGAAGCGCTGCCGCTTCGTCAGCGGCGCTCGCTCAGCAGGCAGCGGGACGTTGACGCTGCGGCAGTAGTCGAGCAGCACGTAGTCGTAGGCCCAGGTCGACGCGGCGAGCCGCGCCGCCTTGGCCGGCTGGTTGCCGTCCTCGACCCGGCGGATGTCCTCGGCAAGGCGGCGCAGCTCGAGCCCGATCAGGACGGGCGGGATCGGCTCGGCCGGGCGTCGCCGCCAGGGGACCAGCCCGACGACCCGGCCGGCGGGGCCGCGGAGCCGGCGCAGGGGTCGTGCGAGGTGCCGCAGCGGGCCGCGCATGAGGCTCTCGGAGCGTCCGGTCGCGAGCAGGTCGATCGCGACGATGACGGCGCCGGCCAGGACGACGGGCACGATGAGGACCCGGAGCAGCACCAGCGTGACCGCCATCGTCCTCACCTCATCTCGAGTGTGCGACGCGCTCCCGCTCCGGCGCAACACATTCGCGGATGCCGCCAGGCACACCGAACTCACGCCTCTTCCGGGCCGCTGGGATCGTCCCCGACCGGCGGGTCGGTGGCGCCTGCTTCCCCCTCGGGCCCGGCGGCGCCACCCCCGCCGTCGGCGGGGGCCGGCGGTTGCGGCTCCCCGTCCGCGCCTACCTCGACCCGGCCCAGGAGAACGGGCACGACGCGCCCGACGACGGAGCACAACGGGACGGCGATCAGCGCGCCGACGACCCCCCCGACGGCACCGAACGCCGCGATGGACAGGACCGTGACGATCGGATGGAGATGGACGAAGCGCCGCATGACGAGGGGTTGCAGGACATGCGCCTCGGTCTGGTTGGCCGCGAGGAGGAGCGCCAGGATGATCCCGGCCTGGACGAGGCCGTGGGTGGCGAGCGTCACGAGCACGGCGGCACCACCGGCGACGAGGGCCCCGACGATGGGCACGAAGCTGCCGAAGAACACCGCGACGGCCAGCGGGCCCGCCAGGGGGACGCCGAGGACGGCGAGCGCCGTCCCCACGACGATCCCGTGGAACGTGGCGATGGCCAGGGTGCCGCGAACGTAGCCGGACACCGACCGCCAGGCGGTCTGCCCGGCCTGGTCCAGTCGTCTCGACCACGTCGCCGTCCCGTGTCCCACCATGGAGGCCCACAGGCGCTCGCCGTCCCACACGAGGAGGAAGGTGAGCAGCCAGGTGAGCACGAGCCCGACGATGGCGCGGAGGGTGAGGTTGATCCCGGAGAACGCGGTCCCGACAAGGTCGCCGCTGCGTTGGTCGAGCCAGTCCGTGGCCCGTTGTTGCAGCGTCGCCAGCTGCACCGAGCCGAACCCGAGCACCCCGTGGTGGAGCATGCCGCTGAGACCGGACATCGTCTGACGGGTTGACGACACGATCTGGGAGACGCTGGCCGTCGCCCGCACCGTGACCACGGTCAGGATGCCCCCCAGCACGGCCAGCGCGGCGAAGACGGTGATGAGGCTGGCCGGCAGCCGCGGCATGCCGGTGCGCTCGACGAGGCGGCGCACCGGGGTGAGCAGTGCGGTGCCGAGCGCGGCACCGATGAGCGGGACCGTGACGACGGAGAGCAGGACGACGAGGCGGGCCAGGAGATAGCCGGCCAGGGCGAGGACGAGCAGCCGGACCGCCCACCAGGTGCACCATTGCACGGCCTCCCGGATGGAGGCCGGCGCGCTCGTCGCTGCGCCGGTCCGGTTCATGGGCGCTCCGACCGCCGCCCGCATGACGCCGCGTTGACCGGGTAGGCCCGCTGACAGAGAGTTCCACACCCCAGCCCGCCGACGGCGGGAGGAGAGGACCAACAATGCAGCACCCGCATCCGGACCGCGTCCTCGTCGTCAGCGCGAACATGGGTGAGGGGCACAACGCGACCGCGCGAGCGCTGACGGAGGCAGCCGTCGATCTGTGGCCCGAGTGCACGGTGACCCAGGTCGACACGCTCGAGGTCATGGGCCGTGGCGTCGGGCCGCTCTTCCGCTCGATCTACGTCGGCAACGTCCAGCACACGCCCTGGCTGTACGAGTACTTCTACGCGAGTCTGTGGCGGCACGCATGGTTCGCCCGTGCGTCCAAGGCGGTCGTCGGGGCCTGGGCCGGTCCTGCCCTTCGCCGCATCATCGAGGAGGTCCGCCCCGATCTCGTGCTGAGCACCTACCCGCTCGGCAGTGCCGGGCTGGCCTGGCTGCGGCGCCACGACGCGCTTCCGCAGCCGGCGGCGGCGTGGGTGTCTGACTTCTCGCCGCATCCGTTCTGGGTGTACCGGGAGCTGGATCGGACATATGTCATGCATGACCGTGCCGTTCCCGTCGCCCACCGGGCACAAACGGGTGCGACCGTGACGACGTGCGCTCCGCCGGTCGTGGCGAGCTTCACCGAGGTGGCCCCGCAGGAGGCGGCGGCGGCGCGGCATGAGCTCGGCGTCTCGGCGGACGACACGCTCGTCCTCGTCAGCAGTGGCGCCTTCGGTTTCGGCACCGTCGAGCGCGCCGTCGAGGCCGTGCTCGACGCTGGGCCCTCCGTCCACGTCGCGGCGGTCACCGGCCGCAACCTCGCGCTGCGCGAGAAGCTGCTCGCCGGTGCCGGCGGCGACCCGCGTGCCCACGTCCTCGGGTGGGTGGAGGACATGCCCCGCCTGCTCGGGGCCGCGGACGCGGTCATCTCGAATGCCGGCGGGGCCTCCGCCCTCGAGGCCCTCGCCGCGCGGGTGCCGGTCATCATGTTCCAGCCGATCGCGGCCCACGGCCGGGCCAACGCGCAGCTGATGGAGCTCGCCGGGTTGACGAGCGTCTGCACCACCCCCGCGGCCCTGACCTCGCGGATCCGCCGCGTGATGGGCGATGCCGACGGCCGACCATGCCTTCCTGCCGCACCGAGCGTCCGCGAGTCGCTGCGCGTGCTCGCCTCGAGCGCAGCCGAGCCGCGCAGGCCTCTCGGCGCCGTCCGGACCCCGCCGGCCGTCGAGCCGGACCGGCCCGATCGGAACGAGCGGCTGGCGCCGGCCGACGCGTTGTTCCTCGACATCGACTCCGGCACGGTGCCTCAGCAGATCGGGACCGTACTGGTGCTCGACACCTCGCGCACCGGCCCGCTGGGTCCCGACGTGCTCGCTCGGCTCGCCGGCGCGATACCCCGGGTGCGGTCGCGACTGGACCGAGGTGGGTGGTTCGCGTCCCCGTCGCGCCGGCCGGAGGATCCAGCCGCCGGTCCCGAGATCTCGCAGGGCCGGATCGACGGGACCGATACGGCCGCCCTCGGCCGGGCGGTGGACGCCTTCTTCGGCGTGCGACTCGACCTCGACGCGCCAGCCGCCCGGTTGCGTCTGCTGTCCGGCCTGCCGGACGGCCGACAGGCCGTGCTCATCCAGGTCCACCACGCCCTGTGCGACGGTGTCGCTCTCATCGAGGCTCTCGTGGCCGAGGCCGAGCAGATCTCCAGTCCGTCCCCTCCTCGGCGCCACGAACCGGCCCCGGCGCCCGGGCGACGGCATCGACGACACCCGGTGCGCAGCGCCGTGCACCTCGTCCACGGGATTCTGGCGCTGGCCCGTGCCGGTCGGGCGCCGGCCACACCGCTGTCGGGGCCCATCGACTCCCGTGAGCGCCGCCATGTGATGTGGCGACTCTCCGGGCCAACGGTGCGCGGGGCAGCCACGGCCCACGATTGCTCGGTGGGCGAGCTCCTGCTCGGCCTGCTCGCCGAGACCGTCGCCGAGGTGGCGCCGGCCGCGCGGCCGGATCCGCGGGTCAGGGTGCTCGTGCCTCGGAGCCTGCACCGTGGGGACTCGGCGGTCAGTGGCAGTGGGAACCGAACGGGAGCGACCCCGGTGGACCTCCCGGTCGGCCGGATGCCCATCGGCCAGCGCATCACGGCGACGCGAGCGGTCATGCGCCGCCACGGCGACAGCCACCGACCGCGCGCCGCACGCGAGGTCGTCCAGGTCGTGGGAGCCCTGCCGCCGCCCGTGCGCCGCGGCCTCAACCGGCTCATGTACCGCTCGACCTGGTTCAGCTCCATCGCGACGGTCCTGCCGGGTCTGGTCCGCGACGTGGAGATCGCCGGGCGAGCCGTGGAGGACACGTTCCCGGTCCTGCCGCTCGCACCCGGGGTCCAGCTCTCGTTCGGGGCCATCCCGCGGCGGGACGTCGTGGACGTATGCCTCACCCTGGGACCCAGGTGGGCCGATCGGGCCGGCTCCTTCGAGCGAGCCTTCGCTGCCGCCTTGGACCGGGCGTGACACACACCGCCCTGGCCGCGCTCGTCGCCGTCGTCTCGGCCGCGGCATACGGCCTGAGCGGCGCGCTCCAGCACCGCGCCGACCGCCAGGCACCACTGGCCGACACCATGAGCCCACGCATCGTGCTCGAGGTGCTTCACCGCCCCATGTGGCTGACTTCCTTGCTCGCGGTCGCCGTCGCCCTGGCGGGCCAGGCACTCGCCCTGTCGATGGCACCGCTCGTCCTGGTCCAGCCCATCCTCGTGTCCGGAGCCGTGTTCGGCGCCATCTTCGCCGCCGTCCTGGCGCGGCACCGGCCCGACCTGACCGTGGTGCTCGGAGCGGCCGGGGCCGTGGCCGGGCTGTCGGCGCTGCTGGTGCTCGCCCAGCCCTCCGAGCCGGACAGCCACTCACACGTGGGCCTGAGCGACGCCTGGCCCCTGGCCGTCGGGCTCGCCGCCCTCCTGGCGCTCTGCCTGGCCCTGGCCCGCCATCCCCCCACCCCCGTCGCGCAGACGATCTCGCTCGCGGTCGCCACCGGGGTCATGTACGGCATCAACGCCGGTCTCGCCAAGGTGGCCCTCGATCGCCTGTCCTCCGACGGTTTCGTCGCCCTCCTCACGAGCTGGCCGCTGTGGGCGGTGGCCGTCATCGGTCCCCTCGGCTTCGTCCTCAACCAGCAGGCGTTCACTGTGGGGACCGCCGCCAGCCCCGCCATCGCCATCATCACCGTGCTGGACCCGCTCGTCGGGCTCGCCATCGGAGTGCTGTGGCTCGGGGAGTCCCTCCGGCACGACGACGGCCGGCTCGTCGGCGAGATCCTGGCGTTCGTCGTCGTCATCGCCTCGATCGCCGTCGTGGCCCATCGTGCCCCCCAGGCGGCCGCCCAGGAGCAGGCCGGATGACGGGGCCGGGCCGGGCGGCACCGACCGTCCTCATCACCGGGGCCCGGGGCGGCATCGGCCGGGTGACGGCCGAGGCGCTGTCCGCGACGGGACATCGGCTCCTGCTCACCTCGCGCTCGAGCAGCGGAGCGACGTCGTCGACCCTCGCGGCCCATCCCTACCACGCTGCCGACCTGACCCGGGTGGAGCAGGTGCGCGCACTGGCCGACTGGGCGATGCAGGAGGGCCCACCGGACGTCGTCGTCCTCAACGCCGGAACCGGGTGGGCCGGTCCCCTGCCCGACATGAGCGACGAGGAGGCGGTCGAGCTGCTCACGCTGGATCTGGCTGCACCCGTCGTGCTGACCCGCCGGCTCCTGCCATCCCTCGTCGAGCGCCGCGGCCACCTCGTGCTCGTCGCGTCGATCGCCGCACACCTCGGGGTGCGGGACGAGGCCGTCTACTCCGCGGCCAAGGGTGGGCTGCTCCGCTTCGCCGAGGCGCTACGCCACGAGGTGGCGGCCGACGGTGTCGCAGTCTCGGTCGTGTCTCCCGGGGCCGTCGACACCGCGTTCTTCACCCGACGCGGCAGGCCCTACGGCCGGTCCTGGCCACGGCCGGTCCCACCGGAGCGGGTGGCCGTTGCCATCGCGAGAACCCTGCAGACGCGTCGGGACGAGGTCTTCGTGCCGGCATGGATGCGGCTACCGGCTCGGCTGAACGCAGCGGCGCCGGCCCTGACGGCCCGGCTCACCCGACGTTTCGGGTGAGCCGGTGAGCCGCGACCGTCAGCTTCCCACCGCCGCCCGGATCGACTGACGCAGTGACCCCGTCGTCGCGAGCACGGCGGTCGGCTCATAGCCGCAGTGCGCCATGCAGTTGGCGCATCGGTCGTCGCGCCCTCGGCCGTAGGCGCTCCAGTCCGTCTCGTCGATCAGCTGCTGGTAGGTCTCGGTATAGCCGTCGGCCATGAGGTAGCACGGCTTCTGCCACCCCTTGAGCGAGTACGACGGGATGCCCCAGGCCGTGCAGGGGAAGTCCACCTTCCCCTCGAGGAAGTCGAGGAACAGGGGTGAGTGGTTCAGTCGCCACTTCCTCCGGCGTCCGTCGGCGAACACCTTCGAGAACAGCTCTCGCGTCTGGGCGACGCCGAGGAAGTGCTCCTGGTCCGGCGCGTTCTCATAGGCGTATGCCGGCGAGATCATCATGTCGTCGACGCCGAGATCGTCGTTGAGGAAGTCGAGGACGTCGATGATCGACTGCGGGGAGTGGTGGGTGAAGAAGGTCGAGTTCGTCGTCACGCGGAAGCCACGTTGCTGAAGCTCGCGGATCGCGGCGACGGCCTCGTCGAACACCCCCTCCTGACATACCGACGCGTCGTGCTCCTCGCGCAGACCGTCGATGTGGATCGCGAAACTGAAGTAGCGCGACGGGGTGAAGTCGAACCGATCCAGGCGGGAGCGGATGAGCATGGCGTTGGAGCACAGGTAGACGTACTTCTTGCGGGCCACCAGCTCGTTGACGATCTCGTCGATCTGCGGGTGCATGAGCGGCTCACCCCCCGCGATGGAGACCATCGGCGCCCCGCACTCCTCGATCGCGCCGACCGCCTGTTCCACCGGCATCCGCTGTCTCAGGACGTCGGCAGGGTGCTGGATCTTGCCGCATCCCGCACAGGCGAGGTTGCAGGCGAAGAGCGGCTCGAGCTCGACGATGAGGGGGAACTTGTCCCGTCCGCGCAGCTTCTGCTGGAGCAGATAGGAACCGACCCGCGCGCTCTGTCGCAGCGGGATGCTCATGGCATGACCTCCTTGGGTAGGGAGAACGTGATGGGTTCATCGGTCGTGACGTGCTCGTCGACCCGGCCACCACCGAGCGCCCGGACAGCCTCGACCAACTCGTCGACGAGGGGCGCCGGAGCCGACGCGCCGGCGCTGACTCCGACGGTGGCCGCGCCACTCAGCCACCTCGGCTCCACCTGGCCGGCATCCTCCACGAGGTAGGCGGGAGTGCCGCAGCGTCCGGCCACCTCGACGAGACGACGTGAGTTCGAGGAGTTCTCGGAGCCCACGACAAGCACGACGTCCGATCGCTCCGCCACCTCGACGAGCGCCTGCTGGCGATTGCTCGTCGCGTAGCAGATGTCATCGGACGGCGGCCCGTGGAGCGAAGGGAAACGCCGTCGGAGGGCGTCCACGACGGCGCTGGACTCGTCGACGGCCAGCGTGGTCTGCATGAGATATGACACGCGCGTCGGATCGGGGACCTGGAGGGACTCGACGTCTGCGACGGACTCGACGAGCAGGCCCCGGCCCTCGAGCTCCCCGAGAGTGCCCTCCGCCTCCTCGTGGCCGGCATGGCCGACGAGCACCACGGTCTCGCGGCGGCGGTCCTGACGTCGAGCCTCCGCGTGGACCTTGGCCACGAGCGGGCAGGTTGCATCGATGACCCTCAGGCCCCGCTCCTGGGCCTGGCGCCTGACCGCCGGTGACACGCCGTGTGCAGAGAGCACCACGACGGCACCCTGGGGGACCTCGTCGAGCTCGGCGACGAAGATCGCGCCACGCCGACGCAGGTCCTCGACGACGTGGACGTTGTGCACGATCTGCTTGCGCACATAGACCGGGGAGCCATGGAGGTCGAGGGCACGCTCGACGATGTCGATAGCGCGTTCGACGCCGGCGCAGAAGGACCTGGGCGAAGCCAACAGGACGTCATGGCGTCCGAGGGCGGCGGCCCACTCCTGCAGGGCCAGGCCGACGGTGGCCAGCTCGGCGAGGGCGCGTGCGCCCCGGACGGGCAGGTCGGGCCGGACCATCGGGTGACCTGGAGCGTCGACGACGACCCGAGCGACGGCCCGGACCCGGTCGGCGCCGGCCCGGATGAGTGGCGCGGACTCGAGGTCGACGGCGATGGTGCCGTCTCGCGCCAGGTCGGCCATCGTTGCCGCGTCGGCGACGGACGACACGGTGCTCATCCGGCCGAGATGGACCCGGAGCCCGCGGCGGCGCAGCGCCGCGGCGAGCAAGGGGGCCGTGGGGCAGCGCATCGGTGGTCCGTCAGTGCGCGAGTCGACGACCTCGGTGGCGACGACCACGTCGCCGGGCAGGATTCCGTCCACGGTCGCACCCGCCACGCCGGACACGGCGAGTGCGCGGGCAGGGCTGGCCGCGATCGCTTCCGCTCGCTCGAGCGAGCGGGCACCGTAGCCGGTACGTTCGACGAGCGCCGAGGGAACCGAGCGCCGCAGCGCCTGCGCCTCGACCCACATCGGTGCACAGACGAGCAGCGAGGTGTCGGAGCCGGCGCGGTGGCGGCCGCGAGGACGGCCGTGGCGTCTGGTTGACGTGAGACTCATGGGCTCTCCTGCCTTGCTTCGCTCCCCAGGTGGCGAGCGAGGGCCATCGTGGGAAAGACGTCCCGGTACAGGTGGTAGCGGATGTAGAAGTCGCCCGGGAATCCGGTCCCGGTGAACTCCGGCTCGTCCCAGGCCCCGTCCTCGCGCTGTGACGACACGAGCCAGGAGACCCCGCGTCGCGCGGCCTCGGCCGGCGCCCCCGGCTCGGGTCCGGTCGCGAGAAGGGCCAGGAGCGCCCAGCCGGTCTGCGACGGGGTCGATCTCCCGGCGCCCACCCAGGCCGGGTCGTCGTAGGAGCGAAGGTCCTCGCCCCAACCGCCGTCGACGTTCTGGTGGCTCAGCAGCCAGGCCACGGCGCGCCGCACCGCGGGATCGGACGGAGCGGCGCCGGCGGCCACGAGCGCCGGCACCGCGGCCCCGGTGCCGTAGACGTGGTTGGCGCCCCAGCGGCCGAACCACGAGCCGTCGGGCTCCTGGGCCTGCCGCAGCCACGCGACACCGGCCGCCCGGGCGGCCGGCTCGACGTCGAGGACGGCCAGCATCTCGACGACGTGGGCGGTGACGTCGGCCGAGGGCGGATCGGTGACGGCGCCGAAGTCGCAGAACGGCAGGCGGGCGACCAGCCGGCTCGTGTTGTCGGCGTCGAACGCGGCCCATCCGCCGTCACCGGACTGCATTCCGCAGACCCAGGCGACACCGCGCCGGACCGCCTCCTCCGCCATGCCGACGTCGCGTAGGGCGATGACCACCTCGGCGGTGTCGTCGATGTCGGGGTAGCCGTCGTTGGCGAACTCGAAGGCCCAGCCTCCCGGCTCGAGGTGGGGGCGGCGCACGGACCAGTCGCCCCTGGTCCGGATCTCCTCCTCCACGAGCCATCGGATGGCCCTGGCGACCTGCGGCTGGTCCTGCTCAACGCCGGCATCGCGCAGGGCGATGACGGCGAGGGCGGTGTCCCACACCGGGGACTGGCATGCCTCGAGACGCCGGACCGGCCCGTCCGGCCCGTCCTCCCGGATGGCGAAGCCCTCGATCCCCTCGAGGGCCCGGCGCAGAACGGGGTGGTCCAGCGGATAGCCCACCGCGTGGAGGGCGAGGATCGAGTAGACCCACGGCGGCTGGATGCCGCCCCAACTGCCGTCCGCCTCCTGACGCCTGAGGATCCACTCCGCCGACCGGGCGATCGCCGCCCGGCGCAGGGCGTTGGGCCGACGCCGGTGGTAGCGACGCAGGATGCGGTCGGCCCGGTCGATGACACCACCGCCGCTCGTCCGGCCTGCCGTCGGCGCAGGGTCCACGTGCAGCGCGTCGAGCGAGACCTCGAGTGGCCGGCATACCCGCAGGGCACTGACGATCGTCAGCGGGACGATGGTCTGGCGGGCCCAACATCCCCAGTCGTAGATGTTGAGCGGCGCCCGCCTGGGCAGCCAGATCATCTCGGGCGGCAGGGCGGGGAGGTCGTCCCAGGACCAGTGGCCGAGGACGGCGAGCCAGATACGGGTGAACACGCGGGTCGCGGCGAGACCACCCTGCGCTCGGACGAAGCCGGCCGCAGACCGCAGATGCGGCTGCGACGGGTCGTCCCCGGCGAGCAGGAGGGCGACGTAGGCCTCGACCGTCGTCGACAGGTCCCCCGGCCCGCCGTGGAACGTCGCCCACGTCCCGTCCGCATGCTGCTGGCTCCTGATCCACCGGGCGGCGGCGTCCGTCGTCCGGTGGTCGCCCAGGCCGAGCACGTGGCGCAGGAAGAGGTCCTCCGCGTCCATCGTCACATTGGTCTCGAGCTCACCCTTCCACCACCCCTGCGGGTCCTGCAGGCGAAGCAGCCGCGCCACGGCGCGCTCCAGTGCCGACGCGGCGTCGGCCGCTGCCCGCGTGTCCGGCTCCCGTTCGGCCAGCGTCATCGGTCCCGTCCCGTCACGTAGTCGGCCAGGGCCCGCAACGCCGCCGTGTCCTCCTCGTGGGCGTCGAGCAGGTCGAGGCAGTGCCGGGCCGCCAGGACCTCCGCGTGCGCACGCTGCTCCGCCCACGCGCGGCCACCGGCGTCCTCGACGAGCCGGGCGACGCCGGGCAGCTCCTCAGGGGCGAACGGGTCGGGACGCCGGAAGCAGTCGCGCAGCCGCTCGCCCGCCCCGGTGCCCGAACCCAGCGCGGCAAGAACGGGCAGCGACTTCTTGCGCCTGCGAAGATCTGACATCGCCGGCTTCCCCGTCACCTCGGGGCGCCCCCAGATGCCGAGGACGTCGTCGACGATCTGGAACGCGGTGCCCAGATGGGATCCGAAGCCTGCGAGGTGTTCCACCTGCTCGGCCCGGGCGGAGACCGAGAGAGCGCCGATGGCTCCCGCGCAGCGCAGCAGCGCCGAGGTCTTGCCGCGGGCCATGTCCAGGCCCTCGCTCAGCGTCACGTCGACCCGCCGCTCGAAGTCCAGGTCGCTGCTCTGGCCCGAGATCAGCTCGCCGACGGCCTCGACGAGGCAGGCGGCGGTGTCCGCGGCGATCCGGCCCGGCCCGTGCTCGGTCGTGAGGAGGACATCGAGGGCCAGGACGAGGAGGGCGTCGCCGGCGAGGACGCCGGTCGGTGTCCCGTACTCGGCCCACACGGTCGGCTGGTGCCGGCGCCGCACGTCGCCATCCATGATGTCGTCGTGGATGAGGGAGAAGTTGTGGACCAGCTCGACGGCCACGGCCGCCGGCACGGCCTGGACCGGGTCACCGTGGCAGGCCCGTGCGCCGAGCAGGACGAGCGCCTGCCGTAGTCCCTTCCCCGAGTTCCCGTCCACCGGCGCTCCCTCCGGGTCGGCCCATCCGAAGTGGTAGCGGCACGCGCGGGCCATGGACGGCTCGAGGCTTCCGATGGCCTTCTCGAGGGCGGGTCGCACCAGTTGCTGCGATGAGGTCACGGCATCAAGGAGAACCGGAGGCATTGTCGTCATGCGGAGTTCCTTCCCGAGGCGCTCGACTGTTCAGACCGACGGACCGAAGGAAGCGCTGGAACCGGACCGCGCCCCGACGCCGGCTCGGCCGAGGCGAGCTGGCGCCGCAGCTCGTCGGCGGCGGCCTCGCCACTGCGGACTGCGCCCTCGATCGTGTCCGGCCACCCGGTGTCGGTCCACGCACCGGCGAGCGTGAGTCCGGCCACCCGCGTGCGCGCCCCCGGCCGCAGGCGCGCCGACCCGGGCGTCTGCCGGAAGGTCGCCCGCCTCTCGCGGGTCACGACGAAGTCGAGGACCTGCGCGTCGCGCATGCCGGGGAGCAGATCCTCCAGGGCCGGCAGGAGCCGTCGACGGATCTGGGCCGTCGGCAGGTCGAGCCACTCCTCGGCCGCCGAGATCGGCATGCTGAGGGTTTGCTCCGTGCGGCGGGCGTCGGGGCCCGTGGACGGCGGCGAGGGGTGTCGGTCCCCGTCGAAGACGAAGGCGATGGGCGAGCCCACCGCGGCGAGGAAGGGCTCGACCAGGACCCGGCGATCCAGTCGCAGATAGGCGTTGACGATGGGGCTCGAGCCGAGCCGATCGGGTCGGGCCTGGTCCGCGACCGCGGTGGCCGGGAGCAGTTCAGCGGCCGCCTGGTTCGGCACTGCGAGGACCACGCCGTCGTAGTGCGCCGAGCCGCTGTCGGTCGCGACGACGAGCCCCTGCCCGGAGTCGCGGATCGCACGGACGGGGGTGCCGATCCGCACCGCGACCCCCATTCGGGCCAACTGCCGATGGGCGGGCTCGACATGGACCTCGTCGAGCGAGCGGGTGAGCACGCCGATCCGCGAGGACGAACGAGCGCCGACGAAGGTGGTACGGATGACCATCGCCGCGAGCGCCAGGGACGCCTCGTCCGGGTCGAGGTTGAGGGCAGCCGTGCAGATCAGGCCCCACAGTGCCTCGAGCTCGGCCGCTCCTTGGCCGTTGCGACGCAGCCAGGCGCCGAAGGACTCCGCGTCGACCGCCGGGTCCCGCTGGTCCAGCCGAGCAAGTCGTGCCGCCGCCAGGACCGCCCGCACCCTCGCACCCGGAGGCAACAGGTCATAGCGGAGGATCGCCGATACTGCGTGAGCCGGGGCGGGCAGTCGTCCGGCCCGCAGCATCGCACGTCGCCCGTTCGGCGCCGCCACCGGAATCCGCAGGTGCGGCTGGAAGTGGACGAGACCCTCCGTGCCCAGCCGCCGCAGAAGGGCCAGGTACCGGGTGTAGCAGCCCAGAACGATGTGGGTGCCGTTGTCCACCGGAGCCGGGAAGCCGTCCCGGCCGAAGGAGTAGGTTGCCCCGCCCAGGCGCTTGCGCGCCTCCAACAGCGTCACGTCGTGGCCCGCTCGCGCGATCGAGTCGGCGGCCGTCAGCCCGGCCAGGCCACCCCCCACGACGGCGACCCGGGCGGGCGATGCGGTGCGTGCGCTCACGGCGCGCCTCCCGCGACCGACCGCGCCACCACGCCCAGCTTGGCCCGCAGCGGGACCGACGTGCGTCCGCCGATGACCCGCACCGGGTCGGACTCGATGAGGTGGAGCAGGCGCAGGTAGACACCGGCCAGCGCCGAGCAGGACGCCGCGCTGCGCCGGTCGAGCAACGGCAGCAGCGCGAGCCCGCGCTCGTACCACTGACGGGCCCGCCTGGACTCGAAGGCCACGAGCCGGGCCAGGTCCGCCGGGGGATCGGTGAAGCGGCCGTTCGCATCCAGCTCGAAGCGACACCCGAAGCGAGCCCGGTCCTCGGCGGGGAGGTAGACCCGGCCCTGCTGCGCATCCTCGAGCACGTCCCTGAGGATGTTGGTCAGCTGGAGGGCGACCCCGAGCGCATCGGCCAGCGGGCGGGCGCGGTCCGGGTCCGACGTCCCGAAGACATCGAGAGACAGTCGCCCGACGGATCCGGCCACCTTGCGGCAGTAGTCGTACAGCTCCTCCACGCCGTCGTACCGGCGCTCCATCACGTCGTCGCGGCAGCCGTCGATGAGCTCGGCGAACGGAGCGAGGTCGAGGCCGTGACGCGTGGCGTCGTCGAGGGCGACGAGGACGGGATCGCCCGTCGCTGCGGGCGACCCGGTGATCTCGCGCTCGGCGACGTCGAGTGCCGCGAGCTTCTCCGGCACGGGCAGCTCCCCGTCCCCGATGTCGTCGATCCGGCGGGCGAAGGCGTAGACGGCACTGAGCATCCGCCGCTTGGGGGTCGAGAGCAGCCTGATCCCGTAGGCGAAGTTGCGCGCCTCGGCCCAGGTGATCCGTTCGCAGGTGCGGTAGGCGTCGTCGATCTCAGAGCGGGAGACGGTCCTCACGCCAGTCCTCCTCGGGTGTACACCCCTGCCGTGGCCCGAACGACATCGCTGCGCCGAGGCGCCACCGGATGCTGGAGCGGATCCCACCCGGCTCGCCGCAGGGCCGCCGCCGCTGCGGCGCCCCCACCGACGTATGCCGCAACGACGAGCCGGCTCCACCCGCGCAGCGCGCCCACGAGCACCGACCCGCGGCGCAGCAGGTCGAGCGCCCACGCGGTCTCCTCCGCGATGAGGGCACGGACCGCGGCGTTCGCCCTGTCGGCCAGCAGGTCGGCGCGCGAGACCCCACCGTCTCGGCGATCATCGGCGGGCAGGTAGAAGCGCCCCCGGGCGGCGTCCTCGCGCACGTCCTGGAGATGCTCGATGATCTGCAGCGCAGAGCAGACGTCATCGCTGGCGCGCAGCTGGCTCGGGGTGGCATCGACGTGGAACACCGCGAGGACCAGCCGCCCGACGGGGTTGGCCGACATCGCGCAGTAGGCGAGCAGATCCTCCCGGGTGACGTACTCGCGGCGGACCTGGTCGACGACGTTGGCGCGCACGAGCGCCTCGAAGCAGTCGATCGGTGGATGGCACCGGGCGAAGAGATCGGTGAGCCCGGCCAGCGGGGAGAGGTGGACCTGATCGCCGCGCTGGGCCCGAGCGAGATCCGCCAGCGCCAGGTCGAGGTCGCGGAGCACGTGGGTCAGGGCGCGTGGACCATCCCGACCCGGCTCGTCGCCCATGTCATCGACGAGGCGGGCGAAGGAGTAGATGGCAAGCAGGTCCTCTCGGTACGTGCGAGGAAGGGTGCGCAGTGCCACGGGGAAGTTCTCGGTGGCCACGACGTCGAGCGGTGGCCTGTTCACGGGCGCGGACGAGTCGACGAGGCTCATCGTCAGCGTCCCCCCATCGCGACGGGCCAGACGGTGCGACCCACCTGGTCGAGGGCCGGCGCCCGTCGCGTTCGCGGCATCCCCTCCTCGCACAGCAACGACGACATCCGGCGCGCCAGGCCCCTGACATCGAGGCCGTGCTCGGCGAGGATGTCAGCGCGGCGTCCGTGCGCGAGGTACCCCTTCGGAAGCCCGGCGTGCCGAACCGGCGTGTCCACGCCGCTGCGGGACAGGGCGCTCGTCAGCCCGCTCCCGATCCCGCCGTCGGCGATCCCGTCCTCAACGGTCAGGACGAGGCAGGACGCCGCGGCGATCTGGGTGAGTGCGTCCGGCAGTGGCCAAGCCCATACGGGGTCGATGACGCAGATGCTCCGACCCGTCACGTGGTGAGCGAGGTCGGCGGCCTCGAGAGCGGGAGCGGCCAGCGCGCCCACGGCCAGGACTGTCAGGTCCGGCCCGTCACCCCCGTCGCGGAGAACGTCCATGCCGCCGATCTCGTCGACGGCGGGGATGTCGTCGCCCACCTGCCCGGTGGGGAACCGGATCGCCGCGGGACCCGACCGGCGCAGCGCCTCGCCGAGGGCCGCCTCCAGGCGGGCCCGGTCGCGCGGCGCCGCGATGGACATCCCCGGCACGACGCGGAGGACGGCCAGGTCCCACATGCCGTGGTGGCTGGCTCCGTCCGGACCGGTCACCCCGGAGCGATCGAGGACGAGGGTCACGGGAAGCTCGTGCAGGCCGACGTCCATGAGGACCTGGTCGAAGGCGCGGCCGATGAAGGTGGAGTACACCGCGACGACCGGATGCAGACCGGACATGGCCATGCCGGCCGCCGCGACGACGGCGTGCTGCTCGGCGATGCCGACGTCCACGACGCGGTCCGCTCGCCAGGCGGAGAGCGGGCCGAGCCCGGTCGGCTCGGGCATGGCGGCGGTCACCGCGACGACGTCCTCCCGCTCCTGCGCCTGCGCCACCAGGGCCTCGGCGAAGGCGGCGGTCCAGGTCTGGCTGGAGCCGGGCAGCCTCTCTCCCTGCGCATCAAGGCCCCGCACGGTGTGGTGTCGGTCGACGTCGTCGCGTTCGGAGGGAGGATGTCCCGCACCCTTGCGGGTGACGCAGTGGATCACCGTCGTTCGCCCTTGCCTCTTCGCCGCTCGCAGTGCGGCCTCGACGGCGCGACGGTCATGGCCGTCGACCGGACCGACGTAGGACAGTCCCAGGGACTCGAACACGGTCCGCGGGCGCTCCCCTGGCCCCTCGTCGGTCCACCACGTCCTGAGCTCGGCGAGATGGTTCGCCAGGCCGCCCACCGTCGGCGCGTACGAGCGCCCGTTGTCGTTCAGCACGATGACGACGGGCCGGTCCGGTGCCGCCGCGAGGTTGTTGAGCGCCTCCCAGCACATGCCCCCGGTCATGGCGCCGTCGCCGACCACGGCGACGACCCACTCGTCGCCGTGCGTCGCCTGCACTGCCCGGGCCATCCCGTCGGCATACGACAGGGCCGTCGAGGCATGGGAGTTCTCGACGAGGTCGTGTGGGGACTCCGAGCGCCGTGGGTAGCCGGACAGGCCGCCCGCCTGGCGAAGGGTGCGCAGCTCCCGGGCGCGGCCGGTGAGCATCTTGTGCACATAGGCCTGGTGACCCGTGTCGAACAGCACCCGGTCGTGCGTGGAGTCGAAGACCCGGTGCAGCGCCATCGTGATCTCGACGACGCCGAGGTTGGGGCCGAGATGGCCCCCGGTCACCCCGACCGTCTCGACGAGCAGGCGCCTCAGCTCGTCGGCCAGGTCGTCCAAGGACGACGGCTCCATGCTCGCCAGGGCAGTGGGCAGATCAAGCGACTCGAGCACGTGGACCTCCGCGGGGTGGGTTGACCGGGGTTGGGCAGGGGGTGCGAGGCGTCATGGAGCCTCGGCGGAGATCGGCCCGGCACGCCCCAAGGCGGTGGCGTCGTGCCACCGCGGGCCGGGATGGCCTGCACCACGTCGGGTCATCGGCGGGCCGGCCTCGCAGCGGGCATGGCCTCGGGTGAGCTCGTCGACGCGGCGCGCTGGGTGGTTCGGGCGGACATCTCACTCCCTCTCCCCGTGGAGGCGCCGGCCCGGCAAGGCAGGCCGAATCACCCCACGACGAACGTGGGCCTGGCGGAATGGGTGACCGGGGACCACCGTGGTCCACTCCGGTCGACGTCGGTCGAGGCTACGGTTTCGGCCCCGACCACCGCACTGGATCCCCAAGGAATCTGTGGAATCTGTGCCGTCGGCACTAGCGGGCAACTACCCGGGTGTGGCATGGGCAAACCGCGGCGACGACGCACGGCCCGGTGAGGATCGGCACCGAGACCCGGCCCGGGTGACGGCTTCCCCGCCGGAGCCGCGTGGGAACGACGGGACCGGGTACGCGCCCTAGCGAAGCGCGCGAGGCCAACCGACCCTCGCCATCGATCCCATCGTCGTGGGGGACGCCGTGATCTTCGCCTTGGCCGCCATGGTGTGCGATGCGGGCGCGGCGATCTTCCAGTCGGTCGGCGCCCATCGCGCCCCTCGCTTCGAGCGGTTGGATCCGCGCCTGTTCCTGTCCCTGCTGCGCTCCGGCCCCTACCTGGCGGGCATCGGGTTGGCGGCGGCAGCCTTCGGGTGCTCCTTCCTCGCGCTACGCACGACGCCGCTCTTCGTCGTCCAGGCGGTCGGGGCTGCCTCGATCGCCCTCGTCGCCGTGGTGTCGACGCGGCTGCACGCCCGCCCGCTGCGCGGACGTGGGTGGCTGGCCGTCGTCGCCGTCTGCGTCGGGATTGCCCTCCTTGTCACGGCGTACCGGCCGCGGCGCGCTCTGGTGCTGGGCACGCTCGGTGAGTGGTCGCTGTTCGCCGCACCGGTCGTCGCCGGCGGGGCCACCGTGCTCGCGCGCGGGCGGAGCGCCGGAACGCAGGGCGCCCTGTCGGGGCTGCTGGCCGGGCTGATGTTCGGCGACGCGGCCGTCACCGCCCGGCTCCTCAGCCGCGATTTCGCTCTCTCCGTGGGCCTGCTGCGCGGACCATTGCCGTGGGCGCTGCTCCTCGCCGGAGCTCTGGGCACCCTCCTCTACGCGAACGCGCTGCAGCGCACGACCGTGACCACGGCGACGGCCCTGAGCGTCACCGGTCAGACCCTTGGCCCGGCCCTCACCGGCTGGTTCTTCCTCGGGGACGATCTCAGGCCGGGCGCACTCTGGGCCGCGGTCGCCGGGTTCGTGCTCACCGTCGGCGGTGCCGTGCTCCTCGCCGGCCACGCCCATCCACCGGCCCCGACGGCGCACGATGCCGGGCCGGGATCGGCGTAGCGGTCAGGATCTGCCGGTCCGGTAGGCCGCGAGCCGTGCCGGGTCCACGCCGCTCACCTCCGGTGGCACGGCGGCAACCGCCGCGAGGACCGCGTCGACGAGGTCGAGGGCGCTCGTCGCGGTCAGCTCGAGGGCCACCCGGTCCCCGGGGTCGGCGCCCTCGCGGGTGAGATCGATGTTGAGGGTGTGCTCGGCCAGCGCGGCGACCGGGTGGTCGAGGTAGACCGTGGCCCGCTCGAGCCGTTGCCAGGGCTGGGGGCCCTTGCCGGCACCGTCGACGTGGCACCGGTGCGTCTCGTAGGTACACATCAGCGGCCCCATCCGCGCGGCACCCCGAGGCGCTCGCCGAAGAAGTCGTGGATGAGGCGCCAACCCCGCGTCGCGGCCTCGACCCGGTAGCTCGGCCGGTCGACGGCGAAGAACGCGTGGCCCGCCCCGGCGAAGGTGTGGAACATGTGGACCTTGTCGTGCTCGGTGAGGAGCGCGTCGAGCTCGGCGACCTCCTCAGGTGGGGGCGAGGCGTCGTCGGCACCGAAGAGGCCGAGCAGCGGCGCGGACAGGTCGGGCAGCCGCGACCGCAGGCTCCCCGGCGCGACCGCCCGGCGCTCCGGAGGCGGATCGGTGAGCACATGGGCGCCGTAGCAGTCGACGCCGGCGGCAAGGTCGAGCGAGCAGGCGGCGAGGACGCTCTGCCGACCGCCCGAGCAGAAGCCGATCGTCGCGACCCGGCCGTCCGCGCCCGGAAGGGAGCGCAGGTGGTCGACGGCACCCGCGACGTCGCCGACGAGCCGGTTGTCGGGCACGCCACCGTTCGCGCGGCAGGCGGCCGCGGCGTCGTCGGCCGCCGCGCCGGGCGCGTCCCGGTGATGGAGGTTGGGCGCGACGGAGGCATACCCCCAGGAGGCGAGCCGACGGACGATCTCCTTCGTCCCCTCGTCGAAGCCCGGCATGTGGTGGATGACGACGACGCCACCGGCGCCGGTGGGTACGGCCGGGGTGGCGGCATACGCCTCGATGATGTCGCCGCCGTCCCCGGTGACGGTGCTCGACCCGCTCGTGAAGGTGTCGGTCATCGCCGGGCCCCCCCGCTGTCGGGCAGCTGGGCGAGCTCGCCGGAGGCGAGCAGCCGGCGGTCGGCGAGGTCCCGCAGGACGGGGACTGCCGCGGCGAGGGCCACCCGGTCGGCACCGGTGAGCGCGGCGATGTCCTCGCTCAGCTGGCTCGTGCTCTCCCTGCGCAGCCCCTCGAGAGTGTCCTCGCCGGCGTCGGACAGCCGGAGCAGGTACGCGCGTTGGTCCTCGGCGTCCCGCTCTCTGACGACCCAGCCGGCCCCGCGCATGATGTCGACGAGCCGGGTCATGCTCGCGGGGGAGATGCCCATCTGGGCCGCCAGGTCACCCTGGCGGACCCCCTCGGGTTGCCGGGCGAGCGCGGACAGCGCGGCGAGCCGGGTCGGGGTGACTCCCGACCTGGTCGCCGGGGTCCGCAGGTGGTAGGCGAGGCGGTTGACCTCGGTGCGCAGCTCGCCGGCGAGGTCGACGATGCCAGGGTCGCCGGTCATGAGAGGACCTCCTCCAGCTCGGGACGGGGCGGCGGCTCGGTGGCCCTGGGCTCCTCCTCGTCGACGTGGACGTACTTCCCGCCGCGCAACCAGGATGCCGCCGCCGCGACGAGGCAGGCAACGATGGCGAACCCGAAGGCCACGCTCAGGCCGGCATGGAAGGGCCCGGAGACCAGGGAGGGGAAGAAGGTGTGACCGGTGAGGTAGGACGCGTCGGACGACGGCAGCGCGTGGAGCGTCTGCGGACCGAGCAGGCTGCCGATCGGGTTGTAGCCGAGCAGGGAGGCGAACAGGACGGCCACCGGCGGGAGCGCCGCGACCTGCTGGGCCTGGGCGGCGGGGACGCCATGGGCGGTCAGACCGGAGGTCAGCGCGCCCGGGAGCGGCCCGGCGAGGCCGCCGACCATGAGCGAGAAGAAGATGCCGATGGACAGGACCATGGCGGCGTTCTGGAAGGTGGTGCTCATCCCCGCGCCGACCCCTCGACGGAAGGACGGCAGCGAGTTCATGATGCCGGCCCGGTTCGGGGAGGCGAACAGCCCCATGCCGAGCCCGTTGACGAAGATCGCACCAGCGAAGGGCGGGTAGCCGAAGTTCACCGGCAGGAGCATGAGCCAGGCGAAGCTCGCCGCCGCGATGAGCATCCCGCCGGTTGCGAACGGCCGGGCCCCGAGGTGGTCGGACAGCCATCCGGAGACCGGCCCGGCGACGAGGAAGCCGAGGGTCATCGGCAACATGAAGATGCCGGCCCACAGCGGCGTGGACTCGAAGGAGTAGCCACGCTGGGGCAGCCAGATCCCCTGGAGCCAGATGATGAGGACGAACATCAACCCACCGCGGCCGAGGCCGGAGAGCAGGCTGGCGAGGTTGCCCGCGGCGAACGCGCGGATCCGGAACAGGTCGATGTGGAACATCGGGTGCTCGACCTTCGTCTCGACCCAGGCGAAGATCCCGAGCAGGGCGCCGCCGCCGATGAGGGCGAGAAGGACCCACGGGTTCGTCCAGCCCATCAGGTGGCCGCCGTAGGGCTGGATGCCGTAGGTGATGCCGGCGAGCAGGGCAACGAGGCCGACCCCGAACGTGACGTTGCCCCACCAGTCGATCCGGCCCGTGCGGCGCAGCCCGGTGTCCTGGAGCTTGAGGTAGGCCCAGATCGTGCCGAAGAGGCTGACCGGCACCGAGACGAGGAAGACGAATCGCCAGTGGATCGGGGCGAGGACGCCGCCGACGACGAGCCCGAGGAACGAACCGGCGATGCCGGCCACCATGTTGAGGCCGAGCGCCAGTCCCCGCTGGGTGGCCGGGAAGGCGTCGGTGATGATCGCGTTCGAGTTGGCCATGAGCAGGGCGCCACCGACGCCCTGGAGGATCCGCATGACGATAAGCCAGATCGCCCCGGCCGGGCCGGTCATCCAGGTGACCGAGAGGAGCACGGAGAAGACGGTGAAGATCGCGAAGCCCGCGTTGTACATCCGGACCCGGCCGAACATGTCACCGAGCCGGCCGAAGGAGACGACGAGGACCGCGGTGACGACGAGGTAGCCCATGATGAGCCACAGCAGGAGACTGCTGTTGCCCGGCGCGAGCGGGTCGATCCGCAGACCGCGGAAGATGTCGGGGAGCGCGATGAGCAGGATCGAGCTGTTGATCGTCGCGATGAGGACACCGAGGGTCGTGTTGGACAGGACGACCCACTTGTAGTGGGGAGCGGCTGCGGTATTCATTAGTTCAAGTGTACTAACTGGTTTGGTAATGCCGGGTCACCCGTCGAGGGTTGGACGGCCCGCGGCTCCCCCACGGCCGTCGCGGCCCCGCGCGAGGGCCGCGCGAGGGCCGCGGCCTAGCGGCGCGGGGCGAGCACGGCATCGACGACCCGCGCCGATGCGGCGCCGTCGTCGAGGGGGGCGAAGGTGGCGACGAACCGCTCATGGGCCTGCGGGTCGGCGACCCCGTGCTCGAGCGCCTCCCTCAGCCGGAGCGCGAGGTCGTCCTCGGTCGTCGTCACCGGCCCCGGCAGGTCATGCTCGTAGTCGAGGTAGAACCCTCGAACCTCGTCCCGGTAGCTCGCCAGGTCGGGGGCGTAGAAGACGATCGGCCGCCGCAGCAGGGCGTAGTCGAAGAAGACGGAGGAGTAGTCGGTGACGAGGGCGTCCGCCGCGAGGTAGAGCTCCTGGATGTTGGGGTAGGGCGAGACGTCGATGACCCGGTCCCTGAGGTGCTCCGGCACCGCCAGTCGGTTCGAGATGAGGACGTGCATCCGCAGCAGGAGGACCCCGCCCTCCGGGAGCGCCGCGACGAGGCGCTCGAGGTCGAAGGGCAGCTCGAAGGTGAACCGGCCCTTGCCGTTGCCCTGGTCGTCTCGAAACGTCGGGGCGTACAGGACGACCCGGTCCCCGGGTCGCAGGCCGAGGCGGGTGCGGACCGCGGCGCCGACCTCGTCGCGGTCGGGCGCGATGAGCGGGTCGTTGCGGGGGTAGCCCTGCTCGACGACCTCGCCCTCGTAGCGGAAGGCGCTGCGCAGCCAGGTCGTGGCGCTCGGGCTCTGCGACAGCAGGTGCGTCCACTGCCGCACCGCGGTGTCGACCCGGCCCATGTACCCCTCGTCCCGGCCGACGACCCGGTCGAGGTCGTGGAGCATCCGCTTGAGCGGAGTGCCGTGCCAGGTCTGGAGGAAGACGCCGCTGCGCCGGCGGCGGACGTAGAACGGCAGGTTCTGGTCCGACACCCAGGTCCCGGCGCGGCCGAGCGCCCAGAAGTAGCGCAGGGAGGTGCGGCGCACCGTCGTCGTGCGCGGGTCCGGGAAGCGGTGCCGACCGGCATAGACCCACACCTTGCGCCGTGGGTCCTTCCGGCGCAGCAGCTCCTCGTAGAGGTACCGGGGCGCGTCACCGTAGCGCCGGCCGAGCCCCGCCTCGAAGACGATGAGGTCGCGGTCCATGGGCAGCCGGCGGGCGGCCCACATGAGCGTGCGCATCGCCGGGACGAACCACCTCGTCCCCTTCAGGGCCCGCTCGAGCCGGTTGGCCACGCTGCCGAGCAGGCGGCGCGGAGAGCGCGCCGTCATGGCCAGGGTGGCGAGGGACACGGTGGAGGCTCCAGACGTTCGAGGCGTGACAGCGGCGGCCGCCCGGGGCCCAGCCAACCGCAGCCGTCATCGTAGCGAAGCGGCGCCGGGGACGCGCGCTGCTGCCGGCCGGCGTCCCCGGCGCTGGGCCGTCGCCGCGCTCCCGGGTAGGGTGTCCGCTCGTGCGGGTGGTCATCGCGACGTGCAGCGTCGACTACGAGGGGCGCCTGTCGGCCCATCTGCCCCTCGCGACCCGGCTGCTCCTCGTCAAGGCCGACGGCTCGGTCCTCGTCCACTCCGACGGCGGATCCTACAAGCCGCTCAACTGGATGGCACCGCCGTGTTCGATGGCCGAGGTCGGGCCCGACGAGGTCGAGGCCGCCGACGGCGTGAGCGCCGTGTGGCTCGTCCAACACGCCAAGTCCGAGGACCGGCTCCGGGTGCGGATCCACGAGGTCCACCACGACACGGCACACGACCTCGGCGTCGACCCGGGTCTGGTCAAGGACGGGGTAGAGGCCCACCTCCAGGCGCTGCTCGCCGAGCACATCACGACGCTCGGCGACGGCTGGACCCTCGTCCGGCGCGAGTACATGACGGCGATCGGACCGGTCGACATCCTCTGCAAGGACGCCGCCGGCGCGACGGTTGCCGTGGAGATCAAGCGGCGCGGCGAGATCGATGGGGTCGAGCAGCTGACCCGCTATCTCGAGCTGATGAACCGCGACCCGCACCTCGCGCCGGTGACCGGCATCTTCGCCGCCCAGGTCATCAAGCCCCAGGCACGCACCCTCGCCGAGGACCGCGGCATTCGCTGCGTCGTTCTCGACTACGACGAGCTGCGCGGCATCGACACCAGCGCCCACCGCCTGTTCTAGTCGCCGGGAGGGCGCACCACCCAGCCGTCGTCACCGACGACCACCCGGGTCGGAGCCGCCTCCCCCGGGGCGTCGGCGAGGACGACGAGGACGTTCTCGCCCCGGTGCAGGTCGGCGATGTATCCGAGCGCGTCCCGATGGGCGATGACGGGCGAGCCCTCGGCGGTGCAGACATCGAGCTCGGCGAGGACGGCGGCGTCGACCCCGAGCAGCGCGGCGGCCTCCCGGCCGACGGCGGCGACGCCGGGATGCTCCCCGGACCAGACCCGGGCGATGTGCTCCTCGGCAAGGAGCCGGGCCAGGTCACCGGCCCACCCCTCGTCGCCGGTCCCGGCGAGGAACAGGGTGGCCGGACAGTGCAGCGCCATCGTCCGATGGTATGCCGGGAGCGCGCCGGCGGGGTCCGCCCACCCGCTCAGGCCGGGGCGACCTCGAGCGGTGCCAGACCGTGTGAGGAACGGATGACCTCGACGAACCGGGCCATGATCTCGGTGAGCCCGAAGTCCTTGGGGGTGAAGACCTCGGCGACGCCGAGCTCCTTGAGCCGGGCCGCGTCGGACTCGGGGATGATGCCGCCGACGATGACCGGGACGTCGTCCGCCCCCGCGTCGCGCATCCGGTCCAGGACCTCCGGGACGAGCTCCATGTGCGATCCGGAGAGGATCGACAGCCCGACGAGGTGGACGTCCTCGGCGACCGCCGCCGCGACGATCTGCTCCGGGGTGAGCCGGATCCCCTGGTAGACGACCTCGAACCCCGCGTCCCGGGCCCGCACGGCGATCTGCTCGGCACCGTTGGAGTGCCCGTCCAGGCCGGGCTTGCCGATGAGGAGGCGCAGCCGCCGGCCGAGGTCCTGCCCCGTGCGGGCGACCGAGGCGCGCACCGCCGTGAGCTCCTGCCCGCCGGCCGCGACGACGTCGCCGCCGACCCCCGTGGGCGCTCGGAACTCTCCGAACACCTCCCGCAGGGCCTGGGTCCACTCCCCCGTCGTCACCTCCGCCCGGGCGCACTCGAGCGTGGCGGGCATGAGGTTGGCGGCGGAGCCGGCCTCGTCCCGAAGCCTCGCCAGGGCCGCCGCGGCGCGGTCACGGCGGGCCGGGTCGGCGTCGCGGGCCTCGCGCCACTCCCGCACGGCGTCGGCGGCGGCGCGCTCGACGCCGGGGTCGACGCTCTGGATCGCCTCGTCGAGGTCGGCGGTCAACGGGTTGGGCTCGGTGCTCTCGTAGCGGTTGACGCCGACGACGACGTCCTCACCCGCCTCGATCCGCTGTCGGCGCAAGGCGTGCGAGGCGACCAGCGACGACTTCATGTAGCCGCTCTCGACCGCCGCAACGGCTCCACCCATCCCGGCGACCCGCTCCATCTCGGCCCGGGCCCCGGTGACCAGCTCATCGACCTTCGCCTCGATCACCGGGGATCCGTCGAAGAGGTCGCCGTACTCGAGCAGGTCGGACTCGTAGGCCAGCACCTGCTGCATCCGCAGCGACCACTGCTGGTCCCACGGCCGGGGCAGGCCGAGCGCCTCGTTCCAGGCCGGCAGCTGCACGGCCCTGGCTCGGGCATCCCTGGACAGGGTGACGGCGAGCATCTCCAGGACGATCCGTTGCACGTTGTTCTCCGGCTGGGCCTCGGTGAGCCCGAGCGAGTTGACCTGGACGCCGTAGCGGAAGCGCCGCTGCCGGGCGTCGGTGACGCCGTAGCGTTCCCGGGTCAGCTCCTCCCAGAGCCGGACGAACCCCCGCATCTTGCACATCTCCTCGACGAACCGGACGCCGGCGTTGACGAAGAAGGAGATCCGCGCGACGACCTCGCCGAACCGCTCCGCCGGCACCTGGCCGGCGTCCCGGACCGCGTCGAGCACGGCGATCGCGGTCGACATCGCATAGGCGATCTCCTGGACCGGCGTGGCTCCGGCCTCCTGGAGGTGGTAGCTGCAGATGTTGATCGGGTTCCACGACGGGATCTCGCTCACGGTGTAGGCGATGAGGTCGGTCGTCAGCCGCAGCGACGGCCCGGGGGCGAAGACGTAGGTCCCCCGCGAGAGGTACTCCTTGATGATGTCGTTCTGCGTCGTGCCGGCCAGGGCGCGCACCGCCGACGCGGGGTCCTCCCCCGCCGCGACCGCCTGCTCCTCGGCCGCGACCTGGTAGAGGGCGAGAAGCCACATCGCCGTCGCGTTGATCGTCATCGACGTGTTCATCCGGCTCAGCGGGATGCCCTCGAACAGCGCTCGCATGTTGCCGATGTGGCTGATCGGCACGCCGACCTTGCCGACCTCGCCCCGGGCCAGGACATGGTCCGGGTCGTAGCCGGTCTGGGTCGGCAGGTCGAAGGCCACCGACAGGCCCGTCTGGCCCTTGTCGAGGTTGCGCCGGTAGAGGGCGTTGCTGGCAGCGGCGCTGGAGTGCCCGGCATACGTCCGCATCACCCACGGTCGGTCGCGCTCGGGGCGCGCCGGCATCGCAGCGGGCGCGGGCTGGCCGGAGGCGGCGGGCTCGGTCATGCCCCGACGTTACCGGTGAGTTGGGTCCCGGGGGGAGACCCGTGACCCCAGCTCCTCGGTATGCCGCTCAGCCGGCCGCGAGCGCCGGCAGCGAGGCGTCCGGCCCGGTCGGCGCAGCCGCCGGGACGAGCGTCGAGCCGAGCCGGGCCCGGCGCAGCAGCAGCCGGATCGTTCGGGCATCGGCCGCCTCGATCCGCAGCGACGCACCCGCCCGGCGCGCCCGGCGCAGGCACTCGACGAGCAGCCCCAGCGCGGTGGCGTCCCCGATCTCGGCCTCGGTGAGGTCGAGCAGGACGTCGCCGGCGCCACCGTCGATGACGCGGTGGATGGACAGCCGGAGGTCCGGCACGCTGTGGACGTCGAGCCGTCCACACATGACGATGCGATGACTCCCGTGGGCCATCGTCTCGGTGATGATCACGATGAGCACGCCCCTGTTCGTGCATGGCGCCCCTGCGACGCCGGTCCCATTGAACCCGCTGGACGGAATGGAGCCGCGAAAGGCGCGGTAAAGATTCGACAAAGAAATGAGAGGCTGGACCCATGGTCAACCTCACCCGGATCTACACCAGGACCGGCGACGACGGGACGACATCCCTCGGCGACTTCAGCCGGACCCGCAAGACCGACGCGCGGCTCGCGGCATACGCCGACGCCAACGAGACGAACGCCGCCGTCGGGGTCGTCCTCGCCACGGGAGGGATCGAGCCGGACGTCCGCGCGACGCTCGCCCGGGTGCAGAACGACCTGTTCGACGTCGGCGCAGACCTCTCGACCCCGCTCCAAGCGACCTACGAGCATCCGCCGCTGCGGGTGCGCCAGCAGTGGGTCGACGAGCTCGAGGCGGACTGCGACGCCTACCTCGAGCGGCTCGAGCCGCTGCGCTCCTTCATCCTGCCGGGAGGCACCCTCGCCGCCGCGCATCTGCATGTCGCGACGACGGTGGCCCGCCGCGCCGAGCGCTCGACGTGGGCGGCGATCGAGGC
Source organism: uncultured Actinomycetota bacterium (assembly GCA_963728395.1). Taxonomy (GTDB): domain Bacteria; phylum Actinomycetota; class Actinomycetes; order Actinomycetales; family Dermatophilaceae; genus CAVSJJ01. Next base: position 116,903 of record CAVSJJ010000004.1, read on the forward strand.
CTACGGCACCGAGCCCGGCTCGGCAAAGGGCGAGGGCGGGGTCAACGTGCTCGCCGCGACCTATCTCAACCGGCTGTCGGATCTGCTCTTCATCCTCTCCCGGGTGGCGAACCTGCCCGGCGGCGACGTCCTCTGGCAGCCGGGCGGCGGCCGCGAGAGGCCCGGCGGCGAGTGAGACGCAGGGCCTCAGGTGACGTTGACGTTGAAGCCGGGCGGGGAGCTCTCGAGCCACGCCCGCAGCGCGGTGTAGGCGGGGGTCTGCAGCGCCATCCCGCACTCGATGCCGTCACAGGACCCGTTCACCTCGATGGCGTCGGGCAGTCCGGGGATCGGCTCCCGGACCGGCATCGGTCGGCCGAACTCCAGGTCATGACGCATCCACGAGTACTTCGGACGCAGCGAGGGACCGACGACGGTGAACCAGTCCAGCCTGGCCCCGGACAGCCGGGCGAGGCCGAGCCGCCAACGCGGCTCGGCCTCGCTGCGCAGGGCGCACAGCAGCAGCGGCCCTCCCTCGGAGATGTAGCGGCGGCGGAGCCAGACATAGCCCAGGACGACCACGGCGGCCACGGCGAGCAGCGCGATGACGCTTTCGGCGGTGACCAGCGGCGACATCCCCGTGCGGCTCCCTCCCCTGCGGCCCGACCGCTAGGCGGTCATGGCCGAGGCGTCGACGACCTCGGAGATGATCGTCACCCGGTCATGCTCGACGGAGAGGAAGCCGCCGTCGACCGAGGCGGTCTGCACCCCGCTGCCGGCGTGGATGCGGACCTCGCCCTCGGCCAGGATGACCAGGAGCGGGCTGTGCCCGGGCAGGATGCCGATGTCACCGTCGATCGAGCGGGCGCTGACCTGGCTCGCCTCGCCCGTCCACACCTGGCGGTCGGCGGCGACGAGTTCGACCTGAAGCTGGCTCACGGGGTCCTCCGGTGGTTCGGGTGTCGAGTCAGTGTAGACGGTGAAGGCGGGTCGCGATCAGTGCGTCGATGCCGAGGAAAGGTCCTCGTCGATGTCCTCCTCGGGCTCCTGCACGGCCCCGGTCGCGGCGTTCACGCCGCGCATGACGTGGAACACCAGGAGGGCGGCGGCGCTGCCCAGTGCGATGCCGGCGAACTGGAACCGGCCGACGGTCCACGTGTAGTCGGCGATGCCCACGACGAGGGCGATGGCCGCGGTCATCAGGTTGATCGGGTTGCCGAAGTCGACCCGGTTCTGCACCCAGATCCGCACACCGAGCAGGCCGATCATCCCGTAGAGCACGGTCCCGGCGCCGCCGAGAACGCCCCGGGGGACGGTCGCGATGAGCTCGCCGAACTTCGGTGAGAAGGACAGGAGCAGGGCGACGGTGGCGGCGACCCAGTAGGCGGCCGTCGAGTAGATCTTCGTCGCGGCCATGACCCCGATGTTCTCGGCGTAGGTCGTCGTGCCTGAGCCACCGCCGGCACCGGCGAGCGTCGTCGCGAGGCCGTCGGCCATGAGGGCCCGGCCCATGACGGGGTCGAGGTCGCGCTCGGTCATCAGCGCGACGGACTTGATGTGCCCGACGTTCTCGGCGACGAGGACGAGGACGACGGGGATGAACAGACCCGCGACCGACCAATGGAAGCTCGGGGTGGCGAAGTCGGGCAGCCCGAGCCAGCCCGCCTTCTCCATCCTGGTGAAGTCCACCTCGCCCCGGACCAGGGCGACGAGGTAGCCGACGATGACGCCGATGAGGATGGCGAGCCGCCCGAGCAGCCCCTTGGCGAGGACCATGACGACGGCGATGACGACGAGGGTCGTTGCGGCCGTGACCGGGGAGACCACGAAGTTGCTCTTCGCGGACGGCGCGAGGTTGAGACCGATGAGCGCGACGATCGTGCCGGTGACGACGGGGGGCATGACGACCTGGATCCATCGGTCGCCGAGGACCTGGACGGTGAGGCCGACGAGGAAGAGGGTGACGCCGGCCATGAGCACACCGCCGAGCGCCCCGGCCATGCCGTAGTCGGTCTTGGCGGCGGCGATGGGGGCGATGAAGGCGAAGGACGATCCGAGGTAGCTCGGCACCCTCCCGGCCGTGAGGAGGAGGAAGAGCATCGTGCCCAGACCCGAGAAGAAGAGGGTCGTCGCCGGTGGGAAGCCGGTGATGAGGGGGACGAGGAACGTCGCGCCGAACATGGCGATGACGTGCTGCGCACCGATCCCGATCGTCCGCGGCCAGCTCAGCCGCTCGTCGGGGGCGACGACCTCGCCGTGGGTCGGAGCGCTGCCGTCTCCGTGAACGGTCCACGACAGGCCCAGGGGGTTGCCACTCATCGGCGTGCTGCCTTTCTCATCTGCTGTTATCCCGCGGCAGGGCCGGCCTCCGAGGAGACCGGCCCTGCCGGGTGTGGTTCCGGGGGGTCAGAGGTTCTTCTGGATCTCGTCCCACTGGCGCTCGACGTCGTCGAGACCGCCGCACATGAAGAACGCCTGCTCGCCGATGTGGTCGTACTCGCCGTCACAGATCTTCGCGAACGCCTCGATCGTGTCCGACAGCGGCACCGTCGACCCCTCGATGCCGGTGAACTGCTTGGCGACGTAGGTGTTCTGTGAGAGGAACCGCTGCAGGCGGCGGGCCCGGTTGACGAGGATCTTGTCCTCCTCGGAGAGCTCGTCGATGCCGAGGATCGCGATGATGTCCTGCAGCTCCTTGTTGCGCTGGAGGATCTGCTTGACCCGGATCGCCGTGCTGTAGTGCTCCTCGCTGATGTAGCGGCGGTCGAGGATCCGGCTCGTCGAGGTGAGCGGGTCCACGGCCGGGTAGATGCCGAGGGACGCGATCTCACGCGAGAGCTCGGTCGTCGCGTCGAGGTGGGCGAAGGTCGTCGCCGGCGCCGGGTCGGTGTAGTCGTCCGCGGGGACGTAGATCGCCTGCATCGAGGTGATCGAGTGGCCTCGCGTGGAGGTGATCCGCTCCTGGAGGGTGCCCATCTCGTCGGCGAGTGTGGGCTGGTAGCCGACGGCGGACGGCATCCGGCCGAGGAGGGTGGAGACCTCGGAGCCGGCCTGGGTGAACCGGAAGATGTTGTCGATGAAGAGGAGCACGTCCTGCATCTGGACGTCGCGGAAGTACTCGGCCATCGTCAGCGCGGACAGGGCGACGCGCAGCCGGGTGCCCGGCGGCTCGTCCATCTGGCCGAAGACGAGGGCCGTCTGGCCGAGGACGCCGGCCTCCTCCATCTCGGCGATGAGGTCGTTGCCCTCACGGGTGCGCTCCCCGACGCCGGCGAACACCGACACACCACCGTGGTCGCGCGCCACGCGGGCGATCATCTCCTGGATGAGGACCGTCTTGCCGACGCCCGCACCACCGAAAAGGCCGATCTTGCCCCCCTGGACGTACGGGGTGAGCAGGTCGATGACCTTGATGCCCGTCTCGAACATCTGGGTCCGGGCCTCGAGCTGGTCGAAGTCGGGGGCCGAGCGGTGGATGCCCCAGCGTTCCTTGACGTCGAGGGTCTCCCCCTCGGCGAGGTTGAGACACACGCCCGTCGTGTTGAAGACGTGCCCGAGGGTCACGTCCCCGACCGGCACGGTGATCGGGCCGCCGGTGTCCTGGACCCGGGTGCCCCGGACCAGGCCGTCGGTCGGCTGGAGCGAGATGGCCCGCACCATGTTGTCGCCGATGTGCTGGGCGACCTCGAGGTTGAGGGTCTTGGTGTCCGGCTCGCCCTCGACCTTGACGTCGGTCGTGAAGTCGATCTCCGCCGTGAGCAGGTTGTACTGCTCGGGCATCGCGTCCGGTGGGAACTCGACGTCGACGACCGGGCCGATGACCCGGGAGATCCGGCCGACACCGCCGGTCGTGGCGCTGTCCTGCGGCTTCGTCGCGGTGGCAGTCATGGGATGTCCTTACCTCACTTGCTCTCGGCGAGGCCGGTGGCCCCACCCACGATTTCGCTGATCTCTTGGGTGATCTCGGCCTGGCGGGCCTGGTTCGCCAGCCGGGTGTACTTCTTGATGAGGTCGTCGGCATTGTCCGTCGCCGACTTCATGGCCCGCTGGCGCGAGGCGAGCTCGGACGCCGAGGCGCTGAGCAGGCAGGTCCAGATCCGGGAGATGACGTACTGCGGGAGCATCGTGTCGAGCACCTGCTCGGCGTTCGGCTCGAACTCGTACAGCGCCAGGATCTCCCTGGCCGGGTCGTCGTCGACGTCCTCGTCGTCGACGACCTCGAGCGGCAGCAGACGCAGGACGCGCGGCTCCTGGTTCACCATCGAGTTGAACCGGGTGTAGACGATGTGGAACTCATCGTGTCCCCCCTGCTCGAAGTCCTGGAGGAAGTCCTCGATGACCCGCTCGCCGATCTCGCGCGCCACCTCGATCGTCGGGTTGTCGGTGAAGCCGGACCACGACTCCGCGAACTCGCGGCGACGGAACTTGTAGAAGGAGATGACCTTCCGGCCGACGAGGTAGGGGACGACCTCCTTGCCCTCGCCCCGGAGCCGCTCGACGAGCGCCTCGCCCTCCTTGATCGCCGCCGAGGCGTAGGCCCCGGCCAGGCCGCGGTCGCTGGCGATGATGAGGACGCCGGCGCGCCGGACCTCGTCCTGCTCGGTCGTCATCGGGTGCTCGTGGCTGGAGTAGGTCGCCAGTGCGGACAGGGACCGGGTCAGCGCGTGGGTGTACGGCGCCGACTCCAGGACGCGCTGGCGCGCGCGGATGACCCGCGATGCGGCCATGAGCTCCATCGCGCGGGTGATCTTCTTCGTGGCGCTGACGGCCCGGATGCGCTGCCGGTACTCCCGGATCTGCGCTCCCATTCGCTTCTGCCTCTCGTTGGTCCTCGGGGAGGGATGTATGCCGCGGACGGCCGGACGGCCCGGGTGCGCCTGGCGCACCCGGGCATCGCATCAGCGCTTCTGCCGCTTGATCTGCTCCTGCTCGATGTCCTCGCCGTCGAGCTCCTCGGCGGGCTCCTCGTAGGCGAGCTGGACGCCGCCGTCGCCCGGGGAGAACTCCTCCTTGAAGGCCGCGATGTCCTCGGAGAGGGCCTCGTCGGTCTCCTCGCTGAACTTGCCGGTCTCCCGGATCGCGTCGAGGAGCGCGGACTTGTCGCGGCGGAGGTGCTCGAGGTACTCGGACTCGAAGCGGGAGATGTCGTCGACGGCGACCGAGTCGAGCTTGCCGGAGGTGCCCATCCACACGGACACCACCTGCTCCTCGACCGGGAACGGGTTGGACTGGCGCTGCTTGAGCAGCTCGACGAGCCGGGCGCCGCGGGCGAGCTGGGCCCGGCTGGCCGGGTCGAGGTCGGAGGCGAACATCGCGAACGCCTCCATCGCGCGGAACTGAGCCAGGTCGAGCTTGAGCCGGCCGGAGACGTCCTTCATCGCCTTGATCTGCGCGGACCCGCCGACGCGGGAGACCGAGATGCCCACGTCGATCGCCGGGCGGACGTTCGAGTTGAACAGGTCGGACTGGAGGTAGATCTGCCCGTCGGTGATGGAGATGACGTTGGTCGGGATGAAGGCCGAGACGTCGCCGGCCTTGGTCTCGATGATCGGCAAGCCGGTCATCGAGCCCGCGCCCATGTCGTCGGACAGCTTCGCGCAGCGCTCGAGGAGGCGGCTGTGCAGGTAGAACACGTCGCCGGGGTAGGCCTCGCGGCCCGGTGGACGGCGCAGCAGGAGCGAGACGGCGCGGTAGGCCTCGGCCTGCTTGGACAGGTCGTCGAAGACGATGAGGACGTGCTTGCCGGCATACATCCAGTGCTGGCCGATGGCCGAGCCGGTGTAGGGGGCGAGGTACTTGAAGCCGGCGGAGTCCGAGGCGGGGGCCGCGACGATGGTCGTGTACTCCATCGCGCCGGCGTCCTGGAGTGTGGCCCGGACCGACGCGATCGTCGAGCCCTTCTGGCCGATGGCGACGTAGATGCAGCGGACCTGCTTGGCCGGGTCGCCGGTCGCCCAGAACTCCTTCTGGTTGATGATCGTGTCCACCGCGACCGTCGTCTTACCGGTCTGCCGGTCGCCGATGATGAGCTGGCGCTGGCCGCGGCCGATCGGGGTCATCGAGTCGACCGCCTTGAGGCCGGTCTGCAGCGGCTCGTGGACCGACTTGCGCTGGACGACGGTCGGGGCCTGGAGCTCCAGCGCCCGGCGGCCCTCGTTCTTGATCTCGCCCATCCCGTCGATGGGGGTGCCGAGCGGGTCGATGACGCGGCCGAGGAAGCCGTCGCCGACGGGCACCGAGAGGACCTCGCCGGTCCGCTTGACGCTCTGGCCCTCCTCGATCTTGGAGAAGTCGCCGAGGACGACGACGCCGATCTCATGGACGTCGAGGTTGAGCGCGATGCCGAGCGTGCCGTCCTCGAACTCCAGGAGCTCGTTCGTCATCGCCGAGGGAAGCCCCTCGACGTGGGCGATGCCGTCACCGGCGTCGACGACGCGGCCGACCTCCTCGCGGGAGGCCTGCCCGGGCTCGTAGGACTGGACGTAGCTGTCCAGGGCGTCCCGGATCTCCTCCGGACGGATCGAGAGCTCCGTCATGGTTTATTCCTTCTCCTCGGGCGCCGTCCCGGTGGGGCCGGCTGATGGGTTCCGTCGTGGGATCTGTCGGGTGGATGTGCGTGCGCCGCGGGCGCGGCGGCCGGTCAACCTCCGGCCATGTGTCGCTTGGCCCCGTCGAGGCGGCTGGACACCGTGCCGTCGACGACCTCGTCGCCGACCCGGACCCGGATGCCGCCGAGCACGCCGGGGTCGACGATGACCTGGAGCAGGACACCCTTGCCGTAGGTCGAGGACAGAGCGGCGACGAGGCGACGCTCCTGTTCCGCCGAGAGCGGCTTGGCCGCCGTGACGACGGCCGTCACCTGCTCGCGCCGGGCGGCGGCCCGCTGGAGGTACTCGTCGATCGTCTGCTCGAGCCGCCGGCCTCGCGGAGCGAGGACGCTCTGGCGGGCCAGCCGAAGCGTCTGCGGGGCGACCTTGTCGGCGAGCAGGGTGTCGACCAACTCCGCCTTGCCCGCGCGGTCGCCGTGTCGGTCGGTGAGGGCGTCGCGCAGGGCGGGGCTGCCCGCGACGATCCGCTCGAACCGGAACAGCTCGTCCTCGACACGCGTGACGTCGCCGTCGGACTCGGCCGAGGCCAGGATCGCGTCGACGCCCAGCTGCTCGGCCGCGTCGGTGAGGTCCCGCTCGGCGGCCCAGCGCTGAGCCGCGAGCTCACCGATGACCTCGACGGCGGCATCCGACACCTTGCCGCGGAACAGGCCCGTCACGAGGCCGCGCTTGGCCCGCCCGTCGCGCGACGGGTCGGCCAGCGCGTGGCGCAGCGACGCGTTGCGGTCGATCAGGCCCGCGGCGGCGAACAGCTCGCCGGCGAGGACGCTCGGGTCCGCCCCGTCACCGAGGACGGCGGCGAGACTCTTCTCGCCCGCCGTGGCCGCGGCTCGTGAGGTCCCGCGCATCAGGCCTCCTGACCCGTGCCGTCGGAGCCGACCTTCTGCGGGGTGGCCTCACCGGACTCCAGCTCGGCGAGGAACCGCTCGATGATCCCGTCGTCGAGCTGGTCGGTGAGGGACTCCCCCACGATCCGGCTCGCCAGCTCGGTCGACATCCGGCCGACGTCGCTGCGCAGCGACCGGGCCGCCTGCGCCCGCTCGGCCTCGATCTGGCGCTGGGCCGCCTCGATGATACGGGAGGCCTCGGCCTGCGCCTGTCCGCGCAGGTCGGCGATGATCGCCGCGCCCTGCTCGCGGGCCTCCTCACGGATGCGGTTGGCCTCGGTCCGGGCCTCGGCGAGCTGCGCCTCGTACTTCTGCTTGGCGGCCTCGGCCTCGGCCTGCGCCTCCTCGGCCTGGGCCATGCCGCCCTCGATGGCCGCGGTCCGCTCGGCATACATCTGCTCCATGCGCGGCACGACGAGCCGGGCGTACAGCCAGTACATGAGCGCGAACGAGATGAGGCCGATGATCATCTCCCCGGGGTGCGGCAGCAGCGGCAGGGCGCTCGGCCAGCCGGCTCCTCCCTCGGCGGCGGGGACGGATGCGAGAACCACGTCGCTTCCTATCTGTCGATCGGTTGGGTTGTCCCGGGTGGGCGTCAGCCCTTGAAGACGAAGGCGAAGACGAGACCGAGGATGGCGAGCGCCTCGGTGATCGCCATGCCGGTGAACGCGATGGTCTGGAGCATGCCGCGAGCCTCGGGCTGACGGGCGACGCCGTTGATGTACGCGGCGAAGATCAGACCCACGCCGATGCCGGGGCCGATGGCAGCGAGGCCGTAGCCGAGGTACGCGATGGAGCCGGTCATGTCGATTCTTCCTTTCGGTGGCACCGGGCTGGGTCCCGGTGTCAGGGGTTGGGTGTCGGTGCTGCCCAGTGGGCCTAGTGGTGTTCCGAAACGGCGTCGGAGATGTAGAGCGCGGCGAGCAGGGTGAAGATGAACGCCTGGAGGAACTCGATGAGCAGCTCGAAGAAGCTCATGAAGACCGCGAAGGCGAAGGAGAGGACACCGCTCACCTGCAGGCCGAGGCTGCCGCTCTCGAGGAGGAGGTACTCACCGCCGACGATGAAGACGAGGAGCATGAGGTGGCCGGCGAGCATGTTGCCGAAGAGTCGCAGCGCGAGCGTCACCGGGCGGATGACGAAGTAGGTGAGGAACTCGAGCACGAAGAGGATGGGCCGCAGCCACATCGGCAGGCCGGAGGGGACGAGCGAGCCGAGGTAGCGCAGGACGCCGCCCTTCCGACGCACGGCGACGATGTGGTAGGTGAGGTAGACGATGAGGGTCAGCACCATCGGGAAGCCGACCCGGCTCATCGTCGGGTACTGGATGAACGGGATGATCCCGAAGACGTTGTTGACGAGGATGATGCTGAACAGGGTGAACAGCAGCGGCAGGAACTGGAGGAAGTCCCTGGCCCCGATGATGTCGCGGGCGATGGTGTTGCGGACGAAGTTGTAGCCCTGCTCGGCCATCCACTGGCGCTTGCTCGGGACGACGGACAACGTGGCCGACGTCGTCACGTAGAACCAGCCGATGAGGATGACGGAGATGAGGAGGACCGCCGCCGGCCGGGTGAACGACCAGTTCGAGTCGCCGCCGATCAGCGGCCACCAGAAGTCCTCGGTCCCCGGCGACTGGAATCCACCGCCGTCGCTGCTGGCCGACCCCGCCAGCGGGGCCAGCTGGGCGAACACGGTCAGGCTCACGCTCACTCCTCGAATCCGTCCACGGTCGAACCTACGTCTCTTGAACTGGGGGGCAGCCGTCGTCGCGGCCCAGCAGCCGGCCCGACTGGCGACCCGGCGCAGGCTCCCGGATCACGACGTACGCTACCCGACCGCCGGAGCCGGATGCGACGTGGGCCACACTCGCCGCCGCGCCGGTCATGATGCCCTCCCGGGGGGCTCGTCCGGCGCGCGCTCGTCCCAGACGAGCTGCCGGCCGCGGGTCACGACCCGGATCTGGAGCAGCTGCCACAGCAGGGTCACCGCGAGCGCTGCGAGACCGAAGGCCGGTCCGTTCAGCCAGTCGGCGTCGCCGAGGAGGACCATGACGAGCAGGAGGAAGCCGAGCTGGACCCCGACGATGACCAGGCCGGCCGCGAGGAAGCCGGCGGGCGTGCGGGTCCGGCGCAGCGACAGCATGACGAGCAGGCCCATCGCGAGGAAGACGCCGGCGGTAATGACGCCGAGCAGGGCACTCCACGCGGCCCGCGGGCCGAGCGTGACGAGGACGACCCCGGCTCCCGCGAGTCCGGCGACGCCGGTCGGGAGGTAGGCCCGGCGCAGCATGACCGCGAGGGGGTCACCCGGCCGGGGCGGGGGCGTCGCTGCGGGCACCGTTGTCCTGACGTCGAGGTCCTGTCGAGTTTGTGAAAGTTATCACAAGCCCCTCGACCGAGCTGGCCGACGTCTCGGGATGCGAGAGCGGGGCCACCCCCTGCGGCGGCCCCGCTCTGCCCTCCCTCGGCCAGTGCGCCGTGGGAGGACTCGGTCCGGTCCGGTGCCCCCCGGACGGGACCAAGCTCGATGTGTCGGTGTGGTGCGTGCTCCTGTCGTGCCGCGCGGCCCCGTGGTCAGGACGCGCGATGCGCGTCGGCGGCGAGACCGATGACGATCCGGGCGGCGCCGACCACGCCGAAGGCGGCGAAGAGGAGGGCCTCGAACAGGTACGGCCGCAGGAACGTGAGCGAGAAGAGGTTGTCGGTGATGAACCCGACCCGGCCGCTCCCCGCGGAGGCGCCGACGGTGGCGTAGACCGCATTGAGGTCGAGGGCGAGGCAGGCAAGGAAGGAGGCGGCGACGCCGAGACCGATGACCAGGACGAGGGGCAGCGCGCCCTTGCGCGGAGCGGTGCCGGCGGCGCGCCGGTAGGCGACCACGGCACCGAGCGACATCAGCAGGCTCGAGAGGGCGGCGACGAAGCCGAGCTCCCAGATGATCCCGGCGACGACCATCCCGGCGGGGATGACGAGGGCGGCGGCCATGAGCCCGGGCAGCACCCGCTCGGTCGGGGCCGAGCCGGCCACCGCGGGAGCGGGCATCGTCGCGGTCGCCGGCACGGCGGCATACGCGGCGGCGCCGTCGGGGATCCGCGAGCTCGGGACCGGAGCGGGGGCGACCTGGATGGCCCCGGGGGCCATCGGGATCCGACGGCGCGGGCCGAGACTCATCGGCCCGGGCACGATCGAGCCCGGCACCCAACCCGGCCGGGGGGCGGCGATCGGGGTGGCGGCGTGGGACATGGTGTCTCCTGAGGGGGGGATCAGCGGATGAGGTTCTCGAGGGAGAGAGCCAGGCTGGACACCGCGGCGGTGGCGCCGACCTTGACCGACACGGCCGTCGCCGCCACCCCGGCGACGCCGCCGACGACGGCGAGCGGGGTGCCCATCCGGCTCGGCGGGCGATGCCGACCGCGCGAGCGGGACGGCATCCGGTATGCCGTCCGGCCCGGAGGGATGCCGATGAGCTCGGCCGGGTCGGCGGGAGGGACCGGAGGCGCCGACGGTCGACCGACGTGTCGGGCGACGTGGGCGGCCATGTCTGTCCTTGGAACTCTCGGGAGGCCAGGGGCGGCCTCCGGCGTTGGCCACTATCCCAGCGCCGCGGGGGCCCGGCCATACCGAACCGCCCGGTCTCCCCCGAACGGGCGACCCAGGTGGAGCCGTCCGGACCGGAGGTCGTGCCGCCACGGTCCCGCTCCTCGTCGCCTCGGCGGAAGGGGCGTGCGCCCGGGTGAGGTCGCTCAGCCCAGCCCGGCGTGGTCGCTGGCCCGGGCGTCCTCCGCCCGGTCCAGCGCCGTCCTCGGCAACCACAGGGTGAGGGCGGCGACGGTCGCGAGCATCACCGCGACCGCGGCCGCCGCGATGAGCGGCGGGACGAAGACGAAGGCGACCGAGCCCACCGCCGCGACGGCGGCCCAGAGCCACAGCAACAGGACGGCGCGGCGGTGGCCGTGCCCCCAGTGGAGCATCCGGTGGTGCAGGTGCTGGGCGTCCGGCTGCCAGGGCCGCTGCCCGCTCCTCGTGCGCCGGATGACGGCGAGCACGACGTCGAGCAGGGGCAGCAGGATGATCGAGATGGGGACGACGAGCGGGAGCAGGGTGGCCGCGACGGTGTTCGTACTGACGGCCGACCCGTTGACGCTCCCGGTGATGGAGATCATCGCGGCGGCGAGGAGCAGCCCGAGCAACAGCGCACCGCTGTCACCCATGAAGATCCGCGCCGGATGGAAGTTGTGCGGCAGGAACCCGAGGCAGACCCCGACGAGCGCCGCCGCGATGAAGGCGGCCGACGTGAACACGTTGGGCGGGTTGTAGCTGCGGGCGATGAGGTAGGCGTAGCCGAAGAAGGACAGCGCGGCGATGCCGACGACGCCCGTGGCCAGGCCGTCGAGCCCGTCGACGAAGTTGACGGCGTTCGTCGCGACGATGACGACGAGGATCGTCAGCCCGACGAGGACGGGGGCCGGCAGGACCACCGTCTGGCCGAGCGGCAGCGAGAAGAGCTGGACGCCCTGGAAGGCCATGATCCCGGCGGCGACGAGCTGACCCGCCAGCTTGATGAGCCAGTCCAGCTCGAGGACGTCGTCGACGGCGCCGAGGAGACACACGACCGTCGCGCCCGCGAGGACCCCGTAGAGCTCTCCGCTGACGAACATCTGCCGGCTGAACGGCAATGCCCCGGCCACGAGCATCGCGGCGGCGAAGCCGAGGTACATCGCGACGCCCCCGAGGCGGGGGATCGGGACGTCGTGGACATCCCGGTCGCGCACCGGCGTGAAGGCCCGCAACCGCAGCGCGAGCGAGCGCAACAGCGGCGTCGCGGCATACGTGACGATCGCCGCGACGAGGACGATGAAGATGTACTCGCGCACTTAGGTGACGGTCCTCCCCCCAGGCGCCGGGGTCGGCTTCGGCTCAGCGGGGGTATGCCGGGAACCGGCCGACGAGGTCGGTCACCTCGGCGCGGACCTCCTTCGAGACCGGGTGGTCCGGGTCGGCATCGCCCCGGGTGACGGCTCGGCCGATGAGGTCGGCGATCGTGCGCATCTCCTCCTCGCCCATGCCCTGGGTCGTCACCGACGGCGTGCCGACCCGGATCCCCGAGGCGATGCTCGGCTTCTGCGGGTCGAACGGGATGGCGTTCTTGTTGAGGGTGATGCCCGCGGCGTCGCACCGGGCCTCGGCGTCGACGCCGGTCACCTCGACCGGCTGGAGGTCATGGAGGGACAGGTGTGTGTCGGTGCCCCCGGTCGTCGGCCGGATGCCCCGCTCCCCCAGGCTCGACGCGAGCACCCGCGCGTTGGCGATGACCTGCCGGGCGTAGTCCTGGTAGGCGGGGGTCGCGCACTCCTTGAAGTTGACCGCCTTGGCCGCGATCGTGTGCATCTGCGGACCACCCTGCATCATCGGGAAGACCGCCTTGTCGATCGCCTTGGCGTGCTCCTCGGTGCAGACGATCGCGCCGGAGCGCGGGCCCCGCATGACCTTGTGCGTCGTGAAGGACACGACGTCGGCGTAGGGAACGGGGCTGGGGATGGCCTGGCCGGCGACGAGGCCGATGAAGTGCGCGGCGTCGACCCAGAAGACGGCACCCACCTCGTCGGCGAGGGCGCGGAAGAACGCGAAGTCGATGAGCCGGGGGATGGCGGAGCCGCCGGCGAGGATGACCTTCGGGTGGTGCTCTCGAGCCAGGCTCGCCACCTGGTCGTAGTCGATGTCCTCGGTGTCCTTGTCGACGCCGTAGTGGACGGCATTGAACCACTGACCGGAGAAGGAGACCTTCGTGCCGTGGGTGAGGTGGCCGCCGTGCGGCAGGCTCATCGCGAGGATCGTGTCGCCGGGCTTCATGAACGCCCCGTAGACCGCCTGGTTGGCGCTCGCGCCGGAGTGCGGCTGGACGTTGGCATGGTCGGCCCCGAGGAGGGCCGTGCATCGCTCGATCGCGAGGGACTCGGCCTTGTCGACCTCCGAGCACCCGCCGTAGTAGCGACGCCCCGGGTAGCCCTCGGCGTACTTGTTCGACAGCGTCGAGCCGAGGGCGGTAAGAACCCTCGGGCTCGAGAGGTTCTCGCTCGCGATGAGCTGCAGACCGCTGCGGAGGCGGTCCAGCTCGGAGAGGAGGACGCCGGCGATCTCGGGGTCGAAGTCGCTGAGGGCGTCGAAGTCGGAGCCGTAGAAGGTGTCACTCATCCGTGGTGCTCTCCTGCGCTGGGGTCGACGGTCTGCTCAACTCTAGGTCCTCCACGGTCCCGTCCCCGGGGTCGTCCGTCCCCGGGTCCAGGACCTCGGCGAGGTCGGCGGCCGAGAGGGCCCCCTCGCGGAGGATGACCGGCGACTCGCGGGTGCAGTCGACGATCGTCGATGGCGCGCCGCCGGCGGACGGCCCACCGTCGAGGTAGAACTCGACGTCGGCGCCCAGCTGGGTCGCCGCCTCGAGGACGGTCGTCGCGGCGGGCTGCCCGGTGCGGTTGGCGCTGCTGACGGCCATCGGCCCGACCTCGGTGAGCAGGGCCAGGGCGACGGCGTCGTCGGGCATCCGCAGGGCCACGGTGCCGCCGGTGTCACCGAGGTCCCAGGCCAGCGACTCGTGCGCCTTGAGGACGAGGGTGAGCGGACCGGGCCAGAATCGCTCGATGAGCTCCCGCGCGTAGTCGGGGACCTCGCGGGCGAGGCCGTCGACGGTGCGGGCGTTGGGGACCAGGACCGGCGGGGGCATCTCGCGACCACGGCCCTTGGTCTCCAGGAGCATGGCCACGGCGTCGTGGGTGAAGGCGTCCGCACCGATGCCGTAGACGGTGTCGGTGGGGAGGACGACGAGCGCGCCGTCCCGGACGCCGTCGGCGGCGGCCGCGACCCCCTCGGCCAGTCCCTCCGGAGTCGTGCAGTCGAAGACCGGGCTCATGGGGCCTAGGGTATGCCGCCGCCGGGGGCCGGCCGCGCACCCGCCCCGTCGGCGGCCCGGCCGGCCACCACGGCCCGGGGGCGGCCGCCGAGGTCCGGTCGGTCCTCGACGCCGGCCCACTGTCCCGAGCGCACCAGGAGCCGGACGAGGCGCTCCCCCTGGGTGTCGGCGTGTTCGATGACGAGCGTGCCGCCGGGACGGAGCAGGTCAGCGGCGCGCCGGGCCACGGCGGCGGGGATGGCCAGGCCGTCGGCGGAGCCGCCGTAGAGGGCCAGCTCGGGGTCGTGGTCGCGCACCTCGGGGTCGACCGGGACCGAGCCGAGCGGGATGTACGGCGGGTTGGCGACGACGACGTCGACCTGGCCCTCCCGCCCCGGGAGCGCGCTCGTGGCATCGCCAAGAAGGAGCTCGACGTCGAGGCCGAGCCGGTCCCGGTTGCGGGTCGCCCAGGCGAGGGCGAGCTCGGACAGCTCGACGCCGGCGACGGCGGCCTCCGGCACCTCGTCCTTGACGGCGAGGGCGATCGCCCCGGAGCCGCTGCACAGGTCGACGACGACCGGCGCCCGGCCACCCGCGAGGACCCGGCGGGCCGCCCCGATGGCCAGGCCGGCCACCGTCTCGGTCTCGGGCCGCGGGACGAAGACCCCCGGCCCGACCTCGAGCTCGAGGTGGCGGAACGCCGCGCGGCCGGTGAGATGCTGCAGCGGGATGCGGGCCGCCCGCTCCGCGACGAGCCCGAGATAGGCGTCGAGGAACACCGCGTCGGCCGGCTCGCCGAGGGCGATCCGGCGGCGCACCTCGCCCTCGTCCGTCCCGAGCGCATGCGCGGCGAGGGCGAGGGCATCGTGCTCGGGGGATGCGACCCCGGCCTCGGCGAGGCCGAGCCGCGCCGCCTCGACGACGGCTCGCAGCCGGCGGGACGGCATACCGGCTCGCCTCAGCCCTCGGCGACGGCAGCGAGCTTCGCGGCCTCGTCGGCGTCCATCGCCGCCTCGACGACCGGGTCGAGCTCGCCGTCGAGGACGACGTCGAGGTTGTAGGCCTTGTAGCCGGTGCGGTGGTCGCTGACCCGGTTCTCGGGGAAGTTGTAGGTGCGGATCCGCTCGGAGCGGTCGACGGTGCGGACCTGGCTGGCGCGGGCGTCCTTCGTGGCGGCGGCCGCCTCGTCGACCGCCATCTGGTACAGCCGGGCGCGCAGGACCCGCAGCGCGGCCTCGCGGTTCTGCAGTTGGGACTTCTCGTTCTGGCACGAGACGACGACGCCGGTCGGCAGATGGGTGATCCGCACGGCGGAGTCGGTCGTGTTGACGCTCTGTCCGCCCGGGCCGGAGCTGCGGAAGACGTCGACGCGCAGGTCGGCCGGGTCGAGGGCGACCTGGGCGATGTCGCCGACGTCGGGCATGACCCAGACCCCGGCCGCAGACGTGTGGATGCGGCCCTGGCTCTCGGTGACCGGCACGCGCTGCACCCGGTGCACGCCGCCCTCGTACTTCAGCCGGGCCCACGGTCCCTCCCCCGGTCCGGGCGTGCGGCCCGCGAGGATGCGGACCTGGACGTCCTTGTACCCGCCCAGGTCGGACTCGGTCGCGCCGAGGACCTCGGTGCGCCAGCCGCGCCGCTCGGCGTAGCGCAGGTACATCCGGAGCAGGTCGCCGGCGAAGAGGGCCGACTCCTCGCCGCCCTCGCCCGCCTTGACCTCGAGGATGACGTCCTTGTCGTCGTCCGGGTCCCGGGGCACGAGCAGCCGGCGCAGCCGGTCGGCGGCCACGGCGAGGGACTCCTCGAGCGTGGCCAGCTCATCGGCGAAGCCGGGGTCCTCGGCGGCCAGCTCGCGGGCGGCCTGCACGTCGCCGGCCGCCGCCCGCCACGCCTGGTAGGCCTGGACGGTCGGGCCGAGGGCGGCATACCGCTTGCCGAGGTCACGCAGCCGGTCGGGGTCCGCGGCCACCGTGGGGTCGGCCATCTGCCGCTCCAGCTCGGCGTACTCGTCGACGCGCGCGACGGCGGACTCCAGCATGCGTGGCCTCCTTCGACCTCGGCGCATCCTGCTTGTGTCCGCGTTTCCGGTCGCTATGGCGACCGGAAACGCGGACACAAGCAGGTGGTGGTGACGGACTGCGGGATGCAGATGCGCCGGCCCGCGGACCCCAGGGTCGCGGACCGGCGCATCGACGACGCTACTTGGCGGCCTTCTTGCCGTAGCGGGCCTCGAACCGGGCCACGCGGCCACCGGTGTCGAGGATCTTCTGCTTGCCGGTGTAGAAGGGGTGGCACTGGCTGCAGATGTCGGCGTGGATGACGCCGTTCTTCGCCGTGCTGCGGGTGGTGAACGTGTTGCCACAGGTGCAGGTGACCGTGGTCTCCACGTAGTCGGGGTGGATGTCCTTCTTCACGAGATGTCTCCTTGGATGTCTCCGGGTCGGCGAGCCCAGCACCGTGCTGCAGGCCCCGTGGCGCCCCGCCTGCGCCCCTCGTGAGAGGACGCTCAGGTACGCGTCGCATGCCGTGAACCGGTCCAGCTGTCAAGTGTGCCAGAGAAGGCACACCGTCACCTAAACGGCGACCCACCCCCCGGCATTCCCGCGTCAGCCACCCCGCCCCGTGCACGAACCTCTGCTAGCAGAGCTTCGTGCCGGGCGGGGGTGTTGCAACACCCCCGTGCTGCAGCAAGGTGTCCGTCGATGGCCGCGGGGGCTGCTAGACGACCTCGACATCGGGGTACTCCGGCTGCCACATGCGCAGGTAGACGTCGTTGACCGGGTCGGTCATCGGCCGGCGGGCCACCCCCTCCTCGACCGCGGCCTTCGCGACCGCCAGGGCGACATGGGCCGAGACGACCCGCAGCTCGTCCATGCCCGGCAGGAGCGCCGCCCCGGGCCGGTAGGTGTTGACCTGGGTCGCGAGCGTCTCGGCGGCCGCGACGATCATCCCGTCGGTCACCCGGCTCGCCTGGCTCACCGCCACGCCGAGCCCCAGTCCGGGGAAGATGAGGGCGTTGTTGGCCTGAGCGATGACATGGCGCACCTCGTTGTGGTCGACCGGGCCGAAGGGGCTCCCCGTGGCGATGAGCGCCCGGCCGTCCGTCCACTCGATGAGGTCGGCCGGCAGCGCCTCGGCCCGAGATGTGGGGTTGGACAGCGGCATGATGATCGGTCGGTCCACGTGGGAGGCCATCTCGGTGACGACCTGGCGCGAGAAGGCACCGGCGATCGTCGAGGTCCCGATGAGGATCGTCGGCTGGACGTTGCGAACGACGTCGGCCAGCCCGATGCCGCGCGCCGTGTCGCCGGTGATCTCCCACCCCTCGACCTCGGCACGGGTGCGCGCGTACCGGTGCTGGAAGTCACGCAGGGTCGGCTGGTCGTCGACGAAGAGGCCTCGGCTGCCGAGCCCGTAGAACTGGCGGGCCGCGTCCTCGGGGGCGACGCCTCCGCGCACGAGGGTGTCCCGGATCAGGTCGGCGATGCCGATGCCGGCCGTGCCACCGCCGTAGATGACGATCCGGTGGTCCTTCAGCGGCATACCCGTGACGTTGACGCCGGCGAGCACCGCCGCGAGCGCGACCGCCGCGGTGCCCTGGATGTCGTCGTTGAACGTGCAGATCTCCTCGCGGTATCGCTCGAGGATGCGGTGCGCGGTGTTGGCCCCGAAGTCCTCCCAGTGGAGCATCGCGTGGGGGAAGAGCCGGGTCACCGTCCGGACGAAGGAGTCGATGAACTCGTCGTAGCGCTCGCCACGGACCCGGGCGTGGCGCTCGCCGAGGTAGAGGTCGGAGTTGAGCAGCCCGAGGTTGTCCGTACCGACGTCGAGGACGACCGGGATGACCCGGCGCGGGTGGATACCGGCGGCGGCGGTGTAGAGCGAGAGCTTGCCCACGGCGATCTCGATCCCGCCGATGCCCTGGTCACCGATGCCGAGGATGCCCTCGGAGTCGGTGACGACGATGAGGTCGACGTCGTCGGGGCCGAGGTCGTAGCCCGCGAAGGCGGTCTCGATGTCGCCCGGCCGGTCGATCGAGAGGAAGAGCCCGCGCGCCCGGTTGAACTCGAGGCTGAACCGCTCGATGACCTCGCCGATCGTCGGGGTGTAGATGATCGGGAGCATCTCCTCGATGTGGTCGGCGAGCACCCGGTAGAAGAGGACCTCGTTGCGGTCGCGGAGGTTCGCGAGGTACTTGTGCTTGGCGAACGGCGTCTTCGCGGACCGGTACTGCTGGTAGACCCGGCGCACCTGGTCGCTGATCGGGCTGACCCCGGTGGGGAGCAGGCCGAGCAGCCCGAGGGCGCGGCGCTCCTTGCGGGTGAAGGCCGTCCCCCGGTTGAGCATCGGGTCGACGAGGACCGCGCGGCCGCGGGCCGAGATCCGCAACGGGGCGTCGCGTCGGGTCGTGTCGAGCTCGTAGTCGCCGGTCTGCATCAGGGTCCTCATCATCGGGTGGGCGGGGGTCGTGGCGTGCGCCGATGAACGCCGTCCCCCGACGAGCACTGTAGACCGGCTCGTCGCCGGCCCCGGTGTCCGAGTGCCCCGCTAGCGTCGAGACATGCGCCACGGTGTCGTCATCCCCTCCGCCCGCGAGCCCGAGATCGTCGAGCTGATCCGGCTCGCCGAGGACAGCGGCTGGGACGGCGCGTTCTCCTGGGAGAGCGTGTGGGGCCACCACGCGTGGGTGGCCCTCGGCGCCGCGGCCGCGGTCACCGAGCGGGTCCGGCTCGGCACCCTCCTCACGCCGGCGCCGCGCTGGAAGCCGTGGGACCTCGCCACGGCCGTCGCCTCGCTCGACCGGCTGAGCGGTGGACGCGCCATCCTCGGCGTCGGCCTCGGCACCCTTCACGGGAACTGGCTCGCCTTCGAGCGGGACGAGGGCCGGGCGGTTCGAGCCCGCCGGCTCGACGAGGTCCTCGACGTCTATGCCGGACTCATGGCCGGACAGCCCTTCACGTATGCCGGTGAGTTCTTCACCGTCCGCGAGGTCACCGAGCTCGTTCCGCCGCCGCCGGTCCAGACACCGCATCCGCCCGTCTGGTGCGTCGGCGCCTACGTGCCGGACCGCTCGCGGCAGCGCTCGCTCGAGCGCGCCGCCCGGTGGCAGGGGGTCTTCCCCGCCACGGTCGGTGGGGGCCAGAACTCCGGCCTGACGCTGGAGTCCCTCACCGAGATCGTCGCACGGCTGCGCGACCTGCGGGCGGAGGCCGGTCTGCCGTGGGAGGGCTACGACGTCGTCGTCGAGGGTGACAGCTACGGCGGCTTCGGCACGGTCTTCGGACCGGTCGAGCCCTGGGAGCGGGCCGGCGCCACGTGGTGGGTCGAGTCGTGGTGGGACCTCATGGACGAACCCGACGGGATGGCCGAGGTCCGCCGCCGGATCGTTGCGGGTCCCCGCCGGTGACGGCCGGAGCGGGCCGGCCCCCTCGGGTGAGGACCCGCCCGGCCGTGCCCGAGGACGTGGACGCCCTCGTCGCCCTGCGCGCGCTGATGTTCGAGGCGATGGGGACCGAGGCCGAGACGCTCGCCGACCCCGGCTGGCGCGCCGCGGCATACGCCTGGTTCGCCGCGCGCCTGAACGACCCGCGGGTGCGCCTCGTCGTCGCCGAGCACGACGGCGCCGTCGCCTGCGCCGCCGTCGGCGAGGTGACCACGCTCATCCCGGGCCCGTCCTGCCCCAACGGCTCGGTCGGCCTCGTCTCCAACGTCGCAACCGTGCCCGCGTCCCGCGGGCGCGGCCTGGCGGCGGCCTGCACGGACGCGCTGCTGGCGTGGTTCGGCGATGAGACCGACGTGACCCGGGTCGACCTCTTCGCCACCGACGACGGGGCGCGCATCTATCGCGAGCGCGGCTTCAGGGTCTCGAGGTTCCCCGCGATGCGCCTCGCCGTCCCGCGCTGAGGCCCGGGGGCCGCGGCCCCCCGGGTATGCCGCGAGGCGGGCCCCGGTCGGGGACCCGCCTCGCGTCGTGCTCGCCGGACGAGGGACTCAGTCGTCGTTCTCGTCGTCGAGCTTGATCGAGCTCGTCTGCTGGACCTGCATGAGGAACTCGTAGTTGCTCTTCGTCTTGCGAAGACGGTCGAGGAGCAGCTCGATGCCCTGCTGCGAGTCGAGCGCGGCGAGGACGCGGCGGAGCTTCCACATGATCTTCAGCTCCTCCGGGGCGAGGAGGATCTCCTCCCGCCGGGTGCCCGAGTTGTTGATGTCGACGGCGGGGAAGATGCGCCGGTTGGCGAGCTCGCGAGCCAACCGCAGCTCCATGTTGCCGGTGCCCTTGAACTCCTCGAAGATCACCTCGTCCATGCGCGAGCCGGTCTCGACGAGCGCGGTCGCGAGGATGGTGAGCGATCCGCCGTTCTCGATGTTGCGGGCCGCGCCGAAGAACTTCTTCGGTGGGTAGAGCGCGGCGCTGTCGACACCGCCGGAGAGGATCCGGCCGCTGGCGGGGGCTGCGAGGTTGTAGGCCCGGCCGAGCTTGGTGATGGAGTCGAGGAGGACGACGACGTCGTGCCCCATCTCGACGAGCCGCTTGGCCCGCTCGATGGACAGCTCGGCGACCGTCGTGTGGTCCTCGGCGGGCCGGTCGAAGGTCGAGGCGATGACCTCGCCCTTGACCGCGCGCTGCATGTCGGTGACCTCCTCCGGTCGCTCGTCGACGAGGACGACCATCAGGTGGCACTCCGGGTTGTTGGACGTGATCGCATTGGCGAGCGACTGCATGACCATCGTCTTGCCTGCCTTGGCCGGGGCGACGATGAGGCCGCGCTGGCCCTTCCCGATCGGGGCGACGAGGTCGATGATCCGTGTCGTGAGGACGCCTTGGTCGGTCTCGAGGCGAAGCCGCTGCTGCGGGTAGAGCGGCGTGAGCGTGCCGAACTCGGGGCGCTTGCGCGCCTCCTCCGGCGTCATGCCGTTGACCGTGTCGAGCCGGGCGAGCGGGTTGTATTTCTGCCGGTTGCCGCGGCCGCCCACACTCTGCTGCGGCGGCTCCTCGCCATCGCGGGTCGCCTTGATCGCGCCGGTCACGGCGTCGCCCTTGCGCAGGCCGTGCTTCTTGACCACGCCCAGCGGAACGTAGACGTCGTTGCCGCCGGGCAGGTAGCCCGACGTGCGGACGAAGGCGTAGCTGTCGAGGACGTCGAGAATGCCGGCGACCGGAACGAGGACGTCGTCCTCGGCGATCTCCGGCTCGGCGTCGACGTCGCCGCCACCCTGGTTCGGGCCGCGGCGCTTGTCGCGGTTGCGGTTGCGGTTGCGGCGCCGACGACCGGACCGGCTCATGCCGTCGTCGTCGTTCGGGCCGTGGCCGCCCCTGTTCTGGTTGTCCTGGTTCTGCTGGCCGCCCTGGTTGCCCCGGTCGCGACGGTCGTCGCGGTCCTGCTCCCCCTGGCGGTCCTCGCGGGTGCGGGCCTTGTCTCGACCGTCCTGGCCCTCGCCCTGTCGGCCGCGCTCGCTGCGACGGTCGCGCTGGTCGCGGTCGCGGTCGCGCTCCCCCTCCTCGCGCTGCCCGGCGTCCCGGCGCGCGCCCCGGGACTGCTCGGACCGTCCCTGCTCGGATCGGCCCTCGTGGTGCTGTTGCGGCGCGTCCGCGGCGTCGTCGGAGCCGCCCTCGCTTCGCTCGGGCGTCCCGGGGGTCCGGTCGGCGCCGCCGTCCTGGCGTGCCGGGCGGTCTCCCGAGCTGGCCGGACCGCTCTCGCCGTTCTGGCGGGAGGTGATGGCGGCGACGAGGTCGCTCTTGCGCATCTTCGCGGTCCCGGTGATGCCCATGCTCGAGGCGAGGCCCTGGAGCTCGGCGAGCTTGAGCGCGCTGAGCGAGCCGGAGCGACGCGGACGTTCGTCCGCCGATGCGGCCTCGAGGGTGGTGGTGTCTGTCACGAAGGATCCTTCCCCTCGTCGATGGGCCCTGCGGTCCGTGGACAGGCAAGGCCGTGATGGTGGCCAGAGGTCCTGGCCGGGAGAACACATCCGCGTCCCCTGCGCTCCGGGCCACTGGCTCACGGAGGCACACGGCATACCGAATGGCTCATGTCGTGGCGGAGACGCAGTCCGCAATGGCAACGGGTGACCGGCGACGGGTGCGGATGCGACATCCAATGTACCACCACGAGGTAGGGCGCACGCCACATCCGCGGAGGTCGCGGGCGCGGCGGGCGCGGCGCCCCGCTCAGCGCACGAGCGGCAGGACCCGGGCGACGGCGCCGTGGCCGGGAACCCCCGGGGTGAGCACCCGCCAGCCCTGCGCGCCGACGGTGCGGACCTCGTCCACCCGGGCGCGGGTGGTGAGGACGAGGACGGACGGGCCGGCGCCGGAGATCGAGGCTGCGTGCCCGGCATCCCGCAGCGCGTCGACGAGGGCCATGGAGGCGGCGTAGGAGGTTCGCCGCGGCTCCTGGTGCAGCCACTCCCGGGTCGCCGCGAGGAGGTATGCCGGGTCGGCGCCGAGGGCATGGATGAGCAGCGCGGCGCGCGCGGAGTTCGAGGCCGCGTCGCCGAGCCGTACGGCGGTGGGCAGCACGGACCGGGCCTTGGCCGTCGAGAGCTGCTCGGCTGGGGCGAAGACGACGGGGACGATCTCGGGGTGCAGCGCAAGCCGCACCGTCCGGGTCCTGGCGTCGAGGTCGTCGCTCCAGGAGAGGGTGGCGCCGCCGAAGACGCTGGCCGAGGCGTTGTCGGGGTGGCCCTCGAGCCGGGCCGCGAGGTCGTTGGCGAAGTCGAGGTCGAGGACCTCGTCGCTGCCGCGGGCCGCCGCGACGAGGGCCTGGGCGGCGGTGATGCCGGAGACGATCGCCGTGGCCGACGAGCCCATCCCCCGACCGTGGGGGACCGCGTTGCGACAGGACAGGTGCAAGCCGGCCGGGGGCTGCGCCCCGAGCTCGGACCAGGCCCGGAACATCGTTCGGACGACGAGATGGGTCTCGTCGAGGGGCACCGACCCCTCACCCTCGCCGGCGACCTCGACCCGCACGCCCGGCTCGGCTGTCACGGTGGCGACGCACGCGTCCCACACCCCGAGCGCCATCCCGATCGAGTCGAAGCCGGGTCCGAGGTTGGCGCTGCTCGCCGGAACCCGGACCTCGACCGAGGTCCCAACGGCGAGCGAGGCGGGGCTCACGGCATACCCCGGTCAACCCTCGAGCCCGAGGGCGCCCGCGATGCTGACCACGTCTGCGGGGACCCGGACCGGGGCGACCTCGGATCCGTCGGGTCGGCGCAGCGCCCACTGAGGGTCCTTGAGGCCGTGCCCGGTGACGGTGCACACGATGCGGGCACCGGCGGGGATCTGGCCCGCCGCCGAGGCCTTGAGCAGGCCGGCGATCGAGGCGGCCGAACCGGGCTCGACGAAGACCCCCTCGGTGGAGGAGAGGATGCGGTGTGCGGCGAGGATCTCCTCGTCGGTGACCGACTCGATGTGGCCACCGGACTCGTCGCGGGCGGCCTCGGCCTGGGCCCAGGAGGCGGGGTTGCCGATCCGGATGGCGGTCGCGACGGTCTCGGGGTGGTCGACGGGGTGGCCGAGGACGATGGGGGCGGCGCCGGCGGCCTGGTAGCCCCACATCCGCGGCGTGCGCGTCGCGACGGCCGGGAGCGTGCCGTCCGCCCCCTCGGTCTCGATCGCATACTCCTGGTACCCGCGCCAGTAGGCGGTGATGTTGCCGGCGTTGCCGACCGGCAGGATGTGGATGTCGGGGGCGTCGCCGAGCGCGTCGACGACCTCGAAAGCGGCCGTCTTCTGCCCCTCGATCCGGGCCGGGTTGACGGAGTTGACGAGCTCGACGGGATAGGCCTCGTCGAGCTTGCGGGCGACGGTGAGGCAGTCGTCGAAGTTGCCCTCGACCTGGATGATCCTGGCGCCGTGGGCGACGGCCTGGCTCAGCTTGCCCATGGCGATCTTGCCGTCGGGGACGAGGACGACGCACTCCATCCCGGCCTTGACGGCGTATGCCGCGGCCGACGCGCTCGTGTTGCCCGTGCTCGCGCAGATGACGGCGCGGGCGCCCTGCTTCTTCGCCATCGAGATGGCCGTCGTCATGCCGCGGTCCTTGAAGGAGGCCGTCGGGTTGAGCCCTTCGTACTTGACGTACACCTCGGCGCCGGTGCGCTCGGACAGCCGCTCGCACGGGATGAGCGGCGTGCCGCCCTCCTGCAGGGTCACGACGGGTGCCCCCCGGAGCATCGGCAGCCGGGCGGCATACTCGGTGATCACGCCGCGCCACAGGCTCGACATCGTCAGGCTCCTTCGACTCGCATGACCGAAATGACCTCGTCGACCGTCTCGAGGTCGTCGAGCGCGTCGACCGTCGAGGACAGGGCGGCGTCCGAGGCCGAGTGGGTGACGACGATGAGGTTGGCCCGGGAGGTGTCGCCGTCGGGGATGACGTGCTGGCGGACGGTCTCGATCGACACGTCGTGGTCGGCGAAGGCCGCGGCGACCTGGGCGAGGACACCGGGACGGTCGGCGACGTCGAGGCTGATGTGGTAGCGGGTCAGCGACCGGCCCATGTCGGCGACGGGCAGGTCGGCGTAGGCGGACTCCCCCGGCCCCCGGCTGCCGGCCACCCGGTGCCGCGCGACGGCCACGACGTCGCCGAGGACGGCCGACGCGGTCGGGTCGCCCCCCGCGCCGCGGCCGTAGAACATCAGCTCTCCCGCGGCGGATGCCTCGACGAAGACGGCGTTGAACGCCTCGCGCACCGAGGCCAGCGGGTGGCTGCGCGGGATCATCGCCGGGTGGACCCGGACGCTGACGGCGGGACCCTCCGGGGTGTCGACCCGCTCGCAGATGGCGAGCAGCTTGACGACGTGGTCCATCGCCTTGGCGGCGGCGATGTCGCCCGCCGTGACCTCGGTGATCCCCTCGCGGTGGACGTGGGCGCTGCTGACCCGGGTGTGGAATGCGAGCGAGGCGAGGATCGCCGCCTTGGCCGCCGCGTCGAAGCCCTCGACGTCGGCGGTCGGGTCGGCCTCGGCGTAGCCGAGCGCCTGCGCCTGCTCGACGGTCTCGGCGAAGCCCGCTCCCGTGGTGTCCATCTTGTCGAGGACGAAGTTCGTCGTGCCGTTGACGATGCCGAGGACCTTGTGGACGTCGTCGCCGGCGAGCGACTCGCGGATCGGCCTGAGGATGGGGATCGCCCCGGCGACGGCGGCCTCGTAGTAGAGGTCGACGTCGGCGGCGTCGGCCGCGGCATACAGGGTCGGGCCGTCCTCGGCCAGCAGCGCCTTGTTGGCGGTGACGACCGAGGCGCCGTGCTCCATCGCCCGGAGGATGAGGTCCCGTGCCGGCTCGATGCCGCCGATGACCTCGATGACGATGTCCGCGCGGGTGACGAGATCGGCGGCGTCGGTCGTGAACAGGGCCGGGTCGACGGGGATGTCGGAACGGTCCTTGCCGAGCCGCCGGACCGCGATGCCGACGAGCGTCAGCGGCGCTCCGACCCGTGCGGCGAGGTCGCCGGCGTGCGTCGCGAGCATCCTCGCCACCGACGATCCGACGACGCCGCAGCCCAGCAGGGCCACGCGCAGGGGGGCACCGGGTTCGTGCACCATGTGGGGTCGCGCTCCTTCAGCTCTGGTCCGACGCAGGGCTCGGGTCGTCGACGTCGAGGGCCAGCAGGTCCTCGATGGTCTCACGCCTGACGAGGACCCGGCTCATGCCGTCGCGGACGGCGATGACCGGCGGCCGCGGCGTGTGGTTGTACTGGCTGGACAGGCTCCGGCAGTAGGCGCCGGTGCCGGGGACGGCGATGAGGTCGCCCGGTGCGAGGTCGGCCGGGAGCCACTCGTCGAGGACGAGGACGTCACCGCTCTCGCAGTGCCGCCCGACGACCCGGGCCAGCCGCGGCTCGGCCTCGCTCGACCGGCCGGCCAGGGTGCAGGAGTAGTCGGCCTCGTACAGGGCCGGGCGGATGTTGTCGCTCATCCCCCCGTCGACGGAGACGTAGGTGCGGGTGTGCCCGTCGCCGAGGTCGACATCCTTGACGGTCCCCACCTCGTACAGGGTGAACATCGCGGGGCCGACGATGGCCCGGCCCGGCTCGATCGACACCCTGGGCACCCCGGAGAGGTCGCCGTCGCCGGCGGCCTTGAACTCGCGCTCGACGATCTCGGCGAGCTGCTCGCCGAGCTGTCCCGGCGTGAGCGGGGTGTGCTGCGAGGTGTAGGCGATGCCGTACCCCCCGCCGAGATCCATTTCGGGCATGCGGTGGCCGAGCTCGTCGGCGATCCTCGCGTGGAGAGCGACGAGCCGGTGCGCGGCGATCTCGAAGCCACCGGTGTCGAAGATCTGGCTGCCGATGTGGCTGTGCAGGCCGCGCAGCTGCAACGCCTTGGGCCGGGCGAGCACCCGACGGGCGGCCTCGAGGGCGTCGCCGCCGACGAGGCTGAAACCGAACTTCTGATCCTCATGGCCGGTCGAGATGAACTCGTGGGTGTGCGCCTCGACCCCGACCGTCACCCGGATCATGACGGGGGCGACGACGCCGAGCTCCTCGGCGACGGCGGCGACCCGCTCGATCTCGGTGAAGGAGTCGAGGACGATCCGGCCGACGCCGTAGGACAGGGCCTGGCGGATCTCGGCGAGGGTCTTGTTGTTGCCGTGCAGGGCGATCCGCTCCCCCGGGAAGCCGGCCCGCTGCGCGACGGCGAGCTCCCCGCCGGTCGAGACGTCGAGGCCGAGACCCTCCTGGTCGACCCATCGCGCGACGGCGGTGCAGAGGAACGCCTTGCTCGCGTAATAGACGTCGGCGCCCCCGCAGACCGGGCCGAAGGGCGCGGAGAACTCGTCTCGAAAGGCCCGGGCCCGGGTGCGGAAGTCCTCCTCGTCGAGAACGTATGCCGCGGTGCCGTGCTCGCGGGCCAGCTCGACGACGTCGACCCCGCCGACCTCGAGTCGCCCGTCCGCCCGGCGGGCGACGGTGCGGGCCCACAACATGGGGAGCAGGGCCATGACGTCGTCGGGATAGGGCAGGTAGAGCGGTGGGCCGCCGTAGCCCTCGGCGTGGAGTGCACCGGCCTCGTGGATCCTCATCGGTGGTGTCCTCCGGTCACATCCGCTCCGGTGCGGAGACGCCGAGCAGGCCGAGCCCGTTGCCGAGAACCTGGCCGGTGGCGTCATTGAGCCACAGCCGGCTGCGGTGCAGGTCGGTGACCTCCTCCTCGGCCGTCATCGGCCGCACCCGGCAGGTGTCGTACCACTTGTGGAAGTGCCCGGCGAGGTCCTCGAGGTAGCGGGCCACCCGGTGCGGCTCGCGCAGCCGGGCCGCCTGGGCCACGACCCGGGGGTAGTCGCCGAGGGCGGCGAGGAGCAGCGCCTCCGTCTGGTCGCTGAGCAGGGCCGGGTCGAAGCCGTCGGCCCGGTCGACGCCGTCCTCGGCGGCCAGCCGAGCCACCCCGCGCGTGCGGGCGTGGGCGTACTGGACGTAGAACACGGGGTTGTCGTTGTTCTGCTTGCGCAGCTCCTCGCCGTCGAGCGACAGCGGGCTGTCGGCCGGGTAGCGGGCGAGGGAGTAGCGCACGGCGTCGCTGCCGATCCACGAGATGAGGTCGCGCAGCTCGATGATGTTGCCGGCCCGCTTGGACAGCTTGGCGCCGCCGAGGTTGACCAGCTGGCCGATCCGCACCTCGATGTTGTGCTCGGGGTCGTCACCGGCGCAGGCGACGATGGCCTTGAGCCGGCCGATGTAGCCGTGATGGTCGGCGCCGAGGAGGTAGATCTTCTCGTCGAAGCCCCGGTCCTTCTTGCTGAGGTAGTAGGCGGCGTCCGCGGCGAAGTAGGTCGGGATGCCGTCGGCCCGGATGAGCACCCGGTCCTTGTCGTCCCCGAAGTCGGTCGTCCGCAGCCAGACCGCGCCGTCGGCGTCGTAGACGTGGCCCTGCTCGCGCAGCCGGGCGACGGCCTGCTCGACGGCCCCGGTCTCGTGCAGCTCCTGCTCGGAGAACCACACGTCGAACCCGACGCCGAAGTCGGACAGGGTGTCCTGGATGTCGGCGAGCTGCGCGGCGTACCCGAGGCGACGCGCCTCCGCGAGGGCCTCCGGCTCGGGCAGGTCGAGCAGGTCCGGCCGCCGGTCCAGGGCGAACCGGGCCAGGTCCGTGACGTAGTCGCCGGGGTAACCGCCGTCGGGAACCTCCTCGCCGCGGGCCCGGGCGAGGACGGACGCGCCGAAGGTGTCCATCTGGGCGCCCGCGTCGTTGATGTAGTACTCGGCGGTGACCTCGGCGCCGGCCGCGTCGAGGAGACGCCGCATCGAGTCCCCGAGCGCGGCCCACCGGGTGTGCCCGAGGTGGAGGGGTCCGGTCGGGTTCGCGGAGATGAACTCGAGGTTGACGACGTGCCCGGCCTCAGCGTCGTTGCGCCCGTATGCCGTTCCGGTCTCGACGATGGTCCGGGCCAGCTCGCCGGCGCTCGCGGCCTCGAGGGTGATGTTGAGGAAGCCGGGTCCGGCGACCGCGACGTCCTTGATGCCGGCCGCTCCCGCGAGCCGAGCCGCGAGCCGGGTCGCGACGTCGCGCGGCGGCATACCGGCGGCCTTGGCGAGCTGGAGGGCGAGGTTCGTCGACCAGTCGCCGTGATCGCGGTTCTTCGGCCGCTCGACGCGCACCTGGGCCGGCACGTCGACGGCGAGGTCACCGGCGTCGACCGCGGCGGCGAGCGCGGAGCGGATCGCGGCCTGGAGCTCTTCGGGGGTCACCCGGCGCAGTCTATTGGGGGTCGTACCAGCCCCGACCCGACTCGGCAAGGTGTGAGATGACGTCCACGAGGCGGTCGGGGTCGAACGGCTTGGAGACGAATGCGTCGAAACCGGCCTCCGATGCCTGGACCGGGTCGTGGACCTGGACCGAGGCCGTCACCATGACGCAGGGCAGATCGGCGAGCCGAGGGGTGGCCCGGATCGCGTGGACCGCCCACCACCCGTCGTGCGGCTCCATGAAGGCATCGAGGACGACGACGGCGGGCGTCGGCAGTGACTCGTCGACGAGCCGGGCCAGCGCCGACCGACCGTCGCTCACCTCCTCGACGACGAAGCCGTCGAGCTCGAGGTTGATCCGGATGAGCCGGCGGATCTGCTCGCTGTCGTCGCAGACGAGGACCAGGCGGCCGGCGCCCGGCGTCCCGGATTCCATGTCGACAACTCTAGGCTGCTACCCTCCTGAGGCGTTCGTCTTCGAGGCCCGTGTCTCGGCGGCGACCGGCGCCGGCCCCCGTAGCTCAGGGGATAGAGCACCGCCCTCCGGAGGCGGGAGCGCAGGTTCGAATCCTGCCGGGGGCGCCCAGCCGCAGGCCTGATGACCTGCGGCTTCGCCATTTCCGGCTTTCGGCGTGCAACAAGCGTGCAACTACGATTTTCGCGTGTGGTGTGGTGTGGTGCGCGTGATCGTGAACGGTCGGGGTGGCGCTGCTGGAGCATCCTGTCCGGGCTGTCGCCCACGTGCGGTGCCTGCGGAGCGCCAGCGGGTGGCCTGCGTTCGTGAACTCGCCACCCTCGGCACGTCGCGGCGACGTGCGGACGGTATCGGGGGCGACGCTGCCCGCTGCTCGCCCCCGTCATGATCGACCAGCGCCACCGTCGCCGCCACTGCCGGGTCCCTACGTCGCTCCTCCTGCGCCGCCTGTTGAGCCCGCATCCGATCCAGCGCCGGCAACGCCGCCTGCCGCGCCGCGGTCTTCGCCGAGTGAGCCATCGCCACCGCGTCGTTTCCACATCCCCGTTGCCGCCACCCCCTTAGACAGATTCTGACCCCCCCTCCGAGGAGTCACTTCCGCCGACCTTCTCGCCACCGCGCCGCAGCCCGTGCCCCAGGTGTCTCAGCGCCAGCCCACTCGACGTCTCGACCGCCCCGCCCGCCCCCGACCCGCGCGACCGCCCGACCGTCGTCCACCGCTGACGCCGCGACCCCGGTTTGTCCCGCTGCCCGGGGCATCACACCTCATGCACCCCGGCATCCGGCTCTATCGTTGGCATGAAGAAGATCGGTACCCATCAGGACTCTGAGGTGGTGCACGCGATGCGCGCACGCGAAGATTCCTCAGGTGATGACCATGCCCCGCAGCGTCGACGACATCCTCAAGCACGCCGACGAGCTCGCCACCCGCTTCGAGAACTACGAGCCCGATCCGGCAGACGAGCTCGACCCCGCAGCCGTCCAGGCTCTGCGGGCCGCGGCGATCGAACGCTCCGCCGCCGAGCAGCACCTCCTCGATGCCGTCCGCCAGGCGCGCACCGCCGGCCTGTCGTGGTCGGCCATCGGCACCCTGGTCGGGACCACCGGCGAAGCCGCCCGTCAGCGCTACTCCTCCAGGGTCGCCTGAAAACTCCTCACCCGACTGCCCCCTGAGCGGCGGAAGGGGCACCCCTTCTGGGTGAACCGGAGCAGGCGGCCGCGACCATCTGATATCATGATATCATCGCCGGAACAAGGAGGCGATGATGGCTGATGTTCTGATACGGGGCCTGTCCTCGGAGGCCGTGGCGCGCATCGATGACGAGGCGGCCGCCCAGGGGCTGTCCCGCAACGAGTACCTGCGCCGCCGGTTCGAGCAGGCATCGCCCGCTGACCGCGCGACGGTCGTATCGATGGAGGATCTCCAGCGCGCCTCGGAGGCGGTCCGCGACCTGCTCGACGAGGACGTGATGCGCGGGGCCTGGGGGTGAGCCGTGGCGTCAACGGGTTGGTTGATCGACAAGTCCGCGTACGCGCGCCTCGCCGGCTCTCCCGACGCTGAGCAGTGGCTCGCGCGGATCCAGCGGGGGGTCGTGCGGATCAGCACGGTGACCAGACTGGAGATCGGCTTCTCCTTCCGCACCGGCAGCCAGGCCCGCCGGGAGGTGACGTCGCCCCCGCTGTCGTTGCTGCCCGTGGAGTACCTGACGCCGGCCATTGAGGACCGCGCTGTCGAGGTCCAGCTGCTGCTCGCCGATCGTGGACACCACCGCGCCCCCTCGATCCCCGACCTGCTGATCGCGGCGACTGCCGAGAAGGCCGGGTTGACGGTGCTGGCCGTCGACAAGGACTTCGACCTGATCGCCGAGGTCACCGACCAGCCGGTGGAAGCCTTGGCCTGGCGGTCCGCCTGACCTCCAGCCCGCACAACCACTACAGGCGCGCCACCCAACGGTCGGTCGTGAGCCTGCGGCCTTCTGGGCGGTATGCAGCGGTTCTGTTGCGTCAGGAACGTAGCGGAATCACCTGGGCGAGCTGGTCCGCCGCCAAGCCGGAGAGAGCCTCAGCGATGGCAGCATCGCGCCCTTCGGCAGCGTGCTGGTAGCGAAGCGCTGCCACAGAGGTGCTGTGCCCCAGACGAGCCATGAGCTCGGCAAGCGTTGCCCCCGTCTGAGCGGCCAGCACGGCTGAGGTGTGCCGCAGATCGTGGAAGCGGAGGGCGGGGACGCCGGCCTCCGTCCGTGCCGGGATCCAGGCAGCCTTGTAGAAGTTGCCGTGGGCCCAGTGCGCACCGGAGAGGGTCGCGAAGAGGAGCGCGTTCCGAGATGCCCCGACATGGCGATCGAGGTGCACCTGAAGGCCCGGCACGACGTGCGGCGGCACGGCCACCTTGCGGACGCCGGCATCGGACTTCGGCCGCCCGATGACCTCGACCCGGTCGACCCGCACCACCGCGCGCCGGACGTGGATCACTGCAGCCGCGAGGTCGACGTCGCCTCGGCGCAGCTCGAAGACCTCGCCGAACCTTAGCCCGCACCACGCGGCGATGAGGACGGCTGCTCGGAGCCGCTCGGGCGTCGCCGCCACGAGAACCTCGAGCTGCGGAATCGACAGCGGCTCGATCTCACGTTCGCGACGAGAGATGCCGGCACCACGGATCCGGCAGGGGTTCTCCCCCGCCAGCAGCCCCTCCTCCTTCGCCTGCTCGAAGATGGAGCGGAGCAACGCATAGGCATGGGCTCGCTGCGTCGGGTTGCCCGGATCCATCGCCGAGTGCCAGGCGCCCACCTCGGCGGCGCGGATCGTGCGGAGCTGACGCTCCCCGACCGTCGGGTAGAGCACGCGCTCCAGCAGACCGTCGTAGAGCTTGAGTGTGCGCGGGCGCAATGGCTCGCCCCGGACCCGCCGACGGGACATCGCGCCCGGGCGCGTACTCCCGGAGGGTCGGAGCGGATCGCCTCGCTGCCGCCCGCGTCGCCGGCGGAGTCCAGTCGTCGCGGTCGGCCAGACGACGCTCCGCGATGAGCCACGCCTCGGCGTCCATCCGGTTCTCGAAGGTCTTCGGGGCCACGTACCGGCACATGTCCGGGCCCTGGTAACTCGCCTGGTACCGCTTCGACGGCAGGCGCCGGATGGCCCCGAAGCCGCGCCGCCTTGTCGCCATACTGTGCTCCGAGTCGTGCACTATACGTGCAACAAGGGTGGCCACCGTGTCCACTCGTGTCCACAACGAAATACGTTGTGGCGCAGTCTTACTGGCATGTTCTTGACCTGACCAGAGCGATGGCTGAAACCCCGCTGTAGAAAGGTTCGAATCTGCCGGGGGCGCCCAGCCGCAGTCCTGATGACCTGCGGCTTGGCCTGCGGCTTGGCCTGCTCGCCGGCAGTGCTCCGCCGGCTGCCCGCGTCTCTCGCGCCTTGCGGCTCCGCACCTCGCTGACGTACTGCCGGGGGCGGGACCCGGACTCCTCACGAGCCGCGTTCCCTGCCCTCGCCTCCATTGTCACGAGGATCGCACCGAACTTTGGATAGACAAGGTTCTACCGAAAGTGGTCGCGACGATCGCCGCCGCGGGCGCGTCCGGGCTACTTTGGCGGGATGTCGGTTGCGCCCGTGTTCGACTTCGCCGCGTTCTTCAGTGCCGTCGATGCCGAACGTGACCGGCGCGGCCTGGGCTGGTACGACGTGGCCGACGAGCTGTGGGAGCAGTCCGAGCAGCTCAACGCCGAGCGCGATGACCATCCGCCGTGTGGCGGCGCCGTTGGACGCTTGGGCGAGCGGGGGGCCACGTCCTGCTAGTACGCCCTGTTCATGTTCCGCTGGCTGGGCCGCCCACCCGAGGACTTCCTGGTCGGTCGGCCCCGTCAGGTCGGCGACACCGCACTCCCCCAGGCGGGTCCGGACAGCCGGCTGCGCTGGCACCTCCCG
Source organism: uncultured Actinomycetota bacterium (assembly GCA_963728395.1). GTDB lineage: Bacteria > Actinomycetota > Actinomycetes > Actinomycetales > Dermatophilaceae > CAVSJJ01. The sequence continues at coordinate 150,351 of CAVSJJ010000004.1, forward strand.
CAGCTGCACGAAGCGCTCAACGAGGAGCGACGCGCGCGCGGGCTGACCTGGGCCCGGCTCGCGCAGGATCTGGGCTGCACCCCCGGCCGGCTCACCAACCTGCGAGCGGCGCGGATGGCCGACCTGGAACTCACGATGCGGATCACGCAGTGGCTGCGACGCCCCGCAGCGGACTTCATCCACCCCGCGAGGTGGTGAACGGACGGCTCCCGCGGCCGAGTGGGCCGTCGGCGCACGGCCCGGGCGAGGTGGGCGCGTATTGGACCCAAGACCGTCGTGCGCCGCATCGTCGAGGCGCGGCGAGCCGAGATCGACGCGGCAGCACGATAGGCCAAGTGGCGAGGGGGCAGGTGGCGCCCTCGGCGCAGACCCTCATCCTCGGGTCCGGTCCCCCAGGCAGGACCCATGAGTTCGGCCACTCGGCGTTTCTGAGCTGGCCGTCCCGGCAGAGAATCGAGCCGTGGCGCGCGGTGAGACGTCCCAGTTCGCCCTCGTCCGGCACACCTGGGCTTCCCTGGCCGGACCCGACACCGTCCTGTCCATCGGTCTGTCATCGCCGGGGAGGCGACGTTGGGCGTGCTGGTCCTGTTCGGTGGGCGGCGCATGGAGAGCGTGATGACATCTCGGAACGTCACGCAGCGCCGGCCCGATGACGGACGAGCCGACGGGAGGGCACGGGCGTCTCGCCGACTCGGGATCGTCGTGGGACTGGCCGCGTTCAGTGCCGCCTTCGTGGTCCTCGACCAGGCGTATGTCCACATCGTCAGCGACCACGTCACCGCGGAGGACGGGTCGATGGCAGGGGCGACGTGGTACGGCCTGGCGTCCCGACTCCACCTGATCCTCCCGCTGCTGGTCCTGGCTCTCTGGCTGCCGCGGCCCCTGGGCTTCCGGGTCGGACGGATCCGCCGCAACTGGCGAATCCTCCTGCTCTTCCTGGTCTCCAATGTGGGCATCGTCGGCGGCTACCTCATCCTCAGCGGCAACACCACGCCGTACAGCGGGAACGAGTGGCTACTGACCGAGGTCGTCATCGTGCCGCTCCTGGAGGAGACGATGTGGCGCGGCGCCGTGTTCGCCATCCTCTTGGGTGGCTTTCGACGCATCCGGGCCGGGAACGGCGCGACCATCTGCGCGGTGTGGTCGAGCGGCCTCGCCTTCGGGCTGGTGCACTGTGCCAATGCTCTGGTTGGGATCCCCGGGGAGTTCGTCGCGGTGCAGGTGCTCAACGCGGCAGTCTGGGGCATCGTCTATGGCTACGCTCGCGCCCTGACCGGCAGCATCTACCCGCCCATCGTCCTCCACGCAGCCATGAACCTCGTGGTGGTGCTCCTGTAGTCCCGAGGATTCACCGGGTTCAGTACGCCCCCGGATACGACGACCCTCGCGCCTGCACCGGGCAGGCAGGGGCATGCACTCTCCCTGCTCGACACCGGAGTCATCCGGTCGGCTTCCCGGGTAACCGCACAACCCGGTCGGGTCTGCTGCACGGGTGTGACGGTGCGGCCACCACGGGAGCGGCAGCGTTCTGGTCGACCAACCTGCTGATCTCCCTGACACCCGGTGCGGCCGCGTACCGGTCGGCGCTGTCGATCCGCCACCTCCCGATGACTCTCGAGGCGGCGGGTCGGGGGCCTGGTCCTCGCCGGCGCCGTCGCGCTGATCCTGGTGCGGTTCGGGGACCGGGTCCCGGGTGGGGGATCCGTGCGACGGGCGCTGTTCCTGGCAGCGTGCGCATTGGTCATCGTCACGGTGGTCGTGGGGGCGCCCGCCAAGGTCGGCGCTGACCTCGACGAGCCCGGCCGGCAAGCCCGGCCAGGCCGGACCGGGGCACCCAGCAGGGTGGCCCGGCGGCATCGTCGACAACGAGCCGATGTTCCGGGCCGGACTCGTCGCAGCCCTCGCGTCGTGCATCCTCTTCGTCACCACCGCGTGGCCCTCTGGGTGCTGCTTCGCCCCGTCAACGCCGCCGCGGCCCTGCTCCTGCTGGTGCTCACTGCCGTCGGGATCGCCCTCCAGTGCGTCAGCTACCTGCCTCTCCTCGCCGTCCTCACCCAAAGGGAGATCACCCCGGCACCGCAGGGCCTGACCGGAGCCGAGCTCGATGAGCCAGCGGCGGTATCAGTGACCACCTTCCAGGTCGGCTTCGTCACGGCGCAGTTCTTCTTCGCCGCTTGGCTCTTCCCCCTCGGCTGGCTCGTCCTTCGAAGCGGGTTCCTCCCCCGAGCCCTGGGCTGGCTCCTCCTCCTCCTCCTCCTCGACGGCATCGCCGTGCTCATCTGGTTCCTGCAGGCCCTGGTTGCCCCGGACCATCCCGCGATCAGCTACCCGATGTGGGTCATCGGGTTCGTCGCCGAAGTGGGCCTCGCTCTCTGGCTTCTCATCAAAGGCACCCACCCCGAGACACCCAGCCGCCACCTCCCGGCACCGCACGTTGCCGGGAGCTACACCGGCGCACCCAGCCCGGGACGCCCCCAGGCAGGCCGGTAACGCGACGGCCCGGCCCACCTCGTCGAGCACCCGGTGGCCTGGTAGGCCTTCCGTGCGACTCGGCAGGAACGGGGGCGATGACGATCGTGATAGGCAAGCAATGACTTGCCTATCACGGCCCGATGGCCGACATGTTCCGTGCTCTCGACGACCCGACGCGTCGCCTGATCCTCGACGAGCTCTGCGCCGGCGACGAGAAGACCTTCTTCGAGATCTGCTCGCTACCGACGACCAGGCCTGCGGTGGTACTGACGCGACAGGCGATCTCCCAGCACCTCGGCGTCCTGGAATCCGCCGACCTCGTGGCGACTCAGCGGCGGGGTCGCTCGAAGTTCCACTACTTCAACCCCGAACCGCTCTCCGAAGTCGTCCACCGATGGCCCATCAGAGAAGGAGAGGACGATGAGAATCGACCTGACCAGCGTGGACGTCGATGACCAGCGAGCCGCCCTCGACTTCTATGTCGATGCCCTCGGCTTCACCCCGCACCGGGACGTCCCGATCGGGGAGGACTCCTGGCCCACCGTCGTCTCTCCGGATGCAGCCGATGGCAGTGAGGCGATCGGTTCCGTCCGCACGACAGCCCTGACTCTGCAGGACGAGCGATGGGCGCCGAAGAGACGCAGTCAGATGCGGCTGTTGACCTGGGCTTGCGGCCTGGCGTCCCCCGAAAGTGGCGTGAGTTCGCTTCGATCGTCGGCGCGCACGTGGTCGCGGACCGGCCGCGCCATCATCGGCACCGCTTGTCCGAAGAACAGAGCGCTCAGTGCAGCGGCGTGTAGAGGCCCAGCGGGGTAGGTGAACAGCACGAGGGCATAGATGACCGCACCGATCAGCGAGGTGACCACGACAAACGCCCGCGCCACTCGGCTCCGCCGGCGCACCACCAACGACAGCAGCAGCACCCCGACCACGAGCCAGAAGACCTTCTGCCCGTCCTGGCCCTCGCCGAAGTCCGTCAGCGCGACCTGCGCCGCGAGGAAGATCCCCGACAACGCCGCATACGCGGTCACGGGACGACGCCGGGAGGATCGAACCCGGACACCTCGGCTCGCCCCCATCATGGTCGCAAACCTACTCCTCAAGCGGTTGGGGCGACACCGACGCAGGGCCGCAGGCTCACCTCCTGGGCGCGAAGGGATACACCTCGCCGAGAACGGCACCACCCGTGCCGTTGACGATCACTCGCGGTGATCGTCGCGTGGCCGAAGCGAGGATGACCTGGCCGTGCCAAGGCACCACGAGCGTCCGGTCGTCGACCGCGAGCGAGCCCACCTCGGCGCTGGTTCGCAGGACCACATATCGAATCCAGCGACCACTCCAGGGCCATCGATCCGCACCCCCTTGGCCGTCATGGACCCCGCCGCCGGGACCGAACGCGATGACTCCGGGATCGATCCCGCTACCCGCTGCTTCTGGCAGGCCGAGGCACTCCGGCAGCCGGGGGGGACGCGGGTCGAGCAGATGATCGTCACCCGTACCGCCGCCACCGCCGAGCAGGTGCCAGCTCGGGCCGAGCTTGCTCAGGACCCAGGCCTCCGACAGGACGCACCCGACCCCGCGCCGGGCAAACAGGGTGACCGCGACGTCGCCCGCGACGTCGACAGCCATCGGAGCGAACCGACGACGCCGGCTCAGCCGAAACACCGGCTCCACGTGCCGGGACTCAATCATGCGGACGCTCTCAGCGAACGCGTCGTAGGCCACGTCCACATGCTATGAGGGCTCGGAGTCGAGGACCTTCGCGTCGGGGCCGACGCCCTGCACGCGACCACCGCCTTGGGTGCGGCGGAGGGCAACCGCGGCCTGCGGGTGGTCTCCCCGAAGGTCGGAACACCGCGAGGGCGTCCCGGGGGACGAGGTCAGTGGGCGATGACGACACCGTCGATGTGGACGGCCCGCCACGAGGCGGTCCGAAGGGAGAGCGTGCCGGTCCGCGTGGTCGGCAGCGTGGGGAGCCAGCGGAGCTGTCGGTTGCGGGTCGCGCTTGAGGTGAGGGACACGCGCCCGATCTTCGTGCTGCCGAGGTAGACATCGACGGCGCCGCAGGCTGCGCACGTCGTCGCGAGGACAGCGATTCGGCGCGTCGAGACCTTCGTTCGGGTCAGCCTCAGTCCCGTCCGGTGCGCGCTCGTCAGGGTCCCGTACAGGGCGCCGGACGATGTGCGCCGGCTCCATCCCGAGGATGCGGACAATGACCGGTCGTCGAGCGTGACGGCGGCGCATCGTTCGGGGCCCCAGGCGCCGACATTGCCGGCCCCGTCGCGGACCCGGACGGACAGGCAGTAGGCGAACCCAGGTGTCACCGCCATCGTCGCCGACCGTCTGGTCACTCCTTGGAGGGAGGCGGGGTAGTAGCGGCTTGCGTAGCCGGCCGTGGAGGTGGCGCGCCGTATCCGGATGTCGTATCTGTCCGGCCCGGAGCCGCCGCTGTCGGTTGCCGACCAGGAGACGGACAGCAGGCGACCGAGTACGACGGAGGGGACCGACGGGGCGGCCGCCACGGGAGCGGCGGCGTCGACGCGCCAGGTGCGGCTCGTGGTGCCGACCGCACCGGAGGGGTCTGTGACCTCGACGGTCGCGGTATGCGTACCGGCGCTGAGGCGCCCCGGTCTCCACGAGGCGGCGCACGCCGTCCACGCGCCGGCATCGACGCGGCACCGGGCGACGAGGCCGCCCGGCTGGTCGTCCGGGTCGCTCCACGCGACGGTCAGGGTCGGCGTGCTGGCCGTCCACCGGGGGACGGAGATGGTGGCCGTCGGGGCGGACGAGACCGGATCCCACCAGGCGGCGTCGGCAGCGACGGGCAGGGTAGCCACGAGCGCCGGGGTGGTGGGCGAGAGGTCGAACAGGCGGCTCACGCCCCCGTTGGTGTAGGGAGAGGCCGCCACGAAGAGATAGCGACCGGTGGGGTCGTAGCGCACACCGAGGGCCAGCGGAACGCCGGCGACGAATCGCGTGCCGGAGCCGGTCCCGGTGCTCGTCAGCGTGGTCTCGTAGATCTGCTGGTCCCAGTATGCCGCGTGGGCGATGTAGGCGAGGCGTCCGCTCCGGGACACGGCGATCGCGTCGATGCCGCCGTGGGCGAGAACCGTGGTGCGCGACCCCGTCTTGGGGTCGACTCGGACGATCCCCGCGCTCGAGACTGCCAGGAGCTTCCTCCCGTCCGGCTGCCACACGGCACCTGAGAGGTCTTCGCTGCCCGGCACGTCCACGACGGTACCGGAGCCCGGGTCGAGAAGGACCAGACCACCGGCCTGGTCAACGGCGGCTCCGCCGGCTCGGTGGGGGCGGGTCAGCACAACCTGCGTGCCATCGGGCGAGACGTCGGGGTGTCCATCGGGGTAGGTCCGGATGTCGCGCCCGCCGCTGCCGCCCGTCGGTGTCGCCGTCGCGACATACCCGTAGGACAGACCAGCGAAGGCGGTGACGACGCCTGTGCGGTCCGGGAGGGCCGAGAGCCCGATGGCGCGCCACGAGGAGTCCGGGTCCGGATAGCCGAAGGTACCTCCCGGCGCCCAGCCGTCGTCGGGATTGACCGACAAGATCCCGGTATCCGTGGCGAGGAGCAGCCAGGAGGTGGGCACATGGACCGTGATCCAGGGACTCGGCAGCTCTCGGCCGTCGGTAGTCAGGGCCACGACACGCAGAAGGTAGGTACCGTGGGGCAGATCGCCGATGTCCCGCGACCACGTTGCGACGGGATACGACGTCGACATCGTGGCCAGGACGGTCGGACCCGACGGGTCCTGACGCTCGACGCGGTAGCCCGTGACGATGCCGTCGGAGACGGACGGCGGTATGGACCAGCTCAGGCCCACCCCGCGAGCGGCGGCCGTCACGCTCGGGGCCGGCTGACCACGCCCCGCCAGCTGACCGACCACCGTGCCCGCCTCGATCGCGCCCGTCGTGGAATGCAGGACGAGGAGCGAGCGCGACTCCAACCGCGCGTCACCGGCCGGTGCGAAGCGAAGAGTCGCGGTGCAACTCGCGCCGGGATCGAGGTCTCCCGAACAGGTCGTCTCCCGAACGGTGAGGGCCGAGTCACCGGCGGAGTAGGGCAGCAGGTCGACGCCGTCGACGTCGAGCGACGCGCTCCCCTCGTTCACCAGGGTCGCGACAGCCACACCGTCGGCACCCGGCGCGACGGTTGCCACCGCGGGCGCCGGCATCCGGGGCAGTGCGACTGGCTCAGGGGTGCCCCAGCGCAGTGCCACGGTCAGTCGGTGGCCGTTGGCGCACCTGACGTCCGCATCGAGACTCTGCGCCGCGAGCCCGGCAAGCCCGAAGGCCGTCCGCGAGACGGTCAGCTGCCCCGAGGTGGCCAGGCACCAGGCCCCGGCACGTGCGCGAAAGGGGACCTCGCCGTCAGCACCGCCGACGGCATACGTGCCGTCCGGGAGCATGACGAGGTCGACCGAGCGCCACCAGTCGAGGCCCACGGCGTCGGCCCCTCCGGCGCGGTCCGTCAACCCGGAGTCGGCGACCACGCTGTCGAGGGAGAGGTCGGTGAACGGCGGCGTGATCGCGGCGGTGTCCCACACCATGACCAGGGCAGTGCGCGCCCCGTCGTAGGGGCCGTCCCACGGTGGCCGGGTGACCGGGTCGGATGTCCCGCTCGCATCGCTCGCCCCGCCCGCCGCGACGGAGGTCACGGCATACGTCACTGGTTCGCCTGCTGGAGCGCTCCTGTCGTCGTAGCTCCACGCGCTCGAGCTCGGCGCCGTCGGGATGGTGACCGAGACGGTGCCGGAGTCCGGGCCGCTGCGGGTGAGCAGGTATGAGGTCGGGGCCGGCGCCTCCGCGGTCACCGGCCCGCGCTGCCACCGCACCCGGACCCCGTCGACATAGCCGGTCGCCGTGGGGCGCGCCGGCACCGAGGGGGGCGCCGGGGTGGCCGCGGCGACCACGCTGGCCGGCAGTGCAGGCGCCACCGAGCTCCACGCCGGGGCGGCGCTTCCCGGCACGAGCCCGAGGGCAAGGACGGCAATGACCCGGATGGCGTGGGCACGTCGGGACGGCACGGGGACCTCTCAGGTGGCCGAAGTCTCGTCGCGCCGGGCGGTCGGCCCCATCCGGTCGGCCGAATGGTAGTACCCACGGGTCACGCCGGGCTCGGCTTTGACGGAACGGATGAAGTTGCCTCGATCACCAGGCGACAACCGACGTGCCCATCCCGGGGCGAGTGGCGCCGAGACGGACGGCAGCGAGCAGCAGGGGGGAATAGTGCCGCTGCTGTCGCCGCTGCATCCGAGGTGAGCGACCCCTCCCCCGCCATCTCCGTCCTGGACCTTGTGCCGGTCCGAAGCGATCAGAGCACCGCGGACGCCCTTGCCGCGACCCGTCGGCTCGCCCGCGTGGCCGACGATCTCGGCTTCCGGCGGTACTGGCTCGCGGAGCACCACAACATGCCTGCGGTCGCTGCGACCAGCCCACCGGTGCTCGTCGCGATGGTGGCGGCGGTCACCGAGCGCATCCGGGTCGGCTCCGGCGGCGTGATGCTGCCCAACCACGCGCCGCTGGTCGTGGCCGAGCAGTTCGCCCTGCTCGAGGCGGCCCACCCCGGGCGGATCGACCTCGGAATCGGACGCGCGCCCGGCACCGACCCCGTCACCGCCTGGGCGCTGCGCCACGGCGGCGGCGGCGTGGAGGGCGACGCCGTGGCGCGCTTCCCCGAGTATGTCGACACCATCACCGCGATGCTCTCGCCCGGCGGCGTCGGGCTCGCGCTGGCCGGTGCGACCCATGTGCTCCGGGCGACGCCGCACGCGACAGCGGTGCCGGAGGTCTGGCTGCTGGGATCGTCGGACTACTCGGCCCGGCTCGCCGCGAAGAAGGGACTCCCCTATGTCTTCGCGCACCACTTCTCCGGCCAGGGCACTGCCGAGGCGCTCGCGCTCTACCGCGACAACTTCCAGCCGTCGGCCGAGCACCCCGAGCCGCGCACCTTCCTGACCGTCAACGCCGTCGTGGCACCGACCCGGCAGGAGGCCGACCGGCTGGCCCTGCCGAACCTGCGGTCCATGGTCGCGCTGCGCACCGGGCAGCCGCTGCAGGCGCAGCAGCTCGTGGAGGAGGTCGAGGAGAGCGACAGCAATCTCCCCCGCGGTGATCTGGCCCGGCAGATGTTGGACCGCTGGGTGGTCGGCACACCCGAGACGACGGCCGCGCAACTGCGTGAGCTCGCGACCACCTTCGGCGTCGACGAGGTGATGGTGCACCCGGTGGCCGGTGCCCTTCGTGGCACGCCGGCCGATCGGTCCCCTGCCCGTGAGGACACCCTCCGCCTCCTCGGCGCGGCGCTCGCGCAGACGCGCGGCGAGAAGGTCCACTGACGTATCGGATCCGGTGGTGGGCGCTGCCGTCCTGGAGCAGGTGACCTCTCGCGGTCCACTGTCTGAGATCGCCGTCGCGAGATGTCGATCGGCGAGTGGCTCGATCGTCACCTCCCGACGGCGCGTACAGGAGGAAGGATGGAGCCATGCGGTACACATTGCTGCTGCACTACCCGGAGATGACTGCCGAGGAGCTCGGCGAGGAGGCTCTGACGGAGGGGATGGCGGCGTTCGACGCGTATGCGAAGGCGCTCGACGACGCCGGCGTGCTGTTGTCCGCGGAGGTGCTCGCTGCGAGCTCGGCGACGACCACGATCAGCCGAAAGAGCGGTGAGCTCTTCATCCAGGACGGACCGTTCGCGGATACCAAGGAGCAACTCGGTGGCACCTTCGTGATCGACGTGTCAGACCTGGACGCGGCCATCGCCTGGGCCGAGAAGGCGCCGTCCGCGGCCTACGGCGATGTGGAGATCCGGCCGACCGCGACGCGGTTCGTGGACGGGGCTTGGACGCAGTGGAGCTTCCCTGGGGCCTGATGGACGGTACGACAGACGTGGCGGTGCAGGCGGCGGAGGTCGCCCGCACCAGCTACGGTCGTCTCCTTGCGGTACTTGCGGCCGGCACGCGCGATCTGACCCTGGCCGAGGACGTGCTGGCGGACGCGTTCGAGCGAGCGATGAGGACCTGGCCGGCGTCGGGGCTTCCGGACAACCCGCAGGGGTGGCTGCTCACGGTCGCCCGGAACCGGCTGCGCGACGTGGTGGGTTCGGCGGCCACGCGCACGTCGATCCCACTGGAACCCGACGACCTCAGGCTGGCCGTCCTCACGGCCGTCGACCTCGAGCAGATCCCCGACAAGCGGCTGGAGTTGCTGTTCGTCTGCGCCCACCCGGCGATCGACCGCGCGATCCGCACGCCGCTGATGCTGGATACGGTGCTCGGAGTCGACGCCGCCCGGATCGCCACCGCCTTCGCCCTGCCCCCGGGAACCATGGCTCAGCGGCTCGTCCGCGCGAAGCGCCGGATTCGTGAGGCGGGCATCCCGTTCGCCGTCCCCACCCGCGCAGACCTGCCGGGCCGTCGCGACGCCGTACTGGAAGCGATCTACGGGTGCTACGCCATCGAGTGGCAGGTGTCTGGTGCGCAGGAGCGCACCTCACTGGCGGACGAGGCACGCTACCTCGCGGTGCTGCTGGCCTCGCTGCTCGACGACGCGGAAGCCTGCGGCCTCGCGTCGCTGATCTCCTTCTCAGCCTCTCGAGCAGCCGCGCGGGAGGTCGCCGGCCTCTTCGTGCCGCTCGCGGAGCAGGACACGACGCGCTGGGACGCAGAGCTCATCGACGACGGCGAGCGGTTGGTGCAGCGAGCAACACAGATCCGCGAACGAACGAACGAACCGATCGGCCGCTTCCAGCTCGAGGCCGCGCTCCAGGCGGCGCACGCCGCCCGGCGACACACCGGCACGATGGACTGGGGCGGGGTTCTCCGCCTCACCGAAGCGCTCACCCGGGTCGCCCCGACGCTGGGGGCCCACGTCGCGCTCGCCGCGGCCCACGCCCGCGTCCATGGACCGGCGGCCGGGCTGGCCGTCCTGGGTCGCGACGATGACCCGCTGACCGCCAGGTTCCAGCCCGCCTGGGCGACCAGGGCGCAGCTCCTGGCAGAAGCCGGCCGATCAGCAGAAGCGGCCGTCGCCTACGAGCGCGCCGTCTCCCTGACGACCGACCCCGCGATCCGCCGGTACCTCCAGGACCGGCATCGCGCCCTCCCGTGAACAAGCACAGGCTCCCGCCGTATGACACGGCCGCCGACTCCTGGAAGAGACTCGGACGGGCCGGTCGGGACTCACCAACGGTAGCTTCCTCTCCGAGCCGAGCGTCGTTCGTCCAGCCCACTTCGGTGATGGCCCGACGCGCCTGGCGAGCGGTGGCCGGTGGAGGCGAAGCCGAGCCAGGTGTGTCGGTTGCCGCCCCAGCACCATCCGACCTTCGGGGCGTTCTTGTGGCTCGCGCCGTCGCGGCCGGTACCGCCACTGATCCAGATCGCAGGGGTACGGGCGTCCAGTCGAGCGCCGTGGGATACCCGCGACGCGATGGTCATGAAGCAGTGGTTGGGGTCGAGGAGATGGGGCTCCTGCAGAAGCCAGCTGATCCCCTCGCTGATGGTCAGCGGGCTGCGCCCCATCGAGGTGATGGCCGGCAGCGCCTCGTGGGGGCTCCAGTTGCGCATCTCGTCGCCGCGGTGCACGTCGTGGATCAGGTACAGCGGGGTGTCCGGGATCTCGACGCCTTTGATGGGGGTGAACTGGTCGAGGTCGGTCATGTCGGTGACGACGAAGCCGCTCTTGTCGAGTCGAGTCATGAGGCCTGTCAGCCGGCTCGGTGGGACGAGCGAGGGGTGCACCGTGATGATCGCGTCCCGATGCTCGGGCAGCGTCCGGGCGTGGGACCACAGGGTCTCCACGGAGATGCCGGCACTGTCGGCGACGCCCAGGTCGATGAGGGTCCGGGCCTGCTCGGCGATGGTCATGAGGCTCCTCCTGGGAGCACGGGGGCGTGCGGCTCAGCTGCTCGGGCTCCGTGGATCGCCATTTGCGCCCCGCCACCTTCCCGTTAATGCCGTACAGTGTATAGAAAAGAACGGGCCCGGCGCCACACTTGTTCCGTACGAAGTACACAAATTGTTAACCTGGGCCGGTGCCCCGCCCTGACCCGGTTCTGCCCCTGCTGTGGCGCGAACGGCACCAGGCCCCGCCAGTCCGCCGGGGACCGAAGCAGAAGGTCTCCCTCGACGCGGTGCTCGACGCGGCGATCGAGGTCGCGGACACCGGCGGCCTCGCGGCCCTGTCGATGCGGGGACTGGCGCAGCGACTGGGATTGGCCGCCATGTCGCTGTACACCTATGTCCCCGGACGCGACGAGCTCGTCGTGCTCATGGTCGACCAGGTCCTGGGGCGAAGTGCCCGGCCGCCGCACGGCACAGACGCCCGCGGCCGGGTCAGGGCGGTTGCCGACTCCGCCTACGTCGAGCTGAGCGCCCACCCCTGGCTCCTCGACGTCGACGGGCTGAGAGCCTGGCTGGGGCCACATGCGGCCGAGCGCTACGAATGGCAGCTCGGCGCCCTCGACGGCCTCGGACTCAGCGACATCGAGATGGACCAGGCCGTGACGCTGCTCGAGGGGATCGCGGCGACCGCGGTCAGGGCTCGCCATGCCATCGTGTCCGCCGAACGACGTTCGGGCCTCACCGAGCTGCAGTGGTGGACCGCGAACGCCGACGCCCTCGCCGCTCTGATGGTCGACCGGCACTTCCCCCTGGCCTCCCGGGTCGGCACGGCGGCCGGCGAGCTGTACCAGGCAGCGAGCGATCCCGACCGCCAGTTCCGGTTCGCCCTCGATCGCGTTGTCGACAGCCTGGTTCCCGGCGACGATGGCCCGTAGCCGTCCGTGCGCTCGACAGGGGGTATGCCGCACATCGTGAACTCCTGCCGCGCCTCTGCCTGACGGGCGCGGGATGGTGCAGTCATGCTGCTGCTCCTGACGGTCGCTCTGTTCGAGGTGAGGAACTGGACAAGGAGATCGGTGAACTCCTCGTGACGCTCCGAGTGGACCTCGTGGCCGGTGTTCAGGGTCACAACCCGCCCTTTGGGCAATGCGTCGAGGAGCTCGTGGATGTGTTCGGCGACGACGAAGCTGTCGCGACCGGTCACGACCAGTGTCGGGGCCTTCACGCCGCGGACGACCTGCGGCCAGTCCGCCCTCGAGTCGTCGATCTCCGGTCGCACCTGCTCGACGACGCGCCAGTCGAACGGCAGTTCTCCGGCTGGCCGTGACGGAGGGCTGGGTGGACGACGATGCGGCATGCCGACGTCCTCGAGAACGAGGCGTCGCAGCCGGCGGGTGTGCTGCTGCCACTCGCAGGGCGATGAGCCCACCGAGTGAGTGACCGACCAGATCCACCGGTTCGTCCGCGAGGCGGGCAGCAGTGCCGCTACGTCTTCGGCCATCGCACCAATGGAGTAGTGCCGTGCGCGGTCACTGTCACCGTGGCCGCGGAGGTCGACGGCGCACACGATCCGCTCGGCCGCGAGGGTCTCTGCCGCGCACGACCTCGTCCATGAACCCAGCCTGAAGCATTGGCCCCGTGACAGCGATCGCGTTCGCCACCAGCGTGACTCCACCGCCGGGCCCTGCGTCGCTGCCCGGCTGGCGGCGACGTGTTCAGCTCCGGTGCGGGGGCGCGGAGGCGTCCTCGACGGTCAGAAGGATGAGCGGGCTGTGCTGCAGCATGTCCTCGATGTCCGTGCGACGCCAACGCCTGGCGGCCGCCTCGATCAGTGGCCGTCGTTCGTCCGGATCGTCGACGACACGTGCCGTCGCCGGCACATCGGCAAGGACAGACTGCTTCAAGTGCACGATGACATGCGGGTCCGCGCTGATGTTGTGGATCCAATCACGCGTTCGATCAGCGCGGGGCATCCCGCTGATGAAGAGCTGGCCGTCGCCGGAGTGCAGGAAGATCTCGATGCGCCGCAGCCGTCCGGTCTTGCGGCCCGTGGTGGTCAGGTCAATGACCTGGCTCTGGGCGAGTGCAGCTCGGATCGTCTCGCTCACCCGACTCTCAGCGTCCATCTTCAGATCCTTTCGACCGGGGCCTGCTGCCTCGACTCCCTCGGGCTCCCACGAGCTGCGGTCCCGTCGTGACCACGCCGGCCAGCGATAGCGTCTCACCATGGCAGTGATCGAGGCGATGGGGATGCGGAAGAGCTACGGCGAGGTCGTCGCCGTGGACGGGGTGGACCTGTTGGTGCCGAAGGGGGCCTTCTTCGGGATCCTCGGGCCGAACGGGGCGGGCAAGACGACCCTGCTGGATCTCATCGAGGGGATCCGCCGGCCGGACGCGGGCGAGGCACGCATCTTCGGCGAGCCGACCTGGCCACGCAACCTCGCGCTCCTTCCCCGGGTCGGGGTCCAGCTGCAGGCCACGGCCTTCTTCGAACGGCTCACCGCCGCCGAGCAGCTCCACACGATCGCCGAGCTCTACGGGGCCTCCCACGGTCGGGTCACGCAGATGCTCGAGACCGTCGGGCTCACCGACAAGGGCAACACCCCGGCGGAGAAGCTGTCGGGGGGCGAGCAACAGCGACTGGCGATCGCCTGTGCCCTCGTGCACGACCCCGACGTGGTCTTCCTCGACGAGCCCACCGCGGCGCTCGACCCGCAGGCCCGCCGCAACCTCTGGGACGTGCTGCGCGCCATCCACGCCGAGGGCCGCACCATCGTCCTGACGACGCACTACATGGACGAGGCCGAGATCCTCTGCGAGCAGGTCGCCATCATGGACCACGGCAAGATCCTCACCGTCGACGCGCCGGCGGCCCTCGTCCGCGAGCTCGGGGCCGCGACGAGGGTGAGCCTGCCGCGCGGCTCGCTCACCGAGCAGGAGGCTCGCGGCATACCAGGAGTGGCACATCTCGACCTCGACGAGGAGTCGATCACCCTCGTCTGCGACGACCCGTCCGCCACGCTCGAACGGCTGGCCGCACAGGGGGCGCTGACCGGGCTGCAGGTCCGGGGAGCGACGCTGGAGGACGTCTTCCTCACCCTGACCGGACGGGAGTACCGGTCATGACTGTCTTCCGGGCGTTGACCATCGCCCAGGTCAAGGGCTTCGTCCGAGACCGGCAGACCCTCTTCTGGATCCTTGTCTTCCCCCTGATGTTCCTGCTGCTGTTCGGCTCGATCTTCCGTGATGCAGGCACCTCGAAGGCGTCCCTCGTCGAGATCGGCGACGTCGCCGTCATCGACCGGCTCCCCGCCGGTGCGCGGGCCACCTTCGAGGACCTGTTCGACGTGACGAGGACGAGCGACCGGTCGGCCGCGCTGGAGCAGGTGCGCCAGGGCGACACCGACGCGGCCATCGAGGCCACGGGCAGCGACGTCGTCCTGCACATCACCTACGCCGACCGGGTCAAGGCGGCCCAGATCACCGGCACCCTGTCCTCCTTCGTCCAGGGCGCCAACATCGCCGCAACCGGCCGGCCCCCGACCTACGTGCTCGACGTGCAAGCGGTCGAGGACGCGACCCTCAAACCCATCCAGTACATCGCCCCCGGCATCATCGGCTGGGCCATCGCCATGGGCGCGGTCTTCAGCGCCGCGATGCCGCTGGTCCAGTGGCGCACCACCGGCCTGCTGCGCCGGCTGCGACTCTCGCCGACCTCGACCGCCGCGCTCGTCGGCTCCCGGACCCTGGTCACCCTCGGCATCACCGTTCTCCAGACCGCGATCTTCCTGACCGTCGGCGTGCTGGGCTTCGGACTGCAGCTGACCGACTGGTGGTGGATGTCCATCCCTCTCATCCTCTGCGCCGGTCTCGCGTTCATGGCCATCGGCCTCGTCGTCGGTGCGGTGAGCAAGACGCCCGAGGCCGCCTCCGGAATGGCGAACCTCGTCATCCTGCCCATGGCGTTCCTCTCCGGGTCCTTCATCCCCCTCGACCAGGCCCCGGGCTGGCTGCGGACCGTCTCCACCTTCCTGCCGCTCGGCCACCTCAATACGGGGATGCTCGACCTCCTCGTCCGTGGCCAGGGGCCGGGCGCCGCCGTCGTGCCGATCCTGGTGCTGCTCGGCTTCGCCGCCGTCTTCGTCGCCATCGCCACCCGCGCCTTCCGCTGGGACGCCTGAGCCGCCGGGCTACTCGACCGGCAGCGGCTCCGGGGCCGGCGTGGGGCGACCGGGCAGGAGGACGGCCACGCCGATGGTGACCAGGGCGAGGCCGGCAGCGACCGCGAAGGCCCACCGGAAGCCGCCGACGAACGCGTCGGCCTGGGCGACACCGCTCCCGGCGAGTGCGGTCGAGCGAAGCGTGAGCACGGTGACCGACAGCGCCGTCCCCACGGCCGCCGCGACCTGCTGGACCGTTCCGAGGAGCGAGCTCCCGTGGGAGTACAGGCGCACCGGCAGGGAGCCGAGGCTGATCGTGAACGCCGGGGTCATCACCATCGCCAGTCCGCCCATGAGGAGCAGATGCAGGCCGACGAGTGCGGCATACGACGTCTGCCGGCCGACGAAGGACAGCCCGGCCAGGCCGGTCGCCACGAGGATGCTGCCGGGGATGACGAGCGGGCGGGCGCCCCACCGGTCGAACACTGTCCCGATGCGCGGCCCGGCAAGACCCATCGCCAGCCCGCCGGGTGCCACGAGCAGCCCGGTCTGCAGAGGGGTGAGCCCGCGCAGCCCCTGGAGATAGAGCGGCAGCAGGATCATCGCGCCCATCATCGTCAGGAAGGCGACGGCCTGGAGCCCGAGAGCCAGGGCGAAGGGGCGATGGGCGAGGGTGCGCAGGTCGAGCAGCGGCCCGTGGGGGTGATCCTGGCGTCGCACCTGGCGGCGGGCGAACGTCGCGACGACGACGACCCCGACCACGATGAAGACCCACGGGGAGACGGCCGCGTCGCCGGTGGAGCCGAGCCCGCTGAGGCCGTAGACGAGGGCTCCGAAGCCCAGGGCCGCCAGGCCCACGCTGGTCGCGTCCGCCGACCCCGCCCCGGGCTCGGTGACGTCTTCGAGCCGGCGCAGGGCGGCAGCGACGACCAGCATCGCGATCGGCAGCACGACGAGGAACAGCCAGCGCCACCCCGTCACCTGGAGGACGAGACCCGCCACGGTGGGACCGAGCGCCGGAGCAACGGAGATCGCGAGGGTGACGTTGCCCATCACCCGGCCCCGGTCGCGCTCCGGCACGGTGCTCATCAGGGTCGTCATCAGCAGCGGCAGCATGACGGCGGTGCCGCATGCCTGGACGACGCGAGCGGCGACGAGCACCCAGAATGCCGGCGCAACGGCCGCGAGCAGCGTGCCCGCGCAGAACACGCCCATCGCAGCGGTGAACGCCTGACGAGTGCTCACCCGTTGGAGGAACCAGCCGGTCACCGGGATGACGACGGCCATCGTGAGCATGAAGGCCGTGGACAGCCACTGTGCCGCGCCGGCGGTGACCCCGAACTGCGCCATGAGCCGCGGGATCGCGTTGACCATGAGGGTCTCGTTGAGGATGACGACGAAGGTCGCCAGGGTCAGCCAGCGCACGGCCGGATATGCCGGATGCCGTGGGGGCGTTTGCGGCCCGGCCGGGTGGACCGGCGTCGAGGCAGCGGTCATGTCCTGCTCCTGTCCTGAAGGGGGCGAGGCGGTCCTCGCGCGTCATACAGGTCCGACCAGCGGGCGCGGCATACCTCATCGGTTCGGGCCAGACCTTCTCGGCCGACCCCGGGCACCGATGATTTCCCGGCTCCTCAGCGGTCCACATCGTGACGGGCTGCCTAGGCTCGAGCGATGGAGGCAGACATGGCACCGACGACCGGGACGGGGCTTGACGCTCCGCTCGAGGAACACCTGCGCCGGCACCGACGTGAGCTGCTCGCCCACTGCTACCGGATGATCGGATCGGCGGTCGAGGCGGAGGACATGGTCCAGGAGACGTACCTGCGCGCCTGGCGGTCCTACGACGGCTTCGAGGGACGCTCCTCGGTGCGCACCTGGCTGTACCGCATCGCCACCAACGTCTGCCTCACCACCCTCGAGGGCCGCGACCGCCGGCCGCTGCCGACCGGTCTCGGCGCCCCCGCGCTGCCCGCCGAGGCACCGTTGGTGGAGCGCGAGATCGCCTGGCTCGGGCCGCTGCCGGATGCGCTCGTCACGCCGGTGGACCCGGCCGAGATGGCCGTCGAGATGGACTCGGTGCGACTCGCCTTCGTCGCCGCCCTGCAGCATCTCCCGTCCCGGCAGCGGGCCGTCCTCATCCTCTGCGAGGTGCTGCGGTGGACTGGCGCCGAGGCAGCCGAGGCGCTGGAGACCTCCGTCGCCGCGGTCAACTCGGCCCTGCAGCGCGCCCGCGCGACGATGGGCACCCTCGGCGCGAGCGCCGACACCACCTCGGCGCGGGCGCTGGATGACCGCCAGCGCAGGATGCTCGATGCCTACGTCGCGGCCTTCTGGCGCAAGGACGTCAACGCCATCGCCGCCCTGCTCACCCAGGACGCCGTGTGGGAGATGCCGCCGTGGGAGGGCTGGTACGAGGGCGCGCGGACCATCGCCGCCCTCGTCGACTGGAACTGCCCCGGTCAGGAGCACGACATGCCCATGCTGCCGACGAGCTGCAACGGCCAGCCCGCGTTCGGGCTGTACATGCGGGAGAGCTGCCTGCTCGGTCCGGCGGAGTACGACCGCGGGGAGGGCCGCGCCGACGTGTTCCTCCCGTTCCAGCTGCACGTGCTGGAGCTGGACGGCGAGAAGGTCTCCCACGTCGTGGCGTTCTTCGACCCCGCCGCCTTCACCGCCGCGGGTCTCCCGCGGTCGCTCTCGGCGGCCGACGTGGCGGCTCTGGCCCCTCTCGGCGGATGAACCGGTATGCCGCGGCCTCCGGCCTGGCGCCCGCCGGTCAGACCCGGCCGCTAGAGCTGCTGGAGCGCGCCCTCTCGTGGGGCCGGCCGGTTCTGGCCACCGCCTCGGGGTGCGACCTCACCGCGTCCACCCCCTGCACCGAGTGGGACGTGCGCGACCTGCTCGTGCACCTCGTGGACGGGTTCACGGCGTTCATCCAGGGGGCGGCGGGCGCGATCCCCGTGCCGGCACCCCCGCCGCCGCCACGCGACCCCCAGCTGCTGACCGGGCACCTGCTCGATCTGGGGTGCGGCGTGCTCAGCGAGTGGGCCGGGCGGGGTCGCCGGGGCTGTGCGGTCGGCCCCGCGGTCATCCCTGCTGACACGGTCCTGGAGGTCGCCGCCCTCGAGATCGCGATCCACGGCTGGGACCTCGCGAGCGCCTGTACCTCGGGCCGGCAGCTGCCGCCCGGGCTGGCCGCCGCCCTCCTCCCCCTCGCCCTGCGTCACGTCGGACCGGGCGAGCGTCCCGGTCGATTCGGCCCCGTCGTCCGTGGCGCCCGTCGCGACCCCGGCGCCGTGCTGCTCAGCCACCTCGGCCGTCATGCCGACCCACGGTGAGCGACCGCGCCGCGGGTGCGGGCCCGACCCGGCCCGCCGTCGGTCACCGCCCCGGGTCCGCACCGCGGACGGCGGTCAGGTCGGTCGACCCGAGGCGGTCGATCTCGACGAGGACACTCGTCCCGTCGGCGAGGTCGACCGGCGGGGTGAGCCCTCCGGAGATGACGATGGACCCCTCCGGCAGCGGCCGACCACAGGCCCGGACCATCCATGCCACCGCCTCGGCCGGGTCGCCGTGGACCGCCGCGCCCGCGGCGGTATGCGTCACGGCACCGTCGACGCTGACGACACATCCGAGCAGGCGCAGGTCGGTGCCCGAGAGCCGGTCGAGCGGGACGGGCACGCCGAGCCGGACCCGCCCCGCCGATGAGTTGTCGGCGATGTTGTCGGCGGCCCGGAAGCGGAAGTCCACATATCGCGAGTCGACGACCTCGAGACAGGGGGCGAGGGCCCCGGTCGCGGCGAGCACGTCCGCCGCGTTCACTCCGGGGCCGGCCAGTGTCCGGGAGAGGATGAAGGCGATCTCCGGCTCGACCTTGGGATGGATGAGCGCGTCGAGGTCGACCTCGTCGCCCGGCAGCATCATCGTGTCCGTGAGCCAGCCGTAGTTGGGGCTCTCGACGCCCATCGCCCGCCGCATCGCCTCGGAGGTGAAGCCCAGCTTGCCGCCGACGAGGGTCTCGCCGTCCCCGAGCCGCAGCTCGATGCCCCGAGCCTGGACGGCATACGCGGTCTCCAGGTCCAGCCCCTCCGGCCGGCCGGTGAAGGTCTCGACGGGCTCCCGGTCCAGCCGGGCGCGGTGGAGGACCCGCGCCATCGCCGACGACCGGTCCGCCACACCGGGGCCGCGCTCCGCGCCCTCGCGGGCCTGTCCACCGGACATCGTCGTCACCCGTCGAGCCTAGGAGGCCGCGAGACGGCCGGGACAGCATCGTCCCGTCCTGCGGAAAGGCTCGGCCGGTCCTTTGCCGGCACCGAGCGCCGCGCCGTTCCCGGGCCGGTCAGGTCCCGGGCAGCCGCCGTCCCCAGGCGCGCCCCAGGGCCAGCTCGACCATCCCGAACCCGGCGATGACGGGCTGGAGGAAGAAGTAGCGGCGCAGGACGAGGAGCTGGACGACGATCCACAGCACGAGGGCGGCTCCGGCAAGGGCCCCCGCCACCGCCGCCCGGCGATGGCCCCCGAGCACGAGGCCGGCCACGACCAGCTGCGGAAGCGCGACCGTGGCCAGCAGCGCCACCCCCGGCCAGGTCCACGTGTCGAACGGCGTCGGCTCGAGCCAGCCCTGCGGCATCCCCATGCCGTCACGCATCAACCCGAGGCCGCCGTAGACGGCGTTCGCGGCAACGAAGAGAAGAACACCGAGAAGCGACCAGCGCCACCTCCCGCCCCCGACGCGGGAGCGGGTGGAGGGGGTCGGAAGCGGCGTCGTCGTCATGCCCACTCCTGGCGGGACGGGGCGCCGACGCGACGCCCGGGCGGGGCCGCCCTTCACGGTCCCGAGCGTCATTGTCGGGGCTTGCGCCGCGGTCGGCGGCCGAGTGTGGTCGAGCGCACGCCGGGCCGCCTGCCGCGCCCCGGGCTACCGCGGCTTGCGGCCGTGGACCGCAGTCGGGGCCGGCCGCCGCGTTCGCGACGACCGGCCCCGGCCCGTGCTGCCGGCTCAGCGCGACATGGAGCGGATGAAGGCGAACCCGTTCGGGCTGCCGACCCCTGTCACGTCGTCGTAGCCCGACCGGGTGTAGATCGACCCGGTCTGGTTGAGCGTCCGCAGCGAGGTGACGGTCCCGTCCTTGCTGTTGACCCCGTTGACGAAGTCGACCCGGACGACGGCGTCGGTGACGGCCGAGCCGTGGTCGACGTCCCGGAACGCCCGCGTCCCGGCGAGGTGGTAGATCCGGGGGTTGAGGAACCCGACGGGGTGCTGCCCCTCCTGGACGGCGTCCGCGACGACACCCGCGAACAGGGGTGAGGACAGCGACGTGCCGCCGATGCGGTACTCGGAGTACTTCACCGAGCCGTTGGGGATCGTCTGTCGCTCACCGACGAGGAACCCGGTGTTGGGGTCGCCGACCATCGCGACGTCCGGGACCGCCCGGTGGGCGCCCTCGCCGAAGTAGTTGGCGATGGAGTCCGGCACGACGTTCTTCTGGTAGCCCGGCTGCTCGAACAGGTGGCTCGTGCCGCCACCTCCGCCGTAGAGGTATGCCGGAGGAAGCGGGCTCCACGCCCCGTCGGTCAGGGTCGACCTGCCGGTCCCCCAGCCCTGCTCCCAGCCGTAGCCACCGGACCGCGTGACGTCGAGCGCGGTACCGCCGACCGCGGTGACGAACGGGTCGGAGGCCGGGTAGTCGGTCTGCCGGGTCCCGGTCGCCGCGCTGTCGTCGCCGGAGTCGCCCGAGGAGAACAGCATCGAGATGCCCTCGGCCGCGGCCTGGAGGTTGGTCTGGTGGACCTCCGCGACGTCACCCATGCTCGTGGGCTCACCGAGGTCCCCGTAGGAGTTCGTGATGACCTCGGCGAGCTTGTTGTCGACGACGGTGTTGACGGCGGCGTCGAGGTCCGCGTCATAGCAGCTCTCGCCGCCGACGTAGAGGACCTTCGCCCCGGGCGCGGTGGCGTGGACCGCCTCGACGTCGAGAGTCTCCTCGCCGAACCAGCCGCTGCCGCCACACTGGTTGACGTGGGTGTACGTCGCCGGCAGCGACTGGTTCAGCTGGTAGGTCTTGAAGGGATGGGCGGGGTCGTTCCTCGCCGCGTAGTCCTGGGCGTCCTGGAGGATCGTCGGGGAGGCGTATGCGTCGACGACCGCAACGGTCGCTCCGCGGCCGTCGATCCCCTTCTTCAGCGAGCGGTCGACCCCGTACGCCGAGCGGATCTGGCCGGGCACGTAGCCGCAGGGTGCGTAGGTGAGCGGGTCCGGCTCGACCTGCGGGAGGCTCGAGGCCGACTTCTGGCCGTAGTACGCCGAGCAGGGGCCGGCGTTGCGGAAGACGTCCGGGGGCGGTGGGAGCTTCGCCCGGGCGTTCGTCGCGCCGGCGGCGGTGACGCTGAGCGGCTTGGCGCGCGAGGAGGAGTCCAGTCCCTGGATCCCGGCGACAAGCGAGCCGACGGTCGCCGGAACGGTCACCTCGGAGCTGGGCGCAGTCTCGGTCTCCCCGTCCTTGGCGAAGACCGACAGCGTCGTCCCGAACGCTCTCTGGGCCGTGGCGGCCGAGCCGGTGAACCGGATGTACCGGTGGTTGGCCGGGATCGACGAGACGGTGAACCCGCTCGAGCGCAGCCACGACACGACGGTCCGCACGTCCGCACCCGTCGGCGCGAACCTCGCTCGCCACCGGGCCGGTGAGAGGTAGTGGCCGTACTGCGCCGTCCCCGGCGTCGAGACTGCGGTGGCGAGGGCCTCGGCTCCCGCCGCGTCCTTGAGGTTGAGGACCGCCGTCAGCGACAGTCCCGTCCCTGCGGACACGCCCCTCACCCGTCGGGCGTGTGCCGTCCAGCGAGGGGCTCGCTCGACGACCCGACGCCCGTGCGGCGTGGCGCTCGTCTGCGCCGTGGCCTGGGCCGCCGGAGCGGCCAGGCATAGCGCCACGCATGCCGACGAACCGATAACGGCGCCGGCAGTGAACTTCGATCGCATGCTCCCATCCCTTCATGGGTCGACCGGTCCGGGCGCGGTCGCGCCAACGGACCGAGGGGACGGTAGGAACCGGGAACTCAAGGAACCCTCACAGCCGACTGGCAACTTCTTGTCAGGTCGGCCACACGTTCCCAGGCTTGCTCCCGAGGGCCTGCTCGGCTCGCGGAGACCGGTCCGCGGGCGTGTCCGCGGGCGTAAGGTGCCCGCCCACACGCCTAGCGCTGCGTGGAGTCGCTGACCTCGCCGACGAGCTCCTCGATGACGTCCTCGAGGAAGACGACGCCGACGAGGGCGCCGTCGTTCTCCACGACCCGGGCGAGATGCGACCCGGTCGCCTGCATCGTCTGGAGCACGTCCTCGACCTCGTCGCCCGGGCGCACGTTCGCCATCCGCCGCACCCGCTTGCCCGGGACCGCCTCGTCGCGCTCGTCGTCCTCGGCGTAGAGGACGTCCTTGAGGTGGAGGTAGCCGACGAGGTCACCATCGGCGTCAGCCACCGGGAAGCGCGAGAAGCCGCGCTTGGCGACCAGCCGCTCGATGTCGGCGGGAGTCGCGCCGACCCCGACGGTGACGAGCTCGGCGACCGGCACGGCGACGTCGGCGGCGTCCTTGTCGCTGAACTCCAGCGCGGCACCCAACCGGGCGTAGTGCTCCTCGGGGACGAGACCCTCGCGGTGCGACTCGTCGACGATGTGGGCGACCTCCTCGGCGGTGAACTGGGTGGCCTGCTCGTCGCGTGGCTCCACCCCGAGCAGCCGGACCAGCGCCTTCGCCGTCGACTCCATGACCCGGATGAACGGGCGGAGGACCCGGGCGAGGAAGAAGAGGAAGGGGACGAGGGCGAGCGCCGCCCGGTCGGGCCCGGCGATGGCGAGGTTCTTGGGGATCATCTCGCCGACGACGACGTGGAGGTAGGCGATGAGCAGGAGCGCCAGCGCGAGCGCGACGGCATCGGCCACGCCCGCCGGCCAGCCCACCCGCTCGATGAGTGGGAGGAGGGCGTGATGGAACGCCGCCTCCGAGAAGGCCCCCAGCAGCACGGAGCACAGGGTGATCCCGAGCTGCGCGGCCGTGAGGACGGCGCCCATCTGTTCGAGGGCCTCGAGGCTGCGCTGGGCGCGCCTGCTGCCACCCGCGGCCAGCGGCTCGAGCTGGCTGCGCCGGGCCGCCATCGCGGCGAACTCGGCGCCGACGAAGAAGCCGTTCGCGAGCAGCAGCACGAGGGTGACGAGCAGCATCGGAAGGCTCACGGCATACCACCCGGCTCGCCGTTCTGCGTCCCCGGCGGCAGGAAGCGCAGTCGGTCCACCCGCAGCCCGTCCATCGCCTGGACCCGGACCCGCCAGCCGTCGGTCTCGACCTCGTCCCCGACCGCCGGGACCCGGCCGAGGGTCGCCATGACCCAGCCGCCGACCGTCTCGTATGCCGTGCCGTCCGGGACGCCGGCGCCCATCCGGTCACGCACCTCGTCGGGCCGCCACAGGCCGGGCACCGTCCACGACCCGTCGGCGAGCGCGCGCCCGGTGGACCGGACCGTGTCGTGCTCGTCGCTCACCTCACCGACGATCTCCTCGACGACGTCCTCGAGGGTCACCACCCCGGAGGTGCCGCCGTACTCGTCGACGACGATGGCGAGCTGGAACCCGCCTTGGCGCAGCTGGACGAGGAGCGGGTCGAGCCGGATCGTCTCGGGGACGAGGGAGACCTCGGTCATCAGGGCCGACACGGGCACGTGGTCGCGCCGTGCGTGGGGGACGGCGATGGCCTTCTTGACATGGACGATCCCGTCGATGTCGTCCCAGTCCTCGCCCATGACCGGGAAGCGGGAGTGGCCGGTCCGCCGAGCCAGGGCGACGACGTCGGTGGCGGTCGCCGTCCGCTCGATCGCCGTCGCCCGCGAGCGCGGGGTCATCACGTCGGCGGCCGTCTGGTCGCCGAAGCCGATCGAGGCAGTGAGCAGCCGCGCGGTATGGGGGTCGAGGGTGCCGGCCTCCGCCGAGCTGCGGACGAGGAAGGCCAGCTCCTGCGGGTTGCGGGCGGCGGACAGATCCTCTCGGGGCTCGACGCCCACGGCGTGCAGCACGAGGTTCGCCGAGCCGTTGAGCAGCCAGATCAGCGGCCGGGCCAGCGCGGTGAACGCCCGGACCGGGAGGGCCACGACCTTGGCCGTCGCCAACGGCGCGGAGAAGCCGAGGAACTGCGGCACGAGCTCGCCGACGATCATCGAGAACACCGTGGCGATGACGAGCGCGAGCAGGTTCGACACGGTGTCCAGCGCGGTCCCGCCCAGGCCGACGGCCCGCAGCGGCACCGCGAACAGCGCGGCGAGCGCCGGGGTGGTGAGGAAGCCCAGCGCCAGGGTGGTGATCGTGATGCCGACCTGGGCGCCGGACAGCTGGGTCGAGAGCTGGCGGAGGGAGGCGAGCACGCCCTTGGCATTGGCCTCCCCGCGCTCGACGGCGCGCTGGACGGTCGGCCGGTCGAGCGCGACGAGCGAGAACTCGGCCGCGACGAAGAGCGCGGTCCCCAGGGTGAGGACCACGCCTGCGAGGACGAGCAACCATTCGGTCATGGGGGCACCATCCTAGGCAGCCGGATGCGGCATACCGGACAGATCATCCCCGGGACGGAGCACGGTCCACCGCTGGGTTGACCCCTCCGCCGCGTGAGCCTGCAAGGATCGGGCCATGCGCATGAGAGCAGGAACCAGATGACCGCACCAACCACCGCACCGACCCGGCCCCCGGCGACCTCGGGGGCCCGCATCGAGATCCGCAACCTCAGCAAGCGTTTCGGGTCCTTCACCGCCGTCGACGACCTGTCCTTCGACGTCGAGCCCGGCCGGATCACCGGCTTCCTCGGGCCGAACGGCGCGGGGAAGACGACGACGATGCGGATGCTGCTCGGCCTCGTCAAGCCCACATCGGGCACGGCGACGATCGGTGGCACCGCCTACCACGACCTTCACACCCCGATGCAGACCGTCGGGGCGGCGCTCGAGGCGACGAACTTCCACCCCGGCCGCAGCGGGCGCGACCACCTGCGGGTCCTCGCCACCGCGGCGAGCATCCCGCTGGACCGGGTCGACCACCTCCTCGAGCTGACCGGCATCCCCGCCGCCGCCCGGAAGCGGGCCGGCGCCTACAGCATGGGAATGCGGCAGCGGCTCGGCCTCGCCGCGGCACTCCTCGGCGACCCGCAGGTCCTCGTCCTCGACGAGCCGGCGAACGGCCTCGACCCCGAGGGCATCCGGTGGTTGCGCTCGTTCCTGCGGCACCTGTCGAGCCAGGGCAAGACGATCCTCGTCTCGAGCCACCTGCTCCAGGAGATGGAGCAGACGGTCGACGACATCGTCATCATCTCCAACGGCCGGCTCGTCAAGGCCGGGCCGGTCAGCGACCTCCATGGAAAGGCCAAGTGCATCGTGCGCACGTCCGACGCCGAGCGCCTTCTCGGCGCGCTGCGCGTGGCAGACGTCCTCGCCACCATCGGGGACGACGGCGCCATCGACGCCGAGACCGACGACCTCCGGCTGGTCGGCGACGTCGCGCTGCGTGAGGGGCTGCCCGTCTGGGAGCTGCGGACCGCGACGACCGACCTGGAGGAGCTGTTCTTCCGCCTCACCGAGAGCACCAACCGCAACGCCCAGGTCGAGGACGGCGGGCAGCCCACCGGACCGGCGCCCGTCGTCGCAGGGGGTGAGGCGCGATGATGGCTGCGACGAGATCCGAGCTGCGCAAGTTCCTCACGACCCGGCTCTGGTGGGGCATGGCCATCGCCGTCGTCCTCGGCGCGGCGGCCTTCGCGGTCGCCTTCGGCTTCCTCTACACCTCGGATGCGATGAGCCAGAACGGCGCCCCGACCGGCACCCCGACGCAGATCGCCAACTCGGTCTACACCGCCGGACTGAGCCTCGGCTACCTGCTCCTTCTCACCATCGGCGTCATGCAGATCGGCTCCGAGTACCGGCACAAGACGATCACCGGCACCTTCCTGGCCACGCCGAAGCGGTCCCGGGCCATGCTCGCCAAGGTCGTCTCGCTACTCATCATCGGCATCTTCTACGGCATCCTCAGCCTCATCGGGTCCATGTCGCTCGGCGCCACCGTGCTCGGGCTGCGTGGCTACGACGCCTTCCCGTCAAGCGAGGTCTTCCGCACGGCCGGGTTGAGCCTGATCGTCCTCGGCCTGTGGGCCCTGATCGGCCTCGGCGCCGGCATCCTCATCCCCAACCAGGTGGCGGCCCTGCTCATCTCGGTCGGCGTGGCGTGGATCGTCGAGCCGCTGGCGGGGGTGGCCCTGCAGTTCTGGGACTTCGGGCGTGAGCACATTGCGCCGTACCTCCCCACCCAGGCGACGAACGCCGTCATCAACACCGTCTCGGGTGGCACGAACGAGGTTCGGCTCGCCTGGTGGGGAGGGGCGCTGGTCCTCGTGGCCTGGGCCGCGGTCCTCGCGGGCCTCGGCATCTGGCGGACGGTGCGCCAGGACGTCTCCTGAGCGGCGTTGCGGCCGTGCCGGGCCCGGGATCTTCCGGGTCCGGCACGGCCGTTCGTCGTCCCGTTCGGCGCGCCAACGTCCATTCGCCGCCCAGGAACCGGTCACCGCTCGCGGATGGGGCATCCAGCCATGCCGGGATAGGCTTGGCTGAGTACGCGAAGTCTCGACGTCGATCGGTGAAAGAGGCGGAACCTCCGTGCCTGACCAGCCCCCGTCCAGCGACCCCTTGACCTCCTTCGGGCCGAACGAATGGCTGGTCGACGAGCTGTACTCGCAATACCTCGACGACAAGCACAACGTCGACAAGGCGTGGTGGGACTTCTTCAAGGACTATGAGCCGGGCGAGGCCGCCCTCGGCCGCGGGGCGGCCAAGGCGGCTCGCCGCCCCGAGGACGGGCAGGCCGCCACGCGGGCGCCCGCCGCACCGGCGAAGGCAGAGTCCGCCGCCACGTCCGAGTCGGCGGCGAGCCCCGCGCCGGCGCGTGAGCAGGCCGCCCCGGCGGACAAGCCCGCTGCCCAGCAGGCTCCCGAGAGGGCCGCGGCGGCCGCGCCGACCCCCGAGCAGCAGGCGACCGCCGCCCCCGCCGCGCAGCGCACGGCCAAGGCCACCCCCAAGACTCCGGCCCCCGGCGGTGCCCGTCCCGAGCCGACCCCCCGCGAGCCGGCCCAGCCGGCCCAGTCCCGAGAGCTCGAGGAGCCCGAGCTGACCCCGCTGCGCGGGGCCGCCGGCCGGGTCGTGTCGAACATGGAAGCCTCACTCGAGGTCCCGACGGCGACGAGCGTGCGGGCCGTCCCGGCGAAGCTGCTCATCGACA
Source organism: uncultured Actinomycetota bacterium (assembly GCA_963728395.1). Taxonomy (GTDB): domain Bacteria; phylum Actinomycetota; class Actinomycetes; order Actinomycetales; family Dermatophilaceae; genus CAVSJJ01. Next base: position 178,132 of record CAVSJJ010000004.1, read on the forward strand.
ACCGGATCGTCATCAACAACCACCTGTCCCGCTCGCGCGGCGGCAAGGTCTCCTTCACCCACGTCATCGGCTTCGCGTTGGTCAAGGCACTCAAAGCGCTGCCCGAGATGAACGTCGGCTTCGACCACGACGAGAAGGGCAAGCCGGTCCTCGTCCACCCCCAGCACGTCAACCTCGGACTGGCCATCGACCTGCAGAAGCCCGACGGCACCCGCCAGCTGCTCGTGCCGTCGATCAAGGGCGCCGAGCAGATGGACTTCGCGCACTTCTGGACGGCATACGAGGAGATGGTCAAGAAGGCCCGCGGCGGCACCCTCACCGTCGAGGACTTCAAGGGCACGACGATCTCGCTGACCAACCCCGGGACCATCGGCACCGTCCACTCGGTGCCGCGACTGATGAAGGGCCAGGGCGCCATCATCGGTGTCGGGGCCCTCGAGTACCCCGCGGAGTGGCAGGGCGCGAGCAACGAGACGCTCAACCGCAACGCCGTCAGCAAGATCCTCACCCTGACCAGCACCTACGACCATCGGATCATCCAGGGCGCCCAGTCCGGCGACTTCCTCCGGCGGGTCCACCAGCTCATCCTCGGCGAGGACGGCTTCTACGACGAGATCTTCGAGAGCCTGCGGATCCCCTACGAGCCGATCCGCTGGGTCCAGGACGTCACGGCCACCCATGACGACGACATCAACAAGGTGGCTCGGGTCCAGGAGCTCATCCACGCCTACCGGGTCCGCGGTCACCTCATGGCCGACACCGACCCGCTCGAGTACCGCCAGCGGCGCCACCCCGACCTCGACATCACCCGGCACGGCCTGACGCTGTGGGACCTCGACCGGCACTTCGCGACCGGCGGCTTCGGCGGCGCCCCCTTCCTCAAGCTACGCAAGATCCTCGGCATCCTCCGCGACAGCTACTGCCGGACGGTCGGCGTCGAGTACATGCACATCCAGGACCCCGACCAGCGCGAGTGGCTCCAATCGCGGATCGAGGTGCCCTACGCGAAGACGACCCGCGAGGAGCAGCTGCGGATCCTGCGCCGGCTCAACGCGGCAGAGGCGTTCGAGACCTTCCTCCAGACCAAGTTCGTCGGCCAGAAGCGCTTCTCCCTCGAGGGCGGTGAGTCGGTCATCGCGCTGCTCGACCGGATCCTCAGCCGCGCGGCCGAGGACGAGATGGACGAGGTGTGCGTCGGTATGCCGCACCGCGGCCGGCTCAACGTCCTCGCCAACATCGCCGGAAAGTCCTACGGCCAGATCTTCCGCGAGTTCGAGGGCAAGCAGGACCCCAACTCCGTCCAGGGCTCCGGGGACGTCAAGTACCACCTCGGCACCGAGGGCGAGTTCGTCGGCGAGGACGGCTCGCGGACGAAGGTCTACCTTGCGGCCAACCCCTCCCACCTCGAGGCGGTCAACCCCGTCCTCGAGGGAATCGTCCGGGCCAAGCAGGACCGGCTCAACCTCGCCGGCGAGGACTTCACCGTCCTGCCGGTCCTCCTTCACGGCGACGCGGCCTTCGCGGGTCAAGGCGTCGTCGCCGAAACGCTCAACCTCTCCCAGCTGCGCGGCTACCGCACCGGCGGCACCGTCCACGTGGTCATCAACAACCAGGTCGGCTTCACGACCTCGCCGAGCTCGTCCCGGTCCTCGACGTACTCCACCGACGTCGCGCGGATGATCCAGGCGCCGATCTTCCACGTCAACGGCGACGACCCGGAGGCCTGCGTCCGGATCGCCGAGCTCGCCTACGACTTCCGACGCCGGTTCCACAAGGACGTCGTCGTCGACATGGTGTGTTACCGCCGGCGTGGGCACAACGAGGGCGATGACCCGTCGATGACCCAGCCGCTCATGTACCGCCTCATCGAGGCCAAGCGGAGCGTCCGCAAGCTCTACACCGAGTCCCTCGTCGGGCGTGGCGACATCACCGTCGAGGATGCCGAGGCCGCGCTGCGCGACTACCAGGCCCAGCTCGAGCGCGTCTTCCTCGAGACCAAGCAGGCCCTCAAGGAGGCCGAGGAGGAGGCCGGGGGGCCCGAGGACCCGACCTTCAGCGGCACCGACGTCGAGGGCCACCTCGGGCTGGAACCGCCTGCGGCCCAGGCGCCGACCGCCGACGCGACGACGCGCTCGGCGACCGACACCGCCATCGACGAGACCGATCTCAAGCGGATCGGCGACGCCTTCGTGACCGTGCCCGAGGGCTTCTCCGTCCACCCGAAGCTGCGGCAGATGCTCGAGAAGCGTGCCGCGAGCATCAGCGAGGGTGGCATCGACTGGTCGACGGCCGAGTTGCTCGCATTCGGGTCGCTGCTCATCGAGGGCACTCCGGTCCGCCTCGCCGGGCAGGACAGCCGCCGCGGTACCTTCGTCCAGCGGCACGCCGTCCTCATCGACAACAAGACCGCCGAGGAGTGGACGCCGCTGCTGTACCTCGGCAAGGGACAGGCCCGGTTCTGGGTCTACGACTCCCTGCTGTCCGAGTTCGCGGCGATGGGCTTCGAGTACGGCTACTCCGTGGAGCGGCCCGACGCCCTCGTCCTCTGGGAGGCCCAGTTCGGCGACTTCTTCAACGGCGCTCAGACGATCGTCGATGAGTTCGTCTCCAGCTCGGAGCAGAAGTGGGGCCAGCGCAGCTCCGTCGTCCTCCTGCTCCCCCACGGCTTCGAGGGGCAAGGACCGGACCACTCCTCCGCGCGGATCGAGCGGTTCCTCACGATGTGCGCCGAGAGCAACATGACGGTCGCCTACCCCTCGACCCCGGCCTCCTACTTCCATCTGTTGCGGCGCCAGGCCTACTCGCGCCCCCGCCGTCCGCTCATCGTCTTCACCCCGAAGTCGATGCTTCGGCTCAAGGCCGCGACGAGCGTGCCCGACGACTTCACCCACGGCCGGTTCCGCCCGGTGCGGCCGGACCGTCCCGGCGCGACGGGCGAGCGCGTCTCCCGGGTGCTCATCGCGGCGGGGAAGGTCGTCCACGACCTCGAGGCCGAGCGGGAGAAGCGTGGGGACACCGAGACGGCGATCCTCCGGCTCGAGCAGTACTACCCGCTGCCGGCCGCCGACCTCGCCAAGCAGCTCGAGCACTACCCGGATGCCGAGGTCGTCGTCGTCCAGGACGAGCCGAAGAACATGGGCGGCTGGCCCTTCCTCGCCCTCAACCTGCCACCGGCCCTGGCCGACCTCGGCGAGCACCGTCCGCTGCGCGTCGTGGCCCGGGCGCCGTCGGCGTCACCGGCGAGCGGGTCGCCGCGCAAGCACCAGGCCGAGCAGGCCGACCTCGTCGCGCGCGCCTTCGACCGCTGAGGAGGCGGGCCGGTATGCCGCGGGCGGCGGCATACCGGCCCGCACGGGCGCGCCCACCCGGACCGGCGGCATGGGTTCGGTAGCCTCACGACGTGTACTTCACCGACCGCGGCATCGAGGAGCTGGCGGCCCGGCGGGGCGAGGAGGAGGTCACCTTCGACTGGCTCGCCGAGCAGCTGAGGACCTTCGTCGACCTCCACCCCGACTTCGAGGTGCCCGTCGAGCGGCTGGCCACCTGGTTGGCCCGTCTCGACGACGAGGACGACTAGGCCGCGGATGGGACCGACCCGACCGCACACCCACCGGACAGGACCGGAGATGACCCGGAGATGACCCAGGACCCCAAGGACATCGAGTTCAGGCCGAGCCCAGTGGCCGTCCAACCCCAGGACGGCCCCCGCGACGTCGCGCTCGTCTTCCTCGGCTCCTCCCTCGTCGTGGGGGTCGGCGACCCGAAGGGGCAGGGCTGGGTGACCCGGGTCGTCGGGCGGACCCAGCATCCCGAGGTGCAGTTCACGCCGTACAACCTCGGCATCCGCGGCGACACCTCGGCGGACATCCTCGAGCGGTGGCGCGCCGAGGTGCCGCGACGGTGGCGGGACCGGTCGGAGCGCAGGCTCGTCCTCTCGACCGGCACCGACGACGTCACCGCCGGCATCACCCTCGCCCGGCACCGGCTCAACCTCGCCAACCTGCTCGATGACGCGACGAGCAACGGCGTCGCGACCTTCGTCGTCAGCCCGCCGCCCACCGCCGACGAGGAGACCAACGACCGGCTCGCCGTCCTCGTCGAGGCCCAGGCCGACGTGTGCGGCCGGCGCAACGTGCCCTTCGTCGACTGCTTCACCCCGCTCAACGGCCACGACCAGTGGCGCTCGGAGCTGGCCGCGAGCACCATCCCCGACCACCCCGGTCAGGCGGGCTACGGCCTCATCGCGTGGCTCGTCCTGCACAACGGCTGGAGCGAGTGGCTCCGGATCACCTGACCCGCGTCGGGCGGCCCGGGCGGTCCGGGCGCGCCCACTCCGCCCCGGAACCTGGCACTTGGCCGGGGGAATGTTCCGGGGTGAGGTGCCAGTTTCCCGCCTGAGGCGGGAAACTTGGGGCGGGGCGGCGGGCGAGCGGGAGCAACGGCCGGTCGGGCCGGCCGCGCCGCTCGGAACACTCACTGCCGCCCGACTGTTGCGCCGGACATGCGAATCATCGTCATCGGCGGCCACGGCAAGGTCGCCCGCAACCTGCATCCCCTGCTCACCGAGCGGTCGCACGGCGTGACCGCCGTGATCCGCAACCCGGACCACGAGGCGGACGTCACGGCTGACGGGGCAACCCCCCTCGTCGCCGACGTGGAGTCGCTGTCGACCGACGAGCTCGCCGAGATCCTGCGCGGTCAGGACGCCGTCGTGTGGTCCGCCGGCGCGGGCGGCGGCGACCCGAGCCGCACGTATGCCGTGGACCGGGACGCCGCGATCCGGTCGATGGATGCCGCCGAGCAGGCGGGCGTGCGCCGCTACGTCATGGTGTCCTACTTCGGCGCCGGCCCGGACCACGGTGTCCCGCCGGAGAACCCGTTCCACGCCTATGCCGACGCCAAGGCCGCCGCCGACACCCGCCTCGAGGGGTCCGGGCTGGAGTGGACGCTCGTCCGCCCCAGCCGGCTCACCGAGGACCCCGGCACCGGCCGGATCGAGACCTCGCGCCAGGGGGCCTCGGCGGGTTCGGTCTCCCGGGCCGATGTCGCCCTCGTCGTCGCCGAGGTCCTCGAGCGCCCCGACACCTCCGGTCTCGTGATCGAGTTCAACACCGGCGACACCCCCGTTGCCGACGCCCTCACCGCGGGCGCCGCCTGAGTCGAGTCGCGGCAGCGCGACCGCGCCGACCCACGGACACGGCCGGGGTGCGCGCCGGCCCCGGGGGAGGTCCCCTGGGGGCAGGTTCCTCGGGCTGGAGGTTCCTCCCGGGCCGGTGTCAGTGGTCGATCGCCTCGATGCCCGGCTCGGCGAGCTCGGCCATGCCCGCCCGCATCCGCTCGATCAGCTGCGGCGGCGGTGGCGCCCACCCCGTGATCTCCTCGATGACCCGCAGCGGCTCGGTGGTCCGATAGGACCGGGTCGGGATCCCCGGGGATCGCTTGTCGGTGATGTCCGGCTCGTCCTCGATCGGGCCCGAGGTCCCGAACCCTGGGCGGCGGGTCGTCGGGGTGGGGCGGCGCGAAGATGACGAGGGCAGGGGCGGCGCACGCCGCGGCATACCCCGCCACGGCCCTCAGCTCGTCCATCGTCAGCTCGATCTCGCGCGGGCGTGCCCCCATCGCCCGAGTTTCGCACGGGCGGCCCCCGGCACGCGGCGGGGATCATGGAATCGACCACGGACGAGGACGTCCTCGCGCCGGAGCCTTCTGTACATCGCCGCGACACCCGAGAATGATCGAGGGATGGCATCGCGAGCGCTCGCCGTCGGCCTCACGCCCCTGGAGACACGGCGTCCGGTCGTGCTCCATCTCGCCGACCGCGCCGAGAGCCTCGGGTACGACGCGTTCTTCGTGGCCGAGGGGTGGGGGTACGAGGCGGGCGTCCTCCTCTCGGAGATCGCCACCCGAACGGAGCGGATCACGCTCGGCACCGGGGTCCTCAACATCTGGGGACGCACGCCGGCCACCATCGCCATGCTGGCCGCCACTCTCGCCGAGACTTCGGCCGACCGGTTCGTGCTGGGCCTCGGCGCGGGGAGCCCGCCGCTCGCGGAGGGACTACACGATGTCGAGTTCACCGAGCCGGTCCAGCGCCTGGCCGCGGTGACCCGACAGGTCCGCAGGCTGCTGGGCGGTGATCGACTCGACGCGAGCGTCGAGCGCGAGAATCGGCCGCTGAAGCTGGCGGTCACGCCGCCGCACCGGATTCCCATCCACCTGGCCGCACTGGGGCCGCGGGCGATCCGCCTGGCCGGCGAGATCGCCGACGGCTGGGCACCCTTCCTCCTGCCGGTGTCCGGCCTCGACCCGAGCCTGCGGCTGCTCCAGGAGGGTTCGTCCCGCGGCGCCACGCAACGACCGCTGCCACTCATCGCCCCGTGCGTCCCCGCCGCCATCTCGAGTGACCCCGCCCGCGCCCTGGAGATGGCCTCCTGGTGGGTGGCCTTCTACCTGACGAGCATGGGTCCGCTCTATCGCCAGACCCTCCTCCGGCTCGGACACGGTCGCGCCGTCGAGTCGGTCCTCGACGCCAACCCCGCCAGAGGCGGCACCGTCGTGCCGGACGCGGCGCGCGTGCTGTTGGACGAGCTGACCCTCTGGGGGGAGGCCGAGCCGGCCCGCGGCGCCCTGGACCGGTGGTATGCCGCCGGGGCCCAGCTGCCGACGGTCGTTCTTCCGCCCGGCCGCCCCGTCGAGGAGCTCGACGAGATGCTCACGGCCCTGCGCGGCCAGGGCTAGCTAGGGCGGCCCCACCCCCTGCTCGATTCGCCGAAATCTCATCGCAACCCTGGTGCACCGGCGAAGCGATGAGATTTCGGCGAATCGAGAGCGGTGCGGACGGGCAGCGGTGCGGACGGGGCCGGAGGGGGCAGACGGGCAGCGGGGGCAGCCGGGCCAGCGGTGTCAGACGGTGAAGACGACCTTGCCCTCGACGGTGCCGTCGACCATCCGCTCGAAGCCGTCCCGGGCCTCGGCGAGGGGGCGGACCGAGTCGATCTGCGGCTCGATGCCGGCGTCGACGACGAACCGGGCGAGCCGCTGCAGTTCCTCGCGGCTGCCCATCGTGGACCCGACGACCCGCAGCTGCTTGAAGAAGATCTTCGTCAGCTCGGCCTTGGCGGGCGCGTCGCCCGACGTCGCGCCGGAGATGACGATCGTCCCGCCGGGGAGGAGCGAGTTGACCGAGTGCGACCAGGTCGCCGCCCCGACGGTCTCCATGACAGCGTCGACCCGCTCCGGCAGCCGGGCACCGGACTCGAACGCCCGGTCGGCGCCGAGCGCCACCGCCTGCTCGCCCTTGGCGGCGTCCCGGCTCGTCACCCAGACCCGCAGCCCCGCGGCGGTACCGAGCTGGATGATGGCGGTCGCGACGCCACCCCCGGCGCCCTGGACCAGGACGGTCGAGCCCGGGGTCACCCCGGCGTTGCCGAAGAGCATCCGGTATGCCGTGAGCCACGCGGTCGGCAGGCAGGCCGCCTGCTCCCACCCCAGCCCCTCGGGCTTGGGGACGAGGTTCCCCGTCGGGACGGCCACCTTCGTGGCGAGCGTGCCGTCGTGCAGCTCGGAGAGCAGCGTCCGGCGCGGGTCGAGGGTCTCATCCCCCGTCCATCCGGCCGAGGGGATGACGGCGTGGACGATGACCTCCTGGCCGTCCGGGGTGACACCGGCGCCGTCGCAGCCGAGCACCATGGGGAGCCGGTCGGCGGTCAGGCCTACCCCCTTGAGCGACCACACGTCGTGGTGGTTCAGGGCCGTGGCACGGAGGTCGACGACCGTCCACCCGTCCCTCGGCTCGGGGTCCGGGCGCTCCCCTACCTGCAACCCGCTCAGCGGGTCGTCGACGGACTGGCTGACGGCGGTGACGGCGAGCATGCCTCGACCCTACCCACCCGAGGTTCCGAGCACGCTGGGAGCGGCCCGATGCAGCGCGTCCCGCCAGTCCGGCAGCGGCTCCAGCCCGGCGGCGGCCCACATCCCGTGGTCGAGGACGCTGTAGGCCGGGCGGGGCGCCGGCAAAGGGTACTCCGCGGTCGTGATGGGCCGAACGCGCTCGGGGTCCATCCCCAGCTCCTCGAGCACCGCCCGGGCCAGCCCGTGCCACGAGGTCTGGCCGCCGTTCGTCCCGTGCCAGATCCCGAAGGGGGCACCGCCCTCGACGATCCGGGCGATCCCCTCGGCGAGGTCCATCGTCCAGGTCGGCTGGCCGATCTGGTCCGCGACGAAGGTCAGCGTGTCTCGCTCGCCGGCCAGCCGGGCGATCGTCGCCGGGATGTTGCGGCCGTGCTCGCCATAGAGCCAGGCCGTTCGGACGACCCAGGTCCGCGGACAATCGGCCCGCACGGCCCACTCCCCCGCGGCCTTGGTCCGCCCGTAGGCCGAGGCCGGCGCGACCGGCGCGTCCGCGGCATACGGACGGTCGCCGTCGCCGGCGACGACGTAGTCGGTCGAGAGCTGGACGAGAGACGCACCGGCCGTGGTGCACGCCCGGGCCAGGTTGGCCGCGCCGACCGCATTGAGCAGGAAGGCCGTCGGCTCGTCGCTCTCGGCCGCGTCGACGGCCGTGTATGCCGCGCAGTTGACGACGACGTCGTGGCCCGGGACCGCGTCGGAACAGGCCGAGGCGTCGAGGATGTCCAGCTGGGGCCGGTCCCCCCGGGTGACGTCGTGACCACGCTCCTCGAGGAGGTCGCACAGGTCGCGGCCGAGCATGCCGGCGGCGCCGGCGACGAGCCAGCGCATCAGCGTCCCAGCCGCTCGTAGCGGGCCTCGGCGACGACCTTCGCGGTGCGCCACCAGCTCTCGTTCGCCTCGTACCAGGCGATCGTGTCGATGAGTCCGGAGCGGACATCCGGGTGGGCCGGCCGCCAGTTCGTCTCGGCCCGCAGCTTCGTCGAGTCGATCGCATAGCGCAGATCGTGCCCCGGACGGTCGGGGACGAGGTCGAACCAGTCGGCCGGCCGGCCCATCAGCCCGAGGATCAGCGCCACGACGTCGCGGTTGTTCATCTCGCCGTCGGCGCCGATGAGGTAGGTCTCGCCGACCCGCCCCTGCTCGAGGATGGCGATGACCGCGTCGTTGTGGTCATCGACGTGGATCCAGTCCCGGACGTTCGCGCCGGCGCCGTAGAGCTTGGGCCTGACCCCGTCGAGGATGCCAGTGATCTGACGCGGGACGAACTTCTCTGGGTGCTGCCGCGGACCGTAGTTGTTCGAGCAGTTCGAGATGGTGGCCTGGAGGCCGAAGGAGCGCACCCAGGCCCGGACGAGCAGGTCGGCGCTGGCCTTCGCGGCCGAGTACGGACTCGACGGGTTGTACGGGGTCGCCTCGGTGAACCTCGCGGGGTCGTCCAGCTCGAGGTCGCCGTAGACCTCGTCGGTCGAGATGTGGTGCAGGCGTTTCCCGTGACGCCGCACCGCCTGGACGAGCTGGTAGGTACCGACGATGTTCGTGTCGATGAAGGGCCACGGGTCGTCGAGGGAGTTGTCGTTGTGGGAGTCGGCGGCGAAGTGGACGACGACGTCGTGCGCCGCGACGAGCTCGTCGACGAGCGCCGCGTCGCACACGGACCCCTTGACGACGTCGACCTCACCGGCCACCGGGTCGAGGGAGGAGAGGTTCGCGGCATAGGTCATCGCGTCGATGACCGTGAGCCGCCACTGCGGGCGCGCCTTGCGTGCCCGGATGACGAAGTTGCTCCCGATGAACCCGGCGCCACCGGTGACGAGGACCTTCATGGCCCCTCAGCGTAGGGGAACGCGGGGGCCGGGCCGGTGCGCGGCGGCCCGTTAGGCTGCGCCCCATGAAGGGCATCATCCTCGCGGGCGGGACCGGGTCGCGGCTGCATCCCATCACGATGGGGATCAGCAAGCAGCTCATGCCCGTCTATGACAAGCCGATGATCTACTACCCGCTGTCGACCCTCATGATGGCGGGGATCCGCGAGGTCCTCGTCATCACGACGCCCCAGGATCGCGACCAGTTCGAGCGGCTGCTCGGCGACGGCCGCGCGTGGGGCATCGAGATCTCGTATGCGGTGCAACCCAGCCCCGACGGGCTGGCCCAGGCGTTCGTCATCGGCGCGGACTTCATCGGCGCGGACGCGGTGGCCCTCGTCCTCGGCGACAACATCTTCTACGGGACCGGTCTCGGGACGGCACTGCGCTCCAACACCGACGTCGTGGGCGGCCACGTCTTCGCCTACCACGTGAGCAACCCCTCGGCCTACGGCGTGGTCGAGTTCGACACCGACGGGACGGTCCGCTCGATCGAGGAGAAGCCGGAGAACCCCAAGTCGGGCTATGCCGTCCCCGGCCTGTACTTCTACGACAACGACGTCGTCGCGATCGCCGCCGGCCTCACCCCGAGCGAGCGGGGCGAGCTCGAGATCACCGCCGTCAACGACGAGTACCTGCGGCGAGGAGCCCTCACCGTCACCGTCCTCCAGCGCGGCACGGCCTGGCTCGACACCGGGACCTTCGAGGGGCTCATGGACGCCTCCCAGTTCGTCCATGTCGTCGAGGCCCGACAGGGTCACAAGATCGGCTGCGTCGAGGAGGTCGCCTGGCGCAACGGCTGGCTCGATGACGACGAGCTGAGGGCACTGGCCGAGCCGCTGCGCAAGAGCGGCTACGGCGAGTACCTCCTGGAGGTCCTCGCGGACGTCGGGCGCCCCTGATGGAGATCACGCCGCTGTCGATCGAGGGCGCCTGGGTCGTCACCCCGCGCCAGTTCCCGGACAGCCGAGGGGTCTTCCTCGAGTCCTTCCGTGGCGACCGACTCGCCGAGCACCTCGGTCACCGCCCCGACATCGTCCAGACCAACGTCTCGTCCTCGGCGCGCGGAACCGTCCGCGGCATCCACTACGCCGACGTGCCGCCGAGCCAGGCCAAGTACGTCACGGTGCTGAGCGGCACCCTCATCGACTACGTCGTGGACATCCGGGTGGGGTCCCCGACCTTCGGCAGCTGGCAGGCGGTCCGGCTCGACACGGCCGACCGCCGGGCCGTCTACCTCTCCGAGGGGCTGGGCCACGCCTTCTGCGCCCTCGAGGACGACACGACCGCCCTCTACCTCTGCTCGGCGACGTACGCCCCAGAGCGCGAGCACGGCATCAACCCGCTCGACCCGACCCTCGGCCTCGAGCTGCCCGACGACGTGACTCCGCTGTTGTCCGACAAGGACGAGAGCGCTCCCTCGCTCGCCGAGGCCGAGGTGGCCGGGCTCCTCCCCACGTATGCCGCCTGCCGGGCCTACGCCGACGAGCTCGCCTCCGGCCGGCGGGGCTGACGCCGGCGCCCCTGCAGGCCCGGAGCCGGAGCGCACCGGCCCGGCACACCGGCGGCGCGAGCCGCCCAGGCCTCAGGCGAGTCGGGCCACCGCGGCCGCGACGGCCTCGGCCACCCCCTCCTGGAAGACGGACGGCACGATCTCCTCGGCCCTCGGCTCGGGCACCATGCCGGCGATCGCCTCGGCCGCGGCGAGCTTCATCGCCTCGGTGATCCGGGTGGCCCCGGAGTCCAGCGCACCGCGGAAGATCCCGGGGAAGGCGAGGACGTTGTTGATCTGGTTCGGGAAGTCCGAGCGCCCGGTCGCGACGACGGATGCGTGCCGGTGCGCGATGTCGGGGTGGACCTCGGGGTCGGGGTTGGCGAGGGCGAAGACGATGGAGCCGTGCGCCATCGCGGCCACGTCGCGCTCGGCGAGCGTCCCGCCGGACACCCCGACGAAGACGTCGGCCCCGTCGAGGGCGGCGCCGATCGGGCCGGTCACCGCCCGTGGGTTCGTCGACGCCGCCAGCCGGGCCTTGTGGCCGGTCAGGTCCGTACGGGCGGGGACGATGATGCCGCGCGAGTCGGCGACGACGACGTCGCGGACCCCGGCGCGCTGGAGGAGCCGGGTGACGGCAATGCCCGCGGCGCCGGCTCCCGAGACGACGACGCGCAGGTCCGGCAGTGCCTTGCCGACGACGGTCGCCGCGTTGATCAGACCGGCGAGGACGACGATGGCGGTGCCGTGCTGGTCGTCGTGGAAGACCGGGATGTCGAGCCGGTCGGCGAGCTGCTCTTCGATGTCGAAGCAGCGCGGGGCAGCGATGTCCTCGAGGTTGATGCCGCCGTAGCTGGGCGCCATCCGGGCGATCGTCTCGACGAGCTCCTCGACCGTGCCCGACTCGAGGCAGACCGGGACCGCGTCCACCCCGCCGAAGTGCTTGAAGAGGACCGCCTTGCCCTCCATGACCGGCATCGCCGCGAGCGGGCCGAGATCGCCCAGTCCGAGGATCGCCGTCCCGTCGGTGATGACCGCCACGGTGTTCCGCCGCGAGGTGTAGGCGCGGCTGAGCGCCGGGTCCTCGGCGATCGCGAGGCAGACCTGGGCTACTCCGGGGGTGTAGAGCAGGGACAGGTCCTCCCGGCCACGCAGCGGCTGGGTGGAGTGGACGCCCAGCTTCCCGCCCACGTGGGCGCGGAAGACGGGGCTGTCCGGATCATGGCTGGTCCGGTCGGCGGACCGGGCGGCTGACTCGGTCATGGGTCGGCGTCTCCTGCTGTTCCTTCTCGGGTATGCCGCCGAGGGCCCGGCGGCGCGCGGGGCTGAGCAGGGGGTGGGCGCCAGCCGGGGCGTGCGAGAGGTGAGCACGCGAGACGGACATGATGACATACCCATCCGACCCACATCGTTTCGTTATGTGAGCGTGACGTGGCTGGGACATCGCGGTGGCAGGATGCTGGACGTCCGCGTCGCCGCCCGGCCGGCCGACGCTCCCCTGGGAAAGGAACGCAGTTTCATGCCTCGCACCCGCGCCGCGGCCTTCGCCGCGATCGCCGTCACGTCGCTCGCGCTGAGCGCGTGCGGCTCCAGCTCGCTCGGCTCCGGCTCCGGGTCCGACACGAGCTCCCCCACACCGAGCGCGTCCTCCTCCGCGGTCGCCGCCGACCCGGCCCTCGTGGCGAAGTTGCCCGAGTCGCTGAAGAGCAAGGGCACGATCACGATCGGCACCGACGCCACGTATGCGCCCAACGAGTTCCTCGCCGCCGACGGCAAGACCGTCCAGGGCATGGACGTCGACCTCTTCGACGCGGTGGCGGCGAAGTTCGGCCTCAAGACCGACTGGCAGCCCGCGGACTTCGGGTCGATCATCCTCGGCGTCAACTCCGGCAAGTACGACGTCGGGGTCTCGAGCTTCACCATCAACCCCGACCGCGAGAAGCAGGTCAACATGGTGAGCTACTTCAACGCCGGAACCCAGTGGGTCACCAAGGCCGGCAACCCGAAGAACGTCGACCCGAACAATGCCTGCGGCCTCAACATCGGCGTCCAGAAGGGCACCGTCCAGGCCGACGACATCGCTGCCCGGTCCAAGAAGTGCACCGACGCCGGCAAGAAGGCGATCAACGCGATCACCGAGCAGGCCCAGTCCAAGGTGACCGCCGACGTCGTCTCCGGCAAGGCCGACGCGATGCTCGCCGACTCCCCCGTGGCGCTCTACGCCGTCCAGCAGACGAGCGGCCAGCTCGAGGCGGTGGGTGACATCTACGACGCGGCCCCGTACGGTTTCGTCGTGCCGAAGGACCAGACCGACTTCGCCCAGGCGATCGCCGACGCACTCTCGCAGCTGGCCAGCGACGGGACGTACAAGGCCGCCTTGGACAAGTGGGGCAACTCCTCCGGTGCCATCTCGGACTTCTCCGTGAACCCCTGACACCGCATGGGAGGCGCTGATGTCGACGACACAGCTCCCTGACACGACGGACCGGCCGGGCGAGATCCACGCCCGGCCGGTCCCGCATCCCGGCCGCTGGGTCGCGATCGCGGTCATCGCCGTCCTCGCCGGGATGATGGTGAGCTCGTTCGCGACCAACCCCAAATGGGAGTGGTCCTTCGCCTTCCGGGTGATGAACTTCAACCCGGTCCTCGAGGGCCTCATCAAGGGGACGATCATCGTCACCGTCGCCTCGATGGTCGTCGGCGTCTCCCTCGGGATCGTCATCGCGGTCATGCGGCTGTCGTCGAACCCGGTGCTACGCGGCGTCTCCTTCGTCTTCACCTGGTTCTTCCGAGCGGTGCCTCGCTACGTCCTGCTCGCCCTCCTCGGTGTCGGGGTGCTCTACCTCTATCCCGTCCTCGACTTCGGCTTCCCGTTCGGGATGCAGCTGGCGTCATGGCTCGGGATGAGCAGCGACCTGACGATCGGCTCGATCGACGTACGCACGATCAGCAGCGGCATCATCGTCGGGATCATCGGCCTCGGCCTGTCCGAGGCGGCCTACATGGCCGAGATCGCGCGGGCGGGCATCCTCTCGGTCGACAACGGCCAGACCGAGGCAGCCCAGGCGCTCGGCATGTCCCCCGGGAAGACGATGTGGCGCATCGTCCTGCCGCAGGCGATGCGGGTCATCGTCCCGCCGACCGGCAACGAGACGATCGCCATGGTCAAGGACACCTCGCTCCTGGCGGCGGTGCCCGTGACGACGGAGCTGTTCTTCCAGGCCCAGGCCGTCGCCAACAGCACCTACCGGATCATGCCCGCCTACATGGCGGCGGTGATGTGGTACCTCATCGTCTGCACCGTGCTCATGGTCGGGCAGTCCTACCTCGAGCGGTACTTCGGTCGTGGCTTCGGCACGAAGGCGTCGAAGAAGAAGGAGCGCCAGGTCGAGGCCGTGACACGACGCATGCGCGGCCAGGACGGAACGGGGGGCATGTGATGGCCGGTCATCAGCGTGAGGGCGACCCACTCGTCCGCGCCGTCAACGTCCACAAGTCCTTCCAAGCCAACGAGGTTCTCAAGGGCATCGACCTCGATGTCTATCCCGGGGAGGTCGTTGTCCTCCTCGGGCCGTCCGGCTCCGGAAAGACGACCTTCCTGCGCTGCATCAACCAGCTCGAGACGATCAACGGCGGGCGGATCTGGGTCGACGGCCAGCTGATGGGCTACGCGGAGCGGGATGGCGGGCTGCATCGGCTGAACGACAAGGCCATCGCGGCTCAGCGCCGCGACATCGGCATGGTCTTCCAGCGGTTCAACCTCTTCCCCCACAAGACGGCGATGGAGAACGTCACCGAGGCGCCCACCCAGGTCAAGGGCGTGCGCAAGGCCCGGGCGCAGGAGCGCGCCATCGAGCTGCTGCGACGGGTCGGGCTCGACGACAAGCCGGCGGCATACCCGGCGCAGCTCTCCGGCGGGCAGCAGCAGCGCGTCGCCATCGCCCGGGCCCTGGCGATGGACCCCAAGCTCATGCTCTTCGACGAGCCCACCTCGGCCCTCGACCCCGAGCTCGTCGGCGAGGTCCTCAAGGTCATGCGGGACCTCGCCGAGGGCGGCATGACGATGATCGTCGTGACCCACGAGATGAGCTTCGCGCGGGAGGTC
Organism: uncultured Actinomycetota bacterium; assembly: GCA_963728395.1. Lineage (GTDB taxonomy): Bacteria > Actinomycetota > Actinomycetes > Actinomycetales > Dermatophilaceae > CAVSJJ01. The sequence continues at coordinate 193,502 of CAVSJJ010000004.1, forward strand.
GCCGACGAGGTCGTCTTCATGGATGGCGGCGTCGTCGTCGAGCAGGGCCCGCCGCGCCAGGTCATCGACCACCCACAGCATGCCCGCACCAAGGCCTTCCTCAGCCGGATGCGCCAGGAGGAGGCCACCGGCCATGCCGACTCGGCAGCGGCCCTCGAGGCGGTCGCCGTGTCCCCCGACGACGAGGCGTGAGCCCTGGATCCCGGCGTATCCCCCGACCCGCACTGGTCCGGGTCCGCGGCCGGTCCATGCTGCCGACGCTGCGCGACGGGGACGTCCTCCTCGTCCTCCACGGCGCGCGGGTGCGGCCCGGTCTCGCCCTCGTCCGGCTCCCTCCGGACCGGTCGGGTAGGCCACGTCCGGTATCGGTCAAGCGCGTCACCGGCCGGGACCCACAGGACGGCCGGCGCTGGTGGGTCGACTCGGACAACGCGGCCGAGGGGGTGACGTCCTTCGACGTCGGCTCCGTGGCGGGCGAGGACATCCTCGCCCGGGTCCTGCTCCGTCTGCCACGTCCACAGGGGATCGACAGGGACTCTCGCGCGTAACGGCGCCGTCCGGGGGTAGGTTGGACGAGAAAGCCGTCCCCCGAGCACGAAGGGAATCTCCATGCGACTGACGCACCCGTTCCGGCTGTTCCACCTTCCCGAGGTCAGCGCCCACTGCGACCTGCCCTGCGGCGTCTACGACCCGGCCCAGGCCCGCATCGAGGCCGAATCGGTCAAGATGATCTGCCAGAAGGTCGCGGGCAACGACGACGCCGACTTCCGGGTGCGCGCGACGATCATCAAGGAGCAGCGCTCCGAGCTCGTCAAGCATCACCTGTGGGTGCTGTGGACCGACTACTTCAAGCCGCCGCACTTCGAGAAGTACCCCAACCTGCACACCCTCTTCAACGAGGCCACGAAGCTCGCGGGCGCCGCGGGCACCAAGGGCGAGTTCGACGAGGGCGTCGCCGACCAGCTCCTGGCCAAGATCCAGGAGATCTCGGACATCTTCTGGGAGACCAAGAAGGCCTGAGCCGACCCGCACGCCGAACGGGGTATGCCGCCACGCGCGGCATACCCCGTTCGTCTGGTCCGTGGGCGCGTTACGCCCGGTGGCGGGTGAGCGGCCGGCCGCCGGGATCCCCGGGCCAGTCCGACGTCGAGCCGAGCAGGCGCAGCAGGTCCTCCTCTGCGCGGAACAGCCCTGCGCCGGGGCGGGCGCGCACGAGCACCTCGTCGACGATGCGGGCGGCGACCTTCTCGCCGTAGACCTTCTCACCGACGACCTCGGCCCGATGGAGGAAGGCGGCGTCGACGACCTCGGTGACAAAGTCGGCCGACAGCGGCGGCGCGAGGACGTTGCCGCCGGCGAACAGCGACTCCCCCCGGTCGGTGCCGAACCGCAGCGTCACGCACGGGACGCCGAGGATGTTCGCCTCCTCCTGCATGCTGCCGGAGTCGGTCGCGAGGAGGCCGTAACGGAGGAATGACGCGAGGACGTCGGTGTAGCTGTCCCAGACGTCGGTGACGAGAAGGGTGTCGGGGAACTCGACCTGGAGCGCCTGGAGTCTCTCCTCCAGGGCCCAGTGTTCGAGGGCCCAGTCGGTGCCCTTGAGCCGCACCCAGAGGATGCTTCGGCCGCGGCGGAGCAGCTGCTCCAGCGCGTCGAAGTACGTCGTGAAGCGGACCCGGTCGTTCGTGTTCTCGCGGCGGTGGATGCAGACCCGGATGAACTGGCCGTTCGCGAGCTGGGGATGCTTGTCGAGGATCCGTGAGCGCTCGACCTCGGGCAGCCGCTCGGAGATGGCGTCGACGACGGTGTTGCCGACGACCTCGATGGAGTCGGCCGGGAAGCCCTCCTCGAGGAGGAAGGTGCGGTCCAGCTCGACGGGGGCCGCATGGAAGCCCGTTCCGGCGTCGGAGACGCGGGTGTTGAACTGCTCGGGGTAGGGCTCGCGGCTGCCGGTCTCGAACGTCTCCTGACGACGGTGTGCGGCGAGGTAGGCGTCGAAGTCGAACGAGCCGGCATCGAAGGCCCGCAGATGCTCGACGAGGAAGTCCCGGGTCGGGGTGACGGTGCGGATGCCTGCCTCCACATGGACGCAGGCGATGCGGCCGGCGTAGGCCGCGACGGACACGGCCATCGACGTCGAGGTGTCTCCGTGGATGTAGGGGATGAGGGTGTGTCCACTCTCGGCCGCGACGCCGAAGAGGACGTCGGCGCTGGTCACCATGGCCGCCACCCGGGATCCGAGCGTTCCCCCGGGCGCCATCTCCATGAGGACGTCGACGTGCATGTCGAACTCCTCGAGCATGCCGCCGGAGTAGGCGTGGTCGGTGTGCTGGCCGGTGTGGCAGAGCAGCGTCTGCTCTCCACGCCGGCGGAGCTCGTGGTAGAGGGGGTACTGCTTGATGATGTCGGGCTTGGTGCCGATGAAGACGACGTGGACGACGGCGTCGGTCGACAGCTCGGCGAGGATCTCGCGCAGCCGGCGGCGAGCGGCGTCCGGGTCGGTCGGCGTGATGACGCAGCGGGGGTCGGTCACAGAACTTCCTTCACGGGGGCGGGTCGGTCGAGATAGGTGCTCTGGAGTCGCGCGGCCACCTCCGGGTGGGCGTCGACGAGGCTGAGGGGGGTGACGAGGACGACCGAGTCGGACACGACGATGGCGAGGTCACGCAGCCCTGCCGTGACGACGGTGAGGGCACTGTCGTTGACGACGAGCGAGTCGTCGCTGCCGAGGTCGATGTGATCGCCGGCGGAGACCAGTGTCGCGCCGTTGGCCTCGACGACGGCGCGATAGAGCGACGGCCACGTCCCGATGTCGTGCCATGCGTAGTCACAGTCCATGACGCCGATCTGCCATCCACCGTCGATGAGCGGGCTCAGCTCGTGGGCCGGAGCCGCGCTGCCGTCGTAGTCCTCGGGTCGTCCGGAGCCGACATATGCCGTCACGGCGTCGTGCACGTGCCGGGCCCCGACCCGATAGGCGGTGAGGAGCGTTGCGGCCGAGAAGCAGTAGTGCGAGGAGTTCCAGTAGGCGTCCCCGCGCGTGACGAGCTCCACCGCGGCGCCCTCCCCCGGCTTCTCGACGAACTCGCGGGCCACGTGGATGTCGCGCGAACCCATCGCGGCCCCGAACGCCCGGATGTAGCCGAGCGCCGTGTCGGGACGGGTGGCCCGTTTGCCGAGGATCGTCGTCCAGCTCCGGTTCGCCTCGACGAACTCGAACGCCCGGCCGCAGCTGGCGATGAAGGACTCGACCGGTGCGACGAAGCTGTCCGAGGCGGCGGTGAGGACCACCGCGTCGGGGTCCTCACGATGCAGCCGCTCGGCGATGAGGAGGAAGGCCATGGGCTTGCCCTGGAGTCGTGGCTCGAGGATGAGGTTGTCCTCGACGAGGTCGGGCAGATGACCGCGGACGTCCGCGGCATACCCCTCGGTCGTCGAGACGAAGACCCGGTCCCGGCCGACGCAGGCCGCCAGCCGGTCGAAGGTCTGGGCGATGAGGGGCCGGCTGTCACCGAGCGCACGGAACTGCTTGGGCTGCTCGGCCGTGCTGATCGGCCACAGGCGGGTGCCCTTGCCACCGGCGAGGATGACGGCATAGCGATGGGGGTCCGTCATCGGTGCGGGGGCCTTTCGTCATGCTCGCCGAGCAGGTCTCGGACGACATCGGCGTCGAGGTGGCTGGTCCAGGTCACGACCGAGTCTAGGTCGACGTCGGGGCTCACCCCGAAGGCCTCGGGGTCGAGGCGTCCCGGCGGCGTTGCGTCCGGTTCGGGCGCGAACCACACGCACCGCATCCCCGCGTTGACGGCGGCGCCGACGCCTGCGGTCGAGTCCTCGACGGCGACCGACCCCGCGGCCTGGACGCCGAGCCGGTCCAGGGCGAGGTGATAGACCGTGGGGTCCGGCTTCCCCCGGTTCAGGCCGATGGCGGAGACGCGGACGGGGACGAGGTCGGCGATCCCCAGCTGCTCCAAGGCCGCCTGGATGAATGCAAGCGCGGAGGACGAGGCCACGGCGAGCGGTATGCCGTCGGCTGCGAGGTCGCGTACCGTGGCCACGGCGCCGGCAATCGGGCTGGGGTCCTCGACGAACCGGGCGCTTACCCGCGCGATGACCTCGTCGACGATCTCGTCCAGCTCGGGCTCTGGCAGGGCGAGACCGAGCTCGCCGACGATGGACCGGACTGATTCCGGCACCCGTCCCCCGCGGAAGCGGGCCATCCGGTCCGGGTCGATGTCGTGGGTCCCGTGGCCGCGTCGGGCGAGGATCTCGCTCAGCCCGGTCGAGAACCCCCATGCCCAATGCGGTTCGGAGTCGACGAGGGTTCCGTCGAGGTCGAAGACGACGCCGTGAGGACGCCCGGTCACGATGCGACCTCGGGTGAGCGGGGTCGGTCGGTCGGCAGCGGTCCCGTGACCTCAGGGCTGCCGAGGATCTGGTGGCCGAGGTAGTTGTTGGCTCGCGAGATCGACCGGCAGTAGCGCCCGGACCGATCCCGGACGAGGAAGATCATCACGGCCAAGGCACCGACCGAGACGGCGAACCAACCCCAGTCCCGCGCGATGAACAGGGCGAGGGTCGACACGACGACGCTGAGGGCGACCACCCGCTCCAACCGGAGACGCTTCAACTGGCTCTGGACCTCGCCGTTCAAGGTGGCGGGGTCGGTCATCACCCGGACGCGTTGTTCCTCGCGCTCGGCGATCGCCTGCCTCCCGCTCTCCATGGTGTAGCCGCGGCCGAAGCGCACGACCTCCCAGAGGCGAGCGACCCGGGTCCGCCTCGTCGGACCCCCAGACCCTGGATGCTGCGGGGTCGCCCCGAACCCCGCGGTCCGGACCGTCCCGCGCTCGAGGAGGAACTCGAAGGCGAACCGGGCCGCGCTCTCGGCAATGACGCCCATCGCATAGGCCACGGCGATGAACAGGACCGTGACGAGCGGGGCATACGAGGTGAGCAGGGCCACGGTGGTGTCCGACACGACGGGAAGGTCGGCGCCGACGCCGATGAGAAGGACGATCGCGCTCGAGAAGACGATTCCGCCGACGATGAACTCGATAGCGCTGGCGACGAAGTCGGAGAGGGTCTCCATGTGACGGCTCTTCTCGGTGCAGGACGGTGAGTCCGCTCGCTGGGGCGGGCCGGGACGATGGTACCGACCCGCGAGCCCGTCCCATCCGACAACCGGGGTGCCACGCTCAGAACGCCTCGGCCGCGGGGTGGGGCTGGGTCGGCGCCGCGGTCCGGGCCGAGGCGCGCGGGCGGGCGAGGACGGCGATGAGCGCATCGACGATGGCGGGGTCGTACTCGTAGCCGAGGCCGAGGTGGATCCGTTCGACGGCACGGTCGACGATGTCCCGGCGACGCCGTCCGCCGGTCAGATCGTCGAAGGCGTTCGCCACCTTGATGATCCGGCTTCCGACGGGCACGTCCTCACCCAGCTCGCGGACCTGGCGGTAGGGGGTGGCCTGGACCTCGATGAGGTCGGCGACCCGGTCCAGCACCCCCGCATGCCGCACGATCCGGGCGCCGTCCTGGGCGATGTGCTGCTGGTCGGTGGGGGCGGCCAGCACCGTGGCGCCACCCGGGATCGGCTCGCGCAGGGCGATCTGTCCGAGGTCGTGGAGCAGGGCGGCATACTCGAGGTCGGCCACGTCCCGCTGGAGCAGGCCGATGGTGCGCGCCATGGCGACCGACAGCTCCGCCACCCGCTCGGCGTGGCGCGGGGTGGTGTAGCCGCCCGCCTCGGTCAGCCGGGAGAGGGTCGCGATCATCTCGCGGTAGGTCCGCTGGTTCGCGACGTACCGGTTGACGGCGATGTAGGTGAGCATCATGGGGAAGAGGGCCAGCGGCAGCGCGGCGAGCCCCAGCGCAGGGGCGAGGAGCGCCACGAGCGGCCCAGCGGCGACGAGCGCGCCGTTGAGGGCGGGCGCTTCCGCGATGTCGTCGCGCAGGACCGCCGCCCAGTTGGCACGTCCGCGTTGGGCGCGCACGAGGCCACCCAGGACGACCTCGATGAGGACGCCGACGAAGGCGATGGCCAGCATGGCGGTCGCGACGAGCGGAGTCGTCGTCTGCAGGTCGACCTGCAGCTCCCACAGCGAGGTGCCGCCGATCTCGAAGGCGCGGGCGAGCAGCCCCACGACGCCGGCTCCGAGGAGCCGGGCCGCGGCCAGATACAGCCGGACGTCCCTGCCCAGCACCCGACGGATGAGCAGGCCCGAACCGAGGCCGGCCGTGGCCACGAGGATGAGCACCGAGGCTCGAGTGGCGAACGGGTCCTCGCCGTTGAGCAGGGCCGTGAAGGCGAGGGCGATGGCCGAGGCAGTGGCCACCGGCGCGGCCTCCCGGCCACTCGGCAGCCGGACCCGGGCGAGCTCGCCGACGGCGAGGGCCGCGAGGTAGGCAAGGACGAGCCTGGTGTGCGCCTCCACGACGCGCACCAGGGTGTCCTGCGAGCGGAGGATCGAGACGACGACGGCGAAGAGGGCGATGCCGATGACGACCCGCTCCCAGGTGACCACCCCGGCCAACCGGCTTCTCACGACCCACCCACCTCGGGGTGGCGCGTCAGGGCGGTGACGAGGACGTCGACGAGAGAGGCGTCGCCGGCCGGGACCCGCTCGCGGAGCCGCACGATCGCCTCGTCGTGCCCGATGGGTGGCCCGTCGTCCGACCCGACACTCGTCAAGAGGTCATAGGTGTCGGCGATGTGGACGACCCGGGCCGCGAGGCCGTCCGGAGGCGAGGGCTCCTCGGGTCCGTCGAGGCTGTTGCGAGCGGGGTCGTTGTGGTGGGCGATCCCGTCCAGGGCGCCGGAGAGGAACGACACCTCCCGCAGCAGGTGCGCGCCGCGGCGCGCATAGGAGCGGTAGAGCGGGTCGTCGGTCCGGCCGGACTGCACGACGGCCGTCGGTAGGGCGACGAGACCGACGTCGTGGAGCATCCCGGCGATCCGCACATTCCTGACGTCGCCGGGGCCGAGGCCCAGGCTTTCGGCCATGATGTGCGCCATGTTGGCGACCCGGTGGCTGTGACCGGCCAGGTGCGGCGCCTTGGTCTCGATGGCGGCAACGAGGGCGTCCAGCGTCCGTTCCCGGGCCTGACGCTCCTCACCGTACTGACGGTAGGCCCACCACGCACCGAGCATCGGCAGGAGGATGAACACGGCACTGAATGCGCCGAGCCCGACCGGAACCCAGAGCACGACGAGCAGGAAGGACAGGACTCCATAGCCCACGGCAGTCAGCCCGCTGTTGGAGAGCAGTCGCAGGAGGATCGGGCGGACGAGCGCTCCCTCCGACAGCTTCAGGACGCCGGCGAGCAGCAGCGCGTTGAGGACCGTCTGGATGACATCGACGACGACCAGGGGGATCCCGATGGCGAGCAGCAAGGTGCCGGCCCCCTGCATGTCCGAGACATCGGACTCGCCTCCCATGGCCACGTAGACCAGGCCGGCCACCATGGCGAGGGATGACCACATCGCCGAGTTGAAGAGTCGGTTGCGCAGTGGGAGCCGTCGATCGGCCAGCAACGTCATCGACAGCCCGACGAAGCCCGCCCCGAGGGGGCCGACCAACGCGACCGAGGCGAGAACGGCGACGTGCCCTGCCGAGAACTTGATGTTCGCCTCGATGGCGCTGGCACCGAGCCACCAGCTGAGAACGGCCAGCGCGGCGAGCATGATCGTCGCGTCGACGCGCTGCAGGCCGCTCGTCCGCCAGGACACGATCGCGAGACAGACCGTCACCACCCACAAGGTGGCGATGTACAGGTTGGTCGCGACGTCGCGCGACCACCGGGGTACCGCGACGCCGGCGGTGCTCCGGTGGTCACGCATGTTGACGAGGGATCAAACGCCCCAGGACCAGCTGTCCGGCTGGACCGCGTTGCCCCACGACCACGACGCCGGCTGGACCGCGTTGCCCCACGACCACGACGCCGGCTGGACCGCGTTGCCCCACGACCACGACGCCGGCTGGACCGCGTTGCCCCACGACCACGACGCCGGCTGGACCGCGTTGCCCCACGACCACGACGCCGGCTGGACCGCGTTGCCCCACGACCACGACGCCGGCTGGACCGTTGTCGGGGCAGGGGTGAGCGAAGCCGCCGAAGCGGCAGAGGGAGAGATGATCGCGGCGAGGGAAGCGATTCCGAGGGCGGCGATGACAGTGCGAAGACGGCGCACGATCGTTCCTTTCAGGGGTGGCCCGGTCCCGAAATGCCGGGCGCTGAGGCAACGATATGGTCTCACGCAGCGTGGATATGCCACAATTCCAAGGAGATTCGCCACATCCGCGTGTCGCACCCCCGATGTAGAGGAGAATTCTATGAGTAAGCGCGCCCGCAAGCGCCGCGCCCGCAAGGGGAACAAGGCCAACCACGGCCGCAAGCCGAACGCCTGAACCCGGACGCCGAGAAGGGGCCGGCCACCACGTGATGTGGTGGCCGGCCCTTCGCGATCGGGGACGGGCTATTCGTCGAGTTCGAGGCGCACTCGGGTGATCCGACGCATGATCTGGACCCGAAGCTCCGTCGGCGCTGTCTCGCAGCCACACGAGCGCCGTACGAGCGACTTCATCGCCGCATCGAGATCGTGCTCATGAAGGCACGGACCACATTCCTGCAAATGCTCGGCAACCAACTTCATGTCGCCTTCGTTCATCTCGCCGTCGAGATACTCGTAAATGCGGTACATGACATCGGTGCACTCGAAGTGCCCGTCGTGCGGCTCGCGACCGGTCATGACGACCCCCCGCTCGTGCGCGCGGCCTCGAATCCGCGACCCCTGGCGTAGTCCTCGAGGAGCCCGCGCAGCTGGCGCCGACCGCGGTGCAGCCGCGACATGACCGTCCCGATGGGGGTGCCCATGATCTCGGCGATCTCCTTGTACGCGAAGCCCTCGACATCGGCGAGATAGACGGCAAGCCGGAAGTCCTCGGGCAGCTCCTGCAGGGCCCGCTTGACCTCGGAGTCCGGCAGCCGGTCCAGCGCCTCGGTCTCGGCCGAGCGCAGTCCCGAGGACGTGTGCGACTCGGCCCTGACGAGCTGGTAGTCCTCGACCTCGGCGGCGTCGGACTGCTGTGGCTCCCGTTGCTTCTTGCGATAGGAGTTGATGTAGGTGTTGGTGAGGATGCGGTACATCCACGCCTTGAGGTTCGTCCCCGGCCGGTACTGGTGGAAGGCCGCGAAGGCCTTGGCGTACGTCTCCTGGAGGAGGTCCTCGGCGTCGGCGGGGTTGCGGGTCGTGCGCAGGGCCGCGGAGTAGAGCTGGTCGAGGAGAGGCAGGGCCTCGCGCTCGAACCGCGCCTGCCGTTCGTCCATCGTCTCGGTGGCGACGTCGACGACCTCGTCGGCGCGACCGGAGGCTGCAGGTGGTGTCGTCATCGACGTCCACCCTAGCCCCACCTCAGTGGGGGCCGACGCGTGCAGGACGAGCATGGCTGCCTTTCGGTGTCGTGCGGTGCCGAGGTGAACAACACCACCGAACCGGACCGGCATTCCCGAAACAAGCAGGTCAGTGCAGGCTCTCCAGCCACGACAGGGCGGCGACGGCCACCTGGACCGAGGAGGCGTCGACCGAGTGCGTCCCAGGCACGGCCGTCACGTATGCCGGGTCAGGCAGCTCCGCAGCAATCTCACCGGGAGTGCCGAAGGGGTCGGCGGCGCCCTGGATGACCCGTAGCGCGATGTCCTCGCCGAGGGGCTTGGTCAGCTCGTCGGCCCGGGAGGCGCCCGGGCGGCCGGGCGGGTGCAGCGGGAATGACACGGCCAGCACGCCGACGGCGCCGAGACCGGCGGCGGTTCGGCAGGCGACCCGGGCCCCGGCGCTGCGACCGCCGACGACAAGCGGACGGGGCAGCTTCGAGCGGCCCGACAGAAGCGTCTCGACCATCGGCACCCAGGCCTTGTCGAGGGTCGTGGGTGCGGGAGCGACCTTCCGGCCGGCCACCCGCCACGGCTGGTCCAGGAGCCCGACGAACCAGCCCGCGTCGACCGCGGCGGCCGTGACGGCGCGCAGGTCGGCGGACCAGCCCTGCCCCCCGGCGCCGTGCCCGAGCAGCAGGGTGCCGACCGCCTGGTCGGCCCGATGGAGGCGTGCCCGACCAGGTCCGACGGAAGTCTCGAGCTCGACGGTGCGGATCGGCATCAGGCTCCTCCGACGATCTCTCCGGTCATCGGGTCCACCACGCCCTGCAGGGTGGCGGGGTCCGCGGGCTCGATCAGGCCCGGGCCGCGCGCCCTGCTACTGCTGACGGACGAGGCGACGGGGTATGCCTCGAAGCGCCCGGGCCGCGAGAACGCGACGAGGTCGGCGATCTCCTCGGCATCGCTCGTCGCTGGGTCGAGCCAGCGCGCCCAGTCGGCCCGCTCGAGCACCAGGGGCTGCCGGTCGTGGATCCGGTCCAGCCCGGGCTCGGCAGCCGTCGTGATGATCGCGAAGCTGACGACCCACGCCTCCGGATCGTCGGCGTCGGAGACCGCAGGGTCGCGCCAGAAGTCATAGAGGCCGGCGAAACCGAGGAACTCCCCATCGGCGCGATGGGTGAAGAACGGCTGCCGTCGTGGCTTGCCCGTTGCGTGGGTCGCGGTCGGTGACACCTGCCACTCGTACCACCCCAGGGCCGGAACGATGCATCGACGACGCTGGAGAGGGCGGGCATAGGACCTCGTCGTCGCGACCGTCTCTGCGCGGGCGTTGATCATCCGTGCCCCTGAGCGCGGATCGCTCGCCCAGCTCGGCACGAGGCCCCAGGTGAGCAACCGGAGCTGGCGCTGGGCAGGAGCGGCCGGATCCGCACGCGAGGCGCGGGTGAGGACGACCGGAGCCTGCTTGGTCGGCGCCATGTTGTAGTCAGGGGTGCCGGCGGGGGGTTCCTGGGGTGAGACGAGCACCGAACGGGTCCGCTCTCCCGTCCGGTCCACATCGACCTCGAACTCCTCGACGAGCTCGCCGGGGTTCGCGGTCGCGGCATACCGGCCACACATGAGGGGAACCCTACGCAACCGCGGGGAGAGCAACTACCGTAGAGGCGTTCACAACCACGTCGGAGAGGCAGATGACCGTCGCCAGACGCGCACACCCCACCGGGCCGGACAAGGGGCACCAGGTGAGACATGCCTGACCCTGCCTGGGCCACCCCCACCCTCGACCACCCGATCGACGCGACGATCGCCCTGCCGGGATCGAAGTCCCTCACCAACCGCTATCTCGTGCTCGCGGCCCTGGCCAACGGCCCCTCCCGGATCCGTCGACCGCTTCGCTCGCGCGACACGCTCCTCATGGCGGCGGCACTGCGTGCCCTCGGCTGTGAGATCGACGAGCTGGAGACCGCCGAGGAGGGCACGCCGGACTGGCTCGTCCAGCCCCGATCCCTCACCGGGAATGCCCAGATCGACTGCGGGCTGGCGGGGACCGTCATGCGCTTCCTCCCACCCGTTGCCGCGCTCGCGGCAGGACCGGTCGACTTCGACGGCGATGGGGCGGCCCGGCTGCGACCGATGGGTCCGGCCCTGGACGCCCTGCGCGCTCTCGGGGTCGACATCGCCGACGAGGGGCGTGGCGTCCTGCCCTTCACCGTCCGGGGGACCGGTCGGGTCCGAGGAGGCGAGGCCACCCTCGACGCCTCGGCGTCCTCGCAGTTCATCTCCGCCCTGCTCCTCGCCGGCGCGCGCTTCGACGAGGGCGTCGCCGTCCACCATGACGGCCCTCCGGTCCCCAGCCAGCCGCACATCGACATGACCGTCGAGGTCCTGCGCGACGTCGGTGCCCTCGTCGACGACACCGAGCCCGACACGTGGCGCGTGGAGCCCAGCGAGCTCGGCGCCCTCGACGTCGAGGTCGAGCCGGACCTGACGAATGCCGCCCCCTTCCTCGCCGCCGCCGCCGTCTCGCGCGGGATGGTCCGGATCCCCGGCTGGCCGCAGCACACGACGCAGGCGGGTGACGCCCTGCGCGACATCCTCGACGCGATGGGCGCCGAGGTCTCGCTCAGCCGCGAGGGGCTCATCGTGCGGGGCGGCGAGAGCATCGTCGGCGTCGACGTCGATCTCCACGACGCGAGCGAGCTGACCCCCGTGGTCGTCGCCCTGGCCGCGCTCGCCGACTCCCCGTCGATCGTGCGGGGCGTTGCCCACATCCGCGGACATGAGACCGACCGCCTGGCCGCCCTCGCGGCCGAGATCCACGCCCTCGGCGGCCGCGCGACCCAAACCGAGGACGGTCTGCGCATCGACCCGGCACCGCTGCGCGGCGCGACCTTCCACACCTATGCGGACCACCGGATGGTCATGGCCGGGGCCGTTCTCGGGCTCGCCGTGCCAGGCCTGGCGATCGAGGACGTCGCGACGGTGGGAAAGACCCTTCCTCAGTTCACGACGATGTGGGAGCAGATGGTCGACGGCGTCACCGCAGGGACCCTCTCCTGATGGCGCGGTCGGTCCGCGACTACGACGAGTCGGACGTCCGGATCCGGCCGAACCGTCGCGGCTCGCGCCCCCGGTCCAAGGAGCGCCCCGCCCACGAGGATGCCGCGCCCGGGCTCGTCATCGGCGTCGACCGCGGCCGCTACACGGTCCTCCTCGAGGAGGGGGTCCCTCGCAGCGGGGACCCCGAACGGGTCATCATCGCCATGCGGGCCCGGGAGCTGGGGCGCAAGGGCATCGTCGTCGGCGACGACGTGGCGCTCGTCGGCGACGTCTCCGGGGCGGAGGGCTCCCTCGCCCGCATCGTCCGCGTCGCCGACCGGGAGCGGGTGCTGCGCCGGACGGCCGACGACACCGACCCGGTCGAGCGGGTCATCGTCGCCGGCGCCGACCAGCTCGTCATCGTCTCGGCCCTCGTCAACCCCGAGCCGCGGCCCCGGCTCATCGATCGCTGCCTCGTCGCGGCCTATGACGCCGGCATGGAACCCCTGCTCGTACTCACCAAGGCCGACCTCGCCGACCCGGCCGACTTCCTCAGCACCTACGCCCCGCTCGAGCTGCCCTACATCGTCACGCGGCGCCTGGACGAGGCGCTCGCCCCTGAGGGGCTCGCCGAGCTCTTGGCGCGGCTTCGGGGCCACCGCAGCGTCCTCGTCGGCCATTCGGGGGTCGGCAAGTCGACCCTCGTCAACGGGCTCGTCCCCGACGCCGACCGGACGATCGGCAAGGTCAACGACGTGACCGGGCGCGGGCGGCACACCTCCAGCTCGGCGGTGGCCCTGCGGCTCCCGGACCGATCCGGGTGGGTCATCGACACTCCCGGGGTCCGCTCGTTCGGGCTCGCCCACGTCGACCTCGACCGGATCATCCACCACTTCCCCGACCTGCAGCCGGGCACGGCCGCATGTCCGCGCGGCTGCACCCACGACGAGGAGGAGTGCGCCCTCGACGACTGGGTCGCCTCCGGCGCCGCCGGTCCGGCCGGGCCGGCGCGGCTGGAGTCGCTGCGCCGGCTGCTGCGGGCCCGGTCCGGCGAGGGCGGGGACTAGGCGGAGCCGCCCGAGACGTCGACGGTCGAGACCACGGCGCGCGGCTCGGCGAAGTGGCATGCCGACACGTGCTCGGCGACCCCGTCCGGGCGGGCCTTGAGCACCGGCTCCTCCTGCGAGCAGATCTCCTCGGCCTTCCAGCACCTGGTGTGGAAGCGGCACCCGCTCGGCGGGTTCGCCGGCGACGGGACGTCGCCCTCGAGGACGATCTGGTCGCGCCTGCCGCGCAGGGTCGGGTCAGGCACCGGGACCGCCGACAGGAGGGCCTGCGTGTAGGGGTGGGTGGGCCGCTCGTAGACCTCGTCCTCCGTGCCGATCTCGGCGAGCCGTCCGAGGTACATGACCCCGACCCGGTCCGAGATGTGCCGGACGACGGACAGGTCGTGCGCGATGAAGACGTAGGCGAGCCCCAGCTCGTCCTGGAGCTTCTCCATGAGGTTGACCACCTGCGCCTGGACCGACACGTCCAGGGCCGAGACCGGCTCGTCACAGACGAGCACCTTGGGATTGAGCGCGATCCCGCGGGCGATCCCGATCCGCTGCCGCTGCCCGCCGGAGAACTGGTGCGGGAACCGGTTGATGTGCTCGGGGTTCAGCCCGACGAGGTCGAGGAGCTCCTGGACCCGCTTGCGGCGCCCCCCCTTGGGCTCGACGTCGGGGTGGATCTCGAAGGGCTCGCCGACGATGTCGCCGACCGTCATCCGGGGATTGAGCGAGGTGTAGGGGTCCTGGAAGACGATCTGGATGTCGCGCCGCAGCCGTCGCAGCTGGCGCGCCGACGCGGTGCCCATGTCCTCACCCTCGAACATGACGCTGCCGCTCGTCGGCTTCTCCAGCCGCATGAGCAGCCGGCCCAGGGTGGACTTGCCACAGCCGGACTCGCCGACGATGCCGAGGGTCTCGCCCCGGTGCAGCTCGAAGCTGACGCCGTCGACAGCCTTGACGTGGCCCTGGATGGTGCGCAGGACTCCCTTGCGGATCGGATAGTGCTTGACGAGATCCTCGGCAGAGAGAATCACCTCAGCCATTGAGGACCTCCTCGGCGTAGTGGCAGGCGGCCAGCCGGCCAGGGGCGACCTCGCGCAGCGCGGGGACGTCGCGGCGGCAGTTGGCCTGGGCGAGGTAGCACCGGGGGTTGAAGGCACAGCCGCTCGGGATGTTCATGAGGTTGGGGGGCAGACCGGCGATCGTCTTGAGGGTCTTACCCCGCTGGTCCAGGCGAGGCAGCGAGTCGATGAGGCCCCGGGTGTAGGGGTGGGCCGGCGCGGCATACGCGTCGTAGACGTCGGCCTTCTCGACGAGGCGACCGGCGTACATGACGGCGATCCGGTCGGCGACGTCGGCGACGACGCCCAGGTCATGGGTGATGAGGATGAGCCCCATCTGCCGCTCCTCCTGCAACTCCTGCAGGAGGGTCATGATCTGCGCCTGGACGGTCACGTCGAGGGCGGTCGTCGGCTCGTCTGCGATGAGCACCGCCGGGTCGAGGGCGATGGCCATGGCGATCATGATCCGCTGGCGCATGCCGCCCGAGAACTGGTGCGGGTAGGCCCGCACCCGCTCCCGGGCCGCGGGGATCTGGACCCGCTCCATGAGCCGGACGGCCTGGGCGAGCGAGTCGGACCTGTTCATGTCCCGGTGCTTGCGGAACATCTCGGCGATCTGCCACCCCACCGGGAAGACGGGGTTGAGGGAGGACAGGGCGTCCTGGAAGATCATCGAGATCTCGGGCCCGCGCACCTTGCGGCGCCGCTCCTCGGGCATGCCGAGCAGGTCCTCGCCGCAGTAGTAGATGTGCCCGGCCGGGATCTTGGCCGGTGGCATGTCGAGGATGCCCATGATCGCCTGAGCGGTCACCGACTTGCCCGAGCCGGACTCGCCGATGATCGCGAGCGACTCGCCCTCGTCGAGGGTGAAGGAGACGCCGTTGATCGCCTCCGCGACGCCGTCGCGGGTGTGGAACTCGACGTAGAGGTCGTCGATCTCGAGGAGGCGGCCGTCGATCGGCTTGTAGCCGGACCTCGACGTCGTCGGGGCGGTGGTGTCCTGGGTGGTCATCGGGTCTCCGTCAGCGGGTCTTGGGGTCGAACGCGTCGCGCACCGCGTCACCGAGCATGATGAACGCGAGGACCGCGAGGCTGAGGAAGAGGCTCGGGAAGAGCAGCGACCACGGCGCCACCCGGATCCAGACCAGGGAGTCCGAGATCGCGACACCCCACGAGATCGCCGGGGAGACCAGGCCGATGCCGAGGAAGGACAGCGACGCCTCGGCCGAGATGTAGGCACCGAGGTTGATCATCGCGACGACGATGACCGGTGCCATCGCGTTGGGAATCACGTGAGAGCGGATGATGCGCCACGGGCCGGCCCCGAGGGCCCGCGCCGCGGTGATGTAGTCGTTCGGCTTGACCTGGAGCACGGAGCCGCGCATGAGCCGGGCGATGCTCGGCCACCCGAGGATGGATAGCGCGAGGACGACCTTGCCGACGACGGCGAAGAAGCTCGAGTTGACCTCGTTCGGGAAGGTCGTCATGAACAGGATGCCGCCGAGGAGGAAGGGGATCGCGAAGAAGATGTCGGTGATCCGCATGACGACGGCGTCCGTGACGCCGCCGTACCAGGCGGCGAGGGTGCCGATGAACGCGCCGATGAAGCTCGTCGCCGCGGTCGCGAGGACGCCGACGAGGATCGAGGCCCGGGCGCCGTAGATGGTCCGCGCGTAGACGTCGTAGCCCTGGGTGTCCCGGCCGAACCACTGGTCGCTGCTCGGCGGGGTGTTGCCGAGCTTGAGGATGGCTCGGTTGGGATCGGTCTGCGTGAACAGATGCGGCACCGCAGCCATCAGCACGAAGACGACGATGAGTGCGAGAGAAGCCCAGAAGAGCCAGTTGTGGCGCAGCTCCCGGAATGCCTCCGAGGTCAGTGACCGCGGGGCGCCGACGCCCTCGTCCTGGGGGTCGGACTCGGCGGCGACGACGATGGACTGGGTCTCAGTCATGGCTAATCCTCGGGTCGAGCACGCCGTAGAGAAGGTCGACGATCAGGTTCATGAACAGGTAGACGATGACCAGCAGGGTCACCGTCCCCACGACGGCGACGCCGTCGCGGCTGTGGATGCTCTGGAAGACGAACGACCCGACGCCGCCGATGTTGAAGATGCCCTCGGTGATGATCGCGCCGCCGATGAGCGCGCCGAAGTCGGCGCCGACGAACGTCACAACGGGGATGAGCGAGTTGCGCAACGTATGCAACCCGATCGTTCGTCTTCGGGTCAGGCCCTTGGCGGTCGCCGTTCGGACGTAGTCGGATCTGAGGTTCTCGACGAGGTTCGTCCGTGTCAGCCGCGCGACGTAGGCCAGGGACAGCGACCCGAGCACGATGCCGGGCAACAACAGCTCGAACCACGTCGCCTGAGGGGACACGGTGGGCTTGACGATGCCGAGCTTGACGCCGAAGACGGTCTGGGAGACCGAGCCGAGGACGAACGTGGGGATCGAGATGACGAGGAGGGTCGACAGGAGGACGAGGTTGTCGAAGAAGCGGCCCTTGCGGATGCCGGCCAGCATGCCGGCGACCACGCCGACGAGGAGCTCGAAGAGGATCGCGATGATCGCGAGGCGGGTCGTGATCGCGTAGCGGCGGGCGAGCTCGTCGGCAACGTTGAGGCCCTGGAAGGTCGTGCCGAAGTCCCCGTGCAGCAGCTTGCCGAGGTACTTGAAGTACCGGATGAACAGCGGGTCGTCGAGGTTGTGGTCCAAGCGGAACTTGGCCACGAACGCCGGAGGGCAGGCGCGCTCCCCACACTTGCCGGACAGGGGGTCGCCCGGCAGGTAGAAGACCATCGTGAAGATGATGAACGTCGCTCCGAGGACGACGGGGATCATCTGGAGGAGCCGTCGAACGATGTACTTGCTCACCAGACCTCCTTGTGAGAGTGAGTCCGTTCACGCGGGCTTCCGAGACACTATCGCCTCGGCGGGGCGAATCCTATGCCGGTCGGCGGCGGACGCCCGGAACCCGCTCGGGTGGGTCGGCAGAGCCGTCGGTGACAGCGGTGCGGCCCGCCGATCGGTTGGATCGGCGGGCCGCAGCGTCACCGGGTGGGGTGGTGGCGTCACCCGTGGGTGGCGCCACCACCACCCTGTGTCACTTGACCGTCACGGAGGACAGGTCGAAGGTGCCGAACGGCGTCAGCTTGACGTTGTCGACCTTGGTCGACCACGCGGCCACGGCCTTGGAGTACCACATGGGGATGACCGGCATGTCGTCCTTGAGGAGCGACTCGGCCTGCTGGTACTTGGCGTTCGCCTCAGCAGGGTCGGTCGCCGCAGCGGCCTCGGTGATGAGCTTGTCGAACTCCGGGTTGGAGTAGTCACTGTCGTTCGAGCCGGCGCCCGTGCCGTACAGCGGGGCGAGGAAGTTCTCGATCGACGGGTAGTCCATCTGCCAACCGGTGCGGAACATGCCCTTCATCTCGCGGTTGGTGATCTTGGTGCGGAAGGTCGCGAAGTCGGGAACCGCGACGGCCTTGCACGGAACATCAAGCGCCTGGGAGATGGAGTTGCAGGTGGCCTCGGTCCACGCCTTGTGGTCACCATCCGCGTTGTAGGACAGGGTCATCGTGCCCTTGTAGCCGCCGGCCTGCTGGAGCAGGTCCTTGGCCTTCTGCGGGTCGTACGTGCAGTACTCGCCACAGGCGTCGGCCTTGTAGCCGTCGACGACGGGGGCGACCCAGCCGGTGGCCGGGACCTTGGTACCCGAGAGCACCTTGTCGATGATCGTCTGCCGGTCGATGGCCATCGAGATGGCGTGGCGGACGTCCTTGTTCTGGTAGCTCTTGTCACCGGACTTCGGCGACGGGAAGCTGATCGACTGGAAGACGCCGACGGCCTTGACCACGTTGCGGTCGGGCAGGTCGGTCTTGTACTTCTCGCCGGCGAGCGCCGAGGTCGGGACGGCGTCGAGCAGGTCGAGCTGGTCCGCCTGGACGTCCTTGTAGGCCGCGTCGGTGTCCTGGTAGATCTTGAAGGTCACCTTGTCGACGTTCGGCTTGAAGTCACCGGAGTAGTCGGCGAACTTGCTGAGCACCATCGCGGTGCCCTTGTCGTAGCTGTCGAACTTGAACGGGCCGGCGCCGATCGGCTTCTCGCCGAAGGACTTGCCGTCGTCCGCGAAGAAGCTGTCGGGCAGCGGGGCGAAGGCGGTGTAGCCGAGGCGGACCGGGAGGTTCGAGACCTTGTCCGTTGTCTTGATCGTGAACGTGTAGTCGTCGACGACCTTCAGGCCGGACATGGTCTTGGCGGCCGGCGGCTTGGCCTCGCAGTCCTGCTCACCCGCGGCGTTGCTGCCGCAGTCGAGGTCGGAGGCGCCCTCGATCGGGTCGAAGAAGTACGAGTTCAGCGTCCCGTTCGGGCCGTAGCGGTCCCAGTTCCAGGCGTCGACGAAGTTCTTCGCCTTCACCTCGGTCCCGTCCTGGAACATGTAGCCCTTCTTGAGCTTGACCGTGAAGTTCTGGTTGTCGGTCGTGTCGATGGACTCGGCGATGTCCATCTCGGGCGCGGCGTTGTCCGGGTTGTAGTGGATGAGCTTGGCCAGGACGGCGTCCAGGACGTTGCCACCACAGGTCTCGTTGGTGTTGGCCGGGACGAACGGGTTCTGCGGCGTACAGCCGTGGACGGTGATCTCTCCGCCACCGCTGCCACTGCCCGTGCCGCCACCGCTGCTACCAGAGCCGCAGCCGGCGACGAGCAGGGCCGCGGCCGATGCGGCAGCCACGACGACCGTGCGAGTGGTTCCTCGCATGGATGTCCTCCTACGTGAAAGTTGTCCGCTCGTTGGTACGAGCAGGGGGAAATGGTCCGGTGTTCTGGTTGGAACGCGGGCCGCAACGCCCCAGCAGACGTCGCTCCCCCATCAAAGACCACGGGTATGGCCCTGTCCAAGGCCCAGCCCCAGCCGAGACCCGATTGTGACCGTCCCGTGACGGGGCGGCGACGCGCCGGATCCGGCCGCTTCGATCGGTATGCCGCTACGGTGGCGGCGTGCCGAGCTACGACGACGACCTGCGCCTCGCTCACGTGCTCGCCGACGCCGTCGAGGCGGTGACGATGCCCCGGTTCCGGGCCGAGGACCTCGTCGTCGAGGCCAAGCCGGATCTCACCCTCGTCAGCGACGCCGACCGGTCGGCCGAGGAGGTCATCCGCGCCCAGCTGGCGCGCACCCGCCCCCGCGACGCCGTCGAGGGCGAGGAGCTGGCGCCGACCGGCCACGGCCCACGCCGCTGGGTCGTCGACCCGATCGACGGCACCCACAACTTCGTCCGTGGCGTCCCGGTCTGGGCCACGCTCATCGCCCTCGTCGACGAGGACCGCCCCGTCCTCGGTCTGGTCGCCGCGCCCGCCCTGGGCCGGCGCTGGTGGGCCGGTGAGGGCACCGGCGCCTGGTCCGGTCGCAGCCTCTCGCAGGCGCGCCGCCTCCACGTCTCCCGGGTCACGAGGCTCCAGGACGCCTCGCTGTCCTACTCGAGCATCACCTCGTGGTCCGCCGTCGGCCGCCAGGACGCGATGCTCGGGCTGGCCAGAGACTGCTGGCGCGAGCGCGCCTACGGCGACTTCTGGTCCTACATGCTCGTCGCCGAGGGGGCCGCCGACATCGCCGCCGAGCCTCAGCTCGCGCTGCACGACATGGCCGCCCTCGTTCCGGTGGTCGTCGAGGCCGGAGGCCGCTTCACCTCGCTCGACGGGCACCCCGGACCGTTCGGGGGCAACGCCGTCGCCACGAACGGCCTGCTCCACGACGCGGTCCTCGGCCGGATCGGCGACCGGGCCGCCGTCGGCCAGACCTCAGCGGAGCCGTCCGCCACGCCGACGCCCGCGGCGGGGACCGGCTTCTACGGCGACGGCCCGGACGGGGTCTTCTAGCCCTCCCGCGCCGGTCAGAAGAGCGGGTCCTGGTCCCCCTCGGTCCGGACCCCCTCGAGACGGAGCAGGGCGGCCTTGCGGCCCAGCCCACCGGCATACCCGGTGAGGGTCCCGTCGGCACCGATGACCCGGTGACACGGCAGGACGATCGGCAGGGGGTTGGCACCGTTCGCGGCGCCGACGGCTCGGGAGGCCCCCGGCGGGAGCCCGAGCGCGGCGGCGATGGCCCCGTACGTGCTCGTTCGGCCCCAGGGGATCGTCGCGAGGTGGTCCCAGACCCGGCGCCGGAAGTCGGTGCCCCGCGGGGCCAGCGGCAGGTCGAAGACCCGCAGCCGCCCGGCCGAGTAGGCCGCGATCTGCTCCCCGGCCAGGAGGACGACCTCTCGGGCGCGGCCCGCGTCCCCGCGCGGCCCCGTATCCAGGCCGGCGGGGTCGGCGTCGAAGCGGATGCGGGTCAGCCCGTCGTCGTCGGCCTCGATGTCGAGAGGCCCGATGACGCTCTCGACGGTGAGGCGGGTGGGCACCCGGTCATCGTGACAGACGGCTGCCCCCTGTCCGTCCGTGCCCGCCTGACGCGGGCGTGGTTGCCGGGTCTTGTGGGCGTGCCGGGTGTCGGGATCCACCGTGGAGATCACCCGGTCCGGCGCGGTCTTGGCGGCGATGCGCCACCGGCCGTCGGTGCCGTCGGAGTCTTCGGCCGGTTCGACGTCTTGGCCTGCGACCAGCGCCAGCAGCGCCAAGGCCTGCGCCGGCTTCCCACCGGCTGCTTGGATCGCCTCGAGGTCAACGGCGCGCAGCAGCGCCAAGGCGTCGCCGACCAGCGCGGACACCAGTGCCTCGCGGGCGGCCCGGTCGTCCCAGGCGATCGGTGGCTTCCCCGGCGCCTCATAGCCCTGCCCGGTCAGCGCAGCCAGCCGGGTGCACTCGGTGGCGATCAGGTCCTTGGCGCCGGGCACCTCCCGGCCGACCCGACGGATTTGAGCGATCAGCTGGGTGACGGTGTCCTGACGGGCGACCGCGTCGTCGAGGATCGTGGAGTCCAACGCCCGACGCTGCTTCCCGGCCACCGCACCCGTTGCGGTGATCACCTCCCGAACCACCTCGAAGATCCGCTGCGGGCGGTCACGTGCCGCCAGCCGGCGCCGCCAGTACGTCAACGTCGAAGGATCAAAGCCCTTGGCGTCGATCGCGTACCCACACGCCGCCTTCCACCGCAGATCGAAGGTCAACGCGCGACCGCTTCACGGTCCGAGTGCCCGTACAGCGCCTGCAGCACGATCACCGAGGCGATCACCCCGCCGGGATCGAGGGCCGGCCCCGCCCCGAAGGAAACAGGTCAGCGAACAACTCCGCCGGGAACAACCGGTCACGATGCTCAGCCAGCAACGCGGACACACTGCCCGGCTCGAGCAGGTGCCCAGCCACCGACTCCACATCCAACAGCTCCCGCTGCCGATCAGCCTCACCCTGCATGAGCACACGATTTCAGGGCAGCGGCACACAGCCTCAACGCCACGCGGATTGTTCAGCAGTCTCCTAGGCGGGGACGATGCTCACCCGCCCGGGGGCGATCTGCTCGATGTCCGCGGCGATCGTCGCGGCATCCCCGACGATGACGACGGTCCACTCCCTCGAGGCGGTGACGGCACGGTAGGCGGCGTCGAGGTCGGCCGCCGTCAGGGCGGCCACGGCCCGCAGGTTCTCGGTGGTGAAGTCGAGCGGCAGCCGCTCGAGGGCGAGACCGGCCGCCTCGTCGGCCACGGCGTCGGCCGTCGCGTAGCGCCCCGGCGCGGTCTTCTCGATGTAGTCGACGCCCGAGCGGGCCTCCTCGTCGGTGAAACCGTCGCGCGCCCCGTCGAGGATCCCGAGAAGGAGCCGCAACGACTCGGCCGACACCTCGGAGCGCACCGAGCCGGTCGTGACGAACGTGCCACCGGCGATCCGGGGGCGGAAGCTCGCCCGGATCCCGTAGGTGTAGCCCTTCTCCTCTCGCAGGACGGCGTCGATCCGCGCCCCGGGCGAGCCACCGAGGACGAAGGCGAGCACGGGGTGCGGCGCCCAGCCGGCCGGGACGTGCCGGTCCGGGCCGGGGAGCCCGACGCAGATCTCGGACTGGACCGACCCGGGCCGGTCGACGACGACGAACCGGCCCCGGTCGGCGGCCGGTCGTGGCGGGACCGGGCGGCGCGGTGCCCGGTGCCGGTCCGCGTGCCATGTGCCGAGGGTCCGCTCGACGATCTCCGGGGCATCGACCCCGGCCAGGTCGCCGGCGATGACGACCGTCGCGCCGGCGGGGCCGAGCGAGGTGGCGTGCCACTCGAGGAGATCCTCGCGGGTGATGGCGCCGATCGTGGCGGCGGAGCCGGCAGTGGGCCGGGAGGCCCGGTCCTCGGGGTCGAAGAGGGTCGCCACGAGCTGGCGCGCCGCTCGGTGCGGCGCAGATGCGCGCTCCTGTTCGATCTCGGCGAGCCTGCTGCGCAGGATCCGGCGCACCTCCTCCTCGGGGAAGACCGGCTCGGCGAGCGCCTGGCACAGCAGGTCCATGGCGGTGGGAAGGAAGCGCTGCGGGACGTCGAGGTCGGCGCTCAAGCCACCCTCGACGACCCCCGAGGCGAGGGCGATGCCGCCCCGCTCGAGCAGGTCGGCGAACTCCTCGGCCGTATGCCGCGCCGTCCCTTCGTCGAGCAGCCGCCCGGTCATCGCCGTGATGCCCTCGAGGTGGCGCGGCTCGTCGGCCAGACAGACCGGGACGACGACGCGGACGGAGAGGACGTACTGTCCCGGCACGTCGTAGAGGAGCACCCGCAGCCCGTTGGCCGTCTCGTGCTCGGCGGGCAGGGGGAACGCCCAGGGGCCCGGGGGCGCGACGGGCGGGCGGGGCGCCGTGGTGCCGGGGACGCCGCTCATGCGAGGACCTCCGGCCGCTCGGCCGCGTTGTCGTCGACCTCGGTCTCCTCGACGAGATAGGCGACGACCGCCCGGTGCTCGGGCCGGAGCCGACTCGCCGCCGCCGCCCGGGCCTTCTCCGGCGAGACGGCTCTGAGCCGGTCCAGCAGCGTGTTGACCAGATCCGGGGCGTCGTGGAGGAGCAGGTGTTGGCTCAGCAGGTCGGCGCGCTCCTCCTGGCTGGCGAGCGTCGAGAGCCACGATCGCTCCGCCTGGGCGAGGGCGGCCTCCATCTCGGCCTCGGTCGGGCCCTCGTCGGCGAACCGCGACAGCTCCTCGACGATTGCCTCCTCGACGGTGCTGGGCTCGACGCCCTCGGCGATGTCGACGATGACGAGGCCGAGCGACACACCGTCGACGAGCCCCCACGCCGTCGCGTGCACGCCGACGGCGATCTGGTCGCGGCGCACGAGTCGCCGGATCAGCCGTGAGGTCCCCAGCCCGGCGACGACGTCGACCGCGACGGAGGCGGCGAGGAAGTCGTCGGTGTTGTCGGGCGCGAGCCGGAAGGCGAGGTGCAGCCGGTCGTTGGGGACGCTCCCGCGCCGCTCGACCCGCACGGGGCCATCGAGCGGGGGCAGGGGGTCCACCGGGGCCCGGGCCGGCTCGGCCGTCGGCCGCAGCGGGCCGAAGTACCGCTCGACGAGGGCGAAGCCCTCCTCGGGGGTCACGTCCCCCACGAGGGACAGGACGGTGTTGTTGGGACCGTAGTAGCGGCGGAAGAACGCGTGGACATCGTCGAGCCCGGCCGCGTCGAGGTCCTCCATCGAGCCGATCGTCGGGTGGTGGTAGGGGTGGCCCTCGGGGAAGACCGCGGCATACACGTCGTGAAGGGCGGTGCCGTACGGCTGGTTGTCGTAGCGCTGGCGCTTCTCCTCCTTGACGACGTCGCGCTGGTTGTCGAGGTTGACCTGGTTGACGGCGTCGAGGAGGAAGCCGTGCCGGTCCGCCTCGAGCCACAGGGCCAGCTCGAGGGCCCCCGTCGGCACCGTCTCGAAGTAGTTGGTCCGGTCGAACCACGTCGTCGCGTTGAGCCGGCCGCCCTCGGCCATGAGGGCGTCGAAGTGCTCGCCGCTCGCGACGTTGCGCGACCCCTGGAACATGAGGTGCTCGAAGAGGTGGGCGAACCCGGTCCGGCCCTGGGCCTCGTGCCGGGACCCCACCCCGACCCAGATGTTGACGGTGACGTTGGGAACGCTGTGGTCCGGCGACACCAGCACCCGCAGCCCGTTGTCGAGCGTGCGCCGGTGGATCGGATAGTCCAGAGGCATGCCCGCCACCCTACGGCCCGCGGCACGGGCCCCGAGCAGGTATGCCGCGAGCGGCGGCCCAGCGGACCAGGCGTCAGTCCTCGGGCGGTGGCGGGAGAACGGGCCGTTCGCTCGGGTCGAGGTGGCGGATCGCCCGGCGGGCGAAGACCTGCTGCTCGGTGATGGTGCGTTCCGCCCGACCCCGCCCGACGAAGCTGATCGCCCAGTGCAGCAGGGTCGTCACCCGGTGCTTGAAGCCGACGATGTAGGCGAGGTGGACCCCGAGCCACAGCAGCCACGCGACGAAGCCGCCGAACCGGAGCGGGCCGATGCTCGCGACGGCACTGAACCGGGAGATCGTCGCCATCGACCCCTTGTCCCGGTACTCGAACGGGCCTGCAGGCTCGGCCCCGTCGAGGCGCCTGGTGATCTGGTCCGCCGCATACCGGGCCCCCTGGATGGCCACCTGGGCCAGGCCCGGCAGGCCGTCGAGGTCGATCATGTCGCCGACGACGAAGACCTCGGGGTGCCCGGGGACGGTCAGGTCGGGCTTGACGCCGACCCGTCCCGCGCGGTCGGTCTCGGCCTCGCTCTGCTCGGCGATGAGCCGGCCGAGGCTGCTCGCCCGCACGCCGGCCGCCCACACCTTCGTCATCGCCTCGATCCGGTGCCGCGCGCCGTCCTCCTCGACGACCACGCCCGTCGCGTCGACATCGACGACCTTGGCGCCGAGCCGCACCTCGACCCCCATCTCGGCCAGCCGCCGCGCGGCCTTGCCGCCCAGTCGCTCGCCGAAGCTCGGCAGGACGGTGTCCACGGCGTCGACGAGGACGACCCGGGCCCGGGCCGGGTCGATGGTGCGGAAGTCCCGCCGGATCGTCCGGCGGGACAGCTCGGCGATCTGGCCGGCCATCTCGACGCCGGTCGGTCCTGCCCCGACGACGACGAAGGTGAGGTAGCGCTCGGCCTCCGCGTGGTCCTGGGTCAGCTCGGCGATCTCGAACGACCCGAAGATCCGGCCGCGCAGCTCGAGCGCGTCGTCGATGCTCTTCATCCCGGGCGCATGCTCGGCGAAGGCGTCGTTCCCGAAGTAGGACTGCCCCGATCCCGCCGCGACGAGCAGGGAGTCGTAGGGCGTCACCGTCTCGCGCCCGAGGACCTCCGAGGTGACGGTGCGCCGTTCGAGGTCGAGGTGGGTCACCATGCCGAGCAGGACCCGGGCGTTGCGCTGTCGGGCGAGGATCTCCCGCGTGCTCGGGGCGATCTCGCCCTCGGAGAGGATGCCGGTTGCGACCTGGTACAGCAGCGGCTGGAACAGGTGGTGGCTGGTCCGGGCGATGAGGGTGATCTCGACATCCTTGCGCCGCTTGAGCGCCGCGGTCCCGAACAGGCCACCGAACCCGGAGCCGATGACGACGACGCGGTGGGCGGGGTGGTCGGTCATGTCGTTCCTGTCCTTGCTCTCATGTCCTCGTCAACGCAGCGGCCGCGACCCGGCATCCCCTCGCGCGTCACGACCTCGTGACGACCCAGGTCACGCGGTAGGCCGAGTTCGACCCGCACCCGGACGGCGAGTCGGTACCCGGGTGGTAGGTCGTGACCTGGTGCGGTCCATGAGCCGTGAAGTTCCACAGCTGCTGCCCCTTGAACGCCGCCTGCTCGACAGCGACCGGGCCGTCGCAGTCCGCCGTGATGATGCCGGCGGCCTCGCCGACGATCCACCCGGCGAGCAGTCCGAGCGCGGAGCCGATGACCGGCATCATCGCCGAGCCCACCTGGATCCCGATGGCCGCGCCGACGGTGGCCGCGGCGGTGGCTGCGCCCTTCTTGGCCAGGTCGGAGCCGAGGTCCGTGAGCAGCTTCTCGACATCGCTGGGGTTGCGATGCCCGCTGTTGAGAACGATGTAGTTCATCGCGATGCCGGCATTCGGATCCGAGATCTGGATCGGTCCGAGCGACAGCCCGACCGGGACGGTCTCGCTGTCGATGTCACCGAGGTTCTTCGACGCCTTGAGCGGGTTCGCGTTCCCGACGCCCACGCTGAAGCTGACGACGTCGGTGTCTGCATTGCGTGAGCGCGAGAGGACACAGTCGACGGAGAGGAGACGGAAGGTGTACCGCGCCGGCTGGAACGGCGGCACGGGGTCGGGTGTCACGGGGTGGTGCGGATCGACCGGGTCGTTCCCTCCGTGGATCGGCGGTCGTGCCAGCGTGCTACTGAGTCGTTCGGTGTCGTTCTCTGCCATGGCGGCGTTCCTTTCCCCTGTGATGGCCGCCGACCATCGCCCCCTCACGACGCGGGGCGGGGGATCCGTCGTCGCCTGGCAGTGCCCGTCGAGCGGTCAGGGCCCGGGACGATCCTCGGGCCGAGATGTCCGTTACCCCCCGATCCAGGACTTATGCGCGAACGACCCAGGGGACGTCCAGGGAAGGGACCGTACCCTGACCGAATGACCGCCGACGATCCGGAGGACCCGGCGGGCCACCCCGCCGGCCGGCCCGTCGGGGCCCGAGCGACCCGCGCCGCTCAGCACGCCGCTGAGCACCGGAGGCGTCGGCGGGCGCACATCCGCCGACGGCGATGGGTCGTCGGGATCCTCGTCGGCGTGGTCACCATCGCCGTGGTGGTCCTCGTCATCAGCTCCACGCTGTTCGTCAAGGGCGCGACGGTCAGTCACGACGTCTTCCAGGGCGGCGGCTCCGTCATCGACCTCGTCAAGACCGGCGCCCCGCTCGAGACGGATGCCCATGGCCGGACGAACATCGTCATCTTCGGCACGTCGCAGGACGACAAGGGCCACCTCAAGCAGGCCGGCGGCGGGGGACTGTGGCTCACCGACTCGATCCAGATCCTCAGCGTCGACCAGAAGACCAAGGACGTGTCCATGGTCGCCGTCCCGCGCGACCTGTGGGTCAAGCTGCCGCTGCACAACGGCAAGCCGTGCATGGTTGGTTACTACAGCAAGATCAATGCCGTCTACGAGTGCGGGAGCGGGCTCGTCGGCACGACGTCGGCGACGAAGTCGACGTATGCCGCGCAGGACGCCGCCGGGGCCGAAGACCTCATGAGCGTCCTCGGTGACGTGACCGGTCTGACCCCGCAGTACTGGGTCCACGTCGACTACACCGTGGTCCGCGAGGCGGTCGACGCGGTCGGCGGCATCGACGTCCACATCGTCGGCGACGGCGCGAACGGCATCTACGACACCAACCTTGACTCCGACGCCTGCAACGCCTCGGGCAAGGTCTCCTGTCGGCACGTGTACTACCCGAAGAACGGGACCTACCATCTGTCCGGACAGCAGGCGCTCGACCTGTCCCGGGCCCGGGGTGACGCGAACCCCTACGCCTACAAGAACTTCGGCCTCAACGGGGGAGACTTCGACCGTCAGGCGAACCAGCAGAAGGTCATGGTGGCCCTCAAGAACGCGGCGACCTCGGCCGGCGTCCTGGGCAACCCGGTGAAGATCTTCAACCTCATGTCGGCGCTCGGCAACCACGTGACGACGAGCCTGTCGACGGGCGAGGCCAAGACCCTCATCCAGCTCGCCGGGGACCTACCGGCCGGCGCGATGAAGGGCATCAACTTGACCGACAAGAAGAAGCCGATGCTCACGACCGGGTGGGAGAGCGGCCAGAGCGTCGTCATCCCGACCGCGGGCGCCTTCGCCTACGGCCGGCTCCAGCACTACATCCGGGCCCGGATCGAGGCCAATGCCGCGTCGGGCACCACCGCGTCGGGCACCACCGCGTCGGGCACCACCGCGTCGGGCACCACCGCGTCGGGCACCACCGCGTCCAGCCCATCCCCCTAGAGCCTGGCACGCCCCCGGTTCGAGGTAATCCGGCACCCACCACACGCACCCGAATACCTCGAACCCGCCCACCGCACCACGGTTCGAGGTAATCCGGCACCCACCACAGGCACCCGAATACCTCGAACGCGGGCGCGCGGCCGACCAGAGATCAGGCGTCGTCGTGGTGGTGATGGTGTCCGCCGGCCGGGTGCTCGTGCGAGTGCTCGACCACCCCGCCGCCGGCCCAGTGCCGGTGGACGTGCTCGTGGACGAGGTTGACCGACACGAGCAGGTCGCGGTCGGCCAGCACCTCCCCCGGCGCGCCGTCGGCCGCCACGGTGTGGTCCTCGGCGAAGACGACGCACCGGTCGGCGATCGCCTCGAGGACCTCGAGGTCGTGCGTGGCGACGACGATCGTCTTGCCCGCCTCCCCCAGCTGCCGGATCAGGCCGACGAGCCAGTGCTGGGTGCGCGGATCGAGCGCCGCGGTCGGCTCGTCGAAGAGGAGGACCTGGGGGTTCATCACGAGGACCGAGGCGATGGCCACCCGCTTCTTCTGCCCTCCGGAGAGCTGGAACGGCGCGCGGTCAGCGAGGTCGGCGATGTCGAGCAGGGCGAGGACATCGTCGACCCGGGCCCGCGCCTCGTGCTCGTCCATCCCCAACTGGAGGCAGCCGAAGGCCACCTCCTCGCGCACCGTCGGCGAGAAGACCTGGCTGTCGGAGTTCTGGAACACGAAGCCGACCCGCGAGCGGAAGCGGCGGTTGGTCTCCTCGTCCTCGAGGCTCTCCTCGGTGATCTCCTCCCCGAACGCCTCGACGGCGCCGGCGTCGGGGTGGACCAGGCCGTCGAGGATCTTCAGCAGGGTCGACTTCCCGCAGCCGTTGGCGCCGAGCAGGGCGACCCGCTCCCCGGCCCGCACCACGAGCGAGACCCCGGACAGGGCGGGGAACCGGCCGAGGTAGGCGTAACTCAGGTCGCGGCAGGCGAAGACGAGGTCGGTCCCGGCGGCGGAGCCGGCGGGGATGCCGCTGGGCTCGGCCAGCGGCGTCCCGGCGCTGGGCTCAACGGCCAAGGAGGACGTCACCCCCGACGATGAGGACGGCGGTCACCGCGGCGGCGAGGACGGCCAGGACGTCCGCGGAGTGCAGGACGAAGGGGTCCAGCGCGCGGGGGTTGCCCCGGTAACCGCGCGCGACCATCGCCTGGTGGACCTCCTCGGAGAGCTGGTTGGCCTTGCCCACGAGCGCCCCGGCGGATGCACCGACGAACCGGCGGGCGGTGCGGTCGTGTCGGACCCGGCCGAGCGTACGTGCCTTGCGGGACTCGAACATGTCGGTCACCGCCGCGAGAAGCATGAAGATGTAGCGGTAGGCCATCCCGACGACGAGGACGAACATCCGCGGCACGCCGAGGGCCCGAAGTGCCGCGAGCAGCCGGGTCCAGGTCGTCGTCAGGGTGAGCAGGGTGACGAGCGAGATCGACACCCCGACCCGGGACACGACGAGCGCGGCGGTCGTCAGCCCCTGGGCGGTGAGGCCCTGCTGGGTCCCGTGCCAGGTCCACAGGGGCAGGACGATCTCGCCCGGCGTCACGACCGAGACGGTGGCAGGCAGCACCGCGACCGCCGTGAACAGGGGGACGACGAGC
The DNA here is from genome assembly GCA_963728395.1 of uncultured Actinomycetota bacterium. Lineage (GTDB taxonomy): Bacteria > Actinomycetota > Actinomycetes > Actinomycetales > Dermatophilaceae > CAVSJJ01. The sequence continues at coordinate 223,543 of CAVSJJ010000004.1, forward strand.
CACACCCGCTTGACCATGAGCGACAGGGGCAGGCGGGAGGCGGCGGCGAGGGCGAGGATCGCGGCATACACGAGGACGAGGGTGAGCACGTGGTGGGCCAGCGCGGCGGCGACGAGGACGAGGAGCATCCCGACGAGCTTGGCGCGGGCGTCGAGCCGCTGGAGCAGCCCCGGCCGGGCCGCCGTCTCCTCGCTGAACATCACCTGCCGGACCAGACCGGCGCCTCCGGTGAGGGTCTTCTCGAGGAACGAGCCGCGCCGGAACCGGCCGGACGGGCCGCACTGACACATCGCGGGCTCGGCCGTCATGAGCCAGTCGGGTGCCCGACCGACCCCCGCGGCGGAGGAGGGCTGCTCAGACACCGACGTGGTCGCTCTCGTCGGCGTCGCTGTGGCGGCGGCCCCCGAGTCTCGTGACCGCCACGCCGACGGCGAAGATGAGCCCGCCCACGACGAGGATGCCGACGACCGCGGAGAGGATGTAGGCAAGGTCGGCGTGCCGCCCACCGGCGAACCCGTAGCCCCCGAGCACGGTGTGGTTCCAGAAGCCGGCGTACCGCGCCAGGCCGGCCGGCACGGCCGAGAGGCCGAGCGCGGCCAGGTCGAGGTTCGCGGGGGCGTCCTCGCCGAACGCCCCACCGGGCGCGAGCAGCCCGAGCGGGGTGAGCAGCACCATGAGGGCCATGAAGCCGACGGCCACCCGGCCAGGGGTCAGCCGGCTTGGTGCCGGCCGCGCCGCCTCCGCGTCGCCGGCGTGGAGGGGTATGCCGCGGTGGCTCCGGCCGAGGCTCGCGAGGTCGGCACGCTGGAGGTAGGCGAGGACACCCGCCGTGAGGATCCCCTCGGCGACCCCGGCCACGGTCAGGTGCGGCAGCAGCATCGCCGGCACGGCCTGGGACAGGTCGTAGGGCGAGTAGAGCGGCGCCCCCGAGGCCGTGTGGAACAGGTCCGGCTGGAGCCCGAGCTCGATGCCGGTCGCGAGCGCAGAGGCGTTGATCCCGGCATACCCGCCGAGGAAGGCCGCGACGACCCGGCGTCGTCCGTCGACGGGCGCACCTGCGGAGACGACGCGGTAGACGGCGTACCCGACCAGCGGCATGAGGATCGCCATGTTCGTCACGTTGACGCCGTAGGCGAGCACCCCCCCGTCGCCGAAGAGGAGGGCCTGGAACAGCAAGGCCACCGAGACGGCGATGATCGCCGCCCACGGGCCGAGACTGATCGCGATGACGACCGCACCGACGGCGTGGGCGGTCGTCCCGTCGGGGATGGGGATGTTGAACATCATGACGACGAAGGCCAGGGCCGCGAAGAGCGCGAGCCGGGGCACCTGGCGGGTCGTCACGACGTCGCTGACCCGGCGCGAGGCGACGGCGAGCGTCGGAACGGCCACGGCATAGCCCACGGCGCACGTCGCGGGACTGAGGTAGCCGTCGGGGATGTGCACGACCGCCAGTCTAGATTGTTGCGAACGATTTGCAACAAGGCCCGCCCGACCCGGCGGTTGCCGCACTCGTGGTCAGTGGCTACCGCTCTCGTGGCCGACGTGCGAGGCGGGCTCCATCTGGAAGGTCGAGTGCTCGACGTCGAAGTGCCCGGCGAGGCAGTCCTGCACCCGGTCGAGCAGCCGCGGGAGATGGCCGTCGGCGAAGCAGGACTCGTCGACGACAAGGTGCGCCGAGACGCTCGGGAGGTTCGACGTCACCGTCCACAGGTGCAGGTCGTGCACGTCGTGGACATGCTCGACAGACAGGAGGTGCCCGCGGACCTCGCCGAGGTCGACGTCGTCCGGGGCCCCCTCGAGAAGGATCCGTCCCGAGTCGCGCAGCAGCCCCCACGCCGCCCGGAGCATGAGCGCAACGACGAGGAGCGAGGCGAGGGGGTCGGCGCGCAGGTAGCCCGTCGTGACGATGACGACGCCCGCCACCAGGGTCCCGATGAAGCCGTAGAGGTCGGTGAGGATGTGTTGGAAGGCGCCCCGGACGTTGAGGCTGGTCCGGTCGGCCCGCGCGAGGACGAGGGTGGCGGCGATGTTGACGAGGACGCCGGCGACGGCGGTGACGAGGAGCGGTATGCCGGCCACCTCCGGCGGCTGCACCAGCCGCCGGACGGCCTCGACGCCGACGAGCGCGCCGACGACGAGAAGGGTGATGCCGTTGCCGGCCGCCGAGAGGATCTCGGCGCGGCGCAGGCCGTAGGTCCATCGCTCCGAGGCGGGGCGCCGGGCCAGCCGCGCGGCATACAGGGCGGCGGCGATGGCACCGGCGTCCGAGAGCATGTGACCGGCGTCGGAGAGCAGGGCGAGCGAGCCGGAGAGGACGGCGACGACGACCTCCGCCACCATGAAGCCGACGATGAGCGCGAGGGCGACGGCCAGGTAGCGCTGGTCCGCGGTCGCGCTCGGGCCGTGTCCGTGCTCGCGCGCGGCGCCGTCACGGTCGGCGGGGGACCCGGTCCCGGCGGACATCGGCGCACCTCCGCTCGCGCTCTGGCCATGACAGGTCGGTCTTCCAGTGTAAGGCGGCCGGGCGCGCGGTGCTCCGGCACCATCCGGCCGTGGCTCGGGCGCGCCGGACACACGAGGCGGCCCCCACCTGGTCCGGTGGGGGCCGCCTGCTGCGTGGTAGCGGGGGCAGGATTTGAACCTGCGACCTCCGGGTTATGAGCCCGGCGAGCTACCGAGCTGCTCCACCCCGCGTCGAGTGAGTGGCCGCTCCGGCTGAGTCGCATGCGACCCGGCCGACGTCGACCGCTCGGTATGTCCCCACAGTACGTGAGCCCCGCCGCGGTCGCCAAATCCGCTCCCCGCACCGGCCCGGTTCGCTTCGGGCCGGGTGCTCGCGGGAACGTCCGGAAGACCGGACACCTCCGCGAGCACCGACCCTGCGCGCCCGCGGACGGGATCAGCCGCTCGAGCTGGGCGACGGGCTGGGTGACGGGCTGCTCGTCGAGCCCGAGGTGCCCTGGGCCTCGATCGCCGCCGCGGCGGCGATGGCGGCCTTGAGCTTGTCCTGGGCCGCGGCATACGCGGTGAGGTCTCCCTTGCGCAGCGCCGCCTGGCCCTCGTCGTAGGCCGCCTGGATCGCCGCGATGGCCGCGGCGTAGGCCGCCTGGTCGCCGGTCACCGTGCCGCCGCCCCCACCGTTGCCCCCGCCGGTGCCGCCGCCGCCGGTGCCGTCGACCCCGGCGTCGCCGGCCGTGGCGCCCGAGTTTCCGCCGAAGAGGCCGTCGAGGGCCTGGTCGAGGGTCTCACCCCAGGCGACCTGCTTGCCGAAGACGGCGACGGTCGCCTTGATCTGCGGGAAGGAGCCGCCCTCCTTGGATGCCCGGACGTACATCGGTTGGACGTACAGCAGCCCCTGGCCGACCGGCAGGGTGAGCAGGTTGCCGAAGGTCAGCGTCTTCCCGGACTGACGGTTCTGGGCGATGAACTGGCTGAGGTTGAGCGGCTCGCTCGGGCTGGCCGATCTCGCCGTCGAGACCTCGATCTGGTTCTCCACCTGCCCCGGTCCGTCGACGTTCGAGGCGCCTGGGGTCTCGAGCAGCCTCATCGAGCCGTACTGGTCCGAGCGTTTGCCGTTCGCCGTGCCGGCGTCGGCGTCGACGGCGAGGAAGCCACGGAGGATCTCCCGGCCGCCGGTCGAACCGCCGGAGAACGGGACGAACGTCGTCGTCAAGGAGAAGGCCGGCTCGCTCTGGTCGGGCATCGCGAGGGACTGGTAGTACGTCGGGACGTCCTGCGTCGCGTGCGTCGGGTCCTTGGGCACCCGCCAGTAGTCCTGGCCGCCGTAGAAGCTGTTCGCGTCGGTGACGTGGTACTTCGTCACCATCTGCCGCTGCACCTTGAACAGGTCCTGCGGGTAGCGGAAGTGCTGCATGAGGTCACCGGAGATCTCCGACAGCGGCAGCACGCTCCCCCCGAACGCCTTGCTCCAGGCCTGGAGCAGCGGGTCGGTGTCGTCCCACGCGTAGAGCTTGATCGTGCCATCGTAGGCATCGACGGTGGCCTTGACCGAGTTGCGGATGTAGTTGACCAGCCCACTGCTCACCGTCACGGACGTCGACTGCTGGCTCACCGCGTCGGCAGTGTCCTGGCCGAGGTCGGTCAGCTGGCTGTTCGGGTAGTTCGCGGTCGTGGTGAACCCGTCGACGATCCACTGGATCCGCCCTCCGACGACGGCCGGGTAGACGTTCCCGTCGAGGGTCAGCCACGGGGCCACCCGCTCGACCCGCTCCTTGGGTGAGCGGTGGTCGAGCAGCCGGGACGAGCCGTTGACCGCGTCGGAGAGGAGGAACTTCGGCTCGCTGTACTTCACGGCATACGCGGCCTTGCGGAAGAAGGATCCGATCGGCACCCCGCCGTTGCCGTCGTAGGTGTTGTTGCTCTGCCCACCGGGACCGGAGTCGTCCGGATAGTCGAACTCGCGCTCGGTCGCCCCGGGCGGAGCCCCGACGATGGAGTACTCCGGCGAGTTCTCGCCGAAGTAGATCCGCGGCTCGAAGTCGCCGAGGTCGGGGTGGGTCTGCAGTCCGCTCGAGAAGAAGACCGGGTCGCCCTCGGCGGTGCGCCGGTTGCCGTAGGCCGCGACGAAGCCGTAGCCGTGGGTGTAGACGGTGTGGTCGTTGAGCCAGTTGCGCTGCCCGTCGGGCACGCCGTCGAGGTTGATCTCGCGGGCCGCGACGACCGCGTCCTGCACCTTGCCGTCGATCGTGTAGCGGTCGACGTCGAGGGTGTCGGGGAACTGGTAGTACTGGCGCAGGCCCTCGAGCTGCCGGAAGGTGGGCGAGACGACGTTGGGGTCGACGAGCCGGATGCCGGGAATCGTCGCCGCATCGGCGCGCAACTGCCCGGTGCCCGCGTTCGTCGCGGCGGAGTAGGTCGTCGTCTTGATGCCGTCCAGCCCGTATGCCGACCGCGTCGCGTCGATGTTGCGCTGGATGTACTTCGCCTCGAGGGACTTCTCGGAGGGACGGACCTTGATCGACTGGATGAGTGCGGGATAGATGCCCCCGACGACGATCGCCGTGACGACGAGCAGCCCGACGCCGATGAGCGGCAACCGCCAGCTGCGGGTCCAGATCGAGGCGAGGAAGAACCCTGCGGTGATGACGGCCGCGACCGCGAGGATCGCCTTGGTCGGCATGACCGCATGGGCGTCGGTGTACGTGATGCCGGTGATGAGGTCTCCGTCGCCGGTCGAGAGCGAGTAGCGGTCGAGCCAGTAGCCGGCGGCCCGGACGAGCACGAGCAGCGCGCCGATGCTCGAGAGCTGGATGAAGGCCGTCCGGGTGCTGCGACCGCGGCCGGGCAGCTGGAGACCGCCGTAGACGTAATGGGTGAAGGCCCCGGCCAGGAGGCTGAGGACGAGGACGACGGTGAGGAAGCTGACGAGGAAGCGCAGCCAGGGCAGGGTGAAGACGAAGAAGCCGATGTCGAGGCCGAACTGGGGGTCGGTCTTGCCGAAGGGGACGCCGTTGCGCCACAGGAGGTAGGTCTTCCAGGCGCCCATGCTTCCGGAGCCGGCGAGGAGCCCGAGGATGGTCGGGACGAGGATGACGGCGACCTTGCGCAGCGGGTCGAGGGCCTGGCGGTACTGGTCGAGGACCTGCTGGGCCTGGGTGACCGGCACATAGAGCGGGCGCGTCTTGTAGGCGACGATGAGGCTGAGGGCGACAGCGCCGGCGCTGAGCAGGCCCGCAGCGAGGAAGAGGACGACCTTGGTTCCCAGCTCGGTGAGGAAGACGCTGCGGAAGCCGACCGAGTCGTACCACCACAGGTCGGTGAAGATCCCCGCCGCGATCGAGCCGACGACCGCCAGCACGACGAGGACGAGCAGGGTCGGCAACAGGGCGCCGCGACGACCGGAGCCGCCGGTGGCCGCCGGCCGGCGGGGCTGACCGCCCCCGCCCTCGGCGTCACCCCCGGGACCGTCGGGGTCGGGTCCGTCGAACCACTCGGACTGACTCACGTGTCCTCGTTCCTCGCCTCGTCGTGGCGGCCGGGCCGCCGTTCCTCTCGGACAACCTATCTCGCTCCCCTCAACGCGCACCGGGCCGGTCAGGTGCCGGGCCCGTCCGTATGCCGCGTCATCCGACCCGGGCACCGACCCGCCCCTCCCGCCGGGGGTGGGGCACGATGGACCGATGAGCCAGGAGCCGCGGATGACGATCGACCCCCTCGACCTGGTGGCCCTCGACACCGAGCGGCACGTCTCGCGCTCCGGCTGGGACCAGAACCCGCGCCTGTTCGCGCTCGTCCCGACGGCCGACCTGCTCGCCCGGGAGCCCCACCTCGCCGAGGGCCTCGCGGTCGCGGACCTCGCCCCGGGCGCACTCACGGCGGTCGAGCAGGAGGACCTCCCCCGGACCTCGTCGGTCGAGTCGCTCCTCGGCCGGATCGCCTGGCCGGAGACGGTGGCAGGGTGCGCGATCGCCGTCGAACGGATCGTCCTCCCCCCGGGCGCCGACGCGGACCTGCCCGCGGACCCGGACGCCGCGGCCGCGGCCCTGGCGGCGCATCCCGACCGCCAGGACATCCGGCTCGTCGTCGCCGTCGCCCGCGACGGGCGCTCCCGGTGCCTCGTGCGCCAGCGGGCCCACGACAGTGATGACGCCGTCGCGAGCGGGAACCGGCTGGCTCCCGGCATCGTCGAGGCGCTCCTCGCAACGCTCGCGGACTGACCGACACCCGCGTCCGGACGGCCGCGCCGCGGGTCAGGAGCGCGCGGTGCAGGTGGGAAGGTCGGCGGGCGCGCCGCCGGCGATGTCCTTCACGGCGCCGAGCGCGTCGTCGAACGTGTGGACCTTGACGACGTGGAGGCCGTCGGGGACGTGGCCGATGACGTCGGCGCAGTTCGCGTCCGGGGCGAGGAACCACGCGGCACCGGCAGCCCTGGCTCCCGCCATCTTCTGGGCGATTCCGTCGATCGGCCCGACGGCGCCGTCGGTGCCCATCGTCCCGGTTCCGGCGATCTTCTTCCCGCCGGTCAGCGCGCCCGGGGTCAGGGTGTCGTAGATGCCGAGCGTGAACATCATCCCGGCCGAGGGGCCTCCGACGTCGCCGGCGTTGACGACGACGTCGACCGGCAGCACGTAGGTGAGCCCGATGAGGATGCCGATGATCGTCTTGCCGCCGTCGTCGGAGCCGGTCGTCGCCGTGATCGTCTTCTTCGCCCCGTCCCGGCGGATCGTCATCCGCAGCGCGTCGCCCGGCCGGTGGGCACGGACGGCCTTCTGGAGGGCGGTCGGGTTCGTGATCGCCCTTCCGTCGACGCTGAGGATGGTGTCCCCGGCCTTGAGGACACCCTCGGCGGGGGAGCTCTTGGAGAGGCCGGCGACCATGACCCGCTCGGGGACCTTCTTGCCCAGGGCCCGCAGCGCGATGGCTGTCGCGACCTGCTGGGAGTCGGTCATCATCGTCTCGTTCTCCTGCTCGACCTCGGACTCGGTGAGCTGGGGCGGGTAGACGAGGCTCTCCTTGTAGATCGCCTGGTCCGAGCTGAGCCACGCCTCGAGAAGGTCGTAGACCGTCAGCTTGTACCCGGGTCCGCCGGCGATCCGGATCGTCGTGAAGTCCAGGGCCCCCGACGTCGGGTAGGTCCGCGTCCCGTCGGTGACCTCGATCACCGGCTTGCCCTCGATCGTGCCGAGCGTGTTCGTCACCGGCCCGGGCTTGAACACGACATAGGGCACCGGGATGAAGACGGCGGCGGCGGCGAGCGCCAGCAGGAGGAACATCGCGGTGAGCAGGGCCGTCGAGATCCGGCTCGGGCGCGGTGGCCCGGCCGGGGCGGAGCCCGGCGGCGCGGCGTACGGGTTCTCGGAGCCGGGGGCCGCGGCATATCTGCTCTCGGGGCGCGACGACGCGCCGCCCGGGTCCTCGACGGGGCCACCGGGGTCGACGGGGGTCACGGCAGGCCCACCCACTCGCTCTCGCCGTCGGCGAAGACCTGGTGCTTCCAGATGGGGACCTCGGCCTTGAGGGTGTCGATGAGGTCTCGACAGGCGTCGATCGCCTGACCCCGGTGCGGCGCCGAGGCCGCGGCCACGACGGCGAGGTCGCCGATGGCGAGGGGGCCGGTGCGATGGACGGCGGCGACCCGGACCGCGTCGCTGCGCTCGGCGACGCGCGCGCAGACCCCGGCCAGCTGCTCGGTCGCCGTGGGGTGGGCCGAGTAGTCGAGCCGCTCGACGTCGCGCGCATGGTCGTGGTCCCGGACGACGCCGACGAAGAGGGCGACGCCGCCACACGTCGGGTCCTGGACGGCCCGGAGCACCTCGTCGACGGAGAGGGGCGCCTCGCGCACGCCCACGAGGGCCACGGGGTCGTCGAGGTCGTCGGGGTCGCCGGGGGCGTCGGGGGCGTCGGTCATCGTGCTCCTTCGAGACCGGTCGGGAACTGTCCGGGGTCGTGCGTGGTTGGCTAGATGAGACCACATCCTGTCAAGGATTCTTGAGGAGACCCCGTGAACGAGCCGCGCGACCCCATGACGCCGGACCCGGACGAGGGACCGGAGGAGAGCGGCTCCGGCCTGCCGCCGGAGCTCGAGAGGGTGCTGCGTGGCCTCACCGGCGGCGCGCCGATCGACCCCCGGCTCGTCGAGATGGTCCAGGGCATGGGCCTGGAGGACATCGACCCGCAGATGGTCGCCGTCGTCGCGCAGCAGGTGCAGGCCATGATGAGCGCGCCGCAGGAGGACGGCCCGGTGGGCGTCACCATCGCGACCGACGTCGCGCGCAAGGCCGTCGCCGCTGCGGGCGACACCCTCGCCTCCCCGGCCGAGCGGACCGCGGCGACCGAGGCGGTCGACGTCGCCGGGCTGTGGCTCGACCCCGTGACCGACCTCGCGGCCCCCGAGCTGCGGGGCACCGCGTGGAGCGCGGCGGAGTGGGTCGAGGCGACGATGCCGGTGTGGTCCCGGCTCGTCGAGCCGGTGGCCGAGGGCGTCTCGAGCGCCATCGGCGAGGCGATGGGCTCACAGCTCGGCCAGCTGACCGAGCTGGCGGAGGGGGGCGAGGTCGATCTCGCCGCCCTCGGCATCCCCGAGGGCCTGCTTCCCGCCGGGATGGATCCCGCCGCGATGCTCGGTCAGCTCGAGCCGATGATGCGGCGGATGAGCACGTCGCTGTTCTCACTCCAGCTCGGCCAGGCGGTCGGGGCGCTCGCGGGCGACGTCCTCACCGGCTGCGAGGTCTCCCTGCCCATCGTGCCGGCGCCGACCGTGGCGCTGCTGCCGGCGTCGGTTGCGGCCTTCGCCGCGGGTCTCGAGGTCGACCTCGCCCAGGTCCGCCTCTACCTCGCCGTGCGCGAGGTGGCTCGGGCCCGGCTGTTCGCCGCGGCCCCGTGGGTGGGCCCGCAGCTGTTGGCGGCCGTCCGCGACTACGCCGCGGACATCGCGATCGACACCGACGGCATCGAGAGCGCGCTCGCCTCGGTCGACCCGACCGACGTCGAGCAGGTGCAGGAGGCGGTCCAGAACCGGCTCTTCCACCCGCAGCACTCCCCCGCCCAGCGCGCCGCCCTCGCCCGGCTCGAGACCCTCCTGGCACTCGTCGAGGGCTGGGTCGACGTCGTCACCGTCGAGGCGACCCGCTCGCACCTGCCCCAGGTGGAGGCGCTCGGCGAGGCCGTGCGCCGTCGGCGGGCCAGCGGCGGTCCCGCCGAACGGACCTTCGAGGGCCTCGTCGGCCTCCAGCTGCGCCCGCGGCGGCTGCGCGACGCCGCCAACCTCTTCTCGGCGCTCCAGGCCGGCGGCGGTCCCGCGGCCCGGGACGCGGCCTGGTCCCACCCCGACGTCTCGCCGAGCTCGGCCGACCTCGACGACCCGCTCGGCTACGTCGAGCGCAGCGGCCGCGGCGACGACCTCGACGCCGAGCTCGAGGCGATGCTCGGGGGTGGCGCCGGGGGCGCGAGGCCGCCCGGGGACCCGGGGACGCCCGACGGCCCCGACGACGCCGGCCCCGAGCGCCCCGACGGCTCCGCGTGACGGCATACGCCCGCGACCTGCTCGCCGCCCACGCCCACCTGCGCGCCGACGCCCTGCGGGTCCTGCGGGCCTGGCCGGCGCCCGGACCGGGGCAGGCGGCGCTACGCGATGCCTATGTCGACCATCTCGAGGCCGACCCCGCTGCGACGGCCAAGGCCGGACCACCCGCGCACCTCACGGCCTCCTGCCTCGTCCTGTCCGACGACGGGCGGGAGGTGCTCCTCACCCACCACCGACGCGCCCGGATGTGGTTCCAGTTCGGCGGGCATCTCGAGCCGGCCGACGCCGGGCTCCATGCCGCAGCCACCCGGGAATGCCGCGAGGAGTCCGGGATCGCCGAGCTCACCCCCTGGTTCGGCCCGGTGCACCTCAACCGGCACGCGCTGAGCGGCGACTTCGGCCGGTGCCGCGAGCACCTCGACGTCCGGTTCGCCGCCGTGGCGGCGAGGGGCGCGACCCCGGTCGTCAGCCCCGAGTCGCTCGATGTGCGCTGGTGGCCGGTCGACGCACTCCCGGACGGGTCACCCGCGGAGCTCGTCGACCTCGTCGCCGCCGCCCGGCTCGCCCTCGCCGGCGCCTGACTCGCGCAGATCGAGTCCGGCCGCCATCGAGACCCCGTCGAGGAAGCCGCGCGCCCGCTCGAGCCTGGGGTAGCCGGCGAGCAGAGCCCAGAACGCGGCCCCGTGACCAGGGACGATGAGGTGGGCGAGCTCGTGCAGGACGACGTAGTCCAGGACATAGCCCGGCATCCCCTGGACCCGGTCGGAGATCCGGATCGTGCCGTCGGCGGGCGTGCAGGAGCCCCACCGGGCCTGCATCGTGCCGACCCAGCGGATGCTGCTGGGGCGGGCCTCGCCGCCGAGGTAGCGGGCTGAGAGTTCCAGCGCCCGAGCCGCGAGGGTGTCGTCGCTCGGTCGGCGGCGCCGCTCGCCGGCCTCGAGCCGGGACAGCATCCGCTCCACCCAGGCCTGCTCCTCGGCCCGCGAGAACGACGCGGGGATGAGCACGACGGTGCGGTTGCCCTCGCGGTAGGCACTGACCGTCCGGCGCCGCCGACGGCTGCGCCGCACCTCGATGTCGTCCGCCGAGACACTCTCGCTCACATAGCCGACCCTAAGCCCGAGCACCGTCGATGCGGGCTTTCGTGCTCAGGCTGCCTTAGGCTGAACCAGTCCAGGCCGCAGGAGCGGCACCGAACGACGAGGGAAGGACCTCGATGGCTGACGAGACGTACAAGGGCGAGTTCTACTGCGTGAAGTGCAAGGAGAAGCGCGAGGCAGAGGGCAAGGTCGTCGTCTCCGACAACGGCCGGCGCATGGCCAAGGGCCAGTGCCCCGTGTGCGGCACCAACCTCAACCGGATCCTCGGCAAGGCCTGATCCGGCACCCAACCGTCGACGGCGCGGCCCCGGTCATCGGGGCCGCGCCGTCGCGTCCGGGGCCGGCCCAACCGGGCCTGTGGACGAGCGCCACCCGCCCGACCGCCGACGTGCGACAGTGGCGGACCAGGCCGGTCAGGGAGGCGGGATGAGCAGGTGGGCGACGCCGCCGGAGGCGAGCGACGACCTCGGCCTGCTGGGCCTGCTCGGCCCACGGCCCGCGGGGCGCTCCGACCCGGCCGTCATCGGCCGGGCCCGCGTCGTGGTCGACGGGACCGGACCCGCTCCCGAGGCCGCCGTGGCGCTGCTACGTCGCCTCGGCGTCGGGACCGTCGAGGCCGGCGGGTATGCCGCGGACGCGGCCGAGGGTGCCACCTCGCCACCCGACCTGGTCGTCCTCACGGCCCCCGGACCCGTCCCCGCGCCGGCCGGACAGGGCTGGCGGGCGCGCGGCATACCGCACCTGCCGCTCGCCTGTGAGGAGGGCGCCGCCACGCTGGGTCCCCTCGTCGTGCCAGGGGTCAGCGCGTGTCTCACCTGCCAGGACCTCGTCCGGACCGACCTCGACCCGGCCTGGGCCGAGGTCATGGCCCGCGCCCTGCTCAGGCCCGTCCTCGGGTCCGCGCCGGTCGATGCCGGCGAGCGGCTCACCCCTCTCGTCGCCTCGCTGACCGCGCTCGTCGTCCTCGGCTGGCTCGAGGGTGCGGCGCCGATGCCGGGCGTCTCGGCCGAGGTGGCGCTGCCCTGGCCGACCGTCGTGCACCGACACTGGCCGGCACACCCGCGGTGCGGCTGCGGGGCCGCCGCACCGCCCGGTGACGACCCCCGGACCAGGGGTTTCGACAGCGCACCGGCGGCACAGGACACAATGGCGGGGTGAGTGACATCCCGAAGCGGTCCATCACCCGGACCGCGAAGCTCGTCGGCCTGCCGCTGGGCTTCGCCGGCCGGAGCGCCGTCGGGATCGGCAAGCGGGTCGGCGGCAAGTCGGCCGAGATGGTCGCCGCCGAGCTCCAGGCCCGCACCGCCGAACAGCTGTTCGCCGTGCTCGGCCAGCTCAAGGGCGGGGCGATGAAGTTCGGGCAGGCCCTGTCGGTCATGGAGGCGGCGATGCCCGAGGAGCTCGCCGCGCCCTACCGTGCCACGCTCACCAGGCTCCAGGACGCCGCGCCGGCGATGCCGTCCGGCCAGGTACACGCCATCCTCGCCACCGAGCTCGGACCGCGGTGGAACGGCACGAAGCTCGTCGAGTTCGACGACACCCCGGCCGCCGCGGCATCGATCGGCCAGGTCCATCGAGCGGTATGGCGCGACGGCCGCGAGGTCGCCGTCAAGATCCAGTACCCGGGTGCGGGTCCGGCGCTGCTGAGCGACCTCACCCAGCTCTCCCGGGTCGCCCGGCTCGCCGGCACATGGATCCCCGGGATGGACGTCAAGCCGGTCATGGACGAGCTGATGGCCCGGATGAGCGAGGAGCTGGACTACACCCTCGAGGCGAGCCATCAGCGTGCCTTCGCCAGGGCCTTCCGCAACGACGAGGACGTCTTCGTCCCCGACGTCCTCGTCTCGGCCGAGCACGTCCTGGTCTCGGAGTGGGTCGACGGGACGCCGCTCTCGCGCATCATCGCGACCGGCGCCGAGGAGGAGCGCAACGAGGCCGCGGCGCTCTACCTCGAGTTCCTGCTGCGCGGCCCCAACCGGGCACGGCTGCTCCATGCCGACCCTCACCCCGGCAACTTCCGCGTCACGCCGGACGGCCGGATCGGCGTGATGGACTTCGGGGCGGTCAACCGGCTCCCCCACGGCCTGCCCACCGCGATGGGCGAGCTGCTCGGCCTCGCGCTCGCCGGCGATGCCGCGGGGCTGACGGCCGGGCTGCGACGCGAGGGCTTCATCCGGGGCAGCATGCACGTCGACCCGGAGGAGCTGCTCGCCTACCTCTCGCCGTTCATCGACCCGCTCCGCCACGAGGAGTTCACCTTCACCCGTTCGTGGCTGCGGACCGTCGCCGCTCACGTCCAGGACCCCCGCAAGCCGACCTTCCTCGTCGGGATGAAGCTCAACCTCCCCCCGGCCTACCTGCTCATCCACCGGGTCTGGCTCGGCGGCATCGGGGTCCTGTGCCAGATCGGCGGCACCGTCCCGATCCGGGAGATCGTCTGCGCCCACCTTCCCGGCCTGGACGAGGACCTGCTCCCGCCGCCGGTGCGGTGATGGTGCGGTGAGCGATCCGGACCGGTCCGGCATGCCGGGTGGCGACCCCGGGGCATCCGGCCCCGCCGAGCCCACCGCCGTCGTGGACGGCATCGCCGTCTACGACTTCGGGGGAGCCGCAGGTGCACCGGCCGTGCTGCTCCTCCACGGCTACTCCGACTCGGGGCAGTGCTGGGCTGACGCCGTGGCCCGGTGGTCGGGGGACTACCGGGTGTTCTCGCTCGACGCCCGCGGCCACGGGCGATCGGAACGATTCACCCCGGAGCAGCTGGCGGCTGACCCACCCGCCGTCATGGCCGAGGACGCCGCCGCGGTGCTCGGCTGGCTGGCGCGGGAGCGGGACTCCGTGCGCCCGGTGCTCGTCGGTCACTCGATGGGTGGCGGCGTCGCCGCGGCCGTCGCGCTCCACCGTCCGGCCCTCATCGCCGGCGCCGTCCTCGAGGATCCCGCTCTGGCCGGGCCGGGCGAGGACGAGCTCAGCGAGGAGTGGGCAGCGCAGGAGGTCGGCTACCTCGGGCGGTTCCGGGCCGACCCGGCGTGGGGTCGCCGGGACGGCCGCGAGGCGCATCGGTCCTGGCCCGGGGCCGAGCTCGAGCCGTGGGCGCGGGCCAAGCTGGACACCGACCAGGGCCTCGCCGCATCGGCGAAGGTCCGCACCCGCCTGCACTGGGAACGCGTCGTCGCCGAAACGCGCGTGCCGCTGCTCCTGGTCACCGGCACCGAGCAGGTCCTCTGGCCAGAGCCGCTGCCCCGGCTCCTGCGGGAGCGGGCCGCCGCCTCGGTCCGCGTGGCCGTCATCGACGGCGCCGGGCACTGCGTGCGACGTGAGGCCACCGAGGGGTTCCACGCGGTCGTCGACCCCTGGCTCGCCGAGGTCACGGCGAACTGACCGAGCGTCCGTGGCCCGGGAAGGACACCCCGGGCGGTCACCACCACGAGGAGTCGAGCTTGCCCTCGATGCTGCGCAGGTGCTCGCGGCTGCACGTCTGGCAGGTCCAGACCGTCCGGTCGTCCTCGACCCCGCGGGTCCAGGTCAGCCGGGCCGTGGCGAGCTCCTCGGCGGATGCCGCGACCCGCCCACACATGAGGCACACCGGCGCGCCCTCGGCCGCGGCATACCCGGACTCGGTGTCGGACACGGCCGCTCAGCCCTTCACGGCCTTCGCGGCGGCCTTGGCCTGCTTCTTGAAGTCGCGGACCTTCTGGAGCGACTCGGGGTCGACGACGTCGGCGACGGAGCGGTAGGAGCCGGACTCGGCGTACGTGCCGCAGGCGGCCTGCCAACCCTCGGGCCGGACGCCGAGCTGCTTGCCGAGGAGGGCGGCGAAGATGCGCGCCTTCTGGTCACCGAAGCCGGGCAGCGCCTTGAGCCGACGGACCAGCTCGGCCCCGGTGGGCGCGCTCCCCCAGATCGAGGCGGCATCGCCGGCATAGTCCCCGACGACGACCGAGGCGAGCTGCTGGATCCGCCCGGCCATCGACCTGCCGTAGCGGTGGACGGCGGGTGGGGTCGCGCACAGGTCGGCGAACCGCTCCGGGTCCGCTCCGGCGACGGCGGCCGGGTCGAGGGTGCCGAACCGGGCGAGGATGGTGGCCGGGCCGGCGAAGGCCCGCTCCATCGGGAACTGCTGGTCCAGCACCATGCCGACGAGGAGGGCGAAGGGGTCCGTGCTCAGCACCTCGTCGGCCTCGGGGTTCTGCGCGATCGTCAGCGATGCCATCTGCCCAGCCTAGCCAGGGCATCGGCCGCGGCGGCTCGCCAGAAGGCCCGCGCGGCGAGAACAGCGACGGGCGGTGTCGGGCCGGACACGGGGCTCGCCCCGGAGGTCGGTGCCTCCGGGGCGAGCGGTCGGTGGGCGCTCACCGGACGGTCAACCGCACCTGGGTGAGCATCCGCTCCCGTTCCAGGTGCTGCTGCATCCGGCGCCGCTCCTCGTGCGTGCGCACCTCGTGCTGGGTGCGCCGCAGCTGCTGAACGCGTCTGCGATACATGGTGGTCTCCCTCACTGATGGTCATGAAACGTCGATCTCGGGTGGCGCCGCCTCTGGGCGGCGCCGTGGGCGCGGGCTGCCGCGGGTGCGGGCCGAGCCGGCGCGGTCCCCTGAACCGCGCCGGCCGGGCCCTTCCCGGGCCGGCCGGGCTCAGGCGGCGACGGCGTCCTTCCGGGGCCGGCCACGTGGCCGCTTCCGCGGCACGACGACGCCGGCCTCGAACAGCTCGCCGCCCCAGACGCCCCAGGGCTCATGGCGGTCGAGCGCCCCCTGGAGGCACGCTGCCCGCGCGGGGCACGTGACACACAGGGCCTTGGCGAACTCGACGCCGTCCGGGGTGTCCGCGAACCACAGCTCGGCGTCGTTCTCCCGGCACGGGACACCCTCGCCGGTGGTCACGGTCGCCTCCTGCAGGTCGATCAGGTCGGTCAGCTGCACGGGTCTCACCTCCTCCGCCGATGCCCCGGTCGGGGCCGCTCGGCCATCGTGTGCGCCGGGTGCGGCGCGGAACTCGTCTGCTCGTGGTGGTCTGGGGTCGGATGCCGGTATGTCGGCGGTGGGACGGCGTGACAGCGACAAAAAGGCCGCGGATCCCGGTGTCGGGTTCCGCGGCCTGATGCCTTATCGCCTGGGACTAGCCAGGTGGAGCATTCAGGTGCGCAGACACGACGCCCCTCGTCGGAACGACATCGAGACCCTTGCCATCGGCGAGCTGGACACGCACGAAGCCGGCCGCGGGCACAGTCGTCCCCTGGAAGCCACCGAGGATGCCCGCCTGGGAGAAGTCGGACTTCGCGGCGCGGGCGCGCGTGACGGCGGCGGCGGCGCAGACGGCCGCGGCGGCGATGGTGATCGTCATCATCGAAGTGACCCTCCTCTCGGGCTCGTGGTGGCCCGCGAGCAGGTGCTCGCGGGCGTTCGTGTGGTCAGCCTAAGTGGCCCGGCCAGAGCGGTGCAACGGAATTGTTCCGAGATTCTTATCCCGACCCCCGCGCTTGGGCGTGTCGCGGCCGTCGATCATCCTGTGGCACAACGACGGTCTGCCGACTCTGCTCGGGACATGGCCGGCGCCGCTGCTGCGTCACCGGAACTCGTCGAGGATCGCGAGGACCTGCTCGCCGTAGAGGTCGAGCTTGCGAGGCCCGACGCCCCTGATCGACGTCAGGGCGGCCGTGTCGGCGGGGGTGCGCTCGGCGATCGCCGTGAGGGTGGCGTCGGTGAAGACGACGTAGGCCGGCACGCCGTCGGACTGGGCGACGCCGAGCCGCCACTCGCGCAGCCGCTCGAACAGCGCGGGGTCATAGGTCGGCGGGCAGGTCGAGCACCGCCCCCGGATCCGCTCGGCGGCGGCGGAGAGGTCGGCGCCGCAGCCCGGGCAGGCCATCGGACCGGCATGCTTCAGGCCGCCTCGTCGGGAGCCGCCGCGCGCCTTCCTCGGCTGGGACCGGGCCCCCTCCCCCAGGATGCTCGCGGCGCCGTCGAGGAACCGGGAGGGACGGCGGGTGGCGCGGGCACCGGGGGTGCGTGCGCCCGCCCAGGAGAGATGGAGAAGTTGGCGCGCCCTGGTCACACCGACGTAGAGGAGGCGGCGCTCCTCCTCGATCGCCTCCGGGGTGGCGGCCATCGCGATGGGCAGGAAGCCGTCGGAGCAACCGACGAGGAAGACGGCGTCCCACTCCAGCCCCTTGGCGGCGTGGAGCGAGGCGAGGGTGACCCCCTGCACCGACGGCGCGTGCTGGCTCGCTGCCCGCTCGTCCAGCTCACGGACGAAGGCCGCCATCCGCGCCTCCGGGTCGGTGCCGGCCAGGTCGTCGGCGAGGGCCGCAAGGGCGGCGAGCGACTCCCACCGCTCACGGGCCGCGCCCCCGCTGGCCGGCGGCTCCCGGGTCCAGCCGCCGCCGACGAGGACGTCGCGGACGAGGTCGGGCAGCGGGACGCTCCCGTCGTCGGACCGGGCGGCGCCGCGCATGAGGACGATGGCGTCGCGGACCTCCGTTCGGCCGAAGAAGCGCTCGCCGCCGCGGACGAGGTAGGGGACGTCGCGCTGAGCCAGCGCCGACTCGAACAGCTCGCTCTGGGCGTTGGTGCGGAAGAGCACGGCGATCTCGGCGGGCGACTGGCCGTCGGCGACGAGCCCGGCGATCCGGTCGGCCACCGCCGCGGCCTCGCCCGGATCGTCCGGGTAGGTCGTCAGCGTCGGCACCGGGCCGTCCTCGGCCTGGGCCTGGAGGACGACGCTGTTACTGCGCTGCATCCCGCTCGGGCCCCGGACGACCAGGTTGGCCAGGGCGACGATCTGCGGGGTCGAGCGGTAGTTGCGGACGAGCTCAACGAGCCGCGCCCCCGGGTGGCGGGTGGCGAAGTCGAGGAGGTGGCGGGGCGAGGCGCCGGTGAAGGAGTAGATCGTCTGGGCCGGGTCGCCGACGACGCAGACGTCGTCGCGGCCACCGAGCCACAGCTCGAGGAGCCGCTGCTGGAGGGCGTTGACGTCCTGGTACTCGTCGACGACGAAGTGGCGGTACTGGTCGCGGATCGTCCGCGCGATCTGCTCGTGCTCGCCGAGGATGCCGACCATGAGGAGCAGGACGTCCTCGAAGTCGATGACGCCTCGCTCGGTCTTGACCTCCTCGTAGGCCGCGATGACCCGTGCCATGGCCGTCGCGTCGAGGCCGGGGGGCTCGCGGCGGGCGCGACCGGCCGCCGCGGCATACGAGTCGGCGGTGAGCATCGACACCTTCGACCACTCGATCTCGGCGGCGAGGTCGCGGATCCCGGCCCGGTCGAAGCGCAGCCGGAGCCGACCGGCCGCCTCCGCGACCGCCCCCGCCTTCTGGCTCATCACCTCAGGCGCGGCCCCGCCGACCGCCTGCGGCCAGAAGTAGTGCAGCTGCCGCAGCGCGGCGGCGTGGAAGGTTCGGGCCGAGACCCCACCCACCCCGAGGTCGCGCAGCCGCGTCCGCATTTCGCCGGCGGCCCGCGCGGTGAAGGTGACGGCGAGGACCCGCTGCGGGTGCTGGGCGCCGGAGAGGACGCCGTACGCGATCCGGTGGGTGATGGCCCGGGTCTTGCCGGTGCCGGCCCCCGCGAGGACGCGCATCGGGCCACCGGGGTGCGCGGCGACCTCGCGCTGCTCGGGGTCGAGGGCCTCGAGGACGGCGTCGGCGGACGGGTGGACGGGCAGGATCGGCATCGCGGTCGATCTTCGCAGACCGACCGGACACCGTCGCCGCGTGGGACCCGTGGCCGACCTGTCCCGGTTCGAGGTAATCCAGGGCCCACCCCCGGGCACCGAATACCTCGAACCGGAGCGGTGTGGTCGGTTCGAGGTAATCCGAGGCCGGACCGGCGCTACCGAATACCTCGACCCGGGGGAAGGATTCGGGCGGGTATGCCGTTGACACCGGTCGAAGCCGTGCCCGCGGCATTCGCCCCGTCTCCGCCCCACGCCGAGGAGCCTCCATTGCGCCCGTCGACCCCGTCAGCCGGAACCGTGACGATGTTCACGACCCCTTGGTGCGGCTACTGCCGTCGGCTCAAGAGCCAGCTCGACCGGGAGGGCGTGACCTACGCGGAGGTCGACATCGAGCGGGAGCCGGGCAGCGCCGATTTCGTCATGTCGGTCAACGGCGGCAACCAGACGGTCCCCACGGTGCTCTTCCCGGACGGCTCGGCCGCGACCAACCCCTCCGCCGCCGAGGTCGTCGCCCGCCTCGCCTGAGCCGACGGCTCGTCAAGCCGGGCTCAGCGGCCGCGCAGCATCACCTCGGGCGCCTCGATCGGGCCGCCGTACCAGTGCTCGATGAGCCTGCGCGCGATGGACAGCCTCGGCGGGATGCGCAGCGACTCGTCGGCGACCTCCGCCGCGAGCGCCTCGCGGGTGAACCAGCGGGCCGCCGAGATCTCGTCCTGCTGGAGGGTCAGCAGCGTCCCGAGGGCACGGGCGGTGAACCCGACCATGAGCGAGGCGGGGAACGGCCACGGCTGGTCCCCGAGGTAGGTCACCTCAGCGACCTGGACGCCGACCTCCTCGGCGACCTCGCGGGCCACCGCCGCGGCGAGGCTCTCGCCCGGCTCGACGAAGCCGGCCAGCACGGACATCCCGGTCGCCCGGAACCCCGTGCCCCGCGCCAGCAGGAGCCGGTCCTCGTCGTCGAAGACGGACATGATGACGGCCGGGTCGGTCCGGGGATAGTGCTCGCTCGCGTCGACCGGGCAGCGGCGGATCCATCCCGCTTGGGCGGGCTCGGTGGGGGCGCCGCACCGGGGACAGTACCGGTGTGTCCGGTGCCAGTTGGCCATCGCCAGGGCCGTCGTGAAGATGCCGGCGTCCCGGTCGCCGAGCTGGGCGCCGACCTGGCGCAGGGTCCGCAGCTCGGTCCCCTCCCTGGCGCGGGAGCCGTCGGTCGTCACGAGGGCGACGTATGCCGCCTCCTGCCCCGCGTCGTCCCGCCCGGTCCCGAGGAACAGGGCGGCGGCCGGGTCGTCGCCGTCCGGGGCGCGCAGCGCGAGGCCGACCCGGGCGGCGGTGCCGGACCCGCCGTCGAGGACCGGAGCGGCGTCCTCGACGAGGTCGAGGACGCGGGTGCCGGGGTCGGCCAGGAGGGTCGCGAGCAGGTCGGGCCGTGCCCGCAGGTCGGCGCGACGGTCGAGGCCGGCCCGGGCGAGGGCGAGGCCCTCGAGGCGTGGTGGACGAGCCATATCGAGCAACCCTACGTGGCGTCCCAGACCTCGGCGGCGGTGCGGCATACGGTGGCCCTGTGGAACGCACGCCCTCCTTCCTCGCCGCGCTGGCCGGTGCGGCGGTACCCGAGCTGGACCCGGCCACGGTCGAGGCGCTGCCGAGCACGCCGGACCAGAGTTTCGACATCGCCTTCGTCGAGGACGCCCAGCACCGTCGCTGGGTCGTGCGGGCCCCCCGCACCGCCGCCGCAGCCGCCCGGATGGAGCTATCCGTGGCGCTGCTCGGCCTCCTCGCGCGACGGCTCCCCTTCGCGGTTCCCTCACCCAAGGGCTTCGTCGAGCTGAAGGAGGGCGGCCGGGCGGTCGTCTATCCCTACCTGCCCGGCCGCCAGCTCGACTTCGCCGAGCTGCCTCCGGGGCCCGGCATCGCCGCCGAGCTCGGCCGGGCGATCGCCGCCCTGCACAACACCGACATCGCGCTCTACGACGAGGCTGGAATGCCGTCCTACGACGCCGACGACTACCGCACCCGGCGGCTCGCCGAACTGGACCGGGCCGCCCAGAGCGGCAAGGTCCCGGCCGGCCTGCTCGCCCGGTGGGAGAGGGCGCTGGAGGACGTCACGCTGTGGCGCTTCGCCCCGACCCCGGTCCACGGCGACCTGACCGGAGACCAGGTGCTCGCGGTCTTCGAGGACGAGGCGGACTCCTCGACGGGGCGGATCCGGGCGTTGACCGGCTGGGAGGACGCCAAGGTCGCCGACCCCGCAGACGACTTCGCCGCCCTCGTCGCCGAGGCGCACCCGGACACCGTCGACACGGTGATCGAGGCCTACGCCCACGCCCGGGTCGAGCGGCCGGACCGCCACCTCGTGATCCGGGCGCGGCTCGGCAGCGAGCTGGCCATCCTCGGCCGACTGATGACCGCTCTCGCCGAGGGGCGCGGCGACACGGTCGGGGTCCTCACGACCCAACTGAAGCGGCTCGACGCGGCCGTCCACGACGAGCACGCGGAGGCCGACGACTACCGGCGGACCAGCCTCGACCCGCCGGTCATCCGCCCGCGGCAGACGCCGCCGCCGATCCTCGAGGACGAGGACGACGAGGACCTGCCGGAGCTGCCCTCGCCGGAACCGGAGCCCCAGCCGGAACCGGAACCGGAGCCCGAGCCCCAGCCCGAGCCGGAACCGGAGCCCGAGCCCGAGCCGGAGCCCGAGCCCGAGCCGGAGCCCGAGCCGGAACCGGAGCCCGAACCCGAGCCGGAGCCGGAACCCCAGCCCGAAGCGGAGCCCCGGCGGCCCGACAAGGAGTTGCCGCCCTGGCTCCAGTGAGAGCCTTGTCGCACGCGGATCCGTGCCGGACACCGACGGGACGGCCGCGACCAGCCACGACGCGGTGGGCGACCTACCGGGGCGAGGCTCTGGGCGGTCCCGCCCGCTACTCCGCGCGAGCCTCGCCGACCCCGGCGCCGACGGCATTCCCGACCGGTTGACCCTCCCCCGGTGGTCCTGGGCCGGTCCGGTCACCGGTCCGGCCGCAGCACGGCGCTGATCTCCTCCAGCCCAGGCAGGTCCGGTCGGACCGTCTCACCGGTCCGCGCGTAGTAGAACGCCGCGTCGACCCGATCCGGCTCCACGTCCCGCAGCCGGGCGAAGGCCAGTCGGTATGCCGCGAGCTGCAGCGCCCGGGTCCGGGCCTCCTCCCCTGAGGGCGGGGGCCCGGTCTTCCAGTCCACGACGGTGAAGCCCCCGTCCTCGCGGGTGAACACCGCGTCGATCCGACCGCGGACCGCCACGCCGTCGAGCACCGTCTCGACCGACGTCTCGACCTCGACGGGCACTCGGTCGGCCCACTCACCGGCGAGGAACCGCTCCTTCATCGCCGCGAGCGCCGCCTCGTCGTCCGGGTCGTCGTCCGCACTGCCCGGGAGCTCGGACACCTCGACGATCGACGCGCTCGCGTAGTGCTGCTCGACCCAGGCGTGGAACGCGGTCCCCCGGCGCGCCGCCCGAGCGGGGGCGGTAGGAACCGGCCGGCGCAGGTCGAGAGCGAAGGCGTCCCGGTCGCGAGCGAGGGCGACGAGGGCCGAGGTCGACAGGTGCGGCCCGAGCTGGACCGCCTCGCCGACGCGGGTCCGGCCGGCGTCGCGCTCCGCGAGCAGGAGGTCGATCTCGACGTCCCGGGCCGGCGTCGGCCCGCGGTCGGGGGCAGGCGGCAAACCGGCGCCCGGGGCCGTGCGCGCGCCGTCGGCGACGGCGGCACGGACCCTCGTCGCCGCCTCGGCGAGCGCCGGTCGGCGGTGGGCCATCGCGTCGACCGGCCAGGCGAGCTGCGCCGCCTCCTCGCTGCCAGGACGGACGACGTCCGGACCCGGCTCGGGCGGGTCGGCCCAGCATCGCTCGTCGGCACGAAGCCGGCCGGCGGCGGCGGCCGCACGCACCTCGAGGAGGAACCGGGAGGTGAGCCGGGGCGTCGACGCGGCGGTCCAGACGCTCGCGGTCAGCAGCAGCGCGTGCCGGGCCCGGGTGGCCGCGACATAGGCGAGCCGCCGCTCCTCCGTGACGGCGTGCTCGCCCCCCTCCCGCTCGAAGCGGGTGAGGGAGGCCGCGAGGTCCTCCCAGTCCTGGGCCGCTGACCAGCGCAGGGTCGGCAGGCCATCCCGGTCGCCCCGGAGGTCGAACGGGATGCCGCCGTCGGTGAGGCCGGCCAGCCATCCCTTGTCCTTGGCCTGCGCGGCCACCCACTCCCCGTCCACCGGCCGGGAGACCTTGGCGGAGTGGTCGGGAAAGCCCGCCTCGACGAGGCCGGGAACCGCGACCGCGTCCCACTCCAGCCCCTTCGCGGCGTGGACCGTCATCACCTGGACGGCATCGCCGGAGGCCTCGATGAAGCCGCGGTCGAGCCCGCGCTCCTGGTCGATCGCGGCGGCGACCCAGGCGAGGAAGCCCCCGAGGGTGGGTCGGTCGGCCGACACGGCGAACGAGGCGGCGACGTCGGCGAAGGCGTCGAGGTGGGCCCGCGCGGCCGCGGGCGTGTACTCGGGCCGGGAGAGCACCTCGATGTCGAGCCCGAGGGCGCGCTCGGCCTCGCCGACGAGATCGGCGAGCGGGAGCGCGGCGAGCCCCCGCAGCCGGCGTACGACCGCGGCGAGTCCCGCCAGCCGCTCACGGGCCACGGGGCCGATCTGTTCGCCCTCGGGCCCGACCCATCCCGCTGGAGGCAGCTCGTCGAGCGCTTCGACGATGCTCGGCCGATCGGCGGATTCCGGCGCGTGGTCGCGGGGGCTCGGCCCCGCCTGCTCGAGGCGGAGTCGCTGCCGGTGCCGCGCCCACGCGGCCAGGCCGTCGAGATCGGCGATCCCGGCCCGGACCGACGGCCCGGTCAACAGCCGGATGAGGTGGTCGCCGCGCGCCGCGTCCTCGACGACGTGGAGGAGCGCGACGAGGTCCTCGACCTCGGGGGTGAGCAGGAGGCCGCCGAGCCCGACGACCTCGTGCGGTATGCCGCGGGCCGACAGGGCGTCGATGACCGGGCCGAACTGGGCCCGCTTGCGACACAGGACGGCCGCCGTGGCTGCGGGGACCCGCTCCCGCAGCTCACCGAGCCAGTCGGCGATGAGGCCCGCCTCGTCCTCGAGCGTCTCGGTGCGGGCGAGGGTCACTCCACCGGGACCGGCCCCCGGCCGCTCGGCGAGCGGTCGGACGGGGACGGCCGAGGCCCGCAGCAATGGCCCGGCGACCTCGTTGGCCACCGAGAGGATCGCCCGGTCGTTGCGCCAGCTCACCGACAGCGGCAGGACGGGCGCCGGGCCGTCCGGGGTGGCGAAGTCCTGGGGGAAGCGGGACAGCGTCGTCGCGCTCGCCCCCCGCCAACCGTAGATCGACTGGTGCGGGTCGCCGACCGCGGTGACCGGCACGGGGGCCGGGCCGGCCGCGAAGAGGGCGCGCAGCAGGGCGAGCTGAGCCTCCGAGGTGTCCTGGAACTCGTCGAGGAGGACCGCGGCATAACGGTCCCGCTCGATGGCGCCGACATCGGCGAACCCGATGGCGAGCTCGGCCGCGAGCGCCATCTGGTCGGAGAAGTCCATCGCGTCGCGGGCTCGCTTGAGCGCGCGGTACCGGGAGACGACCGGCACGACCGCGCGGCGCAGTCGGAGGTTGGTGAGGACCTCGGATGCCGGGTGCTTCGACTTGCGGGTCTCCCCCCGCGGAACCGCCTCGAGGGCGGCGATGACCCGCTCGAGGTGTGCGAGCACCTCGTCGGGGCCGCGAAGGTGCTCGGCCATCTCGCCGGCGAGATCGACCACGGCGGCGGTGACGGTGTTCTCGCTCTTGTCGACGAGCTCCATCGGGCCGTCGTACGCGAGGACGGCCTCGTGGGCGTACTGCCAGGCTGCCGCCTCGGACAGCAGCCGCGAGTCGGCCTCGTAGCCGAGCCGGAGGCCGTGCTCGCGGACCAGCCGGCCGGCATACGCGTGGTACGTGGACACGGTGGGACTGCCGCCGAGCACCTCGGCGCCCTCCTCCGTGCCGGGGGTCCACAGGCCCTCGCTGCGCAGCCGGGAGAGGCGCCGGTCGATGCGCTCGGACAGCTCGGTCGCCGCCTTACGGGTGAAGGTGAGGCCGAGGACCTGGTCGGGCTCGACGAGGCCGTTGGCGACGAGCCAGACGACCCGCGCCGCCATCGTCTCGGTCTTGCCGGAACCGGCGCCGGCGATGACGAGCGTGGGGCGCGGCGGCGCCTCGATGACGGCCACCTGCTCAGGGGTGGGCGGCGGCTGGCCGAGGGCGGAGGCGATGGCGGCGGCGGTGAGGTGGCCCATCAGATCCGCCGCCCCTCGGGCTGGGCCGGACACGAGGCGATGACCGGGCAGATCCGGCAACGCTCCGAGACCGTGGCGGTGAACCGGGAGCCGGCCATGCCGTCGGCGACCTCGGCCAGCAGCGTCTCGGCCCAGCCCGGGTCCTCGTCGTCGGCCAGGGCGACCTGCTCGGTGAGGGTCGTCGAGACGCCGGCCGCCTTGCCGAGCTGCAGGAGCGCGGCGCCGGCGCTGCGCTCGCCGAGGTCGGGGAAGCCGCCGTGCTCGACGGCGAGCTGGTAGGCGCCGAGCTGGGCGTGCCGCGGGATCTCCTTGCGGCTGGGCTTGCTGCTCCCGGTCTTGTAGTCGATGACCCGCAGCCCCAGATCGCTCCGCTCGAGCCGGTCGACCTGGCCGCGGACGACCGCTCGACCGAGGGCGACCCGCATCGACGCCTCGGCGGCGACGGCGGTCCAGCCGGCCGCCTCCGCCTCGGCCCAGTAGCGGGCGAGCCGCTCGAGCATGAGGCCGGCGTCGCGGCGCTTGCGGTCGGCGAGCCAGCCCGACGGCATCCCGAGCCGGCCCCACTTCGCGTCGAGCCGGACCCGCAACGAGGACAGGTCCCGCTCCCCCGCCTCGTGAGCCTCGTGGGCGACCTCGTGGACGAGGGTGCCGATGTCCTGGGCGCCGAGCGAGGGACCGTCGCCACCTGCGTTCGTCAGGGCCCAGCGCAGCTGGCACACGCCGAACCCCTCGATCTGCGAGGGACGGACGTGCACCGGCGCCTCGGCCGCCCGCCGGGGCCGGTCGTCGCTCGCCCCGGCCAGGGCCCACCACCGGTCCGGGTCGGCACCGGGGACCGCGGCTCGGGCCAGCCGGGCCAGACCGGTCACGGCGGCGCCCCGGGCGGCCGGGTCGGGTCCGACGAGGTCGCGGCGGAGCGCCGCGACGAGGGCCGCGAGGGTCATCGGCCGCTCGACCTCAGAGAACGGACGACCCTCGGCCCGGTCCGGCAACGGGAGGACGACATCGAGGTACGGCGAGGGCTGCTCGTCCTCGCTGCGGACTGCGGTGACGAGCAGCGTCCGCGCGGCCCGGGAGAGGGCCACGAGGAAGAGGCGCGTCTCGTCGTGGCGGACGGCCGCCTGGGCCGCCCGCCGCCGGCCCGGCGCCAGGTCGCCGCCGGGCGCCAGGCGCCCGGCCACGGCATCGACGAGGTCGGCCGAGCCGAGGAGGCTACCGCGCAGCCGCAGGTCCGGCCACACCCCCTCCTGGACCCCCGCGACGACGACGATGTCCCAGGCCCGGCCCACGGCCGCCTGGGGGGTGAGGACGGCGACCGACTCCCCCGCGGGCGCCCGGGCGACGAGGGTGTCGCCGGGCACGTCCTGCCCCTGGACGTGGTCGAGGAACCGATCCGGCCCCGCCCCGGGAAGGCGGTCGGCGAACCGGGCGGCGGCGTCGAAGAGCGCGAGGACGGCGTCGAGGTCACGATCGGCCCGCACCCCCGACAGGCCCCCGGCGAGCGCCGCGTCCCGCCAGGGCCCCGCCAGGCCGGCGGCGTCCCACATCGCCCACAGCACCGTTTCGGCGCTCACGCCCGTGGCCCAGCGCGGCCGAACGTCGTCCGGCTCGGTCGCCGCGGCCGCCACTCCTGCCGCGATGACCCGGGCGAGCCTGCGGGCCGGCGCGGCCTCGGGACCGTGCTGGGCCAGGCGGACCGGCGCGAGCAGCGACTCGGCGAGCAGGACCTCGCTCGGGCGAGCGCCGCCCGCCTCGAGCTCGTCGCGGCGTAGCACCCGCCTGAGCCGACGCACGGCGACGGCGTCGGCGCCCCCGAGCGGCGAGGTGAGCACATCGACGGCGACCTGGGGGTCGATCGCCTCCTCGCCCCGCAGGGTGAGGCCGATGACGACGTCGAGGAGCGCGAGGAGCGGACGGACGGCGACCTCGTCGCGGACGGGCAGGTCGGTCGCCGAGGCGCTGACCGGCACCCCCGACGCGGCGAGCACCCTGCGCAGCGTGCTCGTGCGGGCCTGGCCCCGGACGATCACCGCCATCTGCGACCAGGGGACCCCGCGCAGGAGGTGCTCCTCGCGAAGCCGGGCCGCGACGAGGGCGGCCTCCTGCGAGACGGCCCGCAGGAGGTGGACCTCGACCTGACCGCCGTCCGGGCCCGCGGTCGCGGACCGGTGGCCCGGGTCGCCGAGCACACCGATGTGCCCGGCGACCCGGCCGAGGACCTCGCGGACCCGGGCCGGGGAACGGTATGCCGTCGGCAGGACGAGCGTCGGCGCGGCCGGCTCCGTCTCGCCCCCGCGGGTGGTCCGGGCGAGGCCGACCCAGTCGTGGGCGAGGATCGCGGGGTCGGCCCCTCGGAAGGTCTGGGTGGCCGCGTCGGGGTCGCCGACGAGGATGAGGTCGGGGGCCGAGGTGCCACCGGCCGCGGGGCCGGCGAGAACCGACAGCAGCCGCAGCGCGGGCCGGGTCAGCTCCTGCGCGTCGTCGACGACGACGAGGCGCAGTGACCCGCGCAGGGCATCCAGCGCGTCCGGATCCCCCAGCAGCAGGTCGGCGGCTGCACCGAGGATCGACGCCGGGTCGAAGGCCCCCGGCGCGGACAGTGCCGTCACCTCGTCGTACTCCCGGAGCACCTGGGCGGCGGCGACCCACTCGGGCCGGTCGTGCTGCTCACCGAGCCGGGCCAGGTCCCCGTCGTCGAGGCCGTGCTCGACGGCGCGCATGAGCAGGTCGCGCAGCTCACCGCGGAAGGCCCGGGTCGCCAGGGCCGGCTCGACCCGCTCGGGCCAGGGTGGGCGGGCGCCGACCCCCTCGGCATGGCCGGCGAGCAGGTCGCGGAGGATGACGTCCTGTTCGGGTCCGCTCAGCAGCCGCGGGGCCGGGGCGCCGCGCAGGGCCGAGGCCCGGCGCAGGATGCCGAACCCGAGGGAGGCCGGCGTGCGGGCGAGCGGCTCGGTCGAGGTCCCCCCGAGCCTGGCCGTGATCCGGTCCCGCAGCGCGCCGGCCGCGACGCGCGTGGAGGCGAGGAGCAGGCACTGGTCCGGGGACGCCTCCCCCGAGCGGACCCGCTCGACGACGGCCTCGACGGCGAGGGTTGTCTTGCCGGTGCCGGGGGCGCCCAGGACCCGGAGCAGGCCGCCGCGATGTCGGACGACGGCGCGCTGCACCGGGTCGAGCGGAGGCTCGGCGGCATCGGTCGGTGCGGAGCGGACGAGAGAGAGCACGCCGGGGATTCCATCACGCGTCGGCGACACCGGGACCATCCCACCTGGCGGCGGCCAGGTCGACGCGGCGCCCGGCGAGCGCTCCCCCGATGAGCGGGGTGCCTTCCGCGCGGTAGTGCTTCAGCGCCCGGTCCTCCAACCCTGGCGGCGGCAGACCGCCGGCCCGCAGCACCCGCCACCACGGCACGTCGCCGCCGAAGCGCGCCATGACCGAGCCGACCCCTCGAGGTCCGCCCCGGCCGACGATCTCCGCCACGTCGCCGTAGGTGAGGACCCGGCCCTCCGGGATCGCCGCGACGAGGTCGAGGACCTCCTCGGCGAACTCGGTGGGCAGCCCCGGTCCCGGATCGGTCGCCGACGCCACCTCAGTACCCCGGCAGGGTCGGGTCGATCTCGGCGACCCAGGCGAGGACGCCGCCGGCGACGTTGCGCGCATCGACGCCTCGACGCCGCAGGATCGCCGCCGCCTCGGCCGAGCGGGCACCCGACTTGCAGTAGACGAGGACGGGTATGCCGTCCGGCAACGGCTCGTGCTCGCCGCTGCGGACCGCGGCGAGCGGCACGGCGACGTCTCCGGGGATGGTCACCACCTCGCGCTCGCCCGGTTCGCGGACGTCGAGCAGGAGGACGTCCGCTCCCCCCCTCGCCCGGTCGGCCAGCCGGCGGGCGACCTCCTCGACGGTCACCTCGGGCGCCGCGTCCGGGGGCGCGCTCGTCGCCGCCGGCTCGGTGGCGACGCCGAGCGGCCGCAGCGGATCGGCGTCGGGCCGGCACACCGGGCACTCGGGGTTCGCGCGCACGGACAGCTCCCGCCACCGCTGGCGCAGCGCGTCGTGGACCAGGAGGCGGCCGAGGAGGACCTCACCGAGGCCCGTGACGAGCTTGACCGCCTCGGTCGCCATGACCGAGCCGACCGAGGCACAGACCGAGCCGAGGACCCCTCCGGTCGAGCACGACGGCACGGCGTCGGCGGGAGGCATGGCCGGGAAGACGCAGGCATAGCACGGGCCACGGCCGGCGAACCACACGCTGACCTGCCCGTCGAAGCGGTAGACCGACCCCCACACATGCGGCAGGCCGAGCCGGGCGCAGGCATCGCCGACGAGGTAGCGGGTCGGCAGGTTGTCGGCCCCGTCGAGAACGACGTCGTAGTCGGCGAGGATCTCGAGGGCGTTGGCCGCCGTGAGCCGGGTCGGATGCACGAGGACGCGCACGTCCGGGTTGAGCGAGCGCACGGCATCGGCGGCGGACGCGGTCTTGCGCCGACCGACGTCGGCGTCGCGGTGGAGGACCTGGCGCTGGAGGTTCGTCGTGTCCACGACGTCGTCGTCGACGATGCCGAGTGTCCCCACGCCGGCCGCCGCGAGATAGAGCAGGGCCGGCGAGCCGAGCCCGCCGGCCCCGACGACGAGGACCCGGGCCGCGCGCAGCCGTCGCTGACCGCCCCCGCCGAGCTCGGGGAGGAGGAGGTGGCGGGCATAGCGGGTCCGCTCCGAGGCGGACAGCTCGGCGCCCGGCGGGACGAGGGGCGGCATACCCATGCGGGCACGATACAAGCGGCACCGGCCCGGGCCCGGAGCTCGCTCACCCGGCCGGCACCACCGGGCCGCCTCGCGGTCGCGGCGCGCCGAGGCCGCCGCACATGCGTAGCATGACCGGGGCACCAAGAGACCGCTGCCGAGGAGAACGATGAGCACCACAGACCCGTCCGCGACTCGCGGCTCGCGCCTGCCGCGCTCGCAACGTCGCGCGCAGCTGCTCGAGGCGGCGCAGGCCGTCTTCGTCGCCCGTGGCTACCACGCCGCGGCGATGGACGAGATCGCCGAGCGGGCCGGCGTCTCGAAGCCGGTTCTCTACCAGCACTTCCCGGGCAAGCTCGACCTCTACCTGGCCCTGCTGGACCAGCACTGCCAGACCCTCGAGCGGCTCGTCATCGACGCGATCGGGGCGACCCACGACAACAAGGAGCGGGTCCAGGCGACGATCGCGGCGTACTTCGCCTTCGTCGCCCGGGAGGACGGCGCGTTCCGGATGGTCTTCGAGTCCGACCTCACCGGCGTCTCCGCGGTCCGGCAGCGGCTCGACGAGGTCGAGGCCGTCTGCGCCGAGGCGATCGCGGACGTCATCGCCGAGGAGACCGGAGCGGACAGCGAGCGGGCGCTCATGCTCGGCACCGCCCTCGCCGGCCTGGCCCAGGTCACCGCCCGGCACTGGCTCGCCCAGGACGGGCCGATCCCGCAGGCCGAGGCGGCCGAGCTGACCAGCACCCTCGCCTGGCGGGGGCTCGGCGCCTTCCCGATGGTCGAGGTGGAAGGATCCGGGGCCTCGACGGGTTAGACCGGGCAGGCGGCGGCGCTCCCGGCCCGCTCGCAGCAACACCGACGATGAACCGGGCTGGCATCCAGCCCGGGCCCGGCCGAGGAGGCCGGGCCGACGAACCCGACGAAAGGACCGACCGTGGAGGTCAAGATCGGCGTGCAGAACGTCGCGCGCGAGATCACGTTCGAGACCGACGACAGCCCCGACCAGGTGGCCGGCGCCGTCGAGAAGGCGCTGGCATCCGGCGACGTCATCAGCCTCACCGACACCAAGGGCCGGCGCATCCTCGTCCCCGGCGGCGCGCTGGGCTGGGTGCAGATCGGCGAGTCGGAGAAGGGGCGGGTCGGCTTCGGGGTCGCCTGACCCCGCCCGGCCGACCCGGCCGGGCGGCGTTCCGCCCTCGGCCGGGTCGGCCGGGCCGGGTCAGGCGTGCAGGCCCAGCCGGGCCATCCGCTCGGTATGCCGCTCGGTGAGCCGGGTGAACATCTCCCCGACCGCGGCCAGGTCGGCACCACCACCGATGAGGAACGCCGCGAGCGGGTCCCGGGTGACCGCCACGGCCTGCGCCTGCGAGAGCGCCTCCCCGAGCAGCCGCCGACCCCACAGGGCCAGCCGTCCCGCCGCCCGCGGTTCGGTCTTGATGGCATCCCGGACGACGCCGACGATGAACTCCGCCTCGCCGATGTCATCGAGAGCGAGGTT
The DNA here is from genome assembly GCA_963728395.1 of uncultured Actinomycetota bacterium. GTDB lineage: Bacteria > Actinomycetota > Actinomycetes > Actinomycetales > Dermatophilaceae > CAVSJJ01. Next base: position 254,853 of record CAVSJJ010000004.1, read on the forward strand.
CATCACCTCACGGGTCTCCGGGTCGACGTACGCCGCCATCTCGCGGTAGAAGTCCTTGGCGATCCCCTCGCCGACGAAGGCCTTGACGAGCCCCTCGAGCCAGGACCGGGGCCGGGTCCGCTCGTGGTAGGCCGTGAACGGCGCGACGAACGGCTCCATGGCCCGGTCGGGGTCGATGTCCATGTCCCGCATCCGCTCGACGAGCTGCTCGTACTGGCGGAACTCCCGGGTCGCCAGCCCCGCCATGTCGGCCTTCAGCCGGAGCGAAGGCGCAAGGTCGGAGTCACCGGCCATCCGGATGAAGGCCGTCAGCTCGCCGTACGCGAGCACCCCGAGCAGGTCGACGACGGCCGCGCGGTAGTCCGGGTCCGAGAGGCTGTGCTCCATGGGGCGGAGCCTATCGCCGGGGTGCCCGCGCCGGCCCCCGGCCCGGCGCGGGGTCGGGGCGAGACCTTCCCCCGGCTAGACTGTCCGCGTCCACGGTGCCCGGTCGGCACGACAGCGCATGCGAACGCGCATGCTCCTTAGGGCGGCTCGCCGCCCGCGAAGACCTCCGATCGGCCCGCAGCCAGGTGGGACCCCCGGGTCTCCCGCCGCCGATCACGAGAGTTCCATGACCGACGTCCAGCCTTCCTTCTCCGACTTCTCGATCCATCCCGACATCGTTGCCGCGCTCGCCGACCAGGGGATCACCAGCCCCTTTCCGATCCAGGCGATGACCCTGCCGGTCGCCCTCGACCGCCACGACATCATCGGCCAGGCCAAGACCGGCACCGGCAAGACCCTCGGCTTCGGGATCCCGATCCTCCACAACACCATCGCCCCGTCCGACGACGCCTTCGCCGACCTCCCGTCGGCGGGCAAGCCGCAGGCCCTGGCCGTCACCCCGACCCGCGAGCTGGCCATGCAGGTCGCGGGCGACCTCGAGCGCGCCGGCGCGAAGCGCGGCATCCGGGTGCTCACCGTCTACGGGGGCCGGGCCTACGAGCCGCAGGTCGAGGCGTTGCGCCGCGGCGTCGAGGTCGTCGTGGGCACCCCGGGTCGGCTCCTCGACCTCGCCCAGCAGGGCCACCTCCAGCTCGGCCACGCGCGGACCGTCGTGCTCGACGAGGCCGACGAGATGCTCGACCTCGGCTTCCTCCCCGACGTCGAGCGCATCCTGTCGCTCACTCCGGCGGGGCGGCAGACGATGCTGTTCAGCGCGACGATGCCCGGCGCCGTCGTCGCGCTCGCCCGCCGCTACATGACCCAGCCGACCCACATCCGGGCGATGTCCGAGGGCGACGACGACCGGCACACCGTCGCGGCCATCGAGCAGTTCGTCTACCGCGCCCATGCGATGGACAAGATCGAGATGCTCGCCCGGCTGCTCCAGGCGGAGGGCCGCGGCCTCACCATCGTCTTCAGCCGCACCAAGCGCACCGCGGCCAAGGTGGCCGACGAGCTCGTCGACCGGGGCTTCGCAGCGGCCGCCATCCACGGGGACCTCGGGCAGGGTGCCCGCGAGCAGGCGCTGCGGGCCTTCCGCAACGGCAAGGTCGACATCCTCGTCGCCACCGATGTCGCGGCCCGCGGCATCGACGTCGAGCACGTCACCCACGTCGTCAACTACCAGTGCCCCGAGGACGAGAAGACCTACCTGCACCGCACCGGCCGCACCGGCCGCGCGGGCAACACCGGCATCGCCGTGACCTTCGTCGACTGGGAGGACATGCCGCGGTGGGGCCTGATCAACAAGGGCCTCGACCTCGGCATCCCCGAGCCGGTGGAGACCTACTCCTCGTCCGAGAAGTTCTACGCCGACCTCGAGATCCCGAGCGAGGCGACCGGCCGGCTGCCCTCGGCGCAACGCACCCGGGAGGGCCTCGATGCCGAGCGCCTCGAGGACCTCGGCGAGACCGGCCGCTCGGGCGGGCGGCGCAGCGCCGGCGGCGGCGGTGGCGGCGGCGGCCGCTCGAGTGGTGGCCGTCGTGGCGGCGGGTCGAGTGGCTCCGGCGGCGGCGCCGGGTCGGGCACGTCCGGCCAGGGCGGCCAGGGGCGTGGCGAGACCCGGGAGGGCGGGGGCCGGCGACGAAGCCGCAACCGCAAGCGCACCCGTGGCGGGCAGCAGAGCGGCGAGGCGTCCAAGAGCTGACCGTGGCGGGTATGCCGCGGGGGGCCGGGGGGCCCGCGGCATACCCGCCGCCCCTCAGGCGTAGAAGCCGACGACGTCGACGACGACATGGGCCGAGGCCCCGGCCGGGATGAGGACGATCTCCCGGTCCGCATCCAGCGCGACCGTCGAGGCATTGGCCAGCGTCACCCGCGCCGACGTCCAGTTGATCGCGGACGTGGGCGTCGTCCGCGCGGTGCCCGGTGCGACACCGAGATGGCCCGGTCCGGTCGTGCCGGTGACCGTGAGGTTGTAGGCGACCGCCGTCGCGCCCACCGGGACGACGTCCGGCGAGACGACCGCACCCGTCCGTGCGCTCCGCCCGTCGGCGACCGAGACGACCCGCGGGCCCGATGAGCCACTGAGCCGGCCGGGCTGCGGCTGCGCACTGCGGGAGTCGTAGACCCGGGCGGGGGTGATGGGCGTGAAGCTCCGCCCCGGCGGCAGGTATCCCACCTGGACGCCCACCAGCCGATAGGCGTCGCCGCCGGGGAGCGTCGCGCTGGCGACCAGGCACTCCGTCGCCCCGATGACGTAGTCGCCGGTCGACGTCACGGACTGGGTGTCCCCCGTCGGCACGGCGCCCTCGACCGCCAGGATGGGGAACGGGGCCGGGGAGTTCAGATCGTTGCGCAGGAGGGCGATGTTGGGCGCCGACGCGGTGTCGGTCCGGCTGAACCACCCGGTCAGCCGAACGACCCTCGAGCCCACCGGGAGGTCGATGGGCAGGTAGAAGCTCGCGGGCCCAGCGGTCGAGACGATGAACAGCCCGTTGCCGACCTGCCAGGTGGTGCTGGGCAGGTCGGGGCGGAAGGCCACGGCCGAGAAGGTCTTGGTCAGCTCCCCGCCGGAGGTCTCCGCGACCGGGGCGGTCACCCCGGGAAGGGCCGCGGGGGACGACGCGCCGGCGCGGCCCGCCACGCCCAGTGCCAGGCCGGCCGCGCCGGCAGTCACCAGGGCGGTGCGTCGAGTGGGGTGCCTGCCCGGGTCGGAGCGGCCGGCGCGCTGGCGCGCTGCGGTGGAGCCGGGCAGGGGCGGTCGTCGGGTCATGACGAGCCTTCCGATGGGGACGAGCGCCCCGGCCGCGGGTCGGGCGTCGTCAGCGGCAGCCGCGGGACGGATGTTCGGCGACGAAGGAGTCTTAGCGCCGCCGGGCCCGGCGGACCCATGACAGATGTCATGACTTCGTGTCTCGGGGGTTCTCCCGGGGTTCGCCGGGTAGAGGCCCAAACGGACGTGTCGGAGTCGACGGGACCCGACCGGCCGTTTCGACCAGCGACCGACCGAGGAGGGCCCGTGGCAACGACACAGGACACCCGCAACGTCGATACCGAGCACGATCTCCGGCGCCACGTGGGCCGGATCGGTCTTCTGTTCGCCAGCGTGGGATCGATCATCGGGTCCGGCTGGCTGTTCGGCGCCATGAATGCCGCGCGCACCGCCGGCCCCGCGGCCGTCATCTCGTGGGCGCTCGGCGGGGTGATGATCCTCTTCATCGGCCTGTGCTACGCCGAGCTCGGCACGATGTTCCCGCTCTCCGGCGGGGTGGTCCGCTTCCCGCACATCGGCTTCGGGTCGATCGCCAGCTTCATGACCGGCTGGATCACCTGGGTGGCGTGCATGAGCGTCGCCCCCATCGAGGTCGAGGGCGCCTTGCAGTACGCGACGAAGTACGCCGCGTTCACCAAGGAGAACACGCTGGCCGACGGCAGCATCGTCCACACCCTCACCGGGATGGGGCTCGCCGTCGGCATCCTGCTCATGGCGGTCTTCGTCGTCATCAACTACGTCGGGATCCGATGGTTCGCCCGCGTCAACAATGCCCTCGTGTGGTGGAAGCTCGCGATCATCACGATCGTCATCGGCGCCTTCCTCTTCACCCAGTTCCAGGGGTCGAACTTCACGTCCATGGGCTTCCGGCCCGAGGGATGGCACGGCGTCTTCACCGCCATCGCGACGTCCGGCATCGTCTTCTCCTACCTCGGCTTCCGGCAGGGCATCGAGCTGGCCGGCGAGACCGACAACCCGCGGCGCAACGTCCCGATAGCCGTCATCGGCTCGGTGCTCGTCACCGCCGTCCTCTACATCGCCCTCCAGGCCGCCTTCATCGGCGCCCTGCGCCCGACCGACTTCTCCGGCGGCTGGGCCAAGCTGAACTTCACCGACGACTTCGGCCCGCTCGCCGCGGTCGCGACGATCCTGGGTCTGACCTGGCTCGCGGTCCTGCTCTACATCGACGCGGTCGTCTCACCGGCCGACACGGGGCTCATCTACATCACGGTGACGGCTCGCATCTCCTACGCGATGTCCCGCAACGGCAACGCCCCCGACGCCCTCGGCAGGACGACGAACCGCGGCGTGCCCCTCTTCAGCATGATCACGGCCTTCGTCATCGGGTTGTTCCTCTTCCTGCCCTTCCCGAGCTGGCAGCAGCTGGTCGGGTTCATCACCTCGGCGACGGTGCTGTCCTTCGGCTCCGGCCCGCTCGTCATGATGGCGCTGCGCCGGCAGTTGCCGGACCAGGAGCGGCCCTTCCGCCTGCCGGGCGGGCACATCATCCCGTTCCTCGCCTTCTGGTCCTCCAACCTCATCGTCTACTGGACGGGCTGGGACACCAACAGCAAGCTCTTCGTCGCCGTCCTCATCGGCGTCGCCCTGCTCGGCGTGACCTACGCGCTCCACCAGGCGCGCGGCGACGACCACCAGTGGGACTGGCGGGCGGGTGCCTGGTACGCGCCGTGGCTGGCGGGGCTCGCGCTCCTGTCCTGGCTCGGCGACTACGGGGGCGGTCAGGGTGTCCTGCACTTCGGCTCGGCCTTCCCCGTGACCTTCGTCTTCAGCCTGCTCATCTACTGGATGGCGATCGCCTGGCGGCTCTCGCCCGCATCCGTCGAGCACTACGTGGAGCAGTCCCGCCAGGAGGCGGAGTACGAGGACGCCGAGGTGGCGGGCATCTGAGCACCCGCCGGCCGCCTCGGCCCGCACCGGGCCTTCGCTCGGTGCGGGAACGACCGGTCGCGGACACGGGCCGTGCCCCCGCGCCCACGACCGGGGCACATCACGGTCGGCCGTCCGGATCCCAGGCGGGAGAGTCGCCTGCGGGCCCGGGCGGCCGATGCGCGTCCGGGCGCGGCGCGTCCGGCCGGGCGCTCGGTCAGAGCCGCGGCAACAGGGCCTCGGCGACCTCTCGGTAGGCCCTCGCGCCCTTGGAGGACCGGGCGGTGGCGAGGATGGACCGGCCGATCGCCGGCGCCTCGGCGAAGCGGATGGTGCGCGGGATCGGCGGCTCGAGGACGGGCAGGCCGTAGCGCTCCCCGACGTCGGCGAGGACCTCGCGGGAGTGGGTGCTCCGGCCGTCGTAGAGGGTCGGGAGGATGCCGAGGACGGCGAGCTTCTTGTTGAGGATCTTCGTCACGTCCCGGACGGTGTCGAGCAGCTGGCCCACCCCGCGGTGACCGAGCATCTCGGCCGGCATGGGGATGATGACGCCGCTCGCCGCAGTGAGGGCGTTGAGGGTGAGCACGCCGAGGCTCGGCGAGCAGTCGAGGAGGACGACGTCGTAGTCACGGCGGGCCGCCTCGAGCGCCTCACGGAGCACGTACTCCCGCGCCGGACGCGCGAGCAGCACCGCCTCGGCGCCGGCCAGGTCGATCGTGCTGGGCACGAGGTCGACCCCGTCCTCGCACTCGAGGATGACGTCGGCGAGGTCACTGCGGCCGAGAAGGACGTCGTGGACCGATGACTCGACCGCGTCGGGGTCGACACCGAGGCTGTAGGTCAGGCAGGCCTGGGCATCGAGGTCAACGAGAAGCACCCGCTTGCCGAGCTCGGCGAAGGCCGCACCCAGCGAGGCGACCGTCGTCGTCTTGGCGACGCCGCCCTTCTGGTTCGCTACGGCCACCACCGCGGCACGGGTCGTCTTCGGGGGCACGGGACAGCCTTCCGTCGGGGAGCCGGGCACCTCATTGTGACAGCCGCGCAGGTGGCGACGAGCCCGGTGTGGCGGGTTCGACGGTGGCAGGCGGCCCGGTCCGGGTGGCTCGCCCCGGGACCGGGCCCAGAGGCCGGTCGGCCCGGTCGAGGGCTCGTCGAGCGGGTCAGCCGTCGTCGTCCTCGAGGGCGGCCCAGCCGGACCGCTCCGGGCCGGCCACCTGGCCCTCGGGGCAGTGCGCGCGCAGGTCGCACCATCGACAGATCGGCCCGACGACGGGCGGGAACATCGCCGAGTCGGCACCGTGCTCGGCGAAGTCGGCGTCCGCGCGCCGAGCGTCGGCCGACAGCGAGCGGACCTGGTCGACCTTGCGGGTCAACGACTCCGGCGTGTGCTCGTGCACCGCGACGGTTCCGCTGGGCACGTGGTGCAGCTCCACCCGCAGGCAGCGGCGGCGGAACATCTTCCACACGGCCGCGGCATACAGGCCGAGCGGCAGCGACGTGCGGGCGTCGTCGTCGCCGGGCGGGGTGCGGCTCGTCTTGTAGTCGACGACGACGAGGTCGCCGTCCCGGTCGTCGAGCCGGTCGATCCGGCCGGACAGCGCCAGACCGCCGGTCCGGAAGGCGACGGAGCGCTCGACGCCGACCGGCTGGGTGCCCGGGTCGACGGCGGTGAGGTATGCCGCCACCTGGGCGGCCGACCGCTCGCGCCACCGGGCGGACTGGTCAGGGTCGCGGAACCCGGTGTCGATCCACCCGCGACGGACGAGGTCGGCGCCCGCCTCGGGTGAGCGCCGCTGCGGCGGCAGGTCCCACCAGTCGCGCAGGGCGTTGTGGACGGCGTTGCCGAGGGAGGTGTGGGCGCGCTGCGGCCGAGGCCGCGGCTTGGGGCGGTCGAGGTACTGCAGCCGGTAGCGCCGGGGGCAGTCGGCGAACGCCAGCAGCCGGGACGGGCTGGCGGCATACAGCGGGGCGGGCATCCCCCCGAAGGCGCCCTGCACCGCCCGGTCCGCGCTGCCCTGCCCCGGCGTCGTCACCCCCGGCACGCTACCTGTCCCCTCCCCCCGCCGCCGGCACGAACCTCTGCTAGCAGAGGTTCCTGCAGGGCGGGGGTGTTGCAACACCCCCGCCCTGCAGCAACCTGTCCGTCGCTGCGCCAGGGGCCTCCTCGACCCGGGCGCTCAGCTGAAGACGACGGTCCGGTGCTCGTTGAGGATGATCCGGCTCTCGGTGTGCCAGCGCACCGCGCGTGCCAGCACCCGGGCCTCGACCTCCTCGCCCGCCCGGACGAGGTCCTCGGGAGTCATCCGGTGGTCCGCGGGGATGACGTCCTGCTCGATGATCGGACCCTCGTCGAGGGCGGCCGTGACGTAGTGCGCCGTCGCGCCGACGAGCTTGACCCCACGCTCGTAGGCCTGGTGGTAGGGCTTGGCGCCCTTGAAGCTCGGCAGGAACGAATGGTGGATGTTGATGATGCGGCCCGGCATCGAGGCCGCGAGGTCGTCGGAGAGGATCTGCATGTACCGGGCGAGGACGACGAGGTCGATGTCGTGCTCGACGATCAGGTCGCGCAGCCGCCCCTCGGCTTCGGGCTTCGTCGCCGCCGTCACCGGGACGTGCTCGAAGGGTATGCCGTGCGCACGCACGAGCGGCTCCATGTCCTCGTGGTTCGAGACGACGACCGGGACCTCCATCGCGAGGCTGCCGGTGCTCCAGCGGTAGAGCAGGTCGTTGAGACAGTGGCCGAAGCGGCTGACCATGACGAGCGTGCGGTAGGGCTCGGCCACCGGCCGCAGCTGCCAGGTCATCGCCAGGGTCTGCCCCACCGGGGCGAGCACCGCGCGCAGCCGGCCCAGGTCCGGCCCCGCCGCAGGGACCGAGAACCTGATCCGCATGAAGAACCGCCCGGTCCGGGCGTCGCCGAACTGCTGGCTCTCGTCGATGTTGGCACCGGCCTCGAAGAGCACCTTCGTCACGCCGGCGACGATGCCCGGGGCGTCAGGGCAGGAGAGGGTGAGGACGTAGTCGACGATCTCGGCCACGGGTGTTCCTTCCGGGTCAGGCCTCGATGAACGCGCGGACGCTGTCGGCCACCATCTGCACGGCGATGGCCGACAGGAGGAGCCCGGCGATCCGGCTCAGCAGCACAATGCCACTCTCGCGCAGGACCCGGTGCAGGCGTCCGGCGAAGCGAAGGGTGAGCCAGACGACGAGCAGGGCGGCGACGAGGGCGAGCGCGACGGACAGCACCGCCACGACGCCGTCGGCGCCGCGGACGGCGAGCATCGTGGCGACGATCCCGCCCGGTCCGGCAAGGAGCGGCGTCCCGAGGGGCACGAGGGCGACGTTGACCCCCTGCTGGGCCTGCTGCTCGGACTCGGTCCCCGTCAGCAGCTGGAGCGCCACGATGAGCAGGAGCAGCCCGCCCGCCCTGCAACGCCGGGAGCGAGATGTGGAGGTAGTCGAGCAGCTGCTGGCCGAAGACGGCGAAGACCGCGATGACGACGAGCGCGACGAGCGAGGCCCGCAGGGCGGCGCGGTTGCGCTCCTTGGGCTCGAGTGAGCGGGTGAGGGCGAGGAATACCGGGATGGCCCCCGGCGGGTCGAGGATGACGATGAGCGTGACGAACGCCGAGGTGAAGGCGGTGACGTCGAACGGCATACCCGCACCGCTCCTCTCGTCCGCTCCGTCCGCTCCGTCCGCTCCGGCCGCGCGGGCCCGCTCGGCCCAGGCTACGGTCTCGGGCGGGCTCGGCGTCCCAGGCGGCGTCGCAACCTTTCGGGTGTCTCATCCGTGGAGAGGGTGGACCATCGACGACGCACGGGAAGGGAGGGGCCATGACGACGGCGTCCGACGAGGACTTCGTTGCGTTCGTCCGCGATGCCTCGCCCCGGCTGCTCCGCACCGCATGGTTCATCTGCGGGGACCCCCATCAGGCCGAGGAGCTGGTTCAGGCCGCCCTCGAGAAGGTCTACCTCGCGTGGCGGCGCATCGACCGGGGCAGCGCCACGGCATACGCCCGCAAGGTGCTGCTGAACCAGCACATCGACACCCGGCGCCGCCGCTCGCGTGAGGTCCTCACCGCCGAGACACCCGATCGGGCGGGCCACGAGCCACGCATCGAGGACACCGACTACCTCGTGCGGGCCCTGGCGACCCTGTCCCCCCGCGAGCGACAGGTCGTCGTCCTGCGGTACTACGCCGACGTGTCCGAGCAGGAGGTCGCGGCGACCCTCGGCATCGGCCTCGGCACCGTCAAGAGCAGCGCCTCTCGGGGACTCGCCAGGCTGCGCGAGGCCCTCGTCACGGAGGGAGAGCACCATGGCTGACGACATCGCCACCCTGTTCCACGAGTCCGCGGGCCCGTCGATGGCCCTCGACCCGTATGCCGTCCTCGCCGGCGGTCGCCGCCGCCGGCGGCGGCGCCGCGCAGCGGCCGGGTCGGCAGGCGCGGCCCTGGCGGTCGCCGCGGCGGTCGTCGCGACCGGCCTGGCCGGGGTCGACCGTGCCGCCCCGGTGCCGGCCGACCGGACCGGCCTGCCCGGGCATCCGGTGTCGGCGACGCTCGGTGCCGACACGCCGTTCCGTGACTCGGACGGCAAGCGCATCCCGGGCCCCTCGAGGTTCGTCGTCACCGTCGACCCGTCGGTGACGAGCGACGCGAACCTCGGCTACTACACCGTCGACGCCTCGGGACGGCGGACCCTGCTCGCCCGCTCAGCGGTGCCGGGTCCCGGTCCGGGCTCCGCCGACGCGGGGGCGCCGCCCGTGACGTGGGGCACCGGCTCCGCGGCCCCGCACGTGCTCATCGGGGTGCTCCCGGCGAACGCCACCCAGTTCGCCATGGTCGCGCCGGAAGCGACCGGCGGGGCGAGCGGGGACAACGCCCCGCTCGGCGGTACCGGGCTGCAGGCGTTCGTCGAGGTCTACGACAAGGCCACCGACCCCGGCAAGGTCACCGGCATCGTCTGGACCGACGGCTCCGGCCGGGTCTGGGACCAGGAGGGGCGGCTGCCGGCGACGCCGCTCGGGGGCGCCGTGGTCGGCTTCGTCGACGCCGGCCAATCGGTATGGGGCTCGTTCACCCGCGACGGCAGCGCCATGGCGCCGCTCGGGACCGGCGACCGGCTCCACTTCTCGGTCTCCAGCAGCGAGCCGGGCGGCGCGGCCCGGCTCGTGGGGCTCGTACCGTCCGGCGCGACCCGGCCCAGCGTGCACTTCGCGCCCGGATGCACCCATCGGACCGGTCCGGCACTCCTCGACGCCGGGGACGGCCAACACGCGTTCCTCGTCGCGACCTGCCGCCCCGGCGGCGCGGCCGGCCCGCCGATGACCGGCTACTCCGTCCGCCTCGGGGCCAGGACCCTGACCACGAGGTGACCGCCTACCGCCCGGGCCAGTTCTTGTCCGGCCGCGGCACCGGACGGCCGGGCTGCTCCCCGCCGCGCGCCTGAAGGTAGTTCTGCTTCGGCACCATGACCTTGCGCCGGAAGATGCAGACCACCTTCCCGTCCTGGTTGTAGCCGATCGTCTCGACGTGGACCACACCCCGGTCGTCCTTGCTCGTGCTCTCCCACTTGTCGAGCACCGTCGTCTCGCCGTAGAGGGTGTCCCCGTGGAAGGTCGGTGCGACGTGCCTGAGGCTCTCGATCTCGAGGTTGGCGATGGCCTTGCCGGAGACGTCGGGCACGCTCATCCCGAGCAGGAGGCTGTAGACGTAGTTGCCGACGACGACGTTCCGGCCGAACTGGGTCGTCTCCTCGGCGTAGTGGGTGTCCAGGTGCAGCGGGTGGTGGTTCATCGTCAGGAGGCAGAAGAGGTGGTCGTCGTACTCGGTCACCGTCTTGCCCGGCCAGTGCTGGTACGTCGCGCCGACCTCGAACTCCTCGTAGGACCGTCCGAACTGCATGCGTCGCCTCCTGGTCTCGGGCCGCCACGCGTTCCCGGGTGCGCGGCTGCCGTTCTCGCGTGCGCCGCAGCATACGGGGCGCATCGGGGGGTATGCCGGGTGGCCTCGGTCACAGCCCCCGCACCCGCCGCCCGGGCCGGTTCTCGGGCGGGGCGAGACTGTGGGGAGGAGGTCGGACATGGCCACGAGATCCGGGGCGCCCCGGCGCCCGCCGCCGATGCCGGCCTGCCCGATCCGGGACGGCGACCCGTGCTCGCAATGTGTGCCGGGCGCCGAAGGCCCGGCCGACTGCGGCCTCGTCTGGCTCGTCATGACCGACCCGGAGATGCGCGAGGAGTGGGGCCGCCGCCGCGCCGCGGAGCGCACCGCCCGCTCCGCCTGACCCGGCCGCGTCCGGCCCGGCCCCCATGGAGGGTTGGCGAAATCCCCGTGCACCGCCGTCGTCGGCGATGATGGCGCGGTGACCACGATCGTGTACGTCCATGCCCACCCCGACGACGAGGCCTCGCAGACCTCGGGGTCGATGGCGCGGGCCGCCGCCGGGGGCGACCGGGTCGTCGTTGTCTTCGCGACGAACGGCGACCACGGCGAGGCTCCCGAGGACCTGGAGCCGGACGAGAGCGTCATCGACCGGCGCCGGGTCGAGGCGGCCCGGTCGGCGCAGGTTCTCGGGATCGCCCGGATCGCATGGCTCGGCTACTCCGACTCGGGGATGCGGGGCTGGGCGCAGAACGACGAGGAGGGCTCGCTGCATCGGGCCGACCTCGACGAGGCGGCCGGCCGGCTGGCGGTGATCCTCGACGAGGAGGACGCCGACGTCGTCGTCGGTTACGACTGGCACGGTGGGTACGGCCACCCCGACCACGTGCGGGTGCACCACATCGTCCACCGCGGCGCCGAGCTCGCCCGCCGCCGGCCCAGAGTGCTCGAGTCGACGATGAACCGTGACGCGATGCGGTCGATGATGGCCGCCGGACGGGCCGCGGGCCTCGCGGACGAAGGCATGGACCCCGACGCACCGATGGACGACGGCAACCCGCTCGGCTCGCCGGAAGCGGAGATCCACTGGCGGGTCGACGTGGCCGCCTACATCCCGCAGCGGCGGGCCGCCCTCGAGGCCCACCGCAGCCAGGCCACCGACATCGAGATGTTCCTGGCCATCCCGCAGGATGTGTTCGCGCTCATCTTCGGCAGCGAGTTCTACATCGAGCCCGGTCTCGAACCCGGCATCCGCGACGGCTGGCCCTTCGTCCCCTGACGGTCCCGCCCACCTCGCCGCGCTCGGCCCGGCCGGATGGCTGGGCGCTGCCCGGGCACGGGCGAACCCGCGATGCCCCCGCTAGTCTCGCTGGCATGGCGGACTTCGTTGGCGCGGTCGACCAGGGCACGACGAGCACCCGGTTCATGATTTTCGACCACGACGGGCGCGAGGTCGCCCGCCATCAGCTCGAGCACGAGCAGATCCTCCCGAGGGCGGGCTGGGTCGAGCACGACCCACTGGAGATCTGGGAGCACACCCGCACCGTCATCGGCAGCGCCGTCGGCGAGGCCGGTCTCTCGATGAGCGACCTCGTCGCGATCGGGGTGACGAACCAGCGCGAGACGACGCTCGTCTGGGACCGGCGGACCGGCCGGCCCCTGCACAACGCCCTCGTCTGGCAGGACACCCGCACCGCCGGCATCGCCGCCGCCCTCGACCGCGACGGCCGCGGGGACGTCATCCGGCATCGGGCGGGGCTGCCGCCCGCGGCCTACTTCTCCGGTGGCAAGCTGCAGTGGCTCCTCGAGAACGTCGACGGCCTGCGCGAGGCGGCCGAGCGCGGCGACGCCCTCTTCGGCACCCCCGACAGTTGGGTGGTCTGGAACCTCACCGGCGGCCCCGCCGGCGGCGTCCACGTCACCGACGTGACGAACGCGAGCCGGACGATGCTCATGGACCTGGAGACCCTCGACTGGGACGACGAGCTGCTCGGCTTCTTCGGTGTCCCGCGCGCCATGCTGCCGGCCATCGCCGCCTCGAGCCACGCCACGGCATACGGCATCACCACGGCGCAGGAGCGGGCCGCGGAGGTTCCCATCACCGGCGTTCTCGGCGACCAGCAGGCGGCCACCGTCGGGCAGGTCTGCTTCGCGCCCGGCGAGGCGAAGAACACCTACGGCACCGGCAACTTCCTCGTCCTCAACACCGGCACCCAGCTCGTCCGCAGCGAGCACGGCCTGTTGACGACCGTGGCCTACCGGTTCGGGGAGGCCGACCCGGTCTACGCCCTCGAGGGGTCGATCGCCGTGACCGGGAGCGCCGTGCAGTGGCTCCGGGACCAGCTGGGGGTCATCTCCGAGGCCTCCGAGGTCGAGGCACTCGCGGCGAGCGTCGAGGACAACGGCGGGATGTACTTCGTCCCCGCCTTCTCCGGCCTCTTCGCCCCCTACTGGCGCAGCGACGCCCGCGGCGTCGTCGTCGGGCTCTCCCGCTACAACACGAAGGCGCACCTCGCCCGGGCCGCCCTCGAGGCCATCTGCTACCAGTCCCGCGACGTCGCCGACGCGATGGCCGCCGACGTTGCGGCCGCCGGGCTGCCCGGCGAGCTGAGCACCCTCAAGGTCGACGGCGGCGTGACCGCCAACGACCTCGCCATGCAGCTCCAGGCGGACATCCTCGGCGTCCCGGTGTCGCGCCCGGTCGTCGCCGAGACGACCGCGCTCGGGGCGGCGTATGCCGCTGGCCTGGCCGTCGACTTCTGGAGCGGCACCGACGAGCTGCGGGCCAACTGGGCGCAGGACCGGCGATGGGAGCCCCGGTGGTCCGAGCAGCAGCGCGAGGAGAGGTATGCCGGGTGGCGCAAGGCCGTCGAGCGCACCCTCGACTGGGTCGAGGTCGACTGACCGGCAGGTCGTTGCGTGACGGGCGCCGGCCTCAGTCGATCCCGGCGTTGCGCAGCCGGCCCCGGCGGATCTTCCCGTTGGGCGTGCGCGGGAGTGCGTCGACGAGCACGACGCGACGCGGGCACTTGTATGCCGCGAGGTGTGCGCGGCAGTGGGCCAGCACCTCCTCCTCGAGGGGCGGAGATGCCGCATCCTCCGGGACGACGATCGCCGTGATGAGCCGGATCCCGTCCCGCGGCGAGGTCTGCGCGACCCCGGCATCGGCGACGCCGGGATGCCGGACGAGGCAGTGCTCGACCTCGAGCGGCGAGACGCGGTAGCCCATCGAGGTCATCACGTCGTCCGAGCGCCCGTGGTGGATGACGTAGCCGTCCTCGAGGTGGACCAGGTCGCCGCTGACGAACCACTCTCCCCGCAGCGCTGCCGCATCCTCCTCCGGCCGGTTCCAGTAGCCCAGCATGAGGCCGGGATCGGACCGATGGACCGCGAGCAGCCCGGTGTGCCCGGCCACCAGCGGCCGGGTCCCCGCGGCGCGGTCGGTGGGCAGGACCGCGACCCGGCGCCCCTGCTGGGGTCGGCCCGGGCTGCCGGGGCGGGTCGGCACCATCGGCGAGGAGGAGACGAACGTCGAGATCTCGCTCATGCCGAGGGCCTCGTAGAGCTCGAGTCCCGTCGCCTCCCGCCAGCGCCGCCACAGTGAGGGCGCGAGCGCCTCCCCGGCCGTCAGCCCGTGCCGCAGCGCGGGCAGCGCGAGCTCGTCGGGCCGGGCCCGGTCCAGGAGCTGGCGGTAGACGCCCGGGACGGCGGCGAAGATCGTCGCTCCGGTCGCCGCGAGGACACCGGGCCACCCGCCCCGGGCCCGCTCGCCCGCCACGACGACCGCCGTCGCTCCGACGGCCCAGGGGTCGGTCAGCCCCACCCCGAGCGTGTAGGTCCAGTTGAACGCGCCGGCGTGGAGCATGACGTCCGTCGGACCGATGCCGTACCACCCGGCATACATCGGTCGGCGGCCCCACGCGGATCGGTGGGCGTGCAGGACGCCCTTGGGCACCCCCGAGGTCCCGCTCGTGTAGACGAGGAAGGCCGGGTCGTCGGCGGCCGTGTCAGCGTATGCCGCGCGCTCGCCGTGGGCGATCCACCGGCCCACGTCCACCGGCCGGATCCGCGGCCGCGACGCGTCGCCGACCTCGAGGTCCTCGCTCACCGCGAGCGCCGCCGCGCCGGTGTCGTCGAGGACGAAGGCGAGCTCCTCGGCGGTCAGCTGGGACGAGGTCGGGACAGCGACGATGCCCGCGGCGAGGGCGCCGAAGAAGAGCAGGGTGACCTCGCTGCGGTTGCCCAGCCGCAGAACGAGCCGGTCGCCGGGGACGAGCCCGGCGTCGAGCAGCCCCGCGGCGCAGGCGCGGACGGCGTCGTCGAGCCGGGCGAAGCCCCACCGCTCGAGGGTGTCGGTGGGCCGGGTGGCGTCATGGACGACGACGAGGCCGGTGTGTTCGGCGGGGCGGTGCGCAGCGGGGGCGAGGCAGTACCGCGCCATGTTGAACCGGGGCGGAGCGGGCTGCACAACCGCGAGCCTACGGCCCGAGCGGGTGGGATCAGTGGCGCTCGGCGTGCCGGGGCTGGTAGCCGTCGTGGTCGTGGTGGTGGCGGCGAGGGCCGTCGTGCGCGGACGCGCCGTGGCGGTGCGGGGCGGCATCGTGGTCGTGGGAGCCGCGGACCGTCGGCCGGGCCGGCTTCGCCGGGGCCGTCGTCGGCCGGGGCGGCTTCACCGGCGCGATCGCCGGCGGCGCCTTCACCGTTGCGTCCGGGGCGGACGTCGCCGAGGCGGCGTCCGGGGCGGACGTCGCCGAGGCGGACCGGTGCGGGCGCGGGTGGAGGACCACCCGCAGGGTGTGGACGATGCGGAGCCGGTGGCGGTGGGTCTGCTCGGTGGGCTCCGCTGTCGGGCACGGGTCGGCCGGGTTCTTCGGCTCGGTCGGCCTGGTCGGTTCGCTCGTCACCGGCGTCACCGGCGTCGCCGGGACCAGCGTCACCGGAGTCACCGGCGTCGAGGTGTCGGGCTCCCACCTGTGTCGAACGAGGGTGACGACGCTCGGGCCCGGGCCGTCCGGCCTCGTCGGCACGAGGGTCCGAGGGGGCGTGCCGGTGTCGACGGGAGTGTCCGTCGGCGTCGGCGTCGTGCGGTCGTTCGAGGTGCCGTCGGTCGCGGGCGCCGTCCCGGTCCTCGCGCTCGGCGGCGGGGGAGTGCGGTCGACGGCGGGTTGCACCGTTATGGGGCTGGAAGGTCGGGCCGGGACGGTGGACACGAGGCGCACGGGGGTCGTCGGTCGGGTTCGCGGGCCGAGCGGGGAGGTCGGCGGCTCCTGCTCGACCGGGATCGCGACCGCCTGCCCGGAGGCCTCGTCCAGGACGAGGGGAGCCCGCAGCGCCCAGCCCAGCGCGGTCGATCCCGGGCCGCTCAGCCGGATGGGGGCGAGGCCCCCCGAGGAGGCCGCGACGGCTCCCAGGAGCGCCGCCGCCGACACGGCGGCACTGCGCACCAGGCGTACCCGCAGCACGCTGCCAGGCACATGTCGTCCCATGGTCCGGATTCTGGCACAGCGGCCGGGTCGGCGAGAGCGGTTTGGAGAAACCCGGGACCTGGCGTCGGACGCTCTCGCCGAGGTCCCGGCAGCGGCCGACACCGGAGCTGCTGAGCGGCCTACTGCATCGGCGTGACGGTCGCCTGGATCGAGGCGATGATCCGTGAGTAGTCCCCGGTCGGGGACCGGCCGAGCACGGCCGCCCACTCGGGGACGAGCTCGGCCGTGTAGTGGTGGCCGTGCCCGGGGGGTGCGTCGATGGCGATCGGCAGGTCCATCGTCAGCTGCCAGAAGGTGACGACGGGGATCCACGTCACGTCCTCACTGACGTCCCGTCCTCGCGGCTCGGTCAGCCAGTCCGGCTGCTGGAATGGCAGGGTGCGGTCCCACCAGACGACGGGGTCGGACGGGTGCTGCGCGTAGACGAAGCGGGGGAACTCCCACGTGCCGAACGGCCGGCCGTAGTAGTCCTGGGTGAGGTCGGCCGGGGAGGTGGCGAACCGGATGTGTCGCCCCGCGTCGATGACCGGAGCGATCTCCGGCGAGCCGGGGTTGCGCGAGGAGGTCAGCTCCCGGGCCAGCGGGGTGAAGTGCGGGGTGCCCACCCAGACCCCGCCCTGGGCGCGGCTGAGCATGTCCTCGACGCTGGAGAACGCGGCCTGCCCACCGTACGAGCCGAGCGACTCACCCCCGACGACGAGCAGGGGACGGGAGTCCGCCGGCAGGGCCGACCACGCGGCATACACGGCGTCGAACAAGGCCCGGCCGGCGATCTCGGGAGTGGTGAGATCGGCGAGGAACTCGACGCCACTCGGCAGGTAGGAGTACTGCATTGCGGCGATCGCGCTGTCGCCGTCGCTGAGGTACTCGATCGCCTGGGCGCTCCAGTCGTCGACCCAGCCGGTGCCGGTCGTGGTGATGACGGCCAGGACCCGCCGGTTGAAGGCCCCCGTCCGGCGCAGCTCGCCGACGACGGCGTCGGCGGTGCGCGCGATGGAGCGGGCCGGTGGGTTGTTGCCCTCACCGGACAACCCCGCGTAGACCCGGATCGGCTCCATCGCCGCGCGCCCCGTCGCGGCCGCGATCTGCGTCGGGGTGGGCCCGCTCGTGACGAACAGCTGCCCCTGGAAACCGAGGGTGTCCCACGCCTCCGAGGACTGCGGGCTGCCCGAGCGCAGCGGTGACGTCGGCGCCGACCGCCCCACCGGTGGGGTGTCGTTGACCTGCGCGGCGAGCCGCCCCCCGGCCTCGAGCGACTCCTGGAAGACGACGTTGCCGGCGAGCCAGCCGGCGAGGACGGCGACGATGAGCGACGCGACGACGGTCGCCACCGCGGTGGGCAGGACCGCACCGACGACCCCGGCGAGCCATAGGGTGAGCCACCGCAGGCCCCGCGCCACCCCGACGAGGGCGACGGCGACGGCGACGGCCAGTGCGACCGCCCGGGGCCAGTCGCCCGGCCGCGGCGGCCGCATCCCGACCAGGCCCGCCGTCGAGGCCTGGGCGCGCACGTTGACGGTCGTGATGACGACGACCGCCACCGCCCCGACGGCGTAGGCGCCGCGACGCAGCACCCGGCCGGGGGTCTCACCGATGTGCACGGAGAGGTCGACGAGGCGGGCCAGGCGGCGACCGAGCCAGGCGAGGAGCGTGCCGATGCCGTAGCCGATCGCGGCACAGATCCCGCTCACGAGCCCCTGGTAGTACCACATGCGCGGCAGCAGGCTCGGCGAGGTCGAGACGAGGAACATGCCCGCGGCGAGAAGGAGGCCGAATGCGGAGTACCCCATCCGCAGCCGCGCCAGCCCCATGGCGTCAGCGTAGTTCCCGCCGCCGGCCTGCGACCGGGCGCCCCGGCGAGGATCGCGGGCGGATCGGAGGCGCACCGGCGTGCGACGATAACGCGGTGAGCGAAGAGCAGAAGAAGGCCGACAACCGTGCCCGACCGACGACGGAGGAGTTCCGCTCGTTCGTCCGCGAGGACTGGGCGCCCCGCCGCCCCACCGTGACCGCCCCCTCGCCGGCCGCCCCGTATGCCGCGGCCCGCCGCGCCCGGGTCAGCGCGAACCATCCGGGGGAGCGGCTCGTCGTCCCCGCCGGGGGCCTGAAGGTGCGCAGCAACGACACCGACTACGTCTTCCGACCGCACAGCGCCTTCGCCCACCTCACCGGCCTCGGCGCCGACCGCGAGCCCGATGCGGTCCTGGTCCTCGAGCCGCGCGACCCGGCCGAGGGAGGCGGACACGAGGCGATCCTCTACGTCCGCCCGCTCGGTGAGCGTGACAGCGACGAGTTCTTCGACGACGCGCGGCACGGCGAGTTCTGGGTCGGCGCGCGGCCGAGCCTGGAGGACATCGAGCTCGAGCTCGGCCTGACGGCCCGGCACATCGACGAGATGGAGGCGGCCGCCGCCAAGGACGCCGGGTCCGTCCTCGTCCGGGTCGTCCGCGACGCCGACCGCGAGCTCACGGCCCGGCTCGACACGGCCCGGGTGGAGAACGGTGCCGAGGAGGAGGGGCTCGCCGAGGCCGACGAGGCCCTCGCCCACGAGCTGTCGGTGCTGCGGATGACCAAGGACGAGTACGAGGTCGAGCGGATGCGGGAGGCGATCGCCGCGACGCACACGGGGTTCGAGGCCGTCATCGCCGCGTTGCCGGACGCCGTCGCCAAGGGCCGCGGCGAACGGTGGGTCGAGGGGGTCTTCGGGCTCGTCGCACGGCATACCGGCAACGGCGTCGGCTACGACTCGATCTGCGCCTCCGGCGACCACGCGAACACGCTGCACTGGATCAAGAACACCGGCGACATCGGTGAGGGCGACCTCGTGCTCGTCGACGCCGGGGTCGAGGTCGACAGCCTCTACACCGCCGACATCACCCGGACCCTGCCCGCCTCGGGCACGTACACCGACGCCCAGCGCGAGGTCTACGACGCCGTCCATGCCGCGCAGGCCGCGGGCCTCGCGGCGGTCCGGCCGGGCGCCCGGTTCTCCGACGTCCACGACGCCGCGATCCGGGTCGTCGCGGAGTACCTGCACGCCTGGGGTCTGCTGCCCGAGGGGATCTCCGTCGAGGACTCGCTCGACAAGGAGCACGGCCAGTTCCACCGGCGCTGGATGGTGCACGGGACCTCGCACCACCTCGGCATCGACGTCCACGACTGCGCGCTCGCGACCCGGGAGGAGTACCGCGACGCCGAACTCGAGCCGGGGATGATCCTCACCGTCGAGCCCGGCCTGTACTTCAAGGCCGACGACCTCAAGGTGCCGGAGCGGCTGCGCGGGATCGGGGTCCGGATCGAGGATGACGTCCTGGTCACCGAGAACGGCGCCGAGGTCCTCTCGGCCGCGATGCCGAGCGCGAGCGAGGACGTCGAGGCGTGGATCGCGACGGTGCGCGGCTGACGGTGCCACCCACCATCCCCCGGCGGGGCCGCGGTCCGGGTCGCCCTGGGGGGGTCACCGACGGTCGATGACGTCGAGCAGCAGGGCGTGCTCGACCCCTGGGGCGGCGACCCGCTCGGCGCCCCCGCCGAGGATCCCGCCGAGCAGCTCGCGCGGCGCCGGGAAGTGCGAGGGCAGGGCGGCGTTGTAGGTCGCGTGCGCCTCGAGGGAGGCGACGGCCGCATCGAGGTGTCCGGTGACGTCGACGTAGTGCGTCGGGTAGGCCGCCGCGCTGAAGGCGAGGACGCCGACCCCGGCCCACGGCTGCAGGCCCTCCTCGATGAGCTCGGGGAAGATCCACCTGTTGCCCGCGTCGGCCACCGCGTCGAGGGTGGCAAGGCCGACCGCCCGGTGGTCGGCCTGGTTGACCATCCCGCCGGCGAACCGGTCGGCGTAGTTCTGGCCGACGACGACCTCGGGGCGTCGGCGCCGGATCTCCCGGGCGATGTCCCGACGCAACGCCGGGCCGTACTCCACGGTCCCGTCGTGGTGGTCGCCGAAGTCGACGTGCTCGACGCCGACGGCCCGAGCCCCGGCCCGTTCCTCCTCCTCGCGCACCCGCCGGGCGTGCTCGGGGTCCATCGTGTCGATGCCCGCCTCGCCCCGGGTGAGCAGGAAGTACGTCACCTCGACGCCCATGCCGGTCCAGCGGTCGACCGCCGCGGCCAGGCCGTACTCGATGTCGTCGGGGTGCGCGGCGACGCACAGCACCGAGGCGAACCCCTCGGCCAGCGGTTCCAGCTGCTCGTCCATCCGGCCACGCTACGGGATGGACGGCCCGCGTCAGCCGTTCGTACCGACTTCGGTGATGTGCCTTCTCCCGGTGACGGCTCGATGGAACGATCTGCCCATGCGATCGTCGCGTGCCTGGACGGCGCTGGCCGTTCTCGTACTCTTCCCCGTGGTCGTGCTCGGGATGCTCGCCCTGCTGGGGTGGCTCGCCTTCCTCGCCCTGGACAGCGGGCAGTCCGGGTCCGGCCCGCGCATGCTCCTCTACATGGCCCTCCCCGTCCTCGGCGTGCTCGCGGCCGGGGCGATCAGCATCGCCCGGGCGACGCCGCGGGCCATCGAGGGCTACGAGGTCGGCCGACACGAGCACCCCGCCCTCTGGGCCGAGTTCAACCAGAGCGCCCGGGCGGCCCACACCGCTCGCGCCGACCGAGCCGTCATCACTCTCGACGTCAACGCCGCCGTCGCACAGATCAGCGGCAAGCGTGAGCTCGTCCTCGGGCTCCCACTGCTCGCCACCCTCACGGTGCCCCAGCTGCGCGCCGTCCTGGCCCACGAGTTCGGGCACTTCGACGCCGGCCATGCTCGGGCGTCCGGCCTCACCTGGCGGGCCAACACGATGCTCCACGACCTCGCCGAGCGCTCCGGCGGGGTCGGCGGCGCCCTCCTCGGTCTCTACGCACGGCTGTTCGGTCTCGCTGCGGCGGCCTCGTCCCGCGACCAGGAGTGGCAGGCGGACGAGTATGCCGCCCGCGTCTCCTCGCCCGCCGTCGGCGCGGCCGCCCTCCGCCAGGTCGCCGCGACCCAGGTCGGCTGGTCGTGGCTCGTCGACCGTTTCCTCCCGCTTGCCGCGCCGGCCGAGCGTCGTCCCCCGATCGTCGAGGGGCTGCGGTCGGTCATGGACGGCAACCACGACCTGCTCGTCTCCTCGGTGACCCAGGCCCTGAGCAGCGAGTCGACCGGGATGTGGTCCCAGTCCCACCCACCGATGCGCGAGCGGATCGCCCGGTTCGAGCAGTGGGCCGGACACCCCGTCGTCGGAGGCGACGTCGGCGAGCCGGCCGAGGTGCTGCTCACCGGGGGTGCCTCGGCCTTCCCCGCCATCGAGCAGGCACTCACCGGCGACGAGAACCCGCCGGCTCCGTGGGTCGAGGTCGTCAGCCGCGCCGGCGCCGCCGTCGCCACCGAGGAGGGCGAGGCCCTCCGGCGCGCGGCCATGGTCGTGCTCCAGACGAAGGATCCCGGGCTCGACGCCCTGCTCGAGGCCGTTGCCCGCGGCGACGGGACCGCGCTCGTCTCCTCCCTCGTCGACCCCGAGGTGAGCCGCTCCGAGCGGTCCCGCGCCGAGCACGAGGTGCTCATCCACACCCTCTCTTCGATCATCGTCTCCGAGCTCGTCGCCGCCGGCCGGGCCCACCACGAGCTGGACTGGACGCTGATGTGGCGGCTCGTCGACTCTCACGGCTCGCTGCTGCCCGTCGAGGCCGATGTCGCGACCGCCGTCTCCGACCCCGGACAGGTGGCCCGGCTGCGGGCCCGGCTGCGCGACCTCGGCCTCACGACGGTCTCCAAGCCGCTGCTCAGCACGCCGGCAGGCGCGACGGCCGCCCCGGAGGAACGGGTCCCGACCGGGCTCATCAGTCGGGTCTCGGCCCCACAGACCGACGAGGAGGTCGACCTGCTCGTCTTCGATGCCGGCCTGCTCCTCGTCCCCGTGCCGGTCCCGACCCACCGCGCCGAGCGACGCCGCCAGCAGTCGACGAAGAAGAAGGGCGAGAACGCGCGGCTCGACGCGGCATACGCGGGTCACTTCGATCAGTGGCGCGAGCAGCATGGCGCCGGCTGGCTGGACGTGGCCGACATCGTCGGCGCGCGGATCACGCGCGACCCGACCTGGACCCTCACCCTCGAGCTGAGCGACGGTGGGGAGCCCATCGTCCTCGAGGGCACCCCCGGCACGGTGCACCGTGGGCCGGCGGTCAAGACGCTGAGCCGGATGCTCGGGGCCCGCCTCCACAGCTGACCTGGTCCGATTCTCCACCGGGCGGGCGGCCGGGCCGGGGTCGGTCGCGTCACGCTCGGCTCAGATGCCGGGCGGGGTGCTCCCGGGACTGTGGAAGCCCTCGTCGGCGGCACGCTGCGCGGCGGCCCGCTCCTCCTCCTGGGCCCGACGGACCTGCTCCTGGGCGGCCCGCAGCGGGTCCATCTCGGCGAGGAGGTCCCGGCCACGCTGGACGTGCTTGTGCTCGACGAGCACCTCGTACTTCGTCGCGACGACCTGGCTCACTGAGGTGAAGTCGCGGCGGCTGCCGCCGGCCAGGCCGTAGATGATGAGGGCCCAGATCGCCCCGAAGACCGAGCCCATGATGATCGTCGCGACGACCGAGGCGACGGCGAAGCCGCTCGTGTCGAAGAGGGCGAAGATGAAGCCGACGAAGAAGCCGAGCCAGGCGCCGGACAACGCCCCGCCGCCGATGGCGCGGGTTCGGGTCAGCCGGCCGGTGACGCGTTCGAGCTGCTTGAGGTCGGTGCCGACGATGAGGACGTCGCGGACCGGGAACTCGTGGTCGGAGAGGTAGTCCACCGCACGTTGAGCCTCCGCGTAGTCGTCGAAGACGGCCAGTGACATGGGGTAGTCGAGCGAGAGGGCGGCCCGCGATCCTGGCCCGGGCCCGCGCAGCGGCTGGTTGCTCATGGGGCCAGTCTGTCAAAGACGGCTGGGGGCCCGCTGTGCGAGCGCTGGCCGGGGCCCGAACGTCCGCCCCGCCGAGGGGTGGCGATCCGTCCCTTCAGGGCCGGTGATGGGGGCGGATCGCCACCCCTCGCGGTGGGCGCCGCGCGGGACCGGCGGAGCGTCAGCCCTTGAGGGCGTAGTCCTCGAGCAGCCGGCGCCCGATGATCATCTTCTGGATCTCGGCGGTGCCCTCGCCGATGAGCAGCATGGGAGCCTCCCGGTAGAGCCGCTCGATCTCGTACTCCTTGGAGTACCCGTAGCCACCGTGGATCCGGAAGGACTGCTCGACGACGTCGGCGCAGTACTCCGACGCGAGGTACTTCGCCATCCCCGACTCGAGGTCGTTCCGGGCGCCGGAGTCCTTGAGCCGGGCCGCCTTGACCATCATCTGGTGGCCCGCCTCGACCTTCGTGGCCATGTCGGCGAGCCGGAACAGGATCGCCTGGTGCTGGGCGATCTTCTTGCCGAAGGTCTCCCGCTGCTGGGCGTACGAGATGCCCAGCTCGAAGGCGCGTCGTGCGACCCCACAGGCGCGGGCGGCGACGTTGACCCGGCCGACCTCGACGCCGTCCATCATCTGGTAGAAGCCCTTGCCGGGCTCGCCGCCGAGGAGCTGTGCGTCGGTCGTGGGGTAGTCCTCGAGGACGAGCTCGGTCGTGTCGACGCCCTTGTAGCCCATCTTGTCGATCTTGCCGGGGATGGTCAGCCCCGGAGCGACCTGGCCGAAGCCGGCCTCCTTCTCGATGAGGAAGGTGCTCATGTTCTTGTACGGGCTGTCGCCGCCGAGGTCGCTCTTGACGAGGACCGCGACGAGGGTCGAGGACGCGCCGTTCGTCAGCCACATCTTCGAGCCGTTGAGCGTCCATGAGTCGCCCTCGCCCCGGACCGCCTTGGACTTGATCGCGGCGACGTCGGAGCCCAGGCCGGGCTCGGACATCGAGAACGCCCCGCGGACCTCGCCGGTCGCCATCCTCGGCAGGTAGCGCTGCTTCTGCTCCTCGGTCCCGTGCTGGAGGAGGAGGTAGGCGACGATGAAGTGGGTGTTGATGATTCCGGACACCGACATCCAGCCGCGGGCGATCTCCTCGACCGTGAGCGCATAGGTGAGCAGCGACTCCCCCAGGCCGCCGTACTCCTCGGGGATCATCAGCCCGAAGATCCCCATCTGCTTCATCCCCTCGACGATGTCGGTGGGGTACTCGTCCTTGTGCTCCAGCTCGGTGGCGACCGGGATGATCTGCTCCTCCACGAACTCGCGGACGAGGGCGATCAGCTCACCCTGCTCCTCGGTGAGTCCGTCGGTCTGCTGCAGTCGGGACATGCGTCGATCGCCACCTTGCGCTCGGGGCCGGAGGGGTTGGAGCCAGTATGCCGAGTGGCCGGGCGAGCGGCACACCGCGGGTCTGTGACCGGCCCCACAGGCCGGGCCGGCAGCGCTGGGGGCTACCCGGCGGCCACTCGGATCGCGTCGAGGCTGCGCCGCACGTCGTCCTCGGTCGTCGACCAGTTGCTGACGGAGACGCGCAGGACCGCCCGTCCATGCCACAGCGAGCCGGTGAGCCAGGCCGTGCCGTCCGCGAGCAGGGCCTCGACGACGGCACGGGTGTGCTCGTCGTCGCCGAAGGAGGCGCTCACCTGGGTGAAGACGACGTCGTTGAGCACCTCTGCCCCGGGGAGGGTCGCGAGGCCCGCGGCGAACTGGCCGGCCCGGGCACACAGCCCGTCGACGAGGGCGGCCACCCCGGTTCGGCCGAGCGCCCGCAGGACCGCCCACACCGGCACCGCCCGGGCCCGCCGGGACAGCTCCGGGACGAGCTCGAAGGGGTCGCCCGCCTCGTCCTGGATGAGGTAGTCGCCCTGCATCCCCATCGCCGCGCGCAGGTCCGCCCGGTCCCGGACGATGGCGATGCCGCAGTCGTAGGGCACGTTGAGGGTCTTGTGCGCGTCCGTGGCCCACGAGTCGGCCGCCTCGTAGCCGGCCACGAGATGCCGGTATGCCGCGCTGGCGCCGGCGAAGAGCCCGAACGCCCCGTCGACGTGGACCCAGGCACCGTGCCGGTGGGCGATCTCGATCGCCTCGGCGAACGGGTCGAAGGCGCCGGAGTGGATGTTGCCGGCCTGCAGCGCGACGATCGTCGGCCCGCCCGCTCCCCCGGCGAGCGCCGCCTCGAGCGCGTCGGGTCGCAGGCCGCCCTCGGCGTCGACGGCGACGACCTCCGGCGAGCCGAGGCCGAGGTAGCGCATCGTCAGGTCGACCGAGTCGTGCCGTTCGGCGCCGACGACCACCCGCACGCCCGGCGAGCCGGCGAGCCCGTCGACGGTGACGTCCCACCCGATGCGGCGCAGGACCGCGTCCCGGGCGGCGGCGAGGCAGGTGAAGTTCGCCATCGTCCCGCCCGTGACGAACCCGACGGCCGCATCGTCGGGCAGCCCGAGCAGGTCGAGCAGCCAGCGGCCGGTGACCTCCTCGACGGCGGACATCGCCGGGGTCACGGTGCGCAGCCCGGCGTTCTGGTCCCACGCGCTGACGAGCCAGTCGGCGGCGAGGGCGGCCGGGTGGGTGCCGCCGATGACGAACCCGAAGAACCGGCCGGACGGCATACCCGTCAGGCCCGGCTCGCACGCCTCGGCGAGCAGGTCGATGACGTCCTCGGGCGGCTCGCCCTCCTCGGGCAGCGCGGCGCCGAGCCGGCCGACCACCTCTTGGACCCCGGCTGCGGCGACGACGGGGCGCTCCTCGAGCGAGCCCAGCCAGCGGCGAGCGTGGTCCGCGGCCCGGTCGAGGGCACCGTCCCGAGGCAGTCGCTGGTCGGATGCGTCGGCGTCGAGAACGGTCATGGCCCGAGTGTGCGCCCTGCGCCGCCACCATGGCGAGGGGACGGCGGTCGGTGGTCCCGAAAACCGCTTGCGCGGGTCCGCGCGGACCCGCCACGCTGGCGGCACCACCGGCTCCGGCTCGGTGTGTCCGCGGATGTGGTCGCCATGGCGACCGATCGGGCGGACACAGCGGGGGCCACGACGAAGGGAGGCAGCGATGACGACCTGCTCGGAACCGTTCCCACCCCCGTTCCTTCGTCGATGTGGAGCCCCATCGTGCCCCGTTCGTCCCATCCCCCCGAGGACCCCGCGCTCTCGGTAGACACCGTCCCGGACGCGCCGCCAGCCGGCGAGCGCTGGTCCACCTGGGAGGGCGCCGCGCACGGGCCCGCCCCTCGACCCTCCTGGGTCATCACCCACCTCGGCGCCGTCGAGGAGGACCTCGGCGTCCTCAAGACCGGCAAGGAGGCCGACGTCCACCTGCTCCGGCGCTTCCTCCCGGAGGGCACCCCCGCCCGGGTCGGTGAGCCGACCGACCTCGTCATGGCGGCCAAGCGCTACCGCGGGTCGGAGCACCGCCTGTTCCACCGCGACGCCGGCTACCTCGAGGGACGCCGGGTCCGCAAGAGCCGCGAGACGCGCGCGATGGCGCGGCGCACGGCATACGGCAAGGCGCTCATCGCCGGGCAGTGGGCCCAGGCGGAGTTCGAGGCGCTGGGCCGGCTCTGGGAGCTCGGGCTCCCCGTGCCGTACCCCGTCCAGCTCGACGAGGCCGAGATGCTGATGGAGTTCATCGGGGCCGACGGGGTCGCCGCGCCGCGGCTCGTCCAGTCCCGCCCCTGCGCCGAGCTGCTCCCAGAACTGTTCGAGCAGCTGCGTGCGGCGATGCTCGAGCTGGCCCGCGAGGGCTGGGCCCACGGCGACCTCTCGCCCTACAACATCCTCCTCGACGGCGAACGGCTCGTCCTCATCGACTGGCCGCAGATCGTCGACGTCATCGGCAACCCTGCAGGCATGGACTTCCTCGCCCGGGACGCAACGACGATGGCGCGCTGGTTCACGAGCAAGGGGTATTCCGTCGACGCGGGCGTGCTCATCGGTGACCTCGTCGCCGAGGCGACCTCGCGCTGGTGAGCATGCCCACCGTGCGCCGCCTCAGGTGACGACGACCCGGGACCCGATGGGCATGAGGTTCTGCGCCCAGATGAGGTTGATGGCGCTGTTGCTCACCCGGGCGCAGCCGTGCGATGCGGGGTAGGGCGGGATACTGCCCGAGCCGTGGACGGCGATGCCGCCGTTGAAGAACCGCGGCCGCCACAGGTCGCCGAGCTTGCCGTGCGCCATGCCGTCGACGGTCCGGAACACCGAGTAGTGGCCCGTCGGCGTCGTGGCGATGGCCCGGGTTCCGTAGGAGGAGATGTACTCCTGGCCGCTGCCGGTGCTCGTGTTGAAGGCGTACTTCACCGTGCCGCCACGCACGATGATGAGCAGCTGCCGGGAGATGTCGATCTCGACCCCGTCGCCGGAGATGTGCGCGGTGGGCCGAACGCCCTTGTCGATCGCCTGCTTCGTCCTCGGCCCGACGATGCCGTCCCGCCCGGTCCCGGCGGCCTTCTGGAGGGCGTAGACGGCCTGGAGGGTGAGGTCGCCGTAGACGCCGTCGGCCGGGCCGAGCCAGTAGCCGAGGGCCGCGAGCCGCTTCTGGACGGCGCGGACGTCGTCCCCCTTGTCACCCGGGCGAAGCATCGTCCGCTTCGTCGGCGTCGGGGTCGAGGAGGGGGTCGGGGTGGCCGACTCGCTCGGCGTCGGCGTCGGGGTCGGGGTCGCCGAGTCGCTCGGCGTGGGCGTCGTCGGGTCGCCGGACGACGGCGACACGCTCGGCGTCGACGGAGCCGGGCTCTCGGTGCTGCCCGCTTGCGCCGGAGCGGTGGTGGCCGCGCCCGCGGCGATGTCGCCGGAGGAGGGGCTCCCCAGCACACCGCACCCGCCGAGGGTGAGCGCGAGGGCCCCCGCGGCGGCGACGCCGATCGCGGTGCGTGCGGTCCTGGTCACGGTGGAATCCTCTCTGGTCGCGACAGTCACTCTTACCCATCCCGACGCGACACGCCCGGAACGGGTTTCAGCCGATCCCGGGCGTGTCGCCGAGAGATCGCGGCCGAGCGGGCCGGACCCCGCTCAAGTGTGGTCCCGGCTGGGCTCGAGCGTGACCGGTTGCGGGTGCAGGACACAGGCGACCTCGACGCCGCCCGACGGTCGCAGGTCCGGGTCCACACCGCCGTGGAACCGCACCCGGACCCCGTCGCCGACCCGTTCGACGGCCTCGACGCCGCGCCAGAACGGCTCGTCGGGCGCCTCCGCGCGGATGCGGTCCAGCAGCGCCGCCACCTCCTGCGCCGTCCCGGCCGAGCCGATCGTCACCTGAGTGGCCGGGGCGCTCAGCCGGTCCAGCTCGCCGACGAGCTCCTTCTCCCGCTCGTAGACCTCGACCGGCTGCCGGAGCCAGTGCTCCTCGAGGAGGGTGGCAAGGTCGCGCGACTCCCACCCACACTGGGCCACCGCGACGGGGCAGCGGGGATGGAACGCACAGCCGAGTGGGGGGGTGGCCGCGTCCGGGATCTCGCCACGGGGCAGGTCGCGGGCGATCTCGCGGGTGGGGTCGGGGTCGGGGATCGCCTCGAGGAGCGCCTTCGTGTACGGGTGCTTGGGTTCGGCGAAGATCTCCTCGGTCGGGCCGATCTCGACGATCCGGCCGAGGTACATGATCGCCACCCGGTCGCAGATGAACTTCGCACTGGCGAGGTCGTGGGTGATGTAGACGTAGGTGAGCCCCAGCTGGTCCTTGAGGTCGAGCATGAGCTGGAGGATCTTGGCGCGGACCGACATGTCGAGCATCGACACCGGCTCGTCGGCGACGAGGACCTCCGGGTTCATGATGATGGCCCGCGCGATGACGGCGCGCTGCTTCTGCCCGCCGGACAGGTCCGAGGGCAGCTTGGACAGGAACCGCTCGACCGGCGAGAGCCCGACCCGCTCGAGTGCGCCGCAGACCTGCCGGTGCAGCTCCTCCCCCGCGGCCAGCCCGTGGATCTCGAGAGGATGGCCGACCGCCCGCTCGATCGTCATCGACGGGTTGAGGGCCGCGTGCGGGTCCTGGAAGACCATCTGCAGGTGGGTCCGCAGCCGGCGCAGGTCCCGCTTGCGCAGCTCGCTGACGACCTCGTGCCCGACCGAGCCGCCCTCGCCTTCCCGGCGGTAGATGATCCGCCCACCCGTCGTCGCGACGAGGCCGAGCAGGGCCCGGCCGAGGGTCGTCTTGCCGCTGCCGGACTCTCCGACGAGCCCGAGCACCTCGCCCCGGCGCAGTCCGAGGGTGATGCCGTCGACGGCCTTGACGGTGCCGGCGCTGCGCCCGAAGAGGCCGGCGAGGGCGCCGCCGCGCAGCTGGAAGTGGACCTCGACGTCCTCGAGGTCGACCAGGGCGGTCTCGGTGCTGGTCTCAGGCTTCGTCGGCAACGGACAGCTCCTCCCGGGTCAGCGGCGCCCGCTCGTCCTCGCTCAGCTGCACCTGGCCGTCGTGCAGGTCCGCCGCCCAGCACTGCACCCGGGCGCCGCCCGGATGGTCCCGCTCGACCGGGTCACGCTCGGCGCACACGGTCATCGCGTCGGGGCATCGGGGGTGGAAGTGACAGCCGCTCGGCGGCTCGACGAGGTCCGGTGGGGCGCCGGGGATGAAGTTCAGCCCCGTCGTCGACAGCGAGATCGTCGAGCGGAGCAGCTCACGGGTGTACGGGTGCTTCGGCGAGGAGAAGACCTGCCGCGCGTCCCCGATCTCGACGATCTCGCCGGCATACATGACGGCGACGCGGTCGCACGCCTCGGCGATGATCCCGAGGTTGTGCGTGATGAGCAGGAGCGAGGTGTCGAACTCGCGTCGCAGGTCATGCAGGATCCGGATGATCTGGGCCTCGACGAGGACGTCGAGCGCCGTCGTCGGCTCGTCGGCGACGACGAAGGTGGGCCGCAGGACGAGGGCGAGGGCGATCATCAGCCGCTGTCGCATGCCGCCGGAGAACTCGTGCGGGTAGGACCGGTAGCGCGTCGGCGGGATGCCCATGACGCGGAGGACCTCCATCGCCCGGTGCTCGCACTCGGCCTTGGACAGCTTGCCCTGGTGGGCCCGCAGCGCCTCCTCGAAGTGCTGGGAGATCCGCATGAGCGGGTTCAGCCGGGTGAGCGGCTCCTGGAAGATCATCCCGAGCTCGGCACCCCGCTTGGCGAACATCGCCTTCTGCGGCAGCGCGAGCAGATCCTCCCCCTTGAAGCGCAGCTCGCCGTCCATCTTCGCGCCCTCGGGCAGCAGGCCGAGCAGGCCCCGACCGAGCGTGGACTTGCCGCAGCCGGACTCGCCGACGAGGCCGAGGATCTCGCCCTTGCGAAGGGTGAAGCTGACGCCGTCCACGGCCCGCACCGGGCCACGGTCGGTGCCGTACCAGATGCGAAGGTCGCGCGCGTCGATGACCGGTCGCTCGTGGGAGCGTCCCCCGGCGGCCGTGTCGCTCCAGTCGCTCATGTCGACGATCCCTCCGTGGCCTGGTAGGACACCTCGCGCGTGGGCAGGATCACCGGCCTGATCCGGCGCTTGCGCAGGGTGGGGTTGATCGTCTCGTTCAGCCCCTCGCCGACGAGGGTGAGGCCGACGACGAGCAGGACGATCGCCATGCCCGGGAAGAACGCCGTCCACCAGATCCCGGCGCCGGCGTCGTCGATCGCGCGGCTGAGGTCGTAGCCCCACTCCGACGCCTCGTTCGGCTGGATGCCGAGGCCGATGAACCCGAGCCCGGCGAGAGTCGCGATCGCGTCGGCGGCGTTGAGGGTGCCGATGACCGGGACGGACTGGATGACGTTCCCGAAGAGGTAACGGCCCATGATCGTCCGGCCCGGGGCGCCGATGGCCCGGGCCGCCTCGACGTAGGTCGCCTCGCGGGCCGAGACCGTCGTGTTGCGGACGACCCGGAAGTACTGGGGGATGTAGATGACGACGAGCGAGAGTGCGGCGGCGACGATCCCCCCGCCGAGAGGTCCGCGCAGGAGGAAGGAGAACACGATCGCCATGAGCAACGACGGCAGCGCGTAGAGGGCGTCGGAGACGAAGACGAGCAGCCGGTCGGTCCACCCGCCGACGAAGCCCGAGATCAGCCCGAGCGGGACGCCGACGACGAGCGAGATGGCGACCGAGAGGATGACGACCTCGAGCGCGGTCCGCGCTCCCCAGATCATCCGGGAGAGGACGTCGTAGAACTGGTCGTTCGTGCCGAACCAGTGCTCGCTGCTCGGCGGGGAGAGCTTGTCGAAGACGGTGCCGGGCGTCGGGCCGCGCTGGTTGAACCCGTAGGGCGCGACCCAGGGGGCGAAGAGCGCGAGGAAGACGAAGACGAGCGTGATGACGATGCCGGTGATGAGGATCCACCGGGCGAGCCCGGTCGTCTCGCGGAACGGCTTGAGCATCGAGTGCAGCATCAGTACCTCACTCGCGGGTCGATCATGGCGTTGACGATGTCCACCAGCAGGCTCGCGATGACGACGACGATGGCGAAGAACGTCACGATCCCCTGGACGGCGGCATAGTCACGGGCGGTGATGTACTTCAGCAGCTGGGTCCCGAGGCCCGGCCAGTTGAAGGTCCGCTCGGTCAGCACCGCACCGGAGAGGGTGATGGCCACCTGGAGGCCGATGACGGTGACGACGGGTACGAGGGCGTTGCGGAACGCGTGACGGCGGATGACGTACTTCTCCGGCACGCCGCGCGCCCGGGCGGCCTCGACGTAGTCGCCCTGCAGCGTCTGCAGGACGTTGACCCGGACGAGGCGGATGAACACGCCCGAGAGCAGCAGGCCGAGGGTGATGCACGGCAGCGCATGGTGGGTGAGGACGTCGACGAACGCGTCGCCGTTGCCGGCGATGAGGGTGTCGACGATGAGGATGTGCGTCACCGGCTTGACGAGGAACTTCGTCTGCGGCGACGCGATGTCGTAGGTCGGCCAGCCGAGCGGCGCGGCGATGAGGACGAACATCAGACCGGTGAAGAAGACCGGCGCGGCATACGTGACGACGCCGAAGATGCGGATGACGGCATCGGATGCCGAGTCGCGTCGCCGCCCGGCGAGCAGGCCGAGCGGGATGCCGATGAGGAGCGCCACGAGGAAGGCGCCGACCGTGAGGCTGAGGGTGGCGCCGCCGTTGTCGATGACGATGCTCGTGATCGGCCGGTTGTCGGAGATCGTCTTGCCGAAGTCGAGGTGCGCGACGCTTCCGATGTAGTCGGCGTACTGGACGATGAGCGGCCGGTCCAGGCCGAGGGCGGCGCGCCGCTCGTTGAGGGCCGCCTCGCTCAGCTTGCCGCCGACCGCGGCGGAGACCGGGTCGCCGGGCGCGACGCGAAGCAGGATGAAGACCATCGTCAGCAGCACCCAGATCATCGGAATGATCAGCAGGACGCGCTGGATGATGTACCGCGGCAGCGACCCGGCACTCATGCGACTCCTTCCATGAACGGATCCTGGCACAAGGAGGGGGAAGGGCGCGGCTCGCGCCCTTCCCCCTCCTGGAGCGTCAGCCGTTCTTGCTGATCCCCCAGAACCGGAAGATGTACGTCGGGTCGAGGGTCTCCTGGACCCCGGACATCTTGTCGGTCACAACGGCCACGTTCTGGCCGTTCCATGAGGGAACCAGCGGCACGTCCTCGGCGACGATGTCCTGGAGCTGGCCGATGATCGCGTCTCGCTTGCTCGCGTCGGTCTCGGCGAGCTCCTGGGTGAGGAGCGTGTTGACCTGCTTGTTCGAGTAGTGGTTCGCGTAGAAGCCACCATCCCGAATGAACGGGGTGAGGTAGTTGTCCGCGTCGAGGAAGTCCGGGTACCAACCGAGGATGAACAGGTCGTAGGCCCCCTGCTTGTACAGCGTCTGGTACTCCTCCCACTCGGCGTCGTCGGTCTTGACCGTGAACAGCCCGCTCTGCTGGAGCTGCTGCGCGAGCTCGTTGGCCTCGTCGACGGCGTTGGGACCGTAGTGCGTCGGGGTGTAGCCGAGCGTCAGCTTGATCGGCGTCGAGATGCCGGCGTCGCTGAGGATCTTCTTGGCCTTGTCCACCGACGGGTCGCCGTACTTCTCCTTGAACGAGTCCTTCTGGCCGCCGAAGCCGGGCGGGACGATGGAGTATGCCGGCTTGACGCTGCCGTCGTAGGCGTTCTGGGCGATCTTCTCGCGGTCGATCAGCTGGGCGACGGCCTGGCGGACGGCCTTGTCCTTGACCGTCTTGTTGGCGAGCTGGAAGACCCAGTAGCGGAACTCCGAGCCCTCACCACGCAGGACCTTGACGCCCGAGGCGCCCTCGAGGTCGTTGAGGTCGGTCGGGCTGAGCGTGCGCCACGCGACGTCGACCTGCTGGCTCTGGATGGCCTGCTTGAGCGGCGCGGGGTCGGAGAAGTACTGGACGAAGATCTGCGGGCTCTTCGGCGTGCGCGGGCCCTGGTAGTTCTCGTTGGCCTCGAGCACCGCCTGCTCACCGGCCTTGTACTGGCTCAGCTTGTAGGGACCGGAGCCGATGACCTTGTCGTCGTCGAGCAGCTTGTCGGCCGGGAAGACGTCCTCGTCGACGATGGACGCGGTCGCGGTCGAGAGGACCTTGAGGAAGGTGAGGTCCGGCTGGTTGAGGTGGAAGATCACCGTCGTGTCGTCGGGCGTCTCGATGGCGCCGTCCGCCAGCTTCTTCGTGTTCGGGTCGGTGATCGAGCCGAGGAGGACCGACGAGCCGTTGGGGTCGGCTATGCCGATGTTGCGCTCGAAGGAGAACTTGACGTCCGAGGATGTCAGGGCGTCGCCGTTGGAGAACTTCAGCCCCGAGCGCAGCGTGCAGGTGATCGTCTTCGGGTCGTCGTACGAGCACGAGTCGGCCGCGTCACCCACCGGGTCGCTCTGGCCCGCGGGAATGCTCATCAGCTGCTCGAAGATGTTGTACTGCAGGTTCCAGGACCCGAAGTCGTAGGAGCCGGCCGGGTCCATGGCCGTCACGGTCTCGGTCGTGCCGAGCGTCCAGGGCTCCGCGGAGCCGCTGCTCGCGCTCCCGCCGGCCGAGCTGCCGCCTCCACACGCCGCCAGGCTCGCGGCCAGGGCGCCTGCACCGGCGATCGCCAGTAGTCCTCTCCTGCGCTTCACGCTGTCACCTCATGTCGTGGGTTCCCCCGGCGTGGTTGCTCGGGCGATCTGGGGACGATAACCCCCGGCACGGCGGTGGACCACCCCATGAGGGCTCCACGCATGTCGCGAAACGACAACGATTCTGCCGTCCGGTACCCGACCCCGAGACGAGGTGACTCGCCGTGGGCCCTCAGTAGACGTGGACGGAGCGGCCGACCGGCACCCAGCCGCCGGCATACAGCATGTTCATCGCGCCGGTCGTCACCCGCGCGCAGCCGTGCGAGGCCGGGTACGGCGGGATCGCGGAGGAGCCATGGATGGCCCAGCCACCATGGAAGTACGCGGGCCGCCACATGTCGCCGAGCGAGCCGTGCTGCCACCCGGACGGCCACCGGTAGTAGATGCGGAAGTGGCCGCTCGGCGTCGTGGCGCGAGCCCGACCGCCGCCGCTCGTCGTGTACCAGTAGCCCCCGCCCGTCGAGGTGTTGATCGCGTAGCGCAGCCGGCCCTGGGACACGACGAGGATCAGCTGGTGCCTCTTGTCGACCTCGATGACCGTCCCGCTCCTCGCCCGCGGGCGCGGCCGGACGCCCCGGTCGAGGACCGAGCGGGTCTGCAGGGTGAGCGTGCCGGTGCGCGGCAGGCCGGCGGCCTTCTGCAGCGCCCAGACCGCCTGCCGGGTGTAGTGCCCGAAGCGTCCGTCGGGTGTGCCCAGCCAGTAGCCGAGCGCGACGAGTCGCCTCTGCATCGCCAGCACCGCCGGTCCGCTCGCGCCCCAGCCCATCGGCCGGTGGTACTGCGTCGGACGGGCTCGCGGGGTCGGCAGCGGCGACGCTGCCGTCGCGCCGGGCGCGCTCGTCAGCTCGACCAGGCCCGTGACGAGGCCGGCTGCGGCCCCCGTGACGAGCGACCGGCGGGTCAGCTCCATGACAGCCCCCTTGAACGAGACCGGCCCCGGGCGAGCGCAGGCCTTCGGCCGGTCGATCTCGCTCGTGACTCTAGCCCGCGGCGCCCGTGCCCGGGCGGGATTCGCGGACTGCGTCACGTCGCGGTCTAGCGTGCCCTCATGAACGAGCTCCGGCCCTCGCGTCGCGCCGTCCTCCTCGGGGGGCGCCGGGGCGGTCATGGCCACCTCCGCCTGTGACGGGGGCTCGCGGGCGCCGGTTCGCGCGGCGGATCGGGAGCCACGCCGGTATGCCGGAGAGCTCGACACCCGCTTCTGGCCCGGTCACCGGCCGCAGTGGCAGCTCGCGGCACCGCCCGGCGGCTCCCCCGGCGGGCTCGTCGTGTCGTTGCACGGCTTCGGGGGCGAGGCCGCCTCGAGCTTCGAGGGCGGCCTCGAACTGCACCGACACGTCACCGACACCGGTCTGGCCGTCGTCTCGGTCGACGGCGGGAACGGCTACTGGCACGCCCGTCGTGACGGCACCACACCGGTGCGATGGTCCTGGAGGACCTGCTGCCGCTCGCCCTGCGCACCGCGGGGATGCCCGACGACGCACCGGTCGGTCTGCTCGGTTGGTCGATGGGCGGCTTCGGCGCCCTGTGGCTCTCGACCCGACTGCCGCGCGAGCGGGTCCGCGCCGTCGTCGCCGAGAGCGCCGACGGGTCCGACTCGACTGCGGCACGGCCGACCCGTTCGTCGCGGCCAACCGCGCCCTTGCGCGGCGCCTGCCGTCGGCGCGCGCGACCTTCGACGACGGCAGGCACGTCCTGCGCTACTGGCGTGGCCACGCCCGAGCCCAGCTGCGGTGGATCGCCCACCAGGCGTGAGGTCAGCCCCGGTCCGCGATCGCCTCGTGGATGTCGAGGACGCGCCGCGCCGTCTCGACGTGGAGGTTCTCGATCATCCGCCCGTTGTGCGTGACGACCCCGGAGCCGGCGCCGGCGGCCCAGGCCTCAAGGATGCCGCGGGCCTCCTCGACCGCCTCGGCACTCGGGCTGAACGTCGCGTTGCACGGCTCGACCTGGCCGGGGTGGACGAGGGTCTTGCCCTCGAAGCCGAGGTCGCGGCCCTGCACGCACTCGGCGAGGAAGCCCTCGGCGTCGCGGACATCGTTGTAGACGCCGTCGAGGATGGCGACGCCGGCCTCGCGGGCGGCGAGCAGGGCGATCGACAGCGAGGTGAGCAGCGGCGCCCGCCCGGCGACGTGCTCGGCGCGCAGCTCCTTGACGAGGTCATTCGTCCCCATGACGAGGACCGCGAGCCGGTCGGAGGCTCGCGCGATCTTGCGCGCCTTGAGGATCGCCTCGGGCGTCTCGATCATCGCCCAGAGCCGGGTGTGCTCCGGGGCGCCGTGGGCCTCCATCGCGGCGACGAGGGCCTTGACCTGCTTCGCCGAGCCGACCTTGGGGACGACGATGCCCGCCGGACCGGCCGCGCACGCCGAGGCCAGGTCGGCCTCGTGCCACTGGGTCCCTGCGCCGTTGACCCGGATCGTCAGCTCTCGCTCGCCGTACTCCCCCGACGCGACGGCCGCACAGGCGGCCTCGCGCGCCGCCTGCTTGTGATCCGGCCCGACGGCGTCCTCGAGGTCGAGGATGAGCGCATCGACCGGGAGGGTCTTGGCCTTCTCGAGGGCGCGCTCGTTGGAGGCGGGCATGTAGAGGACGCTGCGCCGCGGCCGGTATGCCGCCTCCGCGCCGCTCACGCCGGGCTCCCCTCGGCCGCGGTCCCCGCGGCATACAACTCGGCCAGCTCGGGGTCGTTGGCGGAGAGCCGCTCGGCGAGCTCGAGGATGACGAGGCACTGCTTGAGGGAGGCGTCGTCCTCCATCTTGCCGTCCAGCATGACCGCACCGGTGCCGTCCCCCATCGCGTCCTTGACCCGGCGCGCATGGGCGACGTCCTCGGGGGAGGGGCTGAAGACCCTCTTGGCGATGGCGATCTGCGCCGGGTGCAGGGTCCACGTTCCGACGCAGCCGAGGAGGAAGGCGTTGCGGAACTGGTCCTCGCAGGCGACGACGTCCTTGATGTCCCCGAAGGGGCCGTAGTAGGGGAAGATCCCGTGCATCGCGCACGCGTCGACCATCCGGGCGATCGTGTAGTGCCACAGGTCCTGCTGGAAGACGGCACGGTCGGCGTTGACGGCGTCCTCGGCGCCGGCGGGCGGGTCCTGGCGGACGAGGTAGCCCGGGTGGCCGCCCCCGACCCGGGTCGTCTTCATCCGGCGGTCGGCCGCGAGGTCGGCGGGTCCGAGGCTGATGCCCTGCATCCGCGGGCTCGCCCCGCAGATCTCCTCGACGTTCGCCATGCCCCGAGCCGTCTCGAGGATCGCGTGGACGAGGATGGGCCGGGTGAGCCCGGCCCTGGCCTCGAGCTGCGCGAGGAGGCGGTCGACGTAGTGGATGTCCTCGGGGCCTTGGACCTTGGGCACCATGACGACGTCGAGACGCTCGCCGATCGAGGTGACGAGCGCGGTGAGGTCGTCGAGGACCCAGGGGCTGTCCAGCGCGTTGACCCGGGTCCACAGCTGGGTGTGCTCCCCGAAGTCGGTGGCACGGGCGATGTCGACGAGGCCCCGGCGGGCGGCCTCCTTGTTCTCCGCCTTGACGGCGTCCTCGAGGTTGCCGAGGAGGACGTCGACGCTGCCGACGAGGTCGGGGACCTTGGCGGCCATCCTCGGGTTGCTCGGGTCGAAGAAGTGGATCATCCGGCTCGGCCTGGCCGGGACCTCGCGCACCGGGGTGGGCGCACCGACGGCGAGGGGGCGGAAGAAGTCCTTGGCGCTGCGCATGGGGGCCTGCCTTGTGCTCGGGAGACGGGTCACGGGCGCTCGGGCGGAGGCCGGACGCGCGCCCAGGGTCGCTCGTGACGACGCTAGCAGCGCGGCGACCGGGCCGCCGATGAGGTGGGTCACCCGGTGTGAGACCCTGTAGCCCGTGAGCGATGTCGAGACCGCCGGCGGCGTCGGCACCGAACCCCCCGCCGCATCCGCCACCCCGGCCGACGAGGCCGCCACGGCCGGCGTCAACGTGACCCGGCTGCTCAACGAGGCCGCGTCGAAGTCCAAGGTCATGTGGGTCCGCCTCCCCGACGGGGGCAGCCACCCGGTCTGGTACGTGTGGCACGACGACGAGGACCCCCGGGGCACCGGGCCCTCGGCATACATCGTCTCCGGGCCCGGCGAGCAGAGCCTGCCCTACCTGCCGGACCAGGTCGAGCTGATCTTCCGCAGCAAGGACAACGGCGGCCGGCTCATCGCGACCCACGCGGCGGCCCGCGAGCTCGAGGCGGGGACCCCGGCCTGGGACGTGGCCGTCGGGCTGCTGAGCGCGGAGCGGCTCAACGCCACGACCGACGCCGCGACGGCGTGGGCCCAGGGCTGCACGATCCACGTCATCACCCCGCACGGGCGTCCGACCGAGTCCCCGGGCTCCTACTCCGCCGACGCGCACGTCGAGCGGATCGAGTCGGCCCCCGGCACGACCGTCGGCTGGCGGCCCTGGCACCTGCGCGGCCGCCCCATCCTGCGCCGCCGCCTCCGCCGCGCCCATTGACCCCCGCCCCCGGCCACCCCAACTTTCCCGCCTGAGGCGGGAATGTGGCACTTCGCCCCGGAACATTCCCCCGGCGAAGTGGAAGGTTCCCCCGTGAAGTCGGCGCCGGGCCCGCCCGGGCGAGCTGCCGGCATACCCGACGCCGAACGGGCTGACGCATCCGGTATGCCGCGGACGTTAGCCTTGCCATCGTGAGCAGCGGCACGAAGGTCTTCGTCGGCCGGCTGGCCGCCCTGCGGGTGTTCGACCCGCTCGGCGACCAGGTCGGCCGGGTCCGCGACGTCGTCGTGACCTTCAGCGCCCGACGGGCTCGCCCCCGCGTCGTCGGCCTCGTCGTCGAGGTGGCGGGACGGCGCCGGGTCTTCGTCCCGATGACCCGGGTCACTTCGCTCGACGGGGGACAGGTCATCACGACCGGCCTGGTCAACATGCGACGCTTCGAGCAGCGGCCGAACGAGGTCCTCGTCCTCGCCGAGCTGATCGAGCGCCGGGTCCGGGCCAGGACCGACGACAACGAGGTCGTCGACGGCGTCGTCGAGGACCTCGGGATGGAGCAGGGCTACGCCCGGGACTGGTCCCTCACCCGGGTCTTCGTCCGACTCGGCAGCGGCCGCGCCTCGCTGAGCCGGCTCGGGCGACGACGGGGCGAGACCGTTCTCGTCCCCATCGAGGACGTCCAGGGGCTGCGCGACACCCCGGAGGACCAGAGCGCCGCCAAGCTCCTCGAGGCGTACGAGGATCTCAAGCCCGCCGACTTCGCCGAGGTCATCGGCGAGCTGCCCGCCAAGCGCCGGGTCGAGGTTGCCGCCGCTCTCGGGAACGAGCAGCTCGCCGACATCCTCGCCGAGCTGCCCGAGGACGAGCAGGTCGAGATCATCGCCGGCCTGACGGCCGACCGGGCCGCGGACGTGCTCGAGGCGATGGAGCCCGACGACGCCGCCGACCTCCTCAACGAGATGGCCCCCGAGCGCGCCGAGCAGCTCCTCCAGCTGATGGAGCCCGGCGAGGCCGCACCGCTGCGGCGCCTGCTCAGCTACGACGAGGACACCGCCGGCGGCCTCATGACGACCGAGCCGGTCATCCTCCCGCCGGAGGCCTCGATCGCCGAGGCGCTCGCCGTCGTCCGACGCGCCGAGCTCCCCACCGCCCTCGCCGTCACCGTCTTCTGCTGTCGTCCGCCGCTCGAGGTTCCGACGGGCACCTACCTCGGCATGGTCCACATCCAGCGGCTGCTGCGCGAGCCACCCCACGCCCCGATCGGCGCCATCCTCGACAAGGACGTCGAGCCGCTCCCCCCCGACGCGACGATCGGCGAGGTCACCCGGATGCTCGCCACCTACGACCTCGTCGGCATGCCGATCGTCGACGAGACCGGGCGCCTCCTCGGCGCGGTGACCGTCGACGACGTGCTCGACCACATCCTGCCCGAGGACTGGCGCGAGGAGCGGCACGACGTCCGGCCGCCACCGCCACCACCGCCCCCACCCGAGCGGCCGGCGGACGCCTCGGAGGTGGCCCGTGGCTGACCGCCGCCTCGGCCGCCCCGCCCGGCTCGACACCCCGCTCGAGGCCCGGCGGCTCATCTCACGTCCCGAGGCCTTCACCGAGGAGGCCTTCGGGATCCTCGCTGAGAAGTTCGCCCGCTTCATGGGGACGGCGAAGTTCCTCGTCTACATGACGGTCTTCATCATCGTCTGGATCGCGATCAACGCCACCGCCATGCTGGGGCTGCGCTGGGATCCGTACCCGTTCATCCTGCTCAACCTCTTCTTCTCCACCCAGGCCTCGTATGCCGCCCCACTGATCCTGCTCGCCCAGAACCGCCAGGCCGACCGCGACCGGGTGGCCCTCGAGCAGGACCGCACCCGTGACGAGCGCAACCTTGCCGACACCGAGTTCCTCACCCGTGAGGTGGCGGCGCTACGGCTGGCCTTGCGGGACATGGCGACCCGGGACTTCGTCCGGGGCGAGCTGCGCGACCTGCTCGACGAGCTCGAGGAGCGCGGCCTGGTCATCGCCCGCCTCGAGCCGCCCGCCGACGAGGCCGGGTCGGCCGGCGCGAGCGACGCCACCTAGCATGGAGGCATGCCGAACCCCCCTGTGAGCGACGAGGCCCTCCACGCAGCGCTGGCCACCGTCGACGACCCCGAGATCCGACGCCCCATCACCGACCTCGACATGGTGGACTCGGTGACCTGCTCGCCCGAGGGGCACGTCGCGGTGACGATCCTCCTCACGGTGCCCGGCTGTCCGCTCAAGGAGACGCTGACCCGCGACACGACCGCCGCCCTCATGGGCGTCGAGGGGGTCACCTCCGTCGACGTCACCCTCGGCGTGATGACGGACGAGCAGCGCCAGGCGATGCGCGAGAAGCTCCAGGGCGGCGCCCCCGCCCGCGAGATCCCCTTCGCCAAGGCCGGAAGCCTCACCCGCGTGTATGCCGTCGCCTCGGGCAAGGGCGGCGTCGGCAAGTCCTCCGTGACGGCCAACCTCGCCGCGGCCCTCGCCGACCAGGGCCTGACCGTCGGCGTCGTCGACGCGGACATCTACGGCTTCTCGATTCCCCGGATGCTCGGGGTGTCCCACCCGCCGACCCAGGTCGACGAGATGATCCTTCCGCCCATTGCCAACGAGGTGAAGGTCATCTCGATCGGGATGTTCGTCCCGGGGAACCAGCCGGTGGTCTGGCGCGGGCCGATGCTCCACCGGGCCCTCGAGCAGTTCCTTGCCGACGTCTTCTGGGGAGACCTCGACATCCTCCTCCTCGACCTGCCGCCCGGCACCGGCGACATCGCGATCTCGGTCGGCCAGCTCATCCCCGGCGCCGAGATCCTCGTCGTGACGACCCCGCAGGCCGCCGCCGCAGAGGTCGCCGAGCGGG
This sequence comes from uncultured Actinomycetota bacterium, assembly GCA_963728395.1. GTDB lineage: Bacteria > Actinomycetota > Actinomycetes > Actinomycetales > Dermatophilaceae > CAVSJJ01. The sequence continues at coordinate 296,608 of CAVSJJ010000004.1, forward strand.
CGGGCGCCATCGCCGTCCAGACCCACCAGCGGATCGCCGGCGTCATCGAGAACATGTCCTGGCTGGAGCTCCCCGACGGCACGAAGCAGGAGATCTTCGGGCATGGGGGCGGCCAAGCGGTCGCCGAGTCCCTCACCCGGACGATCGGTGCCGACGTGCCGCTGCTCGGCCAGATCCCGCTCGACACCGCGCTGCGCGAGGGCGCCGATGTCGGCAACCCGGTCGTCCTGTCCGCCCCCGAGAGCCCCGCCGGTGCCGCCCTGCGCGGCATCGCCAAGGGTCTGGCGACGCGCTCCCGGGGGCTCGCGGGTCGCTCGCTCGGTCTCACCCCGACCGGTCGCTGAGGCCCTTCGCCCGACGCGTCGGCGCCGGGTCAGGTCGCCTCGGTGTCGTATGCCGTCGGGCGTTCCGGGTCCCAGGCCCGCGGATCCGGCTGCGGCGCGTCGACCTGGCCGCTCGCGGCCTGGCGCACGTCGTCGACGGTCTGTCGCATCGGCGCCACGGCCTCGTCGATCGGGTCGATGAGCGCCTGACGGACGATCCGTCGCGGGTCGTACTGGCGCGGGTCGTACTGGCGCCAGTCGATGTCCTGGTAGTCGCTGCCCAGCTGTTCCTGGAGCTGGTCCTTGGCGCCCTCGGCCATCCGGCGCAGCTGCTTGACGAGCTGGGCGAGCTTCGCGGCATACTCCGGGAGCCGGTGGGGACCGAGGATGAACACCGCGAGGACCGCGACGATGACCAGTTCCTCGAAGCTCATCGCCGCGCCTCTTCCCGGGTCGGTGTCACTCGGAGGCCTGGAGGGTGAGGGTGAGCTTGCGGTCCGTGCCGTTGCGGCGGACGAGGAGGGTGACTTTGTCGCCGACGCTGCGAGCGCGGACGGCGACGACGAGCTGGTTGGGGTCGGTGATCGGCCGGCCCTCGAACTCGAGGATGATGTCGCCCGGCTTCAGGCCCGCCTTGTCGGCCGGCCCGTCCGGGGTGATCGCCGGCGTTCCACCGTCGTCGCCGGCGATCCGCACTCCCTCGCCCGAGTAGTTCAGGTCCATGAGCACCCCGATGATCGGGTGCTGGGCGTGGCCGCTGGCGATGAGCTGGTCGACGGTCTTCTTGACCTGGTCACTCGGGATGGCGAAGCCGAGCCCGATGCTGCCCGTGCTGCTGCTGTTCGTCGACGGCAGCTGGGCGATGGCCGCGTTGACCCCGATCACCTGGCCCCGCATGTCGAGCAGCGGGCCGCCGGAGTTGCCCGGGTTGATGGCGGCGTCGGTCTGGATCGCGTTGATGAAGGACTTGCTGCCGCCGTCCCCGCCGGGGGACACCGGCCGGTTCAGGGCGCTGACGATCCCGGTGGTCACCGTCGAGTCGAGGCCGAGGGGCGCCCCGACGGCGATGACGGGGTCGCCGACGACCACGTCGGCCGAGACACCGACCGTGAGCGGCTTGAGGTCGGTGCGCTCGAGCTGGACGACGGCCAGGTCGTAGGACGCGTCCGAGCCGACGACCGACCCGGACACCTGCTTGCCGTTGCTGAGCAGGACGGTCACGGAGCCGCCGTCGCCGGCCTCTGAGACGACGTGGTTGTTCGTGACGACGTGGCCCCCGGTGTCATAGACCCAGCCGGAGCCCGTCGCGCCGCCGTTGCTCGTCGACACCCGGATCGTCACGACGCTCGGAAGGGCCCGGGCGGCGATGGAGGCGACGCTGTCGGTCGGCCTCTCGGTGACGGCCGGGCCCGGGGTCGGGACGGTGCCGGGGTCGTTCGCGGCGCCGGTGCCGCCGGAGGAGACGGCAGACCGGTCGCCGTTCGCGACCCATCCGCCGAGCAGCCCGCCGCCGAGACCGGCGACGAGGGCCACGGCGGCGGCGATGCCGATGAGGGCCCCCCAGCCGGGTCCGCGCCGTTGCGATCCCGAACCCCTCGCCGCGGGCGGACCCCAGGCCGGTGCTGGCGCAGCCCCGCTCGGAGCCGGACCATAGGTCGACGCCGGCGGATAGCCGCCGTATGCCGCCCCGGGCGCGGTCGTCGGGGCCGCGGGCATCGGCTGGTCGCGGACCGTCGCCCAGGTGGGCACCCCGGGGGCGGGGGCGGGCTCGGAGCTCATCGGTCCCGTCGGCGGTGTCCCCCCGAGGTCGACCTCCTGGGTCCGGTCGAGATCGAGTGGCGTCGTGGGCTCACCCGAGGACGCCCAGCCACTGCGCCACGGGTCCCAGGCCTCCCGCTCGGGCGGCGGCGTGGAGCCGCCCTCGTCCGGGTCCGGCTCACCCCGCTGCTCGTCACTCATGGGGTCGATTGTGCCCTGATCGCCGCACCGCGTTCGACAGTCGTGGCGGAACGCCCGCCGAGCGAGACGAGCTGGGCCGTCGCCGCGCCCGCGGAGAGCCCGCGTGGGACGCTCGCCGGGGCCTGCAGGAGCACCGTCGAGCGCACGGTGGTGATCGGGGTGGCCCCGGCCATCCCGAGGCTCCAGGCCGCCGCAGCAGAGGCCCCCGCGGCGGCTGCAGCACACACGGCGGAGCGCAACACGCTGCGGTGGACCGGTGGCGCCGTGGGCGCCAGCGTGGTCAGGCGGGCCAGGTCGGCCGGCGCGTCGGGGACGTCGGGTGCGCCCGCGGAGTCGGCGGCGCCGAGGGCGAGAAGCTGCCCGCGCAGCGAGCCGGGGAGGCTGGGCGCGCCGGAGAGCACGGCCTGGAGGCGGCGCTCCTCCGCGACGGCTGCGCCGCAGTCGTGACACGCGACGAGGTGGAGGTCCCACGCGGCGGTCCGCTCCGCCGAGAGCCGCCCCCCAGCATAATCCGGCAGCTCCCTGCTCTGGCAGGTGAGCCGGAAGGGACGCAGCGGCGTGGTCACAGCGTGCCGGCGGCCGGCCGTCGGACGAGCGGACCGTGTCGGGTCGGCGCCGCGGTGGTCGCAGGGGTGCGGTCGGGGGCGCGGTGGGCCAGGGCCTCGCGCAGCTGGGCGCGGCCGCGGTGGATCCGGGAGCGGACCGTGCCGAGTTTGACGCCGAGGGTGGCGGCGATCTCCTCGTAGGACAACCCCTCGATGTCGCACAGGACGACGGCGGCCCGGAAGTCCGGCGGCAGGGCGTCGAGGGCACGCTGGACGTCGTCGTCGAAATGGGAGTCGTGGTAGGCCTGCTCCGGTCCGGGACCGCGGCTGGGGAGGCGGGCGGCGGACTCGTCGGAGAGGGCGTCGAAGCGAATTCGCTGCTTGCGGCGCATCTTGTCGAGGAAGACGTTCGTCGTGATCCGGTGCAGCCAGCCCTCGAAGGTGCCGGGCGTGTAGGAGTGCAGCGACCGGAACACCCGCACGAAGACGTCGTGTGTGAGGTCCTCGGCGTCGTGGACGTTGCCGGTGAGGCGGTAGGCCAGCCGGTACACCCGCGCGGAGTGCTGTTCGACGATCTCCTCCCACGTCGGCGGCACCCACGTCTGGGCGGTGGCCTCGGTCGGGGCCTCCTCCCTCGTCGTGCCAGTGGTCATCGTCGTCACCTCGGTCGTCATAACACCCATCGTTACGTTGTGGAGTAGAGAATTGTTCCCGGGCATCCTGAACGGCCGCTGTGAGCCGTTTCGGGGCGAGGGATCGGGCGGCACGGCAGTAGGGTGACCGGTCATGAGCAGCACGATGAAGCCGGCGAGCTGGAGCTATGCCGAGGAGTTCGTCCCGGAGCCGGAGGTCACCGACGCCGCCCGGCGCCGAGGAGTCGAGCTCGGGGCCGCGACCCCCGTCGGGACGGGCGCCGGCGCGGTGCTGCGGATGCTCGCCGCGGCCATCTCGGCCCGCCACGTCATGGAGATCGGGACCGGAGCCGGGACCTCGGGGCTGTGGCTGCTCTCGGGGATGGCCGCCGACGGCGTCCTGACGACGATCGACGTCGCCCCCGAGCACCAGCGCGCGGCCCGCGAGGCGTATGCCGCGGCCGGCATCGCCCACCAGCGCACCCGGCTCATCTCGGGGCCGGCGCTCGAGGTGCTGCCGCGGATGACGGACGGCGCCTACGACCTCGTCCTCGTCGACGCCGACAAGGACTCCTACCCCGCCTATGTCGAGCATGCCCGGCGACTGTTGCGGGCCGGTGGTCTGCTCGTCATCGACAACATGCTGTGGCACGACCAGGTCGCCGACCCCACGGTCCGGGACGAGACGACGAGCGTGCTGCGGGCCCTCGGGAAGTCGTTGCGCGACGACGCGGGCCTCGTCACGACCCTGCTCCCGGTGAGCGACGGCCTGCTCGTCGCCGTGCGCCGCTGACCCCACCCCGCCCTGCACGAACCTCTGCTAGCAGAGGTTGCTGCAGGGCGGGGGTGTTGCAACACCCCCGCCCTGCAGCAACCTGTCGAGGGGCGTGACGCGTCGCGGTGCGTCGAGGGGCGGGTCGCGCGGAAGGGACGTCGGGCGGTTCGGGGGGCGCCGCAGCGACGGGACCGCTCAGGCGGCGGCGGGGCGACGAGGCGCTCAGGCAGCGGTCATGCCAGGACCGGCGCCGCGCCGGAACCCGGCCGGGCCCTCGGCGATCGCGACGACCTCGTACTCCTCGATGGCGATCGGAGCGGAGCCGATGATCTCGCTCCCCTTGGACTCCCCGGCCGTGGCCTCGAAGCCGGCCCGGAAGACCTTGCGGTCCTGCTCGGTGTCGAAGACGTAGGTCCCCTCGAACCACTCGCCCTCGCGCATCCGCCAGAGCTTGAACGCGAGGCCGTCGAGGAACATGAAGTTCGCGATGGAGGTCCCCACGACGTACTCGCGCAGGTCCTCGGCCACCCCCGCCGGGGCCTCCTCGAGGGACCAGCGGACGGTCAGCCCATAACCCGCGTTCATCCTTGTCCTTCCAGCCATCGCAGCAGCAGTCGAGTTCCGAAGCCGGTCCCGCCCTTGGCGAGGATGCCGGCGTCGACGTCGGAGCGGCCGGTCCCGGCGATGTCGAGGTGGGCCCAGGCCCGGTCCCCGACGAACTCCCGGAGGAACAGCGCCGCGATGATGGATCCGGGCCACCCTCGCGCGATGTGGTTGATGTCGGCCACGTCCGAGTCGAGTTCCCGACGGTAGTCCGCGGTCAGCGGCATCGGCCACAGCGTCTCACCAGTCGTCCCACCGGCCGCCATGAGCGCGTCACGCAGGGCGTCGTCGGTGGTGTAGAGGGGCGCGAGCTCACGGGCGAGGGCGACCCGGGCGGCACCGGTGAGCGTCGCGATGTCGACGACGGCATCCGGGTCCAGGTCGGAGTCGGCATAGGCCAGCGCGTCGGCGAGGACGAGCCGGCCCTCGGCGTCGGTGTTGCCGACCTCGACCGTCGTTCCGCCGTACTGGGTGATGACGTCCCCGGGCCGGTAGGACGCCCCGTCGACGGCGTTCTCGGCGAGGGCGAGCAGGCCGGTGACCCGGACCGGGACGCCGAGGTCTCGGCAGGCGCCGAGGACGGCGAGGACGATGCCGGCGCCGGACATGTCCGACTTCATCGCGAGCATGCCGGCCGCGGGCTTGACCTGGAGCCCGCCGCTGTCGAAGGTGATCCCCTTGCCGACGAGGACGACGTGCCGGACCCGGCCCCGCCGCAGCGCACGGCCTTGCGGGCGGTAGTCGAGCCGGACGAGCCGCGGCGGGGTCACCGAGCCAGCACCGACCGCCAGGTGCCCACCGAACCCCTCGGCGCGCAGCTCATTCTCGGTCCGGATCGTCACGCCGAGCCCGCTGCGCCGGGCGAGCGTCTCGGCCTGCGCGGCCAGCCACGGAGGGTTCTTGATGTTCGACGGCACGACGGCCAGCGCACGCGCGACGAGCGTCGCGCGTGCCCGGGTCACCGCTCGACGGACGACCTCGGCGTCGTGGCCGCCGACGAGCGTCATGGCGCCGGCCGGCTCGGCCCCGGCCGTGACCCCGCCCCGCGTCCACCTCGGCGGGGCCCAGCCGCCGAGGACCGCCCCCTCGACGTATGCCGCGAGCCCGGCCTCGCCGTCGGGGCCCTCACCGAGCTCGGCGCTGTCCTGGGCGAGCACGACCTCGCCCACCCCCCGGGTGGCCCGGCCCACGGCGGCACCCGCGGTGCGCAGGTCGTCCGCGTCACGCGAGCCCAGTCCGACGAGGAGCAGCCGGCGCGCGGCATACCGTCCGGGTGGGAGCGGAAGCATCGTCACCTCCCCGGCGGAGCCGGAGGGCTCGTGTGCGGCCAGGACGGCGTCGGGATCGGCGCCGCTCGCCGCGACGACCGCGGCCGTCGCCGCGTCGGGCCCGGGGCCTCGGACGCCGATGACGAGCGTGAGGGCGGTCGGGTCCGCCGAGGCGAGCACCGCCGCCGGTGTCGTGTCCTGCACGCGCCAGGTGGGCAGGGACGGGTCCAGCAGGTCCTCAGGTGCTCCCATGGCCACCGACCCTATCCAGGCGCCGGACCTGGCTGGGGCCCCCGTCGTGACAACGGGGGCCCCGGGTGTCTCTGTGGGCTGTCAGCCGCAGCCCTCACAGGCGTCGATGGCGTCGCCGAGGGCCTTGACCTCCTCGGCGGTCATCTCGACAACGAGCCGCCCTCCACCTTCGAGGGGCATGCGGAGAACGATGCCGCGACCCTCCTTGGTCACCTCGAGCGGGCCATCGCCCGTTCTCGGCTTCATTGCCGCCATGGCTGCCTTCCCTTCGTCACCGCGGGGCATGGGTTCATGCCTCAACGCCCTCCGACGCCGGCGCGCCGGCTATTGCTGGCCATTATCCCAAGTCACTGCGACGGGGGGAAATCGCCCCTCCGTTCCGGTCCGAACCATCGGTTCCTCCGCACCGCGCCGGTCCACGCCGTCGGATCTGTCGGCGCCGCCCCCGACAATGTCCCCATGACCTCGACGTCCGCCGACGACGGCCGCTGCCCCTGGGCGCTCGGCGCGCCCGACTACGCCGCGTACCACGACGAGGAGTGGGGCCGGCCGGTCCACGGCGAGGCGGCCCTGTTCGAGCGCATCACCCTCGAGGCCTTCCAGTCCGGTCTGTCGTGGCTGACCATCCTGCGTCGACGCGAGGGCTTCCGCGCCGCGTTCGCCGGCTTCGACGCCGACGCCGTGGCGGCCTACGACGACGAGGACCGGGCGCGGCTGCTCGCCGACGCGCGGATCATCCGCAACCGGAGCAAGGTCGAGGCGGCGATCACGAACGCGCGGGCCGTCGTCGCCCTGCGCGATCACGGCGGCCTCGATGCGCTGGTGTGGTCGCACGCGCCGGCCGAGCACCGCCGGCCCCGCACGATCGAGGAGGTGCCGACCCGCACGCCCGAGTCGCTCGCCCTGGCCCGGTCGCTGCGCACGGCGGGTCTCACCTTCGTCGGCCCGACGACGATGTATGCCGCGATGCAGGCCTGCGGGCTCGTCAACGACCATCTTCTCGGTTGCCCGGCGGGCTGAACGCCGCGTGCGACGCCGGCCGAACGAGATCCGGGGGCGTCGCCGACACCGTCAGCCGGTGAGCCGGTCCTCACGCACGTCCCAGACGTAGACCTCGCCGGCCCGCTCCGGGACGCCGAAGGCGGACTCGAGGGAGGCCAGCAGCGCGGGGGTCTGGTCCCGGTCGGGCAGCACGATCGCGTCGACCCGTTCGGTCCGCAGGTCCTCGGCGAACTGAGCCCGCTGCTGCGCACTGGCGAGGGACGGCTTGTTCGCCGCGTTGACGTCATACAGCCACAGCGACAGGGACGTGCGGGTCGCGCCGTACTGGCCCTCGCCGCCGGGGCCCGGGCCGACGAAGTAGCCCTCGGCGAGGGGGAAGCCCATCCCCGCCTCGATCTGCCACTCGAGGGCCCGGGCGTCGGCGATGTCGGGGGGTGGCGCCGCGAGGAGCGAGCCGCCGTGGAGGTACCGGTGCCACACCCCGTCGCTGAAGAACGTCGGCATGGGCGGGCGCGGGTCGACGACGAGCGGCGTCGGCAGCACCGGGCGGAGCGCGACCGCCGCGACGACGAGGGCGGTCGCGGTGCTGGCCGCGGACAGCACGACCGACGGGACCCCGACTGCGGCATACCGCTCCCGGCGCCCCAGCCGCGCGGCTGCGTCGATCCCGAGCGCGAGGAGGGCTCCGAAGACCGGGCCGAGGACCATGGCGAACCGAGTGGGCAGGACATTCTCGAGCACCGGCAGGTGCTGGACGAGCGCCCACAGGGCCGGCACGCCCGTCGGCTCGCCGTGCAGGGTGACCGACTCCCCCAGCGACAGCCAGGTCATGACGAGAACGACCGCCCCGAGGGCCCGGACGAGGGGGCGACGCAGGAGCAGGACGACGACGGCGCCCGCGAGGACCCACGGCGCGACGCCGAAGAAGGCGTTCTCCTCGGTGCGGTTCATCGACAGCGCCGCCGAGGCCCACGGGTCGGCGCCCCGGCTGCGGGTCGCGATCCCCCAGAGCGCGGCGAGGTCGTTGCCGGCCGGTGGGTGCCACAGCGAGGAGTAGCTCTGGGGTCCGAAGAACTGCCACCACAGGGGGAGGCCCACGAGGAGGAGGGCGACCCCGGCCCCGGTCCCGAGGCCGGGCAGCATCCGGCGCAGGTGCAGCCGCCGGTGGGCGGCGAGGACGAGGGCGAGGACGAGGAGCGCAATGCTCGCCAGGAGGAGGATCTCCTCGCCGATGAGGACCTGCCAGGCGACGAGCAGGCCGAGGCCCGCGCCGACCCGAGCCGGCCGTCCGCCCCCGCGCAGGGCGGCGAGCCGGTCGATGATGACCGGAACGACGAAGGCGGCGACGAAGTTCGGGTGTCCGTTGGCGTGCGAGATCATCGCGGGCGCGAAGCCGCACAGCCACGCGCCGACGGCAGCCCCGGCCCAGCCGACGCGCAGTCGCCGCACGAACAGCCAGTACCACGCCGCCGCGGTGAGTGAGAGGCCCAACCACTCGATGAGGAAGAACGTCGAGTGCGCCCCCCACAGCAGCGTCACCGGGGTGAGCGGGATCCCCAGGCCGAGGACCGCGGCATTGGCCATGAGGTTGACGCCGGCCGGGTAGTTCTGCAGGTCGCTGAACAGCGGGTTGTGCAGGTGGGTGACGTTGTGCGCCGTTGCGGCGAGGTACCACTCGAACGCCTGCTGGTCCTGGACCCCCTGGGACAGGTAGCCCGCCCCGTGCGAGCGCAGGAGGTTCTGGGTGACGTAGAGGCCGAAGAGCAGGTATGCCGCCAGCACGACGAGGTCGCGCACCCGCCGGACCCGCGGCAGCGGCTCAGCCGGCTCCTGCGGTGCCATCGCCGACCACCAGCCGAGGACGAGCCAGGGCGGCAGTCCAGGACCCGGGTCGTGGTCGTCCTCGTTCGCGACGGGCTCGGCGCCGGCGTGGCCCGCCGCGGTGGCGGCACCGGCGGGTCCGGCGTCCTCGTCCGCGGCCGGCACGAGGTGGGAGAGGCGCTCGGCTACGCCGACCTGCCTGAGGGGTTCCCCGCGCAGCCGGGCGATCTCCCGCTCGTGCTCGGCGACCCGCGCCTCGAGCGCGTCGAGCACCTCGTCGACCTGATCCATCCGGTAGCCGCGGAAGGCCGGATGGAAGCCATCGGCCCGCTCGGCTCCGCTCACCGGGTCGTGGCCTCGGCGTCCCGGAGCAGCCCGTCGAGCACCGGACCGAAGAGCCGAGGGGCGAGCGCGTCACCGATGCGTCGGGTCAGCGGGCTGAGCGGCCCGGAGCGGAGGGTGATCTCCTCGGTCCAGGTGACGAGCGATCCCGGCCCGTCCGGCGCCACGGCGATCTCGGCCCACCCGGCGAGGAGCCGGCCGGTCTTGACCATCCGGAACCGGTGCGGCGGCTTCCAGGCGGTGAGGTACATGCGGTCGGAGAAGCCGACCCGACCGACGCCGGTGACGGCGACGAACCCCCAGCCGACGTGCGGGCTCCCCTCATCGGTCGTCACGGTCGTGAGCGGCACGTGGGCCGTGTGCGCGGCGACGTCGGCCACGGCGGCGAACGCGTCCTCGACCGACAGCGGCGAGCGCCTCGTGAAGGTGAAGGCCATGGGTCAGCCCCGCTCCTCGGGTGCCTCGGGCGCTTCCGGCCCGTCGGGTGGGACGGCGTCGACCCGGTCGGCGTCGGCGTCGGCGTCGGGATCAGCCTCGGTGCGAGCGTGCTCGGTGCGCAGAGCGGCCAGCTCGGCCTCCTGGCTGGCCAGCCGCCCCTGGAGACTGTCGAGGACGTCGTCGACCTCGGACATCCGGTAGCCCCGGGCGGCGGTGTCGAACCGCACGGAGTCGACGTCGCCGGATGCGGGGCCCTCGGGGAGCCCGGTCGCCGGGGTGGACCGGACCGGCTCGGACATCGGGTCGTAGGGCAGCCGACCGGCGATGAGGGCGGCCGCCACCGCCGCGACGGCGACGGCGAGAAGGATGAGGACGACCCAGACCACGCGCCGATCCTATGCCGCTCAGCCGACGGGTCGAGGACTCGCCGGAGCGGACGCGACATCGAGGTCGGCGGCGGCGGCGACGAGTGCGTCGACGAGCATCGGCACGTCCTCGCGAGCGACGCGGACGGTGGCGCGGCATACCTCGTCCTGCCAGATCGACAGGACGAGCCGGCCCCGTTCCGGATGAGCCGAGATGCGCAGCGTACGGCCGGCGGCGTCCCGACCGGTGAAGACGTCGCCGTAGCGCGGAAGCGGCGCCAGGCTCATGTCTCGATGATGCCGCCTCGGGCCCGGCGCTGACCAGGGGTCCGGCCGACCCACAGCCGGCGCACGGCGAGCGCACGGCGCGTGCACGGCAAGCACGCGGTGCTCGTCCGGGTGCCCGCAGTGCCGGTCGGTTCCGCGAGAACCCCGGGACGTCTTCGGCTACTCGGGCCGCTCGGTCGGCAGCGCGGTGGGCGCGAGCGCCCGGTCGGACTCCCCGATCGTCGCGACGGCCGTGTCGACGTCGTCGGTCAGCGTCAGCAGGCCCAGGTCGCGCCCGCTGATCGTGCCGGCGGACACGGCCGACGTGCCGAGCCAGTCGAGCAGCCCGCCCCAGTAGTCGCTGCCGAACAGGACGATGGGGAAGGAGGTCACCTTGTTCGTCTGGACGAGGGTGACGGCCTCGAACAGCTCGTCGAGGGTTCCGAACCCGCCGGGCAGGACGACGAACCCACGCGCATACTTGACGAACATCGTCTTGCGGGCGAAGAAGTAGCGGAAGTTGACGCCCATGTCGACGTAGTCGTTGAGACCCTGCTCGAACGGCAGCTCGATGCCGAGGCCGACGGATGTGCCGCCGGCCTCGAGGGCGCCCTTGTTGGCCGCCTCCATGGCGCCCGGCCCGCCGCCGGTGATGACGGCATACCCGGCCCGGACCAGGGCCCGGCCGATCGCCTCTCCGGTCGCGTAGAGCGGGCTGTCCGGCCGGGTCCGCGCCGACCCGAAGACGCTGACGGCCGGGCCGAGCTCGGCCAGCGCCCCGAAGCCCTCGACGAACTCCGCCTGGATCCGCAGCACCCGCCAGGGGTCGGCATGCAGCCAGTCGGTCGGACCGCGGCTGTCGAGCAGTCGCTGGTCGGTCGTCGACAGCGGCACCTGCGAGCGCCGCATGACGACGGGTCCCTTGAAGTAGTCCCGATGCCGGTCCCAGCCCGGCTCGTTCTCGCTCACCCGGCCCAACCTACGGCAGCCCCCGCCCGTCCGCCCCGCCTTCTCCCGCGACTGCTCGACCGCACCCGGCCGGGGGCAGGCGGCACGGCGCGTGGCCGGTCAGCCGAGCCAGCGCGCCAGCGCCGCCTCGCAGTCGCGCAGCTGGCGGACGGGGCAGCGCTCCTCGTCGTGATGGGCGAGGTTGGGGTCCCCGGGGCCGAAGTTGACGGCCGGGACGCCCATGGCGGAGAACCTGGCCACATCGGTCCAGCCCTGCTTGGCGACGACGTCGAGCCCGAGCGCCTCGACGAAGTCGCGGGCCGCGGGCCGGTCCAGCCCCGGGCGCGCGCCACCGGCGCTGTCGGTCACGGCGAGCTCGAAGCCGTCGAACACCTCGCGGACGTGGGCGAGCGCCTCCTCCTCGCCGAGGTCGGGAGCGTAGCGGTAGTTGACGGTCACCGTGCATGTGTCAGGGATGACGTTCGTCGCGATCCCGCCGCTGATGCCGACGGCCGACATGCCCTCGCGGAACTCGAGGCCGTCGACGGTGACGGTGCGTGCCGTGTATGCCGCGAGGCGGTCGATGATCTCGCCCGCGGCGTGGATCGCGTTCTCGCCCTTCCACGGCCGGGCCGAGTGGGCGGCGACGCCCCGGGCCGTGACGTCGACGCGCAGGGTGCCCTTGCAGCCGCCCTCGATCCCCGCGTCGGTGGGCTCGAGGAGGACGGCGAAGACGGCGTCGTCGATGAGGTCCGGCCGCCGCTCCTGGACGCGCCGCAGCCCGTTGAACTCGCTGTCGATCTCCTCGGCCTCGTAGAAGACGAGGGTGAGGTCGCGGTTCGGCTCCGGGAGGGTCGCCGCGATGCGGAGCTGGACGGCCACCCCGCCCTTCATGTCGACCGTGCCGCGCCCCCACAGGACCTCCTCGCCGTCGACGGTGCGCAGCTCGGTCGGGAGGTTGCGCGGTGAGGTGGTGACCGGGACGGTGTCGAGGTGCCCCGCGAGGAGGACGCGCTCGGCCCGGCCCAGGTCGGTGCGCGCGATGACGGTGTGGCCGATCCGGGTGACGCTGAGGTGGGCAAGCCCGGCGAGTGCCGCCTCGACGGCATCGGCGAGCTCCCCCTCGCGCTGGCTGACCGACTCGATGTCGCACACGTCGGCGGTGAGGCGCACCACGTCGCGGGTGAGGTCCAGGGAGGGGGACGGGGACGGCATAGCGATCACCCTATGTCGGGCCCTTACCCTGGACGGCATGAGTGCTGCCCGCCCGGCCTGGGGATTCGGCCTGCTGACCATCACCGACTCCGGCCAGGTCCTCGACGCCTGGTATCCCGAACCGGATCTCGGCGAGCCCCGCGATGCTCCCGCCCCCGACGAGCTCCTCGCCCTCGCCGGGGCCGACGAGGCGCGCAGCGTGCGCCGCGAGCTCCGGCTCCTCGTCGTCGACCTGGATACCGCCCCGGCCGACGTCCCGGACGCCTACCTGCGCCTGCACCTGCTGAGCCATCGGCTCGTCACCCCCAACACGGTCAACCTCGACGGGGTCTTCGGGGTGCTGCCCAACGTCGTGTGGACTTCGCAGGGTCCGTGCGCCGTCGAGGGGTTCGAGGCCACCCGTGCCCGGCTCCAGGCGCGAGGACCCCTGCACGTGCTCGGGGTCGACAAGTTCCCGCGAATGCTCGACTACGTCATGCCGAGCGGTGTCCGCATCGGCGACGCCGACCGGGTCCGGCTCGGCGCCCACCTGGCCAGCGGGACGACCGTCATGCACGAGGGCTTCGTCAACTTCAACGCCGGCACCCTCGGCACCTCGATGGTCGAGGGCCGGATCAGCCAGGGTGTGGTCGTCGACGACGGCTCCGACATCGGCGGTGGGGCCTCGACGATGGGGACCCTCTCCGGCGGCGGCACCGAGCGGGTCCGGATCGGCAAGCGCTGTCTCCTCGGCGCCGAGGCGGGGTTGGGCATCGCGCTGGGTGACGACTGCGTCGTCGAGGCGGGCCTCTACGTGACGGCCGGCACGAAGGTCACGCTGACCGACGGCCGCGTCGTCAAGGCGCGTGAGCTGTCGGGGCAGGACGGCCTGCTCTTCATCCGCAACTCGATCTCCGGCGCCGTCGAGGTGCACACCCGCGACGGGCACGGCATCGTCCTCAACTCCGCCCTGCACGCCAACGGCTGAGCCCCCCATCCCCCTCCGCCCCTCACCACAGCGACCAGGACGACCTCGTATGCCGCGAACCCGCCGTGGCACCCTCTCCCTCGCCGAGGAGCAGCCCCGCCCCCGGTGGGTGGTCCGCCTTATCGTGCTGAGCATCGTCGGGGCCGTGGGGATCGCCGCGTGGGCAGGCGGGCGCCAGCTGCTCGACACGGTCAGCCCACAGCGGTGCCAGGCGACGGCGGCGCAGAGCACGTTCACCTTCGACCCGGAGCAGATGAGCAACGCGGCGACCATCGCCGCCATCGGCGCTCGCCGGGGGCTGCCGCCGAGGGCGGTGACGATAGCCCTCGCGACGGCGATCACCGAGTCCAAGCTGCGGAACCTGCGGTACGGCGACCGGGACAGCCTCGGGCTCTTCCAGCAGCGGCCGTCGCAGGGCTGGGGCACGGCCGCACAGATCCTCGACCCCGAGCACGCGACGAACGCCTTCTACGACGCGCTCGTGAAGGTCGACGGCTACCAGAAGATGCCGATCACGAAGGTCGCGCAGGAGGTCCAGCGCAGCGCCTTCCCCGAGGCCTACGGCAAGCACGAGCAGGAGGGGCGGATCCTCGCCTCGACGCTGACCGGCTACTCCCCCGCCGGGCTGGGCTGCCGGCTCGCGGCTCCGGAGGGATCGGCCGACCCGGCCCGGGTGCGGTCCCTGCTCAGGGCCGAGCTTTGCGTCGCGTCCACGACCCGCGGCGACACCGTCGTCGTCCGGGCCGCGGACGCGCGGACCGCCTGGGCAGTGGGCGCCTGGGCCGTCGCCAAGGCGGCGGACCTCAAGCTGACCGGGGTCACCGTCGCCGACAAGGCATGGACCCGCGCGTCCGGCCGATCCGGTCTGACCTGGCAGGCCGCCGACGACCCCCAGGGGGCGCGGGGCGTCGTCCTGCGACTGTCCTGACGCAGCGCGGGCGCACCACCAGGTCGTGGTGCGCCCCGCGTCGCGTGGATCGGTCGGTCAGACCTCGACGTGCTCCTGTGCGCCACTGTCGGCGGCGGCCTCGGCGGTGGGCTGCGGCTCCTCGGCGGCGGTGGCCTCGGCCTCCTGGGCCTTCTTCTCCGCCTGGGCGGCGACGGCCTTCTGGTGCTCGGCCTCGCGGGCCGCGGCCTCGGCCTTCTTCTCCGCCTTGGCGGCCTTCGCGGCCTCCTTCTCGGCCTTGTAGCGGGCCTTCTCCTCCTTGGCGATCTTGCCGCCCATGCCGCTACGCCGCTTGATGCCGACATACTCGCGCTCGGCCTCGCCGATGTAGACCTGGCGGGGCCGGCCGATCTTCGTCGTCTCGTCGGCCATCATCTCGCGCCACTGGGCGATCCAGCCGGGAAGCCGGCCGAGGGCGAACAGCACCGTGAACATCCTGGTGGGGAAGCCCATCGCCTTGTAGATGAGGCCGGTGTAGAAGTCGACGTTGGGGTAGAGCTTGCGCTCGGCGAAGTAGTCGTCGTGGAGGGCGCGCTGCTCGAGCTGGAGCGCGATGTCGAGGAGCGGGTCGACGGCGCCGGTACGGCGCAGGATCGTGTCGGCGGTCTCCTTGACGATGGCCGCACGGGGGTCGTAGTTCTTGTAGACCCGGTGACCGAAGCCCATCAGCTTCACGCCCGGCTCTCTTTTCTTGACCCGCTCGACGAAGGAGTCGATGTCGCCGCCGTCGTCGTAGATCCGCTGGAGCATCTCCAGGACGGCCTGGTTGGCTCCCCCGTGCAGCGGACCGAACAGCGCGTTGATGCCCGCGGACACCGATGCGAAGAGGTTGGCGTGGGAGGAGCCGACGAGCCGGACCGTCGAGGTCGAGCAGTTCTGCTCGTGGTCGGCATGGAGGACGAGGAGCTGCTCGAGCGCCTTGACCTGCACCGGGTCGATGTCGTACTCCGCCGCAGGGACGCCGAAGGTCATCCGGAGGAAGTTCTCGGCGAGCGAGAGCGAGTTGTCGGGATAGAGCAGCGGCTGGCCGATGCTCTTCTTGTAGGCGTAGGCCGCGATGGTCGGGAGCTTGGCGAGCAGGCGGATCGTCGAGATCTCGACATGCTCGGGGTCGAACGGGTCGAGGCTGTCCTGGTAGAAGGTCGACAGCGCGGAGACGGCCGAGGAGAGGACCGGCATCGGGTGTGCGTCGCGCGGGAAGCCGTCGAAGAACATCTTCAGCTCCTCATGGAGCATCGTGTGCTCACAGACCCGCTCCTGGAAGTCCTCCAGCTCGGACTTGTTCGGCAGCTCGCCGTAGATGAGGAGGTAGGCCGTCTCGAGGTACGTCGACTTCTTCGCCAGCTGCTCGATCGGGTAGCCCCGGTACCGCAGGATGCCTGCGTCGCCGTCGATGTAGGTGATCGCGCTCGTGCAGGCAGCGGTGTTCCCGAAACCCACATCGAGCGTGACGTTGCCCGTCTCCTTGAGCAGCGGCGCGATGTTGTAGCCGCTGTTGCCCTCGGTAGCCTCGACGAGGGGGAGCTCGAGCGTCTTACCGGCAGCCGTGAGGGTGGCGCCTGCACCGGTATCGATGGTCATGTCACGTTCCTTCGTGTCGTCGTTGGCGCGGGTCGGTGGCCTCCGCCGGATGAGCCGAGCCGGGGCCACACGGCGACCCCGACGGTACTCCACCGGGTATCCGGCACCGCACCCGATGTGATCCAGGCTATGCCGAAGGGTCAGGCCAGTCGGCAAGCGGCCGCTTCGATGCGCTCGTCGGAGGCGGTCAGCGCGATGCGGACGTGCCGCGCGCCCGCAGCGCCGTAGAAGGTGCCCGGCGCAACGAGGATCCCCCGGTCCGCGAGGCGGGACACCGTTGTCCAGGAGTCCTCGGCGGCGGTGGCCCAGAGGTACAGCCCGGCCTCCGAGTCCTCGATGGACAGCCCGTACCCCTCGACGGCGGCGAGCAAGCGCTCGCGACGGACGGCATACCTGGCCCTCTGCTCGACGACGTGACGCGCGTCACCCAGCGCGGCGAGCATGGCTCGCTGGACGGGCCACGGCACCATCATCCCGGCGTGCTTGCGCACCTCGAGCAGCGCCGCGACGAGGCGCGGGTCGCCGGCGACGAAGGCCGCACGGTAGCCCGCGAGGTTGGACTGCTTGGACAGCGAGTAGACGCTGAGCAGCCCCTCGTGCGAGCCGCCGGCCACCCGGGGGTCGAGGATGCTCGGGGTCGTCGGCGGCTCCCTCGAGCCGGCGTCGCGGGGCCGCCAGTCCAGCTCGGCGTAGCACTCGTCGCTCGCGACGACGACGCCGTTGGCGCGGGCCCAGTCGACGACCTTGGCGAGGTGCTCGATGCCGAGGACCTTGCCGGTCGGGTTGCTCGGACTGTTGAGCCACAACAGCTTCGGGGTCGTCGCGCTCGTCGGTGGCCCGAGGGAGGTGAGCGCGTCCATCGGCATCGAGGTGGCGCCGGCGAGCCGCGCGCCGACGTCGTACGTCGGGTAGGCGATCCGCGGGAAGGCGACGACGTCGCCGGGGCCGAGTCCCATCGTCAGGGGCAGCCAGGCGACGAGCTCCTTGGAGCCGACCGTGGGCAGTACGGCGGCCGGGTCGACGTCCGGGACGCCGCGCCGCTCGGCGAACCACCGGGCGACCGCCTCACGCAGGTCGGCGGTACCCCAGGTCTGGGGGTAGCCCGGGGCGTCGCCGGCTGCCGTGAGCGCCGCCCGGACGAGCGAGGGGGTGGGGTCCACGGGGGTGCCGACCGACAGGTCGACCAGGCCGGTGCCACCGCCCGGGAAGAGCTCGGTCGCCGAGACGGCGCTCGCCCGCTCCTTGTACGGAGCGAGCGAGTCCCAGGGGAAGTCGGGAAGGCTCAGCACACCCGACTCCCGGGCGACCTCACGAGGGGGTCAGGCCTGAGGAGGAAGGACCTCGATGACCGGGTGGTCCTTCTCGATGACACCCATCTTGGCCGCGCCACCGGGGCTGCCGAGGTCGTCGAAGAACTCGACATTGGCCTTGTAGTAGTCCGCCCACTGCTCCGGCAGGTCGTCCTCGTAGAAGATCGCCTCGGTGGGACAGACCGGCTCGCAGGCGCCGCAGTCGACGCACTCGTCCGGGTGGATGTAGAGGGTGCGGATTCCCTCGTAGATGCAGTCGACCGGACACTCCTCGATGCAGGCCTTGTCCTTGACGTCGACACAGGGCTGCGCGATCACGTACGTCATGGGCACATAGTATGCGCGCGTGCGAGAGCCGCTGACAGCACCTCCCCCCGGAACGCGCGTGTCGGTGCGTCACCGGTTGCCGGACGACCCCGGACGAGGGCGCCGGCCCCGCACGCCGGCGTTCACGGAGACCGTGGGAACAGTCTCCGACGTGAGAGATGACACATTCTCGCTACTGACGCGTAGCGGTGCGGCGGTGACGATCCGCCGCGCCGATGTCGTGGCGCTGCGGGTCGTGCCGCCGGCTCCGAGCCGCCGCGCTGCCCCCCATCTCGCGCTCTCCGCCGAGGATGTCCAGCGCCTCATGGTCGACGCCTGGCCGCCGATGGAGCAGGCCACGCTCGGCGGGTGGCTCCTGCGGGCCGCGCGCGGCTTCACCGGCCGGGGCAACTCCGCACTCGCCATCGGCGATCCGGGACTGCCGCTGCCGGCGGCCGTCGACGCCGTCGAGGAGTGGTATGCCGCGCGCGGCCTTCCGGCGAACCTCGTCCTCGTCGGCGAGGTGGGCTTCGACCACTGGGCCAGCCCGCTCGGCGAGGAGCTGCGACGGCGTGGGTACCAACCACGCGTGCCCACCCTCACCCTCACCGCCGCCGCTCGGGAGGTGTCCTCGGCCGCGGACGGCCCGCCCGGGGTGTCGGTCGAGCTCGGCGCGGGCCTCGAGGACGGCTGGTTCGTGGCATACCGGAGGTACCGGCCGGTCGACGAGGAGGCGGCCCGCGCGATCCTCGTCGGTTCACCCGAGCAGGTGTTCGCGACGATCCGCGACCACGACGAGGTCGTCGGCATCGGACGGCTCGGGCTCGCCCACGCCTGGGGCGGCATCGCGGCGATGTGGGTCGAGCCGGGCCATCGCCGCGCCGGCCTCGCCCGGGCGATGGTGGGCGCGCTCGCCGCGGCGGCGACGGCGCACGGCGCCCGATCCCTCCACCTGCAGACCGACTCGGACAACCCGGCCGCCCTCGCCCTCTACGAGTCGCTCGGGTTCGTCCGCCACCACGCCTACGTCAACATCCTCCGGCCCGCCCCGACCGGGTGAGCGGTCCGGGGGAGGCGGGCGAGGGCACCCAGCATCCACCCAGGCTCGGCACGTAGCCTGAGGCGTTCCCGGTACTACCGACAAAAGGCCCCCCGGCATGTCCACGCCGACCCTCCCTGCCCAGAATCGCAACGACGCGGACACCACCCCCTCCACCCGGACGGCCGACCCCGCTGCCGCCGGGCCGCCGACGAGCCCGGACCCCCAGCCGGTCATCGAGTCGGCCCCCGAGCCGCGCAACCGGTTCGGGCTGTCCGGCGCGCAGGTCGCCGGCAGCGCCCTCGCGGCGATGACCTCGGCCCTGGCCGCCTCCGGTCTCGGCGTGGCAGGCACCCTGCTCGGGGCGGCCCTCGGTTCCGTCGTCATCACCGTCGGCGGCGCCGTCTATGCGCACACCTTCCGCTCGGCCCGGCGCCGCATCGTCACGATCGTGCCCGCCGCGACGCGCCCGTCCCGGACGGCGCCGCTGGCGGCCCGGGCCGAGGCGGCATACCGACCCACCCCCGTCGCGGCGGCGGATCCGGTCCCGGGCCGGGACGGAGCCGCGCGGCGCTGGCGCACGGTGGCCACCGTCCTGGCCGGGCTGCTCATCGCCCTCGGCGCCATCACGGCCCTCGAGGTCGTCCTCGGCCATCCGATCGCCGACTCCTCCCGGAGCGGCACGACGATCACCGACACGGTCACGCACGGCGGCTCCAGCCAGGCCCGGATCGAGCCGACCCCGATGACCGGGCAGCCGGGCGACCCGGCGCCGAACCTCTCGGCCACGAGCGCCCCGACCCCGAGCGGGTCCGCCACCCCGGTCCCGAGCCCGTCCCAGACGCCGACCCAGAGCGGGCCGACGAGCCCGTCGCCGACGAGCAGCCCCGAGCCCACGCCGACGAGCTCCTGAGCGACGGTCGCCTGAGCCCGGGTCGCCGGACGCCCGGCTGCGCCGCGTTCGTTCCCGATGCCCCGACGGACAGGTTGCTGCCGGACGGGGGTGTTGCAACACCCCCGGGCGGCAGCAACCTCTGCTAGCAGAGGTTCGTGCAGGGCCGGAGGGTCTTCGGTCAGGCGAGCGAGGTGTAGCCGCCCCGGTAGTGGATGAGGCCCGGGCCCGGCTCGTCGGGCAGGACGAGCCCGACGACCTCGCCGACGACGATGCTGTGGTCACCGGCGGAGTGGACCGCGTCGACGGTGCACTCCAGCGCGCCGAGACCGCCGTCGAGGAGGGCCACCCCCGTCTTCGCGCCACGGGAGAAGGGGATCCGGTCGAGCTGACCGTGCAGGGGGCGGCCCGGCGTCGCGAGCCAGTCCGAGGTGCCGCGTTGACCGGCGCCCAGGATCGTCGCGCCGAAGACACCGGAGCCGGTGACGGCGTCGTGGAAGCGGCTGTCCTTCTGGACGCAGATGAGGACGAGCAGCGGGTCGAGGGAGACGGAGGTGAGGGTGTCGGCCGTCATCGCATGGTCGTGGCCGCCGGTGAGGGTCGTCACGACGCTCACGCCGGTCGCGAACCGGCCCAGCACCTGCCTCAGCCGTGCCGGACCGAGGTCGGTCGACTCGCTCACGTGCTCACCCCTTCCAGGAGACCCGGACGGCCGGCCCGGTCGGTGCCGACCCCTTCCACTGTGCCACCCGGGACCAACCGACCCGTTGCCAGGTCCACCCGGGCGAAACCCTCGCGCCCGGGCAGCCGGGCCGCGATGTCGTTGGACAGGGCATACCATCCCTCCCTCACGACGACCTGGGTGGCGTGGTGGCGCAGGGCGGCGATCTGGGTGGCGACCGCGTCCGGGTCGAGCGTCTCGTGGGTGACGACGTCGTCGGGGACCTCCGCGGAGCGGTAGTCCGCGTCCGGGCCCGGAACGGCATACCCGAGTCCGGGGTCGACGTGCGCCGCCAGCCACGCGCGGTCCTCATCGACCCACGAGCGCGGGTAGACGGCGGCATACAGGGGCGGCGGGGCCGTCATCCCCCGCAGCGCCGCCACGGTCACCCGATGCGTCTGGACATGGTCGGGGTGGAGGTAGCCGCCGGTCTGGTCGTACGTGACGACGACGTCCGGGGCGATGCTCTCGACGACCTCTCGGACCCGAGCCCCCGCCACCTCGACGTCGGCCGCGGCGAAGGCGAGCGGGTGGCGCGAGGCCTCGGAGCCGGCCATGCCCGAGTCCCGGTATGCCGTGCCCGCGCCGGTCCGGGCCCCGCCCGCCCCGTCGACGCCGAGCAGATGGCCGGTCACGCCGAGCTCGGCGAGCGCCCCGGCGAGCTCCCCGCGCCGGTAGGGGGCGAGCGGGTCGCCGTCGGCGCCCTCGAGGTGGGCCAGCGCCGCCGGGATGACCTCGCCCTCCTCGCCCAGGGTGCAGGTGAGGACATGGACGTCGTGGCCCAGGCGGGCATGGTGGGCGAGCGAGACCCCCGTCGCGAGGGTCTCGTCGTCGGGGTGGGCGTGGACGAACAGGAGCCGGGGGGTCCGCCCACGGGCCGGCGCGGTCACCGGTGGACGGCGATGACGCCGAAGTCGACCGAGCCGCCGAGGATCTCATCGGCGGTGAAGTTGCGGATGTCGGAGCCGGCGACGTACATCGCGCGGCGCTCGGCCAGCCCGATGTAGGCGACCTGGCCGCGCAGCGAGGCATCGAGGCTCCCCCACGCCTTCTCGCGCTCGGCGCGGTCGGCGATCCGGGCGATCTGCGTCATCTGGGTCGTCACCGACTTGTCGGCGAAGTAGCCGTAGTCGCGGCCCGGTCCGGCCTTGGTGAGGTTGATCGTCGAGTCGAACAGGGGCGGCAGGATCGTCGACGCCGAGGCCCACTGGGGCGCCCAGTTGGACCAGAAGACGTCGGTCTGGGCGGTCCTCGCCGGCTTGGCGATCTCGGTGAAGTAGCTGTCGCCGATCGGCTGCATGATCGGGTCGAACCCGGCCTGACGCCACCCCTCGGCGATGGCGGCCATCGCCTTGTCGACGCTCTCCGTCGAGCGGTAGGCGACCCGGATCTTCACCGGCAGGTCGAACCCGGCCTCCTGGAGCATCGACCTGGCCCGGGCTGGGTCGCCACGCATTCCGGCGTCGATCGGGTCCTCGTCCGTCGCCGCCGGCAGCGATGACGGGATCACCGACAGGGCCGGGCTGGCGGCCGAGTCGCCGCCGAGGGCGACGACGTAGGCCTCACGGTTCGTCGCCATGGCGAGGGCCTTGCGGGCCTCCGGTTTGGCGAAGACGGCGCTCTTGAGGTTGGGCACGAGGTACTCGACGAGCCCGGTCGAGGGGTTGACCGACCGGTTGCGCAGCTCGTCGAGGGCGTTGATGTGCTGCTGGATCGCCGGCGGCGCCGAGTCCAGGGCGATGCCCGCCCGGCCGGAGCCGGTGTTGGCCATGACGTCCTGGGCCACCGTCTGAGGCTCCATCCCCTCCTGGTAGCGGATCTCGTCGGGGTAGGCCTTGCGGATGGGATCCGAGTCCGCCGTCCACTCGGGGTTGCGGACGAAGACGCCGCCGGTCCCCGGGGTCCAGTCGCCCTTGAGCAGGTACGGCCCGTCGGAGAAGACGGCGTAGGACCCGTCGCCGCGCTCGTCCTCGGACTGCTTGTACGGCGCGAAGGACGGCATGGTCACCATC
This sequence comes from uncultured Actinomycetota bacterium, assembly GCA_963728395.1. Classification (GTDB taxonomy): domain Bacteria; phylum Actinomycetota; class Actinomycetes; order Actinomycetales; family Dermatophilaceae; genus CAVSJJ01. Next base: position 319,137 of record CAVSJJ010000004.1, read on the forward strand.
TCGTTGAAGTCACTCGTCGGCCTGGCAAGCCGGAAGGTGATCGTCGAGCCCTTGCAGGTGACGGCCTTGTCGAAGGCCGCCTTCCCGGCCGCGGCGACCTTGCCGGTCGCGTAGGGGCCGGCATACGTGCTCGTCCCGTCGACCCGCTTCGGGACGTCGAGGACGGCGAGCGCGTCCGTGTCGCCCCCGGTGATCTGCGAGGTCGCGAAGGTGCGCGAGACGCCGTACTTGACGTCCGCGCACGTCACCGGGGAGCCGTCCTGCCACGCGACGCCGTCGCGGAGGGTGAAGCTCCAGGTCTGCAGGTCCTTGTCGGCCGTCCCGGTACCGGTGGCGAGATCGCCGACGAGGGTCGCCTGGCCACCCGAGGATCCGGCCGGCTGGTATGCGGTGAGGGTGCGCAGGAAGGTCCGCCCGGCGAAGGCCGCGTCGGCCCGGGACCCGATCCGCTGCGGGTCCCACGACAGGACCGGGCCGAGGGTGAGGGCCGTGACCGTGCCCCCGGAGGCGTCGCTCGTGCCGAGGCTGGCGGCCGTCTCGCTCGACGGCGGTTCGCCCGTGCATCCGGCCATCGCCGCGCCGACCACGAGGGCGGACACGGTTCCGGTCAGGGCGGCGCGACGGCGGGTCGAGCGGAGGCGACGGGCGGGACGGAGTCGGGTCACGGTCGGTCCTGGGCGCTGGTCATCGGTCGGTATGCGGTGTGGTCGGGGACATGCGGCCCCTCACCCAACGTACGGGTCAGCGGTTGCGTGCCCGAGCCGCCGCCCGGGCCCGCACCGTCTGGTCGAGCTCGACCTTGCGGATCCGGACCGCCTCGGGGGTCACCTCGCAGCACTCGTCCTCGCGGCAGAACTCGAGCGACTGCTCCAGGCTCAGCCGGCGGGCGGGCACGATCTTCTCGAAGTTGTCCGCGGACGAGGCCCGCACGTTGGTGAGCTTCTTCTCCTTCGTGATGTTGACGTCCATGTCGTCGGCCCGGGAGTTCTCGCCGACGATCATCCCCTCGTAGACCTCAGTCGTCGGGTCGACGAAGAGAGTGCCACGCTCCTGGAGATTGACCATCGCGTAGGCCGTCACCGCCCCGGACCGGTCGGCGACGAGGGAGCCGGACAACCGGGTCGTGATCGGGCCGTGCCACGGCTCGTAGGAGTCGAAGACGTGATGGGCGATGCCCGAACCACGGGTTTCGGTGAGGAACTCGGTGCGGAAGCCGATGAGCCCGCGAGCCGGCACGAGGAACTCCATCCGGACCCACCCGGTGCCGTGGTTCGTCATCTGCTCCATCCGCCCCTTGCGCTGGGCGAGGATCTGGGTGATGGTGCCGAGGAACTCCTCGGGGGTGTCGATCGTCAGGCGCTCGACCGGCTCGTGGACCGTGCCGTCGATCGTCTTCGTCACGACCTGGGGCTTCCCGACGGTCAGCTCGTAGCCCTCCCGGCGCATCTGCTCGACGAGGATGGCCAGGGCGAGCTCACCGCGCCCCTGGACCTCCCACGCGTCGGGCCGCTCGGTCGGCAGCACTCGCATCGAGACGTTGCCGACCAGCTCGCGGTCGAGGCGGTCCTTGACGAGGCGGGCGGTGACCTTCGCCCCCTTGACCCGGCCGGCCAGGGGCGAGGTGTTGATCCCGATCGTCATCGAGATGGCGGGCTCGTCGACGGTGATGAGCGGGAGCGGTCGGGGATGCTCGGGATCGGCGAGGGTCTCGCCGATCGTGATCTCGGGGATGCCGGCCACGGCGATGATGTCGCCGGGCCCCGCCTCCTCGGCCGAACGGCGTTCCAGCGCCTCGGTCATGAGCAGCTCGGTGACCTTGACCCGCTCGACGGCGCCACCGTGCCGGCACCAGGCGACCTGCTGGCCCTTGCGGATCGTGCCGTTGTGGACGCGCAGCAGGGCGAGCCGACCGAGGAAGTTCGAGGCGTCGAGGTTCGTCACGTGCGCCTGGAGCGGTGCCTCGTCGTCGTAGGACGGCGCCGGCACGGTCTCGAGGATCGTGCGGAACAGTGGCTCGAGGTCGGGGCTGTCCGGCAGCTCGCCGTCCGCGGGACGGGTGAGCGAGGCGCGTCCGGCCTTCGCGCTCGCGAAGACGATGGGGAAGTCGAGCGCCGCAGGGTGGGCCTCGTGCCGCTCCGAGTCCTCGAGGAGGTCCATGAACAGCTCGTAGACCTCGTCGACGACCTCCTCGATCCGGGCGTCGGGACGGTCGACCTTGTTGATGCACAGGACGACGGGCAGATGCGCCGCGAGCGCCTTGCGCAGGACGAAGCGGGTCTGCGGCAGCGGGCCCTCGCTCGCGTCGACGAGGAGGACGACGCCGTCGACCATGGACAGGCCGCGCTCGACCTCGCCGCCGAAGTCGGCGTGCCCGGGGGTGTCGATGATGTTGATCGTCACGCCGTCGCCGAGCCCCGCGTCGACCGCCGCCTTGCCGGCATACCGGATGGCGGTGTTCTTGGCGAGGATGGTGATCCCCTTCTCACGCTCGAGGTCGCCACTGTCCATGGCGCGCTCTGCGACGTGCTCGTGCTCGCCGAACGCGCCGGCCTGCCAGAGCATCTTGTCGACGAGGGTGGTCTTGCCGTGGTCGACGTGCGCGACGATGGCGACGTTACGGAGGTCGTCGCGGGTCTGGAGGGGCATGAGGAGGATTGTCTCATCGGGCGTGCTCAGCGACGAAAACGCGCCGGTCACCGGACCCGCGCACCCCGGCGCCGAAGTGCGTGACGGATAATCACCCCATGAGCCGACTGTTGAGCGACGACGAGATCGACACCCAGCTCGCCGACCTACCGGGGTGGGAGCGACGAGGCGACGCCATCGTGGCGAGCGTCGAGGCACCCGACTTCCCCTCCGCCATCGCCATCGTCACCGAGGTCGCCGACGCGGCCGAGCAGATGAACCATCACCCGGACATCGACATCCGGTGGCGCACGACCCACTGGCTGCTGACGACGCACGATGCGGGCGGGGTGACCCAGCTCGACGTCGAGCTCGCCCACCGGATCGCCGCGTCGGCGCGGGCCAACGGAGCGCTCGATGGCTAGGGGGAGCTGGGCGAGCACCACAAGGTCCTCGCGGGTGAGCCGCACGACGTCGGGGTCAGCAGCCGCCTCAACTGGCTGCGAGCGGGAGTCCTCGGCGCCAACGACGGGATCGTCTCGACCGCCGGACTCGTCATCGGCGTGGCCGCGGCGACGACGAACCGCACCGCGATCCTCACTGCCGGACTCGCCGGACTGGCGGCGGGAGCGATGAGCATGGCGGTGGGCGAGTACGTCTCGGTCAGCACCCAGCGCGACTCCGAGCGTGCCCTGCTCGCCAAGGAGCGGCGCGAGCTCGAGGAGGACCCCGCCCTCGAGCTCGAGGAGCTGACCGCCCTGTACGTCGCCAAGGGGCTCACCGACGACGTCGCCCGCGAGGTCGCGGTCCAGCTGTCCGAGCAGGACGCCCTTGCCGCGCACGCCGACATCGAGCTCGGCATCGACCCCGATGACCTGACCAACCCGTGGCACGCCGCCTTCGCGTCCTTCATCGCCTTCACGGTCGGGTCGATCCTTCCCCTCATCGCCGTCCTCAACCCGTCGGTGGCCTGGCGGCTGCCGATCACCGTCCTCGCCGTCGTCGTGGCCCTCGTCGTCACCGGTGCGCTGAGCGCGCGGCTCGGACGGGCCGCCACGCCACGGGCGGTGGCCCGGGTCGTCGCGGGAGGTCTCGCCGCGATGGCCGTGACGTATGCCATCGGCTCGCTCGTCGGCACCCAAGTGGGGTGAGCTGAGGTGCGCCGGCTCCTCACGATCCAGCACGAGGAGGAGGCACCCGCCGCCTGGCTCGGCGACTGGTGGGCCGAGCGCGGCATCGTCGTGGACGCCCTGCGGGCCGACCTCGGCAAGCCGATCCCCGAGACGGTCGAGTACGACGGGCTCGTCGTGCTCGGCGGCTACATGGGGGCCACCGACGACGAGCGCCATCCCTGGCTCGCGCCGACCCGCGCGCTGCTCGCCCGGGCGGTCGAGGACGGCATCCCGACGCTCGGCGTCTGCCTCGGGCACCAGATGCTCGCCGTGGCCCTCGGAGGGACGATCGGCCGCAACCCGTCCGGGCCCGCCATCGGGCTGCTGCCGGTCTCGCTCACCGAGGCCGGACGCCTCGACCCGCTGCTCGCCGGCTGTGACTCCAGCCCCGCCATCCACTACAACCAGGACGTCGTGACGACGGCCCCGCCGGGGTCCAGCGTGCTCGCGAGCGCACCCGACGGGACGATCCAGGCGATGCGCGTCGGCGAGCGGGCGTGGGGGGTGCAGTTCCACCCGGAGGTGACCCCGGAGATCTTCGCCCGCTGGCTCGCCAACGAGAAGGGCCGGATCGGTGAGACCGCCGACGAGGTCGCTGCCCGGGTCCGGTCGGCCGAGAGCGACCTGCGCTGGGCCTGGCAGCCGATGGCGGACCGATTCGCCGCGGTCCTCGCGGGCCGAGCCGGCTGAGCTGAGCCGGCTGAGCACGTCGCGGGAGGTGGCTCGGCCGCGGCGGACGCGGCATACCCGCGAGAGCATCGCCACACCGGCCACGCGGGCCCGGCATCCCTCCTAGGATGTCGATGGCGGGTCCCGCAGCCAGGACTGGCCACATCCGGCCAAGTCGGTTCCCGCGGTCGACCGCAGCCCGTGAGGACGCAGCATGAGCACCTCCACGGCAGCCGAAGCCTCGGCCACCACCGTGTCATCGTCCCCTGCCCGTCGACGCATCGTCATCCTCGGCGCCGCCGGGCGGGACTTCCACGACTTCAACGTCGTCTACCGCGAGGATCCCGGGGTCGAGATCGTCGCGTTCACCGCGACCCAGATCCCCGACATCGAGGGGCGCACCTACCCGGCGGAGCTCGCGGGCCCGCTCTACCCGGAGGGCATTCCGATCGTCGACGAGGCGCGCCTCGCCGACCTCATCGCCACCGAGCGGGTCGACGAGGTCGTCCTCGCCTACTCCGACATCGCGCACACCCAGGTCATGCACCTCGCCTCACGCGCCATCGCGGCGGGAGCGGACTTCACGCTGCTCAGCGGCGCGCACACGATGATCCGCTCGACCAGGCCGGTCATCTCGGTGACGGCCGTGCGAACCGGCGTCGGCAAGAGCCAGACGACCCGCTACCTCTCGCGGATCCTCGCCGACATGGGCAAGCGGGTCGTCGCGATCCGCCACCCGATGCCCTACGGCGACCTGGCCCGCCAGGCGTGTCAGCGGTTCGCGACCTATGACGACCTCGTCCGGCACGAGTGCACGATCGAGGAGCGCGAGGAGTACGAGCCCCACATCGACAACGGGTTCGTCGTCTATGCCGGGGTCGACTACGAGCGGATCATCCGCGAGGCCGAGTCCGAGGCCGACGTCATCCTGTGGGACGGCGGCAACAACGACCTGCCGTTCTACGAGAGCGACCTGCACATCGTTCTCGCCGATCCGCTCCGGCCGGGCGACGAGGCGGCATACCACCCCGGCGAGGCGAACGTGCGCCTCGCCGACCTCGTCATCGTGGGCAAGTGTGACTCCGCCCGCGAGGAGGACATCGTCGCCGTCGAGGCCTCGGTCGCGGCGCTGAACCCCCGCGCCCGGGTCATCCGCTGCGACAGCCCGGTGACCCTCGACGACGTCGCGGCCGTGGCCGGCAAGCGGGTCGTCGTGGTCGAGGACGGGCCGACCCTCACCCATGGCTCGATGACCTACGGAGCGGGGGTCGTCGGGGCCCGGGCGGCAGGGGTGGCCGAGATCGTCGACCCCGTCCCGTATGCCGTGGGCTCGATCGCCGCGACGTTCGAGAAGTACCCCAACGCGCGGGGCATCCTCCCGGCGATGGGCTACGGCGAGGCGCAGTCGCGCGACCTCGCGGCGACGATCGAGGCGATGCCGGTCGACGCCGTCGTGTCCGGCACGCCGATCGACCTGACCCGGGCGATCACCGTCTCGACGCCGGTCGTCCGGGCGAGGTACGAGCTGCGCGAACAGGTCCCCGGCCTGATCGAGGAGGCCGTCCGCGCCGCCCTCACCTGATCGAGCAGCCCCCTCCCCCGTCCTGCACGAACCTCTGCTAGCAGACCTTCGTGCCGAATGGGGGTGTTGCAACACCCCCATTCGGCAGCAACCTCTGCTAGCAGAGGTTGCTGCAGGGGGCGGGGCGATGGCTCAGCGGTGGTGTATGCCGCGGGCGGCCTCGGTGACCCGGATCGCCTCGGGTGCCGCCTTGGCGTCCTCGAGCGACATCGGACGGCCGTCGGGACCGGCCAGCGGGACGACCCAGTTCGGATACTCGGTGTCAGTACCCGGCTGGTTGACCGCCCGCCGGTCGCCGACGAGATCGGCGAGGGAGTAGCCGATCATCCGGCTCGGGGTCTGCGCGACCCACCGGTGCAGCCCCTCGACCATGGCGTCGACTCCCGCCCCCGGCTCGACGAGGCCGCGCTCCTCGAGGGCGGCGCGGACCCGGGCGATCGAGCGTTCCTCGTTCGCCCGCTCCTCCTCCACCGGACGGGTCAGCAGCCCCAGCCGCTCCCGGATCGCGATGTGCTCGAGGGTGAGGTAGCCGGCGGTGGGCGGCAGGTCGTGGGTCGTCACCGTCGAGAGGCAGAGCCGGCGATAGTGCTCGGGCGGCAGCGGCCGGTCGCCGTCCCACTCGAACCAGAGGATGCTCGTGCCGAGGACCCCTCGCTCGACGAGGTAGTCGCGGGCCATCGGCTCGACGAGGCCCAGGTCCTCGCCGATGACGACGGCCCCGGCCCGGTGCGCCTCGAGGGTGAGGATGCCGATGAGCGCCTCGTGGTCGTAGCGGACGTAGGTGCCGGAGGCCGGGCTCATCCCCTCCGGGATCCACCACAGCCGGAACAGCCCGATGATGTGGTCGACGCGGATGCCGCCGGAGTCACGCAGGACGGTCCGGACCATGTCGCGGAACGGTGCGTAGCCCAGCTCCGCGAGCCGGTCCGGCCGCCACGGCGGCTGGCTCCAGTCCTGGCCGAGCTGGTTGAACTGGTCGGGCGGCGCACCGACCGAGACCCCACGGGCGAGGGTGTCACCGAGTCCCCAGGCATCGGCCCCGTGCGGGTGCACGCCGACGGCGAGGTCGTGGACGATGCCGACCGACATGCCGGCCGAGGCCGCGGCCCGCTGCACCTCCGCAAGCTGGCCCTCGAGGAGCCATTGGAGCCACCGGTAGAAGTCGACGAGCTCACCGTGCTCTCTGCGGAAGGCCGCGACGGCCGGGTCGGCCGGGTCGCGCAGCCGCTCGGGCCAGCCCGTCCACGGCAGCCCGTGAACCTCGGCGATCGCGCACCACGTCGCGAACGTCGTCAGGCCCTCCCCCTCGCGCTCGACGAAGCGCGCGAAGTCGGCCGCGCGCGGCCCGTCGAGCGGGACCCGCCGGACGAGGCCGAGCGCCTCGCGCTTGAGCGTCCACGCCGCATCCCGGTCGATCCGGTCGGCCGCGCACAACTGCTGGCCCCGTTCGGCGAGCTCGCGGACCCGTGCGTAAGCCGCGGGATCCAGCCGCGAGGCCTCGGGCACGTCCTCGACCCGCAGGTAGACCGGGTTGGCGAAGCGGCGCGTCGTCGGGAGGTAGGGCGAGGGCTCCATCGGGCCCGTCGGCTCGGCCGCGTGGAGCGGGTTGACGAGAACGAACTCGCCCCCGTGCTCGCTCGCCACCCACGTCGCGAGATCGGCGAGGTCGCCGAGGTCGCCGATCCCCCACGAACGCGCCGAACGGGCCTGGTACAGCTGCGCCATGAGCCCCGTCGCGACCCCCTCGGCGAGCACGGGGGGAAGCTGCAGCGTGCCCGGCGTGACGACGAGCGTGGCCACCGTCGTCGCTGGGTCGACGGCCGGGGCGTCGAGGGCGGCGACGAGTCGGTGCCAACCGAGCGGCAGGTCCCCCGGCAGCTCGAAGGTCGCCCGGCCGACCTCGGCGCCGTCGAGGACGCGCGGCGGGACCCAGTTCTCGACCTGGTGGACCTCCCGCCGGCTGCCGTCCTCGAGCTCGACGACGAGGCGGACCCCGGTGCCGTGGGACACGTGGGCGAAGACCCACGGCGTCCATCCCTCGCGGCATACGACGGCCGCCGGCAGCGTCCGCCGCCACGGCGCGTCGACCAGCTCCGCCAGCGAGACGGCCACGGCGTCGTCGGTGTCGGCCGCGACACCGAGGGCGGTGAGGATGGTGCGGATCGTCACGTCCTCGACGACGGTATGCCGGCCCTGCCAGTCCCAGTACTCGGTCGCCACTCCATGCGCGTGGGCGAGGGCGACGAGCGGGTCGGAGGGGGTGGAGGCCATGGGTCCCATCCTGCCTGCCCGGTCCCGGTCCCGCCGACAGGCGGTGCCCGCCGCCTGTCGGCCGGAGCGCCTACGGTGTCGCCATGAGCCAGCCCCAGCGCCTCTCCCTCGTGACCCTCGGCGGGGCGGACGTCGCGCTGTCCGCCGCCTTCTACGCTGCCGTCGGCTTCGACCGCCGACACGACCTCGGCGACGTCGTCTTCCTCGCCACGGCTGGCCCGGTCCTCTCGCTCTTCGGCCGCACCGACCTCGCCGCTGACCTCGGGGTGCCGAGTGACGGCACGGGCTTCCGGGCGATCACCCTGGCCTGCAACCGGGACAGCGAGGCCGACGTCGACGCCACGTATGCCGCGTGGGTGGCGGCCGGGGCGAGGGTCGTCAAGGCGCCGGTCGCCGCCGAGTGGGGCGGCTACTCCGGATACGTCGCCGACCCCGACGGCCACCTGTGGGAGATCGCCTACAACCCCGGCGTCGAGCTCATGCGGATCGGCGAGGACGGCGTGCTCCGGCTGAGCTGACCGCGCCGGGTCGGAGGAGGGGGCCGAAGGAGGAGATCGCCGCCCCGGAGCCGGACATCAGCCGGCTAGGCCGCGGGCCCACTCGGCCCGCAGGATGGCATAGAGGTACCCGTCGTGGTAGGCACCGTCGCGCCACTGCCCGCCCCGGACGACGCCCTCACGCGCGAAACCGGCCTTCTCCAGGGCACGCTGCTCGGCGACGTTCTCGACATCGGTGTGCGCCTCGACCCGGTTGACGGCGGTGTGCCGGAAGAAGAGGTCGACGAGCATCCGCTGGGCGGTGGTGCCGTGGCCGTACTCGCGCTCGGCGGGCACGAGGGCGATCCCGATCATCGGCGCCCGCGAGGCGCCGTTCGGGCCCCACTGGGTCCAGCGCCAGCCGACCGTCCCGACGAGCCGGTCGTCGACGAAGACCCCGAGCCCGCCGTCGTCCTCCAGGCTGCACGACAACGGCGTCGTGATCGTGGGTCGCGGCCCGAAGTCGTCGTAGCCGGGGTCGCCGACCTCGAACGGCAGGTCCGAGTCGCGCATCGGCCTGAGGGATACCGGCTGCTTCGGCATCCCCGCAGGCTAACAGCGCCTTGGGCCCCGGCCCTACGGCGTGCCGGGAAGCAGGGCCAGACCGCGCGCCACGGTCTGGGTGTCGCCCGCGGCGAGGAAGTCGCCCCCCACGAGCAGACCCTTGCCGGGGATCGCCGCGAAGGACCAGACGCCCATCGCCGAGGTGAACTCCGGTGCGTAGTAGTCGAGGACCGCATCGGAGGCCCGGAAGGCGAAGAACCGCTGCTGGTCCTTCTTCGCCCCGCCGGGGAACTGGTAGCACCAGCCACCCTTGCCCAGGTCCCCACCGTGGGTGCCGTAGTAGAAGTGCCCGTTGATCTCGAGCCGCCCCTGCATCCCGGCGTTGCACTGGGTGACCCAGTACAGGCCGTTCTTGTGCTGGGCGGAGAGATGGACGGCATCCCACTGGTAGATCTTGTCGGGGCAGACCCCACCACCGTAGAGGCGCTTGCCGTCGGCGCTGAGGTAGAGGCGGTTGATCCAGGCCCCGGTGAACGAGCAGCCGGTCACCCCGCCGAGCTGGTAGGGGGTGAGTGCGGCGGTCGAGCCGGTGACGACGGCGATCCCGCCCTTGACGGCGTGGCCGTTGAGGCTCGTGAACGCCCCGGCGATGTAGACCTTCGACCCGTCCGGGGCCACCTGGATGCCCTGGACCTGGCCGCTCATGGAGTAGGGACTGCTCGCCCCGGTCGTCTGGGCCGCCCACGCATAGAGGTTGCCGGTCACGGCGCTCACCTTGGCCGTGTGCTTGCGCACGTAGCCGTCGGCGTAGGTGAACTTGCCGCCGAGATAGAGCTGGTTGCCGTAGACGTCCATGTCGGTGACGGTGTCGCTGGTCCGGGCAGCGAAGCCCGGGTCGACCGTCCCGGTCGAGGTGTCGATCGCCGCGATGCGCTTGTGATAGGCCCCCTGGATCGAGGTGAACGTGCCGCCGACGAACAACCGGACGCCGTTCGTCGCCGGGTGGAGCGTCACGACGGCCTCGTTCGTGTCGGCCTGGAACGCCGGATCGGCGGCACCGGTGCTCGTCGAGAGGGCCGCAAGGCCCCGGCGCAACAGGCCGCCGGCGCTCGTCAGCTCGCCGCCGAGGAGGACCTGGCCGCCGCTGCCGGCGATGGTCCGGCCGGTGTTGCTCGGCCGGGGGTCCCAGTCGGTGAGGGCACCGGTCGTCGTGATGAAGGCCGCCGCGTTGTGCCGCGCCTGGGCACCGGCCGTGCTGAACAGGCCGGTCGTGTAGACGACGCCGCCGACGACGTCGAGGGCCACGACGCTCGGGGAGCAGGGGTAGAACTCGTACGTGTGGTTGGTGCCGTGCGTGCCGTGGCAGCCGGTGATGCTCGGCCGGAAGGAGGAGTCGAGCACGCCCGCGGTGGACATCCGGGCCAGGTGGGAGCGCGGCTGGCCACCCATCGCGGTGAACAGTCCCCCGACATACAGGGAGCCGGCATCGACATCGAGCGCGTAGACCGAGGAGGAGGCGACCGGGTTGAAGCCCGGGACGAGCACGTCGCCCGAGGAGTCGTATGCCGCGATGCGCGAGCGCGCTTCGTCGCCGCTGCTCGTGCGTGCCGTCGTGAAGTTGCCGCCCACGAAGACCTGGTGGCTCACCTCGTCCGCCGCGAGGGCGTAGACGTTGCCGTTAACCCCGCCGTGGAACGAGGTGTCGAGGGCGCCGGTGGACGCGGACAGGGCGACGAGGCCGCGGTGCGCGGCGCCCCCGACGGTGCCGAACTGGCCGCCGACGAAGACCCGGCCCGGGGAGACGGCGAGGGCGAAGATGCCCTTGTCGAAGGAGGGGGCACTCCATCCGGAGACCCGGTGCCCGGTCACCGGATCGATGAGGGCCAACCCGCTGGACGGGGCGCCGTCGATCTCGGTGAAGGTCCCTCCGACGAGGAGGTTCCCGCCGAGCATGGCGAGGGCGTGGACGTCGCCGCCCTTGGGCAGCGGCTTCCAGTCGGCGAGCGCACCGGACGAGGAGACGTGCGCGAGCGAGGGCTGGTAGGTCGTGCCGACCCGCTGGAAGTCGCCGCCGACGAACCAGCCACCGGAGCCGTCCGGAAGGACGGCGCGGACGACCCCGTTGAACAGCGGGTTGTCCGGCCGGAGCGCGCCGGTGCTCGTCGAGGTGATCGCGGCATACCCCGTGTTGGGACCGACGTAGTCGAAGGAGCCGCCGATGTAGACCCGGTTCCCCATGACCGTCATGTCCATGACGCGCCCGTTGGTGCCCCACCACGAGGTGTCGGGCTCGGCGGAGAGCGTGACGCCGCCTCGCAGCCTCGGCGCGACCGGCACGGTCGTCGGCCCGGGAAGTGCCGAGCCGGTGACGGCGGACGGTGCACTCGTGGCGACCTCCCCCGAGGCGGCGGTAGCGATGGCGACGGCGCCGACGAGGCCGACGGCGGCGGCCGCGGCGACGGCGGCGGCTCGTGGGCGCGCGGGCACGACCCGGCGCAACGTGCGGACGACGGACTGTGGCGCTGCCATGCGGATTAACCCCCAGATGAGATCGCTGACGCGACGTGGTGATCTCGGGGGCCGACTTTACGCTCCTCTCGCCTCGGCCCGAGGCCCGTTGCGCGGGGCTCGTTGCCACCGGGACGGATGAGGCGGGTGTGATGTATGCCGTCCGCCGCCCTTCGGTCCCGGCGCAGCGTCGCAAGCCAGGATCAGGCAGGCGCCCTTCGTCCGCGCGAAGATCCGACGGCGACCGTCCGTGCGAAGCTCAGCGGCTGTCGGCTGGAGGGCGTTGACCTGCCAACCAGGATCACAGCGTGTCACCGCCGAACCCACACCCGGCGAGGTGGCCGTGATCTTCGGAGCCACCTCGGCTGGGAGGTCGACGCCCTCACGGTCCCGAGGAACTCCGGCGCCCATGGCCTCGACCATGCCCGCCGCACGAGGACATGCTCACGCAGTCCCGCACGAGCCTCGCAGACGATGTTGAGCGGCGTCTCCGCCGCCCGTCGGACGATGCCGAACCCGGCCTCGGTGAACAGCTCGCGGGTACGGGCCTCGCCGGCTTGGGCGCCCAGTCCGGGGCCGCCACCGCTGATCGAGCACGGCGTGCACACCAGCGTCGAGATCGCGTAACCGAACCGTCCGAGCGGGGTGAAGTTGTCCTCGAGGCGGTCGTTCGCGAACGGTTCCACCGCGAGCACGCAGCCGTCCTCGGCCAGTTCTACTCGTGCCGCCTTCGCCACGCCGAGCGGGTCGGCGGTGTCGTGCCAGCAGTCGAACAATGCGATCAGGTCGTACGGCCCGGTGATGCGGGTCGCGTCGGCCAGTCGGAACTCCACACGATCGGCGACGCCTGCCCGGTCGGCGGCTGCGCGTGCGGCCTCCAGGGAGGCGGCGTGGTAGTCGTAGCCGACGAAACTGCAGTCGGGTACGCCGAGGCGAGCACGACCGTCGAGGCGCCGTGACCGCAGCCGACGTCCGCGACTCGGGCGCCACGGGTGAGCTTCTCGTGCAGGCCGCCGACCGCGGGAATCCACTCTTGCACCAGGTGGCTCTGGTAGCCGGGTCGAAAGGCACGTTCGGTGGCGGTGAAGAGCGACGGGTGGTGGTCGGCCCATGCGAGTCCGGTGCCCGTGCGGAACGCCCCGATCTCCTTGTCGATGCTCTGGTAGACAGCGGCGACCAGGTCGAACAGTCCCTGGACCATCGCTGGACTGGACTGGGTCTGCTGCACGAATAGGTGACACATCAGCTGCGGTGCCGAGAGGTGCTGCGGGAGAGGATGTGCACTGTGCCCAAGCCCTACCCCAAAGAGTTCCGCGAGGACGTCATCCGGGTTGCCCGGAACCGTGAACCTGGCGTGCATCTCAAGCAGATCGCAGCCGACTTCGGGATCAGCGAGTCGTGTCTGAACACCTGGCTCGGCAAGGCCGACCGGGACGACGGCGTCCGGGTCTCCGACCCGGCCCAGCCGGCGACCGAGCGTGAGCTGAGGAAGCGGATCAGGCTGTTGGAGCAGGAGAACGAGGTCCTGCGACGAGCAGCGGCGTATCTGTCGCAGGCCAACCTGCCGGGAAAATGATGTACCCGCTCGTCCGTGACCTTGCCGCGGCCGGTGCCCCCATTCGGGTGCCGGTCGCGGTGACGTGTCGGGTCCTCAACCTCGCCCGCGCTCCGTTCTACCGCTGGTTGGCGTCACCGCTGACCGACGCCGAGGTTGAGGAGGCCTACCGAGCCAACGCGTTGTTCGATGCTCACCGCGATGACCCCGAGTTCGGCTACCGGTTCCTCGCCGATGAGGCCCGCGACGCCGGCCAGCCGATGGCGGACCGGACCGCGTGGCGGATCTGCTCCGAGGCCGGCTGGTGGTCCTCGTTCGGGAAGAAGAAGTGTGGGAAGGGCAAGAAGCCGGGACCACCAGTCCATGACGACCGCTGCGCCGTGGTCGACGACAAGGGCCGCACCCGGCACGAGTTCAGCGCCGAGGCACCCAATGAGCTCTGGCTGACCGACATCACCGAGCACTGGACCAACGAGGGCAAGCTCTACCTGTGCGCGGTCAAGGACGTGTGCGGCAACCGGATCGTGGGCTACTCCATCGACTCCCGGATGAAGTCGAGGATCGCGGTCGCGGCGATCAACAACGCCGTCGCGATGCGCGAGGCCGCCGGCCAGGATGTGGCCGGCTGCGTGGTCCACAGCGATCGAGGATCGCAATTTCGATCCAGGAAGGCCCAGCGTGCACTGACCCGCCACCAGCTGGTCGGATCGATGGGCCGCGTCGGCTCGTGCGGGGACAACGCCGCCATGGAGTCCTTCTTCAGCCTGTTGCAGAAGAACGTCTTGAACAAGAAGACCTGGACCACCCGCGAGGAGCTCAGGATCGCGATCGTGACCTGGATCGAGAAGACCTACCACCGACGCCGGAGACAGGACTCGCTGGGCCGATTGACGCCCGTCGAGTTCGAGACCATCATGACCACGCCAGCCACTCAGGCTGCGTGACCGAACGTGTCACCAGTCCGTGCAGCAGACCCACTCCTCGGCCAGCGCGACCGCGTGCTCGGCGGGCAGCCGGAAGCAATCGGTGTCGACATCGTGGACCACGTACCCGCCGACGGCTTGGTTGTTCAGCCACTCCTCTACCAGGCGCCGCACCTCGACGATGTCGACGTAACGGTCCGAGACGTCGGCTCAACCCTGACCTGGACCCACGGGTCGACCCAAGAACCAACAATCCGCAACGCCTACCAGGTAATCCCGACGACGCTAGACGTCGAAGCGGAACGAAATTCGAGGGTTTCGGCCGTCGTTGACCTTCGTCGAGTGGCGCCGGAAACGCGCTCTGAACTGCGGAAACGCGGGAACAAGCCCGTTGGACGCCGTCGGCGGGAATCGGCCTCCGCCGGACGTCTTGCGGACTGTTTACGGACCGCCGGACGGTCGGAGACCCTGAGGTCATTCCTCGCGAGCACCGACATGACGTGAGGCTAGTCCGAGCTTCGACCCAGACCTTCGATCTTCGTGGATCGTGCGGACAAGTCGCGGATGCTCTGCCAGACAACTGCTCGGGGCGCGTCGATCTTGAGTGCTCGGATGTATTCGTCGAGACGTTGCGGGCGATCGTGGAGGGAGGTGACTGCCTTGTTGAGGCTCTCGCCGACCGTCTCGCCGTATGCATCGACCGCCTTGCGCGCGCCGGCCTTCAGGGCGATCTTGTCGGGCTTCATCATGGCCAGGTCGATGAGGTCGCGGCTGAACGTCGACGTGTCTGCCCAGCGATCGTCATTGGCAAGCAGCTTGCTTGCGACCTGGTCGGTGCGCGTCAGGATCCGTACGCCGCAGATTTCATCCTCTGGCGAGGGAGTGTCGAGGTCGATGCGGCCCTCATGGATGATCTCGAACTTGATCGCAACCCCTGCTACGAGTACCGACGTCCGGATCCCGTAGCCGTCGACAGAAGGTGTTCGACCTAGCTCCAGTTCGCCTGTAGCCAGAGGATCGAGCCCGTGGTCCCTGACGATCTGGCGCAGCTGCCGGTACGACTGCTGGTCGGAGACCAGGAAGTCGATGTCGACCGATTCGCGGAACTCACCGTTGTCGAGGACGATCGCGGTGCCGCCTCCGAACCAGCAGTTGTGCTCGGCCAGGAGCGGCGCGTCGAGCATCGAGAGCACCTCGGCCACCCGTTGGTGGTGTGGCCGCCTAAACAAGGAGCTTCCCGTTGCTGTAGGCGTCCGCGAGGTGCTGGATGAACGCCTTCTCGTCATCGGTGAGGGCTTCCTGGTTGAGGTGTCGCCAACCGCGTTCGTAGAGGTTGAGTGCCTCTGTCTCGGTGATGGTGGTGCCGGCGTCGGTCTGCCATGCCAGCGTGCGGAGGCCGGGGTAGTCACCGACTGTGATCCTCGCCGGTTCTGCTGCTGGAGCGTCGAGGATCGGGACGACGAGGTGAAGTCCGAGTGCGGCTGCAACGTTGATGTAGGCGCCGATCGTGACCGAGGGGTGGCCTGCCTCGATCCTGTGCACGGTGACACGCGAAACGCCAGCAGCTTCGGCGCAGGCGACCACCGTGACGCCGAGGGCCTTCCGGCGTTCGCGCAGCCGGGCGCCTAGGCGTTCGAGGTCCGCCTGTTGCTCGGGGCTCGTGTACGGACTAGGAGCTGGCATGTTTCTCATTTTAGTTATTCTCTCTCTGAAGTCAATAATGAGAAACGCTTCACGCAATCCTTCGGCCAGGCGGACCAGTCAACCGCGCAGCCGGCCGTGCCCGCTGACGATGTCGACCAGGCAGGACGAAGCCCAGTGGTCAGGTCGCGTCGACCGTGTCGCCATTACCTGTACCGACCGACTCGCAGAGCCAGATGGCGAAGCCCACTGCGCCGACAGAGACACGCTCCGGGCTCGGGCTCACTACCCCCAGAAGATCGGGTCGCCGCGCCAGTAGATGGCCCATCGGCCCGTCGACTGCCTATAGCGCAGCCGGGCGATCGGGAATCGGGTGGGCTCACCACGACCGTCCCACGGTGGCCGCACCTCGACGATGTCCACGTGTCGATCGCCGATGTCGGCCTCGACCTTCAGCTCGTCCCAGAGGTGCTTGGGAACGCGCTCCCGCGCCCAGAGGCGGATGCGGAGCAGATCGGTCTCGGGAAGGGCCACGACATCAGCGTGCCACCGATTGGAGCGAGCAGGCCCAGCCGAAGCGCGGCGGGTCGACGGGCGGGCGGACCGTCTGCGGACCAGCTCGACCCCCATGACCAGCACTGCTCAACGCCTACTGGCGAATCCCGTCGACGCTAGACATTGAAGCGGAACGAAATTCGCTGTTTCGACTGTCGTCGGCCATCGCCGGATGGCGCTGGAAAATGCGTCCTGACCTGCGGAAACGTGGCCGCGAGGCGGTTGGACGTCATCGGTGAGAATCGGCCTCCGCCGGACTTCTTGCGGACTGTTTGCGGACCGCCGGGTACTGGGGCCTCGCCATGTCGCCGAACCTTGAGCCGTCGACGTCGTGTTTTGCATGCATCGCGCTCACGCTTCGACGATCCTCGTGATGAGGCCGTTGGTCCAAGCGACCGCGTCACCGACTTCGGGAAGTACGTCGACGCCCTCGATCGCGGCTTCGTAGAGGCCATCCCAGCCGACACGCGCCTCGACGCTCGGAGGCCACGAGTGGAGCCGGCGGTAGTCGAAGAGCCGCAGGCACGTCTCTCTGAGCTGGCCGAGATCCAGGTCTTCGCGCTTGTCGAGGAGCTGGAGGTCGACGAGGTCGCGGACGCGATCGCTTCCCGGCTCCGAGACGGCGTGGAGCTTCTGCGCGACCTGGTGATCGACCCGCAGCACCGGGATCGGGTCCGGAGCAGGGAGCCCTAGATCAGTGAAGAGCTCCACCAGATCGGCGGCGAGCCGGAGCTCGGGCTCGACAGCGTCACCGATCTCGTTGTGACCGAGTTCGAACTTGACCGTCCGCCACGAGCGGCCGAGGTAGTCGAGCTTTACATCGAAGGGCCGCATGACGTAGGCGACAGGAATGACCTGGGGTCGCGGCGGCTTCCGATCTACCACGCGACCCGTGAAACCGCCCCAGCCGTGACCGAGCGCAGCTTCGAAGTCATCGATGAAGTCCGTCAGTGGATGGATGCGTGCTGCGTCCAGGTCCTTGGTGAACCGCGCCCCGGCCCGCCCGTAGCGGAGCGCCATCGCGGTGCCACCCTTCACCGCACCCTCGGGGAGCATCTGCCCGACGACGACCATGGCCATGGTTGTCTGCCGGCGCAGCGACCCGGTGTCATGGGGCTCGAGGTTGCGGATCCGTTGCTCGAGCGACCTCAGGTTGGGTGGTGGAGTCGAGTACTTCATGAGGCAGCCGTCCCACCAAGGGCCTTGCCGAGCTCGCGCTGGAGCTTCGCGTATTCGACACGGGCCACCAGGCCCTGCTTGCGAGCATCCCGGGCCGCCTCGCGCAGTCGCGTCGGCTCGATCCTGCCGAGGCAGTCCAGGATCGCGTCAGCCACCCGCATCGCCAGCAGGCCCTCGTAGCGAGTGAGGCGGGGAGCCTCACCAGGAGGCTGCGCGGCCACCTCCATGAACGCCGGAAACCTGGCTCGCGTTCGCTTCGGCGCGATGACACGGACCTTCCGGGGGTTCACGTCAGCGAGACCGAACAGCGCCAAGACGGACTCGCCACGCAGATATGCGCCTTCCCCCACCCGCAGCAGCGCCTCGGCGAACTGGTCGAAGGGAGTGCCGGGCGCGTCAGGAACTCGGTAGATCCCATAGGCGACGTTGATCAGAGCGCCTCGGGCAGCCAGCTTGCGGAGCTCGACCGCCGGAACACCGGCCGCGGCTGCCTGCTGAGTGGTGATGAAGCCGTACTCCCCGAGCGCGATCTCACGCACGAGATCCCGGTACTTCACCCCTACGGCCATGGCGCAACCGTACCAATAACGGTACGGTTGTGCCAGTCGCCAGGTGATGTGATCGAGAAACGCCCGGACGTTCTCGTCGGGCGTTTGTGCTTGTACTCGTGGAACTTCAGGTTGCGGTCGCGCCAATAGATCGCCCATTGTCCCGTCGACTGCGTAGAGCGCGGCCGGGCGATCGGGAACCGGGCGTGCTCACCAAGACCGTCCCACGGTGGCCGCACCTCGACAATGTCGACGTGTCGATCGGAGACGTCGGCCTCGACCTTCAGCTCGTCCCACAGGTGCTCGGGCACTCGCTCTCGCGCCCAGAGGCAGATGCGGAGCAGATCGGTCTCGGGAAGGGCCACAACACCAGCGGTGTTCTCGGTCGTCGTCGGTGACAGCCGGAGGATGCAGTCTGAACTGCGGTTATGCGCTGATCCAGCCGAAGGGCGTCGTTGGCGGCGAACGGTCTCCGCGGGACTTCTTGCGGACTGTCTGGGGACCGCGCTCAGGTCGAGAGGCCTCTGGTGAGGGCGGCGTCGACCAGCGTCCGCGCCACCTGCTCGGCCTTCTCGGTCGCCGCAGCCCCCACCGGCTTCGCCTCGTAGCGGTCCTGGTTGCGGGCGCGTCGCAGGCGGTCGAACTCGCGCGCCGCCTTCTCTGCCGGAGGCTTGTCGAAAACAGCTCGCAGGTAGCGGCCGAGCGCCTCGTGCTGGCCCGGCCCGTTGGTCGTCCGGAAGCCGTACGCCGCCAGCAGCGCCTCACCGGTGTCGTGACAGGCGTCGTAGGCGACGCCGTACCTGACGGTGACGCTCGTGAGCAGCGGCAGCTGATCCAAGCGTTCCTCCGCCTGCCGCAGGAACGAGGTCGCCCGCGCGAGGTCTGCGGGCACGGCGTCCAGACGTCGTGCCTCGACCAGGGCGAGGACCGTTGCCTGCTGGACGCGGGTGAGCGGGGTCAGTGCCACGGCAGCTCTCCGATGACGGCGACTGCCGTGCCGCTGCGCACGTTGTCCAGGAAACCGGAGGACGCCGCGAATTCCTCCGGGGTGAGGATCGTCGGGTTGACGGGACGGTGCACGGCCGACTCGACGCGCGTGCACGCCTCGTAGACCGCGTCCACGTCGGGCTCGCCGAGCACCATGAGGTCGATGTCGTGCGGGGCCGGACCAGCATCACCGAGCATCCGAGCGGCGAAAGAGCCGTAGAGGAACGCCGTCTCGATCCCGTCGATGCGGGCAAGCTCCTGGGCCAGGATGACCACCGGGCCGGTCACGACCGCGAGGATCTCGCGCAAGGGGTCCACCAGTGGGCTCTCGCCGTTGGCACGGATCACTCTGGTGCGGCCCACGTGTCGCTCGGTCAGGATGCCGGCGCCCACCAGGCGCGCGACCTCGCGGTGGGCGGTCGGGTAGGCCAAGCCGGCTCTCTCGGCCAGGTCGGTGAGACTCAGCTCGTCGCCGGTGAGCAACAGTGTGGACAGCAGGCGCGCCTGACCGCCCGACCGGAAGATCGGAGCGAGGAGGGGCGCCTCAGTTCTCATATAACTGAGGTTATCCTCCATCATATCGATAGTCAACGAGCGGCTCGCTAGCCCCAGAAGATGGGGTCGCCGCTGGCCTCGATGTGGTCGAGGAGCGCCTGGACGTTCGTGGTCGGGCGCTTGCGCTTGTACTCGTGGAACTTGAGGTTTCGATCGCGCCAGTAGATCGCCCATCGCCCGGTCGACTTCGTGTAGCGCAGTCGCGCGATCGGGAACCGGGTGTGCTCACCCTCACCGTCCCACGGTGGGCGCACCTCGACGATGTCGACGTGTCGGCCGGAAACGTCGGCCTCGACTTTCAGCTCGTCCCACAGGTGCTCGGGCACCCGCTCTCGCGCCCACAGGCGGATGCGGTGCAGGTCAGTCTCCGGGAGTGCCATCACGCCACTCCATAGCGCATAACCCTACGAGGCATCATGGACATCGGCGACGACGCCAACCGCCTGGCCGCGGAGGCGCGTGCCCGGGTGCTCATCGGCCGCCCGCTCATCGGCGCCCATCGAGGTCGTCGCTGCCGCCCTCGAATCCTCTTCTGCCGACTCCTGATCTGCTCGCTCTTCGCGACCCCTCCCACCTTCGGCTCGTCTACAACCGTTGGCTCTTCACGGCCCCCGGAATCCCCTCTCCGGCACTCCCAACTTCCCTCCACACCACCTTCATTCACAGCGGCACGCATGCTACGAAGGACGTAGATGGGCCGCCCATAGTCGGGCGGCCCACGCGGCATTTCTAGGGGTCCGTTGGTTGTCGACGGACGTCGTGGAGGCGGTGATCCGGATGCACGGTGGGGTGAAGTTCTACCGCGGAGCACCGAGGGCTGCCCGGGCCTACGTCGAACAGGACCGGTCGCGGGCGGACGACTACTACCTCTCCGAGGGCAACGGCGTCGCGACGCGCTTGGTCGCCACCCCCGGCGGCGTCCAAAACCTGGGGGGCATGACCGGGGAGGTGTACGAGCAGTGGGTCGCCGGCATCCACCTGGAGACGATGACGCCCAAGGGCCACATCCGAACCGACGACAACGCGTTGCGCTTCGTCGAGGTGGTCGTCAACGGTCCCAAGACCTGGTCCCTGGCGGCCGCTCTCTACCCGGACGTCTCCGCTGCCCTGGACCGAGCCCAGGACAAGGCGGCCAGCGAGATCGTCGGCTGGGTCGCGGCGCACGCGACCACCCGCGTCGGCCCTCGCGGGCGCCAGGTCCAGGTTCCCGTCGAGTCCATCGAGGCCGCGGTCATCCGCCACTACACGTCTCGCGCGGGCGACCCCCACCGCCACCTCCACCTGCAGATCAACGCCCGCGTCTGGGCGGCCGGCGCCTGGCGGGGCATCCACTCCGTCGGCGTCCGGGACAGCATCGAGGCGATCAACGGCATCGGCCACGCCGCCGTCGCGACCGACCCGGAGTTCCGGACGGTGCTGGCCGCACACGGACTCACCGTCGACTCCGAGACGAGCGAGATCCGCGAGCTCGCGCCGTACGTCGGCGCCTTCAGTGCCAGGGCCGCCCAGATCCGCCGCAACGTCGACCGACTCGAGGCGGACTGGCGCCAGGAGCATCCCGACCAAGAGCCGGGTCCTCAACTGCGTGAGAGATGGGACCGGCTGGCGTGGGCGCAGGCACGACCCGACAAGGTCGTCCCCCGGGACGGTGGCGAGCTCGTCGACCGATGGAACGCCGAGCTCCGCGAGGTCGGCTACCGCGACCCGGCGCACGCCGTCAACCTCCGGCGGACGCTGCCAGGCTGGATCGACCGCGACGCCGTAGCCGACCTGGTCGTTTCGATGCTCGGCGCCAAGCGATCGGCGTGGAACACCGCCGACATCCGCGGCAAGACCGAGGTCCTCCTCTCCCAGACGGCGCTCGTCACGGACGCCTCCGCCCGGATCGAGCTGGCGGAGGACGTCACCGCCAGGGCCGTTACGCGATGTTCCCCGCTGGTGACCCGGCCCGAAGTCCCCGAACACGTCCGATCCCTCACCTCGCCTGGCGTCCTTGCCGTCGAAGGCGATCTCATCGGCCGAATCGCACGACGCGCCGAGCGCCCCTCCGCCCTGCGACGTTCCGACCGCCTTGACCCGCATCAGATGGACCCCGTCCACCAGGACGCCGTCGATGCCCTGACGGGCGACGGTCCGCTCGTGGTGGTCGAGGGTGCCGCCGGGGTGGGCAAGACCACGGTGCTGCGTTCGGTCCGACAGCTGTTGGCGCACGACGGCCAGCGGCTGGTCGTGGTGACACCGACGATGAAGGCCGCCGACGTGGCCGCACGTGAGACCGGCGCCGAGGGACACTCGGCCGCATGGCTGATCCATCAGCACGGCTGGCGATGGGACGACGACGGGCACTGGTCCCGGCAGCCCGACCCGACTCCCTGTGAATCGGCAGCCCTTCGACCCGGGGACCTGCTCGTGGTCGACGAGGCCGGCATGCTCGACCAGGACACCGGCCGTGCGCTTCTCACCGTCGCCGACGAGGCCGGTGCTCGGGTCGCGTTCATGGGAGACCGCCATCAACTCCCGGCCGTCGGCCGCGGCGGCGTCCTCGACCACGCCGTCGCCTACGCGGACCCGGCAACGGTGCTCACCCTCGAGACCGTGCGACGCTTCACCGACGCGGCCTACGCCATCCTGAGCCTCCGGATGCGCGAGGGCTACCGAAGCGACGAGGTGTTCGACGCACTTCTCGCTCGCGGTCAGATCGTCGTGCACCCCTCTGACGTCGAGCGCACAGCGGCGCTCGCGCGTCTCGGTGCAGCCGGCGACCTCGTCATGGCCGACACCCGCGAGCAGGTCGCCGACCTCAACGCGGCCATCCGCGCGCAGCGCACGGGCGTCGATCCCCTCTCCGGAGGCCGCCCGACGGTGACCACCAGCCGCGGCGAGACACTCACGGTCGGCGACCGGGTCGCGACGCGCCGCAACGACCCCGACCTGCGCGTCGCGAACCGACAGACTTGGTCTGTGACCGGCGTGGGCGGCGACGGCTCGGTGACCCTCCACGATCGGGGACGAGACCAGATCGTCCCCGCCGAGTACGCGCGCGAGCACGTCGAGCTCGCCTACGCCACGACCGTCCACGGAGCCCAGGGCGAGACCGTCACCCGCGCCCACGTCGCCCTGACCGACTCCACCGGCGCCGCAGCGGCCTACGTCTCCATGACCCGCGGCCGAGCCGGCAACACGGCGCACCTGGTCGCCGAGACCATCGAGGACGCCAAGCAGCAGTGGATCAACGCGTTCGCGCGCAATCGGTCCGACCTCGGCCCCGCCCGCGCCCGCGACGCCGCCCTCGAGGACATCGAACGGTACGGACCCGCGCTGCGGACTGAAGCACCGACACCTGCCTGGGAACGACGGCACCGAGAGCGGGAACAACCGCACGGCCCGTCACGTCAGTCGGGGCTCCAGGCCCCTCGGCCGGGCGTTGACAACTTTTTCTGAACTTTCGGGGGGACGTGCCCTGACCTGCGGCGATGCCAACGCCCCCCCTTCGCACCTCCCCCGCGAAGCCTCAGGCGGGTACGAAGGCGGGTACAACCCCCTCCCATGATGACCGGCGTGAGCCGACGCTCACCGCCACCGATCACGAGGAGCGCCACGATGACCGCACAACACCACCCCACTCTTCGCCCACAGAACGCCGGGGACGAGATGCTCACCCTCCAGGAGGCCTGTGCCTTCCTTCGGGTGCCTGAGGGCACCCTGCGCTACTGGCGCCACCTCGGGTCCGGGCCGCGCAGCTTCAAGCTCGGCCGCCACGTCCGGTACTGGCGCGCCGACCTCATCCTCTGGCTCAGCGAGCAGACCAACGCTCCACAGAACCACCGCTGAGACTGCCCGCCGTCAGATCTCGGAGAGACGATGGAGCGATCTCGGAAGGAGCATCACCATGGCGGGAAACATCGCCAAGCGAGCCAACGGCAAGTGGCGGGCGCGGTATCGCGACGAGTCCGGGAAGGAGCACTCGCGACACTTCGACCGCAAGATCGACGCCCAGCAGTGGCTCGACGCGGTCACCTCGGCCGTCGTCACCGGAACCTACGCGGATCCACAGGCCGGCCGGATCACGTTCGCGGCGTTCTTCGGCGAGTGGTCGGCCCGTCAGGTCTGGGCACCCGGCACCGTGCTCGCGATGTCGCTGGCGGCCAGATCCGTGCCCTTCGCCGGGAAGCCGATGAAACAGGTCCGGCGCTCGGACGTCGAGACCTGGATCAAGCAGATGAACGCCGCCGGCCTCGCCCCCGGCACGATCAAGACCCGGTACGTCAACGTCAGGTCGGTGTTTCGCGCCGCCGTCAAGGACCGGGTGATCGGAACCGACCCGACCGACGCAGTACGCCTCCCCCGCGGCCGTCGCCCCGACATCGCCATGTCGATCCCCACCCCCGAAGACGTGGGGCAGCTCATGGCCGTGGCCGACGAACGGTTCCAGCCATTCATCGCCCTCTGCGCGTTCGCCGGCCTTCGGCTGGGCGAGGCCGCCGGCGTCCAACTCGGCGACGTCGACTTCCTCCGCAAGTCACTCAAGGTCTCCCGCCAGGTGCAACGTGTCAACGGCGGGGCGATCGACGTGCGGCCGCCGAAGTACGGGTCAGAGCGCGTCGTCTACCTCGCCGACAGCCTCGTCACCGTCCTCGCCACGCACGTCGCCGCCCACGGCACCAACGGCAATGATCGTTGGCTCTTCGCCGGGGACGGCGACAACCCACCACACCAGAACACCGTCAGCTACTGGTGGCGCAAGACACTGCGCGACGCCGAACTGTCCGGCATCAAGCTCCACGACCTGCGGCACTTCTACGCCTCCGGCCTCATCGCCGCCGGGTGCGACGTCGTGACCGTCCAGCGCTCGCTCGGTCACTCGAAGGCCACCACGACCCTCAACACGTACGCCCATCTCTGGCCGACCGCCGAGGACCGGACAAGGAAGGCCGCGGACTCGATCATGTCCGTATCGCTCGGCGAGCCCGCCGGGCGACTCGCCGAGAATTGGACGAGCACAGGCGAATGAGCCCTGCCCTGGGACGGCAGACGTGCCTCCCATGGCGTGAACCGGTGGCGCGTCATAGCGCCCACTTAGGGGTGGCGGCTCACCGCCCAGTTAGCCTGTCTCGCTTCGCCCAGTTTGACGCAGTGCCCGTCGTCGCAGGCATCGGCCAGGCCGTCAACGCCGTCCTCTGAGTCCGCATGTTTGGTAAGAGGTTGATTCCGCGGCGCTCACGCCCGGGGGCCGAGATGCCGATGGGTTGCCGCCTCCGAGCCTCCCCCTGTCCTGGTCAGTGGTGCGAGGCCCTCCGCCGGGCGGACGACTCGGTGCTGGTGGGGACGAGGGCGAAGGCGCCCTCCTCCTCCTGAGCGTTGTGCAGACGCAACACGGCGTACAGGCCGTACAGCAGGCGACGGAGCTCGACGACGTCCTCGGGCTGGACGTTGTCGTTGTCAAGGTCGGTGAGCAGCCGGCGCACGCGGCCGACCTGGTGCTCGATCTCCGCGTGGGTTCGGCTGATCGCGGCGGTGGCGTCCGAGCCCCCGAGGGCCCGGGACACCAGCGGCACGAGGAGCTCCTCGTCGGCCCGCTCGTGGGGTAGCAGCTCGCCCTCGAGCCGGTCGAGGAGCGCGTGGGCGGGGACGAGGTCGCTCTCGTGGGCCGAGAGAGCGTCGGCGACGGCTCGGATCTGCTCGACGTCCGGCAGGACGGCGTCGTGCTCGGCCCGCAGCCTGTGGGCGAGGGCGATGTCGGCCGGGGTCATCGAGATCGAGTGGACCGTGCCGGGGAGGACAGCCCGCAGGGCGATCCCGATGGCCAGGATGTCGATCACCTCCTGGAGGATGGCACCGGCCGCGGGCGGCAGCAGTCCTGCGGCCGCGGCGACCATGGCGACCAGGGACAGGCCCATGCCGACGACGACGGCCTGCATAGCGATGCCCTTGGACCGGCGCGCGATGAGGATGGCGTCCGCGAGGGCGTCGATGCGGTCGACGGTGAGGACGACGTCGGCGGCCTCCGACGACGCGGTCGCGCCGCGGGCGGCGAGCGCGACCCCGACGCCGGCGGCGGCGAGCGCGGGCGCGTCGTTCACGCCGTCGCCGACCATGATCGTGTCGGCGTCGGCGGCCTCCGCCGAGATGGCGGCGAGCTTGTCGGCGGGGTCGCAGTCGGCCAGCACCGAGTCGACCCCGACGATCCGCCCGACCGTGTCGGCGATGTCGGCGCGGTCGCCGGTGACGAGGACGACGCGGCTGATGCCCGCCTCACGCAGCGCCCGGACCATGCGCGGCGCGTCGGGGCGGATCGGGTCTTCCAGCAGGAAGGCCCCCGACGGTACGGCGTCGATGGCGATGAACACGGTGAGCGAGCCGTCGAGGTCGGCCCGCCGACGGACCTGGCGCACCCACGCCGGCTGGGCGCCGGGCACGATCCAGTCCGCCTTGCCGAGGCGCACCTCGCGCCCGTCCACGAGGCCGCGCAGCCCGTAGCCGTGCTCCTCCGCGACCTCCGTGGGCATCTGCAGGCTCAGGTCGCGGCCGGTGGCCGCGGTGACGATCGCGCTGGCCAGGACGTGCGGGGAGACCTGGTCCAGCGAGGCCGCCAGGCGCAGGACCTCGTCGGCGTCGACGTCGTCCGATGCCGTGACGACCGAGGCGAGGGTCGGCCGCCCCTGGGTGAGGGTGCCGGTCTTGTCGAAGAGCATGACGTGCCCGGCGGCGAGCCGCTCCAGCGCCCCGCCGCCCTTGACGATGACGCCGATGTGCGCGGACCGTGAAAGGCCGGACATGATCGCGATGGGGGCGGCGAGCAGCAGCGGGCACGGGGTCGCGACCACGAGGACGGCGACGGCGCGGACGGGGTCGGCCGCGATCACCCAGGCGGCGCCGGCGAGGGCCAGGGTGAGCGGGACGAACAGGAGCGCGAAGCGGTCCGCCGCACGCACGAAGGGCGCCGAGGAGGCCTGCGCCTGCTCGACGAGCCGGACGATACCGGCATACGTGGACTCCGCCGCGACCGCGGTGGCGACGAGCTCGAGGGGCGGGCCGGCGTTGACCACGCCGCTGCGGACCTCGTCGCCCGCGGGGCGCTCCACAGGAAGGGGTTCGCCGGTCAGCGCCGCCTCGTCGAGGATCCCGCCCGAGACGAGCCGCCCGTCGACCGCGACGACCTCCCCGGTGCCGACGAGGATCCGGTCGCCTCGCTCCACGTCGTCGACCGGGACCTCGACGATGTCGTTGCCGACCCAGCGCCGGGCGCTCCGTGGGGCCCGCTCGACGAGCAGGCTCAGCTCGCGCCGGGCCCGCGCCGCCGCTCGCGCCTCCAGGAGCTGGCCGGACGCGAGCATGACCGTGATCATCGCCCCGGCGAAGGGCTCGCCGACCGCCAACGCTCCGGCGAGGGCGAGCACGGCGATGACGTCGACACTCGGCTGACGCCGCCGGATCGCTGCCGCTGTCCAGGTGAGCGACGCGACCAGGCCGAGGACCGTGCCTGCGACCCACAACCCGTCGGCGGCGGCGACCGCGTCGGCCAGCCAGGCCACCCCGCCCGCGAACAGCAGGAAACCCGAGGTGACGAACAGCAGCAGCTCCTTGCGCTCCCGCAACCACATCACCCCCCCCACTCTGTCAGCGCTGGCGCCCGGTTCACCGGCCTCGTTGCCGGTGTCACTCCGCCGGGGAACAGCGGCCACCGCCCGCAGCCTGCACGTCCGGCGGGAGACGCCGGTCCTAGGTAAATGCTCTAGTAGCCGCGAGCCGTGCACCACCCTTCAGCCGTTCGACGGGTGCACGTGTCCAACTCCGGTTCTACGCTGGCTGGATGCTCGACCTGGATGCCATCGACGTCGAGGAGATCGCCAATGCCCTGGCAGATCAGACGGACTACGAGCATCGATGGTTGATCGACCCGAGAACGGGCGAGGTTGTCTTCTGGACCAGCGATCTGGGCGTCGATGGTGAGAACCCGGTCGAGCTCGACGAGCTGGACCTGATCTTGATCGACCCACTCCCGTCCTACGTCTGGTACCAGGACATGGCCGACTTCGCCGACGGCATCAGCGACCGCGGCGCCGGCGATCGCCTGAGCCTTGCCCTGGAGGGCAAGGGCGCCTTCCATCGCTTCAAGAACGAGCTCTACCAAAGACACCCCGAACTGATCTCGCCGTGGCACGCCCTCCGTGATGCCAGAGCACGGATCCGGGCAGTGCAGTGGCTGGTGGACGAAGGGCTCATCGGAGAAGACGCCGCCCGACGCTTCCAGGAGGACCACCGCGAGCCCGCCCTGCCGTGAACCCGACCAGTGCGTCGGCCGGCCAGATCCGCGTAGGTCCACCCGTTTCTCATCGCCGCCAGCCGTCCACTCAACCGCGAGGTGGCCGGCCCGTCACCTATTCGATCGCAGCCCTCATGATCCGTCGGGTGTCGGGTCGTCTTGGACTGTGACGTCGGCCAGGGCGCTGCCCGCGCCCTCGTAGAGGTGCAGTACCGCGGCTACCCCGTGCTCCTGGAGCTCGACCACGTCGTCGTCGTACTGCGCGATGGCGCCGACTCCGCCGCCGAAGCCGGCTTCGCGTAGGCGGGCTAGTGCGATGCGGTTGGAGCCGTGGAAGGGCATCGCCAGCACGGCGTGTCTGATCGTGTCCATGCCGGCGACTCGTTGCCAAAACTCGCGGTCGGCGGCATCGGCTTCGACGACGTCGAGGCCTGCTTCTCGTAGGGTGCGGACCCGTACGGGGTCGCTCTCGATGCCGCGGACGGGCATCCCGTGGTGCTGTTGGAGGCGGTGGTAGGCGGCGCGACCGATGCGTCCCATCCCCAGGACCACGACGTGCACACCGGTGAGGTCCACCGGTTGGTCTTCGACGGGGACACGTCGGGGATCTGGGGCAGGGATACGTGGGGCGAGGGCTTGCACTATGCGGTTCCGGTGGCGGTCGATGACGCTGAACAGGACGAAGCTGCTGGCCACGGCGACCGAGAGGATGACGACCCAGTCACCGCTGAGCCACCCGGCGTCGGCTCCGACGGCGGCGACGATGAGCCCGAACTCGGAGTGGTTCGCGAGGGCCAGCCCGGTCAGCGTGGCTGTCCGGCCACGGAAGGAGAACGCGCGAAGTAGCGCGATGTACAACGCGGCTTGGACGGGAATGAGGAGGAGCAGGGTCAGGCCGATGATCACGGCCGTGCCGGTGAGCTGGCCGGAGTAGCCGATGCGGATGAAGAACGCAATGAGCAGCAGGTCCTTGAGGGAGAGCAGCGAGCGCGAAAGTTCGGTGCTGCGGCGGTGGCTGGCGAGCAGCAGTCCCATGATCAGTGCGCCCAGGTGTCCCTTGAGCCCGGCGGCGTCGAAGAGCAGGTACCCGGGCACGACAGCGACGAACAGCCCGAAGAGCAGCTGCATCTCGCCGTGCCCGACACGGTCCCAGACCCAGCGCAGCGCGCGCGCCGCAGGGACGAGCAACACCAGGGCCAGCGCCCACAGGCGCGGAGGGGTTGGCGAGGTTGCGGCGAGGAACGCGACCGCCATGAGGTCCTGGACGACGAGTATCCCGATCGCCAGGCGGCCGTGCAGGGCGCGGTCCTCGCTGCGGTCCTCGAGCGCCTTGACGACCACCACCGTGCTCGAGAACGACAGCGCGAACCCCACAATGACGAAGGTGCGCAAGTGTTCGGGGTGGAGCACCGTGGCCCACAACATGCCCAGGCCCTCAAGGAGGGCGATGGCCAGGGGAATGGTCAGCAGCGTGTGGGCGATGGCGCTGCCCCAGGTCTCTCGTCGCAGGAGTACCTGCACGTCGAGCTTGAGGCCGATCCCGAAGAGCAGGAGGGCCACTCCCAGTTCAGCCATCGTTTGCAGGGTGGGTGGCTCGGCGACGCCGAGCGCGCTGAGGATGAAACCTGCGGCGAGGAAACCCACGAGCGCTGGCAGTCGCACCAGGACAGCGGCCAAGGCACAGGCAAAGACGACGGTGAGGTATGCGGTGGCCGTCAACATGCCGGTCCTTCGTGCGCTGTGGCACCAATACTGCCGCCGGCGCTGCGCGATTCCCACCTGATGTGACGGTGCCCTCGGTGCCCGGTTCCGAGGCCGGCTCTCGGGTCCGGGGTCTGCAGGCCGCCCCGGCTCGCCGTGGCATCCGCCCGTGATCAAGCAGACTGCACCTGTTGCGATGAGCAGGGGATGATGAAGCGCATGGCTGACAACCAGATCGGCGGGCAGGCAGCCGCTGGTACGAGCGAGGCTCACACGGGCGAGCTTTTCGGCGCGAACGGCACGGTGGTGGCGGGCATCGACGGATCCGCGGCCGACGGGTCGGTTACCGATTGGGCCGCCGATGATGCTCACCGTCTGGGTGTTCCCCTGCGGCTGGTCAACGTCATCGACCCCGGGGTGCAGATGACGTCGTACGAGGTGCTCGCCTCCGGATCGCCGAGCCTGGCGGAACGTCTCACTGATGATGCTCGCCACCTGCTTGACGCCGCTGGCACCCGGGCACGGGCTCGCCATCCTGACCTGGACATCGCCGTACGGGTGTCAACGGGTCGTGCCGCAGCGGTCCTGGTTCGGCTCTCTGAGGGCGCGATGCGGGTGGTCGTCGGCGGCCCCGCCAGAGGGCACCTCGAGCGCATCCTGCTGGGTTCGGTCGCCCTGCCGGTCGTGGCCCACGCCAAGTGCCCCGTCGTCGTGGTCCCCACGGGGACGACGGTGATCACCCCTGCGCGCATCGTCGTCGGCGTCGATGGCAGTGAGGGCGGTGACCGTGCGGTCGAGTTCGCCCTGCGCACTGCCGCTGCGTGTGGAGCCGGCGTGACGTGCGTGGTGGTGTGGAACCTGGAGGTGGAAGACGGAATCGTGGTGACGGAGCCGACCAGTGAGCGCTGGAAGGCGGTCGAGCGGCGGTACCTGAACCTGGGCCACCAGGTGGTTGACGCGATGGCGGCGAGGCACCCTGATGTGGAGGTGAGCGTCACGGTCCGTCACGGTTCACCGGCCAAGGCGCTCGTCCAGGCCGTGGCTGATCTCGAGGCGGACCTGCTGGTTGTCGGCAACAGGGGGCGAGGCGGGTTCCGCGAGCTGCTCCTGGGCTCGGTCAGTCGCCGGGTCGTCGAGACAGCCGGCGGTGTGGTCGCCATCGCGCGCTGAGGACCTGCCCTGCGCGGATCGCTCACGCGCGGCCACGACGGTGTGAGACCCACGGTGCTGGCCCAGACGGCGTAGGTCTTGAGGGGCGTGGTGCGTCCATGCCTGGATGGCGTGTGCGAGTTCGGAGTTGCGTGGGCCTCAGTTCAGTCAGGATGAGGAGCGACGTCGTTACAGTCGGGGTATGGCTGCGGCCATGACGCCCGCGACTGGCACCGCTCATCACGCGCTTGCGGCGCATGAGGTGGTCCTGCTGCTGGAGACGGACCCGCACCGGGGGCTGACGGAGGTCGAGGCCGCGCAGCGGCTGGTGCGCTTCGGGCCCAACCTGCTGCCGCACACGGAGACGGCCGGGCCGATGCGCCGCTTCCTACGGCAGTTCCAGCATCCGCTGATCTACGTCCTCCTGGTTGCCGGCGTGACCACGCTTGTGCTGGGTGAAGTGGTGGACTCCGTCGTGATCTTCGGGGTGGTGCTGGTCAACTCGGTGATCGGGTTCATCCAGGAGAGCAAGGCCGAAGCCGCGCTCGACGCCCTGCGTTCGATGGTGCGTACCGAGGCGCGAGTCGTGCGCGACGCAAACGCGCGCACCCTCACGTCCGACGAGCTGGTGCCTGGTGACCTGGTGCGAGTCGAGGCCGGTGACAAGGTGCCGGCAGACCTGCGTCTACTGCAGGTTGCCGGGATCCAGGTCGACGAGTCGGCGCTGACTGGGGAGTCCGCCCCGGTAACCAAGGACGAGGTGGCGCTGCCGTTCGACACGTCCGTCGCGGACCGCCGGAACATGATGTACTCCGGCACGCTGGTCACATACGGCACTGGGACGGCGATCGTGGTGGCGACCGGGGCGCGCACGGAGCTGGGCGAGATCCACCGGCTCGTCGGGGCCGCGCAGGTGCTGGCCACACCCTTGACGAGGAAGCTGGCCGGTTTCAGCAGGGTCTTGACCCTCGTTATTCTCGGCCTGGCCCTGGTGACGTTCGCGGTCGGGGTGCTTCGTGGCGAGCAGGTGGCGGAGATGCTCACGGCGGCCGTGGCGTTGGCGGTCGGAGCCATTCCCGAGGGACTGCCCGCGGCGGTGACCATCACCTTGGCCATCGGTGTGGGCCGGATGGCTCGCCGAAGGGCGGTCATCCGGCGGCTGCCGGCGGTGGAGACCCTGGGCAGCACCACCGTCATCTGCACCGACAAGACCGGCACTCTGACCGAGAACCAGATGACGGTTCGAGCGCTGTGGACCCCAAACGGACAGTACGCAGTGAGCGGGTCCGGGTACGACCCGCACGGGCGCCTCGTCGACGGGGATGGCCGGCTCGTCGACCCCTCGGCCGACCATGCACTGCGCTGGTGCCTGCTGGCCGGAGCGCGCTGCAACGACGCACGGCTGTCCCAGCAGGACGGTCAGTGGCATGTGGTCGGAGACCCCACCGAAGGGGCGATGCTGGTGGCAGCTGCCAAGGCCGGCATCGATCTCGACGAGGCCCGCACCCTGCTGCCCACGATCTCGACGGTGCCGTTCAGCTCCGAACGTCAGTACATGGCCACCCTGCACCGTGACCTGGTCACCGGTGCACCGGTGGTACTGGTCAAGGGTGGGTTCGAGCGCGTAGTACAGCTGTGCGGGTGCCAAGTCGACGCGACAGGTGCTTCGCAACCGCTGGATCGTGACGGCATCCTGTCTGCCGCGGGGCTACTGGCGGCAGACGGGCTCCGGGTGCTGGCCACGGCCATGCGTCGGGTCGAGAACGACATGGGGCTCGACGACCACCTCCAGCCCGGCACGCTGGTCTTCACCGGACTTCAGGCCATGCTCGACCCCCCGCGGACGTCCGCCAGATCGGCCGTCGCCGCCTGCCACGCCGCGGGAATCGACGTGAAGATGATCACCGGTGACCACGTCGGCACCGCCCGCGCGGTGGCCGGACAGGTCGGTGTCATCGGCGTGAACCGGGACGGCGAAGTGGTCAGCGGCGCCCAGCTTGCGCAACTGGACGACGATGCGTACGCCCACACCGTCGAACGCGCCGACGTGTTCGCCCGAGTCTCACCGGAGCAGAAACTGCGACTGGTCGAGGCGTTGCAGGCGCGCGGTCACGTCGTCGCAATGACCGGCGACGGGGTCAACGACGCCCCTGCGCTGCGGCAGGCCGACATCGGCGTCGCCATGGGCCGTGCGGGCACCGAAGTCGCGAAGGAAGCCGCCGACATGGTGCTCACCGACGACGACTTCGCGACCATCGAGGGGGCCGTGGAAGAAGGTCGGGGCGTCTTCGACAACCTCACCAAGTTCATCGTGTGGACCCTGCCGACGAACATGGGCGAGGGCCTCGTCATCCTCGTCGCGATCCTCTTCGGGTCCGTCCTGCCGATCCTGCCGGTACAGATCCTGTGGATCAACATGACCACGGCCGTGGCGCTGGGACTGATGCTCGCCTTCGAAGCCAAGGAACCAGGGATCATGACGCGCCCACCGCGCGACCCGACCCGCCCGCTGCTCACCGCAGCCCTGATCACCCGCATCCTCCTGGTCTCCGGCCTGATGGTCGCCGGCACCTGGTGGCTCTTCGAATGGGAGCTCGGCAACGGGGCCTCCGTGGCCGAGGCCCGTACCGTCGCGATGAACCTCTTCGTCGTCGTCGAGGCGTTCTACCTGTTCAGCTGCCGATCGCTGACCCAGTCCGCGCGGCGCATCGGATTCCTCACCAATCGGTGGCTGCTCGCCGGGGTCACCGCCCAAGCGGTCGGGCAGCTCGCCATCACCTACCTGCCCTTCATGAACCAACTGTTCAGCACCGCACCCATCCCACCCGAAGCATGGCTGCGGATCCTCGGTGTCGCCCTGCTCGCCTCCCTGGTCGTAGCCGTCGACAAGAAGCTACGACGCTCAGCCATGTGACCAGGATGAGTCCTGGCTGAAGACGAGATCCAACGGACGCCGCCCGAGGTCGGACCTCACTCAGCCATCGCCCAACTGCGTCTCATCGCCAGTCCACCGCCTCGCTCGAACTGGTGACAAAGGATTCCGTCCGTGCGATCTGAGGAGTTCAGCCCGGAAGGGGCACACCGGCGAGTAGCCGCGTAGCACCCCAAGGGGTAAGTCGCAATGCCGAGGGGGTAGTTGCCACAGCACCTCAAGGCAACTGTCCTGATTGCTCTCGGCCGCTAGGGCGTGTCTCCTAACGCGTCGAGCCAGATGAGGACGGCGCGAAGGAGCGCTCCGGCGCGGTAGGTCAGGGCGAGCTTGTCGTAGCGGGTGGCCAGGGCGCGCCATTGCTTGAAGGCGTTGAAGCTGCGTTCGACGACGTTGCGGTTCTTGTACCGCTGCGCGTCGAAGGCCGGAGGCCGGCCACCCTTGGCGCCGCGGCGGGTGCGGTTGGCCTTCTG
Source organism: uncultured Actinomycetota bacterium (assembly GCA_963728395.1). Lineage (GTDB taxonomy): Bacteria > Actinomycetota > Actinomycetes > Actinomycetales > Dermatophilaceae > CAVSJJ01. The sequence continues at coordinate 353,462 of CAVSJJ010000004.1, forward strand.
GTCGTTGGGTTCGGCGATGACGGCGGTGATCCCCCGGCCGCGTAGCAGCGCGCGGTGTCCGCGGCTGGAGTAGGCCTTGTCGCCCAAGACCGCGTCCGGGGTGGTGCGTGGACGGCCCGGCCCCCGCCGAGCTACCCGTAGGGCGCTCAGCAGGGGCGGGAACATCCGCGAGTCGCTGCCCTGGCCCGGTCCGAGCAGGACCACCAGCGGCCGACCGTGGCCGTCGCACAGCTGGTGGACCTTGGTCGACAGGCCTCCACGGGAGCGGCCGACCGCGTGGTCAGGCGGCTCCTCGCTCAGATTCTTGTGATTCCACAGGGCCCCCTGTGACCTGCTCGGCTCTCGGCAGGTTCGTGCCGTGCTGGTGGGCCCGGTTGATGGTGGAGTCCACGCTCACCTCCCAGTCGACGAGCCCAGCAGCATCAGCATCGGCCAGCAGGGCCGCCAGGACCAGGTCCCAGGTGCCGTCACCGGCGAGGCGGCGGTGCCGCTTCCACACGGTCTGCCAGGGTCCGAACTCCTCAGGCACGTCCCGCCACGAAACCCCGGTGCGGTACCGGTAGATGATCCCGTCGACCACCTGCCGATGATCTCGAAAAGGCTTGCCCTGCTTGCCGTCCGAGGACGGCATCAACGGCGAGATCCTCGCCCACTGCGCATCAGTCAACACCCGAGTCCGAGACATGGCGTCAACAATCACCGACAACCACGCTCAACTTATGGAGACACGCCCTAAGTGGGTCGGTCGTCTGCCAGCCCGGCTCTGCGCGCTTTCACGATGGCCGTCGACCGATCGGAGACCTGCAGCTTGCTGAAGATGTTCGAGACGTGGTTGCGCACGGTCTTCAGGCTGATCATCAGCTCGTGGGCGATGGTGGCGTTGCCCTTGCCGGCGGCGATCATTCCGAGCACTTCCCGTTCGCGCTCTGTGAGCATGGGAAATGCTGCTGCCGTCGACCCTGGCCCAGCTGCGAAGTGTTCGACCACCCGGGCCGCGACCTCGGGGCCGAAGATGGCTTCGCCGGCGGCGGCGGCGCGGATTGCGCGGACGATCTCGTCCTGATCGGCCCCCTTGAGCAGGTAGCCACGGGCACCTGCGCGCATCGCGGTGAAGACGGATTCGTCGTCGTCGAACATCGTGAGGACGACGACGGCGGGCCTCGGTGCGGGGGCGAGTCGCTTGATCCGCCGGGTCGCCTCGATGCCGTCGAGGTCGGGCATCCGCAGGTCCATGAGAACTACGTCCGGGGCCAGGGCGCCGGCCAGTTCCACGGCCTGGGCCCCGGTGTCGGCCGAACCGACGATCTCGAGGTCATCGACCTCGGTGAGCATCAGCGCCAGCCCCCGACGATAGGCCGGATGGTCGTCCGCCACGAGGACGCGGATCATCCCGGCACCTCGGCACTGAGGGCGTTGGCTGGGTGGGCGTCGGGGCAGGCGTCGGTGGGAGCGAGGTGCCCGACTGGCAGGATTGCCCGGACGGCAAGGCCACCGCCGTCCCTGGCTCGGATCGTGCAGGTTCCGCCCAGCTCCTCGGCACGTTCGACCATGGATGTCCACCCGATCCCGCGAGCTGACTCACGGCCAGCTCCTCGACCGTTGTCGAGGACGGTGAGCTCGAGCCCTCGGTCACATCGCAGCTCGACCCGACACCGGGTGGCGCCGGAGTGGCGGGCGACGTTGGTCATCGCTTCGGAGGCGATCCGGAAGGCCGCCACCTCGGCTGCTGCGGGTAGGGGCGGCAAGGTCGGCGGGAGGTACACCTCGATCACGAGACGGTCGGTTGAGAGCGAGGAGGCCCGCTGACCTATCGCGCCGGCGAGCCCGAGCTCGTCGATCGCCGGTGGCCGGAGCTCGTCAACCGTGCGCCGAACCTCGGCGATCGCGGCTTTGGTCTCGTCCCTGATCTCGGTCAACAGGGCACCGCGCGACGTGGCGTCCTTGCGTGACCGGGCTGCCTCCAGCTTGAGCAGGATCGCCGCAAGGGACGGCCCGACACCGTCGTGCAAGTTGCGGCGAAGGCGTTTGCGTTCCTCCTCGCGGGCGGAGACGATCGAGGACCGCGACGCCTGCAGCTCTTCGGCGAGCTGGGCGGCACGCACGGTGACCGCGGCCTGGCGCGCGAGGTCGTGGAGCAGGGCTTTGTCGGCCGCCGAGAGGCGGCGCCCCTTGGGCGCCTCCACCGCGAGGTAGCCGACGATCTCCTCCCGGTGCACCAGCGGGACCTGGACGGTGTCGAGGGAAGGGGACTCACCGGCATCCGGGGGCGCGACCCACACTCGGTCGACCTTGAGGGCGTCGCGCACCGAGGCGGTAACGGCCTCGACGACGTGCAGTGGGTCGGCAGATTCCAGGCGTGCACCTAGCATCCGGAGGGCCACCGTCGGGTCCGAGCGGTAGCCGTAGACCCAGCGCTCGATCGTGCGTCGCACGACGGAGTAGGCCGGTTGCACGGCAACCGCGACGATGGCGACGGCGAGGACCCCGCCCGCGGCGGTCTGCCCGACCACGTGTTGAGCACCGAGCAGGAGGGCCACGTAGAGGGAGACCACCGCGGTGAGCAGGACGCCATAGGTCAGGGTCCGGCTCAGGACGAGCCGGATGTCGAAGAGCTGGTGCCGAAGGATTGCAATTCCGATAGTGACGGGCAGTGCGGCACCGGCCAGGGTCAGGGCCGCGCCGATCGCCAGTGGGCTGTCGTCGAACACGAAGTGCCCCACCCACGCGAGCGCCAGCGACAAGGGCAGGCTGGTGGCTCCCCAGACGAGCCACAGCAGTTGCAGACGGACCGTCCCGGAGGAGCCCTTGAGCCGGGCAGCCACCGCGAACGCCGCACCGACGAAGAACATGACGGTGAGGACCAGCCCGGTAACTCCGAGCACCCCGGAGACCGCCTCAGGCAGCCAGGGCAGCGGTGGGTCCTGGCCGTCATGGGCCTGTCGGAAGCCGGTCACGTCGCCCGCGGAGCCGACCAGGAACGCGACGACACCGGCGAGCCCGCACATCATCCAGCCGCGCCACCGCGCCGACAGCGGGTGACCGTCGGGGACCAGGTACGCGATGACGACCAACCACAGGAACAGAAACACCCAGGACCCTGACGCGAACTGGTCCACCACCATGGCCGGACGGCTCGTGCCCCTGCCCTGACCGAGGAGGAGGGCTCCGAAACACACCCCTTGGGCCACCAGCAGCCAGCCGATGCGTCGTTGCCCAGAACCCCGCAGGACCAGGAGTCCGACGAGCACGGCCACTGCGGACGTGAGGAGAACGGCAACGTCATCCATCTGGCCAGTGTGGAGCCTGTGTGCTTCGTGGGGAATGGCGCCCGGGAACTGTTCCCGGGTCGGGCGGGACTCCCGGCTCGTGTGCTCGGGTCGGCGGGACGCCCAGCCTCGTGCCCATCGCGGGGTATCGAGCCCCGCTCGAGTGAGAGGGACGAACGATGTCTGTCACCTTCGAGAAGCTGACGCCGTGGAGCGGCGTCGTCGCGGGCGTCTGCTGGATCGCGCAGGACGCCCTGTTCCACACCTCCTCCGCCGATGTGCCGGGAGGAGCCTCGACCCGCGTCATCCACGATCACCTCGGGCTCAACTACGGAGCTCAAACCTGCCTGGTCGTCATGGGCATCGCGCTGTTGTTCTTCGCGACCGCGGTCCGAACCCTTCTGCGATCCGGCGAGGGCCGCGAGTCGACCTTCTCCAGCGTCGCGTTCGGGGGCTGGCTGGTGGTCGTGGCCGGCCTGTCGCAGATGGTCACGTGGAACTGGGGGCTCATCAACGGAGCCGCCGACGCCGGCGACGACTCAGCGCTGCGGACCCTGAGCTACGCGTCGTACTTCGGCTGGGCCGGCATGGGAATCGGGCTGGCCGCCGCGTTCATCGCGATGGGAACGGGTGGGATCCGCACCGCCACGCTCCCCAAGTGGTTTGCGATCCTCACCCTGGTGCTCGGTGTGCTCGGAGCACTCGGGAACGCCGGCATCCCGCCGGGCGGCCTGGTCAACTACGTGCTGTTGCCCTTCTGGCTGATCGCCGCCTCGATCATCGTCGCCCGCAGCAGCAAGCGAGCGACCGACCCCACCCGGCACGCACTGGCAACGGCCCAGGTGCCCCAGTGAGAGCGGACACGACGTCCGCATCAAGAGGCGAAGGTGCGGCCCTGTCACGCTGACGTCTCTCGTCGTGGTGATCGGGGCCCAACGTTCCCTTCGGGCTGCCGTATGGGGATGTGCGACTTCGGACCTGGCACCGCAACCGTCGATCATGCGTCGAGCGCCAGCGTGCCCGGCCGCCCTGGGCGCCGGGGTCGGCATCGATCGCCGCGGCACTTGTTCGCGTCAACGCTTCAGTCACACGCGGCCAGGGCGTACACGCAAGGTGACAGGTCGCGCAGGTCGAACGCCAACCCGTCACTGCCAGTGGAACGTGCGTCACTTCGCCGCCAAGGGGTCACGTATTGGGGGGTCAACCGGCCACTGTAGGCGTGGAGACAGCCCTCAGAACAGCCAGATCGAGCCGATCACGCTGAAACTCTTGCGGACTGTATGCGGACTGAGAGAAGTCGCACCCCCTCTGGCCTGCGCAAACGTGCCGATTCAGACGTTGAAGCGGAACTCGACCACGTCGCCGTCCCGCATGACGTAGTCCTTGCCCTCCATGCGCACCCGGCCGGCGGCCCGGGCGGCGGCCATCGAGCCGGCCTCGACGAGGTCCTCGAACGAGATGATCTCGGCCTTGATGAACCCCCGCTGGAAGTCGGTGTGGATGACGCCCGCGGCCTGCGGGGCCGTCCAGCCCCGGTGGATCGTCCAGGCCCGGGCCTCCTTGGGCCCGGCCGTGAGGTAGGTCTGCAGCCCGAGGGTGTGGAACCCCTTGCGGGCGAGCTGGGCCAGCCCGGGCTCGCTGACGCCGACCGACTCGAGCAGCTCGCGCGCCTCGTCCTCGTCGAGCTCGGCGAGGTCGGCCTCCAACTTGGCGTTGAGAACGATCGCGTCGGCTGGGGCGACGAGCGCGCAGAGCTCGCGCTGGAGTGCCTCGTCGGTCAGCTGGTCCTCGTCGACGTTGAACACATAGATGAACGGCTTGGTCGTCAGCAGGCCCAGGCCCCGGGCGATGCCCGCGTCGACGCCGGCTGCAGCGCCCGCGGCATACAGGGTCTTGCCCTCCTCGAGCAGGCCCTGGGCGGCGACGGCAGTGTCGAGGACGGCCCGGTCGGTCTTCTTGCCCTTGACCTCCTTGTCGAGGCGCGGCACGGCCTTCTCGAGGGTCTGCAGGTCGGCGAGGATCATCTCGGTCTCGATCGTCTCGATGTCCGAGCGCGGGTCGACCGCCCCCTCGACGTGGGCGACGTCGTCGTCGTGGAAGGCCCGCACGACCTGGCAGATCGCGTCGGCCTCACGGATGTTGGCGAGGAACTTGTTGCCGAGGCCCTCCCCCTCCGAGGCGCCGCGGACGATGCCGGCGATGTCGACGAAGGAGACGGTGGCCGGGATGACCTTCGCCGACTCGAAGATCCCGGCGAGCACCTGGAGCCTCGGGTCCGGCAGCGGCACGACACCGACGTTCGGCTCGATCGTCGCGAAGGGGTAGTTGGCGGCGAGGACGTTGTTCTTCGTCAGCGCGTTGAACATCGTCGACTTGCCGACGTTCGGGAGCCCGACGATTCCGAGTGAAAGAGACATCGGGCCAGGAGTCTAGTGCCGCGCGGGGGGCGCAACCGCCCTGCGCCCGGCGCGGGCGAGAGCCCGGCCGCTCATCGCCCCGGCTCACCGCCGGGGCGCTCGCTGTTCTCGAGGTATGCCGGGTGCTCCAGGCCGGCGACCTGCTCCAGCATCCGCGCGGTGTAGGGCGCGACCCGCCGCACCGCCTCGTCCAGCGGCGCCCAGTGCGCGGAGTGGATCTCGCGGGTCAGCAGTGTCGTCTCGGCGAGCAGGCCGTGGGGGGCGGACCCGAGGTCGAAGAGGAAGAGCATCGCGTCGTCCCAGCCGCGCCATGGGGGCAGCCAGTTGACGGCGAGCAGCCGCTCGACCGTGACGAGGACCCCGAGCTCCTCCTCGATCTCGCGGACGACGCAGCTGGCCGGCGACTCGTGCGGGTCGACGACGCCACCAGGCAGGTCCCACTCCTTCTTGTAGGTCAGCTCGCACAGGAGCACCTCGCCGGCTTCGTTGCGCAACAGCCCCTGGGCGATGAGCCGGGTCTTCGGCAGCCGCTCGTTGAGGATCTTGATCCCGGCCAGACGCCCCGCCTCGGTCGAGAGGTCCGGTCGCTCCATCACGTCATCACCCGGCGGGTGCGGGGTAGCCGCCGCTCGTCGTCGTGGGCGGCCTCGACGCGGGCGGCGTCCGCCTCGAACGACTCGGACATGGACGCGAGGCTACCCGCCCGCGGTGTCCGCCGCGGGACGGCCGGGGTGGGCCGCCCCGGTGGGCGGACGTATGCCGCGAGTGCCGCCTCGGCCTGCGCCCGCGCGTCCCGCGACGGGGTCGACCGGGGCGAGGAGATGGAGAAGACCCCGCCGGGCGACCGGGTGGGCTCCCCGTTCCGGCCGCCCGTCGCGGTCGGGACGGCGCCGACCCCGTCGCAGCGCCTCGTCGCCTGGCAGGGCCGCGACCCCTCCTGGACCCCCGAAGCGGCGCGGCCGGGCGCCGCCTCGCCGCGACCGGCGTGGCGCGGCGCGGCGGTGTCGGTGGCCGCTGGCACCGTGGTCGCCATGAACCCCTGGGTCGCTGCCCTGCTCGGACTGCTCGCCGGTGCCGGCGGCGCCGTCGCCCTCGCCCGCGTCGTGTATGCCGCCCGCGGGGCCTCGGTGACCGCCGAACGGGACCTGCTGCGCGAACGGGTCGTCGACCTCGAAGCCTCGCTCGCCGAGGATCTCGAGACCGCCGCGCTCCTCGCGCCGCTCAAGGACGCCCTCGGCCGGGTCGAGCAACAGGTCGGCACCCTGGAGCGCGACCGGGTCGAACAGTTCGGGGCGCTGCGGGCGGTGCTGCACCGGGTCGAGTCCGAGACCCACGAGCTCGGCACCCAGACCCGCAGCCTCGCGGGGTCGCTGCGCTCGTCGACGACGCGCGGCGCCTGGGGCGAGGTCCAGCTCCGCCGGGTGCTCGAGAGCGCCGGGATGCTCGCCCGGTGCGACTTCGACGAACAGGTCGCCTCCCGGAGCCACCACGGCCGGGCCGTCCGGCCCGACGTCGTCGTGCGGCTGCCCGGCGACAAGGTCCTCGTCGTCGATGCCAAGGCGCCGATGACGGCCTTCCTCGACGCCCAGTCCGAGGATCTCGAGGAGGGCGACCGGGCCCGGCTGCTCCTCGAGCATGCCGCCAGCCTCCGCCGACATGTCCAGGGCCTGGCCGCCCGCGAGTACTGGACGGCCTTCGACACCACGCCCGAGATGGTCGTCTGCTTCGTCCCCGGCGACGCCATGCTCGCGGCCGCTCTGGCGGCCGACCCGAGCCTGCACGAGGCCGCCCTCGCCCGGCGGGTGGCCCTCGTCGGGCCCGCCGCGCTCATGGCGCTGCTGCGGACCGTCGCGTTCACCTGGCAGCAGGACGCGCTGACCGAGGGCGCTCGCGAGCTGATGAGGCTCGGCCGCGAGCTCTATCACCGGCTCGGGACTCTCGGCGGGCACACGGCGAAGATGGGTCGGTCCCTCGCCGCGGCGCTCGAGAGCTACAACCAGCTCGTCGGCGCGCTCGAGTCCCGCGTCCTCGTGACCGCCCGTCGGATGAACGAACTGGGGCTCGTCACGGACGAGCTGCCCGCCCCGCCCCCCGTGCACGAGGGACCACGGGTCCTCACCGCCCTCGAGCTCATCGAGGCGGCCACCCAAGGCGCGGACCGTCCGCAGCTCGACCTCGAAGCGGAGATCCGGCCCGGGCCCCACGAGGGTGTCGCGGAGGGACGCGCCGTCAGCGGCTGACTAGCGGCGCACTCAGGTGGAAAGGGCGCGCTCAGTGAAGCGAGCCGGTCTCCTCGAAGCTCGCGTCGTGCCGCATCTGGTCCGACAGGCCGGCCGCCTTGAGGTCGCGTCGGATCTCGTTCGGGAGCGAGAACATCAGGGACTCCTCGGCCGCGATGACCGGGGTGACGTCGTCGAAGCCACGCTCGGCGAGGTAGTCCAGGACGTCCCGGACAAGGACCTCAGGGACCGACGCGCCCGAGGTGACGCCGACGGTCGAGACCCCGTCGAGCCAGGTGTCGTCGATCTCGTCGGCGTAGTCGACGAGATACCCGGCCGTGGCGCCGTGCTCGAGGGCGACCTCGACGAGCCGGACGGAGTTGGAGGAGTTGCGCGAGCCGACGACGATCAGCAGGTCGGTCTCCGGGGCCATCTGCTTGACGGCGAGCTGCCGGTTCTGGGTGGCATAGCAGATGTCGTCGCTCGGCGGGTCCTGCAGACGCGGGAATCGCTCCCGCAGTGCCCGGACCGTCGCCATCGTCTCATCGACCGAGAGCGTCGTCTGCGAGAGCCAGACGACCTTCTCGGGGTCGCGGACCTCGACGCTGGGTACGTCCTCCGGGCCGTCGACAAGGGTGATGTGCCGCGGGGCCTCCCCCGAGGTGCCGACGACCTCCTCGTGGCCCTCGTGGCCGATGAGGAGAATGTCGTAGTCGTCGCCTGCGAAGCGCACGGCCTCGCGGTGGACCTTCGTCACGAGGGGGCAGGTCGCGTCGATCGTCTTCAGCGACAGCGCCGAGGCCTCCTCGTGGACGGCCGGCGCGACCCCGTGGGCCGAGAAGATGACGGTGGCACCCTCGGGCACCTCGTCGGTCTCGTCGACGAAGACGGCGCCGCGTTTCTCGAGCGTCGACACGACGTGCTTGTTGTGGACGATCTGCTTGCGGACGTAGACGGGCGGGCCGTAGAGATCGAGAGCCTTCTCGACCGTGACGACGGCCCGGTCCACCCCGGCGCAGTAGCCGCGCGGGGCAGCGAGCAGGACACGTTTGGTCGGTTGGGGCATGAAGCCATGGTAGGTGGCCGACCTGGCCGCCCCGTCCAGGGTTGCTGGGCCGGCCGTGGGGCATCAGGCCGGGGTGATGGACTCGCAGCGCCAGGCGACGGACTGCTGGAGGCGCTCGAGGGCACAGGTGAGCCGGGCCGGCTCGCAGGTCTCCCCGCGGACGACGACGCGCCAGCGGGCGTCGGCGCGCGAGAACGTCACCGTCATCAGGTCGCCGTCGCGCTCTCGCTGCAACACCCGGATGCCGCCGAGCGCCCGGTCCTCGAGATGCCTCCGCAGGGCGACCTCGGCGGCCTGGACCGGCATCGGCCAGCAGCTGCGGCCGCGGACGTGGTCGAGGTCGACGCGCCCGGCCCGGTGCTCGCGGGCGACACGGCGGGCCGACGCCGGGTCGAGCCCGCCGTAGTAGAGCCCCTCGCCGAGCACGAGCAGATTGGCCGCGAACCGGTCACCACCGATGTGCGAGACGCCCCAGGCGGCCTCCGGCTCCTGCGCGGAGAGGGCGCCCAGCACCGGACGGCCCCGCTCGACGCAGCACGCGTCGTGCCGGCCGTGGATGCAGACCGCGAAGAGAGGGTCGGTCCTCACCTCCAGGCCGGCGGAGCCGCCCCGGCCGAGCGCCTCGAGGTCGAGGTCCAGCACCGCACGGGGGTCGCTCACCTCGCCCTGCTCCATCGCGCCGGCCCCGACGAATGCCGCGAAGACCCGGCGCGTGGGCCCCTCCGTCCGCCCGGCGCGTCGGATGAGCACCGGCCGGACCCCGGCGGCCGCGCTCCGGCGCAGCACCTCGGAGCCGAGCCCGTCGGGAAGCCGGGCGTCGCGCCAGGCGTTCCGCCCCCACGGCCCCGGCTCCTCGAGCAGCAGGAACGCACGCACGACCGAGGCGGTCCCGGCCAGGTCGTCGCCCCGGGCCCGGGCGGCCACCGAGCACCGGAAGGGCTCCACCGTCACGACCGGATCCGCAGCAGCCCCTCGCGCACGAGTCGGCGGCACAGGACGAGCCGGCTCTGCGGGTCGAGCAGGTCGGCGAGATCACCCGGCCGCAGGGTCTCGGCGCGGCATACCCGCTCCAGGCTCGCCCGCAGGTGACCCGGCACGGTGAGGACCCGGTCCCCGAGCAGCACCTCGAGCCGGTCGCCGTGTGGGCGCAGCCGGCATGGGTGGCCCTGGCGCCGGACGAGGACGCTCGCGTCCCGAAGCCCGTCGAGGGCCACCCGGTCGAGCAGGCCGCCCTCGAGACGCGAGGGCCGGGTCGTGAGGATGCGCCGCGACTCCGAAGCGAGCGCGGCCCCCGGGTCGATGGCCCGGATCCGGTCCGCGAGCGCTTCGAGCTCGTCCGCGACGGTCCCCGCGAGCGTCGGGTCGTCGGCGTATCCCACGGGCAGGTGGGTGTCCGGGACGGCCTCGAGCGCCGGCCCGACCGCGCGACGGACGAGCCCACGCAGGGTGAGCTGGTTGATACCGATCGTCACGTGCAGGCTGGCGCCGTCCTGGGCCCGGGCGGCGTGCCTGGTCCCGGTGGGCAGGTAGGCGACGGTGCCCGGCTCGAGGAGCATCTCCGCCACGCCGTCCTCGCCGTGCAGCTCCCAGAGCTTGGTCCCGGCCGTCTGGAGGACGAAGACGTCGTGGGTGTCGGCGTGCACCGCGAAGCCCTGCGATCCCGGGGGCGTGAGGTAGGCGTTGGCCTGACCCGGGTGGCCGAGCTCGGCCTCGAGGAGCGAGACGAGCCGGGTCAGCGGCGCCCAGTAGCGCTGCAGGCCTTGGAAGACGATCGTCGCGCCCTCGTCGAAGAGGGCGAGCGCCTTGCGGGCGTCGACGAGCCCGCTCACCGTCTCGCCGGCGAGCGTCGCCGTCCGGGCGAACCGCGTCGACGGCAGGACGATGCCGTCCCGGACGACCCGCACCGCGGGCGCGCGGATGCCCGACGCGGTGAGCAGGTGGTCCGCGTCGGCGAGCGAGAGATATGCCGCCAGCTCGCCCGGGTCGCCGTCGTGCCGGTGGACCCGGGTCGCCCAGACCTTGTCACGGAAGGTCTGGGCGTCCCCGGTGAGCAGCTCGAGCGCCCCGGTCAGGGCGCGCTCCCGTCGGTGGCGTCGCCGTCGCCCGCGTCCGTCGCGTCGCCGTCGCTGGCGTCGCCGTCGCTCGCATCGGTCGCGTCACCGTCGGTGCCGTCCGCGTCGGTGCCGTCGGCGTCGGTGCCGTCCGTGGCGTCGCCGTCAGTGCCGTCAGTCGAGTCGCCGTCGGTGCCGTCGGCGTCCGCGCCCGCGGCATCCGTGCCGTCGGCGTCCGCGCCCGCGGCATCCGTGCCGTCGGCGTCGGCGCCCGCCGCGCCGGTTCCGGCCACGCCGCTCGTCGTCATGTCGTCGTCGTTGAGGGGTCCGTCGGGAGGTGTCATCACGCGCTCCTTCGCCATCGGGCGTGCGGTCGGTCCGCCGCCGCGTCGTCACCGTAACCCGGACCGGGCCCGGTGACCACGGCATACCCCTCCGCCGCTCGAGCCACACCCGGGCCGACGGCCGGTCAGGTGTGCCGCGACGCCGCGTCGGCGACCGTCTGCTCGTCGGCGACGTCGACGTCGCGCACGGCGTCCTGCGCCGGCGGCGGCGAGAGGAACCAGACGAGGACGGCCGCGACCCCCACGACGGCGGCGGCCGTGAGCAACGCGGCGCCGATCCCGTCGACGAACGCCGCGCGGGCTGCGTCGACGACCCGCTGCCCCGCCTCGCCGAAGCGCGCGATCTCGGGACCCTGGGTGAAGGCGATCGAGCTTAGGACGTACTGCGCGGCCTGCCGTGGCAGCCCGGCGACGACGGAGCCGACCCCGGCGCGGTAGGTCTGGTTGAGGGCGCTGCCGAGGATGGCGATGCCGAGCGCGCTGCCGAACTCGCGCGAGACGTCGTTGACCGCCGAGGCGACGCCCTGCTTGCCCTGCGGGAGGGAGGAGGTGATCTCGGTCGTGGCCGGCGTGCCGGCCAGGCCCATGCCGGCGCCGAAGAGGGCGAGCCCGAGAGCGAGCCGCCAGTAGACGAGCTCGGTGCCGACCGTGGCGATGACGACGAGCCCGGCGGTCGTCAGGACGAGGCCGAGTGGCGTCACCCGGCGGAACCCGACCCGCTGGGCGATCCGCGGCGCGGTGCGGGCGAGCGGCAGGACGAAGAAGGGCAGCGGCAGGAGGCGCAGCGTCGCCTCGAGCGGCGAGTAGCCGATGACGAACTGGAGGTACTGGAGGATCGCGAAGAAGAGCCCGAAGGTGGCGAAGAACTGCGCTGCGATGGCGAGCGAGCCGGCGCTGAATCCGCGGACCCGGAACAGTCGCACATCGAGGAGCGGCTCGTCGACCCGCAGCTCCCAGAGGACGAAGGCCACGATGCCCAGCGCGCCGGCGGTGAGCGATCCGACGGTGACCGCGTCGGACCAGCCGCGCTCGGGCCCCTCGATGATGCCCGCCACGAGGCCGGAGACACCGACGAGCGAGAACAGCGCTCCGGCGACGTCGAGCGCGGGCGGGTGCTCGTCGGTCGAGTCGGGGACGGCGGCGAGGGTCCCGATGAGGCCGAGGGCGGCGAGGACGACATTGAGGCCGAAGAAGCTGTTCCACTCGAACCACTGGAGCAGCGTCGCCGTGACGATGAGGCCGAGGACGGCGCCGCCGCCGACGATGCCGACCCAGATGCCGATCGCCCGGGGCCGCTCCTCCTCGGGGAAGGAGGTCGTGATGACGGACAGCGTCGTCGGCATGATGGCCGCCGCGCCGACGCCCATCGCCGCGCGGAGCGCGATGAGCTGGGCGGGGTCCTCGGTGACCATCCCGCACGCCGCGGCGGCGCCGAAGACGACGAGGCCCACCGCGAGGAGGCGCTTGCGGCCGAACCGGTCCCCGAGCGCCCCGGCGAAGAAGAGCAGCCCGGCGAAGACGACCGTGTAGGCGTCGACGATCCAGGTCATCTGGGTCTGGCTGGCTCCGGTGGAGCGGGCGAGGTCGGGCAGCGCGACGTTGAGGCCGCTGACCGCCGAGACGACGGTCATGAGGGAGACGCCGACGACGACGAGGATCGCTCGGGTCTGCCGCCGGCCGAGGGTCGCGTCCGTCACCGTCGCTTCGGAAGTTTTTCCACGCATGGCGAAATTGTTATTCTACGCACGACGAATTGTCAACGGCCGGACGGCGCGAGGGCCGCCGTCGGGTCGGTGCGGACCGGACGGCGCCGGTACGGGAGAATCGGTGCGAACACCGGGACGGAGGAGCAGATGGCGGGACCGCGCGGGAGGCGACCCGGCGACAGCCGCGCCCGGGATGCCATCGCCGAAGCGGCCCGCCGCCAGTTCGCCGAGCTCGGCTACCCGGGGACCACCCTGCGAGCGATCGCCAAGGAGGCCGGCGTCGATACTCGCCTCGTCACTCACTACTTCGGCTCCAAGCAGAAGCTGTTCGTCTCGGTGCTCGAGCTGCCGTTCGACCCCGAGACCGCGCTCGTCGTCCTCCTCGACGGAGACCGCGACGACGTCGGGCTGCGGGTGGCGCACTTCATCACCGGGGTGCTGGCCACCCCGAGCGCCCAGGCCACCATCACCGGCATGCTGCGGGCGGCCGCCTCGGAGGATGCCGCCGCCGCGATGCTGCGCGACCTGCTCATCTCCCGGATCCTCGGCCCCCTCGCCCAGGCCATCGGCGGCGACCAGCCCGAGCTGCGGGCCGGCCTCATGGGCAGCCAGATCGCCGGGCTCAGCTTCGCCCGGTTCGTCGTCGGCCTCCCGGTCCTCGCCGAAGCCGGGCAGGCGGTCCTCGTCGCGGCCTTGGCCCCGGTGTTCCAGCACTACCTCACCGACCCGCTGCCGAGCCCGGACCCGGCCCCGATGCCCGCTCACTCCGCGGTCGCTCCGACCGCCACCGCCGAGCACGCCTGACACTCCTGGCTCGTAGAGTGCGGGCGTGAGCACGTCGCCGCGGGTCCCGGACGCCCTCCCGGAGCGCGCCGCCGACACGACGGCTGAGCACCCCTGGCCGGTCCGGCTGCTGAGCATGAAGATCGCCGAGTACGTCGAGAAGATGTCGGTCCTGTGGGTGGAGGGACAGGTCGTCCAGCTGACCCGGCGGCCCGGGACGCGCACGGCATACCTCACCCTGCGCGACCCGGACGTCGACTTCTCCCTCTCGGTCGCCATCTCGGTCAACGCCCTCGACGCGATGCCGGCACCGCTCAGCCAGGGCGCCCGGGTCGTCGTCCAGGCCAAGCCGTCGTTCTGGACCCAGCGCGGCTCGCTCATGCTCGACGGCCGGCAGATCCGTCCGATCGGGGTCGGCGAGCTGCTCGCCCGCCTCGAGTACCTCAAGGCCAACCTCGCCGCGCAGGGGCTCTTCGACGCCGACCGCAAACGGCCGCTGCCCTTCCTCCCCCGGCGGGTAGGCCTCATCTGCGGGCGGGCGAGCGCCGCCGAGCGCGACGTCGTCGAGAACGCGCGGCGGCGCTGGCCGGCCGTGCGATTCGAGACGCGCGAGGTCGCGGTCCAGGGGCCCAACGCGGTGGCCGAGGTGACCGCGGCGCTGGCCGAGCTCGAGGGCATGGCGGAGGTGGACGTCATCGTCATCGCCCGCGGCGGTGGCAGCGTCGAGGACCTGCTGCCGTTCAGCAACGAGTCGCTCGTCCGGGCCGTGGCCGCCACCCGGACCCCCGTGGTCAGCGCGATCGGACACGACGTCGACACCCCCCTGCTCGACTTCGTCGCCGACCACCGCGCCTCGACGCCGACCGACGCGGCCAAGGCCGTCGTCCCCGACGCGGCGGCGGAGCGCCGCCAGGTGGGACAGTCCTGGGCGCGGGTGTGCCGGGCCCTCGCCGCCCGCGTCAAGGGCGAGCGCCGTCGGCTTCACGCCCTCACGTCACGCCCGGTCATGGTCGACCCCGGCGGCTTCGCCCGGCTTCAGCGCACCACGGTCCAGGCCCTGCGCGACCGCAGCCGGCGACGGCTGCGCTCCCGGCTCGACCACGACCTCGCGGAGGTGCGGCACCTGCGCGCCCGGGTGCGCAGCCTCTCGCCGCAGGCCACGCTGGACCGGGGATATGCCATCGTCGCCCACGACGACGGCGAGGTGGTCCGCTCGCCTGACGAGGTCGGCGCCGACGAGCGGCTCGGCGTGCGGGTCGCGGGCGGCACGTTCACCGTCCGCCCCGACCGGGTCGGCGACGGGGCCTAGGCTTGCCCGCATGGCCAAGCCCTCCGAGACCACCGCCGCCTCCACCCCCGCGGACGAGGCGAGCACCGAGCCGGCGCCGGGCGACCCCAACGGCGACGTGGCGCGGCTGCCCTACGAGCAGGCCCGCGATGAGCTGACGAGCATCGTCGACCGGCTCGAGACCGGGCAGGTGGGGCTCGAGGAGAGCATGGCGCTCTGGCAGCGCGGTGAGGCCTTGGCCGCCCACTGCGCCCGCTGGCTCGACCAGGCCCAGGAGCTCGTGTCGTCGATGGACGAGAGCGAGCTCACCGACTGACCCGCACCACGGCGTGCAGCCCGTGGAGCAGACGGCGGAGCTCGACGACGCCCTCGTGCTGGGCGCTCCACGTCACCGCCCCATCCTGTCGGCGCTGCGGCCCGGTTCACCGGCCTCGTCGTCGGTGTCACTCCACCGCCGGCCACGTCCGGGTGGACGCGGAGCGCACCACCGGCGCGGGCGCGGTGGTTTCATGGTCCGATGGGGCGCGCGGACGAGGGACCCGACCGACACCGCGTCGGCGTCGTCGTGCGCGGCGGGGACGGGTCACTTGACGCGAACCTGCGCACGACCCTCACCGACCTGCTCGGGACGTGCACCGGCCGCGCCGTCGTCTGTGCCCGGCTCCACCCACCGACGCCCGTCTCGCGCGAGCTCATCGACCTGGTGGTCGACGCGCTCATCGACGCGGGCAGCACCGACGTCACCGTCGGGAGCACGCTGTCGGCCCAGGACCGGGATCGTGGACACCGCTCGGTGAGCGCCCTGGCCCGCCTCGCCGGGCTGTCGGGCCGCACCGCCTCCGGCCGCGCCTACGAGGTCGCCGACCTCGGCGAGGACACGATCCCCGCTCCGGTGCCGCCGACGAGCGTCCTCGACGGCCGACCCGTCTCCCGGCTGTGGGTCGGTGCCGCCACCCGGGTCGTCGTCGGTCGCGCCGTCACCGACCTGCTCGAGACGTATGCCGGGTGCCTCGACGCGCTGACCGGCGTGGTCCCCGAGGTGGCCGGCGCCGAACCGGCCGACGTCGCGGTCGATCTCGTGCGCCACCTCCCACCATCGCTGGGGGTCATCGACGCCACCGCCACGAGCGACGGCGCAGATGGGGGCCGGCTGGCCCACCCGACGGACACCGCCACCGTCGTCGTCGCGCGCGACGCGCTGCTCGCCGACACGACCCTGGCGTCGCTCCTCGGGGTCGACCGCGGGGCGTCCCGGCTCGTCGAACGCGCCATCGCCGAGCTCGGGCCGCCGACCGGGCCGGTCCGGGGCGAGGTCACCGCGTTCGGCGGCATGATCCGGCCTCACCCGCTGGCCGTCGCGGCCGCCCGCCGGGCCACCGGTGACCGGCGCCTGGAGCGGGTGCTCGCGGCGAGCATCGGCGGCCCCGACGACGGCGCGAGCACTGACGACCCCGTCCTGTCGGCGATCCGCGCAGTACTCACCCCCGCGGTCGCCGCGGCCGAGGACGCCATCGGGCAGGGCGCCCTCGTCGGGCTTCTCGGCACGGTCGCCAGCGCCTCGGGTGCCGTCCTGGCCTGGTCGGTCAACCTCGACAAGGACGACGTCGACCGCCGCGTCGTCCCACTCGGCCTGGAGCCCACGGCATACTCGGACGAGGACTACGACGACCTGGCGGCGTTCCTCGCGGTCATCGACGACACTCTGGCCGGGCTGCCCGCGTCGCCGGACGGCGAGATGCGGTGGACTCTCGTCGACGGCGCCACGGTCTTCGAGGTCGCTCGGGAGATCGCCGCCGACTTCGACGAGTTCGTCGCCCGGGTCGACGTGGCCGAGGGCATCGCCCTGATGGCCGACTACCTCGGCGGGCGCCGGGTCGAGCTCGGGCCGGCCCCGGCGGGAGAGTGGACCACCCGGGTCCGCCAGGCCGAGCGCAACCTGTACCTGCCGCAGCCGAACTATCTCGCCGCATGGGGCGGGGCGCCGATCGACGTGTGCAAGATCGAGCTCGTCGAGCGCCGCCCCGACGAGCACCGACTGCTCTGGCGGACGGTCCGCAGCCCGAACGGGTCGGCCGCGTACGACGACGGGTCGCTGACGTTCGCCCGCAGCGCGGGGGGCACCCTGGCCACCGTCCGGGGACGGCAGCTGTTCACGCTTCCGCCGCTGTGGCAGCACCGTGACCTGGCCCTGGTGCCGGAGGTGCGCTACCCGCTTCTCGAGGAGGCATATCGGCGGTTCTTCACGACGACCTTCGACAACCTCGAAGCGTGCTTCGAGGGCCGCGACTTCCGGATCGGGCGGCCCCCGCCGGATCCCGACGAGCCTCTGCTCACCAGGTCCGTCGAGCTCCTCCTCACCGCCGCCAAGGACTGGGTGGGCCAGCAGGTCGGCCTGGCCCCGCACCCGCCGGGGCCCGTCGGGGAGCAGAGGGGAAGGGTCTCGGCGGCCGGCGAGGTCGACGTCCACGGTTTCCGGCATGTGCGGGGCGGGCGATGAGGGTCGCCGTCACCGGGGTGACCGGCCTCGTGGGCTTCCAGGTGGCGCGCCATGCCCTCCTGGGCGGGCACGAGGTCATCGCCGTATGCCGCCCCGGCCGCACCGCACCCGAGCGGGTCCGCGCCCTCGCCGAGGCCGGCCCCCTGTCGCTGCGCGGGGCCGGCCTCGGCGACCGTGACCAGCTGGCCCGGGCGCTCGACGGCGCCGACGCGCTGGTTCACTGCGCCGCCGTCTACGCGTACGGCACGGACCAGGCCGACGAGGTGGCCCGGGTCAACGTCGACGGGACCCGCGCCGTCGTCGACGCCGCAGGGGCCGCGGGCCTGGGCCGGGTCGTCGTCACCAGCTCAGCGGTGACCCGAGGGTCCAGCCCCGGGCCCGCGAGTCGGACGGAGGCGGACCGGCTGGGCGACGAGCCGGCCCCCGCGTACTACGCGAGCAAGGCCCGACAGGAGGAGGTGGCGCTCGAGGTCGCCGACCACCATGGCCTCCACCTCGTCCTGGCCCTGCCGACCGTCGTCCTCGGCGGGCCCTTCTCGCGACTGGGCCCGAGCAACGCCATCGTCCTGCGCTATGTGCTCGACCCCACACGCAGCACCTACCCGGGCGGATCCAACGTCGTCGACGCGCGGGACGTCGGCGCCGGACACCTGGCCCTTCTCGAGCGTGGCGTGCCCGGGCGACGGTACCTCCTCGGCGGCGAGGACCTCACCTGGCGAGAGCTGCACGCCCTCGTCGCGGACCTCGCCGGTCTCCCGGGGCCCTACCTCGAGGCGCCCTCATCTGCCGCGTGGCTCGCCGCGGCCGCGGCCGAGGCGTGGGGCCGGGTGAGCAGTTCCGCGCCCCTGTCGACGACCGACGAGGCGAGCACCATAGGCCGCTACTACTGGTACTCGTCGGCGCGCGCCGAGGCCCTGGGCTACGCGCCTGGACCGGCACGGACGGCGGTGGCTGCGTCCCTCGCCTGGCTCGCGCTCGACGGCTCACTGCCCCGCTGGGTCCGCGAGGGGCTGCGGATCTCCCCGGAGGTGCGCGCCGCTCGGCCCCTCGTTCCGAGGCCGGTCGCCGGCCGGGACGGGCCGGGCGCCGCCACCGACGGCATACCGGCCGCAGCGGGGAGCGCGGTCAGTCCACGTCGACGACCACATCGACGACCGCCTCGACGCCCCCGGTGACCTGGATCTGCCCGAGGTACCGCTCGCCCGAGCGGACGAGGTCCTCGGGAAGGACGACCTCGACGAGCACGGTCTGCTCGCCGTGCGCGGGGATCGTCACCCCGGCGGGGTCGACCCGCATGGGGAGGGCGACGTCGCGGGCCGGGTCCCGCCGCACCTCGCTCGAGGTGAGGACGACCCGGCGGGCCCGTGGGTGCTGGTTGGCCAGCACGACCGTCCCCGTGGCGATCGCCCCGGGTGAGCCACGCAGGCCGACGGCGACCTGCGACACCGGGCTTCTCGCCCCGTCCGCGGTCGCTGACCGGTGCTCGGTGCTGGAGGCGCCCGCGTCAGCCTCCGCATCGTCGCCGCCGTGGCCGGTTCCTCCGGCGCCGGCCGAGCCACGCGAGGACCGCTCCCCCCGGGTGCGGTTGACCGCTGCCTGGGTGTCGCCGAGCGCGCGGGAGACGCTGCGGCTGCCGATGGTGAGGAGCTGCCCGGCGACGTCCATCCCGAGGGTCCCCACCTCACGCCAGTAGCGCGCTCCTTCGCGGCCCACCGCCTCCGCCCAGGCGCGGCTCGTGGCGCCCGTGTCGGCGCCGGGAGAGAAGATCGCCCGGCCGAGCTCGATGGACTGCTTGGCGGCATCGGCCTGCGCCTGGAGCGTTCGTCGCGCCAGCTCCCCCAGCCGGGCGAGGGTCTCCTCGGGATCCGTGGTGCGTCGGTTCATCGCAGGTCCTCTCCACTCATCGGTCCAGGAAGCGTCTCCAGCGTCCCTGTCAGCAGCATCCGCAGTCGCAGTCCACCTCGACCGCGCCGCACTCGCCGGGCTCGACGACGACGGCGACCCGCTGGGGTCGCGCGCACCCCTCGAACCGCATATCGGCATACGCGCTCGAGCACTGCCCGACGTCACCGAACCGGAGCGCCGACTCACCCTTCTCCGTGGCCGCGGCCTCCTCGTCCGGACCGGCCACCGTCACGAGCAGTCGCACGACCCGGTCCTCGCACGGCCCCAGGGTGAACGCCTCGCCGTCGACCGCGGCCCGGATGGTCAGCTCCACGCCGCTGCAGCGGTGCCAGGGCCCGACCTCGACGCTGACCTCGCGTTCCCGACGCCACCGGTTGTGCAGGACGAACGGGACGACGCGCCGTTCCCCCGCTCGGGCGTGCAGGACGATGTCGGCGTCGGGAACGCAGCACGCGCAGACGTCGGTCTCGCACTCGCAGCCGTGGTGGTGCCGCCCGTGCCCCGGATGGTGCTCATGGCCGGGCCGGTCCCCCGGACGCGGCGCTCCCGCCCGGCGGCCGGCGGAGCGGGGGTCGGCCGGGGGGGTCCACAGGGGCGTCGCCCACAGCTCCCACATGGTCTGGGACTGGTCGGCCCACTGCTGGACGGCGTCGGCCCAGCCGCTCGTCAAGGTGGTCACGAGATCGGGTGCGCTGGTGGTCATGACGGGGTCTCCGATTCGGTGTGAGGGAGCACGATGACGATGAGATCGGCGACGCCGACCGGAACCCGCGCGATGTGCCGGCGTGCGGGATCGAGCCCTTCGGGGACGTGCAGGTGCCCCTTGAGGGCCACCGAGGCGCCAGGCTCGAGCGTCGTCGGGTTGTCGACCTCGAGGGCGATCTCGGGGCCGGCCTGGCCGCGCCCGTCGTCGGTGGCCGCGACCGCCCGGCCGGCGAGCGGGACGGCGACGTTGCCGTCGTTGACGACGTCGATGCCGATCGCCTGACGCCCCGCGACGGCGAGCACCTCGTCCGGGCTCGCCGACAGGGACAGCCGGCTGTGGACCCGGACGACCGCGGACCGGCGGGCGCCGCTGATCTCGAGTTCGGCGGCATACGTGCCGGGTGCCGTCGTCGGGTCGAGCGAGACCCGGACCGGGAGGCGCGCGGTCGAGCCGGCTCCGATGAGTGCGGCGGCGGTCCCGGGGACGGGGGTCTCGTCCGCGAGGTGGAGGGTGGCGCCACGGATCGCGAGGCGTCCCTCGGAGGCGTTCTCGACGGTGACCGTGGCGCGCAGGCTCGTCGGTGGGCCGCTGAGGACGATGGCGTCGGCCGGCGGGGTGGCCGGCCGTTTCGAGCGTCGCGCGGTGGGCATGGCCGATCAGACCTCGATGACCTTGGCGCCGTGCTGCTCCGGGCGGATGTGCGTCGACATGGAGCCTTGGACGGTGAGGGCGAACAGCTCGAAGCCCATGACCGACCAGGCCCAGCGCTGCTCGTAGGGCGAGTGCACCTCGGTGGGCGGCGCCGGCGCGAGCTCGAGCCGAACGCACGAGTCGAGGGCGACCGGCTTGAGGTCAACGCTCGAGGTCGTCGTCATCGGGGTGAGGGTGATCGTCGCATCCGAGTGCACGGTGTTCTCGCCGGCCAGCGTCGTCGTCGTCCCGCCGGCCAGCGTCGTCGCCGTCCCGCCGTCGAGGGTGAGGCTCATGGCGTCGAGGCCGGCCAGCGTGCTCGTGACGTCGGCGGTCACGTCGCTGACGACGGGGCCGATGACCGAGGTGTCGACGGAGAAGTCAGCCATGACGGCCTCCTGGGCCTGAGGGGTCGGATTCGGGACGGGCAGCGGCCGTGGCATCGGCGGCGGTCTCGGCGCGGACGGTGGGCTCGGGGCCGACGAGGTAGGAGTGGTGGAACCCCAGCCGGGGGTCCACCCACTCGGCCAGGCCGTCATCCAGCTCGTGCAGGTCCGGCATGACGACGCGGTCGCGCAGTCGCAGGGAGGGGTAGTCATAGACGGTGATGTGGTTCTGCCCGCGGTTGGCGGTGAAGAGCAGGCTCTGGTCCGCGGAGAGCTGACAGGCGTAGATACCGTCGATGAGCGAGCCCCGGCTGACCCGCAGCGCCTCGCCATAGAGGTTGGAGTTGCTGAAGAAGTTGCCGCGCATGAAGCTCTCGCCGATGGTGTTGAGCGACTGCCGCGGGAACTCCCAGGAGCCGAGCGGACCGGTGTTCTCGTCGATGAGCCGGTGCCGCGTCATCGTCGCGAGGTCGACGAGGACGACGGTCTGGCTGCCCCCTGTGCAGAAGATCAGCTCGGAGTCCGAGATCGTCACGTCGGAGTTGATGTGCGCCGGCACGTCCCGGTCGGCCGCCCAGTGCCGAAGCACCTGGCCCTCCTCGGCGTCGACCTCGAAGGCGTACTGCCGCAGCCACGCCATCCCCCAGTGGCCGTAGTCGCTGCGGTCGGCAGGGTGCACCCGGAAGCTGATGGCGTAGAACACGTCGAGCACCGGGTGGCAGACGACGTGCCAGCAGGTCGTGGGCAGCGTGACGTGCCGAACCTCACCGCTGTGGGTGTCGAGGATCCCCACCTCGCGTGCCTCGCCCCGCTCCGGGTGGTCCATGCCGCCGTAGACGATGTATCGCCCGGATGCCGTGCGCTTCATCGCGTGCGGCACCTTGACCTGGTGGGGGGCGATGATGTCGGCCTTGGCCAGCCGGTTGACGTCGAACTTCCACAGGTGCTCGCCGATGCTGGTGACGAACTCGGTCTCGTCGAGCCAGACCAGGTGGGTGCTGCCCTTGACCGTCGTGTCCGGTATCTCGAAACGCAGCGTGGAGATCCGGTCCGCCTCGTCCAGCGTGGCCACGTCGTAGAACAACAGGTGCTGGCCGGTGTTGCCGAGGAAGCCGACGCGCCGGCCCGGGTCCACATTCGGAGCGTGGCCCCCCGAGGCCCCGCCGAAGTACGTCACCTTGTGGGCGTGGTCCCCGCTGTTCGGGTCGTACCGGAAGAGGCACACGCCGGCTCGGCCCTCGAGGCCGTTGAGCCCGTTCCCGTCGAGGGCGACGTGGAAGGAGTACGGATATGCGCGCATTGGCGTCCCGGTGCCCGTGATGACCTGCGTCCAGGTCCCGAGGGACCATTCACCCAGGCTAACGGCTGGGCCCGGACCACGGGAGGTTGAAGCACGCCGGCCTGCGAACCGGTATGCCGGCGGCCCGCGAACCGACGACTGCCCGGGGCGGCTGCGCCACCGGCGCAGGCAGCGGGTCGGGCCGCCTCGTCGTCGAGGTGTTCATCGCGCCGTCACCTGACGTCGTGCACGACCTCGTTGTGCCGCAGGAACCACGGCCGGAAGGGCGGGTCGAACCTGGCGAACCTCGGCCGGCCGGTCGGATGCAGCCCCGCCAGGGCGATCTCGGCCTCGAGGTCGGCGAGTTGACGACGGTAGGCGGACTCGGTCCAGCGGCCCGAGAAACGCCTTGCCGCCGCCAGTCGCTCAGGCATCGCCCGGACCCGCACTTGTGGGTCGGACGGGACGGGCGCAGTCTCGGCCGTCAGCGTCGGGGGCAGCACGAAGGCGATGAGGTACTCGCCCTCGGCAGCCTCGCTCTGAACCACCGGTGCCGTCATCGGCACCCTCTCGGACCCCGCCACCTCCTGGACCACTGGCGCGGTCATCGCGACCGAGCGCGCCGACTCGTTCTGTCCGCAGATGTAGCCGAACAGGGCGCGGAACGCCCGGCTTCCCGCGCTCTCGAAGGACCCACGGACACAGACCTCGGCGACGACGTGGGCGGGGTAGCGCCGCAGCTCGAACCCGGAGTACCGCTCGACCAGCTCGTACGGCTGTTGCTCGGTCACCTCGATGACACTACGCACCGCGGGGCCCGGTCCCGCCCTCCACGCACCGATCGACACCTCGCGCGCTGCGCGCCTCCGCCACGTGGCCGGAGTCACTGCCCGTCCTCGGGGAGGCCGCCGCCGAGCTCGGAGAGGAGGCGATGCGGATTGTGCTCCCCGAGGCCGAGCGCCACACCTGGCTCCACCTCATGGGTGGGGAGATGCTCGCCCTCTGCGGGAGAGCCGACCTCCTCACCGGCCGGCTGCGGGCCGGCACCGGCAGGCCCGCGCCCTGCGCCGTCCTGGGTCCGGACCACCCCGGACGGCCTCCGGCCGACAGAAACGACCCGGCCCACGGAGCCAACGTGTCACCCGACTCGTGACCGCGGCGTTCCTATGTCCGCACTCGCTGGCCGGTGAGCCGCCGGAACACGGCCTCGATCACGAACGACAGGGCGACCATCACGAGGAGCACCGCCGCCGAACGGACGCTGCTCTTCGTGAGCAGCACCGCGAGTGCCCCCAGGCAGGCGGCGGCCCCGACGACCGACATCCAGGGCTTCGTTGATGTCCGCTGCCGCGAGGTGCGTGCCTCCGCCGCGTTCACGGTCGCGAAGATGATGAGGAACCCGGCGCTGCCCATCGTGGAGATGCTCTCCAGGTTGAGGACGTTCGCGAGCGCGAGGGTCGCCGCTGCGGTGATGACGAGCCCCTCGAGTGGTTGGTTCCAGATCGGCCGCTCGAGCTGCGCCGGGAGCTCACGCGCTTTGGCGATGGTGTATGTCATCCGCGCAGAGCCGTAGAGCGTGGCGTTGATCGCCGACGCGGTCGAGAGCATCGCGGCGACGCCGATCAGGACGAAACCGGCCGACCCCAGCGCGGGACGAGCGGCGACAGCGAGGGCGTAGTCCTTGGCATCCACGAGTTGGGCGACCGGAACGGAGCCGACCGCGACGACAGCCACGAGCACGTACAGCACGATGACGGACAGCACGCAGATGTAGTAGGCGCGCGTAAGCGTCGGTCCCGGGTCGACGACGTCTTCGGCCGAGTTGGCGATCAGTTCGAAGCCTTCGTACGCGAGGAAGACGATCATGCCGCCTGCGACCAGCGACAGCGGCGGGCTCCACCGGTCCGGGCCGAGCCGAGCCGTGGAGACTCCGGAGAGCCCGACCACCACGAACAGCAACAGGATCGCGAGCTTGATGGCGACGACGTAGCGCTCGGCCCGCGCCACCGTCGAGGCCCCCGCGACGTTGAGCCCAGCGATGAGGACCACGGCGGCGGTCAGGAAGGCGTGCTTGCCCGCGTCGTGGTACGCGTCCGGCAGGAAGCTCGCCGCGTAGCTGCCGAATGCTTGGGCGTACAGCGCGAGCATGACGATGTAGCTCAGCCACAGCAGCACGTTGATGCCGCCCGCGAACAGCCCGGGACCGAACGCGCGGTTGACGAAGGCCACCGTCCCTCCGCGGCTCGGGTAGGACGTCGAGAGCCGGGCGTAGGACCGTGCCGTGAGCAGTGCCACGCCACCCGCGACGAGGAACGCGATCGGCGCCCCACCACCGGCGATCTGCACCGACAGCCCGAGGACCGCGAAGATCCCGCCGCCGACCATCCCACCGACGCCGATCGCCACGACGCCCCACAGACCGATGCGTCCCGGTGACCCGGACCCTCGTTCGACCCCTGGTCGAACTCTCCCCGGACCCACGTCATCCTCCCGGGAACAACCAGGGTCTGGCGTACCACGGCGAAACCCGGGCGGGGGCCACCCACGCCCGGCGCGGCCTACCCGGCATACATGGAGTCCAGGAGCGAGGAGTACCTCGACTCGAGCACCTTGCGCTTGAGCTTCAGACTCGGCGTCAGCTCGTCGGCATCGACCGTGAGGTCGTGGTCGAGGATCCGGAAGTCCTTGATGGTCTCCCAGCGGTTCAGCCGACCGTTGAGCTCCCGGATGCAGTTGCCGACATAGTCGCGAACCGCAGGGTCGGCAGCCAGCCGGGCGAAGTCTCCCACCTCCAGCCCCCGCGCGCGACCCCACTGCGCGAGGGCGTCGGCGTCCAGGGCGACCAGGGCGCTGGCATAGTTGCGCCGCTCGGCGTGCACGAGGACCTGGCTGGCGAGCGGGCAGAGCGCCTTGAGCTGGGCCTCGATGGGCTGCGGGGCGATGTACTTGCCGCCAGAGGTCTTGATGAGGTCCTTCTTGCGGTCCGTGACCGTCAGCCGACCCTGCGCATCGAGCTCGCCGATGTCGCCGGTGGAGAACCAGCCGTCGGGGCTGAGGACGCGAGCGGTCTCCTCGGGCAGGTTGTGGTACCCGCGCATGACGTTCGGGCCGCGAAGGAGGATCTCCCCGTCCTCGGCGATGGCCAGCTCGGATCCAACGAGGGGAGGACCGACGACCCCGGCCACCGGATGCTCCGGATCCCCGATGCAGGCGCCGCCACCGGTCTCGGTCAGCGCGTACCCCTCGATCAGCGTCACACCGGCCGTCTGGAACCAGGTGGCGACGTCGGGGGAGAGTGCAGCACTCCCCGAGATCATGAAGCGCATCCGTCCGCCGAGGCGATCGCGGACCTTCGCGAGAACGAGACGGTCGGCGACCGCGAGCTGCAGCGCGAGCGAGCGGCCCATCGGCCTGCCGGCGGCGCGCGCCGCGGCCGCCCGCGCGCCCACGTCGAAGCCCCAGGTGAACAGCCGCGCCCGGATGCCACCGGCCTCGGCCATCGTCTGCACGATGCGGCCGTGCACCTTCTCGAACACCCGGGGCG
This sequence comes from uncultured Actinomycetota bacterium, assembly GCA_963728395.1. Lineage (GTDB taxonomy): Bacteria > Actinomycetota > Actinomycetes > Actinomycetales > Dermatophilaceae > CAVSJJ01. The sequence continues at coordinate 379,609 of CAVSJJ010000004.1, forward strand.
GACCGGCCATGAACGTGGGCCGCACCGCCGCGAGGTTGTCGACGATCTTGTCGGCACGCCCGTCGACGGCCGTGGGGAAGCCGATCTGGATCTGGACGGCGGCCAGCATCTTGCCGAAGGAGTGCGACAGGGGCAGCCAGAGATAGTGCAGGTCGTCCGGGCGCAGGATCTCGATGGCCTCGGCGCCGGCGCCGATGTAGGTCCAGCAGCGGTGGGTCAGTTCCACGCCCTTGGGGCGCCCGGTGGTCCCCGACGTGTAGATCAAGGTGGCCAGGTGCTCAGGCCGCGCGGCGGCCACGGCGTCGTCCACCGACGAGGGGTGCTCGACGAGGTACCGGGCGCCCAGCGCCTCGAGGTCCGCCATCCCGAGCACCCAGTCGCCGTCGGTCTCGCCGTCGAAGGTGATGACGCGGAGGAGGTCGGGCAGGTCCTCGCGCCGAGCGCGCAGCTTGGCGATCTGTGCATCGTCCTCGGCGAACACGATGCGGGTGTCACTGTCGGACAGGATGAACGCCACGTCCTCGACGCTCGTCGTCGGATAGACGGCCGTCGTGGCCGCTCCGGCGCACATGATCGCCAGGTCGACGTACAACCATTCGATGCGCGTGTTGGAGGCGATCGCGACACGTTGCTCGGGCTGGATCCCCAGCGCCAGCAGGCCGGCCGCCAAGGTCTTGGTGGTCTCCATCGTCTGGGCCCACGTCACCGAGGCCCACCCGGCCCCCGCGGGGAACCGGAACGCCTCCGCGTCGGGGGTCGCCTCGACCCGCTCGTAGAACATCCTCCCGACCGACGGCGCCGGTTCGGGGTAGCTGCTCGTGTCGGTTGAACCCATCGTCGTCAAGGTCATGACCGTTCGCCTCTCCCAGGGGCACTGCTCTGCCCACCGGCCCCTTGCCACACTAGTCCGACTTCGCGGGCATCCACCCCCGCCTTCGATGCGGACCCGTGGCCCTCGCCACAGGGTGGGGCGGCGGGCGCCTGGCCGGGTCGTCAGGGGTCAGGCGAGCGGGGCGGCGGCCTCGAGCGCGTCGGTCAACAGTGAGACGAGCGCCTCGAGCTGTACGTCGGCCGAGGAGCCGACCTCCTCGTCCGAGCCGTCCAGCGCCCGGGCCGCGAGCCCGGCCTTGTCGTCGATGAGCTGGGCGAGCCTGGGGTCGATGGTCTGCGCCGCGATGATCCGCCAGGCCGTGACCGGCTCGGTCTGACCGATCCGGTGCACCCGGTCGATCGCCTGCGCCTGCTCGGCCGAGGTCCACGACAGCTCGGCCAGGACGACGTTCGAGGCGACCTGGAGGTTCAGGCCCACCCCGGCTGCAGTGAGGGAACACACGACGACGGCCACGTCGGGGTCGGTGAGGAACGCATCGATGTTCGCCCGACGCACCTTCGGGGTCTGGTCGCCGCGGATCGACGCGTAGCCCACACCACGGCGGGCGAAGACCTGCTCCGCGGTGTCCATGACGTCGATGTGCTTGGCGAAGAACACCACCTTGCCGACGCTGCGGGCCAGCTGGGCCGCGTAGTCCGCCGCCAGAGCCGCCTTGGCCTGACCGATCCGGCGCATCACCGTGAAGACGTTGTCGCCGGTGTTGCCCGAGCCCGCGCTCTCGCGCTCCGCCGCGGCCACGCGGCGGACCAGGTCGTGGTCGATGCCCTGGACGCCCTCCGCGCCACGGGCGGCCTGCGCGGCCTCGTAGCGTCGGACCAGCCGACGCGCCAGCTCCTGCTCAGCGGCCCGGATCGACCGGCTCGCATCGTCGTCGAGCTCCACCGGGAGGTCGGCGACGCGGCGGGCCGGGATGTCGGCGGCGACGTCGACCTTGCGCCGTCGGACGATGCCCAGGTCGATGACGGCCGCCCGTGCCGCCTCATAGAACCCGCGGTCGGCGGGGGTGAGACCGATCTCCTCGAGGGACGCCATGAGGGCGGGCCGGGGCTTGGCCTCGTCGATCCAGCCGAGGAACTGCCAGATGGCCCGGAAGTCCTCGATGTCGTTGATGAGCGGCGTGCCGGTGAGGGCCATGAACAGCGGGTTGCCGGTGCGCGACCGGATGCGCTGGGAGAGCTCCAGGACGTGCTGCGAGCGCTGGGACGCCTTGTTCTTGATGAAGTGTGCCTCGTCGACGACCATCCCCCGGAAGCCGTGGACGCCGAGCCAGCCGACGTGGCGGTCGAGGACCTCGTAGTTGACGATGACGATGTCGGCGAAGCCGTCGATGCTCTCACCGTCACCGTGGATGACCGTTGCGCTCCGGTGCGGGGTCCACAGCTCGACCTCGTGCGCCCAGTTCGCCTTGACGACGTTCGGCGCGACGACGAGGAGCGGGTAGGCCTCCGCGGCATCCGCAGCGAGCAGGGCCTGTGCGGTCTTCCCGAGGCCCGGCTCGTCGGCGAGGAGGAACGTCCGGTGTCCCCTCGCCGCCGCCGTCACCACCTGCGCCTGGTGGTGCATCAGCTCGAGGTCCCGGATGCCGTGCACGACGTCCTCGGGCTCGGGTAACGGCATACAGGTGGCGTCGCCGCCGTACTCGAAGGCGCGGAAGAGCGGGTCCAGAAGCTCCCAGTCACGCAGGCGCTGGGTCTTGGGGCGAGTCGCCGGCTCGGCCGGGAAGTCGGGCGCGAGGAACGGGTTCGCCAGCTGGCGCGCGATGACCGTCTGCGGGACCACCCGTCGCGGCGACGGGGCCGCAGCGGCGGTCGGCTCGGGCTCCGGCTCCTCCTCCGGCTCGGGCTCGCGACCGGCCTGCCGCAGCAGGTCGTTCTTGAGAGCGATCGCGGACGAGGAGACGACGGCGTCCTCGGCCAGCAGCTGAAGGAGAGAGGTGTCCCGTGCCGCGGTCTTGGCGAGGATCGTCGCGATGCCGTCGAGCCGGGTCAGCACGTTGGCCCGCTCGGCCTCGCGGATCGACGGGTCCGCCTTGACCCTGGCCCGTTCCTCGCGCACGAGGAGAGCGACGACCTGGTATGCGGCCCGACCGTTCGAACGGACCTTGCCGCGCTGCGCGGCGGACTCGACCTGTCGCACGGTCTTGGCCAGGACGGGGATGATGCCTTCCTCGTCCCGACCCCGTGCCCGCCGACGGTCAGCAGGCTGCCTGCGTGGCGCGCCTCCGCGACGCCGAACTCGTTGTGCCAAGCGATTCCATCTCGTCAGTCGGACACACCAGGGACCCGATGCGGGCCCGGGTGGGTCGTGCTCGAGCGGACGCGACCGGACGCCGATGGCACGGCGTGTTGGACCACAGCCGACGCCACCACGGGCGGGCCTTCGGCCCCCGTCGCTGACCGTGACCCCGCCGGACGGCGGGGCACGGCCCAATCCTACGTCGTCCACCACGACGACGGACACCGGCACGCGGACCACGCGACGGCCGAGGGGATTCAGGAGCCGGAGGGGCGCGCCGCGCCGGCCGGCACGACGACCCTCAGGCTCCCGGCCAGGTCCGCGATCTCGGCGAACCCGGCCGTCCCGCTCAGCACGGTCGTCACCGAACCCGCACCGGTCCGCACGAGGCTGTTCTGGGTGCCGTCGGCCCGGGCGTACTGCGCCCAGGTCTGCCCGTCGACGGTCCGGCTACCCCGGCGTGAGCCCTTGTTCGTCTGCTCGGTCAGCCAGTCGGCGGTGACGTCCGCGGCCTGGGTCAGGGCCACATAGGTCCCCGATGGGGTCTCGTAGCCGACGAACCACGTCGGCACGCCGAACCGGGTGCGCTCGAAGCGCGCGGCCGTCACGCGCCAGCCCGATCCCAGCCCCGCCGGGGCGAGCACCGGCCACCCGGTCTCGCCGGCCACGGCCCTGGCGTTCGACGTCACGTCGACCGGCGGCCGCTCCACCGAGCCCGTCCGGGGAAGGATGAAGTAGACGACGGCCACGAGCGCGAGGACGACGACGAGGGACCGGACCATGTTGGGGACCGATCCCATCGAGTAGGCGCTCCCCCGCGGCTGGGTGCTCACCGAGCCATGGTCCCCGACGCATGCCCCCACCCCCAAACCGGGGTATGCCGCCGCCTGTCCCGGCCGGGCGACGGCTCCAGGCCCGCGACGGGTCACCACGCGGCGAGGCGGGGGCCCGTCACCGATAGAGTCGTCTCGGTTCCCAGGCCCGCTCAGAAAGGTCACCGACATGGCCGAGCGTCTGCTCGTCATCGGCGAGATGCTCATCGACATCGTGCGGACCCCGGACGGCACGGTCACCGAGCACGTCGGCGGCTCGCCCGCCAACGTCGCGATGGGGCTGGCCCGGTTGGACCACTCCGTCGACTTCGCCACGGTCCTGGGCGCGGACGACCACGGCACCCGCTGCTCCGCTCTCCTGGACAGCGTGGGTGTCGCGCTGCCCGACGGCAGCATCCATGCCGTGGCGACCTCGACCGCCGACGCGACGATCGACGAGACCGGCGCGGCGAGCTATCTCTTCGACCTGTTCTGGGACCTGCCCGCGGTGGCCATCCCGGCGGATACCGTCCACGTCCACACCGGCTCGATCGCAACGACGCTCCAGCCTGGCGAGGCCGAGGTGACCGCCGCGCTCGTCCGGGCGCGGCCCATCGCGACGACGTCCTACGACCCCAACGTCCGCCCGACGATCATGGGGGCGGCCGAGCAGGTGCGGACCCGGGTCGAGGAGCTCGTCGCCCTCAGCGACGTCGTCAAGGCGAGTGACGAGGACATCGCCTTTCTCTACCCCGGCCGCACCCCCGAGGAGGTGATGACCCACTGGGCGGGCCTCGGGCCCGGCCTCGTCGTCATCACCCTCGGCGGCCACGGCGTGGCCTACCGGGTGACCGCCGGCGCCGAGGCGACCCGCGAACCCGCGCTCGCCGACCGGGTCGTCGACACGGTCGGCGCCGGCGACTCGTTCATGGCGGGGCTCATCTCGGGCCTGCTCGATGCCGGGCTCCTCGGCGGCCCCGAGGCGCGCGAGCGGTTGGGCTCCGCCTCGCTCGCCGACGTCTCCCCCGCCCTGGCTCGCGCGCTCGCCACGAGCGGCGTCACCGTCAGCCATGCCGGCGCCTACGCCCCGACCCGCGCCGAGATCGGCGCCTGACCGGCTCCCCCGGCTCCGCCCGCCCACCAGAGACCACCCACCGCACGACCAGAGAAGGACCGCACGATGGCCGAGTTCGCCTATGAGGACCTGCTGCCGATCGGAGAGGACGCCACCCCCTACCGGCTGCTGACGGCCGAAGGGGTCACGGTCGCCGATGGGCCCGGGGGACGCCGGTTCCTCGAGGTGGCCCCCGAGGCCCTTCGCCTGCTCACCGAGACGGCGATGCACGACATCGCCCACTTCCTCCGACCCGCCCACCTCGCGCAACTGCGCTCGATCCTCGAGGACCCCGAGTCCAGCAACAACGACAAGTTCGTCGCCCACGACCTGCTCAAGAACGCCAACATCGCGGCCGGGGGCGTCCTGCCGATGTGCCAGGACACCGGCACGGCGATCGTCATGGGCAAGCGGGGACAGCACGTCCTGACCGAAGGCACCGACGAGGCGGCCATCTCTCGCGGGGTCTACGACGCCTACACACGGCTCAACCTGCGCTACTCGCAGATGGCGCCGTTGACCACCTGGGAGGAGACGAACACCGGGTCCAACCTTCCCGCGCAGATCGAGCTCTACGCCGACACGGCTCCGGGGCACGAGCTGTCCTACAAGTTCCTCTTCATGGCCAAGGGCGGCGGCAGTGCGAACAAGAGCTACCTCTACCAGGAGACGAAGGCGATCCTGAACGAGGATGCGATGATGCGCTTCCTCGACGAGAAGTTGCGCGGCCTCGGCACCGCGGCCTGCCCGCCCTACCACCTTGCCATCGTCATCGGCGGCACGAGCGCGGAGTTCGCCCTCAAGACCGCCAAGTACGCGAGCGCCAAGTACCTCGACAGCCTCCCGACCGCGGGCGACCCGGTGCCGCACGGCTTCCGCGACACCGGGCTGGAGGCGAAGGTCCTCGATCTGACCCGGCAGTTCGGGATCGGCGCGCAGTTCGGCGGCAAGTACTTCTGCCACGACGTGCGGGTCATCCGGCTGCCCCGGCACGGTGCGTCGCTCCCCGTCGCCGTCGCCGTCTCCTGCTCCGCCGACCGCCAGTGCCTCGGCAAGGTCACCCCCGAAGGGGTCTTCATCGAGCAGCTCGAGACCGACCCGGCCCGGTTCATGCCCGAGACGACCCACGAGGATCTGCACGGCGCCCGCCACGAGGAGACGATCCCGCACGACGACGTCGTCGAGGTCGACCTACGCCGACCGATGCCGCAGATCCTCGCCGAGCTGTCGCACCATCCCGTCAAGACCCGGCTGTCCCTCACCGGCACCCTCGTCGTCGCTCGCGACATCGCCCACGCGAAGATCAAGGAGCGGCTCGACGCGGGCGAGGAGATGCCGGCATACCTGCGCGACCACCCGGTCTACTACGCGGGCCCGGCCAAGACGCCGGAGGGTATGCCGTCCGGCTCCTTCGGCCCGACGACCGCCGGCCGGATGGACTCCTACGTCGAGCAGTTCCAGGCCGCGGGTGGGTCGCTCGTCATGCTTGCCAAGGGCAACCGGAGCCGCCAGGTGACCGACGCCTGCCGGGCCCATGGCGGCTTCTACCTCGGCTCGATCGGCGGCCCGGCCGCCCGGCTGGCCCAGGACTGCATCAAGAGCGTCGAGGTGCTGGAGTATCCCGAGCTCGGGATGGAGGCGATCTGGAAGATCGAGGTCGAGGACTTCCCCGCCTTCATCATCGTCGACGACAAGGGCAACGACTTCTTCGCATCGGTGACGAAACCCGTCGCATTCACCATCGGCACGCGACCCGGCCTAGGCTGACCGAATGGACCACGACTTCGACGACCTTCTCGAGGCCAACCGCGACTTCGCCAAGACCTTCGATCTCAGCGGCTTCGACGGCGTGGCGAAGGCCGGCGTCGCGATGGTCACCTGCATGGACTCGCGGATCGATCCGCTGCGGATGATCGGGCTCAAGCCTGGCGATGCGAAGATCTTCCGCAATCCCGGGGGCCGGGTCACCGACCAGGCTCTCGAGGCGCTCGTCCTCGGGGTGCACCTGCTCAACGTCCGGCGCGTCCTCGTCGTCCCGCACACCCGCTGCGCGATGGTCAACAGCACCGAGACCCAGCTGCGCGAGCAGGTCGGCCAGGCGATGGGGACCGACGCGACGTGGCACCGCTTCCACACGATCGACGACCCGGTGTCGGCCCTCGACGAGGACGTCGCCCGGATCAGGACCCACCCGCTCATCCCCGACGACACCATCGTCGCCGGGTTCATGTACGACGTGGACACCGGGCTGCTCGACCGGCTGCTCTGAGCCGGTCCTCCGTCCGGGACGGCTCAGCCGAGTCGAGCGCTGACGACCCCGGCGAGGCGCTCGGCGACGTCCTGGGCCTGCTCCGCCGTCTGGGCCTCGACCATGACCCGCACGAGGGGCTCGGTCCCGGAGCGGCGCAGCAGCACCCGGCCGGTCCCGGCCAGCGACTCCTCCTCGGCGCGCACGGCTGCCTGGAGGGGTGCGTCGGTGTCGACCCGGCTCGTGTCGACGCCCTTGACGTTGACGAGCACCTGCGGGAGCCGGGTCATGACCGAGGCGAGCTCGGCGAGACTGCGCCCGGTCTCGGCCATCCGCGCCGCGAGCATGAGCCCGGTGAGGACCCCGTCGCCGGTGGTCCCGTGGTCGAGGAAGATGACGTGGCCGGACTGCTCGCCGCCGAGGCTGTGCCGGGCCGACCGCATCGTCTCGAGGACGTAGCGGTCCCCGACCGCCGTCTGGACCACGCACACCCCCCCGCGCTCCATCGCCTGAAGCAGGCCGAGGTTGCTCATCACCGTCGTGACGAGGGTGTCGTGGGCCAGCGCGCCGCGATCCTTGAGGGCCAGGGCGAGGATCGCCATGATCTGGTCCCCGTCGACCTCGGTCCCCGCGGCGTCGACCGCCAGGCACCGGTCGGCGTCCCCGTCGTGAGCGATGCCGAGGTCCGCCCCCTGCTCGACGACCGCGCGGCGCAGTGGCCCGAGATGGGTGGAGCCGTAGCCGTCGTTGATGTTGAGCCCGTCCGGCGCGGCACCGATCTCGACCACCTCGGCCCCGGCGAGCCGGAAGGCCTCCGGCGAGACCGCGCTGGCCGCCCCGTGCGCGCCGTCGACGACGACCCGGAGGCCGTCGAGACGGTTCGGCAGCACGCGGAGCAGGTGGGCGAGGTAGCGGGTGTGCCCGTCGATCATCGGCACGACCCGACCGACGTCCGGTCCGGTCGGCCGCTCCCACGGCTCCCCCATCGCCGCCTCGATCCGGTCCTCGACCTCGTCCGGGAGCTTGTGCCCCCCCTCGGCGAAGAACTTGATCCCGTTGTCGGGCATGGGGTTGTGCGAGGCGGAGAGCATGACGCCGAAGTCGGCCCCGGCGTCATCGGTGAGGAAGGCGACCGCAGGCGTCGGCAGGACCCCCGCCTCGTAGACGTCGACGCCGGCCGAGGCCAGCCCCGCCACGACCGCCGAGGAGAGGAACTCCCCCGACGCACGCGGGTCCCGCCCGACGACCGCCTTGGGCCGATGGCTGGGCGCCCCTGCCTGGCCGAGGATCCGAGCCGCGGCGACCGAGACAGCCAGGGCGAGCTCGGCGGTCATGACCGGGCCGTTGGCCAGCCCGCGGATCCCGTCGGTGCCGAAGAGTCGTGCCATGCGTGCGGAGGCCTTTCGCGTGGAGGCGCCCGGCGGCATCCGACCGCCGGCGGGGCGAGCCGCCGGTCCCGGCCGGCGGGTGACCCGAGGAGACAACCTACCCCGGTGTCGGGAGCGAGGCCACAACGCCGAGTGGCCACGTCCCACCGGATTCCGGCGTGGGCCGGCGGCAGGTCGTGGCCACTCGATCGGGGGGCGGGCGCCGGATTCGGGCACCGGGCCGGATCAGCGCTTGCTGTACTGAGGCGCCTTGCGGGCCTTCTTCAGACCGGCCTTCTTGCGCTCGGGGACGCGGGGGTCCCGGGTGAGGAAGCCGGCCTTCTTCAGCGCCGGACGGTTCAGGTCGGGGTCGACGCCGTTGAGCGAGCGGGCCACGCCGAGACGGACCGCGCCGGCCTGCCCCGACGGCCCGCCGCCGTGGACGCGGACGAGGACGTCGTAGGCACCGTCGAGCTCGAGGACCTTGAGCGGCTCGTTGACGAGCTGCTGGTGCACCTTGTTCGGGAAGTACTGCTCGAGCGTGCGGCCGTTGATGGTCCACTCGCCGGTGCCGGGGACGATCCGGACCCGGGCGACGGCCTGCTTGCGGCGGCCGGTCGCCGAGCCGGGCGCGGAGGCGGACGGCCGCCGCGCGGCGGCCTCGCCGACCGGGGCCCCGGACTCCGAGGTGAACTCGCTGACGGCGACGTCGTTCGCGTCGGTGCCGGCGGACTCGTCGATGGTCTGGGTGTTCTCAGTCATGTCTCTGTCCTTGATCTGCGCAGGTCGCCGAGGCGGCTACTGCGCCACCTGCGAGATCGTGTAGGGCCGGGGCTGCTGGGCGGCGTGCGGGTGCTCGGCACCGGCATACACCTTGAGTTTGGTCAGCTGCTGGCGGGCGAGCGAGTTCTTCGGGAGCATTCCGCGGACCGCCTTCTCGACGGCCTTCTCCGGGTGCTTCTCGAGCAGCTCGGTGTAGCTCTGGGCCTTCAGGCCGCCCGGGAAGCCGGAGTGCCGGTAGGCCTTCTTCTGCTCGGCCTTGGCGCCGGTGAGCACGACCTTGTCGGCGTTGATGATGATGACGAAGTCGCCGGTGTCGACGTGGGGGGCGAAGGTCGCCTTGTGCTTGCCGCGCAGGAGGATGGCCGTCTGGCTGGCGAGCCGGCCGAGCACGACGCCGGTCGCGTCGATGACGTGCCACGCGCGGGTGATCTCGCCCGGCTTCGGGGTGTAGGTACGCATGGGGGTTCCTCGCGATGGTCGGTGGGACGGCGTATGCCGAGTGCTCCCGGGAGGGAGTGGACGCCCCCGCGAGGGCACACGGCACAACGGTTCTCAAGTCTACGGTTCGGACACCCCCGGCCCAAATCGCGGGCGGGGGGCCGGAAAGCACCCTCTGACCTGCAAAGACGCCGCAAAGGTCGTCCCGTGCATAATGGTTGTGCAAACAGTATGTGCACATGTATTGTGCACACATGGTCACCTCCCCTCGCTCGCGACCGCCGGTCGGCGGCACCTTCCGCCTCGACGCCCGGGCCGTCAAGGTCCTCGCCCACCCCCTGCGCTCCCGACTCCTGTCCGCCCTGCGCCGCGGCGGCCCGGCGACGGCGACCGAGCTGGCTGGTGAGCTGCGCACCAACTCCGGGGCCACCTCGTACCACCTGCGCAAGCTCGCGGCCGTCGGGCTCGTCATCGACACCGAGGAGGGCGAGGGCAAGCGCCGGCTCTGGGCGGCCTCGACGGAGGAGACCCAGTTCGACGCGAGCGACTTCGCCGACGACGAGGACGCCGAGACGGCGCTCGGCTGGCTCACCCGTGACTGGCTCCGACACTTCTTCGAGAAGTTCAGCGCCTGGCTCGACGTCGAGCCGAGCTGGCCGGCGCCGTGGCGGGACGCCCTGGGGATGAACGACTCGACCGTCGTCGTCACCGCGGAACAGCTCGCGGCGCTGCGCGGCGAGATCAGCGACGTCGTCGAGCGATACCGGCGGGTGGGGCAGGGCAACCCAGCGGCCCAACGGGTGGCGGCCTACTACTCGTTCTACCCGATCGACCTCGAGCGCAGGCCGCGCGGATGAGCGGCCCCCCGCTGTCCCCCAGGGCCGCCCGACGGGTGTTCCTCACCCTCACCTGGACCCGATGGTTCCCGGTCGGGCTCGTCGTGGGGCTGACGACGCTGCTTCCCCTCGAGCGCGGCCTGACGATCGCCGAGGCGCTCACCGCGAGCTCACTCGCCGGGTTCGTCGTCTTCGCCCTCGAGCTGCCGACGAGCGGCTTCACCGATGCCCTCGGCCGGCGACCGGTCTACATCGCGGCCGCCGTCGTCAACGTCGCGGCCAGCAGCGTCTACCTGTGGGCGCATGCATTCTGGGCCTTCGCCCTCGCCGCCGTCCTCACCGGTGTCTTCCGGGCGCTGGACTCCGGACCCCTCGAGGCGTGGTACGTCGACACCGTCCACGGCCACTCCCCGGACGCCGACGTCGACCGTGGCCTGTCGCTGCAAGGGATGCTCCTCGGCGGCGGGATCGCCAGCGGGGCGCTCGTCTCCGGGGGCCTCGTGTGGTGGCACCCGATGACGAGCCAACCCGCGTTGTTCCTGCCGTTCGCCCTTGCCGTGGCGCTCAACATCGGGCACGTCATCGTCGTCCTCGTCCTGCTCCGGGAGCCGAGCGGGCACGTGGACGCGACGGCCGTGCAGCGCGCCGCCCGGTCGGCGGCCGAGGCGCCGGCGGTCATCCGGGACGGGCTGCGGCTGCTGCGCACCAACCGGATCCTCCGCGGCGTCATCACCGTCGAGATCTTCTGGTCCGTCGCGATGGTCGTCTTCGAGACCTTCCAGCCGATCCGCCTCGCCGAGCTCGTCGGCGGCGAGGCCCGCGCCGGCGCGATCATGGGCCCCGTCGCCGCCGCCGGATGGGGCGTCTTCGCGGGCGGCTCGGCCCTTGCCGGCGCCCTGTCACCCCGGATCGGCGTCGTCCGGACCGCCATCCTGTCCCGGGTGCTCAACGGACTCGGCGCCGTCGTCATGGGACTGGTGGCCGGACCCGTCGCCCTCGTCGCGGCATACCTCGTGACGTACGGCCTGCACGGCACCGCCGGCCCGATGCACGCGACCCTGCTGCACCGCGAGGCGCACGCACACAACCGGGCGACCGTGCTCTCGATGAACTCGATGGTCGCGTTCGCGGCCTTCAGCGTGGCGGCCCCGACTCTCGGCCTGCTCGCCGACGCCGTCTCGACCCAGGCGGCGATGGTCCTCGCCGGAGCGGTCAGCGTCCTGGGCGCGGTGTTCTACCTGCCCGCCCGGCGCCACGAACGGGCGACGCGGGCCGGCATACCGACCACCGCGCCGGACCCGGCATAGCCCGCCGGTTCGAGGTATTCGGGTGCCGCTGCTGGGTGCCCGAATACCTCGAACCGGTATGCCGCGGGGCTAGGGCTGGACGAAGACCGCCACCGTGCGGGCAGGCACCGTCGCCGTCCCGGTCGCCGCGTCCCACGTCGCGGTCTTGACGACGCCGTCGGATCCGTGCGCCTGGACCGGCGACAGCCGCGCCGACTGCCCGGTCATGCCCGGCACGACCTGCGAGACCGGCTCCGGGGTGGCGTTGAAGACGACGACGAGGCCGCGCAGGTGCCGGTCGGCACGACGCCCCCGGGTGTCGTCCACCCGCATCGCGATGACGCCGGCGTGGGCCTCGCTCGTGCCGCTCGCCGGGAAGGACACCTTGTCCTCGATCGCCCGGGCCGACCCGAGCCGGAACAACGGCGTGGAGAACCGCAGCCGCAGCAGGTCCTGCGCCGCGGCGCTCGCCGCCTCGCGCTCGGCCGCCGTCGGCTGGAGTGCGGCGTCACCGAGGAGCGGGCGCATGGAGTCCCACTTCGCGGAGTTGTCGCCCGCCAGCGGGAGCCCGTGGCCGAACCCGTTGTCCGGGCCCGTCCAGTGGATCGCGTTGAACCAGTCGCCGCTGTCGTAGCTGTTGCGGTCGAAGGACTTGCTGCGCAGCAGGTCCGACCCCGCGTGCCAGAACGACGGTGTCTGCGACAGGGCCGTCGTCGCGAGGCTGAGCGTGTTCATCCGGATCCGGTTCTCCATCGACGTCGACTGCGGAAGCTTGTAGGTCAGCGCGTCCCACAGCGTCTCGTTGTCGTGGGCGTCGACGTAGGTCACGACCTCGTCCGGCTGGTCCGCATACCCCGCCGGTGAGCCGTTGTAGTCGACCTCGTCGCCCCGCACCACATCGCCCGCGGTGTTCCGGAAGGTGAAGTCGCGCAGGTTGCCGGCGAGCCCGAGCTGGACGAGATCGGTGTCATGCGCGAGCCCGGCCGCGGCGCCGTCGTTGATCGGGTCGCCGTTCGGGTCGGTCGCCTCCCCACTGCCGAATCCCTGCTTGCGCGGGTCGTCGTCGAACGGTCCGCCGCCGCGGACGGCATCCCGCAGCCGGTCGCTGAACGCGCCGATGCCGGTTCCGCCGAGCTGGCCCTGGGTGGCCTGGGTGAACAGGGCGTTGTCGGCAACCTCGCCGAAGTTCCACCCCTCGCCGTAGAGGTAGATCGACCTTCCGTCCACCCCGTCGCGGTGCAGCGTCAGCTTGTCGAGCGCCCGGCGGATGTCGAGCATCGTCGCCTTCGGCATGTGGCCCATGAGGTCGAACCGGAAGCCGTCGACCTTGTACTCCTTGGCCCACATGACGAGCGCGTCGACGGTCAGCTTCGTCATCATCGCGTGCTCGACGGCGAGGTTCTGGCAGCACGTCGAGGTGTAGACCTTGCCCCTTGCGTCGAGCCGGTGGTAGTAGCCCGGCACGATCTTGTCGAAGACCGACTTCGGGTCCTGTCCGGAGGCGGTGTCGTGGTTGAAGACCTGGTCGAGGACGACCCGCAGCCCGTCGGCGTGTAGCGCCCCGACCATCGTCCGGAACTGCTTGATCCGGGTGCCGCCGTCCGCGGCGGCCGCCGACGAGGCGTAGGAGCCCTCCGGTGCCATGAAGTGCCACGGGTCGTAACCCCAGTTGAACGCGTCGTCGGCACGGATCTGGTCGATGCACGCCTGCTGCCCCTCGCCGTCCGGCGGCATCGAGGCGAGGTCGCCGCAGCCGGCAGTGGCCGGGGTCGACTGCTTGGCCGGGTCCTCCTCGATCGAGGCGATGTCGAAGGTCGGCAGCAGGTGCACGGTGTTGAGGCCGGCGTCCGCGAGCGCCCGCAGGTGCTGCGTCCCCGCGCCGTCGTCGGCGAACGCGAGGTAGCTGCCCCGGTGGTCGGCCGGCACCGTCGTGTCGGCCGCGGAGAAGTCGCGGACATGCAGCTCGTAGATCGTCGAGTCGACGTCCTGCTTCAGCCTCGGCGAGGGGGTCCTGCGCCACTGGACCGGCTCGAAGGCCCGGTCGGACAGGTCGACCGCGACCGATCTCGTCGAATCGAGGGTCAGCGCCACCGAGTACGGGTCGGTGACGAGGTTGTGCTCGACCTTGCCGGTCGAGGGCACCCACACCTCGACGTCGTAGAGGTAGCGGGCGTTCTCGACCCCGGCGCGCGCCGTCCACGACCCGTCGCCATGGCGCTTCATGGGTGTCCGGGTCGCGTCGGACACCGGCGCGTCGCCGGCCGCGTCGGGCGCCCAGGTGAGGATGTCGACGTTCTTCGCCGTCGGGGCCCAGACCCGGTATGCCGGGTGCCCTCCGTGGAAGGTGACGCCGTAGGTCCGCTTGCCGGCCGGCGCGGCATACAGGTCGTCGAGGACGAGGGCGGTCTGGACCCCGGTCGCGTCGAGGAGGGTGCCGGTCGTGTCGTACATCCCGACCGCGACCTGGCCGCGCAGGACGTCGTCGGCCTTCTTCGCCGTCTTGTGGTCGAGCCGAAGCGCGAGGTAGCCGTCGAGCTCTGGGTGGGCCACGACGACGGAGTCCGGCAGACCGGACGGGTCGTAGGTGAGCGGCGCCTGCTCACCGCCGGTGACGTCGGACGCGTCGACGGCGAGGCCACCGTCGGCCGACCAGGCCAGCCGCCAGCGCAGCAGCTCGGGCATGGCTCCCTCGGGGACGAGGGATGGCGGCCAGGCGATGAGGTCCTTCTGCACCCAGATCGCCCGGGGCGTCGTGATGTCAGGCACGGATCCCCCCCTGGCGACGGTCGCGCTGATCTGGTGGGTCGCGAGGACGTAGCTGATCGTCACGACGAGCCCGTCCGAGGGCACGGAGAGGCTGACGTTCGCCCCGCCCGGCGTCCCGCCGGCGCCGTAGTTCTCGTCCCAGGACAGGCCGTGCGCGACCTTGAACTCGTAGACCCCGGCCGGGATCTGCGTCGTGCTGAAGGTGTAGGTCCCGTCGCCGTCCGGGTCCTCGAGCCAGGGCCGCATGCAGTCCGGCTGCCAGTCACCGGAGCAGCCGAGCTCGCTCTGGTAGCTGCCTGGCGCCGTGATGATCGGGCCCTGGGCATCGGAGGTCACCCAGTGGGTCGCATGGTCGTAGTAGAACGACACGGGTCCGCCGGGCGCCGTGTAGGAGATGTTGGCGCCGTTCTTGACGCCCCCCTCCCCGTAGTTCTCGTCCCAGCTGTTGTCGATGGCCGCCTTGTAGGCATAGTCGCCGGCGGGGATCGTCGGGTACGTCCCCTTCCAGATCTGGTCGTTGGCGTCGAGGGCGAGCTGGGCCTCGGGGCAGTCCGGTTGCCAGTCGCCGCTGCAGCCCATCGCCGTGTTGTGGTCCCCTGGCACGCTGACGGCGCTCGGCTGGGTGACCGGCCCGACGCCGCCCCCACCGCCGCCGGCCGGCGCGGGTTCGCCGACGACGGCATACGTCGAGGTCGCCGAGACGTGCCCGACGGAGTCCTTCGCGACCGCGCGGTACTCCAGGAGGGTGCCCTTGGCCATCCCGGACACGTCGTGGAAGACGCGGTAGGGCGCGTTGTCGTCGGTGCCGAGGGGCTTCCACCCGCTCGTCCCGACCGGGCGGTAGAGGAAGCTCACCTCGGCGAAGGTGTTCTGCGGGATGGCGGCCCGGATCTCGGCGCGGTCGCCGACGACCCCGCCGGCGCTCGGGGCCGTGAGATAGATCCCGGGCGCGGACTTCGGCTTCGCCATCGGCGAGCGGGCCTTCCACACCGACACCGACTGCGGCGGGACGGTGACGGTGAGCCGGCCGTTACGGTCGGAGCGGACGGGGCCGGTCGCGCCGTAGATCGGCGCGAAGCCCTGCCGCTTGCCGTAGGTGTCGAAGGTGGCCGACTTCGCCGTCGTCGCGTTGTTGGCCGCGACGACATACTCGACCCGCCGCGTCGTGTCGATCCGGGAGAAGGCGAAGATGCCGGCGGAGCTGCTCGCGTAGCGCTGGATCTGCGCCCCGTCGGCGAGGGCCGGGAAGCGGTCCCGGAGCCGGGACAGGCCGCTGATGTACTGGTAGAGCGGCGAGGTCGGGTCGAAGCGGTCCATCGACCCAGAGGGGCCGGTGAGGTTCGCCTCGCCGGCGTACTGCTGCACCTGGGTGGCGAACATGTCCTGGCGCGCGTCCTTGTCGCCGCCGGAACCGATGAAGCCCTGCTCGTCGCCGTAGTAGGTGATCGGCTGGCCGCGGCCGAGGTACATCAACGCGTCCGCGAGCTTGACCTTCGCGAGGAGGTCCGCGTTGCTCGAGCTGGTCCCCTTGAGCAGGAAGCCGACCCGGCCCATGTCGTGGTTGCCGAGGAAGGTCGGCATCTCGTAGGCGTTGGAGTTGGTGTCGGTGTAGTAGTCGTCGTCGGCATAGAGGTCACGCAGGTCGGTGCCACTCTTGCCCTGGACCCAGTTGACGGCCTGGTTCTGGAAGCCGAAGTCGAGCGTCGCCGGCAGGTCGGCCTTCGTCGAGTAGATCGACATGAAGGACGGCCGGGCATCGTAGACCTCGCCGAACATGAAGAAGTCGGGGTTGTTCTGGGCCTTGGCCTCGGCGAGCATCGCCGGGCTCCACTTCTGCCAGAACTCGACGTTGACGTGCTTGGCCGTGTCGATCCGGAACCCGTCGACGCCGAAGTCCACCCACGCCCTGTAGATGTCCTCCATCCCCTGCTCGACGCCGAGCTTCTCGGTGAACAGGTCGTCGAGGCCGACGAAGTCGCCGTACTCGGCCGACTCACCGGCATACGTCGAGTCGCCGCGGTTGTGGTAGTTCGTCGGGTCGTTGAGCCAGGCGGGGACCTTGACGGTCTTGTCGGCCTCGGAATGGAAGTACGGGTGGTAGGGGAACGACGTGTCGGGGTTCATCGCCGGGAAGTCCGGCTTCTCGGCGTAGTTCTTGTCGTCGAAGACGTTGCCCTGGGCGTCCTTGTAGGGGTAGTCGGTCTTGTTCCGGTAGCCGTACTCGCCCTCGGTGTAGTCGATGACGTCGGCGGTGTGGTTGGTGATGATGTCGAAGAAGACCTTCATGCCCTTCTTGTGGGCCTTGCTGATGAGGGTCTTGAGGTCGCCGTTCGTCCCGAGGTGCGGGTCGACCTGGGTGAAGTCGGTGATCCAGTAGCCGTGGTAGCCGGCGCTCATGTTGTCGCCGGTCCCCTGGACGGGGCGGTTCTTGAACGAGGGCGTGAGCCAGATGGCGGTCGTGCCGAGGCCCTTGATGTAGTCGAGGTGGTTCGTCAGCCCCTTGAGGTCGCCGCCGTGATAGAAGCCCTTGTCGCTCGGGTCGAAGCCGGTGACGTCCCGGCCGCCGGTGAGCCCGCCGGTGTCGTTCGCCGTGTCGCCGTTGGCGAACCGGTCCGCCATGACGAAGTAGAACCGCTCCCTCGTCAGCGGCGTTCGCAGTGAGTCGGTCGCGTATGCCGCGTCGCCCGGCGTCGCGCCGTCCGGCACGTCAGTCGGGGCGATGCCGATCCGGTGGCTCGTGTCGTCGTAGGTGACGGCCAGCTCGGCCGGCCCGGCGAGGACGAGCGGGATGTTCGCGCCCCCGGCGACGCCGTCGGCGCCGTAGTTCTCGTCCCAGCTGTGGTTGACGACGACCTTGAGCTCGTACGCGCCGGCCGGCACGTCGAAGGTCGCGGCATACACCGACGAGGAGCCGAGCTGGGTCAGGTCGGATGCGGTGCACGTCTCGTCCCAGTCGCCGGCACAGCCGATCTCGGACTGCAGCGACCCGACGAGGGTCATCGTGCGGTTCGCGCCGACCGAGGTCGAGGCGGTGGCCACCCCCGCGGAGAGCGCGACAGCGATCGCGGCGAGGACGGCAAGCAGACGGCGCGCAGGTCTCATCGATGGCTCCCTCATCGCAGCACTGAACGAGAACTCCTCCGCGAGGGAACCTAGATGGGTAACCGTTGCGCCGCCAGGCGGGACGGAATGTTTGACGATTCCTTTACCGAGGGCGTCCCGGCCCTCCTCGGGGCGGCACGGGGGCGGACCACCTCGCGGGCGCCGTCGCCTCCCATGCCGGCTCGTCGGTCGCGAGGACCCCGCCGTCGGCCCCGAAGACGAGGAACCGGTCGAGGGTGCGGGCGAACCAGCGGTCGTGGGTGACCGCGACGACCGTGCCCTCGAAGGCGGCCAGGGCGTCCTCGAGCGCTTCGACGGAGTGCAGGTCGAGGTTGTCGGTCGGCTCGTCGAGCAGGAGCAGGGTCGCGCCGGACAGCTCGAGCAGGAGGATCTGGAAGCGCGCCTGCTGGCCGCCGCTCAGGGCGTCGAACGTCTGCTCGGCTGCGCGGGCCAGCCCGTACCGGTCCAGCACCCGGGCCGCCTCCTCCCGGGTGCGTCCGACGCGGTGGGCGTCCCCGCGGTGCAGGATCTCGACGAGGGTCCGCCCGCGCAGCTCGGGATGGCGGTGGGTCTGGGCGAACCAGCCGGGGCGCACCCGGGAGCCGAGCCGGACCCGTCCGCCGTGCTCGACCGGCACCGGCCGGACGTCGCCGACCGGACGGTGCTCGACGTCGGGGTCGGTGCCACCGGCCGCCAGCAGCCGCAGGAAGTGCGACTTGCCTGACCCGTTGGCCCCGAGGACGCCGACCCGCTCTCCGAACCAGATCTCGGTCCCGAAGGCCCCGGTGAGGTCACGCCCGGAGCCGGCGGGCGGCATACCGTCCGCGGACGGGCCGGGCTCACCGGAGCCGGCCCGCAGGACGAGATCCTCGACGACGACCGCACGCTTGGCCGTCCGACCGCCGACGAGCCGCATCCGGACGTTCTGGCGCAGCGGGAGCGCCTCGGGCGGCCCCTCGTCCTCGAACCGCCGCAGCCGGGTCACCGCCGCCTGGAGGCGGGCCGCCATGTCGGAGTTGTATGCCGCCTTCTGCCGGTACATGACGACGAGCGCCTTGAGCTTGGCGTGCTCCTCGTCCCAGCGGCGACGGCGCTCCTCGAGCTTGTCGTTGCGGGCGGCCCGGGCCTCGTCGTACGTCGCGAAGCGACCCGGATGGACCCAGAGGGTGTTGCCGCCGCCGAGCGGCTCGAGTGTCGCCACCGGCGTCGCCACCCGGGAGAGCAGCTCTCGGTCGTGGCTGATGAACAGGACGGTCTTGGCCGAGCCGACGAGCTGCTCCTCGAGCCAGCGCTTGGTCGGCACGTCGAGGAAGTTGTCCGGCTCGTCGAGGAGGAGGACCTCCTCGGGGCCGCGCAGCAGCGCCTCGAGAACGATCCGCTTCTGCTCGCCACCCGAGAGGGTGGCGAGGGTGCGCCACTGGGCGCGCTGGAAGGGCACGTCGAGGGCCGTGACCGTGCAGACGTCCCACAGCGTCTCGTAGTCGTAGCCGCCGACGTCGGCCCAGTCGGCGAGGGCCTGGGCGTAGGCGAGCTGGTCCTGCTCGGACTCGCGCTCCATCATGGCCAGCTCGGTCCGGTCGATCTCCGCGGCGACCGCCCGCACCGGTTCCGGGGCCACCGAGACGAGCAGGTCGCGCACCGTCGAGTCCTCCCGCAGCGGGGCGGCGCCGTCGGCGCGCTCCTCCCCCGGGCCCCGTGGGGCACCGATGAACTGGCGCATGACCCCGAGGCCGCCGCTGCGGGTGACGACGCCCTCGTGGGCGGCGAGGTCGCCGGCGATGATCCGGGTCAGTGTCGTCTTGCCGGTCCCATTGGGGCCGATGAGCGCGACCTTGGCGCCCTCGCCGACCCGCAGCGACACCTCGCGCAGCAGCGGTCGACCGTCCGGGAGGACGTAGCCGACACCGACGAGATCGAGGTGGCCCACAAGGGGCCAGTCTGTCGCAGCCGGGGCGTCCGGCGCACCCGAGTTCCCGACGCCTGCCCGGGGGTGGGGCGACCGGCGGAAGGGGTCCGACGCGTTGTGTCCGGGTTTCTGGCCGCCCTGGCGACCAGGAACCCGGACACAACGATGGAGGGGGGCGTCAGGAGAGCGGGTCGCGCATCGCCCGAGCGGTCTCGGCCCGGGCGGCGAGCTCGCCGTCGGGCGGATAGACGACCTCCTCGAGGCAGAGCCCGTGGGCCGGCATGACTCGCAGCCGCGGGTCCCGCGCCCCGGCGGCGAGGACCTGAGCCGGCAGGTCCGCGGCATACCGGCCCTCGCCGACGACGACGGCGGCGCCGACGAGGGCCCGGACCATGCTGTGGCAGAAGGCGTCGGCGACAACGCTCGCCTCGAGCAGGCCCGGCGCCGTGCGCGCCCAGGTGTACTGCAGCAGGGTGCGCACCGTCGTCGCCCCCTCGCGCCGTCTGCAGAACGCCGCGAAGTCGTGCAGGCCGACGAGTGCCGCGCCGGCCGCCCGCATCGCCTCGAGGTCGAGGCGGCGCGGGACGAGCACCGTGTCCCGACGACGCAGCGGGTCGAGGGCGCTCGGGTCGTCGCACAGCCGGTAGCGGTAGCACCGGCGCAGCGCCGAGAAGCGGGCATCGAAGCCGGGCGGTGCCGGGGAGACCGAGCGCACGACGATGTCCGGCGGAAGGATGCCGCGCAGCCGGGCGAGGGCGGCGTGCTCCGGGCTGCGCGAGGACCGACCGGGCAGGTCGCCCCAGGCCCCCTCGTCGATGTCGACGTGGGCGACCTGGCCGCGGGCGTGGACCCCCGCGTCGGTGCGTCCGGCGACGGTGAGCCGCACCGGCCGGGCGGCCCGCAGCATCGTCGTCAGGGCGGCGCTCAGCTCCCCCTCGACGGTGCGCTGCTCGCGCTGGGCGGCCCAGCCGGAGAACTCGGTCCCGTCGTAGCCGAGGTCGAGGCGGATCCGGAGCGTCCTCGGCGCCGGGCCGAACGGAACCGGAGCGGATGAATCCACCCGCTCAGCGTAGACGCGTGCCAGAGTGCCTCTCATGTCCGACCTGCTCCACACCGACCTCCTCGCGGTGCGGGCGACCCGCGGCGGGATCGCCGGCGCGTTCTTCGTCCAGGGGCTTGTCTTCATCTCGCTGACGACGCGGCTGCCGCAGGTCCAGCACCGCTTCGGGCTCTCTCCCGTCGGGGTGTCGCTCCTGCTCCTTCTCGTCGTCCTCGGTGCCGGGATCGGCTCGGTGGCCGCGGAGCAGGTCGCGGCGCGGCGGGAGAGCGCCGGGGCGCTGCGGGCCGGGTTCGCCGTCGTCGGGCTCGCCCTGCTCGGTGTCGCGTTCGCCGGGAGCATCGCCCCGTTCGCCGTCGCGCTCGGGGGCTACGGGCTGGGGCTCGGGGCGATCGACGCGGCGGGGAACATGCAGGCCGTCGCCCTCGAGCACCGGGTCGGCCGTCCGCTGCTGCCGTCCTTCCACGGCGCCTGGACCGGCGGCGGCATTGTCGCGACACTGCTGAGCATCGGTCTCGCCGACGTGGAGTTCAGGTGGGCGGTGGCGACCCTCGTGCTCCTCCCCGCGGCCATGCTGGCGGCGCCGCTGCTGCGCCGCGACACCGGGCTCGTCGGCGGCGACCCCGTCCGGCTCGGCATCCCGTGGCGACGGATCGTCCTCATCGGGCTCGCCCTCGTCGTCTTCTACATGGTCGACACCGCCGCCATCACCTGGGGCCCGGTCTACCTCGACCACACCTTCGCCACCCCGGGCCGCCTCGTCGCGCTCGCGACCCTGCCCTACCTCGCCGCGACGCTGCTGGTCCGGTTCGTCGGAGATGCCGCAACGGCCAGGTTCGGCTCCACGCCACTGCTGCGGGTCGGCGGGGTCGTCGCCTGCGTCGGCCTCGTCGTCGTCGTGACCGCGCCGGCGTGGCCGGTGGCGGTGCTCGGGTTCTTCGTCGTCGGGTGCGGCGTCGCGGTCATCGCCCCGCTGTCCTTCTCGGCCGCGGCCCGGGTCGCCGGCGACGGCGCGGACCCGGTGGCCCATCGGCAGCGCGTCGACGCCGTCATCGCGCGCTTCAACCAGTTCAACTACGTGGGCGCGCTTCTCGGGCGCCGTCCTCACCGGACTCGTCGGGAACGAGTCGCTTCGGATCGGGTATGCCGTCCCGATGGTCCTCGTCCTGGCCATCCTCCCGCTTGCCCGTCAGTTCCGCTGACCCCTCCCCCGCTCCCCGGCGCCGGCGGCCCCGGCATTCGAGGTATTCGTAGACCCACAGTGCGCCCCGGAATACCTCGAACCCGCGGGGTGAGGAGACGGCGGCGGGCCCGGCTCCCTCGTGGGGAGCCGGGCCCGTCGGCGTGGTGAGCGAGGATCAGCCCTCGGACTTCTCCTCGTCCGTCTCGGTCTCCTCGGCGGCGTCCGCCTCCGCCTCGGTGGCCTCCGCGGCCGGGGCCTCGGCCGCGGTCGCCTCGGCGCCCTCGGCGGGGACCTCGGTCCAGTCCGGGGTCTCCTCGGCCGTCTCCTCGGCCGCCGCGGTCTTCGCCGCGGAGTCCCTGGCCTCGGCCTGCTTAGCCGCTCGCTTCGTCGCGCCCTCGGCCTCCTTGACGGTCGCCTTCTTCGCGACCGGCTCGCGGACGAGCTCGATGACGGCCATCGGGGCGTTGTCGCCCTTGCGGGGGCCGATCTTCGTGATCCGGGTGTAGCCGCCCTGGCGTTCGGCCATGTCGGGAGCGATCTCGACGAAGAGGCGGTGGACCACGCCCTTGTCGCGGACGACGGTCATGACCCGGCGACGGGCGTGCAGGTCACCGCGCTTGGCGAAGGTGACGAGCCGCTCGGCCAGCGGCCGGAGCCGCTTCGCCTTGGCCTCTGTCGTCGTGATCGAGTCGTGCTCGAACAGGGCCGTGGCGAGGTTGGCGAGGATCAGCCGCTCGTGAGCCGGGCCGCCTCCGAGACGCGGGCCCTTGGTGGGGGTGGGCATGGAACTTCTCCTTGGTGTCGAAGGTGGCTCAGAGCTGCTCGTCCTCGGCGAAGGACACGTCGTCCTCGGCGCCGTAGTGGAAGTCGTCGTAGCCCTCGGAGAGCGCGCTGGGGTCGAACCCGGGCGGGCTGTCCTTGAGCGCCAGGCCCATCCCGGCGAGCTTGGCCTTGACCTCGTCGATCGACTTCGCGCCGAAGTTGCGGATGTCGAGCAGGTCGGCCTCGCTGCGGCCGACGAGCTCGCCGACGGTGTGGATGCCCTCGCGCTTGAGGCAGTTGTAGGACCGGACGGTCAGGTCGAGGTCCTCGATCGGCAGGGCGAGGTCCTGGGCGAGCGCGGCGTCGGACGGCGACGGGCCCATGTCGATGCCCTCGGCCTCGACGTTGAGCTCGCGGGCCAGCCCGAACAGCTCGACCAGGGTCTTGCCGGCCGAGGCGAGCGCGTCGCGCGGGGCCATCGAGGTCTTGGTCTCGACGTCGACGATGAGCTTGTCGAAGTCGGTGCGCTGCTCGACACGGGTCGCCTCGACCTTGTAGGTCACCGAGAGGACCGGGCTGTAGATCGAGTCCACCGGGATCCGGCCGATCTCCGCGTCACCGGACTTGTTCAGCGCCGCGGAGACGTAGCCCCGGCCGCGCTCCACGGTGAGCTCCATCTCGACGGTGCCCTTGTCGTTCAGCGTCGCGATGTGCAGGTCGGAGTTGTGGATCTCGACACCGGCGGGCGGGGCGATGTCCGCCGCGGTCACCGCGCCGGCGCCCTGCTTGCGCAGGTACATGACGACCGGCTCGTCGTGCTCGGAGGAGACGACGAGGCTCTTGATGTTGAGGATGATCTCGGTGACGTCCTCCTTGACCCCGGGGATCGTGGAGAACTCGTGGAGCACACCGTCGACGCGGATGCTCGTGACCGCGGCGCCGGGGATGCTCGACAGGAGCGTGCGACGCAGTGAGTTGCCGAGCGTGTAGCCGAAGCCGGGCTCGAGCGGCTCGATGACGAACCGGCTCCGGTACTCGGAGACGACGTCCTCGGTGAGGATGGGGCGCTGTGCGATGAGCACGGTGACTTCTTCCTTTCCACGGGCGACCGCTATATGACGCCGCGTGAGGCTGGCCGGGCGTACCGGCCGTCCCGGCCACCTCTGTCCGTGGACCGGGACCTGGCGCCGGTATGCCGCGGGCGCGCCGCGGCATACCGGTGCTGGGTCAGTTCTTCGAGTAGTACTCGACGATGAGCTGCTCGGTGAGCACCGTGTCGATCTGGGCGCGCACCGGAAGCTGGTGGATGAGAATCTGCAGCGTGCCCGGGACGACCTGCATCCAGGCCGGGGTCGGGCGCTCACCGAAGGTCTCGCGAGCCAGCTGGAACGGGAAGGACTCCACCGACTGCTTGCGGACGGTGATGATGTCGTACGGCTCGACGCGGTAGCTCGGGACGTCGACGCGGGTGCCGTTGACCTCGAAGTGGCCGTGGCTGACGAGCTGTCGGGCCTGGCGACGGGTCCGGGCCAGGCCGGCCCGGTAGACGACGTTGTCGAGCCGCGACTCGAGGATGGTGAGGATGTTCTCACCGGTCTTGCCAGGGCGGTTGGCCGCCTCCTCGTAGTAGCGGCGGAACTGCTTCTCCATGACGCCGTAGGTGAAGCGGGCCTTCTGCTTCTCCTGCAGCTGGGTGAGGTACTCCTTCTCCTGGATCCGGCGCCGGCCGTGCTGGCCGGGCGGGAACGGGCGAAGGTCGAAGTTCTTGTCGCCGCCGACGAGGTCGGTCTTCAGGCGCCGCGACTTCTTCGTGATGGGGCCGGTGTAACGAGCCATGATCTCTTCGTTCTCCTACAAGTCTCTGCGAGCGCTCAGACGCGGCGGCGCTTGGGCGGGCGGACACCGTTGTGCGGGCTGGGCGTGACGTCCTGGATGGCGCCGACCTCGAGTCCGGCGGCGGTCAGGGAGCGGATCGCGGTCTCGCGACCGGACCCCGGGCCCTTGACGAAGACGTCGACCTTCTTCATCCCGTGCTCCATGGCACGACGCGCGGCGGCCTCGGCGGCCATCTGCGCGGCATACGGCGTGGACTTGCGGGACCCCTTGAAGCCGACCTGGCCCGCGGAGGCCCAGGAGATGACGGCACCGGTGGGGTCGGTGATCGAGATGATCGTGTTGTTGAACGTGCTCTTGATGTGGGCCTGGCCCACAGCGATGTTCTTCTTCTCCTTGCGGCGCACCTTCTTGGCGCCCGCAGCCATTCGGCCCTTGGGAGGCATATCTCTCCTACGTGTTCTTCGAAGCGGGGCGGACCACTCGCGCTCACGGCAGCCGCGGGGCGACCGGACGGGGCCGGTGCACCGGGTATGCCGGTCGGCGAATGGCTACTTGCCGGCCTTCTTCTTGCCGGCGACGGTGCGCTTGGGACCCTTGCGGGTGCGCGCGTTGGTCTTGGTGCGCTGACCGCGCACCGGGAGACCGCGACGGTGACGCAGGCCCTGATAGGACCCGATCTCGACCTTGCGGCGGATGTCCGCCGCAACCTCGCGTCGCAGGTCACCCTCGACCTGGAGGTTGTCCTCGATCCAGTCACGCAGCTTGACCAGGTCCTCGTCGACGAGGTCCTTGACCCGGGTGTCCGGGTTGACCCCGGTCGCCACGAGGGCCTTCTGCGCGCTGGTCCGACCGACTCCGAAGATGTAGGTCAGTGCGACCTCGACGCGCTTCTCGCGCGGGAGGTCCACTCCAACTAGACGAGCCATCTGTGGTTCGTTCCTTTGTTCGTCCGGAGGTCTGGTACACCGCCGTTCCGGTCGCTGCCGGTCCTCGGCCTCCGAGCCGAGGGTGACGTCCCGCTGGTCGAACCTGCTGGCGCGGGGGACGGGTGGTGCGTGCTTCTGTTGTGTGCGTGTGCTCGAAGCCCTGTGGCGTCGTGCGGGGTGATCAGCCCTGACGCTGCTTGTGGCGAGCGTTCTCGCAGATCACCATGACCCGCCCGTTGCGGCGGATCACCTTGCACTTGTCACAGATCTTCTTGACGCTCGGCTGAACCTTCATCGCCTCTGCTGTCTTGTCGATCCGTCCCGACGCGGGTCACCCACGCCGGGTTCTGCTGTCCTGCTGTCGTGCTGGTCCTGCTGCCGAGTGCCGCGGAGCCGGGGCTCAGCGGTACCGGAAGACGATGCGGCCGCGGGTCAGGTCGTAGGGGCTCAGCTCAACGACGACCCGGTCCTCGGGGAGGATCCGGATGTAGTGCTGACGCATCTTGCCCGAGATGTGAGCGAGGACCTTGTGCCCGTTCGTCAGCTCGACCCGGAACATCGCGTTCGGGAGAGCCTCGACGATCGTGCCCTCGATCTCGATGACGCCGTCCTTCTTGGCCATACCCTCTCAATCCGTCGGCGGGCCACCCGTCGGTGGTTCGGGAGACCCCATGGAGATCGGTCGCGTGGTCGCTCTCGCGGAGGTGTTCACATCATGCGGGAGCGCACACGTGACCGACGCTCCATCCTACGGGATCGGCAACCCCCAGGGAAATCGTGCTACCGGCAGTACGGTCGGGCTACTCCTCATGCGCAGGTCCGCGGCATAGAGGGCGAGGATCCGGGCGGTCCCGTCGACGGCGCTGATCCGCCCGTCGTGGACGGCCCGGGTGATCTCGTTGCGCCGGGCGCGGACCGAGGCCGAGGCGCGCACGGCATCCTGGAGCTCGGCGTCGACCATGGCCCACATCCAGTCCTCCTGCTGCAGGGCGCGGCGCTCGGTGAGGGTGCGGCCGTCGGCGCCGGACTCGAGGTGGGCGCGGTGGTCCAGGACGGCCTGCCAGACCTCGTCGAGGCCGGTCCCGGTCGTGGCGCTGCAGGTGAGGACCGGTGGGCGGCGTGAGCCCGCTCCGGGCATGACGAGCCGCAGGGCCGCGGCGAGGTCCCGCGGCGGACTTCGCCGCGGAGCTCGCCGTCGCCGTCGGCCTTGTTGACGGCGATGACGTCGGCGAGCTCGAGGATGCCGCGCTTGATCCCCTGGAGCTGGTCGCCGGCCCGGGCCAGGGTGAGCAGCAGGAAGGTGTCGACCATCTCGGCGACGGCGATCTCGGACTGGCCGACGCCGACCGTCTCGACGAGGACGACGTCGTAGCCCGCCGCCTCGAGGACGAGCATCGACTCGCGGGTCGCGCGGGCGACGCCCCCGAGCTGCCGGCCCGACGGGCGAGGGGCGGATGAAGCGCGTCGCTCGGCGGCGAGGTCGCGCCATCCGGGTCTTGTCGCCGAGGATCGACCCGCCGGTGCGCCGCGAGCTGGGGTCGACGGCGAGACGGCGACCCGGTGGCCCCGCGTCGATCAGCCGGACGCCCAGCGCGTCGATGAACGTCGACTTGCCGGCGCCCGGGACGCCGGTGATGCCGACCCGACCGCGCCGCCGGTGTCGGCGGCGAGCGCCGGTGAGCAGCTCGCGGGCCTGGGCCCGGTGGTCGGCCGCGACGCGACTCGACGAGCGTGATCGCGCGGGCGATGTGCTGCCGCGACCGTCACGGATCGCGGCAGCCAGCGTCGCCGATGTCGAGTCGGCGGCTCATCGCGTCCTGGGCGCTCGCGGCACGGCTCAGCCGCGCCGGCGCGCAGGTCCTCGAGGAGGTCGATCGGCGGCCGTCGGCGATGACGGTGCCCGGCGGGTAGATCGCGTCGGCGCCCGGCGGCCCGCAGCTCGTCGAAGTCCTGCGGCGGGATGACCCCGCCGACGACGATCATGATGTCCTGCCCGGCCGAGCTCGTCCAGCTCCGCCCGCAGCGCCGGCACCAGGGTGAGGTGACCGGCGGCGAGCGAGCTGACGCCGACGACGTGGACGTCGTTCTCGACCGCCTGGCGGGCGACCTCGGCCGGGGTCTGGAACAGCGGGCCGACGTCGACGTCGAAGCCGAGGTCGGCGAACGCGGTGGCGATGACCTTCTGGCCGCGGTCGTGGCCGTCCTGGCCCATCTTGGCGACGAGGATGCGCGGGCGGCGGCCCTGGTCCTCCTCGAACTCCTCGACGAGCGGCCTGGGCGCGTCGCGACGTGCTCGTCGTCCCCGACCTCGTCGCTGTACACGCCGGCGATCGTACGGATCTGGCGCGGTGTGGCGCCCGAAGACCTTCTCCAGCGCCATCGACATCTCGCCGACCGTGGCCTTGGCCCGGGCGGCCTCGATGGCCAGCGCGAGCAGGTTGCGTCCCGAGGGTGCCGTCGGACGTCGCGCGCGGCCGTCGGTCAGCGCGTCGAGCGCGGCCTGGACGGCGGCCTCGTCGCGCTCGGCCCGCAGCCGCTCCAGCTTGGCGATCTGCTGGCCGCGGACCGCGGCGTTGTCGACCTTGAGGACCTCGATCGGCTCGTCCTCGCGTCGACGGCGGTACCTGTTGACGCCGACGACCGGCTGGCGGCCCGGAGTCGATCCGGGCCTGGGTCCGCGCCGCCGCCTCCTCGATCCGCAGCTTCGGGATGCCGGCCTCGATCGCCTTGGCCATGCCGCCGGCCTCCTCGACCTCCTGGATGTGCGCCCAGGCCCGCTGGGCGAGGTCGTGGGTGAGCCGCTCGACGTAGGTAGCTGCCGCCCCACGGGTCGATGGTCCGGGTCAGGTGCCCGACTCCTGCTGGAGGAACAGCTGGGTGTTGCGGGCGATCCGCGCGCGAGAAGTCGGTCGGCAGCGCGAGGGCCTCGTCGAGCGCGTTGGTGTGCAGGCGACTGGGTGTGGCCCTGGGTCGCCGCCATCGCCTCGACGCAGGTGCGCACGACGTTGTTGTAGACGTCCTGCGCGGTGAGCGACCAGCCGGAGGTCTGGCTGTGCGTGCGCAGCGACAGCGACTTGGGGTTCTTCGGCTCGAACTGCTTGACGAGCCTCGCCCACAGCAGCCGGGCGGCGCGCAGCTTGGCGACCTCCATGAAGAAGTTCATCCCGATCGCCCAGAAGAACGACAGCCGCGGCGCGAAGGCGTCGACGTCGAGCCCGGCGGCCAGGCCGGCGCGGATGTACTCGACGCCGTCGGCGAGCGTGTAGCCGAGCTCGAGGTCCGGCGTCGCCCCGGCCTCCTGCATGTGGTAGCCGGAGATCGAGATCGAGTTGAACTGCGGCATCTTCGCCGAGGTGTAGCGAGAAGATGTCGGAGATGATCCGCATCGACGGCTCGGGCGGGTAGATGTAGGTGTTGCGGACCATGAACTCCTTGAGGATGTCGTTCTGGATGGTCCCGGCGAGCTGCTCCGGCGCGCACGCCCTGCTCCTCGGCGGCGACGACGTAGAGCGCCATGACCGGGAGCACCGCGCCGTTCATCGTCATCGACACGCGTCATCTGGTCCAGCGGGATGCCGTCGAACAGGGTCCGCATGTCGTAGATCGAGTCGATCGCCACGCCGGCCATGCCGACGTCGCCGGCGACGCGCGGGTGGTCGCTGTCGTAGCCGCGGTGGGTCGCCAGGTCGAAGGCGACCGACAGGCCCTTCTGGCCGGCGGCGAGGTTGCGCCGGTAGAAGGCGTTGGACTCCTCGGCGGTGGAGAAGCCGGCGTACTGCCGGATGGTCCACGGCTGGGTGACGTACATCGTCGGGTACGGGCCGCGCAGGAACGGCGGCGATGCCCGGGATGGTGTCGAGGAAGTCCAGCCCGTCGAGGTCGGCCTCGGTGTAGAGCGGCGGGACGTCGATGCTGCTCGGGGGTCGTCCAGGCTCGCCGCCACCCGGGGCGGCCGCGACGGCCTCGGCCCAGCGGGCGGCGGCCTCGGGCGCCGGGGCGCCCTCGCCGAGGGCGATGCCGGTGAAGTCGGGGATGGCGCTCATCGGTTGGCTCCCTTCGGTGCGCCGAGCGTGTCGAGGACGCCGTCGAGGAAGGCCACGACGTCGATGCCGAGCCGTACCTCCCCGTCGGTCGGTGGTGCTCCGTCGCCGAGCTCGCCGCCCGGCCCGCCACGAGCACCTGCCCGACGCCGGCGTCGCGCAGCCCGGCGACCATGGCGGCGGCATGCGCGGCATACCCCTTCGGCGAGGAGGCGAGGACGACGTACGGGGTGGCGGCCGCCGGGGCGGCGGCGGCGACCTCGCGCGGCGCCGGCCTGGACGGTCGGGCGGCGATGCCGCCCGCTGCGAGGAGGTTGGCGACGAAGGTCTCGCGCGCGCCGAAGTCGCGCGGGGCGCCGAGGGCGCGCGAGGACGACGTCGGCCGGTGGCCGTGGTCGGCGGCGTAGGCCGCGCTGCGGTCGCGCAGCGCCTCGTAGACCTCGGCGTCGCGGCGGCGGGGCGAGGCCGTCCTGGGCCGGCGGCAGGTCCGCGCGCGGGGGTGCGCTCGAGGGCTGTCTCGTCGGCGAGCGGGAACATGCTGATCCCGGTGATGGGCTGGGTGCGCTCGGCGAGCGCCTCGCGCGCGCTCGCGCTGGTCTCGGCGATGAGGTCGGCGACGGTCCCGTCGTCGAGCGGCGTGCGCGATGCCGCCGGCCGCCTCGAGCTCCTGGAAGGCGGTCCAGGCCCGGTGGGCGAGGTCGTCGGTGAGCGACTCGACGTACCAGGCGCCACCCGCCGGGTCGCGACCGCGCCGACGTGCGACTCCTGGGCCAGGACGAGCGAGGTGTTGCGGGCCAGCCGGCGGGAGAACCGCTCGGGCAGCCCGTGGACGGTGTCGTAGGGCAGGACGGTGATCACGTCGGCCCCGCCGGCGGCGGCGCCGAAGCGTGCGAGGGTCTCGCGCAGGACGTTGGTCCACGGGTCGTCCCGGGTCAGCATCCGCCACGAGGTCACGGCGTGGATGCGGGCGCCACGGTCCGCCTCGGGGACCCCGCTCGCCTCGGCGACCCGGGCCCACAGCCGCCGCAGCGCCCGCAGCGCGGCGATGGTGAGGAACTGGTCGGCACTCGCGGCCATCCGGAAGTCGATCTGGCCGACGGCGTGCGCCGGGGCGACGCCCGGCGGCCTCGAGGGCGCGCAGGTAGGCGACGCCGGTGGCGACGGCGAGCGCGATCTCGTCGACGACGCTGGCGCCCGCGTCGTGGTAGACGGTCGAGTCGACGGTGACCGCCCGGACGGGTGCGGCGGCAGGCAGGTCCGCACGGCCGCCACGAGGGCGCCGTGTCGGCGGCCGCCGCGCAGCGCGGCGTGGCCGATGGGGTCGTGGCCGAGGTTGCCGCCGGCCGGGCCTCGGCGGCGCCGAGGACGGCGAGCAGCGCGTCGGCGGCGGCGCCTGGTCCTCGGCGGAGGAGACGGCTGACCGGCACCGGCCCAGCGGGACGTCGGCGAGGACCGCCGGCGACGTCGGCGGCCGCGATGCCGTCGGCACCGACCCGCAGCCACAGCGAGGTGACCCCGTGCTCGAGGTCGTCGGCGATGGCGGCGCTCGTCGTCGCGACGTCGGGGTGGTCGTGCAGGGCGCGGACATCCCAGGGCTGGCCGGGGTCCGGGCGCCGCGACCGCGGGTGAACGGCATCGAGCCGGGGTAGCCCGAGCGGCCGCGGCTCGCGCCGGGCGGGAGTAGAGCGGGTCGACGGTGAGGTCTCCCGGCAGGTGGGTGCGCAGCGCGTCCTCGGCCTGCTCGGCGGTCAGCTTGCCGGCCCTCGGGGCGGGACTTGTTGACGACGGTCCGGGCCAGCTCGACCCAGTCGGCGTGGGTCTTCGTGGGGAAGCCCTCGGCCAGCGCCAGCGCGGCCGATGGGGTGACTCGGTCATCCCTGCTCCTTGTGGCGGTCTGCGGGCCCGCCGCCGACGCCCGCCGGGGCGACCCATTCCACCCTAGTGGACGCTGCGAGGGGCCTCCGCCTGAGCGCGCCGGCGCGCCGAGAGATCACCCACATCTGCGGCGCCGGCCCGGGGCCTCGGCCCGGGGTCAGGAGCGGCCCGTATGCCGCGCCGGCGGCGGCGAGCCGCCCGGCCCGCCGTCGAGCGCGGTCAGCACCCACAGCCCGCCGGCGGTCACCGCGACCGTGTGCTCCCAGTGGGCGGCGCGCGGGCCGTCGAGGGTCACGACGGTCCACTCGTCGTCGAGGACCCTGTTGTCCTGGTCGCCCAGCGTCACCATCGGCTCGATGGCGAGCGTCGTCCCGTCGACGACCCGCGGCCCCTTGCCGGCGACCCGGTAGTTCGGCACCTGGGGGTCCATGTGCATCTCCCTGCCGATGCCGTGGCCGACGTAGTCCTCGACGATGCCGTAGCCGCGGCCGCGCCGTCGCCGGCCGCGACGAGGCTGTCCTCGACGGCCGCGCCCACGGCATACAGGGACGCCCCGACCGCGAGCGCGGCGATGCCGGCCCACAGCGAGTCCTCGGTGTCCGTCAAGGAGGGCGAGGTCCTCGGGCCGGGCCGCCTCGGGGCCCCCGACGACGAGGGAGATGGCGGCGTCACCGTGCCAGCCGTCGAGGACGGCGCCGCAGTCGATGGAGAGCAGGTCACCGTCGTGGAGGACCCGCTCGCCCGGGATGCCGTGGACGATCTCGTCATTGACGCTCGTGCACAGGGTATGGTGGTAGCCCGGGACCAGCGGGAAGCTCGGGACGGCTCCGGCCTCCCGGATCGCGGACTCGGCGATCGGGTCGAGCTCGCCGGTGGTCATGCCGTCGCGGACGTGCTGGCGCAGCGTCTCGAGCGTCTCGCCGACGACCAGACCCGCGGCGCGCATCGCCGCGATCTGGTCGGGTGTCTTGGCCTCGATGCGCTCGCGTCCGAACAGCCCCATGAGGCGGCACCCTACCGTCGCCCCAACGCCGGGGAGCGGCGGGCACCACGACCGCCCCCCGATTCGAGTGGCCACGAATCGCCGTCTGAAGCGCGGCGGCATACGGCGATTCGTGGCCACTCGAGTCAGGCAACGCGACTCACGCGACCAACGACCGGTTGACCTCCAGCCCCAGGGCCTGCGCGAACCGCCGCAGCGGTCACGCCGCGCCGAGCCGAGGACGAAGCACGTCTTCCGCGAACACCTCGATCATCCGCCAGCCCTCGTCGATCGCGAGCTCGCGCCGCGCGGCGTCGGCGCTTCGTCGCCTACGGGAGGCGTGGTCGCTGTCCCTGGTACTCACCGATCACGCGCCGTGCCCGCCAGACGAGGTCGCCGGTCAGCAGCCACTCTCCCGCCGCGTCAAAGATGTCGCCGTTGAGCTCGGGCTCGGGGAGCCCCGCTCGGGCGAACATGAGCCGCGTTCGACGTCTCCATCGGGCGAGCGAGCATCCGGGCCTGACCAGAGCCAGCGCCTCGAGTGAGAAGCCTCTTGCCACGGGGACGCGACCCGTCGATGCCAGGCGCCGCGGTGCAGCATGTCGGTGCCCGGTCCGCCTGGCCGAGGCGACGGACGACCTCGTCGCCGACGACGACGAGATCCTCGGCGTCGAGGCCACGGGCGAGGACCTCACCGAGATCGCACCAGGTGTCGGCGAGGTCGACGACCCGAAGCCCGACCGGTCAGGGCGAGCGACCCGCAGCTCGCCCCACGGTGACCGATCACGTCGCGCCGCCGGACACGGTTCCGCCAGGTCGGCACTCATGACGTCGAGACCGCTCCGGGGCCGGCGATCCGCGGCTGGGGAGCGGCAGACCCCAGAGCCGGGCGGCGGTGACATGCGAGAAGAGCGGCATCCTCGGGCAGCGCGAGCTGGACCATGGCCGCCCAGCTCGTGCAGGGCGGCGGGGGCCGCGGTCGAGTGCACCCCGTGAGTCGGGTGGAGCAGGTCGGTCCGGCGCAGCCGCTGTGGGGGCACCCCGAGCCGAACCGCGTCTGCCGCGGTGAACGCGCGCGACAGGAGGGGTCGTGGCAGCGGGGCCGGTCTCACCCACCCAGGGTGACCGACTGCCCCTGCCCGCCGGCGACGAGTCATCCACAGGACGACGCAACCGTCCCGTCGAGTGGCCAGGAATCGCCGTATGCCGCCCGCTCCAGACGGCGATTCGTGGCCACTCGACCGGGGGACCAGGACGACGGTCAGCCGAGGGCGGCGATGATCCGGTGCGGTCACCTCGTCGACCTCGCCGAGGCCGTCGACCTGGACGAGCAGGCCGCGGTCGGCATAGGACTTCGCCAGCGGGGCGGTCTCCCGGTGGTAGATGGCCATCCGCTCGCGGATGACCTCCTCGGTGTCGTCCGAGCGGCCCTCGACCTGCGGCCCGGGCGAGCAGCCGGCGGACGACGACCTCGTCGTCGACCGTCA
Organism: uncultured Actinomycetota bacterium; assembly: GCA_963728395.1. Lineage (GTDB taxonomy): Bacteria > Actinomycetota > Actinomycetes > Actinomycetales > Dermatophilaceae > CAVSJJ01. Next base: position 413,542 of record CAVSJJ010000004.1, read on the forward strand.
GCTCGAGGACCCGGTCCAGCGCCTCGCCCCGGACGCCGAGCATCCCGTCGAGCGCCTCGACCTGGGGCAGGGTGCGCGGGTAGCCGTCGAGGAGGAAGCCCGGCGCACAGTCGACCTGCGCGAGGCGGTCCTCAACGATCGCGTTCGTGATGTCGTCGGTGACATAGCCGCCGGCATCGAGGATGTGCTTGACCTGCAGGCCGAGCTCGGTCCCTGCCGCGATGTTCGACCGGAAGATGTCCCCCGTCGAGATCGCCGGAATGCCGTAGTGCGCAGCGATGCGCCCGGACTGCGTGCCCTTTCCTGCTCCAGGGGGGCCGAGGATGATGAGGCGCATCACGGTCAGTGACCTTCCTTTACCGGAGGAACCCTTCATAGTGCCGCTGCTGCAGCTGGGCCTCGATCTGCTTCACCGTCTCGAGGCCGACCCCGACGACGATGAGGATCGAGGTGCCGCCGAAGGGGAAGTTCTGGTTCGCGTTGACCAGGACCAGGGCGATGAGCGGGATGAGCGAGATGACCGCGAGGTAGATCGCGCCGGGAACGGTGATCCGGTTGAGGACGTACGCGAGGTACTCCGCCGTGGGTCGCCCGGCGCGGATACCTGGGATGAAGCCGCCGTAGCGCTTCATGTCGTCGGCGACCTCGGTGGGGTTGAACGTGATCGACACGTAGAAGAACGTGAAGAAGAGGATGAGCGCGGTGTAGGCGACCATGTACATCGGGTGGTCGCCGCGCACGAGGTTGACCTGGATCCAGTCGACCCAGCCGGGAGCGGTGCCGTCGGGGTTGCGGTTGAACTGGGCGAGCAGGCCCGGCAGCGCCAGCAGCGAGCTGGCGAAGATGACGGGGATGACGCCGGCCATGTTGACCTTGAGCGGGATGTAGGTCGAGGTGCCGCCGTAGACCTTGCGCCCGACCATCCGCTTGGCGTACTGGACCGGGATGCGCCGCTGGCTCTGCTCGACGAAGACGACCGCGGCGATGACGACGAACCCCATGAGGATGACCCCGAGGAAGGTCGTCCACCCGGACTGGGTCTGGATCTGCCACAGCGAGCTGGGGAACCGCGCGGCGATCGAGGTGAAGATGAGCAGCGACATGCCGTTGCCGATGCCCTTGTCGGTGATGAGCTCGCCCAGCCACATGATCAGCCCGGTGCCCGCCGTCATCGTCAGGACCATGATGAGGATCGTGACGATCGAGTTGTCGACGAGGATGTTGTTGCACGAGGGGTTCCCGAACAGCTGGACCGGGTTCTGTGCGAACGTGATGAGCGTCGAGGACTGGAGGATCGCGAGACCGATGGTGAGGTAGCGGGTGTACTGGGTCATCTTCGTCTGACCCGACTGCCCCTCCTTCTTCAGCGTCTCGAAGCGGGGGATGACGACGGTGAGCAGCTGGATGATGATGCTCGCCGTGATGTACGGCATGATCCCCAGCGCGAAGATCGACAGCTGGAGCAGCGCCCCACCACTGAAGAGGTTGACCAGGCCGAGGAAGCCGCCGGTGTTGTCGGCGCCGGCGAGGCACTGCTGCACCGCGGGGTAGTCGATCCCGGGGGTCGGGACATGGCTGCCGAGCCGGAAGAGCAGGATGATCCCCAGCGTGAAGAGCAGCTTCCTGCGCAGGTCAGGCGTCTTGAACGCGCGGCCGAAGGCGGTCAGCAAGGGGGTCCTCCAGGTGTGCGGCCGGGAGCCGCTCGTCATCAGTCGGTCACAAGATACCCCGGCACCCGGCCGAGGCTGTCATCCGGTGTGGACCCCAGATGACGTGCGGTGACAACGCAGTATGCCGCAGGGCGGGTTCCCGCCGCTCCCCCACGGGAGCGACCGGTCGCCGGCCCTGCGGCATACGGCCATGTCGATGGGGTCAGGCGGTCGTCGCCGAGCCGCCGGCCGCCTCGATCTTCTCCTTGGCGCTCGCCGAGAAGGCGTCGACGGTGACGGCGACGGCAACGGCGATCTCGCCGGTGCCGAGCACCTTGACCGGGTAGCCGTCCCGGACCGCGCCCTTGGCGACGAGGTCCGCGACCGTGACCTCGCCACCTTGCGGGTAGAGGGAGGCGAGCCGGTCCAGGTTGACCACCTGGTACTCGGTCTTGAACGGGTTCTTGAAACCACGCAGCTTGGGGAAGCGCATGTGCAGCGGCGTCGTGCCGCCCTGGAATCCGGCCGACACCTGGTAGCGGGCCTTGGTGCCCTTGGTGCCGCGACCGGCGGTCTTGCCCCGGGCGCCACCCTCGCCACGGCCGACGCGCGTCTTCGGGGTCTTGGCCCCGGGCGCCGGACGCAGGTGGTGGACCTTGAGGGCGGCGGCGGGCGTCTGCCCCGCCGCGGCCTTGGTGGCCTTGGACTCGGCCATGATCACTCAACCTCCTCGACGGAGACCAGGTGGGTCACCGTCTTGACCATCCCGCGGATCTCGGGACGGTCCTCCTTGACGACGATGTCGCCGATCCGCTTGAGACCGAGGGTGCGCAGCGTCTCGCGGTGGTTGCGCAGCCCGCCGATCGGGGACCGGGTCTGGGTCACCTTGAGCCGCCCCATCACGCACCGGTCCCGGCGGACTGGGCGCGCAGCATGGCGGCCGGAGCGACCTCGTCCACGGGCAGGCCACGGCGGGCGGCCACGGCCTCCGGACGCTCCAGGTCCTTGAGGGCCTGGACCGTCGCGTGGACGATGTTGATGGCGTTGTCGGAGCCGAGGCTCTTGGACAGCACGTCGTGGATGCCCGCGCACTCGAGGACCGCACGGACCGGGCCGCCGGCGATGACACCGGTACCCGGCGAGGCGGGGCGGAGCATGACGACGCCGGCCGCGGCCTCACCCTGGACGGGGTGGGGGATCGTGCCCTGGATGCGGGGGACCTTGAAGAACTGCTTCTTGGCCTCCTCGACACCCTTGGCGATCGCGGAGGGGACCTCCTTGGCCTTGCCGTAGCCCACGCCCACGGTGCCGTCGCCGTCGCCGACGACGACGAGCGCCGTGAAGCTGAACCGGCGGCCACCCTTGACGACCTTGGCGACGCGGTTGATGGTGACGACGCGCTCGAGGTAGGTGCTCTTCTCGGCGTCCCGACCCTCGCGGCCGCCGCGACGGTCGTCGCGACGGTCCCGGCGCTCACCGCGCTCGGGCCCGGTGCCTCGACGCTGGGGTCCTGGCATCAGATGTTCCTCATTTCGATGACGACTCGGTTCGTGGCGGTCACAGGGCCAGCCCACCCTCGCGCGCGCCGTCCGCGATGGCGGCGACACGGCCGTGGTACCTGTTCCCGCCGCGGTCGAAGACGACGGCGTCGACGCCGGCCGCCTTGGCGCGCTCGGCGACGATCTCGCCGACCCGCTTGGCCTTCGCGGTCTTGTCGCCGTCGAAGGAGCGCAGGTCCGCCTCCATCGTCGACGCGGACGCGACGGTCTTGCCGCGCGTGTCGTCGACGACCTGGACGAAGATGTGCCGGGTCGAGCGGGTGACGACGAGGCGGGGGCGGGTGGCGGTGCCGCTCACGTACTTGCGCACGCGGTGGTGCCGACGCCCGCGGGCGACGGCCTTGCCCTTGCCGCGCTTGACGGTGATAGCCATGGTTACTTACCAGCCTTTCCGACCTTGCGGCGGATGTGCTCGCCCGCGTAGCGAACGCCCTTGCCCTTGTACGGGTCGGGGCGACGCAGCTTGCGGATGTTCGCGGCCACCTCGCCGACGAGCTGCTTGTCGATGCCCTGGACCGAGAACCGGGTCGGCGCCTCGACGACGAACGCGATGCCCTCCGGCGGCTCGACGGTGATCGGGTGGCTGTAGCCGAGGGCGAACTCGAGGTTGCTGCCCTTGGCGACGACGCGGTATCCCGTCCCGACGATCTCGAGCTTCTTCTCGTAGCCCTCGGTCACGCCGAGGACCATGTTGTTGATGAGGGTCCGGGTCAGCCCGTGGAGCGAGCGCGACTGGCGCTCGTCGTCCGGGCGCTTGACCGCCAGGCCCTCCTCGCCCTTCTCGACGGTGATCGGGGCGGCCACGATGTGGCTCAGCTCGCCCCGCGGGCCCGTGACCGTGACGGTCTGCCCCTCGATGGTGATGTCGACACCGGTCGGGATGATGACCGGCATACGTCCGATTCGCGACATGTCGGCTACCCCTTACCAGACGTAGGCGAGGACTTCCCCGCCCACACCCTTGTTCGCGCACTGCTTGTCGGTGAGCAGCCCGGAAGACGTGGAGATGATCGCCACGCCGAGACCACCGAGCACCTTGGGCAGGTTGGTGGACTTGGCGTAGACGCGCAGCCCCGGCTTCGACACCCGGCGCAGGCCGGCGATCGAGCGCTCGCGGTTCGGGCCGTACTTGAGGTTGATCGTCAGCGTCTTGCCGACCTCCGCGTCCTCGACGGCGAACGAGGCGATGTAGCCCTCGGCCTGGAGGATCTCGGCGATGTTCGACTTCAGCTTGCTGAACGGCATGGAGACGGTGTCCTTGTGCGCCGAGTTGGCGTTCCGGACGCGGGTCAACATGTCCGCGATCGGGTCGGTCATGGTCATCGGGCTTCCGCCCTCTCTCACCGCGGTTTCACCCCGGGATCCGGGGCGACCTTCGATGTAGATCGTCTGTACAGGTCGGTGGTGCGAAGTCCGGTTCGACAGAACCGGTATGCCGCGCACCGCGGCGGGTGGGACGGTCGCCGTACGGCGGCCTACCCTTGTCGGGCTCGGCTCAGCGGGTCACCAACTGGACTTGGTCACGCCGGGCAGCTCGCCCCGGTGCGCCATTTCCCGCAGGCAGATCCGGCAGAGGCCGAACTTGCGATAGACCGAGTGCGGCCGGCCGCAGCGCTGGCAGCGCGTGTAGGCGCGGACCTTGAACTTCGGCTTCCGGTTCGCCTTGTTGATCAGGGCGGTCTTGGCCATGCTCAGTTCTCCTTGAACGGGAAGCCGAGCGCCTTGAGCAGGGCCCGTCCCTCGTCGTCGTTCGTCGCCGTCGTGACGACGGTGATGTCCATGCCGCGGACCCGGTCGATCCGGTCCTGGTCGATCTCGTGGAACATCGACTGCTCGGTGAGACCGAAGGTGTAGTTGCCGTTCCCGTCGAACTGCTTCGGGGACAGGCCGCGGAAGTCGCGGATGCGGGGCAGGGCGATGCTGACGAGCCGGTCGAGGAATTCCCACATCCGGTCGCCACGCAGCGTCGTGTGGGCGCCGATCGGCATGCCTTCGCGCAGCTTGAACTGGGCGATCGACTTGCGGGCCTTGGTGACGACCGGCTTCTGGCCGGTGATCGCCGTGAGGTCACGGACCGCACCGTCGATGAGCTTGCTGTCCTTGGCCGCGTCGCCGACCCCCATGTTGACGACGACCTTGACCACGCCCGGGACCTGCATGACGTTCGGGTAGCCGAACTGGTCCCGCAGCGCGGCGCGGATCTCGGCGCCGTAGCGCTCCTTGAGTCGGGGCATCGCCCGCTCGGTCTGGGTCGCGGTCATCACAGGTCCTTACCCGAGCGCGCGGCCACCCGGACCCGGCTCGTCTTCTGGCGGTCGCCGCGCTCGACGGTCTCGACGCGGGTCTTGATCCGCGTCGGCTTCTTGTCGGCGGGGTCGATGACCGCCACGTTGCTCACGTGGATGGGCGCCTCCTGGACCATGAGGCCACCGGTGCGCGTGCCACGGGTCGTCTCGCCGGCCTTGGTGTGCCGGGTGACCCGGTTGACACCCTCGACGGTGACCCGCCGGGCCTCGCGGTCGACCGCGATGACCTTGCCGGTGGACCCGGCGTCCTTGCCGGCCAGCACCTGGACGGTGTCGCCCTTCTTGATCTTCATCTTCGCCATGGCTTACAGCACCTCCGGGGCGAGCGAGATGATCTTCATGAACTTCTTCTCGCGCAGTTCACGGCCGACGGGGCCGAAGATTCGGGTCCCGCGCGGGTCGCCGTCGGGGCGCAGGATCACGGCGGCGTTCTCGTCGAAGCGGATGTAGGAGCCGTCGGGACGACGGCGCTCCTTCGAGGTCCGCACGACGACCGCCTTGACGACATCGCCCTTCTTGACGTTGCCGCCCGGGATCGCGTCCTTGACCGTGGCGACGACCGTGTCACCGATGCCGGCGTAGCGCCGGCCCGAACCGCCGAGCACCCGGATGACGAGGATCTCCTTCGCCCCGGTGTTGTCGGCGACGCGCAGTCGACTCTCCTGCTGGATCACTTCGCCTTCTCCAAAATCTCCACGACGCGCCAGCGCTTCGTCGCCGACAGCGGGCGGGTCTCCATGATGACGACGCGGTCACCGACGCCCGCCGAGTTCGCCTCGTCGTGCGCCTTGACCTTGCTCGTGCGCCGGATGACCTTGCCGTACAGGGCGTGCTTGACGCGGTCCTCGACCTCGACGACGACGGTCTTGTCCATCTTGTCGCTGACGACGTAGCCCTGGCGGGTCTTGCGGTGGCTGCGGCCGTGCTCGGTCGCCTCGGTCATCGTGGCCTCCGTGGTGTTCTCGCTCATGCCGTGGCCTCGTCCTTCTCCGGTGCGGCGCCGATGCCGAGCTCCCGCTCGCGCATCTCGGTGTAGATCCGGGCGATGTCCTTGCGGACCGCCCGAAGCCGGCCGTGGTTGTCCAGCTGGCCGGTGGCCGACTGGAAGCGGAGGTTGAACAGCTCCTCCTTGGCCTTGCGCAGCTCGTCGACGAGACGGTCGTCGTCGAACCCACGCAGGTCGTTGGACTTCAGGTCCTTGGAACCGACTGCCATCAGATGTCACCACCTTCACGCTGGACGAAGCGGCACTTCATCGGCAGCTTGTGCATGGCCAGACGCATCGCCTCGCGGGCGACGTCCTCGGTCACGCCCGACAGCTCGAACATGACGCGGCCCGGCTTGACGTTGGCGACCCACCACTCGGGTGAGCCCTTGCCGGAGCCCATCCGGGTCTCGGCCGGCTTCTTGGTCAGGGGGCGGTCGGGGTAGATGTTGATCCACACCTTCCCACCACGCTTGATGTACCGGGTCATCGCGATACGCGCCGACTCGATCTGTCGGTTCGTCACGTATGCCGGCTCGAGGGCCTGGATGCCGTAGTCACCGAAGGCGATCGCGGTGCCGCCCTTGGCAGCGCCCGAGCGACCCGGGTGGTGCTGCTTGCGGTGCTTGACTCGACGAGGAATGAGCATCAGCTGGCCTCTCCCTCAGGGGTGGACGGGGTGGTCGTCGCGGCCTCGGGCGCGGGGGCGGCGGGTGCCTCGGCCGCGGGTGCCTCCACGCGGTCGGTGCGGCGCGCGCGAGCCGGACGGTCGCCGCCGTCACGACGCGGGCCACGGCCCTGACGCGGCGCGGCGGCCTGCTGGGCGGCGAGCTCACGCGCGGTGAGGTCACCCTTGTAGATCCACACCTTGACGCCGATCCGGCCGAACGTCGTGCGGGCCTCGTAGAGGCCGTAGTCGATGTTGGCGCGCAGCGTGTGCAGGGGGACACGGCCCTCGCGGTAGAACTCGGTGCGGCTCATCTCGGCGCCGCCGAGGCGGCCTGACACCTGGACCCGGATGCCCTTGGCACCGGCCCTGGTCGCCGACTGCATGCCCTTGCGCATGGCACGACGGAAGGACACGCGGGCGCTGAGCTGCTCGGCGATGCCCTGGGCGACGAGCTGCGCGTCGATCTCGGGGTTCTTGACCTCGAGGATGTTGAGCTGGACCTGCTTGCCGGTCAGCTTCTCGAGCTCGCCGCGGATCCGGTCGGCCTCCGCGCCGCGACGGCCGATGACGATGCCCGGCCGGGCGGTGTGGATGTCGACGCGGACCCGGTCCCGGGTGCGCTCGATGTCGACGCGTGCGATGCCGGCCCGCTCCATGCCCTCGGACATGAGCTTGCGGATCGCGACGTCCTCCTTGACATAGTCGCGGTAGCGCTGACCCTCCTTGGTCGAGTCAGCGAACCAACGGCTCCGGTGCTCGGTCGTGATGCCCAGACGGAAGCCGTGCGGGTTGACCTTCTGACCCATTAGCGGTTGCCTCCCTTGCTGGACTTCGTTGGTGTCTTGCCGGCCTTGGTCTCGGGGACCTGCTCGACGACGACGGTGATGTGGCTGGTGCGCTTGTTGATCCGGCCCGCGCGGCCCTGTGCCCGGGGGCGGAACCGCTTCATCGTCGGCGCCCTCGTCGACGTACGCGTGGGCGACGACGAGCTCGCGCTCGTCGAAGCGCTCTGCGCGGGCGTCGGCCTTGACACGGGCGTTCGCGATGGCGCTCTCGAGCACCTTGCGGATCGGCTCGCTCGCGCCCTGCGGGGCGAAGCGGAGCGTCGCGACGGCGTCGGCGGCGCTCTTGCCCCGGATGAGCGCGATCGACCCGACGCGCCTTCTGCGGCGTGACCCGCACGTGCCGGGCGACGGCCCGGGACTGGGTCACCTCGGTGGTGTCGGTGGTGGCCATCAGCGGCGACGCCCCTTCTTGTCGTCCTTCACGTGACCCTTGAAGGTGCGGGTCGGTGCGAACTCGCCGAGCTTGTGGCCGACCATCGCCTCGGTGACGAACACCGGGACGTGCTTGCGGCCGTCGTGGACGGCGAGGGTGTGGCCGAGCATGTCCGGGCTGATGACCGACCGGCGCGACCAGGTCTTGATGACGTTCTTCGTGCCCGCTTCGTTCTGGGCGTCCACCTTCTTCTGAAGGTGGTCGTCGATGAAGGGGCCCTTCTTCAGGCTACGAGGCATGTGTCAATGGCTCCTATCAGCGCTTCTTGCCCGTGCGGCGGCGGCGGACGATCATCTTGTCGCTGGCCTTGCCAGGGCGACGGGTCCGGCCCTCGGGCTGGCCCCAGGGGCTCACCGGATGGCGGCCACCGGAGGTGCGCCCCTCACCACCACCGTGCGGGTGGTCGACCGGGTTCATCACGACACCGCGGACGGTCGGGCGCTTGCCCTTCCAGCGCGAGCGGCCGGCCTTGCCCCAGTTGATGTTGGACTGCTCGGCGTTGCCGACCTCGCCGATCGTCGCGCGGCACCGCGCGTCGACGTTGCGGATCTCACCGGACGGCATCCGCAGCTGGGCGTACGGGCCGTCCTTCGCCACGAGCTGGACGCGGACGCCGGCCGAGCGGGCGATCTTCGCGCCGCCGCCGGGACGCAGCTCCACGGCGTGGATGACCGTACCGGTGGGGATGTTGCGCAGCGGGAGCGAGTTGCCGGGCTTGATGTCGGCGCCCGGCCCGTTCTCGATCGCGTCACCCTGCTGGAGCCGGTTCGGCGCGAGGATGTAGCGCTTCTCGCCGTCGGCGTAGTGCAGGAGCGCGATGCGCGCGGTCCGGTTGGGGTCGTACTCGATGTGCGCGACCCTGGCCGGCACGCCGTCCTTGTCGTGGCGACGGAAGTCGATGACGCGGTAGGCGCGCTTGTGGCCGCCGCCGATGTGTCGCGTCGTGATCCGGCCGTTGTTGTTCCGGCCGCCGCTCTTGGTCAGTGGACGGACGAGGGACTTCTCGGGCGTCGAACGGGTGACCTCGACGAAGTCGGCCACGCTCGAGCCACGACGCCCCGGCGTCGTCGGCTTGTACTTGCGGATACCCATGGTGTGTCCTTCAGTCCTCGTTCGTCTCAGACGCCGGCCGAGCCGAAGATGTCGATGGTGCCCTCGCGGAGGGTGACGATGGCGCGCTTGGTGTCCTTGCGCTTGCCCGCGCCGAACCGGGTCCGACGGGCCTTGCCCTGACGGTTCATCGTGTGGACCGAGTCGACCTTGACGCCGAAGATCTCCTCGACGGCGATCCTGATCTCGGTCTTGTTCGAGCGCGGGTCGACGATGAAGGTGTACTTCCCCTCGTCGAGCAGCCCGTAGGACTTCTCCGAGACGACCGGCGCGATGAGAATGTCGCGGGGGTTCTTGGCAGTCATCGCAGCCTCACTTCTCCTTCGCCGAGTCGTCTGACTTCTTGGCGCGGCTGCCGGCCTTCTTGAACCCGGCGGCCTCGGCGGCGGCCTCGTCCGTGAACCAGAACTCGGCGACCGTCGTGTCGTACCAGCGACCGCCCGGGGCGTGATAGAGGCCCGAGTCGGCATTGCCCTTGACGGTGTAGCCCTCGGGGGCCGAGCCGTCGGCGTTCGCCGGAGCGGCGCCATCGGGCAGCTCGGTCGAGGCAGCGCCCTCGGCGCCCTCGGACTCCGCGTCCTCGGCCGGCGCAGCCTTGTCGGCCTTCTCCGCCTTCGCGGCGGTCGTTGCCGCAGCCGCGTCGGTCACCTCCACCGGCAGGTCCGCGGCGCGGACCACCGAGGTCGGCCCGGCGACGAACTCCTCGAAGGCCGCCTGGGTGAAGACGATGTCGTCGGCGCACAGGACGTCGTAGGTGTTGAGCTGGTCGGCGGCGAGAACGTGGACGTTCGCGAGGTTGCGCACCGACTTGAGCGAGATGACGTCACTGCGGTCGAGGACGACCAGCAGGTTGGGGCGCTCGGTGAGTCCGGCCAGCAGCGCGGCCGCCGACTTCGCGGACGGGGCGTCACCGGTGATGAGCGACCCCACGACGTGGATCCGGCCGTGCCGGGCCCGGTCGGAGAGGGCGCCACGCAGGGCGGCGGCCTTCATCTTCTTCGGGGTGCGCTGGTTGTAGGAGCGCGGCTGCGGTCCGTGGACCGTGCCACCACCGGCGAACTGCGGCGCCCGGGTCGAACCCTGGCGGGCGCGGCCGGTGCCCTTCTGACGGTAGGGCTTCTTGCCACCACCGCGGACCATGCCGCGGGTCTTCGTGGCGTGGGTGCCCTGTCGCGCGGCGGCGAGCTGGGCGACGACCACCTGGTGGATCAGCGGGACGTTCGTCTGCACGTCGAAGATCTCGGCGGGCAGGTCGACGGCCACGGTCGTGGCCCTGGCAGCGGACGTAGCCATGGGATCAGGCCCCCTTCGCCGCGGTGCGGACGAGAACGACGGCGCCGGCCGGGCCCGGAACGGCCCCCTTGACGAGCAGCAGGCCCTTCTCGGCGTCGACGGCGTGGATCGTGAGGTTCTGGGTGGTCTGGCGCACGCCGCCCATCCGGCCGGCCATCCGCATCCCCTTGAAGACGCGGCCCGGGGTGGCGCAGCCACCGATCGAACCGGGCTTGCGGTGGTTGCGGTGCGCACCGTGCGAGGCGCCGACTCCGTGGAAGCCGTGGCGCTTCATGACGCCGGCGAAGCCCTTGCCCTTCGTCGTGCCGGTGACGTCGACGACCTGACCGGCCTCGAACACCTCGGCGGTGACCTCCTGGCCGAGCGTGAAGTCGGCCGCGTCGGCGGTCCGCAGCTCGACGAGGTGCCGGCGCGGCGTGACGCCGGCCTTCTCGAAGTGACCGGACAGGGGCTGGGTGACCTTGCGGGGGTCGATCGGGCCGAAGCCGAGTTGCACCGCGGCATACCCGTCGGTGTCCGCGTCGCGGACCTGGGTGACGACGCAGGGGCCGGCCTTGATGACGGTGACGGGGACGAGCTTGCTGTCGGCGTCCCACACCTGGGTCATGCCGAGCTTCTCGCCCAGCAGGCCCGTGACGGTCCTGGTTGCAGTGTGAGTCATGATCGTCGACCTCAGAGCTTGATCTCGATGTTGACGTCGGCCGGCAGGTCGAGACGCATCAGCGAGTCGACGGCCTTCGGCGTCGGGTCGATGATGTCGATGAGGCGCTTGTGGGTGCGCATCTCGAAGTGTTCGCGGCTGTCCTTGTATTTGTGGGGCGAGCGGATGACCACGAAGACGTTCTTCTCCGTGGGCAGCGGCACCGGGCCCACCACCGTGGCGCCGGCACGGGTCACCGTGTCGACGATCTTCCGCGCCGAGCTGTCGATGACCTCATGGTCATACGACTTCAGGCGGATGCGGATCTTCTGTCCCGCCATCTGCGTTTCCCGTCTCTCTCTCGCCGTCGTGCTGTGGTTCGTCGGCGGGTCCTGGTCGCCGACCCCCGCGGTCGGGTGTGTCGCGGCTGCGTCGCAGCCCCGCGCCGGCGCCTTCGCGCTTCCCGTGGGCGGATGTCGTTTCCGGTGGACCCGGGCCTGGCCGACCCGATGTGTCGCCCCGCCGTGGCGGTTCGATTCGTTGGCATCAGGTGTGCGCGCCGGCGATCCGACGACGGCATCGGCCATCGGCGAGCCACCCGGCGCGCGCCAAGCAACCTGGCTAGTGTGCCAGAGCCGCCGCCGTGCATCCAAATCGAGCCGGCCCGCACGCTCGGCCGGTGGAACTGGGGCCGAGGTATCAGTGCCGCCCCCCACCGCCTCTTCCTCACCAGCGACGCCTGCACGTGGGACGCACGTCGCATCAACGGGGGAAGGAATCCAGTCATGTTCAGCACTCTCAGAGGCTCCCGCCTGGTCCGCACGACGTTCGTGGCCGCGGCCGCGGTGGGCATCGGGGTCACGGCCGCGAGCAGCGGCGTCGCCGCCGGCACGCCGTCACCGAACGGACTCGCCGCGACCGGTCCGTCGACCGTCTCGCCCACGCTCGTCGCCACGGCGGGCAGCGAGCTGCGGTTCGTCTCCGTCGCGCCCTGTCGCATCATCGACACGCGCCTCGCCGGCGGGCCGGTCAACAACTCGACCCGCACCTTCACGGCCGACGGCCCGAACTACGCGGGCCAGGGCGGCACCGCCACGGGCTGCGACATCCCGACGAACATCATCGCCGCCGTCCAGCTCAACCTCGGCGCCATCCCGGCCGCCGGCCAGCACGGCTACGTCAAGGCCTGGGCCACCGGCACCACCGAGCCGCTCGCCTCGCTGGTCAACTACACCTCCAGCAGCGCGATCGCCAACATGGTGACCGTGCCGGTCAACAGCGCGAGCAACTTCACCGTCCGCACCTACCACTCGGCCCACATCTTCGCCGACGTGGCCGGCTACTGGGTCAAGCCGCTCTACGCGACCGTCACCCCGACCGGTTCGATCTACCTCAACCGGGCCTCGGGCGTCGTCGCCGTGACCAGGACCGGGACCGGCTCCTACACGATCACCTTCGACCGCGACGTCAGCCGGTGCTCTGCCCAGGGGACCGACCTCATCTTCGCCACCACCCGCGACGTCTCGGTCGACAACTCGGGCGGCGCCTCGGGCAACGTCTACGTCCGGGTGACCAATGCCTCGAGCGCGCTCGAGGACACCTACTTCAACGTGGGCCTGACCTGCTAGGCGTGGCTCGCACCTGAAGGACGCACCACGGGGGCCCGTATGCCGCGGCATACGGGCCCCCGGCCACCCGCTCCGGCTGCGGATGCTCTCACTGCTCACCGGCGCGGACCTCACCGCGGCCGAGGTGGCCCGAGAGTCCGGGCCGGGCGATACCACCACCCCTGGCGCCCCGAGGAGCGGCAGGCCCGGGACCTCCTCGTCCGCGCCTCGGCGCTGCTCCATGAGGGCGTCCGGCCACCGCACACCGACGGCACCGAGCGGGCCAACCTCTCGCTCTTCGCCCTCATCGAGCCGGCATGACCTGGCGCGACTCCCGGCAGCCCCTCCGGCACCGGCCGTTCGCGTCTCGCCGCCCGGACGGTGCCGGTGGTCCTGCACCTCCTCTTCGGCGGGGGTCGTCGCCGGTTGCCCCCGCTCTCGTCCTCCAGGCGACCAACCTCGTCGGCGCCGGCGCCCAGGGAGTCACGGCGGTCCTGCTCCTCACCGGCGTCCGCCCCGGTGGACCCTTCGGGCCGCCCAGGTCGTCGCGGGCGGGGCGAACGGGCTCGGCTCTCCCCGCCATGGCCGGCATGGTCCCGACCGTCGTGCCGCCCCCGCTCCAGAGCGCCAACGCCCTGCTCAGCAGGTCGCGGGGGCTGTGCGCCGGCGCCGGGAGCGAGGTGTTCACCATCGGCTGGAGCGTCGCGGTCCCGGACGGCGACGGGCCCCCGCACCGGTGCTGGTGCGGGGGCCCGTCGGATGCCGGTGGCCCGGCGTCAGGTCACTTGTTGATCTTGGTGACCCGGCCGGCCCCCACGGTGCGCGAGCCCTCGCGGATCGCGAACTTCAGGCCCTCCTCCATGGCGATCGGCTGGATGAGCTCGACCGACATGTCGGTGTTGTCACCGGGCATGACCATCTCGGTTCCCTCGGGCAGGTGCACGACACCGGTCACGTCCGTGGTCCGGAAGTAGAACTGGGGACGGTAGTTGTCGTAGAACGGCGTGTGCCGGCCACCCTCGTCCTTGGACAGGATGTAGACGTTGGCGTCGAATTCGGTGTGCGGCGTGATCGAGCCGGGCTTGACCACGACCTGGCCGCGCTCGACCTCCTCGCGCTTCGTGCCGCGAAGGAGCAGGCCGACGTTCTCGCCCGCGCGGCCCTCGTCGAGGAGCTTGCGGAACATCTCGATGCCGGTGACCGTGGTCTTCTGCGAGGCCTCGTGGATGCCGACGATCTCGACCTCCTCGTTGACCTTGAGGATGCCGCGCTCGATGCGGCCGGTGACGACCGTTCCGCGACCGGTGATCGTGAAGACGTCCTCGACCGGCATGAGGAACGGCTTGTCCGTCTCCCGTGCCGGCTCGGGGATCGACTCGTCGACGGCGTCCATGAGCTCGAGGACGGTCTGGCCCCACTGCTCGTCGCCCTCGAGCGCCTTGAGCGCCGAGACGCGGATGACCGGCAGGTCGTCGCCCGGGAACTCGTACTCGGAGAGCAGCTCGCGGACCTCCATCTCGACGAGCTCGAGGATCTCCTCGTCGTCGACCATGTCGGCCTTGTTGAGCGCCACGACGATGTAGGGAACGCCGACCTGGCGGGCCAGGAGGACGTGCTCCTTCGTCTGCGGCATCGGACCGTCGGTCGCGGCGACGACGAGGATCGCGCCGTCCATCTGGGCCGCGCCGGTGATCATGTTCTTGATGTAGTCGGCGTGACCCGGGCAGTCGACGTGCGCGTAGTGACGGTTCTCCGTCTGGTACTCGATGTGCGCGATCGAGATGGTGATGCCGCGCTGCTTCTCTTCCGGAGCCTTGTCGATGTCGTCGAACGCGAACACCGGGTTCAGGTCCGGGTACTTGTCGTGCAGAACCTTGGAGATGGCCGCGGTCAGCGTCGTCTTACCGTGGTCGATGTGACCGATGGTGCCGATGTTGACGTGCGGCTTGGTCCGCTCGAACTTTGCCTTCGCCACTTGTGTCCTCCTCAGGACTGTTCTCTTGGGTTACGCCGAACGACCGACAGGACGTGGCGTCGTCTGGTGGTGGGTGCTGATTACGAAACGGCGACCAGTCTAGCGGTCACTCGCCCCGCGTCTTCTTGATGATTTCCTCGGCCACGGACTTCGGGACCTCGGCGTAGGAGTCGAACTCCATGGAGTAGTTCGCCCGGCCCTGCGTCTTGGACCGCAGGTCCCCGACGTAGCCGAACATCTCCGAGAGGGGGACCAGGCCGCGGACGACCTTCGCCCCCGAGATGTCCTCCATCGCCTGGATGTGGCCACGACGAGAGTTGATGTCGCCGATGACGTCGCCCATGTACTCCTCGGGCGTGCGGACCTCGACGGACATCATCGGCTCGAGGAGGACCGGCTCCGCCTTGCGGACGGCCTCCTTGAGGGCCATCGACCCCGCGATCTTGAACGCCATCTCCGAGGAGTCGACGTCGTGGGACTGGCCGTCGAGCAGGGTGGCCTTGACTCCCACGAGCGGGTACCCGGCGAGGACGCCGTACTGCATGGCGTCCTGGATGCCGTGGTCGACGGAGGGGATGTACTCGCGCGGGACGCGACCGCCGGTGACCTTGTTGACGAACTCGTAGAGCTCGCCGCCGGTCGTGTCGAGCGGCTCGATGGTGATCTGGACCTTCGCGTACTGACCCGACCCACCGGTCTGCTTCTTGTGGGTGTAGTCGAGCTTCTCGACCGTCCGGCGGATCGTCTCGCGGTAGGCCACCTGCGGCTTGCCGACGTTCGCCTCGACCTTGAACTCACGCTTCATCCGGTCGACGAGGATGTCGAGGTGGAGCTCGCCCATGCCGGCGATGATCGTCTGTCCGGTGTCCTCGTCGAGGGAGACCTGGAACGTCGGGTCCTCCTCGGCCAGCTTCTGGATGGCCGTGCTGAGCTTCTCCTGGTCGCTCTTCGTCTTCGGCTCGATGGCGACCTGGATGACCGGCTCGGGGAAAGTCATCGACTCGAGGACCACCGGGTCCTGCGGGTCGCAGAGGGTGTCACCCGTCGTCGTGTCCTTCAAACCGATCATCGCGTAGATGTGGCCGGCCTGGGCACGCTCGACGGGGTTCTCCTTGTTGGCGTGCATCTGGAACAGCTTGCCGACCCGCTCCTTCTTCAGCTTGGTCGAGTTCATGACCGGGCTGCCCGCGTCGACGCGACCGGAGTAGACCCGGACGAACGTCAGCTTGCCGAAGAAGGGGTGCGCCGCGACCTTGAACGCGAGCGCCGAGAAGGGCTCCTCGCTGTCCGGGTGACGATCGACCTTGTCCTCCTCGGCCCCCGGACGATGCCCGACCATGGGCGGGACGTCGAGCGGGCTGGGGAGGTAGTCGATCACCGCGTCGAGCATGGGCTGGACGCCCTTGTTCTTGAAGGCCGAGCCGCACAGGACGGGGTAGGCCGAGTTGGCGACGGTCATCGTGCGGATGCCGGCCTTGAGGTCCTCGATCGACAGCTCGCCCTCCTCGAGGTACTTCTCGAGCAGGTCCTCGTTCGCCTCGGCGACGGCCTCGACGAGCTCGTGGCGGTACTGCTCTGCCTTCTCGACGAGGTCGGCAGGGACGTCCTCGAGCGAGTAGTCCTCGCCCTTGCCGACCTCACCGCGCCAGAGCATCGCCTTCATCTGGAGCAGGTCGACGACGCCCTCGAACGTGCTCTCCGCGCCGATCGGCAGCTGGACCACGAGCGGGGTCGCACCGAGACGGTCCTTGATCGTCTGCACCGTGAAGTAGAAGTCGGCACCGAGCTTGTCCATCTTGTTGACGAAGCAGATGCGCGGGACCTCGTACTTGTCCGCCTGACGCCAGACCGTCTCGGACTGCGGCTCGACGCCCTCCTTGCCGTCGAAGACGGCGACGGCGCCGTCGAGCACGCGCAGCGAGCGCTCGACCTCGACGGTGAAGTCGACGTGTCCCGGGGTGTCGATGATGTTGATCTGGTTGTTCTTCCAGAAGGTCGTCGTCGCGGCCGAGGTGATGGTGATGCCGCGCTCCTGCTCCTGCTCCATCCAGTCCATCGTGGCCGCGCCGTCGTGGACCTCACCGATCTTGTAGTTGATCCCGGTGTAGAAGAGGACGCGCTCCGTCGTCGTGGTCTTGCCGGCGTCGATGTGCGCCATGATGCCGATGTTGCGGACCTTGGTGAGGTCCGTCAGGACGTCGAGTGCCACTTGGGTTTCTCATCTCGCTCGTGGTCGTGGTTCTCAGGTGTGGGTGCCGGCGGGGGGTGACGCCGGTCGGCCGACCGCATCGTCGGACCGCGGTCCCCGGCCGGTAGGCGGCGCCAGGCGGTGCGGCGCGGCATACCGGCGCTCGGGGTCACCAGCGGTAGTGCGCGAAGGCCTTGTTCGACTCGGCCATCTTGTGGGTGTCCTCGCGGCGCTTCACCGCGGCACCGAGGCCGTTGGAGGCGTCGAGGATCTCGTTCATGAGCCGCTCGGTCATCGTCTTCTCACGGCGCTGCCGGGAGTAGCCGACGAGCCAACGCAGCGACAGCGTCGTCGCGCGGGTCGGCTTGACCTCGACCGGGACCTGGTAGGTGGCACCGCCGACGCGGCGGGACTTGACCTCGAGGGTCGGCCGGATGTTGTCGAGGGCACGCTTGAGGGTGACGACCGGGTCGCTGCCGGTCTTGTCGCGGCAGCCCTCGAGGGCGCCGTAGACGATGTTCTCGGCGATCGACTTCTTGCCGTCGAGGAGCACCTTGTTCACCAGGGCGGTCACGAGGGGGCTGCCGTAGACGGGGTCGACGACGAGCGGGCGCTTGGGAGCGGGGCCCTTGCGAGGCATTACTTCTTCTCCTTCTTCGCGCCGTAGCGGGAACGGGCCTGCTGGCGACCCTTGACGCCCTGCGTGTCGAGCGACCCGCGGATGATCTTGTAGCGCACGCCGGGCAGGTCCTTCACCCGGCCGCCGCGGACGAGCACGATGGAGTGCTCCTGGAGGTTGTGACCGACGCCCGGGATGTAGGCGGTGACCTCGATGCCGCTCGTCAGCCGCACGCGGGCGACCTTGCGCAGCGCCGAGTTCGGCTTCTTCGGGGTGGTGGTGTAGACGCGGGTGCAGACCCCGCGGCGCTGCGGCGAGCCCTTGAGCGCAGGGGTCTTGACCTTGGCGGTCTTGTCCTGCCGGCCCTTGCGCACCAGCTGGTTGATGGTAGGCAACCTGATCTCCGTACTCTGGTCGATGCCCGCCGGTGCGGCCGATGCCGGTCCGGTCGGACTCCTTGTCATGGCCCTCCCCGGCCCCCGTGATCGGGAGTGTCGGAGTGGGTGCTCTCCCCTGCACTCCCCATGGCTGACCTCCGGGACGGAGATCGTGGAGGGGCGCCCGGCGAGAGGTGGGCGCGCCGCGCGTCAAACGCTCGGCGTGAGGCATCCGGACCTAGCCAGACGCAGACTCAAATGCTACCGGCAGGCAGGCACTGCTCCAAATCGTCGCTGCCCGCCCGGGCCCGGTCAGAGCCGCTCGAACGCGGGGGCTAGCGGCACGGCCCGGCCAGCTCCGCGCGCCAGGCTCGCAGCACCCTGACCTGGAAGAACCGCTCGCGCCACGGGCCCGGCGAGACGATACCCCGGCCGGCGGCGGTCTCGAAACCGAACCATCCGTAGTAGTCGGGGTCACCGAGCAGGACCAGGCATGGCTCGCCACGTCGGTCGGCCGTCGCGATGACCGCGGCCATGAGGGCCGCGCCGATCCCCTGGCGTTGGACGTTCGGGTCCACGGCGAGCGGCCCGAGCCCCACCGACGGGCGTCCGGCGAGGCTCGCGCGGCTGCAGAGCACCTGTCCGAGGACCGCCCCGTGGAGGACGGCGACGAACGACAGCTCCGAGATGACGTCGCCGTCGGCCCGCAGGCCGTCGACGAGGGCGGTCTCGACGGCGTGCTCGGCACCGTCCGGCACCGGGAAGGCGCGCTCGAGCAGCGAGCGCACGGCGTCGACGTCGCCGGGCTCCTCGCGGCGGATGACCAGGTCCGGGCGCATCTTCCTCACTCCCGTCGGATCAGCGTGTAGCGGGCGTAGTGCAGGGCCCGCCCCTCCCGATGGACGGTGGCACCGCGCTCCTGCACCCGATCCCGCGGCCCGGCCACCTCACGTAGGTTCTCCAGCAGCCCGGGAGCCTCGTGGGAGGACCACACGGACAGGGCACCGTCGACCGCCAACCGGCCGCGGGCCCGGGCGAGACCGGGCGCGGCATAGAGGCCGGCGTTGAAGGCATGGACGAGGAAGTCCGGGCCGTTGTCGACGTCGAGGAGGACGAGGTCCCACGGCCCGGCGGGACCGGCGTTCCCGGCGAGGACCTCGCCGATGTCGGCCACGTGGAGGCGGCAGCGCGGGTCCCCGGCCGGACCACCGAGCTCGGGCGCGAGCCCGGCACGGGCCCAGCGGACGAGCGGTTCGGCGAGCTCGACGACGTCGACGTGCTCGACGCGGGGGTCGGCGAGAACGGCGCGGGTGGTGAAGCCGAGGCCGAGACCGCCGACGAGGACCCGGGCCGGGTGGTCGTGAACGGCCAGCGCCTCCGTCGCGAGGGCGACCTCGGTGCTCGTGTCGACCGTGTCCATGACGAAGGCGCCGTTGACGACGAGTTCGAGCACGCTCCCCCGGCGGCGCACGGCGACCTCGCCGAGCGCGGTGTCCGCCCGGGCGATGGTCCTCGCCCGCTCCGTCTCGCCCTGCACCGCCCCAACCTAGCCCGGGCCCCCGGGCCCCGGGGCCGCGACGGTGGCGCGGGGTGGGGCGGGCACGACGAAGGGCGGGTATGCCGCTGCGTGCGCGGCATACCCGCCCTGTCGGGTCGGACGGCCTCAGCTGAGGCGGTCCAGGCCGAGCTCTGCGTCGTCGAGCCGGACGGCCTCGCCGCTGCCCGGGCCGAAGACCGGGTAGGCGAAGTCCTCGTAGCTCGGCATCGAGTACATCGCGGCCTTGGCCTCCTCGGTCGGCTCGACCTTGATGTTGCGGTAGCGCATCAGGCCGGTGCCGGCGGGGATGAGCTTGCCGAGGATGACGTTCTCCTTGAGGCCGAGCAGCGGGTCGGACTTGGCCTCCATGGCCGCCTCGGTGAGCACCCGCGTGGTCTCCTGGAACGACGCCGCAGACAGCCACGAGTCGGTCGCGAGCGACGCCTTGGTGATCCCCATGAGCTCGGGACGGCCCGAGGCGGGACGACCGTTCTCGGAGACGACCCGCCGGTTCTCCTCCTCGAAGCGGCCGCGCTCGGCGAGCATCCCCGGGAGGAGGTCGGCGTCGCCGGCCTCGATGATCGTGATCCGGCGCAGCATCTGCCGGACGATGACCTCGATGTGCTTGTCGTGGATCGACACACCCTGCTGGCGGTAGACGGCCTGGACCTCGTCGACGAGGTGCATCTGGACGGCGCGGGGGCCGAGGATGCGCAACACCTGCTTGGGGTCGATCGACCCCTGGGTCAGCTGGGTGCCGGCCTCGACGTGCTGGCCGTCGCTGATGAGGACGCGGGCGCGCTTGCTCACCGGGTAGGCGTGCTCGGTCGAGCCGTCGTCCGGGGTGAGCAGGATGCGCCGGGCCTTGTCGGTCTCCTCGATGGTGATCCGGCCGGTCGCCTCGGCGATCGGCGCGACACCCTTGGGGGTGCGGGCCTCGAAGAGCTCGACGACACGCGGCAGGCCCTGGGTGATGTCGTCACCGGCCACACCACCGGTGTGGAAGGTGCGCATCGTCAGCTGGGTGCCGGGCTCACCGATCGACTGGGCGGCGATGATGCCGACCGCCTCGCCGATGTCGACGAGCTTGCCGGTCGCGAGCGAGCGTCCGTAGCACTTGGCGCAGGTGCCCACCTTGGAGTCGCAGGTGAGGACCGAGCGCACCTTGACCGAGTCGACGCCGGCCGCGAACAGCGCACCGATGACGACGTCACCGAGGTCGATACCGGCCTGGGCCAGGACCTCGCCCTGGTCGTCGGTGACGTCCTCGGCGAGCGAGCGGGCGTAGACGGAGGTCTCGACCTCGTCGTGGACCCGTCGCTCACCGGTGCGCTCGTCGACCTGGGAGATCGGCATGGCCAGCCCGCGGTCGGTGCCACAGTCGTCCTCGCGGATGATGACGTCCTGGGAGACGTCGACGAGGCGACGGGTGAGGTAGCCCGAGTCCGCGGTCCGCAGCGCGGTGTCCGCGAGACCCTTCCGCGAGCCGTGCGTCGAGATGAAGAACTCCAGCACCGACAGGCCCTCGCGGAAGTTCGCGCGGATCGGCCGCGGGATGATGTCACCCTTCGGGTTCGACACGAGGCCGCGCATGCCGGCGATCTGGCGCAACTGCATCCAGTTACCACGGGCGCCGGAGGAGACCATCCGGAAGATGGTGTTCGTCGGCGGGATGTTCGCCTCCATCTCCTTGGCGATCTCGTTCGTCGCCTGTGTCCAGATCTCGATGAGCTCCTGGCGGCGCTCGTCGTCGGTGATGAGACCGCGCTCGTACTGGGTCTGGACCTTCTCGGCCTTGGACTCGTAGCCCTCGAGAATCTCGCCCTTGCGCGGCGGCGTCACGACGTCGGAGATGGCGACCGTCGTCCCGGACCGGGTGGCCCAGTGGAAGCCGTACTCCTTGAGCGCGTCGAGCGACGCGGCGACCTCGACCTTGCTGTAGCGCTCGGCGAGGTCGTTGACGATCGTCGAGAGGCGCTTCTTGTCGACCTGGTCGTTGATGTACGGGTAGTTGACCGGGAGCGTCTCGTTGAAGAGCGCCCGACCGAGCGTCGTGTCGACGGTCCATGCGGCGAGGAAGCCCCTCTCGTCGGTCTCGACGCCCTCCGGCAACACGGCCAGCGGGGTCGGCACGACGTCCCGGAGCCGGATCTTCACCGGGCTGCCGAGCAGGATCTCGCCCGCGTCGAACGCCATCCGCGCCTCGGCCGTCGAGCCGAACATCCGCCCGGCACCCGGACCGTCCTCGACCGCCGAGGTGAGGTGGTACAGACCGATGATCATGTCCTGGGTCGGCATGGTCACCGGGCGCCCGTCGGCCGGCTTGAGGATGTTGTTGCTCGAGAGCATCAGGATCCGGGCCTCGGCCTGGGCCTCGGCCGACAGCGGTACGTGGACCGCCATCTGGTCACCGTCGAAGTCGGCGTTGAAGGCCGTGCAGACCAGCGGGTGGATCTGGATCGCCTTGCCCTCGACGAGCTGCGGCTCGAACGCCTGGATGCCGAGGCGGTGCAGCGTCGGCGCGCGGTTGAGCAGCACGGGGTGCTCGGTGATGACCTCCTCGAGGACGTCCCACACGACCGAGCGCTGGCGCTCGACCATCCGCTTGGCCGACTTGATGTTCTGGGCGTGGTCGAGGTCGACGAGCCGCTTCATGACGAACGGCTTGAACAGCTCGAGCGCCATCTGCTTCGGCAGGCCGCACTGGTGCAGCTTCAACTGCGGGCCGACGACGATGACGGACCGGCCCGAGTAGTCGACGCGCTTGCCGAGGAGGTTCTGACGGAACCGGCCCTGCTTGCCCTTGAGCATGTCCGACAGCGACTTCAGCGGGCGGTTGCCCGGTCCGGTGACCGGACGGCCACGACGGCCGTTGTCGAACAGGCTGTCGACGGCCTCCTGGAGCATCCGCTTCTCGTTGTTGACGATGATCTCCGGGGCGCCGAGATCGAGGAGCCGCTTGAGGCGGTTGTTCCGGTTGATGACCCGGCGGTAGAGGTCGTTGAGGTCGGAGGTGGCGAAGCGGCCCCCGTCGAGCTGCACCATCGGGCGCAGGTCCGGCGGGATGACCGGGATCGCATCGAGGACCATGCCGACCGGCTGGTTCGTCGTCGTCTGGAAGGCGCTGACGACCTTGAGCCGCTTGAGGGCGCGGGTCTTGCGCTGCCCCTTGCCGGTGGCGATGGTCTCGCGCAGGCTGGCCGCCTCCGCCTCGAGGTCGAAGGTCTCCAGCCGCTTCTGGATCGCCGCGGCGCCCATGCCGCCCTCGAAGTAGAGGCCGAACCGGTCGCGCATCTCGCGGTAGAGGACCTCGTCGCCCTCGAGGTCCTGGACCTTGAGGTTCTTGAAGCGGTCCCAGACCTGCTCGAGGCGCTCGACCTCGGCGTCGGCGCGGCGCCGGATGGCGTTCATCTCGCGCTCGGCCGAGTCGCGGACCTTGCGCTTGGCGTCGGACTTGGCACCCTCGGCCTCCAGCGCGGCGACGTCGTCCTCGAGCTTCTTGGCGCGGGCCTCGACGTCGGAGTCGCGGCGGTTCTGGATCTCCTTCTTCTCGACGCCGATCTGCGCCTCGAGCGAGGGTAGGTCGGTGTGCCGCTGCCCGTCGTCGACGTGGGTGATCATGTACGCCGCGAAGTAGATGACCTTCTCGAGGTCCTTCGGCGCGAGGTCGAGGAGGTACCCGAGCCGGCTCGGGACGCCCTTGAAGTACCAGATGTGGGTGACGGGCGCGGCGAGCTCGATGTGGCCCATCCGCTCGCGGCGGACGGCCGCCCGGGTCACCTCGACGCCGCAGCGCTCACAGATGATGCCCTTGAAGCGGACCCGCTTGTACTTTCCGCAGGCGCACTCCCAGTCCCGGGTCGGGCCGAAGATCTTCTCGCAGAAGAGGCCGTCCTTCTCGGGCTTGAGGGTGCGGTAGTTGATCGTCTCGGGCTTCTTGACCTCACCGTGACTCCAGGCGCGGATGTCCTCGGCGGTCGCCAGGCCGATCCGGAGCTCGTCGAAGAAGTTGACGTCGAGCACGCGATTCCTTCTCTCGGTTTTCGTTCGAAATCTGTGGTTGAGATGTGTCTCTGTCGGTGGTGCGGGCCGGGTATGCCGCGGCCGCCGGGGCGGCGCGGCATACCCGCGCGTCACACCTCTTCGACGCTGCTCGGCTCGCGCCGGCTCAGGTCGATCCCCAGCTCCTCGGCCGCCCGGAAGACGTCCTCCTCGGCCTCGCGCATCTCGATGGCCTGCCCGTCACTGGACAGGACCTCGACGTTGAGGCAGAGGGACTGCATCTCCTTGATGAGCACCTTGAAGGACTCGGGGATGCCCGGCTCCGGGATGTTGTCGCCCTTGACGATCGCCTCGTAGACCTTGACGCGGCCGTTGACGTCGTCGGACTTGATCGTGAGCAGCTCCTGAAGCGCGTATGCCGCGCCGTAGGCCTCGAGCGCCCAGACCTCCATCTCGCCGAAGCGCTGGCCACCGAACTGGGCCTTACCGCCGAGCGGCTGCTGGGTGATCATCGAGTACGGACCCGTGCTGCGCGCGTGGATCTTGTCGTCCACGAGGTGGTGCAGCTTGAGGATGTACATGTAGCCCACGGCGATCGGCTCGGGGAAGGGCTCACCGGAGCGACCGTCGAACAGCCGCGCCTTGCCGGACCCGTCGATGAGCCGGTCACCGTCCCGGGTCGGGAGGGTCGACCCGAGCAGGCCGACGATCTCGTTCTCGCGGGCGCCGTCGAAGACCGGCGACGCGACGCGGGTCCCCGGCTCGGCCTGGCGGGCCTCCTCCGGGATGAGCGCGGCCCAGTCGGGGTCGCCCTCGATCTTCCAGCCCTGGCTGGCTGCCCAGCCCAGGTGCAGCTCGAGGATCTGCCCGACGTTCATCCGGCCCGGGACGCCGAGCGGGTTGAGCACGACGTCGACGGGGGTGCCGTCCTCGAGGAACGGCATGTCCTCGACCGGGAGGATCTTGGAGATGACGCCCTTGTTGCCGTGCCGGCCGGCGAGCTTGTCACCGTCGGTGATCTTGCGCTTGTTGGCGACGTAGACCCGGACGAGCTGGTTGACACCGGGGGGCAGCTCGTCGCCATCGTCCTTGTCGAACACCTTGACGCCGATGATCGTGCCGGTCTCACCGTGCGGCACCTTGAGCGAGGTGTCACGCACCTCTCGGGCCTTCTCACCGAAGATGGCGCGGAGCAGCCGCTCCTCCGGGGTGAGCTCGGTCTCGCCCTTGGGCGTGACCTTGCCGACGAGGAGGTCCCCGTCGCGCACCTCGGCGCCGATCCGGATGATCCCGCGCTCGTCGAGGTCGGCGAGGACCTCCTCGGAGACGTTGGGGATGTCGCGGGTGATCTCCTCCGGGCCCAGCTTCGTGTCACGGGCGTCGACCTCGTGCTCCTCGATGTGGATCGAGGAGAGGACGTCGTCCTGGACGAGCCGCTGGCTGAGGATGATCGCGTCCTCGTAGTTGTGACCCTCCCATGGCATGAACGCGACCAGCAGGTTGCGGCCCAGGGCCATCTCGCCGCCGTCGGTCGCGGGACCGTCTGCGATGAGACCACCGGCCTCGACGTGGTCGCCCTCGGCGACCACGACCCGCTGGTTGTAGGAGTTGCCCTGGTTGGACCGGTTGAACTTGTTGATCCGGTAGGTGCGTGTCGTGCCGTCGTCGGCGGCCACCGTCACGAGGTCGGCGGAGACCTCGGTCACCGCACCGGCCTTCTCGGCGACGACGACGTCGCCGGAGTCGATGGCGGCGCGGAACTCCATGCCGGTGCCGACGAGCGGCGCCTCGGACTTCACGAGCGGCACGGCCTGGCGCTGCATGTTCGAGCCCATGAGCGCCCGGTTGGCGTCGTCGTGCTCGAGGAACGGGATGAGGGCGGTGGCCGCGGAGACCATCTGCCGGGCGGAGACGTCCATGTAGTCGACGTCGACGGCCGGGATGTACTCGACCTCACCGCCTCGGGTCCGGACGAGGACTCGGTCGTGGGCGAAGGCGCCGCCGTCCGGGGTGAGGGTGGCGTTGGCCTGGGCCTTGACGTACTCGTCCTCCTCGTCGGCGGTGAGGTAGACGATCTGGTCGGTGATCTTGCCGTACTCCACCTTGCGGTACGGGGTCTCGATGAACCCGAAGGAGTTGATCCGCCCGTAGGACGCGAGCGAGCCGATGAGGCCGATATTCGGACCCTCGGGGGTCTCGATCGGGCACATCCGGCCGTAGTGCGACGGGTGGACGTCACGGACCTCCATGCCGGCGCGGTCGCGGGAGAGGCCACCCGGGCCGAGCGCCGACAGGCGGCGCTTGTGGGTCAGCCCCGCCAGCGGGTTGTTCTGGTCCATGAACTGGGAGAGCTGGCTGGTGCCGAAGAACTCCTTGATGGACGCCACGACCGGGCGGATGTTGATGAGCGTCTGCGGCGTGATCGCCTCGACGTCCTGGGTCGTCATCCGCTCACGGACGACGCGCTCCATCCGGGACAGGCCGGTGCGGACCTGGTTCTGGATGAGCTCGCCGACGCTGCGCAGGCGGCGGTTGCCGAAGTGGTCGATGTCGTCGGTCTCGACCCGCAGCTCGACCTCCTCGCCCTTGCGGTGGCCCTGCATCGTGTCCTCGCCGGCGTGCAGCGAGACGAGGTACCTGATCGTCGCGACGATGTCGTCGATCGTCAGGGTCGACTGGCTGAGGTCGCCGTCGACACCGAGCTTCTTGTTCAGCTTGTAGCGGCCGACCTTGGCCAGGTCGTAGCGCTTGCCGTTGAAGTACAGGTTGTCCAGCAGGGTCTGGGCGGCCTCCCTGGTCGGCGGCTCGCCCGGGCGCAGCTTCCGGTAGATGTCCAGCAGCGCGTCGCCCTGGTCGGTCGTGTTGTCCTTCTCGAGGGTCAGGCGCATCGACTCGTAGTCGCCGAACTCCTCGAGGATCTGCTCGGTGGTCCAGCCGAGGGCCTTGAGCAGGACGGTGACCGACTGCTTGCGCTTGCGGTCGACGCGGACGCCGACCATGTCGCGCTTGTCGATCTCGAACTCGAGCCAGGCGCCGCGGCTCGGGATGACCTTGGCGGTGTAGATGTCCTTGTCGGACGTCTTGTCGGGGGTGCGCTCGAAGACGACACCCGGGCTGCGGACGAGCTGGGAGACGACGACGCGCTCGGTGCCGTTGATGATGAACGTGCCGCGCTCGGTCATGAGCGGGAAGTCGCCCATGAAGACGGTCTGGCTCTTGATCTCGCCGGTCGTCGTGTTCATGAACTCCGCGGTGACGAACAGGGGCGCGGAGTAGGTCTGGTCGCGCTCCTTGCAGTCCTCGATGGAGTACTTGACCTCCTCGAAGCGGTGGTCGCGGAACGACAGCGACATCGAGCCGCTGAAGTCCTCGATCGGGGAGATCTCGTCGAAGATCTCCTCGAGGCCGGAGCGGTCGGGCACGTCGTCCCTCCCCTGGGACGCGGCGGCGGCGACCCGCTCCTGCCAGCGCTCATTGCCGAGGAGCCAGTCGAAGCTCTCGGTCTGCAGCGCGAGGAGGTCAGGGACCTCCAGTGGCTCACGGATCTTGGCGAAGGACAGACGGCCCGAGGCCGTCCGTGCGGTGGACGTCGAGGATGCGGTGCGCGAGGCAGCCAAGGATGGGTCCTTCCACTGACCTGTCGAGTTCTTCAGGTGTCGCCACCACCGACACTCCCCGACCCAGGCAACAGTCCCGCCGGCGTCGCTGCCCGGGGGCAGCACGGCACGACGACAGAAGGCTCACCGATGAGCGGGTGGAGGACAGAAGGCAGCGCAAAGCGACAGCCTACTCGAAAAAGGCACGACCGTCCAACCCTGTCCAGCCCGATGGCTGCGGGGGGCGGTCGGCGGGCGGGGCCGGGGATTCCCGGGCGCTACCCGGGGACCAGCGGCGGTCCGTCGTTCGACGCGACGACTATGGAACCTGCTGCCCTCCGGCGTCAAGACACGGACCGGTCACGGCGCGTCGCGGGACAGCCCCAGGCCGGGGCCGGCTCCGGCCACCCCGGCCGCCCGGCGGAGGGTATGCCGCGCCCGCCGGACGGCGTCTGCGCAGGTCAGCGGCCGCTGGAGCGGCCCTCGCTCAGAGCTCGGGGTGGGCCTGCGCCCCCGCGTGTCGGACCGCGTCGGCCCCAGCGGACTGGGCGGCGGCGAGAGCGGCGTCACGGTCCGCGCCGGCCGCCAGCGCGGCGGCGAGGGCCCCGCAGAAGGCGTCCCCGGCCCCCGTCGTATCGACGACCTCCTCGGCAGGCACGGCCACGCCGGGCGCGGACACGCCGTCCCACGCCGCACCGGCGGCGCCGAAGGTGACCAGGAGTGAGCCGGCCACCCCGCCGGCGTCGGCCAGCTGGCGGGCCTCGTGCTCGTTGGCGACGAGCGGGTCGGCGAGCGCGACGACGTCTGCCGGGAGGGCGGCATACGGCGCGGCGTTGAGGACGACGCGGGCGCCGGCCGTGCGCGCCGCTCGCGCGGCGACCGCGACGGTCCGCAGCGGGACCTCGAGCTGGAGGAGGATGACGTCGCCCGGGCCGAGTCCGGCGACGAGGGCGGCGTCGGCCGGGACGTGGGCGTTGGCGCCCGGGATGACGATGATCGAGTTCTCCCCGGCGTCGTCGACGGCGATGAGGGCGTGACCGCTCGGCTCCCCCGTCACGACCCGGACCCCGCTCGTGTCGATGCCGCGCCCACGCAGCCGCGCGAGGTAGGCCGCCCCCCCGGCGTCGTCGCCGACGGCACCGACCATCGCGACGTCGGCTCCGGCGGCCGCGGCGGCGATCGCCTGGTTGGCCCCCTTGCCCCCGGCGAGACGGCGCAGCCCCTGGCCGAGCAGGGTCTCCCCCGGTCGCGGGTGGCGCTCCACCCGGGTGACGAGGTCGATGTTGAGCGAGCCGAGGACGACGACGCGGCCCATCAGCGGGCTCCTTCCACGGTGGTGGCGGGGACGGCGGAGGCGATGGCCTCGAGCCACAGGGCGGTGATGCGCTGCTCGTCGATGTCAAGGGCGACATCGACGAGCGCCGGGGCCAGGCCGTGCGGATCGTGGTCGAGGTCGGTCGCCGCGGCACGCAGGTCGACGATGGTCCGGCCGCGCGTCCATGTGCCGGACAGCTCCACCCGGACCGGCAGCCGGACGGTCGTGAGCGCCTCGGGGGCGAGCACGCTCGCCACTGCCCCGGCGTCACCGATCGAGGCGCTGCCCTCGCCGAACCGATCGCACATGAACCGGATGAGCCCTCCGGCGAGCGAGGCAGGACCGGTGCCGTCGTCGGCGGCGAGGAGGGCCTCGGCCCGCTCACGGGTGATCCTGGGGCGATAGAAGACGTCGAGGCCGTACATCGTCACCGGCACTGCGTGCTCCACGCACGCATCGAGCACGATGGCCGCCGCCTCGGGGTCGTGGAAGACGTTGAACTCCGCCGAGGCGGTCGCGTTCGACACCTGGGCGCCACCGCCCATGAAGACGACCCGGGCCAGCGCGGCGAACGCCTCCGGGTGGGTCCGGGCGAGGAGCGCGACGTTGGTCATCGGCGCGAGCGGCACGAGGGTCACCGGCGCCCCCGCGGCCGCCCCGGCGAGCGCGACGTCACGGAGCAGCTCGACGGCGTGCCGGCCGTCGGGGCCCCGGTCGGGAGCCGGGCGGGCGAGGTCGGCCATCCCGTCGGCACCGTGGACATGACGGGCGTCACGCGCGTGCTCGAGGAGGGGACGGTCGGCCCCCGCCGCCACCGGGACCTCGGCGGCTCCACACGTCGCGAGGACGGTGAGCGTGTTGCGCACCACGTGCGACAGGGGTGCGTTGCCGCCGACGCAGCTGACGGCGCGCAGGGCCAGCCCCGGGTGGAGGGCGGCGAGGAGGAGGGCGCAGGCGTCGTCCACGCCGGTGTCGACATCGAGGACGACGGGGACGGGCGTTGGCATGTCCGCAGCCTAGTGAGCAACCGGCGGCTCGGGGGCGGCCCCTGGCCGCCCGACGGTCAGTCGCCGGGCACCAGGCCCGGACCGGCGACCGGGTCTGCCGGCGCCGCGGGGGCCGCCCGCCGCCAGTCCTCGCGCATGTGGTCGCGCAGCCGAGCGACAATGTAGGCGGCGCCGAGCGCCGTCACCGCGGCGATCGTCGCGAAGATGACGTGGTAGCTGAGCACGGCGACGAGGAGGGCACCGAGCGCGAGCGAGAACGCCTGCGGGGCGCCCATGACGACCTCGGCGGCCATCGAGACCCGGCCCATGACCCGCTGCGGAGTCCGGCGCTGGATGAGGGTCATGACGGAGACGAAGAGCGGGGGGATCGCCGTGCCGAGGATGCCGACCGCGACGAGCATGACGGCGAGGGAGTCGGTCAGGGCGATGACGAGGATGCCGGTCGCGAGGAGGGCCATGCCGAGCACCGTCGTGCTGACCTCGCCGATGCGGCGCACGACCCGGCTCGAGCCGAGGCCGCCGGCGACGGCCCCGACGCCCTGCACGGTGAGGACGACGCCGACGAAGGTCGGCGGCTTGCCGAAGCCGTCGAGGAGGGCGTAGATCGAGGCCTCGGTGAAGCCGAGGACGAGCTGCATGATCCCGAACCCGACGAGCACGTCGCGCAGCACCCGGTCACCGAGCAGGTGGGGGACCCCGGCGGCCATCTGGTGCCAGACGTGGGACTCCTCGGCCTCGGGTTGGGCCTCCGGCACCCGGATCGTCGCGATGACCGCCGCGGCGAGCAGGAACGAGGCCGCATCGACGAGGGCGACGAT
Source organism: uncultured Actinomycetota bacterium (assembly GCA_963728395.1). GTDB lineage: Bacteria > Actinomycetota > Actinomycetes > Actinomycetales > Dermatophilaceae > CAVSJJ01. The sequence continues at coordinate 444,073 of CAVSJJ010000004.1, forward strand.
GCCGCCGCCGAAGCCGGCGAACAGGCCCGCTCCGATGAGCGGACCGACAAGGCGGAAGGCCTCCTTCGTCGTCTGGATCGAGGCGTTGGCATCGACGAGGACCTCGTCGGGAAGCAGCTCCTTGAGCAGCCCGTTGACCCCGGCCGGGAGCACGACGAAGGAGATGCCGTAGAGGACGGCGACCGACCAGATGACCCACACGTCCTCGGGCCCGTCGACGAACAGCAGCGGCAGCAGGACGAGAGCCGAGACGACGTTGCCCCAGACGAGGAGCGGCCGGCGCCGGACCCGGTCGACCCAGACGCCGAGCGCCGGGGCGAGGAGGCTCGGCAGCAGCATGAAGAGGAAGGTCAGGCCGGCCCGGGAGTTGGACCCGGTGAGCGTCTTCACCCACATGCTGAGGACGAGGAGCATGACGGCGTCGCCGAAGGCGGACGTCGTCAGGCCGGCATACAACCGGCCGAAGCCGGCATGGGCGAAGGCGCGCCTCATGACCCCGCCTCAGACCTGCTCGAGGTGGACGGTCCCGCTGCCCACCTGCGCCCGGATGGCGACGAACGGCTCGCCCTCGGCCGGCGCGCCCCGCGGGGCGAGGCCGGAGGTCACCCCGCCGTTGCTCGCAATGTCGGTCCACACGGCGAGGCCGTCCGGGACCCCGACCCACGCGTCGCCCGAGCCGGTCCGCAGCCGGGTCTCACCGGCGCCGATCGACCGGATCCGGATGTCGCCAGAGCCCGTCGTCGCCGTCACCTCGCCGAGCGCGCTGTCGACGACGATCTCGCCCGAGCCGACCTTGGCCCGCAGCCCCTGGGACGCGGCGCCGATGTGGATGTCGCCGGAGCCGGAGCTCGCCTCGAGGGCAGCATCCGCACGCTCGACCCGCTGATCGCCGGACCCGGAGACGATGCGCGACGGCCCGGCCAGCGACTCCAGCGCGATGTCTCCCGACCCGGTCTTGGCCTGCACGCCGGCGAGGGGGCCGCGGACCGTCACGTCCGCGGAGCCGGTCCGCAGCCGCAGGCCGCTGTGCTCCGGGACGGTCACGGACACCTCGAGGCTCGCAGCGCGCCGCAGCAGGCCCTCGGCCCGCGGCCCGATGACGGAGATGGTCCTGCCGTCCTGCTCGATGCGGACCTCGTCCGCGCCGGCGCCGGTGACCGACACGCTGGTCTCCTGCGTCGGCGCGGCGGTGATCCGCACCTCGCCCGCCTGGATCTCGACGGCGAGGTCGATCGGTTCGGGGGTGGTGAACATCTGGTGCATGGCTCCTCCAGGGTGTGCGGCATCGACGGACGGCGGGTATGCCTCCCGGGCCCGGATGGTGGGTGCGTCTTGCTCGGGGTGTGCTCAGGTGGCCTGGCCGGGGCACCGGCTCTGGCAGGTCGGGTCAGACCCAGCCGGACATGCGCCGGGAGGACTTCCGGCCGGTCTGCGGCCCGAAGGGCCAGCTCTCGCCGGAGACGAAGGAGCTGAGGTCGACCTCGAAGGTTGCTCCGCGCTCGCGGGTCGCAGTCTTCAGCGCGGTGACGATCCAGGCGTTGAGCGACCGGCCGCTGCGCGCGGCGAGCTCCTCGGCCTTGACCTTCACCGACTCCGGGAGCCGGAGGGTGATCCGGACGACGTCGCCGGGATCCTCCTCCTCGTCGGCCTCCTCGCCGGCGGTCGGGGTCGGGTCCTGCGCCGGTGGCGGCGGCGGGACATCGACGACGAACTCGGCCTCGCGGCCGCGCAGCCGGACGTCGATCGAACCGCTCGGCACGAGCGTGCTGATCTCCGCGGCGGCCTCCGACAGCAGCTCGAGCATCGCCATCCGGGTGGCGGGGTCGAGGGCGAGCGTGAGCCGCTCGGCCGCCGCCCGGGCGTCGGGCCCGGCCGCGTCCGCGACGGCGAGGAGCTCCCCACGCAGTTGCTCGATGTACGGGGTGATGTCCATGCGACACACTATGACACCATAATGACGTCACCGCAAGTGCCATCGTGACGTCAGGCGGCGTCGTTCCGGGTGGGCTACCGTCGAGACGGTGTCCGTTCCCACGCCCCGCGCCCATCGTCCCCGCCCGCCCCGCGGGACGCTGCCGGGTGCACTCGTGGCCTGTGCCGCGCTCGCCGGCTGCACCGTCAGCGGGTCGGTCGGCCCGGTGCGGACCTCGCCGACGGCGGCGACCTCGAGCCCCTCCCCGTCGCCGACCTCGGCCGGCCCCAGCCCGACGCCGAGCCCCACGCCCACACCGACGCTCGACCCCGCCGTGGCCTGCGCCCGCCGCACCGACGCCCGGCTCACCGCGGACCAGCGGGTGGGGCAGCTGATCATGGTCGGACTGCCTGCCGGCACCGCCGCCTCGACCCTTGACGACCGGATCGCCACTGACCACCTCGGTGGGGTCTTCCTCCTGGGGACGTGGTGGGGCCGGGCGACGGTGCACCGGGCGGCGACCCACCTGCAGGGGCGGGCGACCCGCGCGGCGACGGGCGGCATACCGCTGCTCGTCGCGGCCGACCAGGAGGGTGGGAGCGTCCAGCACCTTCGCGGCACCGGCTTCACGAGCATCCCCTCGGCGTTGGCCCAGGGCCGGCTGGCTCCCGAGGACCTCCGCTTCCGATCCCGGACCTGGGGCCGGGAGCTGGCCTCGGCCGGCGTCACCGTCGACCTCGCGCCGGTCGCCGCCACGGTTCCGGCCTCCCTCGGGCGGCGCAACGGTCCCATCGGCCGGTTCGACCGGGAGTTCGGTCACGACCCCGGGACCGTCGGAACCCACGTCGTCGCCGTCGTCCACGGGATGCGCGAGGGCGGCGTGGAGCCCACGCTCAAGCACTTTCCCGGTCTCGGCCGGGTCAGCAAGAACACCGACACGAGCAGTCGCGGCATCACCGACCCGGTGACCGGCCCCCACGACCCCTACCTCACCCCGTTCGCCGACGGCATCGGCGCCGGGGCGCGCCTGGTCATGGTCTCGCTCGCGCGCTATCCCCGGATCGACGCCGACAACCCCGCGGCGTTCTCCTCCACCATCATCACCGGGCTGCTCCGCGGCTCGCTGGGCTACCGCGGCGTCGTCATGTCGGACGACCTCGACGCGAAGGCGGTCTCGTCGGTCGCCGTGGGTCGTCGGGCAACCCGGTTCCTCGCGGCCGGCGGCGACGTCGTCCTCGTCAGCCGGGCCGCCGAGGCGAACCGGATGACCGCCGCCGTCCGAAGCCGGATGGGCACCGATCACACCTTCCGGGACACCGTGCGCGCCGCGGTGCTGCGGGTTCTCACCCTCAAGGCGCGGATGGGTCTGCTGTCCTGCTCACCGCGCGGCGGCAACTGAGCCGAGGCCGTCGACCGACGCTCGCCGGCAGTCCCGTCGTGGCGGCCCCGACGCGGCGAACCCCCGGGCAGACGGAGCTGAGCACCACCGCGCGTCAGCGGCCCGGGGCCCGATCAGGTCCCTGCCCCCCATGGGACGGGTCGGGTCAGGCGGAGACCTCGGTGACCGGCATCGAGGAGTCGGCCGGGAGCATGAGCGAGGACGGCGTCCGCCCACGCAGGACCAGCTGCGCCCCGAGGGAGGCGACCATCGCCCCGTTGTCGGTGCACAACCCCGGGCGCGGCACCCGCAGCTCGATGCCGGCCGCGTCGCACCGTTCGGCGGCCATGGCCCGCAGCCGAGAGTTGGCCGCGACGCCGCCGCCGATCTGGAGATGGTCCACGCCGTTCTCCCGGCAGGCGAGGACGGCCTTGCGAGTGAGGACGTCGACGACGGCCTCCTGGAAGCTCGCGGCGACGTCGGCGACGGGCACCGCCTCCCCCGCCGCCTCGCGGGCGGCCACCCACCGGGCGACCGCCGTCTTCAGCCCCGAGAAGGAGAAGTCGAAGCGATGCCGCTGCATGTCGCGCCCGGAGGTCAGGCCGCGCGGGAAGTCGATCTCGACGGTGCCCTCCCGGGCCGCGCGGTCGATGTACGGGCCGCCGGGGAAGGGCAGACCGAGGACCCGGGCGACCTTGTCGAACGCCTCGCCGGCCGCGTCGTCGATCGTCGATCCGAGGCTGCGCACATCGTGGGTGACGTCGGGCACGAGAAGGAGCGAGGAGTGGCCGCCCGAGACGAGCAGGGCCAACGTCGGCTCGGGGAGCGGGCCGTGCTCGACGATGTCGACGGCGACGTGGGAGGCGAGGTGGTTGACGCCGTAGAGGGGGACGCCGAGGGACAGGGCCAGCGCCTTGGCCGCGGCGACCCCGACCATGAGGGTGCCGGCGAGGCCGGGACCGCTGGTCACGGCGACCGCGTCGAGGTCGGCGAGCCGGACCCCCGCCTGAGCGCAGGCCCGCTCGAGGGTGGGGACCATCGCCTCGAGGTGGGCCCGGCTGGCGACCTCGGGCACGACGCCACCGAAGCGGGCGTGCTCCTCGACGCTACTGGCGATGGCGTCGACGAGGAGCGCCTCGCCACGGACGATGCCGACGCCGGTCTCGTCGCACGAGGTCTCGATGCCGAGGACGAGGGGGGCGGTGCTCTCACTCATGGGTGCTGCTCCCGTCGAGGTCGTGGGTCCGGTCGAGCCGCTTGCGCAGGACGAGGGCGTCGACGTCGCCGGGTTGGTAGTAGCGGCGCCGGACGGCGAGCTCGCTGAAGCCGGCTCGGTCGTAGAGGGCTCGGGCCGGCGCGTTGTCGGCCCGCACCTCGAGCATGAGGTATGCCGCGCCCCGGCCGAGGGCGCGCCGCTCGAGCTCCCCGAGCAGCAGGGAGCCGACCCCCCGACCCTGGGCGTCGGGGCTGACGGCGATCGTCATGATGTCGGCCACCTCACCGCCGTGGTCGAGGCCGGCATACCCGAGCAGCCGCCCGGCGCCGTCGTCGACGACGACATAGTCGCGGCGGGGCCGCCCGGCGAGCTCGGACCACCAGGACGCGCTCGACCAGGCGTCCGCCTGGAAGAGCCGCTCCTCGAGGGCGGCGAGGGCGGGGACGTCGGTCCATCGCAGCTCGCGCAGGACGGGCCCGGCGGCCCGGGTGGCGGCCGTCGTCATCGGGCGTCGCGCTCGGCAGTGGTCAGGGCGTCCGGTCGGCGCAGGTAGAGCGGGTCGACGGGCATCGGCTCCCCGGCCGCGATCCGGCGGGCGGCGAGGCGGACGAGCGCGGCGGCGTCGACATCGAGGGGCCCGGCGGCCCACGGGAACAGCTCGGGGTAGAGCTGCGGCCCGCGGCCGACCGTCGGCATCGCCCGCACCCCCTCCGGCACGTCGGCGGGACGGGCGACGGCCGGTGCGGTGACCCGGCGGGCGGAGCCGTCGGCCGCGGCATACCGGGCCCAGTAGACCTCCTTGCGCCGGGCGTCGGTCGCGACGAGCAGGTCGCCCTCGACGACGAGGGCGCCGCTCTCGGCCAGGCTGTCGAGGCTGCACACGCCGTGGACCGGGACCTCGAGGACATGGCCCATCGTCACCGCGGTGACGAGGCCGACGCGCAGCCCGGTGAACGGTCCGGGCCCCGTTCCGACGGCGATGTCGGTGAGGTCCCGGGGCGTCATCCCGGCCGAGACGAGCACCTCGACGACGAGCGGGGCGAGGTGCTCGGTGTGGCCCCGCGGGTCGACGCGGTCGGCGACGGCGACGACGTCGGTGCCGTCGTGGAGGGCGACCGCGATCGCCGACGTGGCGGTGTCGATGCCCAGCAGCATCATGAGGCGGCCCCCTGCAGGACGGCGACAAGGTCCGCGCCGGCCCAGCGCGGGCCGTGCGTCGTGATGGTGAGCGTGCGCGCCTCGCTGACCTCGTCGGCGACGAGGACGACCTCGAGCCGGTCCTCGGTCAGCTCCTCGGCGAGTCCGTGGCCCCACTCGACGACGGTGACGCTGTCGCCGAGGGAGGTGTCGAGGTCGAGGCCGTCGAGCTCGTCGAGGCCGCCGAGCCGATAGGCGTCGACATGGACCAGGTCCGGCCCGCCGACGAGCGAGGGGTGGACCCGGGCGATGACGAAGGTCGGGGACGTGATGGGTCCGCGGACGCCGAGACCCTCGGCCAGGCCCTGGGTCAGGGTCGTCTTGCCGGCCCCGAGGGAGCCGGTGAGGACGACGAGGTCGCCCGCTCGCAGGACCGACCCGAGGGCGCGGCCGGCGGCGCGGGTGTCATCGGCGTGCGGCAGCAGGACCGCCGTGGCGTGGTGGGGCATCAGGAGACGGACTTCGTTCTCGTGGAGGAGTTCCTGGGCGGACGGCGACGGGGCGAGAGCTCGGCGATCATCCGGCGGACCCGCGGCTTGCGGTTCATGGCGATCCCGGCCGCATGAGCGCGCTCGGCGCGCTCGACGAGCATGAGCAGCTGCTGGGTGACCAGTTCGGGGTGCTCGAGCATGATGAGATGGCCGGAGTGCTCGACGACGACGTGCTCGGCGCCGGGGATGTGCCGGACGATGTCCTCGCTGTGCGAGGGCGGGGTGAGCATGTCGCCCTCGCCGTTCATGACGAGGGTCTCGATGCCCTGGTAGGCGTCGAGGTGCTCGAGCTCGTCGAGCCGGTCGATGTGCGGCATGAACGCGGCCATCACCTCGAGCGGGGTTGCGAAGATCATGTCGCCGACGAAGCGGATGAGGTCCTCGCTGACGTGGGAGTCGAAGGAGTACCGGCTGACGACGACCTCCTCGACATCGCGCCCGACCCGGCGGAACCGGTCGAGCCAGGTCTGGTGGCGGCCGAGGCGGGTCAGCACGCCCGGGCCGACCCGACCGATCGCCCGCCCGAGGACGGGTCCGAAGCCGAGCGAGGTCATCCCGCGGCCGCCGGCACTCGTCGCGACGAAGGCCGCCGCGAGGACCCGGCTGCGGATGAGGTCGGGGTTGCGGCCGGCGAGCGACATCATCGTCATGCCGCCCATCGAGTGGCCGATCAGGACGAGCGGCCCGTCGGGGCACGTTGCCTCGATGACCGCGTCGAGGTCGGCACCGATCCGCTCCATCGTGCAGTCCTCGATGGGCGAGACCGCCGACCGGCCGTGGCTGCGCTGGTCCCAGAGGACGACCCGGTAGCCCGCCGCGACGAGGGCCCGGCGCTGGAGGACCCAGCTGCGAAGACTGAGCGTGTAGCCGTGCGAGAAGACGACAGTCGGACGCGGTGGTGCCTCGCGGGGCCGGCCGGCGTTCGCGGCCCTGGACCCCTCGTCGACCTCGACGTGCAGGGCGATCCCGTCGTCGGTGACGACGGTGCGCTCGGTGTCGGGGGTGTGGGCGTAGTTGCCCGCGACGACGGCCGTCACGACGAGTCGCCCCCGAGGTAGACGCGCGGCAGCCGGTTGCTCATCCGGGTGACGATCTCATAGTTGATCGTCCGCGTCGCCACCGCCCAGTCCTGGGCCGTGGGCTCGCCGTCGCAGCCGCGGCCGAGGATGACGACCTCGTCACCCGCGGCGCCGGCATACCCCGCACCGAGGTCGAGGACGAACTGGTCCATGCAGACCCGACCGGCGATCCGGTGCCGGGTCCCTCGCACCTGCACCGGCCCGAGCGACCCGGCGGCGCGCGGGATGCCGTCGGCATAGCCCATCGGCACGAGGCCGAGCACCGTGTCGGCGGGCGTGACGTACTCGTGGCCGTAGCTGACGCCCTGGCCCGCTCGCGCCGGCTTGACGACCGTCAGCCGGGCGGTGACCCGCATCGCCTCGCGCAGCCCGAAGTCCTCGGGGGCGCCGAGGTCCGGGACGGGTGAGAGCCCGTAGACCGCGAGACCGGGCCGGACCAGGTCGAAGTGCGCGTCGGGGTTGGTGAGGGTGGCGGCGGAGTTGGCGAGATGACGCAGCGGGGGCCGCACCCCGGCACGCTCGAGCTCGGCGACGGCGTCGACGAAGCGCTCCTGCTGGGCCCGGACGGTCGGGTGCCGGGGGGCGTCCGCCCAGGCGAAGTGCGACCAGACGCCGGTGATCTCGACGGCTCCCTCGGCCTGCGCCCGGGCGGCCGCCGCGACGAGCTCGGTCCAGCCGTCGCCGAGTGCCCCGCCGCGGCCGAGCCCCGTATCGACCTTGAGCTGGGTCCGGGCGGCCGTGCCGCGTTCGCGCGCCGCGTCGACGATCTCCGCGAGGCTCCACAGCGACCCGGCGGTCAGGTCGATGTCGGCGGCGATCGCCCCGGCGAGGTCGGCCCCCGGCGGGAAGATCCAGGTGAGGACCGGCCCCTGGACCCCCGCCGCCCGCAGCTCGCGGGCCTCGTCGAGCTGCGCGACCCCCAGCCAGGAGGCGCCGCCGCGCTGGGCGGCCCGCGCGGCCGGGACGAGACCGTGGCCGTAGGCGTCGGCCTTGACGACGGCCAGGACGGCCGCATCGCCCGACCGGCGGTCGAGCTCGCGGACGTTGTCGGTGATCGCGTCGAGGTCGATCGACATCCAGGCGGACGCGCCGGCGGGCCCGGACACGGGCGCGGACGCGGTCGGCCGGGCGGGATCGGGTGTCGTCGGATGTGTGGTCATGAGCCCTTCCAGCATAGGAGGGGTACCCGGGTGGGCATGCCCGCGTGCGACATCGACCACCGGTCGGGTCAGCGGCGGGCGAGGAGGTGGGCGAGCGTCCCCGATATGCCGCGGGCGACCGCGAGCGCCCGCACCGGGCCACCCGGGTTGGCCCGGTCGGCGGCGACCCCGTGGACGAGCGCGGCGAGCGCGGCGGCGACGTCCGGCTCGAGCCCGGCCGCGAGCAGGGTCCCGGCGAGCCCGGCGAGGACGTCACCCGCCCCGGCCGTCGCGAGCCACGCGGGAGCGTCGTTCTGCGACCAGAGGACGGCCCCGCGCTGCGGCGAGGCGACGACGGTCGTCGAGCCCTTGAGCAGGACCGTCGCGCCGGTCAGCTCGGCGATGAGCCGGGCCCACCCGGACGGATCGGCCTCGACCGAGTCCCGGTCGGCCGAGCTGCCGAAGCCCCAGCCCGCGTCGGGCGGCGGCCAGGTCTCCATGATCCGGTTGTAGAGGCGGACCGCCTCCCCGGCGTGGGGGGTGAGCAGGGTCGGCGCCCGGCGCGGTCCCTCGAGCAGCTCCAGCCCCCCGGCGTCGAGGAGCACCGGCAGGTCGGAGGCGAGCGCGTCGAGCGCGGCCCGGCGCTGTGCGTCGGCGGCCTCCCCCGTCGCCTCGGGGTCCCAGCCGGGCCCGATGACCCAGGCCTGGACCCGGCCCACACCGTGGACCGCCTCGGGCACGCTCGAGCGGACGACGGCCTCGGGACCGGGCGTCCCGACATAGCGGACCATCCCGACCCCGGCCTCGACGGCGGCGGTGCAGCAGAGCACGGGCGCACCGGTGAAGCCCTCGCCCCCGGAGACGACGCCGAGGACCCCACGGGAGTACTTGTCGTCCGACGGCCCCGGGACCGGCCAGCGGCCGGCGACATCGTCGTGGGTGAGCCGGCGCACCGCCGGTTCGGCGTCGATGCTCAGCCCGATGTCGACGACGGTGAGCCGCCCGACGGCCTGCTCGGTCGGTGGGAGGAGGTGGACCGGTTTGGCCACCGAGAACGTCACCGTCTCGTCGGCGAAGACCCCGTCGGGGTCCAGGCGGCGGCCGGCCGGGTCCTGGCCCGAGGGCAGGTCGACGGCGATGACGTGGGCATCCTCGGGGACCGCCTCGACCCAGGCCCGGGCCCAGCGGGGCAGGCCGGGCTTGCCGCCGATGCCGAGGATGCCGTCGAGGACGACGTCGGCCTCGCCGATCCGGGCCAGGCCCTCGGGGTCGTCGTCGGTCGTGACGAGGACCCCGGCCATGTCGGCGTCGGCCAGGGCCCCCTCGTGGACCCGGTCACCACGCCGGACCGCCGCGGCGCCGAAGCCGGCCTCGGCGAGCCGGGCCGCGGCATACAGGGCGTCGGCGCCGTTGTTGCCGGGGCCCACGAGCGCGACGACCCGTGAGCCCCCGCGCTCCTCCAGCCGCGCGGCGGCGACCGCGGCGAGCCCGGCAACGGCTCGGGCCATCAGCTCGCCTTCGTCGAGGGTCGCCATGAGGGCGGTCTCGGCGTCGTAGACCTCGGATGTCGACCAGGCCTCGATCACGGGAGCATCTCTCCTTCAGTCCTCGACGATGACGACGGCCGAGGCGATGCCGGCGTCGTGGGACAGCGAGACGTGCAGGGTCCGTGCCCCGAGCTCCTCGACCGCCGCCTGCACGGTGCCCCGGACGACGAGGTGCGGGCGCCCGTCCCGCCCGCGACGCACCTCGGCGTCCTGCCAGTGCATCCCCGCAGGGGCACCGAGAGCCTTGGCGAGCGCCTCCTTGGCGGCGAACCGGGCCGCCCGCGAGTTGAGCGGCAGGTCGCGCTCGGAGGCGGTGAAGAGCCGGTCGAGCAGCCGCGGGGAGCGTTCGAGGGTCTGCCCGAAGCGGGCCACGTCGACGACGTCGATCCCGACCCCGAGGATCATCGGGTCCGCCCGGTCGTGGCGCTCACTCGACCGTGACCGACTTGGCGAGGTTGCGGGGCTGGTCGACGTCCAGGCCCTTGGCGGTCGCGAGGTGGAGGGCGAAGACCTGGAGCGGCACGACGGCGAGCAGCGGCGAGAGCAGGGGCGGCACCGCCGGGACGCGGATGACCTCGTCGGCGAACGGCTCGACGTCGAGATCGCCCTCCTCGGCGATGACGATCGTCCGGGCTCCCCGGGCCCGGATCTCCTGGATGTTCGAGACGACCTTGTCGTGCAGGCCGTGCGGCTCGTCCGGGGCGGGGACGACGACGAAGACCGGCTGCCCGGGCTCGATGAGGGCGATGGGCCCGTGCTTGAGCTCACCGGCGGCGAAGCCCTCGGCATGGATGTAGGCGAGCTCCTTGAGCTTGAGCGCACCCTCCATCGCGACGGGGTACCCGACGTTGCGGCCGAGGAAGAGCACCGAGCGGGTGTCGGCCATGAAGCGGGCGATCTGCTTGACCCGGTCCATCGTCGAGAGCAGCTCGGCGATCTTCTCGGGCATCCGGGCGAGCTCGCGGATGACCGCGGCGGCATCCTCGGCATACGACCCGCCGCGCAGCTGGGCGAAGTAGAGCCCGAGGAGGTAGGCCGCGGTGATCTGGGCGAGGAAGGCCTTCGTCGAGGCGACGGCGATCTCGGGACCGGCGTGGGTGTAGAGGACGGCGTCGGACTCCCGCGGGATCGACGAGCCGTGGGTGTTGCAGATCGACAGGGTGAGCGCGCCGAGCTGCCGGGCGTGACGGACCGCCATGAGCGTGTCCATCGTCTCGCCGGACTGGCTGATCGAGACGACGAGGGTGCGCGCGTCGACGATGGGGTCGCAGTAGCGGAACTCGTGGGCGAGGCTGACCTCGACGGGGATCCGGACCCACGTCTCGACCGCGTACTTGGCGACCATCCCCGCGTATGCCGCGGTGCCGCACGCGATGATCGTGATCCGCTCGACGTCGCGCAGCTGCTCCTCGGTGATCGACATGTCGTCGAGCATGAGCCGGCCGGAGTCGTCGCTCCGGCCGAGGAGGGTGTCGGCGACGGCGCGCGGCTGTTCGTGGATCTCCTTCTCCATGAAGGTCGGGTAGCCACCCTTCTCCGCCGCCGCGGCGTCCCACGTCACCTCGAAGGCCTTGCCGTCGGCGGGCGAGCCGTCGAAGCCGATGATGGACGCACCGTCGGGGGTGATGGTGACGATCTGGTCCTGGCCGAGCTCGATGGCGTGCCGCGTGTGTCCGATGAACGCGGCGACGTCGGAGCCGAGGAAGCTCTCGCCGTCGCCGACCCCGACGACGAGCGGGCTGTTGCGCCGGGCGCCGACGACGACGCCCGGCCTGTCGGCGTGGACGGCGAGGAGGGTGAACGCGCCCTCGAGCCGGGCGACGGCGGCGAGCATCGCGGCGGTGAGGTCACCGGTCCGGTCGTACTCGCGTCCGACGATCTTCGCCGCCACCTCGGTGTCGGTGTCGCTGGCGAAGACGGCGCCCTCGGCGAGGAGCTCCTTCCTGAGGGAGTGGAAGTTCTCGATGATCCCGTTGTGGATGAGGGCGAGCCCGTCCTCGCGCCCCCCTCGGTGTGGGTGGGCATTGCCGTCGGTCGGACCGCCGTGCGTGGCCCACCGGGTGTGGCCGATGCCGGTCCGGGAGGCCCCGAGCGGCTCGGACTCGAGGGCGGAGCGGAGGTTCTGAAGCTTGCCGGCGCGCTTGACCGCGGTGATGCCGTCGACGGTGACGAGGGCGACCCCGGCGGAGTCGTACCCCCGGTACTCGAGGCGGGCCAGGCCCTCCATGACGACGTTGAGGGCGGTGTCGCCGTCCGATCGGCCGACGTAGCCCACGATTCCGCACATGGCGATCAGCCTAACGGCGTGCCGGCTCCCGGCCGGTCAGGACGTCGTGACGGGACCGATGTCGCTCTGCCCGCGCAGGCAGGCGGCCGGGGCGAGCTCGTCGGGATAGGGCATCGAGATGACCTGGCCGCCACCGAGGTCGATCCGCAGCGTGTCATAGCTCGCCCCGCCGGAGGGGCAGTTCCCCGGGTCGCTCGTCTTGCTGATCAGGATGCCGGCCTTCCCGCCCGGCGCGACCGGGCCGGGCGCGCCGATGGGGTACTGCTGTGCCTGGGATCCGTCGATCGTCGCCTCGAGCGGGAGGTTCTGCTCGGTGCCGTCCGCGGTGACCCCCGAGAGGGTCGGGTGCCCGTCGACGGTGCACGGGGCCGGCCCGGCGTTGCGGAGCAGGAGGGCGTAGTAGACGGTCCCCGCGGCACCCCCGTCGGCTGCGACCGACGGGTCGAGGGCATCGGCCTGGCAGGCCCCGGAGTCGCCGTCGCTCGGCGTCGGCGAGGCGGTCTGGGTGACCGTGACGGTCGGCGAGGGGGTGGCCGAGGGTGAGGGCGTCGGCGAGGCCGCCGAGGACGGCTCGTCGCCCGGGCGGGTGAGCCACCACGCAGCGAGGACGATGGCGACGACGGCGACCGCGACGGCGAGGGCCACCCGCCAGCGCGGGTCCGGGGCGCCCTCGGGGTCCTCGGGCGGCCGCCGGGGACCGCCACCAGGGGCACCGGGTCCGCCTGGCTGGTAGGGGTCCTGCGGTTGCGTCGGCTGCTGGCCCATGCCGCCCAGTCTGCCGGACCGGGCCGGGCGGCGTGGCGGATCCCCCGAGGGCCCGCCGCGAGCCACGCCACGCCGCGCGGCGGGACGGCATGCCGGCCCCACCCGGGCGGTGAGCAAGAATGGCGGCGTGGTTCCCCCGACCGGTCCGCCCTCGCCCTACGTCGAGCTCGACCGGTCCTCGTGGGCGCGGCTGCGCGACAGCCACCCGCTCAGCCTCACCGGCGAGGAGATCGCGCGGCTGCGTGGCCTCGGTGACCGGATCGACATGGCCGAGGTCGAGCAGGTCTACCTCCCCCTGTCCCGGCTGCTCAGCTTCTACGTCCGCGCGACCGCGGGGCTGCACCGGGTGACCGGCGAGTTCCTCGGCGACCGGCCGGCCAAGACCCCGTTCGTCATCGGCGTCGCCGGGTCCGTCGCCGTCGGCAAGTCGACGACGGCACGCATCCTGCGCGAGCTGCTCCGGCGCTGGCCGCACACCCCACGGGTGGAGCTCGTGACGACCGACGGCTTCCTCCACTCCAACGCCGAGCTCGAGGCGCGCGGCCTCCTGCAGCGCAAGGGCTTCCCCGAGTCCTACGACCGCAAGGCGCTGCTGACCTTCGTCGCCGACATCAAGTCCGGCATGCCCGAGGTCACCGCGCCGGTCTACTCCCATCTGACCTACGACATCGTCCCCGGCGAGCAGATCAGCGTGCGCCAACCCGACGTCCTCATCGTCGAGGGCCTCAACGTCCTCCAGGCGCCCGGGGTCGGGATCGATGCGACGCCGACGATCGCCCTGTCCGACTACTTCGACTTCACCGTCTACGTCGACGCCCCGACGGAGGTCATCCGCGCCTGGTACGTCAGCCGGTTCCTCCGGCTGCGCGAGACGGCGTTCGCCGACCCCGCGTCCTACTTCCACCGCTACGCCTCGCTCTCGGACGCCGAGGCGGTCGAGACCGCATCGGACATCTGGCGCCGGATCAACGAGCCGAACCTGGTCGAGAACGTCATGCCCACCCGCGACCGGGCGACCCTCGTGCTCACCAAGGGCCCCGACCACGGCGTCACCCGGATCCGATTGCGCAAGCTCTGAGGCGGCGTCCGGTTTCCCCGGCCCGGTTCGGGGTGATGATGACGGTATGCCGAAGACGCCAGAGCCCGCCACCGCCCCGGCCCCCGGGACAGCCCCCACGCTCGACGGCCCGACCCGGTCCGAGCACGACACGATGGGCGAGATCGAGGTGCCGGCCGACGCCCTGTGGGGTGCCCAGACCGCCCGCGCGGTCGCGAACATCCCCCTCTCCGGAGTTCGGATGCCGACCCGCGTCATCCACGCCCTCGCCCTCGTCAAGGGTGCCGCGGCCGCCGTCAACGCCGAGCTCGGCGTCCTCGACCGCGATCTCGCCCGCGCCGTCATCGACGCGGCGGGGGCGGTGGCCCGGGGCGATCACGACGCCCACTTCCCCGTCGACGTCTTCCAGACCGGGTCGGGAACCTCGACGAACATGAACGTCAACGAGGTGCTCGCCCGCCTCGCCACGCTCGCGAGCGGCATACCGGTCCACCCCAACGACCACGTCAACGCCGGCCAGTCCAGCAACGACACCTTCCCGACCGCGATGCGGATCGCCGCGACCCTCGCCGTCACCGAGGACCTCGGCCCGGCCCTGGACCACCTCGCCGACGCCCTCGGCCGGCAGGAGCGCGCCCTCGCCGACGCGGTCAAGTCCGGACGCACCCACCTCATGGACGCCGTGCCGATCACCCTCGGCCAGGAGATGGGCGCCTATCGGACCCAGGTCGAGAAGGGTGCCGCCCGGGTCCGCCACGCGGCCGAGGCGACGGCCGAGCTGCCGCTGGGCGGCACCGCCGTGGGGACCGGCCTCAACGCCACGCCGGGGATGGCGGCCCGGGTCATCGAGCGGCTCGGCGAGCAGACCGGCCGGCCCTTCCGCGAGGCGGCCAACCACGTCGAGGCGCAGTCGGTCCAGGATGCCGTCGTCGAGCTGAGCGGTGCCCTCAAGGTCGTGGCGGTCTCCCTGACGAAGATCTGCAACGACCTGCGCTGGATGTCCTCCGGGCCACGGGCCGGTCTGGCCGAGGTCCATCTCCCCGACCTCCAGCCGGGGTCGAGCATCATGCCGGGCAAGGTCAACCCGGTTGTCTGTGAGGCCGTCGCCATGGCGTGCGCCCAGGTCGTCGGCCACGACGCGACGGTGACGATGGCCGGGGCGTCCGGCGCCTTCGAGATCACCGTCATGATGCCGGTCATGGCCCGGTGCGTCCTCGAGTCGGTCGAGCTGCTCGCGTCCTCGGCCCGGCTCGTGGCCGACAAGGTCGTCGCGGGCCTGGAGCCGGACCGGGAGCGGATGCGGGCGTATGCCGAGGCCTCACCGGCGATCGCGACGGCCCTCAACCCCTACCTCGGCTACGAGGCGGTGGCGGCCGTCGTCAAGCGGGCATTGGCCGACGGCAGCTCGATCCGGGAGGCCGTCGTGGCGGCGGGCCATGTGGAGCGGGGCCGGATCACCGAGGAGCAGCTCGACGCGGCGCTCGACGTCGAGGCGATGGCTCGTCCCGCCGGCGCCTAGAGTTCGGTCGCGCTCAGTACCAGTTCGTCGCCTGCGAGTGGCTCCAGGCCGCACACGGGGTGCCGTAGACGCTCCTGATGTAGTTCAGGCCCCACTTGATCTGGGTGACCGGGTTGGACTGCCAGTCACCGGCGATGGTGCCCATCTTCGAGCCGGGCAGCGACTGCGGGATGCCGTACGCACCCGACGAGGCGTTCATCGCCCGGTAGTTCCAGCCGGACTCCTTGGTCCACAGCGAGTCGAGACAACCGAACTGGCTGCCGGAGAAGCCGTACTGGGGCAGGAGCAGCCGGGCCACGGCGCGGGGGTTGACCCGTGCGTTGGCGATGATCGCCTTGCGCTCGGCCTCCCGCGCTGCCCGAGCCGCGGCCTGACGGCGGGCCTTGGCGAGGGCGGCGGCGCGGGCGCGCTCGGCCGCGAGCTGCTTGGCCTCGACGGCGTTGCGGACCGTCGTCAGGTTGGCCCGCGAGGCGACGAGGTGGGCGGTGTCCTCGGCGACGGTCTTGGACTGCTCGCTGGCCTGCGAGGCGACCTCGGGGCTCATCGCGAATGCCGTGGCGTCGGCCTGGTCCGCCTCGGCGCTGCGGACGCCGGCGGCCCCGGACGCGAGGATGGCGAGCGCGAGGCTCGAGGCGACGGTGGGCCGGCGCAGTACGCCGGCGACGACGCTGCGCTGAGCGCTCGCACGGGCGTGACGGGGCGCATGGCGCGGGGTGTAACGGCTCATCGCCGTGGGACCTTTCGTGTCGGTTTGGGCGGCCGACATGATGTCGATGGCAGGGGCTCCGACCGGTGTCCAGGGGGGCGTGACCTCGGTCGGCGTTATCGAATCGAGACCAAACGGTAGCCCACATTCCGGCCCCGAGCGAAATCAATGCCCACCAGGTGGGCCGATCCCCCGGGGTCGGGTCGGCCGATCGGCCGATCCCGCCGGCATCCGCGAGCGTTCAGCCGTCGACGTGGAGCATCCGCCGGACCGACCGCTCGATGATGGCGATCGCCGCCTCGGCGTCCTCGTCGGTGTGCTCGATCGCGAGGTTCACCCCGAAGCCGTCCAGGAGCGCCTGGAGCTCCTCGGCCGCCTCGTCGAGGGTGCCCTCGACCCGGAACGAGCCGGAGTCGACACCGGCCTCGATGCACTGCCGGGCCAGGTCGTTCCACAGCACGCCGACCTCGCGGCTGTCCTCGGCCACCTCGTCCTCGTGGGCGGCCGCCCGCCAGTACTCGAGCCACAGGGTCCAGTTGCGCCGGCGCAGGTCCGGGCCGGGCGAGATGGAGCGCCGGACGAGCGTCTGCACCCGCTCCCAGGGCGTCGGCAGGGCGACGACGGCCTCGGCCAGCTGGGCGAGCTCGTCGCGCACCGTGAAGCACAGGGCCGCCTGGCGCAGCTCGCCCACCGTCGGGAAGTAGTGCTGGAGGCTCGCGGTGGGGACCCCACAGGCCTGGGAGACATCGCTGTACCTGAGCCGGCCGTAGCCGCGCTCGATGAGGGCGGAGGACGCCCCGGCCAGGATGTCCTCGCGACGGTAGCGCGGCGGCCGTCCCCGCTTCGCCTTCGGTAGCTGCTCGCTCGTGGACACCTTTCCCACCCTATGTCGATGCCCCGCTCGGGGCGCGTTGTCGATCGGCGGCAGCCGATCCCCTCCTTCTGACGAACGCCTCAGACGTCGAGACCCTCCAGCAGGTCGGTGACCAGGGCGGCGATCGGGCTGCGCTCGCTTCGGGTGAGCGTCACGTGCGCGAAGAGCGGGTGCCCCCTGAGCGCCTCGATGACGGCCGCGACGCCGTCGTGCCGGCCGACCCTCAGGTTGTCGCGCTGCGCCACGTCGTGGGTGAGGACGACCCGGGAGTTCTGCCCGATCCGGGACAGGACGGTCAGCAGGACGTTGCGCTCGAGGCTCTGGGCCTCGTCGACGATGACGAAGCTGTCGTGCAGGGAGCGGCCCCGGATGTGGGTCAGCGGCAGCACCTCGAGCATGCCCCGGTCGAGGACCTCCTCGACGACCTCACGGGACACCAGAGCCCCGAGGGTGTCGAAGACCGCCTGCCCCCAAGGGTTCATCTTCTCGGCCTCGGTGCCGGGGAGGTATCCGAGCTCCTGGCCGCCGACGGCATACACGGGACGGAAGACGACGACCTTGCGGTGCTGGCGGCGCTCCATGACCGCCTCGAGCCCGGCGCACATCGCGAGGGCGCTCTTGCCGGTGCCGGCGCGGCCACCGAGGCTGACGATGCCGAGGTCGGGGTCGAGGAGCAGGTCGAGCGCGATCCGCTGCTCGGCGCTGCGCCCGTGCAGGCCGAACGCGTCGCGGTCGCCGCGCACGAGCCGGACCTGCTTGTCCGGGCCGACCCGGCCCAGGCCGCTGCCGGTCGGGGCGAGCAGCTTCAGGCCGGTGTGGCAGGGCAGCTCCGCCGCGTCACGGTTCTCGAGCCGGCCGTACTCGTAGAGGTGGTCCAGCTCCTCGGTGCTCACCCCGAGCTCGGCCATCCCGGTCCACCCCGACTCGACGGCCAGCTCGGCGCGGTACTCCTCGGCGTCGAGGCCGACCGCGGAGGCCTTGACCCGCATCGGCAGGTCCTTGCTGACGATCGTGACGACCTTGCCCTCGTTGGCGAGGTTGCGGGCGACGGCGAGGATGCGGGTGTCGTTGTCGCCGAGCCGGAAGCCCGCCGGCAGCGACGAGGGGTCGGTGTGGTTGAGCTCGACATGGAGCGAGCCGCCCTCGTCGGTCACCGGGACGGGGGCGTCGAGCCGCCCGGCCTGGACCCGCAGGTCATCGAGCAGCCGCAGCGCGGTCCGGGCGAAGTAGCCCAGCTCCGGGTGGTGTCGCTTCCCCTCGAGCTCGCTGATGACGACGACCGGGAGGACGACGTCGTGCTCCTTGAACCGCAGCACCGCCCGGGGGTCGGAGAGGAGGACCGAGGTGTCGAGGACGTAGGTCCGCCGCGACTGCCCACCTCCCCCGCCGCCGCTCGCCGCCCCCTGGCGGGTCGTGGTGCCGGACTGTCGCGAGGTCGAGGCCACGGGGTCCTCCCTAGGGTCGCGTCGCCACCCGTCGGGCGGGTGGTCGTGAGGCGACGGTACGTCGCCGGGCGCGCCCCGGCACCCGAGGGGGAGGGTGTGTCGTCCGATGTTCACCCCGAGGGGTGAGGAGCCGCTCGCGCGCCCGGGGCTCAAGTGGCCTGTGTGACCCGTGAGACCGATGTGCTACGCCACGCTCGGCTCGGCGACGGCGCGGGCCGCCGCGCCTCGGGCCGCTCCCGGCCGCTCCCGGCCGCCCCCGGCCGGTCCGGGAACCGGTCAGGCCCCGAACCGCCGATGTCGCTCGCCGTACGCCCGCAGCGCCCGGAGGAAGTCGACCTTGCGGAAGTCGGGCCAGAAGGCCTCACAGAAGTAGAACTCGCTGTGTGCGCTCTGCCAGAGGAGGAACCCACCGAGCCGCTGCTCCCCCGAGGTGCGGATGACGAGATCCGGGTCGGGCTGGCCCTTCGTGTAGAGGTGCTCGGCGATGTGCTCGACGTCGAGGATCTCGGCGAGCTCCTCGATCGAGGTTCCCTGCTCGGCCTGCGCGTGGAGCAGCGAGCGCACCGCGTCGGCGATCTCACGGCGGCCGCCGTAGCCGACGGCGACGTTGACGATCATGCCCTCGACGTCCCGGGTCCGGTCACCGGCCGACTTGAGCCGTTCGGCCGTCTCGGCGGGCAGCAGGTCCAGCGCGCCGACCGGGTGCAGCCGCCATCGGTGGGTCTCGGCGAGCTCGTCCACGACCCGCTCGATGATCTGCATGAGCGGGCGGAGCTCGTCGACGGGACGGTTGAGGTTGTCCGTCGAGAGCAGCCACAGGGTGACGACCTCGACGCCGACGTCCTCGCACCAGCCGAGAAGCGGCGCGATGTTGTCCGCGCCCGCCTGGTGGCCCTCGCGGGTCCCGGTGCCGCGGGCCTTGGCCCAGCGCCGGTTGCCGTCGAGCATGACGCCGACGTGCCGGGGGATGGCCTCGGGGTCGAGTGCGCTGGCGAGCCGCCGAGCGTATGCCGCGTAGACGACATCGCTGAGCGCCATGCGCGTCTCCTCGGGGACCTCGATGTCGGCCGCGGGCCGGTGCGGCGGGGCCGTGTTGAGAGTCACGGTACCGCCCGCGCCCGGGCGGTGGCGTGGGCCCGCCGTGCGGGCTTGCTGTGGATCTCCTGTGCGCTCCCACCGGGCCGGTCACAACCTACGGTTGCGTAGGTTACGCTGGTGACGATGGCCACCACCGGACCGCCCGAGCACCCTCACCGCGACGCCTTCGAGGACCGCGTCGAGGCAATGATGACGGCCGTCAAGCCGCGGCTGCGGGGCTGGCTCCATGCCGGGATGTCGCCCGTCGCCTTCATCGCCGGGCTGGTCCTCATCGTCCTGTCGCGCAGCCTCGAGGCACGGGTCTCGGCGGCGGTCTTCACCGTGACGGCGGTGCTCCTGTTCGGCACGTCCGCCTTCTACCACCGGGGCACCTGGTCCCCCCGGGTCGCCGCCATCCTCAAGCGGTTCGACCACTCGAACATCTTCCTCATCATCGCCGGGAGCTACACGCCCTTCGCGCTGATCCTCCCCGACAGCCAGGGCCGGACGATGCTGACGATCGTCTGGTCCGGAGCCGCGCTGGGGGTGCTCTTCCGGGTGCTGTGGGTCGGGGCACCGCGCTGGCTCTATGTGCCCATCTACGTCGCCCTCGGCTGGGTCGCCGTTTTCTACCTCGGGCCGTTGGCTCACTACGGCGGGGCGGCGATCCTCACCCTCATCTGCGTCGGCGGGGGCCTCTACACCCTCGGCGCCGTCGTCTACGGCCTCAAGCGGCCGAACCCGTCACCGCGCTGGTTCGGGTTCCACGAGATCTTCCACGCACTGACGATCGCGGCATTCATCGTCCACTACATCGCCGCGTCGCTCGCGCTCTACACCCACGCCGCGTGAACGGCATACCGGCACGGGGTGGCCGGGCTCAGTCCTGCTCGTCGTCGCCGGAGAGGTCCGCGTCGTCCGCCTGGGGTTCGTCCTTGCCGCGGTGTGCGGCATTCTGCCGGTAGGACATCCGCCGCATCCGGGCGTTCATGTTGTGCATGAGCCCCCAGAGGACGAGGGCGAGGACGAGGAAGCCGAGGAAGGCGAACCACCCCGGGTCGGTCGCGACGACGGCCGCGGCAGGCACGACGATGCTGGTCATGAGTCACGCTCCTTGCGCGCATCGTAGACGTAGGTGAGCTCCGGCGACGTCGCGAGCGCGTCGGCCTCGGCGACGTCGGTGGGCAGTCCGGCGAAGAGGTCGTCCTCGCCCTCGGCGACGGGGACGACAGACAGGGCCGCCTCGTAGTCCTCGGTCGGCCACACCCGGGCCTGCACCTCGCGGGTGACCGAGAAGAAGGGGCCGTCGGGGTCGATCTGGGTCGCGTGGGCGAGGAGGGCGCCGTCGCGGCGCTCGAACCAGTCGCTGCACGGGACCCGGGTCGTGATCCGGCGGTCCGGGCGGTCCTTGAAGCGCTCGAGCATCTCCGCGTAGGGGCTCTCCTGCCCCATCTCGAGCAGCGCCTCGTGGAAGGCGGTCGTCCGCGCCCGGGTGAAGCCCTGGTTGTAGTAGACCTTCAGTGGCCGCCACGGCTCGCCGGCGTGCGGGTATGCCGCCGGGTCGCCGGCGGCCTCGAGCGCGGCCATCGACACGTCGTAGGTCATGATGTGGTCCGGGTGCGGGTAGCCGCCCCGCTCGTCGTACGTCGTCATGACGTGGGGTCGGAACCGCCGGATCTCCCGGACGAGCGCCTCGGCCGTCACCTCCAGCGGCTCGAGGGCGAAGCAGCCGTCCGGCAGCGGCGGAAGCGGGTCGCCCTCGGGCAGCCCCGAGTCGACGAAGCCGAGCCAGGTCTGGTCGACGCCGAGGATCTCGCGAGCCCGGGCCATCTCGTCGCGCCGGACCTGGGCCAGGTCGCGACGGACATGGACGTCGTCGGCGAGCTTGGGGTTGAGGATGTCGCCGCGCTCGCCGCCGGTGCACGTGACGACGAGGACCGGGTGCCCACGGTCGACGTACATCGCCATCGTCGCGGCGCCCTTGCTGGACTCGTCGTCGGGGTGCGCGTGGACGCACATGAGGCGGAGCCGGTCGGACACGACGGACCCTTCGGTGTGGACGGTCGGGCGGACCCCCGACAATGGACGCGCACATCTTCTCATCCGCCCGACCATGGGCCCGCCCCCGAGGACGTCCGGCATGCCGCTCCCCCGACCCGCACCGGGCACGCTCAAATGGTGGCTCCTCGGCGGCGCCTGGACGGTCGGGGCGCTCATCGTCATCGTCTGGGTGACGGTGTCACGCGTGCCCCAGCAGGTCAGCCCGCAGGTCACCGGCTACGTCGTCCGGGACGACGCGACGGTCGTCGTCCGCTACGACGTGCGGCGCCCGGCGAACACCCCCGTCGAGTGCGTCGTCGCGGCGCTCGACATCCACCACGGTCGGGTCGGCGCGGTGACCGACGAGGTCCCGGCCTCGCCCACCGCAGGCTCGGTCCACCGGAGCGTGACGGTGCGCACGAGCGCACCCGCCGTGACCGGCATCGTCCAGTCCTGCACCCGCCGCTGACCCCGGGCGCCTCCCGGCCCGGCATACCCACCTGCCCAGCACGAGGCTGCGGAGGGTTCGGGCCGGAGTGCCGTTTGCTACCCTGGTTCTTTGCACGTGATCGGGTCTGGACCCCGAGAAGCCCCACGAGACGGCGACGGGTCCAGGCCCGTCGACGTAACACACCCCTCATCCTTCGGGCGCGGTCGCGCCGTGGGTGGGGCATGAGCAAGGAGAGATGACGTGACCGAGACCGCCGGTAAGACGACCTACCTGACCCAGGAGGCGTACGACCGTCTGAAGGATGAGCTCGCCGAGCTCTCGGGTCCCGGGCGCACCGACATCGCCAAGAAGATCGAGGCGGCCCGGTCCGAGGGGGACCTGCGCGAGAACGGTGGCTACCACGCCGCGCGCGAGGAGCAGGGGAAGATGGAGGCCCGCATCCGGCAACTCACCCAGTTGCTCGACAACGCGATCATCGGCAAGACCCCCGAGGACGACGGCGTCGTCGAGCCGGGCATGGTTGTCACGGTCGAGATGTTCGGGGACGAGGAGACCTTCCTGCTCGGCTCCCGCGAGATCGGTGACGTGTCGATGCAGGTCTACAGCGAGGCCTCGCCGATCGGCCGCGCCGTCAACGGTCGCCGGGTCGGCGAGACGGTGACCTACGAGGCGCCGAACCGCAAGACGGTCGAGGTCACGATCGTCCACACCGCGCCGTTCGGCGGCTGAGCGCCCCCACCCGATCCACATCGGCGGCGGCATCCCGGACGGGGTGCCGCCGCCGTCGATCCGCACAGTCAGCCCAGGTCCGCGAGGGTTCGGCCGAGGACGTCGTATGCCGTGACGAGCGAGGGCCCGTACCAGGTCAGCAGCCGGCCGCTCACCTGCCTGGTGGGCACGGCGTGGAACGCCTCCGGCCCGTCCTGCGCCGTGAAGGCGTAGGGCTCGTCCGGCAGCAGCACGGCGTCCGGGCCGCCGGCGCTCGCGCGACGGTCCAGATCGGCGAGGTCGACGGGCGGGTAGCGCCCCTGGCCCGGGCCGCTCCAGACCTCGAAGCCGAGTCGCGAGAGGACGTCGGCGGCGAACGTCGGCCGGCCGACGAGCAGCCACGGATCGCGCCACACGGCCACCGCGACCGCCGCGCGCGCCGCCGGCGACCCGTGCCCGGTGCCGGTCCAGCGCCGCTCGGCCTCGGTCAGCCAGGCCGGCTCGGCCCAGCCGCATGCCTGAACGAGCAGTCGCCGCATCGACGCGAGCGCACCGGGGACGGTCTCGATGTCGGTCACCCAGACCGCGAGGCCCCGCTCCCGCAGGCGGCGCACGTCGAGCTCGCGGTTCTCCTCCTTGTTCGCGATGACGACGTCGGGCCGAAGGTCGGCGATCGACGCGACGTCCGGGTTCTTCGTCCCGCGGACCCGGACGACCTCGAGGTCGCCCGGATGCGCGCAGAAGTCGGTCGCGCCCACGAGGACACCCGGAGCCGTCGCGGCCACCGACTCCGTCAGCGACGGCACGAGCGAGACGGCTCGGGTCACCCGCTCGGGCAGCCGCACGGCATACCCGAGGTCGTCACGCAGCTCACGCACCCCGCGCCCGGCTCGGCGCACCCGACTCAGCGCGGCGCCATCCGCAGCGCGCCGTCCATCCGGATGACCTCGCCGTTGAGGTAATCGTGCCCGATGATCGCGAGCGCGAGCTGGGCGTACTCCTCGGGTCGGGCGAGCCGGTGCGGGAACGGCACCCCCGCGGCGAGGCCGGCGCGGAACTCGTCGGACACGGTCGAGAGCATCGGGGTGTCGACGATGCCCGGGGCGATCGTCATGACCCGGATGCCGTACTGCGCGAGGTCGCGGGCCGCCGGCAGGGTGAGCCCGACGATGCCGCCCTTGGACGAGCTGTATGCCGCCTGGCCCACCTGGCCGTCGAAGGCCGCGATGCTCGCGGTGTTGACGATGACCCCGCGCTGGCCGCCCTCGTCCGGCTCGGTCTGTGCGATCGCCTCGGCCGCGACGGCGAGGACGGTGAACGTGCCGACGAGGTTGACCTCGATGACCGTCCGGTACAGCCCGAGGTCGTGCACGCCCTTCTTGCCGAGGACGCGCGACGAGGAACCGATGCCGGCGCAGTTGACGACGGCGCGCAACGGGTACGCCGCGTCGGTGCTCGCCCGCGCGACCGCCGCCCGGACCTGCTCCTCGTCGGTGACGTCGGTCTCGACGTAGGTGATGTCCGCGAGGGCGGGCGCCGTCTCGATCGCCGCGCCGAGGTCGAGGGTGAAGACCCGCGCGCCGGACGCGGCGAGGGCGGCGGCGGTGGCCCCACCGAGGCCCGAGGCTCCGCCGGTGACGATGGCCGAGGTGTGTGTGAGCTCCATGTCTCGCATCCTGTCACGGCTCCCGTCACCGGGTCCGGGTCGGGGAACGCGGCGTCGCCCCGTTGCACGAGGCCGGCCAGGCGGCGGCTCCCGCTCGATCCGCCGAAATCTCATCGCAGCCCTGATGCAGCGACGTCACGATGAGATTTCGGCGAGTCGACGGCGGTCCGGGTCTGCGGCGTGGTGGCCCGTGTCCCGTGTCCCGTGTCCCGTCCCGAAGTGGGGACACCGGCCCCATGCGCCTGGGACAGGTCCGCAGCCACGGTGACGGCATCGGGCACCACCCAGGGGCCCCGACCGTCAGGAGAACCCATGTCCGTCGCTCTCGAGGTCACGCCGTCGACGTCCGGTGAGTACCCCATCGCGGCCCGCGCCCGCCTGCTCGCCGCGGCCACGTTCGTCGCCGGTGGCCTGCTCCAGCTCCTCGCCTTCCTCCTCGAACCGGGCGACCAGGAGGGCGCCGCGCGGGTTGCGTGGTGGCTCGCCCATCCGGGGCGCATCGAACTGTCCCAGACCGCGGGACTGCTGTCCGTCGCCGGCCTGGTGGGGACGTTCTGGTTCGCCTATCCCCTGCTTCGCGCCGGGTCGCGTCGGGTCGCAGCGGTCGCGGTGGCAGCCCTGTTGACCGCGATGGTCGGGCTGGCTGCGGTCCAGGGCATCGAGCTCGCCGCATACTGGTCCGCCTCCGGCGGCCACCCGGATGCGGCGGTGACGATCCTCGGCGTCGCCGACCCAGGGATCGCCGGAATAGTCGGGTTCGTCATGTTCCTCCCGATGGCCGTCGTGGGGAACGTGCTCGCAGCGATCGCCATGTGGCGCTCCCGCTTCGTTCCCCGGCTCACCCCCCTGGTGGTCGTGGCCTTCAGCGTCCTCGACTTCGGCGCCGGGCTGGGGGTTCTCTCGCACGCCGTCAACCTCGTCACCGGCCTGCTGCTGGCGTGGTCCGTCCTCACCCGTTATGCGCGCAGCACGCCGGCCGGGCGGACGTCCCCGGAGGTCGCCCCCTCGACGGCGTCGGCGGGAGCACAATGACGCCCAACATGGGCATCACACGGGCACGCGTGACCCCCGCCGCCGTCGCGGGGGCCACCGTGCTGCTCGTGGTCACCTCCGCCGTGCTCGCGGCCCGGACCCCCGGCGGGGTCGGCGAGGCCGTCGCCGGGCACGCCGCCGACACGTGGCTCGCCGGCGCGGCGTTCGGCGTCATCGGCGCCCTCCTCCTGCGGGATGCCCCGGGCAACCGACTCGGGCCGGCCATGGCCGGTGCCGGGCTGCTGGCCTCTCTCGCCTCCCTCGGGGCGGAGGTCGCCGCCAGCCCCGACAGCCGGTTCGCGACGCTCGGGGCGTGGGCGGCAGCGGTGCTCTGGCTGCCGGCATTCGTCGGCCTCACCGTGTTGGTGCCCCTGTGGTTTCCCGACGGGCAGCTGCCCTCGCCGGGATGGCGATGGCCGGCCCGGATCGGCATCGGCTCGGCGGTGGCCGCGCTCGTACTGCTGGTCACCACTCAGGCCGTCGTCGACGACGCCACTCCCACTGCCGTCCGCAACCCGCTCGACCTGCCCGTCCCCGACGGGCCACAGCTGGTGGTGGCGACGGCGTGCTTCGTCGTCGCGGTCGGGGTGGGGCTCGCCGCAGCGGTCGGGATTCTGGTGCGGATGCGACGGGTGGACACCGACGAGCGTGGCCGGTATGCCTGGTTCGCCACGGCCATCCTGCTCGGCCTGCTGACGACCCTCCCCCTACCGGCTGCCCTGGCGTTCGTGGTGAACCTGGCCTCCTTCGCCGCCCTGGGCGTCGGGATCGTCCGCCACCGACTGTTCGACATCGAGCCCGTGCTCTCCCGGGCGCTGGTCTACCTCGTCCTCAGCCTCGTCGTCCTGGCCGCCTACCTCGGCACGTCCGTCGTCCTCGGACGGTCCGCGGGACCCGGGGTCCTCCCCGCGGTGGTGGCCAGCGTGGCAGCGGTCCTCCTGGCCCAGGTGCAGGGGTGGCTGCACGTGCGGGTCCGCCGCGTGCTCTACGGGGACCGGGACGACCCGGCCCGCGCCCTTGACCGGCTCGGACGGCGCCTCGCCGATGCGGTGAGCGCGGACGAGGTGCTCCCGCTGACGGTCGGCGCCGTGCGCGGGTCGCTTCGGCTGCCGTTCGTGGAGATCGAGCTGGCTGGTGAGCACGACGCGGCATACCGGTCCGGTCGTCCCGCCGATCGCACCGTGGTCATCCCGCTCGTTCACGCCGGCGAGGAGGTGGGCACCCTGCGGGTCGCACCCCGTTCCGGCGAGCGAGACCTGTCCCAGCGCGACCGACGGACGTTGACCCGGTTCGCCCGGCACGTCGCCGTGGCGGCACACGGGGTCGGCGCCAACCGTGCCCTGCAGCGCTCCCGCGAGCAGCTCGTCGCCGCACGAGAGCGCGAGCGCGCCCGCATCCACCGGGACCTGCACGACGGACTCGGGCCGGCCCTGGCCGGGATCACCCTGGGGCTGGAGACCGCGACCCGCGCCGCCGCACGCGACGGTTCGGGTGCGGCCCCCCTGTTGGAGGAGCTGCACCATGACACCGCCGCGTGCGTGGACGACGTGCGCCGCATCGTCGCCGACCTGCGGCCGCCGGCCCTCGAAGCCGGGCTCCTGACCGCGCTGCGTCGCCAGGCCGACCTGCTCTCGGCGAGCACCGGGGGCACCCTCCGGATCGAGGTGTGGTCGGGACAGACCCCCGAGCTGCCGCAGCTCGACCTGCCACCCGCGGTGGAGGTGGCCGCGTACCGCATCGCCAGCGAGGCGATGACCAACGCCGCGCGGCACGCCGGTGCCTCGACGGTGCGTGTCGACATCGAGCACAGCGACGACATCGTCATCCGCGTGGTGGACGACGGCTGCGGTACGCCACCCGCGCGTCTCGGCAGTGGACTCCGGTCGATGCGCGAGCGCGCCGAGGAGCTCGGCGGCACCATCGACCTGCGCTTCGACATCGGCACCGGGACCACCGTGTGCGCGCGGATGCCCATGGCGGTCCTCCCGTGATCCGGGTCCTCGTCGTCGACGACCACCCCGTCTTCCGCCGCGGGCTCTGCGGCGTCCTGGCGGAGGACCCCGACGTCGCCGTCGTCGGTGAGGCCGCGGACACGGCCGGGGCCATCGAGGCGGTCGGGAGGGAGAGGCCCGACGTGGTCCTCATGGACCTCGACCTGCCCGGCGGGGGCGGCATCCTCGCCACCCGGGAGCTCCTCGTCGGCGCCCCCGACACCGCCGTCCTCGTCCTGACCATGGCCACCGACGACCAGTCGGCGCACGCCGCTCTGGCCGCCGGCGCACGCGGCTACCTCGTCAAGGGCGCCTCCGGCGAACGCATCCTCCGATCGGTCCGGGCAGTGGCCGCCGGTGACACCGTCCTCGGGGAGGACGTGGCCGGGGGGCTCCTGGCGACGATCACCCAAGAGCGCACCCAGGGCAGGCGAGGCATCCTCCCCGTCCTCACCGACCGGGAGGAGGAGGTGCTCGACCTGGTCGCCCGGGGCTGGTCGAACGCCGAGATCACCCGGCGACTGGTCGTCTCGGAGAAGACGACCCGCAACCACGTCTCCAACATCCTCACCAAGCTCGATGTGCCCGACCGGGCGCATGCCATCGTCCTGGCTCGAGAGGCAGGGCTCGGCGCGGACCCGCTTCCGGAGCGCTGACCCGCCGACATCTCATCGCGACGCGGTTGCATCAGGGTTCCGATGCGATTTCGGGGTTTCGAGCCGGTGTCTCCAGCGCGGCCGAGCGGGAGGGGAGGCGACGTCAGACGTTACGGCGGTACTGGCCGCCGACCTTGAAGAAGGCGTCGGTCACCTGCTGGAGCGAGCACACCCGAGCGGCGTCCACGAGGACGGCGAAGACGTTGTCGCCCCGGGATGCCGCCTCCTTGAGCCGGGACAGGGCGGCCTCGGCCTCCTCGCGATGCTCCTCGCGGAATGCCTCGACCCGGGAGAGCTGCGACTGCTTCTCCTCCTCGGACGCCCGGGCCAGCTCGACGTGCTGCGGCGTCCCGGTCTCCCCGGGCCGGCGGAAGGTGTTGACGCCGACGATCGGCAGCGATCCGTCGTGCTTGCGCTGCTCGTAGAGCATCGACTCGTCCTGGATCTTGCCGCGCTGGTACCCGGTCTCCATCGCGCCGAGCACACCTCCGCGCTCGCTGATCCGGTCGAACTCGGCCAGCACCTCGGCCTCGACGAGGTCGGTCAGCTCGTCGACGATGAACGCCCCCTGGAGCGGGTTCTCGTTCATCGCCAGGCCCCACTCCTTGTTGATGATCATCTGGATCGCGAGCGCGCGGCGCACCGACTCGGTGCTCGGGGTCGTCACGGCCTCGTCGAAGGCGTTGGTGTGCAACGACTGGGCGTTGTCGTAGATCGCGATGAGCGCCTGGAGCGTCGTGCGGATGTCGTTGAAGTCCATCTCCTGCGCGTGCAGTGACCGGCCACTCGTCTGGATGTGGTACTTCAGCTTCTGGGCGCGCTCGTTCGCGCCGTACTTGTCGCGCATCGCCACCGCCCAGATCCGTCGGGCCACCCGGCCGATGACGGAGTACTCCGGGTCCATCCCGTTGGAGAAGAAGAAGGACAGGTTCGGGGCGAAGTCGTTGATGTCCATGCCCCGCGCGAGGTAGGCCTCGACGTAGGTGAAGCCGTTCGCCAGGGTGAACGCGAGCTGGCTGATCGGGTTCGCCCCGGCCTCGGCGATGTGGTAGCCGCTGATCGACACCGAGTAGAAGTTGCGGACCCCGTTCTCGATGAACCACTCCTGGATGTCGGCCATCATCCGCAGCGAGAACTCGGTCGAGAACAGACACGTGTTCTGGCCCTGGTCCTCCTTGAGGATGTCCGCCTGGACCGTGCCCCGGACCTCGGCGAGGGCCCTGGCCCGTATGCCGTCCGCCTCCTCCGCGCTCGGCTCGCGTCCCTCCTCGGCCCGGAACCGCTCGACCTGCTGGTCCATGACGGTGTTGAGGAAGAAGGCGAGGATCGTCGGCGCCGGACCGTTGATAGTCATCGACACGCTCGTCGTCGGGGAGACGAGGTCGAAACCGTCGTAGAGCGCCTTCATGTCCTCGACGGTCGCGATCGAGACCCCCGAGGTGCCGACCTTGCCGTAGATGTCGGGGCGGGGGCCGGGGTCGCGGCCATAGAGGGTCACCGAGTCGAACGCCGTCGAGAGCCGGGTCGCGGGCTGGCCCTCGGAGAGGAGCTTGAACCGCCGGTTCGTCCGGAACGGGTCGCCCTCGCCGGCGAACATCCGGGCCGGGTCCTCGTTGTCGCGCTTGAAGGGAAAGACCCCCGCGGTGAACGGGAAGAACCCCGGAAGGTTCTCGCGGCGCAGGAATGACACGAGGTCGCCGTGGTCGGCGTAGCGCGGCAGCGCCACCCGGGGGATCGCGTTGCCGGAGAGCGACTCCTTCGTCAGCCGGGTGTGGATCTCCCTGTCCCGGACCCGGACGACCTGCTCCTCACCGGAGTAGGACTCCACGACCGAGGGCCACCGCTCGATCGCCTCGCCGACCTCGGTCGGCAGCTCCTCCCGGGCGGCGGAGAGCAGCCGGTCGACGGCGTGGTCCTCGACGCCCTCCGCCGCGAGCTCGTCGTCGACGGCCTCGAGCCGCTGCACGCGCCGGGCCATCGCGGCATACCCCTCGGTGTCCGCGTGGTAGCCGCGGACCGTCTCGGCGACCTCGGAGAGGTAGCGCACCCGCTGCGGCGGGACGACCTGGCGGATCGTGCTGGAGTGCTTGACGCTCACCGGCTCGAGCACTCCCTCGGCCACGCCGAGCCCGGCGTCGGCAAGACGCCCGCGCAGCTCCTGGTAGAGCGCGGTGACGCCGTCGTCGTTGAAGGTCGCGGCCGAGGTGCCGAAGACGGGCATGTCCTCCGGGCGGGCTCCGAACGCCTCGTGGTTGCGGACGAGCTGCCGGCCCACGTCGCGCAGGGCGTCGAGGGCGCCGCGCCGCTCGAACTTGTTGATCGCGACCACGTCGGCGAAGTCGAGCATGTCGATCTTCTCGAGCTGGCTGGCCGCGCCGAACTCCGGCGTCATGACATAGAGGTTGACGTCGGCGTAGCGGGTGATCGCCGCGTCACCCTGACCGATGCCCGGGGTCTCGACGATGACGAGGTCGAAGGCCGCGGCGGTGAGGGTGGCGAGGATGTCCTCGAGGGCCTCGGGAACCTCGCGGCCGCCCCGGGTCGCGAGCGACCGGAAGAAGACCCGGTCGCCGTCGAGGGCGTTCATCCGGATCCGGTCGCCGAGCAGCGCCCCGCCGCCGCGCCGCCTCGTCGGGTCGATGGCCACGACCGCGACCCGGAGCTTGTCCTGCTGGTCGACCCGGAGCCGGCGGACGAGCTCGTCGGTGAGGCTG
This sequence comes from uncultured Actinomycetota bacterium, assembly GCA_963728395.1. Classification (GTDB taxonomy): domain Bacteria; phylum Actinomycetota; class Actinomycetes; order Actinomycetales; family Dermatophilaceae; genus CAVSJJ01. The sequence continues at coordinate 475,020 of CAVSJJ010000004.1, forward strand.
GACTTGCCGGAGCCGCCGGTGCCGGTGATGCCGAGGACGGGGGTATGCCGCCCGCTCGCCGCCGTCCGGATCGCCCCGAGGGCGTCCGCGCCGAGCGCCCCGGCCTGGGCGCCGGTGATGGCCCGGGCCACGGCCGTCCGATCCCCCGCGAGGAGGGCGTCGACGTCGACGGGGCCCGCGGCATACAGGTCGGTGTCGCAGTCCTTGATGACCTCGTTGACCATGCCTGGCAGCCCGAGTCGCTGACCGTCCTCGGGGCTGAAGATCGTCACGCCCGAGGAGCGCAGCCGCTCGATCTCGTCCGCGACGATGACGCCGCCCCCGCCGCCGACGACGCGGACGTGACCGGCGCCGGCCTCGCGGAGGAGCTCGACGAGGTACTCGAAGTACTCGACGTGCCCACCCTGGTAGGAGCTGACGGCGACGCCCTGGACGTCCTCCTCGATCGCCGCGTCGACGACCTCCTGCACCGAGCGGTTGTGCCCGAGGTGGATGACCTCGGCGCCCTGGCTCTGCATGATCCGCCGCATGATGTTGATCGAGGCGTCGTGCCCGTCGAACAGGCTGGAGGCGGTGACGATGCGGACCGGGTTGGCCGGCCTGTGGAGCTCCGGGCGATCGGTGGGGCTGGTCGGCTGCGCTGCCATGGGGTTTCCCTTCGGTCGCGGTCCCAAAATACTAGGACGTCCAACTATCGTGGTCCACCTCGCGCCCCGGCACCCGCCCTCCCCGTACCCCCGCCGCCCCTCTCCCCCCTCCCCCCTGCACGAACCTCTGCTAGCAGAGGTTCGTGCAGGACGGGGGTGTTGCAGCATCCCCGGCCTGCAGGAACCTGACCGTCGGGCGGGCGCGGGGGCAGAACGCGCGGGCGGGACGGCTCTCAGGAGGAGGTGCGGAACCGGCGGCGGTATGCCGTGGGGGTCAGGCCGGTCTCCTGGGCGAAGTGGTGGCGCAGGAGTGCCGCACCGCCGAGCCCGACCGCCTCGGCGACCTGCTCGACCGACAGGTCGGTCCGCTCGAGCAGGTCGCGCGCCCGGATCACCCGCTGGTCGGTGAGCCACTGGTGCGGCGTCGTGCCCGTCTCGGCGGCGAAGCGCCGGGCGAAGGTCCGCTGCGACATCCCCGCCCGCCGAGCGAGCCCGGCGACGGTATGCCGCTCGGCGAGGCGCTCGAGCATCCACTCGGTGACCGGCGCGAGGCTCTCCGACCCCACCTCGGGCACCGGATGGTCGATGAACTGGCGCTGGCCGCCGTCCCGGTGCGGCGGGACGACCATCCGGCGGGCGATCCGGCTCGCGACGGCAGAGCCGAGCTCCTGGCGGACCAGGTGCAGACAGGCGTCGATGCCGGCGGCCGTCCCGGCGCTGGTGACGATTCGGTCGGACTCGGTGTAGAGGACCCCCGGGTCCACGGAGGCGGTGGGATACCGCTCGGCGAGCTCGCTCGTGTAGCGCCAGTGCGTCGTGCAGGCGCGCCCGTCGAGCAGGCCGGCCTCCCCGAGAGCGAACGCGCCGGTGCAGACCGAGAGGACATAGGCCCCGCGCTCGTGGGCCCCGCGCAGCGCCTCGAGCACGCCGGGGGCGGGCGCCCAGCACGCGTCGTTCCCGGGAACCGCGACGAGGTCGGCGCGCTCGGCCGCCGAGAGCGGGTGCGGCGCGACCACCATCGACCCGGTCGTCGTCGCCATCGCCACTCCCGGGGCGTCGGCGCAGACGAGGAACTCGATCGGCGGGACCCCGTCGTCGGTGCGGTCGACCCCGAAGACCTCGGCGAGGACGCCGAACTCGAAGAGGGCGACCGGCTCCTGGAGGATGACGGCGACGGTTCGCAGCATGCGAGCCAGTATGGCAGTAATTTGATGAAAGGCGTCATTCCTGCCACTCGTGGCGCGATATACGCGAACACCAAGATACTGCCATGACCAGTGACCAGCTCATCAGCACCATCGCCATCGTCCTCACCGCGGCAGCGGGCATCGCCCTCCTCGTCCAGATGGAGCGCACCCACCGCAGGTCCGCGGACCTCGACCCACGCCGCTCCGGCGCCCGCGCCGGCGAGCGCCTCCACGACGACGCCGACCACCGCCGTCTCGCCCGGGAGCGTCGGTCCGCGGCCACCGGACGGCAGACCGTGGGGACCGGCTCGACCGGCACGAGCGGCACGACCGGCGAGATCGGCGACCGGGCGGCCGCGGACACCCGTCCCCGTCCCGCCGGCGTGACCTCGCTCAGCCGGCCGACGGCGCCTCCCGCCCGCTACCGTTCGCGGCGCGCGTCCTAGCGCCCGTCGGGAGCCGGGCCAGCGCCCTGGGCGGCCACCCACGCGACGGCCTCGGCATACCCGCGGACCCCGTGACCGACGACCGCGTGACCACAGACCTCGGTGAGGTAGCTGTGGTGCCGGAACTCCTCCCGGGCGCGGATGTCGCTGATGTGCACCTCGACGGTCGGGACGGCGGCCGCGGCGAGCGCGTCGCGCAGCGCGACCGAGGTGTGGGTGTAGCCGCCGGCGTTGACGACGAGCCCGGCGATGCCGCGGCGGCCCTCCTGGACCCAGTCGATGAGGGTGCCCTCGTGGTTCGTCTGCCGGCAGTCGGCGACGAGCCCCGCCTCGGCCGCGGCGCGGCGGCATACCTCCTCGACGTCCGCGAGGGTCTCGTGGCCGTAGACATCGGGCTCGCGCTCGCCGAGGAGGTTGAGGTTGGGCCCGTTGAGGACGAGCACGGTTCGGGGGTCCATGGCAGGTGAGTATGCCGCGCCGGGCCGCCCGCGCGGCGGCCTCACCACCGGCGATCCGACTCAGCCGGCGTCCTCCCGCCGGACCCGCCACCCGGCGAGGGCGACCGACCCGGCGAGCACCCCGAGGCACACGAGCAACGCCGTACCGTCCCAGCCCCGGCCCACCCACGGTCCCCGCAGGAGGTCGCCGGCATACGTGACGGGGAGCAGGTCGCCGACCCTCCGGAGAGCGTCCGGGAGGACCTCCCGAGGCGGACCGGCGCCGCCGAGCATCATGAAGACGAAGAAGAGCAGGACTCCGAGGCCCTGGGCGCTCCGAGCGGTCGGGAGCAGCAGGCCCAGGAGCACGCCCAGCGCGGCGAAGGCCGCGATGACGAGGGCGAGGGCGGCGACCACCCCGACCAGGTCCTCCGGCATCGGCGCGTCGTAGGCCACCACGGCGAGGACGGTGAGGAGGACGGCACCGACGAGCGCGGTGGCACCCGCCACGAGTGCGTGCGCGGCATACAGCGCCGGCTGCGGGAGCGCCGAGGCCCGGAAGCGCCGCAGCACTCCCTTCTCGCGGTAGCCGGCCAGCTGCACCGGGACGGAGAGCACGCCGACGGTCGCCGCGACGAGCGCCACGTAGGACGAGGTGTAGTACGTCGTCGCCTCGAGCCCCTCCCACACGCTGGGGTCGGGCGGCGCCGCACCGAAGACGCCGTTGAGGACGTAGAGCACGACGAGCGGGAGGACGAGGACGAACAGGACGGTCACCGGCTCGCGCGCGAACAGCCGCAGCTCGACCCTGGCCACCTCGAGGGTTCGGCCCACCTCACTCACCCCCGTCGACGAAGCCGGTCAGCCTGAGATAGGCATCCTCGAGCGTGGGGACCTCGACGCGCAGGTCGTCCGGTTCGAGCCCGTGGTCGACGAGGGCATGGCCGACGCGGGCGGCGACGGCACCGGTCCCCATGACCCGGACGGCACCGGCCGCCTCCACGGTGACCTCGCTGACCCCCGCGACTCCGGCGAGGAAGGCGACGTCGGCCGGCGGTGGCGTCGTGAACCGGACAACCGTGCCGGGGTCGTGGGTCGCCACGATCTGCGCGGGCGAGCCGGTGGCGACGACGCTGCCGCGTCGTAGGACCGCCACCCGGTCGCACAGGCGCTGCGCCTCGTCCATGAAGTGGGTGACGAGCAGGACCGTGGCCCCACGCTCGCGCACCGCCTCGACGAGATCCCAGGCCAGCCGGCGGGCCGCAGGGTCCAGCCCGGTCGTCATCTCGTCCAGGATGACCAGCCGCGGGTCGGCGACGAGCGCCAGCGCGATGAAGAGCCGCTGCTGCTGGCCCCCCGACAGGTCGCCGAACGGGGTGCGGCGCCGGTCCTCGAGCCCCCATTCCTCGAGGAGCCGCTCCCACGGCGGCCCACCCGGTTGGAAGGAGGAGAACAGCCGCAGCGCCTCCTCGACGCGCAGCCGGTCCGGGAGCGCCGAGTCCTGCAGCTGACTGCCGACGATCGCGCGGACCTGGTGCGGCGTGGCCGCAGGGTCCAGCCCGAAGACGGTGAGCGTGCCCCCGTCGCGGCGCCGCAGACCCTGCACGCACTCGACCGTCGTCGTCTTGCCCGAGCCGTTCGGCCCGAGCAGCCCGAAGATCTCACCCTCCTCGACCTCGAAAGAGACGTCGCCGACGGCGACGGTCGACCCGTACGCCTTGTGCAGCCCCTGGACCGCCACGGCTGGCATGACCCCATTGTCGGCGCGAACGAACCGGAAGGGGATGCGACGCTGGTTACACCCCCTGTCGGGATCCGGCACCGCGCACGGCATGCCGCTCGGCGGCGGACTGTCACCGATGTGCTCAGCGGGACGCCGGTTCGGTGCCGTCGAACAGCGCGGTGCACGTCGGCCCCGTCGGTGCCAGGCCGGCGATACCGGCCCCCTGGATCGCCGAGTCGGCCCGGGACCGGCCGAGGTTCCAGGCGAGCAGACCGTGCTCCAGCCGGTACCGGTCCCGCGTCACGAGACCGACTGCGCAGGCCTTGACGTCGCGGGGAAGGTCGGCAGCGAGGACCGTCGGCAACGCGTCCTCGCCGAGCGCGACGAGATAGCCGGCGTCGAGCGGGCGGCCGGCCTCGTAGCGCTCGATGTTGTGCCGGGCCACCCAGCCCGCCGGGTTCATCAGGCCGAGGACGAGCAGGACGGCCGCGCCCGAGAGGAGCGCCGTCCGCGGCAGCCAGCGCCCGCCCAACCGCAGCACGGCGATGAGGGCGAGGACGACGAGCAGACCGAGCCACAGCTCGAACGCGTCGACGACGAGGCGCAGGGTCGTGAAGCCGTACGCCTCCTGGTAGGCGGCCATCCGGTGCAGGGCGGAGGCGACGACGAGCAGGGTCATCCCGCCGAGCAGGCCCATCGTGATCCGCAGCAGCAGCCGGCTGCGGGCCGTGTCGACCGGCGCCTTGCGGACCGTGACGGCGACGACGATGAGGGTGAGGGCGGTCGCGGCGCTCAGCTGGCCGAAGCCCTGGTGGACCGAGTCGGCGTAGGTGAGCCCGGTGGTGCGCTGGACGTAGTCGTGGCCGCCGACGAGTGCCGCCGCCTGGGCGAGGAGGAACAGGGCGAACACGGCGTCGACGGTCGCGACGGGGACGAGCCACTCCCAGGCCCTTGCGACCGGACGGCCGGGCGGCAGCGCGAGCGCGTCGAGCCGGGGCGGGTTGAGGGCGAGGTAGGCACCGGCGAGGACGACGCCCCCGACGAGGACGAAGACGAAGGTGCGGAAGGTGAAGCCGGTGATGTCGAGGTTGGGCACGAGCGCGTCGGCCCAGGCGCCGAAGACGGCGTCGCCCGACGCGAACAACGCCCCGAAGACGACGAGGAGGACCGCCGAGACCGCGACGGTGCGCACGACCGGCCACAGCAGCCGCCGCCGGGACATCGCCGTGAGGGTGCGACCGAGCAACGGCAGGCCGCGCAGGCCCGCGAGCACCCACGCGACCGGGCCGGCGACGATCGCGATGAGCCCGCGCGCCCGGGTCAGCGCCGTGGCCGCCAGGACTCCCGCGACGAGCATGGCGAGGACCGCGATCCAGGGGGCGGACCGGACGACGATGAGACTCCCGAGGGCCAGGGCGAGGACGCCGCTCACGAGGGTCCACGGCCGGGTCCGGGCGGCGCTCACCCGCCAGACGACGGCCCCGCCGGCGTCGAGGGTGACGAGGACGGCCAGCCCGATCGGGTGGTAGGGGACGCTCAGCGCACCGAGCAGACCGACGGCGAGCGCCGCGCCGAGCAGCCCCGGCTGGGGAGCGATGCCCCGCTCGGGCCAGAGCTCGGCGAACGGCGACGGCGCCGCCGGGGCGGCATACGGGGTCGGGACGGGGGCGGACGTGGTCGGCGTGCTCGGCACGGCGGGCTCCTCGGTGGTCACGGTGGAGTGGGCTGGCGGGGGCGGGAGCGCCCCGGGGGCGGTATGCCGCGGCAGCACCGCCCGGATGCACGCCCCGTGCGCTGTGGCGGCGGTCGGGGCGACGCAGATCGTTCCGCCGTGCAGCTCGCACACCCACCGGGCGATGGCGAGGCCGAGACCGGTGCCCCCGGCCGCGTCACTGCCGGTGCCGAACCGCTCGAAGACGGCATCGGCTCGGTCGGCGGGGATGCCCGGGCCCTCGTCGAGCACCTCGAGCGCCCACCGGTCGGCGTCGAGCGCATACGCCCGGATCCCGACCCGGCCGCCGGCCGGGCTGTGCCGGCCGGCGTTGTCGAGGAGGTTGGCCACCACCTGGGCGAGCCGGCTCGGGTCGGCCTCGACGGTGAGCCCCTCCGGCTCCACGCAGACGTCGTGGCCGACCTCGCGCGGGGTGAGCCCGGCCTCGGCGACGGCGCGGGCGAGGAGCTCGGCGACGATGACGGGCTCGCTGCGCAGCGCGGACTGGCCGGACTCGATCCGGGACAGGTCGAGCAGGTCGGCGACGAGGTCGCTCATCCGCTCGGCCTGGTCGAGGGCGGTGCCGAGGGTGGCGGCGTCGGGGGCCGCCACGCCGTCGACGAGGTTCTCCAGGAGGGCCCGTTGGGCGGCGAGCGGGGTCCGCAGTTCGTGCGAGACGGTCGCGATGAGCTGCCGTCGCTGGGCGTCCGCGGCCCTCAGGTCCCCCGCCATCGTGTTGAACGCCCGGGCCAGGGTCCCGACCTCGTCGGTCGCGGTGGCCGTGACCCGTTGGGTGTAGTCGCCGGACGCCATCCGGCGCGCCACGGCCGTCATCTCGCGCAGCGGCGATGTCATCCCCCGGGCGAGCCACTGGGTGACGCCGAGCGCGGCGGCGAGGGTGACCGGGAGGCTGACCCACCAGGGGACCTCGGACTGCTCGCCGATGCCGGCGACGACCGTCGCGACGAGGATGCTCACCCCGACGAGCAGGGCGAGCTTGAGCTTGATGGACGCGACGGGGTCGAGCGGCCGGTCGGGGACCGAGGGAAGCCCGCGCCTCACGGGTGGACCTCGAGCGCGTAGCCGACGCCGTGGACGGTCCGGACCCGCTCGGCCCCGATCTTGGCCCGCAGCGCCTTGATGTGGCTGTCGAGGGTCCGGGTGCCGCTCGCGTCGGCCCAGCCCCAGACCTCTGCCATGAGATCGTCACGCTCGCGCACCGTTCCAGGGGTCGCGGCGAGGGCGACGAGGAGGTCGAACTCCGTCGGGGTCAGGTGGACCTCGGACCCGTCCACGTCGACCCGCCTCGTGGCCGGGTCGACGTGGACGCCACCGACGTGGCGCGCCGTCCCCGGGTTGGCGGCCAGCTCGCGGGCCCGGTCGACCCGGCGCAGCAGCGCCCGGGTCCGGGCCAGGACCTCCCGCATCCGGAACGGCTTGGTCACGTAGTCGTCCGCGCCGACGGCGAGCCCGACGAGGATGTCCGTCTCGTCGTCGCGAGCGGTGAGCATGAGGACGGGCACCGGCCGCTCGGCCTGGATGCGGCGGCATACCTCGAGGCCGTCGAAGCCGGGCAGCATGAGGTCGAGGACGACGACGTCCGGCCGGTGCTCGGCGTGGGCGGCGACCGCGCCCGGCCCGTCGTAGGCCTGGTGGACGGCGAACCCCTCGGCGGCGAAGCGGTCGGCCAGCGCCTGGTTGATCGTCGGCTCGTCCTCGACGACGAGGATCGTGGCGCCCGGCGCCGGTGTGGTGGGGGACCCCTCGCTCATGGCACCGAGCGTATGGGCGGGGTGGTGGAGCCCGCCCCGCCGGCGGGTGGAGATTGTGTGCAGATCGGCGTATGCCGCGCGGAGTGCGGACCGCCGGTGCTCGCGGGGACGACCGGAAACCCGGACACCTCCGCGAGCACCCACCGCACCCGTCCGGTCGGTCGACGGGCCGCCGTCAGGCTGGGGCGACCTCCACGCCGAGGAAGGCGGCGAGGTCGGCGATCTCGGCGTCGACGGCCGCCCTCGTCGCGGAGTCGAACGGCTCGTCCTCATGCACCGCCGCGACGCGGAGCAGGCCGGCATCGAGATCCGTCGTCGCCTCGAGCTTCCCGAGGATCCGGTCGCCGACGAGGATGGGCATGGCCCAGTAGCCCCATCGTCGCGTCGCGGCCGGCTTGTACATCTCGAGGGGGTAGTCGGACTCGAAGATCTCGGCAAGCCGCTTGCGGTCGAAGACGAGCCGGTCGAGCGGCGAGAGCAGGGCGACCCGCCCCTCGAAGGAGCGGTCGAGCTGGGCCGGGTCGACCCGCCACCGCCCACGCACGCCGCCGATCACCGCCTCCTCCCCCGTCGCGGCGACATCGTTGGGCTCGCCGGGCGTCTCGGCGGCGCTGGGCCGGGCGATCCCCAGGGCGGCGAGGCGGCGGGCGTTGCGGATGGCGTCGGCCTCGAGCGCTGGGACGACCCGCTCGTCGGGATAGACCCGCTCGGCGAGGTCCCAGAGCCGGTCGCGACCCTCGCGCCCGGCGACGGCGACCTCCCCGCACGCCTCCATGAGGTCGAGCAGCCGCTGGACGTTGCGGCTGTTGGTCCATCCGCTCGAGCGCCACGGCCGGACGCATGTGTCGGGCAGCTCCCGGGCCGACAGCGGGCCGTCGGCCCGGAGGATCTCGAGGATGTCGCGGCGACAGCCGTCGTTGGCCGCGACCCACTCGGCGAGGCCGGCCTCCCAGTCGCGCAGGGGCTCGCGACCCGGCCAGGCGGCCATGTCGGCCCGGTACAGGGCGATGTCCTCGGCGGGCCGCAGTCTGAGCTGGAGCTCGACGAGGGCACCGCGCCCGATGAGGGCGTCGAGATCCTCGGGCCGGTATGCCGCGCCGAGTCGGCTCCACAGGACGAGGTCGGCGCTCGGCGCGACCGAAGCGGTGAGGTCGACCTGGAGGACGGTGAGGTGTCGGATGACGGCGAGCGGGTCGCTCGGCCGGTGCGCGTCGAGGAGTTGGGCGCGCACGGCGATCCGGCGCGCCTCGTCCCGGCTGAGCCGGTGCGGCTCGTCATGACTCATGGGGCCCGCCGTGTCGCCCGGGTCGGATGGGGGGTCAGCCGGGTCGGGGCGCGCTCAGGAAGGTCGGGGTGTGCGGTCAGCCGGTCGGATGCGGGGGACACCTGGGTCGGGATGCCGCCCGCGGCCGTCGTCATGCCCCGACCCTAGGCCTGCCCACCCCTTCACTCCTTGCGTCCGCGTTTCTGGTCGCCATGGCGGCCGCCTTCCCGGACGCAAGGAGTGGGGCGGGCGTAGTGTCCGCGTTTCTGGTCGCCATGGCGACCGCCTTCCCGGACGCAAGGAGTGGGGCGGGGCGGCTAGCGGCGCCGACCGATGAGATAGCCGATGACGAGCGCGGCGACCGCGATCGCGGTCCGGCCGGCATACTCCTTGACGAGGACCGGAAGCACCGTGCGGCCCAGGTCGATCGAGTCGGCGGAGGGACGCCGGTGCGTCGGCGCCGGCCGGGGGGTGGTCGACGCCGCGGCGGCGGACGACGATCCCGGCGCGGGCGAAGCCGCCGGGCTGGCGGGCGCGACCGCGGTGGCCGTCGCCTCGCTCGGCTCCGCGGCAGCCCCGTCGGGCTCGTCGGACGCGCCAGCCCCGCCGGGCCGGGAGGCCTCGGCCGGAGCCGCCGCGCCACCGTCGTCGAACTTGCTCTCCAGGCACAACAGGAACTGTCCGAGCAGCTTGTCCGAGACGTCCTGCATGACGCCCCGGCCGAACTGCGCCGGCTTGCCGGTGACGGCGAGGTCGGTGACGACGTCGATCCGGGTGCCGCCCGAGGAGGGCGTGAGCTGGATCGTCACCGTCGCACCGGCGGTGCCATTGCCGCGCTTGTCCTTCCCCTTCGCCTCGAGGACCGCCCGGTATGCCGTGGCGTCCCGCGAGAGGAACTGGCCGGCACCGGCATACACGAGGGCGATCGGACCCAGCTTGACCTTCACGGTCCCGGTGAAGCCGTCATCGGTCACCTCCGTGACGGTCGCGCCGGGGAAGCACTGGCCGACGCCCTCCAGGTCCATGAAGGTCGCCCACGCCGACTCGATCGGTGCGGGCACGGTGAAGTCGTGCGTCAGCTCCACGCCATCACCCTCCCGCGGCCGCGAGGACCGCTCGGCGGGTGAGCACCGTCGCGAGGTGGCGACGGTAGTCCGCGTCGCCGTTGAGGTCGCTCGGCGGGTTCGTCCCCTCTGCGGCGGCGGCGCATGCGGCGCCGACGGCCTCCTCGGTCGCGGCGGCCCCGACGAGGGCCTGCTCGACCGCCCTCGCCCGGAGCGGGGTCGAGCCCATGTTCGTCAGACCGATCTTCGCCTCGGAGATCGTGCCGTTCTCGGCCTTGACCGTTGCCGCGACGGCGACGATCGACCACTGGTGTGAGACCCGGACGAACTTCTCGTAGCGCGCTCCCCAGCCGGTGTGCTTGGGGATCCGGATCGCCGTGAGCAGCTCGCCGTCGCCGATCGCCGTCTCGAAGAGGTCCACGAAGAAGTCGCCCGGAGCGACGGTCCGCTCGCCGCCGGGGCCCGCGATGACCATGGACGCGTCGAGTGCGAGGATCGGCGCCCCGACATCACCCGCGGGGTCGGCGTGGGCGAGTGCCCCGCCGACGGTCCCGCGGTGCCGGATCTGTGGGTCGGCGATCTGCGTGACGGCGGTGTGGAGCAGGGCCGCGTGTTCGGAGACGAGCGGGTCGGCGAGGACATCGGCGTATGCCGTCATCGCCCCGACGACGATCGCGTCGCCGTCGTCGCGGACCCCCCTCAGCTCGTCGATCCGGCCCAGGTCGATGATCGTCTCGGGGGCGTTGAGCCGCATCCGCAGGATCGGCAGCAGCGACTGGCCGCCGGCCAGGACCTTCGCGTCGTCGCCCGCCTCGGCCAGTGCGGCCAGGGCGTCGGCGACGGAGGTCGGCGCGACATAGTCGAACGACGCGGGGATCACAGGACGTCTCCCTTCTCGGACTCGCCGGCATCGAAGTGCGGCGCCGTCGTTGACTCGGCCGCACCGGTGGGGTCTGCGCCGCCGGAGACGATGGCCTTGTAGACGCGCTCCGGCGTGCAGGGCATCTGGATGTCGTTGACGCCCATCGGCCGCAGCGCGTCGACGATGGCGTTGACGACGGCCGGGGTCGAGGCAATGGCGCCGGCCTCACCCACCCCCTTCGTGCCGAGGGTGTTCGTCGTCGACGGCGAGACGGTGTGGTCGGTGACGAAGCTGATCGTGTCGGCCGCCGTCGGCAGCGTGTAGTCGACGAAGGAGCCGGTGACGAGGGTGCCGTTCTCGTCGTACTCGGCCCCCTCCCAGAGGGCCTGTGCGATGCCCTGGACGATCCCGCCGTGCTCCTGCCCCTCGACGATGAGGGGGTTGATGATGGTGCCGATGTCGTCGACGGCGACGTAGCTGCGCATCCGTGTCGCGCCGGTCTCGGTGTCGACCTCCATCGCGCACAGGTGGGTCCCGTGCGGGAAGGAGAAGTCGATCGGGTCGAACGTGGCGTCGGCGTCGAGACTCGGCTCGACCCCCTCGGGGAAGTTGTGACTGGTCCACGTGGCGAGCGCGATCTCGGCCATTCCGATGCCCTTGTCGGTGCCCTTCACCGTGAACTTCCCCGCGCTGAACTCGAGGTCGTCGACGCTGGCCTCGAGCAGGTGCGCCGCGATCGGCTTGGCCTTCTCGATGACCTTGTCGGCGGCCCGGACCACCGCCTCGCCGCCGACGACGAGAGACCGCGAGCCGTAGGTGTCCATCCCCTTCGGCGCGATCTGGGTGTCGCCGTGGAGGACCTCGACGTCCTCGAAGGGCACGCCGAGCCGGTCGGCGACGATCTGGCTCCATGCCGTCACGTGGCCCTGGCCGTGCGGGGAGGTTCCGGTGATCACCTCGACCTTGCCGGACGCCAGCATCCGGATGCTGGCGCTCTCCCAGCCCCCCGCGCCGTAGTTGAGCGCGCCGAGGATCCGGGACGGGGCCAGGCCGCACATCTCCGTGAACGTCGAGACCCCGATGCCGAGCTGGACCGGGTCGCCGGCGTCGCGGCGACGCTGCTGCTCCGCGCGCAGCTCGTCGTAGCCGAAGAGCTCCGTCGCCCGGGCGGTCGCCGCCTCGTAGTTGCCGGAGTCGTAGGTCATCCCCGCCACCGTCGTGAACGGGAACTCGTCATGGGTGATCCAGTTCATCTCACGGATCGCGAGCGGGTCGACGCCGACCTCGACGGCGAGCTCGTCCATGAGCCGCTCGATGGCATACGTGGCCTCCGGACGCCCGGCTCCGCGGTAGGCATCGACCCAGGTCTTGTTGGTCAGCAGCGCCCGGACCTTGAACTGATAGGCCTCGAACTTGTAGATGGAGTTGTACATCCACGCGCCGAGAACCGGAACTCCACCGCCGATGAGCGCGACGTAGGCACCCATGTCGGCCAGCAGGTCGGCCTTGAGGCCGGTGACCCGGCCGTCCGTGGTCGCCGCGAGGGTCATCCGCTGCCACTGGTCCCGGCCGTGGTGGGTCGTGAGCAGCGACTCCGACCGCGTCTCGGTGTACTTGCAGGGCTTGCCCAGCCGGCGGGCGACGGCGATCGTCGCGAACTCCTCCGGGGTGGTCTGCAGCTTCCCGCCGAAGCCTCCGCCGACGTCCGGGGCGATGACCCGGATCTTGGACTCCGGCATACCGGTCGTCGCTGCCAGGAGGAACCGGAGGATGTGGGGCACCTGGGTCGAGGTCCAGACGGTCATCTGCTCGCCGGTCGGGTCGACGACGGTGGATCGCGGTTCCATGAACGATGGCATCAGCCGCTGCTGCCGGAACTCCCGCTCGATGACGATGCCGTTCTCGCGGGCCGCGGCGATGACCTCGTCGACGTTCGCGCCGGTTCCCGCCTGGCCGGAGTCCAGGACCCACACATCGGCCGTGTTCGTGCCGAGGTCGGGGTGGGCGAGCACCTCGTCCTTCTCGGCCTCCTTGAGGTCGAGAACCGCCGGGAGCTCCTCGTAGTCGACGTCGACGAGCTCGGCGGCATCGCGGGCGGCCGCCGCGCTGCGGGCCGCCACCACCGCGACGATCTCACCGGTGCAGGCCACCCGGTCGACCGCCACCGGCAGATGGGTCGGGGTCTTCTGGTCCGCGCTGAGCGGCCACGCGTTGGCGATGACCCCCTGCCCGTCGGCGAGGTCGGCGCCGGTGAAGACGCCGATGACGCCCTGCGCCGCGCGAGCCGCCGCGACGTCGACCGAGGTGATCCGCGCGTGGGCGAACGGGCCGCGGACCATCGCGAGGTGCAGCATGCCCGGCAGCTGGATGTTGTCGGTCCACCGGGTCCGCCCGGTGATGAGGCGCTGGTCCTCCTTGCGCTTGCGCGCGCTTCCGACCTCGCCGGCGGGGCGGTTCTCGGTGACGGTCATGACCTCGCTCCCGTCTCGACTCCGGCCGGCCGGGCGGGCGCGCCCTCGGCGGCTCCAGCCAGGTCGGCTCCGGCCTTGGCGGCCTGCTGCACGGCCTTGACGATGTTGTGATAGCCGGTGCACCGGCAGAGGTTCCCCTCGAGTCCGTCGCGGATCTCCTGCTCGGACGGGTCGGGGTTGTCGGCGAGGATGTCGAGTCCCTGCATGATCATCCCGGGGGTGCAGTAGCCGCACTGGAGGGCGTGGTTGTCGTGGAAGGCCTGCTGCATGGGGTGCAGCTCGCCGTCCGTCGCCAGGCCCTCGATCGTGGTGACCTCGTGCCCGTCGGCCTGGACGGCGAGGACGTTGCACGACTTCACCGAGCGGCCGTCGAGATGCACGGTGCACGCGCCGCAGTTGCTCGTGTCACATCCCACCACCGTCCCGGTCTTGCCGAGCATCTCTCTCAGGTAGTGCACGAGCAACGTGCGGGGCTCGACGTCGTCGGAGTAACTCACTCCGTCGACCGTCACGGTGATCCGAGTCATCGTCGACTCCTTCGCGTGGCGAACGGCTGGTACTCGCGATCCTGCTGAATCAGGTGCCGCGTGACAAGGGTCACATGGAGGGTTTGCCGAACTTTCGGCGATCCCCGCCGCTAGATCCCGGCCAACCTGCCCACGCCCAAATCTCCCCAATAGGGAAGTAACCGCCCCACCCGACCCACCGCCCCGGCATGCCCCACCGTCAACAACTTCCCTATTGGGGAGTTGTTGGCGCTGGTCGACCGGCGGCGGGGCGGGGCGAGGCGACCTCAGGCGTGGTGGTGGATGGCGCCGCCGAGGATGCCGAGCCGCTCGCCGCGCCCGCCCCACTGGAGGGCGATGATCTCGGCGGCGATGCTGACCGCTGTCTCCTCGGGGGTGCGAGCCCCGAGGTCGAGCCCGATCGGCGAGGACATCCTGGCCATCTCGGCATCGGACACCCCGGCCTCACGCAGCCGCTCGACCCGGTCGGCATGCGTCCGACGCGACCCCATCGCGCCGATGTAGGCGACCTCCGGCAGCCGCAGCGCCTCCGCGAGGACGGGAACGTCGAACTTCGGGTCGTGGGTGAGGACACAGATGACCGTCCGGGCGTCGATCCGCCCCGCCTGGGCCTCGGCCGCGAGGTAGCGGTGCGGCCATTGGACGACGACCTCCTCGGCCGCCGGGAACCGCTTCGGCGTCGCGAACACGGGCCGCGCGTCACAGACGGTCACGGCATACCCGAGGAAGCGGCCCACGTGGGCAACGGCCGCGGCGAAGTCGATGGCCCCGAAGACGAGCATCCGTGGCCGGGGTGCATAGGACTGGACGAAGACCCGCATCCCGTCCCCGCGGCGCTCACCGTCCGGGCCGTAGGTGAGGATCTCGGTCCGCCCCGAGGCGAGCAGGCCGCGGACGTCGTCGGCCACCGCGTCGTCGGCCCGCTCGGAGCCCAGGGAACCCGACCGCTCGGCCGGCGCGCCCTCCGGCCGGACGACGAGGCGCCGCCCCACCCATCCGGGCGAGGGATGCTCGATGACCGTCGCGACGGCGACCGCGCGCTCGGCCGCGAGGTCGGCGGCGATCGCGCCGAGCTCGGGGAAGGAGTCCTTCGAGACCCGCTCGACGAACACGTCGAGGATGCCGCCGCACGTCAGCCCGACGGCGAAGGCGTCGTCGTCGGACACGCCGTACCGCTGGAGCACCGGCGAACCCGACTGCACTACCTCCTGGCCGAGCTCGTACACCGCGCCCTCGACGCAGCCCCCGGACACCGACCCCACGGCCTCACCGCCGGGACCGACGAGCATCGACGAGCCGGCCGGACGGGGCGCGGACTTGAAGGTCGCGACGACGGTCCCGACCCCGACCGTCTCGCCGGACTCCCACCACTGCATCAGCTCGGACATCACGTCACGCACGGGCGACCACCTCCAGGAGCTCCTCGAACGCCGCGAACGAGTGTCCCGCGACGAAGTCGTCGATGTGTGGCAGTGCGGCGACGATGCCGGCCTGGACCGGCTGGTAGCCCTCGTGCCCGCGATGCGGGTTCGCCCAGACCACCCGGTGCGCGACCGCCCGCAGCCGGCGCACCTGCTCGCCGAGCTCCTCCGGCCGATCCCGCTCCCAGCCGTCGCTGACGATGACGACGACGGCGCCGCGGGCCATCCCGCGCCGGCCCCACCGCTCGAGGAACGCCTTGAGCGACTCGGCGAGCCGGGTCCCACCGGACCAGTCGGGCACGGCGTCGCCCGTCGCGACGAGCGCCCGGTCCGGGTCGCGGTGGCTCAGGGGACGGGTCACCTGGGTGAGCCGGGTTCCCATCGTGAACACCTCCACCGGTATGCCGCTGCGGCAGTAGGCGTGGGCGAGGCGAAGCAGCGCGTCGGCATAGGAGCTCATCGACCCGGACACGTCGATGAGCAGGACGACCCGGCGGGGCCGGTCGCCGCGGCGTCGCCACCGGACCGAACCCGGCTCACCCATGCGCTGCAGCGTCGAGCGGAGGGTCCTGCGGGCGTCGACCCGCCCGCGCCGCCACGGTGTATGCCGGTGGGCGCGCCGCCGGGGAGCGCGCGGGCGCAGTGCGGCGAAGGCCTCCTGCAGCATCTGTCGTTCGGTGGCGTCGAGCGTGGCGAGGTCGCGGCGCCGGAGGATCTCCGTCCGGCTGGCCACCGCCTGGACGCGCTCGGAGGCGCCACCGTCACCGGGGTCCTCGGCGGACCTGGCGCCGAGGTAGGCCATCGTCGGCGTGGCGGCCGGGGTGGCCCGGGGCCTGGCGCCGGCCCGCTCGAGACCGAACCACGCGGCGTACACGAGGTCGTAGCGCTCGAGGTCGGCCGGCGACGCGCAGAGGGTCGCCCGGCCGGCGAGGTAGGTCCCGACCGGGTCATCGAGGCCGATCTCGGCCACGGCCGTGAGATAGGTCAGCTCCCGTTCGGCGCTCACGCCCACTCCCGCGGCGCGCAGCGCGCGGGCGAACCCGAGGAGGATCTCCTCGGGTGGGCGGGCGCGGCGATCGGCGGCGGTCGGCGTCACCGGGTCAGCACCTGGTCCAGCGCTCGCTTCACCCGCTCGGCGTCCTCGCGGTACTTCACCGCGACGCCGAGGGTCGCCGCCGCCACCTCGGTGTCGAGCTCGCGGGTCCCCAGCTCATGGAGGGCCCGCGCCCAGTCGAGGGTCTCGGCCACCCCGGGCGGCTTGAGGAGCTCGCCGTCGGCGCGGATGACGTGGACGGCGCGGACGACCTGCTCGGCCAGCGCGGCCGGGACCTCCGGTGCCCGCCGGGCGAGGATGGCCAGCTCGCGCTCCATGCCCGGATGCTCGATCCAGTGATAGAGGCAGCGCCGCTTGAGGGCGTCGTGCAGCTCGCGGGTCCGGTTCGAGGTGAGGACGACGACCGGCGGGACCGCGGCCGAGACCGTCCCGAGCTCGGGGATCGTCACCTGCCACGTCGAGAGCACCTCGAGCAGGAACGCCTCGAACTCGTCGTCGGACCGGTCGATCTCGTCGACGAGGAGCACCGCGGGGGCCTCGCGCAGCGCTCGCAGCACCGGGCGGGCGAGCAGGAACCGCTCGTCGAAGAGGCTCTCCTCGACCTCCTCGACCGAGCTCGCCGCGCCGGCGACCGCCTCGAGGGCGCGCACGTGGAGGATCTGCCGGGGGAAGTCCCAGTCGTACAGTGCCTGGGTCGCGTCGATGCCCTCGTAGCACTGGAGCCGGATGAGCGGCAGCTCCGCGGCCTCGGCGATCGCCTCGGCGAGGGCCGTCTTGCCGGTGCCCGGCTCACCCTCCATGAGCAGTGGCCGTGCGAGCCGCACGGCGAGCCAGGCGACGGTCGCGAGGGCGTCGTCGGCGAGGTAACCGGTCGCCCCGAGGCGCTGAGCGAGGTCGGCCGCCGATCCGAACGTCGTCCTGGGGTCCATGGGCTCAGCATTCCCGACGCGCCCGGGAACGGGAAGCAGCCGCCGCCGAGCCGGCCGGCTCGGGCGTGCCCGGCGACGCTACGGCGCCGTCCCGTCGGCGGAGGCGGCGGGTGCCGCCCACACGTCGGCCGGCCGGTCGAGATCGACCCCGCTCGCGAGGTCGCCACACTCGACGAGGGCGGCCGGATGGGACGCGAGATAGTCCCGCGCCCCCCGGTCCCCGCGTGCGACGTCGGTCACACCGGCCCAGTGCTCGCGGCCGATGAGGACGGGGTGCCCGGCCACCCCGAGGTATGCCGCGCGGGAAAGGGTCGCGGTCGCCGCCGCCTCGGCGGAGCCGACCATCCGCGCCATGACGTCGGGGCCGACATCGGGCAGGTCGACGAGAGTCACCAGGACCGCGTCGACGCCCGTTCCGGCGACCGCCCGGAGCCCGGCGCGCAGCGAGGCACCCATCCCTTCGGCCCACTCGGGCTCGTCGACGGCGACGGCACCCAGAGCCTCGACGAGGGGGCGCACCCGGTCCGCAGCCGCCCCGACGACAACAGTCACCGGTCGGCAACCCCCTTGCGAGACAACGGAAATCGCGTGCTCCACCATGGTCTGACCGGCCGACGTCAGCCGGAGGAGCGCCTTCGGCCCACCCATCCGGCGACCCTCTCCGGCTGCGAGCACGAGCCCACCGACCCGGGCGCCCATCGGCCGGACCGCGCGGTCGCCGGCCGAGGAGTCCATCGGGCCAGGGTGACACATCGTGGCGGCCGGTGGGCATCCGGAGCGGACGACGGCGGGAGCCCGCCACGCGGCATACCGGCGTCGACGGAGCCCGCCCGGGCCCTCGCGCGGGGAGTCCGGCGTCGGCCCCGCGACACCGCCGCCGACCTGCGCCGATGCCGATCGGCGGTGTGGCACAGAACACGCTCTGTGGATTTCTCAACTACTACGCACGGTCGTAGATTGAGGATGCACCGAAAAACGAGAGTTCGGCCCCGACCAGGGACCGACACGAAGGGACAAGAGAACGATGCGCAGCACACTCGACAAGCTCATCTCCGGCACCGGCCTGGTTGTCGCGGCGGTCCTCCTGGTCGCGGGGGGCCTGCTCACCTGGGCCTCCTCGTTCGCGAACCAGAACGTCCACGACCAGCTGGCCCAGCAGCACATCACGATGCCGGCCGCGGACGCGCTGACGACGCCCGAGATGAAGACCCACCTGAGCCAGTACGCCGGCCAGCCGCTGACCACCGGCGCCCAGGCCAAGGCCTACGCCGACTACTACATCCAGGTCCACATGAACGAGATGGCCGGTGGCAAGACCTACTCCGACATCTCCGGGGAGTACATGGCCGCCAGCAAGACCGCCCCCGACGCCCAGGCGACCAAGGACCTCGGCAACCTCCGCCAGACCCTGTTCATGGGCACCACCCTGCGCGGCATGCTCCTCAACGCCTACGCGTTCGGCACCATCGCCTCGATCGCGATGTACGCCGCGATCGCCGCCTTCGTCGGCGCCGCCCTCATGCTGGTCCTCGGCCTGCTCGGCCTGCGCCACGCCAAGAAGACCGTCGTGACGGTCCCGACCCCCGCCGCGGTCCCCGTCAACGCCTGATACCCGCTCCCGGGTCGGCGGCCCCCTCCCCTGCAACCGGGCCGCCGACCCACCCGCAAGAGACGACGCCCCGGACCCTCCCTCCGTCCGGGGCGTCGCCGCGTGCAGCCGCCGGCTGACCCGCCGACATCGCCCGCTCGCCGAGCGGACGATGTCGCGCATGCCGGCCCGAGCCCGGGCGTGTCGTCGCGGCCGGCGGGGTAGGTCCGGGCCATGAACGGAGACCTGCGCCGACATGGCAGCGCCAAGCACCCCGACCGGGCAACGGCCCACGAGCGGGCGCCCGGCCTCGACGACGCGCGCGTCGAGGCCCTGGGCCGGCTCTCCGAGGCCCTCGAGGTCGTCGAGGACGCCCGCGGTCATCTGTACGCCTTCCACCGGCTGAGCGGGCGGGCCGACCTCACCCTCCAGGACGCCGTCGCACAGCTGCGGCGAGCCGGCGAGGGCGGTCTCGCCGACGAGATCGACGACGTCCTCGTCGGGCGCGACGTCCTGCCCGGCCTGTGGACCTTCCAGGTCGTCGAGGCCTACGACGCCGGCTACTGGGAGGTCTTCAGGGACGCCGAGCGCCGGGCCCGCCACCGGCTCGGCGGGGTGGAGCCGCACGTGTTTGAGGCGGAGATGAAGGTGCGGGAGCAGCAGGATCGGCCCCCGGGCTAGCGGGTTGACGGATCTTGGCTAATGTGATTAGCCTTCACGCTAATGCAATGAGCCCCGATCCAGGAGAGTCCCATGTCCTTCGCCGATCTCCCCCTCCACCACCTCGACCGGCCCGGCGGACGCCTCGGCTACCGCCTCACCGGCTCCGGCCCCCTCGTCATCTGCCTGCCTGGCATGGGCGAGCTCGCATCGTCCTACCGGGAGACGGTGCCCGCGCTGGCCGAAGCCGGCTTCCGCGTCGTCGCGCTCGACCTGCGCGGCCACGGTGAGAGCGACCCGACCTTCGAGCGCTTCGACGACGTCGCGGCCGGCGAGGACCTCCTCGCCCTCATCGACGCCCTCGGCGGCCCGGCTGTGCTCGTGGGGAACTCGATGGGCGCCGGTGCCGCCGCATGGGCCGCCGCCGAGCGACCGGACGCCGTGAGCGGCATGGCGCTCGTCGGCCCCTTCGTCCGGAACCCTGCGATGAACCCCCTGGTCGTGGCAGCGTTCCGCCTGGCCATGAGCGGGCCCTGGGCCCGGCGGGTGTGGGCGGGCTACCTCCCGAAGCTGTATGCCGGCCGCCGCCCGGCCGACCTCGAGGCCCACCTCGCCGAGGTCTCGCACAGCCTCGCCCGTCCGGGCCATGCGAAGGCCTTCGTCGCAACGACGCGCACCGACCACGCTCCCGTCGAGGCCCGACTGGGCGACCTCACCGCCCCGGCGCTCGTCGTCATGGGTGTGCTCGACCCCGACTTCCCCGACCCCGCCGCCGAGGCCCGGTGGATCTCGGACCGGCTGGGCGGCGAGCTGCTCCTCGTCGACGAGGCCGGCCACTATCCCCACTCCCAGCGGCCGGAGGTCGTCAACCCGGCACTCGTCGCCTTCTGCCGGCGGGTGAATGCCGGTGCCTAGAGCCGGGCTGACCCCCGAGCGGGTCATCGCCACCGGCGCCGAGGTCGCCGACGAGCTCGGCTGGGACCGGCTCTCGCTCGCGGCGGTCGCGGACCGGGCGGGCGTCCGTCTGCCGAGCCTCTACAAGCACATCGCCTCCCTCGACGGCCTGCGGGCCGACATCGCGGCGCTGGCCACGACCGAGCTCGCGAGCACCGTCACCGACGCCGCGGTGGGCGTCGCGGGCGGCGATGCCCTCAGGGCCGTCGGCGCGGCATACCGCCGGTATGCCGTCGGGCATCCGGGGCGCTACGCCGCGACACTGCGCGCGCCGGAGGAGGGGGCGGCGGTCACGGTCGAGGCGGCGGAGGCGATCCTGCGGGTGATCTTCGCCATCCTCGCCGGGTACGGCCTCGCGGGCGAGGACGCCATCGACGCGACACGGGGGCTGCGCTCGGCGCTGCACGGCTTCGTCGCGCTCGAGGCCTCCGGCGGGTTCGGCCTGCCACAGGACGTCGAGCGCAGCTTTGCCCGGCTCCTCGACGGCCTGGACGCCATGCTGCGTGGCTGGGCCGACGCGCACGGCACCGGCTGACCGGCCGGGGGCGGGGCCGCTCGTGCGACGATGGGCCGATGGCCAGAACCATTGCGACCACGACCGACGTCGACCTCGACGGGCTCCTGGAGTTCGTCCGCCCGCGCCACCAGATGGTGCTGCTCACGCAGCGGGCCGACGGCTCCCCGCAGGCATCGCCGGTGACCGGCGGCGTCGACGGCGCCGGGCGGATCGTCATCTCCTCATACCCCGAGCGGGCCAAGTCGCGCAACGCCCGCCGCCGGCCGCGGGCCAGCGTCCTCGTCCTGTCCGACGACTTCGGCGGCGCATGGGTGCAGGTCGACGGCGAGGTGGACGTCCTCGACGTGCCCGAGGCGCTGGACGCCTTCGTCGAGTACTACCGCACCATTGCCGGCGAGCACCCGGACTGGGAGGAGTACCGCCAGGCGATGCTCGACCAGCGCAAGTGCCTCATCCGGCTGACGCCGATCCGGTGGGGCCCGGTCGCGACCGGCGGCTTCCCGGCCGACCGCGCCTGACCCGCCGGAACTCCCCGGCCCCGCGGCCGGAGCGGCGCGCAACGGGCGCCGGGGATCAGTGCACCCGCGCGAGGAGCTCGGCGAGCCGGCGACGCGGGTCGTCGAGCTGGTGGGCGTGCCGTCCGACCGCATGCCAGGGGTCGCCCCGCCGGATGAGCCGGTCGCGGATCGCCCCGAGCGGGAACGCGTCCGGGGCCAGGTTCGGATCGTCCAGCTCGTCCCAGCGCAGCGGCGTCGCCACCGGCGCACCGGGGCGCGAGCGCACGGCATACGGCGCGACGACCGCCCGCGACGGGCCGTTGCAGGAGGTGTCGATGAAGACCCGATCCCCCCGCTCGGCGCTCGCGTGCGTGGTGGTCCGGTGGTCGGGGTCCTGGTCCGCGACATAGGCGGCGAGGTCCTGCGCGAAGGCGCGGACCTCGTCGTGACCCACACCGACGCGGATCGGGACCATCACGTGCAGCCCGCGGCAGCCGGTGAGAAGGAGGAAGGCCGGCAGCCCCAGCCGGTCGAGGATCTCGCCGAACGCCTGGGCCGCCGCGCGGACGAGGTCGAACTGCCCGTCCGCGCCCGGGTCGAGGTCGAAGACCAGGCGATCGGGCAGCTCGAGACGGGGATGGCGGGAGAGGAACCGGTAGACCGTCGTGCAGTCGTGGTTCGCGAGCCAGGCCAGGTCCTCGGGATGCTCGACGAGCGGGTGGACCGCCAGGCCGGCTCGGGTGCGCACGCCCGTCCGCTCCAGCCACGGCGGCAGGTCCTCGGCGAAGTCGCTCTGGAGCAGTCC
Source organism: uncultured Actinomycetota bacterium (assembly GCA_963728395.1). Lineage (GTDB taxonomy): Bacteria > Actinomycetota > Actinomycetes > Actinomycetales > Dermatophilaceae > CAVSJJ01. The sequence goes on from CAVSJJ010000004.1 coordinate 497,556, forward strand.
GTGCGCGGCGATACCGTCGGGGAACCGCTCGAAGACGAGCGGTCGACCCCGGATGTGCGGCATCATCACGTCCGCGATCCCGCGGTAGTACGTGACCAGCTCGCGCTTGGTCACCCCGACCCCGTCCTCGCCGGCGGGGAAGACCACCCGCTCCGGGTTGCTCACCTCGACCCGCGGTCGTCTCATGTGGAGGCCTCCTCTGTCGACGTCGCCTGGTCGGAATCCCCCCGCGTGCGCTCCGTCGGGATCGCCGCGGCGCACTTCATCGGACCCCCGTCGCCGGCGCCGACCGTCGGTCGGCGCCGATAACCGGAACGGTACTCCGCGCGAGGTCGGCCCAGGGCTTCCCGGTAAGCGTATGCGGGCGGATGACGCCGGTCGGTGCCGGGCCTTCGGCGCAGCGCCCGGCAGCCGGAGGCCCTCTCCCACACAGCGAACGGGCGGCATATCCCCCTCGAATACGCCGCCCGCTCACGCTGCGAGGACTGCCTCCGCCCGGGGCCGGTCCCTCAACCAGCCACCGCATTGGCGTTTCGCTTACGCCCTCTTTACTGTTTCTTGAACGTAAGCCTCCCCTCGCTTGCGCGCGACCCGAACCGCGATATTGGTGGGGCATATCAGCCGAACGGCTGATGCCGCCTCATCCGTTCGGTCCACCCGGCCGCCGTCCGGTGACGGGGCCGCCCCCCACCCCGGCCCGGCTGCGGTCGGCCCCCCGCCCCTGAATGCTCTGGAGCAACCGATTGCGCGGACATCGCCGCGATTTTCGCACCATGTCAATGCTTAACCAGCGGCGTGACGCCCCCGTTTGGCCGATGATTCGGCCCATTCTGTCCGTGACAGGGGTATGCCGTCCAGGTTTCGCCACTAGAGTCTCGGTCATGGCTGACCGGCCCCCATCCCCGCGCGAACGGACCCGCGAGGATCTCTATGAGCTCATCCGCTCCGGTGGTGAGCGCACCCGCACCGAGCTCGTCGAGCTGACCGGGCTCCCCCGCAGCACCGTCAACCACGCCGTCCTTCGGCTGCTCGAGGACGGTCGTGTCACCGAGGCCGACGCCGAGACCAAGGGCCCAGGGTCCGGCAGCGGACGCCCGGGCACCAAGCTGCGGGCCGTGGCGCGCGGCGCCCATCTGGCGGGCATCGACTTCGGGCACAACCACATCCACGTCGCCATCGCCGACGCCCTCGGCCACCCCGTCGCCGAGCAGCACCTGACGATCGGCGTCGACCTGCGCGCCGCCGAGGCCCTCGATGCGGCGGCCGACCTGCTCTCGACCCTCCGCGCCGCGCACGGGATCACCGACATCGACCGGGTCGCGGCCGGCATACCCGGGCCCCTCGATCGACGCACCGGACTCGTCCGGTCGGCGACGATCCTCTCCGGCTGGGTCGGGCTCGCGCCGGCGGCCGAGCTCGAGCGACGGCTCGGGCTGCCGGTCCGCGCCGAGAACGACGCGTTCCTCGGCGCCTACGGCGAGCTCAAGCGCGGCGCCGGCCGCGACATCGGCGACTTCGTCTACGTCAAGGTCTCGCACGGCATCGGCGCGAGCCCCGTTCTCGGCGGCGAGCCGTACCCGGGCGCGGTCGGACTCGCCGGCGAGATCGGACACACCCAGCTGACCGGCCGCACCGAGCAGTGCCGGTGCGGCAACCGGGGCTGCCTCGAGGCGGTCATCTCGGTCGACACGATCCGCTCCCAGATCGCGCACACCCACCCCGGCACCGACCTCGACGTCGAGACGATCAGCCTCACCTCGTTCGAGGACCCGGTGACCGACCGCATCCTCAGCGAGGCCGGCTGGATGCTCGGGGAGGTTCTCGCGGACGTGTGCAACCTGCTCAACCCCAGCGCCCTCGTCCTCGGCGGCGAGCTCGGCACCGCCGGTCCCGCCCTCATCGACGGGGTCGTCTCCTCGATCCGGCGCCACGCCCAACCGGCGACCGCCGACGCCGTCACGGTGCTGCCCGCGTTGCTCGGGACCGCCGCGGAGCTGACCGGCGCCCTCGAGATGGCCGCCAGCATGGCCTCCCGCTGACCCCGCTCGGCGCCCGCATGAAGCTGCACGAGGGTCAGCCGGTGATGAACGCCTCGCGGTCCGCCCGTGCGCGCAGGGTCCACGGGCCGGGGCGACCCTGGCCGATGGCCGCGCCGTCGACCGCCACGACCGGACGGATCCCCGCCACCGACGAGGAGAGGAACGCCTCGTCGGCGTCGGCCAGCTCGCTCGCCTCGAGCAGGCCCTCGACCGGCCGCAGACCCACCCGGGCGGCCCACTCCAGCAGCCAGCCGCGCGTCGTGCCGGCGAGGATCGCGCAGTCCAGGCTCGGGGTGGCCAGCTCGGTCAGCCCGTCGGCGGCTCGTCGGACGAGGAAGAGGTTGGCCGTCGTCGCCTCCGACAGGTGGCCCGAGACGGTGTGGAAGACGACGTCGTCGGCGCCCGCTCGCCGGGCCTCGAGGCCGGCATAGACGTACTCCGCTCGGGACGTCGTCTTGAGTCCGAGCAGGGGGTTCTGCGGGTCCCGTCGGACGGCAGAGGTGACGAGCGAGAGCGTGGACGGCGGGCCTGCGGTGGTATGCCGGTCGACCGGCCAGACCTGGATGGCCACCGTCGCCTCCAGGGGCACGTCCGCGGGCGGCAGGAGCCCTCGCGCGGACCACCGGCCGCGGGTAACAGTCACCCGGAGCGAGGCATCCCCGTCGGGGCCGCCGAGCTCCTCCGCGGCGAGCAGGTCATCGATGCCGTGGGCGAGGACGGTCTCGATGTCGGCCGGGAGCGGGATGTCGAGCCCGGCGGCGGAGCGACGCAGGCGGGCCGTGTGCTCGGCCAGCTCGACCACCCGTCCGGCTCGCGCTCGGAGGGTCTCGAAGACGCCGTCACCGAGCTGGAACCCTCGGTCGAAGACCGAGACATGAGCGCCGACCGCGGGGTGGATGCCGCCGCCGACCCAGACGAACCGGGGCCGGTCCTGACCCATTGGGGCGGCCTCCTTCGGGCGGATCTATGGCGCGGGGACGCGAGTGCTGCCCGCGGTGTCGCGCCCGACGGTACCGACGCTAGTCGCCCTCGGTGTGCTTCGCCCGGCCGACGATCGACGGATCGGCGGGGTAGACGACCGTGGTGTCCTTGCCCTCGTAGTCGAACTGGTTGAGATAGGCCCGCATCGCGTTGAGCCGGCCGCGCTTCTTGTCGTTGCTCTTGATCGTCAGCCAGGGCGCGTACTTCTTGTCGGTGTACTCGAACATCGCCTCCTTCGCGACCGTGTACTCCTCCCAGCGGTCGAGGCTCTCGAGATCCATCGGCGAGAGCTTCCACCGGCGGACGGGGTCGATCTGGCGGATCGCGAACCGGGTCCGCTGCTCGTCCTGGGTCACCGAGAACCACAGCTTCGTCACCGTCGTGCCCGACTCGATGAGCATCCGCTCGAAGGTCGGCGCCTGGCGCATGAACGTGTCGTACTGCTCGTCGGTGCAGAAGCCCATCACCTGCTCGACGCCGGCCCGGTTGTACCAGGAGCGGTCGAACAGGACCATCTCCCCGGCGGTCGGCAGATGGCGGACGTAACGCTGGAAGTACCACTGCCCACGCTCCTTGTCGCTCGGCGCGGCGAGGGCGACGACGCGGGCGGCGCGGGGGTTGAGGTGCTCCATGAACCGCTTGATCGTCCCGCCCTTGCCGGCGGCGTCGCGGCCCTCGAAGACGATGACGTGCTTGGCACCGACGTCCTGGCTCCAGTACTGGAACTTCAGCAGCTCGATCTGGAGGCGGTACTTCTCCGACTCGTAGGCGTCCCGGTCGAGCAGCTCGTCGTAGGGGTAGTCGTCCCGCCACGTCTCGACCGCCTGCCCGTCGGGGGCGATGAGGACCGGGTCCTCCCCCTTGCCGCCGCGCACCGTGTAGCCCTCGGTCCGGAGGGTGTCGATGTACTCGCGGAGGTTCATCTTCTGCGGCATGCCCGCAGTCAACCGTGCCCCGGCGGCAAGGGGAAGGGACGCTCGCCCGCGTCCTCACGGAACTCGACGGTGGCTCATCGCTGCTCGGTGGGCAGCCGGTCGGCGAGCAGCTCCGCAAGATGAACGCCCCTGACGCCCGCGAGCTGGTCGGCCTGGGTGCGACAGGAGAAGCCGTCGGCGAGCAGGACGGCCCCGGCCGGAGCCTCGCGGAGCGCGGGCAGGAGGTTCTGTTCCGCGACGGCGACCGACACCTCGTAGTGGCCACGCTCCATGCCGAAGTTGCCGGCCAGGCCGCAGCAGCCGGAGAGCAGCCGCACCTGCGCGCCGGCCGCCCGCAGCAAGGAGGCGTCCGCGTCATAGCCCATGACGGCGTGCTGGTGACAATGCGGTTGAGCGATGACCGTGACGCCCGCGAGGGTAGGCGGGACCCATCGTTCCTCGGTCGGGCGGCCGGGCTGCCGCATGAGCAACTCGGCCAGGGTGTACACGGAGGTCGCGATGCCCTCCGTCCTCGGGTCCTCGGGCACCAGCTCGGCGAGGTCCTGCCGCAGGACCGCGGTGCATGACGGCTCGATCCCGACGATGGGTATGCCGGCGACCACGAACGGCGCGAGGACCTCGATGGTCTGTCGAAGGCGCCGCCGGGCCCCGTCGAGCTGCCCGGTCGAGATCCAGGTCAGGCCGCAGCACGCCCGCCCAGAGGGGATGAGCACGTCGTATCCGGCCGCCTCGAGCACCTGGATCATCGCGTGTCCGACGGAGGGGGAGAACGCGTCGGTGAACGAGTCGGCCCACAGCGCAACCCGGGGTCGGGCTCCGCCGACCGCAGGCGGGCCGGCGACCTGGCGGTGGCGGATATGTCGCCGCAGCGGTGTGGTGGCGAAGCGTGGGATGGATCGCCTGGCATCCATCCCTCCCAGGCGGAGCACGCTGCGGCGGACCCAGTTCGCCGAGAGAACGCCGTTGAGGAGCCGAGGAGCCACGCCGGCCAGTCGGGCCCACCGCGGCAGCTGTCCGAGGGCGTAGTGGTTGGTGGGGCGCAGTCGGCGCCGGTACACCTGGTTGAGGACCTCAGCCTTGTATGCCGCCATGTTGACGCCCGCGGGGCAGTCCGCCCCGCACGCCTTGCAGGACAGGCACAGGTCCAGGGCCTGGAGCACCTCGGCCGATCGGAAGCCCTCGGTGACCAGCGAGCCGTTGGCCATCTCCTGCAGGACGCGAGCGCGTCCCCGGGTGGAGTGCGTCTCGTCGCCCGTCGCGATGAAGGACGGACACATGAAGCTGCCTGCGGCCGACAGGTCGGCTCGACACTTGCCGACACCGACGCAGCGATGGACCGCACGGGAGAGATCACCACCGTCCGCGCTGAGGGCGGCGCCGCCGGGCCGCACCGCGGGGCCGAGCGGCACCGCCGCCGGCCGGCGCAGGTCCTCGTCGACCGCCCGTGCCCGCACGACCACTCCCGGATTGAGGATGTCATCGGGGTCGAAGAGGGCCTTGAACTGGGCGAAGGCGGCGATGGCGTCGGGAGAGTACATGCGCGGCAACAGCTCGGAGCGGGCCCGGCCGTCACCGTGTTCTCCGGACAGCGAGCCGCCATGTCGAGCAACGAGGTCGGCGGCATCGACGAGGAAGGTGCGCAAGGCCTCGGGGCGGTGTTCGAGCGGAAGGTCGAGCCGGACATGGACGCACCCGTCCCCGAAGTGCCCGTAGGGCACACCGTCCAACCCGTGGTCGCGCAGCAGGGCGTCGAAGTCGCGCAGGTAGGCGCCCAGCCGCTCGGGCGGGACCGCGGCGTCCTCCCATCCCGGCCAGGCCTGCACACCGGAGGCTGTCCGACCCGCGAGACCGGCACCGTCCTCGCGGATCCGCCACAGCCGAGCCGCCTCGGGACCCGCGGGAAGCACGGCGAGGCGGGGCGTCCCACCGCTCTTGGCCAGGTCGTGCGCCGCCGCGAGCGCCGCCGCCTCTGTCGCTCCGCCGACCTCGACGAGGAGCCAGCCCGCTCCGGGCGGAAGGTCCGGGACGCTGTTCGGGCCCTGGTGCCGCCGCACGACGTCGACGAGACGCGAGTCGATTCCCTCGACGGCGAGGGGACGATGGACGAGGAGGGCAGGCACGGCGTCGGCGGCCGTCGCCATGTCCGGGTAGCCGAGGGCGACCAGCGTGGTGGCCTTCGGCACGTCGACCAGTCGCAGCGTCGCTCCCAGCGTCACGGCGCACGTGCCCTCCGTGCCGACCAGGGCCTTGGCCAGGTCCCCGCCGTTCTCGGGGAGCACGTGCTCGAGGGAGTACCCGGACACCTGCCGGCCGAACCGGCCCAGCTCGGTTCGGATCGTGCCCATCCGGGCCGAAACAAGCCCGGCTACCCCGGGAGCGAGGGCAGCACTCCATCGCCGGACCTGCCCGGCGGGCTCCTCGGCTCCGGCGTCGTTCGTCGCGACGAACCGGCGTCCAAGGCCGTCGACGACGTCCAAGGAGACGACGTTGTCGGCGGTGCGGCCGAACGCCACGGCCCGTGGCCCACATGCGTTGTTGCCGATCATCCCGCCTATCGTGCAGCGGGCATGCGTGGAGGGGTCGGGGCCGAAACGCAGGCCGTGGGGAGCCCCGGCCTCCTGGACGGCGTCGAGGACCGCGCCGGGCTCAACGACCGCGGTGCGGGCCTCGGGATCCACCTGGAGGACCCGACCGAAGTGTCGGCTCGTGTCGAGGATGATCCCCGGTCCGACCGCGTTGCCGGCCACGGACGTGCCACCGCCGCGCATCGTCAGTGCGATACCCGTCTCGCGGGCCACCTGGACCGCCGCGAGAATGTCGTCGACATGCCGCGGAAAGGCGACGACTCGGGGGACGACGCGGTAGTTCGAGGCATCCGTCGTGTACTCGGCGCGCCGCAGGGTGCTGTCATCGACCTGCCCGGGACCGGGCATCGCCCGCCGCAGTCGTCCGACGAGCTCGGCAGCGCCGATGTCGGCTGCCCGCCGTGGTGCGCGCGCGGCGGCGGGTCCGGTCACGGCTGGCCGTAGACGTTCTGGTACCGGTCGAGGAGCGCATCGACGTCGGCCGGGGGGATGGGACGCGGCCGACCGATCTCCCGCCGGTCCCCCAACACCAGCTCGCCCTGACCTGTGGTGGGGAAGTCGGTCGTGCGGATGTTCACCTCACCGGTCCGCCGAGCCGAGCGGCCAGCAGCCCCTCGATCTCGTCCGCCTTCGGAACCCGACCGGAGACCAGGACCCGCTCGTCGACGACGAGGCCGGGGGTGCGCATGATGCCGTATGCCGCGATGTCCGCGACATCGGTCACCTTCGTCACCTCGGCGTCGACGCCGAGGGACGCGAGCGCGGCGCGGGCGTTCTTCTCCAGGGCGACACAGTTGGCGCAGCCGGAGCCGAGGATCTTCACATGCATGTCGGTGCCTTTCGGTGTGGTGGAGCGAGCAGCCCGCTCCTAGCTGGGCAGGACGAGGTTGAAGAGGTAGCCGACGGCGATGATCCCGAGGGCGACGACGGCGGCGAAGGTGACGATGAGGCGCGGGCGCAGGACCCGGCGCAGCAGGATCATCTCGGGCAGGCTGAGCGCGACCGTCGCCATCATGAAGGCGAGCAGCGTCCCCATCGGCAGGCCCTGCTCGTGGAGCGCCTCGACGAGGGGGAGAACACCCGCCGCGTTCGAGTAGAGCGGGACGCCGAGCAGGACGGCCACGGGGACGGCGAGCGGGTTGCCGGCCCCGGCATACCTGACGAAGAGCCCCTCCGGCGCCCAGCCGTGGATGACGGCGCCGAGGCCGATGCCGACGAGGAGGTAGGGCCAGATCCGGCGCAGGATCGAGCGGACCTCCTCGACGCCGATCTGGATCCGCTGGTGCCAGGTGAGGCCGAGCGCCGGGTCGATGACCTCGCCGCCGAGCCGCGTCTCGAAGACGAAGGGCTCGACCCACCGCTCGAGACCGAGACGACCGATGACGAGGCCGGCGACGACGGCGATGGCGACGCCGGCCACGACGTAGAGGGCGGTCGGCCCGGGCCCGAAGAGGCCGAGCAGCAGGGCGATGGCCACCTCGTTGACGAGCGGGCTCGCGATGAGGAAGCTCATCGTCACGCCGAGGGGCACCCCCGAGGCGACGAACCCGATGAAGGCGGGGACCGCCGAGCAGGAGCAGAACGGCGTGACGACCCCGAGCGAGGCGGCGAGGACGTTGCCGACGCCCTCGCGCTTGCCCCCGAGCAGCGCCCGGGTCCGTTCGACGCTCATGAACGAGCGCAGCACCGTGACGACGAAGATGATCCCCGCGAGCAGGAGCGCGATCTTCACCGTGTCGTAGAGGAAGAAGTGGACACCCGAGCCGAGCCGTGAGGTCAGGTCCAGGCCGGCCACATCGCCGATGAGCCAGTCCCACAGCGGGCCGTTCGCGGCGTACGCGGCGGCCCAGAGCACCGCCGCACCGGCCAGCCCCGCCCAGAGCCGGTATGCCGCGGGCCGGCGGACGGGGCGGGCGACGGTCATCGTCCGCCGGGCAATGCGGCCCGGAGCCGGTCGAGTGCGTCGGGGGCGGCGGTGTAGTCGACCCACCGCCCTCTGCGGGCAGAGGTGACCAGACCCGCCTCGCGCAGGACACGGAGGTGGTAGCTGAGCAGGTTGCCCGCGACATCCGGGTCGCCCTGCAGGTTGCAGACACACAGGGTGCCCTCGGCGGTGAGCCGGGCGAGGATCCGGTGCCGGACCGGCTCGGCGACGACGGCGAGGAGGTCGACGGCGTGTGCGGCAGCGACCGGGCTCATCTCAATCATGATTGAATCGACCACGCTTGAAATGTACCGTCGGCCGCCACCGCGCGACATCATGATCCGCGTCACACCGCCGAACGCAAGGACCGGCCCTGCGGCGGTTCAGGCGGGCCGGGTCGCCCGGACGAACGCGCTGGCGAACGCGCCGTCCATCGCCTCGAGGACCGCCGTGGGGTCCATGCCGCCCGGCAGCTGCGCCGGGTCGAGCCCCGCGGCGAGGTCCTCGAGCTCGGCGCGGGTGTAGCGGCGGGTCACCTCGATCGAGGCGTCCGCGAAGCCGGCTCGGGCCAGCCGCTCGACGAAGTCGGTGTCGAGCAACGCTCCGGAGATGCAGCCTGTCCACAGGGCGACGATGCCCATGAGGCCGTCCGGCAGCGGCCGGAGCAGGACGATGTCGGAGACGGCGAAGCGGCCGCCCGGCCGCAGCACCCGGAAGGACTCGGCGATGACGGCGTCCTTGTCGGTCGAGAGGTTGACGACGCAGTTGGAGATGACGACGTCGACCGACGAGTCCGCCAGCGGGAGGCTCTCGATGCTGCCGAGGTGGAACCGCGCGTTGTCGACCCCGGCCTCACGCCGGTTGCGCTCCGCCAGCTCGAGCATCTCGGGCGTCATGTCGACGCCGTGCGCCGTGCCTCCCGGGGCCACTCGGCGGGCGGAGAGGAGGACGTCGAGCCCGCCGCCGGAGCCGAGGTCGAGGACGTCCTCGCCGGCGCGGAGCGCGGCGGGGGCGGTCGGGTTGCCGCAGCCGAGCGACGCGGCGAGCGCGCCGGCCGAGGGCACCTCGCCCGCGTCGTAGAGCCCGCTGCTGATCGGGTCGGCCGACGAGGCGCCGCCGCAGCAGTCGTCACCGCAGCGGGCCCCTCCCTCGTCGGCGGCCGACGAGCCGACCTCGGTGAGGGAGAGCGAGGACCGGGCGGCCGCGGCATACCGCTCGCGGACGGCCTCCCGGACGGCGGCGGGATCCTGGGTCGAGACGGTCGGGTCGGGCATCGGAGCTCCTTGATTCGAAGTTTATCGAAACATGATGGTGGACCACTGATTCGACATCTGTCAAGATAGAGGAATGCCGCGCACCCTTCCGCTCGCCGACGCCCCACCCCAGCCGTGCTGCGCCCTCGCCACGACGACGGTCACCGAGGCCGACGCCGGCGAGGTCGCCGTCATGTTCAAGGCCCTGGGCGACCCGGTGCGCCTGCGGCTCGTCTCCCTCATCGCCGGTCGGGCAGAGGTCTGCGTCTGCGACCTCACCGGCGAGTTCTCCGTGGGCGCCCCCACCATCTCCCACCACCTGCGCATCCTGCGTGAGGCCGGGCTCGTGACGTCGGAGCGCCGCGGCACGTGGGTCTACTACGCGGTGCGCCGCGAGGCCCTGGACCGACTTGCCCGACTGCTCACCGTCACCGGGTGACCCACCTGTGGCTGACTAGGCTGCGGGCATGCGCGCCGCGATCTACCGTTCCTTCGCCGGACCGATCCGCATCGAGGACGTTCCGGAGCCGGCCTTCGGACCCGCCGACGTCGTCGTCGACGTTCTCGCGGTCGGCCTGTGCGGCAGCGACCTGCACGGCTGGGCGGGGACCGACCCGGACATCGCCATCCCCCATGTCGGGGGCCACGAGTTCTGTGGCCGGGTTCGCGAGGTAGGGGCCGACGTGCGACGGGTCCGGCGCGGGGACCGGGTCGTCGCCCCGTTCGTCTGTGGCTGCGGCGAGTGCGAGCCGTGCCGCGCCGGCGAGACGCAGGTATGCCGCCGCCAGGAGCAGCCGGGGTTCACCCGATGGGGCGCCTTCGCCGAGCGGACGACCATCCCGTGGGCGGACCGCAACGCAGTTCTCGTCCCCGACCGCGTCGACGACGTCAGCGCCGCTCTCATCGGCTGCCGCGTGTCCACCGCATACCGAGGGGTCGTCGAGCGGGCGCGCCTCGGGCGCGGTGAGGTCCTCTGCGTCGTCGGGTGCGGCGGGGTCGGCCTGTCGGCCGTCGCGATCGGCGCCGCCCGGGGGGCGAGCGTCGTGGCCGTGGACCGTTCCCCGGCCGCGCTGGAGCTCGCGACCCGGCTCGGTGCCGACCACATCCTCCTCGCCGGCGCCGACGACCCCCCGGCCGCGGTCGAAGCGGCCGTCCTGACGGCGACCGGCGGCGCCCACGTCGCCGTCGACGCCGTCGGCGGAGCCGGCGCCACGACCTTGGCCGTCTCCTCCCTGCGCCCGCAGGGACGGATGCTGCAGATCGGCCTGTTCCCCTCCCCCACCGCCGACCTGCCGATCGGCCGGGTCATCCGCGATGAGCTCGAGGTGCTCGGCGTCCACGGCCAGTCGGCGTCCCGGCTGCCGCTGGTGCTCGACCTCGTCGCCGACGGTCTCGACCTTCGGCCGCTCGTGACCCGGCTGATCACTCTCGAGGACGTCGTCGACGCGCTCCCCGCGATGGCCGGGGCCCCCACGCCGGGCATCACGGTCGCCACCCCCCTCGCGGAGCAGCCGGGACGGCGACCCGAGTGACGTCGACCACGGTGGCCCGGCGGCCCTGACCGGAGGGTGTACGTCTGAGGCATGCTCACCGTCGTCCGCGGCGCGGCGGCAACGCCGGAGCGGCCTGGTGTTCAGGGGCACCCAGGATGACCAGCACCGGGGCCCCCGGTGGGTCGATGCCGGACGGCGAGCCCACGAGCGACCCCCGGCTGACGCCCGGCGTCTGTCGCGCCATCGTCGACGCCTCCCCCGACGGGGTGCTCGTGACGGACGCGGCCGGGCTCATCGCCTACGTCAACCCCCGGCTCGAGGCGATGTCCGGGTATGCCGGCACCGACCTCGTCGGCCGGCCCGTCGAGACCCTCGTGCCCGACGAGTTCCGCGAACACCACACCGACCTCCACCGCGCATACCGGTCGGCGCCTCGACCGCGGCTCGTGGGAGAGGGCACGGATCTGCGGCTGCGTCGACGCGACGGATCCGTCGGCTACGTCGAGATCGCCCTCGCACCGATCCGGCTCGAGGGCCGAACGCTCACCATCGCCGCCGTGCGCGACTCCTCGCAACGCCACGCACTCGAGGCGGAGCGGATGCGCCTGATACAGATGCTCGACCTCGTGCCGGACGCGATCGTCGTCGCCGACGCGGCGACCCTCGAGATCGAGTACGCCAACCCGGCGATGACCGCTCTGCTCGGCTACGCACCAGAGGAGCTGGTGGGCAGTCCGCTCACCCGGGTCCGCCCCGACAGCCTCGCGCCCGACCGGCCTTCGGGCGCCGCGGCGTCGCCCCCCTGGCCACCGGCCCCGTTCGCCGACTTCGTCCTCGTCGGCAGGTCCGGCGAGCGCCTCCCGGTGGAGATCCACCAGCGGCTCGTCGCCGCCGAGGACGGGCCGGGGCACCTCGTCGCCGTTGCCCGCGACCTCAGCGAGCGACGCGAACAGCAGGAGCGGCTCCGCACGAGCGAGAAGTCCTTCCGGACCGCCTTCGAGCTGGCTCCGGTGGGGGTCGAGGTCGTCGCGCTTCCTCCGGACGGGACGCGCTCGATCGTCCTGGCCAACCACGCCCTCGCGACCATGTTCGCCTGTCCGGTCCAGGACCTCATCGGGCGAAGCCTGGACGAGTTCACCTTCCCCGAGGACAGCGGCCACGCGGCACCCACGGTGCCCGCCCGCGTGCCCGAGGGACGGACGAGCGTGGTCCACCGGCGCCGGTACCGGCGGGAGGACGGCACCGAGCTGTGGGCGGACGTCCACGCCACTCGGCTCGAGGTGCCGGGCGTTCAGGGGCCGGCGGCGCTCGTGCAACTCGTCGACGTGACCGACGAGGTCGGCCGCGAGGCCCAGCGCCAGCGCGAGGCACTGCTCAGCGCGTATGTCGCCCAGGTCGCGACGACGGTGCTGGAGGACCCCCTCGTCCCCGGCCTGCATCAGGACCTCGCGCTGCGGGCTGCCGCGCTCCTCGAGGGCGAGGGAGCCCTCCTCGTCCTGCGCGACGACCCACGCGACGGCGCGACCCGGATCGCAGCGGTCACCGGCGACCTCACCGCACCGGTGACGGACGGGCGGATCAGCGCCCATGACCTCGTCGACAGCCCACTCTTCCCGAGCGCCCCGACGGTGTTCACGACGCCGCCGGATGGGACCCCGCGGCCGTGGACCTCCACCGTGGGACCGGTCGCCGCGGCACCGGTAGGAGACGGGGACGGCGAACCGGAGGGGGTGCTCCTCGTGCTCGGCGCCCCCGGACGGCGCCCGTTCACGGCGGATGACCTGGACCGGCTCACCCGCTTCGCCGCCCAGACCCGTCTCGCGCTGCGCCTCGCCGACGCGCGCGCGGACCAGCAGCGGCTCGCCCTGCTGGAGGACCGGCAGCGCATCGCCCGTGACCTCCACGACACCGTCATCCAGGACGTCATCGGCGTCGGGATGCAGATCGCCGCCGATGCCGAACTGGACGAGGATCCGCGGCGCCGGGCCGGGAACCTGGACCGGGTCGCCCAGCTCGAGGAGGCGGTCCACCGCCTGCGCCGCATCGTCTTCGAGCTCCGAGCCGGGCCGCCGCGGGCACCACTCAGCCGGGCGGTGCGCGAGCTGGCCGCCGAGGCCAGCCGGCTGCTGGGCCACGAACCGGAGGTCCTCCTCGACGGCGATGCCGACTCCCTGCACCCCGCCATCGCCGCCGACGTCGCGAGCGTGCTGCGCGAGGCCCTGTCCAACATCATCCGCCACGCGGATGCCGCACACACGACGGTCGCGCTGCGCGTGACGCACGACGCGGTGGTGCTGCGGGTCGAGGACGACGGGCGCGGCATACCGACCGCCCCCTCCCGCGGCTACGGGATCGAGAACATCGAGCACCGGGCCGCCGCTCGCCGCGGCTCCGTCCACTTCACGACGAGCGCCGGCGGTGGCACCCGACTGCTCTGGTCGTGCCCGCTCGGCCGCCCCGCCCCGGACCCGCCGACGTAGGTCGGCGCGTCGACCGCCACGCCCGCCACCGGCCCCGTCGGTCCGGGCCGGGACCTAGGGCCCTGGACGCAGAACGACGCACGGTCCACGCTCGGGGGTGACCCGGGAGGTCGCCGATGTCAGCTACCACCGCATCGTCTCGCGATGGGCTTGCCGTGGCCCCGCGGGTGGGTCCGGATCGACCCGAGGTCGTCCGGGTCTGCCTCGTCGACGACCACGCGAAACTGCGTGGTGCCGTGCGCCGCCTCCTCGAGTCGACGCACCGCGCCGCGATCGTCGGCGAGTGCGGCACCGCCACCGAGGCGGTGCGCCTGATCCTCCGGCTGCGCCCCGACGTGGCCGTCGTCGACGTCCTCCTGCCCGACGGGTCCGGCGTCACGGTCTGCCGGGTGGTCCGCGCCGCGGACCCCCGGATCCAGGTCGTCATGATCACGACGGTCGACGACGCCGGGACGCGACAGGCGGCTCGCGCCGCCGGGGCGACGTCCTTCGTCATCAAGCATGTCCGCGGCGTCGACCTCGTCGAGGCGGTGCTCGCGGCCGCCGCCCCCGGCGGGAACGGCCCCGGGCCCAGGCCGGTGCCGGCGCCGGGGGCGGACCGGGCGAGCCCGACGCCCCCCCAGACCCCGGGCAGCGCCCGCGTCTGCCTGGTGTGTGACATTCGTCGGAGCTGCGCCACCGCATGTCGACCGGTGGGGCCCGGCGTTACCATGACGACACCCGACAAGCGGTCACCGCCGATGCTGCCGCGGTGAACCGGTGGCGCTGCGGGGAGGTGAGTGTCATGGGGACGACCCGGGCGCCGGATGAGTCGTCATCCGCCCGAGTGATCCGCGTCTTTCTCCTCGACGACCATGAGCTGGTCCGTCGCGGGCTGCGCGACATCCTCGCGTCGACGGGGGACTTCGACGTCGTCGGGGAATCCGGCTCGGCCCAGGAGGCGGGGCGGCGGATCCCCGCCCTGCGCCCCGACATCGCCCTGCTCGACGTGCGCCTTCCGGACGGGTCGGGCATCGAGGTATGCCGCCAGGTCCGGGCGCGCGACCCGCGGATCCGGGCCGTGATGGTGACGACCTACGACAACGAGGAGGCCCGGCTCTCGGCGACGCTCGCCGGCGCGTCCGGGTTCGTGCTCAAGCAGATCCGAGGCGGCGACCTCGTCGGCTCGCTGCGACGGGTCGCTGCCGGTGAGAACCTCGTCGACCCGGCAGACCTCGCCCGCCGGGCCCGCTCCGGCTCGGCGGACCCACGCCTGTCCGCTCTGACGCCTCAGGAGCGCCGGATCCTCACGCTCATCGCCGAGGGGCTGACGAACCGCCAGATCGGCGAGCGGCTGCGGATCAGCGAGAAGACGGTCAAGAACCATGTGACCCAGATCCTCGGGAAGCTCGGGTTCTCGCGGCGGACCCAGGCGGCCGTGTTCGCCGTCGAGAAGCGGCACTCCGCTCCGCGCCGGCCCGGCCCGGCGGACGGGCGTTGATGGCGGACCCACCCCACCCCTGCTGAGACGGGCCCGCCATCCTCCCCCCGGTGCGTCGTGGACTTCATCGTTCACGACCGTGCCTGCGGTGACGACGCTATGGCGGGGGGATTCCGCGGACCAGGGTCGAAGGTCCCGACTGTGACCGTCACCACCGGCGGCCCGGTGGCGCATCCGTCACGAACAACCGGGACCTTTCTCCCTCGTCCGGGCCGGCCCGGGACGGCACAGTGAACGCACACACGTCAGGAGATCGCCGTGCCACGCCCCGTATCCCTCTCGAGGACCGCACACTCCCCTCGCCTCCGGCACGTCGCCAATGCGGCGATCGTCACCTTCACCGGGGCGATGGACGAGACGAGCGCGCACGCCTGCGGCGCGATCGTCGACGCCGCCCTGACGAGCCGCCCCCGGCTCGTCGTCGCCGACCTGAGCCGGGCCGACGTCGTCGCCGCGTCCGTCCCCCTGCTCACCTGGATGCAACACCGGGTCCGGGCCGCGGGGGCGAGGTTCGCGGTCGCTGGCCTGTCCGCCCGCGCGCGGGTCCTCCTGGCCCAGGCAGAGGGGGCTCCCGCCCTTGCGCTCTACCCCGACATCCCCACCCCTCCCCCGTGGGGCAGCGGTGGGGGCGCCGTCCTCATCTGACGCCAACCGAGCGTCACCGCCGCTCACCCACCCGCGACACACCCCCCTCACCCGATGAACGATGTGGAGGTCACGATGACCATCGACTCCGGTCGGCCCCCCTCCGGCGAGCCCGTCTCCTCCGGGTCCGTCGCGGCGGACCTCGCCGACCTGCGGGCCACCCTGGCGCACCAGCGGTTCCCCACGGACCAGGACCGCCTCATCGCGACCTGTCTCAGTCGCCGCGCCCCCTCCCGGCTGCTGTGGCGGCTGGCATCCCTGGACCGGAACCGCCGCTACGACTCACTGGAGCAGGTCTGCGCCGAGGTCACGAGCTTCGCGCGCGTCCACGGTGTGCCACCCACGGTCGGGCAGCCGAGCCGCTCCCGGTCCTGACCTCTCGAAGGGACGCGGCGGTCGGGTCCGGGTCGAACCCTGAGCCGGCCGGGTGCCGACGCCCGTAGACTGACCGCCGGTGATGGATCCCGCCGGGGCCGACGTGGCCCGAACCGCCGCCACGGCTGATGGTTCCTGCCCCGTCGATGACGCGTGGGCAGCCGGCCCACGAGGAGGAAGCCCCCGTGCCCCCACCCCGCGTGCCACCGCAGCCGAGCCCCTCCCGGATGACCCCGTTCGCCGGGCACCCGATCGTCATGGGAATCGTCCCGGGCCAACCGGAGCTCGTCGTCCTCACCGCGGCCTCGTGGGCCGCCGCGCTGGGCGTAGAGCTCTACTGCGGATACGTCGACCACACCCGGGTCACCGTCGAGGAGTTCCCCGACGGGACGGTGCGCCACGCCGAGGTCGACCCGGACGCCGTCGACGACAGCTGGCGTGAGCGACAGGAGACGATCGAGCGGTTCCTCGGCGAGGTCCTCACCGAGGACGACGTCACCTGGCACTTCCGCTACCTCGCGGGCCGACCGGACCGCGCGCTCACCCATCTGGCGCGCGCGGTCGACGCCGCAGCCATCGTCGTCGGGGCACACACCCCGGGAATGTCGGGACGCTGGCACGACGTCGTCGACGGGTCGGTCGGCGCCCGGCTCGCCCACCACCAGCACCGACCGGTGCTCGTCGTCCCGCTGAGCGTCGTCGACTGGCACGACAAGGCTCCGTGGCAGTGAGGGCGTCCAGGCGCGCGGCCGACCCCGACATCGGTCCCCGCCCGCGGTCCTGGCGTGGCCGCACGCTGCTGCTCATCGCCGCCGGCGGCGCGCTCGGCACGGCGATGCGCTCCGGGCTCGGCTCGGCGTTCCCCGCTGCACCAGGCCACTGGCCCTGGGCGACCTTCTCGGCCAACCTCACCGGGGCCCTTGCTCTGGGGCTGCTCCTGGAGGTCCTGGCGGTCCTCGGCCCCGACGACGGATGGCGCCGCCGGGTCCGCCTCGGCGTCGGCACCGGGCTGCTCGGTGGCTACACGACGTACAGCTCCTTCGCCGTCGAGTCCGCGCTGCTCGGTCAGGACACCGGTGCGCTGAGCGCCGTCGGGTATGCCGCGACCACGCTCGTTGCCGGCTTCGCCGCGGCATACGCCGGGACGCTCGCCGTGAGCACGGTGCACCGGCGTGCCGTCGTCCGACGGATGGGCGTGCGATGATCACGCTCCTGATCGCCCTCGGTGGCGGGGCGGGTGCCGTCACCCGCTTCCTCGCGGACACCTGGATCGCCGGCACGCTGCGGGCGCGGCTCCCGGCCGGGACGCTCATCGTCAACGTCACCGGCTCCTTCCTCCTCGGGCTCCTCACCGGGTGGTTCGTCGCGCGAGGCGGCAACGCCGACGTCAAGGCCATCCTCGGCACGGGGTTCCTCGGTGGATACACGACGTTCAGCACCGCGAGCGTCGAGGCCGTCCGGCTCGTCCGCGGCGGACGGGGCGTGGGCGCCGCCGTCCACGCCGTGTCGATGCTTCTCCTCGGGATCGCCTCCGCCGCCCTCGGCCTCTGGCTCGCCGGCGCCTGACCCGGACCGACCCGCGAGCACCCACCCGACGACCCGACCGGTGCTCGACCAGACGACCGGAAAGCCAGACGGAACCGCGAGCACCCGAGCCGGTCGCCTTCGACGGACCGGGGAGCCGGACATCCCGGCCCCCATCCGGGTTTGCCTTCCGGCCGCCGCGGGTAGTGAGACAGGGATCGGACGGGTCTGCAGCATCGCGGACACCATCCGGTCGACACCGAGGAGCATCGCCATGGCGCGAACCGCCGCATCGATCGGACCCCGAGCGTGGACCCGCGCCGGCGTCGAGGACGACATCATCGACCTCAGGCAGGCGCTGGCCAGCCACCCGTTCCCGACGGACCAGGACCATCTCATCGCCAGATGCGTCGCCCGCCGATCACCCGTCCGGCTGATGTGGCGGCTGTCCTGTCTGAGCCGGACCCGCTCCTACGCCTCGCTGGACGAGGTGTGCGTCGAGATCTGCCGCTGCGCCGGGCTGGCGAACGACCCGACGGCGGCTCCGCACTCCCCGGCGGGAACGGCGACGGTCGCCTCGGCCTGACGTCCTCAGTGCTTCTCGGCGAGGCTCCACATCGTCCACAGCTCGGTGCGCATCCGGCGCGGCTGGGTCAGGGTGTGGATGACGGCGCCGCCGATGTCGGCGGGCTCCATGAAGGGACCCTCGGCGGGGTCGCCATCGCCGAACCGGCCGTCGGCGGCGGCGAAGGGGGTGTTGACGCCGGCGGGGGCGATGACCGTCGTCCGGATGCCCTCCTCGCGCAGCTCGCGGTCGAGCGCGTAGCCGAGGTTGATCTGTGCCGCCTTCGTGGCGGCATACACCGCCTCCTTGCCCCCGCCGATGAGCAGACCGGCCACCGAGCCGATGATGACGAGGTCGCCGCCGCCACCCTGGGCGCGGAACTGCCGCACCGCCGCCCGCGCCAGCCAGATCGTGCCCTTGAGATTGACGTCGACCATGAGGTCGACCTCGTCGGGTCCGTAGTCGAGCAGCCCGCCGTAGAAGCCGATCCCGGCGTTCGCGACGGCGCTGTCGACCCGCCCGTATGCCGCGACGCCGGCGCCGACGATCGCGTCGGCCGTCGCCTCCTCGCGGACGTCGCCACCGACGGCCACGACCCGGTCGGAGCCCCACTCCTCGACGAGCGGCCGGAGTGAGTCCGGGCGCAGGTCGCCGACGACGACGCGGGCCCCCGCCTCGAGGGCCAGCCGCGCCGTCGCGCCCCCGATCCCACCGCCGGCGCCGGTGACGGCGATGACGGTGTCGGTCAGGGTGCGTGACGGCGCGGCCATGGGAGGCTCCTTCTGGCTGGCAGGGTGGCGGATCACTTGATGGCGCCCATGGACAGCCCGCGGACGAGCTGCTTCTGGGCGATCCAGCCGGCCGCGATGACCGGCAGTGCGGCGATGGTGGAGGCGGCCGACAGTACCGCCAGGAACTGACCGCGGCCGTCGACGAAGCTGCCGAGGAACGGCGGCGTCGTCCGGGCCGCAGAGCTCGTGAGAAGCGTCGCGAGGAAGTACTCGTTCCAGGAGAAGATGAAGCAGATCAGGGCGGCCGCGGCGACCCCCGGAAGGACGAGCGGCAGGACGACCCGGACGATCTCGCGGAACAGCCCCGCGCCGTCGACCCGGGCGGCCTCGACGATCTCGAACGGCACCTCGAGGAAGAACGAGCGCAGCATCCAGACCGTTACCGGCAGGTTCACCGCGCCGTACACGATGGCCAGCATCCAGACGTTGTCGAGCAGGCCGATGTTCTTGAGGATCATGTACAGGGGCAGGACGACTGCGGCGAGCGGCATGAACCGGGTCGAGATGAAGAACGAGAGGGAGTTCTCGACGTTCTTGACCTTGCGGATGCTCAGGGCGTATGCCGCCGGGATCCCGATGAGGACGGCGAGGATCGTCGCGGTCGTCGCGGCCATGATCGAGTTCTGCAGGTAGCCCGCCATGCCGCGGTCCATCGCGAGCTGGTAGCCCTCCGTCACGGGAGAGAAGAAGACCTTGGGGTGGATGGACGACGCGATCGACTCGGGCTTGAACCCGTTGAGGAACATCCAGAAGACGGGGAAGAAGAAGACCAGGACGAGCACCCAGGTCCCGAGGTTGATGAGCGTGTTCTTGGCGGCCCTGTTCATCGTTCGCCTCCTGCCATGAAGACCTTGAAGAGTGTCTTGAGGGCGACGGTCGCCACGATGATCGTCAGCAGCACCGTCACGACGCCGTATGCCGCGGCCTCACCGACGTCGAGTCCGATGAAGGCACGCTCGTAGAGGAGGTAGGCCAGCGTCTTCGTCCCACCGGTCCCCTTGGTCATGATCGCGATCGGGTCGAAGACCTGGATGATGATGACCGAGCCGAGCAGCACGCCGATCTCGATGTACATCCGCAGGTGCGGCAGCGTGATCCAGGTGAAGATGCGCCACGCGCCGGCGCCGTCGACCGTCGCGGCCTCGAGCACCTCCTTGGACTGGCCCTGCAGCCCCGCGAGCAGGATGAGCATCATGAACGGGGTGAACTGCCAGGTGAGGACGATGACGACCGTCGCCATCGGATGGTCGGTGCTCCAGGACACGGACGGCAGATGCAGGATCTCGAGGATCCAGTTGACCATCCCGATGTTCGTGTCGAACATCGAGTACTTCCAGATGAGGGCCGCCGCGGCCGGCATCACGAGGAACGGCGTGATCATGAGGGTCCGGGCAATGGCCCGGCCCGGGAGGGCGCGGTCGAGCAGGAGCGCGAACAGCAACCCGAACAGGACCGACAGCACGACCGAGAAGGCCGTGATGAGCACCGTCGCCTTGATGGAGGGCCACAGGTCACCCGATGTCAGCGCGGACCGGTAGTTCTCGAACCCCGTGAAGCCCCGCTGGGCGGGATAGAGCAGGTTCCACCGAATCGTCGAGTAGCCGATGGTGACGAGGAACGGGATCTGGGTCAGCAGGATGAGGAAGATGACGGCCGGCGAGAGGAGTCCCCGGCTGGTCCACGCGTTCTTGCGCTGCGCCTTCTTCCGTGCCTCTGAGAGCGGCGGCGCCGCGGGTCGAGCGGTCGTGGTGGTCATGGGCAGGTCCCCGTTCTTCGTTGAGCGGAGGGATCGGTGAAGGGGGCGCTGGGGCCGGCCGAGTCGACCGACCCCAGCATCCCGGGTGCGAGATCAGCCCTTGTGGGCGTCGCCCGCCTTCTGCGCGACGCTCTGACACTTGCCCAGGGCGTCATCGATGGAGGTGCGGTTCGCCAGGTAGTCGGCGACCAGCTGCGCACACTGGTTGCCCACGTCCTGGAACTCGGGGATCGAGACGTACTGGATGCCGACCCACGGCTGCGGGTTGACGCCAGGCTGCTTCGGGTTGACCGAGCTCATCACCTCGAGGGTGATCGGGGCGTAGGCGGCAGCGGCCTGCTTGTACTCGGGGATCGAATAGGTCGAGGTGCGCGACCCCGGCGGGACGTTCGACCAGCCGATCTGCTGACCGACGAGCTTGATGTAGTCCTTGCTCGTCGCCCACTTGACGAAGTCGAGGGCCTCCTTCTGGTGCTTCGTCGTCTTCGGGATCGCGAGGTTCCAGCTCCACAGCCACCCGGACTGGTCGGTCTTGTCGACCGGCATGTGGGCATAGCCCATCTTGCCCTTGACCGGGGAGTCGTCGGCCTCGAGCATCGAGGCGGCGACGGAGGCGTCGGCCCACATCGCGGCCTTGCCCTCCTTGAGGGCCGTCAGGCACTCGTTGAAGCTGTAGGACACCGGGTCCTTCTCGCCCGACTTGTCGAGCATGTTCTTGTAGAAGCCGACGGCCTGCTTCCACTCCGCGGTGTCGACCGTGGCGTTCCACTGGTTGTCGTACCAGTTGCCACCGAAGGTCTGGACGACCGTCGTCAGCGGGGCGAAGAGGTCACCCCAGCCGGGCTTGCCGCGCATGCAGATGCCCGACATGGTCTTGCTGTTGACCTTGGCGGCCGCGTCGGCGACCTCCTGCCATGTCGGGGTGTTCGACAGGGTCACCTTCGCCTTGTCGAGGGCCTCCTTGTTGTACATGAGGATGGAGGACTCGCCGTAGAACGGGACCGCGTAGAGCTTGTTGTCGTACGTGTTGATGTCCCGCACCGGAGGCAGCAGATCGTTCAGGTCGTAGTTGCTGTCGCTCTGCAGCTCGGGGGTGAGGTCCACGAGCCAGTCGTTGGCGCCCCACTGTGGGGTCTCGTAGGCCCCGATGGTGACGATGTCGTACTGTCCGGCCCCGCTCGCGACGTCGGCCGTGACCGCGCTGCGAAGGTCGCCCTCCTCCATGACCTGGAAGTTGACGGTGACTCCCGGGTGGGCCTTCTCGTACTCGCCCTTGAGGGACTCCATGTCCTTCATCTGGCCGTTGTTGACCGTGGCCAGCGTGAGGGTGACGTCGCCGCCACCGTCGGCCGTGCCGCCACCGGACGACACCGCGCCGGAGCACGCGGCCAGCGCCATCGCCGACACGAGAGCGCCGGCACCCAGCGTCAGCATGCGCTTCTTCGCAAGCATCCTAACTCCTTTGGTAGGGGTAGTTCCTTCCGCTCCCGGTCAGCGCGACGGGTCCCGGATCCTCTGTGTATGGGTCGGCGCGTACACCTCGACACGTCCGAACCGAAGAGCCGATCTGTGGCGCTTCACTGCCTGGAACGCGATGGAATCTAGGTGCGCCCGTGGGCAGCGACAAGACCGTGCACCTACCGCTTTCGATACAATTATTCTTTGAGTCTTCTTCGAGTCCGAGGACACTCATCAAGGGCGATGGAGGGTTCAGCGTCGTGACACTGCCTACTCAACCGCGGGACGATCGACACCATCACGAGGGCGAGTCGGTTTCGTATCAGTTCGATAACGCCGGGCCGGTCATCGCGCCGAACACGGTCTCCATCGGCGATCCGTGGCCGCCGTCGGTGGCCGCGCCCTCGCACCTGGATCCCCTGCCGGCGGCATACCGGAGCGTTCCCCGCGTCGAGGTCATCCCTCCGCACCCCCAGCACTCGTTCCGCGCGCTCATGCACGACTTCCCGAGCGAGATCTGCGGCTGGGGCGCCCACCCGGAGTACGAGATCCACCTCATCACCAAGACCCAGGGGAGCTACATCGCCGGCGACCACATCGGTCCGTTCGGCCCCGGCCACGTGAGCATCATGGGGCCGAACCTCCCGCACGACTGGGTGAGCGACCTGCGCGAAGGAGAGGTCGCGGTCAACCGCGACGCGGTCATCCAGTTCACCGACGAGTGGGTGCGTGCCTGCATGACCCTGATGCCTGAGCTGCTCGAGATCGACGAGATGCTGCGCCTGTCGCGGCGGGGCCTGGTCTTCTCGGGTGCGACCGCGTGGCGCGCCGCGGAGACGATCCTCGACGTCGTCCGCTCCCAGGGCGCCGCCCAGGTCTCGCACCTGATGAAGCTGCTTGGGGTGTTCGCCGCGGCCCCCGACGATGAGCGGGAGGTCGTCGCGAGCAAGTGGTTGGGGGCCCCCACCGACGAGGGGTCCCGAGCGGCCGCCGACGCCGGGCTCGGGTACATCTTCGAGAACCTCACCGGCGACATCCGGCTCGCCACCGCGGCGAAGCTCGCCTACATGTCCGAACCGAGCTTCTCCAAGTACTTCAAGAAGGCGACCGGGCTGACGTTCAGCAGCATGGTCAAGAAGCTGCGGATCGCCCACGCCCGGCGGCTGCTCGACTCGACGGACCAGCCGATCAGCCAGGTCGCCGCGGCGAGTGGCTACCACAACATGGCGAACTTCAACCGCCAGTTCCTCTCCGAGGTGGGGACGACCCCGACGAGATACCGACAGCTGGAGTCCTCGCAGAAGCCGCCGCCGGAGGTGCTCAGCCTCGGCACGAAGGCGTCGGAGTTCGTCCCGACCCCGGGCGGGCCCGGCCTCGTCGCCCCGCAGGGGCGAGGGACCCCGCACACCGACGAGGCCTGAGGTCCTCCGTCCGGCGGCGCGGGGCTAGGCCCCCAGCAGGTCGGCCAGCGTCGCGTGGACCCCCCGCTCCATGAGCGAGCGGCGCGCGGCGAGGTAGGCCTCGGTGAACGTCGCGTTCTGCGCGACGTCGCCGAACAGCGCCTCGATCTCGATGAAGGCCGTGGGTGAGTCCTTCGTCGCCGCCGCGGCCAGCTCGCCCGCATGGACGTCCTCCGGCACCTCGGAGGCGGTCAGCTCACCCCGGCCGATCAGCGCCCAGTACTCGGCCCAGGCGGCAACCATCGCCGCACCCAGTGGGACGGGTCGACCCGCCTCGAGGTTCGCGAGGATCGCCGGCAGGGTGAAGGTCGGCATCCGGTTCGAGCCGTCCGTCGCGAGGCGGACGAGGGTGTCGCGCATCCGCGGGTTGCTGAACCGCTCGATGAGGGTGGCCATGTAGGCGTCGAGGTCGATGCCGGGCAGGTCGCCGAGGGTCGGGGCCGCCTCGACGGCCATGTACCGCTCGAGGTAGGTCCGGATCAGGTCGTCGCGCATCGTCTCGTCGACGAGGACGTAGCCGATTGGGGCGCCGAAGTAGGCGAGGGCCTGGTGGCTGGCGTTGAGCAGCCGCAGCTTCATCAGCTCGTACGGCTTGACGTCCTCGACGAACTGGACCCCGACGCTCTCGAGCGCCGGCCGCCCGAGCGGGAAGCCGTCCTCGACGATCCACTGGGTGAACGGCTCACCGGGCACCGGCCACCGGTCCTCGATGCCGAACTCGCCGGCCACCGCATCCCGGTCCCCGTCGGTCGTCGCCGGGGTGATCCGGTCGACCATGCAGTTGGGAAACTCCACGGCGTCGTCGATCCACTCGCCCAGCCCGGGGTCGAGGAGGCGGGCGAACCCGGTGACGGCCTGCCGGGCGTAGAGCCCGTTGCCCTGGAGGTTGTCGCAGGAGAGGACGGCGAACGGCGGCACGCCGGCCTCCCGGCGACGACGCAGGCCCTCGACGATGTAGGCGAAGGCGGTCCGCGGGTTCTCGAGATGCTCAAGATCGTGGACGACGTTCGGGTCGGTGGCCGCGAACGTCCCGGTGGCCGGGTTCTTGAGGTATCCGCCCTCGGTGACGGTGAGGCTGACGATTCGCACGGCGGGGTCGATCAGCCGGGCATAGATGTCCTCGGTGTCCTCCGGCCCGAAGAGGTACTCGAGGACGGACCCGACGACCCGCGGCTCGAGGGAGCCGTCCGGGTGGCGCAGGACGAGCGTGAAGAGGCAGTCCTGGGCCCGCATCGCGTCGCGCATCGCCGCGTCGTGCGGCAGGACTCCGACCCCGCAGATGCCCCAGTCCAGCCCGTCGCCCTGTTCCATGAGCCGGTCGAGGTACATCGCCTGGTGAGCACGGTGGAAGTTGCCGAAACCGAAGTGGACGATCCCCACCGACGCGGCGGAACGGTCGTAGGAGGGAGCAGGGATGGTCAGTGAACCCAGAGCGGCGTTGGTCAGAGCAGTCACGGTGTGTCCTTTCACCCGAGGCGTCCGGGAGAGCCTCGACCGCATGAAACCAACACCCGCCCACCTGTGGCGAGATCCGGGCCGGTCAAAGCGGGGAAAGCATCGTCATCTGGCTGCAATTGCATCGAGGGGGAGCCCACGGGCGCCCTCCCTCCTCGTCCGCCCTGGCCAGGGCGGTTCGGGGCGGCACCCACCGCCCCCTTCATTGAATCTTCACACTCCACCTCCCCCTGCCTTCATCGGGCGCGGCAAGAGTCGGGACCGCGGCGGACCCCGCCGCACCCCGGTGACGAAGGAGACCTGATCATGATGGGTTGGTACGGCAACGGAGGCTGGAGCGCAGGGACCTGGGTCGGCATGGGCCTGGGGATGCTGCTCTTCTGGGGGCTCGTCGTCGTCGCGGTCATCGCGCTCTGGCACGGCCTGGGCCGCGACCGCGGTGGCCCCGCGGGCCCGCCGGCGCAGCCCCCGGCCACGAGCGCGGCGCCTCCCGAAGCCCCCGCCTCCCACGCCCTGGCGATCCTCGATGAGCGGCTCGCCAGGGGCGAGGTGGGCGAGGAGGACTACCGGCGCACCCGCGACGTCCTGCTCGGCCGGTGAGCGGCATGTCCAGCCGCCTCGCGCTCGCCCTCGGCGGCGGGGCCGCCGCCCTCGCCCTGGCCGCCGGCTCCACCGTGGCGCTCGCCGCTGCGACCGGTGGCCTCGATGCCACGACCTCCCCCCTCTCGTCCGTCGGTCCGTATGCCGCCCGCGCCGCGTCGTGCGCGACGCCGAGTCTGCCCGGTGAGGTCGTCGACGTCCGGCTCAGCGACATGGGTGCGGCGATGTCCGGCCGCGGCGGGATGGGCGGGGGCATGGTGCGCGGCCGCTGGGCCGCTGCCGACGCACCGGCCGGCATGCGCGGCATGATGTGGGTCACCCTCGACCGATCGACGGTCCCGGCCGGGACGGTGTCCCTCCTCGTGGCCAACGACGGCTCGGTGGAGCACGAGCTCGTCGTGCTCCCCCTCGCCGACGGGGCGCGACCGGGGCAGCTCACCATCTCCGACGACGGCTCCGTCGCCGAGGATGACAGCCTGGGCGAGGCGTCGGCCACCTGCGCCGGCGGCGAGGGAGACGGCATCGTCGCCGGGAGCGAGGGCTGGGTCACCCTCGACCTGGCGCCCGGCCGCTACGAGCTCGTCTGCAACCTGCCGGGCCACTACGCCGCTGGGATGTATGCCGAGTTGGACGTCACCGCCTGACCGCAGCCCCAGGCGGGTCAGCAGGTAGGTGGGCCCCCGGGGCCCCCAGGACCTCTCCGACGCGACGACCGCGCGGAGTCAGCCCGACCGCGCGGAGTTAGCCCGGGAGGCGATGAGCCAGCTCGACGAGCGAGGAGGCCTCGAGGTCGGGCCGGGCGAAGTGGTCGGGATACTCCCCACCGCCACGGTTGACCCAGGCCGCCCGCAGGCCCGCCCGCTTGGCGCCGTCGACGTCCCAGGGGTGGACGGCCACGAGCATCGCCGATCCGAGGGGCACCGCGCAGCGGCGCGCGGCATACCGGTAGGACCCGGGGGCGGGCTTCCATACGCCGGCCTCCTCGACCGAGAGGAGGTGCTCGAAGCGGTCGGCGACGCCCGACCGGTCGAGGAGGCGCTGCGCCACCCCGGCGGCGCCGTTGCTCAGGGTGACCATCCGGATGCCACGCCGGACGAGCGCGGCGGTGGCCGGCTCGACGTCGGGGTGCAGGCCGAGCTCGTCGAAGCCCGCGAGGACGTGCGCCACGGCGTCGTCGAGGTCACGGTCGAGGGCGAGCTCGCCGAGGATCGTGCGCAGGCCGTTGGCGGCGAGCCGAGCGAAGGGGGCGATGCCGCCGGCCGCCGCGAGGGCGAACCCGTCGCGCAGGAGGGCGGCGAACCAGGTCTGCGAAAGCTCGCGAGGCACACCGAGGTCGGTGAACCGGGCGCCGAGGACGGACATGTCCGAGAGGGTCTCGTTGACGTCGAAGACGATCACCTCAGGCAGGCCCTGGGAGCCGGTCATCCGCTGCTCCCGTCGATCCGCGCCAGGGCCGCACGCGGCCGGGCAAGGGAGCGGCGGTGGCGGCCCATCTCGGCCCAGGGGTCGCCGTTGTCGGCCACCCGCCGCAGGACGTCCGCCAGGGTGAAGCCGTCGGGGCGCAGCGTGGCGTCGTCCACCTCATCCCAGGCCAGCGGGGTGGCGACGGGCGCTCCCGGGCGGGCGCGCACGGCATACGGCGCGACGAAGGTCTGGGCATAGCCGTTGCGCATGACGTCGAGGTAGAGCCGCTCCGCTCGCTTCTCCTTGCGCGCCTGCACCGTCAGCCGGTCCGGGTCCTTGCCGGCGAGATGGGCCGCGAGGTCGCGCCCGAACGACCGCACCTCGTCGAAGCCCTCCTCCGCACGCAGCGGGACGACGACGTGGAGTCCTCGCGACCCGGTGGTCTGGACGTAGGAGGGCAGGCCGAGATCGTCCAGAGCCGCCCGAACCCGCCGCGCGGTCTCGCGCACGAGGTCGAAGTGCCCCTCACCCGGCGGGTCGAGGTCGACGACGAGGAGATCGGCGCGCTCGAGGCGGGGCCGGCGGGAGAGGAAGGCGTGGATCGTCGTCACGTCCTGGTTCGCCAACCAGGCGAGGTCCCGGACGTGACCGGCCACGGCGTGGGTGAGCCTCCCGCCCTCCTTCGCGACCTCGACCCGATCGGCCCATCCGGGCAGGACCTGGCCCATCTCCTTCTGGACGAAGCCGTGCTCCTCGATGCCCCGTGGGTAGCGCTCGAGCATGAGCGGGCGGTCGGCGAGGTGGCGCAGCATGACCGGGGCGACCTCCCGGTAGTAGTCGACGAGGTCCCGCTTGGTGACCGGCGGACGCGAACCCGATCGTGGGTAGAGGACCTTGTCGGGGTGGCTGATCTCGATGGACGACGGCCGACGCATCAGCGGCTCTCCCGCACGACGTCGCGCGCCCGCTTGTCCTGGCGCAGCCCGAGGTAGCGAGGGTGGCGCAGCCGCCCGTCGCGGGTCCACTCGGTGAACCCGATCTCGGCGACGAGGCGGGGCTCGACCCACCGGACGTCCTTGTCGGCGGGCTTCCCCTGGGCGAACGACGGCTTGTCCCGTTCGAGGTCGGTCAGCCGCGCGTGCAGGTCGCGCAGCACCTTCTCGCTGAACCCGGTCCCGACCTTGCCGGCATAGACGAGACGGTCGCCGTCGTAGTAGCCGACGAGCAGCGCCCCCAGGCCCACCCGCTGTCCCCGGGGCTCGGTGAACCCGGCGATGACCAGTTCCTGGTCCTTGACGCACTTGAACTTGAGCCAGTCCCGGGAGCGGCCGCTCGCATACGGCGCGTCGGCCCGCTTGGCGATGACCCCCTCGTCGCCGCGGCGGCAGGCCGTGCGGTAGGCCTCCTCACCGGCACCCACCCGGTGCGTCGTGTAGCGCAGTGGGCCCTCGAACGTGATCGACGCACGCAGAAGGCGCTTGCGCCAGGTCAGTGGCGCCCCCCGCACGTCGAGGTCGTCGATCTGGAGGATGTCGAAGACGTAGTAGAAGACGGGTATGCCGCTCGCGCGCGCCCTCGCCGGGTCCGACAGGCCGCTTCGGCCCTGGAGCCGGGCGAAGCTGGTCCGGCGCCCCTCGAAGGCGACGACCTCCCCGTCGAGGACGACCGACCCGGCGCGCTGCGCCTGCAGGGCATCGACGATCTCGGGGTACGCCCCGCTCAGGTCCTGCCGGTTCCGCGACCGCAGCCGGACCGCGCCCCCGTCCGCGTAGGCGAGGCATCGGATCCCGTCGAGTTTGCGCTCGAAGACCCAGTCCTCCCGCGAGAAGCGTTCGTCTGTGAGCGTGGCCAGCATCGGGTCACGCCATGCCGGGAAGGGTGAGTCGGCGACGCGCCCCCGCACGGCCGGCGGCATCCGGTCGAGCACGTCGCCGGGGCCGGAGGTCACCCCTCCTCCTCGGCGATGTCCTCGAGGGTGCGCGCGCTGAGTACGGACTCGCGCTGAGTGCTCGTGGGGCGGCGGCGTGCATCGGACGGCTCGACCGGCTCGTCGTCCTCGCCGGTGACGTTCTCCCACGTGCCCCGGTCCCAGACGAGGACCTGGCCCGCGCCGTAGCCGTCGGCGAGGCTCCCCTCGAACGTCTCGTAGTCGAGGGGATGATCCTCGGTGCGCCACGCCATCCGCCTCTCCCGAGGGTCGGTCGACGGCCCCTTGGGCACCGCCCAGGAGACACGCACCCCGTCCACCTCGAGCCGGAGGCCGTAGTGGTCGCTCGAGGCGGCGTGACGCTGGCTGACATGGCGCGTCCGCCCGCGCGACCTGCCCGGGGACCAGCCGCCGGGCTCGCCGCTTCGCCGCACGTCCCGCTTGCCGCGGTAGGTGTCCAGCCGGTCCGTCTCGCTCATCGGTCGCGGCCTTCGTGGCGACGTGGCCGTTGGACGGCGACGAGTGCGACCCGCGGACGATGGACCATGAGGGCCTGCTACCCGGGCCGTCCCGTAGCAAAACCGGCTCCGCGAGGCGAGGACCGCGGGGGGGCCGGTCCCGTCAGGTCGGATCGAGGCGGAAGCCGATCTTCACGCCGACCTGCACGTGGGCGACGGCGCCGTCGGCGAGCTGGCCACGGATCTCGGTCACCTCGAACCAGTCGAGGTTGCGCGTCGTCTCCGCGGCGCGGGCGACCGCGTTGCGGACGGCGGCATCGACTCCGTCGGGGGACGAGCCCACGACCTCGATGACCCGGTAGACGTGGTCGGACATCGTTGTCTCCTCACGGCGCGGCCGCGGGGGGCGCGGGTCGCCACCTGCGCGACGCCGAGCCCCCATCATCGCTCCGGAGCCGGCGCAATGGTGGGTGCGGGGTCGCAGGTCGGTGGGTTTCAGTCGTTCCGCTGCACGACTGTGGCGGTCAGTGCGGTCGCGAAGCCGCACCAGGCGAGATAGGGGACGAGGAGGGCGGCGGCGGTTCGGTCGCGGCGAGCGAGAGCGAGGATCTCGGCCGCGACCGCGGCGTCCAGCCCCACGCTGACGCCGAGGGCGGCGCGGCGGCGCCCCTCACCGAAGAAGAGGGGGGTCCAGACCGCGTTGAGGCCCATCTGGCCGAGGTGGAGTGCAACGAGGGCGGGCGACGGGCGACGGGACAGCCGCCATCCCGCCGTGCCGATCATCGCGTAGAGGGCGGTCCACACCGGACCGAAGACCTCCGACGGCGGGGCCCATTCGGGCGTGTCGAGGCGGCGGTAGGTGCCTGGCGCGTCCCGGGCGGCGAGCCCCCCGACGGCCGCGGCGGCGACGGGAGGGACGACGGCAAGGGCGAGTCGGGAGGGCAGGCGCATGCCGGCCGCCTACCCTCGCCGCTCGCGCGACAAACCGGGAAGCGGACCGTCCAGGTCGGCCCCCTAGCATCGACGGCATGTCCGCGGCCAGACGCCGGGTGCCGCGCCACGCGGCACCGGGCCGGCGTGCCTCGAGACGCCAGGTCCCCCCGGATGGGGCGAGGGGCCGACGCCACACACGAGGCCCGGCCCCTTCGTACGCCGCACGCCGTCCCGGCCGCCGGGGCTGGGTCATCGCGGCGTCCGGACTCGCCCTCGCCACCGTGGGCCTTCCTGCGGCGCTCGGGTTCGGACCGCTCCCCCTCGACCACCTCCGGTCCGCTCCGGTGCGCGATGACGGCCCCATGGCCGTTGCGACCCCCAGCGGGACGACACCTGCGACCGTGGTCTCCTCGCCCTCCCCCTCCGGCACGGCCACGGCGGCCGCCGCCGTCCTACCGCTCGGGCGGCATACCCTTGCCACCATTCCGAGGTCGACGCGCCAGGTCGTCATCGTGCGTGGCGCCGGGCCGACATCGGATGCGGCGACCGTGCTCCTCTACCAGCGCGGCACCACCGGCTGGGCCCGGGTCGCGGCGTGGAAGGGGCACGTCGGCAAACGAGGCTGGACGACCCACCACGTCCAGGGCGACCTGAGGACGCCGGCTGGGACCTTCACCCTGAGCGACGCGGGGGGCCGCTCACCGGACCCCGGCACGAGCCTGCCCTACGACCGCTCCGCGGCGTTCACCCCGCCGCCGAGTGGTCCCGGCTTCGGCGACTCCTCGGCCGACGCCTTCGACTTCGTCCTCGCCGTCGACTACAACCGGGTCCGCGGCCGCTCGCCGCTCGACGGCGCCCGCCCCCTCGGGGTCGGCCGGGGCGGCGGGATCTGGATCCACGTCGATCATGACGGGCCGACCCACGGCTGTGTCTCCATCCCGAAGACGGGCATGCAGCACCTCCTGCGCCATCTGCGCCCGCAGGCGCACCCGGTCGTCGTCATGGCGGATGCGGCGCGGCTGCGGACCTGACCGGCCGGGCGGGGTCCTCGAAGCTCCAGTGCCTGAGCCGGAGGTCCCGGCGCTGTCGGGCGCGGGCGGGGTTCGGGGGTTGCCGTCGCCGGCGGGTGGGGAGGAACCTGACCCCATGTCCCCCCACGACGAGCGCCGGGCGCTGGACGAGGTCGTCAGGAGGCTGGCGGCACAGTTCCCCGACTGGCCGGACAGGTCCGCACCATGGTCGATGCGGTGCATGCGCGGCTCACCGGGCCGGTCCGGGACTTCGTCCCCCTCCTCGTCGAGCGGGAGAGTCGCGACCTCCTCGCCGGACGCCACCCGGACGCCGGGCCCAGGGCTGCGGCGAGCTGAGGTGGCCGCGCCTCGGCCGTGACCGAGCTGCGGAGGAGGGTCAGGACCCCCCGGGCACGTCATCGGCCAGCGGACCTGCGTCATCGGCCAGCGGGCCGACCTCATCCTCCAACGTCTCGCGCAGGCTGTCCTGCTCGGGAAGGTCGACGAGCGGAATGACCTCGCTCGGATCCACCCAGTGCACGCCCTTGGTGGGTTCGGTCGACGCATCGGGTCCTGAGGGTTGCTGAGCCGTCATCATCGCTGCCTTTCACGATGGCTACTGGCTTGAACCACACTGCTCGGGCTTATAGCAGACCACGAGCAGCGCCCGAGGGCAACCGATGCGGCGACCCGGTGTCGCAGGAGCTCCCGCATGCCTCCTCCGTCACCCCGGGCCCGCGACCGCGTCGTGGGCCGCCCAGCCGGTCAGGGCGAGGACACGGACGACGAGGATCCGGGCGAACGGCTCGGAACGGTACTGCCGATAGCGGTCGACCAACAGCGCGGACAGCCCGGTGACCCGCTCAACCGGCGGGTCCGGCACCCACCGGAGCTCGGCGCGCACCCACCACAGCCGGGACCAGTCCTGGCGGTCCCAGTGCTCGACGAGGAGTGTTGCCCGCGGGTCCGCCTCGAGGTTGCGCTCCCGCTGCAGCCGGGTGGAGGACTTCGGCTTGACGAGGTCGACCGGGATCCCGAGGTGCCCCTCCTCGTCCAGCGCGAAGGCGACGGGCACGGCGTCGACGCCTCTGCTCGGGTGGACGGTGCACAGGACGCCGTGGTCGTGCACGACCAGCCGGGCCCGGGCCGCCGTCTCGGTGAGCCTCATCGGGGTCGATCAGCGGCGATGCCGCCGGGTATCGATGTCATGGCTCCTCAGCTGCCGGGTCACGGGTCGGTCGTCCGGCCATCGTAGGACCGCCGAGGGGCGCCTCCCCGAGGGCGACCGCCCCCCCGGAACGCGGGCGGCGAGCATCTGGAGGACTGGGCGTCCAGGACCCGGCCGGCACGGGCGTGGACGCGCTGCGCCCGGTCCGCGACGAGATCACGGCGCGCGGTCTCACCCTCCTGCACGACCTCGGCGTCACCCCGTCGGTCGCTGAGGTGACCACGACGTGGACACCGGCCGGGGGCCCGCAGCCGGACGCGGGGCCGGCAGGGGAGGATGGGCGGGTGATCTCCTCAGCCAGTACATCGAACACCCTGCCGAACCGTGTCCTCGTCACCGGGGCCAGGGGGAAGCTCGGCCGCGCCGTCGTCACCCACCTGCGCGACATCGGTGTCGACGTCCTCGCCGTCGACCGCACCAGCGGCGGCGACCCCCGGGACATCGACGGCGAGTTCCTCACCGTCGACCTCACCGACTACGGACAGGTGATCGAGGCGGTGGGCGGCGGCGCCGACGAACACGCCGCCGTCGAGGCCGTCGTCCACCTCGCCGCCGTCCCCGCGCCCGGCCTGGTGACGAATGCCGCGACCTTCGCCAACAACTCCGCGGCGACGTACAACGTGTTCGCGGCCTGCCGGGCGGGCGGCATCCGACGCGTCGTCTGGGCCTCCAGTGAGACGGTGCTCGGCCTCCCCTTCGACACCCCGCCCCCCTACGCTCCGGTCGACGAGGAGTACCCGCCGCGACCGGAGTCGACCTACTCGCTCAACAAGACCCTCGAGGAGGAGATGGCCCGCCAGTTCTGCCGCTGGGATCCCGAGCTCGTCATGGTCGGGCTGCGCTTCTCCAACGTCATGGACGTCGAGGACTACGCACCGTTCCCTTCCTTCGACGCCGACCCGACGCTGCGCAAGTGGAACCTCTGGGGGTACATCGACGCCCGCGACGGCGCCCAGGCCGTCGAGCGGGGGCTCGCCCACACCACCCCCGGCGCCGACTTCTTCGTCATCGCGAACGCCGATACCGTCATGGCCCGCTCCAGCGCCGAGCTCATGGCCGAGGTATTCCCGGACGTTCCGATCACGAGGGAGCTCGGCGAGCACGAGACGCTTCTGTCGATCGACAAGGCCAGGCGCGTCCTCGGTTACGAGCCGCAGCACTCCTGGCGCCACCACGTGTGAGGGCAGCCCGGCGCCATCACGCGCTCGAGGGTGGGCTCACGGGCTGCCGCGAGCTCGCGGCAGCGCTCCGGCTCGCTCAGCCCCAGCGGCCACCACCGCGACCGCCGAGCATCATCGCCTGGCCCGCCTCATGGGCTGCGAGGATCGCGTCAGCCTGCACCCGGGTGAGGGTGCCTGCCGCGACCATGTCGTCCAGGCGCTCGGTCAGCTGGGCGGTCATCGCCGCCTGGCGGTCGGCCTGGAACGACTCCAGTGCCGCCTCGACCTCGGCAGCGTCGACCTTCAGCGCCGTGGCGAGGTAGGCCGCCATGTCCCCGTGCCGAGCATCCATCTCGGCATCGGTGAGGTCACGTCCCCGTTCCGTCATCGGGGTCTCCACCTGGTACTGCCGCAGGGCGGTGGCCACCGCGTCGGACGACACGCCCAGCTTCTCCGCCAGGTGCTCGGCCATCTCGCTCACGCCGTACCCGGCATACCCGGTTCCGTTCGCCATGGACCCCCGACCGGACCGGCCGCCCATCCCCATCCCCATCCCGGGGCCACCGGGCCACGCCGGGGCGGTGGACGAGGCCACCGGCGACGGAGTCGTCGCAGCCTGAGCCGCGACCACGACGCCGAGCGGTCCCGCGACCGCGATCGCTCCGCCGACGACTCCGAGGGCGATCTTCTTCGTGGTGTTCATCTCTGCTCCTTCGCGATCCTCCGGCGGTTTGCCGACGATCACCACGATGGCCCCGCCAGGTAAGGGCCATGCCACGGCGCAGATGAAGCCTCGATGAAGGCCGGGGCAGTCCGCCCGGGCCGACGAGCGGCGGGGGTGGCCCGGCACGTGCCGGGCCACCCCCGCCTGTGTTCCCTCGGTCAGGAAGGGGGTTGGTCAGCGGTGGTGCCCGCCGTGGACCCTGCCCTTGTCGACCGTCACCGGCTCGTCCAGATGGTGGAACTGCCGGATGTAGGGGCGCACGTGGATCCCGTGCACACCCTGGATGTCGGCCAGCTCGTCGAACGGCGCGCTCTGCATCGCGATGGTGAGGATGCGCATCGCGTTGCGCTGGACGTCGCCCAGCCGCATGTCGTACGTCGAGGCGTAGTTGCCGGTCATCTCGACGGTGTATGCCGTGACCGGGCTCGTGTCGTCGCCCGGAGTGGCGTGCACCACGTTGGTGACCGAGATGGCCGCCCGCTGAGCGTCGTTGAACGCGTTGTTGCTCGGGTCGAGCAGCGCCATCGTGGCCTGGTAGGCGTCGTCGACACTGCCGTAGGAGACCGGGACGAGCCCCGCGTCGGTGATCTCGCCGGACTGCGGGTCGGACAGGTCGGTGTTGCCGTCGACCGTCGTGCTGATCGTCGTGCTGCCGGTCGCCGACAGGCTGAAGCCACCGAACTCGAAGGACCACCGCGTGAAGGTGAACGTCCCGAAGGTCAGGACCTGCTTGGTATAGACGGGCAGACCGGCGACGTCGATCGTCGGCTCGACCTTCTTCAGACCGTTGATGACCTCGGCCGGGTTGTTTCCCGGCATGATGAGGTCGTTGCCGGAGTACATCGTCGCGACGGCGCCATGGCTGCCGCCCCAGTCCGTCATGACGAGGCCCTTGAAGCCCCACTCACCGCGGAGCAGGTCGGTGTTCAGGTCGTAGTCCGCCGACGCGTAGGTGCCGTTGATCCGGTTGTAGGAGGTCATGATCGCCATGGGCTGGGCCGACTTGACCGCGAGCTCGAACCCCTTGAGGTAGATCTCGCGAGCTGCCCGCTCGCCGACGACGGAGTTGCCGCCGCTGCGCTGGGTCTCCTGGTTGTTGGCGACATAGTGCTTGAGGGTGACGCCGACCCCCTTGTTGCTCTGCACGCCCCTGGTCTCCCCGGCCGCGGTGAGGCCGGACACGAGCGGGTCCTCGGAGAAGTACTCGAAGTTGCGCCCGTTGAGCGGGTCGCGGTGGATGTTCATCCCGGGCGCGAGCCAGAGGGTGGCACCGTACTCGACCATCTCCTTGCCGATGGCCGTGCCGACCCTCTCGATCAGGTCTCGGTCCCAGGTCTGGGCGAGCATCGTCCCGATCGGCCACGCCGTGGCGAACTGGTAGTACGTCGTGTCGTCCCGGGTGAACTGCTGGGTGATCCGCAGCCCGGCCGGACCGTCGGACATCACCATCTGCGGGATGCCCCGGTCCTCGTACAGACCGGTGGAGTACCCGGCGGCACCGACCGCGGACAGGGTCGACCCGCCCAGGTTGGCACCCTCGACGATGTTGCCCAGCTGCTCGACGGACAGACTGGCGACGAACCGCTTCATCGAGACCTTGCCCTTGGCGACGTCGAAGAGGGTCGCGTCGGGGGCGGCGCGGACGTGGCGGACGCTTTCACCGGTCTTCGGCTGGTAGGGCTCTCCGGTGCCCTCCCAGTCCCGGCCTCCGCGGCCGATGTAGGCGGTCGTCGAGGAGATCGGCGAGCCGTCGATCGCGTAGTACGGCGAGCTGTCGCTCACCGGGATGTGCTGCTCGTACGGCGAGCGGGCGTCGGTCGTCCGGAACTGGCCGGGGTGGAGGGAGATCCGCCTGGCGTGGTTGACCTCACGGCTCTCACCGGCATACGAGAAGAAGTTGCTCGGGTCGCTGGTCAGCTCGCTGGCCGGCGACTGGTCGTTCGTCTCGTGGTTGACGTCCTCGGTCACGATGAGCCGGGGGATGCGGATCCGAGCCGCGACGTGGGTGCTGCGGGAGGAGTCGCCGACCCGGATGAGGTAGTCACCCGCGTCGAGGACATAGGCGCTGCGCGCCTCGCTGTACGACGACATCGCCGTGGTGTCGAAGGTGATGGTGAGCACCTGCGAAGCACCCGGGGCCAGGCCGTCGGTCTTCCCGTAGCCCGCCAGCTCCTGGTACGGCTTGTCCAGACCGTTCTGCGGAGCCGAGAAGTAGACCTCCACGACCTCCTTGCCGCTGTACCGGTGCCCGGTGTTGGTCACCCTCGCCGTGACGGTGACCTTCTTGGCGGTCGCCTTCACGCTCTGGGTGGCGATCCGGAAGTCGGTGTAGGACATGCCGAAACCGAACGGGTAGTTGACCACCGAGGCGGGGTCGGCGGCGTCGATCGTCTTGTAGAACGAGTCGAAGTACCGGTAGCCGACGTAGATGCCCTCGGTGTACTCCTCGGTGCCGGCGTTGCCGTCGTTGTTGGCGAAGGTCGCCGAGGCCGGGTAGTACGAGTACTTCGAGGCCCACGTGTCGGTCAGGTGACCGGACGGGGACACGGTCCCGTTGAGCACCTCGACGAGGGCGTTGCCCGACTCCTGACCCGCCTGGCTCATGAGGAGAAGCGAGTCGACGGCCGTGTGGCCGCGCGGGTCCTGCGTCGCGGCGTTGATCGTCTTGAAGAACGTCGTGTCGATGATGCCACCGCTGTTGATGACGACGACGACGTGCTTGTACGTCTCACCGATGAGCTGGATGTCACCCTTCTCGATGTCGGTCAGCTCGAAGTCACCCGGCCCCGAGGACCGGTCCCGGCCCTCACCGGAGTTGCGGGCGATGACGAACAGGGCCGTATCCGTCGGCGCCGTCGGCTGCACCGTCGTGGCGGTGAGCTCCTGCTCGACGGACGCATAGTCGATGGCCGGCCCGAAGAGCCCGCCTCCGCCGCCGCCGTACTTGTCGTCGAAGGCCGTGGTCATCGCGTTCCAGTACGCGTCGCTCGTCGTCACGGCGTAGCCGGCGTCCTCCAACCCCTGCCGCACCGTGATCATGTACCGGTTGTTGACGGCACCGGAGCCGGTGCCGCTCTTGACCGTTTGGTAGGCCCCCACACCGAAGACCGCGACGGTGCCCGACCTGCGCATCGGCAGGGCCTTGTCGTGGTTCTCCAGCAGGACCATGCCCTGCGTCGCGGCCTCCTTGGACAGCTGCGCGTTCGCGAGCTCGAGTGGGCCGGGATCCGGGTTCGTGGTGGCAGCAGATACCACCCCTGCTCCAGCCAGCACGAGACCGGCGGAGGCGACGACGGCGACGCCCGTCCGCACGGCTCGAGGGGCAATGGACCAATGCATGTCTCGTCCTCTCTGACGATGGATGCCTGCTCCGACGACGGACGATCCCCCACCGGCGATC
Source organism: uncultured Actinomycetota bacterium (assembly GCA_963728395.1). Taxonomy (GTDB): domain Bacteria; phylum Actinomycetota; class Actinomycetes; order Actinomycetales; family Dermatophilaceae; genus CAVSJJ01. The sequence continues at coordinate 535,599 of CAVSJJ010000004.1, forward strand.
CAGCGGTTCCTCCCGATTCCGCCTCCAGCAGACCTTTCGCACGGTATTGAGCCTTCAGAGGCCCGTCAACAGCGCAAAGTTCCGGAATTGGTCAAGTTTCTCGGGCATTCCTTAGCGGATTAATGCGTCCGTCGTGACCTCAATTGCGCCGGACGATCAATCATTGGAGAAATCTGAGAAGTCCGACCGGAATGGTATGCGGTACGCCTCGACGTATCACGGCGACGCGGTCGCCCTCCTTCCTCGCATCCGTGACGAGCTGGAGGCTTCCGGTGATGTACGACGTGATCATTCTGGGGTCGGGCCTGGGCGGCTCGACGATCGCCGCGACCCTCGCCAGGCACGGCCACCGGGTGCTCATGGTGGAGAAGGGCCATCACCCCCGGTTCGCGCTCGGAGAGGCCACCCTCCCCCAGACCTCGTACTGGCTGTGGCTGATCAGCGAGCGGTACGACGTGCCGGAGATCAAGCTGCTCGCCGACTCACGCACCGTGGCGTCCGACATCGCACCCAGCAGCGGCATCAAGCGCTCGATCGGGTTCGCCTACCACCGGCCGGGCCTGGACCATGACATGCGCCACGAGAGCCACCAGCTTCTGGCACCCGAGCTGCCCTTCCTCTCCGAGAGCCACCTCTTCCGCCAGGACGTCGACCTGTACCTGGCCCGCGTCGCCCAGGCCTACGGCGCCCGGCTGCTCGAGGACACCGAGGTCGTTGCCGTCGAGACCGACGAGGCGGGTGTGTCGGTGCAGGACGGGTCGGGCGCGGTCCATCGCGGGCGCTACCTCGTCGACGCCTCGGGCTTCGCCTCGGTCGTGACGGGGACGTTCGGCCTACGCGAGACGCCGACCCGGCTGCGGACCCGGTCGCGGTCGATCTTCACGCACGTCGACGGGCTCCGGCCCTTCGACGACCAGTTCGCCGCCGACGAGCGTCCCGGGCTGAAGTACCGCTGGCATGACGGCACGCTGCACCATGTCTTCGACGGGGGATGGTTCTGGATCATCCCGTTCGGCAACCACGAGGGCTCCCGCAACACCCAGGCCAGCGTCGGCCTGACCCTCGACCTGCGGAAGTACCCCGTCCGGGACGGCGTCTCCGGCGAGCAGGAGCTCGCCGAGTTCGTCTCGCGCTACCCGTCGGTCGCCCGGCATCTCGACGGTGCCGTCGCCACCCGGGCCTCCATCAGCACCGGCCGCCTGCAGTACTCGAGCACCCGTGCCGTAGGCCCCCGGTACTTCGTCACCGCGCAGGCCTACGGGGCGGTCGACGCGCTCTACTCGCGCGGGCTCATCAACAGCTTCGAGACGGCATACCGCTTCCTCGCTCGCCTGCTGCCGGCGCTGGCCGAGGACGACTTCTCCGCGGAGCGCTTCGCGGGGCTCGACGAGCTGGCCCGGGACCAACTCGACACGCACGACCTCATGGTGTCCAGCGCCTACCGCGCCATGGCGGACTTCGACGCCTGGAACGCCTGGCTCAAGGTCTGGGTCGCGACGAAGCTCTTCGGCGACATCTGGCTGCTGCGGACCACCATGCGCTACTTGGCCACCGGCGACCGGAGCCGGTTGGCCGAGCTCGACGACGCCCAGCCACCGCACGCGACCCGGATGCGACGCCTCGTCGGGGACAGCAGCGCCGTGCTCGAGTCGGCCGAGGCAGGCGAGACCACCTGGTCGCAGGCCGCGGCAGCCATCCAGCACGCCCTGTGCGAGGCCGACTGGCTGCCGAACCTCGCCTACGACTGGCGAGACCCCGCCGTCCATCATGCCGACTTCACGCCGGCGCTCGTGATGCCGCGGACCTTGCTCTGGGGCAAGACCCGCGCCCCGCGCTGGGAGCGGCAGCACCTCTTCGACTTTCCCGTCCGGCCGCTGGTGGCGATGACGGCGGCCGAGCGGGCCCGCACGGCGATCGGTCCGCATGCCGGTCGACGCCACCGTGGACGGACGGCATCGACGGATGCGGCGCAGCGGAAGACAACGGATGTTGGCCACCCGAACCGGGGCTGAGGAGTTCACCGCGACGTTTGCCCGGGTCGCGACGAGCGTGGCCGTCGTCTCGACCCGCACGGAGGACGACGCACCGGTCGGCGTGACGGTGGGGTCCCTCACGAGCGTGAGCCTCGAGCCGCCCCTGCTCCTCGTGTGCCTCGGGTCCGGAATGTTCCTCCCCGGGGCGATCGCCCGCAGCGGTCGTTTCGCGGTCTCGGTGCTCGGTGCCGATGGGCAGGGACTCGCCGAACGCTTCGCCGGCATGGCGTCGGACGTCCAGGACCGGTTCGCCGGGATCGAGACCGTCCAGGATGCGCACGGCATGCCGCTGCTGCCCGGCAGCGTGGCCTGGTTCGGCTGCTCGCCCTGGGCGACGTACGACGGCGGCGACCACCACATCCTCGTCGGACGAGTCACCCACCAGCGGCACTGGCCGGATCGTCGCCCGCTGCTCCGGCACAACCGGGGGTGGAGCACGATCGACGCCCGTGACCCGACTCGACCCGGCCGGCCGGGGTGCTGAGCAGTGACCTCGAAGGGACGGACCGGTCAGCCGGTCAGGACGGCCCACCCGTTCGGGGGCAGGCGCAGCCGCGTCCCGGCCCCGTCGTCGGACACCTCACCGTGGCCGGCCAGCAGCGCGCCGCCCCCGGGCACCCGGACGGCCACGGCGGACGGCGACGTGGACAGCGCCACGACCAGGCGCTGTCCGTCGGCGGCGCTGGCGTAGACGAGGTGCTCGTTCGTCACCTCCAGCACCTCGGTCCTGGCCCGATGGAGCCACGGGTGGCGACGGCGCAGGGCCAGCATCTCCCGATGATGGTCGAGGGTCGGCAGGCCTACGGGCGAGAGGTCCCCGGGGTGGGGCGGAAAGGGTGGCCGCACGGCATCGTCGCCCCCCAGGCGGTCCTCCTTGACGCCGCGGAATGCGTGCTCGTCACCGGCGTAGATGCTCGGCGTACCGCCCAGGGTCGAGAGGACGACGACGGAGTGCTCGAGGTGGGCCGGATCCTCGAGCCGCGAGGCGAGCCGAGTGACGTCGTGGTTGCCCACGAAGGTCAGCGGCACGAACGTCTCCAGGAGCGCGTCATGGCGGCCGAGGGCGTGCGCGAGCTCGTGGAAGTTCCCGTCGTTGAGGGCCGACCAGATGGCCTTCCACAGCTCGTACTGGGTCACCGAGTCCAGGTGTCCGGTGGCCACGAACGCGGCGTAGTCGCCGTGGATGACCTCGCCGACGAGGTAGGCGTCGGGGTGACGGGCCCGTACCCGGTCGGCGACCGCTGCCCAGAAGCTCGTGGGCACGGCATACGCGGCGTCCAACCGCCACCCGGAGATGCCGCGGTCGAGCCAGTGGCACATGACCTCGACGACGTGGTCGAGCACCGCGGGCTCGGAGTGGTCGAGGGCCACGAGATGGTGATGACCCTCGAAGTCGGCGTAGTCCGGCTGCGTCCCTGGCGTCCAGGCGTCGGCGCCGTCGGGCCACGCGAGCCGGAACCACGATGCGGTCGGCGCCGACGGCCCCTGCTCGAGGACCGCCTCGAAGGCCGGATGAGAACGGGCGACGTGGTTGAAGACCCCGTCGAAGAGCACCCGGATGCCGCGGTCGCTCGCCGCCTGGAGGAGCGCGTCCAGGTCCGCGTCGTCGCCGAGCCGAGGATCGACCCGGAGGTGGTCGATGGTGTCGTAGCCGTGGCTCTCCGAGGCGAACACCGGTCCGAGCAGCAGCCCGGACGCTCCCAGCTCCAGGAGATGGTCGAGCCAGCCTTGGACGACCCCCAGCCGGTGGTGCACCGCATCGGACGGCTCCTCCAGCCGGGGCTCGGCGCCGACGAACCCGAGCGGGTAGACATGCCACCAGAGGGCGTGCTCGACCCATGCGGGCTCGCCCCGCCGGACCGCCGGCGTCACCGGTTGCCGGCCTTCGCCGCGAGATACTCCTCCAACCGGCGCTGGGACTCGTCCCCGAAGAGGATCTCGGCGACCTCGGCGAGGCCCTGCGTGCCGATGATGTTGCTGTCCCGCACGACGAGGTCGATCTTCGAGCGCCGACGCATGAAGTCGTCGAGCGTGACGATCATCTCGTGCTCGGCCGCGTTGTAGAGCTCGACCCGCAGGTAGTCCGCGGAGCCCATGACGTCCTCGCCCATCCGGGGGTTGGCCCGGATGTCCTCGAGCATGTCGAAGGCCCGGCGGCCGTAGCGGCGCCACAGCCGGTCGGTCAGGGGCTCGGTGTCCGGCTTGGTCCGCAGGGCGTCGAGCTTCATCAGCCTCGCCTGGCGGTAGAAGTCGGTGCGGGTGGCGCGCGCGGGCTCGCCGTACCAGTTGGCGAGGTCCTTCTCCAGTGGGACCCCGAGTGCCTCGACGCGCTCGGCGACCTCCTCGCCGACGTTGAGACAGTCGGTCAGCTTGCCGCCGAACACGGTGATGAGGGCCAACGCGGCGTCGTGCTCGATCTCGTGCTTGCGCGACAGGGAGGTCCAGTCCGCGCCGGAGTGGTCGTCGCCCCCCCGTCGCACGACGAGCGGACGGACCCCGCAGCGCTCGGCGATGACGTCGTCCGGGGTCAGCGGCGACGGCAGGTCGAGCCGGGCGTTGATCTGGCCGAGGAGGAAGTCCCGGTCCTCGTCGGTGACCTGGGTGTACGGGGTGTCCACCCGGGTGTCCGTCGTCCCGATGACCGAGCGCCGGCCCATGGGGATGACGTAGAAGAGGCGTTGGGTGTCGTCGAAGAAGGCGAGGACCCGGTCGTGTCGCGTCGTCGTGAGGCGCGGGACGATGAGGTGGATGCCCTTGGAGTAGACGATCCGATGCTCCGTCGTCGAGCCCCACAGATTGTTGAGGTCGTCGACGAAGGGGCCGGCCGCGTTGACGAGGACGCGCGCCGAGGCGGTCATCTCGCGGCCGGTGTCGGTGTCGCGCAACCGCGCATGCCACCGGCCCTCGACCCGTTCTGCGTCGACGAGCTCGACGTAGTTGGCGACCGCCGCACCCGCCTCGATCGCGGACCGCACGAAGGAGAAGACGAACCGGGAGTCGTTGTCGATGAGGAAGGCGTCCTGGTACTCGATCCCGCCACGCACGCTCGTCGTGTCGATGACCGGCTCGGCCTCCTTGATCGCCGCAGAGTCGAAGACCTTGGGCCGCTTCGTGCCGAACAGACCGATCGCCCAGTATGCCGTGGCGCCCAACGCCGCGAACCAGGGTGCGTAGGGCGCCTTCTCGTCGAGCGCCGCGAGGAAGCCGATCTCCTTGATGTTGTCCGGATAGGCCTTCATGAGCCGGTTGCGCGACCTGCAGAGCCCGAAGACGAGCGGCAGCTCGTAGTTCTCGAGGTACTTGAAGCCGCCCCAGACGAGGTTCGAGGACTCCTGGCTCGTGAACGCGCCGAAGTCTCCGCGGTCGATGAGCGCGACCGAGGCACCGCGACCGGCCAGCGCAGCGGACGCCACCGCACCGTTGATGCCGCCCCCGACGACGAGCACGTCGAAGAAGCCGCCGTCGATCCTGCGGAGGTTCGCTGATCTCAAAGACACATTGACTCCCTCGCTCGCTGTCACGGCACCGGCTGGGCGGTGCCCTTCGGATGCTCCTCGCCCCGCCGCCTGCCCCGGCGCCCGGGGCCATGGCGGGGCACGATGGTCCGCCCCGAGCCTAGTCGCGTCGCGAGCGAGGCAGGCCTGTGCCTCGGGTGACCACGGCGCGGGTCAGAGCGACGCGACCGAGAGTCCCCCGAAGTCGCCTCGGCGCACGGCGGACCCGCGCCGAGCCTCGGTGACGACCTCGAGGACGGACCGGCTGTGCTCGAGGAGCCGATCCCGCTCAGCTCGGTCCCGGTCCCGGATCATCCGGGCGAAGGCCCGGAACTCGGGGACCATCCGGTGCGTCGGCTCACCCGCCACCGGTCGTGGCCCTCGCCCCCGGACGGCAAGGGTGAACCCGGGGCAGACGTTCGGCGAGCCATCCATCTCGAGGTACCCCTCGGCGCCCTGGACGACCGTCCGCGATGGGCCCTCGGAGTCCTTGGCGAAGAGGCACACCGCCTTCGCGCCGTCGTAGCCGAGCACGAGCATTCCCGAGGTGTCGACGCCGCGGTCGATGTTGGCGGCATACACGAGGGTGGTGGGCGGGCCGAGCAGGCCCACGACGAGGTGGACGGTGTAGATCCCGAGGTCCATCAGCGCGCCGCCACCGATGGCCGGGTCGAACGCCGGATGCACCTCGCCACGGGTGAACGCGTCGTAGCGGGACGAGCGCTGGGAGTAGCCGCACTGGATCAGCCGGAGGTCACCCAGCTCGCTCAGCGCCGAGGGCAGCGCCCGGAAGGCGGGCAGGTGCACCGTCGTGACGGCCTCGGTCAGGTTGAGACCGGCTGCCCGGGCGATGCGGCGGAGCTCGTCGAACTCCTCGAGGGTGAGGGTGAAAGGCTTCTCGCAGATCACGTGCTTGCCGGCCAGGAGGGCCGCCCTGCTGGTCGCGTGGTGCAGATGGTTCGGCAGCGCGACGTAGACGGTGTCGACGTCGGGGTCGGACAGGCAGGCGTCGAGCTCGGTGTAGACCCGACCGATGCCGTGCTCCGCCGTCAGCCCCTCCAGCCCTGCGCGAGCGCTCTCCCGCCCGACGATCGCGACGAGCTCGATCTCCGGCAGGTCCGGCGCGGCGGTGAGGAAGTCGCGGACGACCATTCCCGCACCGACGATGGCGAGTCTCATGTCAGTCCCCTGTCGGTGGGTCGGATCCGTCGAGTCTGCCGTGACAGCCACTCCGCGTCGAGGTCCCAGCACGTGGCCCCCACGGGCACGAGGAGGTTCGACGGGGTAGGAGCCCCACGTCGCGGCTCGGGCCCGAGCCCCACGGCGACATCGACCCTCACAGCGAAGGAGGCACCGTGCGCGGTGCAGTGATCCATGGCCCCCAGGACGTCCGCGTCGAGGACCGGCCCGACCCCACCATCGTGGAGCCGACCGACGCAGTCGTGCGCACGGTCGCGGCCTGCGTTTGCGGGTCCGACCTGTGGCGCTACCGCGGCATCGCCGAGGTCCCGCAGCCGACCCCGATCGGCCACGAGTACGTCGGGGTCGTCGAGGCCGTCGGCGATGCCGTCACGTCGGTCCTGCCCGGCCAGTTCGTCGTCGGCGGCTTCCTCCACAGCGACAACACGTGTCCCGTGTGCGCTGTCGGCATGCAGTCGCACTGCCAGCACGGTGGTGGCTACGACGGCTGCCAGGCCGAACTGATCCGCGTCCCCCAGGCCGACGGCACCCTGCTCGCCACGCCGGAGCAGCCCGACGAGGCGATGGTCCCCAGCCTGCTCGCCCTCTCCGACGTCATGGCCACCGGGTGGCACGCCGCCGTGTCCGCCGAGGTCCGTGCCGGCGGCACCGTCGTCGTCGTCGGGGACGGCGCCGTCGGGGTCTGCGGGGTGCTCGCGGCATCCCGGATGGGGGCCGAGCGGATCATCGCGATGAGCCGGCATGAGCCCCGGCAGCGGCTGGCCCGCGACTTCGGCGCCACTCACATCATCGCCGAGCGCGGCGACGAGGGCGTCGCCGCCGTCCACGAGCTGACCCGGGGGATCGGCGCCGACAGTGTCCTCGAGTGTGTCGGCACCCATGACTCCGTCGTCCAGGCCCTACGGACGGCCCGCCCCGGCGGCATGGTCGGCTGGGTCGGCGTTCCCCACGTCACCGACCTGCCCATGGAGCACATGTTCTGGCGCAACGTCGGCCTGCGCGGTGGTCCCGCGCCGGTGCGCGCCTACCTGCCCAGCCTCCTCGATCAGGTGTGGGAGGGCATGATCGAGCCCGGCCGCGTCTTCGACCTCACCCTCCCGCTCGAGCAGGCCCCCGAGGGGTATGCCGCGATGGACGAGCGACGCGCCATCAAGTCCCTGCTGCGCCCCTGAGCCGACCTCGACCCATCCGTCGCCCCCTGGCACCAGATCCGGGAGGAAGGAACCGCAATGGAGTACACACGACTGGGCCGCTCCGGCCTGACCGTCAGCCGGGTCACCCTCGGCTGCATGAGCTTCGGCGACACGAGCCGGGGCTTCAACGAGTGGGCCCTCGACGACGGCGGTGCCGAGCAGGTGTTCCGGCAGGCCGTCGCCCTCGGCATCACCTTCTGGGACACCGCCAACGTCTACGGTTACGGCTCATCAGAGGAGATCGTCGGCCGCGCCATCAAGCGGTACACCCGCCGCGAGGACGTCGTCCTCGCCACGAAGGTCTACTTCCCCATGCACGACGGCCCCGGCGGTCGCGGCCTGTCCCGCCGGGCCATCATGGAGCAGATCGACGCCTCGCTGACGCGGCTCGGTACCGACTACGTCGACCTGTACCAGATCCACCGGTTCGACCCCGACACCCCGGTCGAGGAGACGATGGAGGCTCTCCACGACGTCGTCAAGGCGGGCAAGGCCCGCTACCTGGGCGCCTCCTCGATGTGGGCCTGGCAGTTCGCGACGATGCAGCACGCCGCCGACCTCGGCGGTTGGACCCGGTTCGTGTCGATGCAGGACCAGTACTCACTCATGATGCGCGAGGAGGAGCGGGAGATGTTCGGCCTGCTCGCCGACCAGGGCGTCGGGTCCTTGCCCTGGAGCCCGCTCGCCAAGGGCCTGCTGACCAGACCGTGGGGCGAGCGCACGACCCGCGGCGACACCGACCCTCTGCACGCCCGCTTCGACGAGGCCCGCGACAGACCGATCAACGAGGCCGTCCGCGCCGTCGCCGAGGCACGCGGCACATCGATGGCCCAGGTGGCGCTCGCCTGGGTCCTGCGCAACCCCGTCGTCACCGCGCCCATCGTCGGCCCGACGACGGCGCACCACCTTGCCGACGCCGCCGCCGCGCTAAACATCGAGCTCACCGACGAGGAGGTCACCTCGCTCGAGGAGCCGTACACCCCGCGCATGCCGACCGGCTACTGAGCCGGAAGGAGGGCGGCGTCGGCATGGCCTCACCGCCACCCACGCCGGCCCGCCACCGGGCCGCTTCGTCCCCGAAGGCTCGGCGCCGCCCCGGCCCCCTCACAGGCGCCCCCCTGCGGCGCGCTGGACCGGGGCGACACCGGCCGGCTCAGACCACCGACCCCCGGTGGTGGGCCGCGGCATACTCCGCGACCTCGGTGCAGACCTCGTCGACCGACGCGTAGGTCCGGGCCTGGTTGAGACAGCCCAAGCGCCGCAGCAGTCGCGACGGGACCCGCCTGGCGAGGCAGCACGCGATCAGGTGGTCCTGGTCGGTGGGGAAGGACCGTGGCGACAGGACCACTCTCAGGTCCCGCAGGTCGGCCTCGACGGAGCCATCCGCCCGGGTGGTGGGGCTGCGAAGCGACAGGTCACCACTGCTCATCTTCGGTTCCTCTCGGACCGTGCGATGGCTGTCGGTTTGAACCACGCTGCACACGTATGGAGCAAGGACATCACGTGCGGCGGTCGATGACAACCGCAACGAGATCCGATGTGGCGATATGAATCCATCGGCCGGTCGCTCGGGTGGCGCCCCGGCAATCGGATAGGCGGCAGTCATGGGACGAGCGATCCGGGAACGCGTGGGCGTCACCGCCCTCGCCGCCGGGACGTCGGTGATGATGCTGCTGGCAGGCTGCACGGTCGGCTCCTCGGGAGGCGGGAGCGCCTCGCCGAGCACGAGCACGGCCGCAGCGCAGGGGAACGGCGCGGGGCAGGCCATCAGCACGGCCACCCCGGCGGGGCAGGCCGTGTGCAAGGGGCGGTCCGTCCCGGACATCGTGCAGACGGTAGAGCCGAGCGTCGTCACGGTGCGGACCAGCAAGGGCCTGGGCAGTGGCATCGCCTATCGCCAGGACATGGTGCTCACCGACCAGCACGTCGTCGCGCGCAACGAGGGCTCGGCCCCGACGTTCGACACCGTCGAGGTCGCGCTCGCGGACGGCTCGACGCTCAAGGGCACGGTGGTCGGCAGTGACCTGCTCACCGACCTCGCCGTCGTCACGGTGAGCGGTCGGAAACCCGATGCGCCGATCTCGCCCGGCAGTCCCGGCGGCGCACTCGTCGACGTGTGCGGCCAGGTCGTGGGGGTGAACGAGGCCTACATCCCGCCCAGCAGCGGCGCGGTGTCGCTCGGTTCGCCACCCCGTCGGTCGTCGCGACCGAGGTCGCGGACCAGCCCATCTCGTCCGGCAAGGTCCAGCATCCCTCCCTCGGCATCCGGGTGACCGAGCTGACCCCAAGCATCGCTCGGAGCCTCGGCACCTCGGTGACGAGCGGCGTCCTCGTCGCCGAGGTGCAGAACGGCTCGCCCGCGGCCGAGGCCGGCCTGAAGCGCGGCGACGTCATCACCGCCTTCGACGACTCCTCGGTCGCCACGTATGCCGACCTGGTGGGTGGGCTGCGCTCGGTGAGCCCCGGGGACACCGTGTCGGTGACGGTCGACCGGTCAGGGCAGGAGCGGAAGCTCACGGTGACGGTCGGCAGCCGCACCACACAGTGACGCCGCTCTCACGACCAGGGCCCAGGAGCGGCGAGCGTCGCCGCGGCCGGGACGGAAGGAAGCCGATGGAGCGGCCATCCCTTGCAGGCACCGGCCGGCAGGTCTCGGTCATCGGGTTGGGCGCCTGGCAGCTCGGCGCCCACTGGGGCCGGGTCAGCGAATCCGATGCAGCGGCGGTCCTCGAGGCGGCGACCTCGTCCACCTGCACTGTCTGCCGAGCCCGGTCATCGAGGACGACGCCACCTTCGCCGCGCTGGACACCCTCGCGGACGAGGGAGCCATCGCCGCCTACGGCGTCTCGGTCGAGACCTGCGAGCAGGCCCTCGGCGCCATCGCCCGCCCGCGCGTCGCCGCGGTCCAGATCATCGTCAACCCGGTCCGGCTCAAGCCGCTCGACGCCGTCCTCCCCGCGGCTCTCGACGCCGACGTCGCCGTCCTGGCACGCGTGCCCCTGGCCTCGGGACTGCTGTCCGGCCGGTACACGACGAGCACGACCTTCGCTGCCGACGACCACCGCAGCTACAACCGGCAGGGCGAGGCCTTCGACCGCGGCGAGACCTTCTCGGGGGTCGACTTCGAGGTCGGCCTCGACGCGGCCGCACGCCTGGCCGAGGGCCTGCCGCCCGACGTCGCACTCCCCGCCGCGACCCTCGCCTGGATCGCCTCCCGACCCGGAGTCACGTCGGTGATCCCCGGTAACCGCAACGTCGAACAGGCGAGGACCAACGTCGGCGCAGCCGAACTGATCGCGGGGAGCTTCGACGTCGATGTGTTCGACCGGCTGGTCCACACGGTGTACGACGACCTGCTGCGAGCGTCGGTGCACCCACACTGGTAGGACCGGTAGCCGCACCGCACGGCCGCGCCTCCTGCCTCGTGTCGACGGGTGGAGGCACCGACCGGCCCGGGAGCCGGTTGCACGCAGGCTAGCCGGGGCGTTGCGAGGAGTTCCCTCGGGCGTGAAGGCTTCCTTGGGTGTGGAGGCTTCCTTGGGTGTGCAGGCTGCGCTGCAGCCGCAGGTCGTCGCGAAGCTTCCAGGGGGTGGGCAGCCCACGGGCGGTCAGGGCCGCGGCATAGGACTCCATCGCCGCCAAGAGGTCCTGTTGGGCTACCCGGAGCTCCGGCTGGTCACGGCTGCCGCGGAGGCTGCTCACCCGCCGGCGCGCGCTGGTGAGTTCTTCCAACAGCATGGCGAGGGCCCTTCGGGCCGGCTCCTGGGCACCGGGCTGAGTGGCGGGCACGGTCGACCTCGGTTCCGTCACGGCGCGGCAGGATGCCGATGCACCTGCCCCACACTAGCCCAGCGCATGCGCCCCGGCCGTGGCATCGATGGCACGACGGTCCCGCCGCCGGGCGCCTCCGCCGTGCGGTCGGTCAGCGGCGGCCCGTGCTGAAGGCCGCTGCGCTGTGGCCGCCTCCGCGGCGTCCGCCCTGGGCCGCTCCACCGCCTGGCGCGGCGCGGTCGGGACGCTTGGTCCTGGCTCGGCGCGCCGAGGCCGGCGCATCCGTCGGAGCGGGTTCGGAAGCGCCGGAACGGCCCGAGCGGGCCTGCTGCCGCCTCGTCGGGCGGCCGCGCCGCCCGGACGTGGCCGATCTCTGCCCGGACGGAGGCCGAGCCTCGTCGGTCGGGAGCTGCTCGGAGAGCACGCGCTCGCCCGGCGCCAGCTCCAGGAGGACGGGGTGGTCGTCACGCGCGATCCGGGTGGTCGTCGGCACGATGCCGGCAGCCCTCGTCATGACGGTGACGTCCCGCACCTGTTCCGGCAATGCCAGCGTGACGACGGTGCCCGTGCCCCCGGCCCGGGCGGTGCGTCCGGACCGGTGGACGTATGCCTTGTGCTCGGTGGGCGGGTCGGCGTGAACGACGAGGCTCACGTCGTCGACGTGGATTCCCCGCGCCGCGATGTCGGTCGCGACCAGCGTCGATGCCCGGCCGGCGTGGAAGGCATCCAGGTTCCGGGTTCGCGCGTTCTGGCCGAGGTTGCCGTGGAGCTCGACGGTCGGCACCCCTCGGTTGTTGAGCTGGCGAGTCAGCGCCTTGGCTCCGTGCTTGGTGCGGGTGAACACGACGGTGCGGCCAGGCGCGCTGGCCAGGTCGACAAGGATGGCAAGCCGGTGCTCTCGCTCGACGTGGAGCACGTGGTGGGTCATCCCGTCCTCGGACGCCGAGCTCGCCGGGTCGACCTGGTGCGTGACCGGGTCGGTGAGGAACTGTCGCACGAGCTGATCCACCGCCCGGTCCAGGGTCGCGGAGAAGAACAGCCGCTGGCTGCGCCGAGGGGTCTGGGACAGGAGCCGACGCATGGCGGGAAGGAAGCCCAGGTCAGACATGTGGTCCGCCTCGTCGACGACGGTGACCTCGACATCGGCGAGGCTGCAGTGGCCCTGGCCGATGAGATCCTCGAGCCGCCCGGGCGTCGCCACGAGGATGTCGACGCCGCGGCGGAGCGCGGTGACCTGCGGGTTCTGGCCGACGCCGCCGAAGACGGTCTGCGTGCGCAGGTTGGCCGCTGTCGCCAGTGGGGCCAGGGCCGCGTCGATCTGCCGCACCAGCTCGCGGGTCGGAGCCAGGATGAGCGCGCGGGGCGCCGTGGAGCGGGTGTGGGGACCGCCCGAGAGGCGCGCCACCACCGGCAGGAGGAAGGCATAGGTCTTGCCGGACCCGGTCCGCCCGCGCCCGAGGACGTCTCGGCCCGCGAACGCGTCGGGAAGGGTGGCGCTCTGGATGGGCGTCGGATCGTGGATGGCCAGGCGTGCCAGGACGTCGGTCAGGTACCCGGGCACACCCAGGTCGGAGAAGGATGACAAGTGGAGTCGCAATCTGTGCTTGTGTCTCGCCGACGGCCAGGAGTCCGAGAGCCTCGGTCGACCGCACACGGAGCACCTTGTCACCGGCTACGACGTGCGCACAGCCCGCGGCGAAAACGACGAACTGTGCCTCTCACCCTACTCGAGGCCGGCGAAATACCCCGCATCCACGCATGTTTCTGCAACCAGACCCGCGCCGCCGTGGTGGTTGCCCGGCTTCAGGGCGCATACTGGCGGCAATGGCAACCACGTCCGGCAACCGGCGCCCGCACCTCGCCAGCAGCCCGTTCCCGCCCTTCCCTGATCCGGTCATCGAGCAGTACGCCCTCGGCGACCGGGTGACCCACGACTCGTACGGGCTGGGCCGCGTCGTCCTCGTGGACGCCGGTTGGGTGACTGTCGACTTCCACACCCAGAAGGTTCGCATCGCGACGCCCTTCCTCAAGATGACCAAGCTCTGACTGCGCCCCGGGAGGACCGGGTCACGCGATGGGCGACCAAGAGGCGCCGAGCGTAGGATGAGACATCAGGCTGCCCGTGGGACCGGTGGCGACAGCGACGACCGGAGTCCCCCATGACCGCCTCCTCCTCGACAACCACGTCGACCACCCCAACCGCCGGACTCTACGGAACCGCGCTGGCGAGAGTGCGGGCCGCAGGACTGCTGCGGCCGCGCCCATGGCCGCACGTCGCCCTGGCGATCGTGAACCTCGTGCTGCTGGGAGGCGTCGTCGCCTCCCTGATGGCGTGGGGCGGACGCTGGCCGGTGACCGTCGCCGGCGCGACCGTCCTCGCGGTCGTCTCCACACAGTTCGGTTTCCTCGGCCACGACGCGGCGCACCGCCAGGTGACGCGCCGTCGCGCGGCCTGCACGGCCCTCGGCCTCCTGCACGCCAACCTGTTGTGCGGCCTGAGCTATGGGTGGTGGATCGACAAGCACAACGCCCACCACGCCCGGCCCAACGACCTCGAGGCAGACCCGGACGTGCGCCCCGGTGCCATCGTCTTCGACAGTGGGCACGCGTCGACGCTCACGGGCTGGCGACACCTTGTCACCCGGTACCAGGCCTGGCTGTTCTTCCCGCTTCTGCTCCTCGAGGCCGCCAACCTCTACGTCGCAGGTGTCCGCGCGCTCGTCGGGCCGGGCCTGCGCCATCGCGCCACGGAGCTCGCGCTCATCGCCGTGCATTCCGGGCTCTACCTGTGGCTCTTGGTGTCCACCTTGCCGTGGGTCCAGGCCGCCGCGTTCGTGGCCATCCACCAGGGGCTTCGTGGGCTCTACCTGGGTCTGTCGTTCGCCCCGAACCACAAGGGGATGCCGGTCCTGCGGCCCGAGGAGGGCGCGGACCCGTTCCTGCGTCAGGTGCTGACCTCCCGCAACATCCGAGGAGGGCCCGTCGTCTCACTCGCGCTCGGCGGCCTGAATCATCAGATCGAACACCACCTCTTCCCCAGCATGCCCCGAGCCAACCTCGGTCGGGCACGGCCGATCGTCAGGTCGTTGTGCGATGCCAACGCGGTGCCGTACATCGAGGCGAACGCCGGCGCGTCATACGCCCAGGTCATTCGGCATCTGAACGCCGTCGGCGCCGCGGCCGGCCGGCAGCAACCTGGCGGAAACGATTCGTGAGACAGCCAGCGGGGAACAATGGCGGGCCGTCGTGCCGGCGGGCCATCGCGGCGTGAAGCCCGCATTCGGGACCGGTCGAGGCCAGCGATTCGGCCGCCCCTCCGACTCCCGTGATCAAGGAGTGCCGGAAAGGGGGGCCTTGCCATCCCAACTGCTGTTGAATCAGGACAACCACAAGAACTGTAGCCCACATCGTGCAGGGCCGGACCCGATGTCGCCCGAGGTCAGCCGGCCCCCGCGGTCTCGTGGAGCGACCTCCGGCATTGGAGGGGCCCTCGGGGCCGGCGGGTAGTCTCGGGTGGTGATGCGTCGCCTGCTCGTCCTCGAACTGTTCTCGGGTCCGGCGTGGCGAGATGCCTCCGACATGGTCGGACACGTACCGCCGGGCGAGGCAGGAGGGTGGCTCACGATTGGGCCGGACGCCGTTCGGGTGATGAACGCCCACCCTACCGGCGGCAGCCAGGAGCTGCGGGATCGGGAGCATGGTGGCCCGTCCTTCTCCTGCCGGGTCATGCACACCACCGCGGGAACTGACCGGCCGACGGTCCACACTGTTGCGGTCGGGCGCGCCGACTTGTACGAGGAGGTCCTCGTCAGCGTCGGGTTCCGCTCGGAACGGCCCGACGGCATCGAGCTGCAGCGGGACGAGTCGGGAATCTACTGGGGGTACTACGTCTGAAGTACCCCGATGCGTCGTCGGCCGTCCGCGACGTCGGGTCGCCGCCTCGTCCACCGCTTATCCATTCACACCCGACTAGGCGCCTGCGCTTGCTGTTAGCGTGAGCGAACGATACCGGCCGCGAAATGCCGTGGCCCGCACCACGGACCCGTCCAGGACAGGAGTGCGATGGCTGACGACTCGGCCCGGATGGTGGTCGGCGTGGGTGTCGGACTGAGCAACGAAGACGCGCGGCTCATGACGAAGGTAGCGCGCCTCTACCACGAGCAAGGGGTACGCCAGCCGGAGATCGCCGACCGACTGAATATCTCCCAGCCCCGGGTGTCGCGCCTGCTGAAGAGGGCCGTCGAAACCGGGATCGTCAGAACGACCGTCATCTCACCACCCGGCGTCTTCGGCGAACTCGAGAGTGAGATCGAGCGTGCCTACGACGTCCGGGAGGTCGTGGTTGTCGACACCGGTGACGAGGACAACGAGGTCGCGCTGACGCCGTCCCTCGGGGCGGCCGCAGCTCACTATCTGGAGACGTCGCTCCTCGGTGGGGAGCGAATTGGCGTCTCGTCCTGGAGCTCCGCGCTGCTGGCGACGATCGACTCGATGCAACCACGGCATACCCACCACTGCGACTCCGTCGTGCAGGTTCTCGGCGGACTCGGAGCCCCGTCAGCCCAGACGCGGGCCACTCACCTTGTCAGCCGCCTCGTGGCCCTGACCGGCGCGACGCCGTTGTACCTCCAAGCGCCGGGGCTCGTCGCGTCAAGCACCGTCCGCCGCGCTCTGATGAAGGACGCGTCCATCGCCGTCGCCGTTGACGCCTTCGCAGGGCTCACGGTGCTCCTGGTCGGCATTGGCAGCCTCATGCCCTCCCAACTACTTCGGGCCAGCGGGAACGCCATCGGCGATGAGGACGAGAAGCGTCTGCGCCAGCAAGACGCCGTGGGTGACGTGTGCATGCGGTTCTTCGATGCCCAAGGCAGAGCGCTGAAGAGTCACCTCGATGATCGCGTGGTGGGCATCGACTCAAAGACCCTTCGCAACATTCCTCGCCGAGTCGGGGTGGCGGGAGGTTCACGCAAGCACGAGGCGATCCGCGGGGCCTTGCTGGGCGGTTGGATCAACGTGCTGGTGACCGACCTGAGCACGGCTACGTATCTTGCGGGTGCGGCACCGGAGTAGCCCGGCAGCGCTGCCCTCAGACCCCGCACCTGCCGGGGGCAACGGCGTGTGGGCCGTCGAACGGTGGCCGTGATGCCGCCGGCCCTGATGGAGTTCACAACGCCCGGGATACCGTCGAAGCCGACGACGATGACGTTCTCCTTGTTCGCCGACGTGAGCGCGGCATGCGCACCCGGGGCCATCGTGCTCACCTCTTGGCGCGGCCCTGGCGCGCCCTTCGTGCGCTCAGCGATGGAGGAGGTGATTGACACCCGCCTCATCTCGACCCTACGCTCGCCATTAGTTTCATTCACTCTGGAATGGCTATTCGACGAGGAGTCGGTGTGGCTGGGATCCGACGTTCGCCCGCCGGCTCTCTCCTGCTCGCCATCGACCAGGGCACCACGAACACAAGGGCGGCACTTGTCGAGCCCCAATCGGGCCGGGCCGCAGTGAGGGCCTCGCGTCCGGTCGGGATCGCCTTTCCGAGGCCGGGGCATGTGGAGCAAGACGCGGCGCAGATCTGGTCGGCCACGCTCGACGCCATCGAGGACTGCCTTTCGGCCCTTCCAGCGGCTGATGTTGCCGGCATCACCATCTCCAGCCAACGCGAGTCCGTGGTCTGCTGGCATCGCCGCACGGGGCGCCCGCTCGGACCGGTTCTGGGTTGGCAGGACGCTCGGACGGCTCCCCGCTGCGAGCAGATCATCGGGGCTGACCCAGAGGCAGCGACGCTGGTCGAAGGACTCACCGGCCTCTCCCTCGATCCCATGTTCTCCGCTCCGAAGATGGCCGCCTCGATCGAGTCCGCCGTATCCGCCGGCGTGGCCGTCGAGGATGTGATTGTCGGCACGATGGACTCCTGGCTCCTGTGGAACCTGACCGGACGTCACGTGACCGAGTTGGGCAACGCGTCGCGAACCCTGTTGCTCAGTCTCGAGAGCCTCGAGTGGCACGACGGCCTGTTGGACCTGTTCGGCATCCCGCGCCACACTCTGCCGAGCCTGCTGCCGTCCGATGGTTCGTTCGGTACCACTCGGCGATGGGGACAGCTCCCGAGCGGGGTCCCGGTGCTGGCTGTCCTGGCGGACTCCCACTCTGCGATGTACCACCATGGATGCACCCAGCCAGGGACGGGGAAGGCCACCTATGGGACGGGTTCATCGGTCATGACTCCGACGCATGACCATCGGGCCCGACCTCCTGGGATCGCAACCAGCATTGCCTGGCACATAGGCGGAACGGCCACCTTCGCCCGGGAGGGCAACATACTGGCCAGCGGCTCGGCGCTGGATTGGATGGCTCAACTCCTGGGGAAGCCGGACGGCGTAGCGGGCGGCGCCTTCCTGACAGAGCTGGCTGCTGGCGTCGACGACAGCAATGCCACCTACCTCGTTCCGGCGTTCACGGGGTTGGGATCGCCGTACTGGGACCGCCAAGCGATCGGTCTCGTGGCGGGCGTCAACGGCGCGACCTCACGGGAGCACCTCGCCCGGGCCGCGCTGGACGCGGTTGCGCATCAAGTCACGGACGTGGTTGAGGCGATCGAAGCCGATGGGCTGGCCACCATCGAGGTCCTCATGGCCGACGGGGGCGCCACCGCTTCGTCGACTCTCATGCAGATCCAGTCGACCCTGTTGAGGCGCCCTGTGCAGGTCAGCGACAACCAGGACGCCTCCCTCCTCGGCGCGGCTCGTCTGGCGGCGTGCGGCCTGGGATGCGCCCCGGCCGCCACCGGGCCGGGCCGGCGGTTCGCCCCGACGACGATCGATCCACTGCCCCAACGCCAGGGATGGACCGACGCCGTCGCTCGCGCCCGCGGGGTCTCCGTGCGCCACCACGACCGTGGCACCGACCTTTCATGAAGTAGAGAGGAACAACAATGACTGACTACCCGCCGTTCGGGGCCGGGCTGTGGCACTTCGCCTCCTACCTCGACCGCTACGCCACCGATGGGTACGCCCCGCCGGTCACCACGCTGGAGCAGATCGACCGGGCCGGCGAGGTCGGCGACCTCTCCTACGTCGACGTCCCGTACCCCTTCACCGACGGGGTCACCATCGACGAGGTCAAGGAGGCCCTCGCCTCGAACGGCCTGCAGGCCATCGGTGTGACGCCCGAGATCTACATGCGGCGCTTCTCCAGGGGGGCATTCACCAATCCTGACGCCGATGTCCGGGCGGCCGCCCTCGCCGCGCTCAACGAGGCCGCCGACGTCGTGCGTGCCCTCGGCGCCCGCTACCTGAAGGTGTGGCCGGGCCAGGACGGGTGGGACTACCCCTTCCAGGTCGACCATGGCGAGCAGTGGCGCCTTGCCGTCGACGGCATGCGTGAACTGGCCGAGGCCAACCCCGACATCCAGATTGTCATCGAGTACAAGCCGCGAGAGCCACGCAACAAGATGTTCTGGGACTCGGCAGCCAAGACGGCTCTCGGGATCAAGGCCATGGGGGTCGACAACGTCGGGGTTCTGCTCGACTTCGGGCACGCCCTCTTCGGCGGCGAGTCGCCGGCCGCCGCCGCCCAGCTGCTCATCGACCACGGCTTGCTGTGGGCGATGGACGTGAACGACAACCTCCGCAGCTGGGACGACGACATGGTCGTTGGCACCGTGCACCCGGTCGAGGTGTTCGAGTACTTCTACACCCTCAGGGCCAACGGGTGGGAGGGCGTCTGGCAGCTCGACCAGTTCCCGTTCCGGGAGGACACCGTCGAGGCAGCCCGGCTCTCGATCCGGTTCCTCAAGGCGATCTACCGCGCCCTCGACACCCTCGACATCGAGGCGCTGCGCGAGGCTCAGCACCGGCAGGACGCCTTGGCCGCTCAGCGGCTGGTGCAGGACGCCTTGTTCACCTGCATGAAGGAGGAAGCATGACCGAGGACTTGGTCCCCCAGGTCGACCCGAGCGCTGTGCCGGCCGAAGACCTGACGGTACTGGGCCGCGTCCACGACGGCGCCACTCGCGACGAGGCGATCCTTCACCTTCGCGAGGCCGCGCGACTGGTGCGGCGCCGCGACATCCAGATGGTCCGTGCCGCGGGCCTCGGACACGTGGGGGGCGAGTTCTCCGTCATCGACATCCTCGTGACGATCTACCTTCACGCCCTCAACATGTCTCCCGACCAGTTGGACGACCCCGACCGCGACCGCTTCATCCTGTCCAAGGGCCATGCCGCGGCCGCCCTCTACACCACGCTGGCGATGGCGGGCCTGCTCCCGCCGGAACAACTCAGGACGTTCATGCAGCCGATGTCGCAGCTCAACGGCCATCCAGCGAAGACGAAGATCGCCGCCGTCGAGGCCAGCACGGGACCGCTCGGACACGGACTACCCATCGCCGTCGGAACCGCATTCGCCGGAAACCTCGACTCCTCCTCTCGGCGCACCTTCGTGGTCGTGGGCGATGGTGAACTCCAGGAGGGGTCCAACTGGGAGGCCTTGATGACCGCTGGGAACCACCGGCTGTCGCATCTGTGCGTCGTCGTCGACCGCAACCGGCTCCAGCAGGGCGCGCGGGTCTCCGACACCAACGACCTCGAACCGCTCGCCGACAAGCTGTCTGCCTTCGGTTTCGAGGTCGTCGAGGTCGATGGTCACGACCACGGCGCACTTGTCGATGCCTTCGAGGCAGTGCCCGCACCCTCCGGACGCCCGACCGCCGTCGTCGCCCACACCAAGAAGGGCCACCCGATCTCCTTCATGTCCGACAATGTCGCCTGGCACCACAAGGTCCCCTCCACCGACCAGGTCGAACAGGCACTCGCTGAACTGGAGGCATCATGACCGCCACAGCACCACGAGCCGACTCGGCGCTCCACGACTGCCGCGACGCCTGGGTGTCCGCGCTCGTGGATGTCGCCGATCACGACAAGAACGTCGTCGTCGTCGCCAACGACTCGGTTGGCTCCAGCAAGCTCGGCCCGTTCGAGGAACGCTTCCCCGAGCGCCTCGTCAACGTCGGCATCGCCGAGCAGGACATGGTCGGGGTCGGCGCCGGTCTCGCCAACGGAGGCAAGGTGCCGTTCGTCTCGGCCGCCGCGTGCTTCCTGACCGCCCGCGCGATGGAGCAGATCAAGGTCGACGCGGCATACTCCCGCCACCACATCGTCCTCGTCGGGCAGAGCCCCGGCATGGCCTACGGAGAACTCGGCCCGACCCACCACTCGATCGAGGACCTCGCCTGGCTGCGCACGATTCCAGGCCTGACCGTCATCGTCCCGACCGACCGGATCGAGACCGACCAGGCCGTCAGGTGGGCAGCCACTGCGGGCGGACCGGTCTTCATCCGAGTCAGCCGGATGGGCGTCCCCGATCTGATGCCAGATGGCTACCAGTTCGAACCAGGCAAGGCCGTCACCCTGCGCAAGGGTAGCGACGTTGCCCTCGTCGCCACGGGAACCGCCGTCTCGCGAGCCCTCGAGGGCGCGGAAGTCCTGGCGAAGGATGGCATCAACGCACGCGTCATCGCCATGCCGACGATCAAACCGCTCGACGGCGCTGCCGTGTTGGCGGCGGCTCAGGAGACCGCAGGAATCGTCACGGTCGAGGAAGCCCTCACGTCGGGCCTCGGCGGCGCCGTGGCCGAGTTCCTGGCCCCCCGAAGGCCGGCGCTCATGCGCTTCGTCGGCGTGCCGGACACGTTCGCCCCGACGGGGTCCGTCGAATGGCTCATGGGCCACTTCGGCATCGACGCGGCGGGGGTCGCAGCGGCGGCTCGGGAGCTTCTCGGCTCCTAGGCAGCCGCGTCGTCATCACATGCCAGGCCGCCCCCAGTGGGAGGACTGCTCTCCGCCCGAAGAGGCGCCAGCACGGGCCGGCATGGTCACTGCGAGACGCCTGCGATCCCGGTGGGGCGCGGGAGCATCGCGGTCACCTGAAGGAACCGCTCACAACAGCGTGGGAAGATGAGTGTCGTCCGGCTCCAGCTCGGACAGCCGTTCGTCCCGCCAGCGGCGGTGATCATCTGCCCTGTCCACGGCGACCGGACGCCAGCTGTCCCACCCCCTCTTGACGCGCTGACCCGAAAGGACCTCCCGAGTTGTTCTTCGACGATGCCTACGGCCTGGCTCGAGTGTTGATCGTGGGTCCGCTGGCGTACCTCTGGTTGATCGCGGTCGTGCGGGTGAGCGGCAAACGAACCCTCGCCCAGCTCAATGCCTTCGACTTCATCGTGACAGTTGCGCTCGGTTCGACCTTGGCCACGGTCGTCCTGAGCAGTTCGGTCGCCTGGGTCGAGGGAGCCCTTGCTTTGGCTCTCCTCGCGGTGCTGCAACTCGTCGTGGCATGGGTCTCCGTGCACGTCCGTTGGGTACGCGGCGCGGTCACGTCGATGCCCACGATGCTGCTCCGCGACGGCCGCCCAGACCGTGATGCACTGACCAGGCAGCGGATCTCCGAACAGAGCGTGCGCCAAGCAGTGCGTAGCGCCGGAATCGGAGGCTTGGAGCTCGTGGCCGCCGTGGTCCTCGAACCCAACGGCACCATCAGCGTCATACCAACGAGCCAGTTCGGCAGCGGATCCGCAACCGCCGACGTGACGCACACGGACCAGCAGCATCCGCGTCGGGACTGAAGGTCACCCGAGGGCGCCTCTCGCTCGTCGTCGCCGGAACGGACTGACAGCCCGACCGGTCCGGCCTGCCTGCGGGTATGCCGCCGCGGCCGGCCTCTCGCCTCGCGTTCACTGGAGGGCTTGGCCACCCGACATCGCGTCGATGCCTACTTGCCCATGCCCTCGGTCAGGCCTCGAAGGAACTGCCGCTGACCGATGAGGAAGAGGACCATCATCGGCAGGGCGGCCATGGTCAGCCCGGCGAACTGCACCGGCCAGTTCGTCAGGAGCCTGCTCTGCATGTCCATCAGGCCCACCGGCAGGGTCTTGAGATCGGGGTTGCTGATGAACACAAGAGCGAACGCGAACTCGTTCCAGGCGAACAGAGCGTGCAGGAGCGCGCTGGAGACGAGGATGGGACGGCACATCGGCAGGATGACCTGCCAGAAGGTCTGCCAGCGGGTGGCCCCGTCCAGGAGAGCCGCCTCGTCGACCTCATGGGGTAGGTCGATCATGTAGGCCCGGATAAGAAAGGTCGTGAAAGGTATCCGGAACGCGGTGTAGAGCACGATGAGTGCCCAGTAGGTGTCGAAGATGTGGAGGCTCTGCAGGAGTCCGAAGAGGGGGATGAGCGCCACTGTCGGCGCGACCATGAGGCCCCCGAGAACCACGCCGAGTGCGAAGCCGCCGAACGGGATCTTGGTGCGGGACAGTCCGTACGCCGCCCAGGCACTCACGAGTACCGTCGTGATGATCGACGCGGACGTCACGATGATGCTGTTGACGAAGTAGCGAAGGACTCCAGCGTTGCTGGCCTCGGCGAAGTTGCTCCAGCGGAGGCGCCCAGGAAGGCCCCATGGGCTGTCGAATACCTCGCGGTTGTCCTTGAAGCCGCTGAGGACCATCCACAGGAGCGGGTAGATCACGGCGAGTGCGAGCGCGATGAGAAGGATGCCGATCACCACGGCTCGGAGCCGGCGGGCCGCTCGCCTGAACGGCGACACGGCGACGGGGGCGACGCGTTGGGACAGTGTCACATGGCGGGCGTGCTCGGTCGTGGTCACAGCTCCACCCTTCGTCTCCGCGTCACGGCCATCTGGAGGGCTGCGGCAAGGAAGGTGATGACAAAGATGACGGTCGCGATGGCTGATGCATATCCCATGTGATCCTGCAGGAACGCGTTCTGGTAGAGCCAGGTGCCGAGAACCTGGCTGGAGTTGGACGGGCCACCCGACGTCATGACTTCGACCTCGTTGAAGACGAGGAACGCACCGGAGACGGTGAGGATGACCATGAGAGCCGTCATTTCCCGGACCATCGGCACGGTGATCGAGAGGAAGGAGCGGATGGGCCCGGCTCCATCGACCCGTGCCGCCTCGTAGAACTCGCGTGGAATGCGCTGGATGGCCACCACGAAGAGAACCGCCGTATAGCCGATCGACTGCCACTGGCTCATGGCGATGACGCTCCCGATCGCCGTCGAGGGCTCCCCGAGCCAGGCGTGGGTCCAACTGTCCAAGCCAACGGCCGCCAGGGCGCGGTTGACCAGGCCGATCTGCGGGTTGTACAGGAAGGAGAACAACATGCCGGCGACGGTGATCGAGATGACAGCCGGGATGAAGTAGATCGTCCGCAGGATCCCCCGCAGCCGCTGGTGAACGAACTCCTCGAGGATCGCGGCGAGGACGAGCGAGAAGCCAACCTGGAAGATGATCGACACGACGGCATACAGCACGTTGTTACGCAGCGACTGCCAGAAGACCGGGTCGACCGCCGCATCGCGGTAGTTCTGCAGCCCGACGTACGTCGGGACCGGGGTGAACGCGTTCCACGAGTAAAGACTCAGGCGGAAGTTGTCGATGATGGGGTAGTACACGAAGACGCCGAGCAGCACCAGGGCAGGTGTGAGCCAAAGCCATCCGCGCCACCCGCGCCGTCTTGCTCGTTGTTTCCCAGACACGTCGATGTCCTCCGATCCATGCGTGGGTCCGCGGGCGCCAAGGCCCGCGGACCCACGAGCAGCACTAGCCGGCAGCTGCCTGGCGAACCTTCTTGGCGGCGGCCTGCACCGAGGCCATCACCTGCTGCGGGGTCTGCGACCCGTCGACGATGCCCTCGGCTCCGGAGAGGTAGGCGTTCGCGACGTCTGCGTTGGTCACGGTGTCCAGCCAGATGGCGAACGTGCTCGCCGAGCTGATCTTCTCCAGGGCCTGGCGCAGCTGGGGGAAGGAGTTGGCATCGGTCGCCGATCCTTGGACAGGGCTGAGCCACCCGAGCTGCTTGACCATCTGCTGGGCGTTCTGCTGACTGGTCATGAACTTGAGGAAGTCGACCGCCAGCGCGGTGTTCTTGCTCTGCGGGTTGACCAGGAAGCCGTCGGGGGCGCCGGTGAGGGCGCCGCTGTCGCCGGGGGCGTTGGTCGGGGCGGGCAGCTTGAAGAACGACCAGTTGTCTGCAATGGAAGCGGGAGCGCCGCCGTCCGCGGTGAGCACCGGGAACTCGACCGACTCGAGGTAGTGCATGCCGGCCTTGCCGTTGATGAAGTTCGCCTGCCCGGCCTCGTGAGACAGCCCGTTGGCACCACTGTTCGTGCACTGCTTGACGATCTGTTGGAACTGGGTGAGGGCTTCGACATAGCCCGGATCGGTGAACTCCCCGGTAGCCGGCGTGTAGTCCTTCTGGAGAGTCTCCGCCGGCACGTCGTAGGCGTTGAGCTGGGTGAGGTAGTGGATGGCCGGCCACCCGTACTGGTTGCCGAAGGCGATCGGCGTGTAGCCGGCAGACTTGAGCTTCGAGCAGTCGGAGAGAAGGTTCTCGAACGTGGCCGGCGGGTCACTGATGCCGGCCTTGGTGAAGACGGCCTGGTTGTAGGCCAGGAACTTGGCGTCGAGGTCGATGGGCACGCCGTAGTACTTGCCGTCGTATTCGAACGCCTTGAGGGCGGCCGGGGACAACGTCTTTCCCCAGTCCGTGTCGGGAGCGATGACGGAGCTGAGATCCGCCGCGAGCCCGGCCCGGACGAACTTGTTGGCGAAGTCACCCGCCCACGAGAAGTAGATGTCGGGCAGCTGCTTGGACGAGGTCAGGACGCGGATCTTGTCCTTGTACGGCTGGTCGCCGACCTGCTGAAGATCGACCTTGACGTCGGGGTTGGCCTGCTCGTACGCCTTGGCGATCCCCTCGAAGTACGGGGCGTACTTGGGGTCGGCGAACTTGGTGATGATCGACAGCGTCCCGCTCTTGCTCGCCGGCGACCCCAGGTCCGCCGATGAGCTCGACGACGAGGTTGTCGTCCCGGGCGCGCCGCACGCCGACAGCGCGAGCAGCCCGGCGGAGCAGCAGGTGAGCACGGCTAGCGTGGTTCTCTTCATTGAGGTTCCCATCCTTCGGTGGCGGTGACGGTGTTCAGTTAGGTCGATGTGGAGGTCGGTATGTCGATGGACGCTTCGTGGCCGAAGGCGCCGAACGTGGAGCAGGTCCGCGTGGCGTAGGTCGTGGCGGCCTCCAAGGTCGCCTCATGTGGCTCGTCCATCGCGAGGCCGGTCAGCAGGCGGGCAATGAACGAGTCGCCGGCGCCGAGGGTGTCGACGATGCGACCCGTGCCGGCCGCGGCGTAATGCATGGCCCCGTCATCGAGAACCGCGCCGGCGGGACCCATCGTCACGGCGGCCACCTCGGGGCCGAGGGCCCGCAGCGCCCTGGCCGCACGCTCGGCGACCGACCTGTCGCCGGTCGGTAGTGAGGCGATCGCGACGTCGACATGCCGCGCGTAGGTCTTCACGTAGTCCCAGGGGCGTTCGGAGAAATCGAAGGAGAGGCGCGCAGACGCCAGCCGTAGCGCCGGGAGGTACTCCTCGAGATACGAGCACTCGCCGGTGTGGACGATGTCGAAACCGCCGAGGAGCTCGAGGTCCCGTTCGGACGGCTGGAACCTCGAGACCCCCGGTGAGCCGCCGGCGAAGACGCGGTTGCCGTCGACGACGCGGACGGTGGCTGCGGCGTTGGGTCCCTCCAGCACGCGGACGGCGCTGGTATCGACTCCCTCGTCGCGCAACGCCGCGAGGACGACCTGACCGGCGCGATCGGTGCCGACCGCACCGATGTATGCCGCGGTCGCTCCGAGCCGCCTTACATGCACGGCGACGTTCACGGCGTTTCCGCCGGGGAACATGATTCCCCGCTCGACGTACCGGTCGACGACGTTGTCTCCGATGGAGGCGACGCGTGCCGCCGCCGCATCCATGTCAGTACTCCATCCGGCGGTAGTAGCGGCGAGTGGTCAACGGGTGGCCGGTGATGACCTCAAGATGAGCACTGACCCGCTCGAGGACCGCGGCCAACAAGATCGGAGCAAGGTAGGGACGGGATGTGGCGCTGATGCCGTCGAGTGGCGCATTTGCCACATCGATGACCAGCATCTGATCGGTGAGCGACGCCCCGAACCGCTGCACTCGGTCGGTGAGCGCCCGGCTCGGACCCTCCCCCGCGCACACGACGACGCTGACGCCAGGCTGTACGAGCTCGAGGGTGCCGTGGAAGAAGTCCGAGGCGTGCACCGGGCGGGTGGAGATCCACTGCATCTCCTCGAGGATGCACATCCCGTAGTACCAGGCCTCCGGCCACGACGGACCTGCACCGGTGATGATGTGCGTGCGCCCGCTGGCCAGGTACCGCGCCGCCGGGTCGGCCCTCGGTTCGAACCATTCCTTGACCCGCAGGAGAGCCTCGGGCATCTGGGTCAGGTCCTGGGCCAGGTCCGGTACGGGCCCGGGACCATCGGTGTGCTTGAGGACCGAGACGGCGATCAGAAGCGACTGGATGTAGAACGACTCGCTCGACGTGTCGTCGGCAGCGGCATTGGTCAAGACGGTGTCCGCTGCGCGGGCGAGGGGGCTGGATGCATCGCCCACCAGTGCCATGACGTGTGCACCGGCGGCACGGCATATCCCGCTGGCCTCGATCGTCTCCGCCGTCGTCCCAGAGAGGGAGGGCAGGATCACGAGCGTCCCGGGCCGGATACTGCTTGGTGGTGCGGCGACCATCTCGGCGCACCGCATGGTCGACGTCCGCAGCCGAGAGGCGTCGCGGAGCAGATCGGCTGCGGGACGCATCAGGATCGCCGCCCCCCCGGTCCCCGCGAAGACGACGTGGTCGAGTCCCTCAGCGACAAGCCCCGAAACCGCCTCGTCGATCTCGAGCGCCAGCCCCGCCGCACCCGACTGGATGCGGCGGTAGCGCTCGACGTCGAAGTTCAACATCAGTAGTCGACCTTGAACATGTAGTGCCGCTGCTCGAGGTCATGGCCTCGCTGCGACTCGTAGTGCTGGGCAAGCCGATGCGCCAGCGCCCCCACCACGAGCGGGGAGATGTCGCCGCGGAGCTCCGCGGGGACGCCGGGAAGGTCAAGCTCCGAGACGTCGACGTAGCGCGCCCGCTTGGCGTAGGTGTCAAGGAACTCCTTTGCGCGCAGCGCCATCGGTCGGGAGGCGTCCTCGCCAACCCACAACAGGACCGCAGTCGAGTCATCGACCATCTCGAAGGCGCCCTGGAAGAACTCACCGGCGTTGAATCCAGCCGCGTGCTTCCACTGCATCTCCTGGAGGAAGCACATGGCGAAGCCATATGCCCAGGCGCTGCTGGGGCCGGAGCCGAGCACGTATGTGATGGGGTCATCCTTGAAGTCCGAGGCGATGGAGGCCAGGTCGTCGTCCGCCTGCTCCACGCAGTGGATCAGCGCCTTCGGCAGCGCCGTGAGGGCTGCGTCCACGCCTGAGGCGTCAATGCCGTCGCCCGTGGCTTCGAGCAAGGCGTAGGCGACAATGAGCTCGAAGACGTCGCTCTTGCCGCGGAACGACGAGTCGGCCGCCTCGGCGAGGGGGCTCCCCTCCTTGGCTGCGGCGATGACCGTGGCGCCCGTGGCCTTGGCGGTCTTCGCGGCGGCGACCGTCTCCTTCGTCTTCCCCGTGTACGACGCAAGGACGACAAGAGACCCCTCGCCCATCAGAGCCGGCTGCATCGTATTGAGCTCATCACTCTGTAGCTGGAAGACGGGGAAGGAGGCACGCTGCTGAAGGACATAGTGGGCGGGGTAGCTGCAGATGAGCGAACCGCCAGCTCCGACGAAGTAGACGTTGCGCAGGCCCTTGGCGACGACGTCCTTCACGACGCTGCGGACCGCGTCGCGCTCGTCGACACTGATGGCGACCTTCTCCGAGAGTTCTTCGTCGATGGGCTTCAGGGGCAGGGTGTCTGTCATGGCCTGTGGTTCTCCCAAGTGCTTGATAACGTTCTCAACTGACGATGGCGAGAACGTTATCAACACCGGAGACCGCGATGTCAAGGGATCCGTCTCGATTTGTTACCGTCGCTTCCGCGGGCTTCCGGGAGCGGCTAGG
The DNA here is from genome assembly GCA_963728395.1 of uncultured Actinomycetota bacterium. Taxonomy (GTDB): domain Bacteria; phylum Actinomycetota; class Actinomycetes; order Actinomycetales; family Dermatophilaceae; genus CAVSJJ01. The sequence goes on from CAVSJJ010000004.1 coordinate 564,285, forward strand.
TTTCTCGCGTGAGTGACCGCGACGCGGTCGCGACCGGGTGGACTGGAGGCGGATGATGACACGAAGCAGTCTCCCGACGATCCCCGATGTGGCACGCCAGGCGGGCGTATCGACAGCAACGGCCGCGCGGGCGCTGGGCAACTACGGCTCAGTGAGCGCCGCGACCAGAGAGCGGGTCTCGGCAGCGGCCGCTGCGCTTGGCTACCGTCCCAACGTCCTGGCACGGAGCATGATCACGGGACAGACCCACACGATCGGTGTCGTCGTGGGGGACATCGAGAACGCCTTCTTCTCGCGAGCGCTGCGGGGGATCTCCGACGTTGCGCGCTCGGAAGGCTGGCAGGTCATCCTCGTCAACACGGACGAGGATGAGGAGAAGGAGCACGCGGCCATCTCCGTGCTCGTCGAACGTCGGGTCGACGGGCTCGTCGTCTGTCCCACCGGCGCGAGCGACCGACGCCACCTACGTCAGGTGATCGACCAGGGCACGCCCGTCGTCCTCCTCGACCGCCCCATCAGTGGGCTCGCGGCGGACAGCGTGGGCATCGACAACCACAAGGCCGGCTACCACGCAACCGAGTACCTTCTGCGAGCGGGACACCGACGCATCGGCGTCGTGACCGGAGCACCCGACGACCCCGACGGGCCGCTGAGAGCCCCTGGCCTCGTCGGTGTCGAACGGATGGTCGGCGCGACGGCGGGATGGCGGACAGCAGGCTACCGGGACGCCCTCCTCGCCGCCGGCATCGAGCCCAGCCCCGACTACGTCACGGCGAACGGCTACCGACGGGAGAACGCCGAGTCGGCCACCCGACACCTGATGGGCCTCGCGCATCCGCCCACGGCGATCCTCGCTCTCGACAGCGTCCTGTCCCTTGGCACGCTGCAGGGCTTGCGCGGCCTCGGCCTGTCCTGCCCCGAGGACGTGTCCATCCTGGGCTTCGACGATGCCGAGTGGGCCGATGCCGTCACCCCGCCGCTCACCGTGATCGCGCAGCCGGTGCAGGAGATAGGCGCCCGCTGCGCCAGACGACTCATCCGCCGCATCGAGGGCTCTCGGCAGCGCTCCGTCCACGAGAAGCTCGGCACGACCTTGATCGAACGGGCCTCGGTGACAGTCGCCCGGCAGCCGTCGCCGACCTGACCCCGCTCGCCATCCGTCATCCCGGCTCCAGTCCGGAGCGATCGGCGCGCCGACGCCCGACGTCCACCTCCCTTGACGAGCGAAGGACCTGGTTGGCATCGTTCATGGCACGTGTGTGAGAACGTTATCAATCATGGAGAGATGTCGCGAGTGGCAGACGCAGGTGTGGGCCGTGGGCGACAACTGGGCTCGAGCCCGACTGGCCAGGGACCGATCCGACCCACGAGCCAGGTTGGCCTGCCCGGCCCCGGCACCTGGGCTGCGCCGCCCCTTCCTCGCGGGCCCGCACGGGCGTCTCGACGATCGGGCACGAACAGGAAGGGCGGATGGACCATGGAACGAAACGTCGAGCTTGTGATCTTCGACTGCGACGGAGTGCTTGTCGACAGCGAGCTCATCTCGGCACAGGTGGGATCCCGTGTCCTCGCCGACCTCGGTTGGGATGTCACGCCGCAGGAGCTCGTCCAACGGTTCGCGGGATGCAGTGAGGACCACTGGCGCACCGCTGTCGAAGTCGAGCTCGGCCGCAAGCTGCCGCAGGACTGGGACGCTCCCTACCGATCCTGGTACGAGGCCGCGTTCGAGGCCGAGCTACGAGCCGTTCCGGGTGTGGTCAGGGCGATCGGGGCACTCCCGCACCGGCGCTGCGTTGCGTCGAACGGCCCACGAGACAAGATCCTCAGCAACCTCCGCCGAACTGGTCTCGCGAAGGCATTCGAGGGGCGGGTCTTCAGCGCGGAGGACGTGCAGCAGGGGAAGCCGGCCCCAGACCTCTTTCTGCATGCCGCCCGCAGCATGGGCGTGGAGCCCCGGCACTGTGTCGTGGTCGAGGACAGTCCCCCCGGCCTGGCGGCGGCCCGGGCTGCCGGGATGCGAGCACTCGCCTATGCCTCCGGCCTCGTCCCGGTCGAACGACTGATCGGTGGCGGTGCGACCATCTTCCACGCCATGGCCGAGCTGCCAGAGTTGATCGGCTGACGTCCCGGTAGACCGTTCGCCGGCGAGGCGGCGGGCCGCGGCACGGCCCTGCCCTTCCGTCCGATCGCGACCCCCGAGGGGGTGGGCGGTCCAACGAAGACCAACAGGCCGCCCAATGGGTTCGGTCATCCATGGCCCCACCCGAGACACCGCCCATGAGTTGACGAGACAGCGCCAGCCCGACCAACCAGGACCGACAGGGGAAGCATCAAGCCTGCCGAGCCACCTCGACGGCCCCTGCGCCGCCGGGGTTGGTCGACGCGCTCACCCGAGCTCCGGCGCTCGGCCCTGTCGCCGTGGCTCAACGCCGGCCCCCCAGCGTCCAGGTCGCCCGGTGGGGGGATACAACATCACCGTGGGCGCCGGATACGCCGTCGACGTCCTGCTGCGGATGCTCGCCAGCCGCATTGCCGGATCCAGCGAAGACCCCGACGCCCAGTGAGAAGAGCACCGCCTGCCCGAAGGCATTGTCGACGTGCGTCTGCAGGTCGTCGGGCAACTGCGCCGACACCATCCCGAGGTGCCGGTGGAACACCTGCGGAGCAACCAGGGTGGCCACGATCAGCATCGTGATCGCCCCCGACCAGACGACCAACGTCATGGCCAGGAACAGCCGCCAGACCAGGCGAGAGGTGTCGATGCCCCTCATCCCGAGCCCATCCGGTAGCCCACGCCGCGAACGGTCACGATGTACCGAGGGTTGACGGAGTCCCGTTGCGGGGCCGGGTGGCATGGCTGACACGTTGTCGCGGGGCCGGGCTCCTGACCGTCGCAACGAGCACGCTCAAGGCCTCAACGCCGGCTCTACCTCCTTGAGGTGACGGCGCCCTCGGTTCGCAGTACCTGCCCGGCGGATCAGTGGATGAGGAGTAGCCCAACTCCGACCAGGAGTATCAATCCCAGCGCGAGGACGAGCATCAGGACGGGGCCGCGCTTGGATCCGCTGTGGCGCAGCGCGATGGCGAGAGGCCCAATCGGGTGTGGCACAAGTTCTCCTTGGGGGATGACGGATACCGCCGAGCGACGTTGCCCGGGAACCACCGACGCCCGCGAGAGCTCGTGCGCGCCTTCGAGGTCGGCTTCGAGCTCTTCGCGGTATCGGTCGCGGCGCTGCGTGCCCCAGTCTAGGGAGACAACGAGCAGGAACACCCGGGTTAGCACATTCACGCGAGACTCCCGGGGCCGCTCGCCAGGTCGACGGTCCAGCGCCGCCACTCGACCGGCTGCTCGGTGATGAGATCACCGGCGCCTGCCGCGCCGGGGACCGTGGGCACGATGCCACAACGGCAGGTTCTGACTCCGCCCGAATCCCGCTCTGAAGGTGTCCGCCGGTCTGTCGTGTGATGTTGCAGCCACGTCGCCGTCCACGTTCGTGCGGAGCGGGATGCTGGACGCGGGCCGAGTGGTGGGCGGCCGGTCGGAGGAGCGCGATAGACGTGGTTGAGGCCCCGCGAAGCCGGACCGGGCGAAGGGCGCGTGCGCGGGGTGGCTGGGCGGCGATGACGCTCGCGGGAGCGGCAGCGTTCTGGGCGGCCAACCTGATCATCTCGCTGACGCCCAGCGCCACCGCGTACCGGTCGGCACTGTCGATCGAGTACGTCCCCATGCTCGTCGAGGCCGCTGTCGGAGGACTGGTCCTCGCGGGCCTGGTCAGCCTGACCATCGGGCTGCTGGCGCGCGCACGAGACGCCGGCGGCGACCATCAGGGCGGGGAGGCGACCGAGGAGAAGGAGCCATGACCAGCACCCTCAGCGCGGCCAGAGCCACCACACCGGACTCCTGGGGACGCACCGGGCTCGCCCGGCGGGCCGGCGCGCTCTACCTCGCGTACATCGTGGCCACCCTCCTCGCCAGCCTGACCGGCCACATCGGGCTCAGCGACGCCCACACCCCGCGCGCCACGATCGCCGACAACGAGGCGGCGTTCCGGGTCGGGCTCGTCGCGGCCCTGGCCTCGGGCCTGCTCTTCGTCACCACCGCGTGGGCCCTCTACGCCCTGCTTCGCCCTGTCGACCGGAGCCTGGCCCTGCTCCTGCTGGTCCTCAACGCGGTCGGCGTGGCCATCCAGTGCGCCAGCTACCTGCCCCTGCTCACCGTCCTCGCCCAGAACGACAGCACCCTGGGCCTGCAGGGCCTGACCGGCGCGCAGCTGGACTCGATGGCCATGCTCTCCCTTTCCACCTACCAGGTCGGGTTCGTCACCGCCCAGCTGTTCTTCTCCGCCTGGCTCTTCCCCCTCGGCTGGCTCGTGCTGCGCTCCGGGTTCCTTCCCCGCCTGTTGGGATGGCTCCTCCTCCTCGACGGGGTCGCGGTGCTCATCTGGCTCCTCCAGACCCTCCTGGCCCCCTCGTACCCCGCGATCAGCTACCCCATGTGGGTCGTCGGGTTCGTCGCCGAAGTCGGCCTCGCCCTCTGGCTCGTCATCAAGGGCACGAAGCCCGGGGCGCCGACCAACTGAGCCCCCACTCACGGCCGGCCCACGTCGAGGCGGACAATGCGCCTCGCACCGACGCCGAGCACACCCGCGACGCCGCATCCGGCGAGCCAGGAATTGACTCGCAGCAGCCGCGTCCCCCGTCGACTCGACCACCCCAGGCAGCCAACAGCTGAGGACATCTGGCGGCGCTAGGGTACGGCCGCGTCAGCCGGAGGCCATACGCGGCTAAGTGGGGCATACATCTCTCCCCATTTCGCACCTCGGTGCGTGCGAACACTGGTCTGCTGCGCACCTGACCGAACCGCCCGATGCAGACCAAGCGCCCCCGGCCCACTCGGATGGCGCGCTCAGGCAGGAGAGCGAAGGTCTGCGCGGGACCCGCTCCCACGCCCTGTGGGCCGAAGATGCCGTGACAGTCAACGCGCGGTAGGGGAGCAACCCGCGCTGCCTGAGAGAGCAGCAGGAGCGGAGCAGCGGAGGATTGGTCCCCTACCGCTCATCGGGTTCATCAGGGTCGTATCCCCCGGGGTCGACCCTCCCTGCGACCTCTGTCGACGACGCTTGAAAACGAGGCCATAGCGACGGTCGAAAACGAGGCCACCCAGACAGATTGGATGGGTGATCTCTGTGGAGGATTGGGCTCTGATCCGGCGGCTGGTGGCCGATGGTGTTCCGCAGCGTCAGGTTGCGCGGGACCTGGGCATCGGCCGGTCGACTGTTGAGCGGGCGCTGGCGTCTGACCGGCCGCCGAGGTACGAACGGCCGCCGGTGGCGACATCGTTCACGGCGTTCGAGCCGGCGGTGCGTCAGCTGCTGGTCAAGACGCCGGACATGCCGGCGACGGTGATCGCCGAGCGGGTTGGGTGGACCGGGTCGATCACCTGGTTCCGTGAGAACGTCCGCCGGCTGCGGCCTGACCACTACCCGGTCGACCCGTCGGACCGGTTGATCTGGCTGCCCGGGGATGCGGCGCAGTGCGACTTGTGGTTCCCGCCGAAGAAGATCGGTCTCGAGGACGGCACGAGGACGCTGTTGCCGGTGATGGTGATCACCGCGGCACACTCGAGGTTCATGCTCGGGCGGATGATCCCGACCCGCCACACCGCGGATCTGCTGTTGGGGATGTGGGTGCTGCTGCAGGTCCTGGGCCGGGTTCCGCGGCGGCTGATCTGGGACAACGAGACCGGTATCGGTCGCGGGAAGCGGCACGCCGAGGGCGTGGGCGCGTTCACCGGCACCCTCGCGACGACGCTGCAGCGCCTGAAGCCGAACGACCCGGAGTCCAAGGGGCTGGTGGAACGCCGGAACGGGTTCTTCGAGACCTCGTTCATGCCCGGTCGCGAGTTCGAGTCCCCGGCGGACTTCGACGACCAGTTCACCGACTGGCTGACCAAGGCCAACTCCAGGGTGGTGCGCACGCTTCGGGCCCGCCCGGTCGACCTGCTCGACGCCGACCGGGCCGCGATGCTGCCGCTGCCGCCCGTCGCCCCGGCGGTGGGGTGGGCCAACCGGGTCCGGCTGGGCCGCGACTACTACGTTCGCCTCGACAGCAACGACTACTCGGTCGACCCCGCGGTGATCGGCCGGTTCGTCGATGTCACCGCCGACCTGTCGCGGGTCGAGGTCCGCCACGACGGGCGCCTGGTCGCTGCCCATGACCGGGTCTGGGCACGCGGGATGACGATCACCGACCCCGCCCATCTCGCAGCCGCGAAGGTCCTGCGCGAGCAGTTCCAGCGACCGCGACCAGCAGCCGACCCCGACGACGGGCTGGTTCGAGACTTGGCCGACTACGACCGCGCCTTCGGACTCCTCGACGCCGGCCCAACCCATGGTCCAGCCGATGGCGAGGAGGTGGCCTGATGGCAGGCAAGGCGAAGACCGACGCCACCGAGGCACTCAAGCAGCTGACCTACCTGGCGTCGGCGTTGAAGGCGCCCCGGATCACCGAGTCAGCAGCAAGGCTGGCCGACCACGCCCGCGATGCCGGCTGGACCCACGAGGAGTACCTCGCCGCGGTCCTGGACCGTGAGGTCGCCGCCCGGAACGCCTCCGGCGCCCAGCTGCGGATCCGGGCCGCCGGGTTCGCCGCCAGGAAGACGATCGAGGAGTTCGACTGGGGCGCCCAGCCCGCCGTCCGACAGCAGGTCGCATCGCTGGCATCCGGCGGGTTCCTCACCGAAGCACGCAACGTCGTCCTGCTCGGCCCGCCCGGAACCGGGAAGACCCACCTGGCCACCGGGCTGGGCATCGCCGCCGCCAACCACGGCCACCGGGTCCTGTTCGCGACCGCGACCGACTGGGTCACCCGCCTCACCGACGCCCACCGCACCGGACGACTCCCGCACGAACTCACCAGGCTGCGGCGCTACGGGCTGATCATCATCGACGAGGTCGGCTACCTGCCCTTCGAACAAGACGCCGCGAACCTCTTCTTCCAACTCGTGTCCAGCCGCTACGAACACGCCTCCCTCATCCTGACGTCCAACCTGCCGTTCAGCGGCTGGGGCGGCGTGTTCGGCGACCAAGCCGTCGCCGCCGCGATGATCGACCGCGTCGTCCACCACGCCGACGTCCTCACCCTCAAAGGCGCCAGCTACCGGCTACGCAACCGCGGGATCGACACCCTGCCCAGCATCAAGACCCAAGACACGGCAAACTAGACAACACGAACCGGTGGCCTCGTTTTCGAGCGTCGCATCGGCCTCATTTTCGACCGTCGTCGACAGACCTCGGTCAGTGTCCGGGGTGGTACTCCCAGCCGGTGTCTGGCCGCGGAGATCGGTTGGATCGTGCCGTGCCGGCCGGCGCCGCCCACGGATTCCCGGGGCAAGCAGCCTCTTTCCGAGGCGCCGTTCGACAGGCAGCGCCCCGCCGAGACCAGCGAGTTCAGCGAGCCCGCCTCCAGGCGGCTCGACCGCTCGTCGGGACTACTCTGGCGATGTCCACTACGACGCGGTAAGACACTGGAGGGCGACAACGATGAACCTCGCCGAGCGGCTCACGGCTCAGTCCGACGCATTGATCGCGGAGGCGACGGCGGCGCTCGACCACGCCCGCCTGGCTCACTACACCAAGGACGGGCCGGGGGCCGCCCAGGCCCGCATCGAGGACCTCTTCGGTGTGCTCGTGCGGAGTCTGAGCGAAGGGTCACCGGTGCCCGTGGTGTCCCACGCCGAGACAGTCGCGCACCAACGGTTCACCGCGGGCTTCGGCATCGAGGAGGTCCAGGTGGCGTTCAACATCCTCGAGGAGACGCTGTGGCGGCACCTGGTCGCCGAGGCACCCGCCGCCGAGCTCGGCACGGACCTCGGTCTGATCGGGTCGGTGCTCGGCGCCGGGAAGGACCAGCTCGCGCGCAGTTACGTCGAGCTCGCCGCCAGACGGCACGTCTCCCACATCGACCTACAGGCGATGCAGGACCAGGCCTGAGCGTCCAACCACCCGTCACCGAAGAGAGGTCGTCACCACGCCCCTACCGGCGGACGTCCCCGACGGGCGCTCCATACCCGCAGACTCAGTCATTGGCCGGATGAGGAAGGACTGACCGCGCGTGGGATCCCACCCTCCCCAAGGGTGTGTCGTCGTTCTCGTCTCGAAGCAATAGGAAGCGCCCGCCGAGACAAGGGAAAGTGGCGAAAGCACGCAGCTCGCGTTCACGCGGATCGCGGTAGGAGCAGCTTCGGCTGTGACCGTCGGCTCGTTGAGCGGGAGCACGACCTCAATCTCGGTCGTCGCTTCGGCAGTGGCTTGCGCCTCTAGGAACCTCTCGGGTTCGTTCGCGGACAAGGCGGGCGACGTCCTGCCGCCGGCGACGGACGGTCAGCGGTTCCGTTGGCGACGTCGAACGCCCCACACTCCAAGGGCGACCCCGACCAGCGTCAGCATCGGGACCAGATTCCAGAGCAGCCCCTGCGCCTCACGCAGGAGGCCGCCGCTCTCTTCCAGCACCGGGTTGAGCACGAGGTAGATCACCGATCCCACAGCGAGACCCAGGAGACCGCCCACCATCGCGACCAAGAAGGTGCGCATGCTTGATGCTTGCAGGTGACCGGACCCCCGGACCCCAAGTACGGCATTCGTCACAGCCAACGCGGCAGGCGGCGGAAGGACGCGTCCTGGATCGATCGGCCTCGGTCGGCCGAGCGCCGACTCACTGGTCTTGAGGTGGGCGCGCTGCGCTGGCACGCCTCTGGTGCTCGCGCAGTCCCGCATGGCACTCTCGAAGGACGGCTCCGGTCGTCTCGTCGGTGATCGTCGCGTCGTACTTGATCGTCGATGGAAACGAGCGTTGCGAGGCAGCAGGTGCCCACAGCAGATGACGATCACGGTGGTCGATGTCGAGGCGTGCTGGTCGTCGCGGTCGCGTGACGGCCTGTCGGGGTGTCGGCGAGGCCACGGTTCCTCTCAGTGTGGCGACGCTCCGTCATCCGCGCTGACCGTCCACCGCACGGGAAAGGCTGGGTCGGCCCGGTAGCTGCAGTAACTTCCGGTGCGGATTCCCTGACGGAGGTGCGCCGCGGCGAGCGGATGCTGTTCGACGAGGCGGTCCAGAGCGTAGCGGATGGCCCGGGCGACACGGGTACGTGCTCGTTCGGCGGTGCTTCCTAAGGTGCGGGCCCGGCCGTGGAGCCCGACCGCCCGGCTCAGCTCGGCGAGGAGGTACTCTCGGTCCCGCATGGCGAGTTCGAGGCGGGCCTTGTCGTGCATGCTCTGGGCCTCGTCGAGGTCCTCCTCGATGTCAGCCAGGCGACGCCGATAGGCGCGGCGAGCCTCGTCGTCGATTACCGGGAGCCCGTCGGGGCATGCGTGGAGACCGGTCGCACCGACCAGGTCGAGCACGTGAACCTCGCCGTCGGGGCGCGCGAGGAGCCTCTCGATGTAACGGTGACCGGTGAGGTCTGGCACGGTGCACTCGATCCCTGCGAACCGAACCAGACGCAGGGCCCCTCGACGGACAAACTCAGCCGCGTTGACTGCCTGGGGGCGGCCAGCAGGGGGCGGGCTCGCCGACAACGCCACACCGAACGCGGCGAGTGCCGCGTGCGCGGTGCGGCGTTCGGCGTCCGAGGCTGCGGAACGGCCGGCATGTGAGTGGACCTCGGCCAGCACCTGCCGCGCCCTCGCCGAGTCGTACGGGGCCCCCATCTCGGCGTAGGCGGACACAGCCGCACTCGCCGACGTGGCGGCATCCTCCAGATCACCGTTGAGCAGGGCGGCGCGGGCCTGGGCGAGCACGGCCGCCGCCACCAGAGCCCGGCTGGGATAGCGCTCCGCGATCCGCGTCAGCCGCACGGCCGCATGTCGGGCCGTCTCCGGAGCCTCGGCCACGACGGCGATCTCCACCTGCGCAGCCAGCAGCGGGGCAACCCGCAAGTCGCCGAACGGCGGCTGCTCCTTAGAGGGGACGGCCGACGGGTGGGCGATCGCGGCAGCGACCTCCGCCGCGGCCCGCTCGACCTCCCCCTGCGCTAGGTGGAGCAAGGCAAGCCCCGGCTGCGGCTCCCAGGCATGCGCCTGAGCCTGGGAGAACATCTCCTCGGCGCCGGAGAGGTCGCCGCGGCGGAGGCGGATCGTGCCCAGCTCCACGAGGGGCCAGCCGTACTCGCGGCGCATCCAGGGGCGAAGCTCCGCGCAGGCTGCCAACGCCTCCTCCTCGGCTTCGGCGCAGGGGCCCGAGATACGCAGCAGCTCGGCTCGGTGCACGCGGCAGCGGCCGTGCAGCGATCCGACGCCCGCCTCGTGCCGCCAACGCTCCATCACCTCGGTCCACTCCTGCGCCACGTCGTGCAGGGCAAGGTTCTGCGCCGCACAGATCACCTCGCACAGCATCATGCCGGTGAAGAGAGCATCAGCCTCTCCCGCCATCAGCCGGGCGCCGACGTCCTCCAACTGGGCGACTCCCTCGTCCAACCGCCCGTTCAGGAGCGTCACCCGGGCCCGGCAGGTCTCGCCCATGATCGCGGCCTCCGGGTTGTTCAGCCTCTCACCGAGAACGACAGCCCTCTCCGCCTGCCTCAACGCCGCCTCGATGTCGCCGCACAGGAAGCGCTCGTACGCGTGGACCGCCGCAAGGCTCGCGTGCAGCGGCACCTCCTCGCCCTTCTCGAGCAGACGCTCAGCACGCCGGACCCATCCGCGAACGGGAGCCATCAGCGCGGTGTCGATGAGCAGATGGATCGCCACCCTGGACGCTGCCCGAGCCGCTCCCTCGGTGTCCCCGCTGCCGAGCAGGAGGGTGTGCAGCTGCTCCCACGCCGCGATCGAGCCCTCAAGGTCCCCGTGCGCGTACCGGTCGGCCGCCAAGGCCTCGAGTTCGACGGCACCCCCGGTTCCCGGATCGGCCGTGTGACGCGACGTCGCCCCCGATCCGAGAGCTGAGGAGCCAGACAGCACCATCGTCGCATTGTGACACCGGTTGTCACGCCTTCACGACTGTCAGCACAACCACGTGAAGGAAGGGAAGCCGTCATGCACCTGAAGAAGGAAGACATCCCCGTGCGCCTCGAGGCGCCCGGAGCCACCGCCCGCCAACTGCCCGACTTCGGGCGCGCCGCCGGCACCCTGGGTGCCGAGTACTTCAGCCTCGCCACCGGTACGGACATCGCGCCTCTGCTCGTCGGCCTGGCCGACGACATGTGCCACGCCGCCCACTGGGGGTACCTGATCTCCGGGCGTGTGGTCGTGACCTACCGCGACGGATCGACCGAGCACCTGGCCGCCAGCGAGCTCTTCTACTGGCCAGCCGGCCATACCGTGCGTGTCGACGAGGACGCCGAGGTGGTGATGTTCAGCCCCCAGCGCGAGCACGACCAAGTCCTCGACCACATGTCCACGACGCTGAGCGCCATCAGGTAACGCACGAGGCCACCATCTTCCGTGACTGGCGAAGCGGCAGGGGCGCGCCGACCGGACACCTCAAGACGATGGCGTCCGCCGTCGGTGCCCTCCCCGGTTGAGGCGGTGCGCGCCTAGCTAGGGATTCTCGATGCCGAGGCCGAGACCGGGATACGCCGTCGAGCGCAGCGTCAATGATCCGGTGGAGGTACTCCGCCAGACCCGCCGTCCGCGACATCTACCCCTCCCTCGAGGCATTCTTCGCATGCACCTACTTCGCGGCCCTGCGCCCCGCCGAGGTCCGCCACCTGCGCCTGGCCGACCTCGACCTGCCACCCGCCGGCGGCTGGGGAACGCTCCACCTGGTCGGTTCGACCCAGAGCTCCGGTGCCCGCTGGACCGACGGTCGTACCGCTAACGAGGACCGGCAGCTCAAGCACCGAGCCCGGCGAGCAACGCGGGACGTCCCCGCTCCACCCGAGCTCGTCGACGCGCTCGCCCGCCACCTGCACGGCTTCCCGGCCGGAGCCGACGGACGACTCTTCGTCGCCCGGACCGGTCGCGCCGGAACGCCCCTCGCGCCACCCTTCGCGACACCCCAGCCGATGGGGGTCGTCTACCGCATCTGGGACCTGGCCCGCCGAGCGGCCCTCACCGACACCGACTACGCCTCGCCCCTGGCCCGGCGGCCTTAGACCTACGCCACGCCGCGGTCTCGCTCTGGCTCAACGCCGGCGTCCCCGCCACTCAGGTCGCCGAGTGGGCCGGGCACAGCGTCAACGTCCTCCTCCGCGTCTATGCGACCTGCATCGCCGGCCAGGACCAAGAGGCCCGGCGTCGCATCCAGGCAGTGCTCGAGTCGTCCCCACCGGACGCCGGACACTCTTAGCCCGCCTCAGAGCGCCGAAACTTCGGCACCATTTCGGCACGAACAGCCGTCGAACGCCGGTTCTCGCCGGACACTGCCGGACAGAGGCGAAGGGCCCCAGACCGGCGTTTCCGCTGGTCAGGGGCCCTTCGTGCACGTGGTGGCAGGTCAAGGATTCGAACCTTGGTAGCTTTCGCGACGGAGGGTCTGCTGCACGGACTGGTGACACGTTCGGTCACGCAGCCTGAGTGGCTGGCGTGGTCATGATGGTCTCGAACTCGACGGGCGTCAATCGGCCCAGCGAGTCCTGTCTCCGGCGTCGGTGGTAGGTCTTCTCGATCCAGGTCACGATCGCGATCCTGAGCTCCTCGCGGGTGGTCCAGGTCTTCTTGTTCAAGACGTTCTTCTGCAACAGGCTGAAGAAGGACTCCATGGCGGCGTTGTCCCCGCACGAGCCGACGCGGCCCATCGATCCGACCAGCTGGTGGCGGGTCAGTGCACGCTGGGCCTTCCTGGATCGAAATTGCGATCCTCGATCGCTGTGGACCACGCAGCCGGCCACATCCTGGCCGGCGGCCTCGCGCATCGCGACGGCGTTGTTGATCGCCGCGACCGCGATCCTCGACTTCATCCGGGAGTCGATGGAGTAGCCCACGATCCGGTTGCCGCACACGTCCTTGACCGCGCACAGGTAGAGCTTGCCCTCGTTGGTCCAGTGCTCGGTGATGTCGGTCAGCCAGAGCTCATTGGGTGCCTCGGCGCTGAACTCGTGCCGGGTGCGGCCCTTGTCGTCGACCACGGCGCAGCGGTCGTCATGGACTGGTGGTCCCGGCTTCTTGCCCTTCCCACACTTCTTCTTCCCGAACGAGGACCACCAGCCGGCCTCGGAGCAGATCCGCCACGCGGTCCGGTCCGCCATCGGCTGGCCGGCGTCGCGGGCCTCATCGGCGAGGAACCGGTAGCCGAACTCGGGGTCATCGCGGTGAGCATCGAACAACGCGTTGGCTCGGTAGGCCTCCTCAACCTCGGCGTCGGTCAGCGGTGACGCCAACCAGCGGTAGAACGGAGCGCGGGCGAGGTTGAGGACCCGACACGTCACCGCGACCGGCACCCGAATGGGGGCACCGGCCGCGGCAAGGTCACGGACGAGCGGGTACATCATTTTCCCGGCAGGTTGGCCTGCGACAGATACGCCGCTGCTCGTCGCAGGACCTCGTTCTCCTGCTCCAACAGCCTGATCCGCTTCCTCAGCTCACGCTCGGTCGCCGGCTGGGCCGGGTCGGAGACCCGGACGCCGTCGTCCCGGTCGGCCTTGCCGAGCCAGGTGTTCAGACACGACTCGCTGATCCCGAAGTCGGCTGCGATCTGCTTGAGATGCACGCCAGGTTCACGGTTCCGGGCAACCCGGATGACGTCCTCGCGGAACTCTTTGGGGTAGGGCTTGGGCACAGTGCACATCCTCTCCCGCAGCACCTCTCGGCACCGCAGCTGATGTGTCACCTATTCGTGCAGCAGACCCCCCCGAGTTGAGAGCCGGGCAACGTTTGATGAAGGTGCCGTCAAGGTTGTCCAGGCCGCGCCGGGCCACGCGCCGGCAGGTGCACGAGGGCCGGCGGCTCGTCAGGCAGACCCGCTCGTCAGGTCGGAGACACCCGAGGTGGGGGTCGGCAGGTGCGGCGCCGATCGACCCACCAAAGGCAGGGATATTGTGAACGCTGCGCCCAGCCCCAGCCCGTCGCTGGCCCCGCGGAGTGTCCCGCCGTGAGCTGCCACCACCGAACGCGCCAGGGTCAACCCGATCCCGCTGCCCGCGGCGTCGCGGTTCCGCGCGGTGTCCCCGCGATAGAAGCGCTCGAAGAGTCGGTCTGCGTCCTCCGGCGGGAAGCCGTCCCCGGTGTCGACGACCTCGATGGTGGCCCACCCCGGGCGAGTTCCCACTCGCACCGTGACGGTGTCGCCCGGGTGGCTGTGCCGCTGGGCGTTGCCGAGGAGGTTTGCGAGCACCTCCCCCATGCGGTCTGCGTCGACGCGCACGGCTGGCGAATGCCCCGCGATCCGGAGATCGAGGGCGATCCCCGCCGCGTCGAACTGCGCCTGGGCTGCCGTCACAGCCTGGCCGACGACGTCGTCCAGGTCGACGGCGTCCAGGTGCAGGTCGAGCCGATGCTCCTCCGCCTTCGAGACCGCCGACATGTCGTCGACGAGCCGCTGCATCCGACCGATCTGGGTGAGCATCGACTCCCACGTCTCCGGGTCCTCGGGGAGCACCCCGTCGGCCGCCGCCTCGGCCGTGGCCTGGAGGGACGCCAGGGGGTTGCGCAGCTCGTGGGCGACATCGGCGATGAGCTGTCGGCGCACGGTCTCGGTGCCCGCCAGCCGGGTGGCCATCCGGTTGAACGAGTCGGTCAGCTCGCTCAGCTCCCGCCCCAGGCCGGGGGTCGGCACGCGCACCGACAGGTCGCCCCCGGCCACCCTTGCGGCAGCGTCCGCAACGTCGGCGATCGGGTCGGCGACCCGGCGCGAGATGAGCCAGATGACGGCCAGGGTGGCGACGAGGGCGACGAAGACCCCGACGCCCAGGGCGAAGAGCACCGCCTGCCCGAAGGCATAGTCGACGTGCGCCTGCAGGTCGTCGGGCAGTTGCGCCGACACCATTCCGAGGTGGCGATGGAACACCTGCGGAGCGACCAGGGTGGCCACGATCAGCATCGTGATCGCCCCCGACCAGACCACCAGCGTCATGGCGAGGAACAGCCGCCAGACCAGGCGTGAGGTGTCGATGCCCCTCATCCCGAACCCATCCGGTAGCCCACGCCGCGGACGGTCACGATGTACCGAGGGTTGGCGGAGTCGTCCGCCAGCTTGCGTCGGACGTGGGCGAGATGGACGTCGACGAGATGCTCGTCGCCGACCCAGCTCTCGCCCCACACGCGGTCGATGAGCTGCCGGCGGCTGAATGCGAGTCGGGGACAGTGCGTCGAGGAGATCGAACTCGGTCGGCGTGAGCGCCACGGGCTCACCGTCGAGGTGGACCTCGCGCGGAGCGGGGTCGATGACCAGCACCCCGAAGCGTCGGGCCGGCGTCTCGGTGACTCCGCCCTGGGCGCTAGCGGAGCGCGGTCGGCGCATCAGGGTCCGCACCCGGGCGACGAGTACCCGCGGCGAGAAGGGCTTGGTCATGTAGTCATCCGCCCCGGCTGCGAGCCCGACGAGGGTATCGATCTCCTCGGAGCGAGCGGTGAGCATGATGATGTAGGCGTCGCTGAAGGTGCGCAGCTGGCGGCATACCTCGATCCCGTCGAGGCCGGGCATCACGACGTCGAGCACCACGACATCCGGGGGCTCCTCGCGCGCCAGGGCGAGCGCCTCCGCCCCGTCACCGGCCGTTCTGACCGAGAACCCGTCACGCTCGAGGTAGGCCGAGACGGCCCTGCGCAGCGCCACCTCGTCGTCGACGACCAGGGCGCGGAAGCCGCCCTCCACCGGTCCCGTCCCTGCGTTGCGGTCAGTCATCTCGCTCATTATCTCCCGACGGTGCCGCCGCCTTCCGGGCGGTCCTGCCGCGAAACGCAGGGGCCGGTCAGGTATGCCGGTCCCATTGCATGATCTCGGCCCGCGCCTGTAGGTAGGTCGCCGTGTCGATCTCCCCTTGGGCAAGGCGTCGATCAAGCGCGTCGAGGGCGGAGCCGTCACCCGTGACCGAACTGGCCGACCGCGTCGACCGCGTCACCCGGGGAACGGCCGGCAGCAGATGCGCGACCACGACGACCACGACGAGGATGAGGGCGAGCCAGAACAGGCCCATCGCGAGCCAGCCCCAGCCGCTCATCCCTATGTCCGACCACCGCACCTGCGCCACCCCCTCTCTCTCGTCACGGGACTACCGATGGTGGTGTTCCGTCAGCTGGGGTTGCCCACGCCGCCGGTGCACTCGCCGCGAGGCTCGGGCGCCGTGGAGGCCCCCGCGAACGCATCGACGAACTCGTTCAGCCGCGGGTCGGAGACGCCGTCAAGCACGACCTGCTCACCCCAGGCGCTGGCCACCACGGGGCCGGGCAGTGCCGAGAACGGGCTTGCGAGAACGTAGTCCTTGCCGCCGAGCTCGCTCCTCAGCCCGGCGCGATCGGCCGTGTTGAGGTCGGGGCTGTAGGTGATCCACACGGCGCTGTGCTCGAGGGAGTGCACGGCGTTCTCGCTGGCAACGGGCGCGTCGTACCACCCGCAGTTCTGCCACGAGGCCGCGTGGGCACCCCCCGCGGGTGGGGTCTGCGGGTAGGACACCGTGGCATCAGTGTGGTCCCGCGACAGGCCGGAGAAGGACCTCAGGCCCGAGATGGACAGCGGCGAGCCGGGGGAAGCCGAGCCCGGAGAGGCGGGCGCCGCTGCCACGGCCCAGATGACACCGGACGCCACGGCCGCGACGAGCGCGCCGGCACCACCGACGATGACCACGCGTGAGCGCCGCTCCCGCCGCGCCTGCTCCCTCTTCATCTCCTCGACGCGAACCTTCCGGTCGATGACCTTGCTGCCCATGTCGTGCTCTCTCTTCCGCTGCCGTGGGGGTTCGTCGTCCAGGATCGGAGCGGCGCTCGAAGATTCGCGGGGGCAAACGACGATGGTTCGATGAAGATGCCGCCGCCGAGCGCCGCCAGGACCTTCATCGTTTCTTGACGCGGCGCCGACGCCCACTCAATGTTCCGCCGCCACGATGGGCGCACCACCAGACCCTCAGGAGGCACACGTCGTGACGTCGAAGCCCGGATCCGACCTCGCCCCGAGCCGCCCTCTCCACGAGACCGCGCCCACGACCAGGCGCGCCCCTCGGGCACAGGCCCGAGTGAGAACCCTTGCGGTGAGAGGCCTCGAGGGCATCACGCTGCAGACGCTTGTGGTCGACTACCGGCTCGACACACCGGATCCCACGATGGACGGCACGCTGGTCAGGCTCGCGGGGAGGTTGGTCGAGGAGCGAACCTGCCCTGAATCGACCCGGTTCGTGACGACGCGCCGAGCGACGGGCGCTCGCCGCATGTCCAGCGTGCGCATCCCGCACCTGGCCGCCGGCGTCTGGGAGGTCACGGTCACCCCCGTCGTCGACGGCCGCCGGGAACCGGTGGGCGAGGTCCGGGTCACCGGCCACACGAGCGACCCGCTGGCCGCCCTCGCCCTGACTGCGCTGACCTCTCGACCTCGCCGATCCGGCGTGCCACGACCGGCGTGGACGGACCGCCGGCTCCGGGCGGTGCCGCGCCCACTGCTCGGCGCATCCGTGCTCGCCGTCCTCCCCTGGTATGCCGCCTTCATCCTCACCCTCCTGCGCTGACCTTCCGCTCGTTGGGATACCCCCTCCCGTATAGTCGACGGACCGTCCCGCTTCCAGAGAGGTGACCCGACCATGCTCCCGGCCATCGACCCGGCCTGGTTCTGGCCAGCCCTGATGGTGCTCGGCCTGGCGGTCGCGACATGGGGCCTGACCTTGCTGCGGCGCAGCGGTCGCACACCCCTCGCGCCCGGACCGGCAGGGTCCGCGTCGCCGTCGGCGTCGGCGTCGGCGTCGGCCATCCTCGCCGAGCGTCTGGCCCGTGGCGAGATCGACGAGGCGGAGTACCACGCGCGAATGCGAGCCCTTCATGGCGAATGATCCGAGCAGGCGACAGGCGCTGGCCATCACCGGCCTCGGGGCGCTCGCCACCGTCGTCGGTGGCGTCGGGACCTGGCGGTCGATGTCGTCGGATGCACTGGCGGCCGCCTCGGGTGGGGGCGACGACCTTCGCGAGCCGGAGGTCCTCGCGAGCTCCGGTGGGGCCCTCGAGGTCACGCTCACCGCCGCGCCCGGAGTCACCCTCGCGGGGCGGCATACCGGGGCGTTGGGATACAACTCCTCGAGCCCGGGCCCGACCCTGCTGGTGCGGCCCGGGGACAACCTGAGGGTGAGACTGCACAACCGGCTCGACGCCGCGACGAACCTCCACACCCACGGCCTGCACGTGTCGCCCGAAGGCCTGAGCGACAACATCTTCCGATCCATCGGCCCCGACGCATCCGCCGACTACGAGTACCGGATCCCGGACGACCACCCGACCGGAACCTTCTGGTACCACCCCCACCGGCACGGGACCGTGGCCGACCAGGTCTTCGGCGGGCTGCTCGGAGCGCTGCTGGTCGTCGGCTCGTCGGAGCCGGCCGTCGATCGGGACCGCGTGCTGCTCGTCAGCGACACCACGCTGACCTCGTCCGGCGACGTCGCCGGGGCCAGCAACGCCCAGCTCATGGCCGGTCGGGAGGGTGAGCTCGTCCTCGTCAACGGTCAGGACCGGCCGCGCATCGACCTCCCGGCGGGGGCCGTCGAGCGCTGGCGGATCGTCAACACCTGCATCTCGCGGTTCCTCGACCTCAAGCTCGACGGACACACGCTGGGGCTGATGGGCCACGACGGGCAGGCGCTGCAACCGAGGTCCAATCGGTCGTCCTGGCGCCCGGGAACCGGGTCGACCTGCTCGTGCGAGGCACCACGCCGGGCTCCTTCGCCCTGCGGACCACTGCCGTCGACCGGGGTGGGATGGGGATGATGATGGGGGGCTCCAGCACCTCACCAGAGACGGTGCTGGCCACCGTCTCGGTCCAGACCCGCTCCTCGACGCGCACCCCGGCCTGGCCCGTCGTCGGGGGGCAGCCGGAGGATCTGCGGGGAGCGGCGGTCGATCGGGCCCGGTCCCTCGCCTTCACGATGGGCATGGGAAGGGGCGGCATGACCTTCGGGTTCGACGGACGCCCCTTCGACCCGGCCCGCGTCGACCAGAGCCTGACCCTCGACACGGTGGAGGAGTGGACCATCACCAACCCGACGATGATGGACCACCCCTTCCACCTCCACGTGTGGCCCATGCAGATCATCGATGCACCCGGCTCCGACCCCCACGGGCCGCCCGACTGGCGCGACGTCGTGATCGTCCCGGCCGGCCGCTCGGTGACGGTCCGCATCCCCGTGCGCGACTTCGCCGGCAGGACCGTCTGCCACTGCCACATCCTCGACCACGAGGACCTCGGGATGATGGGGCAGGTCCAGGCGCGCTAGCGCGCACCGCCGGCGCCGACCCCGCGAGATCGATACCCCCGGGGGCTTCATTGAACCTTCATCGAACCCCTCGGGCCACCTTCACGCGGGTCGGGCACCGTGAGTGGTGATGCACCGCGGATCACCGTCCGCGGCAGGACCGAACGGTAGGACGCGGCGCGGGCCGCAGAGTAGGAGCCCACGATGATGGGTTGGTACACCGGGGCCGGCTGGGGAGTCGGCAGCTGGATCGGCATGGGACTGGGCATGGTCGTCTTCTGGGGCCTGATCATTGTCGGGATTGTGGCCCTCCTGCGCTGGACGGCACAGGGCCGCCCTGCGCCGGGGGGACCGGGCGCTCCCCCCGAGGGAACGTCGGCCACCGCGCTGCAGACCCTCGACGAGCGACTCGCCCGCGGAGAGATCACCGTGGAGGACTACCAGCGCACCCGCGAGATCCTCCAGGGCCGGTGAGAACGATGCACGCCAACCTCACGTTCGGCCTGGCCGGTGCGGCCGCCGCAGTGGTCCTCGCCGCCGCCTCCACGGTGGCCCTCGCCGAGGCGACCGGGGGCATCGGCGCCGCGGGGACCTCGCCCCACGCCGCCTCGTTCGCGGGTCGGCATGCCGCCCAGAACGCCCCGTCCTGCACGGTGCCACAGCTGCCGGGCAGCGTCGTCGACGTCACGCTCAGCGACATGGGCGGCCAGATGATGGGTGGCGCCGGAGGTCGAGGATACGGCGGCATGATGAGCGGTTCGGGTGGCAGGGGATACGGCGGGATGACGGGCGGCGGATGGAACGGCGGCACCGCGATGATGAGCGGGAGCATGTCGGTTCAGGACAACCCGACCACCGTCCCGGCCGGGACCGTCTCGATACGCGTCGCCAACGACGGGTGGCTCACCCACGAGCTGGTCGTTCTCCCGCTCGCCAGCGGCGCACAGCCGGGGCAGCGCACCATCGCCCTTGACGGCACCGTCTCGGAGGACGCCAGCGTCGGCGAGGCCTCGGCCACCTGTGCGGCCGACGAGGGAGACGGCATCGCGGCCGGGAGCGACGGGTGGGTCACGCTCGACCTAAGACCCGGCCGCTATGAGTTGGTGTGCAACCTCCCCGGCCACTACGCCGCCGGCATGTACGCCGAGCTCGACGTCACCGGCTAGGGTCCCGCAGCCCTCGCCCCGGCTCCCCCGCCCGGGCTCCCGCTGCACATCCCTGGGCGGTCGGCCGGGCGAGGATGACGCAGATCACGCCGCCTCGGCGCAACCTTGACCGGACCTTCATGGAAGGTCTCGGGTTACGACACAACGTCTCCCTAGCGTGCACCGTGACGCCCCTCGCCGACCCTCGTCGGCGGCGACGGCTCTGCTGCTCGCGGCGGGCGTCGGCCGCGGACACCACCGCGGGATCGACAGGGAGACCGAGATGCGCATGCAGGGCACCGAACCGGTGACGGACGCCGAGATGGCCCGGCGCCATCGCTCGCCCGTGGTGACCGTCGGCCTCGCGCTCGGCCTGTCCGTGGCCGGATCGACCACGCTGGCGCAGGCGGCCTACGCGGCGGGGATCCGGGACGGGGTCGCGACGGCACCAGCGGCCGTTGGCGCGCACGGGTCCCCCACCCCCATGCCGGGTATGCCGGACGCCCCGTCTGGCGGGTTCGCCTTCCCCGCCGCGGCGGCCGAAGCCGACCGACCGGTCGGGGTCGTCCTCGGGGTCTTCGGCGGGGCAACCGGCCTCGTCCTCCTCGGGGCCGGAACCCTGCGGCACAAGGACCGCGCCGCCCGGCGGGTCTTGAAGTCCGAGCGCGTCGGGACAAGGACGCAGCCGTGAGCCAGGACCTCCGGGTGCGCGTTGCCGACACCATGCGGCAGCGGGGCAGCCACCCGGACACCCCGCGTCCCGCCTTCCCACCGGATGAGCCCCTTGGTCACGACCTGCTCCGCCACCGGGCGGTCTTGGCCCTGATGCGGAGCCGCTGGTACCCCGGGGTGATCCAGGTCCCCGTCGCCGCAGTCTTCGGCTTCGTCGCCTACCAGCTCCTCGCCGGGCCGTCCGGCGCGCACCAGAATGCCGGGACCGCACTGATGTGGGTGCTGTGGTGGCCGGCCTTGCCGCTGTTGTATGTCCTCCTGGGTCGGTTCTGGTGCGCGGTGTGTCCGTTCGCCACGATCTCCGACCTCGTCCAGAGGCTCGTCGGCGCGAACCGGCCGGTCCCCCGCTTTCTGGTGCGGTACGGCATCTGGGTCATCGACGCGACCTTCCTGGCGATCACCTGGGCGGACCATGTCTTCGGCATCGTCGGCTCCCCATGGGGATCCGGCGTGTTGCTGCTCCTGCTGACCTTCGCCGTCATCGTGTCCGGGGCCTTCTTCCGGCGCCGCGCCTTCTGTCGCTACCTGTGCTTCCTCGGCGGTTTGTCGGCGAACTACGGGCGCGCGGGGATGGTCACG
The DNA here is from genome assembly GCA_963728395.1 of uncultured Actinomycetota bacterium. Lineage (GTDB taxonomy): Bacteria > Actinomycetota > Actinomycetes > Actinomycetales > Dermatophilaceae > CAVSJJ01. The sequence continues at coordinate 586,059 of CAVSJJ010000004.1, forward strand.
CTTCGGGCAGACCCCGCCATCTGTGCGACATGCAGCGCCAAGGCCGCTTGCTTCAACGGCACCGACACGGTCGCGCCCTGCCCCCTATCCGCGTTTCCTCGGACCCTGGACACCAGCGCGGCCTGCAACCTGTGCGCGAACTGCGTGAAGGCTTGCCCGGAAGGGGCGATCAGCCTCACGGTTCGCAAGCCCACGAAGGAGCTGTGGTTCCTGCGGACCCCGCGGGCGGAGGAGTCCTTCCTCGCCATGGCGATCATGGGCGTCGTCATCGTCCAGAACGTCACGATGCTGCCGGTCTGGGACGAACTGCTCGCCAGCGTCGGCCGGCTCACGGGCGTCACCAGCTACCCGGTGCTCTTCACCATCGCCTTCGCCATCGGGGTGTCCCTGCCGGTGGCCCTCCTCGCGGCCGCGTCCGGTGTCGCATCCGGAGGGAGTCTCGAGCGTCTGTCGGCCAACTTCGCGCGATTCGGGTACGCACTGATCCCGCTCGACATCGCCGGCCACGTGGCGCACAACCTCTTCCACCTCCTGTCCGAGGGCAAGTCGGTCGTCTACACGACTGGAGCCTTGTTCGGTATGCCGCAGACGGACTCTCCCGCCCTCGTCGGCGCCTCGACGATCCGGGTCCTGCAGTTCGGACTCCTGGCGCTCGGGCTGGCCGCGTCCTGGTACACCGCCCACCGGATCTCCCGTCGGTTCTCGGTCGGAGGGGTGTTCCGAGGCTCGCCCCTGTTGCCGGTCGCCGTCGTCATCGCCGTCCTGGGGGCGGTCAATGTCGTCATGTTCACCTTCCCCATGGCCCACCGGATGTAGGCGCCCCAGTTCCCGATCCCCTCACCCATTCCCCCACACCGAAGGACCCCCGATGAAGAACAAGACCAGCCCCAGGACCGCCGTCCCACCCCGCGGCGGGTGGCGCCGGCCCCACCTTCTCGTCGCTGTCGGTATCCTCGCCGCCCTGACCCTGGCGGGGTGCTCGACGAACGACGCGCCGGAGGCCGAGAAGGTTGTGCCCGCCGGAACCCTTCCCGGCGAGCACGTTCACGGCGTGGGGCGGGATCCCGGAACCGGCAAGGTCAACCTCGCCACCCACGAGGGCCTGTTCGTCATGCAAGCGGACGGCGGGTGGGCCCAGGTCGGCCCGACGGTCGACCTGATGAGCTTCGCGATCGACGGCACGGGCACGTACTACGCCTCGGGCCATCCCGCAGACGGGGTCGACCTGCCGGCGCCCGTCGGACTGATCAGCTCGACCGACGGCGGGAAGTCCTGGAGTGTGCTCTCGCGAGGAGGAGCCTCGGACTTCCACGAGCTCGCCACGTCGACGGCCGGCGTGATGGGGTTCGACACCGCACTGCGAGTCACGTCGGACGGCAAGAACTGGGAGCAGGGTGGGCTCCCCCTCGAGCCGAGGTCGCTCGCCTCCGCGCCCGACGGCTCGCAGGTCCTGGCCACGACCAGCAAGGGGGTGCTCGGCTCCACCGACGGAGGGGCGACGTGGACCGCGCAGGCCTCGGCACCCTTCCTGTTCCTCGTCGCCTGGGCCGACGCGACCACGATCGTGGGGCTCAGCACGGATGGGGCTCTCGCCCTCAGCACCGACGCCGGACGGACCTGGACGACCGACCTGGCCCGGGTCACCAGCGCCCAGGCCATGTCCGCCAGCCGCAACGACGCGGGCACCCTCGAGATCCTCGTCGTCACCGACGACGACGTCATGCAGTCCCTCGACAACGGCGTGAGCCTCTCCCCGCTCAGGGCATGACGACAGGCCCCGGCACACCGGGTGCAACCGGCCTGCCGGGCCGGCGCTGCAACCACGGGCGACCGCGACAGCGTCAGGAGCCCCCCAACACGGCCCAGAGCGGCCCGGCAAGGATGCCGAGAATGACGGAGAGAGCGGCCGCGACGATCGCCGTCCGTTCCGACCACGGTCGGGGCTGCCCCAGGGCCTCGTCCGGGTCGTCCCGGCGCAGGACGGGCGCGACCCACCGCAGGTAGTAGAAGAGAGAGATCAGGGTGTTGACGAGGACGGCGACCGTGAGCCAGGCCGCACCGCCGTCCCACGCGGCGGTCGCCACGCTCAGCTTGCCGACGAACACCACCGTCGGTGGCGTTCCGACCAGCCCGAGCAGGGCCACGACGAGCGCGACGGCCACGACGGGGCGCGAGCGCACCAGCCCGGCATACCCGGACAGCGAGCGTGCGGACGGGAAGGCGGCCGTCACGGCGAAGGCGGCGAGGTTGGTCACGGAGTAGCCGGCGAGATAGAGCAGCAGGGCCGGCCGCCCGACATCGCTGCCTCCCGCGACCGCGACCGGCACGAGCAGGTAGCCGACCTGGCTGACGGTCGACCAACCGAGCAGACGTCACGGGTCGCTCTGGCCGTAAGCCGCGAGGTTGCCCAAGGTCATGCTCCCGACGGCGATGGCACCGACGAGCGCCCCCCAGGCGAGCGTCTCCGGAAGCGCCAGGACCAATCGGTAGGCGGCGATGACGGCCCCGATCTTCGGCACCGTCGTCACGAAGCTGGCCGCGACCGCCGTCGCGCCCTCAGCCGCGTCGGGGACCCAGAAGTGCGCGGGGACGGCGCCGGCCTTGAAGGTGAGTCCGGCCAGGACCGCGACCACCCCGGCGCCGATGAGGCTGGTCGGCGCGTCGGCCAGGCCTCCAGCCAGCTCCGGGTACGCCGTGGTCGCTCCGGCGCCGTAGAGGAGGGTCACACCGAGCAGGAGGAGGATGCCGAAGAGGGCTCCGACCAGATATGTCTTCAGAGCCGCCTCGGCGGCTGCCTTGGTCCGACCGAGGCCGATGAGGGCGTAGAGGGGGATGCTCGCGAGGAGGAAGCCGACGGCGAGGACGAGCAGGTCACGCGCGCCGGCCAGGATGACCGTGCCTGTGGTGGCGAACAGCACCAGTGCGTAGGTCTCACTCTCGCGATCCGTGCCGGACGTCTCGTCCGCCGCGAGGGCCAGGACGACGAGAGCAGCGGCCGCGGCCACGACCCGGGCGGCGGTCGTCGAGACATCGATCACGTAGGCACCCTCGAAGGCCGTCCCGGTCGTCCGGGCGCCGGCGGTGGCGGCGACCACTGCCCCGAGGAGCGCGGCGGCCGCGACGAGCCGCAACCGGCCCTGCCTGCGGCGGGGTGTGAACGACCCGCCGATCAGACACGTCAATCCACCGCCGAACACGAGCATCTCGGGCAGAGCGGCGAGCGGGTTCATGCCCATCGGGGACCTCGCGTCCTCACCGGTCGATCGCCGTGACGACGGTGCGGGCCGCGGGCTCGATCACGTCGAGAAGCGGTCGCGGCGCAAGGCCGATGGCGATGGACAGAGCGAGAAGGGGGGCGATGGCCCAGGTCTCCTGCGGCCGGAGGTCGGCGAAGACCGAGCTGCGGGGCCCCTCATCGCCGGTGAACACGCGTTGCAGGGTCCACAGCAGGACGGCGCTGATGAGCAGGATGCCCAGCAGGGCGACCGCCGCCCACGGCGTCGCAGCAATGCCGCCGGTGAAGATCTGGAACTCGGCGATGAACCCGGAGAGCCCCGGGAGACCCAGCGAGGCGAACGCCGCCACGGCGAACAGGGCCGCCGCTCGAGGGGCCCTCCCGCCGAGCCCGCCGAACTCGGCGATCCGGTAGGTCTCCGCGCGGTCGAGGAACACCGCGGCCAGAAGGAAGAGCGCCGCGGTGATGAGCCCGTGGCTGACCATCTGGGTCACGGCCCCGGTCACGGCGACGCTGCGGGCGTCGGTGGTGTCCGGAGCCACGACACCGGCTGCGCCGACGGCGAGGACGACATACCCCATGTGGTTGACCGAGGTGTAGGCGATCATCCGTTTGAGGTCGTCCTGGGCCAGGGAGACGAGCGCACCCCAGAGGACGGAGACGATGCCCACGGCCAGGACCACCCCGGCCCAGGAGCGCCAGGCGGCCGGGAGCAGTGGCATGGCGATCCGGACGAACCCGTAGGCGCCGAGCTTGAGAAGGACGCCGGCGAGGACCGCCGATCCGACGGCGGGGGCGTCGGTGTGCGCCGGCGGCAGCCAGGTGTGGAACGGCACCGTCGGTGTCTTGACGGCCAGCCCGAGCAGGATCGCACCGAGGATGACCACTCCCGCTCCCCCGCGTCCGGCCAATGGATTCTGCCGGGACAGCTCGACGATGTCGAAGGTATGCGGGGCGGCAGCGAGGTACAGACCGATGAAGCCGGCCAGCAGCGCCAGGGACCCCAAGAACGTGTACAGGAAGAAGCGCAACGCCGAGCGGGCCCGGTCACCGTGGCCCCATCCCGCGATGACGAAGTACATCGCCACGATGGACAGGTCGAAGAAGACGAAGAAGAGGAGCAGGTCGGCGGAGGCGAACAACCCGATGCTGACCGTCTCGAGGGCCAAGAAGAGCGCGCCCCGTGATCGCGGCCGGTCGACGTCGCGCAGCGAGTACACGGCACAGACGAGGAACACGACGGCGGTCATCGCCACCAGAGGCAACGACAGCCCGTCAAGGCCCACGTGGTAGCTGCTGTTGACCCCGGGGATCCACGGCGCCCGCTCCTCGAAGGCGAGCCGCCCCGGGGCGGGCGCACGATAGCTCCACCACAGCACGGCAACCGCTACGACCTCTGCGGCGGAGGCAACAACCCACCACCACGCAGCGAGGCGCTCCCCCAGGCCGGGCGCGAGGAGCACCAGAGCGGCCGCGAGCGGCAGGAACACGATGATGGACAGCACGGTCACCTCACGAGGACGACGAGGACGAGGCCGACGCCGACGAGGACGACGCCCTGGACGTAGTACTGCTGCAGCAACCCGGTCTGTGGGCGGCGCGCGAGATCGCCGGCCCGCCGGACGCCCTCGGCGATCGCGCGCACCGCGGCGTCGACCCACCGGTCGTCGGCGAGCGCAACAGATCCAGCGACTCTCCGCGCGCCATCGGCGAGCGCGTCGACAGTCGCCGCGAGCACGTCATCGACGCGGGCCGCCGAGCGGGCGAGGAGGAGGGTCGGATGGACCATCATCGCGTGGGCCGCGCGCTCCAGCCCGAACCACGACTCGGCCCAGCTCGGCTGCGGGAGGGGGCGCCACCACACGGCCACGACCACCAGCACGGCCAGGAGCGCCGAGATGGCCAGCTGTGCGGTGGTCGGCTCGACGAGATGGGCGCCGGCCACGTCCGCCAGGGCACCCGAGGGGCCGGGCAGGGCGAGGAGCCCGAGCGCGGCGGCGGCGGTGGCCAACAGGGCGATCGAAAGGGTCAGGGGCCAGCGGATGTGGCCGCTCGCGGGCTCCTCCTCGCCGCGCCGCTCCGTCGCGTCTACGCCCTGCCCGCCGTCCCGCGGGGCCCACAGGACGCGGAGAACTGTGCCGGCGTATGCCGCGGACAGCGCCGCGCCGAGGAGCCGGCGCCGTAGAGGAGGGCCGAGCGACTCGCGGCCACGGCGAGAACGAGGTCCTTCGAGGCCCACAGCGACAGCGGTGGGATCCCGGCAAGGGCGAGCAGCGCAACGCTCGCCGCCGCCCGCACCAGCGGCCACTGGGCCACCGCGCCGCGAAGCGAGGACAGCCGCTTCGTTCCGAGGGCGGAGAGCCACCCACCGGCGGCGAGGAACAGGCCGGCCTTCGTCACCGCGTGGGCGACAAGGTGGGCGGTCCCGGCCGCCGTGGCACCCAGGCCGGCCGCCATGACGACGAATCCGAGCTGGGCGGAGGTCGAGGCCGCGAGCAGCAGCTTGAGGTCGCGCTGGCCCACGGCAACGATGCCGAGCGCGACAGCCGTGACCGCTCCGGCCCAGGTGGCGACGGTGGCCGCCCACCCTGTCGCCGCGAGGAGGGGGCTCAGCCGCAGAAGCAGATAGCCGCCCATGGCGACCATCGCCGCCGAGTGCAGCAAGGCACTCACGGGGCTCGGCCCGTCCATGGCCCGCGCGAGCCAGAAGGCGAAGACGAGCTGGGCGGCCTTGCCCAGGGCAGCCAGAAGGACGCCGAGCGCGATGACGCTGCGCCAACCCGACGTCGCCGCCGCCAACCCATCGAGGTCGAGGCGGGCTCCTCCGGCCAGGGCCGCGCCGGCGGCGGCATACAACCCCAGGTCCGCCGCCCTGGTCGCGAGGAAGGCGGTCAGTCCAGAGGCCACGCGGTGTTGTTCCCGCCATCGGAAGCCGATGAGGGCGAACGAGGTTGCGCCCATGACCTCCCAGGCCAGCAACAACGTCGGCAGCGTCTCAGCGACCACCGTCATCAGCGCGGCGGCGGCGAAGCCCAGCATGAGTCCGTTGAAGCGTGCGGGAGAGTCTCGGATGTCGGTGGCCGCGCCGATCAGGACGAGAAGGGTCACCGCGGCGACGGTCGGCGCGACGATCGCTGCGAGTCCGTCCACGCGCAAGGCCAGATCCGACCCTGCCACGAAGGGCACTGCGACAGCGGGCCGTAGCAGGGCCGCCGACGACGCCAGGGCTGTCGTGACGAATGCGACCCCGATCCCGATGGCCGGGGCGGCGTGTCGTAGCCGCGGAGGCCCAAGCAGCAGACCCGCGGCGGCTAGCGCGGGGACGCCGGGGAGCGACCACAGCACGGCGGCGTCGGTGGTCGCACTCATCTGGTCACCGTGCCTCACCCGGCCAGGTCCGTCGCGGCGTCGGTCATGTCACTGTTGCGGGTCCGATGCCACAACGTCGCCACGGCGAACCCCATGGCCATCTCCACCGTCATCGCCGCCAGGACGACGAGGAGGAGAACCTGTCCGGTCGGGTTGGGGGCCAGGAACCACCACATCGCCCCGGCCGCCAGGATGACGGCATTGACCATCACCTCCAGCCCCATCATCACCATGACGACGACCTGCTGGGAGATGGCACCGTACAGACCCACGGCGAACAGGGCCGCCGCGACGAGGAGGACGAGCTGAAGGGTCATCGACCGAGCCCACCTCGAGCAGGGTCCCGTCCAGGCCGGTGGTCCAGGTCGTCCCCGAGGCGGTCGTAGCGGGTCCGGTGGGCCGCGAGCACGATGCCACCGACGATCGTGGCCACCATGACCGGACTGACGACGATCATGACGAGCATCTGCGGGCCCATGACGGCCGCACCGAGCGCCGCCGTGACGTCAGCGTCGGGCGCCCCCCGGCGCGCCGGCCAGTCCACGAAGAGCGCACCCGACCCGAGCAGGAGGAACGCCCCCACCGCCACCATGAGGGCCGACCGCTTCGAGTGGACCATCGACATCGGCATCAGAGCCGGGTTCATGCCCATGTACATCACCATGTAGACGGCCATCACGGCCATCTCCATGACCATCATCAGGATGGTCACCACCCCGGCGTAGTTCTGCTGCAGCAGAACGAGGATCAGCCCGACAGCGACGAAGGACACGGCCAGGGAATACGTGGCGCGCGCCATCGAGTCCACGACGAAGACGAGGACGGCCGACGCGACCGCGACCACGGCCAGCAGCATGAAGGCGATGTCGACGAGCATCAGTTCACCCCACCCAGGCCACAACGATGGCGACGAGCAGATCCTGGACGAGCACCGCCGGAAGCAGAACGAGCCAGCCCACCTCCATGAACAGTTCGGGGCGCACGGTGGGCAGGTGCCGCCGCCCCCAGACCAGAACGCCAAGGACGACGGCCGCCTTGACCAGCACCCAGGCCCAGCCCGGGAGGAGCGGACCCGCGCCGCCGCCGAGGAACATCGGCACGGCGAAGGCGGTCCCGGCGGCCAACAGGGCATAGCGGCCGGTCTGGACAAGCAGCCGGTCCACACCGGACAGCTCGGCGAGGACGCCGCCGGCCACGTCACCGCCCGCAGGGGCGGTGAACGGCCCGAACACCGAGAACGCGGACACTCCCAGGCAATAGACCGCGAAGGCGACCGGCATCCACACGACGAACCACACGCCCTGCTGCGCCGCGGCGACCTCGGCGGGGTCGAGGCTGGCAGCGGCCACGGCGGGGGCGACGAGGGCGAACATCAGCGGGAGCTCGTATGCGAGGGCCAGGGAGAGAAAGCGGTATCCGCCCACGAGGGAGTGGATCGAGTTCGCTCCCCAGCCGGTGAGCCACACCAGTGCCCACACCGCCACGTCCATCGCGTTGAACCACACCACCCCGACGTCCAGGTCGCTGAGGACCCACCGGTCGAGGGGGACGACCGCGACCATGAGCAGCGCGGCGACCACGAGACCCGCACCGCCGATGCGCCACAGCAGCGTGTCGGCGGACAGCGGGATCCGGCGCCGTTGCCGCACGAGGCGAGCGGCCTCGTCAACCGGACGAGACACCGCGAAACGCAGGGGCAGCCGCTGGGCCCGGGCATCCAGCACGGCGTCCAGGACAACCGCGCCGACGACGAATACGCCGAGCAGACCGACACCGGCCAGGACCCACCCGCCTCCCACGACCGTGACGTCAGCCATCCGCGAGCACCTCGGCCGGCGCGGTCAGCATCCCCATGCTCGCGATGATCAGCCGAACAACAGCAAGGTCACACCCGCTCACCAGGGGACCGAGCGCCGCGGCCGGCACGCCGCGCGCGGGCGTCGGCGGGGCGTCTGGAGAGGCGGCGAACGCCGTCGCCGACTCCGCTGCCTCGACCAGACGCAGTAGCCGGTGCCGGCAGTCACCAGCCATTGCTCGCGGGAGCCCAAGCTCCGCTGCGCGTTCGGCACTGACGACCCCGACGCCGGCCAGGGACCACTCGAGCAGCCTGGACCGCCGAGCCTGGTCGTGCAGGATCTGGAGGGTGGCGTCGGCATCCGCGAACCGATGGCCCAGGCAGGCGTTGCGGGCTGACCCAGCACGGTCCACGCCGACCCCCCAGCCGGCGAGGGCCAGGAACGTAACCAGCTCGTCACAGCGGCGGGCCGCGGCGATGGCCGCAGCGTCGGCTGGATCACCCCCCGCCAGCGCCGTCGAGGGCCGGGCCAGGATTCGCGCCTCTGCCTTCACGACGAGATCGCCGTGCAGGATGGTGTCCAGGACGAGACCGGGCGGCCAGTGTGGCAGCACCGGGCCCAGCCGGACCGGAAGAGCGTCCATCTCGAGACCATCACGGTCGTCCTCCGCGCCCTCGGCAAGCGCGATCCCGTCCGGCGCCATGTCCATGTCGCCATGCACGTCGTGGGAGCCACGCCCGCCGTCTGAGTGGTCTCCCCCGGGCTCGCCGTGATCCGGACCGGCATGGTCCCCGTCCGTCTGCTCCGGGTCGTCAGCGTGTGCGGACGCGGGCAGTCCCGACCGCTCGCGGGCGTCCCGGTCCTGATGTGCCCCATCCGCCAGGCTCCGGGCGACCTCCGCGAGGGCCGACTCGACCTCCGCCGCCCCCGCCACCCACGCCCGAGCCCGGGGTCCGGGCATCGCGTCCCAGAGCCGTGCCACAACATGCTCGAACTCGGCGTTGGCGTCACCGGCCACGATGAGAGCATCCGCGTCTGCAGGCGAGCGGGCATCCCGCCAACCCCGTGCTCGCATCGCGCGCTCGATCGCGACCCGGGCGACGAAGCCATCGCCGCCCTCGACCACGAGAACGCGGGTGGCGCGCACGGCGCGGGCGGCGATCCATCGACTCAGACCCACCGCAACGCCCCCTCCCGCCATGCCCACGCGACCGCGACGAGGAGCGCGGCGAGGAAGATGAACATCTCGGTCACGGCGCCCGCACCCAAGTCGGCGACCACGACCGCCCACGGGTACATGAACAGCATCTCCACATCGAAAGCGAGGAAGAGCAGCGTCACCAGGTACCAGCGCACGTGGAACCGGGACAGCGCGTGGGCCTCCGGCAGCCACCCCGACTGGTAGGGCATGGGGTGCAGCGCCGCACGCCACGGTACGAGGAGCCAGTGGACGGCATACAGCAGCAGCACGCCGAGCACGGCCACCACGCCCATGACGAGGAGACCGGTCATGGCAGGCCCCCGGACCGCCGCGCTCCGGCCGTCGCGCCGACCAGGACCCGTCTACCCCACGCTCGCAAGAACCACGCGATCACGGCAGTGCGGAACCCTGCCTGGATGACGACGTCCGAGGCGGGCATCTCGGCATTCTGACCCACTCGTGGTGCGAGGTCGAGCGCTGAGCGGTCACGCGCCGTTCCTTCGTCGAATCTTCATGGAGCCGATGGCCGCCACGGCCCGTGCTCGACGCCACTGGGCGGAGCAGGGCCGCGGCGGCCGGCTTCGACGCGTACCAGCCCTGGGGATGGTCAGCCCCAGCGGCCTCCGCCGCGGCCGCCGAGCATCATCGGCTCGCCCGCGTCATGGGCGGCGAGGATCGCGTCGGCCTGCGCCCGAGTCATCGTGCCCGCCGCGACCATGGCATTCAGACGCTCGGTCATCTGGGCGGTCATGGCGGCCTGCCGGTCGGACTGGAAGGACTCCAGGGCGGCCTCGACCTTGGCCGCGTCGACCTTCAACGCCGTCGCCAGATAGGCTGCCTCCGCCTCGTGGCGGGCGTCCATCTCGGCGTCGGTGAGGGTGCGTCCGGGCTCGGTCATCGGGTTGTCGAGGTGATACTGGCGCAGGGCCGTGGCCACCGCATCGGACGAGACGCCCAGCTCCTCGGCCAGGTAGTCGGCCACGGCGCTCGCGCCGTACCCGGCACACCCGGTCGCCCCGTCCATCATGGCTCCGCGCCCGGACCAACCGCCCATCCCCATCCCGTGGCCGGCGACCCACGGCGAGGTGGCAGTCGCCCCGGGCTGCGGGGTCGCCGCGTTGGCCGCGGCCACGACGCCCAGTGGCCCGGCAATCGCGATCGCTCCGCCGATGACGCCGAGGACGATCTTGCCTGACATGTTCATCCTTGTGCTCCTTCGCTGTCGCCTCACTCGTGCTGTTGACCATCACCCTGGCGACAGGGTGTAAGCCCTGTGCGACGGCGCGTGTGAAGGCTCGATGAAGCCCACGATCTCCCGACCACCGCCGTTGCTGGGCCCGACGGGCACCTGGGTCGTCCCGTTCAGCGCTCCTCCCTCGTCATCGGGACTGGAAGCGTCGCAGCCGGAGGCTGTTGCTGACCACGAAGACGGACGAGAAGGCCATCGCTGCGCCGGCGATCAGGGGGTTGAGAAGTCCGGACGCCGCGAGCGGGATGGCGGCGACGTTGTAGGCGAACGCCCAGAACAGGTTGCCCTTGATGGTGGCCAGGGTCCGCCGCGAGAGTCGGATGGCGTCGACGGCGGCGCGCAGGTCGCCGCGGACGAGGGTGAGGTCCGAGGCCTCGATCGCAACGTCCGTTCCGGTCCCCATGCTGATGCCGAGGTCGGCGGCCGCGAGGGCTGCCGCATCGTTGATGCCGTCCCCCACCATTGCGACCACCCGCCCCGCGCCCTGAAGGGAGCGCACGACGTCCACCTTGTCCGCGGGCAGGACCTCGGCGTGGACCTCCTCGATACCGACCCGGTCGGCGACGGCGCGGGCGGCGCGGGCGTTGTCGCCCGTAGGGAGGACGGGGCGCAAACCCAGGGCCTTGAGTTCGGACACGGCGTCGGCGCTGGTCGGCCTGAGCGCGTCCGCGACGACGAGCACACCACGGACCTGGCCGTCCCAGCCGGCGACGATGGCCGTGGCGCCCCGAGCCTCGGCCTCACTCACGGTTGCCGCCATCGCGTCGTCGGGGTGCAGCGCCCAGTCCGAGGCCAGCCACGACGGCCGCCCGACCGCCACCGCGTGACCGTCCACCACGCCATGGACGCCCAGGCCCGCTGTCGTCGTGAAGTCCTCGACGTCAGGAAGGTCGGTGTCCAGGCGCTCAGTGGCCCCGAGGGCGACCGCTCGGGCGATGGGGTGCTCGGAGGCGGCCTCGAGCGCGCCGGCGATCCGGAGCAGCTCCTCGACTGAAACCCCATCGGCGGGAACGGCGTCGACCAGCCGCATCGCGCCCGTGGTGACGGTTCCGGTCTTGTCGAGAACGACGGTGTCGACGACGCGGGTCGACTCGAGGATCTCCGGCCCCTTGATGAGGATGCCGAGCTGGGCTCCCCGCCCGGTCCCGACGAGCAGCGCTGTCGGGGTGGCGAGGCCGAGGGCGCACGGGCAGGCGATGATGAGCACCGCCACGGCTGCGGTGAATGCCGCCGCGGCCGGATGGCCCGTGGCGAGCCACCCGACCAGCGTGGCGAGCGAGAGGGCGATGACGATCGGGACAAAGACTGCGGAGACGCGATCAGCCAACCGCTGGACGTCGGCCTTGCCGGTCTGCGCCTCTTCGACCAGGCGCGCCATCTGGGCGAGCTGGGTGTCGGCGCCGATGCGCGTGGCGCGCACGATGAGTCGGCCACCGGCGTTGACGGTCGCCCCCACGACGGCGTCGCCCGGACCCACTTCGACCGGCACCGCCTCTCCGGTGAGCATCGAGGCGTCCACGGCCGATGTCCCCGACTCGACGATCCCGTCGGTGGCGACCTTCTCGTCGGGACGGACGACGAACCGGTCGCCGACGGCCAGCTGAGAGATCGAGACCCTCACCTCGCGTGCCTCAGTACCCACACCGCGCAGGACGGCGACATCCTTGGCGCCGAGGTCTAGCAGCGCTCGCAGGGCCGCGCCGGAGTCGCGCTTCGCGCGAGCCTCGAAGTAGCGGCCGGCGAGGATGAAGACGGTCACGGCGGAGGCGACCTCGAGGTAGATCTCCGGCTCGCCGCCGGCAGAACCGGGCACGAGGGTGAAGTCCATGCGCATCCCTGCCTGGCCGGCCGTGGTGAACAACAAGGCCCACAGGGACCACAGGTAGGCGGCGGCGACCCCGACCGAGATGAGCGTGCCCATCGTCGCACTGCCGTGGCGGGCGTTGGTCCACGCGGCGCGATGGAAGGGCAGGGCACCCCACACCACGACGGGCGAAGCCAGGGTGAGGCTGACCCACTGCCAGTTGGAGAACTGCAACCACGGCACCATGCTGAGCATCACGACAGGAGCCGCCAGCAGGGCGGCGACACCAGGCGCTGGCGCCACGCAGCGGCGTCGTTCGGCTCGGTGGCCCCGATGACCGCCCCCTGGTCCTGCGCAGGAGGTGCGGGTACCTCGGCGGTATAGCCGGTGGCCTCGACCGTCGCGATGAGATCCGCCGCGGTCACCCCGTCCGGGAAATGCACCCGAGCCTTCTCCGTGGCGTAGTTGACCGTGGCCGTCACGCCCTCGATCCTGTTGAGCTTCTTCTCGATCCGCGCCGCACAGGAGGCACAGGTCATACCTCCGATGACGAGATCCGTCTCGTGGCCCAGCTCCAGATCTGACCTCGTCTGGGATGTCATGGAAGTTCCTTCCTGCGCCGGTCTGATGGCGCCGGTTCCGGTTCTGTTCAGGAGGCCAGCTCGTACTCGCCCGCCTCGGCGAGTGCTGCGGCGATGTCATCTCGTGCCAATGGCGTCGCGCTGGCGACGGTGACGGTCGAGGTGGCACCGGCGACGAGGTCGACGTCGACGTGGGTCACACCGTCGAGAGACGTCAGCTCGGCGCTCACCGCGTGAACGCAGTGCCCGCATGTCATGCCGGTCACGGCGAAGGTCTGGGTTGTCATCTGCGCGTCCTTCCGGTCGTGTCGTTGTCTCAGGAGCGCACCGGCCGAGCGATGGCCGCTGCAGCCTCGGTCAGCTTGGCGTCGGCCCCCTCGCCCCCGGCCCGGACCGCCTCGGTCACGCAACACCTCATGTGCTGGTCGAGCAGGCCGAGCGCGACGTTCTCCAGGGCCCGGGTGAGGGCCGAGACCTGCGTGAGGAGGTCGATGCAGCAGGTGTCCTCGTCGACCATCCGCTGTAGGCCACACACCTGCACCTCGACCCGGCGCAGGCGGTTCACCACTGCCCGCTTCACGCCGGTGTAGCCGGGTAGCGCGGGCTTCCTGATTGACCTCCCTCATACCCCCCCTGGGGTATCTTGATATCGAAACCACATACCCCCACGGGGTATAGGTCAACCACAAGTCGGACGACGGCCTGACGGGCATGGGCTGTCCTTGCAGCAGATCGGGCTGCTCGCCGCGATCTACCCGATGGTCTGGGGGCCCCGCGTAGCCCTTGTCTCACGGACGAACGGGGTGGAGATGGCCACGCCGAGGGGGTCGAGGCCCTCGCGGCCGCCGCCGGCCTGGGACTGTCTACGGCCTCGATGAACCTGCAGACCCTCAAGGACGCGGGCCTGGTCCGCACCCGCCGGACCGGCACCTTCGTGCACTACCGGCTCGCCGGAGACGACGTCGCCGCCCTCCTCGCGCTGCTGCGCACTGTGGCCACCACGCACCTCGCCGACGCCGACCGCGCCGCCGCCGGACACCTGGGAACGCCTGCGGATCAGGGCGACTCGGATGCCGTGGCGCGGGAGGAGCTGCTGCGCCGGGTCCGCCGCCGGGACGTTGTCGTCATCGACGCCCGCCCCACGACCGAGTACACCGCCGGACACATCCCCGGCGCGGTCTGCGTGCCGCTGGACGAGCTCGAGCACCGTCTCGACGAGATGCCCGATGACGTCGAGATCGTCGCCTACTGCCGTGGCGCCTACTGCGTGCTGGCCTACGACGCGGTCGACCGGCTCACCGCCGCCGGCCGCCCCGCCCGGCAGCTGCACGAGGGAATGCTCGAGTGGCGCCTCGCCGGCCTCCCCGTCGACGACGGCGCAGGATGACCACCCATCGGCCCCCGGCCGAGACCCCCACACCCACCCAGCGAAGGAGCGGACCCGGAATGAGCGATCCGGTAGGTCGACTGGCGGCGGAAGGACACGGCCGCGTCAGCCGGAGGCTCTAAGGGGCGGTATGCCGCGCCGGTGTGCCCGAGGTGATGGGACGCGCGTGCGAACCGCCCGCTCATGCTTGAGAGTCGGCCGCTTCCGCTTCGACATCTGTGGCGCCATAATGGCTCCATGCCGAACATCCAGATCAAGGACGTCCCCGAGGACACCCACGCCGTCCTACGACAGCGCGCCTCGGCGGCGCACCAGTCGCTGCAGGAGTACCTGCGCTCCAAGCTGATCGCCGAGGCTGCCCGGCCGACGATCGATGAGGTCCTCGAGCGAGCCGGCGGCCGGGCCGGCGGGTCCCTGCCGCTGCGTGACGCGGTCAGCGCGCTGCGGTTCGATCGTGCTCGTCATTGACGCCTCCGTCCTGGCCGTCGCGCTCGTCGACGACGGCCCGGACGGCGACCAGGTCCGAGACCGGCTCCGCGGCGAGGCTTTGGCCGCGCCGTCGCTGGTCGACCTCGAGGTGGTCTCGGCCTGGCGCGGCCTGGCCCGCGGCGGACACATCGACCCGCGACGCGCCCGGCTGGCCCTCGCCGACCTCCAGGCGATCCCGGTCCAGCGGGTCGACCACACCGCGCTGGTCGAGCGCTGCTGGGAGCTGCGGGACAACCTGACGATCTACGACGCGGCCTACGTCGCTCTGGCCGAAGCCCTCCAGGTCACCCTGCTCACCGGCGACCAACGCATCGCCAGGGCTCCCGGCCCGAGATGCCCGATCGAGGTCATCAAGGCCAAGCCCCCATCGCCTTGAATTGCCGCACTGAGCGCTGGTTCCAGGCTTGCCCGTGTCACGATGAGCCATGGCAAAGAGCCCGCGGCGTGAGACGTTCGCCGACCTCGTCAACCAGCCGACCTGGTCGGAAACCAAGGAGTCGCGGACCGGGCAGTATTCGGCCAGGCCGGGCGCAGTCAATGTCGCCGGCGAGTTCTTCGACCCCACGGGGCACCAGCTGCCACTGCAGGAGGAAGACGCCTCGGTCGAGGAGGCTCAGCGCCTCGTGGACGCCGGGGCCTTGGTCATCGCCGAGGACTGCGGTTGTGGCGGAATGTTCGGAGGCGGGGACGACAGTTGTACTCCGCAGTGGCTGACCAGCGAACAACTGCGCAGGCTGCGACGTGGTCCTGCTCCCCGCTTCACGGGACGACGCGGGACACCGACGTGGCTCGAGGTCTGGGCCAGCGACGAGAGCACCGTCGTCTTCGCTCACGGAGACGTGTCTGGGGAACGGCCCTAGGGTAGCGAAGACGTCCGCTCTTGCCGCGATCCGGGCGGTCGACAGGCGGCGCAAAGACGCAGGGCTCGCCTGGGTGGGCGGGGAAGCGCA